>NZ_JARZHF010000027.1 GCF_029891575.1 Salipaludibacillus daqingensis | reverse complement strand
CCCGAAGTCGGTGAGGTAACCTTTTGGAGCCAGCCGCCGAAGGTGGGACAGATGATTGGGGTGAAGTCGTAACAAGGTATCCGTACCGGAAGGTGCGGATGGATCACCTCCTTTCTAAGGAGCATTTAGCTCAACTTATGAATCGAACTTCGCTTTGGCTTTTTTGTTTAGTTTTGAGAGGTCAAACTCTCAAGACTTCTTTTCTTCTAATGGAAGAAAGAAGAGACGTACAACACAAATGGTGTTGTGCTTTGTCCTTTGAAAACTGGATAACGATAAATGAATGAATCACCGGTTTTACACAGATTTGAATCTTCGGATTCAGAGAAGAGTGAACCGAGTGTCTTAGAGTAAGGCCAAGAAAGACCGAGAAAGAC
>NZ_JARZHF010000026.1 GCF_029891575.1 Salipaludibacillus daqingensis | reverse complement strand
TCCACGTCACGACTTTTAGCAAACCGAACAAGACCAAGCTTCGGCAACTTGATGTGTTTACTTGAAACAGCGATATTTCCATTGGTTTGCTTTGTGGTATAGGACTGTACCTTGTTCTTTTTACTTTTAAATGTAGGGGCTTTGGTTTGTTTTTTATAATACCGTTGGTAAGAATCAGCGAGGTTTTCAACCGACTTTTGCAGGGAAATACTATCCACTTCTTTTAAGAAAGGATACTGCTCTTTTAACTGGCGAACCGCCTTCATCGAATCGTATTTGTTGAAAAACTCTCCTTTCCAGTTATTTGAAGGTAGCTGACCGTTTTGCACCATATCTTCGATGATGTACCAGTAAGCGTCTTTTTGCTTCTGCTTACCGAGGAAGAAATTGAACACAAATCTAGAACAACCGAGCGTTTTATGAATGAGATCGACCTGTTTTTGGTTAGGAAAAAGACGAAATTTGAACGCTTTTTTTAC
>NZ_JARZHF010000025.1 GCF_029891575.1 Salipaludibacillus daqingensis | reverse complement strand
CCCGAAGTCGGTGAGGTAACCTTTTGGAGCCAGCCGCCGAAGGTGGGACAGATGATTGGGGTGAAGTCGTAACAAGGTATCCGTACCGGAAGGTGCGGATGGATCACCTCCTTTCTAAGGAGCATTTGCTCAACTTATGAATCGAACTTCGCTTTGGCTTTTTTGTTTAGTTTTGAGAGGTCAAACTCTCAATATTTAAGTAAATAGAAATATTTAACTTATTCAATGTGGGCCTATAGCTCAGCTGGTTAGAGCGCACGCCTGATAAGCGTGAGGTCGGTGGTTCGAGTCCACTTAGGCCCACCATATTGAATTTTTTTGGGGCCTTAGCTCAGCTGGGAGAGCGCCTGCTTTGCACGCAGGAGGTCAGCGGTTCGATCCCGCTAGGCTCCACCATATTTTTTTGTCCTTTGAAAACTGGATAACGATAAATGAATGAATCACCGGTTTTACACAGATTTGAATCTACGGATTCAGAGAAGAGTGAACCGAGTGTCTTAGAGTAAGGCCAAGAAAGACCGAGAAAGAC
>NZ_JARZHF010000024.1 GCF_029891575.1 Salipaludibacillus daqingensis | reverse complement strand
CTTCATTTTTAAGATTTAATCCTGCGTTCCTATCGCGGTCGTGATGCACGCCACAAACACACGTCCACTCCCGCAAATTCAAATCTTTCACGTCTTTGTTTTTATAGCCACAACTGGAACATCGTTGGGAGCTAGGGAAGGTTTTACTCACTTCCACCACCGTCTTCCCGTACCATTTCGCTTTATATTTCAACAGGGTCTTAAATTGAAACCAAGATACATCAGCGATCGATGCCGCTGTTTTCTTATTTTTCATCATGTTCGATACTTGCAGACTCTCCACTCCGATAATATCGTGATTTTTGATAATATCCGTCGAAGTCTTATGCAAGAAATCTGTCCGCTTGTTTTCCACCTTTTCGTGTATTCGAGCGACCTTGATTCGTTGCTTATTCCAGTTGCTAGAACCGATGACTCGCCTTGATAGAACCTGTTGAGCCTTTGCTAATTTTTGTTCTAACGACTTGAAATATCGATTGTTTTTGTATTTTGTTCCATCTGCAAGAATAGCGAAGTCTTTTAGTCCTAGATCAACGCCTGTACTGGCGTTTGTCTTCGGCATGTCAACGACGTCTGTTTCAGCTAAGATCGACACAAAGTACTTACCGCTTGGATTGCGTCGTATGGTCGCATTGATGATTCGTCCATCCACGTCACGACTTTTAGCAAACCGAACAAGACCAAGCTTCGGCAACTTGATGTGTTTAC
>NZ_JARZHF010000023.1 GCF_029891575.1 Salipaludibacillus daqingensis | reverse complement strand
CAGCGTTCGTCCTGAGCCAGGATCAAACTCTCCGATAAAGTATGATGACTTTTCATCAAGTTTGATGTCCATGACATCAAAACCAAACTTTCGTCTGGCGTTTGTCGAATGTTTCCATTCAACGATTTGTTTCTATTGACGGGATATTTTAAAATATCCCACTTCGCTTGGCTTCTTGTTTAGTTTTCAAAGGTCAAAAAATATTGGTGGAGCCTAGCGGGATCGAACCGCTGACCTCCTGCGTGCAAAGCAGGCGCTCTCCCAGCTGAGCTAAGGCCCCTTATGATGAAAATGGTCGGGAAGACAGGATTCGAACCTGCGACCCCTTGGTCCCAAACCAAGTGCTCTACCAAGCTGAGCTACTTCCCGATTTTTCTTTAATATGAAAATGGTGCGCCCTGAGAGATTCGAACTCCCGACCTTTTGATTCGTAGTCAAACACTCTATCCAGCTGAGCTAAGGGCGCATATTAAAATGGTACCGAGGGCCGGACTCGAACCGGCACGGTAAATACTTACCGCAGGATTTTAAGTCCTGTGTGTCTACCAATTCCACCACCCCGGCAGGACTTGTTATATAAATAACGGTAATAAGTAAGTTGGAGCGGAAGACGAGATTCGAACTCGCGACCCCCACCTTGGCAAGGTGATGTTCTACCACTGAACTACTTCCGCAATATGGTACGGGTGAAGGGACTTGAACCCCCACGTCCGAAGACACTAGATCCTAAGTCTAGCGCGTCTGCCAATTCCGCCACACCCGCATAAAAATGGTGAGCCATGAAGGACTCGAACCTTCGACCCTCTGATTAAAAGTCAGATGCTCTACCAACTGAGCTAATGGCTCTAAAAATGGTGCTGGCCAGAGGACTTGAACCCCCAACCTACTGATTACAAGTCAGTTGCTCTACCAATTGAGCTAGGCCAGCAATATACTGTTTTCAGTAAAATATGGTGGAGGATGACGGGCTCGAACCGCCGACCCCCTGCTTGTAAGGCAGATGCTCTCCCAACTGAGCTAATCCTCCATAATTAATCGCCCAGCGACGTCCTACTTTCACAGGGGGAGATCCCCCAACTATCATCGGCGCTGGAGAGCTTAACTTCCGTGTTCGGCATGGGAACGGGTGTGACCTCTCCGCGATCGTCACTGGACATATGAAATTGACAGGTC
>NZ_JARZHF010000022.1 GCF_029891575.1 Salipaludibacillus daqingensis | reverse complement strand
AGAGATGTGCCAACGTGCCAAGAACATGCATAACACAACCAACTTTTATATCCGACAAGTTTATACGTCTTTAACACAAGAAAAGGAGTTGCAACCTCTTCAAAGCGAAGTGTTGGATTCCATTCAAAAACATTTGCCTAGAATCAATGACAATCAACTTTTGTCGTACCAGAATAAATTGGCAAAAGAAAAAATAAAACCTGTTGAAAAACAAAAAGAAATCAAGTGCAACTTGTTTGATGAACCTTCTAAAGAGTGTCCGTATGTTGATTACAACTTTTTGGATGCTCTTTTTAAATCAATGGTCCAACAGGATTATCGGTCGCTACCAACGCAATCGAGCCAAGGCGTTATGAAGACCGTTTTCCAAAATTGGAAGTCGTTTTATGCTAGTTTACGAGAATACAAAATTAATCCTTCGAAATTTAAAGCAAGACCGAAAATCCCTGGTTATTGCCGTTCAAATGAAAAAGAAGTCTCTTTTTCGAACCAAGATTGCGTGATTAAAGACGATAAATTTTTAAAGTTTCCGAAGACCAAAGAGCGCTTGAATATCGGAAAATTAGGGTTTACCGAAGGAAAATTGAAACAAGTCCGTATTAATCCCAAATACAGTCATTATGTCGTTGAAATGATTTTTGAAGTTCCTTCCGAACAAAAAATGAAGGAACCAAAAAATCGCCTTATGTCCATTGATTTAGGAATTGATAACCTTGCAACCATCGTCACAAACACAGGTCGAAGACCTGTCTTAGTGAAGGGCAAAAACATCAAATCTGTGAATCAACGATACAACCAATGGAAAGCTCATTATATGGGGATTCTTCGTCAAGGTAAAAATCAAAAAGAAGGACTATTCACATCAAAACGTTTGGAAAAAATTCATCATAAACGTTTTAAGCAAATCAAAGATTTATTTCATAAAGCGAGTTTCCAAGTCATCAAAACGGCTTTAGACGAAGATATAGACACCATTATTATCGGGCAAAACAAAGATTGGAAGCAAAACTCCCATATGGGAAAAAAGAATAATCAATTGTTTACGACGATTCCTCATAGCCTTTTGATTCAGATGATTACCTATAAGGCTGAGATTCATGGAATTAAAGTGATACCGACGGAAGAATCGTATACGTCAAAAGCTAGTTTTTTAGATAACGATAACCTCCCTGTTTATGGAAAATCCAATGTGAAAAATTCATTTTCTGGGCAGCGCATCACACGTGGGATGTATCGTTCGAAGAACAAAACCCTTATAAACGCCGATGTAAATGGCTCTGCCAATATTATGAGAAAAGCTTTTCCAAAAGCGTTTGAAGAGACAATTTCAAGTGTTCAAACATTATTGAAACCAACTTCATTGGTTTTACAATAAAAAAAGTAATCCCAAAGGCAAGACCAATGGGATAGCGGGGTTGGGTGTTTTTAGCACACC
>NZ_JARZHF010000021.1 GCF_029891575.1 Salipaludibacillus daqingensis | reverse complement strand
AAATGCTCCTTAGAAAGGAGGTGATCCATCCGCACCTTCCGGTACGGATACCTTGTTACGACTTCACCCCAATCATCTGTCCCACCTTCGGCGGCTGGCTCCAAAAGGTTACCTCACCGACTTCGGGTGTTACAAACTCTCGTGGTGTGACGGGCGGTGTGTACAAGGCCCGGGAACGTATTCACCGCGGCATTCTGATCCGCGATTACTAGCAATTCCGGCTTCATGCAGGCGAGTTGCAGCCTGCAATCCGAACTGAGAATGGCTTTCTGGGATTGGCTTAACCTCGCGGTCTTGCTGCCCTTTGTACCATCCATTGTAGCACGTGTGTAGCCCAGGTCATAAGGGGCATGATGATTTGACGTCATCCCCACCTTCCTCCGGTTTATCACCGGCAGTCACCTTAGAGTGCCCAACTAAATGCTGGCAACTAAGATCAAGGGTTGCGCTCGTTGCGGGACTTAACCCAACATCTCACGACACGAGCTGACGACAACCATGCACCACCTGTCACTCTGTCCCCCGAAGGGGAAAGCCTAGTCTCCTAGGTGTTCAGAGGATGTCAAGACCTGGTAAGGTTCTTCGCGTTGCGTCGAATTAAACCACATGCTCCACTGCTTGTGCGGGCCCCCGTCAATTCCTTTGAGTTTCAGCCTTGCGGCCGTACTCCCCAGGCGGAGTGCTTAATGTGTTAACTTCGGCACTAAGGGCATCGAAACCCCTAACACCTAGCACTCATCGTTTACAGCGTGGACTACCAGGGTATCTAATCCTGTTTGCTCCCCACGCTTTCGCGCCTCAGCGTCAGTTGTAGGCCAGAAAGTCGCCTTCGCCACTGGTGTTCCTCCACATATCTACGCATTTCACCGCTACACGTGGAATTCCACTTTCCTCTCCTACACTCAAGTCTCCCAGTTTCCAATGACCCTCCACGGTTGAGCCGTGGGCTTTCACATCAGACTTAAGAGACCGCCTGCGCGCGCTTTACGCCCAATAATTCCGGACAACGCTTGCCCCCTACGTATTACCGCGGCTGCTGGCACGTAGTTAGCCGGGGCTTTCTCGTGAGGTACCGTCAAGGTGCCGCCCTATTTGAACGGCACTTGTTCTTCCCTCATAACAGAACTTTACGATCCGAAAACCTTCATCGTTCACGCGGCGTTGCACCGTCAGGCTTTCGCCCATTGCGGATGATTCCCTACTGCTGCCTCCCGTAGGAGTCTGGACCGTGTCTCAGTTCCAGTGTGGCCGATCACCCTCTCAGGTCGGCTACGCATCGTTGCCTTGGTAAGCCATTACCTTACCAACTAGCTAATGCGCCGCGGGCCCATCTCGTAGTGTGAGGATTACTCCCCACTTTTACAACAGAATCATGCGATTCCGTTGATCATCCGGTATTAGCTCCGGTTTCCCGGAGTTATCCCAGTCTACAAGGCAGGTTGCCCACGTGTTACTCACCCGTCCGCCGCTCATTCCACAAGCGTCACCCCGAAGGGATCAACTTGCTTCCTGCGCTCGACTTGCATGTATTAGGCACGCCGCCAGCGTTCGTCCTGAGCCAGGATCAAACTCTCCGATAAAGTATGATGACTTTTCATCAAGTTTGATGTCCATGACATCAAAACCAAACTTTCGTCTGGCGTTTGTCGAATGTTTCCATTCAACGATT
>NZ_JARZHF010000020.1 GCF_029891575.1 Salipaludibacillus daqingensis | reverse complement strand
CTAAAGTGGACCCCATGTCAAGGACACTTTGAAAAAAACGACTAACTTTTTTTACTTGTTCCTCTTATGCTTGCTTCATAGGAGGAGCGGTGACAAGTCCAAAAGGACACGCTCAAAACTAAGAGCGTGTCCTTTTGTCATCCACTAAAAATATGAAGAGACATTATTTATCAAGTTTGGAAGCATTAGAGTTTTCTGTTTTTCAAGATGAACATGCGTTACGAATCTATCCCAATTGGATGGTAAGATATTTTGAATCTCTCACAGAAAAGGAATAATGTAAATACTTTCTATCCTATCAAAAAATCACCAATCAAATGCAATCCGAATCATACCTTATCGATTAATTAAAATGGATATTAAAGTATCCACCCATCGAATTAGAATATGATCTATACCTTAAAGCTCGATTAGACCCTGATTTTTGCGAGGGGGAGGTCTTTCTACCAGGGAAATGGAACGAACTACAAGAAACATACGAGACACGATTCCAACAAAAAATTAGTCTTGTAGAGGAACAACAACGGGAATGTCTGGCGTCTTCACAAGATGAGCCAGAGGATACACTCCCGTTTTAAGAAATGCCGCATATTGATTGGGGGATAACTTTGCGAGATCCCATTGATACCGTTCGTTGTTGTAGTAATCCATATAGTCATCAATTTTGATAGAAAGATCCGAAAAAGTAAGGATGTAGCCAAGATTCCCTAATTCATCTTTCATGTGGCCAAAGAAAGATTCTTGCGGTGCATTGTCCCAACAATTCCCTCGACGTGACATGGATTGCCGTAATTCTTTATCATTCAGTAGCGTTTGAAATTTCATACTGGTATAGTGTACGCCCTGATCGGAATGGATCAGGGTTTTCTGTTTTTTAGGAATCGCATGATGTTCAATTAATTGTTCAATCATTTCCAAAACAAAATCTACTTCTAACGATTCACTAAGCACATAAGAAAGAATTTGATTGGTAAGCGCATCTTTGATTGTAGATAAATAAGCTTTCTGACCTCGTCCAAAGTAGAGATAGGTAATATCCGTAAGCAGGACCGTTTTGGGACCATAAGCTTTAAAATGGCGATTTAAATGATTAGGCTTCGTTGCATGTTCTTGCCTGGCTTTTGCCATTCGTTTGTAAGGATTTGGTTTTCTAATCGGACATACCAGGTGATATTTATTCATCAGTCGTTGAATCTTCTTGCGGTTCATGACGATTCTTGTTTGAAGCAAGCGCATATAAATGCTTCTTGATCCCTTGGCATAACCGCGATATTGATAGACTTCTAGAATCAATTCAAAATCTTTGCGATCTTGTTTCTCGCGCTCCTGACGCTTCTCTTCCTGTTCGATCCATGCATAATAGCCTGAACGAGAAACCTGAGCAATGTCACATAACCATCTGATATTTAAGAGGTTATGGTCTCTTTCTGTTAATGTTTGGATGAGTTGGTATTTTTCTTGGGCAAAGCTTTGGTTGCTTTGCGATGGATAAAATTCATTTTTTTTAAAGCTTCAATTTGTTGTTTTTGTAATCTGACTTGATGTTTGAGATAGGCGATTTCTTCATCGGGGGTACGCTCTTTCGTTTGGGGGCGTCCATAATATTTGGTGCGTAAATCCGTAAAACCATCTATTCTATCCGCCATTATTCGTATTCTGCGAGAAAAACTCTTGATTCTGTCCTTCCCTAATACTTGTGTATCAAAACCTGCTTCTCTAAATATTTGTGTAGCAAACTTCCCTTGACCTAATTCATGTATGAAATGATGCTTATAAGCTTCAGAATAGGTAATAGCTTTGTTAGAGACCTTATCCACATAAGGATTCCTTTTTAGTTCTTCTATCTGTTTATCCGAAAAATAATGCCCCCCCATATTATCAACTCCCGATTATAATCATTATAAAATAAGTATACGACAAAGAACCCTATAAAACTTACGGATAAGTAGTTTTTTATCCGTGTCTGTTTTATAGGGTCCAGTTTAACCA
>NZ_JARZHF010000019.1 GCF_029891575.1 Salipaludibacillus daqingensis | reverse complement strand
TTTGTCCTTTGAAAACTGGATAACGATAAATGAATGAATCACCGGTTTTACACAGATTTGAATCTTCGGATTCAGAGAAGAGTGAACCGAGTGTCTTAGAGTAAGGCCAAGAAAGACCGAGAAAGACGTCCAGTAATGTGAAAAACCTTGATGTATCAAGTGTTGGAAGCAGAACATGGTTAAGCTAGAAAGGGCGCACGGTGAATACCTTGGCACTAGGAGCCGATGAAGGACGGGACGAACACCGAAATGCTTCGGGGAGCTGTAAGTAAGCTTTGATCCGGAGATATCCGAATGGGGGAACCCCTTATCCGTAATGGGATAAGATCCACATCTGAATCAATAGGGTGTGAGAAGGCAGACCTGGGGAACTGAAACATCTTAGTACCCAGAGGAAGAGAAAGCAAATGCGATTTCCTGAGTAGCGGCGAGCGAAACGGAAACAGCCCAAACCAAGAGGCTTGCCTCTTGGGGTTGTAGGACACTCCACACGGAGTTACAAAGAGTTAGCGTAGGCGAAGCGATCTGGAAAGGTCCGCGAGACAAGGTAAAAGCCCTGTAGTCGAAACGTTAACTCCTCCGGAGTGTATCCTGAGTACGGCGGGACACGTGAAACCCCGTCGGAATCTGGGAGGACCATCTCCCAAGGCTAAATACTCCCTAGTGACCGATAGTGAACCAGTACCGTGAGGGAAAGGTGAAAAGTACCCCGGAAGGGGAGTGAAAGAGATCTTGAAACCGTGTGCCTACAAGTAGTTGGAGCCCGTTAATGGGTGACAGCGTGCCTTTTGTAGAATGAACCGGCGAGTTACGATTACGTGCAAGGTTAAGTTGAAAAGACGGAGCCGCAGCGAAAGCGAGTCTGAATAGGGCGAATGAGTACGTGGTTGTAGACCCGAAACCGGGTGATCTACCCATGTCCAGGGTGAAGTCCAGGTAACACTGGATGGAGGCCCGAACCCACGCACGTTGAAAAGTGCGGGGATGAGGTGTGGGTAGGGGTGAAATGCCAATCGAACTCGGAAATAGCTGGTTCTCCCCGAAATAGCTTTAGGGCTAGCCTCGAGGGTAGAGTCTTGGAGGTAGAGCACTGATTGGACTAGGGGTCCCTACAGGATTACCGAATTCAGTCAAACTCCGAATGCCAATGACTTACTCCTCGGGAGTCAGACTGCGAGTGCTAAGATCCGTAGTCAAGAGGGAAACAGCCCAGACCATCAGCTAAGGTCCCAAAGTATACGTTAAGTGGAAAAGGATGTGGAGTTGCTTAGACAACCAGGATGTTGGCTTAGAAGCAGCCATCATTGAAAGAGTGCGTAATAGCTCACTGGTCGAGTGACTCTGCGCCGAAAATGTACCGGGGCTAAACGTATCACCGAAGCTATGGATAGACACCTTCGGGTGTCTGTGGTAGGGGAGCGTTCCAAGGGCGCAGAAGCATGATCGCAAGGACATGTGGAGCGCTTGGAAGTGAGAATGCCGGTATGAGTAGCGAAAAGAGGGGTGAGAATCCCCTCCGTCGAAAGCCTAAGGGTTCCTGAGGAAGGCTCGTCCGCTCAGGGTAAGTCGGGACCTAAGCCGAGGCCGAAAGGCGTAGGCGATGGCAAACAGGTTGAAATTCCTGTACCACCACGTTTCCGTTTGAGTGAAGGGGGGACGCAGGAAGGTAGGGTAAGCGCACTGATGGATATGTGCGTCGAAGCAGTGAGGCTGACAAGTAGGTAAATCCGCTTGTCCTAAGGTTGAGCTGTGATCGCGAGGGAAATTTTAGTACCGAAGTTCCTGATCCTACACTGCCAAGAAAAGCCTCTAGCGAGGAAACTGGTGCCCGTACCGCAAACCGACACAGGTAGGCGGGAAGAGAATTCTAAGACGCGCGGGAGAACTCTCGTTAAGGAACTCGGCAAAATGACTCCGTAACTTCGGGAGAAGGAGTGCTCTATTAGGGTGCAAGCCTGAGAGAGCCGCAGTGAATAGGCCCAAACGACTGTTTATCAAAAACACAGGTCTCTGCGAAGCCGCAAGGCGAAGTATAGGGGCTGACACCTGCCCGGTGCTGGAAGGTTAAGAGGAGGGGTTATCCTTTTAGGAGAAGCTCTGAATTGAAGCCCCAGTAAACGGCGGCCGTAACTATAACGGTCCTAAGGTAGCGAAATTCCTTGTCGGGTAAGTTCCGACCCGCACGAAAGGTGCAACGATTTGGGCACTGTCTCAACGAGAGACCCGGTGAAATTATATTACCAGTGAAGATGCTGGTTACCCGCGACAGGACGGAAAGACCCCATGGAGCTTTACTGTAGCTTGATATTGGATTTTGGTACAGCTTGTACAGGATAGGTAGGAGCCTTGGAAACCGGAGCGCCAGCTTCGGTGGAGGCATTGGTGGGATACTACCCTGGCTGTACTGAAATTCTAACCTCGAACCGTGATCCGGTTCAGGGACAGTGTCAGGTGGGCAGTTTGACTGGGGCGGTCGCCTCCTAAAGAGTAACGGAGGCGCCCAAAGGTTCCCTCAGAATGGTTGGAAATCATTCGCAGAGTGCAAAGGCATAAGGGAGCTTGACTGCGAGACATACAGGTCGAGCAGGGACGAAAGTCGGGCTTAGTGATCCGGCGGCACCGTATGGAAGGGCCGTCGCTCAACGGATAAAAGCTACCCTGGGGATAACAGGCTAATCTCTCCCAAGAGTCCACATCGACGGGGAGGTTTGGCACCTCGATGTCGGCTCGTCGCATCCTGGGGCTGAAGTAGGTCCCAAGGGTTGGGCTGTTCGCCCATTAAAGCGGCACGCGAGCTGGGTTCAGAACGTCGTGAGACAGTTCGGTCCCTATCCGTCGCGGGCGCAGGAAATTTGAGAGGAGCTGTCCTTAGTACGAGAGGACCGGGATGGACACACCGCTGGTGTACCAGTTGTTCCGCCAGGAGCATCGCTGGGTAGCTACGTGTGGAAGGGATAAGTGCTGAAAGCATCTAAGCATGAAGCCCCCCTCGAGATGAGATTTCCCATCACGCAAGTGAGTAAGATCCCTCAGAGAAGATGAGGTTGATAGGTCTCGTGTGGAAGTATGGCGACATACGTAGCTGAGAGATACTAATCGATCGAGGGCTTAACCAATGCTTTAGTTCGAAGACAGATTCATTCATGATAGATCGTTATCCAGTTTTGAGAGGTCAAAGACCTGTCAATTTCATATGTCCAGTGACGATCGCGGAGAGGTCACACCCGTTCCCATGCCGAACACGGAAGTTAAGCTCTCCAGCGCCGATGATAGTTGGGGGATCTCCCCCTGTGAAAGTAGGACG
>NZ_JARZHF010000018.1 GCF_029891575.1 Salipaludibacillus daqingensis | reverse complement strand
CAGCGTTCGTCCTGAGCCAGGATCAAACTCTCCGATAAAGTATGATGACTTTTCATCAAGCTTGATGTCCATGACATCAAAACCAAACTTTCGTCTGGCGTTTGTCGAATGTTTCCATTCAACGATTTGTTTCTATTGACGGGATATTTTAAAATATCCCACTTCGCTTGGCTTCTTGTTTAGTTTTCAAAGGTCAAATGTTGTGCAAATGTTGTTTGTTGTTTTTTAAAGCAACTCTTATATCATATCAAAAATGAGAATCTAATGTCAACAACTTTTATAACAACATTTCCGCTTTTTAAAGCAAGATTTTAACTATATCAAAATAATCAAATTAACGCAAGATGTTTTTCAACTAAAATATTCTTATCATTTTTTGTTGATTGATTACTTTTATTAGCGGATTTCAATCATATCATGTCGACATTATTTAAACAACTCTTTTTTTGTAATTTTTATTGACGGTTTTCTTCTATTAATAAAAACATGGTTATTTATATCATGAACGTTCTTTTATCTATTAATATGTCCAGCTATTTTCCCAACAACAAAACGCTTAAATTTATTTAATATAAAAAGACCACCTAGAAAATTTGTTTTAAAAGTAAGGGATTTTTTGTTCGAAAAACTGAATCTATACGTTCAAGCTTGCACTTTGTATTATCACTTACAATTAATTTATTAATCTCTCCTATAAATAAAAGCAAGAGACCCACATCCCTTGCTTTCTTTTAAATATTTATTGTAAAAACTCATGGTCATCGATTGTGCGAATGACTAACTTGTTTTCTAACCAGCGTGAAGTTGCGATGTCCGGGTTCCAAAAGAACAACGCGTCGTCTACAAGATTAGTCCCTTCCACTGCATCCTGGACGGCATCTATCGTTTTATCACTCGGGGTATTATTTATCGCCCCTGATGCCACTGGAGAAAACTGTCTTTCCTGCAAGATTACCTCACGAACAGTTTCTGGAAACTCATTGCTGTCAACTCGGTTAAAGACGACTTCTGCAACTGCCACCTTACCATCGTATTCCTGTCCCCGCGTTTCCGCATGAACAAGACGCTCCATTAGGTCCCGGTCACTGGCGCTTAACTCTATTCTGTTTGAGCTCTTATCATCGGAGCTACTTACGAGATTAACAGACTGACCAGTAATGATTAAATCTCCTTCAATATCCGGGTTATAGCTGTAGAGATCGTCCATATCCACACCGTAACGTTTAGCAATATAGCTCAATGTGTCGCCTTGACTTACCTTATACGTTTCAAACGGTGGTTCATCGTAGTACTCGTAATTTGAATGTGCAGAGTTAGCTGCTATAAAAATAAAGAAACCTGTGAATATGACACTTGCTAATTTTTTCAACTTGAACAAACCTTTCTTCCTTAAAAATATTTAATCTGTGAATAACTGTGTCCACGTATTTTCATAGTGTCCTATGCCAATATTAGAGAAATTAGCGTTTAGAATATTCTCACGGTGTCCCTGAGAGTTCATCCATGCATTAACCACTGCCTCTGGGGACCGTTGCCCTTGCGCAATATTCTCGCCTGCAGTTCGATACTCAACACCATATTTGTCCAGCATGTCAAAAGGAGACCCGTATGTTGGACTTGTATGGCTAAAGTAATTTTTATCAATCATATCTTTTGATTTAGCTTGAGCAACATTTTGAACTTCTGAACTGTTAGCTAATGGATCTAATCCGTGGTTTGCTCGCTCTTCATTCACTAGCCTGACAACTTCTGCTTCATAGCTGTTATCAGTAGGTTCTGATTTTTCTGTTACATTGTTATCATCTTCTATTAGCCGGATGATTGAACCCACTTGCATGTTATAAGGATCAATATCCGAATTAATGCGTTGAAGCTCACGAAAATCCAAGCCGTAACGCTCTGCAATATAGAAAAAGCTGTCACCCTGACTTACCTTGTAAGTTTCAAAAGGGGGTTCGTTGAAATATTCGTAAGCCCCTGCTGGTCCCGCATAGATCCCAAATGCTACCGTAACAGATAAAAGAGTTCCAAAAAATTTCTTCATTTATAAAGACCTTCCTTTCTTCTGTTAGAATGAATTCTTTTTACACTTACATACGGTAACGCAGGAGAATAGGATAATAAACCTGTAATTTATTCCAGTTAATTTGGTAAATTCATAGATACTTACTTAGACGAGGGTATTTATTCATGGAATTTCTCAGGAATGAAGCAACGAGACTCTCCGCTGTTGATAAAATAAAAAAACCTACCCTCCATTCATATAGAACCGAGAGTAGGTACCTTTAAGACATCGTTTTTGCAGGAAAATAATACGCTTCCCGTTTAATAAGTAAACTAAATACAACAAATGCAACGAGAGACAACACTACCGGGATGACAACGGCATGGACACCTAAAAGATCTCCATAGACGGAATTATATTGAAATATGGCGATATAACTAACAATTCCTGTAATCATCGAAGCAAGTGCTCCGTATTTGTTACCGTACTTCCAATACAGACCGAGGACCACCGGCCAAATAAATGCCGCTTCCAATCCGCCAAACGCGAATAAGTTTAGCATAATTAATAGCTCTGGAGGATTAATCGCTAATATAAACACACCGATGCCGATGAAACCTGTCACTCCCATACTCACTTTCATAATGTGATTGTTTGAGGCGTCTGGTTTGATGTAATTGATATACACATCTTTTACAACTGAGGAACTGACGAGAAGGAGTAATGAATCCACTGTAGACATCATCGCCGCAAGTGGCGCTGCCAATACGAGACCCGCAAGCCAACCTGGCAATACTTCAAGAGCTATGAGCGGAATCACCTGATCAGCAACCTCAATTCCTGGTAACACTGGTCTAGCGAAAACTCCGATTAAATGCATATTCAACATAATAAATCCGACAACAATCGTGCCAATAATCAAGGCACGGTGCATCGACCTAGAATCTCTGTAAGACATGGCACGAACCGCCACTTGAGGTAAACCAATTACGCCTACTCCAACTAATATCCAAAAAGACGAAACGTAAAGAGCCGTTAGCTGTCCATCCTGACCATAAGGCGTCACAAGATTTGGATTTTCATTCATTAAATCATTAAAAATCGCATCCAGTCCCCCACCAGCAATAACGACACCTATAAGCAGTAAAAGCGTACCGATAAACATCACGATACCTTGAAATGTATCAGTAAAAGCTACCGCTCGAAAGCCACCGATAATCACATAAATGAGAACAGCAATCGCAAACACAAATAGTGCTGACGTATAGGTCAATCCAGTGATGGACTGAATTAAATACGCACCACCAATCCACTGAGCGGCCATTGCTGCAAATAAAAAGATAATAATACTCAATGCAGATAAAAGAACAACAGGTTTACTGTTGTAACGTTCCTTCAAAAAATCAATTAGCGTCACTGCTTTATAACGTCTAGCAACAATCGCGAATTTTTTCCCTAATACTAATAGAACAAAATATCCCGTGGCCACTTGTGTCATTGCAAGTAAAACCCAACCTAATCCAATCGAGTAAGCTGCACCTGGTCCACCAAGAAAACTAGAAGCACTTCCATATGTAGCAACCATCGTCATCGCAAGAACTAAGCCACCTAACTCACGACTGCCTAAGAAATAATCACTTAAAAACGAAGTCGACTTCACCATTTTCCGATTAGACCAAACCCCTATAAAAAAGATAACAGCTAAGAAAAGTATTAACGGCAATAAGACATCCCAGTTCATTTAGATTGCCCCCCATCTTCCGTGTCGTCATCTTCCAATGACATATCAACGAGGACAAACTTCACGACGATATAGACGAGAAATACCATGACAATAAATCCAACAATACAACTCCAAAAAAACCAAGCTGGAAAACCAAAAATGTATGTATAATCCTCAGGAGGTTTCGAACCGAGAGTGTATGCAAAACCATACCACCAAATGATATTAATCACGGCTAGAGTAACGCCAATGCATGCTTCTCGATGGGCTATTCTAAAACGTCGCTCTAGTGGAGCTTTCTCAGAAGTGCGCATCTAAAAACTCCTTTCAAAATAATATATGTAAGTCACTATCATAACCAATGCTTAAATGATAGTGTACACTGTCAAAATATGACGAGACAATTCTTAAAAATATCATATATTTCTCTCATCATTAAACAATTTATAAAGAAGCAATTTGAAGTAATAAAAAGTACCTGCTTCTTCAGAAGAAGACTACCTTCTACCGTATCGAAACAGGCCTTTTTTCATTGCTTGTCACCTTAATAGTTAAGACCGCTCATCCGCTAAGTAATCATACTGATTTTTTCTTCCTCTTCTTGACCAATGACAGGCATCACAAATCGGATATTTAAAATCTAGCGGCAAATTCCTTCCACATCTTTTACACTTTTTTTGAATTTTTTTCACATCCGTTTTCAACTGTTCATGGACATCATCGCTTAGTTCTAACCTTATCCGCTCCCAATACAAGGCTTCCGTTCTTTTTCCCAATCGGTATAAGAACAATAAATGAAGCCCTAACGCTTTATAGGAAAGTTCTAAGTCTTCAAGACTTTTCTTTTTAATCCGAGGTTCCGGCAATTCTTTTCCTTCTACGATTGCGTTCATCGTATCCTTCCATTGCTTCGTTAACTCTGGTTCTTTTTTTGAAAAAGGCAGATGCAAAAATCCATACAAGTCCATTAACGAAAAACGAGCCTCTATCTCCGTATTTTTTATCAATCGGTACAAATCTCGCTCCTCCGATAACGATGCTTTTTTCGTTCCTTCAGGGCAAGAAAATTTGTCCCATAACTCAAAGAAATAACCTAAATTTCGAGAGTATCTTTGGAATCGTTCAAAAATGGTGTTCGTAGGAGCCACAGTGAATGTATGAACAAGGTCATCTTCTTTTTCTAATAAGCGAGCCATCATGTTAATATCACTTGTAAACGCAACTTTCCCAATATTATATATCCCTTTTCGTCCAGCACGACCTGCAATCTGTTTAATTTCTGGAGAAGTTAAGCGTCTTCTCCTCGTTCCATCAAATTTTTCATTTTCTAAAAATACAATTCGTCGAATCGGTAAATTTAACCCCATACCAATCGCGTCCGTGGAAACGATCACACTTGTCTCTTTATTGATAAATCGTTGCATTTGTTTTTTCCTTGTTTCAGGAGGCATGCTGCCATAAATCATGCTAACGGAATGACCAGCGTTCTCCAAAATCGATGCCGTTTCTAACACACGTTTTCTAGAAAAACAAACGAGAGCATCTCCTTTCGACGCATGTTTTAATCGAAATTGTTTCGGCTCTACTTTAAGAGGGACATCACGACGGTATTCACGAATATCAATATCCGCATCCCCTAACAACTCTAAAACCATCTCTTTTGCATTTCGACTACCAATAATATGTACTTCCTTCGCATTGGCCTTCGTGATCGCTTTATACCAAGAAAAACCTCGGTCTTTGTCTGCAACCATTTGTGCTTCATCGATGATCATGACATCGTAAAAATCTCGTTCATGAAACATTTCCACAGTACAAGAAACATGGGTAGCATCTTCAACGTCCTTTTCTTCTTCCCCCGTTTTCAACGCACAAGGAATGCCATCAGCATTCAACTTATCGTAAACTTCTAGTGCTAATAACCTTAAAGGTGCTAGGTAAATCCCACTTGAAAATTGCTTCATTCTTTCCAACGCTTGGTGTGTTTTCCCCGTATTTGTCTCTCCAATATGAAGCACATAATGACTATTCCTTCCTAATGAAGGACTGTATTCGCGACCAAATATGTCGTCAAGCATTCGTTCTTCTGCTTCTTCTTTCTGTTGCAAAGCAACCTGTTCTTTTTGGTCACGTTCTTCACTAGCTTTAAGATCATTCTTATATAGCTCCTTATGCGTCTCTTCATCAAATGGAATCGCTGCAACCGTTAAGAGATCAGATACATATTCTTCAGCTATTTTCTCATGAAATTCCCCTTGAAAGTCATACAATTGTTCCATACAAACATCATATAACTTCGTAAGGGAAAGGTCTTCTTGAAAAACGTCACGATACCTTTTTTTCAACTGATTCGACAATTGATCTAATATAAGCTGAGCTATATCCTTTGATAAAGTCTTCTGAATCAACTGTTCATATGTATCCCTATACGTTTCATACTCCCAATACATTGTTTTTTGCACAGAACCAGTCAGTTCATAAAGAAACTCTTCCAGTTTCACATAGTCTTTGTCATCGAAGGATCCTTCCGGAATTAATTCTTCTTCCAGACGAAACGTATCAACAGAGCGATACTTTTTATTATTCAAATCATGAACAAGCTGATCAGCAACATAACGACGAATATACACATAAAAAAGCAATCTATTCTGATTGATCAGTGTCGTTACTTCATGATTTATCGCTGACAAAAGAGCATTTTTTTCTTCCTTTACTAGCTTTTCTTTTTCTGCCTTGACATACGCTTCTCTTGCCGAAAGATAGCGTTTTTTCCATATCTTTTCTTGCTGAAAAAATGTACCTTTCAGCCACTCTAACACATCAAAAGGCTCGTACTTTCGCATTTCGGTGCGAAACAAATGGTTAATAAATTTGCGATCAACTCCGTCTACCTCAAAATCTCTTTCTTTTAAAAAATGCTTCTTCTGTTTTTTAGAAATATCGTTGGTTACTTTATTTAACCAAATATTAATCCATATTTGTTGTAAATAATGGTTTCGATCCGAAAGATAGTCGTCAAAAGGAACGAATTCTTTCTTTTTGCCTAAATAGTTGTCCACATCTTCTAATACTTTCTTTTTTGTTTGTGATAATGCATCACGTTGAACGTCTACTATATCCTTCATGTTTTCTCCTTCCAAAACAAACGTACTTATCTCACAAATTATCATGTTTATCCGTTCGATGTCCTTCTATCCTTATTATAATATTACTCGAATGAATATCTACTTCCATTGATTAGGATCTTAACTGATACTTCCTATATTACCAAAAAACACTTGGATATTCTCATCCGAGCGTTTGGCAATGAAACGACTATTTTTTCTTCTTTTCCGAGGTATTACCCAACTAGTAAATATATAAAAAGAACAAAAAGTAAAATCTGATTCCAGCGGCGGAACAAGTCTTCTTTCTGCCAAATGTGTTTCATAACGTTGGCATACTCTTCATTTGATGAACGTACATATACAAATCCGAAATAGATAGACGGTAAAGCTCTAGCTAAACCATATATACCCCCGATCAAAAGTCCAATGATTGGTTGAAGAAAAAAACCGATATACACATATTTCAACCAAAAATGAACGTTCGGATTATAAGTAAAAAGCCCTGCGCCAAGAATAGCTCCCCACACTGTCATAGTAAAGATCGAGTTTTGCTCAACCCATGGTGAGGGGATTTGCCATTTTCGTTGGGGATGTGGGACATAAATATAACCTAACCCCTTTAACAGATAAACAAAAACAAGTCCTAACAATAGAACAAGTTTCGTTGCTTCAGAAATGCCGATAACAGCCAAATAAAAGGTAGTCGAAATGAAAAAGCCGAATAATGCACCAGAAAGAGTACTTACTAATACATACATCAATGGCTTAATAATAGAATAAAACGTTTCCTCCTCACCGAGGGGGGCGACCGCGAAGGTCACATTCACTCCTCAAGCCGTTCTAATAGCAGATACACCGGACACAATTGCAAAAGTAACGAGAAGAATGTATTCCACGACTCTCCCCCTAACTATCTAAGAAGTGCATACATCCGCAGTCTGAAGGTGTTACTTCGTAAGGAGAATTGGTAATCGGTGTGCAGTCACAACAAACAATGCTGCTGCCTCTAAATGTGTCACACCAACATCCCGTCACCCTAAACCCCCAACTAAGAGAAGGTTGATATCCTTCAGGACACTTGGTCATTACCCCAACACCGTCCCTGCATGCTTGACTACAAAATAGACCATTCGGAAGACGACAGTGACCTCGATTCAATAGGACCTCACACCAAGAAGGATGTGCATTTCCAATTCTAAACGGATTCGTCATGATCTTTAATACGTTTTGAAATAGATTAGAAAATAGCTGATCAAGGTAAACATTATTACTCAATGTTCTCGCGATATTTGTAACCAGTCGCTTACTTTGTTGGTCTATCACTTCAATCATTTGTTCTCCTCCTTATCATTAATTATAGGAAGTTCCATCACCGAAGATACTAATAAATCGATTTGCTCTTTATTACCGCACAATCCTTTGTCTTTAACCACTCCATTTTGATCCAAAGCAAAAGCAAAGGGAGTTACTCGTACGAGAAAATGATGAAAAAGCTCCTCTTTTCTATCCCACAGTTTTTCTCCAGTAATAAAATCTTTCTTTAACAATGCTTTTACTTCTTCATCACGACCAAGGATGACAACACAGAAATTGACTTTGTCTGAATACGATTTGTAAGCACGATTCCAATCTTCGATTACAGATTCACAAGGTTTACAGTTAGGTGATAGGAACGTTAATAACGTTGGTCGATGAAAGAGCTCTTTTAGTTCTACCACTTTGTTTTGCGTGAGTGAAAATACTTTAATAGAGGGAGTTTCTTTACCAATTGCTAATCCATCTTTTGCAACTGCTTCTCCTTTAGTTAAATAAACTTCCCCAAACTGACGAAACAAAAGGAACATCGCGAATAGAATGACGATTTGAATGATCCAAAGAAATACTACAGAATAAAAAATAAATGCTTCCATCGTACTCTCCTTCACTTTATTTTTCGCAAACGGTCTAGCGTTTCACGATAACGTTGCCACATTATTTGTAATACAAACACTAGAAAACTTAGTGACGTTCCGATCACAATCGTTAGTGCACTTATTTCAGCGTTTTGCAACGGTTTGATAAATCCAATGATGATCGTAACGAGAAAAAAATAGACGATTTTCCCTATCGTAAACCGATCTACCGTTGCATCGATAAGCCTCCCATAACAGCCACAAGTGATTCGTCGTTTTGATCGCAAAACTTGTGTGACTGCATAACTAAACATTGTCAAAAGAGATAGTAAAATAATTGCTCCCTTTGAACGAGTTGGCTCAAGAAGCAGAAGTGCTGCCCCCATCAACTCGACATAAGGAATGAGACTTCCTATTATTAGTGAGATACGTCTTGGGAATAGATGAAAGTTAACGACAAATTGAAGAAATGCTTTATACGAAATAAGTTTCGATACTGCTGAAATCATAAAGAAAGAGAAGACGTGAATGAGGATAATACTTCCAATTGGCAATGCACTTCCACCTCCCCATTCAACCGTTGTATTGTATAATTTATGTGCGATGTAACATGATTGTGCTTCCTATATGAGAACAACTTCTCCATACATGCTATGAATGACACCCATGTTTTCAAACACCAAAAAGCTAGGTCAGATATTCTGACCTAGCGCAGTTTCACTCTTAATCATAACGTAATGTTTCTTTCTTTTAATAAGTTAAATTCAGCGACTAATCCTTCTGTTAAATTATCCTCAATCGGACTTGCCTTTATGTAATCCCTTAAATAATCTTCATGATATTCTCGATAGATAAGCACATAAAACATGTAAAGAAGGGGGGAATCTTTTTCGAGAAAAAGGCGCATTTCACCAAAGTTCCACTGTTTATAAAATGAGATAATCGCTTGTTTATTATCTTTTAACATCGTATCTAATTCTTCGATCGTCACGATATTAAAAAATTCTAAGCTATTGATATATTTAGAAATGACACCATTATTTTCGATAACTACTGTTCCGCCCGTATGTTCCAACATTTCATCATTAATTTCTTTTATAATCGCTGATTGATACAAATATTCTTGTAGAGAGATCTTATCAATAGCAATTTCATACGTTTCTTCCGCTACTTTACTTTCGATATCGTCACTATATTTTTCTAAGTATTTCTTAATTCTACTAAACTCGTTGTCTGCAAGTTCCAATAAACTTGATACGCGAGAGAAGTCCCTTCTTATCGCTCGCGGAATTTCTTTTTTCGTTTTATATCCTAAGTCATGTTCTATCTCTGCCCAAGCATGCTGTAATATTGATCTTATTTGTATCTCAAATTTCAGTTCACTGAATGGCGTATATTCTGGTAACTTCGATGTTTTCTCTGTTAAAGAAACTATATAGTGAACAGACGAATAACCAAAACGATCAGGGTCAATATTTCGTTTATCAACCGTGTTTATTTTATCAACGGTAAACTCTCTTTCAATTAAAGCTATGAATCGATCAACATCATCATTAAAATAAGTAATAATCCTTAATCCTAATATATCTGTTATATCCGTTAATTTATTGTACTTTTGATTTTTTCTAATGATCTTTTTCTCGAGATTCCCTCTTTTTTTTACTCGATAACGCGTATCATATAAATCTATTCCATCTTGAATAGCAAGTTCTCTAATTAACCTACTTACCTTTGGTGCGAATGCTTCATAAATCGCTATCTCTTCGTCATAACTTTGCAATATCCCTTGATAATCTTTCACCATTTTCCCCTCCCAACATCTCCATGCATCCTTATTATTAAGTTGTTTATTAACGAACATTCTTCTTTGCAAAGAAAAACTTCAATTTTTACTTTTGTGCAAGAAAACTTTATACCTTACTAGTAGTTCAACAAAGATAGGAAATATCCTGCAAAACGAACAATGTCGATCACTATGATTAAATCCCCAATGCCAAAAAAAAGAAGCAAGAGGCAGTCCCTCTCACTTCCAACATTAACTAAAACGTACGAACGGTAACAATGCCTTCGATTTCTTTGATTTTTGCTTCTAAACCTGGAATAATGTCCCCATTCACTTCATTATCAATATCGATCATCGTGTACGCATAATCGCCTCGACTTCTGTTTACCATGTCAGCGATGTTCAAATCATACTCTGAGATAGCAGTTGAAAGTTGTCCAACCATGTTTGGAACATTTTTGTGAAATGCTGCAACACGAGGTTTCCCTGTATATGGTAATGACGCATTAGGGAAATTCACTGAATTTTTAATATTACCTGTTTCCAAAAATTCTTTTACTTGTCTAGCCGCCATGATCGCACAATTTTCTTCTGATTCTTGTGTAGATGCACCAAGATGAGGAATTGGAACAGCATTTTTCATTTTCAATACATTTTCATTAGGAAAATCAGTAATATACTTCCCTACTTTTCCACTCTCGAGTGCCGCCGCCATGTCTTCTTCATTGATAAGACCATCACGAGAAAAGTTCAAAATATGAACACCAGGTTTCATGAGACGGAACACTTCTTCATGGAACATGTCTTTCGTGTCCTCAGTTAATGGAACGTGAACAGTAATATAATCGGATTCAGCAAAGACTTGCTCAATCGACATCGCTCTATGCACTTTACGAGACAAGCTCCATGCCGCATCAATAGAAATGAATGGGTCATAGGCAACAACATCCATATCTAGACGAAGCGCATCGTTTGCAACTAGAGCACCAATTGCTCCTAAGCCGATTACTCCTAACGTTTTTCCTTTGATTTCTTTTCCAACAAACTGTTTCTTGCCTGTTTCTACGCGCTTCGCAACTTCTGTTTCTCCCTCAAGTGTTTTGGCCCATGTAATACCGTCAAAGAGGTTACGAGATGAAGCCATTAAAGTCGTTAACACAAGTTCTTTTACTGCGTTTGCATTCGCACCCGGTGTATTAAATGCTACGATGCCTCGTTCTGTACATTTATCAACAGGAATATTATTGACACCCGCTCCAGCTCGAGCGATTGCCTTTAGATTACTATCTAATTCTAAGTCATGCATATTAAAACTACGTACAACGATAGCATCAGGATGTTCACTATCTTTATCAACCATATAACGATCGTTATTAAATACATTTAGCCCGCTTTGTGCAATATCATTTAGTGTTTTAATTGTTTTTACCTTATCCATTGTGAGAATGCTCATCTTTTTCCCTCTTTCTCTTTTTAAAATAATTTTTTACGTCCTTGATCATTTCCATTTCGTTAAAAATGTGAAATACATCACATCTACAAACAAATCTTACCGTTGATTTGCTGCCAAGACACTTTGTGTCACTCATTTTCTGGTTACTTTTAATAACAATTAATCATTCAAAACGCTGGTTCATCGCTATTAATACGCTATCCCCCTTATTATAAAACAGAAAGAGGTAAAGGATCGAATGTTCAGATCCCTTACCTCTGCCCAGGCGAACGGCTACGATAACTATGTGCTCCCTCACGGTTATCCGTGTTCGCCAGTTACACATAGCCCTTTGATTTCTCTTATAGTAACAGATTATCTAACAACGTTCAACCTAAAATTCAGAAAACTCCGCTAATTTGTTTAAGTGATGAATGGGGACGGTTCTCGTGCGGCACTATGCATAAACAATGGTAACGTTTACCGCACTTTAAAAAATAATTTTTAAAAACTGTCTCACTACTTCATTACTGGTTGTCTTAGTTTGTTTAACTTTGATGTCAGTTCTAAAAACCAATCTTCATCTCCCGTTAATAACGCTAAATCAATTAAATACTGTAATTCTTCTTCTGTTTCAGCCTGAAATTCAGGTAATTTTTCCACATTTTTAGTAAGCATTTGAATCGTTTTTCCTACAGTGTCTTTCTTATCACTCGTGGCTACCGTTACACTAACAACCCCTTCTAAAGAGCCCATTCGTTCAACAAAACCAATGATCAATTCACCATTCTGCGGTTTGCCTTTAACCCAATCGCCCTTACTCAAGGTAGAAATATTATTTAAAATCATTGCTTTCACCTACTCCTTCTTAATTATTATGTTGGAAATAAATCGTTATTTTTACGTAAAAGTTACTAACTGTAATCTGTAATATAAAATATTACATTTTATGTGAAGTTTTACTTTCTTTTATCATTTACTCAATACTTTTCTGGTTCGTTATTTACAAACTCAACGACATCTTTAATCGTATATTTTTTCAAGTACTCTCCTAGATGTTCTTCGGCTCCTATGAAAATACTAAATAACACATTTTTCATATTTGCCCCAACAATGCATTCCTCATTTGCTTCTGGACACTTTGGCTGCAAAGCTCCTTCAGAAGTTGCTTTATAAATATCCCATAGTGTTACCTTTGCTGGATTTAAAGTGAAAATAAATCCACCACCCGTTCCTTCTTTCGATTCGATAAAGCCATGTTTTCGCAACAAACTTAATACGTTTCGAATACGAACAGGATGAACACAAGCACTCTCAGCTATTGCTTTACTAGAAGACATACTGTCTGGTTTCAATGCTAGGAGAGTTAAACTATGAATAGCTAGTGTAAAATTACTGTTCATTCAATCCCCCCTATGGCAAACATAAACATATTCGATGGCTGCCGAACTTTTGAACGAAATACTGTTTATAAAGCTAGATTAGTAATCTATGAATATTTATCAATTAATCTAGTTTATACTGTAATAATAAATATTATAGATAGGAGAGTCAATTATTATGCTTAGTCTAGGTAAACTCCCCTTTCTTAAGCGTTACTAAACGTTTTCCGATGAATCTCTCGGTATTTTATTATGGATATTATATGATTAAAAAGAGAGTTGAACTTTCGGATCTTCTGTAATGTCGTGATAAAGTTAATTATGTATGGATGGATGGGTTTCATTGTTTAAGTTGTTATTAAATTAGCCTATGATTGAATGAAACTCCCGTTTACTTCCTTTCATCGGCGATCCGCTCGCTCCTCGGGCACTATCAAACCCTGCCTATTATTCATGTCCTACCTCTCATGTTTGAACGCAAAGTAGCGTAACTCCTTCTCATTAATCACGTTCAAATCGTGCATGTTAAGACGCGAATTTACTCCCTCATTCTCATTCGCGTCTCAAAACACAACTAACCAAAATCCCTTAAATTTATCTACAACAGTAGGCTAACACCCTTACAATAATCCTTATGAGAAACGTTATTCTTTCATTCTCTTCTCTGAAACAACTTCACAAATCTCTTCATACATCAAGCTTACTCCATCACTCGATGCATCAAATGAAAAGGCATTGTCATTAGAGATACCAATATGATCAGCTTCTTTCACGGCATCAATGTTTGCTCCCATGAATAGGAATTCCCAATTGTATTTTTCTCGCTGATGATTGATCAACTCTTTCACTTTTTCACGAGTGAATTCAAAGCTCGCGTTCTCCATTCCGTCCGTCGTAATGACAAAGATCACTTTGTCTGGTCTTTGCTCTTCCTCTGTCTTTGACAGTCGATACCCAACATCCAAAATCGTCTTGCCAACCGCATCTAACAGAGCGGTAGTACCACGAACGTAATATTCCTTCTTCGTAAGCTTCACACTGTTTGCATCCACTCCATTCCACAAAATTTCATAGTCATCATCAAACAATACCGTTGTAAGAACCGTTTTTCCTTCCGATTCACATTGTTTTTTCACAAACGCATTAAATCCTCCAATCGTGTCCCCTTCAAGCCCTGCCATGGAACCGCTTCTGTCTAATAAGAAAACAATTTCTGATACTTGTTTATTCATCTTCATCTTCCTTTCCTGTTATTGATATAATAATAACGGAGAAGACGGAATAAGAGGTCGCCTAGGAAGCGACATTTCAGGGAGGAAAACGCGATGCTTAAAACACAGCTTCTTAAAGAAATGGAGCAATATATACAAGATCATTTAATTGTGGTCGAGGATGATGAAGCAATTTACCAAAGCGCTGAACGTTTGGAAGATCGCATGCAGGAAGAAATTGAAATGGTAGATTTAGAAGATTTTATTAAAACAAATCGCCAGCCAATTTTTCAGCAAGTATTGTTCCGGTTTATCGATGAAAAAGGCTTCACCGATCCTGAAGTTTACAAACGAGCAGGTCTCGATCGGAAACATTTCTCAAAAATACGTTCAAATGAAGCCTATCGTCCGGGAAAACATACGATTCTAGCTCTTTCCTTAGCCCTAGAACTAAAGGAAATTCAAGTAGCAGAGCTCCTGAGTTCAGGAGGGCATTCTCTATCTAATAGCGATACTTGTGATTTAATCATTCAATTCTGCTTAGAAAGAAACATTTACGATATTGACCATGTGAATCATGCGTTAGAATATTTTAACGAAAAACCTCTTTCTGGAGGACAATAAAAAACTAGGTCCCGAAAAGGAGACCTAATTTTGTCGTGATACGATTTGTTTAGTACAGCGTTTTTTCAATAAACATCTTTACGGGTAAACGTAATAAAGGCAATCACTAAAGCAGCAAGCCCCCATATAGCCAACACCGATAAAGAAAAACCGAGACTCATGCCGTCGATTGGTGCACCCATTCCGCTAATGTAGTTTGTGACACGTAAATTTACCATAAAAAAATACTTTGCTGATTCCCAAGAAGAAACCATGTTAGACAAGATCGCGCCTGAAATTAACGCCGCTAACATGACACCCATCACAGCCGCTGTACTTCGCATGATCACAGACAGCATCAACGTGATCGCACCAACGGTAATGCCAACAAACCACGTGAGGCCAAGCTCCATAAGAATGTATTGCCATTGTTCGATTAAGCGTACATTCGTTGTGACAAGTTCTTCTCCTTCTATCGCAAACCCTGTAAGGATGGGTAAGTTCCACCCCGAATAGCCAAAAACAGCCCCAGAAATGGCGTAAGATAAGAACCCGAGGGATAAAACGATAAAGGAAACGGATAAAATCATTGTCAACAATTTGCTAAATAAAATCCGCCACCTCTTGACAGGTCTCGTGAGCAGCATTTTGATAGTGCCAACACTAGATTCCGAAGAAACAAGGTCAGCAACGACGACGACCACTAATAGTGGTAAAACAAGATCGATGGAATTCTCGATAAAAACTCGCATAAACGTTGGTGCACCAGGAGCAGACGGGTTAATATCTTGTTCCAAATAGTATTGTTGCTGACTTACTTGGATCTGTAAATACCCTCTCCATTCATCAGAGATGCCGCTGGAGTTCAACCGATTTTGTGTATTGGTAATCTCTTGTTGGAGCTCGGTTCGCCAGTCCATCGTTCCTAATCGTTCTTGCATCGATTCTACTTGTTTCATTTGAGCGTACGTAAATAAAAAAACGAGGACAGCGATGATCGCAATGATGACGTAAAGTCTTTTTTTACGAACAAGTTTGATCATTTCATTGTGAACGAGATTAATCAATGGTCTCCCCTCCTGTCAATTCAATAAACAGATCTTCGAGGGTAGGGAGTTTCACTTCTATCCCGTGTACTCTCACACCTTTTCGGACTAATGTCTCATTAACAGAAGCAATGTTTTTTTCATCGTAATTTGTAACAATGACACCTTCTTTTTCAGAAAAAATCGTCATCGTCTTTGAGATAATTTGTTTCCCTTCAGCAACTGGGTCCAATGTCCACCAGACTCGTTCTTGTGCAGCAAGGAGATGTTCAACAGAGTCAATTTTGATGATTTGTCCTTTGGAAATGATCGCAACTCGGTCACACATTAACTGAATTTCGCTAAGCAAATGAGAAGAGACGAGAATGCTAATTTTATCTCGCTCGGCTAACGTGCGAATGAACTCTCGCATTTCTCTTATTCCTCCAGGGTCAAGACCGTTCGTTGGTTCATCCAAAATAAGCACTTTCGGTTTCCCTAATAGCGCTTGAGCAATGCCAAGCCTCTGCCGCATCCCTAATGAATAGGTTTTGACTGTATCATGGATCCTATTTTGTAAGCCGACGAGGTCGACTACTTCTTTTAACCTTGCTTTCTTAATCCCTGGAACCATGCGCGCAAACTGCTGCAAATTTTCCCACCCTGTTAAATACGGATAAAGTTCTGGGTTTTCAACGATACAGCCAATGTTGTCGATCGCCTTAATGAAATCCTTCTGCAAGTGGTGCCCATAAATATGGACCTCACCGGATGTCGGTTTGATTAATCCTACGAGCATGCGAACCGTCGTTGTTTTTCCAGATCCATTCGGTCCTAGAAAACCAAATACTTCCCCTTCTTTTAATTCAAAGGAAAGGTTCTTAATGATTTCTTTTCTACCAATCTTTTTGCATAAATTTTTTACGACTAAGGTTGATGGCAGATCAGTCATTGACTTGTCCCCCTTGCTCTAATGAAAGAAGAGATGCGAGACGTCGACCAATTAACTCGTAACCTCTATTATTTGGGTGAAATTGATCGCTAAACAAAAAATCACTCACATTTAATTCGAAAAGATCATAGCTCGGGACGTAGACGACGTTGTCAAACGAAGCAGCAATTTCAGCTGATTCAAAATTCCACTGGCGAACTGTGCTTGATGTTTGATTAGAATTATCTAGTTCTTGAAAAGGATCATATAGACCGACGTGATAAACGACAGCATTTGGATTAGCTGATTCGATCGTTGTATAAATAGACGTTAAATTTTCCTTGTATTGCTGCGTTGTTTCCTCGATCATTTCTGAGGAATACGCCATCAGCGCTTGTCCTCCTTGGAATAAGTCATTCCCACCGATCGTCATGAAAATCATATCAGCCTGCGCAATTTGCCTTTGTATTTCGGATTCTTGCAGTTGATCAATGAGTTGCTCGGACGTGAATCCTCCGACAGCTAAATTGGACAAGTTGATCGAGTTATCACCACTCGATTTCAAGTCTTCCAATACATACGTCACATACCCTTGCCCTGTCGTATCTCCAGTTCCTCGAGTGAGCGAGTCACCTAAAGCCAAGATAAAAAGGCCACTCGTTTGCTCTTCTGGTTCATTTGGTGTCGTTGTCCATTCTTGTGATGATGACGTCGTTGTCAAAAGTTGATCATTGATCGTTATGCCCATGCCGACAATCCAGGCGATTGTAGCTAAAACAGATAGCGTTGTGACAACGTTGACCAAATTTATTTTCATCCCGTGTCGCCCCTTCGTTTGATGATAAACATTCCATAAAACACTACGAATTAGAACGGGTGTTTGACCGTCATGTTTTTATTTCATCGTATCATAGTACAAAAGATTTAACCGTTAATTAGGCTTGGAAAAAGACAATGATATTTCCAGAAAAATGCAGGTCGAATGATGTATGACGGCATTTAACATCGCTCAACAACCCACAAATTAAGAGTTAGACGAGCCAATTTCCGTGAATGAAAAACACCTTCCTTTTTAAAAACTAAAGTGGACCCCATGTCAAGGACACTTTGAAAAAAACGACTAACTTTTTTTACTTGTTCCTCTTATGCTTGCTTCATAGGAGGAGCGGTGACAAGTCCAAAAGGACACGCTCAAAACTAAGAGCG
>NZ_JARZHF010000017.1 GCF_029891575.1 Salipaludibacillus daqingensis | reverse complement strand
TCTCATTTATGAGGGTGTCTTTTTTGTGTTTGGTTTTTTGAGGATGTTGATTTTGGGTTTGTTGGGTTTGAAGTTTGGCGGCGAGTTATTGGATGTGTGAACAAGCAATAACAGGGCGTCTTGTGACCAAAGCGAGTGGATTTTGGTGAAAGACGGACACAAGAGAGGACGTCTTGTGACCAAAGCGAGTTGAATTTGGTAAAAGACGGTCACAAGAGAGGGCGTCTTGTGACCGACGTGAGCTGATTTTGATGAAACACGGTCAGAAGCGAGGTCAACTAGCGACCTATGAAGAGCTATTTTGGAAAAAGAGGGTCACTAAAGCAGTCGATTAGTGCCCTATAAATATGCCATTTACGTATTTAGGGTCACTAGAGCAAGCAACTAATGCCCCTAAAATGCAATAAAAAAGAATTTAGGGTCACTAAAGCAGTCGATTAGTGCCCTATAAATATGTCATTAACGTATTTAGGGTCACTAGAGCAAGCAACTAAGAGAGAGCGTCTTGTGCCAGACATGAGCTGATTTTGGTGAAAGACGGTCACAAGAGAGGTCAACTAGCGACCTATGAAGAGCTGTTTTACAAAAAGAGGGTAGCTAAAGAAGTCGATTAGTACCCTATAAACCCGTTATTTACGCATTTAGGACACTAAAACAAACCACTAGCACCGTAACGACCAACAATTTGGCAATAGGATAACTAGTAGTTAATTACAGTGAGAAACTGCTCAAATAGTTCTAGTATTGATTACAAATATAATAGAATTTATGATACATTAAAAGGAAATAATCCCTAAATGTGTTATTCCTGTATTTAATGTTTTTATAAAAGGAGTGTCTGCAATTGGAATTGGGTTCAATGATAAAAAGTGAATTGCTTCAGGTTATGAATCAAGTTAGTGAAAACATCTTTATCTTAGACAAAGAAATGACTATTGTTTGGTTTAATAGTTATGCGAATAATCTAATTGAAAAATGCTCTAATTCTTTAAATATTAAATACAAGAATGAATTAATTGGGAGAAAGCTCGATATATTTATTGGAGAAAAACAAACTGAGTTGATTAAACATAGGAAAGTAGAGGATTTCCCATTGGAGTATGGTATAGAAATGGGGGAATCGGATTCATGTAACATAATCATTAATGAGTACGATGTTGATAATTATTTTAACGGATACATTGTGACAGTCAAAGACGTCTCATTTTTCCAAAAAAGATTCATTGATATCCAAGAAGCATTGGATAAATCGTCTATTGTAGTCATGGTTGATCGACGAGGGGTGATTACTTATGTTAACGATAAGTTCTGCCAAATTACGCAATATGATAAAAGAGAGCTGATAGGAAAAGAGTACCGTACGTTAAACATGGATAATTATCCAGATCAGTTCCATGAAGAGATCATTGATACCATCAAGCAAGGCGAAGTTTGGCGAGGAGAATTGAAACAAAAAGCAAAAGATGGTAGTCCTTTTTGGGTTGCGACTACAATTGTGCCATTAGTAGAAGAAAATAAACCTTTTCAATTTATAACGATCCAGCAAGATATTACTTCTCGAAAAAAAGGGGAAGAATTACTACTTAGATCGGAAAAGTTATCTGTTTTAGGAGAGCTGGCCGCAGGTTTAGCACATGAAATTCGTAATCCACTTACATCAATTAAAGGCTTTACACAGCTAGATTCTTTTCAATCTCCTTTCAAAGGTATTATGCTTGAAGAAATTGATAGAATTGCAGTCATAGTAAATGAATTTATGATGCTCGCAAAACCACATGAAGTAACTTACACCCCAAAAGATATTCAGTCCATCATTGAGTATGTCATTAAATTTTTGGAACCAGAATCAAATTTAAAAAATGTTCGTTTCCATTTGATTTGTAGCACAGATAAAACAAATGTAAATTGTGAGGAAAATCAATTAAAACAAGTGTTTATCAATATTATAAAAAATGGAATGGAATCAATGCCTGAGGGTGGAACCGTAATAATCTCTATTTCAGAAGATGATAATAGACTACAAATTGAGATTTCTGATGAAGGTGTTGGTTTAACGGAAGTCGAAATCGATAAATTAGGAGTACCATTTTATTCCCTTAAGAAAAAAGGTACTGGGTTAGGATTGATGATGACTTTTAGAATAATTGAAAATCATGGCGGCAAATATCATATTAAGAGTGAAGTAAATAGAGGAACAACTTTTTATATGTCGTTTCCGCTCTATTCTGAGCAAAAAGTGCATAAATAAGTCATTTTTAAATAGAACTGTTGCTATGTAGTTTTGATACTATGAAGACAACATAGCATGTAGTAATTCATAGAAAAACTACTGCACCTCCAATTGATAGATTACGTCCATCAATTCGGGTGCAGTTCACATTCATGCGTTATAAATTGTTTGTCTTCTTAAAGTAAAGTTCCTCCCTATAGTTGGAAAAAGAACAAATATAACATTATTTCTTTTTATAAAGGAATCTCAACTTCTTCCCATCCGCTATACATCTTTAAAACCTTACACTTTACTTTTCCTGAAGGAACGGACAAAATAGTTTCCTCGCCAATTTTTAAATCTATCAAGTTCCTTGCAACTTCTGTATCATAGAAAAGTTTATTTTCCTCTATATTAGATTCACCGTAACCAACGATTTCATATACTTCTTCTTCCGTAAAAGTTGCATAGTCAAACGAACACTTTACGATAGAGCCAATATCAACTTTTTTCGTATTTCGATCATCAAACTCAATAAGTTCAGCATTCTTATACGTTTGATGAATATCTTGAATACGTTCTACTAATATACGTTCATCTTGCATTAATTTATGAAAATTAGGATTAGCTAACTTATCATCACCGCACGCATGATATGCATTATTTTTATCAATACGTACTTGCTTCAATTCTTGTTCAAAATTAGCTATTTGTTTAAGAACCATTTGCTTACCCTTATGTGTTATTTTAACAGACATATAACTCTCCTTATTTTTTATATAAATTCTACCAACGATAAAATAAAAATACTGTAAACGTTTCTAAAAGAAATTATTTCTTTAATAATCGAACTTTTATATGCTCAAATCTCTGATATACACGAAATGACAATCTCTAAGTTTATTTTAACATAAAAATACTATTGACTTTTGGATAGGTAGGGAAGAACAGGGTAAATAATTGGTCGTTCATAAACCCTAAATACTAGAAATAACTACCATATTATAGAAGGGAAATTGGTTTTTCTTGAGTGAAACGAGAAATATGGCTAATAATAGCAAGAATATTTCAAAAACATAAAGAAATATTTTTCATGATTATTGAAATAAGGTATGATAGATAGATGACAAGTTTTGAAAGGTGTTGACGTAATTTGCGATTTCAAACAAAAAATGTCCATTTTCCTCAGAAGATGGAGACGAGTGAAGTAAGTAAAACAAAACCAATTTATCAAACATCCGCTTTTTCATTTCACGATATCGATGATATGGAAAGTTATTTTGAAGGTAAAAAATCATATATGTATACACGAATGGGAAATCCGAATACAGATGATTTAGGAAAAGGTGTGGCTGATTTAGAAGGAGCTGAAATGGGCGTGGCATCTGCTTCTGGATTATCAGCTATCCTTGCAGGTGTGCTAGCTGTTGCGAAAACAGGAGATCATATCATTGCAACAGAGGATTTATACGGTGGTACATATCAGCTTTTTGCACATGAGTTAAAAGACTTTGGTATTTCTGTTAGTTTTGTAGATTATTCGAGTCGAGAAGAAATAGAAGATGAGATTCGAGAAAATACGGTATTGCTCTATACAGAGTCAATTACAAACCCACTTTTAAGAGTAGAAGATCTAGAAGGTATCGTAAAAATCGCTGCTAGCCATGGTCTGAAAACAATGGTGGATAACACATTTGCGACCCCTTACTTAATTCGCCCCCATGAAATTGGTGCAGATATTGTCGCACATAGTGCGACGAAATATATAGCAGGTCACAGTGACGTTTCAGCAGGCATTGTCACTGGAAGTCGTGAGCTGATGGTCAAGGCAAAAGGGAAAGTATCTATTCTTGGAAGCAACCTAGGTCCGTTTGACGGGTGGCTTGGCTGTCGAGGATTAAAGACATTAAGTTTACGTATGGAACGCCAATGTTCAAACGCACAAAAGTTAGCTCGATCTCTTGAAGGACATGCAAAGATAAACAACGTGTTTTATCCGAAGGCGGTATCGGAAGAAGGTAATGGAGCGATTGTGACGATTGATTTAGCAGAAGGAATAAGTGTTCAGGAATTTTCTACAAAGCTTGATTGGGTCAAAATTGTTCCAACATTAGCTGGGGTTGAGACTTCAATCACATATCCGGTTGGTACATCGCATCGTCCAGTGCCTAAAGATATGCGAGAAAAACTAGGTGTGACGGATTCGATGATACGTATCTCCGTTGGAATTGAAGACGCGGAAGATATCGTGGAAGTATTTCAGAAAGCACTATCTTAAGGAGAGGTTTTCTCTCCTTTTTTTCTTGTTTGTTTGATATAATGGAAAACGGTTAAAATGAGTGAGAAGAGCAAAGAGGCGAGGTAGGGGATTCTTTATGAACAATGAATTTGATTGGATAAAATCAATTGCACCTAAAAGTCATTTCCATTCATCTTTAAAAGTAGGGATTGGTGACGATGCTGCTGTTTATCGTGTGGATCAGAAATTTGATCAAGTTGTTGCAGTGGATACGATGGTGGAAGGGATTCACTTTAAGAAAGAAACGATGCCAATTAAATCCATTGGGTATAAAGCTCTTGCCGTTAATTTAAGTGATTTAGCAGCGATGGGAGCGATTCCCCTTTATTATCTCGTATCGATTGCTGTTCCTAAAGAAGGTTGGACAGAAGCAGAACGAATCGAGATCTATCATGGCATGGAGGAGTTAGCATCTCGCTTTCAAGTAGACTTGATTGGTGGGGACACCGTGTCTACGAAAGAGTCGTTGGTCATTACTGTAACGGTGATCGGCCAAGTAGAGAGAGGACGTCATTTATTAAGGTCGAATGCAGAAGAAGAGGACATTCTTTTTATAACGGGAGACATTGGTTTGTCCGCTTATGGATTGGAAGTTTTGCTCCAAAAAGGCTTATCAGCAATCGATGATCAGACGTTAAGTCCATTTATAAAAGCGCATCAACAGCCAGAACCACAACTGTTGGCAGGACGATTGCTTGCTGAATGTGGGGAAAGGGTTTCGTTAAATGATATAAGTGATGGGATTGCTCATGAAGCGAAAGAAATCGCGGAAGCAAGCGGAGTGAACATCGTTATTGATTGGGATACGTTGCCAATTCATACCGAATTTCAAACACATTCTATACAAAAACAAGAAGAGTGGATGCTTTACGGAGGAGAAGACTTTCAGCTAGTTGGTACAATTTCTCCTAACGGTTGGGAAAAGCTATTACTGTTATTCAGTGAAAATAATCTTTCACTATTCCAAATTGGCACAGTTGAAAAAGGGAAAGGCTCAGTATTTTTAAAAAGGCAAGAAAAACGATCTTTGATAGAGAAATCAGGCTATCAACATTTTTGATCAATCAGGAGTGGCTATAGATGAAAGAAGAATGGACAATAAAATCCGTTTCCCCAAAGAAAACAGCAGAAATTGCTGATAAATTAGGGAAACTTGTGAAGCCAAATGATATTATTACATTGAAAGGCGATTTAGGAGCGGGAAAAACGACGTTTACAAAATCGTTAGCAAAAGCATTAGGTGTAGAACGGACAGTGAATAGCCCTACATTTACCATTATGAAAGAGTATCAAGGGTATTTACCTTTTTATCATATGGATGCGTATCGTATTGCTGATGAGTTGGAAGACCTTGGTTTGGACGAATACTTTGAGAGTGGTGGAGTGACGGTAATCGAGTGGCCAGAGATGATCGCGGAGCAATTACCAGAAGAGCGGTTAGACATCGTGATCGAGTATACTGGGGAAGACGAAAGGCTCTTCTATTTCATACCAACTGGCGATTATTATGTGACTTTAATTAAGGAGTTTATGGATTATGAACATATTAGCAATTGATACGTCGACGTATGTAATGGGAGTTGCTCTTCTGAAAGACGGCGTTCCAGTGGGGGAGATGGTAACCCATGAAAAGAAAAACCATTCCATACGTTTAATGCCAGCAATCCGCGCTTTATTTAATGAAGTGGAAATGGAGCCGAAAGATTTGGATCGAATGGTTGTTTCGGAAGGACCAGGCTCCTACACAGGAGTTCGAATCGGTGTCACGACAGCAAAAACGTTGGCGTGGAGTTTAGGTGTCCCTGTTGTAGGTGTTTCTAGCATGGAAATGCTTGCTCAAAATGGTCGATATTTTCAAGGAGTGGTCTCCCCATTTTTTGATGCAAGAAGAGGGCAAGTATTTACAGGCCTTTATCGAGGTGCTGAGGGAACGATGGTCTCTGAAAAAGAAGATTGCATGACAATTCATGAACAATGGTTAACGTCGTTAAAAGAATTGGATGAACCGGTGTTATTTTTAAGCCCTGATATAGATAAACATGAAGAACTAATAACTGAAATATTAGGTGATTTAGCGGTGTTTGGGTCAGCCATTGATTGTTTACCGCGGCCGTTAGAACTTGCTGTAGTAGGGATGAATGCGATCGTTGATAAACAGGAAACGCATACGTTTTCGCCGAATTATCACCGGTTAGCTGAAGCGGAAGCGAAATGGCTAGAAGCCAATAAAAACAACGTTCGCGATAATTAGTTTATAGGAGAATGGTTATGGAAGAAGTAGTACAAATTCGTTTGATGGAAGTGGATGACTTAGACCAAGTGATGGAAGTTGAAAAAGATTGTTTCCCTCAACCATGGACTTATTCTGTATTTTTTAATGAAATAACAAAAAATCAATTCGCTTATTACCTTGTTGCAGAAGTGGACGATAAAATAGTCGGTTATTGTGGGCTCTGGGTGATCGTTGATGAAGCACACATTACGAATATAGGAATTCACAGCTCCCTTCGCCGTCAAGGCCTAGGCGAGTATCTATTTCAAGGTGCCATGGAAATGGCAAAGAAATTAGGAGCTGTAAAAATCAGTTTGGAAGTGCGAGTATCGAATAAAGCAGCACAAGCGTTGTACCGCAAATATGGATTAAAAGATGGTGGCATTCGTAAAAAATATTATACGGATAACCAAGAAGATGCTTTAGTTATGTGGGTGGGATTAGAATGAGTGAACGAGAAAGTACAACAATATTAGCGATTGAAACAAGCTGTGATGAAACTTCTGTTGCTGTTGTGAGAAATGGACGGGACGTACTCAGTAATGTCGTATCTTCACAAATAGAAAGTCATAAAAGGTTCGGTGGCGTAGTGCCTGAAATTGCTTCTAGGCATCATGTGGAGCAAATAACCTTTATTTTGGAAGAAGCGATGAAGGAAGCGAACGTATCGAAAGACGAAATTGATGCTGTAGCAGTAACGGAAGGTCCAGGTTTAGTTGGAGCGTTGTTAGTAGGTGTCAATGCAGCCAAAGCGGTTGCTTTTGCGTGGGGGAAACCGTTAATTGGTGTTCATCATATTGCTGGTCATATATACGCCAATCATATTGTTGAGGAACTGACATTTCCGTTGTTGACGCTCGTTGTGTCCGGAGGCCATACGGAACTTATATACATGAAGGAACATGGATCGTATGAAGTCATTGGTGAGACAAGAGATGATGCAGTTGGTGAAGCATACGATAAAGTCGCGAGAACATTAGGTTTACCATATCCAGGTGGTCCTCAAATGGATAAGTTAGCCCATGAAGGAGAAGCGGTGATCAACTTTCCCAGAGCCTGGCTTGAAGAAGGTTCATACGATTTTAGCTTCAGTGGCTTAAAATCGTCAGTTATTAATACACTTCACAATGCAAAACAGCGGGGAGAACAATGGTCAAATGAAGAAATCGCCGCAAGTTTTCAAGCAAGTGTCATTGAAGTTCTTGTAACGAAAGCGATGCGTGCAGCGAAAGAAAAAGGTGTTAACCGGATTTTGTTAGCCGGTGGTGTTGCAGCTAATCGAGGGTTAAGAAAAACGTTAACGGAAGCATGTGAAAAAGCAGATATAACGTTGACGATTCCACCGTTGAAATTATGCACCGATAATGCAGCGATGATCGGATCTGCTGGAACGTTTCTTTTTTGGGACGGAAAATATGCCGATGATCGATTAAATGGACAGGCAGGATTAATGTTAAAATAACGAAATAAACGATAAAAACATCGTCTTTTCCACAGGTTGAGGAAAATGACGATGTTTTTTTGATATTTTTGTTAAAAAGGGGAAAGTATGATCTTGTTAATAACATGTTATCAACAAACTGTGGATAGTGTGCATAACTCTCTAAAACGTTGATAAATCTATCGTATGATTGTTAACAATTATTTTGTGGATAAATAGCATGTTTTGTTAACAAACAGAGTGAACACTGTTAAAACAAGGTTCAACCTGTGGATAAACCTGTGGATTGTGTGGATATGTCAGAATATAATCATCTTTTTGATAATTGCATTCGTTTTCTTTTTAGTTGTAAAGCTGTCGTCGAGGTTGTGGAAAAGTCAAGGATAATTTGATTTTATTTTCATTTTTTTATTGGCTTGTTGATAACATAAAAAGACCGCCAATAACTAAGATTGACGGTGGAATTTTCGTTAAATAACGAACGTTATTAACAAACATAAGGCTTATGTGTGGATAACTTTAATCCATTTCTAATTGGAGTTCTTCCCATTCTTCCATGAGTATCTCCATTGTCTGTTTTGTTTGTTCTAGCTTTTCATTAAGTTCGAGAGATTTTTCGTGATCTTGGAACACTTCAGGATCACATAATTGCTCCTCAATATGAGCAATAACGGATTCTTTTTGTTCTACTTGTTTTTCAACTTCGTCAATCCGTCGTTGTCTTTGGCGCTGCACTTTTTGTTGATCTTTATTTCTTTCGTAATCGGACTTCGTTTGTTTATCGGTAGTCACAGGTTTAGTAACACGCCCGCTAGCCGCAACTTTTTCATCTTCCAACCGTTTAAACTCAGCCTGTTCTTCTTTTTTAGCTAAGTAATAATCGTAATCCCCAAGAAAACTCGTCATGGATTTAGAGGAAAGTTCCACAACTCTTGTAGCCATACGATTAACGAAATAACGGTCGTGGGAAACAAATAAAAGTGTACCAGGATATTCAATAAGGGCATTTTCGAGAACTTCTTTGCTGTCCAAATCCAAATGGTTTGTAGGCTCATCTAAAATAAGAAAGTTAGCTTTTTGCATCATCAGTTTCGCTAGAGATAATCGCGCCTTTTCGCCACCACTTAAATCAAAAACAGTCTTCAACACGTCTTCCCCACTAAATAAGAAATTTCCTAAAACCGTCCGGATATCTTTTTCATTCGTCTGTGGATAGTCATCCCACAATTCTTGAAGAACGGTTTTGTTAGAAGTTAGTTCGGTTTGTTCTTGATCGTAGTAACCGATAGAGACATTGCTTCCATAGCGAATATCGCCTTTCATCAGGTTTATTTTGCCTGCAATAGCTTTGATGAGTGTTGATTTTCCGATTCCGTTTGGACCGATTAACGCAACACTCTCTCCTCGATTCATCTTGAGACTAACATTTTCAAAAAGAGGATCGTTATTGTATCCGACAGTTAAATCATTGATCATTAAGACGTCATTACCACTTTGACGATCAATATCAAAGCGGAAATTTGCTGATTGATCTTCGCTTGTAGGCCTGTCTTTCACTGTCATACGTTCCAATTGTTTGCGACGGCTTTTTGCTCTGTTACTTGTTGAAGCACGTGCTAAGTTTTTTTGGACAAATGTTTCTAGTTTTTTGATTTCACCTTGTTGTTTTTCGAATTGTTTCATTTCTTGATCATATAGTCGTGCTTTTTCATCTAAATATTGTGAGTAGTTACCGATGTATTTCATTGTTTTGTTGAAGGAAAGTTCGTAAACATGTCCAACGACACGGTCAAGGAAATATCGGTCATGGGAAACGATTAAAATCGCGCCATCATAACCAGATAAATATTGTTCGAGCCATGTGAGCGTTTGAATATCCAAGTGGTTCGTAGGCTCATCCAAAACTAACAAGTCTGGTTTTGATAATAAGAGTTTCCCTAGTGCTAGTCTTGTTTTTTGACCACCACTTAAGGAATGGATGGTGGTGTTATAATCAAAGTTTCGAAAATTAAGTCCAGATAAGATGCTTCTTATATCTGCTTCGTATTGAAAGCCACCGCGATCTTTGAAGTCTTGCTGTAATTGATCGTATTCCACGAGTACTTTTTCATAGTCAGGACGATCAGGATCACTCATTTTTTCTTCGAGTTTGCGTAAGTTTTTCTCCATTTTTTGCAGAGATTCAAAAACTGTCAGCATTTCTTCCCAAATTGTTCGAGTGGACTCTAGGCCACTGTCTTGAGCAAGATAGCCTATTTGTACATCTTTAGGAATCATTAAATTGCCTGAGTCATAAGGCAATTCCCCAGTAATTATTTTTAGTAAGGTTGATTTTCCGGCACCATTTCTCCCTACTAAGGCAATTCGTTCGTTACTTTTTATCTCTAATTTTACATTGGAAAGAATGTCATCTGTTCCAAAAGATTTTGATATTTGTGCACATTGTAATAAGATCATGTTTGGTCATCCTCGCAATCCATTTCCGTTCAATATCTCAAGCTAAGTGTACATGAGAACGAACGAGTATGGCAACCTTCACGGTAAGGTGCGCTAGACAGAAAAAAAGGTGATGAAGCTGTAATACAAGGGGGAATAAATACAAGAATAGATTCATTACATATGCTATTTAAAGATATAAAAAAACCAGAATTGTACAGATTGTGAATAAATAGTGTACAATAAGAAGAGAAAAGAGGGGGATGTAAATGGATTCTTTCACACACTTTAATGAACAGGGACGGGCTAAAATGGTCGATATTTCACAAAAAGGTGAAACGTTCAGAACTGCTGTGGCGAAATCGAGTATTTATGTGAATAAGAAAATATATGAAGGGATTCAGGACGGGACGATGAAAAAAGGCGATGTTCTTGCGGTTGCTCAAGTAGCAGGAGTAATGGCAGCCAAAAATACATCACAATGGATACCTATGTGTCACCCGTTGTCCTTATCAGGTGTAGACATTCGTTTTGATTGGAACGTGAAGGAAGATACATACGAATTGAACATCGAAGTAAGTGTAAAAACAAAAGGAAGTACAGGTGTTGAAATGGAAGCGCTGACATCTGCATCGGCGACAGCATTAACCATTTATGATATGTGTAAAGCCATCGACAAAGGCATGGTTATAGGTAAGACGTATTTAACCGAAAAAACAGGTGGTAAAAGTGGTGACTATAAAAGAAACGGTCCCATAGACGGTTGAAAATATAAATGAAGAGATGAACAAACTTAAAGTATTGAGGATGGAGGCGACATATTGATGGATATCGATCAAACAAAAATCCCACAAGCAACGGCGAAGCGACTGCCATTGTATTATCGATTTTTAGAAGGATTACAGGCATCGGGGAAACACAGAGTTTCTTCTTCAGAATTAAGTGAAGCGGTTAAGGTAGACTCTGCGACAATTCGAAGAGACTTTTCTTATTTCGGTGCATTAGGAAAAAAAGGTTATGGTTATAATGTGAATTATTTACTTTCTTTTTTCAGAAAAACGCTTGATCAAGATGAGTTAACAAAAGTAACACTCGTTGGTGTTGGTAATTTAGGGACAGCCTTTCTAAACTATAACTTCAGCAAAAGTAATAATACGAGAATTGAAATGGCTTTTGATGTGGATGATAGCAAAGTTGGAAACGTAATTGGGGATGTACCAATTTATCATTTGGATGAATTTAAGGAGCGAATTGCTAATAACAATGTGGAAGTGGTCATTCTTACTGTGCCATCACATGTGGCTCAGCCTATTGCTGATCAGCTAGTGGGAGCAGGCATCAAAGGGATTTTGAATTTCACACCAGCACGTCTTTCAGTACCAGATGATGTCAGAGTTCATCATATAGATCTTTCAGTGGAATTACAATCACTGATCTATTTCTTAAAACATTATCCATTATAAAGAAGTATTATAAAGCAGACCTTCTATTGAGAGGCTGCTTTTTTTGTGTTTCTCGAGGATCGAAGGACGGTGAATATTAATAGTTATCGGGGGCTTTTTTTGGAGGCGTGTTGAAGCATGACGCAGGTATAGTTCCTTTCCCCCTTTCAAGACTTTTCTAATTCATCCATAATACACTCGTGGTATAGTAGAAGGAGACAGAAACCTTTCGTAAAACGAAGAAAGAGTGATGGTGAAATCATGGCAAAAATCCCACAGAAATGGCTGGTTGTCATAACAGTCTTACTAGGAACGTTTACAATTATATTAAATAATAGCATGCTAAATCCTGCAGTTCCTCATTTAATGAATGTGTTTGATTCAGATGCTGTCGCAACAGGATGGGTTATCACCATTTTTATGGTTACGATGGGAATGATCATGCCTCTAACTGGATTTTTAGGAGATAAATTTGGTAAGAAACAACTTTACATAGCTGGTTTATGTTTGTTTATTTTAGGCTCGATATTAGGTTCTCTTTCTTGGGACTTATCGTCATTAATATTTTTCAGAGGCCTCCAAGGCGTCGGTGGTGGTGTGATGATGCCGTTGTCTTTAGCACTAATATTTGAAGCTTTTCCGAGAAAAGAACGAGGGCTTGCAACAGGCGTTTGGGGAATTGCGGCGATGATGGCACCAACAATTGGTCCGACTCTTGGTGGAGTTATTATTGAAATGGGTACTTGGGAATGGTTATTTTTGTTTAATATCCCAACAGGTGTGCTCGGGCTCATTTTTTCGATTGTTTATCTGAAGCAAACAGAAAAAGTAGCTAACATTCGTTTCGATCTATTAGGTTTTATTACGGTGACGTTAGGTGTAGGATCCATGTTATTTGCCCTAGGTAGAGTATCTGAATTGAGTCATTTGCGAGACGTGACGAATATTAGTCTATTTATTGTTGGAATAATATCGTTAATCCTATTTGTACGTATTGAAAATCGAACGGACCAACCATTATTGGACTTATCCATTTTCAAAATCCCTGCCTATACATATAGCGTTTGGGTAGCGATGATCAGTTCTGTTTCATTATTTGGAGGGATTTTTCTTCTTCCCTTATTGATTCAGCAAGTGTATGGTCTTGGTGCAATTATGACAGGATTAACGTTTTTACCAGCGGCTTTATTAACAGGAGTATTCATGACAATTGGTGGGCGATTATTGGATAAACAAGGACCAGCGATCATTGTCACAACAGGTTTAACGATTGTAGCAGTAGGGACATTGCTGCTTGGTTTTATCGGAATGGAAACAGCGATATGGGTGATTTTTGTCTTGAATGCCGTACGAGGGATTGGAATGGGATTAAGTACGATGCCAGCAACAACGGCCGGAATGAACTCCATACCAGAGAAGTTTGTTTCGCGTGGTTCAGCAATGAATAATGTTTTAAGACAAATGAGCTCCGCTCTTGGGATTGTATTTGTTTCGATCTATTTTGAAGTAAGACGTGGGCAAGTGATGGCCAATAATTCAAGTATCCCAATCGAAGAAGCAAGTCTAACGGCAATAACAGAAGGTTTTTTCGTCATCGCTGTATTAGCATTTTTATCTATTCCAGCGGGGGTTTTGCTCGGAAAAGAGTATAAAAAACAACAAGTACAAGAGCAAAGACAACAAGAAAAAGAGAGTTAATAGAAGTTTAATGAGGGGGGAGGAGATTGCGGTGAAGAAGGGATTGCTTCTCTTCGCAGTAATAGTGGTCTTCATGGCGATATTTTTATTTCGAGAATTCGCAGAACAAGAAGAAGTCCATACCGTTGGAGTGTTGTTAACAGGCGAGAATCGAATAGATAAATTAGAAGGACTAAAAGCTGGTTTAGAAGATTTAGGTTACGAGACCGAGGAAATGGTATTTATTGTTTATGAAGGGGAAGAAGAAGCGGAATTATTAGAACCATATGCGAGAGAGCTTGTAGCCGAAGACGACGTTCAAGTCATTGCGTCATTTGGAGGGATTGAAACACAAGTTTTAGCTGAAGTGATGGATGATGTTGGGAAAACTATACCAACCGTTTTCATAGGAATGGCGGCTCCTTTAGAAACAGGAATCATCTCCGATTTTCGTCATCCTGGCGGAAATTTCACAGGTATTAATAATTATCACATGAACCTATCAGCGAAGAGACTTGAACTGTTCACAGACATGGTTCCTGAGGTCGAGAGAGTTATTTTATTATACAGTGAAGGAATTGATATTAGTCGTCGGTCGTTAGCTCTTACGGAGGAAGCGGCGGAGCGATTAAGTTTACCGATCGTTCCTTTCCACGTTTCTGACGAGTTGGATGAGGAGGAACTTGTATCCATCGTGCAACCTGGGGATGGGTTAATGACGTTACCGAGTTTTCAAATTGAAGGTTTAACAGAAGAGATTGTGTCGTTTGCGAAGGATGAAAATCTTCCTACAATGGGCATGTATGATTATGAAGTGGAAGCGGGGTTTCTATTAGGTTATGGATCGTCTTTTTATGAGCAAGGACTTCAAGCTGCTAGACAGATAAGTTTGATTTTACAAGGCAATGATCCTAAAGATATTCCCGTAGAATTACCGGACCAAATATCTTTCTATATGAATGAAGACGTACGTGAACAGTTGAACGTAACTGTAGATGAAAACCTCTTAAAACTAGTAGATCCAATAAGAAATGGGGGTGTGGGCGAATGAGACGACGCCACGCCTTTCAATCAATTCGTTACAAAGTTTTGTTTTTCGGATTAATGATGTCGATTATCCCCTTGTTGCTTATTTCTGTTTATTACTTGCTAGAAATGTCGGGCTATGTGGAAGAATCAGCAGAATCTTCCCAAGAGCTGAGAGTCGAAAATTTTGCCCAGACGATACGAAACAATATCGATCAAACGTTTCAACGGATGGAAATGATCGGTAGTATGTCTGATCTAACCGGTCAAGCTAGTGTTTTTTATGATTTACTAAAACAACAAGAATCGATTGATGAAATCGTGTTGTTAGATGAGCAAGGGGATGTGCAAGAGCGTATTTCAAGATATGAACTAAATGATCTTGAGCCAGATCAGGACGAGTGGTTAGCTGATTCACTGAAAGAGCAACAGTTAGAGAGTGAAGGGCACTTTTTCTCTGATGTGAGATTTAATGAATATGGGCAACCTTATATCCAACTTGTCGTAGAAACTTCTGGGGAAACGGCTTATCAAATCGGAGTTTCACTTCAATTACAAAAGTTAATTGGAAATGTATCATCTTATCAAATGGAAAATGAGTCGGCGATCTATTTACGAGATCAACATGGACAAATTATCGCCCATCAAGACTACGCCAATCTTTGGCAACAATCAGACAGGGAAAACGTGGACGACATGGATGGAATGATGATGCTTCGTTCACCGATCGATGAGGTGGAATGGGAACTCGTTTTGGAACAATCGAGGCGGGAGATGCTGGCCCCAATATATGACATGCTTCGAAGTGGAACCTTCACTGCTTCCTTGATGATTTTATTTGGAAGCGTCCTTAGTATTTATGCAGGGCTTTATTTTGTCAAACCAATAGAAAAGTTACAAAGTGGAATGAAACACGTTAAATACGGCTATTGGCCTGAAAAAATGGAAGTGGATCGGAACGACGAATTTGGTGAATTGACGATGGCTTTCAATGAAATGACAACAGAAATACAAGAAAAAGAACGTCGGTTAAAACAAGAGAAAGAACGGTTAGATATTGTCGTTAACAGTATGGATGCAGGGTTAGCAGTTGTAAAAAAAGATTATTCCATTGCTTGGATGAATCCAACATTGCAAAATTGGATCGGTTCTCGAACGAATATCCCATGTTTTCAACTGTTTAATGATGATAAAGAATCCCCTTGTTATGCTTGTCCATTAAATGAGGCCACCTCGTTTGAAAAAATGGATGAACTTTTAACGAAAACAGGGAAAGATGGAGAGTTGCGGACCTATCGTCACCGTGTTTTTCCACTACAGTATGCCCTTGAAGACGATGAGGAAGTTCTTATTGTGATGGAGGACATTACGGAAGAGAAAAAGATGGAAGAGAAGCTGATTCAAACAGATAAATTATCGGCACTAGGTTTAATGGCTTCAAGTTTTGCACATGAAGTGAATAACCCGCTAGCATCGGTTCAAGTTTACGCCGAGGATCTTATGGATCGTTTAGAAGAGGACAAATCTGAGCTACTTGAAAGTGGCGATATGGATCATTATTTACAAATCATTCGTAAAAATATTAACCGTTGCAAAGAAATAACGACGAATTTACTCAATTTCTCAAGAAAATCTCCTTGGAAAACAGAGGAATTTTCGATTGATACAGTGTTGAACGAAAGTTTGATGCTGATGGAGCATTCTTTGAAAAAACAGCGTGTTTCAGTCTCTATTCATAAACAAGAAATCATGCCCGTTATGAAGGGGGATCCATTGAAGATCAGTCAAGTGTTCGTTAACTTGATTCAAAATGCCATGGATGCCTTAAGCCAACAAGAGTCACCAACGTTGGATATCTTTTTGAAACGTGACGCAGAGTATGTAACGGTTTCCTTTCAAGATAACGGGATTGGGATATCTGAATCAAATATTCAAAAGCTGTTCGACCCGTTTTTTACCTCAAAACCAACAGGCAAAGGGACAGGGCTTGGCTTATCTGTCTGTTATGGCATCGTCAAGCAAATGCGCGGAACGATGGAAGTGGAAAGTCAGCTAGACGTAGGAAGTACATTTAAGGTCATGTTACCGGTGGAGTTATCGACGGAGAACGTGGATGAAGGAGAGGGGGAATCACGATGAAAAACGTATTAGTAGTAGACGATGAACAAGATCTTCGTGAGTTGCTAGTGAATCGATTAGTTCGCAAAGGATATGACGCGGAGGGGTGTTCATCTGCGGAAGAAGCATTAAACAAATTGAATACCGAAACATACGATTTAGGCATATTTGATATACGAATGGACGGAATGGATGGACTTTCTTTATTAGAAAAAGTGAAAGAAAGTGACAGGAAAATGATGGAAATCATTATGTTAACAGGTCATGGGACGATCGAGACGGCGATTGAAGCGATGAAAAAAGGAGCCTACGATTATTTAACGAAACCTTACAACCTTTCTGAACTTGAAGTAGTCCTTGCCAAAGCATTGGAAAAAAAGCAGTTAAAAGAAGATCACGACACTATGAAAGAATGGATGCATACGAAAGAAAATTCCTTTGAAATTATTGGGACAAGTCAAGAAATACAAAGCGCAATCCATTTAACCGCAAAAGTCGCCAATGCTGATGCATCGATTTTAATCGAAGGGGAAAGTGGAACGGGAAAAGAATTATTTGCGAAAGCACTCCACTACTGGAGCGAACGAAAAGAAGCACCGTTTATTGCAATTAATTCTGGAGCCATTCCAGAACAGCTTCTAGAAAGCGAACTATTTGGCCATGTTAAAGGAGCATTTACAGGGGCACAAAAGGATAAAAAAGGTCTTGTCGAAGTGGCAGATAAAGGGACGCTGTTTCTAGATGAGATTGGCGAAATGCCTTTGGGAGTGCAAGTGAAATTGCTTCGTTTTTTGGAAACAGGCCAGTTTAGACGAGTTGGAGAAGTAAAAGAACGGCAAGTGAAAGTGAGGATTGTAACAGCGACAAACAGAAATGTCGAAGAGGAAGTAGCCAATGGAAATTTTCGAGAGGATTTATATTACCGATTACAAGTCTTGAAGATTATCGTTCCGCCATTAAGAGATCGGAAAGAAGACATACCGGCTCTTGTTCGTTTTTATTTGAATACAAAAAAGAAATGGCAAGGAACATCGTTAACAGAAGAAACGATGGAGGCATTGATGGCGTATGACTTCCCAGGGAATGTGCGGGAATTGTTTCATATGATAGAACGAGGGTGTTTACTTTGTAGCGATGGGGTCATTTGTGTGGAAGATTTGCTCCTTCCGAACACGAAAGGGCCTGAACAAAGTTTTGGTAAGAAGACAGATAAAGCTGAAGTTGTAAAAAGATCTTTGGAAGAAATCGAACGAGATCATATGGCGCAAGTGTTGGATAGTACGAATTGGAACAAGTCAGAAGCGGCAGACATTTTAGGTATAAGTGTGCGAAACATTTACCGGAAAATAGACCATCATGGATTAGAAAATGATCGAGATTAACTTAATGCTGTGCCATTTTGACATTCTATTTTTCTAACTATGACATGATGGCATGGTTAACAGAAATTCCTTCCCTTTCTGAGGTAGGGAATTTTTCGTTTTTAAAAAAAGTTAAAAATTAAAAATGTTGATACGACAAGGGTGGTGCGATTATTTTAAATAATTGCATCATCTTTTTTTCGTTTTGGCATGAGAATTGCATTTTAATTAACTGACGAGAAACAGAAAGGGGAGACAACGATGTTATCAAATATTGGGATTCCAGGACTGATTATCATTTTAATCATTGCATTGATTGTGTTTGGACCGAAGAAGTTACCGGAAATGGGGCGAGCCGTCGGCGACACATTAAAGGAATTTAAAAAATCAACAAGAGAATTGACGAGTGACGATGATTCTGAAAAGGACAAAAATGACCGTTCATAAATGACAGAGAAGAAGGGGGAACTGGAAATGAGTTCGAAATACGATGTGTTGATCAATAAAGGATTAGTAAATGGAGCAGATATTCTTAAGTCATCCAAATATGACACGAAATTAGGACTGAATATGGCAGCAGATGCGAGAAGGTTGTCTGATGGATTGATCAGTGAGCAAGCATTTGTGGAAAAATACCAAGAATCTGTTGGGAAAGAATTCAAACAAAAACTTGCATTACAAGCAACAACCGATGACCAAAGCGGTGTCAAATGGGGAATGGTGATTGATTTAAGAAAGTGTGTCGGATGTGAAACGTGCACTGTATCTTGCAAAGCAGAAAATCGCACACCACCTGGAGTATCTTACAACCAAGTTTTTGTAGAAGAGGAAGGGACGTTTCCAAACGTTTCTCGAACGAATATTGCTCGACCGTGTATGCATTGTGATAAGCCACCATGTGCGTCTGTTTGTCCGGTAAGAGCAACGTACAAAGCAGATAACGGCATTGTCGTGCAAGATTCCGATCGCTGTATCGGTTGCAGATATTGCATGGTTGCATGCCCTTACGGAGCAAGGACGTTCGACTTTGGGGAAAACTACGATGAAATGACAGGCTATCAAGAGGCAACGTCTCCAGAACATGGAATGGATCGAGGGAAACGAGAGGACGGCAAGTCACCGATTGGAACCGTTCGAAAATGTAATTTTTGTTTTCATCGATTAGAGCGTGGAGAAGAACCAGCATGTGTAGAAACGTGTATAGGGGATGCGAGATTCTTTGGGGACTTGAATAATCCGGATAGCGTCGTTTCGAAAATGGCTAATAGTTCAAGAGCTTTCCGTTTAAAAGAAGAGTACGGCACAGAGCCAAGAGTATATTACTTACGTTAGGAGGAGAAAAAAATGAGTCAATCAGCGATTTTACAACAACAACATAACGAAGAATCTGAAACGATAACCGCCAAACGATTCAAACGATGGATGACAGCATTGGTTATCAGTATGATTGCCGGCGGTGGAGCAATATTATACCGAGCAATAGAAGGATTGGCAGTGACGAATTTGAGTGCTTTCGTTCCATGGGGCGCATGGGTTGCCTTTTATATTTTTTTTGTTGGATTAAGTGCTGGAGCGTTTCTATTGTCTACGTTGATTTTCGTATTTGGGATGGAACAATACGAACGAGTTGGTAGGTTTGCATTGTTTACCGCACTTATTTGTATGGTTGTCGCCTTAACGTTTATTTTGTTGGATTTAGGAAGGATGGATCGATCATTTAACGCGATGACGTTTTGGAATGTCATGAGTATCCTTTCGTGGGAAGTTCGTTTCTATTTAATTTATATGGTTCTCTTAGCAACGGAACTATGGTTTGCCATGAGAATTGATCTAGTAAAACTAGCAAAAGAAAAACTAGGGTTTAAGAGTAAGCTAGCCAATGTGATTCGTCTTGGTAGTGATGATACATCAGACCTATCCGCTAAAAAAGATCATCGCTGGATGAAAATTTTAGGGATTATCGGAATTCCTATTGCGATTATTGGTGTTCATGGTGGGACAGGAACATTGTTTGCGGCGGTAGCGGCTCAGCCATATTGGAACACCCCTTTATTTCCAATTATTTTTGTTGTCTCTGCTCTCGTTTCAGGAACGGCACTACTCATCGCTATGTATGTGATACAACGAAAAGTGAGAGGGAAAACGGTAGACCTCACGATGATCAAAGGATTAGCTACGTTAATGATCTTTTTCCTTGTGATTGACTTAACGCTTGAATTTTATGAATTTCTAGTCGCAGGACTGAGTTTGAAACCAGAAAAAATGGCTGTGCTTGATGTCATGTTCACTGGACCGATGTCTTGGTCGTTCTGGGGAGTACAACTGTTTCTAGGAGCCGTTGTGCCAATTTATCTCGTATTTAGTAAACGAACGAACCAGTCTGTGAAAGCATTAACGGTAGCCGCTATACTCGTTGTCATTGGCATTATCGGAGTTCGATTCAATATTGTTGTCCCAACACAAATCGTTCAGTCCATGAAAGGATTGCCGCAAGGATTTTATTTTCCAAACTGGGTGGAATGGTTAAGCTCTATTGGAGTTGTAGCAATGGGATTGTTTCTATATTCCCTAGGGGCAAAATTTTTACCACTGGAAACTGAGGAAGGAGACGTGAACAGTCATGAGTAAATCTGCGTTTGATAAAAAACTGAATCGAAGGTCGTTCGTCAAAGGAGCGGGAATTCTTAGTGCGATTGCTGTGGCTTCCCCGTTTTTCGGGAGTCCGATTCGTCAGATGACTAGTGGAAATGTGTGGGCAGACGACGAACATGGTATTGGTTCGGCAACGGAAGACTATACAGCAGAGAACGTCATTTATACGACATGTGAACAGTGTAATACGCATTGCACGATCAAGGCGTATGTGAAAGAAGGGAGAATCGAAGGCGGATGTACGTCGCTCGTGCGCAAAATCGCAGGAAACCCTTACAGTCCTCTAACCATGAAACCGATGGGACAGATTGATTATGCCAAACCAGTTGCCGCAGCAGCCTTAGGTGGAGGAAGCGTTGCAGTTGCTGGTCGAGGATTGCGAGGGGGACGAACGTGTTTGAAAGGGCAAGCGGGGATTCAAACAGCGTACGATGCTTATCGTTTAAAAAAACCGATGAAGCGCGTTGGCCCTCGTGGAAGTGGCAAGTGGAAGACTATTTCATGGGATCAAGCATATGAAGAAATTGTCGAAGGTAGCAATGATTTAGGCACTCCTGGATTGAAAGATCTTATCGCATATGAAGAGGAAGAAACGGTGATGGGTGATTGGGAACAAGTGAAAGAAGGAAATTTATCGCAAGAAGATTTTCATGAAAAATACAAAGATGTTCTTATTGACACAAAACATCCAGACTTTGGTCCGAAAGTGAATCAAGTCGCTTGTCTAGGCGGAGATCGTCGCCATTTTACAAATACGCGAATTTGGAATCAAGGTTTTGGTAGTGTGAATTTTGATGATCATGGTGGGATATGCGGCGTAAGTAGTGTTATTGGGAATGTTCGATCCTTTGAACATGGTAAACGACGCACGTATACGGACATAGACCATATAGAATACATGATTGCATTTGGAACAAATCCGGTTGTAGCAAACAAGGGACCAACATGGATGGCACCACAAATTACAAATGCAATTGAACGTGGCATGAAAATGGCAGTGGTGGATTCACGCTTATCGAAAACAGCGGAGAAAGCCCATCATTGGATTCCTATTATTCCAGGTACGGATGGTGCATTTGCATTAGCCATGGCTCGTTGGATAATAGAAAATGAAAAGTATGATAAACGTTATTTAGTAAATCCAAACAAAGAAGCAGCCGATAAAGATGGGGAGCCAACATGGAGTGATGCAACTCACCTCGTGAACCTAAGTGATCCGGCGAAACAAAAACTTCGTCCGGCTGATTTAGGAATCGAGGAAGAGGAAGCGTTCGTTGTTTTCAAAAATGGTAAACCTCAGTTGTCTACGGAAGTAGAAGAAGCAGACCTTGAAGTAGATACCGTCATTGATGGGATGGAAGTGAAGTCTACCTTCACCCTTTATAAAGAAGAAGTGATGAAACATACGCTCGAAGAATATTCGAACATCACTGGCATTGACGTGGCGATGATCAAAGACGTTGCGAAAGAATTTACCTCCCATGGAAAAAAAGCCGCAGCTTTTGGTTATCGAGGAAATGCAATGCACACGAACGGTTATTACAGTGTAAGAGCAATGAATATATTAAACCATCTCGTAGGGAACTACGATTGGAAAGGTGGTAGTATCTCATCAGGGGCCAATTACGGACCGTTTGAGGGCGCTTATGATTTAGATACGGTTCCAGAAGGAAAGACGCCTTGGGGCATTCCAGTGACGAGAAAACAGTCCAACTATGAGCAAAGTACATTGTTTGAGCGTGACGGCGGATATCCAGCTCTTCGACCGTGGTTTTCGGCAACAGGGAATTCGTCACATGAATTAATCCCGAGTGCGGCAGATGAATACCCATATGGATTAAAAGCGTTATTCATTTACAGAATGAACCCAATTCTTTCCTTTCCAAATGGACACGTGTATCGAGATATATTAAAAGATGAGAAGAAGATTCCTCTTCTCGTAACGTTAGATATATCCGTAAGTGAAGGAGCGGAGTTATCCGATTATGTCCTTCCTGATTTAACGTATTTAGAGCGTTTCGGACAAGAAACGATTTATCCGAACCAACTTCATAAGTTGAGCAGTATCATGCAACCAGTGACAAGAGTTGCTCCTGATGCAAAAGCAGTGGAAGACGTATTTATTGAATTGTCGAAACGGTTGGATCTTCCGGGAGTAGGGGACAATGCCTTTACTGACGGTAGTTCTTTAAATAGTTATGAAGAATACTACATGAAGATGGCAGCAAATATCGCCTACGATGAAGAACCAGTTCCTGATGCGGATAAAGAAGAACAACAAATTTTTGTTAACGCAAGAGAAAAAGCGCTCCAAGAATTTTTCGACTTAGATCGATTGAAACAAGCGGTCAAACCAGAGGAATGGGCAAAAGTTGTTTATGTCTTGAATCGTGGTGGTAGATTTGAAGAGCCAGGCACAGAATATATTAATGATGGAAAACATGTAAAGTACCAATATGGCGGTCAAGCAAACTTCTACGATGAAGTAACGGCCAGAAACAAACATTCATTTAGTGGCGAGTTTCATAGCGGTATTCCAGTTTATGAAGAAATAAAAGAATATGACGAAACGACCTATGCGAGAGACTTACCGCTAATTATGACAAACTGGAAAGCGAAACATATCGGAACTCATCGAGAGATATCGAATGCATGGCTAAGGGAAATTCGTGAAGACAATCCAATTTGGATGAATGGCATCGACGCGAATGGCCGTGGTCTGAAGAATGGAGACACGGTTAAGATCAGTGGAAGTGATTATGAAGCGGAAGGTCGAGTCATGGTAACGGAAGGGATTCGTCCAGGTGTTGTAGGGTGTAGTTACAATTTTGGGCACACAGCTTATGCTTCTAAACCGATCAAAGTAGATGGTAAGTGGACCGGTGCCGCTTCGGAATACGGTCATACAAGCTATGAGTTTTCGGAACCGAAGAAAGAGTCAGGACTTTATGCAAAAGGAAGAGATACTGGATTTTCAGCGAATGATTTATTAAGCCTTGATCCTATTTTGAAAAATAATGGTTTATTCGATCCGATTGGAGGTTCTGCTGCGCAGCTTTATGCAAAGGTGGAGGTGAAAAAAGCATGAGGACAATGAGCTACTCCGTTGAAGAAAAAACGTTCCTTTACGTCTTGTTTGCTCAAGTGATGTACGGTGAAACGGATGTTTTAAAACATTTGTTTAAAACACAAAATGAAAGCTTTCAGCAATTAGATGAAGATGTTCTCCGCTTATTTGAATTATTATCGAAAACAAAAGAAGAGGAACTGCAGATTCAGTACGACAATCTCTTCTTTATCCCGGGAAGTTATTATGTCCCGCCTTATCTAGGCAAGTATGCGTGTGAAAATGATTCAGAAGGAGAACAGCAGCTTCTAGAAAAGTTAGCTGCGTTATACAATTCTACAGGGTTTATCACCTTTGCAGAAAAAAAGTATCTTCGTCATGACCATCTTGGCCATTTGCTTATGTTTCAACATTTTTTACTGTTACAAAGAAAAGAAGTAGTGGAGGAAGAGGTTCATGTCATCGGTACCATATTGAGAGATGTATTGGAAACAATCCTTGTTCCTAGTTTCGGTAAATTTGAACAAAAAGTATCTAAATCTATAAAGAAGGGTTTTTATTTAGATGCTGTCCGACTTATTCATCAGTTTATTGATCAAGAAAGAGTAGAAGGTTAGGAACGATTTTAGTATCCTGTTGGATACTCGCATCTGCGGAATCTTCAGCTACTACTTTTTTAGGGGTTAGAAAAATCATGTATCATTTATCATGTTAGTTTGAGAAAACGACATCTCACTGCATTTAAAAAACGAGTTAGGATGTTCATCCTGACTCGTTTTTCTGAATTTTAAATGGCTCTTGAGAGAGCCTTTTTCATTATTGTTTTTTATCTTGTTGTTGTTTAGCAATTGCTCCAAACGTTCGAAAAGCAATCATGTAATCAATTGCTGCAAAAGCAATCAGTAAGATGGTGAAAAAATCCCATCCAGAAGACTGCTGAGCCGATTGAATTGCAAAATAGAGAAATAATGTTCCTAGAAAGAAATACATATACCCGTGAAAACGTGAGGGTTTAATCATAAGAAGAAACCTCCTATAAATGCTTGAGCGGCTTGCTCAAACTCTTCCATTTGTTCAATTAAATCTTGTAGACGTTCCCCAAAAACAACTTGAATCAACATAACAAAAGAGTTGATTCCCACATGTGCAATGATTGGAACGATAATTCGTTTTGTTTTTACATATAGGAAAGCAAAGACAATTCCCATCGCAAGGTAAACGAGAATATGTTCAAAATCCCAATGGACAATGGCGAAGATAAGTCCACTTAATACTGCAGCTATCCAGAAACCAAATCGCTTAAATAAGCTGCCGAAGATAACCATGCGAAACACGAGTTCTTCCATAATTGGTACAAAGATAGCAACAACGATCACCATATAAGGAACGGCTGTCGCCATGTCGACAATCATTTCTGTGTTTTCAGAACCAGGTTCGATACCTAATAGTGTCATCTCAATGAGCGCTGCTACATATTGTGCCGCAAAAGCCATGAAAATACCGGCGATGGACCATAAGACGGTTTGACCTACATCGGCCTGACCTTGAATAAAGTTTTTATCAGGTTTTGTTTTTAGGGCAATGAGCGAGATTACGATAAATCCTAAAGTGAAACCAATGAACACAGACATTCCTTGTAACTCTGCCTCTGTCCCCGAAAATCCATTAAGTTGTAGAACTATCATTACTGCAACAGGGGAAAGTTGCGTTAAGATAAAAGCAATGAGAATGAGCCAATATTTTTTCGTCAATGTAAATTCTCCTTCATGTCTTACTCTTTATAGTTTGGTGCAAGTTTTTAATAATTAACTACCACATTGTATCATAACCACTTGGAAAAATAGAATGAAGAGCCCTTAATCAAACGTATATTCTTTTAGATAGTAGCCGATGCTAGTTAAGGTTATTTTGTAAGAGATTTTTTTATGTGTGAGGATAAGAAAAATAGGGTTATCTTTACCATTAAACCTATGTTTTAACAGTACTTAAATTGGGGATAATTCATAAGTGGAGGCGAGGATTATCGAATTTTGCGATAAAAAAATCGTTTAAAATACTTGCAAAAATATTTTTAAATGATTATTATAGGAATTGTGTTAGCACTCATAGACGACGAGTGCTAATAAAATAAAAATTCAAACATGCGCAACTTGCGCAAAAATATTAAAGGAGGGTGTTTTCCTTGTTAAAACCATTAGGTGATCGTATTGTCATTGAATTGATCGAGCAAGAAGAAAAGACGAAGAGTGGAATTGTTCTTCCAGACTCTGCAAAAGAAAAGCCACAAGAAGGTAAAGTTATTGCAGTAGGTTCCGGACGTGTGACGGATAACGGTGAACGCGTAGCAATGGAAGTCAAAGAAGGCGACTCAGTTATTTTCTCTAAGTATTCAGGTACAGAAGTGAAGTATGAAGGTAGTGAATATTTAGTTCTTCGTGAAAGCGATGTTCTTGCGGTTATCGGCTAATCACCGATAGTGACAACTACGTAAAAACACCGACCGATTTTTCGGTCACTCTTTTCTAACATAAAAGCACTACATATAAATAACAGGAGGTTGATGTTTAACATGGCAAAAGATATTAAATTTAGTGAAGATGCTCGTCGTTCGATGATGCGCGGTGTAGACCGCTTAGCAGATACAGTCAAAGTAACACTTGGACCAAAAGGACGTAACGTTGTTCTTGAGAAAAAATTTGGTTCACCGCTTATTACAAATGACGGTGTGACAATTGCTAAGGAAATCGAACTTGAAGATAACTTTGAAAACATGGGTGCTCAGCTCGTAGCTGAAGTTGCTAGTAAAACAAATGACATTGCTGGTGACGGAACAACAACAGCAACTGTTCTTGCACAAGCAATGATTGCTGAAGGTCTAAAAAACGTAACATCTGGTGCCAACCCAATGGTTATCAAAAAAGGTATTCAAAAAGCAACGGAAGCCGCTGTTGCAGAATTAAAGAAAATTTCTAATCCGATCGAAAGCAAAGAGTCTATCTCTCAAGTAGCTGCTATTTCTGCGGCTGACGATGAAGTGGGTCTATTAATTGCAGAAGCAATGGAGCGCGTTGGAAATGACGGCGTTATCACTGTGGAAGAATCAAAAGGTTTTGCTACTGAATTAGAAGTAGTGGAAGGTATGCAATTTGACCGCGGATATGCGTCACCATATATGGTAACGGATTCTGACAAAATGGAAGCCGTTCTTGAAGATCCGTACATTTTGATTACAGATAAGAAAATCGGAAACATCCAAGAAGTTCTTCCAGTACTTGAGCAAGTGGTTCAACAGAGCCGCCCAATCTTGATTATTGCAGAAGATGTGGAAGGCGAAGCTCTTGCAACACTTGTTGTAAACAAACTTCGTGGAACATTCAACGCTGTTGCAGTAAAAGCACCAGGTTTCGGTGATCGTCGTAAATCCATGCTTGAAGACGTGGCAACACTAACTGGCGGGGAAGTCATCACAGAAGACCTTGGATTAGACCTTAAGTCTGCTAGCATTACACAACTAGGTCGCGCATCTAAAGTTGTTGTAACAAAAGATAACACAACGATTGTTGATGGAAGCGGAGATACTGCAGAAATCTCTAATCGCGTAAACCAAATCAAAGCACAATTAGAAGAAACTACTTCTGATTTTGATAAAGAGAAACTTCAAGAGCGTCTTGCTAAATTAGCTGGCGGTGTAGCAGTTGTGAAAGTGGGAGCAGCTACAGAAACAGAAATGAAAGAACGTAAACTTCGTATTGAAGACGCATTAAACTCCACTCGTGCAGCAGTAGAAGAAGGAATTGTTGCTGGTGGTGGTACAGCGTTAATCAATGTCTTAGATGCTGTTCGTGGCATTGACGTTGTTGGAGACGAAGCAACAGGCGTGAACATCGTTCTTCGTGCACTTGAAGAGCCTGTTCGTCAAATCTCACAAAACGCAGGTCTTGAAGGATCTATCATTGTAGAACGTCTTAAAGGTGAAAAAGTAGGCATTGGTTTCAATGCTGCAACTGGCGAGTACGTAAACATGATCGAAGCTGGAATCGTTGACCCTACAAAGGTTACACGTTCTGCCCTTCAAAACGCAGCATCTGTCTCTGCTATGTTCTTAACGACAGAAGCAGTTATCGCAGATCACCCAGAAGCAGAAGGCTCAGGTGGCGGAATGCCTGACATGGGCGGCATGGGTGGAATGGGCGGAATGGGCGGCATGATGTAATCATCGCCCGAACCCTTTGATATATAAGGATTTTGAAGTGATTTACTAAAAAAATGCTAACATCAGGTATATAATAGAGGCTTCTCATTAGTTCAATGAACTTTTGGGAAGCTTTTTTTTGGTTCATAACGATAAATGATTTGTATGGTTAACTTTATCAGTTCGTCCTGAACGTTCCATAACAATAACTTTCGCTTCAGCTAACAATGATTTGTGGCTTCCTCCAAGGTGTTTCCTCTCAGTTTTGGTGAATGTTCATTTGTTATCGTTTTCTCTTCGATTCGATTTTTCAATTGGTAAAAATTCAAAGATTCTTTTATTTCTAATTTCCTAGACAATATAGATGTCTTGTTATTTTCGAACGGTGGTTCTCATGCTCGGCTTGCTCATGCGAAGATTATCTTTTCCTTTCTTGAGTGAAGGTAAAGAAAGATGTAATAGAGTATAGACGCCGGTTTACAAATTAAATATACTATGTTAAATTAAATATGTTAAAAATGTTAAATAAAAATTTAACGGAATAAAGGTGAATTGGTTCAAGTAAATAATATTTAGAAAACCATAATCTATTAACCTATGAACTGGTTTCAATAACGGAATGTGAGTTTTTTGATGAATGCTTTTCATATTTTATTGATTACTTGCATTCAATTTTAAACATCCAAGGAGGTACAACAGATGAAAGAAACATATGATGTAGTTATTATAGGTGGCGGTAGTGCGGGTTCTGTTCTCGGCGACCGTTTAAGTGCAGATGGGACACGCAGTGTTCTTGTGTTAGAGGCAGGTCGAAAAGATTTTTCATGGGACTTATTAATCCAAATGCCAGCAGCTTTGCCGTTCCCCGCAGGGAAATCCTTATATGACTGGAAATATGCAACTGACCCTGAACCTCATATGAATGGACGACGTGTCAAGCATGCCCGGGGAAAGGTGCTCGGAGGTTCGAGCTCCATAAACGGTATGATTTTCCAACGCGGTAATCCGATGGACTATGAACGTTGGGGAGCCGATCCGGGAATGGAAACGTGGGACTTTGCTCACTGTCTTCCGTATTTCAAACGCCTGGAAAATGCTTTAGCTTCGGAATCAGATGACGAGTTTCGCGGACACGATGGTCCTCTTAAATTGGAACGTGGGCCAGCAAAAAATCCTTTATTTCAAGCTTTCTTTAACGCAGGTGTCGAGGCTGGTTACTCGCGAACGCCCGATGTAAACGGTTTTCGGCAAGAGGGATTTGGTCCGTTTGATAAGCACGTTTACAAAGGCAGACGTTTATCAGCTTCACGTGCTTATCTTCATCCAGCTATGAAACGTAAGAACCTTACTGTGAAAACTCGTGCTTTTGTTTCAAGTATCGATTTCGAAGGTACTAAAGCTAAGGGTGTGACGTATCAACGAAATGGGAAAACACATCAAATTAATGCAGGTGAAGTCATACTCTCTGGCGGTGCAATCAATACACCTCAGCTACTTCAATTGTCAGGTGTGGGTGATGCGGAGCACTTGCGCTCACTTGGTATTAAACCAGTAGTTGATCTTCCTGGGGTAGGTGAAAACCTTCAGGATCATCTTGAAAGCTATATCCAATACTCCTGTCCAAAACCGGTTTCAGAGCAGCCTAACTTAAAGAAAACTCGCATGCCTTGGATTGGTTTACAGTGGTTGCTCGGCCGCAAAGGTCCAGCAGCAACGAACCACTTTGAAGGTGGAGGTTTTGTTCGTTCGAACGAGGACGTCGACTATCCAAATTTGATGTTCCACTTCCTTCCGGTAGCGGTAAGGTACGATGGACAAAAAGCAGACACTGCTCACGGATTCCAAGTACACGTCGGACCTATGTACTCTGATGCTAGAGGGACATTAAAGATCCGTTCGAAAAACCCTAAAGAATATCCAAGCATGGTCTACAACTATCTTTCGACAGAGCAGGATAAACGTGAATGGGTAGAAGCGGTAAGAATTTCAAGGAAAATTATGTCTCAGCCAGCAATCGCACCTTACAATTCAGGAGAAATCTCACCTGGCCCGTCCGTTCAAACAGATGAGGAGATATTGGACTGGGTGGCAAAAGATGCGGAGACTGCGCTTCATCCGTCTTGCACAGCAAAAATGGGACCATCTTCAGACCCTATGGCTGTCGTGGATCCACTAACCATGAAAGTCCATGGGCTCGACAATCTACGAGTAGCCGATGCGTCTGCTATGCCATATGTCACTAACGGTAATATCCATGCACCAGTGTTGATGTTGGCGGAAAAGGCAGCAGACATCATCCTTGGGCGTAAACCACTGGAGCCTATTCATGCTGACTTCTACCGTCATGGAGTACATCCAGCCGACGCAGGCACAATAAAAGGTTAAGTTAAATAACTCTTTCATAAGAAGGCCTCTTTCAAAATGTATTTGCCAGTCGAAGCGAACATTTTATGAAAGAGTGCCTTCTCTTTTTATCTCCACCTTTTCTAACACTTTCGAATTTTTTTGCGTGCACTTATGAAAAGGGTGCGCTTTTACGGTGTGCTGGTGCGCTCTTGAACTAGGCTGGTGAGCTTTCAAACGAAGGAGGTGCGCTCTCAAAATATTATTGTGCGCTCTCAAGAAAAGGGGGCGCTCGGTAGCGAGGAAAGATAAAGATATTAGCTAAAGGAAAAAAAGTTTAAAAGTTTAGAAATACAAAAGAAGTTAGTCTCTCAAAAAAGAGAGACTAACTTCTTTATTTAAAACAAATTAGCTTTATTTTACCCATTCATCTATCAAGTCTTGATTCTCTTCAATCCATTTTTTAGCTCCATCAAGAGGGTCTTCAGCACTTTCTACATCGTCAATAAGCTCGCCAATTTGTTGGTCATCCATCTTCCAATTGTTAAACCACTCGCTTATTTCTGGATAATCTTCTTCAAATCCTGGTCTTGTAGCATGGTGAATTTTTTCTACACCACCGAATATGTTTTGCGGATCTTCTAGAAATTTCAAATCGTATTCAGAGAATACCCAGTGTGGAGTCCAAAGTGGTACCACAATTGGCTCTTCATTTCCTACTGCATTATCAATTTCAGATAACATCGCTGGTTCAGAGCTTGGTAATAGTTCAAATTCAAGATTATAATCTTTAATTAACTGTTCCGTAACTTCCATCGTACCTGCGCCAGGGTCTAAACCGATAATTTCACCATCAAATAGTTCTTTATGTTCATTTAAATCTTCTATACTATTTACTTCTTCTAAATAGGTTGGGACAACAAGACCTACTTTTGCATTATCAAACCAAGTAGAATCTGAGAAATTAACAGTATGTTGATATTGTTCTAGATAATTTGCGTCTTGAACAGGTAACCATATTTCTAAGTTAGCATCTAGCTCGCCACTTTCTAAAGCTTCCATCGAAAAGCCCATTTCCAATAAACTTAACTCTACTGTGTAACCTTTATCTTCTAAAATTGCTTTCCACATATTTGTTACTGCAATATTTTCAGCCCAGTTAATTTGGGAGAATGTTAATTCTTCGTCACTTACCTCTGTTTCTACATCAGCTTGTTCACTATTTGCTTCTTCATTAGTGCTTCCACAAGCTGTCAATACAGCCCCCATTAGCAGCACAATGATAAATCTAACTTCTTTTTTCCATTTGTTCATTAAAAAAACCCCTTATTTTGTTTAATATATTGCAAAGGTTAAATTTGTTAAAAATATATTTAACCTTAATACAAAACGTAAGAATCTCTTATTTAAGAAGAGATTAGTAAAACTTTTCATTATTAGGTAGTCAAGTGATTGTTACTGTCTATCGACTACCTAATAATTTTTCATATTAATCTTGCGGATCTTTAGGTAAAAACTCAAATATTTTCCCACTTCTTATACTTGCAACTAAATCTGACAACCAGTGGTAGTATGTTTTAGATTCTTCTAATTGATCAAAGTATTTTTTTGCCTGTTCAACAACTTCTAGTGTGCTAGTAGAATCTTTTATGACATCTTTTAAATCCTCTTGTGCTTCTTCAATTGCTTCCATATTCATTTTCACTTCTCGTTCCCACATATGACAATAAAATACCATAAAGGAACGGAAGAAATTTTTCTCAGCTACATACGTATGTTTTCTAGAACCGCGTGTAAATGTTTTTTTTACCATTTCTATTTCTTGAAGCTTACGGACACTAGTACTCATACTAGGTTTACTCATTTCGAGATCCGTACGCATTTCATCAAGAGTCATCTGATCTTTAAAGTACATCGTCGCATATAAATTGGCTGCAGATGGTGTTACACCATATAAATCCATTGTCTCTGCAATGGCGCCAATGACTTTATCTTTCGCTTCTTCTATTTTAATTTTGGATCTTTCATCAGATTCACTCATATATTCCCTCCTACTAAAAATAGTTTAATATGTTAAATGTTTTTTTAATATTCTTCACAAAGTTTATGATACCGTGTTCAGATTAAATGTCAAATGATAAACGCGATTTTTACGAGTTGAAAATGTCTACTAACGCAGTACTACAAGCATTCTAGTTCATTTTAATTCAATCTAAACTTTTAAGTTTTGAATGTATCTTTGACAGCCTCTAAGATACATGTTAACATTTTGAAAGATTAAATAAATTTTTAACAAACTTAATATATTTGAAAAATTGGAGTTGATGATATTGAGTCTAAAACAACAACAATACATTAATGGTAAATGGATAGATGCGAAATCAGGTCATACGCGTAATATTATTAATCCATTTAACCAGGAAATTATTGCTACTGTTCCAGAAAGTGATGAATCAGATACAAAAGAAGCTATCGCTGCAGCAAGAGCAGCATTTGATAACGGAGAATGGTCTTCTACTCCAGCAACAGAGCGAGGGACAATCGTAAGAAAAATTGCTGAATTCATAGAAAGAGATAAAGAAGAGCTCGCTAGATTAGAATCATTAGATACTGGTAAGACAGTAGAAGAAAGTCGTGGAGATATGGATGATATTGCGGGCGTATTTCGTTATTATGCAGAGCTTGCAGATAAAAATGGCGGGGAACTGATTGATTCTCCAGTGCCACACTCTATTAGTAGAGTAGTTCACGAACCAGTCGGTGTGTGTGGTCAAATTACACCGTGGAATTATCCATTACTTCAAGCTTCTTGGAAATTAGCTCCAGCACTTGCGACTGGAAATACTTTAATCATGAAGCCAAGTGAAATTACACCGCTTACTACGATTAAAGTATTTGAACTAATGGAAGAGGCGGGAGTGCCTGCTGGCGTTGCTAACTTAGTACTTGGTGCTGGTCATACAGTTGGAGCAGAGCTATCTAGTAGCATTGATGTAGATCTCATTTCCTTTACAGGTGGCATTGTTACTGGTAAGAAAATCATGCAGGCGGCAAGCGTTAATGTGAAGAAACTCGCACTTGAACTTGGTGGGAAAAATCCTAACATCATCTTTGCTGATGCTGATTTTGAGATAGCTGTTGACCAAGCATTAAACGCGGTATTCTTCCACGCTGGACAAATCTGTTCCGCCGGTACAAGACTGATCGTAGAAGAAAGTATTCACGATGAGTTCGTCCATGCACTTGTTGAGAGAGTGAAAAGATTTAAGCTAGGAAGCGGATTTGACGAAGACACACAAATGGGCCCGCTTATTTCAGCAGAGCACCTTGAGAAAGTGGAGAAGTACGTTGAAGCAGGTATTAAAGAAGGTGCTACAATAGCAGTTGGTGGTAGCCGACCAGAAGATCCAGAACTACAAAATGGATTTTTCTACTTGCCTACTATTTTCACAAACTGCACAACAGACATGAGCATTGTTCAAGATGAAGCTTTTGGTCCTGTTATCACGGTTGAGAAATTCCGTGCAGAAGAAGACGCAGTAAAGCTTGCTAATGACTCTATCTACGGACTTGCTGGTGGCGTATGGACAAACGATATTGCAAAAGCTGAACGTTGTGTAGCAAAGATGCGCATGGGAACTGTTTGGATTAATGAATTCAACCTTTACTTCCCACATGCACCATGGGGTGGATTTAAGCAGTCTGGTATTGGACGAGAACTTGGTAAACTAGGTATTGAAGAGTATACAGAAACAAAGCATATATTCCAGAACCTTAAGCCTGAACCTATCAACTGGTTCTAGAGCTATCATAGTAAGTAAAAGTTATTAGAGAGGGGTCTATCATTAAGTGAAAAAACTTAATGATAGACCTCTTTAGTTCATTAATAGCCTTATTCTTCTATCATTAAAGCCAAGAGGACTCCTTCCTCAAAAATTCGATAGAATTTTAGGTGGGAGGTGAATTGGCGGTTTTGGTACTAGAATTTTTATAATTTTTTGGGTAATATAAACGTATTAGAACTTATGTTTGGGGGTGGAAATCAAATGGCAAACTACAAAACCATGCAAATTTGTGTCAAAAAAGGACACCGAATGCACGAATATTTTCAAGAGATGTGCCAACGTGCAAAGAACATGCATAACACAACCAACTTTTATATCCGACAAGTTTATACGTCTTTAACACAAGAAAAGGAGTTGCAACCTCTTCAAAGCGAAGTGTTGGATTCCATTCAA
>NZ_JARZHF010000016.1 GCF_029891575.1 Salipaludibacillus daqingensis | reverse complement strand
GACCTGTCAATTTCATATGTCCAGTGACGATCGCGGAGAGGTCACACCCGTTCCCATGCCGAACACGGAAGTTAAGCTCTCCAGCGCCGATGATAGTTGGGGGATCTCCCCCTGTGAAAGTAGGACGCCGCTGGGCATTTAAGACATTCTCATTTATGAGGGTGTCTTTTTTTGTGTTTTAGTTTTTGAGCATGTTGATTTTGGGGGCGGTGGTGAGTTATTGGATGTGTGAACAAGCAATAGCAGGGCGTCTTGTGACCAAAGCGAGTGGAATTTGGAAAAAGACGGTCACAAGAGAGGGCGTCTTGTGCCAGACATGAGTGGATTTTGATGAAAGACGGTCACAAGAGAGAGCGTCTTGTGCCAGACATGAACTGATTTTGACGAAAGACGGTCACAAGAGAGAGCGTCTTGTGCCAGACATGAACTGATTTTGACGAAAGACGGTCACAAGAGAAGGCGTCTTGTGCCAGACATGAGTTGAATTTGATGAAAGACGGTCACAAGCGAGATCAACTAGCGACCTATGAAGAGCTATTTTGGAAAAAGAGGGTCACTAAAGCAAACGATTAGTGCCCTATAAATGCGCCATTTACGTATTTAGGGTCACTAGAGGAAGCAACTAATGCTCCTAAAATGAAATAAAAAAGAATTTAGGGTCACTAAAGCAAACGATTAGTGCCCTATAAATATGCCATTTACGTATTTAGGGTCACTAAAGCAAGCAACTAATGCCCCTAAAATGCAATAAAAAGGAATTTAGGGTCACTAAAGCAAACGATTAGTGCCCTATAAATGCGTCATTTACGTATTTATGGTCACTAAAGCAAGCAACTAATGCCCCTAAAATGCAATAAAAAGGAATTTAGGGTCACTAAAGCAGTCGATTAGTGCCCTATAAACGACACTCCCCCATCAAAATCCCAATAAGATCTAAGATCCCATAATAAAATACAACTTCCCAAAATGAAACACTCCATTCCTTAGCCTGGCACTAGGAATGGAGTTAGATTAATTAGAGAACTTCAGTAGTTTATTATCTATTTTCATTTTCATCATTTCTGTCAAATACTGATAAAGCTCTGTTTTCATCTAAATATTTTTCATAGCGCTTATGGTCGATACTTACTCCAGAATAGTTGCCTTCTATATCTGCTGTGAGAATGCCTTCAACTTCTTCTACTATGCCTACAGGTTCATCTGATTCCACAAACATGTTGTTGTAGTCTTTGTTATCCGTATTGTTGAAATCTGATGGTGTCTCTGAGGAACCATAAACACTTACAGCTTGCCATGAATCTTCTGCATCAAAAAAGGTCTCATTTCGAGAACTCTCATCGTAATCGAATTTTCCAAAGGCAGGTGCAATCACGTCTTCTTCTTCAGGGCGGTTATTTGTCACTTTATTCTCTTCTGTGTGTTTAATGCAACGTCGAGCAGTAGGCACTGCTTCTAATCGTTCATATGGGATTTCAATCCCACACGCTTCACACTTTCCATAACTGCCTTGTTCCATTTCTTTCAGTGACTGAACCACTTCTTGTAATACGTGTTCACTGTGTTCATTTAAGGCAATATCTTTTTCTCTTTCAAATAATTCAGTACCAAGATCACCAGGATGATTATCATAATTGGATAATTCACTTACGGATTCTTTAGGGAACTCAAACTCCCGTCCGTAATGTTGACCGTTTAATCGCATTTGCAAATCCTCTTTCGTTTGTTCCAACGTTTTTTTTAATGTCTGCAGTTGATCATTTGTTAGCACCCTTACACCTCCAATCTAATGAAATACCGTACAGTTTTAGTTTGTCTCTTTAGAAAAGGAATTCTCTGCAAACATTTTGGAAGTTTGAGAAAAAGCTTAGTTTAACAACGCTACAACACAGAAAGAAGGATTAGAAAAATCAAGTTACCTAAGGGAGTTATTTTCATTTTGCTGCCTTAGCTCTTTTTCTGCCATGCCTATATTCACTTCTTCTATATCTTTATATTTATCAATGGAGTCACCTGGAACTCGTCTAGAGCCGGTAGAAGCGTTAAATTCTTTGTTTCGAGGTGCATATGTTTCTGTAGGCTTTTTTCTCGCAAATGTTTTATGAGTACTCATTATATATCATTGCTCCTTTTTAATTAGGCTATGTTAGCTTATGATGTTGATATTGAAAAACGTTTAGTGTCTTGTGGTGTAAGTAGGGAATCTCTTCATGTGATTATAAATCGTCAATGAGGTGATCCATTAAGTTTTACGATCTAATTAAAGTTTAACCTTTTAAATGACAACAAATGCTGACCATATTTTTCAAAGGAAAATGAATTCATTCCTATATTATGATAGGAAGTTAATTGGAAAAATGTCTTCGACAGTTTTTAGATTAACGAGTATAATAAAAGAGGTGAAATTGTAAATTAAAAAGGGGTTGTTTTTTCTATGCAAAAAAAAGACTTGGAAACAAGATTGATTCACGGTTATTTTGATCGGAGTAAACATCACGGAAGTTTAACTCACCCGTTATACCAGACATCCACGTTTGTATTTGATAATGCTGAGCAGGGAGAAGCTCGTTTTGCTGGAAATGAAAGCGGTTACATCTATTCTAGGTTAGGTAATCCGACCGTATCGGAATTAGAAAAGAAAATGGCTGACCTTGAAGAAGCAGAAGAGGCAGTTGCCTTTAGTTCCGGCATGGCAGCAGTATCAGCCGTGCTTATTCATTTAATGAAAGCAGGAGATCATATCCTTGTTTCAGAGGGGGTTTATGGTTGTACGTTCGGATTTCTTGAAATGGCGAACGAAAAATTTAATATAGATTTTGATCTCATGCAAATGGATAGTCCAGAGAAAATTAGAGCGATGATACGTCCAGAGACGAAAGTGCTTTATTTAGAAACTCCAATTAATCCAACAATGAAACTGGTTGATTTAGAAATGGTCATTAAAGTTGCTAAGGAAGAAGGATTGAAAGTAGTTGTTGATAATACTTTTTGTTCGCCTTACTTGCAACAACCGATCACTGTCGGAGCTGATTTCGTTATTCATAGTGCTACTAAATATATAAGTGGTCACGGAGATGTGATTGCAGGAATAGCTGCTGGACCTGCTGAAGATATGCAGACAATCCGCATGACAACACTGAAGGACATTGGAGGGGTGTTAGGTCCGTTTGATGCATGGCTTTTACTTCGTGGGTTGAAAACATTGGCAGTACGGATGGACCGTCACTGTGAGAATGCTCGCTTGATTTTTGATAAATTAAAGGATGAACCGAATGTCAGAAAGATTATTTACCCAGGAGATCCAACTTTTTCACAGCACGGATTAGCGAAAAAACAGATGAAAGATTTTGGTGGATTAATTAGTTTTGAGATAGATGGGGGTAAGGAAGCGGCACAGCGATTTATGAATGAGTTAAATGTCGTACAAGTAGCGGTCAGTTTAGGAGATGCAGAGTCACTCATTCAACATCCAGCCTCTATGACTCATTCTGTTGTTCCTGAAGAGGAACGAAAAAAGATGGGGATTAATGATTCCCTTGTTCGATTATCTGTCGGATTGGAAAGCCCTATGGATATTTGGGATGACATGAAGCAGGCATTAGAAAAAACGTTTTTGAAAATCTAATTGGAAATCAGCCTAGAGTTATATCTAGGCTGATTTTTAATCAATCAAAAAATAGAGTGTTGAGTAACCAAGGACATTTTTGTTGAGAGATGTGTAAGTAATCAGTAATGATTGGCAGATCATTAAAAGAAAAGGAATAAATTAATTCCCCCCACCATTCTGCTTCGTAACGACAGATCATACTAAGTTGATACAAGAGAGCATAATGAATGAGTAATTCTGGAAGTTGAATAAGAAAGGATCGATCGACAGGAGCAAAAATGTGATCGTCCATTCTGTAACGAAATACTAGTGAACGATTTGGTTTGGGCGGTAAGAAGGTTAATTGGATGTCATCCTGCATTTCTTTGGGTATGAAATCCCCTTGAACATCTTTAGAAAGCTGACGAATCCAAGTTCGAAGAGGATCATCCCATCTTTTCAATGATTCCTTTTGAACGGAAAACGTTTGGTTATTTAAAGGCTTAAGGTGGATTAATCCAGATTCTTGAGCAATTGTTTGCAGCGTTGGCATCATTTCTGGAATATTAAATAGTAATTGTCGCATCGTTCGTTTTTCTCCTGATAATTGTTTCACATGAAACAAAATATTCGACAAATATGGAAACAGTCCATCTTTTTGAATACGAACATCATCTGATAAGAACTCATAGCCTTTCTTTTTACGCTTTCGAGTAGATAAACCGTGAGCAAGTACTTGAGTAGTAGCAGGGTAGTCTGGATCGACGATTAACAAGGCGGCTTTTAACCAATGGCTTAGCCCATAAAAAAGTAAAACAGGTTTAATGGATAATGGGGCAATCTTTCCTTGATGAAAATATTGATCACCAATTTGAATGTAGTAAATGAACGAATAGCAGTTGTGAAATGCTTTCTCTGTTGCATGGGAAAAAGATTGGTGGGTATATTTTTTCAACAGAAATTGTTTTGCAAATGCAGCAGATTGGAAAACAGTTGTAAATGAGGGTTCTTCTTTCATCATCGTCTTCCTTTCTATACTAATAGGTGAATTTGTAGTATGTTATGGTAAATGAAAGTTCATTGTTGGTCACTTTAGAAAAAACTGAATTATTAAACAATATATCTTGTCTTGACAGTAGTTTGTCCTATTGTTAATCTACTAATAATATTTTTACGTATATGTGAAAGGGGAATGGAAAAATGTTGGATAATAAGTTCCAAAAAGAGGGTTTGACGTTTGACGATGTGTTATTGTCACCGGCGAAGTCAGATGTTTTGCCACGAGATGTATCAGTGAAGACGAAATTGTCTGATACACTTCAATTAAACATTCCGATTATCAGTGCGGGGATGGATACGGTAACTGAAGCAAGTATGGCGATTGCCATGGCCCGTGAAGGTGGACTTGGTGTGATTCATAAGAACATGTCCATTGAAGAGCAAGCAGAGAACATTGACCGTGTGAAACGGTCTGAGAGTGGTGTCATAACGAACCCTTTCCATTTAACGGAAGATCATCAAGTATTTGATGCGGAACATTTAATGGGGAAGTACCGCATATCGGGAGTTCCGATAGCGGATGAGAATGAGAAACTTGTTGGAATTATAACAAATCGTGATCTCCGCTTTATCGAAGATTATTCGATTCCAATTAAAGATGTCATGACGAGCGAAGGACTTGTCACAGCACCGGTTGGGACAACGTTGAAAGAAGCACAGAAGACGTTGCAAAAACATCGCATTGAAAAACTTCCATTAGTTGATGATGATGGAAAATTAAAAGGGTTAATTACGATTAAAGATATTGAAAAAGCGATTGAATTTCCGAACTCAGCTAAAGACTCTCAAGGGCGTCTTCTTGTTGGGGCAGCAGTTGGTGTTGGCGGCGATTCAGATGCCAGAATAAAAGCACTTGTGAATGCAGAAGTCGACATGTTAGTGATTGATACGGCACACGGTCATTCTAGTGGTGTGATTGAAAGAGTAAGAGAAATTCGCAAATTGTATCCCAAACTAAATATTGTTGCAGGAAATGTAGCTACGGCAGAAGCAACAAGAGAATTGATTGAAGCAGGGGCCAATATTGTTAAAGTAGGAATTGGTCCAGGTTCCATCTGTACAACTCGTGTCGTTGCGGGGATCGGTGTTCCGCAAGTAACAGCAGTATACGATTGTGCATTGGAAGCAAAAAAACATGGCGTACCGATTATTGCCGATGGTGGTATTAAGTATTCCGGAGAGATCACAAAAGCACTAGCTGCTGGTGGACATGCTGTTATGCTCGGTAGCATGCTTGCTGGTGTGACGGAAAGCCCTGGAGAACGTGAAATTTTTCAAGGTCGTCAGTTCAAAGTTTATCGTGGAATGGGCTCATTAGGAGCAATGGAAAAAGGAAGTAAAGATCGTTATTTCCAGGAAAATGAGCAAAAACTTGTTCCTGAAGGAATTGAAGGACGAATTCCTTACAAAGGGCCGTTGCAAGATACCATTCACCAAATGGTTGGAGGACTTCGTGCAGGTATGGGTTATTGTGGTACGGCAACGATCACGTCATTGCAAGAGGATGCTCAGTTTATCCGTATTACCAATGCTGGTCTCAGAGAAAGCCACCCTCATGATGTGCAAATTACAAAAGAATCGCCAAACTACTCACTATAATTTTTAATAGTAGAGAAAAATAAGAAAATACGACTATAGATAGGGGACTCCCCTATCTATTTTTTTAGAAATAATTATGGTAAAATGACGTTTGTCTGTGTTGATAGAAGGACAAAAGTTTTAAAGAAATCACAGGTCACGTGTTTATATAGATAGGAGAGTGTGGAGAGGTGGATGTCATGAAGAAAATAAGTATTTGGATGGTTATATTGATGGTATCTTTTGCTAGTGTATTTACATATACGGGAACAGCAGAAGCATCTTATGAACCAGGAGTTGGAACAGTAATTTTAGTGGATGCTGATAGTGGTAAAATTTTGTTTGAACAAAATGCAGAAGTTGCGTTACCACCAGCAAGTATGACGAAAATGATGAGTGAATATTTAATTCTAGAAGCAATAAATGATGGGGACATCTCTTGGGATACTACAGTTCCAGTTAGTGAGTATTTAGCTGGATTATCTCATAATCGGTCTTTGTCGAATGTTCCGATGCGAATTGACGAAGAATATACGGTGGAAGAGTTATATGAATCTGTCGCTATCTATTCAGCAAATGCAGCGACAATGGCTTTAGCTGAGCTTATTTCAGGATCAGAAGGTTCATTTGTTGAAAAAATGAATGAAAGAGGTTCCGAAATAGGCATGGGCACAACCTTACGTGAAGCGGGAGACGAATATGGGTTGGACAATTTAGAAGAAATAGCTAGTGAAGAATTAGGGGACTTCCAATTTGTCAATTCTACCGGCTTGCCGAATCATTTATTAGATGGCAATCATCCGGATGGAACTGGGGAAACAGAAGACAATTTTATGTCTGCAAAAGCATCGGCTATTCTTGCTTATCACTTAGTGAATGATTATCCTGAGGTGCTTGATACAGCAAAAATTCCAGAGAAAATATTTAGAGAAGGTACCGAAGATGCAATAACGATGCAAAATTGGAATTGGATGATCGAAGGAACCCAATTATCTGATTTAGATAATGAAGACGTAGATGGACTGAAAACAGGTCATACTAATGCAGCAGGTTACACTTTCACAGGAACTGCTGAGAGAGATGGACAACGACTTGTTAGTGTTGTGATGGGTGCAGAATCTGAAGTAGACCGTTTCAATGAAACGGGGCGAATATTGGATTGGGGTTTTGAAAACTTTTCTGAGCAAGAACTTTTTCCAGCTGATATGACGTTGGATGGGTATGAAACACTTCCAGTGAAAAAAGGACAAGAAGAAGAAGTGACAATTGCTTCTACAGATGCTATTTCAATGGTTATCCATGAAGATGATCTAGAAGCATATTCTTATTCTGTCCAGTTAGATGAAGATCAACTGAGTGAAGATGGCGAACTTGAAGCGCCGATTGAATCAGGAATGGTTGTTGGTCAAATGGTGATTGAATACGAAGGTGAAAATGAGGAAACATTCTTACCAGGAGAAGGTGGAGAAACGACATCTGTTGATATCGTCACAACTGGTGAAGTGGAACGTGCAGGATGGTTCTCGCTAACGTTTCAGAGTATCGGTGATTTCTTTTCAGGAATGTGGACAAACGTTGCTGACACCGTTCGAGGATGGTTTTAATCACTGGAATATGAATTAATTTCTTTTTTTTTCTGAAAAACTGAGTATATTCCTATCAAATGACTCGGTTTTTTAGTTATAATAGTCTGTATGAATGCTTTGGTATGAAAACGAACTTTATCTACCAAAATAAAGCGTAATATATAAGGGGGATCATCATGGATAAACATGTAGGCACAGATCGCGTAAAACGAGGTATGGCAGAAATGCAAAAAGGTGGCGTCATCATGGATGTGGTGAACGCAGAGCAAGCGAAAATTGCAGAAGAAGCAGGTGCAGTTGCAGTAATGGCACTTGAGCGAGTACCATCAGATATCCGCGCTGCAGGTGGAGTCGCACGAATGGCTGATCCATCGATCGTAGAAGAAGTTCAAAATGCAGTATCCATTCCAGTCATGGCTAAAGCACGTATCGGACACATTGTCGAAGCACGAATTTTAGAAGCTCTTGGAGTAGACTATATTGATGAAAGTGAAGTATTAACTCCAGCGGATGAAGTATTTCACTTGAACAAGCGAGACTATACAGTTCCATTCGTATGTGGTGCTAGAAATCTTGGAGAAGCAACTCGTCGTATTGCAGAAGGTGCTTCAATGCTTCGTACAAAAGGTGAACCAGGAACAGGAAATATCGTAGAAGCTGTTCGTCATCAGCGTCTTATGCAAGGCCAAATCAATAAAATTATTAGCATGTCTGAGGACGAGCTTATGACAGAAGCAAAAAATCTAGGAGCACCATATGAAACATTGCTTGATATTAAGCGTAATGGTCGTCTTCCTGTTGTAAACTTTGCAGCAGGCGGAATTGCTACACCAGCAGATGCAGCGTTAATGATGCAATTAGGGTCAGACGGTGTTTTCGTAGGATCAGGAATTTTCAAGTCTGAAAATCCAGCGAAATTTGCAAAAGCAATTGTAGAAGCTACAACACACTATGAAGATTATGCATTGATTGCCAAGCTCTCTAAAAACTTAGGTCCAGCAATGAAAGGGATTGAGATCTCTTCTATTGAGCAAAAAGACCGTATGCAAGAGCGCGGCTGGTAAAACGATAGAATGGTTTGTAGAAAAGAGGTGAGACATCATGATTAACATCGGTGTGCTGGCGCTTCAAGGCGCTGTGAGAGAGCATGTGAAAGCATTACAGGCTCCAGACGTCCAAGTGACTGTCGTTAAAAAAGTTGAGCAGCTTCATGACATTGATGGCCTTGTTTTTCCGGGCGGAGAAAGTACAACGATGCGTCGACTGATTAATCTTTATGGTTTCTATGAACCACTAAAGGCATTTGCAGAAAAAAATCGACCTATATTTGGCACATGTGCAGGAGCTATTTTAATGGCCAATGAAATTGTTGGACAAATGGAGCCGCACCTTTCTGTAATGGATATGACAGTAGAAAGAAATGCCTTTGGTCGTCAGCGGGAAAGCTTTGAAGCAAATTTAGCGATGGATCAAATTGGTGAAGATGTTGAAGCAGTGTTTATTCGCGCTCCAATTATTAATAAAGTAGGGCCGAGCGTAAACGTGTTAGCTTCGTACGATGGAGACATCGTTGCGGCCCAACAGGGACCGTTTTTAGCATGTTCGTTTCACCCTGAATTAACAGACGATCATCGAATGCATCAATTTTTTGTAAAAATGGTTCGCGAACAAGCAATACATGCTTGATTTTTATAGAAAACTTCGGTTATGATAAGTGTACAAATTTATTATCTGTGCGGAGACAGGAAATAGTAACGATCGTTATTTTCTTTAGAGAGCCGGTGGTTGGTGTGAACCGGTGAAAATACCTCGTGAATCCATCCTAGAGCAAATCAGTTGAACAAATATAGTAGGCTGATTCGGATTCTCAACCGTTATTTGAGAACAAGGTGGTTTTGAGTGAACAATAGCTCATTACAACCAGGGTGGCAACGCGGGTAAACTCTCGTCCCTGAATGATTTCATTCAGGGATGGGAGTTTTTTTCGTTGTTTATCATTTTAGCTATTTGTTCTCTTGCCCACACAGAACTATTTAAGGAGGTTTATGATGTTAGACGTGAAATTATTAAGAAACCAGTTTGATGAAGTGAAAGAAAAGTTAGCACAAAGAAATGAAGATATTTCTGCCTTAGATACCTTCAGTGATTTAGATGAGAAACGTCGTCAAACGATCCAAGAGGTGGAAGAGCTAAAAAGCCGCAGGAACAAAGTTTCCCAGGAAATATCGCAAATGAAGCGGGACAAAAAGGACGCTAGTTCTGTTATTGAAGAAATGCAACAAGTGTCGACTGAAATCAAGAAACTTGATGATCAACTTCGTGAAGTAGATGAAGAATTAAATCACTTATTATTACGAATCCCAAACATTCCACACGAAAGTGCCCCGATTGGTGCTGATGAAGAAGACAATGAAGAAATACGTAAGTGGGGTGATATCCGAAGTTTTTCATTTGAAAAGAAAGCTCACTGGGATCTTGCAACAGACTTAGATATTTTAGATTTTGAACGCGCCTCTAAAGTAACTGGAAGTCGTTTTGTTTTTTATAAAGGTTTAGGAGCACGATTAGAACGTGCACTTATTAACTTTATGATGGATTTACATGAAGATAAACACGGATACACAGAAGTGATGCCACCGTATATGGTAAACAGGGATAGTATGACAGGAACTGGTCAATTACCGAAGTTTGAAGAAGATGCTTTCAAAATTCGTGAAGAAGATTACTTTTTAATTCCAACGGCTGAAGTTCCTGTTACAAATATGCATCGAGATGAAATCATGCCAATCGAAAACTTGCCAACTGCATATACGGCATATAGTGCATGTTTCCGTTCTGAAGCAGGTTCAGCTGGACGAGATACAAGAGGATTGATCCGTCAGCATCAGTTTAACAAAGTAGAACTTGTACGTTTCGTTAAACCAGAAGATTCTTATGAGCAATTAGAACTATTAACATCTCAAGCAGAAAAGGTGCTCCAACTCCTTGAATTACCATACCGTGTCCTGAATATGTGTACAGGAGATTTAGGTTTTACAGCAGCTAAGAAATATGACATTGAAGTTTGGATTCCAAGTAATGAGACATACCGAGAAATATCTTCTTGTAGTAACTTTGAATCTTTCCAGGCAAGACGTGCTAATATTCGCTTTAAGCGAGACAAAAAGGCAAAAGCAGAATATGTTCACACATTAAATGGGTCTGGACTTGCGATTGGTAGAACTGTGGCTGCAATTCTAGAGAATTATCAACAAGAAGATGGCACAATTGAAATTCCAGAAGTGTTACGACCGTATATGGGCGGAAAAGATACCATTTCAAAGTAAAACTTTTTCTGAAAGCTCCTTTTTTGCATCAATATTGATGCAGAAAAGGAGCTTTTTAATTTGGGTTTAAATTAGTGTGGACGTATAATAATTCAAACGAAAGCATTGAAAAAAGTAATAAATATGTAGTTAAACCTAATGTTAAAATAACCAAATTTTTTCTCTATCGGTTGTTGAGCGAGTTAGTACAGCCTTTTCTTTTGATCATCATAGAGAGAGTTACGAACGACTGGTGAAAGGTTTCATTTTGTCGTTTTTAAGTAATCATCACCACAGGTAAGCGAGTATAGGCATCGATTGACCTTTGAAAAAAGCTGAAGCCATTGGCGTCGATCACCTTATGTTTTTGCATCAATGAAGTTAGAAGTATGCGTTGTAAAATTAGTTATTATAAAAATGAAGAATCCAACCTTTTCAAAAAGTAGTGTATGTCAATAATCTGAAAAGGTATGTTCCGCTAAAAGATAAAGAATGAAAAGTAAAAAATTGATTTTTAATTATTTTTTACTACTATGAATGATTATTCATAATTAAAAGAATACAGATAGATCTTTCGCAAAAGTTTGCTAGCAGAACCAAGAAATGATCGACTTTCTTGTATTAGTCATATTATTTCATTTGATTTTAAAAATAAATAATAGGAAGTTAACAGATAGAGAAGAATTGAAACAAATAAGACAATAAAATAAACGAAAAAAAACATTAACACTATTATATAGGAAGAAACTCATCAAAGCGGTAAAGCGTTGATGAGTTAAATAACTTTATAACCAATGTTTCAGAGTAACTAGAGAAACTGGAGGAAAATATACGATTTTTTACTATAAATAGCATAGATTTGAATAAAACAATCATAAATAGAATTCTTTGGTGAGAGGACTTTGAAGAGAAAATCTGGTAAAATAATATGAAAGCGCATACATAAGGATAAAGTCACGACTTTCGATAATAAGAGATTAAATGTAAGAAATTCTCTGAAAGCGCTATGCATAAATGAGAAATTACGTGTATAATACGGGTTGAACCACTAAGGAAGTGATAAGGATAGGAGAAGATATTCATTTAGTAAGCATCTATTAAACTTAAGTTAAAGTTAGTCTAATATGATGATAGATACTAATAATTATATATTAAAATAGTATATGAAAAATTGGATTTTTTATATCAGAAAAACACAGGTTATGCGATAATTAATCGATTTATTCATGTCATTGCTGACAATACTAAAGATTCTTCTTTACTTTTATTTGTCAGAGAATTAAAATAATTGTAAGATGTAATAATTTTGTTAATTAATTGAAACGCAAACAAAACATTGACTTATAAACGACGCTATAATACTATTTTAACTACTACTATTGTTTACTATTTTCAGAAAATATTGAAGGGTTTGATATCCTATGAGCAATCAAGAAGCGCTTCTAGAGATAAATTCTCTGCATACTGGATTTGAAATCGAAGGGAAAACGTATCACGCTGTCAAAGATGTATCTTTTGACGTAAAACCGAAAGAAGTGGTTTGTGTGGTAGGAGAATCCGGGTGCGGAAAAAGTGTTATGTCTCTATCAATCATGAATCTGTTGCCGAAGCACAACGGGAAAATTGACAAAGGGGAGATCCTTTATAAAGGGAGAAACCTTGTAAACTTAAATGATAAAGAAATGAATAAAATCCGTGGGAAAGATATTAGTATGATTTTCCAAGAGCCGATGACAGCTTTGAATCCAGTGTTAACGATTGGATTTCAAATGGATGAAGTTTTGATAAATCATACAAGTATGAAACGGGAAGAAATACGTAAAAAGAGTATTTCGTTATTAAAACAAGTTGGGATCTCAAGAGGAGAGCAAATTGTTCATGAGTATCCGCACCAACTTTCCGGTGGAATGAGACAGCGAGTCATGATAGCGATGGCTATCGCTTGTCAACCACAACTTCTTATCGCAGACGAACCAACAACTGCATTGGATGTGACGGTTCAAGCTCAGATTCTAGAACTGATTACAAAGATTCAAGATGAAGTAGGCATGGCTGTTTTATTGATTACGCATGACCTTGGGGTCGTAGCAGAAATGGCTGACCGGGTCGTTGTTATGTATGCTGGTCAAGTAGTGGAAGAATCAGATGTGGATCGTATTTTCTACGATGCACAGCATCCATATACGAAAGCATTATTAACTTCGATTCCAAGAATGGAAGAAGAAAGAGAAGTTTTAAATACTATTAGTGGGATTGTTCCTTCATTAAAAAATATGCCGAAAGTTGGCTGCCGTTTTGTAGACAGATGTCCTGACGCGATGCCTGAATGTAGTAAGGTTGATCCTCAACTTGGTGAAACTGAAAAAGGGCATTCCGTACGTTGTCTGCTTTACGATGCAAGTCATCCGGGTAAGAAAACGGAGGTACGGTGATGACTCAAGAACAAAAAGACCGCTCAGAACACCTTCTCCAAGTGGAAGAGTTAAAAAAATATTACCCTGTAAGAGGTGGGTTCTTTCGTAGAAAAGTAGGCGATGTGAAAGCAGTTGACAATATCTCTCTTGAATTAAAACGTGGCGAAACTTTTGGCCTTGTTGGAGAGTCTGGTTGTGGGAAATCTACAGCTGGCCGAACGATCACTCGTTTGTTTAAACCTACGGAAGGTAAAATCTTCTTTGAAGGAAGAGACATTACTAATTTAAGAGGTTCTGAACTACGTGACTTACGCCAAGATATTCAGATGGTGTTTCAAGATCCATACGCTTCGCTTAATCCGAAGATGATGGTTGGTAGCATCGTATCTGAACCGTTAGTCAATTATGGAAAAGGTAGTGAAAATAGCCTTAAACAAGAAGTGATGGACTTATTATTAAGAGTTGGACTACCAGAAGATGCTTACTTTAAGTATCCGCATGAATTTTCAGGTGGGCAACGTCAACGTATTGGTATTGCCCGAGCCTTAGCTTTAAAACCTAAATTAATTGTTGCTGACGAACCTGTTTCTGCATTAGACGTATCTGTGCAATCACAAGTTCTTAACTTATTAAAAGAGTTACAAGCTGAATTTGATCTTACATTACTATTTATTGCTCACGACTTAAGTGTTGTTAAGCATATGAGCGATCGTATTGGTGTGATGTATTTAGGAAACTTAGTAGAAGTTTCAGATGCAGATGAAATTTACATTAACCCTAAGCACCCTTACACGCAAGCATTGATTTCTGCTATCCCGCAACCTGATCCAAGAAACAAAAGTGAAAGAATTATTTTGTCGGGGGATGTTCCAAGTCCACAAAATCCTCCAGTAGGTTGTCCGTTCCATCCTCGTTGCCCGCAGGTTATGCCAGAGTGTAGCGAGAAAAAACCTCATTTAAAGGAGGTGAACAAGGAACACAGGGTTTCGTGCTTGCTTTATGAGTAAACCGTTATGAAAGATGTTTTAAAAAAATACGCAAGACTACCAAACATTTATAAGGGGGAATTACAAGAATGAAGAAATCACTATTACTTTCTGTGCTTCTAACGACTTCAATGGTTGTTGCAGCCTGTGGTGGAAATGACGGGAATGACAACAATAACAACGATGTAGATCCTGGAAATGACACAGAAAACGTAAACAATAACGATGAAAACGCTGGAAATGAAGATAATAACAACAATGAAGATGACATGGCTGAAGGAGATGCTCCACAAGGTGGAACGGTCACTTACGGTTATACAGCACCATTTGCTGGTGTGTTAGATTGGTCTTTCTATGGCGGTGTGGATGATAGTTTAGCACTTAGCCTATTTAATGGTGACGGCCTTTATGTTATGAACTCTGAAACGGACTTTTTACCAGAACCAAACCTAGCGCACGATTGGGAATGGTCTGATGATAACCTTACTGTAACGTTCCACCTTGAAGAGGGTGTTATGTGGCATAACGGGGAAGAAATGACTGCAGCAGATTTCGAATTCTCTTATGAGACAATTGCACATCCTGATTATGATGGACCTCGTCTTTCTAACGTTGATAGAATCGTAGGTTTCCAAGAGTATCGTGATGGAGATGCTGACTCTCTTGAAGGTGTAGAAGTAGTTGATGATCATACATTAGAAGTAACATTTAACGAAGCAATGGCTAATAACCTTGAAAACCTTTGGACGTATCCAATGCCGAAAGCTCACCTTGAGCATTTAGAAGTAACGGAAATGGAAGATTCTGAAGAAATCAGACAAAACCCTGTAGGCCTTGGTGCTTTTGAAGTATCAAACATTGTACCAGGGGAATTAATTGAATACACTGCATTTGCAGACTACTGGCAAGGTGCTCCGAACCTTGATGGAGTAGAATATCGTATTATTGATGGATCACAAGCTGGTGAACTTGCAGCACAAGGTGAAGTTGATATTATTGAATTGACGCCTGGTCAAGCATCACAGCTTGAAGGTAATGACCAAGTAAACTTAGAAGAAGTAGAAGCACTTTCTTATAGCTATATCGGTTTTAAACTTGGAACATGGGATGGCGAAGAAGTAGTCATGGATAATGAGAAGTTCCACAGTAAAGAACTTCGTCATGCATTCGCTCACTCTATTGACCGCCAAGGAATCATTGATTCTTTCGGTGAAGGTTACGGAACAGTGATTAATGCTCCAGAATCAGTAATCAGCTGGGCTTATCCTGATGAGTCTACATTAAATCAGTATGAGTACGATCCAGATCGTGCGATGGAACTTCTTGCTGAAGCTGGTTACGAAGATGTAACTGGTGACGGATTTGTAGAAACGCCAGACGGAGAAGAGTTCCAAGTGAACTTCTTTGCAATGGATGTACCTGCTGATATTGCAGAACCACGTGCATCATACATCTTGCAAAACTTCCAAGATGTAGGTATTAATGCAGAATTAATGGACGGTCAGCTTTATGACTTCAACTTATTCTATGACTTAGTTGAAGAAGACGATCCAGACATTGATCTATTCATGGGTGCTTGGGGACTTGCAGCAGACCCTGATCCAAGTGGTTTATGGAGAAAGAATGACTTCTGGAACTTTACTCGTTGGTCTAACGATGAGTCTGAAGAGCTTATCCTTGAAGGACTAAGTGAAGAAGCGTTTGATATTGATTACCGCGCTGAAGTATATCAACAGTGGCACCAACTTGTTAACGAAGAGCTTCCTTTGATCCCATTGAACTCTCCAGTTAATATTTATGCGATTACACACGATGTTGGCGGCGTTCAAGCAGGAGCTCGTGACGCAACGTTTGAACCTCACAAATGGTATCGCGAACAGTAAAACTTTATTGAACAGGTTATGTTCAACGGAAAGTTAGCATTAACATCTACCTAGCAAGGAGAAATGATCATGTTACTGTACTCACTGAGAAGAATCCTCATCATGTTTCCTATACTGATCATGATCTCCGTAGTAGTATTCGCCCTGGCATTAGCTATGCCAGGGGATGCTCTTTCCGGACAAATTGATCCTCAAAATGCAAACCCTGAATACATTGAAGAAATGCGGGAGCAGCTCGGATTAAATGATCCAGTGCATGTCCAATACGGCCGATGGATGGCCGGCGTTGTTCAATGGGATTTCGGGCGATCAACTGTGCACAAAATGGGTGTAACAGACTTAATAGGTGAACGACTGCCCAATACGATACTGTTGTCAGTCATGTCACTAATTATTACGTATGTTCTTGCATTCATTATGGGACGATATGCCGGAAGACATCCTTATACTATTGGAGATTATAGTATTCAAGGGATAAACTATTTAATGCTGGCAATTCCAAGTTTTGTTGCTGCATTGTTTGCTATTTTTATCTTTTCATTCCAATTTGGTCTATTTCCGTCCTCAGGAAGTGTAGGGTCGGGGGTGACGCCAGGTACGTTGGATTTTTGGATTAGTAAACTTCATCATACATTCCTACCTGCGCTCGTGCTCGGGGCGTTAACAACTGCAAGCTATACGCAATTCTTGCGTAACGATATTATTGAGAGTTCGCAGAAGGATTATGTGCGCACAGCGAGAGCAAAAGGAACGCCAGAAAACGAGATCTACAATAAGCACATTCTTCGTAATTCGATCATTCCAATCGTAACGCTTTTTGGTTTCGATATCGCGAGTATTATCGGTGGGGCGGTTATCGTGGAAACGGTTTTCTCTTACCGGGGAATTGGAGAATTGCTAATCTCATCGATTGAACGACGAGACTCTGCGGTTGTCATAGCAATAACTTTAATGCTGTCTATCGCAACTCTAGTCGGTAATTTATTAGCCGATTTACTTTACGGCGTCATTGATCCAAGGATCAGGGTAGAATAGGGGGGAACTGAAGCTTATGGCATCATTAGATGATAAAACAATAGAAAAACTTGAAAAAAAAGCAAAAAAACAGTCCCCCTGGTCGATAGCAAGGAGGAAATTACTTAAAAATAAACTGGCTATTATTAGCCTTTCCTTTCTTATCCTTGTTACGGTTCTTGCGTATCTTGCACCGTTTATTGCACCGTACGATCCGAACTTTGTGGATATTATGAATCGTAATAATCCACCTGGGGACGGGTACCTGCTTGGAACTGACAATGCAGGAAGAGATATTTTAACATTGCTTCTATATGGAGCAAGAACATCTTTAACAATAGGGTTTATATGTATGTTTGCTGTTGTAGGAATTGCCATCGTTATTGGATCTATCTCTGGTTTTTATGGTGGTTGGGTAGACGCGGTTCTCATGCGTTTTACGGACTTTGTGATGAACTTTCCATTTCTTGTATTTATCATTGTGTTAGCGTCTATTTTTAGAGAAGCTGGAATCGGGGCATTGATAGTCGTTATCAGTATACTCTCATGGACAGGCGCTGCTCGTGTTGTGCGTAGTAAAACCCTTGCAGAAAAAGAGAATGAATATGTCATGGCGGCTGTTTCGATTGGTGGAACACCATTCAAAGTCATCAGAAAGCATTTATTGCCCAACGTTATGACGACGATTATCGTACAAGCAACATTGTTACTTGCGGTAATGATTGTTATAGAAACGGCGTTAAGCTTTATAGGTTTTGGAGTTCCTAGTGGAACACCAAGTTGGGGTAATATGATGAGTGAAGCAAGGAATCCCAATGTTATTCGAACGCAGTGGTGGATCTGGATACCACCTGCATTAGCGATTACATTTACAATTCTTTCGATTAACTTCATTGGGGAAGGTATTAAAGATGCCTTTAACCCTAAATCATTAAAATAGTTATGTTTGAGGTGGAGATCTTATCTCCATCTCTTTTTTTATGACATTTTTGAATAAATAAGAAGCCTGAACTATTTTGATTGTCATAGGAATTATATATATCGCGGAAGAACGAGCCAAGGGAGATCTGTAAGAAAGCGAGTAGAAACGTCTAACGTTACTAATTATTTCCAGGGTAGACCCGAAGTTAGAATATGGGCATAAGTTTTTACATATAAAATACGTGAATTAAATCGTTATTTAAAATAAAGTTTCACATTTTTGCCATTGATAGATTAATTGACAATTAAACTAGCGAAATAGGGATAAATTAATCTTGCAATGAAATATGTACAATTTTTTACAATTGTGCATATTTACGAAACAAATAAGTTCATAGTTTCTTCATATTTATTGTGATACACATCACGTTGGTAGGCAAACGGCTTCCATACAATGAGAGTGAGGGAGACTCTATTATATGGAAAGGGGTGAGGGGGTTTGGCAAAGCTGAGAGAGAAACTTGATAAACGAGCGTTATTGTTTGTATTAACAGGAGTCTTTATAGGCATTGCCCTGCTTGCAGGAAGTTCAGGGGCAATGAAGGCAACAGATTCAGCCGAGTTTTGTTCTACATGTCATATCATGGATGACGTCTATCAATCGTATACAGAATCCAGTCATGCAACATTGGCCTGTAACGATTGTCATGCGCCACAAGATAGCTTGACATCAAAAATTATTTTTAAAGCAAAAGCTGGTAGTCATGACATTTATATGAATACATTAGGTTCGAAAAATGTACCTGATGTGATTCACGCGACAGAAGCTTCTCAAGAAGTCATCGAAGCAAATTGTATTAGTTGTCACGAGACGAGTATGACAAATGTTGACTATCATGATATCAAAGACGGTGGTTGTATCGATTGTCACAGACAAGTTCCTCATGGAAGTGCTGGTTATAAACCAGCGGAATGGTTCGAACCCGGAGAATATGATGCAAAAAGTTAATGGGGGGAAGAGAGGGTGAAGAAGATGGGCTTTTCAAGAAAGAAAAAGTTCGGAGTATTTATTTCTATGTTATTGAGTCTGGCAATTATCTCAGCTTGTGCTAGCTCAGATGCATCGGAAGAAGAAGATAAAACAACAGGCTTGTCTCCGGATGAAATATTAAACACTGCTTTTAAAGAAGAGTTTCCTTTGCAGTACGAAAGTTACTTGAAAAACATGAGTCCGGAAGACGAAAACACGTCGAAGTTTGTGGAGGAAATTGAGCCAAATTTGCCAATATTATTTCTTAATTATGGTTTTAGTTTGGAATACAATTTAACACGAGGACACACGTATGCGATTGAAGATGTGATTAATATCGTTCGAACGAATGAAGATTCCATCGGTTCTTGTATGACTTGTAAAAGTACTGCTGTACCTGCGTTAATCGATGAAATGGGCGATGATTATTGGGGTGCTAGTTTTGAAGATGAGATTGTTCCAAGGACGATGGCTTACGGCGAAGGGCATGAAGTAGATGAGTTAGGTGCAAGCGGCCATTTGGCTATTGGTTGTTCCGATTGTCATGATCCTGTGACGATGGAATTGCGGATTACTCGACCATCGTTTACGAATGCAATGGAGCGTCGAGGAATTGATGTGACAGAAGCTAGTAAAAATGATATGCGTTCTTACGTATGTGCACAGTGTCACGTAGAATATTACTTCGAACCAGAAAATAAAAAGGTTACTTTCCCATGGGATAATGGCTTAAAACCAGAAGATATGTTTGAGTACAAAGAAAACCAAGCAATAGAGCAAGGATTTGATTATGACTGGATTCACAGCATTTCAGGGGCACCTATGCTGAAAGCTCAACATCCTGAGTTTGAACAATGGAGCTATGGCCCACACGGGGAAGCGGGCGTATCTTGTTCCGATTGTCATATGCCTTACGAAAGAGTGGATGGAGCGAAAAAAATTACTTCTCACCACTGGGGATCACCGATGGACAACGTGGAGCAAACGTGCCGCACGTGTCACTCGGATAAATCAGAATCAGAGTTAGTTGACCGAGTAGAAAACATTCAAGAAAGCCACCTGGATGCGATGCACGAAACACAAGAACATTCTGTCCGTGCGCACTATTATGTGAACCGGATGATTACTGCGGGCGCACCTGAAGACCGAATTGAAGAAGCACAGTGGTATATCCGAAAAGGACAATGGTTCTGGGATATTATTGCTGCTGAAAACTCCGATGGTTTCCATAACCCACAAGGGGGGATGGATTCGATGCGTACATCTTCAGATGCTTCCAATCAAGCTATTCGAATTGCTATTGAAGAGTTAACAAAATTGGAAATCGACTTTGACGAGTTGGAAGAAGAAATGGAAAATATCATTGAAACCGTTTATAAAGAAGAGGACCCTTATTTGAAACATACACATGCAACGAATGATTATTTTCCTAACGTACTAGAATTGGAAGAGTAGAGAAAAACAGAAGAACAGCTTTTATCACACAAAGCTGTTCTTCTTTTATCTTATTTCCTTATAAAGAACATAGATATTAATTTTTTGATTGAACACGTCTAAAATCAAATCTTTTCTCGAGGTAATAAGCAACATAAACACCAGTAATGGCAAAGATTGCCCATATCCATGCGTGAAGACTGAATGAAGCAATGCCACTAAAATAAGCACCAACGTTTGCACCAAATGAAAGCGTAGCCCCGTAACCCATCAATGTGCCACCTATAAGTGCAATCAAACCGATGCGAAAAGAAATTTTAGCAAAGCGGATCAAACCACCTAGAGTAAGGGTAATAAATGTACCGATGATGACTCCTAAGTTTAGAACGCTAGTAGAACTCTCAAATACCGATGAGTGAAGCGACTGAAGGTCTTCTTGTGCTCCAAAGTACCCCCACGTACTAACATCAAGGCCCAAGAACATGGCGATTTTTGAGCCCCATAGACTAAATGCGGCGGTGAGCACCCATGGTTCTCCACGAATAAGGAGTGTGAGGGCATTTAAAGCTGCAAGGGTTAAGGCACCTACCCATAGAGGCCAGAAACCAAAAAGGATTTGCTTCCAATTTGTACCTAAAGGCGTAGATGGTAGTGCAGGTGGTCTTTTCTTTTTTTTGTACAAATAGCTGCCAATAGCGATTAAAGCAAAGACAGAGATTTGCATCACCCAAGCTCCAGGGTAACCAAAAGGAGTACCGGTAGCTAGAGAGAAAGGCGAAGCTGAAGGAAGGGTTTCATTCCAAAATCCAAAGTGTGCTGCTCCTAATGTAGCACCTCCAGTAAATCCTAACAGCGTAAAGATCATTGCTGTCCTTCCACCTTCGGCTTTATATAAAGATGCTGGAGCTAGGCCACTACCTAATTCCATACCAAATCCAAAAAGAAACGATCCAACAATAAGTCCAATAGTAATCGGCGACATGGCCGGTGTAGGAAAAGATCCAAAAAACCCTAGCTCAAAGAAAAAAATTGGTGCAAATAATGTTGCTGCTGCTCCAAGCATGAGCATATGGCCCCGAAGCATTTCTGTATTTCCATCTTCAACGATTTGCCGGTAGACAGAAGAAAATCCAAATCTAGCATGAAATAACGTAAAACCAATTAATATACCAGTAATAAATAATACAACGAATTGCATTCCTGAATATTGGTAGGATAGGAAGCCAATAAGTAGCGCTAGTATTACGCCTATTAACGTTAAGACATTTTGTGGGTTTTTATAAATCGGAGTTTTATATGACGACTGTTGAGATTGATCCGGTGTTTTCATGAAAACACTCCTTTGGTTTCAAACTTTTAATGACTGTTAGCTATTCCCTTCTTGCTAGAAAAACTACCCTCTCAATTATGTTTTTTTGTGGCTGTAGTAAATGTGAAGAACCTTCACAATTCTGCCTTAATATTTTGTGATCTGCATCACAGTGTAGAAAAGAGAACCAGTATAAAGTCAAGGTATAGAAGAAATGGAACAGGAAGGAAGGTCCCTATGAAATGTAAAAACTCACTTAAACGATTTTTAGTAATAATAATAATTTCTAGCTTATTTATTTATCCGCAAGGCTATTTAGCTGAACAACTAGAAGATTCAGAGCTAACTTACAAAGAATTAGTTGTACAGGTGATGCCTCAATATGTAGAACCTGATGGATGGGAAGACGGCAAACCAGCAGTATTAGTAGGACAGCATGGAATTTTAACGTATAACGGTGAAGCAAAATTCGAAGGAGAGTTTCGTGTTTCTGTACCGCATCAGGAACCCGCCTTTACATTATCATTAGTTGGAAACTTTGATGAAGAAGGTATTGTTCATGAAGTAGATGCGGAATTAGATGAAGAAACTGGTCATCTCATATGGGAACCTGAAGAGGAACTTGAACAAGGTGATGAGTATCGATTTGTTATTGAGTATTATTACGATCCATATGAAGAGGCCGACATTCACCAATTTATTTATCATTACGAATTAGAGTTGCCTGCAGAAACGATGAGTTTATTAATATTTGAACCGTTCGGGGCTGAATATTTCTCAATGAGTGAAGAAGCGGATCGTGAAACAGAAATGTTTGGTGTTCCAGCTCATGCGTATGACAGAGATGACGCAGAAGTTGGGACAACGTTTGATCTAGACATTTCTTATGAAAAAGAAGACAGCGTAACGACACTTGAAGCAATGGAGACACAAACGCCACCAGATGATGATATTCACGCGCAATTCCGTGATGATTCGGCACCTGAAGCTGCAGCAGGAGGAAATGGCGGTACACCAATAATTGATACAGAAAGTGCTCTAATGATTAGCTTGTCGATTATCATTGCAGGAATGTTTGTTTTCTTCGGGCTCAAGAGTCGAGGATCTCAAGTAAATGTAAAAGAGAAAAGCCGATCGAAAGCTGTTCATGTCGACCCAGCAGTTGATACGAAAGAATTACGGCAAAAGTTAATCCGTGGCGAGATTGATGAAGAGACTTATAAAAAAGAACGATCGAAACGTTCTTCATAATTGGAGGGAAAAAAATGAACAAAAACACGAAAGTACTTTTCGGTGGAGCGATGATTTTTCTCAGTATTATCGTATTACTTATTACAGCGACGCCTGCTTCAAGTGGATCAGAAATATCGATCGAGCAAATCAATCAGAATTCACAAGAATATATGGAACGTTATATTACAACAGAAGGATTTCTCGTTGAAGGATCTGTCGATTGGAATGCCGATGAAATAAAACTAAATTTTGATCTGAAAGATGAACAAGGAAACATCCTTCCTATTTTTTACCAAGGAGTGAGACCTGATAACTTTTCTGATGATGTGATTGTGATCGTTCATGGATACCTTGGTGATGACGGAGTGTTTGAAGCGGATAAAGTGCAGACGCGCTGTCCATCCGTTTATGAAGGGGAAGATCCAGATAGTTATGATCCTGAAATTCACCGGGAAATGGATCGCGAGTTAAACCCAGAAGACGATTAAATTCATCAATCAATATTAATCATTCAGCAAAGTAGGTGAGTACTATGCACATTATCGGAAACGTCTCCATTTATTTGGCATTCTTTCTATCTATTTATGCGTTCGTTGCGTTTGTTCTTGGTATCAAAAAACAGGATCAGCGATTGATCGACAGCGGTAAAGGAGCAACGATGGGGATTTTTATCTTAGCGAGTATTTCTATGACACTCATGTTCTATTTGCTAGGAACAAGTCAGCTTCAGTTCCAGTACGTTTATCAATACAGTAGTACAGATTTACCAATTATCTATAAATTGGCTGCACTTTGGGCAGGAAACGCAGGTTCGCTCTTGTTATGGACCTTTTTCCTCGCCATGTATAGCGCAATGGTTGCCTTTTCTAAAAAAATGAAACGGAACCCAATGACACCATACATTGTTAGCATTCTTATGTTAAATGTGATTTTCTTTTATCTTATTTTAAGTTTTGTCACCCAACCATTTACGTTAATGGACGGTGTTCCTCCAGAAGGAAGAGGATTAAATCCGATGTTACAAGATCCGGGGATGATCTTCCATCCAGTGACGCTTTATTTAGGTTATGTCGGTCTAGCAGTGCCTTTTGCCTTTGCTATCGCATCTTTGATTGTGAAAAACATGGACGCGTTTTGGATTCAAATGACGCGAAGATGGACAATTATTGCTTGGGCATTTCTAACACTTGGAAATGTGATTGGTGGATATTGGGCTTACATGGAACTGGGGTGGGGAGGTTACTGGGCATGGGATCCGGTGGAAAATGCCTCATTTATGCCTTGGCTCACTGTCACAGCTTATCTTCACTCGGTAATGATTCAGGAACGGAAAAACATGTTGAAAATATGGAACTTGAGTTTGATCATCCTTTCTTACTCTTTAACCCTGTTTGGAACATTTCTTGTCCGTAGTGGTGTACTTACCTCGGTACATGCCTTTGGCGAAACGAATTTAGGGGCATATTTCCTTGTATTTATGGCGTTCATGGTGCTTTTATCCATGTATGTGTTGATGAGTCGTTATCATTTAATTAAACAAGATACGGGACAATTTGAATCGTTTGTCTCAAAAGAAAGTTCATTTCTAGTTAATAATTTGATTATATTAGGAGCAACTTTTGCTGTGTTTTGGGGAACGGTGTTTCCGCTAGTGAGCGAAGCCGTTACCGGAAACAAAGTTACCGTAGGTGTGCCATTTTTTAACACGGTCATGTCACCGATTTTATTAGCACTATTATTCATCATGGCGATTTGCCCGCTTATTGCGTGGCAACGGTCCAGTTTGAAAAATATCCGTGACAACTTTCTCATACCAGCCATTATCAGTTTGGTGATTGCAGGTATCGTTGTTGCTATGGGTATAAGAGATGCTTATCCAGTCATATCGTTTTCGATCATATCGTTTATGGTATTAACTCACCTCGTCGAATTTATTCGTGGGACGAAAGCGAGAAGAAAAGTAACGAAAGAAGCTTATCCCGTAGCTCTCGTCAGACTAATGATTCGAAGCCGCAGAAGATACGGTGGTTACATTGTTCACTTAGGTATTGCACTGATTGCTTTTGGGATTGTTGGATCTAACTTTGATATTGAACGGATGGAAACACTCCGCATCGGAGAGTCGATGGATATTGATCGCTATACATTAACGTATGAAGCGCTAGATCAACGAAGCGATGGCGTAAATGATGTTGTTTATGCAAACATACTAGTAGAAAAAGACGGTAAAAACTTAGGATATATTCAACCAGAGCGAATGTTTTACTTGAACTGGGAAGAACCATCAACAGAAGTTGCTGTTCGAAGCACCCTTCGAGAAGATTTATACGTTGTGTTAAGTGCTTGGGAAGAAGATCAACGAGCAACCTTTCAAGTGAAAATTAACCCGTTGGTCAAGTGGATTTGGGTAGGTAGCTATGTTCTCATTATTGGAGCGATATTCGCTATATGGGGAGGGCGGTACGGTCAAGTATCACCTAGATATGCAGGACCTGAAAGGAAGGTGCATTAGCAATGATTGGTCGAATGCTTATGATTGTGGCCCTCATGTTTATCGTCGCTGTTCCTACTATGGCACAAGGAGATTACGACCGAAATTCACCAGAATTTCGAGAAAATACGTCCCAGTTTATGTGTTTGTGCGGCTGCGGACAAGATCATTTTGAATGCAACATGGAAGGTTGTGGCTTAAACGAGCAGTTCAAGACAGAAATACTTGAAATGATGAATGATGATGGCTACGACAAAAGTGAAATTAAAGAGCATTACGTCGCAATGTATGGAGAAGTTATATTGACGGCACCGGAAAAAAGCGGTTTTAGTTTAACGGCATGGGTGACACCGTTTATTTTATTAGGAGGTGCGGGCGGTGGAATCATTTATTTGATTCGCAAATGGGTTCGAAAGTCGAAACAATTAATGAAACCGGAACTACCCAACGGACTAGAGGATGAGACAGAAAGTGATATTCTACATTCCCTCATTGATGAAGAACGAAAAAAGCATTTTTAAGGTGTGATAATGATGGTGAAAAAGCTGAAAATGTTGCCTGTTCTTTTTGCCTTGATGTTCCTTGTTATGCCAACTTTTCATGGGGAAGAAATGCATGATACGAACTCGTCAGAAGTAAAAGAAATCGCCAGTAAGTTATCAATGGAAGGGCATAGCGAACATGAGTTAGCTACTTGTTCTACGAAAAATCGCTACTATGAGGAAATTGCTGAAATGTTAAATGAAGGATACACCGATGAAGAGGTCTTGGCGGAATATGAAGCGATGTATGGTGAACAAGGTCTTCGGGCACCAAAAACAACTGGATTTAGTATCTTTGCCTGGACGATTCCTTTCCTCGTTTTAGGTGTTGGTTCTACTGTATTTTTCATGAGAGTGAAACGACACGTAATCGATGAAGGAACAAAAGAGGAAAACGGAACAAATGCTAGGACTGAAGAGTCACAGGATGATCCGGAAGATGAAGTGATTCGAGCAATTATTGAAGAAGAAAAAAGAAAGCATTTTTAGTAAAAAGCATGTCAAAGACTTTTACCTTATTCTTATGGTGAGAGCGAAGTTTTCTAAGTAGGGTGTGATAACAGTGGGATATATCGTAAGCACACTGATTGTCGGTCTATGTCTCTACCTTGTTATTCAGCCGTTTCTTTCTGGTAAGAAACAACAATGGCGAACCGATGAGCTAAAAGACGATTTGGACGATCTGACGCTTGAGCAAGCATATGCAACGATTAATGAGCTTGAAATGGAATATAACATGGGCAAGTTACCAGAGAAAGATTATCAATCATTGAAAAACCAATACGAGCGGATTGCCGCGAAAAAATTAAAAGAGGATGCTTATTCTTCTGAAACTGAAAGCAAAACAGACGAACGAGAAAATGACGATGATAGGAGAGATTCGTCGATTGAAGATGAAATTGACAAAGAATTAGCTGAAATGAGGAAGCTGCGAAAGGGGGAGTAAACAATGTTTGATTGGTTCATTGTGGCAGGTGTTTCAAGTTACACCCCATCCCTCCATCCGCAAGGTCATATGAACATGTGGTATAGCTCTCCTTTAACAAGGTTTGAACCCCACTTGGTGACAGCTTTGCTAGCAATCATTATTATCTTTGGTGTCAGTTATTTTATCCATGTGAAACGAAAGCATGCAGACAAGGAATCGCAGTGGACGTCAACCGAGGAGGAAAAAACGTTCCAAGATTTAATGTCAAAGAAAAACATTACTCTGAAGAAACTACTAGAACTTGAGGAAGCTTATGACAGAGGCGAGCTGAGCGAAATGGATTATCAGCAGAAAACAGAAGCTTATAAAGCGTATTTGCATAAAGTAAAAAAGCAATTAAATGAGTTTTTGACCTAAGTTTAAAAATAAGAAATACGTTCATTAAACATTTGGTCATATCGAAAGCGGGGGATCAAGATGATTGAAACAATAGGAATTACAAAAACGATAGGAGAAAAAATGATCCTTCGCGGGGTAAATCTTCGCATTAATCAAGGAGAGTCTGTGGCCATATTAGGAACAAATGGTGCAGGGAAAAGTACATGGTTGAAAATCGTTGCCGGCCTTCTAAAACAGTCTAGTGGTGACGTGTTACTAGACGGTGTGCCACGAAAAAAAGATGATTATTCCAAGCAACAGAGGATGGGCTACTTAGGGCATCAAAGCTTTCTCTATGAGGCTTTTTCTCCTGTTGAAAACCTTCATTTTTTTGCAAAACTATATCAACTTAAGTCACCAGATGAACGTATTCATAAATTAATTGATGACGTTGGTTTGTCGTTTTTCAAACATGAGCCTATCCGTTCCTTTTCAAGAGGAATGATTCAGAGACTTGCTATTGCGAGAGCGATCCTTCATGAACCTAACGTGTTGTTATTAGATGAACCTCATACTGGATTGGATCAGCAAGCTGTTTCATTATTTAACCGACTACTGCTCGATTTAAAGGCAGAAGGTGTGACAATTATTATGGTAACCCATGACTTCCCACAAATAAGTACGATCTGTGATCGAGCGGTTATTCTAAGAAAAGGAAGAATTGCCGAAGATGAATGGATCCAGGGGCGACCAGTTAGTTGGATTCATTCGTTGTACGATGGGGAGGCGTTGTCATCATGAAGCACCTATTTGCTCCGGCGATGGCAATCGCTTGGAAAGACCTTTATGCGGAATGGAAAACGAAACAAACGATTACAACGATGCTTATATTTTCTGGGTTAGTGATTGTCACGTTTAGCTTTGCATTTGATCCGTCCAACCAGGCTGTTTCTGCACTCGTTCCAGGCATGATTTGGGTGATTACGATCTTTTCAGGGATTCTTGGTTTGAATCGATCGTTTATGCAAGAGAAACAGAACGATCATTTACATGGATTGATGGTTGCACCTGTGGATCCTTCAGCTATTTATTTAGGTAAGTGTATGGCTAACTTGGTGTTTGTCCTACTCGTTCAACTAATCTCCGTACCACTTTTGTTTTTATTATTTGACTTTCATGTCATTACAGGTGTTGGTCTTATTTATTTTGTGATGATTGTCTTTTTAGGAACATTTGGTTTTATCGCTGTGGGGACGCTACTAGCTGCATTGGCAACACATTCCAAAAGCAGCGAAATGCTCTTACCGATTTTACTTTTTCCGCTCGTGACACCTATTGTCATTGCGGCCGTGCAGGCGACAAGAATTGTGTTAGTCGATCAAGAAGGGGTATCTGCGGCCTTAAGTTGGATGCAGTTAATGGCTGCGTATGATGTGATTTTCTTTGTTGTAGGATTTTTATTATTTGAACATGTGCTGGAGGTGTAAGAGATGACAAATGATCGTGATGAACTTACAGGAATGGTCCCAACGAAACTTCATAAAGTATTGCTGGCAATCGCTGTTCCAATGACGCTAGTAGCAATGTATCTCGTATTTATATGGACGCCTGTCGAAAGAATGATGGGACCAGTTCAAAAAATCTTTTACTTTCATGTCGCTTCGGCATGGAACGCATTTTTTGCCTTTTTTATCGTTTTTGTCTTTAGCTTGCTTTATTTATTTACAAAAAAACGGGCTTATGACTTAATTGCTGGAGTCAGTGGTGAGATAGGTGTCATTTTTACGGCGATTGTTTTAACAACAGGACCTATTTGGGCCAGGTCCGCTTGGAATACTTGGTGGACATGGGAGCCAAGGTTAACGACGACGTTGATTTTGCTATTCATGTATATAGCTTATATTATGATTCGAAATTTAGACATGGAATGGCAGAAACGGGCTAGATTAGCTGCTGTTTTTGGAATCATTGGTTTTGCGAATGTACCGATCGTTTATATGTCGATTCGCTGGTGGGAGTCTAATTTACACCCTGTTGTTATGTCTGAAGGAGAAAGTGCAGGCGGCGGTTTAGAACCTAGCATGCTGTTTACACTCATATTTTCCGTTTTTACACTTATGCTTATTTATTTCATCCTTTTACAAAAAGGGTTATACGTAGAAAAACTTAAATTACACGTGAAGAAGATGAAGGCAAAAGAACAAGAGAAAATGATTTCCTAAGGAGGAGAGAACGTTATGACGTATTTATTTGCAGCTTATTCTATTATTTGGTTGTTGATTGCGGGGTATGTGTGGGCGATTGGAAAAAGACAAAATGATGCGATGAAGGAATTGCAGTTTATTCGCGAAATGAAAGAAGACTAAGCCCGGTGATCCGAGAGAGGGGGGAGGTTCTATGAATAAGACAAAATGGATCCAAGGGTTTACAGGGGTGTTTGTGATAGGAATATTAATTACGTTTGTCCTTGGTCTGCGAGTCCAAGGAGATACAGTTGGCATAGGTGATCCCTCATATGATTTCCAACTTGAAGATCAATCGGGAGAAATATATCAGCTATCGGACTTCGAAGGAAAACCAGTCGTATTAAATTTCTTCTCAACGTGGTGTAAACCTTGTGAAGCACAAGCACCAGAAATGATGCAATTTACGGAAGAATATGACGGGGATGTTCAAGTATTTACGATCGTTAAATCAGAATCCAAACGAGCTGTAGAGCGATTCATCGAAAAAACAGGCTTTACTGATAAAACTTATGTGTTTGATTTTGACCTTCACGTCTCGCAGCGCTATGGTATTATTGGTCAACCAGAAACCGTTATTATCGATGAAAACGGGATTGTCGTTGATCATATCGTTGGATCTGTAACGAGAGATGTCATGGCAAAGAAAGTAAGTGACTTGATGAAACAATAAAGAAGGTAAACGAACGGACTACTTTTGTAGTCCGCTTTTTGTTCCATTTGTATGTGAACTTAGTTGCCTTCTGAAGCAAAACATCGTACAATTTTCATGCATAGATTAAAAAGGTTGTGAGAAAATGGCTTCTATAAAGGAACAAGAAGATATATATTATATGAAGAAAGCCATATTAGAAGCGAGGAAAGCGGAAGAGATAGGAGAAGTTCCGATCGGTGCTGTTATTGTGAAAGGTGGAAAGGTAATCGCTCGCGGATACAATCAGCGAGAAATACATCAAGCAGCAACAGCTCACGCAGAACTAGTCACTATCGATGAAGCATGCCATAACTTGGGCAGCTGGCGTTTAGAGGAATGCACGTTATATGTGACGTTAGAACCTTGTCCAATGTGCGCTGGTGCCATTGTTCAATCGAGGATTTCTCGAGTCGTTTATGGAGCATCTGACTTGAAAGCTGGATGCTGTGGGACATTGATGAACCTGCTCGATGAACCACGTTTTAATCATCAAACACCTGTGACAAGTGGTGTATTAGCTGAGGAGACTGGGAATTTGTTAACCGATTTTTTTCGGAAGCTTCGGGCAGAAAAAAAGAAGCATAAACAACAGGATTAGTCATGATCGATAGAAGGGTATAGTAAAATATCACTAAGACATGAATTGGAGGGATAAACGTGAGACCAAATCAAATATCGTTGGAAACAGCACAGATGATTTCTAAGAAACTAAAGATGCCACTTGAACATGTCATGCATACACCACCTCATATTTTAATGGAAAAATTAAAAAAGGTAGAAGAGTCAGAAGAAAGCATGGAGGATAAAGATTAAAAATATTACTAAATAAGCGGTTTTTATTGGTGTGAAATGTGCGTTGTGTATTTTATACTTCATTTGGACAAACTTGTCAGTGATCGTTTCGATGCTAACTATTGCAATTATACTAAAAAACCACTATACTAATATTTGCGTCGTTAAAAGGCGCCTAACAATATTATTAACTTTGTCGTGCTAAGCGGGGAGGTAGCGGTGCCCTGTACTCGCAATCCGCTATAGCGAGGCCGAATCCCTTTCCTAGGTTACATTTTTTCATGGTCTGCCCTGAGTAAGTGGTGTTGACATCCGGGTTCCGCGCAACGGAATCCTGTGAATCCTGTCAGGTCCGGAAGGAAGCAGCAGTAAGCAGGTCGTTCCGTGTGCCGCGGAGTTGCCTGGATCGAGCAAACTGCTCAGGTAACGCTTGAGGGAATGTGATCGAAGAAAGGTGCACGGCATTTAATTATAACTTATGCTTTAGAAAGCTATCCAAATATGGATAGCTTTTTTGTTATGTAAAAAAGTATTTTGAAGCTTTAAGGCAGAGTCGTCATGAAGGTATCACGAATGAATGGAATAATTATTAATGTCGGGACTATTGTCTATTTATCGTGGTTCATTTATTTATATCTGTACTTACTTCCGATATAATAGGATAATAGTAACGTATATTATCAATAAACGACTGGCGAAAATGGTATTTATTTACTAGCAGGAAGTCTGAACTAAGTGGGGATTATGATGAAATTAAAAACGAGAACGTTCTCAGTCAGTTTGATTAGCGTCACTGTACTATTAATTATTTTATTTTTATTTATAAATCCGCTATTACTAGAGAGATACATAGAATTGGAAGAAAGAACGATGTCCGATAACATTAAACGGGTGGAGTATGCGTTTGAAAGAGAGAAAAACTCGTTATATCAATTTGTCCGAGATTATGCAGTATGGGATGATACCTATTCATTTATACAACATCACCAGCAAAGCTACATCGAAAGTAACTGGGTGGAGGATACCTATCTTTCGAACAGTATTGAAATGGTTATGTATTTCGATGAATCAAATGAATTGGTTTATGAACGAGGGTATGACATTAAAGAAGAGGAACTAGTGTCCATAATTAATAAAATTGATTCAAGCGTTTTAGAGGAGTTTTTGACTAAACGGAAAACGGGCGTTGTATATGGAGAGGATGATATTCTCATGTTAGCCTCTCATCCTATTTACCCTAGCTTAGAAAATCAAACACCTAGAGGAACAATGATTACAGGCATTGCGATAACGGACCAGTTTGTTGAACAATTGGCAGATGCAGTCCAATTACCATTAGTTTTAAATGAACGAATTGATCCAATGTTAACTAATGAAAAGAGTATTGATATTATTGACGAAGAATCGATCAAAGGTTCCATGATACTTCCTTATGAAAACCATTCTGAAACGGGGAACCTTAGTTTTACGGTGAATCGAACGATATACCAGTCAGGCCAAAAAAGTTTATATTGGTTTTATTCTATCTATGCAGGATTTAGCATTGTTTTGACAACAATTATTCTCATGATATTAGATAAACATATATTATCGCGAGTTATTAACCTCTCGAAAGAATTTAAGTATATTAAGGAAACACAAGATTTGAGTAGAAGGGTTTCAACAAATAAGAAAGATGAAATAGGAGTGTTAGAAAACGGGTATAACCACATGCTAGATGTTCTTAACCACTCCCAAAAAGAAATACATGATATGGCAATGATCGATGGCTTGACTGGTTTACCGAATCGAAAGAGTTTCGTGGATCAATTAGAGAGAGATTCAAAGCAATTACCGATGACGATCATGTTTCTAGACATTGATTTATTTAAGCGTATTAATGATTCATTTGGTCATTATGCTGGAGACACCTTGTTGATCGAATTTGGAAAACGTTTAAAAACGTGTCTTGGAGAAGAAGGTACTGTCGGAAGATGGGGAGGGGATGAATTTGTTTTGGGTATCCCTAAACTAGATGAAGAAACGATATCAACTATAGCAAAGAATTTACTAAAGACCATTTCTGTTCCAGTTAACATCGGGACTTCTTCTTTCGAAGTGACAACGAGTATAGGCATTAGCCAATTCCCCATCGACGATAGAAGTGTGGAGAAAGTGATCCAAAATGCAGATATCGCTATGTATGAAGCGAAGCGATCGGGAAAAAATCAATATCAGTACTATAAAAACATAAAAAAGAGTGCTTACTTTCATAACTTTGTTACGCTAGAGAAAGAGTTAACAGAAGCATTAAATAACGACGAATTTGTGCTGTATTTTCAACCGATAGTCGATAAGATTGCAAAAACGATTTGCAGTGTAGAGGCATTAATTCGTTGGCAGCATCCTAATAAAGGACTTATTCCTCCAGATGAGTTTATTTCAGCAGCAGAAGAAATCGGTATGATGCCCGCTATTGGAGAGTGGGTATTAAAAGAGGGGATTCGTCAATTAAAAGAGTGGCACGAAATGGGATTAGTAGGCTTAACATTATCAATCAATGTTTCAAAAACACAAATGATGGATGAAAAATTTATTTCTTTTTTAATAGAACAATTAAAATACAATAAGATGGATCCGTCTTTTATCGCATTAGAAATTACCGAAAGCGATGTTAGTGGATCTTTAGATAAAGTCGTAGAATTCACGAGCCAATTAAAAGAAATAGGTATGAAAGTTTCATTAGATGACTTTGGAAAAGGCCTTTCCTCCTTAAATTTTTTGAAGGAAATTCAAGTGGATCAATTGAAAATAGATAGGCTATTTATACAAAACATACCTGCCGAATCATTTGATACTGCTCTACTTTCAGGAATTGTTGCCCTTTGTGAAGGATTGAATATTGATGTTGTAACAGAAGGGGTTGAAACGAAAGCCCAATTAGATTTTTTAGTTACGTTAGAAACAAAAATGCAAGGTTACTATTTCAGTAAACCAGTTCCTCCAATCGAAATGAAACAGCAACTAGAGGCGGTAAAGGAAAAAGTTTTTGGAGAAGTAACGTGACTAGGCATATTCATAAACATTATTTGAGAGGTATAAATGCATCCTAATCAGGCTTGTCGCTAAATAGCGGTGAGCCTTGTGCCTGTTCTTTTAAGATTCATTTTGAAAAACAGCCTATGAATCGGTATAATAGGAATGAACTGAGTAGATCGAAACAATCCCTTCTTATTTTTCAAAGATGGGAAGTGGGTTTAGCAGAGGTTGATGAAAGAGGGTAGGTTGAGAGTTATGAGTTACCAAGCTTTATATCGAGTGTGGCGTCCAAGACAATTGACAGATGTTGTTGGTCAGGAGCACATAACGAAAACATTGAAAAATGCGTTGCTCCAAGATAAGTTCTCTCACGCCTACCTTTTCACAGGGCCTCGAGGGACAGGGAAAACGAGTGCAGCAAAAATAATATCGAAAGCAATCAATTGCGAACGAGCACCGGTAGATGAACCTTGTAATCAATGCGATACGTGTAAAGGAATTCAGGACGGTAGTATCGTAGATGTGATTGAAATTGATGCAGCGAGTAACAACGGGGTAGATGAAATTCGTGACATTCGAGACAAGGTTAAGTTCGCCCCTAGTGCAGCCCGTTTTAAAGTGTACATCATTGATGAAGTGCATATGCTATCAACAGGCGCCTTTAACGCGTTATTAAAAACGTTAGAAGAACCGCCTCGTCATGTCATATTTATCCTTGCTACGACGGAGCCACATAAAATCCCGTTAACGATCATTTCTCGTTGTCAGAGATTCGATTTCAAACGAATTTCTGCTCATTCGATGATCGAAAGAATGCATGAAATTATAAGCACAACGGATACACGAGTAGATGAAGACGCACTTGCGCTTATTGCAAGAGCCTCTGAAGGTGGAATGAGAGATGCCCTTAGTTTACTGGATCAAGCGATTTCATATTCAGATGACTCTGTCACAGCAGACGATGTTTTATCCATTATTGGTGCGGTATCACAACAACTAATTCATCAAGTTGTACAATCGATTCATTCCGGTGAAGTAGGAGAAGGTCTTCAAGCGATTGATAAACTGATGAAAGAAGGAAAAGATGCAAATAGATTTATAGAAGATTTGATTTTCTTTTTCAGAGATGTCTTAATGGTAAAAGCAGCCCCACAGCTCGATGAATCAAAAGATCGAGTCACAGGTGATGAGGCTTTCCAGCAAGTCGTTGAACAATTAGATCAAGCATGGATATTTGCGATGTTAGATCGACTCAATCACTTTCAACATGAAATGAAGTGGGCGAGTCATCCTCAAGTTTTTTTAGAAATGTTTATTGTCCAAGCTTGTCAAAAATCGACTCCATTAGCATCTTCCAATGGAGCGGATGTGCAATTAGATGAGAACGAAACAATAAAAATACTTCAGCGAAAAGTCAAAGAGTTGGAAAAAACGTTAAAAGAAATGGCTCAAGGTGGAGCGGTTAAACAAACTGGTTCCCAAAGCGCAGAGTCAAGTAAGCCGAAACCTCGACAAGCAGCAAATAGTGCAAAAAGCAGAGCTCATGTGAACAAAGTAAAAGAGATGCTTCACGATGCATCGAAGCAGCACCTTCAATCACTTCATTCAGGCTGGGGACAAATTATTGAACAAGTGAAACAAAAAAGCGTTCCTGCGTCTGCTTGGCTAAATGACTGCAAACCAGTAGCCTGTTCTGATAATAAATTTGTTTTGGCGTTTCGAAATGAAATGCACCGAGATATGGTGGATGAGAAGTTTCGTGAAATGGTAGAGGAATCAGCTACTATTGTTGCACAACGAGATCTAACGATGCTTACGCTATTAGCTCCACATTGGGAAGAGATAAAGGAAGCTTACGTTAAAGAGCAAAAGCAAAAAGACGCTGGTGAAGGATCCAATGAAGAAAACGGAGAACCTATGAAAGAAGAAAATCCATTAATCGATGAAGCTGTTAAATTAGTCGGCCGAGATTTACTGGAGATAAAAGAATAATTAAATCATGATAAAAGAGAGGGAGATACAAAAATGAAAAACATGGGTAATATGATGAAGCAGATGCAAAAAATGCAAAAAGACATGGCAAAAGCTCAAGAGCAATTAAAGGAAGAAACAATTGAAGCAACTGCTGGTGGCGGTATGGTTAAAGTGATAGCTAGTGGTGAGAAGCGCATCCTCGATATTCAAATTAATGAAGAAGCGGTTGATCCAGACGATGTGGAAATGCTAGAGGACTTAGTTTTAGCGGCAACGAATGAAGCTTTATCTAAAGTAGATGAGCTAGTTAATGAAAGAATGGGCAAATTCACAAAAGGCATGAACTTACCAGGAATGATGTAATCAAATAGTTATATTAACAGGTAGAGATCATTTGGTGGAGCAATAGCTTAGAATGGCGAATGTTCGTGATAAACGAAGTTTGTTGCAACAGATTACTTTCTTGTTATTATTTCAACGGTTACGACTATATATTTAAAAAAGGGATTTATAGCAAGATTGTTGCTCCGAGAAAATCGACAGCTCATCTCTATAAAACTCATGTAAACCATTCTTGTTTCTGAATGGTCAAGGAAAGGCTTGGTTATTATACCAAGTCTTTTCTATGTAAATGTGATTGAACAAACGAATGTTATCTGAACGAAGAAGGAGGGCAACTAACTATGCAGTACCCACAACCAATTTCGAAGTTAATTGAAGGATTTATGAGGTTACCAGGCATCGGTCCAAAAACAGCAGCTAGATTAGCGTTTTATGTATTAGATATGAAGGAAGAAGATGTCCTTGATTTTGCGAAAGCATTAGTAAATGCAAAGCGAGAGCTTACCTATTGTAAAATTTGTCACCATATTACAGATACAGACCCTTGTCGCATGTGTGATGATAAATCTCGAGACCAATCAATGATTTGTGTAGTTCAAGAATCGAGAGACGTTATAGCCATGGAAAAAATGAGGGAATACACTGGTTTATATCACGTGCTGCACGGTGCGATTTCTCCTGTAGATGGAATTGGGCCTGAAGATATTTATATACCAGATCTTTTAAAACGTCTCCAAGACGATACCGTCGAAGAATTAATCATCGCAACGAATCCTAATATAGAAGGAGAAGCAACAGCCATGTATATTTCTCGTCTCATTAAACCAACAGGTATTAAAGTAACAAGGTTAGCGCATGGACTCCCTGTCGGTGGTGATTTGGAATATGCTGATGAAGTTACTTTATCAAAAGCAATTGAAGGAAGAAGAGAAATATAAGTATTTAACGAATGATTAGAAATGGAATAATCAAAGAATTTACATGCTTTATAAAGACAAGTAGAAGGTTGTGATTTGTGATGATGAGAAAAAGAAAGAGAAAACTTCGGCGAGAAACAGATGAAGAATTGATTTCGTTGCTAGATCGAATTAAAGAAAAGGCAGATCAGCATGAATCCTATCTAAAAAACTCGATACATCATGGTGGATACGTAGAAAGTGTTTCTAGGTTAGAACGAGCGAAATATTTATTTCTATTAAGAGAAGCGAGAGCTAGAAGGACCACATCATCCTAAATTCTAATGGAGCATTGGATGGTAAAGTCTTTCTAGATAGACTAAAAACAATGCGTAAATGGTCAAGTCGGTTATTGGTTCTATTTATTATCGTTTGGACATACACTAAACCGAACCTACTTCATGAATATGAAAAGAATGGACAGGCGCATCGTTTGTCTTAGGTTCAGTTCAGTAAATTATGAAAAGGGGATGTTCAAACATGGAACCTGTAGTTGTCTTGTCGCTTCTTGCTGCGATGGTTTTTTTATTACTTATATTAGGTGCACCGGTGAAATCAATCAAATGGATAGGAAGTGGAGCGATTCGACTTCTTGTTGGAGCGTTGTTACTTTTTTTCTTGAATACATTTGGAACGCTATTTGATTATAGCTTACCGATTAATGCTTTCACGGCGGCAGTTTCAGGTTTTTTGGGTGTGCCGGGTATTGTTGCGCTTATTTTCACTGACTTATTAATTATTCGTTAACAAAAGAGATAGGTTATTCTCCTCAAGAGATACAAGTAACAACGTGTTACAATTATTGAATCAAGTAGTTGTTTATCCGCTAGGTGATGAAGAAAATATAAACTTCCTTAAATCTATTGACTTCATTTTCTGAGCGTGGTATATTATTACTTGTCGCCAACGAGGAAGACATTCAGTCATTCACGTCAGCGAGAAAGAAATTATAGAATGTTGTTGACATAGATGGTGTAAATGTGGTATATTTATTAAGTCGCCAAAAACGACATTAGCAACAAATTGACCTTTGAAAACTAAACAAGAAGCCAAGCGAAGTGGGATATTTTAAAATATCCCGTCAATAGAAACAAATCGTTGAATGGAAACATTCGACAAACGCCAGACGAAAGTTTGGTTTTGATGTCATGGACATCAAACTTGATGAAAAGTCATCATACTTTATCGGAGAGTTTGATCCTGGCTCAGGACGAACGCTG
>NZ_JARZHF010000015.1 GCF_029891575.1 Salipaludibacillus daqingensis | reverse complement strand
GACCTGTCAATTTCATATGTCCAGTGACGATCGCGGAGAGGTCACACCCGTTCCCATGCCGAACACGGAAGTTAAGCTCTCCAGCGCCGATGATAGTTGGGGGATCTCCCCCTGTGAAAGTAGGACGCCGCTGGGCATTTAAGACATTCTCATTTATGAGGGTGTCTTTTTTTGTGTTTGGGTTTGAGGATGTTGATTTTGGGTTTGTTGGATTTGAAGTTTGGCGGCGAGTTATTGGATGTGTGAACAAGCAATAACAGGGCATCTTGTGACCAAAGCGAGTTGAATTTGGTAAAAGACGGTCACAAGAGAGGGCGTCTTGTGACCGACGTGAGCTGATTTTGATGAAACACGGTCACAAGCGAGGTCAACTAGCGACCTATGAAGAGCTATTTTGGAAAAAGTGGTCACTAAAGCAAACGATTAGTGCCCTATAAATGCGTCATTTACGTATTTATGGTCACTAAAGCAAGCAACTAATGCCCCTAAAAAGCAATAAAAAGGAATTTAGGGTCACTAAAGCAAACGATTAGTGCCCTATAAATGCGCCATTTACGTATTTATGGTCACTAGAGCAAGCAACTAATGCCCCTAAAAAGCAATAAAAAGGAATTTAGGGTCACTAAAGCAAACGATTAGTGCCCAATAAACGCACCATTTACACATTTAGGATCACTGGCGCCCAGGAACTGCAACTATTGCTTAGCCTTAACGACCAACATTATGGAACCCACAGTCATTAAGCAATCCACATCAACCTTATTTATCAATGTATCCTTTTGCAAGAAAAAAAAGTGGAGACAAGTAATTTTGCCTCTACTACTAAAATATTCATGATTCACCTTCAAATAATGAAACTCATTTTTTCATGTCATACTCTCCTAATAACTTTAAAAGCGGTTTATGAATGTCCCATATATGTTGCGTTTCTAATACGTATATTTCCGCTTCTGTTTCATTACCTGGTCTATAATGATTAGGGATGTTGTTTGATATTTTTTTCTTTTAAGTAAATAATCAGGCACATGAGCGTTTTCCTCAAGAGCATCCGTTATCTTTTCCTTTAATCGCTTAGATTGACCGTTGTTTAAATATTCAGCGAGGACTCGATTGTATTGAAAATGAGCACCATTGTCCTCCTTGTAACGTTCTAACAGGCGGTTTGCAGCTTTTTCATTCTTCTCTTCTAAATAAGCGTCGCATAGAACGTAACGAATCCCTTGATTATCGTTAGGGTTAAGGTCAAGCATCTGTTCAAATTGATCAATGGCTTTTTGTTGTTGTCCACTCGCTTTCAAAGCAATTCCGTAAGCTTCTTTTGCTCGCATGAATGGACGTGTAGATACAATACCCCAGAAGTGACCTTTGTCTTCTTCCAATGCGTCTTTGAATTTTTCGCCATTATTTTGAATAGGGCAGGTTTGAGTAGTTGCCAGTTAGTGACAATAGTTCGTGTTTGTGGTCGTTTGATTTTTGGACCTTTGCGTCGCAAATAATCATCATAAATGGTTTTCTCGTTTTGGACGATAGGTTCGTTGAATATTGCCCAAAGGATCGAATAAAAAGTCAGTAATGAATCCAGCTCTTCAATATCTGACAGTGTATGTAAAGCTTCAGCAGAAAACTGCGAAAGTTGTTCCTCATAGTGTTGCATAGCAAATTCGACTACTTCTTCTTGAATGATTTGCAATTCGCTTTCTACTACATGAGCTGGAAAGGCGACTACATTGTTTTTTCCACAACAGTTCTAGTATTTCTTCCCACTGCCACAAGGACAAGAGTCGTTTCTCTTTGTTTTTGACATAAGATCAACTCCAGTCTACTAATCTTATTAATAGGATACCAAACAATCCTGCTTAGTGACAGGTAGGTCTTACTTTTGCAAGATTTTTCGTTTCAATAGTAAGACGAGTGGTCCAATTGCAGGAATAAATGCTAGCCAAGAAAAACGGAAATTCCAGTCTTTTTTCAATACATCATAAGAAAGCCAAATGAGAACAAAAAAATCGATTGTCATGACGCTGACAAAGTGAGAATTCATAAAGGCGTTTTGGTAAGATAAGAAACTACCGCTAAGACTCGATATATAAATGGTGACGGTGATAATAAGCATAAGTGTGACAGCAATGGGATGAATGATTACTTTATGAAATGTTTTTGGTCCACGCGGTAATGTGCGCACCTTGTTTTTTCTAAGGAACAAATACGGTAATAGGCTGAATGCACCGAGACCAAAGGAAAAGAGGACAAAAGGCCAGGCTGGTAGACGATATTGGTCTTTAGGAAGAAGAAGCATCGCAAAAATCACAGGATAAACGCCTAACATGGAAAAAACGGCTACGACAAGAGGATCGACTTTATCGAGTTGACCGGTTATGAGGTTTTGAAACAATGGATCTTCTTGGTTTCCGGCACCAGGAGCAATAAAAAACATGTAAAATAGTAATAAAATAAAAACACTGAGTTTCATAGATTTACCTCCTCTTTGACTGTTGATGTGACGAATGTTTATCGGAACAAGGACGATTTGTTCTGCATATAGTAAATCACCTAGATTCATCGATTGCAAGGGTTAAAGACTTTTAGGGTGGGCATACTGTGAGGAGGAGGTGCTGCTTAGTGAGAGAAAGGATTCATGAAAAGAAGAAAACGAAAGACTGCTTGATTTGTTTTTCATCAAAAAATGTAGGAATTCATTTACAAGATTTTTTTATATGCAGTGATTGTGAAAAAAAAATGGTGAACGCAGGTGTGGATGATCCACATTATTTAGTGTATGTTCACAGGTTACGGAGAGTAAGAGAATCGTTAACGCAAAACAAAGAGGGGGAGGTTCCGAAATGAACCTGCTTCTTCTTTTTTTATTTAAGGCAATGTGATGATTCTTTCGTTATAATAGGTGGAGCATAAGAACGGAAAGTTGGGTAGCCATGGATCAAAAGAAGACACCTCTTTTTACAAAATTATATGAACATTATCAATCATCTCCTCATTCCTTTCACGTGCCGGGCCATAAAAATGGACGGGTGTTTTTGGAGGAGGCAAGATCAATATATGATAACATTTTACAGATTGACCAGACAGAGATCAGTGGATTAGATGATTTGCATGACGCGAAAGGAATCATTGATGAGGCTCAGCAGTTGGCTGCTCATCTATATGATGTATTAGAAACAAATTTTTTAGTTGGTGGTTCAACCGTTGGTAATTTGGCAATGATGATGACTGTCGCTGATCGAGGAGACAGAGTGTTTGTTCAAAGAAACAGTCATCAATCGGTCTTCCACGGTCTAGAGCTAGGTGGGGTGAAACCCGTGTTTCTAGAACCGGAGTGGGATAACGCAACCGGGTTAGCACTTGGTGTATCCCGTGAAACGTTGGAACGTGCCGTGGCGGCTTATGGTGATGCAAAGGCGGTTTTTTTAACGCATCCAACATATGAAGGTTATGGTCAAGATTTACGAGATATCATACGAGTGGCTCATGAAGCAGAATTATGTGTTTGTGTAGACGAAGCGCATGGCGCTCACTTGATTTTTGATGATGGAAATGGGCTGTGGCCGCAAAGTTCGTTAAAAGCAGGGGCAGATATTGTCGTTCAGTCAGCACATAAAATGTTACCTGCCATGACGATGGCATCGTTTTTACATATAAATAGCGAAAAAGTAGATCGCGTAAAAGTAAAGAATTATTTAAGAATGTTGCAATCGAGCAGCCCTTCTTATCCGTTGATGGCGTCTCTCGATATAGCAAGAGCTTATTTGGGCGCAATGGAAAAGAAGGACTGGGATCGCATAACGGAAAAGGGAAATATTTGGAGGGCTGGCTTAGAAAGTGGACTTAGTTGGAGACAATCTCCTCGTGTAATTGGAAATTATGTCCAGGATCCTTTGAAATTAACGTTTGTTACGGATGAACCAGGAGCAGCAAAGGAATGGAAGGAGAGATTGGAAGAGATAGGTGCTTTTCCAGAATTGGTGTCTCCTCATCATTTATTACTGACACTTCCTCTTGCAGCCGATAAAATGGATGAAGATCGGTGGATTCCTTTACTAAATAAAATTCTTCGTTTAAAAAAACAACAAGTATCTCGTCAGGATGATACAATGCAGCGAATAGAACGGATCTCGGAGCTGACTTATTGTTATGAGGAGATGAAGTATTTACCTGTGACCAGTCTTAATTGGGAAAAAACAGAAGGATATGTTTCAGCAGAAACGATAACACCCTATCCACCAGGAATTCCACTTCTTTTAAAAGGGGAGAAAGTGAAAAGGCATCATCTATATACAATGAAGAAACTCGTACAAGATGGCGCGTCATTTCAAACAGGGACGGACTGGATAAAGGAAGGACTAACTATTTTTTTAGAAAAGGGGAATGATTTGTGAGTGGTTTATTTATAACATTTGAGGGCGGTGAGGGTGCCGGAAAATCAACGGTCCTCCAGCATGTAAAAGATAAATTAGAAAAGGATGGGAATCCAGTAATTGCAACGAGGGAGCCAGGTGGAAGTGTGATTGCAGAGAAAATAAGAGAAGTTATACTCGATCCTGCCCATACAGAAATGGATGCGCGAACAGAAGCGCTTCTTTATGCAGCAGCAAGAAGGCAACATCTAGTAGAAACAGTTATTCCTCATGTGAAAAATGGAGGAATTGTCCTTTGTGATAGATTTATTGACAGTAGCCTCGTTTATCAAGGCGGGGCTCGGGGCATCGGAATCGATGAAGTGCTGCAAGTGAATTTATTTGCAACAGAAGGAATGATGCCTAATCTTACGTTGTATTATGACGTGGAACCGGAAGTAGGGTTAGCTCGCATTGCTGAACATAAGGGAAGAGAATTTAATCGTCTCGACCAAGAGTCCCTTTCGTTTCACCATGAAGTGAGAAAAGCATACATCCATCTTCAAGAAAGAGAACCGAAAAGAATCCATACAATTGATGCGTCACAGCCATTCGACATTGTTTTAGCAAAAACGTTGCAGGAAATTGAAGCGGTCATAGAGAAAAAAACAACGTAAGAACGTTTATTTCTTGTTATAATACAATATATAAAGAGTAAAGTAAGCTAGACAAAGCAATGTTAAAGCTTAGAGTTGATTTTTCAAAATTAACTCTAAACGATAACAGAGCCTATCACTTAAATAGAGGTTTCACATGAGGAGGCCAAAGAAAATGAAGTTAATTATGGCAGTTATTCAAGATAAAGACAGCAACCGTTTGTCAGATGCTCTAGTAGAGAATGATTTTCAAGCAACGAAGTTAGCAAGTACTGGCGGGTTTTTAAAAGCAGGAAACACGACATTTATGATTGGTGTGAAAGATAAAGAAGTGGATCAAGTGCTAGAAATTATCAAAGATAATTGTAAATCGAGAGAGCAGCTTGTCGCGCCGATTTCACCGATGGGTGGAAATGCTGATTCGTATGTGCCTTATCCTGTGGAAGTGCAAGTTGGTGGCGCAACCGTATTTATTCTTCCAGTAGAGCAATTCGAAAAGTTTTAATAGATAGTAAAGTCGAGGGGTAACGCTGATGAGAACTTGGGAACAATTAGCCGACACACAGCCAACGATCGTGAAGATGTTGACAAATAGTCTTGTGAAAGATCGATTAGCTCATGCTTATATTTTTGAAGGAGGTCGGGGGACAGGAAAAAAGGAAGCGGCCAATCTTTTGGCTAAATCGTTTTTTTGTCTCAATAGACAAGGGGCAGAACCATGTTTTTCTTGCCGAGACTGCAAACGAATCGACTCTGGAAACCATCCTGATATTCATGTGATTGAAACAGACGGCACGTCGATAAAGGTGGACCAAATTCGTAATTTAAAGAAAGAATTTAGCATGCGTGGATTGGAATCAAAGAAAAAAGTATATATTGTTGAGGAAGCTGAAAAGATGACGGATGCAGCGGCAAATAGTCTGTTGAAATTTCTAGAAGAACCTGATGGTGAAGCACTGGCGGTTCTTATTACAACCCAAGTTCAAAGGTTGTTAAAAACAATTGTATCAAGGTCTCAGATGCTATCGTTTGCCCCACTTTCATCTGATATACTCGTTAGAAAGTTGGTAAATGAAGGTATTAATGAAAAAGATGCACTAGTTGTATCACGAATCACATCTGATTTAGAAGAATCCCTTGAACTTTGCCGGGAGGATTGGATTGCACAAGCGAGAAACAAAGTGATACAATTAATTGATGATCTTTCTTTGCGTCCGAGATACGCATTCATCACGCTGCAAGAAGAATGGATTCCTTTTTTTAAAGAAAAAAAGGATGTGCAGTTAGGGATCGATTTATTGATGCTATGGTATAGAGATGTGATTCGTATGCAAGTAGATCAAACGGATCAGATTGTCTATATTGATCAAGAAGAAAAGCTTCAAGATCAAGCGTTGAAGCTGACGCAAGTCAAGCTGGGAAATAACCTCCAGGCGGTGATGGATGCGAAGCGTCGATTGGATGCAAATACCGCACCCCAGCTATTAATGGAGCAAATGCTCCTTAGGTTACAGGAGGGATAACGTGCATCAAGTTGTAGGTGTTCGATTTAAAAAAGCCGGAAAAATATATTATTTTTCACCGGATCAATTTGATATAAATCTTCATGACTATGTGATTGTCGAAACAGCTCGGGGGATAGAGTTCGGCAAGGTAGTTATTGGAGTGAAGGAAGTCGAAGAAAAGGACGTTGTATTACCGTTGAAGAATGTTATTCGGTTAGCGACGGAAAGGGACAAGCTCATTGTTCAAGAGAATAAGAAAGAATCTCAAAAGGCATTTGAAGTTTGTCTTGCAAAAATAACAGAACATAATTTAGATATGAAGTTGGTTGATGTGGAGTACACTTTCGACCGAAATAAAGTGTTGTTTTACTTCACAGCGGATGGTCGAATTGACTTCCGCGAATTAGTAAAAGATTTGGCCTCGGTTTTTCGTACGAGGATCGAATTACGACAAATTGGTGTTCGAGATGAAGCAAAAATGCTTGGTGGAATAGGTCCTTGTGGACGTATGCTTTGCTGTTCGACATTTTTAGGTGACTTTGAGCCCGTTTCGATCAAGATGGCAAAAGATCAAAACTTGTCTCTTAATCCTACGAAAATTTCAGGTTTGTGTGGTCGTTTGATGTGCTGTCTAAAATATGAAAATGACATGTACGAGTCGGCAAAAAAAGAGTTGCCTGATGTGAATCAAAAAATCAATACGAGCTATGGTAAAGGAAAAGTCGTGGGCTTGAATATGTTAGAGAGACTTGTTCAAATTGAGATTTTTGAATCTTCACAGGTAATTGAATTTACTCTGGATGAGCTCCTGCAAGAAGGAGCGATCGCCACGGAAACCACGAAATAATGAGGTGTGGGAATCGTGAATAAGAATGAAATATTTACCCGTGTGAGTCATATGGAGGAACGAATTGGTGGACTTCATCATGAGCTCGGTGAACTTAAAGATCAATTAGCGTTGCTCTTAGAGGAAAATACCCATTTGCAAATGGAAAACGACCATTTGCGCGACCGGATGACAAGAGAGTCGGAAGAGAAAGCGAAACAAGAGACCTCTTCAAATGGCGAAGAAACAAAGGACCGAATTCAGCCGGGGTTCGGAGAAGGATACGATAACCTTGCGCGGCTTTACGAGGAAGGGTTTCATATTTGTAATTTACATTATGGGAGTATTCGTAAAGAAGGAGATTGTTTGTTTTGCCTATCGTTTTTAAATAAAAAATGAGGATTGGCGAAGCCTTCCCGCTCAGCGGGAAGGCTTTTATTTTTTGTTATACCATGAGAATGTATCGTAAACGGACGTTTTTACTAGTGAAAGTAGATGAATAAGGGATTGAAAAGGAGTCAGCCTGATGATAAAAGAAAGATTAGACTATATGCCTGGCGGAAAACGAACTATTTTTCAAAGAAGAGATGTTTTTTCTTATTCGATGGATGCGGTTCTGTTAGCCAAATTTGTACAACTCCCATCACAAAATGGAAAAGTAATTGACTTGTGTGCAGGGAATGGTGCTGTACCATTGATGATGACATTACGAACGAAAGCGAAGATAGATGCTGTGGAAATCCAGAATCTTTTATGTGAACTTGCGGAGAGAACTATGAAGGAAAACGGTCTTGATGAGCAAGTGAATGTGATCGGAGCAGATTTACTTGAGTTAGGTCCTCAAATCAAATGGGAAAGTTACGATGCGGTGACGTGTAATCCTCCATATTTTCCAGTGACTTCGGAAAAAAATAAAAATGAAAATGTTCATTTTTCGTTAGCACGTCATGAAATTTCATGTACATTGGATGATGTAATCCGTATCTCATCTAAACTAGTAAAACAAAAGGGACGTGTGGCGATTGTTCATAGACCCGAACGTGTCGTTGATATTTTTGCAACAATGAAAAAGTATCGGTTAGAGCCAAAACGTCTTCAATACGTTCACCCGAAAAAAGGAAAAGAAGCAAATATGATTTTTGTCGAGGCAGTCAGAGAAGGGAATCCAGGAGTTAAAACGTTGCCGCCTTGGATTGTATACAAAGATGAGAAAAACTATACGGAAGAGTTCAGAAATCATTATGAGTGTTAAGAAACATTTTGTGTATATACTAAGATGCAAAGATCAAACCTACTATACAGGTTATACAACCAATGTGGAGCGGAGAATAAACGTGCACGAAAGAGGAAAAGGAGCGAAATACACTCGAGGAAGGGGGCCTTTTTCTCTTATTTTTGAAGAGTGTCATGAAACAAAAGGGGCAGGGTTGAGTCGTGAATGGGAAATCAAGCGAATGACTCGAAAAGAAAAAGAGGCGTTAATAAAGAATGGGGGATCGTTAAATGATGAAAGAACAACGAAGTTTTCCGAAACAAACGGAACAAGGAGCACTTTATCTTGTGCCTACTCCGATTGGAAACTTACAGGATATGACCTTTCGTGCAGTGGACATACTGAAACAAGCGAATGTGATAGCAGCGGAAGACACGAGACACACAAAGAAACTTTGTCATGTATTTGAGATCGATACATCGTTGATTAGTTATCACGAACATAACAAGCGGGAGCGAGAGCAAGAAATAGTCAATCGTGTCATTGGGGGAGAATTGGTGGCGTTAGTAAGTGATGCGGGAATGCCTGCTATTTCAGATCCAGGTACAGATTTAGTTAAACGTTTTAACGAAGAAGGCTTACCGGTGATTGCTTTACCAGGAGCGAATGCGGCAGTTACTGCGTTAATTTCATCCGGTTTATCGACAGACAGTTTTACGTTTGTTGGTTTTTTAGATCGACATAAAAAAAATCGACGAGTACAGTTAGATCACTGGAGAAGTTATTCGTCTACGTTAATTTTTTATGAAGCTCCTCATCGAATGAAGGAGATGTTGAAAACGTTGGAAGACGTGTTTGGAAATCGACGAGTCGCTCTTTGTCGAGAGTTAACGAAGCAGTATGAAACCATCCTTCGAGGGACGGTACATGAACTTCAAGCTTGGATTGATGAGCATGGGGTGAAAGGAGAGTGTGTTCTAATTGTGGAAGGAGCTAGTGAAGAGGACAGGTCTGCAATGGAGGCAACTCCTTGGTATGAAGACTTAACAATAGAGGAACATGTAAAGAGCTATTTAGAGGAAGGACAGTCTTCAAAAGAAGCGATTAAACAAGTGGCAAAAGATCGCAAAATACCAAAAAGAGACGTCTATCAAACATATCATGTAAAAGAATAAATATAACAGGGTCCAGCAGGCATAAACTTGTCTGCTGAACCCTGTTTTATGTGGAGAAATTATTTTTCTTGTTTTGTGATATAATCTTCCAGTTGGTTAATAATTTCTTTTGCACCCATTGGGCTTAAAATGATTTTTCCGTTTGCAATAGACAAGTTATCATCAGATACTTCCCCAGTGATTTGACAAGTCATGTTTGGCTTGTATTTCTTCAAAATAATTCGGTCGTCGTCAACATAAATTTCCAAAGCGTCTTTTTCTGCGATATCCAATGTACGACGTAACTCTATTGGAATAACTACACGTCCTAATTCATCAACCTTACGAACAATACCAGTAGATTTCATGTGATATGCCCCTCTCATTCGTTTATTTTTATTTTGTCTCAATGGCGATGCGTCATGATTCGACAAAATTCTCTTAAACTTAGAATACCAAGTCTTCCAAAAGAAGTCAATTGAAATGTTTATAAAATAAGAGATTATGATAAAAAAGGATAATATATGCTGTTATAGCAACGTTTTTAAGAAAAGTAATTTTTAAAAGTGAAAATAGAATGTATTAATATAAATATTCGACAAAAAGTAAATTCGACATGATGCGACATTTTTAATGGTTAAACGTTTGCTCACCATCCTTTCATCAGAAGCTTGCCGGAGGAGTCATTTTGAGTTTCCTAGATTATCGTGTGATTTCTTTAATAGAGCGAACACTGAACCTATTATGTATATAGTACCCGTTATTGGGAATAATGTAACTAAAAAACAGGTATTTTTTAACAAGAAATAAAAAATCTTTGTCTATTAGATTTCTTGACATCACAAGGTTGATTATGTATATTTTGAATAATACGGTCATTATTAATATGACAATTATGACAACTGTTTCCGATGATAAGATGAGTAAATAGCAACGCTTATTAACAGAGAGCTAGTATGAGCTGAAAGCTAGCATAAGCAGATCTATTGAATATGGTCTTAGGAGGAACTGCTTTTCGAGCCTATAGAGTAAGAGAAGCACGTTGCTGTTCGTTACACAGCTTGCTTAGAAATCATTTGTTATTTCTAGCATCTTAGAGGTTAACAGCAATAATGGTATGCTGTTAATAAATCTGGGTGGTACCACGTGAGGTAAACTCTCGTCCCAACTATTGAGGACGGGAGTTTTTTGTCGTTTTTTCGAACCCCAATTAGCTTCGTTATTAACATATGGGAGAGGGATTCATTAATCTAAGGAGGAATATCAACATGGCAAGTAAAAAAACTTTTTATATCACAACGCCGATTTATTATCCTAGTGACAAACTGCATATCGGACACGCATATACGACGGTAGCAGGGGATGCGATGGCGAGGTATAAGCGTCTTCGCGGTTATGACGTAACATATTTAACAGGAACGGATGAGCATGGTCAAAAAATTGAACAAAAAGCAATGGGCAAAGGAGTCAGCCCTCAGGAATTTGTTGATGATATTGTAAAAGGAATTCAAAACTTATGGTCGAAACTTGATATTTCCTATGATGACTTCATCCGAACGACAGAAGAGCGGCATAAAAAAATAGTCGCAAAAATCTTTGATCAACTATTGGAACAAGGAGATATTTACCTTGGTGAATATGAGGGGTGGTACTCCATCTCTGACGAAACATTTTACACAGCGCTTCAGTTAGAAGATAAAGAATATGATAAAGAAGGCAATGTTATCGGCGGGAAAAGTCCAGATAGTGGTCATCCAGTCGAGAAGGTTCGTGAACAATCTTATTTTTTCCGAATGAGCAAGTACGCGGATCGTTTGCTTCAATACTATGAAGAAAATCCTGAATTTATCCAACCAGACTCTAGAAAAAATGAGATGGTTAATAATTTCATCAAACCAGGCCTTGAAGATTTAGCAGTATCAAGAACGTCATTTGACTGGGGAGTAAAAGTGAATAAAGATCCAAAACATGTTGTCTATGTATGGATTGATGCTCTTTCTAACTATATTACTGCTCTTGGATACGGAAGTGAGGACGATAAGAATTATCAAAAATATTGGCCTGCAGATGTTCATTTAGTCGGAAAAGAAATTGTTCGTTTCCATACAATTTATTGGCCCATTATGCTAATGGCTCTTGATCTTCCTCTTCCAAAGAAAGTATATGGTCACGGTTGGTTATTGATGAAAGACGGCAAAATGTCGAAGTCAAAAGGCAACGTTGTCGATCCAGTTCCATTAATTGATCGCTATGGTCTAGACGCTTTACGGTACTATTTATTGAGAGAAGTTCCGTTTGGGTCTGACGGCGTATTTACTCCAGAAGGGTTCGTTGATCGAGTCAACTATGATCTGGCGAATGATTTAGGTAACCTTCTTAACAGAACGATAGCGATGATTAATAAATATTTTGATGGATCTATTCCAAGTTACGAGAAAAACGCGACACCTTATGATGAGCCATTGGAAGACTTAGTGGCAGCAACGGTAGTAAAAGTAGAAAATGCAATGGAAGATATGCAGTTTTCTGTCGCATTAGCTGCGATCGGGCAATTGATAAGTCGAACAAACAAGTATATTGATGAAACGCAGCCTTGGATTTTAGCAAAAGATGAAAATGCTAAAGGACAACTTGGATCAGTGATGCATCATCTCGCAGAATCCCTAAGACAAATTTCAATCATGCTTCAACCATTTATGACGGAAACGCCAGGAAAGATATGGAATCAGTTAGGAGTCAAAGAAGAATTGACATCATGGGAAACATTAAAAACGTTTGGGGAAATTCCTGAAGGAACAACGGTTGTTACGAAGGGAGAACCTCTTTTCCCGCGTCTCGATGTGAAAGAAGAAGTGGCTGAAATCGTCAAAATGATGGGTGGAAGTCCAGTCACAGAAGAGGATACAGATGCTAAAGATTCAGAATCAGATTCAACTATAGACATACCTGAAGTGGATGAAATTACGATTGATGATTTTTCTAAAGTAGATTTAAGGGTAGCTGAAGTGGTCGCTGCTGAGAAAGTGAAGAAAGCCGATAAGTTATTGAAAGTTCAATTAGACTTAGGTTATGAGAAGCGTCAAGTTGTCGCAGGAATTGCTAAGCATTATGATCCTGACGAATTAATAGGTAAAAAAGTAATCTGTGTGACGAACTTAAAACCAGTGAAACTTCGTGGCCAGTTATCTCAAGGAATGATTTTAGCAGGATCAAATGATAAAGAGTTAACGTTAGCGACAATTTCAACAGATTTACCGAATGGTTCGCAAGTGAAATAAATCATAAACTAAAATACCTTTCCGACCTCTTATTGGCGGAAAGGTATTTTAAAAAGTGAGCCACTCTTTTTCTAATTAAGGAGGAAATAGAATGTTATTTGATACACACGTGCATTTAAATGCGGATCAATTTGAAGATGATGTGGAAGAAGTAATCACTCGTGCAAGAGATGTAGGTGTAGAAAACATGGTCGTTGTTGGGTTTGATGAGAAGACAATCAAAATAGCGATGGCTTTAGTGGAAAAACACGATTTTTTATATGCTGCTGTTGGTTGGCACCCTGTGGATGCGATTGACTTAACAGAAGAATATTTAACCTGGATTGAAAAATTGGCAGATCACCCTAAAGTCGTTGCTATAGGAGAAACAGGTCTTGATTATCATTGGGATAAATCTCCAAAAGATGTGCAAAAAGAGGCGTTTCGAAAACAAATTCATTTAGCGAAACGAGTGAAATTACCAATTATTATACATGATAGAGAGGCTCATCAAGATATTGTTGATATTTTAAAGGAAGAAAATGCCGAGGATGTAGGAGGAATCATGCACTGCTTTGGCGGAAGTGTGGAAATTGCCCAACAGTGTTTGAAAATGAATTTCCATATTTCCTTTGGTGGTCCCGTAACGTTTAAAAATGCAAAACGTCCGAAAGAAGTAGCGAAAGAAGTTCCAATAAATCGTCTGCTTATTGAAACAGATGCCCCGTTTTTGGCGCCGCATCCTTATAGAGGAAAACGTAACGAACCTTCTTACGTAAAACTAATTGCGGAGCAAATTGCAGAACTTCGAGAAGTAAGATATGAAGAAATTGCAAAAGAGACAACAGCTAATGCAAAAAGACTTTTCGGGATTAGCTGACAAAAAAAGATAACAAATGTGACCGAATGGTGTCGAACCTTCTATGATTGTCCGAAGTTCTACATGGTCCGCTCCTCTCATAGGTTAGCAGTGTCGATGAAAATAGCTTTTCTTTTACCTCATAGGGTTTCATAATGACTAGGTAAGAATTCTTAATTTTTTTATTGACAGGGGGGGAGGAGCGGAGTATAATTCGTTTTCATGAAGGAGGGGTTCAACCATGATCCTATGGATGAAGCAGATTTTCTCTCGTTTTTCATTGAGAAAACTAGCTATTTCCAGCGTCGGCCTCTTAACTATGATGAGTATTTTATCTTTTGCTATTTATGAAGTAACAAAAGCAGAAGTAACTGTGAAATCGGATGACGAAAAAACATCCGTATTTACGCACGCATCAACGGTTGGAGAGTTGTTGGAAGAACAAGATATTGACTTAGGAAGGCATGATTATGTCGACCCATCTACAGACACAGCTATCAGTGAAGCAATGAATATCGAATATAAAGAAGCGCATCAAGTAGTTGTTAACCTTGAAGGTGAAGTAGAGCAAGTATGGACTACCGTTGAGACGGTAGGAGAACTTATGGATGAATTGGAAGTAAACGTGAAAGAACACGATGTCATGGAACCATCTTTGAAAACATCGATAACGGATGTGTCAAAGGTGACTTTCGAATCAGCGTTTCAAGTGACATTGCTACTTGAAGGGGAAGAAGAAGAGGTATGGACGACTTCGACAACGGTCGCTGACTTTTTAGAAAAGGAAGAAGTGACGTTAGGCGAATTGGACCGCGTTGAACCTGCCCAAGACGAGGAAATCGTTGAGGAAGCAGAAGTGAGCGTTGTTCGAGTGAAAAAGGTCACCGATGTTGTGGAAGAAACAGTAGATTATGGAACAGTGACACAACAAGATTCATCATTGAAAAAAGGTTCTGAAGAAGTGAAAGAATCTGGAGAAGAAGGTAAAGTTGAAAAACATTATCAAGTTGTAATGGAAGATGGAGAAGAAGTGTCACGTGAACTCTTAAAAGAAGAGGTCATCAAGGAAAGCGAAGACAGAGTAGTTGCCGTCGGTACAAAAGAATCGACACCAAATGTCTCTCGTGGATCTTCGTCCTCAGATTCATCTAGCCAGTCAACATCTAGTAGCAGTTCTGGTGGATCGTGGCAAACGTTCACAGCTACTTCTTATACCGCCTTTTGTAATGGGTGTTCTGGTGTAACAGCAACTGGTATTGATTTACGAGCCAATCCAGATGCAAATGTTATCGCAGTTGATCCTAGTGTTATCCCTCTCGGTTCTCGAGTAGAAGTGAAAGGTTATGGAACTTTTCTTGCTGCAGATACAGGTGGAGCAATTAAAGGACGGAAAATAGATATTTTCATACCTGATCGCGATAAAGTTCGCGCATTTGGGCGGAAGTCTGTTCAAATTAGAGTCTTGGACTAATAATTTTATCTTGCACAGAGGAGATTGCCTCTGTGCTTTTTTCTATTTCTTCTCTATAATATTAGACGGAGCTAAGTAGGGAAATGTTTCGGTTTATTTTAAAAAAATTTTATTTCGATTAATAAAAATACTACCTTGAATAAAAACGCTTACGGAGAAGGGATAAAACAATGGACCAGGATATAATAAAAGAAATGATTGTTGTCGAAGGAAAAAATGATACAAATACGCTTAGGCGTTCGTTTTCTTGTGACACAATTGAAACGAACGGTTCAGCTATATCAGATAGGACGCTTGAAAAAATTCGACTTGCTTTGAAAAGAAGAGGAGTCATTGTATTTACAGACCCGGACTACCCAGGTGAGAAAATAAGGAAGACAATCGATCAATACGTACCAGGTTGTAAACATGCCTTTTTGCGAAAAGAAGCGGCTATTGACTACCGTAAAAATAAAATTGGGATTGAACATGCAAAGGAAGAAGAACTTCGTGCCTCACTCAAGGCTGCACAAACGTCCTTTTCTGAAGATGACGTCACGTCCCAATGGGATGAAATAACGAGGGAAGACTTGCTAAAAGCTGGTTTGATTGCTGGTGCTTTAGCAAAAAGAAAACGCGAGCGACTCGGTGACGAGTTGAATATTGGATATACAAATGGGAAGCAGTTGTTTAAACGACTGAAGCAATTTCGTGTCACTAAAGAAGAGTTTCAACGAGCTACCGCGAAGGTGGAAAAGGAGTTAGAAGAATGAACAAAGAAATAGCAACACCTAAACGAACAAAAGAAATATTAGCTCAGCACGGATTTTCTTTCAAAAAAAGCCTCGGACAAAATTTTCTGATTGATCCGAATGTCCTCGCCAAGATTGTTCGGACGGCAAACTTATCAGAGGAGTCGGGTGTCATTGAAATAGGACCGGGAATAGGTGCTTTAACAGAACAGTCAGCAAAAGTTGCTGAACGAGTTCTTGCCTTTGAAATCGATCGTCGATTGATTCCCATTCTCGAAGATACGATGTCACCATATCCGCATGTGAAAGTCATTCATCAAGATATTTTAAAAGCCGATGTCGAAACGGAAATAGCTGAATTTTTCAAAGAGGGACAAGATATTGCTGTTGTTGCGAATTTACCATATTATGTGACGACGCCTATCCTAATGAAATTACTAGAGAATAGACTGCCTGTTCGAGTCATGGTTGTGATGTTACAAAAAGAAGTGGCAGAACGAATTGCCGCAGGTCCAGGATCAAAAGCATATGGTTCTTTATCTATTGCTGCGCAATATTACGCTGAAGCTGAGACCGTATTCACAGTACCTAAAACGGTGTTTGTTCCACAACCCAATGTAGATTCAGCTATATTACGATTAACGCGGAGAAGCGAACCACCAGTGCAAGTAAAGGATGAATTGTTTTTCTTTAAAGTAGTACAAGCATCGTTTGTTCAAAGAAGAAAAACGTTATTAAATAATTTAGCTACGTATTTTCAAGAATTCAAAGGAAAATCTGACGTGGCAGAGATACTAACAAAGATGGACATCGACCCAAAAAGAAGAGCGGAATCCCTTTCGATGGAGGAATTTGCGCAAATTTGTAACGTATTTCACGATGTAGTGAACACATCTAAGTAGCAGAGATACGCCTTCTTGCATAAAGTAGCTTAGAAGGAGGCGTGATTTATGGCAGAGATCAAACCTGGTCAGATTGTAGGTCGTTTATCATATGATTGTGATGTGTTATTTCGTGTGCATAAAATTCATGGCGATGATGTAGAACTCCACGGAGAAGATGTTCGACTTGTTGCTGATGCGCCTTTAAATGATCTCATTGTGATTCAAGAAGAAGATCGAAAACAACGAAAGAAAAAGTGGAAGCAAAAAGAAGAAAGTTGTTACCAGTTATTTCGTCAGGATCGAAAACTTATTAGGGAAAAAACGGACTATGATATGACCTCCGGATACACAAAAAAAAACGCCTATTTTGAAGTTCCTGGAAAAGTGCTTCATCTCGATGGCGATCCGCTTTATTTAAAAAAATGTACGGAGGTTTATGACCGATTAGGTGTTCCAGTGTATGGTGTGCATTTGCAGGAAAAGAAAATGTCCGAACAGGTAGCGTCGTTAATTCAAATGGTTCAACCGGATTTGCTCGTTATTACAGGACATGATGCTTACAGTAAGTCGAGAGGACATGAATCCGATTTGAAAGCTTACCGAAATTCCAAAAACTTTGCTGAAGCGGTAAGAGAAGCTCGGAAAGTTGCTCCATATAAAGATCATTTAATGATATTTGCTGGTGCCTGCCAATCACATTTCCAGTCTATCCTTAAATCAGGAGCGAATTTTGCTAGCTCACCGGATCGCGTCAATATTCACGCTCTCGATCCTGTCTATGTTGTAGCGAAAATAAGTTTGACTCCTTTTTCTGAAAGGTTAAGCATGTGGGATATTTTAAAAACCACATTAACGGGCCAAAAAGGACTTGGTGGAATGGAAACAATAGGTACTTTAAGACGTGGGGTACCGTTTTTTGATAATTACCTGGAGTCCGAATGAAACAATAACCACATCCTCACATAATTCGGGTGAACACCGGTTACCCTATAGAATATGAAAAATAATGAAATTTGTATTGACACGGATTAGGAGCATTGTTATAATTTTAGTTTTAATTTGACTTATGTCCAAGTCCGTGCTATACTTAACTTTAAGTGAGGTGTGGTGTGGATGGCTAAAACATTGTTAGAAATCAAACAGATTCTCCAAGCCAACGTTGGGAAGAAAGTAACTGTCCAAGCGAATGGTGGAAGAAAGAAAATGATTGAACGTTCCGGTCTTGTTGAAGGGATTTACCCAGCTGTTTTTACAGTAAAACTTGATAGAAATGAACATTCTGTAGAAAGACTTTCTTATAGTTACACTGATGTTTTGACTGAAACGGTCAAACTCACAATGCGCGAAGAAATTCCTGAAGAAGCTTAATGATAGTAAAATATTGTGATTACTCAAAAAAGTTTAACTAAGAAATGTTACTTAGATTCTTTTTTGAGTAATCTTTTTTTTGTTTTTGGAGGTAAGTGAGAGAGGTATTCAGGTAGAGGAGGAAAGGGTTTTGATCAAGGACTATAAAGCGTTGGAAGAAACCGTCCCAATAAAATCATTCTACCTTTTCCAAATATCTTACTAACCAAAGAAAAGGCCGACATAATGAATTGATTTACGGAAACAGGCACCAGATATTGTTAACGTAGAACGGAGAATTGATGGGAAAGCTACTTGTGTAGTCAGGTTCAAAATATTTCGGAACATACTGACTACACTATAGGCTTCCGCATAACACATTTGTTGGAAAGCCATTGTCGCAATGGTCATAAAGGAGAGGTTGCCTGATGAGCAGACGAAGAGGGGTTATGTCAGATCAATTTAAAGAAGAACTGGCAAAAGAGCTCGGCTTTTATGATACCGTGAAGCAAGAAGGTTGGGGCGGTATACGTTCAAGAGATGCTGGAAACATGGTCAAAAGGGCCATCGAACTAGCGCAGGAAAGCCAAAGAAGATAGATCACGATAACCAATTGCGACAGTATTGACCAAGGTCCTTGACCTTGGTCTTTTCATATACTTAAAATCAATGTATTATAAACTGTGAACAAATGGTAAAATAACTACAGGAAAATGGAACGGAAGAAGCAGGTGGTAGCATGATGAAGGTGGTAAAAGCACCGGCGAAAATTAATTTGACGCTTGATGTCGTTGGGAAAAGAGACGATGGCTATCATGATGTTGAAATGATAATGACGACGGTGGATTTGGCAGATCGAATTCAATTAATGTTAATAGAAGAAGATCAGATTCAAGTGGAAGTGAATATAGGACATGTTCCAAATGATAAGCATAATTTAGCTTATCAAGCGGCGAGATTATTAAAAGATCAATTTTCAATAAAAAGTGGTGTGAAGATTTATATTCATAAAAATATTCCAGTATCTGCAGGTTTAGCTGGAGGAAGTACGGATGCGGCTGCTGTTTTACGTGGATTAAATGACATGTGGTCATTAGGACTTTCTCTCGAGGAGCTAGCAGAGATAGGCTTGAAAATTGGTTCAGATGTTCCCTTTTGTGTTCATGGAGGGACGGCAGTTGCGAGAGGAAGAGGAGAGATTTTGAGCTTTCTTCCATCCCCGCCGCCTTGTTGGGTTGTGTTAGCAAAACCACCGAAAGGCGTGTCGACAAAAAGCATTTATCAGCGTCTTAATTTGGAAGGAATGAAGCATCCAGATACAGAAGGGATGATTCAAGCAATTGAAGAACATCATTTCCAAGGTATATGTCAAAGACTTGAAAATGTAATGGAAACAGCAACGTTTGAATTGGCACCCGAAGTCAAAAATATTAAACAAAGATTAATCCAATTCGGTGCTGAAGGGACGGTCATGAGTGGAAGCGGCCCAACCGTTTTTTCCTTAACAAGCAGTGAGTCCAAGGCGTATCGCCTTTACAATGGTCTAAAAGGATTTATGGATAATGTATTTGTCGTTCGCCTTTTAGGGAATCGACATCTATAAAAATAGGGGTCATCTTGTTAAATCCGTATAAAGATGGTATGTTACCTTTATAATATTCGGATTTAATGGAGGTGCCGTATGAAATATCGGCGAAGTGGTCGTTTAGTAGACATGACCCAGTATTTATTAGCTCATCCTCACCAACTGATTCCACTTACGTTTTTTTCTAAGAGGTATGAATCGGCAAAATCGTCGATCAGTGAAGATATTGGTATTGTTAAAGAGGTGTTGGAATCAAAGCGTTTAGGTACGTTAGAAACATCTGCTGGTGCGTCCGGAGGGGTAACGTTTGTACCTACCGTTGACCTTGAAGAAGCGGAAAAATTAGTGGACAACCTTTGTAATCAATTAGAAGATCCTAGCAGATTACTACCAGGTGGTTATTTGTATATGATGGATATCATTGGTGATCCTGCACTTACCCAGCAACTAGGAAGAATTTTTGCTTCATACTATAAAGCGGAAAAAGTCGATGCTGTAATGACGATGGCAACAAAGGGAATTCCATTAGCCTATGCGGTCGCAGCTCACTTGCATGTACCCGTTTGTATTGTTCGTCATGAGCAAAGAATCACCGAGGGATCGATTGTAAGCATTAATTATGTGTCTGGTTCAACAAAGAGGATCCAAACGATGTCTCTCGCCAGACGCAGTTTGAAACCACAATCGAATGTTCTTATCGTTGATGATTTCATGAAAGCAGGGGGGACAATTCGAGGAATGATGGATTTAGTAGAAGAATTTCAATCCACTGTAGCTGGAGTTGGTGTATTAACCGAAGCGGTGCATGAAGAAGAGAAACTTGTTGGTGACTATACGTCATTAACGAAACTTTCTCAAGTAGATGTTAAAAACAAAGCGATTCGAGTGGAACGAGGAAATATTTTTAATACAAATTTTGCAAATTAATTGTTTGAACCGTTGCCAATAAAGGCAACGGTTTTTTATTTGTTTAGGAAATGATAGATTTTTGAGTTGTAGAAAAGCTTTAGGGTATCTTGGCCATAAAGGGAGTGGCTCAAATGAATAACAAGGATGGTGTGATTAAAAAAATTCTATTAGATCATATTAGTAATTTTTGGGAATTGCATGATCATCGTTTCCCGGAAGAGTATCGAGAAAACATTTATGAGACTGTATATAGCAATCAAGTTGGCGCGATTCATCGAAAGAAGAAGGAATGAATCGATCTAACGAAGGGATTTATTTACGTAATACTCCTTTTGTTTATGAAACATCATCGATTTGATAACATTTATGACCACTTCAAATAGTGACTTCAATCACAATATGACTAATATTTTACATATATTTATAAAACGTTTACATTTTTAAGTTTTTTTTCTCAAAAAAGAAGGATAATTCCAATTTATGACGAATCGAGTAAACAAGAAGGTATTTCATTGGAAAAAGGTGGTGGCAGATATGGAAGTAACAGATGTGAGGCTTCGCCGTGTAAACACGGAAGGTCGTATGCTTGCAATCGCATCTATTACCATCGATGATGAATTTGTCGTACATGACATTCGGGTCATCGACGGCAATAACGGCATGTTCGTTGCAATGCCAAGCAAGCGAACACCAGATGGAGAGTTCAGGGACATAGCTCATCCAATTTCGTCGAAAACACGTGAAAAAATTCAGTTGGCAGTTTTAACGGAGTATGAGAAAGTTGGGGAGAAAGAAGAAACAAAAGAACAATCATATGAAGAAGCAGGTGCATCATAATTATTTATTTTGAACGGACTTAGTCTTATTTCATTGAGACTAGGTTCTTTTGTGTGTCTTCTTTTTTTTTGTAATGAATGATTAATTGTCTATCCATCTTGAAATAAACCTTAATATAAGATATATTCGTAATGGAAAATAGCGCATGGGGGTTATGGAATGAAAAAGCGATTTGCAGTGGTATTAGCTGCAGGAAAAGGAACAAGGATGAAATCTAACCTATATAAGGTACTTCATCCTGTTTGTGGGAAACCGATGGTACAGCACATTGTAGATCAGCTTGAACAATGCCATATAGATGAAATGGTAACGATTGTTGGCCACGGTGCTGAAATGGTGAAAGAGAAAATTGGAGAACGAGTTAAGTATGCGTTACAAGCTGAACAATTAGGAACCGGACATGCTGTGATGCAAGCAGAAGAAGTGTTAAAAAATAAACCAGGTATCACGATGGTTGTTTGTGGGGATACTCCGTTATTAACGAAAGAAACGATGAATGCATTGATTGAGCATCATGAATCGACTCGCGCCAAAGCAACAGTCCTAACTGCTAATGCAGATAACCCTGCAGGATACGGTCGTGTGTTGCGAGACGATCAAGACAGAGTGAAAAAGATCGTTGAACATAAAGACGCTTCGGAAGAAGAAAAGCAAGTGAAAGAAATTAATACTGGGACATATTGCTTTGACAATGAAACCCTTTTTGAAACATTAAAGCGAGTAGGAAACGATAATGTTCAAGGAGAATATTATTTGCCGGACGTCGTTGAGATTTTACAAAAAGATGGAGACATTGTAACCGCTTATCAGACCGATGATTTCAATGAAACGATGGGAGTAAATGATCGTGTCGCTCTTAGCCAAGCAGAAAAATGGATGAAAAAGCGTATTAACGAAAACTGGATGCGCGAAGGTGTTACTATCATTGATCCAGACCAAACATACATATCTCCAGATACGGTAATTGGGAAAGATACAACCCTTCATCCAGGAACCGTTCTAGCAGGTGAAACCGTTATTGGCGAAGAATGTCACATAGGTCCTCATACTGAGATTAAGGATAGTCAAATCGGTAATGAAACGACAATAAAACAGTCGGTTGTTCACTTGAGTCAAGTAGGAGAGCATGTGTCGATTGGGCCGTTCTCACATCTTCGACCAGATACAAAATTAGCAGAAGGCGTTCGAGTAGGTAATTTTGTAGAGCTGAAGAAAATGACGATGGGTAAAGGAAGTAAAGCTTCTCACCTGAGTTATCTTGGCGATGCAGAAATAGGCGATGGTGTGAATGTTGGATGTGGTTCTATTACAGTAAACTATGATGGAAAAAACAAATTTTTAACAACAATAGAAGACGGAGCATTCATTGGCTGTAACTCTAATTTAATAGCCCCAGTGACTGTTGGGAAAGGGTCTTATATCGCGGCAGGTTCGACGATTACCGATAATGTGCCTGTGGATTCCTTAGCAATTGCTAGACAGCGTCAAATAAACAAAGAAGGTTATGGGAAGAAAAATCAATAATCGTATGTGATGAAAGTAAAATTTAATGGAGGTTTTCAAAGCGATGGCTCAGTACAATGATCACAATTTAAAGGTGTTTACCCTAAACTCAAACCCAGAATTGGCCCACGAAATTACAAAGGAAATCGGTGTCGAAATGGGAAAAAGTTCAGTGACTAGATTTAGTGATGGTGAAATTCAAATAAATATTGAAGAAAGTATTCGAGGATGTGATATTTACGTCATCCAGTCTACGTCATCTCCAGCAAATGAGCATATTATGGAGCTATTAATTATGATTGATGCACTGAAGCGTGCCTCTGCAAACAATATTAACGTAGTTCTCCCTTACTATGGATATGCTCGACAAGATAGGAAAGCTCGCTCACGTGAACCAATAACTGCGAAGTTAGTTGCGAATTTATTAGAAACTGCTGGAGCAACAAGAGTCATCACGTTAGACCTTCATGCTACTCAAATTCAAGGATTCTTTGATATTCCTGTTGACCAATTAGTCGGTGTACCGATCTTAGCAAATTATTTTGAACAAAAGGAGTTAGAAGACATCGTTGTTGTGTCTCCCGATCACGGAGGAGTTGTTCGTGCTCGTAAGATGGCTGATCGTTTGAAAGCGCCAATTGCGATTATTGATAAACGTCGACCGAAACCGAATACGTCGGAAGTAATGAACATAATCGGTGATATTGAAGGAAAAACAGCGATTATCATCGATGACATCATTGATACAGCAGGTACGATGACTTTGGCAGCAAGTGCAATGATTGAGAGTGGAGCAAAAGAAGTGTATGCTTGTAGTACACACCCAGTTTTATCTGGTCCTGCTATTGAAAGAATAAAGAACTCGCAAATTAAAGAATTAGTTGTGACAAACTCCATTCCACTTCCGGAGGAAAAAATGATTGATAACATTACACAGTTATCTGTAGGGCCATTGCTTGCTAAAGCGATTATTCACGTTCACGAAGAGCGATCTGTTAGTCGTTTGTTTGACTAAAGCTTTCGAAATTAGGTGCCGTTGTTATTGTAACTAGAAATTCTCAGATTGATCGTTTCAACATTGTTTTGGAAAACCATCCCGTTTCATTAGAGAAGTTTCACAAAAAACAGGTTTCAATCCAACTGAAGTTGGGAAAGACATAAAAAGAACCGAAAAAATTATGAGGTGATTAGAAATGGCTACAGTATTACAGGCAGCAGTGAGAGAAGATTTAAAAGGTTCGAGATTATCAAAGCTACGTTCGGAAGGAAATATTCCCGCAGTAGTTTACGGGAAAGCTTACGGAAATAAACCGATTGCCGTAGAGCAAATCTCATTTATTAAAACACTTCGTTCAGAAGGTAAAACAGGTGTTTTTAAACTTGATATTGACGGTACGAAAACGGATGTCATGATTTATGACTTACAATATGATTCAATTAAAAATGAAGTAATCCACGTAGATTTTTACGCAGCGAACATGAAAGAAGAAATGGATGCTGATGTTCCAGTTCAAGTTGTAGGAGAATCTGTCGGAGTGAAAGACGGTGGTGTTCTTCAACAAGCGGTTTATGAGCTGTCAGTACGAGCATTGCCAAATGACTTACCTGATTCCATTGAAGTTGAAGTATCAGAACTTGATGTGAATGATTCCATTCAAGTGAAAGATCTTCAAAGTGGAGAGAAATATGAATTTAATAATGATCCTGAAGAGGTTGTTATTTCTATTCTACCTCCAGACGAAGAGCCTGAAGAACCAGAAACAGAAGACGAATCTGCAGAACCTGAATTGGTTGGAGCAGAAGAAGAATCAGAGTCTGAATCAGAAGAAAAATAATGATAACTTTAAAGGGTATAACCATTTCCGGTTATACCCTTTTAGTCTCGTATGTTTATGGGGGAGATAAGCGATAATCACCTCTTTTTTATACGTTATCTTTTCTTTACAAACAACTTTTACATCGAGGAACGTTAACTTTCGAAAGAGATTGCAGTATAATAGAAGATGTCACATTTCACAGGGAGAGACGACTATGCTATTTAAGAAGTTTTTCCAACGGAGAGCAAAAGAAGAAGGAGAGAGCGCACCAATGAAGCTCGTCGTAGGACTAGGTAATCCAGGGAAAAAATATGATCGAACGAGACATAATGTCGGGTTTGAAGTGATTGATAAGTGCCAAGAGCGATTAAAAATTGAATTAGATCAATCAAAATTCAAAGGAGCTTATGGATTTTCAAGAGTGAATGGCAAGAAAGTTTTCTTACTTAAACCACTCACGTACATGAACTTGTCTGGAGAAGCGATCGTGCCACTTATGAATTACTTCAAGATTGATAAAGAAGACTTGTTAGTAGTTTATGATGACTTGGACTTGCCACCAGGTAAAATCCGTTTACGCCAAAAAGGTAGTCATGGGGGGCATAACGGCATTCGATCTATCATACAACATTTAGGGACGGACCAGTTTAATCGCATCAGGATTGGCATTGGCCGTCCCGATCAAGGGATAGCAGTTCCTGATTATGTGTTAGGAAGTTTTTCGCCGGATGAGCGACAGAAAGTAGAAGTATCTTTAGATAAATCTGCGGAAGCGGTAGAAGCTTGGACAGAAAAAGACTTTCTCAAAGTCATGAATGACTTCAATCAATAAACATAAACGGATTGAATCACCCTTGCATAATTTAAACTTTGTTCGTTCATACTAAATGAATAGAGCAGTGTTTGATTAGGAGGGTGCAGGATATGGCGATTCACTATTATTGTCGTCACTGTCATCAGAAGATAGGATCAATTCCATCTACCATTGATAGTCGACAATTAGGCATTGACCAACTAAATGAGCAAGAAAAACAAGAAATGATTGAATATGACACAAAAGGTCATGTTCATATACGAACCATTTGTGAGGACTGTGAACAAACATTGAAGCAATATCCGACTTACCATGAACAAGAGTCTTTTATTCACTAAAAACAAGGTTCGACAAGCTTTGGCAAGTGCTGCCAAAGCATTTTTCTAGTAGGTTTACTCAAAATAATGTAAAGATGAAAGCAGAGAATTAATTGATAGGCCTTTAATATATGTTAACAAATGATTTTAAAATAGATAAACGTGAAATTCCGTTTTTTGTAAGTAGCATTGACAAAAAACGGTCAATCACTAGAAGGTGGGGGGAAGACCTTGGAAGGGCTAATCAAAACAATGTATCATGGCGATGATGTTGCAAGTATTGTCGAAGGGTTAGAAGCTAATTTATCTGAACAGATGGTCTCAGGACTAACTGGATCGGCTCGCTCCTTAATGCTTGCTGCGATCTATAAAAAAACGGGGAACTCACAGCTAGTTGTTACCCATAATCTATTTCAAGCACAGAAATTATTTGATGACCTTGTTTCCATTCTTGGCGAGGACCAAGTTTATTTATATCCAGTTAACGAGTTAATTTCATCTGAAGTTGCCGTAGCTAGTCCTGAAATGAGAGGACAAAGATTAGAAGCATTAAACTGCTGGACTTCAGGCAATGAAGCGATTGTGATTGCTCCCATAGCAGGTGTGAGAAGATTGTTACCGCCTCCGACTATGTGGAGTTCGAGACAAATTACATTTCAAGTAGAAGAAGAACTAGATTTATCACACGTATTGAACCAATGTATCTCGATGGGGTACCAACGAGTAGAAATGGTTTCAACACCCGGACATCTCAGTGTTCGCGGTGGAATCGTAGATATATATCCTTTAACGGAAGAGCATCCTATCCGTATAGAACTCTTTGATACGGAGGTAGACTCGATCCGTTTCTTTGACGTGGAAACACAACGTTCTATTTCACAAACAGAACGAGTAACGATTGGACCAGCAAAAGAGATATTACTAGATGAAGAACAATTTCAACGAGGAGCAGCAAAGCTAGAGAAAGAACTAGCCGTCACGTTAAAAAAAGTGAAAGATAACGTTGTAAAAGAAAAACTAGCGGATCAAATTGGTGTAGAGATCGATTGGCTTAAACAGCGAACGATGTTTGACACGATGTATAAATACATGTCCATGTATTATGAACAAATGCATACACTTATCGATTACATGCCTCAAGGAGGAAATGTTTTCGTCGATGAAATCAGTCGAGTGCAAGAAATGGTTCAAAGTTTAGAAAGAGAAGAAGCAGATTGGCAGATGACGATGCTTTCTCAAGGTGGCGTAGTGTCGGATATGCAGATGTCTCAATCTTGGGAAGATATCATTCAGAAATCAACAGCACCAATGATATATTTGAGTTTGTTTTTACGACATATTCCGTCAACAAATCCACAAAACATCGTAAACATACAAAGTAAAACGATGCAAAACTTTCATGGACAACTTCATTTACTGAAAAACGAAGTGACTCGTTGGAAAGAAGCAGGTTACGCCATTTCCTTCATCTGTGCAGGAAAAGAACGAGCAGAGCGAATGAAAAGTGTATTAGAAGATTACGAGATTGAGGCGGCTATTGTTAGTAGTGAGCACCTCCCTGTCAACGGGCAAGCCCAAATTACACTAGGTCATTTCATGTCTGGATTCGAACTTCCATTGCAGCGGACGATTGTTATTACTGAAGAAGAAGTGTTTACGAAAAAAAATCGCCGACCAAAACGAAGACAAAAACTATCAAATGCAGAGAGAATTAAAAGTTATTCTGAATTAAAAGTAGGGGATTGGGTTGTCCACGTCAATCACGGAATAGGAAAATATCTTGGCATAGATACGTTAAAAGTAGGCGATATTCATAAAGATTATATGCACATCTCCTATGCTGGGAATGACAAACTTTATGTTCCAGTGGATCAGATTGACCAAGTTCAGAAATATGTCGGTTCAGAAGATAAAGATCCAAAAATGTATGCACTTGGTGGAAGCGATTGGAAAAAGGTGAAAAAGAAAGTAAAGTCTTCAGTAGAAGACATTGCGGAAGATTTGATCAAAGTTTCAGCAGAAAGAGAACGGAGTAAAGGTCATGCGTTTTCGAAAGATGGGCCTGAACAACAAGAATTTGAAGGGTCATTCCCATACCAAGAAACGGAAGATCAAATCCAGTCTATTGAGGAGATTAAGCAAGATATGGAAAGAGAACGACCGATGGATCGTCTTTTGTGCGGGGATGTAGGGTATGGAAAAACAGAAGTAGCCCTTCGAGCCGCGTTCAAAGCGATCATGGACGGAAAACAAGTCGCTTTTCTTGTACCAACAACGATTTTGGCCCAACAACACTATGAAACGATTCGTGAAAGGTTTCAAGATTTCCCAATCAATATCGGCTTGTTAAGTCGTTTTAGAAGCAGAAAAGAATTAAAACAAACGACAGATAACTTGAAGAAAGGAAACTGCGACATTGTAGTAGGGACGCACCGACTTCTGTCGAAAGATATTGTATTTAAAGACCTAGGGTTATTAATTGTTGATGAAGAACAGCGATTTGGCGTGACCCATAAGGAAAAGATCAAACGTTTAAAAGCAAATGTGGACGTATTAACATTAACGGCAACACCTATTCCGAGGACCCTTCACATGTCCATGCTAGGTGTCCGCGACTTATCCGTTATTGAAACACCACCTGAAAATCGTTTTCCAGTGCAAACATACGTTGTGGAATATAATGAATCTCTCGTTAGGGAAGCGATTGAAAGAGAGTTGTCTCGAGGTGGGCAAGTTTACTTCTTATATAACCGAGTGGAAGATATTGAATCGATGGCAGATAAAATTTCCATGCTTGTTCCTGAAGCGAACGTTCGTTTTGCTCACGGTCGGATGACGGAATCGGAACTGGAAAACGTCATGCTTGATTTTCTTGAAGGAACGACAGAAGTTCTTGTGACGACAACGATTATTGAAACAGGCGTCGATATTCCGAATGTGAATACGTTAATTATTCATAATGCAGATCGCATGGGACTTTCTCAGCTTTATCAGCTACGAGGGCGTGTTGGTAGATCAAATCGCGTGGCTTATGCTTATTTCACACACCAGAGAGATAAAGTTCTTACAGAAGTTGCTGAAAAGCGTTTGCAATCCATTAAAGAGTTTACCGAATTAGGTTCTGGATTTAAGATCGCAATGCGAGATTTATCGATTAGAGGAGCAGGAAATCTACTAGGAGCTGAACAGCATGGCTTTATCGCATCTGTTGGTTTTGATCTTTATTCGCAAATGTTAAAAGATGCTATTGATGAGCGAAAAGAATTAGAAGCAAATGAAGGGAAACCAAAACAGGAAAAAGAGCCAGATATCGAATTAGATGTGAAAGTAGACGCATACATCCCTGAATCCTATATCCCAGATTCAAAGCAAAAAATTGATATGTATAAACGTTTTAAAACATTAGAGTCACAGCGAGATTTATTGGATCTCCAAAATGAGATGATTGACCGCTTTGGAGATTACCCTTCTGAAGTGAGTTATCTTTTCTCTGTTTCCAAAATCAAATTGCTTTCCAAACAGGAGAAGGTAGAGTCTGTATCAGAAAAAAATAATCAGTGTAAAGTAGTGTTAAGTGAGGAAACAACAGGCCGTATTGATGGATCAAAATTGTTTACTGTCGTTAATAAAATTTCCCCGAAATTACATTTATCTATGCTAGGTAGCCAGATTGTGATTCATTTAAAGACAAAGTCATTAAGTGACGGTGACTACATGAAAATCCTTGAACAAGTTCTAGCTAAATTAGATGATGTTCAAAAAGACGAAGTAGCGAACGCATAAAACTATAAGGTCAAGAAGTAGCACTTGTAATTAAATTTGCAGGTGCTATTTTTCGATTTAGAGGAAATTTATCAATTTTATTCTACAATTGGTGAATAGTTCTTTTTTTTAATCAGATAATAAGGACAAGTTTCCAATCCAAATAATACTTGGATACATCTTGAGATTACACCAAAGAAAGTGAGGCAATATACGTGATGAAAGCAACTGGAATTGTTCGTCGAATTGATGATTTAGGTCGTGTTGTTATTCCAAAAGAGATAAGAAGGACGCTTCGAATTAGAGAAGGAGACCCATTAGAAATTTTTGTCGATAGAGATGGAGAGGTGATTTTAAAGAAATATTCCCCTATTTCAGAGCTCGGAGACTTTGCAAAAGAATACGCAGAAGCCCTTTACGATAGTTTGAACCATATAGTACTCATAGCAGACAGAGACACATTTATTGCTGTCGCCGGAGGTTCCAAAAAGGAATATTACAATAAGCCAATTGGCGAAGTTGTGGAAACGTCCATGGAGGAGCGGAAAGTCAACGTTCAATCTAAACAAGGGGAATATGCTATCTCTGGTGAAACAAATGAGTCGATGGATGGTTATTGCATTGCTCCGATTATTGCAAATGGAGATCCGATTGGTGCCGTTGTTTTAGTAAGTAAAGGTAGTGGGAAAATCGGTGATGTGGAACATAAACTGTCGGAAACGGCAGCTGGATTTTTAGCAAGGCAAATGGAACAATAATAAGCATAAACTAAGCAGTACCTCATAGCGGTGCTGCTTTTATAATTTGGAAAGTAATATGCTATAATGACAAAGAAATGAAGCATAGAGAGGAAATATTAGCATGAAACATGCTCAGCAACAACAAACGTGGATGAAAGGAGCACTCTACCTTTCCTTAGCGGCAATCATTGTCAAAGCTTTAAGCGCCCTTTATAAGATTCCGTATCAGAATATCACAGGAGATACGGGTTTTTATGTGTATCAGCAAGTTTACCCGATTTATGGGGTTATTTTTGTGCTTGGTGCATATGGATTCCCGCTTGTTATTGCAACTTTTGTCGCAAATCACGATACGAAAACCCAAACAGATGTGTCATCCCCTTCCTTATCACACCGATTATCATTTTTGTTCTTATGCCTACTTTCCCTTCACATTGTGGCGGGATTAGCTATTGTTTTGGGAGCGGAGATGATCGCCCAACTTATGGGAGACCCACGGTTAACCTCAGCAATCCGCTGGATGGGAGCACCTGTATTCCTCATTCCGTTTCTTGCAATGGGGAGAGGTATTTACCAAGGAAAAGGTGAGATGATTCCAACGGCATTTTCACAAGTGGTTGAACAAACCTTTCGGGTGACGGTTATTTTAGGCGTTGCTTTTTTTGCAATGAAAGCAAGTGACCCTTACATGGCAGGCACATCAGCGGGCATTGGAGCATTAGCAGGGAGTATAGCCGGAGTAATTGTTCTTGGAACAATGGGATGGAAGACAAGAGAGCTCCATCCGTTGAAATTAATGAAGTGGACAATTCCCACCGGTTGGAAAAATGATGTAAAAACGTTGTTTATCACAGGTGTGCTTGTTTCAGTAAGTGCAATGGCATTGGTTATTTTTCAGCTTGTAGATTCCGTAAGCGTGTTTCGACTGCTGGTCTTGAATGATACTGAACTAAACGCTGCAATAGCAAAAGGTGTTTACGATCGTGGTTGGCCACTGGTTCAATTTGGAGCAGTGATTACGACCGTTTTTTCTTATGCGGCGATCCCGCATATCTCCAGAGCGTATGAAGCGAAAAAAATGGAAGAAGTGAAAGAAGAAATGAGCCGGGCACTTAAGATGTGTTTTGTGTTTGGAGGAGCAGCGGCAACGGGTATGGTAACTATTATGCCGTCATTAAACCAAATGATGTTTACAGATCAAAGTGGGACCTTTGCTTTACAACTCCTATCTTCCATCGTTTTTTTTGGTGCGATATTTATGACGATTGCTGCTTTGCTTCATGCAGTAGGGAAAGCTTCCTTGTCAGTCATTGTTCTTGGTTTAGGAATCGTCTTGAAAGGTATATTTAACATGATCTTCGTACCTACATATGGAATTAACGGAGCTGCGATTAGCTCTGCATTACCGTTCGTGATCATGTCATTTCTCTCCATTTTCATTTTAATCCGATCTTCTCTTTGGAACATAGAACCATTCCAATTTTGGTGGAAATGGTTTATCAGCCTTTTAGGGATGGTCATATTCGTTAGCTTGTTCCAAGCGGGAACTACCGCGATCGTGGCAGATGGAAGAATAGCGATGACGTTTATTTCTTTAACTGCCGCAAGCAGTGGAGCGGTCATTTTTTTATGGATGATTTACCGACTTCGTTTATTTACAACATATGAGTGGGAAAGTATACCGAAAATTGGGCGCTGGTTTCCTTATGAATCAAAGGAACTGGTCCGAAAAAGGAGGAATATTACATGACACAATCGATACATATTATCGGATTAGGAGCAGGAGATTTAGCGCAAATACCTTTAGGAATATACCGAACATTAACGAATAATCGTGAACGAGTATTTGTTCGAACAAAGGACCATCCTGTTATAAATGAACTGAAACAAGAAGGAATAAATTTTCACAGTTTTGATGAAATCTACGAAAAACATGATCGATTTGAGGATGTGTATATAGAAATTGTCGAAAGGCTTCTTCATGAAGTCTCAATAAAAGGGACAGTTTTTTACGCGGTTCCAGGACACCCAATGGTGGCAGAAGCAACCGTGCAACATCTTCTTCAACATTCAGAGAAAATAAATGTTGTGCTTGAAGGTGGACAAAGTTTTTTAGATGCGATGTTTAGTGCTCTGAAGATGGACCCGATCGAAGGATTTCAATTAGTCGATGGAGTAACAATGAAATCGGAAGACATTAACCTTAAGCAACATGTCATTATTGGACAAGTATATGACCAATTCAGCGCTTCTGAAGTAAAACTAGCTTTGATGGACCGTCTACCTGATGACTATGAAGTAACCGTGGTAACAGCTGCCGGGAGTGAGCAAGAGTCCATTGTCACAGTGCCTCTCTACGATTTGGATCGTGTCACTACTTTAAGTAATTTAACGGCTGTATATCTTCCACCTGTTAAAAATGACGAATTATTATATCGCGACTTCTCTAAATTGCGGGAGGTCATTAAAACACTACGAGGTCCGAATGGTTGTCCATGGGATCGAAAGCAAACGCATGAATCACTGAAGCGTTATGCTGTAGAAGAAATTTATGAACTGTTAGAAGCGATTGATGAACAAGACGATGACCACCTGGTCGAAGAGTTAGGTGATGTATTGTTGCAAGTTCTTCTTCATGCTCAAATTGGAGAAGATAATGGTTATTTCAATATGGAAGATGTCATTAGTAAAGTGACAGAGAAGATGATAAGAAGACACCCCCACGTCTTTGCTGATGTAACTGCAGATAGCGCGGAGGAAGTCGTTTCCAATTGGGAAGATATTAAAAAACAAGAGAAACAAGAGGCAGGGAAAAACGAAAACGAGGTTATGTCTCTGTTAGACGGTATTCCAGCATCGCTACCAAACTTGTTAAAAGCTTTTAAACTACAAAAAAAAGCAGCAAGAGTAGGATTTGATTGGGGCGAAGAAGCTCCAATGTGGATGAAACTTCAAGAAGAAATTGCTGAGTGGTTGCATGAAATGAAAGAAGGATCTTATGATGCTGCTGTCGAAGAATTTGGTGATGTGTTATTTGCCTTTGTAAATTTAGCCCGTTTTCATAAGATTGATCCAGAAGAAGCATTAAGACAAACAAATGAGAAATTCTCACGAAGGTTTCGTTATATTGAGCAAGTGGTTAGTAAACGTGGGGACATTCTGTCAGAACAAACGTTAACGGAATTGGATTCCCTTTGGGAAGAAGCCAAAAAACAAGAATAAAGAGGAGGAAACCTTATGAGATTAGATAAATATTTGAAAGTATCTCGACTAATTAAGCGAAGAACAATGGCCAAGGAAGTTGCTGATCAAGGAAGAGTGAAAGTAAATGGTCAGAAAGCGAAAGCTGGAACCGAAGTGAAGTTAGGAGACGAACTTGATGTTTTATTTGGACAAAAACACGTAAGCTTAAGAATCGATCGAATCGAAGAAAAGGCAAAAAAGGAGGATGCAGCTACTTTTTATACTATTTTAAAAGAAGAAAGAATTAATAATGACTAGGTAATTACCGAAGCGAACTTTTTTCGCACGATGAAAAATGAAAGTGTCTGATTCATATTTTAACCAAAGAGATAGGAAGTTTTGCCCGACTCTCCCTCGTATTTTCAGGAAGGCTTGTTCTATTTTTCCTCCTCCCACATATAGTAAGGATAAAGAGTGTTTGAAGGAGGATGGGGATGGAACATTCATACGACTATACGCACCAAGGACCTGGAAGAAAGCGGGATCATCAGCTAGTGCTTAATGCTAGAAAAATGTTGGATATTTCCGGAGTGAAACAGGTAGAGAGTTTTGATAGCGAAGAATTTTTATTAGAAACAGAGATGGGTTTTTTATCGATTCGCGGTCATAATTTACAAATGAAAAACTTAGACGTTGAAGAAGGAAAAGTATCCATTCAAGGTAAGGTTGATGATCTTGTCTATTTGGATCAGCACCACGGTGAGAAAACTAAAGGATTATTTGGGAAGTTATTTAAGTGAGTTTAGATGTTCAAATCGCTTCCTTGTTAGCAAGTGTAGTGATGGGCGTTAGTGTCGGAGCTTCTTTAGATACTTATGAGAGAATACTAGGTAAAAGAAAGTCTTTTAATTGGATAAAAATAGTGAATGATGTTTTATTTTGGATCGTCCAAGCCCTTCTTTACTTTGGGGTATTACTTTATATGAATCATGGAGAAGTTCGACTCTATTTATTAATCGCTGTTTTTCTTGGTTATTCCGTATACCGCGCTTTGTTTGAAACAAGTTATAAAAAACTTTTGAATACATTTCTCCACATAAGTTACCATGTTAGCTACTTTTTGGTTCGAATTACCTATATATTTCTTGTGAATCCAACAAAAGAATTATTGAAACTGTTGTTTCGCTTAGGTATGATATTAGTAATGATATGTTGGAAAGTTATATCCAGTTTAATTTTTTGGATATTTAGACCTATCCTTTTACTTATTACCTATGTTGATAAAAAAATCGGACAACCTTTTATGAAGCAAAGAGAAATGTTTATGAAGTTCCTAAAAGGGTTATATCAACGAATAAAAATGGATCGAAAACACAAGAAGTGAGGAGAGGTGACGATAATGGAGCAAGGCAATAAAACAAAGATTCGCCGATTAAGTTCTGAATACATGGAAAAGCAAGCGTTGTTAGAAGAACAGACGAAAAGACGACGTAAAGGGTTGCTTCGTCGGTTATCTATGTTTGCGTCGTGCGCCATTCTTTTTCTCTCTATAGCTGGATTCACTCTCTACCAACAGCAAACGTCCATCGAAAATCAAAAAATACAAACACAACAATTAGAAGAAGAATTAGCATACATGAAGCACGAAGAATCTCGTTTAAAGCAAGAGGTGGACTGGTTGCATGATGATGAATATATTGCTGAATTGGCAAGGAGAGATTTCTTTCTTACGAAGCCTGGGGAAACGCTTTTTCAACTACCACGACCTGGTAATAACAGTAATTGACAGAGATCTTGGACAGTCGGTATAATGTAAAAAAATGATATTTTTAAGGACCATGAAGGAGGAGCATTTTTTACATGTCCATTGAAGTAGGCAGTAAGTATCAAGGTAAAGTGACTGGAATAACGAATTTTGGAGCTTTTATTGAATTGCCAGATGGATCCACAGGACTTGTCCATATTAGTGAAGTAGCGGACAGTTATGTGAAAAATATCAACGAGTTTTTAAGCGTTGGTGATGAAGTTACTGTGAAAGTCATGAATATAGAGAAAGACGGCAAGATCGGGTTATCGATTCGCAAAGCGAAAGAAAAACCACCGTCTCAAACATCTAATACGAAACGTACACCGCATAAATCTTCTAAGCCGAGACAAAAAGATCAGCGTCCTGTTTCTTTCGAAGACAAGATGAGTCGGTTTCTAAAGGATAGTGAAGAAAGATTATCCTCATTGAAACGAAATACAGAGTCTAAACGAAGTGGTCGAAACTCTAAAAGAGGGTAAAGTGGAGCTTGCTGCTGAATGAATATAAAGTCATAAATAAGTACTAAAGTCGTCATTTCTAATCGCTGATTTTTAAAGCGATAGAAATAGACGGCTTTTTTGTTTCTAAGTAAGGGTATTTAGCCTAAGTTCACTATAAGTAAAAATAGCAAACATGTTTTACTTATGTTTCATTTTCCTAAATAATTACAAATTACTTCAGTATTTAATCGTACTAAAAAAGAAAAACTTTTAACCGTGGTAAAGTGACAAAAACATAAAAATATATCTTGGTCTATTAAATAGACAGAAGCCCGACGTTATAGATTGGAAGCTACTTATTCTGACTTAAATCTCGTAATCAATATGGATGAGTCATCATCGAAGGGAAACGAGCATTCTGTATCATCTTCTGATTCACAGACGTTTTCCGTCTATATTAGTCGAAGAGTTTTATTTTCTCTCCCACGTTGTTTGACAAAATTTGTATCTCTATCATGTTTTAATAGTAGGACGAACTTTGAACAGGAGTGGTGCAAAATATGATGGGGCGAAGCGTGTTGACAAAGATGAGTGGACAAGCCGTTTCTTCTTTAGGTGGAGCGGATGCGTGGACTTGGTTTAAAGGAGACGAATCCAAAAGCGAGAAAAAGTATGTGAAGAAGAAGTTTACATCTTGGCAACGTTTACTAATGGTCATTGGAATTGGATTTTTGTTAGGGCGAGCCGTTATCCTTCTGCAGCTATTACCTTTTACAATTCCTTTTTTAGCGGTAGTTTTTAAGTGGAAAAGGAGTATGACACTACCAGCATCTTTTGCATTAATAGCTGGCTCTACAACGTTATCATTTGGTTATGCAGGGCACACGACTGTGGCGATTATTGTTTATTTCCTCTTGCAAAGCATCATGAGCAAAGTAGATAAGCAGGAACAATTATTACCAGTGACGGTTTTTGCTTCTGTAGCACTAACAAGATACTTTAGTTTAGCTTTTCAAGGAGAGCATTCTCTCTATCATGCACTGACTGCCTCTGTGGAAGGGGCATTAGCATTAGTCATTACGTTGATTTTCTTTCAAAGCATCCCTTTATTTCTTGAAAAACGACGACATATGAGTTTGAAACACGAAGAGGTCGTTTGCCTCGTCATACTTTTAGGATCTTTGTTAACCGGAACCGTCGGTTGGCTCATTTATCATCTATCGATTGAACATATTATTGCTCGGTATTTTGTATTGATTTTTGCGTTTGTAGGAGGAGCGACGATCGGTTCAACAGTTGGTGTCATCATGGGATTGATCCTTTCACTCGCCAATGTGGCTCATTTATTTTCGATGAGTTTACTAGCTTTTTCCGGTCTATTAGGGGGACTGTTAAAAGAAGGGAAAAAAGTATCCGTAGCAGCAGGTTTAATTATAGCTAGTTTATTAATGGGGATGTATGCAGATAATCAGGCCCCTCTTGAGGTTACACTTTATGAGAGTCTAGTAGCTGTTGCTTTGTTTTTTATGACTCCTAAATCTTGGACAAATCTTCTTTCCAGCTACATACCTGGAACGCCGGAACACGCTAACGAACAGCAGAAGTATTTACGAAAAATAAGAGATATGACAGCTGGAAGGGTAGAACAATTTTCTGACTTATTTTTAAGCCTTTCTCATAGTTTTTCGTTCAATGAAAAAAAAGACGGGAATTCGGAAAAAGAAAAAGCCGTAGACCTGTTTTTAAGTGAGGTTACAGAAGATACATGTCAAATGTGTGTGAAAAAGACTCAATGTTGGTCAAGGGAATTTGAAAAGACATACTCCTATATGGAGGAAATCATGAAAGAGAGTGAGGAAAAGGGAGAAGTAAAAAATCGTGGGCTATTATCAGGTTGGAAAAAGCACTGTCTCATAGATGAACGCGTTATACGAACGGTGCAGGAAAAATTAAAAGAAAGGGAAAGTGAACAACGTTTGAAACATCAGTTACTCGAAAGTAGGCGATTGGTCGCTGATCAACTGATAGGTGTATCGCAAGTAATGGGTGATTTTGCAAGAGATATTCAACGGGAGAAGGAAGTGCACGATAAACAAGAAGAAGAAGTAAAAGAGGCTTTGTTAGGCGTTGGTGTTGATGTTGATCTTGTAGACATTTATGGTTTAGAGCCTGGAAATGTCGATGTGGAAATGATTTTACCGTCCAATCAATATAATGAAGCGGAAAAAGTTGTTGCGCCGCTACTATCAAACATCTTGAATGAAGCCATTGTTGTGAAACAAGCAGAACCTCTGTCAGCTTCTAGAAAAGAGACGAAGGTTTTACTTGGTTCGACGAAAACGTTTGTAATAGAAACAGGTATTGCTCATACAGCTAAAGGGGGGAAGTGGTTATCAGGAGATAGCTTTTCAACGATGGAGTTAGGCGAAGGAAAGTTTGCGATGGCCATAAGTGATGGCATGGGTAATGGGAAGCGAGCCCATGTTGAAAGCCAAGAGACAATTGATTTACTAAGGAGGATTTTAAAATCAGGTATTGACGAAACGGTGGCAATCAAATCTATTAATTCCGTGTTGTCTCTTCGATCTAGTGAAGAAGTATTTTCCACATTAGATTTAGCGATTATTGACTTGCAAGATGGGAATTCAAAGTTTTTGAAAGTTGGCTCGACACCGAGTTTCATTAAGCGAGGATCACAAGTGATGGCTATTGAATCTGGAAACCTTCCAATAGGAATGATTAAAGAAGTGGATGTGGATGTCGTATCAGAGCAGCTTAAAGCAGGAGATTTATTAATTATGATGAGTGATGGTATCTATGAGACACCACATCAAATAGAGAATACAGATATTTGGATGAAACGAATTATCCGAGAACTAAGAACGTCGGACCCACAGCAAATTGCTGATTTGATGATGGAGCGCATGATTCGTGAATGTGGGGGAGAAGTTCATGATGATATGACAATTTTAGTAGCAAAAGTCGATCACTTTGTTCCGAAGTGGGCTACAATAGCGACCACATCCTAAAATAGGCTTTTGGATAAGGTATAAGACCTCTTAATCTTGTAAAAGCTAGTAGAAAATTCTATTGGAGAGAAACCATTTCTAGTAGATACAAGATAGGAGAGTGCAAAATGAGTAGTGCGACAATTAGACAAATTTTATTAATTACAGATGGTTGTTCCAATGCAGGGGAAGACCCTGTAGCGATGTCGTCTCTAGCGAAAGAAGAAGGTCTGACAGTGAATGTCATTGGGATTATGGATGAAGGTGATGAAGACGAACGGGGTATGTCAGAAGTGCAGGATATAGCTCGTGCCGGCGGAGGAATGAGTGATGTTGTCTATGCAAGGCAACTCTCGCAAACGGTGCAAATGGTAACGAAAAAAGCGATGACACAGACGATTCAAGGGGTAGTAAACAAAGAAATCTCTCAAATTCTAGGAAAAAATCAAGCAATGGAAGACTTGGAACCAGAAAAAAGAGAAGAATTGATGGAGGTCGTTGATGACTTAGGTGAAACAGCAAGTCTAGATATCCTTATTCTTGTGGATACGAGTGCTAGTATGAAAAATAAAATACCGAGGGTACAAGAAGCATTGCTAGATCTATCTTTAAGCCTTCGATCAAGGCAAGGGGAGAATCACTACTGTTTATATTCATTTCCCGGGAAAAGGAAACAAGTGGAGAAACTCCTGTCTTGGACTCCTGAAATGGATTCATTGAAGGGGTCATTTAAGAAACTTGCGTCTTCAGGTGTCACCCCAACAGGACCGGCAATTATGGAAGCACTAAACGTATTCTCAAAGCGAATGAAGAAAGGGTCTAGCCGTGATGAGAGAGCCTACATCGAAGAATCAGGTATGTAGCTTTCGATCAGGTCAGCGTATTACAGGGCGTTGGCATGGCAATCAGTATTTAATTGTTCGGTTACTGGGGGAAGGCGCAATCGGTAAAGTATATTTAGCAAAAAAAGGCGTGCAATCAGTAGCGATAAAAGTCGCTCGAGAGTCCATGTCTATCTCGTCTGAAGTCCGCGCTTTAAGGCAGGTTTCCAAGGTTCAAGGGATCTCCCTTGGACCTTTCTTTATCGACATGGATGATGTGTCGAGCTCTTCTGGAACGACATCTTTTTATGTGATGGAATATATTGAGGGAGAACCGTTTCTACCGTTTCTAAAAAGCAGAGGGAACGAGTGGATGGCTTTATTTCTTGTGCAACTACTTGGGGATTTAGCAAACTTGCATAAGGCAGGTTGGGTATTTGGAGACTTAAAACCAGAAAATTTAATTGTCTCGCATCATCCGTTTTCTCTTCGATGGATTGATGTTGGCGGGATGACAAAGTTAGGGAGATCTATTAAAGAATATACGGAGTTTTTCGATCGTGGTTATTGGGGAATAGGAGACAGAAAAGCAGAAGCTTCTTATGATTTGTTTTCTGTTGCTATGTTGATGTTGAATCGAGGTTACTTTCATCGTTTTGAAAAAACAGGTCTAGACGGAAGAAAGCAGCTAGTAGCCAAAGTAAAACAACAGCCTGTGTTAGACCCGTTTTCATCTATTATTTGCAAGGGAATTGAACATCGTTATGACAATGCTTTGGAAATGAAGAGAGATTTGTTAGACGTGTTGCAAAAAGAAAAAAAGAGATCGGCACTATCGAGAGTGAAAAAGAAAAAGTTATTGAAACAGTCAAAAAAAGTTCACTCACCGTCAAATCAGGTGCAGACAACAAAGGAAAAAAAATACAGAGGATTGTATGAAACGTTGATTTTTGCCTCTTTTCTTCTTTTATTATATATTTTATACTTGGTGGGATAAACAATCGATCGGTGATTGTAAAAGAAGATCGCCATGGAGAATGGGGGGAAGGTGATGAAAGCAGCGGATGAAGTCATGGACATATGTTTATTAGCAGGAGAGATTATGCTTACATATGGTGCTGAAACGTATCGGGTGGAAGAAACGTTGGAAAGAATGGCTCGATCTTCTGGATTTACGAATGTCCATTGCTTTACAACAACCACCGGTATCTTCCTATCCTTTGAAGAAAGAAAAGGAAAAGAAGATCTCATGCAAATGGTCCGTGTTGATGACCGGATGCAAGATTTAAATAAAGTTACCGAAGTGAACCAAGTTTCAAGAGAATTTACTGCAGGAGAATTAACGGTCGAAGAAGCTGACCAAAGGTTAAAAGCTATATCTAAAGCGCCTATTCATTATCCGATTTGGCTGATTCACCTTGCTGCAGGTGTTGCTGGAAGTGGGTTTTCCTACTTATTTGGAGGGGGGCTTCAAGATTTGTTGCCTGCCTACCTCGCTGCGGTGATCGCAAGTGTTACATTAGTTGAGTTTGAAAGATATTTGAAAGTTCGCTTTGCTGCAGAGCTTGCAGCGGCGTTTGTTGGTGGCTCTGTCGCCATTTTGCTAGTATTCATCGGTGTAGGGAATAATTTAGACCAAATTATTATCGGTTCACTTATGCCCCTTGTTCCAGGTGTTCCATTAACAAATGCCGTTCGTGACTTGTTATCCGGCGATTTGTTAGCTGGCATGAGTCGTGGTGTGGAAGCTTTGCTAACATCATTATCGATTGCAAGTGGGATCGCTCTATCAATTTCGTTGTTTCTATAAAGGGGGGGCATCATTGGATCTTATTATTGAATTACTTATGACATTTGCAGCAATTATTGGCTTTGGTGTTATATTCAGTGTGCCAAAACGGGCCCTCCTATTAGGGGGAGGGATCGGAGTTGTCACGTGGTTTGTTTTACAAACAGGTATCAATATGGGGACTTCTGCCATTTTTGCGACGGTTCTGGCTTCTTTAACAGCAGCAACGATTGCCCATTTATTGGCGAAAAAAATTCGAATACCTGTAACCACATTGTCTATTCCTGGCATATTGCCATTGGTCCCTGGAAGTAGAGCGTATTTTACGATGCTCGCATTTGTGGATGGTGATTATCTTCTCGGTCTTGAATACGGTGTAGAAACGATGTTACAAGCAGGAGCTATTGCAGCAGGACTCGTGTTGGCGTTATCGATCTTTTCATTTGGGAAAGGAATAGGTAATCGATATGAAACAGGTCATTAATTCATTTATGTTAAAACATGAGATGCTCAAAGAAGGTGACCACCTCATTTTAGCTGTGTCTGGTGGCCCGGATAGCATGGCGATGGTCAAATTTTTTCAAGATATGCCGTCCTCTTCATTTAAAATCACTGTTGCTCATGTGGAGCACGGCTTGCGTGGAGACGAATCGAAAAAGGACGCAGAATTTGTTAAAAAATATTGTCAATCACACCATATCCCGGTTTATTTTCATCAACCTAATGTCAGCGAGCGAAAAAAGAAAAATGGGCTATCAACTCAAGAAGCGGCGCGCCTTTGTCGCTATGAATGGTTTGAATCATTGATGAACAAGCTAGAAGCAGATAAACTTGTTTTAGCTCATCATGGAGACGATCAAATCGAAACGATGTTGATGCGACAAATTCGTGGAAGTCTATCGGGTAGAAAAGGCATTCCCGTTAAGCGACAGTTTGCTAACGGAACAATCATACGACCATTTTTGTGCGTTGAAAAAGCAACCCTCGTTCGTTTTTGCGAAACACATGACGTTCCTTATCGAAACGATCCATCAAATAAAGAAGATGACTACCAAAGAAATCGCTTACGGCATCATATACTGCCATATATTAAGCAAGAAAACCATAAAGCACATGAGATTTTTCAGTGGCAATCAGAAGCATGGTCAGATGACGAAGAATGGCTACAATCAGAAACGGAAATCATTTTGGAAAAAGTTATACTAGAGAAAAATGCAGATCGATTGTCGATTGATGGGGAAATCCTTAGAAAAACCCCCCGTGCTTTACAAAGAAGAGTCATTCATCTAATATTAAGTTATCTTTCAAAGTCCGTTCAAAAGAAAATGGATCGTCATCATATCGAGTCGGTAAAAACCCTCTTGGTAAATGACCACCCTTCGGTAACATCCCATTTACCCGATGGGATCGTTGTAGAAAAATCTTATGATCGTCTTGAATTTCGAAATTCTTTATTTGATATGCAAATTGATGCTATTGATACTCAAAAAATCGCGATTCCAAGTGAAGTCACCTTGCCTCTTGGGAAGTTAAAGGTATCCAGGGAAGTTAGGAAAAACCTTGAGGAAAAAAACATTGCTTCTCTAAGTGTGGATTTAGACGAGGTTGTCCTTCCTTTACTTGTTCGTTCAAGAAAAAAAGGAGACCGTATGTCTTATGTGGGTGGAGAAGGAACGAAAAAAATCAAGGATTTGTTTATCGATCAAAAAGTTCCGAAAAGAGATCGTGATGTTTGGCCCATTGTCACGGATAGTCATGATACAATATTATGGGTCCCGTTTTTGAAACGATCCAATGAAGCCTTAGTGAATAAATCTTCAACTCAAGTAGCTAATCTAACGTACGAGCTTTATACATAGGCATTAAGGCAGGCACTTATTAAATAACGATATATTTAGGAGGCTCATGAAACAATTATGAGAGATGATATTCAAGAAATATTAATTACTGAAGAACAAATTCAAGAGAAAATTCGTGAATTAGGAGCGCAATTAACGGAAGAATATGAAGGAAGGTTTCCGTTGGTCGTCGGTATTTTAAAGGGTTCTCTTCCATTTATGGGGGATTTAATTCAAAAAATCGATACACATATAGAATTTGATTTAATGGATGTTTCCAGTTACGGGAACGAACTTGTGTCATCAGGCGAAGTGAAAATTGTGAAAGACTTAAATACATCGGTAGAAGGAAGAGATGTATTAATCCTAGAAGATATTATTGATAGCGGGACAACATTAAGCTACTTAGTAAAACTGTTTGAATACCGTAAAGCGAAGTCAGTGAAAATCGTCACGTTGTTAGATAAACCTGATGGAAGGTCAGTTGATATATACCCTGATATTACTGGATTTGTTGTTCCAGATAAGTTCGTCGTAGGTTATGGATTGGATTATATTGAGCGCTACCGGAACCTCCCGTATGTTGGAGTATTAAAACCTGAAATTTATCAAAGTTAATTGATTGTGATTTGTGACATTTGTATGATAGTATAATCTAAGTGTATTTGACGTGGGAGGAGGTTCAGGATGAATCGGATATTTCGTAATACGATCTTTTATTTATTGATATTCCTAGTTATCGTGGGGATTGTTAGCATTTTTCAGGCTGATCCCGATGAGACAACGGAAATGACATTAAATGAATTTCGCCAAGAATTAGATAATGATAATATTGAATCTTTATCGATTCAACCTAAACTAGATGTGTACGCTGCTCGAGGGCAACTTAGAGGAGCAGCAGAAGACGAGTTTTTTACAGTTAATGTTCCAGACCTTCAAGTCTTTTTAGAAGAGGTGGTTGCTGCAGCTGGTGACCAAGGGATGGATGAACTTGTCATTGAACAAGCAGAGGAACCAAGTGGATGGGTGAACTTTTTTGTAGCGGTCATTCCATTTGTGATTATCTTCATTTTATTCTTCTTCTTATTGAGCCAGTCTCAAGGTGGAGGCAGTAAAGTCATGAACTTCGGTAAGAGTAAAGCGAAGCTCGTGAGCGAAGATAAGAAAAAAGCCCGTTTTAAAGATGTGGCTGGTGCAGATGAAGAAAAGCAAGAACTAATAGAAGTGGTTGAGTTCTTAAAAGAACCACGTAAATTCGCAGAAATTGGTGCGAGAATTCCTAAAGGTGTTCTTCTTGTTGGACCACCAGGTACTGGTAAAACATTAATTGCAAGAGCAGTTGCCGGGGAAGCAGGAGTTCCATTCTTCTCTATTAGTGGTTCTGATTTCGTAGAAATGTTTGTCGGTGTCGGTGCATCTCGTGTACGTGACTTGTTCGAAAATGCGAAAAAGAACGCGCCTTGTATTATTTTCATTGATGAAATTGATGCGGTAGGTCGTCGTCGTGGAGCTGGTGTAGGTGGCGGACACGATGAGCGTGAACAAACGTTAAACCAATTGCTAGTTGAAATGGACGGGTTTGGTGTAAATGAAGGTATTATCCTCATTGCAGCGACGAACCGTGCAGATATCCTTGACCCTGCATTATTACGTCCAGGTCGTTTCGACCGCCAGATCATGGTAGGACGTCCTGATGTAAAAGGTCGCGAAGCGGTACTTGAAGTACATGCTAAAGGTAAACCGCTTGAAGATGATGTGAATTTAAAAGCGATTGCTCAACGAACGCCAGGTTTCTCAGGTGCTGACTTGGAAAACTTGTTAAACGAAGCGGCACTAGTTGCTGCTCGTACAGATAGAACGAAGATCGACATGGCATCTGTTGAAGAAGCGATTGATAGAACAATCGCTGGACCTTCCAAGAAAAGTCGAGTCATCTCTGAAAAAGAACGAGCCATTGTTGCTCACCACGAAGCTGGTCATACTGTTGTTGGTGTGAAGCTAGAGAGCGCAGACATGGTTCATAAAGTAACCATCGTTCCTCGTGGGCAAGCTGGCGGTTACGCCATGATGCTACCAAAAGAAGACCGTTATTTCATGACTAAACCTGAACTTCTAGATAAGATTGTCGGCCTTTTAGGTGGACGTGTTGCAGAAGAAGTGATGTTCAATGAAGTAAGTACGGGAGCTCATAATGACTTCCAACGTGCTACAGGCATTGCTCGTAAGATGGTTATGGAATATGGAATGAGTGATAAACTAGGACCTGTACAGTTCGGAAATACTCAAGGCGAAGTGTTCTTAGGTCGAGATATGGGTAGCGAGTCAAACTTCAGTGAAACGATTGCTTATGAAATCGATTTGGAAGTTCAACGTATTCTTAAGGAGTCTTATGAACGTTGTCGACAAATTCTAGTAGAAAACAAAGCAAGCCTTCAACTTGTTGCTGAAACGTTACTAGAGCATGAGACATTGGACGCAGAGCAAATCCGCTCACTTATTGATGACGGAAAGCTCCCAGATGATCACCATTTCACGAAAAAGTTAAATGATGAAAAGAAGACTGCTGATGATGAAGATGTAAAAGTAACCATTCAGAGCAAAGAAGAAGAAAGAGATGCGATGAAGGATTTCTTAGGATCAGATTCTAGTGAAGAAGCAGATCAAAAACAAGATAACAAAGAAGATGACCGAAAAAAAGATGAGTAAATAAATTTGAGGGTGTCCCGCATGTGTCTGCACACTACGTCGTCAATCCATATTAATAAATCTTTTCAATAATTTATTAATATGATTGGCTAGTGGCCGATTCGATGTTTTGGGCACCCTTTTTACTATAAGATAAAGTACTTCTCACGAAATAAAATCTCTTTTGCAGAGGCGGGGAGAACGGATGAATTTAGTAATTGATGTAGGGAATACGAAAATGGCTATAGGAATTTACGACCAAGACGAATGGCAGTATTATTGGACGATTCAGACGAATACATCCAAAACTGCTGATGAATACGGGGTTTTAATAAACAACCTCTTTCAATTTGAAGGATTGAAGCTTGAGGAGATAAGCGGGGGTATCATTTCTTCTGTGGTCCCAACCATTGATCAATGTTTAAAAACAATGTGCCAAATGTATTTTCAATTTACTCCAATGTTTATCGGGCCAGGAATTAAAACAGGGTTAAATATCCTCTACGATAATCCAAAAGAAGTAGGGGCAGACCGAATTGTTAACGCGGTTGCCGGTATTCACCAATATGATGGACCATTGATTATTGTTGATACAGGCACAGCGACAACTTTTTGCTACATCAATGAGAAGAAGCAATATGTCGGGGGAGCTATCGCGCCAGGTATGAATATTTCCATGGATGCATTGTATCAACGAGCGTCTAAATTACCTAAAGTAGAAACAGTGAAAGCGAAGAGTGTGATTGGAAAAAATACGATTCATGCGATGCAATCTGGTTTTCTTTACGGTTTTGTCGGTCAAATTGAAGGGATTATCTGGCGAATCAAAAAAGAAATGGGAACAGAACCTACCATTATTGCTACAGGAGAGATGGCAAAAGTAATTGGAGAAGAAACAAAAGCAATTGATTATGTAGACGAGTGGTTGACATTAAAAGGATTACAACTCGTTTATGAGCGTAACTATAGAGCCTAAATAAGGTGAACAGAAAAAAGGAGTCAGATACAATGAAGGATTATATAGTGAAAGCACTTGCCTATGATGACAAGGTAAGAGTGTATGCAATGCAATCAACAGAAATGGTGAAAGAAGCAGCGGAACGTCAAGGAACATGGAGAACAGTGACAGCGGCACTAGGCCGTGCGCTAACTGCAGGAACAATGATGGGGACAATGCTTAAAGGCGACGAAAAGTTAACAATAAAAATAGAAGGTAACGGACCTGCAAGTCCGATTATCGTAGATGCTAATGCAGATGGAACAGCTAGAGGCTATGTGTCACAAGCTGCGATTGACCCTGAACGTAAGGACAATGGAAAGCTTAATGTTTCTGCAGTTGTTGGCAACGAAGGCACATTGTCTGTCGTGAAAGATTTAGGCATGAAAGATTACTTTACTGGGAGTGTTCCAATCGTTTCAGGAGAACTAGGAGAAGATTTCACGTATTATTTTGCATCATCTGAACAAACGCCTTCATCTGTTGGACTTGGAGTCGTTATAGGTGAAGGTGACGAAGTCCAAGGTGCTGGAGGGTTTATTTTACAAATGATGCCAGGAGTAGAAGATGAAACGATTGATGATATAGAACAAAGGTTAAACGCATTACCTCCTGTTTCCTCTTTAATCCAAAGTGGACATACACCTGAACAAATTGTTGAACTATTAACCGGTGTTGGTAACTACCGTGTCATAGAGACGGTAGAAACATCTTTTCAGTGTCATTGCTCAAAAGAACGCATGGGTAACGCGATATTTGGTTTAAACGAAGAGGACCTCCGTGCGATGATCGTTGAGGACGAAGGGGCAGAAACAACGTGTCATTTTTGCAATGAAACATATTTGTTCTCTAAAGGTGAGCTAGAAGAATTACTAGCAGAAAAATTGCAGTCGTAAAACCAGTTTTTTCTTGACCACTTCCGAATTGGTTGGTATGATTAATCTATATTAATCCAATGAACTTACTCGGTTTTATTATAAGGAGGAGAATTTTGATGGCTAAAGTTGTGAACTCGATTACAGAACTAATAGGTGAAACTCCATTGGTGAAACTGCAGCGACTAGTGACAGATGAACATGCAGATGTTTACTTGAAACTAGAGTATATGAATCCTGGTAGCAGTGTAAAAGACCGAATTGCCTTATCAATGATTGAAGATGCGGAAAAAAAGGGTGCATTAAAACCTGGTGATACAATTGTTGAACCAACAAGTGGGAACACAGGAATAGGTCTGGCAATGGTAGCTGCAGCAAAAGGGTATCGGTCTCTTCTTGTTATGCCCGAGACAATGAGTATGGAAAGACGTAATTTGCTTCGTGCATACGGAGCTGAATTAGTATTGACTCCTGGTCCGGACGGCATGGGTGGCGCGATTCAAAAAGCTCGTGACTTACAAAGAGAACATGGTTATTTTATGCCACAACAATTTGAAAACGAAGCTAATCCTAAAGTTCACCGAGAAACTACTGGAAAAGAGCTAGTTGAGCAAGTTGGCGATCAGTTGGATGCGTTCGTTTCAGGAATTGGAACAGGTGGAACAATTACTGGTGCAGGGGAAGTATTGAAAGAAAACTTTCCAAATGTTAAATTAATCGCACTAGAACCATCGGATTCTCCAATTTTATCAGGTGGAAAAAAGGGTCCACATAAAATTCAGGGTATTGGTGCTGGATTTATACCGGATATATTGAAAACCGATCTATACGATGAAGTGATGACGGTTTCTACAGAACAATCGTTTGAATATGCTCGTCGTGCAGCGCGAGAAGAAGGAATTTTAGGTGGTATTTCTTCTGGAGCCGCGATTTATGCTGCCCTTGAAGTGGCAAAACGATTAGGCAAAGGCAAAAAAGTAGTAGCAGTCATTCCAAGTAACGGAGAGCGCTACTTAAGTACTCCACTATATCAATTTGAGGAAGAAGAATAGGATCTAAATTATTGAAAGGGCCGCTATTAGTCATGTGGTCCTTTTTTGTTTCCATTTTATGACGGGAGAAAGACGAGTGAAGCTTTAGTGATTGAAATTAATTATCGTCTAACTACTCCGCCTTAGTGAGTCCTTTTGTTAAAAGTAAACTTATTAACTAAAAAAGTATGATGTAGACCAAAATATTACAACCATTTTCCACTACTTAAACGTTTATTATCATTGCACCTGCTTGGATACCACCGTATAATTAGTGGAAGAAAAGAAATGATTCGTTAATGGCGGCGTGAGGTGGACGAAATAATGACGATTTATAAACGAAAATCGGTCGGAACACAAAGAAAATTAAAAGAAATGACGACCGATTGGTTTCAAACCTATTCCTATTTATCAGAAAATAAAGACCATCATGTTTTACTCGAAAGCGGTCGGGGTGGCAGGTATTCGATTATTGGACTTACCCCTTGGGCAGTCATTAAAGGAAAAGATGAAAGGTTAACGATAAAAACATCTTATCATGAGGAAGAAGAAAGAGGTCCCTTGCTGCCATCGCTAAGAAAATGGCTTCGTACGTATCGCATCGAAGCAAATCATGAACTACCAGAAATACAAGGTGGGTTGATTGGACAATTTAGCTATGATTTAATAAGGGAAATTGAAGAACTACCAGAAAGTTCCACTGATGATTTGGATACAGATGATCTCTATCTAATGGCATTTGATGAACTGTATGTCATTGATCATCAACAAGATGTTATTTGGTTTATCGCTGTTATTTCAGATGAAGATTATTCACGCAGTGAAAAGATATTGACAGAAATGATTACTCGTTGGCGTGAAGGAGAAAAAGCAAGAACTCGAAACGCTCAATTTTCACTACCGAACGAGTCTATCCCATTGAACGAGACGATTGAACGATCTTTTGAAGAAGAGGCATTTAAAGTTGCAGTCGAAAAAACGAAACAATATATTCGTTCAGGAGATGTGTTTCAAGTGAACTTATCTGTTCGCGAATCACGTGCTCGTGTAACACACCCTCTGCACATCTATCGTTGTTTAAGAGAATTGAATCCATCTCCTTATATGGGTTACATGCAGACTCCGACTATTCAGTATGTCAGCGCATCGCCTGAACTACTCGTGAAGGTCAAAGGGGATGAGGTCAGTACGAGACCAATTGCAGGAACTCGTTCTAGAGGGAAAAATGAAGAAGAAGACTTAGCGTTAGCAAATACACTTTTAAATAACGAGAAAGAACGAGCGGAACACATTATGCTCGTTGATTTAGAAAGAAATGATTTAGGACGAGTTTGTGAATACGGCTCTGTAGAAGTTGATGAGTTAATGGTCATTGAAAAATACTCGCATGTGATGCATATAGTTTCTAATGTTAAAGGCATAAAAGCGAAGGAGCATGACGCCCTTGATGTCATTGCGGCAACATTTCCAGGGGGAACGATTACTGGAGCCCCCAAAATTCGAACGATGGAAATTATTGAAGAGTTAGAACCTGTTAGACGCGGAGCTTATACTGGTTCGTTTGGATGGATTGGTTTTCAAGGCGATATGGAATTAAATATTACGATTCGAACGATGATTGCCAAAGAAGGAATTTGTTACGTTCAAGCAGGGGCAGGTATTGTCATTGACTCTGATCCAAAAGCAGAGTATAAAGAATCATTAAAGAAAGCAAAAGCGTTATGGAGAGCAAAAGAGATGAGTGAAGAAGAGCTGAGGAGGAATAAACGATGATTTTAATGATTGATAACTATGATTCATTTACTTACAATCTTGTACAATATTTAGGAGAAATGGGAGAAGAACTGGTGATTCGTCGAAACGATCAAATTACCGTTACTGAAATTGAAGAAATGTCACCAGACTACTTAATGATTTCTCCAGGACCGTGTAGCCCAAATGAAGCGGGAATTAGCATGGAGTCGATCGAAGCATTTGCAGGGAAAATTCCAATTTTCGGAGTGTGTTTAGGGCACCAGTCGATTGCACAAGTTTTCGGAGGTGACGTTGTCCGTGCGGAAAGATTGATGCATGGAAAAACATCAGAAGTAAAGCATGATGGACAAACAGTTTTCCAAGATATTGAGGATCCTTTTGTAGCAACCCGTTATCATTCATTAATCGTCAAACGTGAAACATTACCTGATTGCTTGGAAATATCTGCAGAAACAGACCAAGGAGAAATCATGGCTTTGCGCCATAAAACATTACCTGTTGAAGGGGTGCAGTTTCATCCTGAATCTATTATGACAGATGTAGGAAAACGATTATTAAGAAATTTCTTAAACCGGTACAGGGAGTTTGACAAAACATGTATCTCTTCATAAATGGATCGTTTATGAAACAAGAAGACGTTGTGTTGTCACCATTTGACCACGGTTTTTTATATGGATTAGGTTTATTTGAAACATTTCGTACGTATAATGGTCATCCATTTTTACTGGATGACCATTTTCATCGATTGTATGAAAGTGCAAATACTTTGAATATATCGATGACAACGTATAATAGACATCAAGTGAAAGAAATCGTTGATGAGTTGCTTCGGTTAAATGACTTACAAGACGGTTATTTCCGGTGGAATGTCTCTGCAGGAGAAAGGGAAATTGGCCTTTCAACGAAACCGTATGAGCAATCTAATACCATCGTATACGTAAAACCGTTATCATTAGGAATAATAAATCATAAAAAGGGCCAAACATTAACGTTACGTAGGAATTCACCTGAAGGAGATTTTCGTTTGAAGTCTCATCATTATTTAAATAATATCCTTGGCAAGCGAGAATTAGGGGAAAAATCAAATGTAGAAGGGATTTTTCTCACAGAGGATGAGGTACTTTCTGAAGGACTCGTTTCTAACTTGTTTTGGGTGAAAGATGGACAACTTTTTACACCTGATATGTCGTGTGGGTGCTTAAATGGAATTACTCGGCAGTATCTCATTGCTTTAGCTGAAAAAGAAGGTTTTGTCGTGAAACAAGGTCGATTTCCTCTCCACAAAGCATTAGATGCAGATGAGGTGTTAGTAACAAACTCTGTGCAAGGTGTCATTCCATTATCCGAGTGGGATGGGGTGAATTTCCCAGGTAATAAAGGTGTTTGGTTTAAATGGGCATATAACTACCTTAAACATCAGTCGGCTACTCTTTGGACTAAACAAGAACTTTGAGGCATAAATTTTAAGCGGGAAAAGGTGATCAGCGATGGCGAAAACAACATTGATGGAATGGGATCAATATAAACTCGATTTTTCAGAGAAAACCTTTGTGATGGGAATTTTAAACGTAACACCAGATTCTTTTTCTGATGGTGGTATTTTTAAAGAAGCGAAAAAAGCAGCAGAAAGAGCGCAGAAAATGATCATGCAAGGGGCTCATATTATTGATGTTGGCGGAGAATCCACTAGACCTGGAGCTATTGCAATTTCAGAGGAAGAAGAGCTCCGTAGAGTGATCGAACCTTTGAAATCGGTTAGAAAGGCGATTCAAGCTCCTATCTCCATCGATACGTACAAAGCGAATGTAGCGGAGAAAGCGATTCAAGCAGGCGCAAACATCATTAATGATGTTTGGGGATGTAAAGCAGATCCTAAGATGGCAGCAGTAGCTGCTCACTACGATGTACCGATTATTCTTATGCATAACAGAGATAAAGCAGAGTATAAAGATCTTATTAACGATATGAAGATGGACTTAGAAGAAAGCATTCGAATCTGTCATCAGGCGGGTGTTCGAGATGAACGAATTATTTTGGATCCGGGCATCGGGTTTGCGAAAAGTTATGAAGACAATATACAAGTGATGCGTCGATTAGAAGAATTCACATCTCTAGGTTATCCGATGTTATTGGGGACGTCTAGAAAATCCTTGATTGCGAAAACGTTGGAGTTACCAGTGAATGAAAGAGTAGAAGGAACAGGAGCAACTGTCTGTCTTGGAATTGAAAAGGGTTGTGAGATCATTCGTGTTCATGATGTGTTAGAAATAAGTCGAATGGCAAAAATGATGGATGCTATGATTGGCAAAGGTGATTTTACACTTACTCAAACGATGTAAAAGAGGAGATGGGCGTATGGATAAAATTTATGTGAATGGAATGAAGTTTTACGGATATCATGGGGCATTTCCTGAAGAAAATAAACTTGGTCAACGTTTTCAAGCGGATGTGACGTTGGAATTAGATACGAGACCAGCTGGGGAAAGTGATGACCTCAACCAAACGGTGAATTACGCGAAGGTTTATGAAGCTGCCAAACAAGTTCTTGAGGGAGAGCCAGTTAAACTTGTGGAAACCTTGACGGCACGATTAGCGGATCTTTTACTCGAACAATTTGAAATTGTTGATGCGTGTGTCGTTAAAGTAACGAAACCGGATCCGCCAATACCTGGACACTATGATCACGTAGCAGTAGAGATCAGAAGAGAAAGGGACTAGTACAGTATGGATGAGCAGCACATTAGTTATATCGCATTAGGTTCAAATCAAGGAGCAAGGCTAGATCATCTAGAAAATGCCGTGGAAAAATTAGAGGGAGAACCTCGTATTACGATTTTGGCTTCTTCGTCCATTTACGAGACAAAACCAGTTGGGGTGACCGATCAACCTGCGTTTTTAAATATGGTTGTAAAAATTGCAACGAACTATACTCCTCTTGACTTGCTTAAAGTGACCCAAAAAATAGAGGAATCAGGCGGACGCCAGCAAAAAGGGACTTGGGGACCGAGGACAATTGACCTTGACATTTTGTTGTTTAACAACGAAAATATACAATTGAACTTACTTCAAATTCCACACCCTCGTATGTTTGAACGTGGGTTTGTGTTAATACCACTGCAAGAGTTAGAGCCTAACTTAAGGTTGAATGATGGCCGAGGCATTGATACATATGTAAATCAATTAACCGATAAAGAAGGTGTTCGTAAATGGAGGAGCTCGTTTGGGGTAGAAGAATAAGGGCATTTCGGAAGCTAAAAGGTTTTACGCAAGAAGACTTAGCTAAGATGCTCGGTGTTTCTGTGTCTGTTCTAGGGGAGATTGAGCGAGGAACTCGAAAACCTGAAGAAGATTTGTTGAATCGTGTGACGGAGACGTTAAACGTCACTTATGATGAACTGACTTCGATTAAATGAAGTAAGAGGTGATAGATGATGTTGACAATTGGTAACGTGTTAATGAATAATCCAGTCGTCCTTGCACCAATGGCGGGAGTATGTAATCCAGCCTTTCGTTTAATTGCGAAGGAATTCGGAACAGGGCTCGTTTGTGCAGAAATGGTGAGTGATAAAGCCATTCTCCATAAAAATAAACGATCCCTAGAAATGCTTTTTGTAGATGATCGAGAAAAGCCGTTAAGTTTGCAAATATTTGGAGCGACGAAAGAAACGCTCGGTGAAGCGGTGAAAGTCGTAGACAAACAAACAAACGCCGATATTATTGATATAAACATGGGATGTCCAGTGCCGAAAATCACTTCTTGTGATGCAGGAGCCAAGTGGCTTTTAAGCCCAGATAAAATATATGAAATGGTTTCACACGCTGTGAAACAAGCAGATAAACCAGTAACAGTAAAAATGCGAACTGGTTGGGATGACGATCATATCTATGCCGTTGAAAACGCAAAGGCAGTGGAAGCTGGTGGTGGGAAGGCTGTATCTATCCATGGACGAACGAGATACCAAATGTACGAAGGTAAAGCCGACTGGGATGTCATTCGTCAAGTAAAAGAAGCGGTGAACATTCCTATTATCGGTAACGGAGATATTGAAACGCCAGAAGATGCAAAGCGAATGATGGATCAATGTGGTGTAGATGGTGTGATGATTGGTAGAGCAGCACTTGGAAATCCATGGATGTTGTACCGAACCGTTCATTATTTAAAAACTGGGGAAAACATTCCTGAACCAACACCACAAGAAAAGATGGACGTGTGTATCCTTCATATGGATCGTTTGATTAAGCTCAAGGGTGAGAATGTAGCGGTAAGAGAAATGAGAAAGCACGCCTCTTGGTATATTAAAGGATTAAGAGGAGCGGCTGGGATTCGTGATGAAATTAACCAATTATCAACGCGAGATGAGATGGCTGAAGTACTAACGAACTTGTCAGGTTTTCTAGAAGAGAAGCAACCTCGAGAAAAAGTTATCCAAAAGGTATAAGTTGACAAGAACGGTGAACTTTCCTATAATACCTCTGAGATTATACGAAACTGCTAGCACTATGCTGGCAGTTTTCTTCATTAATAAATTTATTTGATTTGTTTTTTATGCTCTGCTCCTATAAAGTAAACAAAGGAGTAATTGTACGTTTCGTATACATAGCGGTATGGGGCGAAGGAATATAATTTTAATTAGGAGATGATGGAGTTGACGCAAGAATTTGATGGTACGGATCAGTTGCAAGTACGCCGCGAAAAGTTAAATAACATACTTGATTTAGGAATTGACCCTTTTGGATCTCGTTTTGAACGGTCTCATGATGCGAAGATGATTAAAGAAGGTTATGAGAATGTGGAGAAGGACGAGCTTGCTGAACAAGAAGTAGCTGTGACAATTGCAGGGAGAATGATGACGAAGCGAGGAAAAGGGAAAGCTGGTTTTGCCCATATTCAAGATCTAACAGGGCAAATTCAAATTTATGTGCGTAAAGATCAAGTTGGCGATGAGAGGTACGACTTATTTACTCGTGCAGACATTGGTGACATTGTAGGGATCACTGGCGTTATTTTTAAAACAAAAGTTGGTGAGCTTTCCGTTAAAGCTCAGGACTTACAAATTCTGACGAAGTCACTCCGTCCCCTACCAGATAAATACCATGGTCTGAAAGATGTCGAACAACGATACCGTCAACGATACTTAGATCTAATTGTAAATCCAGAAGTAAGGGATACGTTTGTATTACGTAGTAAAATTCTTCAATCGATGCGTCGTTATCTAGATGACCACGGCTATTTAGAAGTAGAAACACCGATGATGCATTCGATTCCAGGTGGTGCCTCTGCTAGACCTTTTGTTACGCATCACAATGCATTGGACATGACGCTTTATATGCGAATTGCGATTGAACTTCATTTGAAGCGGTTAATCGTAGGTGGGTTAGAAAAAGTTTATGAAATTGGGCGAGTTTTCCGTAATGAAGGAGTGTCTACAAGGCATAACCCTGAATTTACGATGATAGAGCTTTATGAAGCATACGCTGATTTCAATGACATCATGGCGCTAACGGAAAACTTAGTTGCTCATATTTCTAAAGAAATTTTAGGGACGACAAAAGTACAATATGGTGAATTAGAAATAGATTTAGAACCTAAATGGAAAAGAGTCCACATGGTTGATGCGATCAAAGAACATACAGGAGTCGATTTCTGGGCAGAGATGTCTGATGAAGAGGCTCATCAGTTAGCTGAAAAACATGGTGTTCACGTTCAAAAGACCATGAAGTTTGGTCACGTAGTAAATGAGTTCTTTGAGACATTTGTAGAGGAGAAACTCATTCAACCTACGTTTGTATATGGTCATCCGCTAGATATTTCCCCATTAGCGAAGAAAAACGAAGAAGATCCTCGATTCACAGATCGCTTCGAGCTCTTTATTGTTGGTCGGGAACATGCGAATGCTTTTACAGAATTAAATGATCCAATTGATCAACGTCAGCGGTTTGAAGCTCAACTTGTTGAAAGAGAGCAAGGCGATGATGAAGCTCATATGATGGATGAAGACTTTGTTGAATCTTTGGAATACGGAATGCCTCCAACTGGTGGTCTTGGAATTGGAATTGACCGATTAGTTATGCTGCTGACCAATTCACAATCTATTCGTGATGTATTGTTGTTCCCACAAATGCGTCAACGTTCTGAAGACCAAGAAGAAAAATAAAGTAAGTTATCAAATGAATCCCACGTTGTTCTTTTGGATGGCGTGGGGTTTTGATGGGTAATACTAAAAAATTTTATTTATTAAATTTCCTAGTTGATAATTCTATGGTACGCCTTTTGGAAAGCAACGTATGAAGATCACTAAGGGTGATGTCCAGATGAGATGCCGGTACAAGCAAGTGTGTTTTTCTAAATTAATGACAAGCTTTAACAGAGCTAAATTATAAAATGAAATGAGTAAAGGGACATTTCTTCAATTTGATGAAGGGTACTGATTTTTATTGTGACAAGTTTAAACTAGGCAGAGAGTAATGCCTGAGTAATGCCTCGAACTTGGATTCATGTCGTGATAAAATAAGTAGCGACAGTTTTTCATAAGTGAATTTTATTATAGTTTTTTTTGACCCCAGAGCATCTATACTATGTAAAAAAGACGAGGTTAGAAATTTATTTTGTTTTTATTGAAAAAAATCTTGATTTCTATTTTATAATCATGTTATATTATTACCTGTCGCTCCAAACGGAAGACAACAAATTGAAAAAACAGATGAAAAAGTTTTTTAAGAAAGTTGTTGACGAAAATGGAGAAAGGTGATATATTTATTGAGTCGCCAAAAACGACAAAAGCGAAAACGAGCGTTGTCTAAATAAGAGTTTTTAAGAAAGTTATAAAAGATTTTGTTTTTGGACAAGTTTCGTTATTGACCTTTGAAAACTAAACAAGAAGCCAAGCGAAGTTGGATATTTTAAAATATCCCGTCAATAGAAACAATCGTTGAATGGAAACATTCGACAAACGCCAGACGAAAGTTTGGTTTTGATGTCATGGACATCAAACTTGATGAAAAGTCATCATACTTTATCGGAGAGTTTGATCCTGGCTCAGGACGAACGCTG
>NZ_JARZHF010000014.1 GCF_029891575.1 Salipaludibacillus daqingensis | reverse complement strand
TTGAATGGAATCCAACACTTCGCTTTGAAGAGGTTGCAACTCCTTTTCTTGTGTTAAAGACGTATAAACTTGTCGGATATAAAAGTTGGTTGTGTTATGCATGTTCTTTGCACGTTGGCACATCTCTTGAAAATATTCGTGCATTCGGTGTCCTTTTTTGACACAAATTTGCATGGTTTTGTAGTTTGCCATTTGATTTTCACCCCCCAAACATAAGTTCTAATACGTTTATATTACCTAAAAAATTATAAAAATTCTAGTACCAAAACCGCCAATTCACCTCCCACCTAAATTTCTATCGAATTTTTGAGGAAGGAGTCCTCTTGGCTTTAATGATAGAGGAGGAGTTTGACCTTTTTTATTGTTAATCATTAAGCTAATCCCGTTTCAAGATCTTAGATTTAGCTAAATGGACGGCATAATCCATTATTAATTTATTAGCATTGACGAAGATGTGATCATCGCCAGCATCTACTGCCATGAGATGCCTTGGATTCCGATGATTGATTTCAATAATCCAAAGATTACGGTTTCTATCTATGGCCAAATCAAACCCAACATTCCCTAAATTCCCAAACGTCCCACCGAATTTTTCCATGTGGTGGACCGCTTCAAAAGAAAGATCGCTCATCTCTTGTCTTAATTGGATAGCTTCATACTTTGACATGGAAAGTAGGTTTTGCAAGGATGGATTGCCTCTTTTTACTAGACCTGTGTTACTTACAATTCCTTCTTTTCTACCTTTTCGAGCAATCATCCCTAGATTGTTCCATTCTTCTAAATTGTCTTTTACCATAATGACCCTGAAATCGATCGGAATATCCCGAACATATAGATTAATCACTTGCTGAACAAGATATCCCTTCTTTTTACATCGCTTTTTAAAGTAATTTACCAACTCTTCTTTATTAAAAAATAACGTATGCTTCTCTTTTTTTTGCCGACTAGTGACTACTTTGAAATTTTCTCCTTGTTTAGTAACTTTAAAAATCCCTTTGCCATAACTTCCACTAACCGGTTTTATATAGGCTTCTTTCCATTCATCTAAGAAGTCAACGATGTCTTGTGGAGATGTTATAAGATGAGTTTTTGGTAAGTGTCTGTTTAATCCAGAATGAATGGAAAGCCACTTGTACATTTCCCATTTATTAAAAGTGAAATTATTGATCATTCTACTTCCTAAAGTTTTTCTAAAGAAGATTTGCCAGTCCGTTGTTAAACCGATACGGTTGATGACTGCGTAGGGTATTGGAAGTATTGATGGTCTCCAACCCTTTTCAAAAGGATCATATATATACCCTTCCACTAGTCGTTTTTCTCGATCTATTCCAATAAGATAAAAAGCAATGATACGAACATTTTTATATCCGTCTCCTAAATGTCTCAATTCATGGAGGGACTTCTTTAACCTTCTTCTTGATTTTGCTGCCAATACTCCAATTACGAACGAATTCTGATCCACTTTCTCTTCCAAACTTCCTTGAGACGGATTAATATCTACATACATTCAAATACCACCTTTACAAAAACTCTTCATGAATGAATGAAATAATTGGTAAAAAATATAAATTTCCGACTTTATATAATATATGTTCTATCAACCACTCGATATAGTTAGGAAACCTATTACTTTCACCCTTTTTTATAGAATCAAACAAATAAATAGGTTATAAAACAATCACTGATAGAACGTGATCATATAAATGAGATTAGCTCAACCGAAAGGAGGTAGATAAAGATGGGTAATAACAATAATAATAGTTGTCCTGATAGCTGTTGCACTGGTGATGAAATTCTATGTATTGGCATCCCATGTCCAATAGATATCGTCGCTTTAGGAATTGAACTTCAACTTGAGTTACCGTGTGTAAGATTAACATCCCCTCAAACATTAACGGATGACGAAGTTCAACAACTATTAGGTCTTCTGACTGGCATTCTAGGTGCACTAGGAACTGCTAGTAATAATGGTAATGATGACGAAGAGTAATAAAATCGTTCAGAAAAAGGTCTACACACTCCTTTAAGCACTGTGTAATACTTGGGTGGTGTACGCAGAACGAAAATACCCCTTGGCATTGTTGCCAAGGGGTATTTAATAAACGTCAAACGTATGACTGAAAGTTGAGAGTTTTATGTACTATATACTTATGATAATTTTATCTCGTTCAACACTAAACACTCAAGAATAATCCGGAGTGCAGTAACCATCACTATATTCATTCCATCCATATGAAAAAATCTAGCATCTGTCTATTATTTTTCCGAACCAATCAGCTATAATATTTACTAAACTCCATTAATTCTTCTTTGCTTGAAATATCATGCGAAAACAATGGAATATAGACAATCTCCTGGTCCTTAAACGTTTGCTTTATTTGTGATAAATACCCCTTCTCATTTTCCTTCAGTTCCTGCAAAAACGTTCCATCAGCATTTTCCGGCAGCACTTTGTTCACAATCAATGTTTTCACGTGAAGGTGATAGTTGTCTAGTAGCTCAAGGGCTTTTTTCGTTTCTAGAATAGGTAAACGTTCTGGGTTTAATACAAAAATAAAGCCTGTTATATTTCCATCTAGTAGAATCTTTCTCGCCTTCGAAAATCGTTCCTGTCGTTCCCGAAGGACATCGTAAATCGGATCCTCGATTGGTTCCCCATCATTTAAAAGTTGGCTATAGTTTTCTTTCGTTTTTTTGCGTTTTTTTAACAGCCCTTCAATCCAAACACCCATGAGTTCAGGGAGAGTGAGTAGTCGAATCGTGTGCCCTGTTGGTGCTGTATCAAAAACGAGCTTATCAAAATGTTCGCTTTCTTCTAAAATGATCGAAATTAGTTTATCAAATAAAGCCGCTTCATCCGCTCCTGGGGAAGCCTTTGCCGTATCAAGCTGTCGATGGACTTCTTCCATCATACCTGAATGGACGGTTCCTTTCATATTTTCTTTCACACTATCAATGTACTTTTCCGTTTCGATATCTGGGTCAATTTCTAGCGCAGAAAGATAATCGCTCACTTTTGTCGTTTTTCCACCAATCGACTGATCAAAGATATCCCCTAAATTGTGGGCAGGATCAGTGGAAATAAGCAGTGTTTTATAACCTTTTTCAGCCGCACGCCAAGCAATTCCTGCAGCTGAGGTGGATTTACCGACCCCACCTTTCCCTCCAACAAAAATGATCTTTTTATCCAATACTTCCATCTGGCAAACACCCTCTTCCTATCATTAGCAGCAGCGAATTCCTGTTAATGGTGATTTGTCCATGCCCATTCGTAAGTGCCAGTCATGAAATTCTTCAATCATATGTGGATAAAGCTCAAGTGTATAGTAGTATACAGGGTTAGGAATTCCCAGCATTTCTGAATAAAGCATCAATAAAAATAGATCATCCTCGTCTCTTAGTTCTCTTGCAATTTCCTGTTTATGATTGAGGCTAATAACTTCTTCATAGTATTTAATCAGCTTTTTCACACTATCTAACACTAATCACTCCTCCTTTCAGAAAGGAAAAGAAGAGGCCAACTGTGACCTCCCCTTTGGTTCCTTCTAGTTTAATCCTTGTCAATCTGATTATCAAACTTCCCTCGCATGGCAGAAAATGCTGTAATCGAAATCCATAAAGCAAAGACAAAGTTTATCGCACCAAATACAAATAGAAGCATATTTGAATTTGTTCCCCACCATGACCACGTAAAAGTGACCTGTTGGAAAAGGGCATACATCGTCATAAATAACAAGAAGATCATCGGTATGAACGTATAAATATAGTTTCTACCTAATCGCTTGAGCCATAAAGAGATCAGTAATAAACTTATCCCTGCTAATAGCTGATTAGACGTACCAAACAGCGGCCATAGTAAGTAACCTCCTGAGCCAAATCCTTGTGGTCCTTCTGGAATCAGAACAAGCGCTGCCGTAGAACCTACTGCAACCGTCGTTGCTACATGTGTTTTCGTAAGCGCTGGAATTTTATACTCTGTACCTAGTTCAGAAATAATATAACGCATCAGACGAACGGCTGTATCAAGCGTCGTTGCAGCAAAACTGACAACAATAATCGATACGATTGTTGTAGCCACTCCTTGAGGAATGAATAAGCCTTGCGCAAGGCCTGCTGCACCTTCTACAAAGTTTCCTAGTCCAATGGCATTTGCCTCTGCAAAACTTCCATATGCACCTAAAAACTCATCGGCATTGGAGAATAATGTGACAACAGCGAGAATGGATACTAAGGCTAGAACCCCTTCCCCGACAGCTCCAAAATAACCGACAAAACGTGCATCTGTTTCTTTATTTAATTGCTTCGACGTTGTTCCTGACGATACAAGCCCGTGAAACCCTGAGATGGCACCACAAGCAATCGTAATAAACAATAACGGTAGCCAGGACGTATCCGCTCCAGGATTCGTTGCTGGTGCCGTGATCTGTGGATTTGTCAAAAACAATCCTAAATAAAGAATTCCTAACCCGACAACTAGTTGATGCGAGTTAATGAAATCTCGCGGTTGAAGTAGTTTCCATACAGGAAGGGTTGATGCCACATAGACATAGGCTAGTAAAATAGCAATCCATATGAAGAAAGCAGTCGCTACAGCACCAAGTCCAAATAGACCTGCCGCTTCCTCCCCACCCATATATCGAACTAAGTCAATTTGCAAAAATTCATTTTGCGCAGAAAAAATCGCCGTTGCATACATTACTGCCAACGCAATTAACGAAGGGACAAGCATCTTAATATTTCGTTTGTAAACGGCGTATCCAATCCATATTGCTAATGGAATTTGAATAAATACCGGTAGGACACTAGCTGGATATGTTATGAATAAGTTCGCAATCACCCATGCAAAAACGGCATTCACCATCAAAACTAGAATGAGAATAATAAATAAAAATAAAATCTTTCCACGTTGACCAATGAGCTTGTTCGCTAATGTACCTATTGACTGACCTTTGTTCCGGACAGAAATAACAAGCGTTCCAAAGTCGTGAACACCAGCAGCAAAAACCGTACCAAATACGACCCATAGAACAGCCGGAAGCCATCCCCAATAAACAGCTATTGCAGGCCCTAATATTGGTGCAGCACCTGCTACAGAAGTAAAGTGGTGACCCCATAATACAAATTTGTTTGTCGGTACAAAGTCGACGCCATCTTTGTACTTGTGAGCTGGTGTCACGTAATCAGGATCCAGACGGAAAATCCTTTCAGCAATAAATTTCGAATAAAAACGATAGCCTAAAGCAAATATTACTAGACCTAATATGGCGACCAATATAGCTGACATTTACTCCTACCTCCCTCTATTCTCTTTTTTGTTTGTCTCAGTTCCCTCCCTGCAAAAATTATATTGTAAGCGCTTAAATGTTATTCCCATTTCATTGTAGCAAAAATTCTGAATTTGTAAATAATTTGGACATTTTCCCTTATAATAACATTGTTAAATAGATTCATATAAACCCCTGTTGACTCTTATTTTTAGCCACTTCTCTCAAACCACGAAAAAACCCTCCTTGCTCGACATGAGCAAAGAGGGCTGAACCCTTGGTATATAAGGGATATTAACGCTTCGAGAACTGAGGTGCACGACGTGCGCCTTTAAGACCGTATTTCTTACGCTCTTTCGCACGAGAGTCACGAGTCAAGTATCCTGCTTTCTTAAGTGAATCACGGAATTCTGGATCCGCAATAAGAAGAGCGCGAGCAACACCATGACGGATTGCTCCAGCTTGTCCTGTGTATCCTCCACCATCTACGTTTACAAGCACGTCATAAGTGCCTTCTGTTTGTGTTTCAACTAGTGGTTGCTTAACAATAACTTTTAATGTTTCAAGGTCAAAGTATTCGTTGATGTCTCTGTTGTTGATCACGATTTTGCCGTCTCCAGGTACTAGACGTACACGTGCAACGGAGTTTTTACGACGACCTGTTCCATAATATTGAACTTGTGCCAAGAAAATTCCCTCCTTCTATATTAACCGCGTAATTCGTATACTTCTGGCTTTTGTGCTTCATGTGGGTGCTCATTACCAGCATACACATTTAGCTTTCGGTACATTTGGCTACCTAAAGGTCCTTTAGGCAACATTCCTTTAATAGAAAGCTCAAGTAATTTTACTGGCTTTCGGTCACGCATTTCACCAGCAGATGTTGCTTTCAATGAACCTGGGTATTGGCTGTGACGATAGTACATCTTATCCGCTAACTTGTTTCCAGTTAAGTGGATTTTCTCTGCATTGATGATGATCACGTGGTCACCTGTATCCATGTGTGGTGTAAATGTTGGTTTGTGCTTTCCGCGAAGAAGGCTAGCTACTTCAGTCGAAAGACGACCGAGTGTTTTACCTTCTGCGTCGACTACGAACCATTTGCGTTCAATTTCACTTGGTTTTGCCATATATGTCGTACGCATTTGTGTTTCCCTCCTAATAAAAACTATCCAATGAATTTCCTACATTTCAACTAGTCTATTCCGTACCCGGGGCTAGTGGGCATAAGAATACCATAGACCATCATATAATATCTGAAGGTCACTGTCAACAAAATGTTACACCCGAATGCGTTGTTATTGCAATTTTTTTAGATAAGCTTCTAATTCTTGTTGTTCGTAAAAAACTTGAGATAAATATAATCCGCATGCCGGGGCTGTTTTCCCTGCAAGAGTTCGGTCTTGTCCTTGTAAGATCTCTTCTATTTCACTAGGCTGTCGTTCCCTAAGTCCAACTTCAAGAAGGGTCCCTACTAAAACGCGAACCATTTGATATAAAAAACCGCTGCCAATAAACCGAAACGTCCAGTCTTGTCCATTTTGGACAATGTCAATCATATAAATCGTGCGTACTTTATCGACGACATCCGTTTTCGGAGACGAAAAACTAGTGAAATTATGAGTACCAACTAAATTGGAAGCGGCTTTCTGCATGGAATCTAACTCTAACTTTTTCGGTAAATGGTGGACATAATGACGCTTGAACACGTTCCTTTGTATCGACGTGTTGACATGGTAGACGTATTCCTTCCCAATAGCATCATAACGGGCGTGAAACGACTCTGAGACAAACTCACAGCGCAAGACGTGAATATCATCAGGTAACACACTGTTTAATGCCATTGGCCATCGTTCTTCTGAGATCGATAAAGGTGTATCGAAGTGCACGGGTTGACGCATACCATGGACTCCCGCGTCGGTTCTTCCTGAAGAAGTGGACCGCCACGAATCTGCTTTATGAATTTTTCGTAACGCTCGTTCTAGTTCCCCTTGCACAGAACGATCATTTGACTGTCGTTGGTAGCCATGAAACTGGGCTCCGTCATAAGACAAAGTCGCTAATACTCTTGGCATAGGTTCTCTCTCCCTTTATTCGATAAATCCAAATACAATCGTTAGCAAGGCAAACATGACGAATACCCCAATTGCAATGGAGTCGTTTCTTTTCCACCTTAACTGTCTGAACTTCGTCCGACCTTCTCCTCCACCGTATCCTCTTGCTTCCATGGCTATCGCTAAATCTTCTGCTCGCTTAAATGATTGAACAAACAATGGGATCAAAATTGGAATTAACGATTTCAATCGCTTCCATAACGAACCTTCTGAAAAATTCGCTCCGCGTGCCATTTGCGCTTTCACGATTTTTGACGTCTCCCCTAAAAGGGTTGGAATGAACCTTAAGGCAATCGACATCATTAAAGCTAATTCATGCGTAGGAACACGGATCCTTTTCAATGGTTTCATTAGTCTTTCCATGCCGTCAGTTAAATCGATAGGTGTGGTCGTTAGCGTAAGAAGCGAGGCCATTAGCACTAACAAAAATAACCTAAGAGCAATCAAACTTCCTTCGACTACGCCTCCCGAATATACGGTCAACCAAGGCCAGTCCACAATAACCGTTCCTTCTCTTGTCATAAAAAGGTGTAATAAGAAAGTAAAAAAGATTAAGATAGCAATGAATCTCATCCCTTTTATGTAGTAGCGAAACGGTATTTTTGCAAGAATAAATGTTGTGCCTGTGATGACAATAGCCAATGATAAAACGACGGGATGGCGACTTATGAATAAAAAGATAATAAATAGCAGAATAGCTAGCAGTTTCGCTCTTGGATCGATCTTGTGAACGAGAGAGTTCCTCGGGACGTATTGACCTATAATCACGTTATCAAACACGACTAGTCACGCCCCTTCTTGTGCAGAAAAGATAAGATGCTTTCGACCGTATCTTCCAATGTAAATGCAGAGGTATTAAGTTCACTTTCTGAATGAGCTTGAAGCGCTTCAAGTAGTTGAACAGATTCAGGAACAGTTAAACCAATCTTTTCTAGTTCGGCTTTCTTTGCAAAAATCTGCCTTGGGGTTCCTCTATCAATCACATTTCCCCCATCCATTACGATGACCTCATCAGAATAGCGTGCAGCATCTTCCATCTGATGTGTGACGAGAATGATCGATCGTTCTTCTCTTTCTTCATACCAATCATGAAAGAGCTTCATCATCATTTCTTGTCCTTCTGGATCTAGACCAGCTGTGGGCTCGTCTAGAATGAGAAGTTCAGGATCTAATGCAAGAACACCAGCAATAGCGACACGTCTCATCTGTCCTCCACTCACATCAAAAGGAGATCGGTCAAATAGCTGGTCATCAATACCTACATTGGCTAAACATTCCTTCGCTACCTTCTCTGCCTCTTCCTTGGAAAAACCAAAGTTCATCGGTCCATAAGCCACGTCTGCTAAAATCGTTTCATGAAAAAGCTGGTGTTCCGGAAACTGAAAAACCATTCCTACATGACGACGCAAAGGATAAAGGAGCTTTTGTTTCGTATCACTTTTGACGGTCCATTCACCAATTTTTATCGATCCATCTGTCGGTTTTAATAGGCCATTGAAATGCTGGACCAACGTTGATTTCCCTGAACCTGTGTGACCGATAATCGATGTGAACTGCTCACCAGGAATCATCAAATCCAATTTATCGATAGCATTTGTTTCAAATGGTGTGTTTTTCATATAGGTGTATGTTAAGTGATTGGCTTTAATTTGCATAATGACGTAACCAACTCCTCATGAGATAACACACCATTTGGCAAAGGCACTTGTTGTCTTTTTAACTCATTTGCCATTTGCACGATAAATGGTGCCCTAAGTCCTACTTTCCTAAGCGCATTTTCATCACTTAAAATCTCGTCTGGAGTGCCTTCATAAGCCATGGAGCCTTCATGCAAAACAATAATACGATCTGCTAACATGGCTTCTGTGACATCATGCGTGATTGTGATGATGGTAATGTTCTCTTCTTTTCTCAACTTTTCTACCATTGATAATACTTCTATTCTCCCAGTAGGATCAAGCATAGACGTTGCTTCATCTAATACAATCACTTTAGGACGAAGGGCAAGTGCACCAGCTAAAGCTACTCGTTGCTTTTGTCCACCTGATAAACGGTGAGGTTCTTGTGTCTCTAAACCACGTAGCCCCAGTCTTTCAATACTACGATAAACTCGTTCATGCATTTCTTCATATGGTATTCCAGCATTCTCCAAACCAAAAGCCACATCATCTTCTACGGTTGGAGCGACAATTTGATTATCCGGATTTTGAAATACCATCGCTACTTGCCGGCGAATATTCACCCACTCGTTTGCGTGTTTCGTGTCAATCCCACAAGAGATAACCTTTCCCTCCTTAGGAACATGAAGCGCATTAAAAAACCTTGCTAACGTCGACTTTCCGGAGCCGTTATGACCAAGGATCGTTAACCACTCTCCCTGCTTGACAGTTAAAGAGATATCATGAAGCACATAAGGAGCCTGCTCATGATAACGAAAGTATAAGTGGTCAACATGAATATCATTTGTCATACAAAAAAACCTCCCATTAAAAGGGTTTGGCAGAAGTAATTATCAATCAGTGAAACTAGGGGTATTTCAAAACGCACTATAAACAAATGATACTCTTATAAAAAGGTACAAAAAAAGGGCACAGAACCAGAATCTGTTGCCAGACTCTGTGTCTCGCCCTTTAGAGCAACAAGGAACTTATACAAGTTCGATAATTGCCATTTCTGCACCGTCTCCACGGCGAGGTCCTAGCTTAAGAACTCTAGTATAACCGCCTTGACGATCATCGTAGCGTTTTGCTACATCATCAAAAAGTTTTTGAATAGCGTCTTGTCCAGTTTCTTCGTCTGCAACTTCATTGCGGACAAAAGAAGCAACTTGACGACGAGCGTGTAAGTCACCACGCTTACCTAATGTGATCATCTTTTCAACGATTGAACGAAGCTCTTTTGCTTTAGGCTCCGTTGTTTCAATTCGTTCATTGATGATTAAATCAGTGGTTAAATCACGGAAAAGTGCTTTACGGGCACTGCTATCGCGACCTAATTTTCTGTATCCCATGTTGGTCCCTCCTTCTCGGGTGAAAATATATCTCCGTCAACGATTTGATAATCAAATCGATACTTTGATAGGTTATTCTTCGTCCCGAAGTCCAAGACTTAGTTCTTCAAGTTTTTCTTGAACCTCTTCAAGCGACTTTCGTCCGAGGTTACGAACTTTCATCATGTCTTCTTCAGACTTTTGTGTTAGCTCTTGAACTGTATTAATACCTGCACGCTTTAAGCAATTGTAGGAACGAACAGACAAGTCTAACTCTTCAATCGTCATCTCAAGAACCTTTTCTTTCTGGTCCTCTTCTTTTTCAACCATGATCTCAGCATGTTGTGCTTGATCTGTTAAACCGACGAAGATATTTAAGTGCTCAGTAAGAATTTTAGCTCCAAGTGAAACAGCTTCTTCCGGACGAATACTTCCATCTGTCCATACATCCAACGTCAATTTATCAAAGTTAGTAATTTGACCAACACGCGTGTTTTCCACTTGGAAGTTAACACGTGTCACTGGAGTATACATAGAATCTACAGGAATAACTCCGATTGATAAATCATCTGAATTATTTCCTTCTGATGGTAAGTACCCTCGCCCACGATTAGCTGTTACTTTCATTTGAAATTGAGCTCCCTTAGAAAGAGTAGCTATATGAAGATCTGGGTTTAAAACCTCAACATCACTGTCATGCATTAAATCAGCAGCAGTAACGACTCCTTCGCCTTGTGCATCAATTTCCAATGTCTTTTCATCTTCTGAGTAAATTTTTAGCGCAAGTCTCTTAAGATTGAGAATAATGGTTGTTACATCTTCAACCACACCTTCAATCGTAGAAAATTCATGTAGCACTCCGTTAAACTGGACGCTTGTTACAGCAGAACCAGGTAAAGACGAAAGTAGAATCCGGCGGAGGGAATTTCCCAACGTCGTCCCATATCCGCGTTCAAGAGGTTCTACGACAAATTTTCCATACGTTGCATCGTCACTCATTTCGACGGCTGCAATTTTCGGCTTTTCTATCTCGATCATTAAACAAACCCTCCTTCAAAACGTCGAAACCCCGGTTGTGATTTAGGCACAACCGGAATCCCTCATTGGGCACACCTCGACCTGTCACGATACCGTCAATACAAATCTGTATCCATATAATGGACTTAGGTTCTTACACCATTATTGACATGGGTATGACTATTCATACCTCTGATGCGACTATACTCTACGACGTTTTGGTGGGCGGCAACCGTTATGTGGAACCGGTGTGACATCTTTAATCATGTTCACTTCTAAGCCAGCAGCTTGAAGAGAACGAATTGCAGCTTCACGTCCAGCACCAGGGCCTTTAACTGAAACTTCAACAGACTTCATTCCGTGTTCCATTGCCGCTTTAGCGCATGTTTCAGCAGCTGTTTGTGCTGCGAATGGAGTAGATTTACGAGAGCCTTTGAAACCAAGAGCTCCTGCACTTGCCCAAGAGATTGCATTCCCTGCTGGATCTGTAATCGTTACGATCGTGTTATTGAAAGTAGAACGAATGTGTGCAATTCCGGACTCAATATTTTTCCGTTGACGACGCTTAGCTCGGGTCGTTTTTGGTTTAGCCATAATTGAACATGACCTCCTTTACTTTACTTTTTCTTATTCGCTACAGTCCGACGAGGACCTTTACGTGTACGTGCATTGTTCTTTGTCTTTTGACCACGGACTGGAAGCCCACGGCGATGACGAATGCCACGGTATGATCCAATTTCGATCAGACGCTTGATATTTAGAGAAACTTCTCGGCGAAGATCTCCTTCTACTTTAACTCCGTCTACTACTTCACGGATTTTAGTTAATTCATCTTCAGTTAAATCGCGTACGCGTGTGTTTTCAGAAACACCAGCTTCTTTCAGAATTGTGCTAGCTTTAGACTGGCCAATTCCGAAAACGTACGTGAGAGAGACGACGACTCGCTTATCACGAGGAATGTCGACACCAGCAATACGTGCCATGCTTTTACACCTCCTATAGTTTTACCCTTGCTTTTGTTTGTGTTTAGGATTTTCGCAAATTACCATGACGGTACCTTTTCGGCGAATAACTTTGCATTTTTCACAAATCGGTTTCACAGATGGTCTTACCTTCATGCTTTCTACCTCCTTATAATGCGGAGTGACTATCATAACTTGTTGATTTATTTATAACGATACGTGATTCGTCCACGACTTAAATCGTACGGAGATAATTCTACAGTAACCTTGTCTCCTGGTAAAATTCGAATAAAGTGCATACGGATTTTGCCTGAGACATGGGCCAAGATCTTATGTCCGTTTTCTAACTCAACGCGGAACATCGCATTTGGAAGCGGCTCAATAACCGTTCCTTCTACTTCGATTACATCTTCTTTGGCCATGAATTTACTCTCCTTCCTTCAGTAAATTATCATCAATATATGTTGAAATTGCAAACCGCAATTTGGCATTGGTGACACGGCCCGTTTCAACAATGCTATTCTTGATTTCCGGAGCAATAATATCTGTCCGCTCGATATGGAGAATGTTTTTCCGTTTTGCACGGTCTACTTTCCTTTTATCCCCGTCTGCGATACGAACAAAACGTTCATCCAATACATCTATCACAAAAGCGAACTGATCTTTGTCCCTTCCATTCAAAATACGCACAAGTTCTCCGACTTGCGGATTCGATTCAGGATCTTTCATTTAGTGACCACCTTCATTCGTTCATTGGGCTTTTGTCAATATTTCATATCCTGTGTCAACAATAGCAATTGTGTGTTCGAAATGGGCACACATTTCCCCATCTGTCGTCACGACGGTCCAATTATCTTTCAATGTCCGTACATGTCGGCTTCCAGCATTAACCATCGGCTCAATAGCTAAAACCATTCCTTCTTTCAGTCGCGGTCCTTTTCCTGGTGGACCGAAATGAGGAATTTGTGGATCTTCATGAAGACTTTGACCAACCCCGTGACCTACATATTCTCTCACTATGGAAAAACCATGAGCTTCAACATACGTTTGAATCGCGTGTGAAATGTTAGAGAGCCTTTCACCTGGCTTGGCTTCAGCAAGTCCTTTATATAGTGATTCTTCGGTGACTTCAAGGAGCTTACTTGTCTTTTCATCGATCGTTCCCACTGGATACGTCCATGCCGAGTCACCATGATACCCTTTGTAATCAGCGCCTATATCAATACTGATAATGTCACCATCTTCAAGAGCGCGGTTTCCCGGAATTCCATGTACTAATTGATCATTCACTGAAGCACAGATACTTCCAGTAAATCCATTATATCCTTTAAAAGATGGAATCGCATCATTCGATCGAATAAATTTATCAGCGATTTGGTCTAATTCTTTCGTTGTGATTCCAGGTTTAATGTGTTTTTGAAGTTGTTGGTGAGTTAATGCAACGATTTCCCCTGCATGCCTCATAATATCCAGCTCTCGCGGAGTCTTACAAATGATCATTGATGGCTTCCTTTCAAAAGTGCATCAAGATCTTCAAAAACGACTTCAATATCTTGTTGACCATCAATATTTCGAAGGTAGCCCTTCTCCGTATAAAAATCAACTAGAGGTTTTGTTTGACCTAAGTTCACTTCCAAACGCTTTTCAACCGTTTCCGGTTTATCATCTTCTCGTTGAATCAAGTCACTTCCGTCTTTATCACATTTTCCTTGAACCTTAGGAGGATTATAAATCTCGTGGTACGTGGCTCCGCATGTAGGGCAGATCCAACGACCAGTGAGTCGTTTAGAAAGATCCTCTTTTGGTACTTTAATATATAGAACATGATCCAATTGACGTCCTAGACTAGTCAGCATATCTTCAAGTGCTGATGCTTGAGCAACAGTTCGAGGAAAACCATCAAGTAAAAAGCCGTCTTTACAGTCATCTTGACTTAAACGCTCTTTCACAATTCCAACCGTCACTTCGTCTGGAACAAGGTTACCCTCATCCATAAACGATTTTGCTTTAAGACCCAAATCGGTACCGTTTTTAATCGCGGCACGAAACATGTCTCCAGTTGAAATATGTGGAACACCGTATTTTTCAACGATCTTCTCTGCTTGGGTTCCTTTTCCTGCACCTGGAAGTCCCATTAAGATTAAATTCATCTTTTTCCCCTCCATCGTTCTAATCTTCGATCGAAGGCAAAGGGAGAAAAACTCCCTTTTATTTAATAAAGCCTTTGTATGATCGTTTAATTAGTTGACTTTCAATTTGTTTCATCGTGTCTAGTGCAACACCAACAACGATCAATAATCCCGTTCCTCCAATTTGTACTGCTGGAGGAAGGCCTGCTACTTCAGTAAAGAAGACAGGAATAGTTGATACTGATGCTAGGAACAAAGCTCCGACGAACGTCAAACGATAAAGGATACGAGTTATATAAACTTGAGTTGTCTTACCGGGACGAATTCCAGGAATGTAACCACCCTGTTTTTTCAGATTCTCCGCCATTTGTTCAGGATTAACTTGAACAAAAGTATAGAAGTACGTAAAACCAATGATTAACGTAGCGAAGGCGACAAGGCCAAACGGCTGCGTATAGTCAAAGTTACGTGTAATCCAACCAGCTATCGTACTCTGGTCTCCAAAGAATCCAGCCACTGTTGGTGGAAAGATAAAGAGAGACATCGCAAAAATAACTGGAATAACCCCGGCTGAGTTAACCTTTAACGGCAAGTGAGTCGACTGACCCCCCTGCGGCTTCCCAGCAACCAATCGCTTGGCATATTGGACAGGAATTTTTCTAAGAGCTTGCTGTACAAAGATTACACCAACAACGATCGCTAAAAGCGCCAAGAGTAGTAACAATACAGTAACAATGTTAATAAACAAGGCATCTCCTGCGTCTTCGAATTGAGTCACATAAATTTGATTAACTCCATTCGGAATCCCAGCAGCAATCCCAGCAAAGATCATGATCGAGATCCCGTTCCCGACACCATTTGCAGTGACTTGCTCACCTAACCATAATAAAAATGCAGTTCCTGCTGTTAGGGTTAGTGCAATTAATAAATAGGTCGAAATACTTGGATCGGGTACAAGACCAGGGAAAATGTTATTGAAACCAATTGACATACCCATCGCTTGAATAAAAGCGATCCCAATCGTACCGTATCTCGTCACTTGTGCTAACTTTTTACGACCTGCTTCCCCTTGTTTAGACCATTCGGCAAACTTAGGAACAACGTCCATTCGTAGTAATTGTACGATAATCGACGCAGTAATGTAAGGCATAATCCCTGTCGCAAAAATAGAGAAATTCTCAAGTGCCCCACCGCCAAAAGTGTTTAAAAAACCAAAGGCGTTCATCTCTCCACCGAAATCCAAAATATCTGCGTCCACTCCCGGAGCCGGGATGTGGGCACCGATACGGAAGACGATTAACATCGCCAAGGTGAAGAAAATCTTTTTCCTTAAATCACCAACACGAAAAATATTGGAGATTGTCTGAAACATTAAATCACCTCAGTCGTTCCGCCGGCAGCCACAATCGCTTCCTTCGCTGATCCTGAGAATTTATGAGCTTTCACTGTAAGCTTACGCTCAAGTGAACCGTTTCCTAAAACTTTAATTCCGTTTTTAGCATTTTTCACTGCACCTGTTTCTGAAAGTAGCTCAGGTGTAACTTCTGTACCTTCTTCAAAAAGGTTTAACGTGTCAAGGTTCACGATCGCGTATTCAGTGCGATTCGGGTTCTTAAATCCACGTTTAGGTAAACGACGGAATATTGGCATTTGTCCACCTTCAAAACCTGGGCGAACTCCGCCTCCTGAACGAGCGTTTTGACCTTTGTGACCTCTACCAGCAGTCTTACCATTACCAGTACCAATCCCGCGACCTTTACGCTTGCCTTCTTTCCGTGATCCTACCGAAGGTTTTAATTCGTGAAGTTCCATATTGACACCTCCTCAACTGTTTATCAAATTACGCTTCTATTTCCTTCACACTGACGAGGTGGGAAACTTTGTTCACCATTCCACGCATTGCATCGTTATCTTCTTGAACGACAGTGTGATTAACTTTACGAAGACCTAAAGTCTTCACAGTCACGCGCTGATCTTCCGGACGTCCAATCAGGCTTCGTGTGAGGGTAATTTCTAATTTCTTTGCCATGCCAAATCCCTCCTTAACCTAGCAACTCTTCAACAGATTTGCCGCGTAGTTTTGCAACCTCTTCTGGACTCTTCAAGCTATCAAGCCCTTGGATTGTTGCACGTACCATGTTAATTGGGTTGTTTGATCCCAAAGATTTGGATAGGATGTCGCCTACACCAGCTAATTCTAGTACCGCACGGACGGGGCCACCTGCGATAACTCCAGTACCTTCAGATGCTGGTTTTAGCAGTACACTTCCTGCACCAAATTCTCCAGTAATTTGATGAGGAATCGTCGTTCCTTGAATAGGTACGCGAATCATATTTTTCTTGCCTTCTTCAATAGCTTTACGGATTGCTTCAGGTACTTCTAGTGCTTTACCCATACCAAAGCCAACATGTCCGTTTTTATCTCCAACGACAACGAGTGCTGAAAAGCGGAAACGACGTCCACCTTTAACAACCTTCGCTACTCGGTTGACCGTTACGACTCTTTCTTCAATCTCTAACTTAGTTGAATCGATACGCATGTATTTCCCTCCTTTTCGCCTTGATTAAAACTTCAGACCTGCTTTTCGTGAAGCATCTGCTAGTTCTTGTACGCGACCGTGGTAGAGGTAACCGCCACGATCAAATACTACGGATTCATGACCCTTTTCAAGGGCTCGCTTTGCCACAAGTTCGCCAACTTGACGTGCTGCTTCTTTGTTCCCGCCATTATCAACATTAAGTTCTTTATCTAAGCTAGAAGCACTTGCTAATGTTACGCCTGCAACATCATCAATTAACTGTGCGTAAATATGCTTAGTAGAACGGAAAACATTTAAACGAGGACGTTCAGCAGTTCCTGTGATCGAACGACGAACGTGGGCGTGCCTTTTCTTACGAACCGCGTTCTTGTCAGTTTTCGTGATCATCGAACGTCATTCCTTTCTTTCCTTTATTAGGGTTTATTTCCCTGTTTTACCTTCCTTGCGTCGTACATATTCGCCTTCATAACGTACACCTTTACCTTTGTAAGGTTCTGGTCGTCTTGTCGCACGAATGTTTGAAGCAAGTGCACCAACAGCTTCTTTATTAATACCTTTAATGGTAATTTGAGTGTTTGTTGGTACTTCAATTTCTAATCCATTAGCTTCAACAAATTCAACTGGGTGCGATAGACCAACGTTTAGGACAAGTTTATTTCCTGTCTTTTGCGCTCTGTAACCAACACCTACAAGTTCAAGCTTCTTTTCAAAACCTTTCGTAACTCCCTCAATCATGTTATTGATGACGCTACGAGTAGTACCGTGTAGAGAACGGTGTTCTTTATGATCAGAAGGACGCGCAACTGTAACTTGATTGTCTTCTACTTTAACAATCATGTCGTGGTGAAGTTCACGTTGAAGCTCACCTTTCGGTCCTTTTACTGTGATGGTTGTATTGTCGATTTTCACTTCTACACCAGAAGGAACCTCAACTGGTTTTAAACCAACTCGAGACATGCCTTACACCTCCATTCTGTTACATACTTATTACCAAATATAAGCGAGTACTTCTCCGCCTACTTGTTGTTGACGAGCTTCTTTATCAGTTATTACTCCTGTTGATGAAGAAATAACAGCGATTCCAAGTCCACCAAGTACTCGTGGAAGTTCATCTGCCTTCGCATAAACGCGTAAACCTGGTTTACTAATTTTCTTAAGTCCAGTGATAACTTTTTCGTTATTTGCACCGTACTTAAGGAAAATACGAAGGATTCCTTGTTTACTATCCTTAATGAATTCGTAGTCGCGAATAAAACCTTCACGCTTTAGAATTTCAGCTACTTCTTTTTTAAGATTTGAAGCAGGAAGCTCCAAACTTGTGTGTCTCACTGTATTTGCATTACGAATACGCGTAAGCATATCTGCAATAGGATCTGTCATGGTCATCGTATTTACCTCCTTCCTTTAAACGGAATTACCAGCTAGCTTTTCTAACGCCCGGAATTTGACCTTTATGTGCAAGTTCTCGGAAGCAGATACGGCAAAGTTTAAATTTGCGGATAACACTGTGAGGGCGTCCACAGCGTTCGCAACGTGTGTATTCCTGAACGTTAAACTTCTTTGTACGCTTCTGTTTTGCGATCATCGATTTTTTCGCCAAGGTCTTCACTCCTCTCTTTTGGCAAACTTTTTATTTTTGAAACGGCATGCCCATTTGAGTGAGAAGTTCACGTGCTTCTTCGTCAGAGTTAGCAGTTGTAACAATAACGATATCCATTCCGCGAACTTTGTCTACATTGTCATACTCGATTTCAGGGAAGATTAATTGTTCTTTAATCCCCATTGTATAGTTTCCTCGTCCGTCAAATGCTTTTTTAGAAACACCGCGGAAGTCACGAACACGTGGTAAAGAAACAGCAATTAACTTATCTAAGAAGTCATACATACGCTCACCGCGTAGTGTAACTTTTGCACCAATTGGCATACCTTCACGAAGTTTGAATCCTGCAATGGACTTCTTCGCTTTTGTAATCAATGGCTTTTGACCTGAGATTAACGTAAGTTCTTCAACTGCTTTATCAAGAACTTTAGAGTTCTGAACAGCTTCACCGACACCCATGTTAATCACGATTTTTTCTACATGTGGCACTTCCATAACGGAAGAGTAGTTAAATTTCTCTGTTAGTACAGGAGTAATCTCCTTATTAAACTTTTCTTTCAATCGACTCATTGAGTGAACCTCCTTTCAGCCACTGGCTATTACTTATCTAAAGATTCGCCAGATTTTTTCGCTATGCGTACTTTTTTACCGTTCTCTTCTTTATAACTAATGCGGGTTGGTTCTCCCGTTTTTGGATCAATTGGCATCACGTTTGAAACGTGAATTGGAGCTTCCTGATTAAGGATTCCGCCTTGTGGATTAGATTGGGATGGTTTCGCATGTTTTTTAACCATGTTTACGCCTTCCACTAGCACACGGGAATCATTCGGGTATGCTTCAAGGATTTTACCTTCCTTGCCTTTGTCTTTGCCGGTAATAACTTTAACGTTATCGCCTTGTTTGACATGCAATTTCGGGTTAGACATGAGGGCACCTCCTCTTAAGACGTATATTTCTCTTCATATTAATAATCATTAAAGTACTTCAGGAGCTAAAGAAACAATCTTCATGAATTGGTTCTCACGTAGTTCACGTGCAACCGGTCCGAAGATACGAGTTCCTCTTGGTCCTTTATCGTCACGGATAATCACCGCTGCATTTTCGTCAAATTTAATGTAAGAGCCATCTTGACGGCGTGCACCACTCTTTGTACGAACGATGACAGCACGGACAACTTCACCTTTCTTGACAACGCCACCAGGTGTTGCTTGTTTTACAGTACAGACGATAACGTCTCCAATGTTAGCAACTTTGCGCCCGGAACCTCCGAGAACTTTAATACATAGCACTTCACGCGCTCCTGAATTATCGGCAACTTTTAAACGGCTTTCTTGCTGAATCATAGACTTCTTTACCTCCCTTCAGGTAAGCAAACATATACTTGAAGTTATACGATGACAGATTCCTCAACAATTTCAACAATACGGAAACGCTTGTCTTTAGATAATGGACGAGTCTCCATGATTCTAACAACGTCACCTGTTTTTGCAGAGTTATTCTCATCGTGCGCTTTAAGCTTTTTAGAATATTTTACACGCTTTCCATAGAGCGAGTGCATTTTATACGTTTCTACAACAACTGTGATGGTTTTGTCCATCTTGTCAGATGTTACGCGACCAACATAGCTTTTGCGGTTGTTACGTTCTTCCACTGTGCAAACCTCCTCTCAGGACTATTCGTTCGTGATTCCGAGTTCTCGTTCACGTAAAACTGTTTTTGCACGAGCAATAGCTTTTTTAACTTCGCGAATGCGGGCTGGATTATCTAACTGTCCAGTCGCAAGTTGAAAGCGAAGGTTGAAAAGTTCTTCTTTTAAAGACTTTGTTTTCTGTTCTACTTCTGCAGTGGTTAGGTTGCGGATCTCATTAGCTTTCATTTGCGTCACCACCCACTTCTTCTCGTTTTACAAATTTCGTTTGGATTGGTAGCTTGTGTGAAGCAAGACGTAACGCTTCTCTAGCCACTTCTTCCGATACTCCAGCTATTTCAAATAAAATTTTCCCTGGTTTTACTACTGCTACCCAACCTTCAGGCGCCCCTTTACCGGAACCCATTCTTACCTCTAAAGGTTTTGCCGTATACGGCTTATCTGGGAAAATTTTAATCCATACTTTACCTCCACGCTTCATGTAACGTGTCATGGCAATACGTGCAGATTCTATTTGTCGGTTTGTGATCCATGAAGCTTCTAGAGCTTGTAAACCAAATTCACCGAATGATACTTCTGTTCCGCCCTTCGCACGACCGCGCATCTTACCACGGTGTTCACGACGGAATTTAACACGTTTAGGCATTAGCATGATTAATTTCCTCCTTCCTCTTGGTTCGTTCCTTTCGTTGGAAGGACTTCACCTTTGTAGATCCAAGTTTTAACACCAAGCTTACCGTAAGTAGTGTCTGCTTCTGCAGCACCATAGTCGATGTCAGCTCTTAATGTGTGTAATGGAACAGTTCCTTCACTATATGATTCATCACGAGCGATATCAGCACCGCCAAGACGACCAGAAACTTGTGTTTTTATTCCAAGTGCGCCTGAACGCATTGTGCGTTGAATTGTTTGTTTCATCGCACGACGGAATGAAATACGATTTTCTAATTGACGAGCAATATTTTCAGCAACAAGCTTCGCATCAAGATCAGGTCTCTTGATTTCATTGATGTTGATGTGAACTCGCTTGCCAGTTAATTGATTTAGAGCTTTACGTAATGCTTCGACTTCAGATCCACCTTTACCAATAACCATACCTGGCTTGGCAGTGTAAATCGTTACGTTCACACGGTTTGCCGCGCGCTCGATTTCGATTGTGGAGACTGAAGCTTCACTTAAACGCTTTTCCAAGTATTCACGAATTTTAATATCTTCATGAAGTAGGTTAGCGTAATCTTTATCAGCGTACCATTTTGACTCCCAGCCGCGAATAACGCCGACACGAAGTCCATTAGGATTTATCTTTTGACCCACACTTATCCCTCCTTCTTTTCTGTTAGAACGACCGTAATATGGCTCGTACGTTTATTGATTCTGCTCGCACGTCCCATAGCACGTGGTCTGAATCTTTTAAGTGTAATACCTTCGTCTACATATACTTTACTGACAACTAAATTGTCAGGTTCCATTTCATAGTTATGCTCTGCGTTCGCAATGGCTGAGTTCAAAAGTTTCTCCACTACTGGAGAAGCTTTTTTAGGTGTGAGTTTAAGAATAGAAACTGCTTCACCGACTGCTTTACCACGAATTAAGTCTACGACTAAGCGAACTTTGCGAGGAGCAATACGCACTTGTTTTGCAACTGCTTTTGCTTCCATGAATAGTACCTCCCCTCTTTATTAACGTCGTGTTTTCTTATCGTCTGAAGCATGGCCTTTGTAAGTACGCGTTGGTGCAAATTCACCAAGCTTATGTCCAACCATATCTTCGGAAATGAATACTGGTACATGTTTACGACCGTCATATACCGCAATCGTGTGACCGATGAATTGTGGGAAAATTGTTGAGCGACGAGACCAAGTTTTGATAACTCTTCGGTTGTCGTTATCCATCGCTTCGACTTTCTTCATCAAATGATCATCAATAAAAGGTCCTTTTTTCAAGCTGCGACCCATAATTGTACCTCCCTTCGTGATTGGCCCACGGTTCTCTCAAAGAACCGTAGCACAACCGCGTTATTTTTTACGACGACGCACAATATATTTATCCGTGTCTTTGTTCTTTTTACGAGTTTTGTAACCAAGAGTTGGTTTACCCCATGGTGACATTGGCGACTTACGTCCGATAGGAGCTTTACCTTCACCACCACCGTGTGGGTGATCGTTAGGGTTCATAACAGAACCACGAACAGTTGGTCGTTTACCTAACCAGCGTGAACGACCGGCTTTACCGATATTCACTAATTCATGTTCTACGTTACCAACTTGACCGATTGACGCACGACAAGTTGCTAAGATTAAACGCGTTTCACCTGAACGTAAACGAACGAGAACGTAGTTTCCTTCTTTACCTAAAACTTGAGCCTCAGCTCCAGCTGATCGTACGAGCTGTCCACCTTTACCAGGACGAAGTTCAACGTTATGAACAATTGTACCAACTGGGATGTCTTTAAGTTGAAGAGCGTTACCAATTTTGATATCCGCATCTTTACCAGACATGATTTCTGTGCCAACTTTTAAGTTTTTAGGAGCTAAGATGTAACGTTTCTCACCGTCTGCATAGTTAATTAATGCAATGTTAGCTGAACGGTTTGGATCGTATTCAATCGTAGCAACGCGGCCTGGAATTCCATCTTTGTTGCGCTTGAAATCTATCATACGATACTGACGTTTGTGTCCGCCACCTTGATGACGTACAGTCAATCTACCTTGGTTGTTACGACCGCCTCTTCCATGTAATGGTGCTAACAAAGATTTTTCTGGCTTATCTGTTGTCAAATCTTGAAAATCTAATGTCGTCATATGGCGGCGACCGTTTGTGGTTGGTTTATACTTTTTAATAGCCATCAGTTTTTCCCTCCTTCACTAATTATTTTTTTACGCGCCTTCAAAGAATTCAAGTTCTTTGCTGTCCGCTGAAAGTTGAACAATGGCTTTTTTGCGCTTGCGAGTATAGCCTGAATGACGACCAAAACGCTTGAATTTACCTTTGTAGTTCATTGTATTAACGTTAATTACTTTCACTCCAAAGATTTCTTCGATAGCGTCTTTGATTTGTGATTTATTTGCACGAGGATCAACCTCAAACGTGTACTTTTTATCAACCATCAAGTCTGCTGAGCGTTCTGTAATGATAGGGCGCTTAATAAGATCTCTTACGTTTGCCATTATGCAAGCACCTCCTCTACCTGTTTCACAGCATCTTGAGTAATGATTAACTTCTTATGGTTAAGAAGATCAAGAACATTTACTCCATCAGCTGTTACAAATTTTACTCCAGGAAGGTTACGTACAGACAATGCAACGGCATCGTTGTAATCTGCTGTAACAACAAGTACTTTTGCATCTGCTGATAAGCCTGCTAATACTTGCTTCATTTCCTTTGTTTTAGGTGTTTCTAAACTCAATCCTTCCACAACGCGAATGTTTTCGTCATTCACTTTGGAAGAAAGAGCAGATTTCAACGCTAAACGACGTTGTTTCTTTGGCATTTTAAAGCCATAGCTGCGTGGTGTTGGTCCAAATGTTACACCGCCACCAACCCAGATTGGAGATCGGATAGTACCGTGACGTGCACGACCTGTTCCTTTTTGTCTCCACGGTTTTTTACCACCGCCGCGAACTTCTCCGCGTGTTTTTGTTGAGTGTGTACCTTGTCGTTGAGATGCTTGTTGCATCACAACTGCTTCATATAGAACACTTTCATTTGGTTCAACGCCAAAGACGTTGTCTGAAAGTTCAATGTCGCCTACTTGTGAGCCAGCTTGATTAAACAAAGTAACTTTAGGCATCTGGGCTCCTCCTTTCCTTATCGATATTAGTCAGCTTTTATAGCTGATTTCACAGATACGTAGCTTTTCTTCGCTCCAGGTACATTACCTTTAACTAGAAGAATATTACGTTCTGCATCTACTTTTACAATTTCAAGATTTTGAACGGTTTTTTGCTCTCCACCCATTCGTCCAGGGAGCAACTTACCAGGGCGTACGTGGTTTGGATCAACAGGACCCATTGAACCAGGACGACGGTGGTAACGTGAACCGTGACTCATTGGTCCGCGAGATTGGTTATGACGCTTAATAGCACCTTGGAAACCTTTCCCTTTTGAAATTCCTGTTACATCAACTGAATCACCTTCAGCGAATGTGTCTACTTTGACTTCTTGACCAATTTCATAATCCGCAACAGTCACATCACGGAGTTCTTTAACGAAGCGCTTAGGGGTTGTCTTCGCTTTTTCTGCATGACCTTTTGCAGGTTTGTTTTGTCGGTTTTCTTTTTGATCAGAAAAACCTAACTGGATCGATTCATAGCCTTCTCCTTCGATTGTCTTCTTCTGAAGAACAACGTTTGGTTCAGCTTGGATCACAGTAACTGGAATTGCCTCTCCATTTTGAGAGAAAATTTGGGTCATACCTAATTTTCTACCTAAGATTCCTTTGGTCATGAGTCACACCTCCTATAATTCTTTTCATTTTATTATTTATAGTTTGATTTCAATGTCAACGCCTGATGGCAGATCTAGTCGCATTAACGCATCCACAGTTTGTGGTGTAGGGTTAACGATATCGATTAGACGCTTGTGAGTACGCATCTCGAACTGTTCACGAGAATCTTTGTACTTGTGCACCGCACGAAGAACCGTGTAAATAGATCGTTCTGTCGGTAGCGGGATTGGACCGGATACAGCAGCACCGGAGCGCTTAGCCGTGTCTACAATCTTTTCTGCTGACTGATCAAGAATTCTGTGATCATAAGCCTTTAATCGAATGCGAATTTTCTGTTTTGCCATTTGAATACCTCCTTTTTTCGCCCATTTTTGGAAATAGACTTGCTCGCCGGAAATTTAAACACGCTCTCCCATGGCAAAGGGGCCGGGCGTGTCGGCAACCTCCCGGATCAACGCCTGTCAGTGACCAACATTAGATATTATACACGAATGAATATGTGTATGCAAGTCTTTTTTAAAATATACCTTCTGGCCACACTTCGCCTATTATACAAGGTAGTTTTCATAATATCAAGGAGTGTTTTAAAAAAGGTTTTTAAAACTTCTTTTGAGAGTCTAAAACGTTGTGAGTTAGGGAATTATCATAGAATTAATTGCTACAGCTTTTGATAGACTTGTTAGATTTGTTTTTTGTACCTTTTGGTTTTTTTCTTCTAATCTTAATATAGAGAAAGAGAATTTTTTTGTTTTTAAATATATAGTTTATATTGCAGCTAGTTGTTTTCTTTACTGATCCTAATATATTTATCGTTCTTGGGTCACTAGTTGCTCTCTCTAGTTACCCTTAATCCCTTTTTCCCTCGTTCTTGGGTCACTAGTTGCTCTTCCACCTTAAAACGTCATCACTAATTAGCTCTAGGCAACTTCTGATACTTATTTTTATCAATAAACTTCAACAAAAAAAGGTTGCCCTAGTGGATGAAACATCCACCAGGTCAACCTTTTATAATTGTTTTATTTAACAATCAAAGATTACTCAGTGATTGTAGCTACAACACCAGCGCCTACAGTACGTCCACCCTCACGGATAGAGAACTTCGTACCTTCTTCGATAGCGATTGGAGAGATTAGTTCAACAACCATCTCTACGTTATCACCAGGCATAACCATTTCAACGCCTTCTGGAAGGTGAGTAACACCAGTTACATCCGTAGTACGGAAGTAGAACTGTGGACGATAGTTTGTGAAGAATGGAGTATGACGTCCACCCTCTTCTTTAGATAGTACATAAACTTCTGCTTTGAACTTAGTGTGTGGAGTGATTGTACCTGGCTTAGCAAGTACTTGTCCACGATTGATGTCGTCACGGGATACACCACGTAGAAGGGCACCAATGTTGTCACCAGCTTCTGCATAGTCAAGTAGTTTACGGAACATTTCAACACCAGTTACAGTAGTTTTCTTAGCTTCTTCAGAAAGTCCGATGATCGCAACTTCGTCACCAACGTTTAGTTGACCACGCTCAACACGTCCAGTCGCAACAGTACCACGACCAGTGATTGAGAATACGTCCTCAACAGGCATCATGAAAGGCTTGTCCTTGTCACGGTCTGGAGTTGGGATGTAGTCATCAACTTGTTGCATAAGCTCAAGGATTGCAGCTTCGTGATCAGCATCTCCTTCAAGAGCTTTAAGTGCAGAACCTTTAACGACAGGAATGTCGTCTCCAGGGAAGTCGTATTCAGAAAGAAGGTCACGAACTTCCATTTCTACTAATTCAAGTAGTTCTTCATCGTCTACTTGGTCAGTCTTGTTTAAGAATACCACGATAGATGGTACACCAACTTGACGAGAAAGTAGGATGTGCTCACGAGTCTGTGGCATTGGGCCATCAGCTGCGGATACAACTAGGATTGCTCCGTCCATTTGCGCAGCACCAGTGATCATGTTTTTAACATAGTCAGCGTGTCCTGGGCAGTCAACGTGTGCATAGTGACGAGAATCTGTTTCATACTCAACGTGTGCAGTGGAAATAGTGATTCCACGCTCGCGCTCTTCAGGTGCACCATCAATTTGGTCATATGCCATTGCAGTACCTTTACCTGATTTTTTGTGAAGTACGTGAGAGATAGCTGCAGTTAATGTAGTTTTCCCGTGGTCAACGTGCCCAATTGTACCAATATTGGCATGCGTCTTGGAACGATCAAATTTTTCTTTTGCCATGATCGAAATCCTCCTTATAATTATATATATTTTTATTTTTGGAAGAAAGGTGAGTAAATTACTCTATCACCTTTCCTAGCTTACAACAAAATTTCCTTTGAAACAATGGTTGTTAATTACTGACCTGAAGTTTTCTTAATGATCTCTTCAGAAATACTCTTTGGTACTTCTTCATAGTGGTCAAAGTGCATGGAATAAGTTCCACGACCTTGCGTATTAGAACGTAGAGACGTAGCATAACCAAACATCTCTGCGAGAGGAACCATTGCGCGAACAGTTTGTGCGTTTCCTCTAGCTTCCATTCCTTCTACACGTCCACGACGAGAAGTAATATCACCCATGATGTCACCCATATATTCTTCTGGCATAACAACTTCTACTTTCATCAATGGTTCAAGTAGAACAGGTTTACATTTGTTCTTTGCTTCTTTAAAAGCCATCGAAGCAGCTACCTTAAACGCCATCTCGTTAGAGTCAACGTCATGGTAAGAACCATCGAACAATCTTGCTTTCACATCGATAACAGGGAATCCAGCTAGAAGTCCGTTATCAAGTGATTCTTTTACTCCGGCGTTAACAGAATTGATATATTCGCGTGGAACAACCCCACCGACAACATTATCAATAAACTCATATCCAGCGCCTTCTTCGTTAGGTGTAAATTCGATCCATACGTGACCGTACTGACCGCGTCCACCTGATTGACGGACGAACTTACCTTCACATTTCGCTTCTTGGCGAATGGTTTCACGATAAGATACTTGAGGTGCACCAACATTTGCTTCCACTTTAAACTCACGCTTCATACGATCAACGATGATATCAAGGTGAAGTTCACCCATACCAGCGATAATAGTTTGACCCGTTTCATCGTCTGTGTGTGTTTTGAATGTTGGATCCTCTTCCGCTAATTTAGCAAGTGCCATACCCATTTTGTCTTGGTCAGCCTTGGATTTTGGCTCAACAGACAATGAAATAACTGGGTCAGGGAATTCCATAGATTCAAGAATAACGAGATTCTTTTCGTCACAAAGTGTGTCCCCTGTTGACGTATCTTTAAGGCCTACACCTGCAGCAATATCACCAGAGAAACAAGTTGGAATCTCTTCACGGTGGTTCGCATGCATTTGAAGGATACGTCCCATACGCTCACGTTTTCCTTTAGAGGAGTTACGAACGTATGAACCTGCATCAACTTTACCAGAATAAACTCGGAAGAACGTTAGCTTACCAACGAATGGGTCTGTTGCAACTTTAAATGCTAAGGCTGCAAATGGCTCTTCGTCACCAGCTTTACGTGTAACTACTTCTTCAGATTCTGGAATATGACCTTGAATCGCTGCAACATCAGTTGGAGCAGGTAAGTAAGCAATAACTGCATCTAGTAGTAATTGCACACCTTTGTTTTTGAAAGCAGATCCACATAGGACTGGGTAGAATTCCACATCACAAGTTGCTTTACGGATAGCCGCTTTAAGCTCAGCTTGTGTGATTTCTTCTCCCTCTAAGTATTTCATTGTAAGATCTTCATCTAATTCAGAAACTTTTTCAATAAGAATATCGCGATGTTCTTCTGCTTGAGCTTTATACTCTTCAGGAATTTCACGAGCTTCTGTTCGAGTTCCTAAATCATCTGTATAGAAAAATGCTTCCATTGTTACTAAGTCGATAATACCTTCGAAATCATCTTCTGCACCGATTGGTAATTGAATCGCAGCTGCGTTCGCACCTAAACGATCAGATAATGTTCCTAAGGAATATACGAAGTCAGCACCTAGTTTGTCCATCTTATTTACAAAGACGACACGAGGAACACCGTATGTTGTCGCTTGACGCCATACTGTTTCTGTTTGAGGCTCAACACCTGATTGAGCATCAAGAACAGCCACTGCACCATCTAGTACACGAAGGGAACGTTCAACTTCAACTGTGAAGTCCACGTGTCCTGGAGTGTCGATAATGTTAATTCGGTGACCTTCCCATTGTGCTGTTGTTGCTGCGGACGTAATTGTGATCCCACGCTCTTGCTCTTGGTCCATCCAGTCCATCTGAGAACCACCATCGTGAGTTTCACCAATTTTATGAATGCGGCCTGTATAGAAAAGAATTCGCTCAGTCGCAGTTGTTTTTCCGGCGTCAATATGAGCCATAATCCCAATATTACGGGTCTTTTCTAAGGAGAACTCTCTTGCCATTGGTAATTTCTCCTTCCTATTTGTCAAGATGTTTAGTTTTAATAATCGGGTTCTCAATTCAAAAGACGACTAGTGTTCTTTTGAACTGATCCCGTTATTATGACATTGATATATATTGTTTTAGTGATTCTACCAACGATAGTGAGCGAATGCTTTGTTCGCTTCTGCCATTTTGTGAGTATCCTCACGCTTCTTCACTGCTGATCCAGTGTTGTTTGCTGCATCCATGATTTCATAAGCTAAACGTTCTTCCATCGTTTTCTCTCCACGAAGTCGAGCGTAGCTTACTAACCAACGAAGTCCTAAAGTCGTACGACGCTCAGGTTTTACTTCGATTGGTACTTGATAGTTAGCTCCACCAACTCGGCGTGCTTTTACCTCAAGTACTGGCATGATATTTTTTAATGCTTGTTCGAAAACTTCTTGTGGATCATTGTTACTCTTTTCGCGAACAAGATCAAATGCTCTATAAAGTATAGTTTGTGCTTTACCTCTTTTACCATCAACCATGATGCGGTTAATTAAGCGCGTAACTAGCTTTGATTGATAAATCGGATCTGCTAGCACGTCTCTGCGAGGAATAGGTCCTTTACGTGGCATTGAAGTCCCTCCTTTCAAATATTAATCAAGTATATCTATACTCGACCGGTAATTTTTACCTTTTTATTATTTCTTTGGGCGCTTCGTTCCGTACTTAGAACGACCCTGCATGCGTTTTTCAACACCTGCTGTGTCAAGTGCTCCACGAACGATGTGATAACGAACACCTGGTAAGTCTTTCACACGTCCACCACGAATTAATACAACACTGTGTTCTTGTAAGTTGTGCCCAATTCCTGGGATGTATGCTGTTACTTCGATTTGATTAGTCAAACGAACACGAGCATATTTACGTAGTGCTGAGTTTGGTTTCTTTGGTGTCATTGTTCCAACACGAGTACATACTCCACGTTTTTGCGGAGAATCCTCATCTGTTTGTACCTTTTTGAAACTGTTATATCCTTTGTTAAGAGCTGGAGAGTCTGATTTCTTTCCTTTTGATTGACGACCCTTTCGCACTAACTGGTTAATAGTAGGCATGGTTTTTCCTCCTCTCTTTAATAAAATATGCAAGGCCACTGGTCCAGGTGGTTCATAAATGGCTAAAAGGAAAGTTTTCACCAACAACGACGAGTCGTCGTTGGCAAAAACTGTTTACTTTTTAATAGCTACGATTGCTGCATTTACGTCAATTCCGCATGCTTTCCCAAGTTTTTTCATGGAATCTACCGGATGAACGGAAACTCCTTTTCCTTGGGCGATCTGTAAAGCTTTTTCCAAAACTTTCTGATCTGCATCTTCAGCAACAATCAGTTCTTTAACCTGCTCGTTTTCCAGTGCTTTTAATGTCTGTTTCGTGCCTACGACTTTATTAGCTGCCTGGGCTACTTTTTCATAAGACATTTGTCATCCTCCAAAGCATCAGGTATTTGGCACACTTTGATATAGTATCACCATGATTGTTGCCTGTCAACACTTTTTCTTTATTATTCTTGAACCGTTACTTGTTCAATAACATCTTCTTGTTGTGGTTTTTCTTTATCGGCAGCTTCCATTTGACGGTAACGCTGCATTCCTGTACCAGCTGGTACAAGTTTACCGATAATAACATTTTCTTTCAATCCAACCAATTCGTCTCGCTTACCTTTGATCGCTGCATCCGTAAGAACTCTTGTCGTTTCCTGGAAAGATGCGGCAGATAAGAAGGAATCAGTTTCCAAGGATGCTTTCGTAATACCTAATAGCACTGGTCGACCAGAAGCTGGACGTCCATTTCTAAGCAAAATATCACGGTTAGCGTCGTTAAACTGATGAATTTCCACAAGAGATCCTGGTAATACTTTTGTATCTCCAGCATCAATAACGCGGATCTTCCTCATCATTTGACGAACCATAACCTCAACGTGCTTATCTCCAATTTCTACCCCTTGCATACGGTAAACTTTTTGAACTTCTCGTAGAAGGTATTCCTGAACACCTTGAACACCGGATACAATCAACAGTTCTTTCGGATCAATCGAACCTTCTGTTAATTCTTCACCAGGTTTTACGTTGTCTCCTACATTCACTTTAAGTCTTGAACCATATAACGTTGGGTAACTTCTTGTTTCAATAGCACCTTGAACGACAATTTCTTTCTTGTCGTTGACATCTTTGATCTCTGAAACCGTACCTTCAATTTCGGAGATGATAGCCAGACCTTTAGGGTTTCGAGCTTCAAATACTTCTTGAATTCTCGGTAAACCTTGTGTAATATCGTCTCCTGCTACACCACCTGTATGGAATGTACGCATTGTTAATTGTGTTCCTGGTTCACCGATCGATTGAGCTGCAATGATTCCGACAGCTTCACCGACTTCAACTTCTGAACCAGTAGCAAGGTTACGACCGTAACACTTTTTACACACACCATGTTTTGTATCACAAGTAAAGGCAGATCGGATGATTACCTTTTCTACACCAGAATCTTCAATGACTTTCGCCATGTCTTCCGTAATGTCTTGGTTACGTTCTGCAAGTACCTCTTTTGTTTCTGGGTGGTAAATGCGCTGGAAAGATACACGACCGACAAGTCTGTCGTAAAGACTTTCAATGACTTCATTGCCTTCTTTAATCGCTTTAACTTCCAGGCCACGGTCTGTTCCACAGTCATCGTCTCGAATGATGACGTCTTGCGCAACGTCAACTAGACGACGTGTCAAGTAACCTGAGTCAGCAGTCTTAAGTGCTGTATCGGCAAGACCTTTACGGGCACCGTGTGTTGAGATAAAGTACTCAAGTACCGTTAAACCTTCACGGAAACTTGATTTAATAGGAAGTTCAATGATACGACCAGACGGATTCGCCATCAGTCCTCGCATACCTGCAAGCTGTGTAAAGTTGGAAGCATTACCTCGGGCTCCAGAGTCACTCATCATGAATATTGGGTTAGTTTTAACCAACGTACTTAATAGCTTCTCTTGGATAACATCCTTGGACTTACTCCAAATTTCAATTACTTTATCATAACGCTCTTCTTCCGTAATTAAACCACGGCGGAATTGCTTCATGATGCGCTGAACTTTTTCTTCCCCTTCATCAAGTATATCTTGTTTATCTTTTAATACGACAATGTCAGATACACCGATAGTAATCCCAGCTTTTGTGGAATGATAGAAACCTAAGTCCTTCATCTTATCTAACATCACAGATGTTTCGGAAATCTTAAATTTCTTAAACACTTGTGCAATGATATCACCAAGGAAACCTTTTTTAAACGGAAGAACAAGATCTCTACTTTTGATCTCTTTCTTTAAGTCCGTACCCATTGGCACAAAATACTTATCAGGTGTTTCAAATTCCAAGTTCTCTAATGAAGGTTCATTCATGTAAGGGAAAGATTCTGGCAAAATTTCATTAAAGATTACTTTACCTACAGAAGTTAAAATCATATGATCTTCAAACTTCTCTTTGAAGTTGGATTTATTTAATGACAGAACAGGAACTGCAATACGAGTATGAAGGTGAACATAACCATTTTGGTAAGCAGTTAACACTTCATTTGGACCATTATAGACATTTCCTTCACCGATGGCACCTTTTCTTTCAAGCGTTAAGTAGTAGTTTCCTAGTACCATGTCTTGAGATGGTGTTACAACCGGTTTTCCATCTTTAGGGTTCAAGATATTTTGTGCTGCAAGCATCAATAGACGAGATTCCGCTTGTGCTTCAGCTGATAGTGGAACGTGAACCGCCATTTGGTCTCCATCAAAGTCTGCGTTGTACGCTGTACATACGAGAGGATGAAGTTTAATTGCGCGTCCTTCTACCAACGTTGGCTCAAAGGCTTGAATCCCTAGTCTGTGTAATGTTGGTGCACGGTTCAACAGTACTGGATGTTCTCTAATAACTTCTTCTAGAACGTCCCAAACTTCTGGGTGAACCCGTTCTACTTTCCGTTTAGCACTCTTGATGTTGTGGGCTAGGCCTTTACTTACCAACTCTTTCATAACAAAAGGTTTGAATAATTCTAAAGCCATTTCTTTCGGTAGACCACATTGGTACATCTTCAAGTGCGGACCTACAACGATAACGGAACGACCTGAGTAGTCGACACGTTTTCCTAATAAGTTTTGACGGAAACGCCCTTGTTTACCCTTAAGCATGTGAGAAAGGGACTTCAATGGACGGTTACCAGGACCAGTTACAGGCCGACCGCGGCGACCGTTATCAATAAGTGCATCAACGGCTTCTTGAAGCATTCTTTTTTCGTTTTGAACAATAATGTTCGGAGCACCTAAATCCAACAAACGCTTCAAGCGGTTGTTGCGGTTAATTACTCGACGATACAAGTCATTTAAATCAGAAGTAGCAAATCGTCCTCCATCTAGCTGAACCATTGGGCGAAGCTCCGGTGGAATAACCGGAAGAACATCCAAAACCATCCAGGATGGATCATTGCCAGAATGACGGAACGCTTCAAGAACTTCTAATCGTTTGATCGCTCTTGTACGGCGTTGCCCTTGTGCTGTTTCTAGTTCTTCTTTTAATAGCTCTGCTTCTTTATCTAAATCGATATCTTCTAATAACTTACGAATCGCTTCCGCACCCATTTGTGCTGAGAATGTACGACCATATTTATCACGATAGTTACGATACTCTTTTTCAGAAAGCAGTTGTTTTACTTCAAGAGGAGTATCACCAGTCTCTGTTACCACATAAGAAGCAAAGTAAATAACTTCTTCTAGGGAACGGGGGGACATGTCTAAAACAAGACCCATTCGACTTGGAATTCCTTTGAAATACCATATGTGAGAAACAGGAGCAGCTAATTCAATGTGACCCATACGTTCACGACGAACTTTCGCTCTTGTTACTTCAACACCACAACGATCACATACAACACCTTTGTATCGAACTCGTTTGTACTTTCCGCAATGACATTCCCAGTCCTTAGTAGGACCGAAAATGCGCTCGCAGAACAAACCATCTTTTTCTGGTTTAAGTGTACGGTAGTTTATCGTTTCAGGCTTCTTCACTTCTCCTCTAGACCAGGAACGAATTTTATCTGAGGATGCAAGGCCTATTTTCATATATTCAAAATTATTCACATCGATCAAGGGGCTAACCTCCCTTTCATCATTCAAGTTCTTCCGTTATCCGTTTGACTCAGTGCTAGACTCCAAATTTAAATTCAATTTATCCTTCGATTGATCATCTTCGTCATCCATCTCTAACATGTCGATTTCTTCATCATTGCTTGATAACATCTTCACGTCCATACCAAGGCTTTGAAGCTCTTTTATTAGAACTTTAAATGACTCAGGAACTCCTGGTTCTGGTACATTTTCACCTTTGACAATCGCTTCATATGTTTTCACACGACCGATTGTATCATCTGACTTCACAGTTAAGATTTCTTGCAACGTATACGCAGCACCATAAGCTTCAAGTGCCCATACTTCCATCTCACCGAAACGCTGTCCACCAAATTGCGCTTTACCACCCAACGGCTGTTGTGTGACCAAGGAATAAGGTCCAGTAGAACGAGCATGCAGTTTATCGTCAACCATGTGAGCCAGTTTGATCATGTACATGACACCAACAGATACTCGGTTATCAAACGCTTCACCAGAACGACCGTCATAAAGGACTGTCTTTCCGTCTCTTGACATGCCTGATTCTTCAATTGTGCTCCAAACATCTTCTTCACGCGCTCCATCAAAAACTGGTGTTGCGATGTGAATACCAAGTTGTTTTGCTGCCATACCCATATGCAGCTCAAGAACTTGCCCGATATTCATACGTGATGGAACCCCTAGCGGGTTAAGCATGATATCGATTGGTGTACCATCTGGTAAGTAAGGCATATCTTCTTCAGGAAGGATCCGGGAAATAACACCTTTGTTTCCGTGTCGACCGGCCATTTTGTCACCTTCGTGAATTTTACGCTTTTGTACGATGTACACACGAACGAGTTGGTTTACACCTGGAGGAAGCTCATCGCCATCTTCACGGTTAAATACTTTTACATCAAGTACAATTCCGTCGCCTCCGTGCGGAGAACGTAACGATGTATCTCGAACTTCACGAGCTTTCTCACCAAAAATAGCGTGTAAAAGTCTCTCTTCAGCTGTTAGCTCCGTTACCCCTTTAGGCGTAACTTTACCTACGAGAATATCTCCATCCTTCACTTCTGCCCCGACGCGGATAATTCCACGCTCATCTAAGTTTCTTAGAGCGTCTTCTCCTACGTTTGGAATATCACGGGTAATTTCTTCTGGTCCAAGTTTTGTGTCACGAGCTTCCGACTCATATTCTTCAATATGAATGGACGTATAGACATCATCTTTTACGAGGCGCTCACTCAAAATGATCGCATCCTCATAGTTATATCCATCCCAAGTCATGAAACCAACAAGAACGTTTTGACCCAGAGCCATTTCGCCTTTTTCCATAGAAGAACCGTCTGCAAGGATTTCACCTTTCTCAACGATCATGCCTTCACTTACAATTGGGCGTTGGTTGTAACATGTCCCTTGGTTCGATCGCTCAAATTTCATCAAGTTATATCGCTGAACGTCACCTTCAACATCTTTACCATTTACTTCATCAATAGCGCGGATGTCTATATATTTAGCACTAACACGTTCGACGCGACCTTTTTTAGCTGCAACTATCGCAGCCCCTGAGTCTTTAGCAGAAACATATTCCATACCTGTTCCGACTAGAGGAGATCGTGGTTCAATAAGTGGAACTGCTTGACGCTGCATGTTAGCACCCATTAATGCACGGTTAGAGTCATCGTTTTCCAAGAAAGGAATACATGCCGTAGCCGCAGAAACAACTTGCTTTGGTGATACGTCCATATAGTCAACGCGATCCCTAGGTACGATGATGTTCTCACCACGGAAACGACAAATAATATCGTCATCTGTAAATGATCCATCTTCTTCTAGTTTCGCATTTGCTTGTGCAACAACGTAGTTATCTTCTTCATCCGCTGTTAAATAGTCAACTTGTTTGGAAACTTTGCCTGATTCATGATCCACTTTTCGATAAGGCGTTTCAATAAAACCAAATTGATTTACCTTCGCAAAACTGGATAATGAGTTAATCAAACCAATGTTTGGTCCCTCAGGTGTCTCAATCGGACACATACGGCCATAGTGGGAATAGTGAACGTCACGTACTTCAAAACCTGCGCGCTCACGAGTCAAACCACCAGGTCCAAGAGCAGATAAACGACGTTTATGCGTCAATTCCGCTAGCGGATTTGTTTGGTCCATGAACTGAGAAAGCTGAGAGCTTCCAAAGAACTCTTTAATCGACGCGATAACTGGTCGAATATTAATTAATGCTTGTGGCGTGATCATGTTTGCATCTTGAATTGACATACGCTCACGAACAACACGTTCCATACGAGAAAGACCGATACGGAATTGGTTTTGCAATAGCTCACCAACAGAACGAAGTCGACGATTTCCTAAATGGTCAATGTCATCTGTATTTCCAACTCCATGAAGCAAGTTGAAGAAATAACTAACAGACGAAATGATATCAGCCGGCGTAATGTTCTTGATTGTTTTGTCAATTTGTCCATTAGCAATAACCTTAATTGGTTGGTCTTGCTCGGACTGTTTCTGTGAATAAATCAACACAGATTGAAGTTCTACTTCTTCATCGTCAATAACCCCACCTTGCAAGTTAATATGACGGAAGCCAACATCATTTTCTAAATAAGGGATTAATTTATCGAGCAACCGTCGATCAATCAATGCACCTTCTTCAGCTAAAATTTCTCCTGTTTCAGGATCTACCAATGTTTCAGCTAGAATCTGATTAAACAGGCGATTTTTAATATGAAGTTTCTTATTCATCTTGTAACGACCTACATTAGCTAAATCATAGCGTTTAGGGTCAAAAAAGCGTGACTCTAATAAGCTTTTAGCACTTTCTACTGTAGGAGGCTCTCCTGGTCGTAATCGCTCGTAGATTTCAAGAAGCGCTTTTTCAGAGCTATCTGTATTATCTTTTTCTAGCGTATTACGTAAGTACTCATCTTCTCCTAATAAGTCAATGATCTCTTGATCAGTGCCAAATCCAAGCGCACGTAATAAAACCGTAGCAGGGATTTTACGCGTACGATCGATTCGAACATACACAACATCTTTCGCATCGGTTTCAAGTTCTAGCCAGGCACCACGGTTAGGAATCACCGTTGTTGTAAAGCCTCGCTTTCCGTTTTTATCCATTTTCTCACTAAAATACACGCTTGGTGATCGAACAAGCTGAGAAACAATAACACGCTCGGCACCATTAATGACAAATGTACCCGTGTCTGTCATAAGTGGGAAATCTCCCATAAACACTTCTTGTTCTTTTACTTCGCCTGTCTCCTTGTTAATAAGTCGAACCTTTACACGAAGCGGCGCAGAATACGTTACATCCCGTTCCTTTGATTCATCTACAGGGTACTTTGGATCTCCTAAGCTATAGTCAATAAACTCAAGAACTAAGTTTCCTGTAAAATCCTCAATTGGTGAGATGTCATGAAACATCTCGCGAATACCCTCATCAAGAAACCATTGATAAGAAGCTGTTTGAATTTCAATCAAGTTTGGAAGGTCCAAAACTTCATTAATTCGTGCATAACTTCTTCTCTGGCGGTGGCGTCCATACTGAACTAGTTGACCTGTCAACTCATTCACCCCTCAAACCTAACGTTTTTATCATCAAAAGGACTGCTGCATGGAGTCAATGCAGAAATCCTTTGACAGATACGTAATAAAATCTTTCTTTTCTCCAGTACTCTTTTTTTCTATTGAGAAAAATAGAGCAACCTTTCTAAACAAAAAGGATTTCTTAGAAGTATTGTAGAATGAAGTAGAATAACTGCGTAACTTTTACTCTAGAAAGTTACATTTTTCAAAAATAAACAAAGAAAAAAGGGTTGTGGTGTCTTCTATTATTTTACATACATAAAAGACGTTCATAGTTTGTCCAATTCACCCTTTTTTTAATCCATTCTTTTTATTCATCTCTACTTCTCACTCCGAAAATTGCACGTAATCAAATGTCACTAGTACAAATAGAGCAGAAAAGCCCTATTATCAATTTTTTATGTTCATACGCATTAAACAACACTAACACAACCAAAAAGACTAGTCAATCTTTTTTCCTTGAAAAATAAAATAACCTTTTTGTTTATTTTTCGTCGTTACTTCCAAACCTAATTCTTCAAGCTTTTTTTCCGTTGATGCAGCACCTTGTTTCTTTTGAATAACAACCCATATACTTCCGCCACGTTTCAGTGCCTTAATAGATTGTTCATAAATTTTAAAGACAACTTCTTTTCCAGCCCGGATCGGTGGATTTGTAATAACCGCTGCATATTCGCCTTCTTCAAATCCTTCCATCACATCGTTTTGCGAAATAAATGTATTATCAGTAACATGATTTAACGAAGCATTTTCCTTTGAAAGTAAAATAGATCGTTCGTTGATATCTACCATTCGAACGTGTCTTTTGGGGAAACTTTTTGCAACTGCAATTCCGATAGGGCCCCAACCGCAACCCACATCTGCAATCTTTCCATCTACTTCAGGTTCTTGAAAGGTTTCAATTAATAGTTTTGAACCAAAATCAAGTCCACCTTTGGAAAAGACACCATGATCTACTTTAAAAGTAAAAGTATGATCAATTATGGTTTCTTTTATTGTTTTTTGGTCGCTTTTCGCGGAAGGCTTTTCTGAATAATAGTGGTCAGACACGGAGATCAACGCCCTTTCTTTATCTTGATTTTTATTCTTCTACGAATAAAATGTACTATAGTCAATCAATGTAATCAAATTTTGGTTATCCTTCTGTAAACAATACTTAAAGAAAAGTAAAAGAAAACTCGCTTTGGATACCAAAGCGAGTTCTCGTTTGAGTGTGTAATTACTTAACTTCTACAGAAGCTCCTGCTTCTTCAAGTTTACCTTTGATTTCTTCAGCTTCGTCTTTATCTACGCCTTCTTTAACTGCAGCTGGAGCACCATCAACAAGTGCTTTTGCGTCCTTAAGACCAAGACCAGTGATTTCACGAACTACTTTGATAACACCGATTTTAGCAGATCCAGCAGACTCAAGAACTACATCAAATTCAGTTTGCTCTTCAGCAGCTTCTTCTGCTCCGCCACCTGCTGCTGCAACTGGTGCCGCAGCTGTAACGCCAAACTCTTCCTCGATTGCTTTTACTAAATCATTTAATTCTAATACTGACATTTCTTTAATCGCGTCGACCATTTCTTGCTTTGTCATGATTAAATTCCTCCTATTAGTGATAGTTTTATGCCGTTAGGCAATTTTTTTGAATGGTGGGTTTACGCACCTTGTTCTTCTTTTTGTTCTGCAACAGCTTTTGTAGCCAATGCAAAGTTGCGGATTGGAGCTTGCATAACGTTGAGAAGCATAGACAATAAACCATCGCGTGATGGTAAAGTCGCTAGTGCTTTCACTTCGTCTAAAGAAGCTACACGCCCTTCAATGATTCCTGCTTTCAATTCTAATGCTTCATGCTTTTTCGCGAAGTTGTTAAGAATCTTCGCTGGAGCAATAACGTCATCGTTACTGAATGCAATTGCAGTAGGGCCAACGAGTTGCTCGTCGATTCCTGTCAATTCTGTTTCAGCCGTAGCACGTCGAACCATTGAGTTCTTGTAAACTTTAAAGTCTACATTTGCTTCACGAAGTTCTTTCCGAAGCTCAGTTATTTCAGAAACATTCAAACCACGGTAATCAACAACGATTGTCGATTGGCTTTCCTTTAGTTTGTTTGTAATTTCGTCAACAACTTGACTCTTCTTTTCAATCACTTTGCTCATTCTGACACCTCCCTGAAGATTATTCATACCGTTTGTAAGCTATAAAAAATACCTCCGTGCGTAGACACGGAGGTAGTATAATCTATTCCCTATGAAACATAGGTCTTCGACGCTACAAACCTCGGCGGGTAATTAAGCCACAAGGGCACCTGCTGTCTACGGTATGATCGATTCCATTTAACAAAAATCAGTATAACTCCCTAAAGAAGGGAAGTCAACTATTGTTTATAACTAGAAACATTAACTTTTAAGCCAGGCCCCATCGTTGCCGCAAGGGAAACATTTTTTAAATATGTTCCTTTTGCTGCAGCTGGTTTTACCTTCATCAACGTATCCATCATCGTTTGGAAGTTCTCTACTAGCTTATCTTGATCAAATGAAGCTTTACCGATTGGAACATGAATGTTCCCTGACTTATCAACGCGGTATTCTACTTTACCTGCTTTGATTTCAGTAACGGCTCTTTCTACTTCAAAAGTAACAGTTCCAGTTTTAGGGTTAGGCATTAACCCTTTAGGTCCTAGTACTCGACCAAGTTTACCAACTTGAGCCATCATGTCTGGAGTTGCGACAACCACGTCAAAGTCTAACCAACCTTGAGTGACTTTATTGATCATGTCTTCTTCTCCAACGAAGTCTGCTCCTGCAGCTTCCGCTTCTTTCGCTTTTTCTCCCTTAGCAAAAACAAGGACTGTTTGTGTTTTCCCTGTTCCGTTAGGAAGCACGACTGCTCCACGAATTTGTTGATCAGCTTTCTTAGGGTCAACACCTAAACGAGCTGCTAACTCAACACTTTCGTCAAAGTTTGCTGTCGCTGTCTTTTTTACTAACTCAATCGCTTCATTTGCATTATACAATTTCTCACGATCAATTTGCTTTAATGCATCTTGATATTTCTTTCCTTTATTAGCCAATGTTGTTTCCTCCTTATTGTGGTTTTAGCGGTTAGACCTCCCACTAATAAAGGTTGCGAACCTGAATAAATCAAGTTATATCGCAACCTCCATCTTCCTGCATGGGTTCATTAGTCTTCAATAACAATTCCCATGCTACGGGCAGTACCTTCTACCATACGCATCGCTGCTTCTACATCAGCTGCGTTTAAATCTGGCATTTTAGTTTCCGCGATTTCTCTTACTTTATCACGCTTTAGTGTAGCAACCTTGTTACGGTTAGGCTCACCTGAAGCAGTTTCCACTCCAGCTGCTTTCTTTAGAAGAACTGCTGCTGGTGGAGTTTTAGTGATAAATGTAAATGAACGATCTTCAAATACCGTGATTTCTACAGGGATAATTAAGCCCGCGTCTTCTTGCGTACGAGCGTTAAATTCCTTACAGAACCCCATAATATTAACACCTGCTTGACCCAATGCTGGCCCAACTGGTGGCGCTGGATTTGCTTTCCCAGCAGGAATTTGTAATTTAACTACTTTTATGACTTTTTTAGCCACGCGACACACCTCCTTAAGTCCGTGATGTGGTATACCGAGCAATCGCTCTCCCACTCAATTGATAACATGTCATTATCCGCTATTTAAGCGAAAACGCCATTTTCGCACTATCAAAATAATTTATTTCATAGCACGTATCCTGCATTTTTGCAGGAAAAAACGTGAACATTATGTCCACGTTGATTAACAACATTCAAATTTTATCACTTCAGTGATAAGATAGCAAGAAATTTCTAAACTGAATTTAAATTTTCTCTACTTGATTGAATTCAAGTTCGACTGGAGTTTCCCGTCCGAACATGTTCACGTGTACTTTTAATTTTTGTTTTTCTGCTGAAATACTTTCAATAGAACCAATAAAGTTTGCGAAAGGTCCTTCTTTCACTTTCACAGACTCTTTCAATTCAAAGTCTATCTCTGGCTTAGGTGCTTCCACACCCATTTGACGCAAGATAGACTCTACTTCTTCCGGAAGAAGTGGTGTCGGTTTAGCCCCACCACCTGAAGATCCGATAAATCCTGTAACTCCTGGTGTGTTTCGAACCACATACCAAGAATCATCTGTCATCATCATTTCAACAAGCACGTAACCTGGGAAAACTTTTTTCGTAACTGTTTTTGTTTTACCATCTTTAATTTCTGTTTCTTCTTCTACGGGAACAAGGACGCGAAATATCTTATCTGTCATCCCCATCGATTCTACACGCTTTTCTAAGTTCGTTTTCACTTTATTCTCATATCCAGAATACGTGTGAACTACATACCAATTATTCTCCATGTTTGTTCAGGACTATTATGTCCTTCCCTCCTCTAACGGAAACATTTTTTCAATTTCCTTCAATTACATTAACCAGTGATAAGACGAATAAGACTTGATATTCCAAAATCTGCAATAGCAAAGAAAATCGCTATAAATATCACTGTCGTTGATACAACGATTGTATATTTTGTTAATTCTTTGCGATTCGGCCAAGAGACCCGCTTCATTTCTGTGGAAACTTCTTTAAGAAATTTAACCGGTTTTTTTACTGCATCTGCCAATGTACACACCCCCAACTTGTTTACTACTTTGTTTCCAAATGTGCTGTATGCTTTCCACAAGTACGACAATATTTATTTATCTGAAGTCGCTCAGCTTGATTTTGAGCAGTTTTCGTCGTTGGATAATTTCTTGAATGGCATTGCTGGCAGGCAAGCATCACTTTTTGTGACATAGCCAACTCTCCTCTAATTCGTTCGAATTGTATACATACTAGTAAAATTTATCACAGCGGAAGCTTTCGTGTCAATGGTACCTATATGAAGCATAGCCATCCATGTCCTTTTTCATAATCAAAGAATACTATGGCGTTAGACTTCGTTTCACAAAAATAACCTTAACGTGTAAAAAAACAGGGAAGCCCCTGTTTTTCATTGTTTTTATGATAATTTCACGCCTCTAAGTTCTACATACCTTTCTAACTTGCGTTTCACTCGTTGCAAGGCATTATCAATAGATTTCACGTGACGATTTAAGTCCTCTGAAATTTCTTGATAACTTCTACCATCCAAGTAATGCATCAGAACTTTCCGCTCCAAATCACTTAGAATTTCACCCATTTTCAACTCGATATCGTCAAACTCTTCTTGGTTAATTAGCAGTTCTTCCGGATCACTTACCTTCGACCCACAAATAACATCAAGAAGCGTTCGATCCGATTCCTCATCATAAATCGGTTTATCCAATGAAACATATGAATTTAACGGAATATGTTTTTGACGTGTTGCTGTTTTGATCGCTGTAATAATTTGTCTCGTAATACACAATTCTGCAAAGGCTTTGAATGAGGACTGCTTGTCCCCTTGGAAATCGCGAATGGCTTTGTATAAACCAATCATTCCTTCTTGTAAAATGTCTTCATGATCTGCCCCTATTAAGAAATAGGATCTTGATTTCGCACGAACAAAGTTCTTGTATTTCGTAATTAAATACTCCAGTGCTGCACTGTCACCTTCTCGCACGTATTCTACGAGACTTTCATCCTGTAATTGGCGAAACTTTTCATGCAGTCCATTCTCAACGAGGTTTAAAGCCACCGCAATCCCTCCGACCTATCTTTTTCTTGATTTGAAAAAGGTAGTTACTTTCAGTCCATATTATGAAAGCGCAACAATAAAGAATTGTCTATTTCTAACAATAGTATACAGGAAAAAATTCAAAAGCGTCAAGCAGTCATCTGTTTCCTCTACGCCATTTTTCAAAAATTTCTGCCATTTCATCTGTAATCGGTAATTTTGTTTTTGCTTTCGCTTTTTTTGTGTTAGAAACTTCTTTCTCAATGCCTTTTTCAATTTGCTTCATTTCCGTCCGAAGCTCACGTGCCGACTTTCGATAAGCGCCACTAGCAAAAATAACCCTTTGTTCAACAAAATCAGAGGTAGCAACAAAAATTTGTGTGTCGATTCGTTTCCATTCAATAACCATCTTTTCGATTCTCTCATCTGCTGTTTCCTTTTCCTTCGTGTAAATGATATTGAGGTCGTAGTTTTGCAGTTTCTTCCCTAACCCTGGAACCATATGAGCGTCGAATATAATGGTCACTTCAATCCCTGTGTAAGCTTGGTACTCAGCCATTTTTTCGATAAGAATGTCTCTTGCTCCTGCAAGGTCTGATAGTTGAAGTTCCCGTAATTCAGGCCAGTCACCGATGATGTTGTAGCCATCCACTAACAACACCTTTCTCATGTTAATTCATCTCCGCATCAGGACGTCGACGAAGCACCTCATACATCAGTAAACTAGCAGCTACCGATGCATTTAAAGAAGTCACTTTGCCCATCAGTGGGATTTTCACGAGAAAGTCGCACTTCTCTTTTACAAGTCGACTCATACCTTTGCCCTCACTTCCAATCACAAGACAAACACCCATGTCTACATCTACTTCTCGGTAGTCCGCTTGTCCTTTAGCATCGGTTCCAATAAACCAAAGGTTCTCTTTTTTTAATTCATCCATCGTTCTAGCTAAGTTAGTCACCCGAGCAACCGGAACATGCTCAAGCGCTCCAGCAGATGCTTTGGCAACGGTTGACGTTAAACCAACTGAACGGCGTTTCGGAATAATCACACCATGAACACCAGAAGCGTCCGCTGTCCTAATGATAGAACCGAGATTATGAGGATCTTCCAATTCATCTAACATCAATAAAAATGGTGCTTCCCCTTTTTCAGCCGCTTTTTCGAGCATGACTGAAATATCTTGGTATTCATAAGCAGCGATTGATGCCACAACACCTTGATGATTGGAACTAGATACTAGTTGATCCAGTTTCTGTTTCGGAACAAATTGGACTTGAATTTGCTTTTGTTTCCCTAGGGCAATGACTGTAGTCATTTGCCCTTTTTGTGAACCTTCTGCGATCCAAATTTTATTGATTGTATGGCTTCCCTTTAGCGCTTCAATGACTGGATTTTTACCCATTAAGAAATCTTCATTTTCCGCCATGATCTTCCTCCTTTCGCTCTATCATTAGAAAGCTTTTTGCAACGATTTCATCCATTCTTTGTTCATTACCTGTTAAGTACAAATATCCGATAAGTGCTTCGTATGCTGTGCTATATCGGTAAGTTGCATGATCCGTATTTTTTGGAATCGTACCTGATTTTGCATTTCGACCTCTTTTGACAACACTTATTTCCACATCTGTTAGATCTCCATTATCCATCAGCTTTTGCAAGACGCGCGCCTGAGATTTAGCAGAAACATATTTTGTCGCTTCTTTGTGTAGTTTATTCGGACGAACTTGCCCTTGCGAAATAAGTCGAAATCGGACGTACATATCCAACACACCATCCCCCATATATGCAAGAGCAAGAGCATTTAATTGTTCAGGTTCATTAATCGTTTCATTTAACTTCATGCACTAACTCCTTTTCCAACGTGTACCTTGAGGCGTGTCTTCTAAAATGATGTTTTGCTCTTTAAGCTGGTCACGAATCTCATCTGCTCTGGAAAAATCACGATTCTTCCTTGCTTCAATCCGCTCCTCTATTAATTTCTCTACATCTTCATCTAATAAGGATTCTTGTTTTACTCGAATACCTAAAACATTGGCCATGTCATCAAATTGATCTAAAAACCCTTGTAACACTTCCTCACACGTATGCTTTTCTTGTAAATATAGATTCGCAACTTTCACGAGATCAAACATGGCTGCAACGGCATTTGCACTGTTAAAATCGTCATCCATCGCCTCGATAAATCGATCGTGATGTTCGGTAATTTCTTTGTGCCACTTCTTCGTTTCTTTTGCTAATCCAGCCGTTTCTGATAATCGGTGTGATACGTTTGCATATGTCGTTTGGATTCTATCTAAACTACTAGCTGCACTCGTTAACTGATCATCACTGAAATTAATTGGACTTCTGTAATGAGCATTCACAATAAAGAACCGAACAACTTCAGGGTCAAACTGTCGAATAATGTCATGGACAAGGATAAAATTCCCGAGAGATTTCGACATCTTTTCATTATCAATATTTATATAGCCATTGTGAATCCAATAATTGGCCATTTTCTTTTCATTTAGCGCTTCTGATTGTGCAATTTCATTTTCATGGTGAGGGAATGATAGGTCTTGCCCACCTGCGTGAATATCAATCGTATCGCCAAGATATTTTTTCACCATTGCTGAGCATTCAATATGCCATCCAGGTCGTCCTTTACCCCATTCGCTATCCCAAGAAATCTCCCCTGGTTTTGCCGCTTTCCAAAGGACAAAGTCCAAAGGGTCTTCTTTCTTCTCTCCTACTTGAATACGTGAGCCCGATTGAAGGTCATCAATCGACTGATGAGACAGTTTGCCGTAACCATCGAATTTTCTCGTTCGAAAATAGACGTCTCCTTCTGACACATAAGCATAGTCTTTCTCGACTAACCGTTCGATAAACTGAATAATTTCCGGCATCGTATCTGTTACACGAGGGTGATCATCTGCCACTTTCACACCAAGTGCGCCTGTATCTTCGTAGTATGCACTAATGAATCGTTCCGCAATCGTTGTCACATCTTCGCCCATCTCTTCCGCAGCTTTGATGATTTTATCATCGACATCCGTGAAATTAGATACGTAATGAACGTCATATCCACGATATTCAAAGTATCGTCGTACCATATCAAAAACCACCGCAGGACGAGCATTTCCGATATGAATGTAATTGTAGACCGTTGGACCACAAACATACATTTTCACTTTTCCTTCTTCCATCGGTTGAAAAGTTTCTTTTTGTCTTGTTAACGTATTATATAACTGAATCGCCATAAGGACGTTTCCTCCTTAGTTCCTTGGTTCTTTTATTGTCTTTTCGTACTCTTTTTTCAATTCTTTCATCTCTTTTTTCACTCGAATCAATTCTTGTTCTAACGAACGGAATTTATCCGATACTGGGTCAGGAAGGTTAATATGGTCTAAATCATTTCCGACTTTTACACCATCACGGACAACAATTCTCCCTGGAATCCCTACAACCGTTGAATTAGGCGGGACCTCTTTTAACACAACAGATCCTGCACCTATTCTTGCATTTTTTCCAATCCTCATTGAACCGAGAACTTTCGCCCCTGTTGCTACGAGAACATAGTCTTCCAGTGTAGGGTGACGTTTTCCTTTTTCTTTCCCTGTGCCCCCTAATGTAACTCCTTGAAATATCGTTACATTATTACCAATCTCACACGTTTCCCCGATAACCACACCCATACCGTGATCTATGAATAACCTTTGACCAATTTTTGCTCCTGGGTGAATCTCAATCCCTGTAAAAAAACGGCTAACTTGCGATAGAAATCTCGCTAAAAAAAATAATTTCTTATTCCATAACCAATGATTAAGACGGTGAGACCAAACAGCATGAACTCCAGAATAATTAATCATTACTTCTAATCGGTTCCTTGCCGCTGGGTCTTGATCTAATACAACATCTACATCGTTTCTCAACGTTTTAAACAAAAGGAAGTCCCTCCTTTCGACTTTTATTATTACTTTAGGCTAACTAGAAAATAAAAACACAGCAGAGGGAATTTCAGCTTCTTGTCCTCCATCATGCTACGTCAACTGGCAAAACGCTGCGTTTTAGTCAAGCAAATGTGATTCTTTCAACATCTTTATGGAACGAGATCAGAGTTATTATTTATAATATTTAACCTCGAATTCCATTAAAAAGTATTAAAAAAAGCGTCTTTGTGCCCCTAAGGACACAGAGACGCTTAATTGGCGCGGTTCCACTCTGTTTGAGCAATTGACTAAATCATGCTCCACTTTTAAAAGATAACGGTCTTTCATCCGCCATTCCTACTAAGGTATTTTGATCCTTTTCAGCATATGGACTCAGAGGTGCATTTCAAAAGAGTTCTTTTTAAGTCACTTCCAGCCTGTGGTGACTCTCTCTTTGAAAAAGAATGTTCTTTTTACTTATCCTCATCAACGTTCGAACTTATATGACTATTTACAGTAAATTTTCTAAACGCTTCGTGACGACACTTTTACCGAGTAACGCGATCGTTTGAGGTAAATCAGGTCCGTGCATTTGCCCAGAAACTGCCACACGAACTGGCATAAATAGTTTTTTCCCTTTATGTCCTGTTTCTTTTTGAACGGCTTTAAGCGATTTTTTCACTTCATCGGCTGTAAAGCTATCCAGTTCATTTAACTTATTTTTAAAGGCAGCTAGCACTTCTGGAACTTGTTCTTCTGCAAGAATTTCTTTTGCTTCTTCATTATAATCGATTTCATCTCTAAAGAACAACTCTGTTAACTCAACAATCTCTGCGCCGTAACTCATCTTCTCCTGATGTAAAACGATGAGGTCGTATGCCCACTGTTTTTGTTTTTCAGACATAAACTCAGGTAACCGGCCAGCTTTCACTAGATGAGGAAGAGCAAGCCAAACGACACGATCTTCATCCGCTTCCTTCATATATTGATTATTCATCCAGGCTAATTTTTGTGTATCAAACACAGCTGGAGCTTTGATTACCCTGTCTAAACTAAATTGCTCAATGAGCTGATCTTTTGTTAATATTTCTTCTTCTCCACCTGGAGACCAGCCTAATAATGAAATAAAGTTAACAATCGCCTCTGGAAGGTAACCCAAATCGCGGTACTGTTCAACAAATTGAATGATCGACTCGTCACGTTTACTCATTTTTTGGCGATCTTCATTTAGAATCAACGATGCATGAGCAAATTTAGGAGTAGACCAACCAAACGCTTCAAATAATAACACTTGTCTTGGCGCATTTGATAAATGTTCTTCTCCTCTTATAACGTGAGAAATTCCCATTAACTGATCGTCAATAACGACTGCAAAGTTATACGTCGGAATGCCATCTTGTCTGACGATGACAAAATCGCCAATACCTTCTGATTCGAAGGTCACTTTTCCACGTACAGCATCATCCACGACGATTTCTTGTGATTCCGGAACGAGGAAACGAACAACCGGCTTACGACCTTCTGCTTCGTAGGCACGTTTTTGTTCATCAGTTAAATGACGATCGCGTCCACTATATTTCGGAGTTTCCCCACGAGATCTCTGTTGTTCACGTTCTTTCTCTAATTCTTCTTCCGTCATGTAACAATGATAAGCTTTGCCTTCGCTTAACAATTGTTCAACGTGTTTATTATAAATGTCTAAACGTTCCATGCTTTGGTAGGGTGCATGAGGTCCACCTAAGTCAACACTCTCATCCCACTCTATTCCTAACCATTTCAAACTTTCCATTAACTTTTCCGTCGCAGTTTCCACATTTCTCGCTTGATCTGTATCTTCAATACGAACGATGAATTTCCCTTTTTGATTGCGAGCAAAAAGGTAGTTAAATAATGCAGAGCGAGCTCCACCAATATGCAGATGTCCAGTTGGACTTGGGGCAAACCTTACGCGTACTTCTTGGCTCATCATACGACACCTTCCATTTCTATATCTAATGTTCATTTCTTTTTATTCTATCATTATCCTGTTTTTTGAACAGGGATTTATGCAAAATGTCTGTTTAATCTTGGTTATTTACTTTCAACTAATAAAACTACCGCTTGAGAAGCGATCCCTTCTTCTCTCCCCGTAAATCCTAACTTTTCTGTTGTAGTCGCTTTAACATTCACTTGGGAAACGTCTGATTCTAGTAAATCAGCAATTCGCTCCTGCATCACTTGAATATAGGGAGCCATCTTTGGTTTTTGTGCCATAATTGTACAATCTACATTGCCTAAACGATACCCTCGTTTTTTTACAAGATCCCATACATGGGTAAGAAGAAGAGCAGAATCTGCGTCTTTAAATGCAGCATCCGTATCAGGAAAGTGCTTTCCTATATCTCCTTCTCCAATCGCACCTAAACAAGCATCAGCAATAGTATGTAGCAAGACATCTGCATCTGAATGTCCTAGTAACCCTTTATCATGGGGAATGTCGATTCCACCAAGAATCAACGGTCTCCCTTCTACCAACTGATGAACATCAAATCCTTGTCCAATTCGCATTAGTTTGTTTCCCCTTTCCTTTTTTCAATGATTGCTTCAGCAAATAACAAGTCTTCTGGTGTCGTCACTTTAAAATTTTCATAATCCCCTTGAACAATCGAAACAGGACGATTCATATATTCTAATAAACTAGCGTCATCTGTTCCAACGACCTCTTCTTTTACGGCAACTTCATGAGCGTATGTAATTTCTTCAAGATGAAAAGCCTGTGGGGTTTGAATAGACCACAAGCTAGAACGATCAATCGTTGCAGTAATTTGATTTTGGCTAACTTGTTTAATCGTATCTTTTACCGGGACAGCAACAACGGCTGCTCCTTCTTCATCCACTTTTGCAATCAATTGATGAATGGTTTCTTTCCTAATAAAAGGTCTTGCCCCATCATGGATCAACACAATCGGGTTACCTTGTATCACTTTCAAACCTTCATAGACACTTTGTTGGCGCTCTTTACCACCAATAACGACTTTTGTTACTTTTGTTAGTTGATAATCTTTTATTAAACTCCAAATAACTTCCTTCTCGTGTTCGTTGACCGCTAAGATAATCTCCGAACATAGAAGATCCTCCTCAAACACACGTAATGTGTGAATGAGGAGGGGGACATGATTTATCATTAATAGTTGTTTGTTTTTTCCTGCATTCATTCGCTTTCCTTGACCTGCGGCAGGTATAACGACATGGTATTTTGGCATAGTAATCGTTCCTCTTCTCACGTCCTAAAGTGCTTTTTCCATCAGTTTTGGTTTAGCAAATATCATTCGACCTGCTGATGTTTGTAAAACACTTGTAACGACAACTTCAATTGTTTTACCGATATAATTTCTACCCTCTTCAACAACGATCATCGTACCGTCATCCAAATAGGCAATCCCTTGTTTTTGTTCTTTGCCATCTTTAATCACTTGCACATTCATCTCTTCGCCAGGAAGGACAACTGGTTTAACCGCATTTGCTAAATCATTAATGTTCAAAACGGCTACCCCTTGTAAGTCACAAACTTTGTTTAAATTAAAGTCATTTGTAACAACGTACCCATTCATTACTTTTGCTAATTTAACAAGTTTGCTATCTACTTCTTGAATTTCTTCAAAGTCACCTTCATAAATCTCTACCTCAACTGCTAACTCTTTTTGAATTTTATTTAGAATATCGAGTCCTCTTCGCCCACGATTTCTTTTTAAAACATCTGATGAATCAGCAATATGCTGCAGTTCTTCAAGAACAAATTCAGGAATAATTAACGTACCTTCCAAAAATCCAGTCTGACAAATATCAGCAATTCTACCGTCAATAATGACGCTTGTATCAAGAATTTTCAGCTTCCCACGTTCGTTTTCCTTTTCAGCTTCTTCGTTCTTTTTTGAATCCTTTCCAGTTTTTGTGCCTGGAAATAACGCCATGACTTCATCTCTTTTTTGAAAACCAACCTGAAATCCTAAATATCCTAAAAGTAATGTAAGAATTAACGGTAGAACCGTGCTTAAGATTGGGATTTCAACACTGTTTAGGGCGACTGTAATTAAAAACGCTAGCATTAGTCCAATGACGAGACCTACCGTTCCAAATATCAAATCTGTAACGGGAAACTTGATCAATCTGTCTTCGATCAAACGAATAAAATTCACAATCGTATCCACGAACAAATAAAGAGATAAATATAATATAAGTGCACCTAAGATTGCACCAGCATAGCCGTTGACAAGCCATTCCGGTGTCGTAATAAATAGTCGGGCAAAATCAGGAATAAAAATATATCCAATCGTCCCACCAGTAAACAAAATGACTAACTGTATTATTTTTCGAAGCATACACTTCACCTCCTTTTATTATTATAGACATAGTGTACGAATTACAAACATAAAACATACAAATCACAAGAAGTTACATATTCAGATATACACAAACAATATCACTACGCCTATTAAATGTCAATTAAAGTAAACATTCAATTATATCGTTATAGAGGTGAATCGTCAATACCTGATTCCAATCGACAAAAACTTAATTAAACAACCTAATCAAATATGTCGATCAATAAACAATTGTTCTTGAATTCTAGTTAGTCCATCCTTAATCTTTTTCGCTCTAGCTTCCCCAATACCATCAACCTCATCTAATTCTTCAATAGTGGCTCTCATAATAAAAGGGAGTTCGTGGAACTGTGCCATTAAGTTTTTAACAACGACAGGTGGGATGCGAGGAATCTTATTGAGAATTCGGTATCCTCTTGGACAAATTGCTTGTTCTGCTAAATTGGTGATTTTTCCATGACCAAGAAGTTTTACGATAACTTGATCATCTAATAGTTCATCGTTGGAAAGTCGTTTCAGTTTTTTCAATACTTCTTTTGGACTATACCTTGCATCTTTCATATAATCTTTAATCAAAAGTGTTGCCTCTTCTTCCGTATTTAATACAAGTTCCTCTAATTGCATCGAGATAAGACGCCCTTCATTTCCAAGTTCATTCACATAGTTCAAAATTTCACTTTTAATTCTTAACACCATCTCAATTCGATGCATGACTTGGGATACTTCCTGAAAGGTAACCAATTCTTCAAACTCTAAAGCACCGAGGTTCGTAATACTTTGATCCAATACCGATTTGTATTTCTCTAATGTTTGAATGGCTTGGTTTGCTTTCGTTAAGATGACGCCAATGTCTTTCAGTGCGTAACGATACTCTCCTTGATATAGAGTAATAACGTTTCGTCGTTGGGAAATAGAAATAACTAAATTCCCCGTTTGTCTAGCCACACGTTGTGCTGTTCGGTGACGAATTCCCGTTTCCGTCGATTCGATTGTATTTTCAGGCACTAATTGCGTATTAGCGTATAGAATTCTGCTTGCGTCTTCACTTAATATAATCGCACCGTCCATTTTCGCTAATTCATATAAATAAGCGGGGGAAAAATCACTGTTGATAAAAAAACCACCATCGACCAAAGACATCATTTCATTGTTATAACCAAGGACAATTAACCCACCCGTCTTGGCCCGAAGAACATTGTCAATCCCTTCTCTAAGGGGGGTTCCTGGTGCAACGAGTTTCAATACATTACTTATAAAGTTCGTATCATAGTTCGAACGTTGGTGATCCACTAGACACTCCTCCTAACGAGACTTTAATTGCTTCACTCACACTTTCGACTCCAATTATTTCAATCCCATCTGGCACGGTCCAACCACCGATATTCCTCTTGGGTATAATCATTCGCTGAAACCCTAACTTAACGGCTTCGGTTACTCGTTGTTCGATTCTAGCTACTCGGCGAACTTCGCCAGTCAGCCCAACTTCACCAACAATGACGTCGGCTGGAGCTGTAGGTGCATCACGGAAACTCGAGGCAATGGAGACAGCAATCGCTAAATCAACAGACGGTTCATCTAAGCGAACCCCGCCGGCGACTTTTACGTATGCATCGTGATTTTGCAACATCAATCCTACCCTTTTTTCCAACACAGCCATGATCAATGAAATTCGGTTATGATCAATCCCAGTCGCCATCCTCCTCGGATTTCCATAGCTTGTCGGAGAGGTCAGTGACTGAATCTCCACAAGGACCGTTCTTGTCCCTTCCATTGAAGCAACAACAGCGGAACCAGCCGCTCCCGAAGATCGTTCTTCAAGAAAAATTTCTGATGGATTTAACACTTCTTCTAAACCTAATTCTTTCATTTCAAAAATACCGATTTCATTCGTAGAACCAAAACGGTTTTTCACCGCTCTTAATATTCGGTATGTATGATGCCTTTCCCCTTCAAAATAAAGCACACAGTCTACCATATGTTCGAGGATTCTCGGGCCTGCAATGGCTCCTTGTTTCGTTACGTGCCCAACTAAAAAAATAGCAATTCCTCTCGTTTTAGCAATTCGCATAAATTGAGACGTAGATTCTCTCACTTGCGATACACTGCCTGGTGCACTAGTTACGCCATCGAGGTAAACCGTTTGTATCGAATCAATAATGACAAGATCTGGATCTAAATCTTCAATTACTTTCTCAATCAAATCCACATCTGTTTCTGCTAAAACATAGAGCTGATCATTGCCAATATTTAATCGATCGGCTCGAAGTTTTGTTTGTCTAACCGATTCCTCTCCAGAAATATAGAGAACCTTTTTATTATGTTCTGATAAAGTAGCCGATACTTGTAAAAGGAGTGTTGATTTTCCAATACCCGGGTCTCCCCCAACTAAAACAAGGGAACCTGGAACAACTCCGCCACCAAGCACTCGATTTAATTCGTTAATATGCGTACTTATCCGTTGTTCTTCCGTTCGCTCAATTTTAGTAATAGGTTGAGGTTTTGCTGACTTTGTGCCAGCTGAGGTGACAAAACTTCGTTTGCGATGCCCTGAAGGCTCTGCTTCCATCTCCTCCGCAAGAGTATTCCAATTTTGACACCCTGGACATTTCCCCATCCATTTTGTTGATTCATACCCACAGTCTTGACAAACAAATTTTGTTTTTCGCTTGGCCATACAATCGTCTCCTCTACCTTGTTCACCCTTTTTTTTATTTTAGCACGAAGAAGCCATAATGGAAAAAATCTGAACAGAATCGTGCTCCTTATCCAAATAAAAAGGGAGAAGACCTATGTAAGATCCTTCTCCCCCCCTCTTATTTAGGTTACCTTCATTCTTTTTTAGCTTTCTTATACAGATGAGACAACGTAATCGCCATCTTTTACGTCTATTTTCACCGATTGCCCTTTAGATATTCTTCCGCGCAGAAGTTCTTCTGATAAACGATCTTCTACTTGTTTTTGTAAAGCACGGCGAAGCGGTCGAGCGCCATATTCAGGATCAAACCCTTCATCGGCAATTTTCATTTTAGCTTCTTCAGATAAATCAAATTCGATATCTTGTTGAGCAAGTCGTTTTTTCAGTTCGTTTGCCATTAATGAAACGATTTTTTGAATATGAGACTTTTCAAGAGAGTGGAAGACGATAATTTCATCAATACGATTTAGGAATTCTGGGCGGAAGCTCTTCTTCAACTCACCCATCACTTTGCCTTTCATATCTTTGTAATCTTCTCCATCTCTCTGCGCTGTAAAGCCAAGACTTTTCTCTTGTCTTAACGTACTTGCACCAACGTTTGAAGTCATGATAATCGCTGTATTTCTAAAGTCAACTCGACGTCCTTTTGAATCCGTTAAAAATCCGTCTTCAAGAACTTGGAGTAAAATGTTAAATACTTCAGGGTGAGCTTTCTCTACTTCATCTAGAAGAATAACTGAATACGGCTTACGACGTACCTTTTCCGTTAATTGTCCTCCATCTTCGTGCCCGACATAACCTGGAGGAGAACCAACTAATCGACTTGTTGTATGTTTCTCCATGTACTCAGACATATCGATACGAATGATTGCATCCTCATCACCAAACAATGATTCTGCTACAGCTCGAGCTAATTCCGTTTTACCGACACCAGTTGGACCTAAGAAGATAAAGGAACCAATTGGACGCTTCGGATCTTTTAACCCTGCACGAGCACGACGGACCGCTTTAGATACTGCTTTGACAGCCTCATCTTGACCGATGACACGATTGTGAAGAATCTCTTCCATTCGAAGAAGTCGATCAGTTTCTTCTTCAGCCAGTTTACTAACCGGAATACCAGTCCATGTTGCAACAATAGAGGCGATATCTTCAACTGTCACTTCTGAATCTTCTTGCCCTTGTTTTTCTTTCCACTCATTTTTCATTTTGTCGAGTTCCTCACGAAGCTTCTGCTCTTTATCACGAAGAGAAGCTGCTTTCTCAAACTCTTGGCTTTGTACAGAAGCGTCTTTTTCTTTACGAAGGTTCTCTAAATCTTGCTCTTTTTCTTTCAAATTCGGTGGCGCCGTATAGGAACGCAATCGAACTTTTGATCCAGCTTCATCTATTAAATCAATCGCTTTATCTGGTAAAAAACGATCTGAGATGTACCGATCAGATAATCTTACCGCAGCTTCCACAGCTTCATCGGTAATCGTTACACGGTGATGAGCTTCATAACGGTCTCGAAGCCCTGATAAAATTTGAATGGATTCATCCGCTGTTGGTTCATCTACTTGGATCGGTTGGAAACGACGTTCTAATGCTGAATCTTTCTCAATGTATTTTCTGTACTCATCAAGCGTTGTCGCACCAATACATTGCAATTCACCACGAGCGAGGGACGGCTTCAAGATATTCGAAGCATCAATCGCACCTTCTGCGCCACCAGCTCCAATCAACGTGTGCAACTCATCAATAAACAAAATTACATTATTCGCTTGGCGAATCTCTTCCATCACTTTCTTTAAACGGTCTTCAAACTCACCACGATATTTTGTTCCGGCTACAACCGTACCCATATCGAGTGTCATCACACGCTTTCCTCGAAGGGTTTCAGGCACTTCGTTATCAACGATTTGTTGTGCTAATCCTTCTGCAATGGCTGTCTTACCCACACCAGGTTCTCCGATGAGTACTGGATTATTTTTCGTGCGACGACTAAGGATTTGGATAACTCGCTCAATTTCTTTCGCACGTCCAATAACTGGATCAATTTGATCTTCTTTTGCAATAGCTGTTAAATCTCTAGCTAAACTATCAAGTGTTGGTGTGCTAGCATTCGAACTCCCGGAAGCTGCAGCTTGTTGTGAGCTATTAGCCGATTCATTCGACCCCAATAATTGCAAAACTTGCTGTCTTGCTTTATTTAAGCTAACGCCAAGATTATTTAATACACGGGCAGCGACGCCTTCCCCTTCGCGAATCAACCCTAGTAAAATATGCTCTGTGCCCACATAGGAATGTCCTAGTTTTCTTGCTTCATCCATCGATAATTCAATGACTTTTTTTGCTCTAGGCGTGTAATGTATTTGTTTCGAATTCTCTTCGCCTCGACCAATCAAGTTTTCTACTTCCGACTGGATCTTTTCGGCACCTAATCCTAGAGCTGTTAATGCTTTTGCAGCAATGCCTTCCCCTTCACTAACTAATCCTAATAAAATGTGCTCCGTACCAATATTACTATGACCTAGTCTTCCTGCTTCTTCTTGTGCTAATGCTAATACTTTCTGTGCGCGTTCTGTAAACCTTCCAAACATCATGTATCTCCACCTCCGTCATTTAATTCCCTGCTCGATTCTAATCTAAATCTTTCTCGTATTAACGTTGCTCTTCGTTCATCACGTTGCTCTGCTGTAAGGATTTCCCCAGCGTATTGTTGCAAAAAGCCTGTTTGCGTGACGATCATTAATTCATTTAAGATGTTTCCTTTTACGTCTTGAATTAAACCTAAATCAATACCCATTCTCACATCGGATAAACGTTGCATAGCCTCTTTTGATTCTATTCTTCGACTATAGGCAAGGATGCCGTAGGAGCGATAGATTCGATCTTCTAACTGAATTTTCGACTCTTCCAACAGTGTCTCTCTCGCTGAGCGTTCTTGTTGTATAAGTTGTGTCACTACGCTTCGAAGGTCATCGACAATATCCTTTTCAGACTTTCCTAAAGTTGTTTGATTTGATATTTGAAAAAGATTCCCTAACGCTTCACTACCTTCTCCATAAATACCTCGTACAACTAAACCTAGTTGATTAATTGCTGGCAAAATTCGATTAAGCCTCTTCGTCATGACAAGCGCTGGTAAATGCATCATCACTGATGACCGGAGCCCCGTGCCTACATTTGTAGGACAACTTGTTAAATAACCTTGATTTTCATCAAAAGCAAAATCAAGTTTCTCTTCCATCCAATCATCCATATCGTTAGCATATTTTAACCCTTCGTCCAGTTGGAATCCAGAAAATAAACATTGGATACGAAAATGATCTTCTTCATTTACCATAATACTTAATGACTCATCCTCGCTAAGAAGAACACTCCCTGCCTTGGATTCATTTGATAAGTTTGGGCTTATTAAATGTTTTTCAACTAACACTCTTTTTTCATTTTCCTTAAGGTCTTTCATTTTTAGTAGCTCTAACTCTCCAAATTTAACATGTGATTTTCCTGCGAACTTAGCATCCACTTGCTCCGTAATCTTTTCTAATTGCTTTTCATCCCCTGCCATAGGAAACGGGACGTCGCGCAAGTTTCTTGCAAGCCTAATCCTACTGCTAATGACAATATCAGCATCGGGTCCTTTATTTTTCATCCACGGACTAATGGCTTCTTTCATAAAAGATTCCAAGGACATAATTACGCTCCCTCCTCTTTTTGCAAATTATTTTCTAAGGAGCGGATTTGATCCCGTGTTTTTGCTGCGTCTTCAAACTCCTCTTCTTCTATCTGTTTTTTGAGGTTTTCTTTCAGTTCTTTTATCTCACGATGAATGTGTAAGTCTTTTCCTTGGCGCTTCGGTATTTTCCCCAAATGCGTTGCATTTCCGCCATGTATCCTGCGAAAGATAGGATCTAATTTTTCCTCAAAACTTCGATAGCAGTTAGCACATCCAAATTTACCAATCTCTGCAAACTGCTGATAATTCATCCCACAATGAGAGCATTTTAATTCTGGCTGAGCTTTTTTCACTTTTTTATTTTTCGTTGAGGAAAACGGTTGATCGGCATCTAATAAACCTGAAAGAAGTTGATGGATGGAAAAGCTATTAGAACCAGGCATATACTCTCCTTTGTCTTTCGCACATCTCTCGCAAATGTGAAATTCCGTTTTCTCACCATTAATAATCTTAGTAAAATGCAGGCTCGCAGGACGCTGCTGGCATTCTTGACAGAGCATCAGATCCCCCTCCTCACGTTATAGTTCATTCCACTCTTTATATTTTAACGTAGAAAGCATTGCTTTTAATAATTTCGCACGCAACTCGTCTCGGTAAGGTAGCTTAATATGAATCACTTCACGATCCATAACACTTTCCATAATATTTGCTTCTCGCTTTGTGATTGCTTCCTCTTCAAGAAGACGTTTAATGATATTTGTTGCAGCCGTTTGCGAGATTCCATCACCAACTAAATCTATAAGCTGATCAAATAAAGCGAGTTGATTATCTGCTTTGACTCTAATAATTCGAATATATCCACCGCCACCACGTTTACTTTCTACCATGTAGCCTTTTTCAACAGTAAAGCGTGTTCGAATGACGTAATTTATTTGTGAAGGAACACAATCAAATTGTTCAGCTAATTCACTTCTTTTTACTTCAATTAATTCTTGACCATTACCTGCAATGACTTGTTTCAAGTAGTGCTCAATAACATCCGATATATTTCTCACCGCATCCTCCTCCTTCAATACACAAAGTAGATGCAACCTTGGATTGTCATACATTCCAATTTACAATATTTGATTGTGAGCCCTCTTCTTCACCTGTGTTTTGATAAAAGTCAAGCTAATACTTCCATAAGCTATTTTTACAAAAACATCATAATGAAAAAGTACATTACTGACTTTGACTATATTTGACTTTGATTCTATTATAACTTTTTTTACAAATCGTGCAACTGATACGCCTCTCTATTTTAGTCATTTTTACGACGTTTCATTCGAATCTTTATCAATCGTTACCCGTTTCACAAAAGGAATTTTATGTAACTGATCAATTACAGTAATAATCTTGCTCTCATTTGTATATTCCACTAAAAGTCGATATTCAATCATCGGATTTTGATTGTATATATTTTGTTTTTCTGACTTCATACTTTTAAGAGTAATCTCATGTTCATCAAATAAGTTAATCAGTTCAGATAACTGGGAGGCATCCTCATCAACGAGTATCGAAAGTTCATTTTTGCTATGATGATCCCCAAAACTTAATGATAATTTTCCTAAAAACATTAAACTTAAGATAACAATGACAGTTGTAATAATGGCAGCAATATACATTCCTGCACCGACCGTTAATCCAATGGCAGCTACTACCCAAATCGACGCTGCCGTAGTGAGACCTCTTACCGTATACCCTTGAACAAGAATCGTCCCCGCACCTAAGAAACCGATCCCTGAAACAACATAAGCTGCTAAACGAGACGGATCAAAATTAACAACATCCCTGTTTGCATCTAAATAATCTTGAAATCCATAAAAGGCTAATAACATAATTAAACATGCTCCAACACTAACTAGTAAATGGGTTCGAAACCCAGCTGGATGATGATGAAATTCCCTTTCAATCCCTATTAGTCCACCTAATAATGCTGCAAGTATTAATCTAATTGTCATAACAAAAATATCATTCTCTATAAACAACAACCATTCCATTTAAACCAACTCCAATAATTTCCTTTATGAGTCCTGTTTTATTATTATTACAACATTAATTATCAAATACCCTTTTCAATGAAAAAACAAGCTTTTGTAAGTTGCTAATTTTGTTTTTTTTTATTATATACCTTTCAGATGCAGATGGATGTATGGGAAGACTAGATGCTCGCCCCAGTTGTGACCCGAAATGCGTAGATGACGTTTTTATAGGGCACTAACCGTTTGCTTTAGTGACCCTAAATTCTTTTTTATTGCATTTTAGGGGCATTAGTTGCTTGCTCTAGTGACCCTAAATACGTAAATGGCGCATTTATAGGGCACTAATCGACTGCTTTAGTGACCCTCTTTTTCCAAAATAGCTCTTCATAGGTCCCTAGTTGACCTCGCTTGTGACCGTCTTTCACCAGAATCTACTCGCTTCGGTCACAAGTGGGCTGCTCTTGTGACCCTCTTTTATCATAATCCACTCGTATCAGTCACAAGACGCCCTGTTATTGCTTGTTCACACATCCAATAACTCGCCGCCAAACTTCAAACCCAACAAACCCAAAATCAACATCCTCAAAAAACCAAACACAAAAAAGACACCCTCATAAATGAGAATGTCTTAAATGCCCAGCGGCGTCCTACTTTCACAGGGGGAGATCCCCCAACTATCATCGGCGCTGGAGAGCTTAACTTCCGTGTTCGGCATGGGAACGGGTGTGACCTCTCCGCGATCGTCACTGGACATATGAAATTGACAGGTC
>NZ_JARZHF010000013.1 GCF_029891575.1 Salipaludibacillus daqingensis | reverse complement strand
CGCTCTTAGTTTTGAGCGTGTCCTTTTGGACTTGTCACCGCTCCTCCTATGAAGCAAGCATAAGAGGAACAAGTAAAAAAAGTTAGTCGTTTTTTTCAAAGTGTCCTTGACATGGGGTCCACTTTAGGTGTTACGGTCGTTTTTTATATGTATCATGCGGGCATCAGGCATCACTTGAATTTTCACTAAAATGGATCGCAAGTTGCTGCGCAATTTTGCTTTGACGTGAATTTAATTAGGAAATTTAAGTTTTCTTATTAATCTTATCTTTTATTATTATGACAGCTATAACGCCAATCGTGACTGCCGTAAAATTAAGGAAAATATCCCGGTAGGCGTTTGGATGGAGCGTTACAAAAAAACCTGTTAGCCAAACATATAAAAAGACAATCCCCATGGAAATAACATAAGGAACAACATATGTGAACACCTTACTTTTAAGCTTTATTCTGTCAAATAAACTAATCGTAATCACAGCAATAAGTACAATCGCTGCTCTATTTAGTATATGAATATTTAAATCTGTAGGTTGTCCTGAAAATAATTGAATGGAACTACTTATGAGTGTTGTGATTGCAAAAATGACACAAAAAAATAGAAATCCACGTTTTAATTCCACCATTATTTTACTTTTCACAATGGAGACAACTCCTGTCATCAAATATTTTAAAGTAAGTATAATTCCTTTTGTGAAGTTTGTCACTAACGCTATTGTAAACGTCTTGCAAACAGGACTACTTCTCTTGATTAACTAGAAGTTAAGGGAAGTGTTTATTGTGCTCCTTCAAACAAATGGAGACAGTTCTCGTATTTCATCATAAATTCACGGGAACAAAACAGGGAACCGTTCCTAGATTGGGAGTTAAATTACCTTCTGTCTGAACGAAAATAAACATGTTCACTTTTGTCATTTCTAATACCCTATATAGACAACATTTCCCCCACCTTGTTCCCTCTCACCTTGCGTAGTGTCCCTCTTTCAATTCTTTCATAAACGTGATTAACTCATCTCTATTACAGGTGGCAATTCGTTCTTTGTTTTCTTTGTAGCACATGCAAACTTCCCCTTGATAGAGAACATGCAATGAATTGTTCTTCGTGCCTTTCCATTCATATTCCAATACTATGTCTTCCGTAAGACTCATTGTCATCACCTTTTCTAGATTATTTTTAGCGATATTATTATCTATATTTTATCATCGCTATATTGTGTTTGTCTGTAGAAAAACGTGTAAAGGAAAAGTTGAACATATTAAGTACCGACATATATTCTCCAATGTGGTTTAAATCATAATCTATATACATTAAAAATAAATTGTCCAAAGTGCTCAGCCATCTACTCGTTTTTCATAAATAATCAAGGGGGGCTTAAAACATCACACTGATTGGAGAACCGTCCCCGCTTACCACCCACACATAAAAAATTAAAATAGTATCACACTATAAATAGGAGGTGATTTATTTTGAATCGAAATAAATCGAAAGTTTCAGTAACTTTTTTAGTGATAACTTCATTCACTGCCTTTTTATTATTGCCGTTTGCGATTGTAAAACGATCATTTAAGGACTGGATTATTGTTTACCTTGTTAGTATTATAGGAAATTATTTTGCTGACGGATACTTGGTATCGGAAGGTTATTTAAAATACAAAATAAGGCCTTTCCCTAAGAGATTTAAAGTTCACTTGCCTTTTGATTACATTCATTATCCTTTATTGCTCCTTTATTACAATCAATGGACGTTGAATAGTAAACCACTAGGCATTTTTTTAAAACTATTTCCATTTGTGGTACCTCAAGTAATCATTGAGACCATTCTAGCCAAAAAGACGAAATTAATTACATGGAAAAAAGGATGGTCATGGTATCACTCGTTCATAACTTTACTTCTGAAGTTTGTATTATGTAGGAGCATTATCGCCCTTATTAGACTAATCAACAAAGGTAAAATCTCAACAGAATAGAAAAATCGGAGACGAATGAAAAACGCCACCTTATTTTGAAATATTAGTATAAATGGAAATGGTGAATGAGAAGATCGAAATCACTGCGCGATGGCTAAAATTAAAACCTCAGTGCTATCTATCTCGTTATTACATATAATGAAGATAGTTAAATGGTAAAAAAGAGCTGAAAATAAGATTATTTATTGAATCGCTAAAATTCGAAGTTAATTCTAAAATTCCTGCTACTTATTTTTTTGTGTATTTTTTGATCTTATTTTGTGCCTGAGAAACGCGACTTCCTTCGTCTGGACAATCAACAAATTTGCCTGCTTATCCCACATACGAAAAACGACCTGAACGTGAGCAATCATCACGTCCAGGTCGTTTTTATGTGGCAAAACTTCCGATTGATCCCTTTAAGAACCGTCCCCATTCATCATAGGCAAATGAACTAATCATCGGAATCTAGGTTCTTACCTAGTCCATTTGATATTTTTGAAACATAGGCTATACGGAAGGTTAAGGACAATAGAATGACTTGGTCCTAATCGAAAGGAGAATGTATATGTATCAACATGGATATTATCCATCGCATATGAGAGGTTCCGATGAAAGGTTCAGTCCATTGACTGCTGGATTAATAGGTGTTGGTTTAGGTTATTTAGGCGGAGGATTATTAAACCACCATCATCATCATCCATCAGGATACGGACCTGGCCATCCAGGGTACGGTCCTGGTTATGGAAGTGGAGGTGGCTTCGGCCCTGGTCAAGGTGGTTATGGTCCTGGTTTTGGAGGCGGCTTCAGTCCTGGGCAAGGATACGGAGGTGGACCTTGGCAATCCCCTGGTTATGGGGATGAGTTCGGGTACGGACCTAATCAAGGTTTTGAACCAGGATACGGATCAGGTTTTTGGGGGTATGGTCAAGAATCTGATTCTGGATATGGATTTTCAAATACAACGGGAAATGAAAATACTTGGTATGGCCCCGAACAAAATAACCCAGAATTTGACGGATGGGACAGTTCTGGCTTGTTTCCAGGATATCCCCCAAGACTTTATTAAAAATAATAAAATCAGCGCCTAAGTGAATGACTATCACACTGAGGCGCTGATTAATGGTTAGACTAGGGATAGGATTTTCAATGTTGCCGCATGAGAACCGTCCCCATTCATCACTTCTTCATCACTCATTAAGGTGTTGTCATTGTGTAGTAGCTGAAGGGAAACGTTGGATTAACGATAGCTTGCTCTCTTTCGTATGTAAGGGATACGTGAGCAAATCGTTCATCTTCCACTTTCCTTGCCAGCCTTCTTGCTTCTCTTTCCTTAAAGGAATCCAAAGCCTCTAGCCCTATATCTGCTAGTTTTCTCTGTCCTGCAATGGTTGGATGGATGTCTGGATTGTTTCCTCCATCTATAACAAAGTTCTTTTGATTTTTTCCAAATGCACTATATGCATCAACGAGGATGACATCGTTTTGCGTTTTATTTAGTTGATGAACGTGTTTTTCAAAAGTTTCATTAAATTCTGGTAAAACGTTTTGTGCCAAGTCATGCATCGGGTAATGCGTCTGAAAAGGATTATATATGTTATAAATGATAACTGGGGCATCTGTTACTCCTCGAATCGTTGCGATGATTTTCTTAAGATTACGAAATAACTGATGCTCTTCTAACTCTACCTCTAAATGGTCATCAAATGATTTCGTTTCATCAATTTCACTTAATACCCAAGCCGAAAATAATGCTTCAATTAAATCGTTATTCCCAATATTTAAGGTGATATAATCAGCATGGTGAAGCGCCCGCCTGTAAAGCTGGCTTTCAAGAGCAGTAAGCAAATCCTCAGATCGCCAGCCAGCGACTGCTAGATTTGGAACAAGCATACCAGCGTCTAATCCTATCAAATACGGAAATGCATAGTTAGAAGGGGAACCATTATCATCACCAAGATTATAGCCAAAAGGGATAGAATCACCTATTGCGACAAGTGTTTCCTTCTTATTTGCATGATCATCATCGTTTCCCGCTAAAAATATCGTTGGAAACATAAGTGTTATGATTATTAGTAAAATGAAAAAGCGGACGCAACGTTTCATAACCTGCATTTACCTCCCTTTTTATCAACTACATTACTCTCTAGTATAAATGAAAATGAATAAAAAAGTTGTCGAAAAAGCTTATGTATTTTTAAAATAGGGAAAAAACCATCGTTTTCACAGCTTCAAAAAAGATCATTGTCTTACTCGTCCCCACCCCTCTCTTATTCCTTAATGATATTCGTTTGCAGAACAAATCATGAGTAAAACAAACCTATTATATCTCTATTATTTATGTCGATATTACCCCTTTTTCGCATTGAAAAACAGGATGCGCTTTCCTTCACGCACCCTGTTTTTCGTCAAACATTATGAACTTTGATCTTTACGCATTTGCAGTTCAGCGACCGCATCATTAAATTCTCGTTCGGTGTATTTATAGAAATACATTAATATCAATCGAATAATAGAACCTACGGCTGGTAACAGAGCAATAACGAAAAACAACCCTTGTAGCGTCCATTCCGTCTGCGCTTGATTCGGAACATAATTAACTACTGTCAAAATCACTCCTGTCGCACCACCTGCTATGGCAATAGAAAGCTTGCCTGTAAAGGTTTGTCCAGAAAACGTTACCGCTTCCGATCGCTGTCCTGTTCTAACTTCTGTCAACTCGATCGTTTCAGCAAGCATCGCCGAAATAAGTGGACCTGTTGCAGTATACAAAATCATTGTAACTGTTAAAAACGCAAGGACAACCATCGTGTTCCCGTATCCAGTCATGAAGAATACAACGCGAACGATAATATCTATAATCAAAACCGTCATGAGTATATGTTTTTTATAAAAATATTTAGTAAGCATCGGAATAAAGAAGAATCCCACACAGCTGACCAGACTAATAATACCAAAGATAGCCATTAATGAAGCGTTTCCAAGATTGTATGTGAAAAAATAGATGTTTAGAGTCAACGTGATATTGACAAAAACGTTGCAGAAAAACGTCGCTAAAATAATAAACATCGGTTTGTTTCCTTTAACTATTTTTATCGCATCGCGAATTCGTACGCGCTCTTTCGGAGGTTCCACACGTTCTTTCGTATTTCGAAAACCAACGTACATGAACGGAAGCATAAGTAATGATAAAATGACAACCGCAAAGAAAAATCCATCATTTAAACTACCGCCACCAAGAAATTCTGCTAAAGGTGTAAAAAGAAGTGTTGGAATCCCGATCCCTACGAAAACTCCTAAATTGGCATACGTAACAAGTTTCGTTCTTTCTTGAGGTTCCTGACTCATCACAGCTGACATGGACCAAAATGGTACGTCAGAAAGTGTATAGAAAACTCCCCATAAAATATACGTAGCTCCTGCAAAAATCACACTAGCTGTAGGGCTAAGATTCAGTGGTAAAAAAGCGATAATCGTAATCATGGATATGAAAAAAGGCATATAAAGCAGATATTGACGAAACTTTCCATGTTTGGAGCGCTTCGTATCCATAATAGATGCCATAAGTGGATCATTAGCGGCATCAAAGGTACGAGCGATAACAAAAATCATACTTGCTGCTAGTGCAGAGATTCCTAAAATATCGGTGTAAAAGTACAAGATATAAGTCCCCACTAACCCGAAACTCATACATTGACCCATTCCGTAACTAAAATAGGAAAGAACCTCCTTATTACTAATCTTTTTTCTTTCCGGCGCTTCTGTGTTAATTACTTGTGCTCGTTCTTCCATCTTCCCTCTCTCCTCTCTTATCATTCAAAAATAAATCCACGTGTATGTTTATGATTCATCAGTTTTTTCACTTCGTCTGGATCAAATTTGTACTCGTGATCATGAGTAAGTAATCCATTCACCTCTTGTTCAACATCTGAGAGCTGTGTGTAGCAAAAACCACAGAAGTGCTCATTTTCCATGACTGCCTTGATTAATGCAGACATTCTCTCCCATGCTTGTTCTTTCGAGTCTGGACGATCTCCATATCCCCATCCGTTTTCTTCGGATAAAACATTTTCAGTATAAGCGACACCGCCAAACTCACTTAAAAGAATCGGTTGACCTTCATACTCATAACCTTGTGCATACGTATATTTATTGCTTGTTTTTGAAGGAGCGCCATTAACAAAAGAGTCTTTGGAATCGTATGCTTCCTTTATTTGTTCAGCTTTCTGGTTATAATCGTGAATCGTTAAAATATCTGTGTTCGTATGTTCCCAACCATCATTTCCTACAACGAGTCTTGTAGGATCCATGGATTTCGTTAACGAATATAATGAGTCAACAAAATGTTGTTGTTGCTTATTCGCATAAATCTCGTTTACACCCCAAGATTCATTCATAAGTGTATAAATAATTGTACTTGGATGGTTATAATGTTTTTGAACAATCTCTTGCCATTCTGCATAAGCTCGCCCAATCGATCCACTATGAAACTTGTAAAAGCTCGGCATTTCCGCCCAAGTAACTAAACCTAATTTGTCGCACAAATATAGATATCGATGTGTCCCAACTGTTTGATGTTTCCTCACGCCATTAAACCCCATTGCCTTTATTTTTTGAATATCCTCGAGCTCTGCTTGTGGATGAGGCGCTGTCATAAGCGTTTCTTTGTAGTACCCTTGGTCCAATATTAATTTCTGATAAAATTTCTCATTATTTAGCAATATTTCATTCGCTTCTGTAGATATACTCCTCATACCAAAATAACTCTGTACCTGATCTTTCACGGATTCGTTTGTTTCTAGCGTAAATACGATGTCATAAAGCTCAGGTGATTCAGGTGTCCAATAAGCAATCCTGAAATCAGGTAAGTCTGAATCAATACAAAGGGTTGTTTTCGTATAATCCTGTATATTTTTCACCGTCACATCTGTTATTAACGTATCTCGTAAATAGACTTTCATTGTCAGCGCTACCCTCTCTTGATTTGCCAGACTCCGAGGGAAATGACAGAATGACTCTACAATCAGTTGTCCTCTATCGATATCCGGTGTCATTTGCACACGCTCTAAGTAGAAATCGCTTACAAATTCCATCCATAGAGATTGCCAAATGCCAGTTGTTCGAGAGTACCAACATAAAAAATTCGAATCTTTCCAAGACTGCTTGCCAATCGGTTGATCTGTTCTGTTAAAATCCTCCACACGAACAGTAACTTTCAATGTTTCTTCATTTGTTCTTGGCTTATAAGTGACTGTGAACGGTGTGTGTCCACCTTCGTGAACACCAACTTGCATACCATTAATCCAGACGATTGTTCTGTAATCAACCGCTTCAAAATGGAGGAGTACTCGTTTATTTTTTTGCGTATCTTCTAGATCCACTTCTCGCTCATACCAAATGATCGGAGCATTTTCCATATTTGTAGTTTGACTTTTACTTTCCTGAACGAAAGGAACATGAATCCTTCCTGAAAGTGGTATTCTTTCAAACCAACGCTGATCGATCCCTTCATCTTCAGGATCTGTAGTAAAATTCCAGTAGCCGTCTAGTTCGATCCAGTTATTTCTCTGAAACTGGGGGTTTGGAGAAAAGGTTTGCTTCATTTTTTGTGGCAAATCGATCTCACACTTCATAACTATCAACCTTTCATTATCATAATAGTAGTTTTATTACTGTTTAATCGGTAATAATGAGTAAAAATAAAGCGCCTTCATTGGCGTGGTTTTATTATAACTATATTTTCAGTAATAAACAAGGGGAAATAATCAAAAAAATAATTTTGTGATTATTTCCCTCTTCGAAAAGCATGATCGTATATCTTAATCTTTACTATGAATTTAAACGCTTACGTATTTGCTTTAAGGTAAACACCTTGTTCATAGTTACCAAATTTATGTCCAAATAAGTTAAAACCGCCTTTATTTTCAGCACCTTCTTTTATTCCTATTTTTACGGATATAAAAGGGTGTTTCTCCAGTTTTAAATCTTGAATAGTAGTCTTATCCATTATTTTTTCCCCATCAATAAAGCAGCCTTCGGTAGTGATTCTCCATCGTTTAAGCATGCCATACTGTGTATAATTTGTGTGCCACCAAGACGGTGTTAAAAATCCACGCTTCCCTCCAAAGTCACTGGGGGATGTCCACATACCGACGTCAACACCATTAATCCAAACCGTAATATCTGATGGCCAGTCCAGCTTATGATTCGGTGCTTCTGAACATAATTCAGCCGATATCTCTATCTCTTTTGCATTTTCACCATATGTAATTTTATTTTGAAACCGGTATTCCACGAACCCATCTCGCATAAATAGTAGCTGAGCATCCTTTCTATTTGGGTCATAAAAGGAACGGGGGTCATCTTGCATCCCTATATAATTCTTTTCACCAACAATTCCACAATTAGGGTAAACTTGGCAGTCAAAATATTCACCAATAGGCATATCAATGAGAAACTGTTTATCATTTTCTTCCATTTCTTTTTCAAACAAATCTAAAATGATCCGGTCGTAATTTTTGGCATTCACTTTTTGTGTCCCACGACCTGGTACTAGTTCTGTCGATATTAATTGTGCATCTTCCAACTTCTTTACATTTGTAGCTGTAGTAGAAAAAGGGAGATTTAATTTATCAGCTAGTTCATTAACGTTATGAGGACGCACACTCAGGATACGTAAAATTTCAAGCCGATGTTTATTTGCTATCGCTTTTAATACTTGTAACGATTCTTCATCATAAGATAAATGCTTCGACTTCATACTATTAATCCACTCCTCTTTATCATCTGTGCTATTTTACAACAATGCTATCTCATCCATAATATTTTTGTCGGATTATTTAAAAATCATGATACTTAACTAAGTATAACAATTTATCGGCTCGTATTTCATTCTTTTATAATTAGAAAGTTCATCACAGACACTTCGCGCTATATTTTTCAAAAGCAGAATAGGAATAACAACGACTCTTCTAGTGGATTCTTCTCATTGTTTACTTAAAGACCTATCATAATCATTTAGTATCGCTTAGTATTATGTGTAGATGAAACTTGATACCATCTGTTCAATGGAGGTTTTTTGCGATGATTAAAAATAATAAAATTAAAGCGGAAGAGGTACACTTGACTGGACTTGACGGAGAAGATTTAGGCATTCTGCAAACTTCTGAGGCTTTAGCTATGGCGAAAGAGAATAAAGTAGATTTAATCTGCACATCTTTAATGTCTAACCCCCCGCCTGCAAAGTTAATTGCATCGAGCGCTGCAAAAAATGAAAAACAAAAGGCACAAAAGAAGGCTCGAAAGCCTAAATTAAAGGAAATCAGATTGACACCATTTATTGAAGAACATGACTACGACACAAAAAAAAGACGTGCAGAAAACATTCTGCAGTCAGGTGACTCCGTTTATTTCGTCGTCAAAGGCAAAGGAACAGATCAGTCGAAAGAATTGTTAGCAAATTTATTGAACGATCTCAGTCACGTCGGCACGAAAAAAACTGGCATCCAGATAAGTGGCAAACAATCCATAGTACAGGTCGACCCAGTTTAGTGGTGAATGGGGACGGTTCTCGTGCGGCATCTATGCCGCACGAGAACCGTCCCCACACCTCATTTAAGCTGTTTTTGACGTTACATTGGTTGTTTTTCTTCGATAAAGGATGGCGTTGATCTCAGCACCAATGACTAAAATGATTCCGATAAGGAAGAACCAGATCATTAAGATCACCACACCTCCCAAACTTCCGTATGTTTCTGAGAAATTTCCAAAGTTATTCACATAAATGGAAAAGCCATATGACGTCACAAGCCAAGCAATCGTGGCAAACAAGGCCCCTGGAATCGCCGTTTTAAAAGGAAGCTTCAAGTTCGGTGCAAAATGATAGAGTGAAGTTAGGATACCAGCAATGATAATCAAACTAACGGTCCAGCGAAGCACTTGAAATAGCATCTCCGTTTCACTTGGCAAATTCACGATGGAATGGACATAACTAATGATCACATCACCAAAAATAGGTAAAACCAAAGCAATAATAAGCGCAAATATCATCCCAAAAGTTAACCCAATAGAGAGAAGTCTAACTTTCAGAAAAGGCCGTTTATCTTTTACATTATATGCTAAGTTAGATGCTTGTATAAAAGCATTCATTCCAGTCGATGCAGACCAAATCGTACCAAGTATACCGATGGTCAAAAGGCCACCACGTTGTTCAGTCAAAATACTAACTATTTGATCCTCAAAAACGGATGCTAGTTCTTCAGGCATGACGTTACTAATAGTCACCATAGCCTGATTAGGATCGAGATTTAGATAAGGTAAGATTGACAAGATCAATATAAGCATAGGTATTAACGATAAAAGATAATAATAGGCCTGCGCCGCTCCCAAAAGGGGAACTTTATCTTTAGAAAACTCCTGTCCTAATGTTTTCAAAAATGAAAGTATATTTCTCATTCACTAAGCCTCCCAAATAATGTTTCTTCCTTGTATATCCCCTTTATTTGGACTAGTTAACCTTTGCTTTTTTGAAGAGGCTCGTATAAAAACCTGTAAAGGACGTAGATGTATTTTCTATTAAGGCACACATATGAGATAGCATTCATTCATGCTTCTTTTCGTTAAAAATTTCTATTTAAAATTAGTCGGAGTAAGTCATAGAAAATTCCGTTTATGATACAAAAATGAAGTGTGAGAACCGTCCCCATACCCCACCCATACCCCACTACTGCCGCACGAGAACCGTCCCCATTCAACACCCATTCACCACTCGTTCATCTTTGATAGACCAACTTTTTGAAGTATTTAGCGCTGGTTATTGTTGTTATATAGATGAATGGGAGAATAATAAACGACTTTGTTTTTAACATTCTTTTTTGGAGCAAGATGAGGTCGATGGTGAACATAAAAAGAAACGATTTTACTTCAGATAATAAACCACCTGTTTTCACCAATGATGTTGTCACGTAGCCAAATAGTAGCCCAAACAATGGCGCAACTTTTATATGGGTTTTCCACGAATGGTTATGTTTTTTCCCATATTTAATCATTCTCAATACAGCCAATATAAAAATTATATTCATCCAAGTAACTTGGACGAAGGAGAATAGAGAGAAAAATAACATTCGTGGGTATTCTTTTGTTATCATTTTGTTCCACCTATCATTAAAAAAGAAAGAACTGAAAATTAACACAAACGTATACTTTGTTTTCCACCAATTATGTTTAAAAATCCCTAAATAAATAAACACGATTTCAATCAGTGAGTAACAAATACTAAAAACCAACTTCACTTTCCACCCTAGACCAAAAACTGTTATAAACAGTGCTGATACTGGGACATAAAAGAATTGAGACATAATAGAACCGAAAATATTATCTAAATCTTTCTGCTTTAAGAACTTAGGTGTATAGACATATCCTTGGAAAAGAACAATTACGATATAGTCTAGTATATAAGCCCATCCTATAAATGAAAACAACAATACAACGTGTTTTTTTCTCTGTTTACTTTTATAAAAAGTATAGATCAACATGATTAAGTGAATGATTCCCAATAAAATGTAAGGATATTTACTCTTGTTTTTCTTCAGATTCATGGCTAATCACGCCCTAAAAGTTTTGTCTGATTAGTATTAGTAAAAATACACATCATTAACCAAAAGAAGACCGTGAATTTGTTTTTTTATGTTATTAAAAAGTTAAATAAAATTGTCCTTATTATCACGCCCTTTATATGCTTGTTTCTTCACTTCCCTTGTTTTTCTAGCAAGCTTTGTGGGTATACACACTTAGGACTGAATCGTGTGAAGAGTCGTCCACGTTTCAATACTTAAAGGAGGGTTATTTTTCATGTCACCGGAACTTGTTGGACTTGGGTTTGTTGTTTTAGCCGTTTTTATTGTCATTGGGAAGTGGGTGCGAGTATATACTCCCTTACTACAAAATATATTTCTTCCTTCTTCGATTATCGCCGGTCTTATTGCACTTTTGGTTGGTCCCGAAGTGCTCGGACGATTAATTTCTATTTTTACTGAAGAAGGCTTTTTTCTAAATCAAGGGTTCCTGACAGATGACATTTTGTCTGTTTGGTCTACCCTTCCAGGGCTATTTATTAATATCGTGTTTGCTTGTTTATTTCTCGGAAAAGATTTACCGAGCTTAAAAAAAGTGTGGGACATTGGTGGACCTCAAGTTGCCATGGGGCAAATGGTATCCTGGGGGCAGTACGTCGTTGGTTTGTTACTCGTCTTATTATTACTGACTCCTTTATACGGAGTGAATCCTTTAGCTGGTACACTGATCGAAATTAGTTTTGTTGGTGGACACGGGACAGCTGCTGGTTTAGGCAATACATTTGAAGAGTTAGGATTCGCAGAAGGTTATGACATGGCTATAGGATTAGCAACGATCGGTATTCTCAGTGGTGTTCTTATCGGGATTATTCTTATCAATTGGGGAGCTCGAACGGGACGTGCAAAGGAACTTGGTAGAGACGGTAAAGTCTCTGTGGATGGACAACACGGGATTATTGACTTTGATGAACGTGACTCTGGAGCCGACATCACTACGCGACCAGAATCGATTGAACCTCTATCCATTCACCTCGCCTATATCGGTGTTGCTGTTGGAATTGGGATTCTTCTGTTGGAAGGATTGATTATACTTGAGTCGGTAACATGGGGACCTTTAACAGATACATACTTAATGATCTATGTACCGTTATTCCCTCTCGCCATGGCTGGCGGGATTATTGTACAAGGTTTTTCTCAGCGTTATGATAAATTCAAGATTATTGATCGGAAACTAATTAACCGTGTTGGCGGGTTATCTTTAGATATATTAATTGTTGCTGCTATTGGTACGATTTCTCTACAAGTCATAGGGGACAATATTGTTGCCTTCGTATCATTAGCTTTGGCAGGTCTGATTTGGAACGTTTTTGCGTTTTTAGTATTAGCTCCAAAAATGATCCCTTCTTATTGGTTTGAACGTGGAATCGGTGACTTCGGCCAGGCAACAGGCATCACAGCAACAGGATTATTATTAATGAAAGTTGTCGATCCCGAAAATCGGACACCTGCATTAGAAGGCTTTGGCTACAAACAAATCTTGTTCGAACCATTAGTAGGTGGTGGACTATTCACAGCAGCAGCCATGCCACTTGTTGCTCAATTCGGTCCCGTATCCATCCTCATTTTCGCATTTATTGTGACCATTTTCTGGCTCATCCTTGGCTTGTTTTATTTCGGGAAGAAGTAACAGGGTGATGAACGGGGACGGTTCGAGACCAGTAAAAAAGTGTTATATTTTCAGAAACGTTATTAAAATTATAAGTTGAGATGCATAAAGGCTTGATGATCCCTGCGCAAACTCGCTTTCCGCGGAGAAGTCGTCAAGCCGCTTCGGACTTTGTCCTGTAGGGTCTTGACTGACTTCCTTTTCCGCAGGAGTCTCGCTTGCTCCAGTCTCATCAACTACCTCTGCAATAAGTTAAATTGGATTATTATGCATTCTAATTTAGGTGAATTGACTTTTTCAGCAGTCTCGGACGGTTCTCGTTCGGCATTTTTAAAACCAAATATTCTCATAAATACTCAAAAAGTGGGTGACATTGTAAGCAATGTCACCCACTTTCTTATTCATTATCGTATTTTCCACAGGTTTGTCCCTACTCACTCTTTGAATCTGGGTAGATCTCTAATATATCTCGATAAAAATTATCATTAATCGAAATCTGTGGCCTAATCTCTTGTACCATCGATTCAGCTTCTTCGATTGTTGACGCTAATCCTAGTTCTAGTAGTACACCAATTGCCACACTACCTGTGCGGTTTTCCCCACCTTTTCAATGAAGAATCGTCTCTTTCCCTTCAAGGTAAGCTTTTGCAACATAAGAAATTGCTTTCCGGAGATTTCTTGATTGATCTGGTATTCCATCCTCTAATGGAATATGAACCCATTCCGTGCTTTCATCTTTTGCAATACTTTCATTTGCTTCTGCTCGGAGATCAACAACATATTTAATCTTTTTTGCATTAATAATAGACTGCACTTCTTGTTCTCCACACATGAAAATACTATTTAAAAGCTGATGAAAGTCTGCCATGTTTTTGATCCCTCCAACACTTCTCTGTTTTTTTACCTAACCGCTTTAGAGTTTTGCTTTATACTCTAATCTACGACGGTGTAAGATAGGTTCTGTGTATCCACTAGGTTGAATCGTGCCTTTGAAAACGAGTTCGCAAGCTGCTTGGAATGCAACAGAATTATGATAGTCATTTGCCATTGGGTCGTAATTTGGATCGTCCGCATTTTGTTCGTCGACGACTTTGGCCATTCGTTCCATCGTTTCTTTCACTTGGTCTTCCGTGCATATCCCGTGGAATAGCCAATTAGCCATATGTTGACTAGATATTCTTAACGTGGCACGGTCTTCCATCAGTGCCACATCATTTATATCTGGAACTTTGGAACAGCCAACGCCTTGTTCCACCCAACGGACCACGTAACCGAGAATCCCTTGAGCATTGTTGTCTAATTCCTGTTGTATTTCTTCATCACTCCATTTGGAATCGGATGAAACCGGAATCTCCAACATATCTTGTCGATCATTTTTTGTTTCTTTACTCATCGTCGTTTGGATTTCTGGTATATCAACCTCATGATAATGCAACGCATGAAGCGTGGCAGCTGTCGGTGATGGAACCCAAGCCGTATTCGCACCTGCTTCCAATTGACCTCGTTTTTGCTGAACCATGTCGTTCATCAATTCAGGCATGGCCCACATCCCTTTACCGATTTGAGCTCTATTTAGAAACCCTGCTGCGAGACCTGTTGTGACATTCAAGTTTTCATAAGCTTGCAACCATGAGGATGATTTCATCTCATTTTTTCGAATCATTGCCCCTGCTTCCATCGACGTATGAATTTCATCTCCCGTTCGATCTAAGAAGCCTGTATTAATAAATACGATTCGATCTTTAACTTCACGAATGCATGCTAGTAAGTTCAAACTCGTTCGTCTTTCTTCGTCCATGACTCCAATTTTCAACGTGTAACGATTCAAACCAAGAAGATCTTCCACTCGATTAAACAGTTTATTCGCAAAAGCCACTTCTTTCGATCCGTGCATTTTCGGTTTCACAATGTAAACCGAACCTTCAGAAGAGTTCTGATATTGCCCATTTCCTAAAAGCGTATGTTTTGCTAACAAACTCGTAAATACCGTATCCAATATCCCTTCAAAAACTTCTGCGCCACCTTTATCTAAAATGGCATTATTCGTCATCAAATGACCGACGTTTCTAACAAACATAAGTGACCGTCCTGACAGCGTTCGCTCTTTGCCTTCGATTGTTTTGTATACTCGATTTGGATTCAGTTTCCGTTCAACCGATTTGTTTCCTTTTTTAAACGTAACCGAGAGGTCGCCTGTCATCAACTCTAACCAGTTTCGGTAAACGAGAACTTTATCTTCCGCATCGACAGCTGCGACTGAATCTTCACAATCCATTATTGTTGTCAAGGCAGCTTCCATTAGAATATCTTTCACGCCTGCTTTATCTGTTTTTCCTATCGGATGATCTCGATCGATTTGAATCTCTACATGCAGTCGGTTATTTTTCAGTAATATAGCTTCTATTCTTTCTAGATCGCCGTTGTAACCAACGAATTTCGATTCATCATCAAGAACCGTCTTCCTTCCATCTTCCAATGTGACCGTTAATTTTCCATCATCTAACTTATATTCCACGACATTTTTATGAGAAGCATTCGCTAAAGGAATGGCTTGATCTAGAAAGTCTTTGGCAAACGACACCACTTTGTCTCCACGAATAGGATTGTAACTTCCTTCTCGCGTAGCGCCATTTTCTTCCGAGATCACGTCTGTGCCATAAAGTGCGTCGTACAAACTTCCCCACCGAGAATTAGCGGCATTTATTGCATATCGAGCATTATTTACTGGAACAACAAGCTGAGGTCCTGCTTGAAACGTAATTTCTTCATCTACTCCATCGGTTGTAATATGGAAATCTTCTACGTCAGGTTCTACATATCCAATCTCTTGTAAAAACGCATGATACGTGTCCTCATTAAAACTGTCCTTGTGTTCTTTATGCCAAGTGTCGATGGCCATTTGTATTTCATCACGACGTTGCAACAAAGCTTTGTTTTCCGGAGTTAAATCATGAATCAATCGATCTAACTCAGACCAAAAATGTTTCCCCTCCACTTGACTACCCGGTAACGCCTCTGACTGAATAAATTCATATAGTTCTTCCGCAACTTGAAGTTCCCCAACTTTCACATAACCTTTTTTCGTCATAACCATTCCCCCCTACTTAATTAATCAAATCTACTAATATTGTGGCATTGATCTGATCAAAAGTGAAGCATGGGGACGGTTCCCATTCGGCAAAGCTTTGACGAATCCCCTTGAAAAAACAACCAAATAAGGCCGATTTCACGCTCGTGAGCATGGAATCGGCCATCTAAAAAATCGTAAATTATTCCTCCATGTTGCTAACTCCGGCCCCTTCAAACTGAGCCGTCAGCGCCTCCACTGCTTCTTGATACTGATCATAATGCGTTTCTAAAGTTGAAATAATCTCATCGGTCTCTTCATGAGCTTGTAAATCCTCGGACAATTCAAAAAAGGTCCAATAGTCAATTAATCCTTGTTCTTCGATGTTTCCATGCCAAGGATCTTCCCCCTCACCAGACTCGAGAATAGCGGTGCTGACAATGAACATATCATTTAAATCCATCGATAGCATATAAGGCATCGATGCATATTCTCTTTCCAACGTCTCTTCAAAATCTTCATCGTTCACTGCTTCTTCCGTTCCGTCATCGACACTCCTATCATTTTCATGAGACATAAGCATCTCTAAAATGGGAGAAGGTAAACGGAACGGTTGCGGTAATTGTCCTTCCTCTGATGAGTTCTGTAGTATCTCTTCGATCGTTTCAGCATGATAAAATTCTTCCACCTCACCATTTACGTTTTCTTGATCATCAAAACCTTCCAAAACCGTTTCTTCCGATGACATATCCCAATTGTCTAATGGTTGTTGTGACTCACTCATCAGGGAATTTTCCACCCCTTCTTCTGCAAGACCAGGGACCAAATCAATTAACTCATTTTCTGCCAACCCTGGGATCATTTCACTTAAAAGATCGTCCATCGCTTGCCCCTCTTCTCCCAGTTGTCCCGATGTCTCATCCTCGAGTACTTGAGAAACACCGGTTGCTGGATCCATGACGCCCGCACCTTGAGAAGAAGTCGATTCATTCCTTTCCCTTTCAAAATATATGTGTTGGTCATTATTATTCGGTTGATCATTTGAATTAGAATGATTCTTGCTGTTACTCCTGTTCGTTCCATTCGTACTGTTCGATCTGAATTGATTATCTGCAAAATCCTCACCATAAGAATTCGTAGATTCATAATCTCCTTTATTCAGCTCAAATTCAAAATTAAATTCATCGTCATCAAAAAACTGGCTATCAGCTTTCGGATTGTTCTCATACCCACTAAAGATAATGAGACTTAGTAAACCGAACGCTCCTATGTATTTCCGCACTACAAGATCCCCCTACCAATTACATCCATGATTGTTCGATTATAACATATTGATAAATAAGAACCGTCCCCATACATCACTTTGCCGAATGGGGACGGTTCCCATTCGGCAATATCCTTCCCTATTTTCTTACGTTTGTTAGCCAAGCTTGATCTTGATCCATCATTTTTTTGGCTGCAAAGATTGTTAAAAATTGAATGACAATGATCGGTAGTCCCATCAGTCCTGAAACAACTTCTAGAGGTGCTAAACCACCTACTCTCATTAATACTAACGCAACGGCCGCAATGATGATTGCAATCATAATCCGTAATAACTTCGAAGGTTCTGATATACTCATATCCTTCGTACTCGTATAAGCTGCAATCGTATATGTGGTTGAGTCTAATGTCGTTGTTAAGAAAATCATTGCTACAATGGAAAAAACAATCAGAGCTAAAGTTGAAAATGGCAGTGATGCTAAAATTTCCGGAATGACAGCCATTTCATCTTGATTTTGCACAATATCCATTACAGCAACGCGCTCAGTAACAAATCTATGAACACCTAAACCACCGAGAACACCAGTTGCTACCCATGATAAAAGAGTTGGAGCTAATAAATACGTTAATATCATTTCTTTTATCGTTCTGCCTTGCGAGATTTTTGCTGCAAAAATACTGTGTAGCATCGCCCACGTTGCACTATAAGCAAACCAAAAGACCGTATTGCTTTGAACATGTGTAGCACCTTCTGTCGATAATGAATCCGTATAAAGCGAGATATTAATATAATTAGTTAATAAGTAACTAACCGTTTCTGTAAAATAATCTAAGATAAATACTCCCGGTCCTACGACCATAATGAACAAAGCAAACGCTCCTGCTAAATACATATTAAATGTACTCAATCTCTTAATTCCTTTATCAATTCCTAAATAGGCACTCATAGAAAAGAGAAATACCCAGAGAACTGTGACAATTAACGTTAAACCAAACGTCACTTCTATCGTAAATAATTGTGATAAATTATACGTCACAATTGGCGTTCCTAACCCTAATGTAACTGCTGCCCCCGAAAGAATACTGACGAGAAAAATTATATCTAGAAATTTTCCGCCGACACCATCGGTAAAACGATCTCCAAAAATACAGCGGCACGCTTCGGATATTCTCATCAAAGGACGTTTCCTCACATGTAAGATATAACCCATGGCAGGAGCCGCCATCACAAAAATAGCAAATACTTGGAAACTCCAAAGGAACATGCTATACGCATTTCCCATTAAAAGCGCTTCTGAGGATTGAGCTTCCAATCCAAAAGGAGGGTCTTCCGCAACGGCTGCCCATTGCACCATGCCAGTTCGCATAATGGTCGAGCCAACTCCCATTGCGATTAAAATCGAAGCATATTCAAACAACGTAAACCTCGGTTTTTCTTTTGGATCGCCTAACACAACTTTTCCATATTTAGAAAAAGAGAGGTATAAACCTGCACCTAATAAAATGATTGCATACCAAATATACCCCCAACTAAACACATCCACAATAGTATCAAACGTCCAATTTAACAAGTCTAACGATTGTGCCTCGTATATCGAAAAGGGGATACTAATCCCGATAATAATCAATAATGATGGGACAAAAATCTTGTAATCTAATAATTTCCCTTTACTCGTTTCTTCATTTTCCTTTCTCACAACAATACCTCCTACTACCAATTTCTTTTCCTAACCCCCATATTCCAAATTTCTTCAACTTTAAAACCTAGTTTTTGAGGAAGTGGTGAATGGCTGGTTAATGGGGACGGTTCTTGTGGTTAATGGGGACGGTTCTCATGTATCAGTGTCTTGCCATAACCATTCATATACCTTCGTATAATATGCATCTCGATGGACCTGTCATAAGATGTAAAGTATGTTATTTGCGGTTGATCTGCGCACTCACAAAAAATTAGTAATGGAGGATTTTGTATGAAAAGAACAGGATGGATTTATTTATTATTTTTAGTAAGCATACTTGGCCTCACTGGATGCGGAAATGGTAGCTCAACAGAGACCGCTGAAGCTCATGACTTGGAATTGCCAAATGGGATCGAGTCGAAGTTACCTTTACCGGCAGAGGCTAGCATAAACTTTCAAAATGAAGAAGATGGAACGTATAGTCTCATGTTTAGGCCAGGTATCGATTATCCCGATGGCATCGACTTCTTCTCAGATGGGTTCTCGTCGGATGGTTGGACGATCCAAGATGAAGATATTCCCGAAACAAATGAAGGTGAAAGGACAGCTGATTGGGGTGTATCTGGTCACGGAGTTGAGTTAAATGTAAGTTTAACGGCTTTTGGTGGTGAAGATGGATCAAATATGTCCGGTTTTATCGTCATTAATGAAGCAGACTAATCGTCATTAGAATCTGAAAGGCAGTATTCCTTAAAGCGGAACTGCCTTTTATGATGAATTCCACCTAAGATACTCCCCCCTTTAGTACTTCCTAAACGACAACGGTCGTCTTTTATCGGTCTCCACATCCTTTGTATCATAAAATACATACTTTTTTACAATAATTATGTAAACGTTACCTCCACTATCACGTCAAATATTTATCTATCTAATAACTCTGATTTATAAATATTTTCAGAAAAAACGGTTGTCTTTCCCGCTTTAAATAGTTAAACTAATCTCTATCGTTAAATAACTTAACAAAATAGAGGTGGTTTAAAGTGATTACTTTCCTGTTGGCAGTTATTCTGCTTATTGTCGGTTACATCGTGTATTCGAAAGTAGTCGAACGAATTTTTGGTATTAATGATCAGCAAGCAACACCTGCTTATGCTAATTCAGATGGCATGGATTTTGTGCCGATGAGTTGGTGGAAAGGAAGTTTAATTCAGTTATTAAATATTGCAGGACTTGGACCAATATTCGGGGCCATTTTAGGTGCTCTTTATGGGCCAATTGCCTTTATTTGGATTGTTGTTGGTTGTATTTTTGCTGGAGCTGTTCACGACTACTTTTCTGGAATGCTATCTTTAAAACATAACGGAGCACAATATCCTGCACTTGTAGGAAAATACTTAGGTAAAACGATGCAAGTTTGTATTAATTTGATTTCAATAGTGTTGATGATTTTAGTTGCTGCGGCTTTTACCGCCGGGCCTGCTCAACTCATTACTGAACTGACACCACTCAGTTTTATTGCTGCAATTATTATTATTTTTAGCTATTTCTTACTAGCCGCCTTATTGCCAGTTAACAAAATAATCGGCAGAATTTATCCTATTTTTGGCGGTATATTAATCTTTATGGCTCTGTCTGTTGCTTTTGCGTTACTATTTAGTAATCTTCACGTACCAAATTTAACGTATGCGAACCTTCATCCTGACAATCTTCCGGTGTGGCCACTATTAATGGTCACTATTTCATGTGGTGCTATTTCAGGTTTTCATAGTACGCAAAGTCCAATTATTGCAAGAACGTTAAAAAAGCAATCAGATGGCAGAAAAGTATTTTTTGGTGCGATGATCGCTGAAGGTATTATTGCATTAATCTGGGCCGCTGCCGGCATGACTTTCTTCGGCGGAACGGATGGACTGGCTAGTGCTCTCGCTGCCGGCGGTCCTGCTAGTGTTGTAAATGAGATTTCCATCACTCTTCTTGGGACACTAGGTGGCGTCCTTGCTGTGTTAGGTGTGATCATTTTACCAATCACAACCGGTGACACGGCTATACGATCTTCAAGAATGATGGTGATTGACCTATTAAGCAAAGGTTTTAAGAATGTAAAAGGCAAAGGTCTGATTATTGCAGCTACCTTGATCGTTACGATTCCTGCTTTCCTTTTGTCTACGATCGACTACACTTTCCTATGGCGTTATGTTGGGTGGACGAACCAATTGGTTGCCACCGTCATGCTCTGGACTGGTGCCATTTACTTGCTTAACAATAACAAGTTTCACTGGATATGCGGTGTGCCGGCTATGTTCATGTCTGGTGTCGTATGCACGTACATCTTTTATGCACCTGAAGGCTTTAACATGGGATACAACGTGTCAATGATTCTTGGTGCGGTCCTGACAGTCATCATTATCGGTTGGTATATAAAGAAAATCATGACACACCAAAAGCATGAGCGAACTCTAGCTAAATCAGCTTAGGAAAAAGTAAGTGTTTCTACGTAATTAAAAGAAGCCTGGTGATTTCACCAGGCTTCTTTTACTATGAATTAAACACCTATGTCATTTTTTATATTGTCAAAGCCATATCGATCGATGAATTTGGCCACTCTTTCTCGTTTCCTACCGTTATTTCTATAGACATCTAGAAATCGATCAACGATATCAAATAATTGATCCGGAGTTAACCCTTCCTTTAATAGTAGCGCGGTTCTCGCGTCTTCCCCTTTTGCTTGGCCACCAATATAAAACTCATAAAGATCATCTCGTTTTATGACACCAATATCGTTAATTAGCGGTTCCCCACAAGCATTAGGACAGCCAGTATAAGCTGGGCGAAGCGTAAATGGAACATCTTGGCCTGCGATTCGCTCATTAAGTTCAATTGCTACCGGCATCCCTTCTTCTTCCGCTCCTTTACAAAAATTACATGTTCGGAGACTTTTCACGTATGGTCCTACTTTATATACAGATAAACCGGCATCATTTAGCTCGTCTTTCGCTTGATCTAGTTCTGTTTCAGGCACTTTAATAATTAACTGTTGGAACGTCGTTAATTCAATTTCTGTATCCTCTTCTAAATAATTTCCTAACGCAATCAATTGTTTCGGTGTTAGTTTTGAACCGAATCCAATCCCACCATTGACAGCCAATGGGACGAGTTTGTCATTCATACTCACGTGGAACTCCCCTTTCTCCTTCAAGTCTCTTTCTATTTTACTATACCCCTGTTAGGTATACAATAATGAATGGGAATGATGAATGGGGACGGTTCTCCTGTGGCATTTTTGAGTGTTACTGATGCATAAGAACCGTCCCCACGCGTCACCCACTTCACTCAAGTTTAGTTCCTGTCCACTTATGTACACATCATGTATAATGTTTGTACATTTAAAATTGAAAGAAATTCTCTCAGATAGAGGTGATTGGTTTATGAGCATTGCACAGGAATTACCTGATCATGTCAACATTTATCCTTCTCTTCTTTTTGTGCCAGTTGGTGACAAGTCCTCAATGATCCGATCAGTAGGTACAAAAGAAGAAAAGGCTCAGTTGTCTCGTCTACAGGAAGCAGTATTTCATGAGTTTTCGACTCGATCAAAGATAGAGCTCAAACTGTTAGAAACATTTCTTGGAACTGATCGGCCATGTATTCCGGTCCCAATATTTCAACAAAAACATCTTTATCCTAATCTATTAAAAGCTGAGATGTTTCTATTCAATCAAGTATCGCCTTACCAACGTATATCTATTGAATCACAATATTTTTATAAAAAGATATGGGGACGTCTCACCACAGATCAACTGATAAACCATGTAAATGCAGTTGTAAGTGTTTATTTATTTTGTGCGAAGGTATCTTCTCACGAAAAGAGATATTGGCTTTCTAGCATTGAAAAAGCATATGAAAACCACCCATTTATTCAGTTAGCCCGTTCCAAGAAAAATATTGTAGAAGCCGTGGAAATTATGAATAAATCTTCCCTTTTAGCTGTGCTAAAATATCCTGAAGACATTTCGTATTGGCGCCACCGCGTAGAAATTGTCATGCGTCCTTATCGTGCGATTCCGTCCAAATGGCGTTGGAAAATGTGCAACCATGAAAAAGAGTTGTTGCCACAACCTGCTTCCAACACGATCAAATGCATATGTCACGAGTGTGATTTTTCGGTGACATATGATATTGATGAGCATGACGTTGCCTTACCAAAAGAAGTGAACCTATTTCAAGCAACAAAACGAATAGCAACGATTGAGCGGCAATTTAATGATATTGCGTCGCAAAGTGAAAATGTAACGAAAAATATTCAGAAGTTGCAGGAATTTAAGTATTTTTTAGCCGAGCATAGAGTCATCATTGAAGCGATCCTTGACTTACAAGATACTCTTCCGAAAAAATTGGAGATGCCTTCCCACCCTCTCATTCATTGTTATGAAGAGATCCATCAGGTTTCACTTCCAGAATCAATGAACGAATCCATGCTTTTATGGATGTCTAACGTGCAAATTTCTGACATTTCTATTTTTAAAAAAATCGAGGAATGGCAAAGCATGATGCATAGCGATATTTCAGAAGAACTAAAAAGGGTTCACATTCATTTAACTCAACTGGCAGAAGAAAATCGCGCACGACCAGATGATATCATCGTACAAATGAAAAACTATAAGATAACACGAGAAAAAGCTGAGATAATTGTCCTATTTTTAGAAAAACAAGATCGAGAAATCCCGCTCCATATCCTCGTTCAAGTGTTAAAAGGGGAAGCAACAAATAAATTGCGAAGTCTTCATTTTCATGAAGAAGAACTATTCGGTCTATTAGACTGCTGGCCAGAAAAATACATTACAAAGGCAATATTTCAGTTAGAAAAAGAAAGCTACATCACCAAACAAAACAAAGGCTACAAGTGATGCCTGGTGATGAATGGGGACGGTTCTCATGCGGCAATATATTGCGTTAATGATGCATCGGAACCGTCCCCATGCCCCAAAAACGAGCCTGTTCTAGTTAAATTACTAGGTCAGGCTCATTTTTTGTTAGACGTTTTCTTTTCCTTTGACGCCGTTAAGTGTGTAACTTGCAGTAATTTCTGCACTCAACGTATGAGAAACGGAACAGTATTGATCTTTTGAAAGCTTGATCGCACGAACAACTTTACTTTCATCTAAATCACCTTCAAGAATGTAATGAATATGTAGCTTAGTAAATTTTCTCGGATGGTCCTCTGCGCGCTCACCTTCTACTTCTGTTGTAAAAGATGTAGGTTTCATACGCATTTTTGTTAAGATCGACACAATATCAATCGCCGTGCATCCTGCCACAGACTGAAGAAGTAATTCCATCGGTCTTGGACCCGTATTCTCACCTCCCACTTCTGGTGCAGCATCCATTGTCACCTCATGCCCAGACGGATTCTCTCCTTTAAAGGCCATCTTGCCTTGCCAATCTAATGTAGTTTTCATAATTAAACACTCCCTTCCATTTTTTCACACTTCTATTATAGTACGAAACATTTCAAGAGCAAAACTCACTGCGAATTCTGATGACATTTTACAATCTCTCTCCTAAACTTCAAACATGATGACTTAGTTTGCCGCATGAGAACCGTCCCCATTTGGCTAATGACTTAGTTTGCCGCATGAGAACCGTCCCCATTCGGCTAATGACTTAGTTTGCTGCATGAGAACCGTCCCCATTCGGCAGGCACCTATTCGGCACTCTTTAAAGCAATTATGTTGTTCCAATTTTATATAGCCATTACAATAAGCTACATGAGAGAAATACATTGGTAGGTACTTGGAAAGGTGGATGAAGTCATGTCAGATAAACAAGGTTATTCCGACAGTTTAGAAGATCAACCAACTTGGTTAAAACAATACATAGATTCCCCTGAAAAACAAAAGCAATTGTATAAACGTACGTTAATGATTGTTGTTATTTCGCAAATATTTGGCGGGGCTGGACTTGCTGCTGGAATTACAGTTGGGGCACTTCTTGCTCAGGATATTTTAGGGACGGATAGTTTTGCCGGACTTCCAGTAGGGTTGTTTACGTTAGGTTCTGCTGGTGCAGCGTTACTTATTGGTCGACTTTCCCAACATTTTGGCAGACGTTCCGGACTGGCCACTGGATTTTTAGCAGGAGGATTTGGGGCGATTGGTGTTGTCATTGCAGCATTAACGAGTAACATTATCCTTCTATTTGCTTCATTATTAATCTATGGTGCTGGAACTGCTTCTAATTTACAAGCACGCTATGCCGGAACAGATTTAGCGACACCTACTCAACGGGCAACTGCCGTTAGTGTTGCTTTGATGTCAACGACTTTTGGAGCGGTTGCAGGACCAAACTTAGTAGGAGTGATGGGTCAGTTCGCTACGTCAATCGGAATACCTCCTCTAGCAGGTCCATTTATTTTAGCTGCTACGGCTTATATCCTTGCAGGTTTGGTCCTACTTCTTTTCCTACGCCCAGACCCGTTTATTGTTGCGAAAGCGATCGCATCTGTGAAAAAATCTGACGAAAGATTGAGTTCATCTGGAATTGTTATTCCACAGTCAAAAAACAAACGCGGAATCCTTCTCGGGGCAACGATCATGGTCATCACCCAGATTGTCATGGTAGCAATTATGACCATGACACCTGTTCATATGGGTCATCACGGACACGCATTAAGTGCTGTAGGGCTAATCATTAGTATCCATGTCGCTGCTATGTATCTTCCTTCTCTCGTTACGGGAATTCTCGTGGACAAGGTTGGGCGCATACCGATGGCCATTGCAGCAGGTGCAACATTACTTGCTTCTGGTATTTTAGCTGCTGTAGCACCAACTGATTCCATGCTCATTCTGACGATCGCACTGGCACTCCTTGGACTTGGATGGAACTTCGGCTTAATAAGTGGGACTGCCCTTCTCGTTGATGCTACGAATCCAACGAACCGGGCAAAAACACAAGGGTCTGTCGATGTTTTCATTGCTTTAGCTGGTGCATCTGGGGGCGTGCTATCTGGTGTCGTGGTCGCTTACACTAGTTACCCCTTCTTATCACTTGCCGGAGGTATCCTTTCCTTACTCCTCATCCCAGCAGTCATCTGGTTCCGGATGAATCCAACGGGCGGTTCTCACGCTTCAGAAGTTAGATAATTTAAGAATGTATGCACCTATCAATATCCTTTTTGCCTAGATGACATTGATCTGTCAAAAAATATGACGTAAAATTCTATAACAAAAAGAAATGCTTAAGCGTCTCAAACGCCTTAAGCATTTCTTTTATATTACAAAGTCTACTACTCTACAACTAATGTCGCTTCCATTTCGTCATGACCTTCTCCACAAGGAATACTGCAATAAATTCTGTATTCCCCAGCTTCCAACGTTGCTGTTGCAGACCCTTCACCGTCAATTTCTACATCTGTGCCGTCGATCATGATCCCATGATGTCCATCTTCATTCGTTAGGTTTATCGTGACATCACCAGCGCTCGCTGTATAAGTTTCTTGGTCAAAATCCCAATTCGTTGCAGTCACATTAACTTCACTTGCGGAAGCATTTTCTCCACTATCACTATTATTCTCTATTTCTGTCACATCGTCATTGTTTCCTCCACAAGCTGCCAATACTAATGCGAGTGCTAGAAACATAAAAGCGATCCATTTATTCTTCATACAACATTCCCCCAATTGATTTTTAAAGCTTAAAACTTTGAAATTGAAACTTTTCCGTTACGAATTTCATCACAAAGTTCCTTGCTTATTAATAATGATTATAATTAAAATAACTTACAATAAGCAAGTAAACACACTTTATTTTTTATAGTATTTATGTTTTTATTAGTGAAGGAGCATAATCCTTCTAATTAGCAAAAAACGAAAGAACTAGTATTCATTCCATCTCTTAGTTGCATCTATAGAACTTTTATATTATCATTATTGATAACGATAATATATGAATCGGCAGAAAACAAATAAGTAGAGAACTATTGTCATTTCGCTCCCTAATATCAGATCTAATCACAGGAGGAAGTGCATTTATCTCTTCATGATGGCCCTCTGGCCCTCTACATCTTGAACTTATCGAAACGATTGAGAAGCGGTTGTAAAAAACTTATTTCCATAGGAGGTTAACAACAATGACATCCATGTCTAAAGCAGATGTGATTTTACACCCTGTAAGAATGCGAATTATCCAATCTCTTATAAAACGTCCACTTACGAGTCAAGAATTAATGGAGTGGCTCCCTGATATTCCGCAAGCGACGTTATATAGGCAATTGAAAGTGTTATCCGAAAACGAGATGATTTATGTTTCTAAAGAACGAAAAATAAAAGGAACGTTTGAAAGAACATATGCCATAGATCAACAACACGCAACGATCTCGCCAAATGATGCCCTCGAGATCAGTAAAGATGAGCACTTGAAATATTTTATTACTTATACGATGGGACTGTTGCAAGGCGTGGAAAATTATTTACAACAAGACACGGTTGATATGGAGAAAGATGGATTTGGATATAGCCAAGTTGACTTGTATTTAGATGATGAAGAATTGAAGAATTTTTCAATGGACTATGCTGCGGTTTTTAATAAATATGGACGCAACGAACCAAACGAAAAGCGCCGCCGAAGAACGTTAGCAACCGTGATTATTCCCGAGTAGTGGGTGCCGAACGGGGACGGTTCTCATGTGGCATTATTAGAATTGTGACATGTCTCTCCCCTTTTGAAGAAGGTTCACTTTAAAGCCTTTCGCTACTCTTCAACAAATCTTTTGTCAAATAGATCACTACTAAATTTGATCCAATCGCTTGGAAAGTCGCACCTAGCACTTTGAGGTATTGGCCTTGCATTTCTTTTTCGTTTAACACATAAAGACTCCCAATCGCTTCTAATCCTGCGCCTAATCCTTGTAAGGCGTTCCCTACAAAATATTTGTATTCTTCTTGTAAATAATCAGAAAGAGCACTCATAGAAGCCCCCATCGACTGAAAACTACTACCTAATAGTCCTAATTGGATAAGTTCATCTCTCTCTGTTTCGACGCGATCTTCTAAGTAAGCAGTAAATGAACTTGTCGCTGCGCCCGCTCCATCAATCCAATTCCCAGCAAAATCTAGTGAGGAGTCCTTTGCAATCGTCCCTTCTAGCCCCGATCCAAAAGCTTGTAAACCATCTCCAATCATTAAAAGTTGATTATTAATGTCGTTTAAACCAACTAATGTTCTCGTTTCCCCATAGGCAGAAATAATTGTCCCAAAAGCGTCTAACCAAGCACCGGTTAATTGATTATACTCCTCCTTCACAACACTCCACCCCTCCCAATTTCACTTTTTATCATATTCAAGCGGTATAGTTTAAGTGTCCGATGTTGACTAGATCTCACTCGAATGTATTTATACCTCAAGCACATTTTTATAAAAAAATGCTTAATAAAGCATTATTCGTAATTTTTCTAAAAACTACGTTAATCCTCATCATTATGTGAATGACCATAGTCAGACGGCCGATGTAAGCAAAAAATCATTTGATTATATATTCATTCGGAAGGGTAATCCTTCTAGTAATGAATGATTTTAAAGGGAGTTTTAAAATGACTGAACTATATAATTTTTTTACTGCAAATACAACCATTTATAAATTAATCATTGCCGCTATTGGATTGCTCATTATCGGTATTATTATTAGTCTATTGAAAAAAAGTCTTCAACGATATGTAAAAGACCATAATAATTGGTATAAAACTAGGAAAGCGATGAATATATTTGGTTTCATTTTAGTTGCCATCTTTTTAGCTATTTTATACAGTGACATGTTAGGTGGAATTACTGTCATACTTGGGGTAGCCAGCGCCGGGATTGCCTTTTCTTTGAGAGAGGTGATTGCAAGTATTGCTGGATGGTTGACAATATTAGTCGGTGGGATGTTCAAAACAGGAGACAGGGTTCAACTTGGAGGTGTAAGTGGCGATGTAATAGATCTTGGAGTCTTACGAACAACGATTATGGAAACTGGTGAGTGGGTTAACGCAGATTTATACAGTGGTAGAATCGTAAAAATTGCCAACAGTTTTGTTTTTACACAACCAGTTTACAATTATTCCACCGATTTCCCTTTTTTATGGGATGAAATTACCTTGCCTATTAAATTCGGAAGCGACTATACGTTTACAAGAGAACTCATCCGTGAAACTGCAAAAGAACAGTTAGGCGATTACAATGAACAAACGAAAGAGCATTGGGATTCTATGGTTCGTAAATTCATCATTGAAGATGCAACAACAGAACCGATGGTCACTCTTGCTGTTAATGATAATTGGGTCGAGTTTACGTTAAGATATATTGTTGAATACAAAACGAGAAGATCAACAAAGGACATCCTCTTTACGAGTGTTCTTGAAAAAATTGAGCGAAATTCTAATAAAGTTCAGCTTGCATCGGCTACATTTGAATTAGTCAGCGCCCCTCCTGTGGATGTTAATATAAAAAGTACTAAACAACTGGAAGATCAAAGTTAGCAGGGGGCTCTCTTCTGACCGTTATTCTTCGAATCGAGCCCTCTTTGGTCACAAGTTCCTACCTCTTCTAACAGTTAAGTTATATCTGATGCCTTTGATGTGAATTTCCATCCAAGAATATCCTAAATACCCTTCGATTGCCGCATGAGAACCGTCCCCATTCACCATGCCCATTCACCATGCCTATTCACCATGAGAACCGTCCCCATTCATCACCAGCTCATCACTTTCCAAGCAGTTCTCTCGTTTGTTCCAAAATCTCTTCATCTTTTAATCGGAATTTAAATTCAACACGCCGAGAATCCTCATCGCTATATTCCCCTTCATCATTTTTTCGGCCGTCAGTAAAAGACTTGCCGTTTACCGTTAATTTTTCTTTCAATGGTTCTTGAACTGCCTTCTCAGGGAATTTCTCACTAAGAATATGATCAGCAACACTGTATGCTCTTTGCTGAGATAACTCTAAATTGTACAAATAGCCACCTGTTCGATCTGCATGGCCTTCAATTATTATTTCTGAAATATACTCTTCATAACCCCCTTCTAGTAACACCTCTAAATAGGTCGGAACGAACTCATCTAAAAACTCAAATCCTTCCTCCTTTAAGTCTGCTTCATCAAATTCATACAAAATATCCGTGTTAAAGATCAAAGCACCTGTATCTTCATCTACGTTGACTCCGACAGTAGACTCCCTAAATTCGTCATTTAAATCCTCGATTAAGTTTACTCTGACTCCCATAATTTGATCAATCGTCCGTTCCATCTCTTCAATTTGATAGGATTTAATTACCATCATAATGATAAAAATCAACACAAAACAGAGTAAAATAACTGTTAATAAATCTGTAAATGATGGCCAAAAATGTCCTTCTTCCTGCTCTCCTTTAAATAAACGTCCGTATTTATTAATCATTCGCTCCAACCCTTATCCGTTTTGGTTGCTCGATTGATTCTTGCTTAAAAGACTGAAGCTGCCGATTCAATTGATGAAATTCTTGACTCAACTCATGGAGAGTTTGTTGCGTAAGACGAATATTTTTTTGCTGATTTTCTTCCGTTATTTCTCCTATTTGTTTGAACTCTTTTTTTAACGCCCCATTCATATCCAACACATAGTCTCCGAGATTTCTACTAACCTTATCTAATTTATCTCCAAGCGTTCCTTCTAAATTGGATACGTATCTCGATAACGTATCTTGAAGGACACCGACGCTCGTTTCGATTTGATTTTCTCGTTGGTTAAATGAATCGGTCATTTGCGAAATACTACGATTGATTTCATTGATCAATTGATTATTTTTCATCCCTAACTGTTCATATGTTTGCGAAGCTTCATTCACATGTTTTTCGAATGCGACTGAATCTGTAGCATGAGCTCTTAAATGATGATTGAACTCATTATTAAATTGCTTCAATTCGTCGAAACGATCGGTTAAAAGATGCTTGTACTCTGCCTGTGTTCGATTTATTGTATCCAACGCGTCAGGTAGCTTAACAACCGAATTTCCAAGTGTATCAAAACCACTTCTTAACTCTTTCAAGTGAGACGCTACCCCAGTTAATTTCGAGCTAACCTCTTCTCCAAAAATGGCTTTAAACTGCTGGTTATTTTGTTTCATTAACCTGACTAAATGATCACTTTGTACATTCACTTTTTCAAATGCCGCCTCTGCGGACTCTTGCCTATTTACGACAGAGGCAATGTAGTCTTTCCAATCAACAACAGAATCTTCAAATTGATGCAACGTGTTCATCTGAGACTTAGATAACTCTTCTATTTTTTGATACGTGTACTGAAAAGCTTGAGACATTCGTTCGTGTCGCTTATCCATTTTCGTGAAGTATGAAAATAGTTGATCGAAGTTCTGATTTAGCTTCGATACTTCTTTACTAAAGCCCTCCGTCACCTCTTTCATACTTGTAAAAAGAACGTTGAATTGTTCTAAGTTATTGGATAACCCTTCATTAAATTTGTCTAAATCTTCTGCAGCTTTTTGTAGTCCGACTGTATAGTCTTGAAAACCATGAAAGGCCTTTTCAATCTTTTGTAGTGATGCTTGATTCGTCTCATGAAGGTCCACAATCGAGGAATGAATCGTTTCCGACACTTCGATTAAACGTGCCATCCCATTCTGTTCGTTTTCTTCTAAATGAGACTCCATTTTTAGCATAATATCTGTTAATAAATACTCCGTATTAGCCATTCGAATGACCATGGTCATGATCAACGATAATCCCATCCCTGCAATACTCGTGTAAAATGCCACATCAATACCAGCTAAGACAAGAGCGACATTTTCTACAAGCTGATCACCTGTAGCATTAATCGTTCCAAGTGACATCGTAAGCCCAATAAATGTCCCTAACACACCTACTAAAATAAACATCGAAACGGTCATTTGAATCATCTTTATAAGACTGATGACAGGAACGTTAAACATACGCCAACTGGAAAACTTCTGTTGCACAAACGTCTCCACTTTTACTGATTCTTCTTTTTGTTTCTTGTCAAAATCAGCTTTAAAATCCCGTATTGGTTCCACATCCAATGAGTTTGTCCCTTGTAAGACATGGCGTATTTTTCGAAGTTTGAAAAACAAAAGAAAGTGAATGACAAATGCTATGACAAAGAAAACAAATAGTACCATAAAAATCATTTCAATTAGTTGATTAGATAAAACCGATTGTGCTTGTTGCTCACTCATGAAACGCTCTAAAATCGCTTGCACCATAATGGCTGTCCCCCTAAAATAAAACTTCCGACTATCTTCAGAATTACTTCTTATCTCATGTTATTCCATTGGTGGACAAATCATGTTTGTTTTTCCAAGCACGAGGAATGGGGACGGTTCCCATTCGGCAAAATCAAAAATCATCCCCCATACTTTTCAACTATTTTTTGAAAAAGGACAAGTTTCCAACATTCCTACGTATAAATAACTATCAAACGAGAATGGAGGAGAGAAATGAATTTTATCACTTTAAAAGGGAAATGGATCATTATTGCATTGATTAGTTTTTTTATTGTCGTCACATTCCTTTTTTTAAACTCATTTACTCAAGTGACTGGAGGAATATTTAGTTCTGAAGATGATGAACCTTATCACATCAACATGATCACCACTGAATTTAAATCGGAAACCGAATCTGGGGAAAAAATTGAATCTTACCGCTGGGATCCTGGGACGGTTCATCTATCTAAAGGAAAACCGATCAAGCTGAGTATTTACGGGGTGAATGGAAAAGAACATCCATTTATCATTGAAGGAACAGACGTAACAGGTACCGTTAAAAAAGGAGAGGAAACAATCTTAAACCTTCAATTCAATAAATCAGGAACTTACAGACTGATCTGTACAGCTCACGAAACGATCGATGATAACGGTCCAATGATCGCTTATTTAGTTGTTGATTAAAGTTTGAGAGTGAATCTTGAGAGAGCATATTAAAAAATCTATTTTATGTTTCATTTAAAACCACCTGACTCAACTGTTAATCACATTTCACTCAGGTGGTTTTCATAAAATTTGTGCTATCTCCCTCACCTACACCATTTTTCACAACATATCCGTTCCCCATTTATCCTCTCAAAGTATTAAATATTATTAATTTATTAAAAATACAGATAATTATCTAAATTATCTGTATAATTAACCCCAACTAGATTAATACTTTTAAAACAGTGCTAATGATAGAATCGGCTCAAAAAATTATTAGGAGGAACCTGTTTTGTTAACGAATCATTTAGATTATAGGTTAGAACCTAAGTTACGAGAAATGTATGAAGAACATAAGGTAAGGGCTGCAAAGATTGATTGGGGTTATCACGAATTTTTACCATGGGACAAGGCCCAAAGTTTTCAGAGAGTGCCATGGGATGAAAGCCAAGTCACCTTGCCAAAGTCAATCATTACTGCTGTGGAAACAGCGCTGTTAACGGAGGTCAATCTCCCTTGGTTTACGTCACACTTAGATCAAACGTTTAAAGGGTCTTTGTCTGTCATTCGGGATTTTGTACATACTTGGACTGCAGAGGAAGACCAGCATTCCAATTTATTAGAAAACTATCTTTTAATAACTAGAAACGTTGAACCGATGCGTTTGCATCAGCTTCATAAACAAACGGTAGAAAGTGGATTTGATCCTGATTTTGAAACTCCGTTTGAAACGATGGTGTATACGACATTACAAGAATTAGCGACAATGGTTTTCTATACGAATGTGGCAAAGCTTGCAAATGACCATGATAAGGATTTAGCTACTATGCTCAGGCGTCTAGCAAAGGATGAAACGTTACACTATGCTTTTTATCGAGACGTCATAAAGCATCATTTGCAACTAGAGCCTAATTATTGCTACTATTTAGGACATGTTATTAAAAACTTTCAAATGCCAGGTGCTGTTATGCCTGACTTCGAAGATCGAATGTCGATTATTGCAAAAGAAGCAAACTATGGTCCATTAGAATATTTTGATCAAGTACTAGACGTGATCGTAGATTATTGGGAACTGGAAAAATTACGCCCTAAAAACGGACAAGCAGAAGAAGCTCGGTTAGATATTTTACGCTATCATGCAAGACTAAAAAAGGTGAGAGATCGTTTCTACAGACAAAAAAATCAAGCTAAGTAGAAAATCCTCAGATCACTTTTCCGCATTCGAATCATTACACATTAGGACATTTTTTCATAAAAAGAAAAAGCAAGGGCATAAACATATACCCTTGCTTTTTTTCGTTTCAATCTCCATGGGCAGAAACTGGGGAACTTTCCCGCTGTTTCCGGTCTGCTCGTTCTATTTTTACGGCACATGCTTTGAATTCTGCAGTTCCAGCGAGTGGATCGGTTGCGTTAATCGTTAACAAGTTCGTATCGGTTTGATCTGGGAAGTGGAAGGTCATAAATAACAGTCCTTTATATAGCTTTTTACTAATTTTAACTTTGGCCGTAACATGGCCCCTTCTAGAAATAATCCTTGCCATATCCCCATTTTCAAACCCTAGTTCATCCGCATCCTCTTGGGAAATTTCAAGAAATTCTTCATTGTCTTTGATTTTTTTATAATCTTGCGTTTGTACCCCTGTGTTATAAAAAGACAGACGTCTTCCGGTTGTCAACTGGAACGGATAATCATTATCCGGCATTTCCACGGGAGCTTGATAATTTGTCGGATGAAACGGCACTTTTTTCGTGACATTCTTTTCCCAAAGTCTATCGTGAAGAAAACCTGTTCCTGGATGAGATTCATCCGGACATGGCCACTGAATCCCCCCTTCTTTTTCCAAACGGTCATAGCTAATTCCTGCAAAATTCGGTGATAACAACCTCACTTCGTCCCATATCTCACCCGCCGACTGATAGTTCCAATCAAGTCCCATCGCATTCGCTATATCCTGAAGAATTTCATGGTCGTGACGTGCTTCGCCTGGCGGGGCAACGATTGATCGAACCCGTTGCACACGACGCTCTGAGTTCGTCACTGTTCCATCACTTTCAGCCCAACTCGCTGCTGCAGGCAAAACCACATCGGCCATTTGCGCCGTTTTTGTCATTAAAATATCTTGAACTACTAGAAACTCCAAGTCATTAAACAACTTCTGGATATGATGCCCATCAGCATCTGACTGAACAGGATTTTCTCCGATAATATAGAGTGACTTGATCTCCTTTTGTTCCATTGCAGCTAACATTTCCGTCTGGTGTTTTCCCTTTGTTTCAGGGACCGGAACTCCCCACACGTTTTTAAAAAGTTCCAGAGCTTTCGGGTCATCATAATCCCAACCGCCAGTTAAGCGATTCGGCAAGGCTCCCATATCTCCTCCACCTTGCACGTTATTTTGACCGCGTAAAGGATTTAAACCTGAACCATATTTACCGATATGCCCCGTTAATAGAGCTAAGTTGATGAGAGCGAATACATTCTCCGTCCCATTGTGGTGTTCTGTAATACCGAGGGTCCAGTTAATGATTGCTTTATCTGCTTTTGCATACATCCTCGCCACTTCGCGGATATCCTCTGCCGGAACACCTGTGATTCCCTCGGCAACTTCCGGTGGATACTCTTTCACACATTCTTTATATTGGTTGAAATGTTCTGTCGCTCGTGAAACAAATTCCTCGTCATACAATTCTTCTTCAATGATCACTTGGGCCATAGAATTGGCTAATGCAATATCAGCTCCTACTCGAACTGGCAGCCATTTTTCTGCTAATTTCGTTTGATCAATTTTTCTCGGATCGATAACGATCATCTTCGTTCCATTATTTTTAATTCCCCTTCTAATATGATTAAATATGATCGGGTGACATTCTTGCGTATTGCTTCCCCAAGCAATAAGGACATCGGTATTTTCCATTTCATCATAAGAATTTGTTGTCGCTCCTGTACCGAATACAGCCACCAAACTGGTGACACTTGGTGCGTGTCAGGTTCGATTGCAGCTATCAATATTATTCGTTCCGATGACTGTCCTCATAAATTTCGCTGCTAAATAATTCAACTCATTGGAAGATCGTGATGAACTGAAACACCCTAATGAATCCGGTCCATGTTTTTCTTTCAATCCATTAAATTTATCTGCAATAACTGCTAGTGCTTCCTCCCACGTTCCTGGAACAAGCTCCCCATTTTTTCGAATCCAAGGGTGTTTGATTCGTTTATCGCTATAAAGATACCTCCAGCCCATCGAACCTTTCACGCACGTTTCTCCATGGCTAGAAGCATTTGCTTTCGTGCCGACGACTTTCGAAATTTTATCATCTTCCACCTTTACGGTTAAACCGCAACCCGTTCCACAAAAACTACAAATCGTCTCCATCGCTCGTGGACTTTGTTCTTGCTGCAAATGATCCATACTAACCTCTCCTCTCTTTTTCTATTCATCTAGGAAATGGATGTGGACAAAACCTTGTTATAGAAGAATACCTCCAGCAAACATATACCGTTAATTCCTTTAAAGCCTTCTCGTCTGAAAAACAACAAAAGTGCCTGATCTCCATTAATTCCATTTTTAATGAATTGGAGGTCTGGCACTATCAATACTAGAACAAAGTTTGATGCATAAGCTTTGACTTATGAGGATTAACTATGAAAAACTCTAACGTATGCACTATTTGCACTATTGTAAACATTTAACTAAATTTTATATGTAACCGCTTTCAAAGTCAAGTTATTAGCTAGTTGGAAAGATTAGCGTATGCAAGATTTGAGGACAAATTAATTTGGAGATTAACAGAGGTAACAATTGCACTAGTTGATTGCATTGACACAATACGTACACCAAAAATATGCTTATCTACGATGTAAAAACCGACCTGACCGTGAGTTACAATCACTTTCAGGTCGGTTTTTGTGGCGTAACTTCCAATTTACCATTTACCCCTTTAAGAATCGCTCCTACACATCTTTTTTCTCTACTGGAATTTGAAGTTCTGTTTGTCACAACCAATCTTTCCTTGACGTTCCAGATTCTAAATTTGCTATAGGTTTGCCTCAGCTCACCTTTTTTCTAATAAAGTGATCTATTCACAATCATTCCTCCTTAGTTATCAATCAACAAAAAACCCTTTAACACTATGTATGAAGGGTAGTCCTAAGCACGCTAAAAGTAACCTTTTTATCGAACGGCACAGCGATTCGGTACAATTTCCATTTCCAGATTCTTCTCCATGCCTGGATCAAGTTTACCCATGAATGTTATCATTTTTACTTAGTTCTTCAAAACGTTGTTCTAGTTCACCAAGAGGTATATTTTTCACAAACTATATCCTCTTTGTTTAGAATCATGTAAATTTCAATCAAATACTCCTACAGTCCATTAAAATTTCCCAATTTGTATTGATTTCACTAAAGCTTCTTCTAAGCCTAAACGCATTATTTTCGGTATAATATAAAATAATATAAATAGTCAGAAAACCCGTTTTTTTTCAAAAAGCTATGTTATAGGTTGTTACAGAAAAAGTTGTGGATCGTTTCGTTAACAAATTATCGAGTTAACTCGGAGAACAGATAAATACAATCATCGTTTTTGGAGGGTACAAAATGATAAACGAACATACACTCGAAAAAGCTCAAAAACTATTTCCATTTTTCAATGAAATGACAGGAGAGGAAGAAAAGTTAACTCAAAATCATATGACTTTTTCTCAAATGGAGAAAGATCAAATTTTGATGGGTGAAGGATTCCATTGTCTTCATATTTTTTTTATTTTAAAAGGAGTAATTAGAGTATATAAATTATCTGAGGAAGGCAGAGAAATCACATTGTATCGCATGGGTGAAGGAGAGACGTGCCTCATGACCGCTTCTTGTATCATGACGGATATGGAGTTTAATGCAATGGCTCAAGTAGAGAAAGACATCGAGGTTGTTGCAGTTCCGGCAAAAATTTTTAAAAAGTTGTTATCTCAAAACGGAGCTTTCCAAAAATTTATATTCGCAAAAACATTTGAGCGAATGCATGACATCATGTCCGTTGTTGAAACGATCACTTTTGATAACATGGACAAAAGAGTTGCTTCCTTTTTATACTCCTTAACAGAGGAAAAACCAAACTTCGTTTATAAATTAACCCACGAAAATATTGCCTATGAAATAGGAACAGCTCGTGAAGTAGTAAGCAGAACGTTAAAGAAATTTGCTGCGAAAAATATTGTTCAGATATCAAGAGGGTCTATAAAAGTCATTGACCGAAATTCCTTGGAAGAGCTGTTATGAAACTGCTTTACATAATAGTGATTTTATATAATTCATTGCTTATGTGATTTAGTCACAGAACCTTTTTTCCTATCCGTGTATTCTTTAGTTAAGGTCATACTTTGAATGAATAAACAATTCATTTAATGGATGTCAACTTTAACAGAATGAACATAGGAGGAATTAAAATGAAAAAAAATATTGGTATTGGTATTCTAATTGGGGTCATCATCAGTCTTATTTCTATGCTTATTTTTGCTTTTCAGGCGGGACCAACCATCATGATGCATGAAGATGAGAGTAAATATGATTTTGACGAAACGATTGAAGTTTTTGAAAATGCAGTGGAAGAGGCAGGATGGAGTGTAGCTGGCACACATGATATGCAAGAAATTTTAGATGGACACGGTCATGAAGTCATTCCAATTAAAATTTATGAACTTTGTTCTTCTAAATACTCAGCTGAAATTCTTGCACTTGATGATGAAAGACTTGTATCACCATTGATGCCTTGTCGAATTTCATTTTATGAAAAAAGTGATGGGACAACATATATTACTCGAATGAATTCTAGCCTTATGGCGAAACCTTTTGGCGGTACAATTGACGATGTAATGCAAAAAGCCGCACAAGAAACAGAAGAAATCCTTGAGTCTGTTATTAAATAGAAATCATATCAAAAAAGAAGGTGGTTCATTCACCTTCTTTTTTGTCTCTTTAATCACTATCGAATCAATCCAAGCTATTCTTCTATACTTCACAGCAAAAAAATCATTAATGCCGAACGAGAACCGTCCGAGACCAGTGAAAAAGTGTTATATTTTCAGAAACGTTATTAAAATTATAAGGTGAGCCGCATAAAGAGGTTGACGAGCCCTGCGCAAACTCGCTTTCCGCGGAGAAGTCGTCAAGCCGCTTCGGGCTTTCCCTGCAGGGTCTTGACTGACTTCCTTTTCCGCAGGAGTCTCGCTTGCTCCAGTCTCATCAACTACCTCTGTAATAAGTCAAATTGGATTATCATGCATTTTAATATTGGTAAATTGACTTTTTCAGCAGTCCCGAACCGTCCCTGCGCATCACCTACACATCAATCCTGGACCATTTCAATTCCTGTCATGCGCTGAACTCTTACTGGGTAATCTGTAATGATGCCGTCAATGTCATATTTGAGTACTTCTCGTATGTTTCTTGGAAGATTAACCGTCCAGACCCATACTTCTCGATCTTGAGCTTTCGCGGTTTCTATAAATCGTTCGGTCAACATCGTTTGTCTAATTGTGTAAAAATCGACGTCTAAACTATCTAACCCTCCAGCCACTAAATAAAGGATTATACCAATTTTAATTTCACTATTCTCTTTACGCACTTCTTGAAGTGGTTCATAATCGAACGCTTGAACATATGCGTTATCTTCCATTTCATATTTTTCAACTAATTCAACGATACTTTTTGCCATTTCATTGCTTCGCGTAAGATCTTGAAGTTTAATATCAATGATCACAGTAACTGGTTCATCTTGCAAAAGGTCCAAAGCTTCGTCTAATGTGGGAATCGTTTCTCCAATAAACTCCTCTGAAAACTGGCTGCCAATATCTACTTCGGCCACTTCTACATAGGGCATTTCTTCCACTCTGTCGGGCATATCTGCAACCCGTCTGAGTGTTGGATCATGATTTAACACGATGACACCATCAGATGTTAACATAACATCGATTTCAATGGCATCGACACCTTTTTCTAAAGCTGATTCGATGCTACTTAACGAATTTTCTGGTGCATTTTGTAAATCCCCTCTATGAGCAGCTACTTGCACATTCCACTTTAGATATACAAGTTGATCATTCACCGTATAATTTAATGCAAACACTGTCGTGACATAGATAAAGATTACAGCTACAAGTGAGTATTTTCTTTTTGCGAAAAATCCAGTCAGTCCATTTTCAACCTTTGCTAATCTCTTCGATGGATAGACGATTAATTTATTTTTGACTGATTCGCCTCTGCCTTGCTGATTTTTAAAATGATAATATAAATTCGTCAAAATAATGATGTTCAATGGAATAAAGAGCAAAGAAATAATTAGCGCCATAAAACTGGAAAATGTAATCAAATAATTCTCGATGATTTGACTAACAAAAATAGTATCTGCCACGTTTGGTATATAGGACAGAATGGTAATGATTAAAAAACCAGATACGAATATGACGAGATTTAGCAATAGAACATTTACGATGATGTACACTTTTTTATATTTTGTAAACTTCCAGCTTTCTTTCATGGCATTCCATACAGACTTTTGTTCAATAAAAATGAAGTGAAGTGTGAATATTAATCTTGTTAAAAAGAAGACTGCCATGAGAAACATGATTAAAAATAGAATCATTGCGACTGTTGACATAGAGTAGAATTGGCTCGTTAGAATAATCGGTATATTAAAATCTAACAAAGCCGGAAACACTGGTGAATCAATAAACGGAAGAATCATGAAGAAAATGACCATAAGCTGGATCATTCCAAATCCAAGTAAAGCAGGTAGTTTCTTCACTGTTGTTACCAATGCTTCTGAAACGAGAACATCTCTTTTAAAGTAGGTTTGTTGTGCGATAATAATCATCACACCAAATTCAATAAAGAAAATAACTACTGTTAAGAAACTAATAATCAGCAATCCTATTAAACCGACCGTGCTTAAACCGATACGATACACTTCAGCATTGAGAAGAGAACCCGAACCGAATGCTTTTAACATACGATTAAATAAAAATGAAATGACTGGAACGAACAGAAAACTTGTCATCAACATATAGATTAATGCAAAAGCTACATATTTTTTATAAGAAAGATAAAAGTCTTGTAAACTTCTTTTTACAATTACTAACATAGCTATCCCTTCTTTTCATGCCTAGAAGGCTAACCATAACCTTATTCAGCGAGTGATCACTAAAATGAATTCTTTTCTTCATTATATCAAAAAAAGAACGGGAATCTCGAAACGAATTTGACTTTATTACTATACTCTTATTTTTTCAGTTCAGATTTGAAAAATATATTACTTCGCAAAAAAACGAACCAATTGGCTCGTTTTCAAAAAAATTCTCTTATATGTTGCCAATCATAGACGAAACATATCGGTCTAAAAGGAGATTTTTTTCTTCTTCCGAAAGTTCATGATAAGCTTTACTAGATGGTAAGATGAGATGGCTTAAAAATATTCCACTCAGTTGCCTAGCAAGCGTTTCTGCATCAATAGTTTGTTCCTTATGCTCAGCATGAAGAACAATCCCTTCTTTTAATGTGGCAAAAATAATCTCCGGTAAATCAATTTCTGGAGGCAAATGCCCCATTAAACTTTCAGAAATAAGCATTTTAACAAGAGCTTGGTGCCGAGAAAGCACATCTAATCGATTATCGATCAGTTCCCGCAAAAACTTTTGTGAATCACTTGTTTTAGCTTGTTTCATTAATTGACTAGAAAACTTGTTTTCGATAACTGATTTAAGTACAGTGACGAACAATTGTTGCTTGTTGCCAAATTTACGATATAGCGTAACTTCAGCTACATTTGCTTCATTTGCTAATTCTTGAGTTGTTGCTTGTAATCCTTTACGAATGAACACTTCGATTGCAGCATGGATGATTTGGTCTTTTTTATCTTTCAAGTTATCCCCTTCAATCTCTTATTGTCATGACACTGATTTTACATTAATCCATCTCCCTACAATCATCAAAAGGGCGGGCATGACAACTAAGGTACTAACGACGGCCAATGCGATGTTTATCAACGTCATCATACCAAAATTACTCAAAATTTCAAAGTCAGAAATAAGAAGTGCACTAAAACCACCAAGGGTGGTCAAAGCAGAAGCAAGAATTGCCTTTCCTACTTTCTGATTGGCAATCAAAATAGCACGTAAGTTTAATTCACCATTTTTTCGCTCTTCGTAATAGCGCTCCATTAACAAAATTGTAAATTCTGTTCCAATACCGATGATGAGTGCTCCTAACGTTGCAGTAAGAGGTGTATATTCTATACCAAGTAAAGAAACAGCAAGACCAGACCAGCCAACGATCAATACTATCGGAAAAAGTGGTAACAGCGCTTTTATTGGACTTCGATAAAAAGCGAACAATCCAAGAAACACAAAAGCCATACCAAGGAGTGTCATTTGATATCGACCAGATGTTAGTGCAGAAACCATTTCTAAGTCTACAACTGATTGACCAGTAATCGTTGTCTCCACACCCCCAATTCGTTCCTCTTCTATAAAGATTCCTAAGTCCTCAATAAATATTTCCAAATCTTCCGTAGGTAATTTTTCTATTCCAATGTGGAGAACCCCTTTTGTCATAGAGGGATTAACGAGACGATCACGTTGATCAGTTGGCAAGGAATCTAGTACATCTCTACCAAACTTTTCTTTTCCATCCATTTCACCGGTACTCTCTAATACTGCTGGTAGCGATTGTACTGTAACGATTTCATTGAAAAACTCTTCTTCTAAATCCCCCCCTAGATCATCAACCCACTGCATTGTTTCTTCAGCCAAAACGTTTTCACTTTCGTACACAATTGATACTTGTTCCGTTGTACCAAGAACATTTCGAACAGTTTCAATATTCATTAGTGCTTGTGACTCTTGTGGCATAAATGACTCCACATCGGTTTCTGCCTTTGCATCAAGATCTAAGTAGACACCAACACTTGCTGCAACAATTGAAACGATAAGAATCACCCATTTTAATTTTCCGACTATATTCGTCCATCTACGCAAAATAACATCCATCTTCGAAATAGATCGATTTTTTTGCGACTTTTGAGAGTCATTATTTCTTACAAAATATCCATCTCGGATAAATAAGAGAGGAATTAAGATAAATATACCAACAATAAAACTGATAGTCATACCTATTGTCAGCATTTTCCCAAAATCTTGAATCATTGGCACAGGAGAAGTATATAAAGCAATAAATCCAAGAGCTGTCGCTACAAGGGCAGTCAAAACGGCAGGAATCATCTGATTAACTGTTGTCTTCAGTCGTTTCCTTGCTTCGATTTTTTGACTCGTTAATCTACTCATTTGTTTCGTCCTCCTCTCTTAAATCTTCACTGTATCGACTTTGAAACTGAATGGCATAATCAATACCGAGTCCAATTAAAATTGGGAATACAGCCATAGACACCATCGTGATTGGAACACCGATCCACCCCATTAGGCCAACTGTTCCTACGAGTGCAATCAGAATGATTACTAACGGTAACAAACGCCACCTCACTGGAAAAACGACAAAAAGAATAATAATCATGAACCCAGATGACATCACCAACATTATTTGAATGCTTTCCTGCATCGAATCACGAATATCATCATCAAGTACTGGCTTGCCTGAAATAATCATCTCCATATCTGTTATATTTCGATCATCTACCGCATCATGTAAACTTGCGACAAAATCACTTTTATCATTATCATCAATGTTCCCTTTGAATGTAATTATCATCGTCATAAACTGATCATCAATAGTCATATCTCGAAACGTACTTTTGATCTCCCCGTCTTCGTAAAGTATTTGATCAAGTGTCTCTTGATCCCTCGGGATCCCTTCATGAAATGCACCACTTTGGGACTTTAACTGGTTAAACTCTGTTATTACCTGTCGTATATGTTCTGGCGACTGCTCATTAGATTGCTCCATTTTTTCAGCCAGTTCTTCTAGACCATCCTCCATTTCTCCCAATCCCGATTCTATTTCCTGTCGACGTTTTGTAAATATCTGATCTAATACTGTATACGGGCTGACAATGCTATGAATTACTTCAGATTCCTCCTTAGCAAACGTCGTCAACTTCTCAAGAACACCTAGATTATCAACTGAAAACAATGTTTCAATATTTTCAGCTTCAAAAAGGATAATTACCGATTCACCACCGAACTCCTCGGCTAACATTTCGTTATCTTGATATACATCCGTATCTGTTTCTACTAACGTGTCATTACCAGTGGCCATTTCAATAAATGGTACACCAGTCAGCAACAATATGATGAGTAAGATCATATAAATAACACTTTTCACTGGATGACGGATCAACCATCTATTCAATAAACTTTTCATTTGTTACATCCCCCCCCCTTTTCTATTCCTAGTGACAATTCTTTGAATCAATACATCGTTTTGTTTGTAAGTAAGTACTTACAAACAATATATGATTATAATGACATTGTCAACTAAATAAATGAAATACTCCTTTTGTATTGCTGAAAGTTGAACGAACCTACCTCTATACAAACTGCTGATTATTCTGGGCTTCTGAGCCGGTGCCATTTATTAGTTTTTACAGGACGCCTCTTTCATGGCTTCTCTTTCCACGGAGAATATATTTACTCAAAAAAAATTGAGCTTCCATGTTTTTTACACGTTAGCTCAGCTTTAAATGAAATATTGTTTTCAATCTTACATATTTGGTTTTCAAACTTAATTATTATTTTCTCCCTTATAAAACTCTATCTTCCACTGGTAGATGGATCGGCAGCCCAGTTGCTGGGAAGACAATAAATGTGTATTGCATTTCTGTAAGACTGTAATTAGAAATAAAATCAGCATTCATACGCCAAAGAAAGTGATTTGCTGTATAGTAGTTATAAACTAGATTTCCTAGTGAGAAAAACAATAATGTTGCGTGATATTTCCCAATTTTACTACTAAATTTATGAGGGAGGTACCCATGGACGTAAAACAGAAATGGAACAGTAAACATACTGATCGTCTATATCAAAATGTGGTGGCGACACCAAACACTCGTCTGATGAATTTGGCTCCTTATTTATCAGGCGGATCTGCCGTTGACCTTGCTTGTGGGCTTGGTGCTAACAGTTATTTCTTAGCCAAATGTAATTATCATGTCAAAGCATTTGATATATCTGATATTGCTATTAATGATATCCAAGTCAATGCTGCTAAACAACAACTTCCAATTGTTGCTCACGTCAGAGACCTTACTGAATGGAATGAATTAGACCTAGAAGAAAACACAATCGATCTAGTCGTCATTACTTATTACCTCGACCGTCACATTTTTCCATTTGTAAAATCCATCATTAAACCCAACGGATATTTTTTCATGGAGACGTTCTATCTTTCTTCTATAAATGATCAAAATAACGTATCTGATCAATATAAGCTTCAGCCAAAAGAATTATTATTAGAGTTTTCTGAGTGGGACATTCTTTTTTATGAAGAAAATGAGCAAGAAAGCCGGCAGACGATTTTAGCTAGAAAATAATGATAATAAGCATGTTATTTCTGACATATATTTTTGTTTTTTGAAGACAATAAAAAATGTCTAATAATCATGAAAGTTGGATATCACATGCTGATTGAAACACTTAAATTAGCCTTCTTATTTCTTTTAGTATTTGTTGCCATGCGTATTTTGGGAAAAACACTATTATCTCAATGGACCGCGTATGACCTTGTGACAATATTTTTCCTAGCATACTCTGCATTAAGTGCAGTGGAAGTCCAAGGTTTTATTCATGCTTGCATCTGTATTTTTTTAATCATGTCTTTGTACTTGGTTTTATCAAAACTAAGTATGCACCGGATACTTAACCATTTCATTATTGGTCAACCGAGTATTTTAATAAGAAATGGCGAAATCATTCAAAAAAATTTACAAAAAACGAGGTTCTCACTCATTGAGCTTCTCTCAACTTTAAGAAGTTCAGGTTATCCAGATATTAAGGATCTTGAATACGCCATATTAGAGCCAAACGGGAAAATAAGTATCATTCCTAGAGAAAACATGCGACCATTAAAACCAAAAGATATGGACATAGATGTAACGTTTTCAGGTTTACCAATAACTGTTGTAAATGAAGGCAACATCAATCATCGTAATCTCCAATTAATTGAAAGAGATGAACAATGGTTGAAAAATAAATTGGCGGACTATGGTTATGACAACCTTCATCACATTTACTATGCCTACATAAAGGATAATGGTGAATTAACGATCTATCCTGACGTTTCATATATATAGAAGTATCTATAAATACTTCCGAACGAATGTACAATTTCATTTATTATAGTCCTACAAGTGGTATTTTTAAAAATAAACTGAATGCAAACAAAAAAACGCAGGAGGTTAAATGGTAACCACTGCGTTTTCTATCGGTACATCTAGTGACTTTAACGTTTCAAAAAGCTCATCTTCTGAGAACTTTTTCTTTGGAATAACTTCTAGCGAATTAGAATTTTTAAAAACTGCTATTCCTCTATAAAACCCTACATATTGCCTTATTTTTTCCTTTTCTGTAGGTGTTAAATTCCGTTTAAATTTCACTTCCATAACAGAACCTCCAATAATAATTTAACCCAAAATAACAATTTTAGACAGAATATATTTTACCAAGTACACATCCGTTACACCAGCTCTTTTTTTATAAATACTGAATAATTCCCATGAGTTGACCAACTTCTGTCACATGATACCAATTAAAGGCATCTTCATCAGAATAAAAGAAAACCTCTGTCTTCTTAGAAAAGAGTCAGAGGTTCTTTAAGTCTATCGTCTCATATTTAATCTAAAACACGTACTTCCACCGATCGTCGTCCAAATGCTATCGCATCAGAACGGTCTGCCATAAAGATGTCAATCTTTCGTCCATTAATCGCTCCTCCAGTGTCTGCAGCTAAAAAAGTGCCATAGCCTTTCACTTCTACTCGGGACCCGAGTGGAATCACACTTGGATCAACAGCGATCACTTGAGCATTCGGATTGGCATTTAAGTCAATCCCAGTTCTCGTCACTCCTGAACAACCTGTACAGGAAGCTGTATACGCTGTTGCTGAGAATGTCTGCCAGTTTCCACCTTCAGAGGATGAACCCGAAGAATTGTTTGAACTAGAAGAACTTCGGCTACTCAAGCTTTCCGAGCTCTTAGATGAACTACTGTCATTGGTGTTTGAACTATTCGTTTGATTTGATTGACTAGCTTTTTCTTCTGCCGCTTTCTTTTCAGCAGCTTTTTTCTCTGCCTGGCGAGCCTTGTCAGCTTCTTCCTCAGCTTGACGAGCTTCTTCTGCTTCTTTTTCTTCCGCTTGACGAGCCTTTTCTTCTGCCTTCGCCTGCGCTTCTATTTCTGCTTGCTTTTCTGCTTCGATTCGAGCTTCTTCTTGTCGACGAATTTCATCTTCGATTCGTTCGAGAATTTGTTCTTCTTGAGAAGCTAAATCTTTATCTTCATCCACTAATTGAGAAATGAGTGCTTCTTGCTCTGATTCATTATTTTCCACTTCGTCTCTTACTTCTTTCGTTTTATCATGTTGCTTTTTAATCTGTGCATGTAATTCCTCAAGCTCTTTCACTTGATGCTCAAGTTCGAGGAGAATTTCCTCATGTTTTCCTTGTGCGTTTTCTAACTCTTGTTGATTTAATTCAAGTTGTTCAATGAAGTCGTTATCTGCTTTAGCAATTTTAGATATTGTTACGATACGACTAATAAAGTCACCGAAGTTCTCTGCTCCTAAAATAACTTCAATGTAAGACGCATTTCCACTCCCATTTTTCTGATAAGAGCTCGCACGATCTTTTAATAATTCGAAGCGTTGTTCGATATCATTTTGAAGTCGCTCAATATTTGACTCTAACTCTTCAACTTCTGCTTCATTTTCATCAATCTCTACTTCCGTCTCGTCAATCGACTCCTCATTTTTCGCAATAGCGTCGTTGAGATCTTCAAGTTGTTCATTTAGTTCGTCTAGCTCCTGTACTAATGCAACTAGTTCAACCTCAGCATCTGAGAGGTTCGATTGAACAGCGTCACGCTCTTGCTCTATTTGTTCCCGTTCGTCCTCAAGCTCCTCTGTGGCAAAAACTCCACTAACAATAAAAAATGGAGACAAACATATGAGCATCATTACTATTATTAACTTTTTTAGCACACTTTCTTCCCCCTAAGAGTTATTAGTGTATCGTTCTTGGTGTCTAGTTTTAAACTCAAGTTATCATCTTATCATTCCATACTGTAACAGACAAACATAACAGTCTTGTAATAAAAATATTATGATTGTGTTTCAAAATAGGTCTATTCACCGATTTGTAACATATATTTGAAATTTAAAATGAGGGTATAACCAGTTCTTTTCTCATAATAGGTTGCTTAAATTGGCACAACACTCGAAAAAAAGCTTAGAAGTTAAATCTAAGCTTTTCTAAATAATGCATTGGTACTCAGTGAGTTATTTTTCCTCTATTTTGTAATATTGTTGAACAGACGGTAAAAGTGTAACCGCTTGAATCGCCACTCCTATTCCTATATATACGAGATGAACGACTTCTACAGCATTGATAAGAAACACTTGTACATTTATCCAGATAATTAGTGCAAAACCAATATAAAGAGAGAAACTCCACGCCCAATAATTATCTTTAAACAAATTGAAACGTTGCACTCGTTTCCTTTCTTTTGTTTTTAAAAGAGAGATAGCGATAATTAAAGGGATAATTCCTAATATGAAAAACAAAATAAGCCCTGGTACAAAAAAATTAGTAAACGGAGTTGACTCTAACAAACTGATTGGCATATTAATTATTTCTCCAGTATTATCAATGATGAACGCTCCGCCTCCAAAAACTGCCCCTACACCTAAAAACACATGCAAGAAAATGAGGACTTTACAGGAAAATGGTTTCTTATCTGTTTTATGCTTGACCATGATTACCTCACCTCTCTTCTCTATCTGAAACAAAAAATTTACCTTTCCAACTTGCTGTCCGAAGTTGGCCTTTTCAGTTGCTGCAAAAGTACATATGTTAGCTTTAATTATAGCGAAGAAAAGTTGTTCAAATTATGTCTTTCTCTTGAACAAATTCTTTGGCAAAGAAGGTATTCAAGAAAGAGTTTTTCATTTATTCGTCCAGTTTATCCCATTCATATTTTCAACTTTTTCAGGAAAAAATACTGTTAAAAGGAGGGTTTTCTATGAGTAAACGATCAAAATCGAAGAGAAATATGCAGGAAAGTAAAAATGCAGTTCAGCCCAATAATAGGAAGGAACGTACTACGATTTCGAAAGTTGCCCCTGAAGACGGTGGACCCAGAAGCAGAGCGAGGGATTAGATGAAGAAGAAAAATGATCATCCATTCGAAAACGCCAATGAAGGCAAAGAAAAATATTTTATTGATGTAGACCGAATGATAAATGAAGGCCTCGGTGGAGGTACGGTGAGTATGAGAGAGAATTCAGGCAAAATCGAAGCTGCACGAGAGTTGGAAAAAGAAGAACCACCTCATGAAGTGGCTAAAGAAAATGAAACAAGGCCCAGTTAGCTGATAGGGCACTCTCATTTAGTCTAATATATAGCTGATAACCCAACTGGATTATAAATCGCTCATATACCTTGAAAATAAAAAGTTACGGAAGATCTCCACTCGCTTTCCCACGGACGAGCATTGAGCTTCCTCGGGCTCATGCGCTGCCGGGTTCTCATTTGGCTCGTTCTTCCGCGGGAAAGAGCGTTTACCTTTACGAATAAGCTTCGATTTGCTTCGACACAGCTTCCAAAAAGAGGGAAACTTGCAGAGAAAGAAGCAGTCTCATGGGGACTTCCTCTTTCTTCGCATTATAAATTCGTTCAGTATAGCCTTTTTCACCCTTCAGGTGCCAAAAATAGTAAAATAATGGTTAACCTTTCCCTATACCATTTTTAAATAGGTGGACCGTTTCATGAACAAGGTTTGCATATACGTCTTCATCGACTTCATTATCCTCCTTTTCCTTTTCACGATTTCGATAATAGTCTCCAATGGAAATAGACATGGATGTTAGCATATGTGCATGATAAAGAACGTCAATGTTAGAATTAATTTCATTTCGATCAATGCCTTTTTGAATCAGTCCTGCAAGAAATTCGTTGCTTTTATGCACATTTTCTCCTAAGATTTTTTTTCTTACTTCATTACTATTTTTCATAAATTCATCACTGATTGTAGCAAGCTTCGGATTGTCTTTCAAAAACTCAAGTGCCCCCATATACATTTCTGTCAAAATATCAAAAAAAGGTAACTCGTGTATCTCTTCCTGGATATGCTTTAGATAAGCAAATTTCTTTTCTGTGATTATTTCTATTACATGGGAGAATAGATCATTTTTATTGATAAAATACTGATAAAAACTTCCCTTCGCAATTCCAGCTTGCTGAACAATTCTGCTAATACTTGCTTTTTCAAATCCATATTCGTAAAATTCATCGATGATCACGTCAATGATGAATTGCCTCTTTTCACTAGGTAGATTATAGAAAGTATCTTTTGGCATCTATGACTTCTCCTCCAATTCCAATCTTTTTAAGTGTTTCTGTATTTCATGAGGAGTCTCGTAGATTCTTCAAATACAACAAACAAGTAACAACGCAACATTAATATATGCTTACACCAAGTACGATAAGGATCACTCCTAAAACCGTCGTGACAATGTTTATTTTCACTATAATACTTCGATCCTCTGTCAATGCTTTTTTGGCAAACTGTCGAAACCGTTCATAATTAAAGATGACTTGGGATACCTTCACTAATGTTAATGTCACAACAATTGTTACAATCATTGACATAGGAACTTCTGATGTTAGCTGCATGTACCAAGTTATACTTACAATAATAAGCGAAATCATTCCCACAATCCAAACCCACGAAGGCCTTTTCTGCTTATAAACATGATCAAGTTCAAACCTCGCCCACTTCTCAGGCATAATATGAATGAGAAGCCTCCCCCCTATCAAGACGATTCCAAATAAAATACTAATTACTTGAAAATAATTCACCGTCCTCCACTCCCTTCGCAAGGTAATAAACATATGTGACTATATAGTCATATGACTATATAGTCATATTTTATTCTGAGGAATTATTTTTGTCAATATTAAAAAGTGGTCTGGAATAAATCTCATGAACGAAAACGACATTTGTTCACTAATTTGTCATTTTTTCAGTTTTTAGTCCCATCCCTTCACCCTTACTCATTTAAATTAACTTCATAACAGTATTTTCTTCTTAAACTGAAAGAAATTTGATGTTAGACCGACGTTTTATTGCAATAATAGCTTAATTTACACCTTATAATGCCAACGATCATTAATAAAGTCTCATAATTTCAACATCCTCTATCATTTGTTTGCAAATATCACCATATTTTAACAAGACATTGTATTGCGAAAATTCTGATAACGTGTTAGTATTTGATTATCTTACTACCCATTTCTTCCATGGAAAAGGAAGTTCTATGTCCAAATATGTAAGAAAAGATAAAAGCAATAAACAAATTTCATACATATGAAGTTTTATCTAAGGTTTCATACAAAGCCGAATGAATGAGAATACTAGGAGGACTATAATGACGGAGAATGACAAAACAAAAGAATGGAAAGATTTAAAAAAAGAAGCAGAAGAACAACAAATTCAGTGGCAAAAATCGGTGATTAGAGAAGAGTATCTTACAAACGAAGGGTCATAAGTTCACTACAGATAATTATATTGCCTGAAACAAAGACAGCCTGCAGCGGATCAATACGCTGCGGGCTGTCTTTTATCTAGTTTCATTACACGTTAACTGTTTCTGTAACTTTTGTTCTTTTTTTCATACTTCGTGAAGCAATGATATTGATATCTAACCCTAAGAAATTCTCGATAATCACATCTCCACACGTTACAGGTGCATGAATTTTAACATCATTAATTACTTTCATACATTCAAAGATACTCTCCTTTGGAATCGGTTTGGATGTTTTCACAGGAATTCGAGACAAGTGAGCTCCATCCACTTTCACCGTGGATGTCACCATCCTCGTAGGAGCTGTCATTTCTTCAATACCGTACTTTTCTCCCCGTTTGCACGTATTCCCTCGAACAATATAACTAACCGTTTCATTATCATCATTGATGACCTTTTCCACTTCTAAATGACAGCCTATTGGACAAGTAATACAAATTAATTCGGTTACACTCATTGGACAACCTCCTCTAATTCCAAAGATACAGAAAGGGTTCCAGCTTGGAGTTTTTCGATATCTCTCGTTTTTAAATGAACTGACTCCATTTCAGCAGGAACAAGGTGTCTCTTTTTAATTGATTTTATTTTCTCTTCGTTATTCTTGATAACAATCCTTACATTTTCATAGACACTGTCGACTCGAAACATGAGAGTAAGCTTATCGACAAGATTATCTGTTTGAACGTGATGTGGAACGATATACCGTACGCCATTTTCTGCTTTCGTTACCATTGGATCGTCGTTTTTCACAAGTTTATCTTGAATGTATAAAGCAGCGTGTTTGCCTGCTCTGCAACTTTCTTCTGTTACCCAGTCGACTAAATCATGCACATGAACAACATTTCCACAAGCAAATATTCCAGGTACGGATGTTTCCATCGATTCATTCACAACCGGACCACCTGTTAATGGGTTTATTTCCACACTTGCCTTTTTAGAAAGTTCATTTTCTGGAATTAGTCCAACGGATAATAATAACGTATCACATGTAATGACTTGTTCTGTCCCTTCAATCGGTCGATTTTGTTCATCCACTTTTGCAATAACCACTTCTTCAACTCGACTCTCTCCTCTTACTTCCGTTACCGTATGGCTTAAAAGCAAGGGGATATCGAAATCGTTCAGGCACTGAACGATATTTCTCGCTAATCCTCCTGAATACGGCATCAGCTCTACAACCGCATGAACATTTGCTCCTTCCAATGTCATCCGACGTGCCATCACTAGTCCTATATCTCCGGAACCAACTATAACCACATCTTTACCAACCATATACCCTTCCATATTGACAAATCTTTGTGCTGTTCCTGCAGTATAAACTCCTGCTGCGCGAGTTCCAGGAATATTAATCGCACCTCTTGTCCGCTCCAAACATCCCATCGCCAAAACAACTGCTTTCGCTTGAATTTGAAAAAATCCATCTACAGTATTTACTGCACTTACCAGTTTTTCTTCCGTAATATCTAACACCATTGTGTCTAATTTAAATGCAATCGATAGCTCGTGTAATTTCATAATGAATCTTTCCGCATATTCAGGACCAGTTAACTCTTCTTTAAATCGATGCAATCCAAATCCATTATGAATACATTGTTGCAAGATTCCGCCTAGCTCCCGATCTCTTTCTAATACTAAGATGGATTCCACTCCATTTTCCCTTGCCTCAATAGCAGCTGCTAATCCCGCTGGTCCTCCGCCAATAATTACTAAATCATAGTTCATTTTCTTTTTCCCTCCTCTAAATAGCTGATCACATCAGACGAATTCAACAGTTGTCGCTTTTGTTTCACCAGTTAAGATATACGAATCTTGTTTGTCTTTTACAATAGATAAAACATCCACATTCCTTTCTCTTGCTAATATTTCCATCACTCGAGGAGCACAAAAACCACCTTGGCATCGACCAGCACCTGCCCTAATTCTTCGCTTCACACCGTCAACCGTCGTTGCTCCAGCATGTCGATGAATCATATCAACAATCTCTGCCTCCGTGATGTTTTCACAACGACATATTACCCGCCCGTATCGATGATCTTTTCCAATTAACTCTGCTTTCATTTCGTTCGACGATTCCATAAACCTCGTCACAGGTCTTCGTGTAGGAACAAATGTCATGTTTGCTTGTAGATCAACGAGTTTATCCTTCAGCATTTCCATAACTTTTTCTGCAATCGCAGGCGCTGCTGTTAAACCAGGAGAATCAATCGCTGCTACGTTTATAAAATTAGCCGTTTCGGATTCTTCGATAATAAAATCGTTGTGAGCCACTTTCGCACGAAGTCCAGCAAAAGAAGTAATGACTTTATGAAAAGGAAAGTTCGGTACCACTTTCGCTCCTTTTTCACGAAGTTCTTGCAATCCATTTCTTGATGTCTTAAGATCATTCGGTTGTTTCGGTCCTTCAGATGTTGGTCCAATTAAGAAGTTTCCCTCTACCGTTGGCAACGATACAACACCCTTTCCTTTGCTAGAAGGAGCTTGAAAAACGATCGTATTTAAGAAATCTCCTGTTGATTTATCAAACAAGTTATATTCCCCAATAAATGGCAATATTTCAAACGTCGGTTTGTTTACGAAGTTATTGATTTTGTCTGCGTAAACGCCAGCGCAGTTAATAACAAAGTGACTCACCAATGTTTCTTTACCCGCAGTAATCTGAAAGCCTTCCGCTGTTTTATCGATATTTGTCACAGGGCTATTCAATAAAATGTTGACACCATTATCTGCTGCATTTTCTGCTAAAGCGATCGCTAATTCATAGGAACCAACAATTCCCGCCGACGGAGCATATAACGCTCCAATAACATCTTTTGAAAGATTAGGCTCTCGTTTTTCAACCTCCTCCTTTGATAAAATCTTCAAACCAGGTACACCGTTTATTTCTCCTTGCTTTTTCAATTTATCAAGAGTGGTCAGATCATCTTCATCAAAAGCTACGACGAAAGAACCTATTTTTTTAAAAGGGACGTCCAGATCTTTGCACATTTGTTCATACATTTCATTCCCTCTTACGTTCATTTTTGCTTTCTCGGTATTAGGTTTACAGTCAAATCCAGCATGAACAATAGCACTATTTGCTTTGGTTGTTCCATTCGATACATCATTCTCCTTATCAACTAAGACTGTTTTCAGATCGTATTTTGCTAATTCACGAGCAATCGCTGTTCCAACAACTCCAGCACCTATAATCGTTACATCATACATTTGCCAATCCCCTCTCTACGTTTTAGTACGCTCTTTTTCTCAGAGAATAAAAAAATCGCATGAAACAGGACTAAGGTCTGAAATCTCTTAGACTTGTTCATGCGATACTCATCATCTCTGCATTAAATATTAAGTTACTTAAAATATATCATGAAAAATAACTAAAAAATCAAAACCCTTGACGAATTCATAAAAGCGACACAATTTTCACATTCAAAATTGGGCTCGTTGAGTCACTTTTTTATAGGCGATCTATATACCCCTCAAACAATTCTCCACCATGTTGTTCTAATACGTTATCTATAAAAGTACATAAAGGCTCACTTTTTCCAGTCTTCATAAAATCCTGAAAAACGTCAAGATGCTGTTTTGCAAACTGCTCATCAAAATTTAATAAAGAGCGATACAACCACTTTCCATATCCAATCCAATGACCATTTGCTCTCAGTGTGAATTCGGCGACATAATCAAATAGCTTATAAGCTACAAATATTTTCTCTTCCACATTTATATTGCTTCTTAAATCATCTAGTAGGTCCGAGATCATATATTGCATGGATTCTTTATTGTCTTTTGTCCATTTTACTGGTCCTTTATATAAAGCATCCATCGCTTGACTTTTTATTTGTGAAGCTAATCCATTATCTTTTAAAACGATTCTCTCAGCACACATGCGAGGAATCGTTGGAATAGCCTCCAATCGACTTGCATCAAATGCAAAAGAAAGAGATGTGGGATGATTATAAACAAACGTCTCCATTTTCCAATCATGCCAAACGAAACATTGACGAAAATTGGATGATTGTGTTTGATCTAGAATCACTACATCCAAATCTGAATGGCTAGTTAATTCGTCTCTTGCAGCACTTCCAGCTAATAACGCAACATCACAATTCGGAAATTTTTCGTTTATAAAAGCAATTGCTGCTTGTTTACTTACTATTTTCACCACTTCTCCTCCTTCATTTAATCTTAGTCAACGTATGTATACTAATCACCTCCGAATTTTATGCTTTATATGTATCTAATTAACTTATGATCTATGTATATAAAGCAAAGGCAAGAATTGCCTTTGCTCGTCATTCATAAAGAGGTTTCAAATTTTATTCCCGTTGTATTTACCAAGTCACATAGGCTGTTCCTACGATGACTAATAAAATAAACAGGACGACGATCAATGCAAAGTTGTTAACAGGTTTATGAGCATACGACATGAAGAATCCTCCTTTCATAACTTTTTGCGAAAAGTTCTTCGCATAAATAACATATGTCGTTGAGTTCCAATTTGCGAACGGTACTTGTCACGGGTTAGAAATATCTTGTTTAGTTAGGACAAGATTATCGTGCATTATAAAAGGGGAGTGAATGCCAATTGAATAAACAACTTTGAAGTTGCCAAATTTAAAAAAATTCAACCACGATAACATATATTCCTATTAAGCATTTATTAAATAGGAATAATATTCAAATTATTCTGTTAAAAAAGAGTTATAATAAAGATAACAACACATTACGGAGGTGACGAACGTGGAAATGAAGCGAAAGTTGTATCAGTGGCGAGATGAAGGTTTCATTGATCAAGCATCCATTGAGCGAATATTGGCTTTTGAGAAACAGCAACCACAAAAGAAGAAAGTACCTCTGCTGTTAATGATCAGTCTTATTTTCTTGGCACTTGCTATTTTTAGCTTTATTGCAGCAAATTGGCAACTCATGCCTGACTTGTTGAAAGTTTCTCTCGTATTACTTCTCATGTGGATCTTTTATGGTCTTGGTTACGCTGCCGAACGAAAACAATTCGGTTGGCCAATCCTGTTTAGACTTATTGGCCTAGCTATGTTTGCAGCAAGCATCATTGTTACAGCTCAAACGTTCCACTTTTCCTTATCGAACTCCGTTTTACCTTGGGCGATGTTCCTTGCAGCCTTGGGGCACTATTTTTATTGGCGACACATGTCTTATACTTTGGTTGGCTTCTTTTTCGGATTACAAGTTTTAACATCTGCCCTTCCAGCGATTAGCTGGGTAGAGTGGGGATTGTTTATCGCTATAACACTTGCGTGGTTTTACTTCAGTAAAGAAGCTTTGCCAATTGTATTCAGTTGGCTTTTATTATTTGGTTCGGGGTTAATGTTATGGAGCTTAATTGATTACACTAGTGCATTATGGCCAATCTGGACATTATTCACGCTTGTTTTCCTTCTAATCCTTGCACCTCAAAAGGAACCAATCCTTCGTCCACTCTACTTAATTATTGGTGCGATACAGCTAATCGTCTATCTTGGGGTACGTGGAGAAGCCAATTTATCTTTTATCGATTTCAGCTGGTTAGAAGTGATTTTATTAGCCGTTGTTAGTATTGGGATATTCGGACTTTGTTTTATCAAGTTTCGTACGATATCATGGATCGCAATTCTTGGTACCGTCGGTCTGCTATTAGTTGACGACACAGCAATTGGTATCGCAATTGTTGCACAACTATCAGCACTTTCTTATTTAATTATGGCACAACGACAAGAAAGATCACTAACACTTGGTTTTGTCTATTTCATCATTGTGCAATTTGTGATCTATGTCATCTATGTGTGGGAACGATTGGACATGTCCTTATTTTTCTTAATCGGTGCCCTCCTGCTATTTATTCTTTCCGGTATTGGTTGGTGGATTAATCGCAAGAAAGAAGGTGCGATAACATGAAAAATTTTCTTTTTCCATTCGCTCAAACTCTTTTTGTTTCGATCCTTGTCCTTAGCTTTTATGCCATATCATGGTTTGGGGAATCGTATGTCCTCCGTGCGGAACCTTATGATCCATTCGATCCTTTTTACGGAGAATACGTCATGCTTCAATATCCCGACCTAACAGCAACGGACACCATTGAGCCAGGCACTATTTACTTTACAATAAAAGAAGGGCCTGACCGTTTTGCTGTCATCGACAAAATTGAAAATGAACCATTCTTCGGGGCTATTCGTGGGTACTCCTATGACAATCGAATTGTGACCGAACAGCTAGAGCAATTTTATGTGGAACAAGGTCTAGGTCCAGAACTAGAGGATGCTAGAGATCTCCAACTGACAGTTGATGTTGCACCTTGGGGTTCTATTCGACCTAAAGATTTAGAAATAAGAAACGAATAATTAATAAAACACGTGATCGTCAGCGCATAAGAGCACTGGCAATCACGTGTTAGTAAAGTCTCCTGAGATGACAAACCTACCTTATTTGTTCAAAAATACAGGTTCTCCTGTTTCAGCAGAAGTATAAATTGCTTCTAGTATTTCGGTAACTACTAATGCTTCTTCCGGTTTCACAACCGGCTCCTTGTCTTGTAAAATCGCTTCGATCCATAACCTAGCTTCTTTATCAGCATCGCTCTCTTCTGCTCCATCATAGAAAGCTACACCTTCGGCACCTAACTCTATTTTTTTCGTAAATAATTCACTATACTTCTCTCCATTAAGACGTAAACCATCTTTCATATCCGCTCCACCTTCTGTCCCGCTAAGGGAGCACTTTGCTTCATCTACATCCAAGGAGTTCAGCGCCCAACTCGCTTCTAACATGATCGTTGCTCCATCTTCCATTTTTATAAAACCCATCGCCGAATCTTCCACGTTAAACTTATTTGGGTCCCATGGTCCCCATGCGTTTGCAGCATTTTCTTTTTTTCCTAACTTATGAAAAGTAGACCCCATAATCACTTTTGGCTTGTAATTATTCATCATCCATAAGGTTAAATCTAAGGCATGAGTTCCTATATCGATAAGAGGACCTCCCCCTTGTTTTTCTTCATCTAAGAACACTCCCCATGTTGGGACAGCTCGTCTCCTTATCGCATGTGCTTTGGCATAATAGATTTCTCCAAGATCACCACTAGACGTAACTTTATGTAAATATTGGCTATCTGTACGGAACCGATTTTGGTAACCGATCGTCAATTTCTTTCCTGTGCGTTTTGCTGCTTCCACCATTTGACGACCTTCTTCAGCGGTTTTCGCCATTGGCTTTTCACACATGACATGTTTTCCAGCTTCTAAGGAAGCAATGGATATTTCACTGTGAGAGATGTTCGGTGTACACACATGAACGACATCAATCGAACGATCTTTCAATAAAGCTTTGTAGTCCTCAAATACTTTTGCAGATTCTGTTCCAAAAGACGAAGCTGCTTCTTTCGCTCGTTCCGGTATCGTATCGCAAAAAGCAACGATATTCACTGTTTCTAATTTTGTCAAGCTAGGCAAATGTTTTCCAAGTGCAATTCCACCACAACCGATAATACCTACGTTCAACTTCTTTTTCATAATTGATTCCTCCTGAAAAGTGGTTTAATAGATTGCTAAATTTAATATGGTAGTTAGTCAATATCTAATAAGAGTTGTTCAATAAGTACCATGATTTGTCGATTACTTTCAAGGTCAAACCCTCGACCAATAAAAGATAAACCATGATGAGAATTCGATGGAATATTTCCTTTTATTGGAGAAATGAACGGATTGCTAAATAGACTTAAGTATGCTTGATTTGAGTTTAAATAGTTGTCAAATCCGTGGTTCAATAATCTCATCGTATCGTCATACCCTATATCTGCTGAGTCGGCATTTAATGTTACAGCAATTAATTCTACACCATTTCGTTCCGCAGAAGTGACCAATGTGAATCCAGACTTGGATACGTACCCATTTTTAATCCCAGTTACCCCTTCAAAATTATCTATAAGACGATGATGATTATAGAGCGTTGTTTCCCATCCCTCACCATTCCATTCTAGTTCCCTTGTACCTACAATTTTTTTGAATAAGTCATTTTTCATCGCATATTGCGCGATTTTTGCCATATCATAAGCCGTTGTATAATGATTTTCATCGAATAATCCATGTGGATTCGTAAAATTTGAATTCCTAACCCCAATCTTTTTTACAAAATCATTCATTGTGCTAGAAAACATGCGTTCACTTCCTGCAAGATGTTCGGCAATCGCCGTTCCTGCATCATTACCAGAATTAATTAAAAGACCTTTTACTAGACGTTTTAACTCTACTTCTTCGTCTTCTAACAAATAAACTGTCGTTCCAATAACTTCGGTAGCTTTTTTACTAACGGAAACCGTTTCCGCTAAATCTCCTTGTTCGATCGCAATCAATCCAGTAATCATTTTCGTAATGCTTGCTGGATACATTTGCTTTGAAGCATTTTGATTAAATAAGATTTGACCTGTTGTTGCATCCATTAAAATTGCCGCTTCGCTATTCAAGCGAAGCCTGTCCTCCGGATGAGCGTGTCCTGTTGAAAAAGTAGAAAAAAAGATCACAAGAATAAGAAAAATACTAATGCTTCTGCTTTTCAAGATGTTAGACCACCTTTCAACTTGTTCATCTATTTTTGTTCTTTATGCGTTTCTCTTCATTATAAATGAATTCGTTTTCAAAAAACAGATTTTTTAAGAGTAGTTATCTTATCGGAGGGTTAGGGACATGAAACCGCATGGTCTTCCATTAGGAATGCCATGCGGTTCGTTTATATAAAATAAATCGTTTAGCACGATTGCTTTATGGAATTGGTTAACATGCGATAAAAGGCATTGTAGTAATTAGCAGCCACCTTGCTCATTTGTTAATCTTCTTTGAGATCTGGCATGAGTTCTACTTCTGTAAGAGGTTCTTGTCCTTGTCCTACAAGCACTTTGTTATCTTCCGACATGACTAACGTTCCTTCTGTACCGAAAATATCTAACTTCCATCCAGTCGCGTGTCGTGCTGCTGTGACTAAACCTACAGAAAAGGTTCCCCCATCGCTAAATGTACCTGTCGAAGGAAACAGAAAAGTAAAACCATTGTTAACCCTTTCTAAAGAGATGATTTATGGAAGTGATATAGTTACATTTATGCATGAACTTTCTGTCATAGCAATTAGTTAGGGAACATAAACATAGTTAAAATCAGCCAACCAAAAAGGAGGGACGTCGGCTTTGGTTATTCCCGAAATACTCATTCAAATTGCTTGGGTCTTTATCATAGCTAGGTGCGGCTATAAGGCGATAAATCTTATTAATGTTGGTAGCAAAGCTTGGTTTGACATTGGCTTTTATATTTCTGTTGTGATTGTTTCCTTTTCCTTTTTATTATAGAAGTACACCATTCAGATCTTTTATTTAAGTCTAGTATCGAAAACGAAGAGCCTAAGTTAAATATGACTCGTCATTCCCGTGAGTATAGAAAAACCTCTGAGACCAAGTGAGTTCACTAGGTTCAGAGGTTTTTGAAGATGATTGATGTTCGTAGGATCTTATTGACCTGCGTTTTACCAAAGGAGTATGTTCGTTTCTTATTCTACAAATGTAACGTCATATCCTTCGGCTTCAAGGAGCCCTGGAATGCTTGTATCACCTGCTAGGTGGAGGGCACCGACGACGACAAAGTAGCTTTCTCCGCTACCGCTTTCTAAGTAGTCGACGATTTGGTTGGCCATTTCTTCGTCTCTCATGTCCATCATTTCCGTTCCATGTTCGTCATCGTTATCACGAAGGTGTTCAAAGACGTCTACATCTCCTTTTTTCCAGAGGTTGAGCATTTGTTCCATTTCTTCTTCATAGATTTCGAGTCCATCAAGAGTAGCATGTAAGCCGTCAGTTTGTTCGTCGAGTGGTGCTGAACTGATTGTTTGTAATTGACTTTCTAGTGTTTCGAGACTAATAATTTCTAAATCTCTTTCATTAGCTTCATCGATGAAATATTGATCAATCCCTTCATCACCTGTTAAGTCTGTTTGTTCTCTTCCCCAGTCGTTTAATAACATGGAAACGAACCAAGGCTGAAATTGTTCAATATACTCAGCTGGAATCATGAATTCTGATAAATATCCGGAAATCTCTTCAAACGTGTCATCTTCAACATAATTTCTTAAAGTATCATCATTATGAAACGAGCCCATGTTCATCATGGTGGCACTTGCTTCCATTTCATTAATGTCGTCTATATCGATTTCAACGGACAAGCTTGATGATTCAGCAAAGGCCGATTCTACTTCGTCTCGGAGTGGGTAAAGGCTTTCGTCCCCGACATGGATCGAACCGAACAAATAAACGGTCTGATCATCATGCGTAACTTCATAAAACAATCCATTCGAAACACCGTCGTGTTCTGGAAAGGCCAATCGAGTTCTAGCATCGATTTCAACACCATCGTCTTCAAGTTTTGTCATGACTTCTTCGATAGCATTGTTCTGTTCGATATCTTCGGTGAAAAAAACGTCTCCTACATGGATTTCTTCTAAATGATCTAATGCTAGTAACGGTTCGAAATCTTCGATGGCGTTCTCACGAAAGTCAATCGTTTTCAACGAGTTGAGTGACTCGATGCCTTCGATATTCGTGATACCTGCATCAACTGCTTCTAAATGTTCGATGCTTTCTACCTCTTCTGCGGTTAATTCCCCCTCGGTTCCTGCTGTTTCCTGAACCGCATCTTCTAACCCATCATCAGAAAACGAGACTTCTCCGTCGTCTGATGGGGAACATGCAGCTAATAAAACAAGCGTTCCAATAAGGCCTTGCTTCATTCCTAAACTTTTTCTCACTTTTTCCATCCCCTTTTGTTCCTGTGTACATTTCCATCTTTTCATACGGTTTTGATGCGACAAAAGTTCCTGTTTTTTGAAAAAACATGTGGAAAAGTTGCTAATTATGCAATTATTCCCACTTAATGGTAAGTTATATATTTTACGTTGTAAAGTAAAAAAACGCGCACTGATGGTCAGATCAGCACACGATTTTCTTTTATCTATTCTGATGAATTGTATCGTGGTTTCTTCACCTTTTCCAATTACGCTGCTCTTCCTTAGTCGGACGATATAAGACCTCCAAACTATTTTACTTAGAGTATTTTATCTATAGAGATTTGAGACTCTATTAAACAAAAAAACTCTGATTCTTAGGAATATCCTAAGTTCCAGAGGCAAATGTGCATTATTAAACTATGCCTTCAGCTTTGATTAACAAACATACTTTAAAAACAACATCCTTCTTTATCCTTATTCCTGTTATTCGTTTTCTTTCGTTGCTTTATATTTCCTTCGCTGTTTCATTAAGGTCTTCCGCTGATTCTGCTACTCTTGTAGAGGCATCACCTATCTCTTGCATAACGGTTAATAATGACTTGAATTCTTTTTCAGCTTCATTAACGAATTTGGTTCCTTCAGTCATTGAGTCTATAATTTGTTGAAAAGAATCAGCAGTCGTTGATGTTTCTTCAGAACCGACTTCTATCAATTGATTAACTTCTTCAATGGCGTGATTGACTTTGGAAATATATGAAGATGATTTTTCAACTAATGACTCAATTGTTTCTACTGAATTTTTTGTCTGATCTGCTAACTTACGTACTTCATCAGCAACAACTGCAAAACCTTTCCCATACTCTCCAGCTCTAGCTGCTTCAATTGCCGAATTCAAGGCTAATAGATTCGTTTGATCTGCAATCCCTTTTACAATTCCGATAACCCTTTTTATTTCCTCAGAAGAATCGATTAACTTCACAGTTAGGTCATTCATCACATAAGATTTATCTTTTAAATTATCCATCCCACTAGCTAATTTATCCATGCTTGAGCTACTATCTAACGCAATATTTTTTGTCTGTTCTGCTTTTGTTGAGCTATTTATAATCGTATCACTAACGTCATTACTAGTATGAACTAATTGCTCAACAGATGCTGACGTTTCTTCTGAAAGGGCTGCTAGTTCTTCTGTAATGGACGTTATTTTATTTTTTAAATCTTGTTTAACTTTATCTTCACCCGCTTGCGTTTTTAATACATTCTCTTTTTCATAAGCATCTAAAACGAGCTGTTGTTCAAAATTTAACATTTTTGTTATGGCACCGAGTGCTATTTTTTGTTCGTTTGGGAGTTGAATATTTTCAACAACGATTTTTATCATGGAAAGAGTTAAGCTTTGAAAAGAAGCCATATACCATTTAGGAGTTAGTCCAATCATAAGGTGAACTTTAGCTACTATTTCTCTTTTTTGGTAAAACTCCTCATTTATTACACCATCAAATATTTCGATAATATGAGTGCGCAATGTTTTTTTCAAACGGTCTGTTGAACTATGTTTTTTGATAATTCTTTCTAAGTCAGGCACAGCTAACAACTTATCATAGAATTCATCCATTACCTGATCCAGATTCTCTTCTATCAATGGTTTCATCGATTGCAATACATGCAGATCTTCTTCTGCTATTTGTGTTAACATTAATTGTTGCTTAGCTTCTTTTGATGGCGGGTCTATGATAACCTTACCATTAAAAGATAAATCTGATTGGTTTCTTACTTTTTTAGTTTGGAAAATGCTTAACAGACTCAATACAATACCCCTTCCACTTTCACCTTTTTGTTTTAGTAAGATTATTATATTGGTAATTCCGACAATTATCAACAAAATATGATCTTTTATACCTATTTCATCATTACTAATGTGGTCACTTTGGTTCAAGACAATAACAATAAATTCTCTGAATTCCACACAAAAAACACCGAATCTATGTGAGACTCCGTGTTTTTGAATGGAATTCATTTTCTTTTTATGCTTACATTTGTTCAATCATACCGTTTTGTTTCGATACCATCGATGATTTCTTCCATCTCAATAGTGAAGTTCAATTGGAGAGGATCAGGTAGTGATTGTTGTATCCTTTTAACCTCTTCCATCTCTTCTAGTTCTTCCAATGTTTGAGGTGGATGATCTAGCTGTTGGAACCAGCGCTTAAACTCTTCACTAAATCGATAGAAGTTCGTTTCAAATCGCTCCGCCGCTTCCTCTCCTTCATCTCCTTCTGTTTTCTGCATTCGTTTCCAGTCTTCCAAAATTGTATTCAAAGCACTATTTACGTGATCCATCGTTTTCCTCCTTCATGGTTTAAAGGCGTTTCATGATCATACGTCTTGCTTCTATGCTTCCCTTTTTATATCAGTGAAAAGTCATGATAGTCGTTCACCTCTTGGATGATTGTCCCTTGGTGGAAATACATCCGCCACTCCCCTTCTATTTTTTTCCATATCGAACTCCGCAACGTATGTTGTTTTCTCGTTTCATCATTCACTTTATAAGTAACGAATGCAACGTCATTAGCTAACAAATTTACGTCAAGATCATATAGAGATAGTTTCCTATGGTTTTGTTTGTTAAGTCCTCCGTCTCCAATCTGATCATCTAACCGCCAAATACGTCCTGAACTTCCGAACTCGAAAAAATCTTTCGCTAACAGTTTTTTGATTTCTTGTGGATTTGAGCGAACTTCAGGTTCTAATAGTGTTTTTTCTAGTTGAAGTAAGTGATTCTTTACATCCTTTTCTTCTTCCAAAACCAATCACCTCGTTGCTTCTAAGTTTATTTTATACGCTATTTCTTAACAAAGATTCTACTCTAGACTGATACCTATATTCAAGAACCAGATTAACAAGCAATTTGATCATTGTCATTTATAAATAAAATATCATTTTATGCATAATTTCCATATTTTGTTGCACCCTAGTTCATAAAAGGGTGTGAGAGCAATGCTGTTCAGGCTATTTTATAGGTGTTTCTGCTATATTGATAAAAATGGTTTCCTTTTAAATAACTATTTGAAATGGAATTACCTCATCCATAAAAATTACTATTTTTCATCTTCCTTTCATTGTTTTGGTGCTCTTATTCACTTGGAATAATCACGTCATCAGAATATGTGAAGGTCTTTTTTGCTTTCTTAGCTATGTTGTTGCGTTCATATTAATTTTGTTGCGTTTCGGCTCAAACATGTTGCACTTAGTCCTTATTTTGTGGCGCTTCCCACACTCGAACTTTTTGCCCTACCTCTCCATCTTGTAGCACTTATCCCCGATTTAGTTACACTTGCTAATTTTTTAAATATGATAGATTACTCTCACTTACATGCACATAAAACGTCATCCCTTCAAGTTACATTCCACTTCATTTAATAATTGATTCACGGTATCCCCAAATAATCACGTCTTCCCCACTATAGTGATAACGCTTACAAATATACCATTTCCTATGATATACTTTTTTAAAAGGAGGGTTTATATATGGTTGATAAGGTCGAATATGCTGTGCAAGATTACTATTCGGACGATTTCGCATGGTGTTACGGTTGTGGCAGACTTAACAAAGATGGACTTCAGCTAAAGACTGGCTGGGATGGGGATCATACGGTTACCATCTATACACCACGAGATGAACACATGGCTTTGCCTGGATTTGTTTATGGTGGATTAATGGCTTCTTTAATCGATTGTCACGGTACAGGATCAGCTGCTCTTGCGTTACATAGACAAAATGGACATGAACTTGGAGACGGCGCGGAACCTCCGAGGTTTGTGACGGCTTCGTTGCACGTGGACTATTTGAAACCGACGCCCCATGGTGTGCCATTAAAAGCCATTGGCAAAGTGGAAGCGATTCACCCGAAGAAATGGAAAGTACATACAGAAGTTTATGCAAACGGCCAGCTTTGCGCAAAAGGGGAAGTAGTTGGAGTCGTCATGTCTAAGAAATTTACAGAAAGCTAATTAAATTAACTGGTATGGTGATTGGCATTTACGTAAATTTTTAAATGAAGCACTGACATATATTAATAATAGTGAAAACATTTTATAAAAGCACTTGTTCGATGGTTATCGAGCGAGTGCTTTTCCATGTTTTGAAAACATATTTTTCTCCTCCAATAAACGTATGGAACACTGCGTTCCTAATTAGGAACTTGTTTCTCCTTCTAACCCTTATACCTATAACCCCGGAACATCTTTACCGTTTCTTGAAAATACGAAATGCTAGAGCTAGCTACATCGATGAAAGCTTAAGAGGTTTGACATTTATCTTTATGCAACGCTTCATACGTTGCTTTTCCGAGCATCTCGATAAAGAACATCTTCCCCAGTTTCAATGAGCGATGAACATGAGTGTATCTCCTAAGTACTTTTCGGAGGTACACTCCTTTTTTATAACCTCCCCTATCCACCAAATTTTCAAGGTTTTTGTTATAATGGGGAGGCTTGCAAATACATAGATTGTTATAGGAGTTGTTGTTGATGAATTGGCATGAAGAGGTTTTGAAACGAAAAGACCATTTATTTAACGATTTAAATCATTTACTAGAAATAGAGAGTACGAAAGACATTGCTTCTGCTTCAGATGGAAAACCGATGGGGCCGCGAGTAGCAAGGGCACTAGATTTCATGCTCGAACTTTCTTCTAAAGAGGGATTTCGTACAACGAATCATCACGGATATTATGGATATGCAGAGTATGGTCCAGCTGAAGCAGAAGAACATATTGCGGTTCTCGGACATTTAGATGTCGTCCCTGCAACAGGTGAATGGACATCCCCTCCATTTGAACCAACGATTCGAAACGGTAAGTTATTTGCTCGTGGAGCGATTGATGACAAAGGTCCAACAATGGCTGCTTTTTATGCTTTGAAATTGCTGAAAGAAATGGAAGTCCCGATGAAACGAAATGTACGAATGATTTTTGGAACAGACGAAGAAAGTGGCATGAGTTGCTTGAAAAAATACCGTGAAGTGGAATCTCATCCCGTCGCAGGTTTTGCTCCAGATGCGATGTTTCCGATTATCCATGCTGAAAAAGGGCAAATGCACGTGAAGTGCGTGTTAAATCCTAAAACAGAAGAGAGTGACGAAACCTTTAGCCCTCTCCGACTCTTATCTTTTTCAGCAGGTGAACGACCGAATATGGTTCCTGAAACTGTGACAGCAATGGTACTAGGAGATGTTCTAGAGTTAGAGAAAAACTACAGAGCATACTTAAAGAAAAATGATCTTCGTGGCGACATTTCTACTTCTGCGAACGGACAAGGTGCAACGCTTACGTTATATGGTCAGTCTGCGCACAGCATGGAACCGTTTAAAGGAATAAATGCTCCAGTAGCTTTGGCTCACTTTCTCGTGAATTTATCGTTTGATAAACGAAGTCAAACTTATTTATCATTTATCGATGACAAGTTTTATAAGGAACATTATGGAGAGAAGTTAGGGGTTCATCATACGGATGAAGTAACCGGACCATTGACCGTAAATCCGGCAATTTTCGATTACGAAAATCAAGAAGGTTTCGTACAGCTAAACATTCGCTACCCTGTTAGTGCCGAAGCAGAAATAATAGAAAGACGCTTGGCTGAGACTTCAGAAAAATATCATTTTTCTCTTAAAGAATTACGCAATAAAAACCCGCATCACGTGGATCAACATACACCGATGATTCAAGCACTTCAAACCGCTTATCAGGCAGAAACCAATTTGGAACCGACGCTGCTTTCAAGTGGAGGTAATACGTATGCTAGTTTATTACCTAACTGTGTCGCCTATGGCGCTGTATTTCCTGGCAAGATCATGACAGCACACCAAAAAGATGAGTATATTGAAGTAGATGACCTCTTAAAAGCAACAGCCATCTACGCCCATGCTATTTATCTATTAGCAAATATGGACGAATAGTTTATTATCTATTTTTTGTGAATAGATTTTGAGGGAGTCCCAAAATACATGTGGAACATCCTTTTATATAACTAGATCCGAAATCAGTATCGATGGCCAATTTCCTCCCGGGTTCATTGCGATTGTCGCTCTTTCCTACAGCTGATGATATCAAGATGGTATAGAAAAACGAGTCAGATGAATATTCTCTGGCTCGTTTTTTTGAATGAAAAAAACTTTTGACAAATTATCTTTCTTTGTCTTTAATACCATATTGATCCTCTTTCCTTATAAGTCAGTATTCCTTTATTAAAAGGATCTTCAATAAGATACACACAAGTTTTTTTGCATACTTTAATAAAAGAAAAGTGTTGTGGAAAACGTAAAATTCTTCTTTGGGTCTGGAAGCGGTCAACACCCTATCTACATTTACTCTTCTAATGCTTCAATTTGTTCTAATAAACTTTCAATAGCTTCCTCACGATCTTCATCGTTTTCAAGCTCTGCAATCTGCGCCTCGATCACACTGATTTGAAGACTCGTACTGTCAACGGATTCAGCTAAAGAGAGAGCTTCGTTAAAATCTCCATTAGCCAAATGAGCATTGACAGCGAGAGATTGAGCACGGTCGTCTTCCCTTAGTTCCTCCTCCTGAAGTATAAGCACCGTGTCATAATCATTTTCAAGCCAGGCCTGCTCAATTAAAATAGGAGGGGAATGGCTCTCCATACCGAGGAGGGCTTCATTCGCTTCCTCTGTATTTTGACTTACAAGCTGTGTTGCCACTGGTCTGGCTAAAGTGCTATCCAATTCATATGCCATAACGACATCCTCAGGGGTATCAAGGGATAAATAAAGACTAGCTAGAACTTCTATGTCAGTTTCTGAGAGATCCTCAGCTGCTTCAAACGAAGCGATAGCCTCTTCGTTATTGCCCTGCCCCATCAGCTGATAGCTTGCTAGTAATCGTTCATTTCTAACAAGCTGTTCTTCTAATTCCGATACTTGCTCATTCGAATCCTGTTCCATTTGTTGATTTTCATCGATGACGTTCGTTGCTATTTCTGCATTAGGACGTGATTGAAGCGAATAGTTCCCAACCGCGCCAATGATGATTCCAATGGCCATGGCCCCTAGCAGCGGGATAAGAGGAAGCCCAGACACACGCTTTTCTTTTTCATCTGTCCTTTTCTCCTCTGGTGGGGAGCTTTTGTTTGGTGTCACTGGTGCAGGTGGGACGATGTTATTTTTCTTTTGACTTGGATTTTTTACATGCGTATTAGAAACCTTCTTCTCAGTTCCCACTTTCTGCTTGTACGACCTTTTTAACACCTCTTCCAGTTGGTGCAGAGATTTAACTTTTCGAACTTCCATGGATATGGGAGAGTGGTCATAAGAATAGGCTGCGACACCCTTCTTTAGCAAGCCTTCATATGGATGACCAGATAAAAAGGAAAGAACGAGACATTTCATTTGAAACACAAATGCCTTTCCTTCTATTTTTTCTGGCGGTAATACGGAACGAATTCCTCGGTGAGCAAATTTCACTTCACCCGTTTTTGTTGCAAACACATTAGCTGGATGAAGATATGTAGTGAATTGCGTTCCTGCTGTATTTCTAACCGCCAACAGTGCCAAGGATATGCGTTGTTTAACAGAGTCAGGAGCTTGGTGCCATTCTTTTAATAAAAAATACGATTCAGGCACTCGGTAAGTAAGAGACACGTGATCCCCTGTTAATTCGTCCCTCTCACACGTTAAAAAAAGTGAATGAGGCTTTGATAACTCGGCTAATTGCTCTTTTTCAACAACTTTCGTTTCGTCCCTGCTAAAAGACACATTCACATGCTCCGAAGAATACGAAAACGTTGCTTTATCAATGACAACGGACTTTTGTACAGGCATGTTCCTTCCTCCTTTTCTTCTGTTGTATCTACTTAATGATCAATTTAAAGACCGCCTCACAAAGGAGGAAATCTCGTCATGAGACGGTCTGGAATTCCTACACGATTAAAATGGAAGTAATCCACCGATAAAGTGTTGGATAAAAATATCTGCAGTAAGGGCAATGAATATGGCGTATCCTATAAATACGATAAATAATGCGTAAATGGGGTCAAACGTTGCCTTTGCCTGATCTCTGAAGGAGAACAACGTTAGAATGAGGGCAATATGAATCCCAGCTAAAAGAAGCAAGGAAACAAATCCTAGAAATGTGTGCAATCCAGGGATCGCAGCTAAGAAATAAAGACCTGATAATGCCACAGGTACGGTCATTATGGCCCCGAATCGAGCTAATACATCATGGAAAGAGAGTTGATCCATTTTTAGAAGAAACTTTGAAACACCGAAAACAAGGACCGCTCCGATCATTAATGAGGCAACAGAGTAAAAGAACATCGAGAAAAAGGTGCTTCCAAAGCTGATCTCACCACCGAAAAAGGAAAGGGGCGTAGCTCTTGCTTGAAAATAAGTCCCAAGGCCGAAGAATATTCCGTAAATGGCAATGTTGATGTAAGCATAAATAAAATCATTGTTGGTGTTGGCTAGACCTCGCTGCGTTGGAGCCATTAAATTGGCCTTGACAAAATTCCAATAATTGATGGCTGTTTCTTTAGACTTTTCAACATATTCATTGGAACTCTGCTTGTTCGTTTGTTCTGGTTGAACCACAACCGTTTGTTCGGCTGAGTCCACCGTCGTCGCTGCCGTTTCTTCCTCTGTCTTTACGGGATGGCCGCACTTCATACAAAACTTGTCATTCGGGCTTAATTCGTGTCCACATTTTGAACAATTCATGGTATCTCTTCCCTTCTAAAATAAAATAATGAATAACACAGTTAATAAGGCTACCGTTGATCCTACTCCTGCAAAAATGAACGAAAGACGCTTCTTATTCATCTTCACCGGGCCTTTCTTCTTTTTAAGATCCTTTTGGGCTGCCAATAACAACTCTTTTACTTCATCAACATGTTGAATGCGCTTGTCACGATCTAGTTTCGTCAAACCTTCAATACTTTTACGAAGGTTCTTTGTCAGACCCTCTTGAAAGGCTTCTACAGGTTTTTGGGCAACATACACATACTTGCCCCCTGTCAGAAGAAAGTAGAGGAGCGCTCCTAACGAAAACAAATCCGTTCGTGTATCAGACTGTTCTCGTTCAAACTGTTCAGGAGCTGCAAAGCCAACAGTTCCTATTTGTACCGTGTCTTTGAGTTTCAAGTGATCAAACTTTCTAGCAATACCAAAGTCAATCAGCTTCACTTTTCCCTCCCCGGTAATCATAATGTTCCCGGGCTTTAAATCTCGGTAAATCACTGGTGGTTCCTGATTATGGAGATAAGCTAGAACATCACACAACTGTACGCCAATATCTAAAACAACCGATTCGTCTAACTTGAATCCGACCACTTCGCACGTATCATATAGAGACCTCCCATCTACATATTCCTGTACAAGATAAAAGTATTGTTCGTCTTCTGACGAAAAAAAGTCGGCAATTTGTGGCAGCGCTGGATGATCTAATTCACTTAGCATTTTTGCTTCTGACAAAAGGCGTCGCGAGATCTTCTGACTCATATCTGCTACCTTTATGGCCCACAGCTTATCCTCATGTTCGATTTCATTCGCTAAAAACACTGCGGACATCCCGCCAGATCCTATATGGCGGACAATCTTATAGGTGTCTCTTAATACATCCTCTGGTTTTAAGTCAATATTATGCTTAGCCATAGCAAATCTAGCTCCATTTTTCCTTGAGGCGTGTAAGAAATGATTTCGAGTTCACTTCCGGTTCTTTTCCATAGGCATTTCGAATGCACATCACAGTGACATTGTCTTTCGTGCCAGCAAAATTAGCCAGATTCACTAAATAATCAGTCATCATTTGCAGATCTCTGTATTCTTTAGCGAGATTCCCTAACGTTTCAGCAATTTCACCTTCTGAAAACATGGCATGGAAGCCATCACTACATAATAAAAACATGTCACTAGTTTGATAGGTTCCAATACGCGCATCAGGTTCTACCCCGTTCCCAACTCCGAGACACTGAGTTAGAACGTTCCTTTTTTTGTGCTGGCGAGCCTGTTCTTTCGTCAGTACACCTCTCTTTACTTGCTGTTCAACCCAGGCATGGTCTTCTGTCAGCTGCATGATGTCTACCGTTGTTTCAAGCTCTTCGGTAGGTTGTTCATCGAATGAAGAAGGGCGCTGTTGCAGGTCGCGAGAGAAGTGTTGAAACCCGACACGCCCCCCACGAAGCTGATAAATTCGACTATCCCCTACATGGCAGGTGGCGTATTCTCCTTGATAGAGAAGCAATACAGATAAGGTGGTACCCGCCTTCTGTCCGTTAGTTTCAAGCTCTTTATTGATTTCAGATAGGTATGCACTAAGATGACTTGCTAATTGTTGAATGGTTTGTTGTTTTTTCAGATACTTAAAGAGGCGTTTGTTCCACCACCTTTCAAGCATAAGAATTGCCGTCTTACTCGCTTCGTCTCCATTCCCATGGCCTCCCATCCCGTCCGCAATAGCTACCATGGAAAGTTCCTCTCCCCGAGAGCTTTTCCCCATCTTCATAAGATAGAAGTCTTCATTCGTTCTTTTAACAGGACCAGGGTGGGTGGAAATTCCAGTTTGCCAATTCTCAGTAAACGTCATCGCTGTTACTCCCATTTAAAGGTATAGTCCACTTTTCCAATAGAGACGACATCTCCCTCGACCAATGAGTAAAGCTTGTAGGGTACGAGACTGTCTTCATTAACCTTCGTCCCATTTTTTGATCCTAAATCCTTCACTCCGTAGCTGTCATCAATACGAATGAATTCAGCATGTACTCTGGATACTCCCCTCGTATCTTCTACATAATTCGCAGAATCAGGGTTTCTTCCAATAATGAAATGACTGTCGGAGATGACAATCCTCTCTTCTTCTCCGTCTCGTTCAACAATAAGCGACGGGTCAGGACGATTAGCGGACCCTGTTTCATCCTCGTCATCCCCTAATAGAACCGTGTCATCTTCGTCACTGAGCAAGCTCGTATCCATCGCCATTGAAGGATCATCTACTTCCATTTCATCAGCGTGAGTGTACATATTTCCTTTAGATTCTGGTGCTGGTGGCGCTTGTTGAGCCTGTCCGTAAGAGAAGCTAGAAGGAGCAGGTGCTGGTCTCGAAAATGATTCCTCTTGTTGAACTTGCTGTGCTGGATAGGGTTGGGACTGCTTTTGCTCTACTGTTGGCGCTGCTTCAAGCTGTGCCAACTTCTCTTCTCTCACTTTCGTGTGAAAAAAGAGCAAGTAAACAGTCGCGCCTCCTATCAGCACGGTTAATAAATAACTTGTATACAAAAGGGATTCTGCCGGAACTGTTTCGTATCCCTTCCATATCAAAGCAATAAGAAGAAGCGCTCCAACGAGAATATAGACTTTCATTCGCTGGGTTAGAGCCGGGATCTTAGTTACCACCTTCGCAATCGATTTCTTCTCTTTCTTCTTGTCAGATTTCGTCGCCTCTTGAGACGAAGCTTGCTCTTGCTGAGGATAAGAGGGTTGGCCGTTCTGCGATAAAGGTAGACCTTGTTGATCTCGCTCAACCTCGCCTTGTGCCCCCGCATATGTAACATCCGGCCGAAGACTTTGAAGTTCCATGAGAAGATCTTTAAGTCCCGTAAAGCTGAACGAAGAATTATCAATGTAGTTCGTGATGCCTTTCTTTTCACTACTTTGCATGTTCTCTACTTTTTTCAAAACTGAGGTCAGTAAATCCTTAAGTTCAGCAAGTGAATCTTTCTCTTTGTCCACGTGTTTAAAGGGAAGGAAGGTTAAATACAAATCCTCAGTCCCTTTTCCTACAAAAATAAATTCTTCCTTTAAAATATAGTGATGTTCATTCAGCATGTAGAGTTTACTCTGTTCAAGTGTCGTCACGATATTGATAAACAACTGATAGAACTCATGTGAAGACAGGGAATCTTTTTGAAGAAACGTAGCCAAATCCTTTTTAGATGTAACGTTGTAAAACAGTCGTACATTGAAATCAATCTCTTCAATTGAAAGAGGAAGCAGATTTGGAATTTGATTCGATTGCATCATCTTTAGCTGGAGAGGAACAATGTCCTCTTCTGTCACTTGCTTCTCTTGCTTCTCATGGAAAAGCAGGTAATGGCCATTCTTTTGGTGAAAATCATACGTCAAATCGTAAACACGTAAACTCATAAAGTATCCTCCTAGAACCCTTGATTAAACTACATTGATAGAAAAAAAGAATAAGCGGCTATTGTAGCCGGGATGACTGCGTACATAAATGGAAACTTTGTTTGTTTACCTGCTTTGTACTCATTTAATCCAGATAAATCCTTTGAGATCACTGACCCAATCACATTAAAAAACGTTTGAGTTGCCCGCTGTAAAAACGTCCGGGTGAATAAAAGAATGATAATGGCGATCAGACCGGCAAACAGAATCGAATACATCATCATATACAATACTAGCTGCACCCCCACAATTGACCCGATTGCCGCGAATAATTTAACATCTCCTGCTCCGAGAGCTTTGAAAACATATAAAACTAAAAAGATACCCCCGGCAACGAGCATGCCGAGAACAGAGAAAATCAGTCCGTCGATGCCATTTACAATGAGATGATAAATTAGACCAAAACATATTCCGCTCATCGTCAGCCAGTTCGGAAGCTTTTCGTCTTTGACATCTGTGATGAGAGCGATCAGTAAAAATAAAAACAATATATAATCATGGAAAGCAAGCCCCATGTCACCCCTCCTCTATCTATGATCCAGTCCAGAGCCGCTCGTAAGCTCGTTGCTCAAGCGTAATGGTTTGATTCACAAAAGGAACCTGGATCGGTATTTCATATGTGGCCGCTACTCCTATATACGAATCTGATGCGAGACTTGGGAACTCAGTAATTTCTACTTCTAATGTGTCATTAGAAAACAGTCCGTCCCCTCCAGTCGTTTCGGAGAACTTTGCCTTCATTATTTTTTCTACTTCTCCTTCGACTGCGTTGGTCAGAATTGCCCCAGCATCAACTCCAAACTCTTGTAGGATATGATCCGCAAAAGAGGAAGCTTGATCTAAATCCAGTTCTTCCTCTGTATGATTTCGAATCCACCGGTCTGCGTACGATTGAGCACTTTGTCCAGCAAGAACCACTGGATACGCATGGGTTGCAATGATTTCAGTGGATTCACTAACGGCTTGCTTTAACGCCATGTCTGCTATGGATATGCGTATCATCGTAGCTAGGAAGACCGTAAAAAGAAGGAACACGGGCATAACCAAGGCAGCCTCCAATGTTAAACTGCCATCTTCCTTTCGTATCCAGTTTCTTTTCACTTGCATTCCTCCTCAAACGAATAAGAGTTCCAAACTTTGTGATTCTTCTATTTATCTTGATACCTTCCACCTTCCTCCGATTTCTACAACTCTAATAGAAACGAAGGGGTGTATACACCGAAAGATATTTTAATATGTTACTCTAGTTCTTCTTGACTAAAATGCCACATAACTTCGTTATATACAGCACCTGATGCTATGAGCCCTGAGTTTACAGTTAGATAGTAGTTGTCTGATTCACGAGCATCGAACACCTTTTGGCTTGAGATTTCTTCTCTAGTTCTAAGTACTTTTCAAACATTTGTCCTAGTTAGGGAGTTCAATTCAGTGATTTAGTTTGCCTAATGCACAAAACGATGAGCCATGAAGAAATGCAATACATTAATTCTTCAAAGTAAGTTTTCAATTTCCCTTTTCCATTTCTTTCTACCATTCACCACAAATTTTTTCTCTTCACCATTTTTTAAAATGACGATTAAACCATTAGGCATAATCTTGAGTGTATTATAAAATTCAATAGAATCTATGTCAGAAAGTGCAACAGAATATTTTTCACTTTGAAAATTAAGCCTATGTGGAACATGTATCAGGTTTTCTTTAGTTAAATATAATTTTCCACCAACTGATTCGAGACCTTTCCACATGTTAGCGTTACCTTTATTTATGTAACCTTCAATCACAATAAGTTCCCCCTTCTTAAATCTCCTTCTTTGTTGATCGCCATTTTAAACTTCTAATCAAAATAATAATCAACAAAAATCGTTCTGAATCTTCCATATAACAATGGTGGTGTCTGATAGAAATCCCTTGAAACCTTTCTCATCCAAATCAATTACCTGTAATATTCACTTGGATCAAAAAGTTAAGGAGCCAAGAGGAGCAACTCCTCCTCTTGGTAGTTATTAATTAATTTAAAGACTATCGAAAGTACAGAAACATTTACTTATTCTGCCTCCGTCTTCTCAAATGACCAAATAACTTGGTTATTTACTGCCCCTGAAGCAACTAATCCATCTCTAATAACAATATGTTGTTCTTCTTCGTCATGGGCTTGAAAGACCATTTCTCCTGTGACCTCTTCACCAGGCTCAATTTCTCCCTCAATCTTATCTATCTCTGAATAATGAGAGGAGAGATCAGAAAAACCCGAACCATCTAAATTTCTTTTTAATTCCAATGTTCCGATTGGGTCTTCTGCCTGAATCGGATTACTACCAATATTATTGACAGTAACATTTGCTACAATAAAATAATCTAGTTGTGAAGCTTCACCTTCAATATCATCACGAATTTCAACTGTATTAATCGTTATTTCATATTCACCTGTATTTGAAGAAACCTGTCCCGTTTCTCCAATTTGTAAACTTTGGTCATCATAATTATTAGCCGATTCGTTTTCTTCACTATTTCCATCATTGGTTTCTTGGTTATTTACTTCATTAATTTCATTATTATTTGAATTAATCTCATTTGCTTCATCTACTTCGCTATTCACTTCACCCTCGTTCTCTACCTGTTCATTATTGTTTTCGTTACCACAAGCAACGATCGTAATTAACGCAAAAGTAACTACTGTTAGGTTAATTATTTTATTCATAATATACCTCTCCTCAAAAATTAATATGAATATATCAAGTCTTTTTGAATCTTATATCTGTTATTTTGAACTCTACCATCTAAAACCTCAGTTCTACTTAACATATCAGTGATACCTGGTAAGAACCATAAATCTAATGATGATGCAGAAGAACTTTCTAAATAAGTAGATGTTTTAGTAAGATCAACATCCGTATTTTTCTCTATCAGCCCCATCATTCTAGCAATCTTATTTCCTTCTAAATGAACAAACAAAAACAACCTTAGATAATCTTTATATGATGTTATAAAGGGGATACCTGCAAAAAACTCGATCGGCCCCTCTTGAATCTCATTCATATCATTTATAGTCTCTTTAAGTGCATATACTAGTGCGGCTACCCACATGAACTTTCCAAATGCTCTTACATCGTTATCAGTAAACGCCTCAATAAAATTCACCGCAAATCGGAAGGCAAAGAGCTCGGTCATCGCTGCACCAAAGTTGGCTCCTGGTGTACTTAATCCGTACATGATGAATTCTACTTCATTATTTTCCAACAAGAATCGTTCTGATCCTTCCAGAGAAAAGTCATGATGTTGGAACTTCGTGAGGATGTATTCATTTACATAAATTTCATCCCTTGCACTGAGCAGGACGTCTCCGACTCTTGCGAAAATCGCATCGACAATGGACATGGCGTCTTCCGTTAATTCGTCGGTCGTCTCTCGGTTAAATTCCTCGGCATTTTCCATCGCCCCTTGATATTTGCTGACGAGGTCTATGAGTTCTCCCATCATCTCTACTTCTCCAGCTAGCTGTTCAGCTTCATCTAGCAAGTCATCGAGGGTTTCGTTGGCGCCATCAAGCTGTTCGTCAGCGTCTTCTCGTTCATCATCAACGGTTCCATCATCCACTTCTTCTTCATACATCTCTGGGCGGTCATTTGTCATCATGTCATAGGCGCGAGTCACAGCCGTACTCAAGTCGTTAAACGCTTCTTGCGTTGAATCAATTGCGTTTTCAAGCCAGATGATCGGACTACTTTCAAGATCGCTCTCAGTCACCATTGGGCGAATGAGGGAAAGTTCAGAGAGTTCGTCCGCTTCAGCTTCTTGGATAGCCAGTGATATTCTGCCTTTTAGTTCTGTAAAGAATTCCTCGTCTATCACGACATCTTCTAGTTGTTGATTAGCATCATTGATGCCATCCATCGCATCATCGTAATCACCACTTTGGCCTGGATTTTCACTGAGATCATCTCGTGCGTCTTGAGATTCAGCATAATTTCCTCTAGCTTCATTTCGACCGGCGGCTATCTTCTCCTCAATTTCCTGATTTTTCACTTCTGCCACTTCCAGAGCTTCAAGGGCCTCATTTAACAATGAAGTAATGGATGAAATACGAGTTTCGATTCGTTCAAGAAATTCCTCTACGTTTTCCTGGAAAGTGTCAGCATCTTCAATACTCTCATCCAATTCTTCTCTTTCTTCATCATCCATGTCCTCGTCATCTTCACCGTCTCGTTCATCCTCGCGGATTTCTTGATACTGTTCAACGTGGGTAACAAGGTCATTTAAATCATTCACTTCAGGGAACTCACTATTAGTAGAACCATTCATCCAAGGATCCATATCATCTGTAAGACCTTTGGCTTCTGTTAACAGCTCGTTTACACGATCGAGGTTTTCTTCCCGATCTTCTACAAGTGGTTCAATGTCCGAAGCAACTTTTGCATATGTAGAGGCTTCTTCCATCGCCTCTGAGATTTGGAGAAAGCCATCGATAATGGACTCTCCGATTTCGATTGGTGCAATGTACTTCATTTCTTCTAGAATTTGATACTTTATTGTCTCTTCTGATGAAAGCATTCTACCTTCATGGAACGAAACGCTTGTTTCTCCCTCTACAGGAGTGGTATCTGTGTATTGGAAGAAGTCACCTTCCCCCATCTCAAGATGCTTAGTAAATACATTTTCAAAGATCTCTTGCGCTTTTGCTTCATCCCCGTCGAAACCAAATAACCCGTAGCTTTTCAAGTCTTCGTTATAAGCTGACATTGTCGAGCGCAGCGCGGCTTTCGTTGCTTGATCAGCTTCTCGCTCGGCTACCATGATACGAGCAAAATCAATCAATACCGCATTAAAAATAAAAAGGAGGAGGGTGATGATGATCGCATAAAGTGACACTGCTCCGTTTTCTCGCATAAAGAATTGACGCACAAGCGATTTTAGTGTAGACCTCATACCCCTCAAACCTTTCCAGTAGAATGATAGTTGCTATAAACATGACTAATCCTCTCTAAACCGAGCTATATATTTTTCCGCGCTGCTATGAGCCTTTTCGGTAAAGTACACAACGAAATCCGTGTTTCGGATGAGTTCAGTAGGCTCGGTAATGGTTCGTGTAGAGTTTCCATGAAGAACACTCAGACCAAATACGTCAGTAAAGCCGGAAGGGAGAGGAACCGGTTGTTGAATAGTGACTTCAATTTGATTTCCTAACAGCTGATTTTGAAATTGCACTTCCACCTCATAATTACTAGTGAACCGGCTTGTCTTCGTTTGGACTAATGCTGATTCCCCACCTAGTCTCGGAATGCCGAATTGTTCTAAAAAATGATTGTCGGCAATTCTCCAGTAAAGCCCATCATCGTTGTCGGTCGTATATTCATTGAATTCGCCCGTTCTGGCATCCTTCGAGCTGTTATTCCACGTATAAGCCATTTCGTCAGCAATCCGATTGGCTTCAAATTGCAACATCGCTTTGTGATAGATGACGATGCTAAAGAAGATAAGCAGAAAAGTAATGATTAGGATCATGGGAAACAGCATCGAAGCTTCTATTGTGAAGCTTCCACTAGTATTCCGACGAAACTTTTGCAACTTCTTCATAAGAAGCATCGCTTATTGGAAATCTTGAATTTGGTCATCACCAAAATCAAGTAAGTCTTGCACCCAGCCCATAATCTGGTCTCGAAACATTAATGCGATTACAACCAGAACAGCAATAATTAACATGATTTCAAGGGTTTGCAAACCTTCTTCTTCGTTCCAAAAATCTTTCATCCAAGATACAAATGTGTCCATGATGAATCCTCCTTTAATTTAGTAAGTTGATATATTTACAAAATGGTTATAGCCGGATAACCGACAATAATCATTACTGCAACAAAAATGAAAATAAGTGGAAAGACAAGCTTAGAAGAAGCTTCCTCCCCTTTTATTTTGGAAATGCTTTTACGCTTCTCCCAAAGTTCGTGGGACAATTCTCTTAAAGAAAGGATCAGGTCTTGTCCGCCTTTCCGATAGTTTAAGAGAACGGTCGTGGTAAAGATCGATACTTCCTGAATCGAACACTTCTTACTGAATTCATTCATGACGAGTGGGAATGGCTCATTACTCGTTAACCTGTTCACCGCTATAGTTAATTCATCGTAAAGAGGAGAATCACTTGTATATTTCAGCTCTACACAGCGAATGAGTGCCTGTTGCACAGTCTCTCCGGCGTTAATGAGCAAAATAATTTTATTTACTACTTCAGGCAATTCTAGTAAAATTGCCTGTTTGCGTTCCTTTTCCTTTTTGGCAAGGGAATTCACTTGTAGAGCAGGGATCATAAACGTAAATACCAATCCTGCAAAGAACAATACATCATCCCCATCTCCCAGTAAGGGAACAAGAAACGTTCCTAGCAAACCTAATAGAGAAATAGAAAGCAATTGTGAGACAAATATTCTCGTGTGTTTTAAGCTATCCCTGCTTCCATAGAGGCTGATCATCTTTTGCTGAATAAAAGAAATCTGACTGTGAAACCGCTCCATGATGTTGAAAGTCGCTAAAATATGTAGCGATACAGGGGCCATAAACATCAAAGGATAATCATCTTTGAATTCATTTACAATATGATCGTATTTATTTCGTGAAGCCATTGAAAAACTAAAATAGATAATGATAATAACTAGTGCACCTATTCCATAGATCCACATATGCATCACACCTTAATATTCATAATCCGCTGTGTCAGCCAGAAGGAGAAAACAAGAATCCCGAGACAGAATGTCATGATCACGGGTCCCATATGTGACCAGTCATACATTGGAGCAAGATAATCACCTGATGTGTATTTTAAGAGAGCAATCATAGCCAGAGGCATAATTGCGAGAATACGAGATTCGAAGCGCTTTTGCGCAACCATCACTTGAACTTCTTGCTGAATATCAATCTTTTCACTAATCACATCGGATGTTCTTCTGATGACTTCTACCAAGTTGCCACCCGTTCGTTTACACGTAATAAACACATCTGAAAAGTTCATGATATCTTCTGAATCAGACCGTGTAGCAAAGTCCTGAATTGCTCTTTCCACGGTCTCCCCGTTTTCGACTCTTCGATTAATAATTTCAAACTCCTGGATAATATACGTGTTAGGATCCGGGTAAAGGAGTCGAAGGTCATTAACCACCTCAATAAAGCTATTTTCAATTGACCGCCCTGCAGCAAGAGAAGAAGACAAGGAGGCGATCGCTTCTTTAAATTGCAAGTTGAGCTTGTCTTTCCGTTTATCTCGGAGGCGCTTCTTCTGAATTTTTGGAAACACTAGACCTAATAAAGATAAAATAGTTGCTACAAGCATACTTTCATAAAACAGCTCCCCCAGAATGAAAAAAACAGCTCCTGCTATGACAGCATAAAAAATAAATTCTTTCACTTTCAGGCTGTATGACGAGTAGTCGATCAAATGGGTTTCTACTTGTTTAATTCGCCTTCGATCTGACTCCCTTTTAATTTCTTGTGCCCGTTTTTCAAAGGCGCTTTGTACCTTTGGTGTTTCATCAGTACGATTTTCTTTTTTCTTTCGTTTTCGAACAGTCATAATATAGGTAATAATGATTCCTACTAGCAGAAACACAAGTATCATATCAAGGTTCATCTCATCACCATCTCACTATCTAATAAGTTATCCCTGCCAGCTTAATTTTCGAGGTTGATTGAAGTTTATTTCCAGTTGGCTGTAATTTCCCAATAATATCACCTGCTGGCGTCTCCTCTTCCTCAACAAATTCGTAAAGAGGATTTAACTTCACCTCTCCATTTTCAACGCCCAACATCTCTGAGATGGAGACAACTTTTCGTGAATGATCTCTCAGCCGAGACAAGTGAACCATAATATCTAATGCTGAGCTGATTTGCTGACGAATGACCTCAACTGGTAAATTGGCTCCGCTTAACACCATTGTTTCGAGACGGCTAATCATATCTTGAGTAGAGTTGGCATGCCCCGTTGATAACGAGCCGTCATGTCCCGTGTTCATGGCTTGAAGCATATCCAGCGCCTCTTCCCCTCGAACCTCACCAACAATCACTCGGTTAGGTCTCATTCGAAGAGAGGTCTTAATCAGTTCCCGAATAGTAATTTCACCTTTACCCTCCGTATTGGCGTTTCTAGTCTCAAGACTAACGAGGTTAGGAACATTTTTGATCTGAAGCTCAGCTGAATCTTCAATGGTAATAATCCGTTCATCTCTCGGAATGAAATTAGAGAGAACGTTCAAGAAGGTTGTTTTCCCTGAGCCTGTCCCACCACCAATAAAAATGTTGTATTTCGCTGCAACGAGATCATGTAAGAAGTTTGCAGCCTCTTCAGTAATCGCTTTTTTTTCAATTAAGTCTTCAATAGTCAATGGTTTTTCAGGGAATTTCCGTATCGTAATCACTGGTCCTTTCAAGGCAATGGGCGGTAAAACAACATTTACCCGGGAACCATCTTGCAGCCTGGCATCAACTATTGGAGAGGATTCATTAACGACTCGGTCAACCTTGGATACGATCGCTTGAATGATATCCTCCAGCTTTTGTTGATTTTCAAATGCTACTTCAACTTGAGTGACTTCCCCGTATCTCTCAATAAATATTTCTTTATGATTATTAATCATAATCTCCGTTATCGTCGGGTCATCAAGTAATGGTTGAAGCACATCATAGCCTCTAAACGCGTGATATATTCTTTCTACTAACCATTTCATTTCCGTTGACTTCAGACGATTTTCTTGAGCATATTCAAATACAATCGCTTCAACATATTCCATTAATTCCTCGTTAGGGATCGAGTGCATTAAATCAAGAGTTTCACGCAACTTATGGATCAGTTCTTTTACGACTTTATCTTCAGTCAATCGTCACACCTGCCGTTCTGTTCCTTGTGATGTCCTCGATCAAAGAGAGAAGTTCTTTCGTATATAAAGGATGATGGAAAGCGTGATCGCGATCCGTCATGCTCACCCATTCTGGGATAAAGGGCAAGTAGCCTCTCACTGGAATATTAAACCGTTGGAATTCCTGTGGGAACGCCCCTTGAAAGCGATTGATGACAAAATAGGATTTGTCTTTTAGTACATTCTTGTCGCCGAAGAAGTCTCCGGCATTATCAAGCATGATATCTGTTTTCTGAAAGCTATGTATATCGTTATTCAGAAGCCAAATGACTTGGTTCGATGCTTGAAGTCCCGCAAGCGTTAATTCTTGAATGGCACTATCAAGGTCGATCACAATGTAATCGTAATCTTCTGTTTGAACCAGCGCTGTAATCAAATTTCTTATCTCTTCTTTTGTAACTTCCAGCATTTCCGCAGGCCTTGGTAAAAGGTCCAGATAATGAACTCTTGAAACAGGATCGTATTGTTTCAATTTTTCTAATTTGGAAAGAAAGACGTTCGGCTTTGCTTTTAAGTAGTAAAACACTTGTAGTGAGGGCTCATCCTCTGGTGATTGAAAATACAATGAAGTAGAGTTTAAAAGCTCAAAATTAAGATAAAAAACACTGTCGTTTTTCATCGCAAGCTGCCGTGCAAAGTTAGCTGAGAAGGTCGTTTTCCCTGTTCCTCCAGCTGGCGAATAAACAGAAAGCACTTTTGTTTTGCTACTTTTTATGGCATGACCCCCAAAGGAGGCTGTTTCGGAGTAGTAATAAGAAAGAACAGACGACAACAACTGATTTAATGGTTGATATTTAAAAACATTGTTCTCATGGTCGCATGATTCTATCTCGCTTTTTAGGACGACCTTGCACCTCTCATTGGTCCCAAATTCTTTCTCTGCCCCGTCTTCAAATTGCTCATCCATAACCAAAATGTCATATTCTGGTTCTTTGGTGATATAGTGTTGAAGGTTTTCTTTCGTAGAGAAGAGCTTCAGTTCAAATCGTTCATTGCTTTTGGAAGACAAAACATATTCACTTACAGAAGTTAAATACGTCTGATCTGGATCAGCAAATAATAACTTGAGTTTGTTCATTGCGTTCACCTGCTTAGTATGAAATAGTTACTCTGCACTTAAAAATTGACAAATTTATGGACTTTTCTAAATCGTTGTTCAGTATACTACAAGTTCCACATAACTTCTTCCATTTTTCTACAAATTAGTAAAAATGAACTGTGTAATTTTGAAGTTCGACAGTAAGCGACATTTTCTAACAAATAGAAATAGTTACTTTAGATCTATCTATAAAATGTTTTTGCAACCATATATTTCAACTCTTTGTTTTTTATTATATATCCATGTTTATATATCAGCATTTAAAACCTGTTCAACATGATAATTACTTCATATTACCTGTCGAAATTTATACCGAAACACGGGCTAAAAGTAACAACAACCTCTACCATGGCGATTTGGAGAATAATCATATGAGGACTTAAGCTATTGCTATGCCGGCAGTCTAATGTTAATATTTTACTTGTTTAATATTTACATAGAAGATAATTCCAACCAAACTTTTAAAAATGATTTGCAAAATGTGAAAAAGGTAGGGGAGATTTAATGAAATGTAAAAAATGTGGTGCTGAATTACCTCAAAACGGGGAATTTTGCCCGGAGTGTGGCACGAAAGCTTATGAAAAGCAAGAACATAAGAAACCTTTGTTTACCAAACTGCGAATTACGGCACTTAGTCTATCCGCTATAGTGATCGTCGCTCTTGTTGTTCTCTATCAAGTCTTAGCAAATGGAGTTACACCTGAACAGGTTGTCGATGATTTTCAACAAGCTGTTTCTGATAGTGACGCTGAGGCCCTAAATTCCCTTATTGTATCGCAAGTTGAAGACTGGTCCGTTGATGAAAATGATACTGAAGCCTTACTTACCTACCTAGAAGAAAATCAAAGTGATCGAGAATATCTGTTTCATTCTCTGGATCAACATGTGGAACTACACAACAGTGGAGAAGAGGACACAAATGCTGCAGTAGAACGAGCACTAGAGGCTCCCTACGCGTCACTGGCGCTTAAGCAAACGGGAAAGCGATGGTTGATTTTTGATGAGTACTCAGTGGTGATGACCCCTAGCTACCTTTCTGTAACCACAAATGAAGACAACGTTCAGCTTCTTATTAACGGCGAAGAATCTGCCTCACGCGTTGAAGCAGATGAAGAAGAGCTTATCGGTCCATTAGGGCCTGGAACCTATGAAGTGAAAGGAATCCTTTCCAGTCGTTATATGGATATTGAGGAAACCACATCGATTCAGCTTTTTTATAGTAGAGAAGACACTACTACTGTCCCAGTTGAATTTGATGTAGGCGTGGTTTCCGCTTCGACCATTTATGATGACACATCGCTGTATATTAATGGGGAAAACAGTGACATCACGTTAGGAACGAACGCTACTGAAATTGGATTGCTCCCTCTCGATGGCCATGCTTCCTTCTCATTGAAAAGGGAGTTCCCATGGGGTACGATGACTTCATCGGAATTTGCTGTGGAAAGGGAAAGTCACCACTTGGAGGATTTTGAAGTTGTCCCAGAAGGTGACCTTTATGACATCATGGAGATGTTAAATGAGAACTGGCAGCAACAAGTGGACGCCCTTGTGAATAATGATGTCTCTGGAATGGTCCATGCTTCTGACGATTATCGAGACGACATAGCTGAAGAGGCCCACGACCTTGCCAATGGACGCCAAGAGTATGTTGCGGAATTCGTTCGTGCTCGTTACCGAATGGATTCCATAAAATACCCAGAATTTAATAACAGCACAGAGCGGTACGAGCTTGAAGTTGAGGCGGAATATACGATTTATGAACCTCAGGCTCGAACGTTTGCGATTCATCGTGAAGATGACGATTTCAACCGGACCATGTACGATATGAACATTTATTTTGACGAAGATGAAGAAACATGGCGCGTGGAGAATTTTGATTTAGCTTTCTTCACTATTACTTCTTCCGCTTCAGGCATTCAGGAATATGAGTTTGACTAATTACTATAGTAAGGCTGTCCTTTAAGTTGTCCATCTTTGGCTTTACGATCGACCCTTTTCTCTAAAATGCCAAACAAGGAAAGATAATAATATAAATTAACGCGCATGGAATCCATGCGCGTTAATTTCTTTGTCGTCCATAGACTCGAATCTTCTCTTCTGTAGAAAACTTATTTATCTGCGTTTTATTACATCAAAAATTCCGTAGTTAAACCTTGTGTATTAGTGGTTTAAAATTCATCTACTATTAAATTTAACGTATTCTATTACCCGAATGAGCGTCATGTTGAATGGAAGAACAAATGACATTAGTAGAAATATTAAAATTGTAACTGTAAAAACGATAAAGGTAGGATAATATCTCAAAAGCACATTCATAGAAATCATAGGTATTAATATAATAAGCAAGATCCCCTTCAAAGTTGAAACAATACGATGATTTGTTCCACAATTACTGCATCGGATGTGAGGTCGAAATTTGAATAGTGAACTGTACATTCTTCTCCAGCCAAACGTTTCATTACACTCCATACACCTTGGTAATGCCATGAGCATCTCCTTTGCAAAGTAATTTCGATCTTTCATATGCTCTTGTCATTTTAACATATTTATCCAAAATACTAACTTCTAAAAAAACGACCTACCTATTGGTAGATCGTAAATCCAGTTTCATTTAGAAATAATCGTTATTTTAAGTCAAATTCCACATCATTTCCCATGGACCTTAGAAACTGTTGAGCTGATTTCCAAGTTTCAAAACGTTGGTGATTATGCTCACCAATCCAACTTTCTGTATTAAAATAAATATCTTCATTTGCATCAGTCAATTCATCTTCTACTTCCATCACTAACATTTTCTTATCATATGTAGCTCGAACTAACACACCACTAACCGAATGATGAAAAACTCCAGTATATACTTTTGCCACCTAAAACACCTACTCTCTGTTTCCTATTATAACAAAAGTTCAGCGTAACTGCTCCATTCGTCTCAAATTGCTGAATTACATATATATCCAACATTTATTGGTGGTGTTCTAGCATTACGGAATATATGTCATTTATTTCTTCTTCCACATCAAATATCATGACATGAAAATGTGTTCCATCTCGTTGTGTTCAGAAACCAAGCACTTCTTCTGCCCCCCATCCTGATTTTGTTAATCTTCTTCTAGGTAGTATCTTTTTTTCACCGGCAAAAACACTGCTACTGAAAAGATAATGGACAGAACGAGCATCGTAACAGATGACATGACGATGGTTGATCGTAATGGAATAATATCAGCAGTTATCCCAATTCCAAGGATAAACATTACTTGCAAAATACTTTGCATAAGTTGAAAAATACTCGTGACACGCCCCATCACTTCCGTTGGCACATTGTTTTGATAAAATGTTGTAACACCTGCATTTAAATAAACTTGAAAGAAACCGAGTATGATAAATCCAGTTGCAATTGTTTGAAATGACCAAGAAAATGCATAAACAATATAACCAACCGTTGTCATGACCATCCCAATCACCATCATGTATCTAAGGGAAAATCTGTCTGAAAAAACCGATAATATCGTTGCACCAGCAACGGAACCAATGCCTGTAATGCTGATTAATAAACTATACTCAACTTCTGACAACCCGATGACTTGCTGCGTAAAGACTACTTCTTGGGCGTCCATTGCAAATGAAAACAACATAATGAAAATAAAACCTATATAGATAGATGCTACATATTTATTTTTTAAAAGGAATGCCTTCACAATCGAGAAGTCACTAATCACTTGTTTCCCTGTTAATTTAGGGATTAATTTCTTATCAACTCTTTCAATGTCAGGTAAACGAGCAAGCAATGCTGCTGCAAAAACAAATAGCATCGCATTAATCCAAAGGGTCACTGTTATTGAGGTTAGTAAGATAAGCGTTCCACCGACAGCAGGCCCAACAATAAATGCCCCGGATGAGGTAAAGGAACGAATCGCATTAAATCGTTTTCTCTTTTCCTTTGGAACGAGCATTGCCACGTAGGTCATCGACGATGGTCCGAAAAACGCTTTGGCTACACTGAGGCAAACAAGAATGCTATAGATGACGATCATGTTTGGTGCTAATGGAATAAGAAAGATAAACCCTGCCCTCATTAGATAAGTAACGATCATCACTTTCCTCTTACTTCGATAGTCTATGTAACTTCCTGTCCAAAACTTCGTCACGATATTCGTCAAAGGACCAATGATCCATAAACCTGCTACCGCAGTGGCCGATCCAGTAAGTTGATATACGATAATATTAATCGCGACGAGGTAAATGAAATCACCAATTCCTGCAATTCCTATGGAACCTAGCAATAATGCCGGTGCCTTCCATTCTATTAGTCTATTTCTCATATCATAATCTCCATCAATTGTGATTTACAAGCAACATCATTTCATCGACTTCTTTTCTTCATGTTTCCACCTAATAAATGTATAGATTAATTGACCAGATCCTACAAGAATCAATACACTAGTAAATAACACATTTCCTAGGAAAGTATAAGGATTAGTATTGAACTACCCACCACTTAACTGCTCTTGTGAGCTGTTGGAAGTGGGGGATTCCTAAGAACACCTTCGTAACCGAAAGTTTTGATTAGGCTATCCCCGTCGCACCGACGGTTAGAATCCTTATAACTTCATTTTTAAGATTTAATCCTGCGTTCCTATCGCGGTCGTGATGCACGCCACAAACACACGTCCACTCCCGCAAATTCAAATCTTTCACGTCTTTGTTTTTATAGCCACAACTGGAACATCGTTG
>NZ_JARZHF010000012.1 GCF_029891575.1 Salipaludibacillus daqingensis | reverse complement strand
AAAGTAAAAAGAACAAGGTACAGTCCTATACCACAAAGCAAACCAATGGAAATATCGCTGTTTCAAGTAAACACATCAAGTTGCCGAAGCTTGGTCTTGTTCGGTTTGCTAAAAGTCGTGACGTGGACGGGCGAATCATCAATGCAACCATACGACGCAACCCAAGTGGTAAGTACTTTGTGTCGATCTTAGCTGAAACAGAAGTCGTTGAAATGCAGAAGACAAACGCCAGTACGGGCGTTGACTTAGGACTAAAAGACTTCGCTATCCTTGCAGATGGAACAAGATACAAAAACAATCGTTATTTCAAGTCGTTAGAACAAAAGTTAGCAAAAGCTCAACAGGTTCTATCAAGGCGAGTCATTGGTTCTAGCAACTGGAATAAGCAACGAATCAAGGTCGCTCGAATACACGAAAAGATAGAAAATAAGCGGACAGATTTCTTGCATAAAACTTCGACGGATATTATCAAAAATCACGATATTATCGGAATGGAGAGTCTGCAAGTATCGAACATGATGAAAAATAAGAAAACAGCGCCATCGATCGCTGATGTATCTTGGTCTCAATTTAAGACCATGTTGAAATATAAAGCGAAATGGTACGGGAAGACGGTGGTGGAAGTGAGCAAAACCTTCCCTAGCTCACAACGTTGTTCCAGTTGCGGCTATAAAAACAAAGACGTGAAAGATCTGAATTTGCGTGAGTGGACGTGTGTTTGTGGCGTGCATCACGACCGCGATAGGAACGCAGGATTAAATGAGCTATCAGGCTTCTAACCGTCGGTGCGACGGGGATAGCCTAATCAAAACTTTCGGTTACGAAGGTGTTCTTAGGAATCCCCCACTTCAAATAGCTCGTAAGAGTAATTAAGTGGCGGGTAGTTCAACATAGAGAGGAAGTATTCGTAGGTAGGGCATCCTTTTTGAACGAGGTAACCTACGTTCAAAAAGGAAATACCTTACTTCTAAAGGAATCATTAAAAACCAGCAAATAAATCTGGGATTATGAAGCTCTTCGCTCCATTAAATTGATACCTATTCCCATTGAGAATACACCGAACAGAAACATAATAGCGAGTGGCTCGCTAATTTCAAGGATGCCTTGGTCAAGATAGGCAACACCTTTTAAAGCTTCCATGCCATAGAAGATCGGCATCGCTTTAGAAAGGATGATCATGATTTCGTTGGAGACAATTTCTACTGGCCAAAAGGCGCCACCAATCATTGCCATTGCTGTAGCAACAATAGGAATCACAGCTTGTAGTTGTTGTGTCGTTCGTACGAGTCCGATTAAGAGCATACCGACGGAAACAATGGCAAATGCATAGCAAGCAATAATCAAGAGGATTGCCCCGAAATTTGCGCCTATATTAAATTGGAAGACGTATTCAAAAAATAGAAAGATCGTTAAGATTTGCAGAAAACCAATGAGAAAGCAGTACAATAAATGACCGAGATATACTTCCCATTTACGAAGAGGGGAGACGATCAAGCGATCCCAAGTACCGAGTCGTTTTTCTTCTGCGACGTTTGTCAGGCTGAACATCATCGTATATACGGAGAAGAAAAGAGTCATCCCAAATAACGTATGAAGTCTAGCGTCGTAAAGAAAACCGTTATCATCGCCAGCAATTGTATCTGAGGTGACTGTGAGAACAGGTTCCTCAAGCTCTTGAGCAATCGTGTCTCGAATTTCTACTGATTCAAGTGATGATTCTACTTCTGCTAAACGCAGTTCCTCCTGAAAAACTTGCTGCACATAGCCATTAACAAGCTGATAGTTCTGATCATCTACGGTAACGAGTATTCGATAATTATCGTTCCTTAACTGAAGAGCTAGACTCGCTTCACCGTTCATTACGGCGCTTCGGGCGTCTTCTTCTTCTGTCAGTTCAAATCGAAACGTCTCTGATTGATTTAAAACGGTCAGCCATTCGTCAGCAGATGATTGGCTGACATCGTCTTCTAGATAGGTTTGGACCGTGATTTGGTTTGTGTTCGCACTTCCTGCTAGAAAAAAGACAAAAAAGATCGTTAGTCCAAAAAAGGATAGAACGAGAAGCGGTTCACGCCGAAACCTTTGCCACTGTAATAAAAAGATAGAAATCATGACGTCACCGACCTCCGTTTCGGAAAAATAATGATACTAATGACAAGCAATACGAATGTGATAATGACTGAGCGAAACAACGGTGACATTAAATCTGTCCACTCATAACCTTGAACCAAGCGAAGATAAGCCGTCATCGCTGCACCATTTGGAGTCCAGTTTCCAAGTTGAATGATTAAATTAGGCATACCTGTAAGAGGAAAAAAGCTACCTCCTGCAAAAGCAAATAACGTGACGATACCACCTGTGAAAATACTAGAAACTCCTTCCGTTTCATAGCGAATGGAGAGAGAAGTCAACAGACTTGCCAAGCCTCCGACGCAAAATGCCAAAACGAGTGTAATAATCATCATCCCGATCCAGAAATCTGCAGAACCTAGTGAAAATGTTCTAAAAATAAGAGCGGATAACAAAAATAAGATAACGAGCTGAAGAAATGCAAGAGCCGTCGCTGAAATGACTTTTCCTGTAAGATAGGCAGAAGGGTGCATTCCAGACAGAATAATCCGATTAAAAACTTGTTGTTGTTTTTCAACAAATGCTTTACTAGCAATCGTACCTGCTACATAAAGGACAAACATCACTGCCATCCCGATCGTATAATATTGCATGGAATTAGCGGGGGCGTTTTTGGAAACTGTTATAATTCCACCAATGTTAGAACCAGTCAATTCGGACTCTCCGAGCTGCGCCGTATCCTCACCTGCTGCTGCAATGATGGCCGTCTCTAAGTTAAGATTTCTTGCAAATCCATCGATCATATCTGAAAAGATTTTGGCATACAGAGAACCTTGATCACTTAACATAACAGAAAGTTGACTGCCAGATCCTTCAGAAAAGACCATTTTTTCCAAGCTTTTATAAGTAAAGCCTTCAGGAAGCGTTAAGATCGCATCAATGTCGCCAGATTGAAGGGAGGTTTGCGCTTCATCTTCGGTCATTTCTTCCGTATGAATCATCTCGCTAAGTTCTTGATCGGACAACATTTCTTCAAGAAGAAGACCGGGGTTAAGCGTTTTTGCAACACTGATCAATTCCTCTTTCGCTTCTACAGGCAGTTCGAAGTTTTCGACGAGATCAACAAATGCCGTGACTCCAGCTTCTCGATCATCTTCATTGACAAGTGCTACTTCAATATCAATCGTTGATGTATCACCGCCGAGAATTCCACCGAGAGCAAACCCTAAGATTCCGATCAATATAAACGGCATCAAAAGCAAGACGAGCATCTCTGAACGATCACGGACGATGATTATCATGTCTTTCCATAAAAAATGTCGCATCATTCTCGCCCCCTAATCCCGAAGTTTCCGGCCAGTTAAATGTAAAAAGACGTCTTCTAATGTTGGAGTCTGAACGTGCACATTGACCACTTTAGCCTGGTGACGGTCAGCGATCTGAAACAATTCCCCTAACAGTCGACTGCCTTTTGGGACGATCAATTTCAGTCCTGTTTCTGTCTCCATCGTCTGTAAAATACCGTCATGTTGTTTAAGATCATTGTAGAGGTCAGGATAAGGGCGATCGAGATCGATCATAATCGTTTCTTCACTGGAAAGGATGCTTTTTAACTCGTCTTTCGTACCAGATGAAATGATTCGACCGTGGTCCATAATATAGACACGATCGCAAAGTCGCTCCACTTCTTCCATATAATGACTCGTATAAAGAACTGTCATCCCCTTTTTAAGATTCAGTTCTCGAACCATTTCGAGAATATGACTTCTAGACTGGGGATCGATCCCAACCGTCGGTTCATCCATAATGAGAACTTCTGGTTCATGGAGAAGAGCCGCTGCAATATTGATTCTTCGTTTCATTCCGCCTGAATACGTTTTTACGATATCTTTTTGTCGATCGGTTAAACCGACGAGTTCAAACACTTCTTCAATATTTTTCTCCAGTGCTTTTCCTCTTAGGCCGTATATTCGACCGAAAAACTTGAGGTTTTCATAAGCGGTGAGCTCCTCATAGAGAGCAATCTCTTGAGGGACCACACCAAGGACGCGACGAATTTTACCGGGATCCTTGATGACGTTTTTTCCATCGAGCAGGACATCGCCAGACGTCGGTTTGATGAGAGAGGAAATCATCGAAATTGTCGTCGACTTCCCAGCGCCGTTTGGACCTAAAAGCCCAACGGATTCCCCACGCTCTAAATGGAGATTCACTCCTTCAACAGCTATTTTTCCTTTAAATTGTTTGGATAGTTCTTCTGTTTCTAACATCGTACATCCTCCTTTATTTCGCCGTTCAACTAACTAAAGTATATACTTAAAAAGACAGTGTTCCCACTGCCTTACGTCATCGATTTACTTCTATTTTATGACTTAAGTCATGACATGTATGATGACGGATTATACAATGTGATGCCGAATTGCATAAATCGCAATTTGCGTCCGGTCTCGAAGTTCTAATTTATCAAGAATGACACTAATATGATTTTTCACCGTACCGACAGATAAGTGTAACGTTTCAGAAATTTCTTTGTTATTGAGACCTTCGCCGATAGAACGAATAATCTCGATTTCTCTCTTTGTAAGGTCTGGATCAACGTCTTTCGATGGTGCTTCTTGACGTTCCATCAAAGTCGGAACAACCTTGGCAGCAACATGGGCCTCGATTGATAGTCCACCATCAAGGCAGGTTCGAATCGACCTTATCAATTCCTCTGGTTCAGCATCCTTCAGCATATATCCGCAAGCACCACTTTTCAATGCTTCAATCGCATACTGATCGTCGTTAAATGTCGTGAGCATGAGAATCTTTATCTTAGGCCAACGGGAGTGGATATGACGTGCGGCTTCAAGACCATCCATTACTGGCATGCGAATGTCGAGAATGACCATTTCAAACATTTGACCCGATTCACAAAGAGCGACGGCTTCTTTTCCGTTTGCAGCCTCACCTGTTACTTTCATTTCTGTGTCTGTCTCTATCATCATTTTCAAACCTTGGCGTACGATGCCTTGATCTTCTGCCAATAAAATTTTGATCATGTTCTTTCCTCCATTCTTTCCGTTAAGGGCAATGTTCCTCGAACAACAAATCTTCCGGTGTAAGTCTTGATTTCAAGTGTTCCTCCTGCAGCTTCTACTCGCTCTCGCATCGACTTCAATCCAAATCCTTCTCTTAAAGAAATGTCATTGTTTGTTTGGTTGGATACTTCAAAGCGAAACACTGTGCCTGCTGGAGCTTCGAAAAGAATGTCAACTTCTCGTGAGTCACTATGCTTCATCATATTTGTCAATGCTTCCTGTACGCTACGATAGACTGCAATAGATTGGTCATTTCTTAATGGTGCTGTTAATGCCCCGTGCCGCATCGTGAAATGGATACGTATAAGACTTTCTGCTTCTAATTTACGAATTAATTGAATAACTGCTGGAAGTCCACTTTTGCCATCTTGTTTCAATTTCTTCACTGCACTTCTCGTTTCCTCTAGACTGTCTTTTGCAAGTTGTTTCAGTTCTTGTACTTCTCCACTTATTTCATGAGAAGATTTCATACGGAACACCTCGAGTTGCATAAGAAGAGCTGTTAACTTATGTCCAACGGAGTCATGAATTTCACGGGCGATTTCTGTTCGTTCTTCTTCTCGGACAGCTTTCTCACCTGAAATAAGCTGTCTTTTCATTTTACGATATTCAGAAAGTAACGCCTCGTTACGACGGACAGCATCTCGTTCTTTCAGCATTGTTTGCTTATAAAGATAGAGTGAGGACGAAAGGAGTAAAGCATAGAGAATAACAAAGACATACTCTGATTTGTCACCTACGCGATAAACAAGGAAAAGTGCTCCGGTTAATCCAACGGCAGCAACTGCAATAGGCTCTTTTCTTTGTAAACGAAAGACAGCTTTCCCTATAAGAATTGTGTATATGAGAAGCACATATAAGATCGTATGATCATTTGGTTCATAAGAAAAAGTGACCGTTGTCAAAATAGAAGCACCGATGAGGAGTATCACCAATTTTTTTGGTGCGTCTTTAAATAAAGGGGCCAAAAAGAAAAGTAAAAAAAACAAAGCTGTGCCAATTAGACGCATCGGTATCACTCCGAACTGTTCATTTAGTGACTGGAGAGCCATTATCCAAGCTACTGCAAGCACCGTGAACCATATCCAGAATTGATGACGTTCCATTATTCTCATAAAAAATCCACCTTTTGTATTTAGTAGCTAATCGTCCGTGGTCCCTCGGTCAACGTTAAAAAAAGCAATGATAATCAGTTCGTTTATAAAAACTCTGTCATTAGGAAGACGCATAGATAACCTGAGCACGGAGAAAAAATATGGTTTAAATGATTCATCTTTTGGTCTAACCAAAATGTATATTTCTATCATACACGAAGATGAAGAAAGCAGGAATTGGTTCTTTATCACTACAAATGATCATTGTTTGAAATTTTGGTTTAGATACTTAAAAGAGAAACACTTCAAATTAAAAAATGGCAGCACCATCGCTGGTGCTGCCATTTCTAGTAACTGCGATAATAAAGGTGAATGTCAAAATGAAAAATCTACACGGATTGAAAAGAGAGCCTTATTAAAAGCCTAGAATTCTTCTTACACGTGGAACGTGACTTTGACTAATAGAAAGCGAAGTAGCATTTTGGTCTTGTAATGTCACCTCTAAATGAGATGAGATATCCCGAGAGATTTGTTTAATAAACGATATATTAATGATAAAGGAACGGTGTATTCGAATAAAAGAGTTCGATAACCGTTGTTCTATTGATTTAAGAGGGTATTTTGAACTGAAACAACCATTTTCTGTATATATGAGCGTTCTTTTTTGATAACTTTCTATGTAAATGATTTGCTCAAAAGCGATAGGGATCCAAATTTCGTCTCTTTTTCCAATGATAAAGGACAGAGGTTGTTTAGGACTAGTATTATATTCTGGAGGAAGAATGACGGTTAATGCACCCTGGAATCCTGTGTCAGAATCTTTTAAAGGATAACCAACACCATAATACGGGACGCCGAAAACAGATTTATCCACCAACGATTCTACACGCTTTTTTTGTAGGTATACTCGTTCGGTAATACTCCCTGAAGGTATGGGTTGTCCTTGATGAATGTGAATGTCGTGACTTCCTGGAATATAAGTAATATATTTATCGCCTCCTGCAATAGCAATAGAGGCTTCTTTTGGAACCCAATCTTCAACGAATTTAGAAAACTGCTCAATAACCTGACTCTCCATTTTATTTTCACACTCCATCGTCACTATATATTTAGAATATTACGACTAATCTAACTTATTTGTATTTTATCCACATATATTGGCTTCTGTCAATTTATGCAGACATTTTTATTTTCCTAATTTACAATAATATGTAATCACAGTGATAATAGGGTAAATATAAAAACTGGCTAAACGATAAAGGAAAGAGAATTTTTTCACACTAAAATGTAAGCGCTTTATTTTATTAGAAGACCAAAAAAGGAAAAATAACTAAGGAGGTTTTTAAGAAATGATGACAAAAACACTTTCCTCAAAAAAAGAAACGTACAACTTAAATAATTATGATGAGGAATGTAACTCTTATCAATGGTCGCAAGCAGAAAAACAGTTTTCATGGCATACTACGGGTCTAGTTAATATGGGCCATGAAGCGATAGACCGTCACGCAAATGGAGAAAAAAGAAATCAAATAGCATTATATTATTCCGATCAAAGTAGGGAAGAAGAATATACCTTTAAAGAAATGAAAGACTCATCCAATAAAGCAGGCAATGTGCTGAAAAATATTGGTGTTAAGAAAGAGGATCGCGTGTTTATCTTTATGCCTCGTTCCCCTGAACTTTATTTTGTTTTATTAGGAACAATAAAGATTGGTGCTATTGTAGGACCTTTATTTGAAGCATTTATGGAAGGTGCTATAAAAGATCGGTTGGAAGATAGTACTGCAAAAGTGATTGTCACCACACCAGAATTAGTAGGGCGTGTCCCGTTGGATGAACTTCCCGACCTTGAAAAAGTGGTGATCGTAGGAAACGATGTGAGGGAAGAAGGAAAATTCATAGACTTTCATAGCCGTTTCGACAAAGCGAGTAGATACTTGGAGGTGGAATGGGTCGACCGAGAAGACGGGATGATTCTCCACTATACATCCGGTTCTACAGGAAAGCCGAAAGGGGTTTTACATGCACATAATGCCATGATTCAACAATACCAAACAGCGAAATGGGTTCTCGATTTAAAAGAGGATGATGTTTATTGGTGCACCGCAGATCCAGGCTGGGTAACCGGAACATCGTACGGCATTTTTGCACCATGGTTAGTTGGTGTCTCCAATGTTATCCGAGGTGGACGATTTAGTCCAGAAGATTGGTACCAAACTCTAGAAAAATATCACGTGTCCGTTTGGTATAGCGCACCAACCGCATTTCGAATGTTAATGAGTTACGGAGATAAAATTCTTGAAAAATATGACCTTTCGTCCTTAAGACATGTTTTAAGTGTTGGAGAACCGTTGAATCCCGAAGTAGTTCGGTGGGGCATGCAAGCCATGAACTTAAGAATTCATGATACGTGGTGGATGACCGAAACAGGCGCTCAACTCATCTGTAATTACCCTTCCATGGAAATCAAACCGGGTTCCATGGGCAAACCGATACCGGGAGTAAAAGCGGCGATCGTCGATGACCAAGGGAATGAACTACCACCAAACCGAATGGGGAACCTTGCGATTAAAAAAGGCTGGCCATCCATGATGAAAACTATTTGGAATCGCCCAGAAAAATACGAGTCGTATTTCCTAGCTGGCGATTGGTACGTATCAGGAGATTCCGCTTATATGGATGAAGAAGGGTATTTCTGGTTCCAAGGACGTGTAGACGACGTAATTATGACAGCTGGAGAACGAGTTGGTCCTTTTGAGATTGAAAGTAAACTATTAGAACATCCTGCAGTTGCCGAAGCAGGCGTCATTGGGAAACCAGACCCGGTAAGGGGAGAAATTATTAAAGCCTTTATTTCTTTACGAGAAGGGTATGAACGAAGCGATGAGCTTCAAGAAGATATCCGTAATTTCGTCAAAAAAGGATTATCCGCACATGCTGCTCCAAGGGAGATCGATTTCAAAGATGGCTTGCCGAAAACGAGAAGCGGTAAAATTATGAGAAGAGTATTAAAAGCATGGGAACTTGATCTTCCTACTGGGGATTTATCTACGATGGAAAAATAGTAGTCGTTCGTTTTGTCATAGATGGACGTGCATAAATCTCTCAACTCTATAATAGAAGGTTATCTTTCTATTATAGAGTGTGAATCGTGCGGTGGAATTTCATTTTGCGTAGCGTACCCTTTCCCATCTTTAGAATCGCCATGGCATACCTATAAAAGATTAAGGGAGGACAAAATATGAATGTAACTAAAAACAGATGGCTCATTGCTTTATCTGCGATCGCGATTCATCTCTCCATTGGTGCTGCATATGCTTATAGCGTTTATACGAATCCGATTCGTGATGCAATGGGCTGGTCCACGACGGGAATTACGTTATCTTTTACAATCATGATGGCACTAGCAGGGATAGCTGCAGCTTTCTTTGGTCCATTCGTTGAAAGAAATGGGCCAAGAAAATCAGCAATTCTTGCTGCTATCTTGTTTGGGCTAGGGCAGGCTGGAGCAGGGGTGGCGGTTGCGATTGATTCGTTGCCTCTTTTTCTCCTAACCTATGGTCTTGCTAGTGGATTAGGAATGGGGATAGGATACATTGCACCGGTGTCGACTCTCGTGAAATGGTTTCCTGACCGTCGAGGGTTAGCTACAGGGATGGCCGTATTAGGGTTTGGTACTGGAGCATTGATTACAGCACCAATTGCAGCCCGTTTAATGGAATCGATTGGTATTTCGATGACCTTCTATATTTTAGGTGTTAGTTATTTTGTCCTTATGGTATTAGGTGCTTCTTATATTGCCAAACCTCCTGAAGGATGGATGCCAGAAGGAATGAAAAAGGATATTGCATCTGGTAAAAAAGAAATGAAAGTAGATTTATCACAATTAACGGCAAAAGAAGCAGTGAGAACGAGACGTTTTTGGATGTTGTGGAGTATGATGCTCATTAACACGACTGCTGGGATTATGATGATTTCTGTCGCTTCACCTATGGCGCAAGAGGTTGTAGGGCTTTCAGCAGCTGGTGCCGCAGCAATGGTAGGGATCATGGGGATTTTTAACGGTGGAGGTCGACTTGGTTGGGCAGCAATTTCGGACTATGTCGGGCGTCCTACTGTGTTTCTTACGTTTTTCGTTTTACAGTTAATCGCATTTCTAACCCTACCTAATATAACCAACGTGTTATTGTTTCAGGCACTTGTTTTTATCGTAGTGAGTTGTTATGGGGGAGGCTTTTCAAATTTACCTGCATTCATTGGAGATTTATTCGGAACGAAACAACTTGGTGCCATCCACGGCTTACTATTAACAACGTGGTCTCTAGGAGGTATTATGGGGCCACTCTTAGTTTCGCAAATTAGAGAGAGAACAGAAAGCTACATTCCAGTATTCTATGTTTTTACAGCATTGATATTTTTGGCCTTCGTTGTTGCCGTATTGCTCCAATTAAACATTAAGAAAATAGAAAAAGAAAAGCAGTTAAATCAACAACATAAACAAAGGGACTATAAAAAAGTTTCTGGAGAAGTATCTCTATCCAAATAAAAAATTAAAAAGTAGCACCTTCTAGGTTAACAAAATTAATTATTTTTTTAAAAGCTTCTATTCGATAGCACCGCATTTTGCGGTGCTTTTAGTATTTTTCAATCATTATCGATGGATGCGCTTCGATAAGTACTCGATTACTTTTTCTTTTCCACCGATGTCTTCGCAGTCAAACAAATTTAACTTCACTTGTCTTAAATAATCTATATCTTTCATCTTATTCACGTAATCTCCAAAAGCTATTGGATAATCTCCATTTTGATGAGAACTTTCAGAATGATAAGACCAAGATTTAAGCTCGATTTTCGTTCGAGTTTGACATAGTTCATATGTTTTTTCGATTGTTGCTCTAACTTCTTCAATCGTTGTCCATCCAACGCTATCAGTCATAAAGTAACATTCCTCCTGATAAATTAACCTGTTATACTCTGCATCACTAATAAAAGCTTAACATGTTAAACCTATTTTGTGGAAGGAGCGTTAAATTTCCTTAACGCTTGAATGCCACACAAAAAATTACGACAGCTTCGTAATTTTCCTGACACCTTAAGCGAAAATAGGAATATAGGCTAAAAGTGGAATGAGTAGAAAAAATCCTGCTATTATTAATTGATCAGCACAAAGATTTTTTACTTTTCTTAAGTAAATGATTGTTGAAATGAAATAGATCGGATAAATGACTCCAATAATGATTAGTATCCCAGCCATTACATCTCGAGCACTTGTTGTCAGATATGCTACGATCGGTATTGCTAGCCATTGTAACGAAACGAATACAATTAAAGATAACCAGAAGCTTTTGGGTAAATATCTAACAAACATAAAGGTAGTCTCCTTTAACTCAATCAAAATGTGTATTAATGAATTCTTGCTCTTCTTGATTACTTAAGATGCCTGTTGCTTTCCCGATTGTTCCTCCCTGAAGTCGCCAAATATCATTGTGATCTTCGTCGACTTTCGAGAAATCTCCTTGTTTCCACCTTTCAAGAATCGTGAGATAAAGGTTACTATGATTAAAATCATTTTCAGAATTGTCTTTTATTACTTCTATCAAACGTTCTATTCTTTCATCTGTGATTAACATTTTCCCCCATTTTTGACTAGCTTCTACTTTTTGATGCGACATTATGATGAATAGCGGTTTGTACTGCTGATTCGGTCATATCTTCTGGAAATTCTTCTGCCACTTCTTCTGGAGTAGGAACATTTCCTGCTAATGGTTCTAAATTATTGGAGTCGTCTTGTTCATTGTTATCAATGATTTCCAGTCCATTAGTCGTTTCATTTTTCTGTTCTGTTTCTTTAGTTTCTAGTAGGTTATTTGTATAGAATACAATTGCAAGAAATACAACGATTAATAGTGAAATAATTTTTAAAAACTTCATTGAAAACCTCCTTGATGTATTCACCTAAGGGAAATCAATTTCTCCCATAGATAAAATGTGCATAGTCTTATCATAAGGATAGACGATAGAGGAGGATAAAAGATGCTTGAAAATGGAAGAAAAATTTAATTATAATCATTAACTATGCCATAAAGATAGATTACTTAGCGGTAGGTAAAATGTTCATGTAATTATCTAACAGTGAGAATCATGCTAAAAATTCGTTCGTACTTTGATGGATGAAAATAGCTGATTTATTGACGAAGCTAAGGAAAGCTATGCCCAAGACACCAATGGAGGAAAAGGTGAAAGATGGAATTATCTAATTTATATTCAGGGGAGATATTAGAAATGGAGGGAATGTTAATGGCTAATTTTTTATGTCCTTTATGTGGTGAGGAAAACAAATGTAAGACAGGAAGAGGCAAACTTAATAACTGTTGGTGTGATAAAGAGGAGTTTCCTCTTGGTATTTTTGAATTCGTTCCTAAAGAAAGTAGAGGTAAGCATTGTATCTGTCAAAAGTGTGTCATTAAATATAAAAAAGAAAAAGTTTTTAAAAATAGTTAAAAGACTGCTTCGAATAGATAGTGATACGTAGAGAGGTATTATGATCAAAACCAAGTACTTGGTAACATTTCCCTTTGTTTATATATATAAAACTTATTGAGCAGTTCGCTAAAGTACCTAAGTTTAAACATCTACAATATAGGAAATAGCCCTCTACTTCAGACATAGGAGGCTATAACACATGAATAAACACCAACTGTATGTAAACGGGGAATATATAACTTCAACTTCAGACGAAACAATTGATATTGTTAATCCATCTACGGAAGAAACCATTTCACAAATACCAAACGGAACGGAAAGTGATGCAAATAAAGCAATTGAAGCTGCCTTTAAAGCTCAAAAAGAGTGGGGCATGGTTCCTTCAAATGAACGAGGAAAAATTGTTCGAGACATAGGTTTGAAATTATATGAAAATCGAAATCGATTTATTGAGCTTTTGATAGAAGAGCAAGGTAAAAGTTTTGAAATGGCAAGCGGGGAAGTAGACTTAGCGATTGATTACTTCCAATACATGTCGGAATGGGCAAGACGAATCGAAGGTGAAATTTTACCGAGTGATCGTCCTAACGAGAACATTTTCATCCATAAAAGACCAATTGGTGTTGTCGCAGGAATAGTTCCTTGGAATTTCCCTGTGTTTATTTTGGCAAGGAAAGTAGCCACATCATTAATCACCGGATGTACAATTGTTCTTAAACCAAGTCAACAAACACCAAATACTGCTGCTGCATTCACGAAAATGCTTCATGACATGGATGTATTACCAAAAGGTGTGTATAACTTAATTTTAGGAAAAGGCTCAACAATTGGTAACGTCATGGCCTCTCACGAAAAAGTAGCAATGGTTACGATGACAGGTAGTATTCCAGCTGGTGTGAAGGTTATGGAAGCGGCCGCACAAAACATTACGAAAGTGAACTTAGAGCTTGGTGGCAAAGCACCGGCTATTGTAACAGAACATGCCGATATCGATCTAGCTGTTGAGCACATTACTAAAAGTCGGATTATCAACGCTGGACAAGCTTGCACAAATGCTGAGCGTGTTTATGTGCATGAAAGTGTGGCAGAAGACTTTACCCAAAAAATGACGGAAGCAATGTCAAACGTAACGTATGGTGATCCTAAAGGTGATCAAAGTCTAGATATGGGACCACTTGTAAGTCAAGACCGTATTGACGAGGTAGATAAAATGGTCAAAACTGCGATTTCTCAAGGGGCTAAAGTCACAACAGGCGGCGAGCCAGCTAATGAGAAGAAAGGTTTTTTCTATAAGCCGACGGTCCTCACACATGTCACTCATGATATGCAGGTCATTGAAGATGAGATATTTGGACCTGTATTGCCGATCGTGACGTATAAAAAGCTAGATGATGCGATTGATATGGCCAACGATTCCGTCTATGGTCTCTCATCGTCGGTATACACGGATAACTACCATCAGGTTATGCGTCTCACAAATGGACTTCGATTCGGTGAAACTTTTGTAAACCGAGAAAATTTTGAAGCGGTCCAAGGCTATCACGCCGGGTTCAGAAAGTCTGGGATCGGTGGAGCTGACGGTAAACACGGTTTACATGAATTTCTAAGTACACAAGTTGTGTATATGCAATATAAAGATGATCACCAATAAATACTTGCTTTGGACACTTCTCAATCATCGAGAAGTGTCCTCTTTCTCGTATTTGGAGAGTGGCACTCGTTCACAAACGTTTTACGTATGTGTAAGCTATCTCGTTACATAACGAAAACGTGGTTCGCTTATACTAAGGAAAACGTGAAATGGGTGATGCTAAATGACATTGTTTCGACTTGGATATGTTGCCATGAGTGTAAACCTCAAAAATGCTTCCCCTTCTCAAACGATGACCTACAAAAGGTTTGAGCAATTAGCTAATGAAGATGCTGCAGTAAGAAAGCTTGAACGAATCGCTCAATCGAACATCCAAAATTGTATACGATTGTTAAAACATAATAAAGCGTATGAAATAGATTTTTTCAGATTAAGTTCTCGACTCGTTCCACTTGCGACTCATGAAGAATTAATACAATGGGATTACATAGAAGGGATCAAAGAGGATCTTATTGAGCTAGGGTCCTTTGCAGAAGCAAATGGGATGCGAATAGATTTTCATCCTGATCATTTTGTCGTTCTTAATTCTCCAGGTAAAGATATTTTTAATACGTCTTTAAATGTATTGAAATACCACTATTTGTTGCTTGATCAGATGAAAATTGATCCGACTCACCGTTGTGTGCTTCATTTAGGTGGACGTTACAAAGATAAACAAAAATCATTAGAGCGATTTATCGATAACTGGGTTCACGTCCCGAATGATATTCGAAAAATGATCATGATAGAAAATGATGATACGTCATATACGTTAGAAGATTGCTTATATGTTTGTGAAAAATTAAATATTCCATTGGTGTTTGATATCCATCATCATTTGGCATATCACGATGACGAAAAGTGGGAAAAACATTGGGAACGGGTCATCAGCACATGGGTTGATTCTCCTTTACCGGTTAAAATGCATATATCAAGTCCGAAAAATGAAGGGGCGTTTAAAAGTCATGCTGAATTTATTGATGAGGATATGTTTTTAGATTTTGTAAGAAAATCAACTGGATCAGTTGATCAAATCGATTGTATGATTGAAGCGAAAAAAAAGGATAATGCGCTCTTTCAATTAGTTGATAAACTAAAAGAGCATCCAAATATAGAGATGAAATCAGCAAGTTCATTTATATGGAAAGATTAAAAATGTAGAATTTCTAGGACAGAGCTGTGAATTTTATTGGAAGCATGATAAGTACTAGTTGGAAATTTTTCGAAACAGATAGATTTGTCAAAGTATACCATTTACAATAGAGGATAGAGGTAAGTAAATAAAAGGGGATGAATGTAAATGGAGCGAATGGCAGAACCTTATAAAATTAAAATGATAGAACCAATTAAACAAATTTCAAGAGAAGAGCGTAAAAAAGCGCTAGAAGAGGCTGGTTATAATCCGTTTTCACTGAAGTCAGATGATGTGTATATCGATTTATTAACCGATAGTGGAACAGGAGCAATGAGCGACAATCAGTGGGCAGGTATGATGCTTGGGGATGAATCTTACGCCGGAAGTAGAAACTATTATCATTTAAAAGAAGCAGTAGAAGATATTACAGGATATCCGTTTGTCATCCCAACTCATCAAGGACGTGGGGCAGAACAAGTGTTATTTCCGCTAGTGATTCAACCCGATCAATACGTATTAAGTAACTGGCATTTTGATACGACACGCGCCCATGTGGACTTTGCGAATGGTAAAGCGATCGATGTTGTGACAAGAGAAGCTTACGATACAACAACACCCTATGAGTTTAAAGGCAACTTCGATCTTGAAAAGTTAGAAAATATAATCATAGATAAAAAACCAGAAAATATTGGGATGGTTGTTGTTACGATTACGAATAATAGTGCAGGAGGCCAGCCAGTATCAATGGAGAATATGAAAGAAGCATCGCGTATTGCAAGGAAGTACGGAATCTTTACAGTTATGGATGCTGCACGATTTTCTGAAAACGCTTTCTTTATTAAGCATCGAGAAAGAGGTTACGAAAATCACTCTATCAAAGAAATCATTCGCGAAATGTTTTCATATACAGACGCATTTACTATGAGTGCTAAGAAAGATGGGTTAGTCAATATAGGTGGTATTTTAGCTTTTCGAAACGACCATGAGGAAATGTTCAATCGCGCTCGTTCTATGGTAGTGCCTTTAGAAGGCTTTCCTACATACGGAGGACTGACAGGTCGAGATATGGAAGCGCTTGCTAGAGGCCTTTATGAAGGCATTGAAGAAGACTACCTTAAATCAAGAATCCATCAAGTAGAGTATTTAGGTAATAGATTAGCAGAAGGTGGAATACCGATCCAATCACCAACGGGAGGACATGCGGTTTTTGTTGATGCGAAGAAAATGCTCCCACATATTCCAGGACAGCAATTCCCGGCACAGGTTCTAGCTAATGAATTATACCTTGAAGTCGGTGTACGTGGAGTGGAAGTAGGTTCATTATTGTTAGGGCGAGATGCGACAACGGGGGAACAATTGGATAGTCCGTTAGAGTTGCTTCGTCTAACTATTCCAAGAAGGGTATACACTTATAACCATATGGATGTGATTGCAGACGGTCTTATCGCTATTAAAGACAGAGCGAAAACGTTAAAAGGACTCACATTTACTTATGAACCTAAGGTTTTACGTCACTTTACTGCTAAAATGCATCCAGTAGATTAGAAGGATAAACCTGTAGTTGCTGTTTTAAAATCGAAACTGTATTTTCAGTAAGTATTAAGCCATACAGAATGTATATATGCAAAATGTCCCAACGTGAAAGTCTTGCAAAGGATATGATATATTTTATCTAGAGAAACATTGATGAATAAGATAGAGAAGCAAAGCACGCCTCCAATATCGATTCATAATATAACCGTGAACGAATCAAAAACTATTGTCGGTTTTCGATGTATCAAGAATAATTATCCTTTAATTAATTACTCTTCCTTTAGTAAGGTTATTTTATGTATGAATGGAAAGGTGAAAGCCACGATTGGGGGATTAAAAATGGTATGGCAAATCATGATGATCGTTGTTGCATCAAACCTTGATGACCTTGGTGTTGGGTTTTCATTAGGGATAAAAAGACGTATTCCATGGCATGTCATATGGATTATTTCCGTTCTTTCAGGAGTAACGATGGCGTTAGGACTATTGATAGGAGAAGAAATAGCATTTATATTACCTGGCAATATTGATATTTATTTTGCCTCTCTAATATTTATCTTCATTGGTTTATGGTTTATTTGGCAAGGTGTTACAAATAACGGAGGAGAGAAGTTAGCTGAAAATTTACAATTTGATTGGAAGGCATCCATATTATTAGGGCTAGCCTTAGGAGTGGATTCCTTTGCCGCCGGTGTTTCTGGAGGGCTACATGGTTTTCCAATTTTGTTGACGAGCGTATTAGCATGGTTGACGAGCTTCCTTTTTATATGGTTTGGATCACAATTTGGAAGAGTCATTGCTATTCGTATCATAAGAGAATATGCAGATTATTTTTCAGGTGGCATGTTTATCTTTTTAGCAATTATTATTTTAATATTTTAGAGAACATTCATATAAGTTAGAGGAAAGGCTTTCTTTTTTGAAAAATGGTAAAATACAGATAACACTTTAAGGTTTTCAGGAATAAATATTAAATCATTTTCATCGAGGGGCTCCCGTAACGATTTGATAGTTGAAGGAGGAACATAATGAGTTACTTAAATCTAACAGTAAAAAATAGTCAAACGGCAACATTCGGGATGGGATGATTTTGGGGACCAGATGCTCAGTTCGGGCATTTACGAGGAGTTATTCGAACTCGTGTAGGTTATGCTGGAGGGACAATGTCAAACCCAACGTATCGAAATATGGGGGATCATACTGAAAGTATTGAAATAGATTTTGATGCTGACATTATTACTTATGAAGAACTATTAAATATCTTTTGGAAAAATCATAACCCTCTTCGAGATACCTTTTATAAAGATAGACAGTATATGTCTCTTCTCCTTTTTCATAATGATGATCAAAAAAAGCAGGCCCAACGAGTAAAGAGCGAATGGGAGCAGTTATTAAATGGAGAAATTCAAACGGAAATGGTAGCTCATTCTGCATTTTATTTAGCCGAAGATTATCATCAAAAATACTATTTAAAAAGATATCCTAAAGCAGTAGAGAAAGTCATAAATATATTCGAAAGTCATCATGATTTTGTAAACTCAACAATCGCTGCTCGATTAAATGGATTTGTTGCAGGGCATGGCAAATTAGTTAGTCTTAAAGAAGAAATAGCATTATGGGGACTTAATCCAGAAGATTCAAAGACCCTCGTTGAATTAATCAATAATCTCAAATGGTAAGAGTTTCAGCCGAAGATTCTCAGTGCATATATTGAGACTAAAAAAAGAACGACCCAGAGACGTTTGAAGTGATCATCCACGTTGAGAACGAAGAAACGGGTGAAGTATTTCAAACAAACACCTATCCTGATGATATGGATGACTGGTAGAAGTCCAAGCGATTCAATGATTGAGGGTACCATTTGAAATTACTTTATTTAAAATATTGGATCTCTGTCTTATGTAGACAGAGATTTTTAGTTATTTGTTTAAGGCACATACATTGACTGAAATTAATGATAATAGATATACTAATGGCAAGAAAAGGATGGAGGTATACGTGTATGTTAATTGAAATGTGGACTGACTTTGCTTGACCATTTTGCTATATTGGCAAGCGGCGTCTGGAAGATGCCCTTAATAAAATAGACCACCCTGTAAATGTTGTTTATCGCTGTTTTGAGTTAGATCCTTCTGCAGAGAGAAACGTTGAGTATAATATGTACGAAAAGTTAGCAAGTAAATACAGAATGAGCATAAATCAAGCGAAAGACACTTGCCGAAACATGGAACAAATGGCTGCTCAAGCAGGCTTAGATTTCCAACTAGATACATTGGTTTTAACGAATACGTTTGATGCGCATCGTTTAGCTTTGTTTGCAAAAACAAAAGGATTGTCGCACGAAATGACAGATCGATTGTTAAAAGCGTATTATACAGATTCCAAAAATATTGGTGACCATAAAGCATTGGTTGAACTAGCCGAAGAAGTAGGGTTGAACGGGAAAGAAGTTGCAGAATTACTTGCAAGTAATAAAATAAGTGATGACGTTCGTGGAGACGAGCGAGAAGCTCAGGAACTCGGAATTCAAAGCATCCCTTTTTTCCTTATTAATAAAAAGCATGCAATAACTGGTGCACAGTCAACGGAAGTTTTTGTAGAAACGTTGAATAACATTATTAAAGAGGATGGAGCATTTTCAGAAGAAAACGACCTATGAGAAGAAATGGCTTGTGATGAAAATGGATGCAAAATTCCTAAGCATAAATAAACAGTCAAAATAAAGCGAATGGCTTTCATGGAGCCATTCGCTTTCATATTACAGTGGATGTTATCTTTGTTTGATTGTTAGAGATTGTCTATTTTAATGAATTCTATATTTTTCCGTCAATTTCATTTTGATTCGCATCCTTATATTTTTAAAATTCCTCTATTATGGGAATTTAATGATTGAAATGTGCCACCTTTGGTTATAGCTAAGCTAATTATATCTGATTTTTTAAGTGTAAAAATGAAATAAAAGGGAATAGTTATATAGTTAGAGCCCTTGTATATTGGACAAGGATGCATATACTACATATACAATAAGAATCGATTATATTTTTTGAATTGATATATATAATGATTAAGGTATTATTTTTAATCATCAGTATTCCTTTTTTTCTAATATATTTGCAATAACTACTTATACGACGAGAGGACTGTTTATTATGAAGAAAATTGGAGTATTAACATCTGGTGGGGATTCTCAAGGCATGAATAGTGCGATTCGTTCTGTTGTGAGAACGGGTATTGCGAATGGTTTTGAGATGATAGGCATTAAAAGAGGTTATAAGGGTCTTATGGAAAAAGATTTTATGACTCTTGGAACGAAAGATGTTGGAGATATTCTCTATCGAGGTGGTACGTTTTTGCAATCCGCTCGTTCAGAAGAATTTAAAACGGAAGAGGGACAAATGAAAGCCGTTAAAAATTTAAAAGAAGATGGAATAGACTATCTTGTGGTGATAGGTGGCGATGGTAGTTACCGTGGAGCGGCTATACTTAATGATTTAGGTATTAAAACATATGGATTACCAGGGACTATTGATAATGATATCCCCTTAACAGATTATACAATTGGGTTTGATACGACGTTAAATGTTGTAACAGAGGCGATTGGAAATTTGAGAGATACAATGAGTAGTCACGAACGAGTAAGTGTAATCGAAGTAATGGGAAGAGACCGTGGCGACATTGCTCTTCATGCTGGAATTGCAAGTGGTGTGGATGCGATATTAATCCCTGAGTTACCATATGACATTTATGAAATTTCAGAAAAACTAAAAAATGGTTTTGAACGTGGGAAAACTCATAGCATCGTTATGGTCGCTGAAGGTGTCGGTAAGGCGGAGGAAATTGCTCTTTTAATTAAAGAACATAGTGGCTTGGATACAAGGTCGACGGTATTAGGACACATTCAAAGAGGAGGAACACCATCTGCTTTTGACCGTGTATTCACTAGTCGAATGGGACATAAAGTGATTAAATTAATTGAAAAAGATATTTACGGCGTAGCGTTAGGGATGGAAAAAAATGAAATAACTTACCATTCCTTCGAAGAGATTTTTCATTCAGAAAATATCGTGAAAGATAACCTATATGAGATTTTTGAAGACCTTGTTTAAGCTGAAAAAATCATAGGTATCGTTCAAAAACTCCCTAGCATTTGAGCTAGGGAGTGACTATTTTTTAAAATGGAGGAGGAAGAGGGATTCGAACCCCCGCGGGCTTTGACACCCCTGTTGGTTTTCAAGACCAATCCCTTCAGCCAGACTTGGGTATTCCTCCGAAGTAAAAATATGAAATGACAAACTGTAAGCATACAAAGGTATATGAGGCGAGTTATACACTACTAAATTTCAAGTAGTTTATCGAAAGACAAATATTATATTACCACGAATAATTTTATGAAGTCAATACGAAACTTTTTAAGAAATAGTTGTTACAATTTTTTTAAAACAATAGATGAAAACAATAGGATTGACAGTAGGAGGCATCGTAACTTATACTAAGTTAAATTATATGAATCTATAAAAGATACAAGATAGCTTTTTCCAATGTTCAATGGAATAAGGGAAGAAGAAGTCCACTGAAAATCTTTTTCGTAATTTTGCTTGATAATAGTCTAATTATATATGGTATTGGTTGCTTACGTAATCACTTTTACAGTGCGTACAAAAGAGGCCGACGTTAGATGGATAACACCATCAAACGTTGGCCTCTTTTTTAATTTTGATAGCTAGTTATTAAAAGGAGATGGATAGGATGAATCGTTGGTTAGTTGTGCTTGGAGCTGTGATTATTCAAATTAATTTAGGGGCGGTTTACGCCTGGAGTTTATTTAATCAACCATTGATTGATAAATTTGGTTGGGATCGAGAAGCGATTGTGCTTACATTTTCGATTACGATTGCAACCTTCGCATTGGTAACAATTTTAGCAGGGAGACTTCAAGATAAAATAGGACCGCGCTGGGTCGCAACTACTGGGGGAATTCTTTTAGGGATCGGTTTACTCTTAGCGAGCCAAGCAACCACACTTACACAACTATACCTCTTTTATGGTGTGATTGGAGGAGCGGGTATTGGTATGACATACGTTTGCCCACTGTCCGCGTGTGTAAAATGGTTTCCTGAGAAAAGAGGGTTTATTAGTGGAATTGCTGTTGCCGGATTTGGATTAGGGGGCCTTATTTTTCAACCGGTTATTCGTTTTTTTATAGAGAACTTTGGCGTTTCTTCGACTTTCATGTATGTTGGGATGATCTATCTCGTTTTTGTTGTGGCAGGTGCTCAACTGTTACGAAATCCACCTACTAAAGTGGAAGTTAACGAGAAAGCAGATCATGTTACGTTAGAGACCTCTACCCATTTTTCATCTAAGGAAATGGTTAAAACATATCCGTTTTATTTGCTATGGTTTATGTTTCTGTTTGGAAGTATGTCTGGGTTAATGGTTATTAGTTTCGCTGTCGATATTGGAGTGGAAGTAGTCCAATTGAATGTTGAAAAAGCAGTTAATGCTGTGATGGTTATTGCTTTATTTAATGCAGCAGGTCGAATTATTTTAGGTAACATTTCTGATCGTTTTGGGCGAATAAATACATTGATGGTCATTTATGGAGTAACGGCAATGACATTGCTTTATATGAGTATTGGTTTCATGAACTATCCGATGTTTCTAGGAACGGTGTCTGTCATCGGTTTTTGTTTTGGTGGATTTCTTTCTTTATTCCCGTCGGTCACAGCTGATTATTATGGAACAAAAAACATGGGGAGTAACTATGGTCTCATGTATCAAGCATATGGTGTTTCCGCATTTGCTGGTCCATTTATCGTTAAAATCCTGCCTTTTTCACAAGCTTTTATTGTCGCCTCTTTGTTCTGCGTTTTAGCTGTTATAATGGCAAAATCTGTCATCCCGCCTGTGAAGCTCGAGAAAACGGGAGTATATAGACAAGAAATGATTAATCAAAAATAGAATTGTAGTCGAATTGACACAAGGTTTAATAACCGATAAAATTTTATCGTATAAAAAAACTTATAAAATCGACATGGCTAGATATAGATAGTACAAGTTGATGAAGGTGGATATATGAATAAATCAAAAGGTTTTGTAGAAGCAGAAATAAGTAAGGCCCTTACTCAATGGGAGAAAGATTATCTTGGACGAGGCTCTGTCTCTGTTAAAACAGACATATTAAGAGATATGATTATCGTATCGCTTCAAGGTATTTTGACACCTGCAGAGTATTCTCTTTGTAAAACAAAAGAAGGGAAATCGACGATTAAAAAGACTCGTTCCGACTTAGTTGAAACGGGTGTGGATATTTTGAGAGATTCTATTCTTTCCATTACAGGAGAAAAAGTAATTAGTTTTCACACAGATATCAGTACTACTACTGGTGAACGTATTATCGTGTTTAAATTACCTTCTAATTATGAAGAGACCTTAGTAACAAAGAAATAACTAAACAAAAGGAGTAACCTATTCGACGACCCAGGTTACTCCTTTTTATCATTTATTTTACTTTAATAACAATCTTTCCTTTAGCGTGGTGTGTTTCGCTTAGTCCATGTGCTTCTTGAAGTTGGTCCTCTGAAAAGCCAAATACATGACCAACTTGAGGTTTGACAATGCCTTTTTCTAATAGGTCGCCAAGCTCTGCCAATTGCTCCGCATTTTCTGATAACCAATAAAACGATGCTTCAACTTCGTGTTTTTTGGCTAATTCTTGATCAGGTTGACCTGCCATTGAGACGAGTTTTCCACCAGGTTTTAAAACTTGAAAGCTTCTATCGAGAATGTCGCCACCCATGGTATCTACAACAATATCGAAATCTTTTAACTCATCTTCAAATTGTTGAGTCCGGTAATTAATTACTTTATCTGCTCCAAGTTCTTTCACATAGCTCTCATTTTTTTCACTAGCAGTTGTAGCAACAAATGCCCCGAAGTGTTTGGCAATTTGTATCGCTAAACTTCCAACACCACCTGCTCCAGCATGGATTAAAACGTTTGACCCTTTTTTGACACCTGTTTCATCGACAAGACATTGCCATGCAGTTAAACCTGCTAACGGAATCGAGGCTGCTTCTTCGAAAGAAAGGTTTGTTGGTTTTAGCGCTAAACGATTTTCGTCAACCGTTGTATATTCTGCATACGTCCCGTCGTTCGTTGTTGCTGGTCTGGCAAACACTTCATCGCCAACTTTGAAATTCTTCACATTATTTCCAACTTCAACTATCACTCCAGCAACATCCCAGCCGAGGATAATCGGGAAAGAGAAATCAAACATTTGTTTCAAATATCCTTCTCTCAATTTCCAATCAATCGGATTAATAGATGTAGCATATGTTTCTACTAATACTTGATCTTCCGCTATTTTTGGTTGTGGTAGTTCTTGTTCGTGTAACAATTCTTTACTACCATACTCATTTATTACAATTGCTTTCATGATAAAAACTCCTTTTTGAATTTACACAAAAAATTCTTGCTCGTGTTGTACCTCTTATTTACAAGAAGTGAGCTGCTCGCAGCACAAACATCAAACCGACCGCCTTAACAAGTCAATTGTAAAAAGCTGTTACTTCATTTTTGGTGAAGTTCCTGTAGTATTGCCAAGTCTAGTAGAGACCATGCCAAAAAGCAAAAAGTACGCTTGTGAAATAATTGGCAGTAAAAAACATCTTCATAATATTAAAAAAACAATTGCAACCCCTTTCATGATGTTGTATAGTAAAACTATCGAAAATATCCGAAACGTTTTGGAGGTGAGTCATGGCGACGATAAAAGATATTGCCAAGCAAGCTGGAGTCTCAGTGACAACGGTATCTCGAGCGTTGAATGGATACTCTGATGTGAATGATAAGACGAGAAAGCATATTGAAGATACAGCAAAACAGTTAAATTATAGTCCAAATACGTTGGCGCGTAGCTTGGTAATGAATAAATCGCAAACGATTGGCCTCTTAGTTTCGGAGCTGAACCGCTCTGGGGCAAAGGATATGTTCACGTATGAAGTAATGTGTGGAATTAATGATTCTGCGTCTGATGTGGGGTACGACTTGATTTTGTTTAGTACGAATTCTGTAAAACAAAAACAAAAGAGTTATACGCAACTTTGCCGTGAAAGACAGGTAGAAGGTGTCATCATGCAAGGGATAAAAATGGATGACCCATATATTCAAGAGGTTATTGATAGTAACATACCTTGTGTGTTTGTTGATGTAGAAGTTGAAGGGAAAGACGTCGGTTTTGTGACGACAGATAATGTTTTTGGAGCACAGATGGCGGTCAAACATTTGATAAATCTTGGTCATACGGAAATTGCGATGATGAATGGTCATGATCAAGCCCACGTTAGTGCGAAAAGACGAAAAGGATACGAACGTGAGTTAACGGATGCAGGGTTACATGTTCGAGACGAATTTGTTTTAAATGGCGATTTTTTGGAGCCGATGGCTGAGTCAGCGGCCTATCCATTTTTAAAGGCTCATCCAGAAGTAACGGCGATATTTTGCGCAAGTGACTTAATGGCACTCGGGGTCATGAAAGCCGCAAAACGATTAGAACTGAAGATACCGGAAGATTTGTCCATTGTGGGGTTTGACGATATTGTTTTATCGGAGTACACAAACCCGCCACTTACTACAGTCAGTCAGGATAAGTATCAAATGGGCTATGAAGCTGCGAAACTACTAACATCTATGTTGAAAAATGACGTTCCAGTGCAGAAAAAAGCAACACTAGATAATCGTTTAATAGTAAGAGAAACGACTGCTCCTCCTAAGCACTAAGGAGCATCTTTTCTAAGCTAATCCGAAACGTTTCGGAATGAATTTTTACCTTCCCCCGAAACGTTTCGGGTGAAGAGGGACGAAAATGAATCAGCAATCAGCGACTACTTTTTGGAGGTATGACATGAACTATCGAGTAATTAAAGAAGATGACTTATTTTTACTGACAGATGAAAAAGGTAATATCCCGGAAAATCATCCATATGGACCTGGACTTTACTCAAAGGATACTCGTTTTTTGAGTAAGTTCGATCTAAAGATTAATGATGAGGAGCCCATTTTATTATCTTCGAATGCTGATGAGAGCTTCTTTGCAGAGATGATATTAACAAATCCTCACATGGAAGAAAACGGTGTGGTTAAATTATGGCGTGAATCGATTGAAATGAAACGTAAGCGCTTTATTTATGGAGGTGTCCTCTATGAATCCGTGCAGGTGAAAAACTACAACCCAAAGAAAACAAGCTTCGAAATAAGTTTTCATTTAGATGCTGATTTCAAGGATATGTTTATCGTTCGTGGTTTTCAAAATGGTACGGTCGGTCAAAAAGAAGAGACGAAAGTTGATGAGAATGGGCTCGCAATTCGCTACTTAGGAGCTGACGATGTAAAGAGGTCGCTTAACGTCAAGTGGAACTTCTCACCGATTCGTACGACGGAAGAAGGTGATGTTTACTTCGCATTTTCACTCGAACATGGGGAAGAGAAAACAATTTCATTGACGGTGATGCCAACCGTTGATGGAGAAGAATCGGAAGTGTTCAGTCACGAAGATGCTTTGTCTCAATTGATGAACTCGTATAAAAAATGGAACGAGTCTTCTACGAAAGTGTCGACAAACCATCCACAACTACAGCGATTAATTGATCGAGGATTAACAGACTTACGGGTGTTACTTACAGATTTAGGATATGGAAAATTTCCGGTAGCTGGTTTGCCGTGGTTCGGAGTTCCTTTTGGTAGAGATAGTCTGATTGCGGCTTTGCAAATACTACCTTTCAATCCAGAGGTTGCAAAAGGAACATTGAAGACGATGGCAAGTGAACAAGGGACGAAAAAAGACAGTTGGCGTGATGAAGAGCCAGGGAAGATTATGCACGAAATGCGGTTTGGTGAGTTGGCGAATACGGGACAAATCCCGTTTACTCCTTACTATGGAACAATTGATGCAACGCCATTATTTTTAGTTTTATTAAGTGAATATATGAAGTGGACAGGTGACATGAATCTATTTAACGAGCTTGAAGGAAATGTGGAAGCGGCTCTCAATTGGATCGATGAGTATGGAGATCGTGACGGAGATGGGTTTGTTGAATATCACCAAGAAGCAGCTAAAGGGATCGCAAACCAAGGTTGGAAAGATTCCGGTGATTCCATCGTTCATAGGAACGGTGAATTGGGAGAAACTCCGATAGCGTTATCTGAAGTACAAGGATATGTATATCACGCAAAGAAAAGCATGGCAGACATATATGACTTAATTGGTAGAACCGATAAAGCGGAGAAATTAACTGCGGATGCGGCAGCATTAAAGTCTCGCTTCGAGAAATCTTTTTGGATGGAAGATCAGCAATTTTACGCGCTTGCCCTTGATAAAGAAAAAAATCAAGTGGGTACAGTAACGTCGAATCCAGGGCATGTCTTATTATCTGGAATGCTTGACTCTGATAAAACGAAAGCTGTTAGTGACATGCTCGTCTCAAATAAAATGTACTCAGGTTTCGGCATTCGAACGATGGGTGAAGGAGAAGCAGGCTACAATCCAATCAGTTACCACAATGGTACCGTCTGGCCCCACGACAATAGTGTCATTATTTTAGGAATGAGTAAGACAAACAACCAGAAGCAAGCAGCAAAAGCGATGGAAGGGTTGATTCACTCTGCCGATTCGTTTGAATATGATCGACTTCCAGAGTTGTTCTGTGGTTATGAAGCAAAAGGGAAAGCGGTTAACTATCCGGTAGCTTGCTCTCCGCAAGCTTGGGCTGCAGGAACACCACTATTATTTGTTCAAGCAATGCTTGGGTTATTTCCGAATGCATTAGATAAAACGATTACAATCAATCCATTGTTACCTGATGGAGTGGACGAATTAAAGATTGAAAATATGCGAATAGGTGATGGTCAGCTAAGTCTGATGGTGAAAAAATCAGATGGTCATCATGATATTAAGATCATGAACAATTCCACAGCATTTGAAATTATTAATTAACGGTTGTTAAGAGCTTTTAAGCTCTTGTCAATATATCTTGAAAGGGGTTTTATAAAATGGAAAGAGCAAAGTGGATCAAAGGATTAGGCTTTATGTCAGTTGTTTTGGCTGGAACGATGTTGACAGCATGTGGAGACGACGGTAATAACGATACAAATGGTGCGGCAAATGAAAATAACACAGAAGGAAATGAAACAGACAACGATGGAGCTCAAAATGAAGATCAAGAAGAAGTAACGGTTCGTCTAACCGGATGGCAGTCTTCACCGACAGAACAACGCTATTTCGAAGAGACAATTGATGCATTTGAAGAGAAATATCCACACATTAACGTTGAGGTTGATACGATTGCAGATCAGTACATGGACGTGTTACGGACGAGATTGATCGGTGGAGAAGCGGCAGATGTCTTCTTCTTGGACGCTTTTGAAGCACCAGGATTAATTGAAGCTGGAGTTCTTGAATCGCTTGATGGATATATTACTGATGAATTTGACGTAGATGATTTTGAAGAACCGCTTATCGATGCATTTAGAAGAGACGATCAATTATGGGGTTTACCGAAAGATACATCAACATTGGCATTATTCTATAACAAAGATCACTTTGAAGAAGCTGGAATAGAAGCACCGCCGGAAACATGGGAAGAGATGGAAGAGATAGCAGAGACGTTAACAGTAGATAACCGTTATGGTTTTGGGATTGTTACAGACATGGCAAGACTCTACTCTATTGGTGAATCACGTGGGGGAGAAATGGTAGTGGATAACCGTGCCAACTTTACAGACCCTGCTGTCATCGATGCTTTACAACCTATTATTGATATGAGAAATGAGAAAGAAATTGGTGCTTCTCCTGCAGACGTTGGAGCTGAATGGGGCGGAGACATGTTCGGAACGGAAAGAGCTTCGATGATCATTGAAGGTAACTGGATGATCGAATTTATGGAGGATGCATTTCCTGATGTTAATTATGGAGTTGTAGAAATTCCAACTATTGAGGAAGAAAAACAAACGATGGCTTATACCGTTTCTTACTCGATGAATGGTGAATCGGAAGTAAAAGAAGAAGCTTGGCAGTTAATTGAATTTCTTACAGGAAAAGAAGGCATGGAGATTTGGACAGCGAGTGGATTAGCTCTTCCTTCCCGACAATCTGTAGCAGAGATGATGGATTATGCAGATGATGCGATTTACGAGCCATTCATTGAAGGGGCTAGCTATGCAACGGTATGGGCGGACGACACTAATTTGCCTATTATAAATTCTAACTTTGAGAACCAATTTTCTAGTGCGTTTTTAGGTGACCAAACACTTGAGGAAGCAATGGAAGAAGCAGAACGTGTTGCGAATAACGAGATTCAAGACTAATCATTAACGAAGAAGGGTGTCTTAAAAAGGAGATCGATCTCCTTTTTAAGCTCCTTTAACTAGTTAGTTTTCCAGATAGGAAAGGGGTTAAACACCATGGCTAAATGGAAATTATCGAAGAGCCAGTTGAGAGATGCAGGGCAAGGATACTTATTTATGTCCCCTACGATTTTTACAATCTTAGTGTTTTTAATTGGTCCAATTTTGTTTGCATTATTTCTTGCTTTTAACAATGTCAATCTACTAGGACAAACGAGCTTTGAATTTGTTTGGTTTGATAATTTTACGAGAATGGCTTCTGATGAAAGGGCATTGATTGCCTTACAAAATACTGCTTTCTATGTTGTGATTGTGGTACCGACTCAGACGATCCTTGCCTTGGTTCTTGCTGCGTCCTTGAATGCAGGAATGAAGGGAGAGAAATGGTTTAGAGTCATCTACTTTATACCAACATTAACTTCGTCTGCAGTTTTAGTGATGATTTTCATGTGGATGTATCGTCCAGATGGCCTAATTAATACAATTTTAAGTTCGGTTGGCCTACCAACTTATAACTGGATGAATGATCCAAGTGTGGCGCTGATTTCAATTATGATAATGAATATTTGGGCAACAGCACCAATGTTTATGGTTATTTATTTGGCAGCCCTTCAAGGTATTTCTGATTCTTTATATGAAGCATCAGAACTTGATGGCGCAAGTGCCATACAGAAGTTTTGGTATGTCACAGTACCGATGTTACGGCCCGTGACGGCATTTGTTGTAATCATTGGCGTCATTGGAACGTTCCAGCTATTCGATCAATCTTATATGTTCTCTGGCGGCTCTGGTGGACCGAACAATTCTACATTAACCGTTGTACTCCTTATTTATCAGTATGCATTCTCTAATAATCAAATGGGTTATGCAGCTGCACTAGCTGTATCTCTAGCGTTGATTATACTCGTCGCAACATTTATTCAACGGAAACTTCAAAAAGAAGAAACACACTAATTGTGGCGGAAGGAGGAGAATGTAATGAAGAATAAGAAACCAAATATATTAAAAGCGTTTTTATATATCTTTTTGACGAGCTACGCGGTGGTCACCTTGCTTCCATTTTTATGGGCACTGTCTGCTTCCTTTAAACCATTGAATGAAATATTATCGGCAGGATTAAACATTTTTCCTGAAACATTTACGTTTGATAACTATGTCACGATATTTACAGAACAGGCATTGTTCCCAAGATGGCTGTTAAACAGTGTAATCGTTGCAGTTATTGGTACGGCATTAAATATTGTATTTAATTCGATGGCTGGTTACGCGTTAGCAAGGGTTAGCTTTCCAGGACGAACGGCTTGGTTTATTATCGTACTTGCAGTATTAATGATCCCGGCACAAGTTACAATGGTGCCTAACTTCTTAATTTTAAAAGAATTAGGTTGGTTAAATAGTTATCAAGGTTTAATCGTTCCTGGAATGGTCAATGCAACATTTATATTCATGATGCGACAATTCTTCGTTAATTTCCCGAAAGAGGTGGAGGAAGCGGCGGCGATAGATGGTCTGAGCCGGATTGGAACGTTCTTTAGGATTGTCATGCCGATGGCAAAACCCGCGATAGGTGCGATGGCGATCTTCGTGTTCATGGGATTTTGGAACAACTTCATGGCTCCATTAATTATCATGACTGACGCATCGATGTACACTTTACCAGTCGGTTTGAATGCTTTCCAATCTGATTATGCAACCTATTGGAATTACATTATGGCTGCTTCGATGGTATTTACCTTACCAGTGCTCTTACTCTACATTTTTTTCAATCAATATTTTATGAAGGGACTGTCTTTTGGAGCAGGTGAAAAATAAACGTAAGTGTAAAATGATTTATATAAAAACGTACTCATTTGTTGAGTACGTTTTTTGTGTTTACGAATAGCTCTGTTTGGAAGTTCGTTGCATTTGTCTCCCTATAATTACCATACTCTTAATAATAAAGGATCTATTCATTTATTAAAAATTGGACAAATATTGAAAAACATACCATTTAAGACACGAGTTGTTATAAAGGAGGGCTAATTATTTTTAAATTGATAGATTGGCCAATGGTTTCATTTGTTGGTGTTTCCTTACTGAAAGAGTATTGGATCTATTATGGATTGCCTCGATGTTATTATTGTGACTTTAAAGAAAATCAAACAAAGAAAGAATAATTATTATATTTAAAGAATTAGAACAGTTTTTTAGAATATTGCTATGACTTAATCTGAAAAGCTATTCTATTTGAAGTGAGCCATTTGTGGTGAGTTTAATTTGCTATAACCAGCGATGGTTAAAACGATTATAGCAATGATAACAGCAATAAAATAAGGCGACACAATATCACGAATGGCTCCGGTAACGGAAGAACTAGCAATGATGCCTAAAGAGAAAACCGCTGACATGTATCCAAATGCTCTGCCATGAACTTCTTTAGCTGCATTTTCTGTAATGGAGGTTGCCATCGCAGGCATGACAAGACCAAAGAAAATACCAATCAAAAATAATAAAATAGGTAACGAAAATGCTGAAGTTAATAGGCCAAATATACCGATGGACATGCCACATAAACCAACCATAAGCCGCTTAAATGGATCAAACAAATTAATGAAAAATAACGATAGTGTAAGAAACGTACCGATGCTCATGAAGCTAAATAGTTGACCCGTTTGAAAAGTAGAAAGCCCTTGTTCCACAGTTAGATAGGGAATTTCAAATAGTAGAACCCCATGAATGTACATAACAGCAAAACCGATCAAATAAACAAGAAAAAGGTTTGGAGCCTTCAGAACACTACCGATTGTGACATGTGTTTGTTTTTGTTTTTTAACGGAAACAACTTGTCTATCTTTCAAAAAATGGAAGGAATACGTAGCGGTCAGTATCATCGCAGCTCCAATAAAGAAATAAGTATTCACATAGCCAAATAAGACAACCATTTTCCCACCTGTCAAAGGGGCAATAATACTAGCAATTGTCGATAACATTCCATTTATGGCGATGTTTTTTCCTTGTTGGCGACTATTTTTTGCGTATCCGGAGAGGAGCGTAAATGCCGCTGGAATCATAAATGCTAAGGCAAATCCGTTTAATCCATGGAGGATTAATAGGTCGGTGGTACTCGTTGCAAGACCGTGGGCGATGAAGAGTCCACCTGAAATAAATAAGGGAAACGTGATGAACACCTTTTTGCCAAAACGATCCACTAATGGTCCGGCAATGATGTTCCCTGTTAAATTAGATAGTGACGTCACACTTAAAATTATCCCAATGATCATGCTTGATGCGCCAAACGATGCTGCAAATGGAGTGAAAACCGGAACTTGAATCCTAACGATTAAGCTAATAAAAAACATAACGAGAAAAATGTTACATTTATCTAAGGTTGTTTGTTTCATTTTTTCCACCTCGGAACAATCTATGTTCGAGGTAGAAAAAATAGACGAGCTCAAACGTAGAATAATAGAAAATTTATGTTTCCGGAATTATCTAAGACCATTAGGTAAAGAAAATTTGCTCGTGTCATTGATTCAACTAAGTAAGACAATGATTCTATTCTGAGCATCTTTTCCCCTTCCTAAGCGTCTATACTTATGACAGAAAAATAGGAGGTTGACGATATGGACGATCATGATCTGATTCGAGAGATCCTTACAGGAGATCAACAAGCAATTCAGAAGTTACACGAACGATATGTTGATCGCATTTTTCATTACATATATACACAAACGAACAGTTATCACGACACAGAGGAAATGTTGCAAGATGTTTTCTTCAAAGTAGCTAGAAAACTAGATCAATTTGAAGGAAAAGCATCTTTTAAAACGTGGATATTTAAAATCGCTCGCAACGTTGTCATTGATTATTATCGAAAGCAAAACAAGGAGCGTCATTCGATAGCGGTAGAAAAAGATTATCTAGAAGATATTGCTGGAGAAGACGAGTCGGCAGAAACGACCGTTCTTAGAAATTTCCATATAGATGAAGTACTTCAACTAATCGATAGGCTTCCAAGTCATTATCGAACGGTGCTTCACTTAAGGTTTATTGAGGAATTTTCTATCCAAGAAACATCTGACATCATGGGAAAGTCAATTCTGTCGGTGAAATCAATGCAACGACGTGCAAGGTTGACCCTTTTTGAGCAAATGAATTTGGAGGTGAGTAGTCAATGAATAATCATAGATATGAAGATGAAGAATTTCAATACATAATGAGACAAAAGAAAACGATGAAAGCTTCCACAAAAGCTCGAGAAAAAAGTCTACTCACTTTTCAAGATGGTTTAAAGGATGTTATTCCGAAGCAAAAAAAGAAGCAGAATCGCCAAAAACTTCGCCAACGTTTTTTTGTTACAGTTGGTTCTGTTGCCGCAGCAGGGATTGCAAGCCTTATATTTATAAATTATGATTTCGTTCAAGACGGTGGACTCCTTGATTCTGGTGAAGATGAGCATGACGGGGAAGAAACGTTCAATGAAATGGTGGAAGATGAAAATGAAAAGAAAGAAGATATTATTTTAGAAGATGTGGAAGAAAACGAAGCCTTAGTTGAAAGAATCCTTGATCGACCAATTATTGATGTTAATGTATTAAACACGATGCCAATGCATCAGATTCAAAACGAGACATTTTCTATCTACCTTCCAGATGAATGGTCTATTGAAGAAGAAGAAGAGGATTATGTTTATTCGACTCACATGACTGGACCTGACTCGGAACGAATGGAGTTTTTTCTGTTTGACAGAGATGTCAATCAAGAACAAATAGCAGACGAAATTGAAGAAACTCTAACGAAGGTTACGTCTACAGAAGAGACAACGGTGTCGCCGAACATCTATAATGATGAATTTGTAATGAATAATCAAATTCGTACGACGTTTGACACTATGTTTCCTTTTGATAATGAAATGACAGAAATGTACGCCTTTATTGATGAGGAATCTGGTCGCTTCACAGAGCTATATATATCGGAATTATTTGGCCAGTCGATGATTTATATGATGGATGTTCCTCTTGAAGACAAAGAGAGCTGGGCTTTGTCTTGGACGTTTTTTTCCCAGATGTTCGTGACTGAAACCCCTTATACTATTCAAGGAACTGAAAGTGAAGATCACCCTCAGTTCGATCGACCATTGGAGAAATCTGTCATACTGAATGAAGGAGCGGCCTCATTCCGAGAAACTGATATTGAACTTTATGAAATAGATGAATTTGGAATAACAAGCTACATTCCAGTTAACGTAGAAGAGGAAAGGATCGAGCACGAGCACTTTATCGAATTTCGTTTTACTGATGAGGATTTTTCTAGAAATAGTTTTTATTCATTTGGGAAATTAAAAGAAGGTTTTCCATTAGAGAATGGGAGAGAAATCATGTTTCATGCGTTTAATATTGACCAAGCACATCATGAAGATTTAGGTGGAGGCGATGGATATGGTTATGGGTATTATGATGGTAGCGGGGATTATGATATCGAGGGCTATATTCAACTCTTTGAGGTTTCCGACAATTGGTATTACACACATCATCATTCAGAAAGAGAAGATAATAACGGGATCATTTACAATAAATGGTCATATATGTTCAAAGAACTAATTGAATGGGAATAAGACATTCGTATATTTGGAACGGGAAGGGTTATTTAGAACTCTTCCCTTTTTTATTTTCATTATTAAGTATATTAAAAAATATATCGATAGAGCACAAAAAATCATTACCAAATGATGAAAAAATAACGGATGTTTTGTTCATTATAATGTTCAAATGTGGAGAATTCTCTAAAGTAGCTATATTATGTTTTGAAGAAGTGGGGATGTGAAATAGATGTATTAGAAAGATTGCTATAATATTTCTAGCTAATCATTTCATAAGACATCAGTTGGAGGAATTTGACATGAAAAAGAAAGCATTATTACCAACAGTATCCGTAGTTCTATCGTTAGGAATTCTAGCAGGATGTGGAGATGATCGGTTAGATGGACTGAATGAGGGTAACGGTATAAACGAAGGGAATAATAACGAAATTAATATTGATAGCGGTAATAAATTTAATAATAATGATTCGAATAATGATTTTGGTAATGAATAATTACATTGTTGAAATCGACAATGAAGAATTTGAAGCGAACGAAGACAATGGCATGTATTAGCTATACAGCTTAGAACTTTTAAGCTTTTAAATAGATTATAAATGTTTTGATTCCGCTTATATTTCCCCCTTATGAATTGGAATCAAATATAACGGGCCGTCAGTGTTTCAAACGCTGGCGGCCTCTTTTTAATCTTATTAATGAAAATTAATGGGCGAAATTAGCTTTTACAGTGATTTTTATAACGTGCCAGCTATATTTTGATCAGTAAGGTCCGGATCTAATGTATTATTTAAATTTATTCCATTATTCGTAATGATAAAATCCCCGGTGTTTGATCCACCTGATCCACTAACCGATTTAGAAGTTCCTTTCGGTGAAATATTCAATGTGTCTCCAAAATTCAAAACACCATCATTTGAATTAATTTTGAATGGTCCATATACGATGGAAGGCATAGTTACCCCCTCCTCCTCATTAGTTAATCTTTAATTACATTCGGTAATATACAGGTCTAGGTAAGTCATTGTCATTTAATATATGCATCAAGTAAGAATGGTGTTAGTTAAATTTAATCATAATGAATCGTGGAGATTATGCGGTGGACCAATTGTATATCTTATTTTTATAAGGAACGAAAAAATTCTCATCTATTATGAACATGTAAGAAAAAAATACATAGGCTATTATATAGTGACTGTATGGTAAAAAGGGTGGATGATTCATGCCAGCAATCGTAGGTGCCGTTAAAGTGATTAGTGTGGGAAATAGTGGTGTGTTTAATATTGGTGACGTGTTAAATATTTCACCGTCGAGTACAGCAAAGACATTTGCGGGGGCCGGTTCTTTTAATACTGGAGACTACTTAAAAGTAAGAAATAATTACAGTTCAACCAACACGTATGATAAAGATTTTGCAGATTCAAATATAAATGCAATTATCTAAAGGAGGTCTTTATGAACTTCCATATCAATCAAAATATAACGATATACAACTTGAAAGTTAATGGAATAACGAATTCTTCTGTATTACAGATAGGGAGTGCAGGCAGTATAAATCCATTATCTAATCTTTACAATACGGGAGGGTTTATGGAAGCCGCTCCGGAAGTGGGAGAAGCACAAGCAGAACCGTATGTTCCGCTAATCCCACCGACAGGATTTACGTAATAAAGAAAAAATGATGTCTTCTAGGAGGAGGTTGAATGAATTATAACCATTCTAATATGATGCAACACTTTCACCAAATCTATGGACACTTAAATACACAACACGAAAGAGTGTCTCAACTAGAAGAAACAATTCACCAACTCCAAAACGAAATTAACCGTTTAAAAGAAAAACAAACGTCAAATATCGAGAAAATCGAGTATAAATTTGACCAATTAAAAGTAGAGAAGCTAGAGGGAACATTAAATATCGGGATCACGCCGAATAATGGGGGGGAGAGTTCCGTAGAAGATTTCTCCGTTAATCAGCATGATTTAAATATTCCTCGAAATCAGCAGCAAGAATCTGCGTTTTTTGAAGAAATTCAAGAACAGATCCATGAATACTTGAATGAAGAATGTTATCGAGATATCCGTTTCATTGAGAATCAAAATAATTACCAAATAGATAACCATTATCGTCAATATATTATGGAGGATATAAGAAAACAAGTTGATAATCGAGTCCGTTACTATTTAAGTCAACTGGACTTAAATAATCTCAAACAAGAAGAATTAGTAAAAATGAAAGAAATGGCGATAAGGAAAATAAAAGAAGATGTGCACAAAACGTATGAAGAATTTCTTAAACAGCTACCGAGAAAGGAGAACGAATCTTAACATGAATTTTACTGTTGTTAATAAACAAGTATGCGTGGACAATATTCGTATTTTGGGTGTATCGAGTTCATCTATATTTTTAGTTGGTGATGCGGACTCGATTTCTTTATCTTCCGTATTTGATACACCACCAGAATCGTTAATTATCGGACCTTTTGTTCCACTAGCTCGCTCTTAAGGAGTAGTGACAATATGTATAAAAGAACATCTGTCGTAAAAAATATCGATGTTATTAATGTATCTAATAATTCTGTTTTTGAAATTGGTGACTCTCGGTTTATGAAACCTCGCACAAAAGTGTTAGCGGTGCAACGTGAATACGAATTATTTTATGGAGATGAAGGAAACTTCAAGTATTATCCTATATTTACAGACCCCATTCCAAAACCAGTGGTTGATGAATCTGTCCATGTTGTTAAGTACAATCAAACATCTGCTATCAAAGTTAATAATATAGACATAACAACCCTCTCTGGATCTGGAATTTCTCATATCGGTTCTACGAAAACAATTGATGCTGAATCTAGAATAAAACATATTAGACAGTTAGAAGGGAGGATGGCTAATAACCTAACTAATTTTCCATTAACAAATGTCAATAATAATAAAGAATCTCTTTAATAGGTAAATAGACGTTCGATAAATATAAATCAAAAGTGGTGATAAAGATGGATTATTACTCACATGAATGGAATTCTCCGTTAAAAAAATTTTTTGAAGATGACTTTTTAGGGAATTTTAATAGCTTTTTTAATGGCATGGTTCAACAGCCAAGAGCTAATGTATATGAATCAGAAAATGAAATCATATGTGCTGTTTTTTTGCCAGGAATCAAAAAAGTAGAGGATATTCATCTCACGATAAATGATAGAACATTAGAAGTGAGAGGAAACTTAAATCTTGACTATAACGGATTTCGATTGAATCATGAAGAAATTTATCAAGGGGAATTTAAACGTGTGATGGAATTACCATTTAGGGTACGGCAGGATAAAAAGGATGCCTCTTATCAACGTGGCATCCTGACGGTCCATTTATATCGACTCATTCCTGATAATAAAAGCACTCATGGTGTTACGGTCCGAGATGAAGATTAACCAAATTTAATATTTTCATAAAATAAAGCCAGAACTTATTAATCTAAAAGGTTCTGGCTTTGTTTTGGTTTTTATTGTGAAAACACCCTATAGGTAATAGGAATGGAAATGGTCTTTTGGGGCACCATAAATAAAACTTTAAAAAATGCGTGGAAATAGCAGATGATAATTGTAAAAGGATATGTGATAATGTCTCAAACTTACCCTACCCATGAGGAAATACAACAACTTTACGAAAAACTTTTTGAAATGAGATTGGATAAATGGTTGAATCATGAATTATTCACTTTTCAATGGTTTTTACTTTTAGCAGTGCTTATCTTTCCTTGGTTTATTTGGTGGCGATTTGTTGATAAAAATAGAATAGTCCAAATATTGCTTTTCGGAGCACTATTATCCATTCTCGTTGTTTTTTAGATGATATTGGAATAGAGGTACAACTTTGGTCGTATCAGTATCACCTAGTTCATATTTTACCTAAATTGCTTCTGATTGATTTAGGTATTATTATCGTGGCTCATATGTTTTTGTATCAATATTTTGTGACATGGAAAAAATTTATCATTGCTAATATGATTATGTCCGCTATTTTTACATTTGTTTTCGAACCTTTAACGGTTTGGATTGGAATATAAAAATTAGATAATTGGGAGTACATTTATTCTTTTCCAATATATATTTTAAAAGCTGTTTTTATTAAGTAGTGGCTAGTTGATGAATTTTTTCAAAAGAGAAAAGTTTCTTCTTAATTAAGGAAGTTTTGGGCTATTGAGCGTTTTCAATAGCTCTCTTCTGTATGCTTAAAACTGAAAAATCACTAATTAGCGTCCTTTTTCTTCATCTTATATAATACAATATATATCGCTAGAACACAAAAAATGTTCATACGCTCTTCCTCAATTTTTCTCTATACTCTAAAGCTAATCTATTTCCACATATAAGTGGATTAAAATGGAAACCATTGGCACTTAAAGTGATGAACCATGAAATAATAACGTAATCATTGTTAAATAATCTCTTCGAATATGGAGAATTCTCTAAAGTGGCTCTATTATGTTTTGAAAGACTACGGAAGTGAAATAGATGCAGTAGTAAGATTGCTAAATTGATTGTTTAGCTTAATTTTTTAAAATCACAGGAGGAATGTAACATGAAAAAGAAAGCACTATTAACAGCAGCATCTGCAGTGTTATCACTAGGTATTCTTGCAGCATGTGGAGATAATGAAAATGACGGCTTTGAAGAAAACAATGGCTTAAATGGCGGAAATAATATCGAAAATAACGAAACAGATTTCAATGAAGAAAATAATTTCGATAATAATGATGGCATGAATAACGATTTTGAAGATGAGAATGATGGCATGAACAATGATCTTGACGATAACAATGATTATGATGATGAAATGGACAATGACGAGTTTAATGATAACGACGAAAATATGTAATTGTTACACAGCTTAAATTTTTAAGCTTTTAAATAGATTTAACTTTTCTTTGATTCTTCTATTTCCCCCTTAATAATAGAAATCAAAATATGGACCGTTAGTGTTTAAAACACTAGCGGTCTTTTTTGGCTTAATCTCAATAACTTTTAAATTTTTTCGATTTGTTTTAATGCGTTGACACTTATCCACTCGCCATTGATCTTTAATCGTTTTAGCTGGTGGTCCATGTAATCGATAATTCCAATGATTTCTATGTTAGCACCATCTTGCCAATAAACAATTTTAACTTCTAGCGCGTAATGAAGGGAGTCCATTGCAACGATTCCAAGTTCGGTTAAATCATCTTCTGTGAGCGAAGGGGGAGCATCTTGCTCTGCTCGTTTTCTCCGTTGACGTAATGCTTGAATATGTTCAGGAAGCATCATTCGACTCCCTTCCCACATGAGGTTTCCACGCTTTAAATAATCGCTCATTTGTAGTGCCCTCCAATTTTAGCAGAACGTTCTTTCACTTGGCTTGCAGGTAACAATGACGCTGCACGCATAACGGCAGTTTTGCCGTATTTGTTTGTGATTTCATCGGTTGTGTAGCCTAAGTTTATTGACTGGGCGCGATCTTGTTGAAATAAATTCAGTTGAACCGTTTGGTCGCTCATTAAGCTACTTAAAGAGATGTGCAGTCGTCGAATTGGCTCTTCATCCCAAAATTTATCCAAGAGTTGACAAGCGTAATGAAACACTTCCATCGTCATATTTGTCGGATCTGACATTTTTTGCTGCCGGTGAAAGCCTGTTCGAATGTCATAACTAGCTCCGGAAATACCTAAAGTTACGGTTTCCCCCATGACACTAGCCATTCTCGCTCTTCGGCAAACTTCTTCACAAAGTTCCAACAACACGACTTTGATTTCTGCTTTTTCACTATAGTCACGGGGGAGGGTCATCCCGTTACCGATCCCCTTCTGTCCGTTTGTTGATGACAGAGAGATCGGAGAGTAATCGACGCCGTGGGCATTCATCCAAAGGACCTGACCGTGAATGCCCCAAACTCGCTTGATTTTGTTCACGTCCGTTTGTGCCAGTTCGCCAATCGTTCGTATCGCTCGTTTCCGCAAGTGCCGTGACATTTTCCCGCCTGCTCGAAACAGCTTTTCAATGGGCAAGGGCCAAAGTGTTTCTTCTAGCTCTTCTTTTTTTAAGTGGAAAATCCCATCCTTCTTTTTTTTTGCAAAGTTATCACATGCCATTTTAGCAAGTACTTTGTTTTCTCCTATGCCAACGCGGGCGACGACTTTTAACTTCGAGTAAATTTCGTGTTGAATGTGTTTGGCAATATCATAAGGATCACCAAAAAGCTTTTGCGAGTGCGTCACATCCATGAACTGCTCATCGATGCTATAAGGTTCTACGAGATCGGTCACACTTTCTAGAATGTCGGTAATGACAAGGGAATTATCAATGTATTCTTGCATATGAGGCGGGACCATGATGAGATTAGGGCACTTTTGCTCGGCCTCCCAAAGACGTTCACCATTTTGAATGCCATACTGTTTTGCAAGGGGGCAGGCAGCAAGGATGACACCGGAACGCCGTGTTGGATCCCCCGACACAACAAGTGGTCGATCGGTATCTTGATGATGTTTTGCCTTCTCCACGGATGCATAAAAAGACTGCATATCAACTAAGAAAATGACTTTTTTCATGATGTCTCACTCCTTCTTCTCTTAAGAATAACGAAAAAAGAAGCAAATAACAAGAACGTTTGTTCTATTTTTATAAAAAAAGAAAAACGGGCATTTGCCCGCTTTAAAAATTTTAGTGAACAGTGCGAAATACACCAATGACTCTTCCTAAAATATGCACATTTGTCAAAATAATAGGATCGAGTGTAGAGTTTTCTGGTTGCAGTCGAATATGGTCTTCTTCTTTAAAGAATCGCTTCACAGTCGCTTCATCGTCTTCTGTCATGGCGACGACGATATCTCCATTGTTTGCAGAACTTTGTTGTTTGACCACGACATAGTCTCCATCAAAGATCCCAGCTTCAATCATGGAGTCTCCAGAGATTTCTAGAATGAAAGAATTCTCATCTTGCACAAAACTAGCAGGTAGTGGTAAGTATTCTTCTACATTTTCGATCGCTGTGATCGGTTGACCAGCCGTTACTTTACCAATGACTGGGATGTGAAGATAAGGTGTTTCGGATACTTCGTTTGATCCGTTTTCTAATCCAATTACTTCGATAGCACGAGGTTTTGTTGGATCACGGCGAATATATCCCTTTTTTTCTAGTCTTGAAAGATGACCGTGAACCGTGGAGCTAGATGCAAGACCAACCGCTTCTCCGATTTCTCTTACTGAAGGTGGGTATCCTTTTGCTTTCACCTCCGCTTTAATAAAATCAAGAATGGATTGCTGACGAGAAGATATTTTTGTCATATGATACACCTCTTTTTCACATTATTTTTATACTCTTCAATGTTCTATTAGACGCTTGTCCAACATAGACATGATTTAGATTCTTATTTATTTACAGGAACATTATACCATGAGAACACGAGTTGCGCAAACGAACGTTCTATTTAACACTTGACACGAACACTCGTTCTAAGTATAGTAAAGGGAACAAACATTCTTATTTGAGGAGATGAAAGGAATATGAGTCATTTTCTACGTAAAAAGTTGGACGGGTCTATTCTAATTTTGCTATTATCTGTTGTATTATTTACATGGACACATTTTTCTGATCATGAGCAGGAACATGATTTTTATATGACATCACAATGGACGGTTTCACAAGGGGAATCGTTATGGACCATTGCAAGCGCGGCTTCCACTGAAATGGATTTGACGATTGAAGAAGCGATCGTATGGATCAAGCAAGAAAATGAATTGAACGACGAATCGATTTACCCTGGCCAAATGTTGAAAGTACCAGCGGAAATGAAGGGTGTTGCACAAGAGTGAAAGCGATCATTTATGTTAGAGTAAGCACAGAAAAAGAATCACAACAATCATCTATTTCTCGGCAAAAAGAAGAGTTGCTTGCCGCAGCAAAAAAATGGAAGATGACTGTTATCGACGTCATTGAAGAGCGAGCAAGTGGGTATGACGTTGACCGAGATGGTATCTTAACCGTGTTAGACCGGTTAAAAGAGGAAGATGCCAAGATATTACTCATCCAAGATGAAACACGACTAGGGAGAGGGAATGCGAAAATTGCCCTCATTCATCAGTTGAATAAATTAGACGTTTCGATTTATTCGCTGAAAGATGATGGAGAATTAGTTCTTTCAGAAACGGACACGATGATTTTAGATATTGTAGCAATTGTAGAAGAACACCAACGAAAACTACACAATGTAAAAATTAAACGAGGTATGAAAAGAGCAGTGGAAGCAGGATTTTCTCCATATGACAATTTATCAAATGTTGATCACTCCGGAGGAAGAAAGCGAAAAGATGTTCCCATTGATGAAATTGTCAAACTTCGAGAATCGGGAATGACCTTCCACGAAGTAGCGGCAATGTTAAGGGGGTTTGGTTATTCTTTATCCAAAGCAACTGCACATCGAAGGTATCAAGAGCACAAATTACAAGAAGAAATGGATGCAAAGAAATAAAATTAGTGGAGCTACGAAACGATGTTAACCTCTAGTATTATGGGAGACAAAATAATATGAAGCTTGAAATGACGCATTGGTTTTTACAAAAACCTTTGCGTTTTTTTGTTGTTAAATGAAAAACATAAGAGGTTAAATATGGTAAAATTGTAACAAATATTGATAGTTCAAATGAATTATGTTAATAAAAAGTAGACCGAAATGTAAGTATATCGTAAGCTTTTCAAAACTTTTCGGGACTTTCGAATAGGACTGCTTTATCAAATTGGACGAAAAATCGATGAGGCAATGAAACTAGTTTTTTATAAAAGATAATCATCCATAAACAAGTGAAAAATATTAATCAAAAATAATTGAAACGAAGTGCAATTGTAAAATATCTAACAGTTAGAGAAAAAGGGGGGAGAAAAATGAAGGCAGATAAAATAGATACAAGAAAAGTTGTAAAAGCGTTAAAAAAGCAAAAGATGCAGTTGCTGCTCGAATGGCTAAGTCAACGAGAACAGAAGCTTTTCCGTATAGGATACACCTATTTAAAAAGAGGAGAAGATGTGGAAGATGCATTGCAAAACACTGTTCTAAGGGTATTCGATAACATTAGCAAGTTAAAGGAGCCAGTTTATTTTGAGACTTGGCTTATCAGAATTTTTATAAACGAATGCAAACAAATGATCCGTATAAATCAAAAAACAGTTCCTCTTAGTGGTTATAAAGAAGCTGCTGAAGACTCTCATGGAATGAGGAGAGTAGAAATAGATGATCTGTTGAGTCCTATAGACGAGCCAGATCGGACGTATATAGTCATGAAATACATGGCTGGCTTTTCCTATCGTGAAATTTCAGAAGTGTTTGAAGAGAAAGAAAGCACTGTCAAAACAAGAGTGCACCGGAGTTTAAAGCAGGTACGTGCAAGAGAAGAAAGGAGGTCATCACATGAAATGTGAAACGTGTCAGTGGCAACTGATGGAAGTACTCGATGAGACTTTGGATGAAACGAATCGTAATCAAGTTTTAGCTCACGTTAAGACGTGTCCTCTTTGTCGAAAAGAATTGGAAGAGCTAAAAGAAGTTCATGGTATTCTCATACGAACGAACGATGAAGTAGAAGTGCCAACAGGGTGGCTCTCTCGGCTTGAAGAAAATGTGAATGAAAGAGCTGGTTTTAAAACGACTGGACGAGTGAAGCGTTGGTGGGCAGGTGTAGTAGCTGCACTATTTAGCTTTTTACTTGTAGCTACAGCTTTTGCGACAGATGGGTTCCGCGATTTTTCTACTTTTTGGCAGGACGTCACTGAAAGTGATCTGGAAGCTCGAGACCGAGTTATTGAAGCAGGTTACGGTGAGCGCTTAAATGAGTCTGTTGAACATAATGGCGTTCGCTTGACGATTACTGATGTGATTGCAGATGAGATTCAAACGGTTGTATATTATGAAGTGAAAGATTTGGAAGGAGACCGGCAATTGTCTCCGGTGTTTTCAGAGGGGATTCATATTAAAAATGAAGATGAGATCTGGCCATCACAAGAAGAATATGACAATTCGCTTGGCAGTCATGTGAATTTATATGAAGAAGAAGAAGGATTTAATCAAGGGAAGATTACTTTTGGACCAATTGAAACGGAAAAAGCTAGTATGGACCTTTTACTAACAAAGCTAGAGTTTCTACCGGAAGAAGGAACAACCAATGAAGAGAGCAGTATTGATCCATATTCTTATGAGTCAGAAGAAGTGGAAGGAGAGTGGTCGTTTGAAGTATCACTTACGAAGCATCCCCTTCGCACATATGATTTGGATGGAGAGATCTATGAAGTGAATGGGCATCGGTTTAAGTTTCAAGAGTTACTTATTGGTCCGACGACATCTCAACTCGTTTATGAATTTGAGTTGAATAATGAAGTAGAGCAAGAATTTGTTACGGACTTTGTTTCACTAGCGGGGATTAACGTGAACGGAACACTTTATGAAGAAGAAATGTTTGGACCAGGTGTATATAGTAGTGCAGATAATAGCAAGTTTTCTTCAGCAACAGTATCCTTTGAATCGATTTACTTCGAAACGTTTGATCAACTCGAAATTGATTTCGGGCAAGAAATGAGGTCATTTGATGAGATGAAAGAAGTGTCGTTTCATATTAATGAATTACCAACATCGTTCATTTATTTAGGTAATGAAGTCACGTTGATTAAAGCAGAAGAGCAAAATGGAGAATTAATCTTACAGGTGGAAGAGGACATTGATCAAGATCGAGTTTATGACCAGTTGAATGCGAATGTCAAAGTGGAAGGTTATCAAACACGAGGAAGTTCAGTTATGCCGAAAGTCATTGATGAGGGCGGGACAATTTATGGTCCGGAAGCGGCGTTTGCTATCAATGAGTTTGACAAGCCTCGAGTGATGTCGCACGAACATTATTTCCGTCTTGAACGAGAAGAAGAGGATGCGAACGCTCTGGATCAGCTTAGCGGAACGCTTATGATTCAAGGTCACTCATCTCTAGAAGAGCTTAACGAATCGATCAAAGTGGATTTGTTAAAAGATTAACTAAACTTTTCATTTATAAAAACACGAGAGAGATAGCCTCTTTCGTGTTTTATAGATTGAAATGTGAAGTTTTTAGTTAGAATAACTTTGGAAGTTCAATTTGTACTTTTATGAAAGAAAGAACAGATGAGTTCTGCCACAGCAAATATAATATGTGAGAAAAACAATATTACTTGAAATCATTCCTATTGTTTAATAAGATGAAACGAGTATTTTACAATAATGGAGGAATTCAAGTGATAAGCAACGATAAACTTCAGCGAATTAATGAATTGGCTAAAAAAGCGAAAGCAGAAGGTCTTTCCTTAAAAGAACAGAAAGAGCAAAAAAAGCTTCGAGAAGAATATTTACAAAACGTTCGACAATCTTTTAAAAATCAATTAACGTCTGTAAAAGTGGTGGATGAAGAAGGTAATGACGTAACACCAGAAAAATTAAAACATGAAAAAGAACAAAATAAAAATAAAGGTCCGTTGCATTAAATGAGCATTGACTAGAAATATTATAGGAGAAGGCTTGCCCGTGTTTATTCTAGTATAAACCGGATCAGTAACCGACTAGTTCTAACAATACACACGTTGTTATCATTTAATGTAAAAGCTAGTGAAATGCTTGTGGCGTAGCGGAATTTACGATGATCCTTTATCCATAATAACTTATTTGGAGGTATCTAAACCTTACGAATAATAGACTTTTTCGTTCGGAAAGAAATAACAAAAGCTATGTAAACGCTTTTGTTATTTCTTTTGTATAAAAAATAAATGATCAATTATTTTCCCGTTTTCAAGAAATGTTTTATCATGAAATATCTTAAATTCTCATCGAATAACGGTTGTCTAACGTCTCGAGAAAGTATATGATTAGTGTAGATTTGAGCAAATTAAAAGAAAAGAGGCTGATATTTTATGTCAACAAATATTGACAATATGTCCATTAATACGATTCGTACATTGTCGATTGATAGCATTGAGAAGGCAAACTCTGGTCACCCAGGAATGCCGATGGGGGCTGCACCAATGGCTTACACGTTATGGTCTAAGTATATGGATCATAATCCATCAAACCCAGATTGGTTTAACCGTGATCGCTTCATTTTATCTGCAGGCCATGGCTCAATGTTACTATATAGCTTGCTTCACTTACATGAATATGATGTCACGATGGAAGACCTTAAAGGATTTAGACAGTGGGGAAGTAGAACACCTGGACATCCTGAATTTGGTCATACTCCTGGTGTCGAAGCAACAACTGGACCGCTCGGTCAAGGAATTGCTATGTCAGTAGGATTTGCAATGGCAGAAAGGCACTTAGCTTCCACTTATAATCGAGACAACTTCAATGTTGTTGATCATTATACATATAGCATTTGTGGAGATGGAGATTTAATGGAAGGCGTATCTTCGGAAGCTTCCTCATTAGCAGGACATCTTAAACTTGGCAAATTAATTGTATTTTATGATTCCAATGACATTTCACTAGACGGAGAGCTTCACCAATCATTTTCTGAAAGTGTAGAGGATCGCTATAAAGCATACGGATGGCAAGTGATTCGTGTAGAAGATGGAAATGATCTAGCTGCTATTTCGAAAGCGATTGAATCAGCAAAAGCGGATGATCGCCCGACATTGATCGAAGTGAAAACCGTTATTGGATATGGTTCTCCAAACAAGAGCGGTAAGTCTGCTTCACACGGCGCACCACTTGGTGAAGACGAAGTGAAAATGACAAAAGAAGCGTACAAGTGGACATTTGAGCAAGATTTCCACGTACCTAATGAAGTTCGTGATCATTACAAAGCTCTTGCTGAGGAAGGCGCTAAAAAAGAAGCAGCGTGGAATGACACGTTTGCTGCTTACAAAAAAGCACACCCTGAACTTGCAGCTCAGTTAGAAACAGCGATGAATGGAGAACTTCCTGAAGGATGGGATAAAGATGTTCCTGTTTATGAAGTAGGAGATAATGCTGCTACTCGTGCATCAGGTGGAGACGTATTAAATGCGCTTGCGAAGAACGTTCCAAGTATGTTTGGTGGTTCTGCGGACTTAGCCTCTTCCAATAAAACAATGCTAAAAGGAGAATCAGATTTCTCTCGTGATAACTACGCTGGAAGAAATATCTGGTTTGGTGTTCGTGAATTTGCGATGGCAGCAGCAGTGAATGGTATGACGTTACACGGCGGATTGAAGCCATATGCAGCAACATTCTTCGTGTTCTCTGATTACTTACGTCCTGCGCTTCGTCTATCTGCACTCATGAAAATACCAGCAACGTACGTGTTTACTCATGATAGTATTGCTGTAGGGGAAGATGGGCCAACCCATGAACCTGTAGAGCAGTTAGCAGCTTTAAGAGCTATTCCAGGCCTGTCCATCGTTCGTCCAGCAGATGGAAATGAAGCGGCGGCAGCGTGGAAAGTGGCACTTGAAAGCACAGACCAACCTCATGCGCTCGTACTAACTCGTCAAGGGTTGCCAACACTTCCTGCTACGAAAGAGAATGCATATGAAGGTGTGAAAAAAGGTGCCTACGTAGTATCAGAAGCGAATGGCGACCTAGATGGTATTCTTCTTGCTACAGGATCTGAAGTATCCTTAGCTGTAGAAGGGCAACATGCGTTAGAAAAAGAAGGTATTCACGTATCTGTTGTAAGTATGCCAAGTTGGGATCGTTTCGAAAAACAATCTGCAGAGTATAAAGAATCTGTGATTCCATCACAAGTGAAGCATCGTTTAGGTATTGAAATGGGTGCGACATTAGGCTGGGACCGTTACACTGGTAGCGAAGGTTCTGTTTTAGGTATCGATATGTTCGGTGCTTCCGCTCCTGGAGATGTGATTTTGAAAGAATACGGATTTACACCTGAGAACGTTGTAAATCGTTTCAAACAACTTTTAGAAAAATAAAAAGGTAGCACCTGGTTTGTTTTATGAACCAGGTGCTTTTTGTTGTCTTTAGAGAATAAGATGTTCGAAATCGACGGGCATCTACCAAAAGAAGCTATCGATAGACAAAATTAGTCAATCTCTCCTTACACATTGTGACAAACGAATGAGGCCTTGTCTTTTATACTTAAGTAATAAAGAAAGTCCAACGTTCGCATGCGTTCTATAGTATAGAATGAAAAGGGGATGATGAATTTGTTGAGAAAGTATGAGATTGTATTGATCGATGAAGAAGTCGCTTATATGTATAGTGGAATGGAAAAGAAATTGTATCAGCTTTTTCAGGAAAATGTTTATTCAAAAGGGTTTCTCAAAACACTAACTACTCATCAAATTCGATATATTACAAAAGACTATAAAAGAAAAGAACTAAATGAATATATTTATCATTCCTTTTTTCATAAAAAGGATTATTCTTATTCGGATAATACTCATACGTTGAATGAGATGAAAAACAAAAATTATGCACAACTGACACTATATCCTGGAAAGATGATTTTAACTGCTAGAGGAAGTATTGATGCGGAGACAAGTTTTTTTGAAGTGTTGCGAAACTACCAGCCGTTTTTTCTAGCACTTAATCACGATACAAATAAATTTGGATGGTTACGTCCAATTCAAGTGATGAACATTATGGATGAAAGGTAGAGAATAAGAGAAAAAACTTCCAAGGCTCTTTTAAAGTGGGTTTGAATCATGTATAATGAATAGGGTTCACAAGAAAATAACTTACTATCCGACAACGTAGTAGATAGAAGAAGGAGGGTCAACGCCGATGTGGGTATATATTTTAATCGGTGTCATCGCTCTGTTAGCAGGAATCGCGATTGGATTCTTTATTGCTAGACAGTACATGATGAATTACATGAAGAAAAATCCACCAATTAATGAGAAGATGCTTCGAGTGATGATGATGCAAATGGGTCAGAATCCATCGCAAAAGAAGATTAACCAAATGATGAAAGCGATGAATAACCAAAAATAAGAACGAACACTCCGACAAGGGGTGTTTTTTCATACCAAGGTTAAGCAGTATCATTCGTTATAAAACGGGCCGTTTTCTTTTCGAGGTCTGGTATTCTATAATATTTCTAGAGGGTTGAAGATTTTAAAAATCTAAATGAAATAGGTGAATACATATATGCAAGAATATACTTTTCCATCTATATCTTATGAGCAAGTAAACGACAATAATCACTACGTCATAGATGTGAGATCGCCATCGGAGTTTGCAGAATTTCATTTGCCAGGAAGTATAAATATACCGTTGTTTTCCGACGTTGAGCGAAAGCTAGTGGGAACGATTTACAAGCAAAAAAGTATAGAAAAGGCGAAAAAAGTAGGGGTCGATGTATACGCACGTAAACTACCGGAATTTTATGAGCAGTGGATGCAATTGCAGCAAGATCATCCTGGAATGATCCCAGTTGTGACGTGTGCAAGAGGTGGCATGAGAAGTGGGTCCTTTGTTTCGATGATGCTTGCGATGAAACTTCCAGTGCTACGATTAGATGGCGGGATTCGTTCCGTACGGCAAAATGTGCAGAAAAAACTTGACGAATTTGCTGGTATGGACTGGAAAACGATCGTATTAGGTGGGCATACAGGTACGGGGAAAACGAAGTGGCTGTTGCAATTAAAAGAGCGTGGTTACCCCGTTATTGATCTCGAAGGGTTGGCAAGTCACCGTGGTTCTGTGTTTGGACATATTGGATTACCTCAGACGAGTCAAAAGCAATTTGAATTTGATTTAGTTCGTGAACTTGAAAAATACGCTGAGCAAAAAACAATGATTATTGAAGCGGAAAGTCAACGAATTGGGCGAATTGTTCTTCCACCGTTTATCTTGGAACAGAAAGAACAAGGAAGTGTTGTACATATTGAAGATAAATTAGAACGAAGAGTCAATCATATTATGGAAGATTATCGTCCCTTCCAGTTTTCGGATGAGATCGCTGAAGGGGTCGATAAAATAAAAAAACGGTTACCAACTGATGTGAAGCAACGTGTGGAAGAAACACTTGAAAATCAGCAGTATGAAGAATTATTTGGACTATTATTGCAACATTACTATGATCCAAGATATAACCATAAAAACCAAGATTATGACCAGAGTGAAGAGCAGAAAACGATTAGGCTAAATGACTTTGACGAAGATGAAATTACGTCTGTCATCCAAAAGAAAATGGATACGTTTATTGGACAAGATGTTTGATAGTATCGAATAGTTTCGGTGTTATCGTGCTTTGAAAACCTTTTCACTATTTTCAACATTCCTGTGGTAAAATAACGATGGTATTGTTTTACAGTTACTGAAAATATTGAAATTGAGGTGTGCCACACATGAAAGTTTTTATTGATTTAATGTGGTATTTCAAGCAGGAAAAGTGGCAATATGGTGGAGGAATATTAATTTTGATTGTTGTTTCGATTCTCTCCTTATTACCGCCGTATATTGTTGGTGTGATCGTCGACCATATTTCATTAAATACGTTAACGGAGCAAATCATATGGCAGTGGATGCTAATTATGTTTGCTTTAGCTGTTACTGTGTATATTTTAAGATACATATGGCGTATTTTAATCTTTGGCTCATCAATCCGCCTAGCTCGTTTGTTGCGAAATCAACTATACGATCATTTTTCGAGGATGTCGTCTTCGTTTTTTCAAAAACAACGAACGGGAGACTTAATGGCTCATTCTACAAATGATATTCGAGCAATTGAGCAAACGGCTGGAGCGGGTGTCCTGACTCTCGTTGATTCGTTAACGATGGGTGGATTTGTCATCTTAACGATGGCGGTGACGATCAGTTGGGAACTAACATTGATTGCGCTTATTCCGATGCCCTTTATGGCTCTTGCTACAAGCAAATATGGGTCGATGCTTCATCATCGCTTCTCCAAGGCTCAGGCAGCTTTTTCGTCGTTAAATGATAAAGTGCAAGAAAGTATGTCAGGTATTCGTGTGACGAAAACCTTTGGTTATGAAGAAGAAGATGCGGCGTCATTCCGAGAAGAATCGGATCATGTTGTGAAGAAAAACATTGAAGTGGCTAAAGTAGATGCGTTATTTGATCCGACTATTTCTCTAATTGTAGGGTTTTCATTCTTTTTGTCGATCGTGTTTGGGGCAAGGTACGTTGTTGCAGGCGACATTTCTATCGGACAGTTAACGAGTTTTACGGTTTATTTAGGTTTGCTCATTTGGCCAATGTTGGCATTTGGCTGGCTATTTAATATCGTAGAACGAGGTCGAGCATCTTACGACCGTGTGAGAAGATTACTAGCAGTGGAGCAAGATATCATCGATGAACCAGATGCGTTGACGAAACCTCCACAAGGAGATGTAACGTTTCAAATCGAAGCATTTTCCTATGATGAAGAAGAAGACTCGGCGCTTCAAGCGATTGACTTACATATTAAGCGCGGAGAAACGCTCGGAATTGCTGGACGAACCGGAAGTGGGAAAACGACACTCGTTCGCTCGTTAATGCGAGATTTTGATATTCAAGATGGGACGATTTTATTTGATGAGCGACCGATAGTTCGCTATACATTGGATGCTATTCGTACCGCCGTCGGATATGTACCACAAGACCATTTTTTGTTTTCGGCAACGCTTGCGGATAATATAAGTTTTGCTAAACCAAACGCTAGCTATGCAGAAATCATCGAAGCAGCGAGATTAGCGTCGATTCACGAAGATATTCTTCAGTTCGATGAAGGCTACGAAACGATGGTTGGTGAAAGAGGGGTCACCTTGTCTGGGGGACAAAAGCAGCGCATTTCTATTGCAAGAGCACTGTTGGCAGATCCAGAAATTCTCGTATTAGATGATTCACTATCCGCTGTTGATGCAAAAACAGAAGAACAAATTTTGAATCATTTAAGAGAAAATCGCCGAGGTAAAACGACAATTATTACGGCACATAGGTTAAGTGCGATTAAACATGCAGATCAAATTATCGTCATGGAACAAGGGACGGTAATGGAGCACGGTACACACGAACAACTCATGAGTAGAAGTGGTTGGTATCGAAGCATGTATGACCATCAACAGTTGGAGACGTTGGTTCATAAAGGGGGCGAATCTTCATGATTGATCGTCACAAACATTTACTGACCCCTTTGGCTCAAGGACCAGTGTTTAAAAGACTTTTCTCCTATGCAAAACCTCATTGGAAGTGGCTTACGATCGCGCTGCTTTTGCTGATTGGTGGGACAGGTGCTGAATTAATTGGTCCTATTTTAATTAAAATATTCATTGATGATTTTTTAACACCGCGTGTGTTTGATCTTCAACCCCTTCTGTTGTTAGGTGGAGGGTATATTCTTCTCCACATCTCAGCAGCAATAATGAACTATACGCAGCTTTTATTGTTTCAAAAAATTGCCCTTAAAATTATTCAAAAACTGAGAATCGATATTTTTGAGAAAGTCGAAAAACTAGGTTTATCGTTTTTTGACCAGTTTCCAACGGGTGGATTAGTCTCGCGGATCACCAATGATACCGAACAAGTAAAGGAACTTTACGTGAGCGTCATGGCTACTTTTATCCAAAATATCGTATTTCTCATCGGTGTATTTGTGGCAATGTTCTATTTGAACCCACAGTTAGCGTTGTTCTGTTTAATCCTATTACCGATGATTATCACCATTATGCAGTTGTACCGAAAATTCAGTTCGAAATATTATGCACAAATGAGTGAAAAACTAAGCGAGTTAAACGCTCGTTTAAACGAGTCGATTCAAGGGATGACAGTGATTCAATTATTCCGTCAAGAGCGGAGAATGAACCGAGAATTCCAGGAAATCAACGAAGGTCATCACGAAGCTTGGTATAAGAGCATGAAGCTAGACGGGTTATTATTACGACCAGCCGTTGATTTTATTTCTATTATGGCACTTGTTCTTGTTTTGACGTTTTTTGGCGTCACATCGTTAAATAACCCTGTGGAAATTGGTGTATTATATGCTTTTGTAAACTATTTGGATCGTTTTTTTGAACCTGTTAATCAAATCATGCAGAGGCTTTCGATTTTCCAACAAGCGATGATTTCAGCAGGAAGAGTGTTTCGTTTAATGGATCATGACGAATTATCTCCTGAGAAACAAGGAGACGACGAACCGCTAATCACTAGTGGAGAAATTGAATTCAAAAATGTCACATTCTCTTACGATGGCAAACAAGATGTATTGAAAAATATTAGTTTTAAAGTGAAGCAAGGAGAAACGTTAGCTCTTGTCGGGCACACAGGCAGTGGGAAAAGCTCGATTATCAATTTATTGATGAGATTTTATTCGATCAAACAAGGAGAGATTGTGATCGATGGAAATAATCTCGAAAGTTATGATAATGACGAACTTAGGAAAAATATCGGACTCGTCATGCAAGATCCGTTTTTGTTTGTTGGGGATGTGAAGCATAACATTCGCCTATTCGATAAAAACATTACGGATGAAGATGTGATCGAAGCAGCGGCTTTTGTCCACGCTGACTCGTTTATTTCCAAACTACCGAAAGGGTATAATCATCCTGTTGGAGAGCGCGGATCGACGTTTTCCAGTGGTCAAAGGCAACTTTTATCGTTTGCAAGAACGATGGCAAAAGAACCAAAGATTCTCGTTTTAGATGAGGCAACTGCTACTGTAGATACAGAAACAGAAACGGAAATCCAAGCAGCACTTGAGAAGATGAGAAAAGGCCGCACAACGATTGCGATTGCCCACCGACTTTCGACGATTAAAAACGCAGACCACATCCTCGTTTTACATCAAGGGGAAATCGTTGAACAAGGAAATCACCAAGAGCTGTTAAAACAAAAAGGGTTGTATGAGAAAATGTACTTACTCCAAAAAGGTGCAGAAAAACTCGGAATGGTGGAAGAAGAAGTGTAACTTTGTAGGAAAGGAAGAGTGCTATGGCAGATTTATTTGAAAAAGTTGTGATCGATTGCCCGATCGAGGTTGTGTTCGAGACAGTGGCAAATCCGAAAAATGCTGAAAAAATGTTCGTGAACGTGTCAGAAGTGGAAAGCTTGGATGATAAAGAAAAACAAGTTGGTGGAAAATACCGAGAATATCGCCAGTTATCAAACAGACGAGTAGGAACTGATATTGAAATCATTCAACGTGATCATAATAAAAAATATGGATTCAAAAGTTCCTCCAATGGACTATCAGTGGACTATGTTTATTCGTTTCAAGAGACGGATGAAAGGAAAACGAAAATTTCGTTTGAAGGAGCGGTCCACCCCGAGAAGTTACTGATGAGGTTGACGAAACCGTTAGTTGTTCGAATGCTAAAAAAGGAAGATCAGGACCATTTGAAATATATTAAGAATTATTTGGAGAAAAGCGAAGAATAAGGGATATGGATATTTGGACGGACGTAGAGACCAGAATTGTCTGACTCTCTTCGTTCGTTTTTTGGATTTGTGCGTGAGAATCCGGTTTTGTGCGTGAAAAAAATGGATTTATGCGTGAAAAGTGAAGTTTGTGCGTGAAAAATCTAACTTATGCGTGAGAACAGGTTTCTATGGATAAAATTCGGACCTCTATGGTGAAAAAACACTGTTCTATGGAGAAATTAAAATCATTATTACTAAATCAGCCTCACGATCCGGTCACTTATCTCCAAATTGCCGCATGAGAACCGTCCCCATTCCCCGCCTGTGACAATGAAGTGAACTTGGTTGACATAAATACTTACCGGGGGTATGGTATACATATAACTTTTAAACTTAATGGAATGATGAGGTGACCATCATGAGTGATGAAAAATTAACAATTCCTCTTACTCAAGAGAAAATACCAGTTAAGATGAGAACGGAAGAAGAAAAGAAACAGTTGATCTCACGATTGAAACGTGTCGAAGGACAAGTGAGAGGGATTCAAAAAATGATAGACGAGGAACGATATTGCGTCGATATTCTCGTTCAAGTATCTGCTATAAATGCGGCATTGAAAAAAGTCGGCTATCAATTATTAGAAGACCATACTCGCGGCTGCGTGACGAATGCCGTTCAATCAGGAGATGGGGAAGAAACGATTGATGAATTGATGAAAGTCATTCAGCAATTCTCGAAGTCGTAAGTAGAGGTGGAACAAGATGGGGATAAAAAAAATACAGTTACCTGTCCAAGGGATGACGTGTGCATCGTGCTCCTCTAGAATTGAAAAAGTACTGAACAAACAAGAGGGCGTCGAAGCGACAGTTAACTTAACGATGGAAAAAGCAACAGTACAATATGATGATGAAAAATATACAATGCAAGATGCAGTCGATAAAATTGAAAAACTAGGGTTTAAAGTAGAAGAAGAAAAACTCGATTTAGCGATAGAGGGAATGACTTGTGCAGCGTGTTCTGCAAGGATTGAAAAAGTCGTTTCCAAACTGGACGGTGTCCATCAAGCATCGGTAAATCTAACGATGGAACGAGGAAATATTACTTACACCCCCGGGGTGGTAGATGAAGAAACAATTATTAAACGAATTGAAAAGATAGGTTTTAAAGCAAAACCTCATCAAGCAGATGATGAAGAGAAAGCAAACAAAAAAGATGAAGCGGTTCGTAAGCAAAAGTTTTTATTTCTTTTTTCTCTCGCATTTTCCATTCCGTTATTCATTACGATGATCGATCATTTTTATCCTGAATCGATGCTGTTACCGCATTGGTTAATGAACGGTTACTTGCAGTGGGCATTGGCTACACCAGTTCAATTTTATGCTGGTTGGCAGTTTTATAGAGGGGCATATAAGTCGCTTCGCGGCGGTAGTGCGAACATGGATGTCCTCGTGGCAATGGGGACATCGGCGGCTTATTTCTATTCGGTTTATCTCGTATTAACAGGGGAAGTATATTTGTTTTTCGAAACAAGTGCTGTTATCATTACGCTTATTTTATTAGGTAAATTATTAGAAGCAAGAGCGAAAGGAAGTACGTCCGAAGCGATCAAAAAGCTTATCGGTCTTCAAGCCAAAAAAGCGATGGTTATCCGTCAAGGCGAAGAAATGTTGATTCCAATTTCAGATGTTCTCGTTGATGATCTTGTTCGAGTGAAACCAGGAGAAAAGATACCTGTGGATGGTATCGTTTCAAAAGGTAACTCCTCTGTAGATGAATCGATGTTAACTGGAGAAAGTCTCCCCGTCGACAAAAACGAAGGAGATGAAGTGATCGGTGCCACGATCAATAAACACGGATCGATCATTTTAAAAGCAACAAAAGTTGGGAAAGAAACGACGTTATCACAAATCATTAAAGTGGTGGAAGAAGCACAAGGATCAAAAGCGCCAATCCAGCGTATGGTCGATATTATTGCAGGTTATTTCGTACCAGGCGCCGTATTTATTGCGGTTGTATCATTTGTTGGCTGGTATTTCTTCGCTGGAGCATCTTTCCAAGATGCGCTTATCAACTTTACGGCTGTCCTAGTTATCGCTTGTCCATGTGCGCTAGGATTAGCAACACCAACGTCGATTATGGTTGGAACTGGTAAAGGTGCTGAGAATGGTATTTTATATAAAGGTGGGGAGCATCTTGAACGTGCTCACCATACCGATACCGTGGTTCTTGATAAAACAGGAACAATCACGAAAGGTACGCCTGAAGTAACAAATATCGTTGCTCTCGGATCCCTTTCAAAGGAACAACTTTTACAAATCGCTGCATCAATCGAAAATTATTCAGAGCACCCACTCGGCATGGCGATTGTTAACAAAGCAAAAGAAGACAAATTATCATTATTTGAAATAAATAATTTTGAAGCAATACCTGGTCACGGGTTACAAGGCAACTATGAAAAGTCTACGGTGCTCATCGGAACTCGGAAATTAATGGCGAAACATCATATTTCGATAGATGAGTATGAACGAGACATGGCAAAACTAGAAAGTGACGGCAAAACCGTTATGTTAGTGGCACAAAACGATCAACTTATCGGTTCGATCGCTGTTGCAGACCAAGTAAAAGAGACGTCTCAAGCAGCAGTTGCTGAATTAAAAAAAATGGGTTATCGAGTCATGATGATCACAGGTGATAACGAGCGAACAGCCAAAGCTATTGCTCAGTCAGTTGGTATCGACGATGTTTTATCTGAAGTATTACCTGAACAAAAAGCAGATCAAGTGAAAAAATTGCAAGATGAAGGTCGTCATGTGATTATGGTCGGTGATGGGATTAATGATGCACCAGCATTAGCGACCGCTGACATCGGCATGGCGATTGGAACTGGAACAGATGTTGCCATGGAAGCGGCAGACATCACGTTAATGCGAGGAGACTTGCGCTCGATCCCACAAGCGATTCGCTTAAGTCATTTGACGATGCGAAACATAAAACAGAACCTGTTCTGGGCGTTCATTTATAACTCTATTGGTCTGCCAATTGCTGCACTAGGATTTTTAGCGCCATGGATTGCTGGAGCGGCGATGGCCTTTAGCTCTGTATCTGTTGTTTCTAATGCTTTACGCTTAAAAAGGGTAAAGTTAGAAAATAAATATTAAAGATTAAAAGGAGAGATTTTAAAATGAAAAAAGAAACAATTCAAGTAGATGGTATGACATGTAATCACTGCAAATCAGCAGTTGAAGGTGCGTTAAATAACGTCAAAGGCGTAAAGAAAGCGGAAGTGAACTTAGACGCGAAAAACGTAGCAGTAGAATTTAATGACAGCGAAGTATCTGTTGCAACATTGAAAGAAGAAATTGAAGAACAAGGGTATGACGTACAGTAATAAAACAATTGGAAGTAGTACCTTATCATAGGTTCTGCTTCTTTTTTTATGTTATGATAATACCTATATGTGTATTTTAAAAAGTAGGTGGAAAGATGATTCAAAAAAGAGTGTTGTTTATTCTAATGGTTATTTCTATAGGTGGCTTTTTATGGTTAGCTCAAGAACAGCAAAACTTCGAACGAGGGACGATGGGTTCCATCGCACATGCACAGCCTGGACATCAAGCTCCGGATTTTAATGCAGAAACATTTACAAACGATCGATTTCAGTTAAACGGAGCCGGTAAAAATGGAACAGTACTTTACTTCTGGACTTCATGGTGTCCATATTGTCAAGCATCAAGCGAAGCGATGGAAGAAGCGTACCAGACTTATGGAGAAGACATAAACATTATCGGCGTGAATGCAGGGCAGCATGACCGTTTGTCAGAAGCAGAACAGTTTATTGAAAGAAATGAACTTCATTTTACAAATGTGTTGGACGAAGACGGTGCTATTTCAAGCGCTTATTATGTTCCGCCAGTACCTACGACAGTGTTTATAGATGAACAAGGGATCATGACGTACCGAAAAACAGGAGCCATCTCTTCTTCAGAGTTAACAACCGAAATTCAAGCGCTATTGAAGGGGGATTCGTAACGTGTTACATCCTTTAACAACGTGGTCTCTTGGACCATTAACAGTATCCGTGCAACTTCTTTTTCTAATGTTATCAGGTCTAGTCGGTTTAACGATTGTTTCCATCTACTTCAAAAGGCTGGCTGTGGAAGAAAGAGAAGCAATTGTCGATAAAATTACTTTAGCTTTTATTAGTTGGATACTTGTGTTTAAGTTATGGCCGTTTGTTCTAGAGCCAGGAATGGTGACAGATATGAGAAATGTCATCTACTTTTCTGGAGGACCTTGGGCAGTCGAAGCAGCAACGGCATTATCTTTCGGGATCCTTTTGTATTTTTACATACGAAATAAATGGCCATTCAAGATGTGGGAAGGTATGCTCGTTGGTGTTTTTGCAGCATTAATCTTTCATTCTTTGTTTGTTCGTGAAGTAGGTGCTTTATCGCCATGGATGATTGGCTTCGATGTCGGTGGAGAAACCGTTCACCCGATCAACTTTTATTACGTATGGTTATATAGCATAGCGTTAGCAGGTGCAGCTATCTTTTTTAATAAAAATACAATTTATGGTCGAAGTATTTACCTCGTTATATCACTAGGTGTGATTTATTTTCTCATCGCTCCTTTTCAAGCATAAAAGGAATGAATATGTTGAATATGTTATAATACTTACGATGATTGACTTGTAGGAGTGATGACGTTGTATGCTATCATATTTATGATATTAGCTGTGTTTATGGCAATGTTTGCACTATTCGTGCGAATGAAAGCGATGAAACGACCGGCAAATGTAAAAAAAATCCTTATACCACCGTTGGCTATGTCCACCGGATTTCTTATGTTTCTCTATCCGCCTGTACGTGAAATTACGTCGCTAGAAGTGATCGAAGCGTTTGCAGTTGGACTATTATTTTCGATTATTCTTATTAAAACATCCTCGTTTGAAATTCGCGGGAAAGATATTTATATGAAACGTTCGAAAGCTTTCCCATTCATATTAATTGGGTTGCTTGTAATCCGATTGGTGTTTAAGTTAGCGTTAGGTATTTATTTCGAATATGAAGTGCTGGCTGGAATGTTTTTTATCCTAGCATTTGGGATGATTTTACCATGGAGAATTGCGATGTATGTGAAGTTCAAAGAGGTAGAAAGACAGCTGAATTTATTTAAATCAGAAACAGAACGAGATTGGAAAGTAGAACCAGAAAACCCAACACCTTAGATGGAATATTCATCGCTAAGTGTTGGGTTTTTCTCTGGTTTTAAGGTATCGATTTTGCTAAGAAGATTGACGGAAGTATGGCTCATAAGGTTTCACATCAATATCTTTTTCTTTTAATTTCTTTCTTAAAAACTTGTGATCTCGCTTTGGTGTTGCCAAAATATACCCTCTAATAATAAGGGCCTCATGCATTTCAGATGCATTTTCTTCCATGGCTAATTCTCCGATTTTACCAGCGATTTTCATTTTTGCAATGTCACGGAAGAGTTCGGGCACAGGATCAACCAATTCATTTAAAAATTTTTTTTGTTCATCTGTCCATAAATGAAGCGTCTCATTTATATAATAGTCCTGCCAATCCAAGATCGATTTGCCATCTTCTTTTGGCATTTTTTTGAGAAACTTTCGGAACATGAAATAACCGCCAATAGAGACGAGTATAAAGATCATTAAAGACCATAATGCGATAAACCACATAAATAAATCACCAGGCACAGATTTACACCTCTTTCTTGTCCATCTATCATTTTACGATACTTCAGCGGTTCTGAAAAGAATGAAAGGACAATCCATACAAATTAACTAAGGTAAATACAAGTCTTGATGCGGAAAATCCACGAGACTCCCTTCGGAAAAACGGAATAACGCTGAAATACTAAAACAACTAAACCTTCATCGAGTTTTTGATTATATAATGGATACATCGTGTACATAAAGAAAGGTGATGAAGATGAAACATCGGTTTTTAGTTGGACTTGCATCATTATCTGTATTTATCATAGCACTTTCTATTTATCGAATGCAAAAGGATGATATACCTATGGTGAGTACATGGATTTGGAATACAGAAAAGATTCAGTCCTCAGAAAACAGAGAAGAAATGAAAGAATACTTAATCATTAATGACATTAAAATTGTCTATTTACAAGCGAATGAGACAGTCGGTTATGAATCTTATCAGTCATTTATCGAGGGATTAGCGGAGTATGGTATAGAAGTACATGCCTTAGATGGGGCACCAATATGGGGAGAAGAGGAACATCAAACTTTTCTAGATTGGTTCAATGACTATCAAAAACAAGCAGGCGAAACAGAAAAATTTACAGGGATCCATTTAGATTTGGAACCGTACATTCGAGAAGATTGGGATGAGAGAAGAGATGAGATCGTTTTAGATTATCAAACAAGCATACATGTCATGGCACAAGAAGCCTCAAATTTAGGTATTTCCTTTGGTATCGATATTCCTTTTTGGTTTGATGAAATCGATTTTGATAATTCATTTGGGAGTGGAACATTAGCTAAATGGCTGATGCAAGAAGTAGATGATATCACCATTATGGCTTATCGCAATCAAGCAGAGGGTGAAAATGGCATTATCAAACTAGTAGAACAAGAAATTCAGTGGGGGACTGATTTTGATAAAAATATTGTTATCGCTGTGGAAACGATAGAGTTACCGGAATCGCACACTAGCTTTTATGGTAAAAATAAGAGTGAAATGAATGAGCAATTAGTACTCGTGAATCAAAAATACAAAGATGACCCTTCTTTCAAAGGATTCGCCGTTCATCATCTTGAAAGTTGGATGGCGATGGGAGAGGAACAATAATTTTTAGATATCGTAAAATTGTTTCATTTTTCGTCATGTTAGGTAGCAGGTTAAAGAAGGAATATAGCTTTTTATGTCGAAAGTCAATTATAGCAACGAATTTAGAATGTCCAATAAATTGGTTTTTTTAGAAGGTAGAAATGAGGTGTTCGTTAAATGACATCAAAGTCATTTGAAAATAAATTAGATATGATCGATGTATTAGAAAATATGTCTGAAGCATGTTATTTTTTAAATTCTAATTGGGAGTTTGAATTTATTAATCGGGCAGCAGAACCTTATTTAAAGGTGGAAGAACTATTTTTTAACAAGTCAAAAGAAGAACTTATTGGAAAGAGCGTATGGGATGTATCAGCTATTTACACGGATACGGAAGTATATAATCTTTATCATAAGGTGTTTGAAGAACAAAAACCTCACGTATTTGAAATGATATCTAAGTACTCTAAACGTTGGTTTGAAATGAAGTTGTTTCCTAATAAAAGTGGACTTTTCATCATTTTTAGCGATATTACAGATAGAAAAGAAAGCGAAAAGATAAAGGCGCATTATGAAAAATTGAATGTCATTGGAGAAATGGCAGCGGGGGTTGCTCATGAAATTAGAAATCCACTGACGAGTGTGAAAGGTTTTCTGCAATTAATGGCTGAAAATCAAGAACTTATAAAGCAGAGCAGCGTTGTTCATTTGATGATTGATGAGGTAAACCGTGTGAATGATATCATTACAGAATTCCTTGATATTGCAAAGGTGAAACCGGAGAAAGTGGAAATTTGTTGTTTGAATGAATTAATAACGACAATTTTTCCACTACTTGAAACGAGAGCTTCAAAAGAAGGGAAATTAGTAGATTTAGACTTGAGTAAAATTTCTGAATTGCAAATTGATAAAAGCGAAATTAGACAACTACTATTAAATTTGGTGAATAATTCTTTAGATGCTATGCATGTTGGGAAAAAAGTTATAATTAAGACATATGAGGAGAAAGGTGAAACAGTATTAACTATTATAGATGAGGGTACTGGAATCCCTGCAGAAATTATCGGTAATATTGAAACCCCTTTTGTGACATCTAAAGATGAGGGCACAGGTTTAGGAATTCCGATTTGTTTTTCTATTGCGAAGAGAAATAATGCAAAAATAGATTATACATCAAGTCCAAAAGGCACAACATTCAATATTCGTTTTACTAATCTACCATCGTAATATTGAGTTTATAATTTTAGGCCGAAAAAGGCGGTTTACCAATGGATAAAAGCATAAGAAAGTTACATAGTAAAGATTATATATATTTTGAAGCAATGGATACTGGACTTGAAGAGGATTACGTCGGACGAATATTTGAAAAATTGACTTCAGGGAATCACGCTTTGTACGGCATGTTTATAGATAGTCGTATGGTTAGTATGGGAGGGTACTCGATTTTTGCGGGGCGCTACGCAATGTTAGGTCGATTAAGAAGCGACCGTCGTTTTAGGGGGAACAATTTTGCTACGGAATTGATTTCTCATATTATGAATGAAGCGTCACAAGTGAATGGGATTCATTGGGTAGGAGCGAATACGCAGGAGTATAATACTGCAGCCCGTCGTGTTCTAGAAAAACAGAAGTTAAATTGTTATGTAAAATTATATGGAGCAATTACAAACGATGTCTCCAATCTTGAAACAGGAGGAAAGCTGTGGAATCCAATTCTTTCTCTCGATCAAAAAAAAGAGTGGATCAAAGAAGTATATTTAAAGTCACCGTCAGTATTTCCGTATGAATGTTATTACACTTTTCCAACAACAGATGATTTATTTCAAGAGGAAGATATACAGAAATGGTCCTTTTTTGAAAGTGAAGATAAATCTCGCGTCCTTATTACGAAGTACGATCAAAAAAAAGATCATTACTTACATGCTGTCTATCCTTGGAGTGATATATCGACACAACGTGGATTATGGGAAACGATCACGAATGAATATAACAAGTTAGTTAAAAATACAGATGGTGAAACTTACATATGGATGGATTTAACGAAAGAAGAAGTAATCACTTTACCTAATGATCACAAATTTGAAGTGGATTCTCCTTGGATTTTATATGGAATGGATATTAAGAATGAGGCATAAAGAAAGCGACAGTTTATGAATGGTCGCTTTTTTGTACATTTTCCCGTTTTCACATTTTTCGAATAAGATGAAAAAGAACTGGAAATGATGTTGTAAGAAAGCAATTATCTGGAGGAATTTATATGAGAAAATCAGAATCAGCAAAATTAGCGGATAAAATGGTACAGGACATGAAAGATAGAAATGATAAGGCAAGGGAGCAAGCGAAGAAAGCTTTGGATAAATAAGAGAACCGATTAGCTTCGAAGAGATAAAAGCGTCGTAATGAATGATATGAGCTGACAGATTAACTGTCGGCTTTTTTTACGTAAAGATTATGTTTGTCATTTAAAGCTTTTAATGCTTTTTCTCGAGCACGCTTGTTATCAAGCTTATGCTTTAGAATATAGTTATCGGAGAGTTGTTTAGAGTATAGACGATCTTTATCTACTTGCCCCATTGAAAATCTCTCCTTTCTTCTAACTCCCACCGTTCTCATCTGCAAATTTATTTAATAATTCGCAACAAATCCAAAGAACTTCCTGAGTAATGGTTACATTTAACTTGCCAGTTTCTATTTTCATGTTTAATTTGTCTCGATTGGAGTCGTCTAAATGCAATGACATTATCCACTCCGAACCATCTTGCAGTGTCCTTTTCCATGATATGAAATCTGTCAGAATAAAAGGATTAGACTGATTTTTTTTCAAAGATCGAATGTAGGGATTGTTTTCTCTTTCTATTGGGATAAATACGTCGAGCTCTGCATTATTTATACCGTAAGCACCGATAATAGACAGGCCTTTTTCTTCCACTTTGTACAATGTGTAATTTGAACCGAAGTCAATGTTGTCCAAGTTAAATTGATCATTTACGAGTAGATTTAACTTTGATTTTAATTGATATAGAATGTCGATCATAAAATCAGACTTTTCTTTGAAAAAAATTGCCGCTGCTTCTGAACGATCTAATTCCTCTATTAGTATGTTCAGTGCATCATCTTTTTGATTGATGGCATCATATTTCTGTTCGATTACTTCTTTATTTTTCTTTAGTTCAGACTTCAATTTGTCTATATCTTCATTTAACTCCGATTCTAATTGTTCCCTTAAAGTGAGAATAAAGTCTTTCTCCTTCGCCATTGAAATTAATGATAAATACTCTCTTCTATTCCGTTTTTCATAAACACCGAGGTGAAACATCTCACTACTGACGGTACTCATTTCGTTTAAGACCAGGTTTCTTAAAAGAGCGCCTGACAGTAGAATGATTATGCTCGATAGGACAAGAATAGAACTGGCAGGTAGGTTTAATAAGTGATGAAATGCATCTGCCGTGTATGCGATTATCCAACCGGCTGAGATACCTAACCCTGTAAGGAGGCCCTTCACTGTACGTATGTTTCTCCACAGATATACTGCAGTATTATGCAAAACTAACTTAGGTGTTACTTTATCAATTTTTTTTGATGATTCGTGAAGAGCGTTAAGTAAATCATTTAATTCTTTAGAAAGAACAATGAGCTTATGTTTTCTTTTATTATCGATCATCACAGAACCTCCCTTCATTAATCTATTATTACTGTCCTATCATCAGCCATGTAACTTTCGGTAAATTCATGAGTGAGGTTTATCGCTCTAAAGAACATTCTTGAGTTGCAAGAAGATTATTCTCTATGAATAGATTCATTGAACTTTTATAATATTAAAAATCTCAGAATTGCTGATTTAAAAAGTTGTAGATTGAGGTATGGCATAAAGCGAAGTTTATATGTAAGTAAAAGTTTTTTTCTAAAATTGGAATGAGGATAAATTTCTTGTTATAGCAACAAGTGAGGTTTATGAAATCTTTTAAGAATGGTGGTAAACAAAAAAATGACTACTTATATACTATTCTTCAGGATATCAAAACATGCGAATGATTTGGGTTTCACGTCGGGACAGTCGTCACGGAATTTGGAAACGAGTGTCCTGAAACAGACGGAATCGAAAAAATCAGGTGTGATATTTTTAAAAATGTATAGTTAACTTTACAAAAAGTATGGTTTAATTTACAATTGAGGTGTTGATTAGTTAAAAGGGTGGTTTTTATGATAATAAAAAACCGAGTCAAAGAATTAAGAGCGAAGCATCATTTAACGCAAGGTTCTCTTGCAGAATCTGTAAATGTTACGAGGCAAACGATCGTAGCTTTGGAAAAGGGAAGTTATACACCTTCGCTTTTACTGGCCATGAATATTGCAAGAATATTTGATTTGCAAATGGAAGAAATATTTTTTTTGGAGGAGGATAATCAATGAGCATTTATCGGAATGTGTTGATCTCCGTTTTATTACTAGTATTGTTTGGGTGGGCACTGACTTCATTTTATTATGCATCAGTTGATATTTCTAAATATTTTAATGATTCGAGTCGCTCTGTTATGTTTGAACTAAATATTTTACCATTAATCATTCTTATTTTTGTAGGAAGCATCGTTTCCATCATAAGTTTTAGTAAGAAGAAAAATAAATTATGGTCAAAATCTTTGCTATTACCTGATGAATTTGAAGAAAGTGATGAACGAGAAAAGGAAATTACTAGCCGAGCTACTAGGAGGGCATATGTCAGCATGATGTATGCGACTCCTATCATTGCTAGTTTGCTTCTGTTTTATCCGTTTATATCTGAAACGATTCCATACTACCCTATAATTATCTTTTTTTTACTCCCACTAACACAAGTGGTTACTTACATGGTTTCGTGGAATGTTCAATATAATAAATAAGCTGTAACAAATTCACTGTAAATATATAAAAAGCGGCTTTTTATAATGAAGGGAACTCGCGCTTAGGAGTTCCCTCTTCGTTTGTTGTAAATAAGCATTACTTTTATATGAAACAATCCTCATGTTAACTAGATACAGAGGGCTCAAGCACAGATATTGTATTTTCTGTTGTATCAAGATTAACGGTAGCACCTATTGGAATGGCTGCTTTATAAAATCCGTGTCCAGTAGCAAGGTTGACCATCAGCGGTTTTCCTAGAAGGACTAACCAATTATTTATTAAATCTGTGTAAGTTGTTCCATAAGATACGAGACAATTCGTACATTCCCCCATAACAATCCCGATACAATCTTGAAATTTACCTGCCATAGATAGTTGAGTGAAATATCGATAAATCATATTAGTAGGAGCATTGATTTCTTCTAGAAATAGTATTTTTCCAGTGGTTTCAATTTCATATGGTGTACCTAGTGTGTTGACAAGAGACGTCATGTTTCCACCAACGATAGGGGCCGTTACGTTTCCTTGTACTAAACTAGTGAGTGGCATGTTGGGTGGGTTTTGGATGGATCTAGGAGAAATCAATGTAGAAGTAGCTTCGAAAAATTGATTATAATTATATGCAGGTGTATCTAATCTGAAATCAATCAGCATGAGGCTATGAAAGGTAATCAAATTACTAAATTGATACAAAGCATTAAGTAGTACAGTGATGTCACTGTAACCTGAGATTATTTTAGGGTTATTCCTTATGACATCAAAGTCTAAATATGGAAGAAGGGTTTGAACGCCTGTTCCTCCTCTTGTCGTCATAATCATTTTAACATCCGGATTTATGAACATGTTCATGATATCTTCAGCTCTTTGTTCAGCCGGAGCAGCTACAATACCATCAAATGAGTAAACATTTTGTCCAAATACGATATTAAAACCCATTTCACTCAAGTTTTGAGCTCTAGCATTAATCATATTAGCATCGATAGGACTTCCTGGAGTAACTAATCCAATAGAATCTCCTGCTTGCAACAGTGGTGGTCTATTTCCCATTCTATTCCTCCCCATTTATTCACATCATAAATCCGTAAAATACAGTGCCGTTTTATTTATAACTATATGAAAAAAACTATTTTTTATAAGGTGTTTTTAAAAATTTTTTGATTCTTTCCCTCTAATTAATTCCTTTCATAACGACTCGAAGTTTACTCGAGTAGCATTCTCGAGTTCGCCGAGTCAAACCCTTATTGCATTGGAAATATGTTAAAGTAAATGAATATATAGGAAGTTAAAGTGTTTTTAGGAGTGATTTTTTTGAAAAAATATATAAATGATAATTTAGATGAATACAATGATCCTGTTTTATATGATAAGGAAAATGAACCTTTTCAACAGGATATAGCATTAATATTGAAGTGGGCTTCTAGGGTAAAAGGCACAATCATTGATTTAGCATGTGGGACTGGAAGAGCCACCATTCCTTTAGCAAACAAAGGATACAACGTTATAGGTGTTGATTTAGAAAAAAAGATGCTAGATGAAGCAATTAAAAAGTCTTTGAAACAAAATCTATCTATAGATTTTATTCAACAAGACTGCACTCAACTTCATTTAAATATAAAAAGTCATTTCATTTATTCGATAGGAAACTCGTTCCAACACTTTTTAACGAATCATGCCCAGGACAAGTTTTTAGAGTCGGTAAATAAACATTTGGTGATGGGTGGAATATTCATCTTCGGAACAAGGTTTCCTTCGGAGGATGAATTAGTGGAGTCAAGCGAAAACAAATATTGGAGAACTTATGAAGATTCTGAAACAAAATATAAAGTAGAGGTCTATTTAAAAAGTGAGTATGATTCCATTACTCAGCTTCAGCATAATGAAACGACAAGAAGATTTATTAACAATGAAGGGAATATAATCAAGGAATCCAAAACAGAGTTGAGTTTACGGTACGTTTTTCCAAAAGAAATGGAACGCTTACTAAATAGTAGTGGATTTGAGATAGTCCATGTTTATGGAGATTGGAATGAGACACCATTAACTAATGCTAGTAATGAGATGATTTATATTTGCAAAAAAATAGCAAAGTGATTCTACATCTTAGCGAGGGGGTGGAGGTTTATATCAAACGCCAGGATTTGGAGATACAACGGACTTAGATGCGATTAAACAGCATTATCATTTATCGATTTCTGCAAATGATGGGATTATCGTTAAAGCTTTTAAAATGTCGATTTAAAATCAGTATAAAATATAAAAAGTATCAAATCTACACATGGGGATTTTCTTATCTCCATGTTTTTTAATGATTGTTATGAGTTTTCGATAATGGTTGAAGAAATGAATAGGAGTAAAAATCAAAGGAGGATAAATAGCATGTCATTTGGGTAATTATGCTAAAATTGAAACTAGCTTAAAACGTTTCTATAAATTTACTTAGGAAAGGATGAATCATTTGTTTAAAGTAACGATAGATAAAAAGACATACATAGCTTTATTAGAAGAAAGGCATGCTGAAGAATTATATCATTTAATAGATGAAAATCGTTTAAGTTTAGGTGAATGGCTTCATTTTCCTGCGGCAACAACTAAAATCCAAGACACGAGAGAATTTATTGAAAAATCTCTGAATAGATTTGCATCTAATAATGGGTATTGGGCTGGTATTTGGCATAAAGGAAAACTTGCTGGTTCTATTGGATATTTGTATATTGATTTATCGAACAACAAAACAGAAATAGGATATTGGTTAGGGGAGAATTATCAGGGAATAGGTTTAGCAACTCAGGCAAGTAAATTATTAATAGAACACGCATTTAACAATTTACAATTAAATAAAGTAGAAATAAACGTTGCAACGGAAAACTTAAAAAGTAAGGCTTTACCAGAACGGTTAGGATTTAAGAAGGAAGGAGAAATTAGAGATTACGAAAAACTTAACGGCAAGTACTTTAATAGAATTATTTATGGATTGTTAAAAGATGAGTGGCTTAATAAAGAATCATATTAGAATTACGATGGATGTTTTGAGGAGAAGGTAGATATGAAAAAAAGCAGTATGATTAAATTAGCTTTGAGCGTTATTCTTATTGTTACCGGAGTTTTTATATACGATAAAATGAAAAATACAACATATGAAGACGTTATGTCAGAGATGATAGGTGAAGAGGAAACAATAAAGAAAATTAAAATTGATAATATGCGTGCAAATAGTCAATTCAAGACAGAAGATAAGGAACGAATAGAAAAACTAATGTCAGAACCTTTAAATATGGAGATGAAAAAATCCAACGAAATTCCCAAAATTGATTATATGATAGTTATTCATACGGATAATAAAAATGTTTATGATTTAGGTTTAGGTGAAAATGGGGCACATTTAGGTTACTCTGGCAGTTATGAAATAGTCAGTGACAATGAACTTTATCAATTAATTGAAAGCGATGAATTAGGTTGGGAACCGTAATTTCAAGAAAAAAATAGTTAATGTGATAATACGTAAATGATCAAATGAGGGACGTCCCTCATTTGATATTATTTATTTATGCTCTTGAATATCTACTTTACCGTCCGTTTTTATAGCTGCTTTTTCTTTTTTTAACGTGTCCGTTACTTGTTCAACTTCATTTTTTTGACGTTTAGAAACAGAAACGTCATTTATTTTAACTGGCTCCTTATTAATTTCAATCTGTTCTTCTTTTAAAGGAATTCGGAATTCTTCTTCATCGCCAGATTCAATAACCATTTCTTCTCGTCTAACAGGGATGGAGAATGTTTTCTGTTCTTCAATCACATCTTTGCGAATGTCAACTTCGTTTGTTTGGACACGATTTTTACGAACATGTAACTGTTCTTCTTTAAGTTGCATCTTTTTATCATCATCGGATTCTAATGTTTCTTCTCTGGATGATTTTCTGTTCAGTTGAAACGTATAACTCATGCCGCCTACTGCAGCTCCAAGAACTAGCCCTCCTGAGACGGGCACATTCAATATCCATGCAATAATATATCCTATGATGGCTCCTGTAACAACATATTTAACCATTGATATTCCTCCTGAAGTTTTTTATTATTATGTTCCATAATGTTATTAATATGAAAAAAAAGAAGTGACTGAAAAGGTAATCGTTACCTTTAAAGTCACCCCAAGGAAATTCCAACGAGATTTATTCTCTATCTAAGGTTGTATCACCTTTTGTTTTAACATCTGCTTCTCCCTTAACGTCTACATCTGCAACTTCTTTGTGAATGACATCTCGAACTTGTTCTGTTTCTTCCACATCCCGCTTCTCGGCAGAAATTTCCCCTGTGATAACCGTGTGTTTATCGACATCGACTTCTTCTGCTGTAACTGGGATATGAACCGTTTCTTCCTCTGTGATAGGTTCATCTGTTGGTTCGTGATCCACAGATTTTTGTTCAATGACTACTTGATCATGGGATACGGGAACGTTAACGGTTTGCTCTTCTTCCGTAATATCCTTATGAACAGCAACTTCTCCAGTTTCCATGCGATCTTTGTCAATATCCAGTTCTTCTTCACGAAGATCTAAGTGTGCATTCTCCGAAGCGAATTCTGTATCTGTTACTTGAGATGCATCACGTTTTTCTTTTCGCTTATTTTTCTGCGGTTCTTCTTTCTCGTTAAACCAATCGAAAAAGCTCATTGTGAAGGCCTCCTTGAAATGTTTTCAACAGGTGATACATCTTTTATCTTTCCCTAAGGAAGGAAAGATACCCTGAATAAAAAGACCGATTTCAATCGATTCCCCAAAAAGCCGCTTCGCATATAAAACATCAAATAACAAATACTAACCCTGTGCAGATGTTCGTTTTGTATCACTACTCATCATGTTTTTAATCTGCTCTACAAATCCTTTAAATAAGCTGAAATTGTGCTCGTCCGATTTATAGCTAAACTCTGGATGCCATTGAACAGCTAAGATAAATTTTTTATTTCGCATAGAAACCGCTTCAATTAAGTCATCAGGTGCTTTTGCTATCGAAGTTAAATGGGGAGAGAGCGTTTTAATTCCTTGATGGTGATAGCTATTAACTTTCATCACATCTGTTTTTACGATGGAATGCAGTAGACTTTCTTTTTTTATAAAAATGTCGTGAACGGGTTTATCATATGGCGGATGTTGTTTGTGTGCAATCACTTCATCCGACTTACGCTGAGATGGGATATCTTGATAAAGCGTTCCTCCTAAGAGAACATTAAATAATTGGATAGCGCGACAAATACCGAGGACCGGTTTGTCCAATTCCATTAGTCGGTTAAATAGTAATTTCTCCATTTCATCTCTTTCAGTACAAGTTTCTCCACAAAATATTTCTCGTTCTTCTCCATACATTGCTGGATGAACATCTTGACCTCCCGTAAATAGAAAACCATCAAATGATTTGGCAATATCGAAAATATCTTCTTTATTAGTCGTTAGGGGAAGCATCACTGGTATTCCTCCCGTCTCCTCCAACCCTTTCATATAGCCAGGTAACATCCAATAACTATCTTTAGCTGCATCGTACAATGGTAAGACTCCGATCATAGGCTTTGTCATTATTCCCCTCCAAAAATATGTCTAGGTATCGTTCATTATTCATTTATTCTAATCAAATACAATAATCATTCCTATATTATTGTAAAAAACAAAGGAGGTCCTTTCTCAGATGTTGAATAAGTTAAAAGGATTCTTACAGTTATATTACTTTTACTTGGTCAGATGTTCAGAAAAAGGAGAAATGAATGGTACATAAAATGAGGTTATGAAGAATATTTTGATGCAGTCAAACAAGGAAAAAAAGCAGTTGAGATCCGTTTAAATGATGAAAAGAGAAGAAAAATTAAGGTAGGTGATAGGATTGAATTTCAAAAATTATCATCCCAAAAAGATACGATTATTGTTGAAGTGATCAACCTTAGAAAGTACAAAAATTTTAAGCAAATGTATGAAGACATTCCATTTCAAGAATTAAATTGTGAAGGAAAACCAATGGATGAGATGTTGGAAACCATTTATGAGATCTATTCACCTGAAAAAGAAAACCAATGTGGGACATTAGCAATAACAATAAGCTTATGCTGTTAAAATGGAATGGAGAAGGGTAGAATTCCTATGCAACAATTCATTGTCATACGAATTAGTTTTTGTTATCTAAAAATCAGAAAGAACGAGTAAAGAAAGAGTAGCTGTGAAACGTCAGCCACCCTTTCTGTTGTTAATTCAGATCTTCCGATAACACGGTAAGAGAGTTTATGTCATCCCATCCATAGGCGTATTCTACTAATTCTTTCCCACCTACCGTTGTTTTCTTTTCATATACTTGTTGTCCGGCAAGGTGTTTGAAAAATGAACATGAGTCAAGATTTCCAAACGTCCATAATGCCATAGAAGAAAAGTGGACGGATGCAAGGTGCTCTGCTACACTTTCGAATAGTTTTTTACCAAGACCTTGCCCTTGATAATCGGGGTGGACATACAACCCATAAATTTCCCCTGTGTATTTAATCCGTAACCGAGCATCTCTCATCGTCCCACCTAATGCAAATCCTACGATTTCATTGTTTTGATCTTCTGCTACATACGTCATCGTTCCGCCATTTATCGATTTTTGAAGATCTTTTTGCCATCTTTTTTCACGGTCTATATAAGTAAACTTTTCTAGAGTGTTAGAAGGTAAAGTCTCGGAGTATGCTGAATGAAGACAGTCAACATGGACGTGGGCAATACCTTTCCAATCATCTAGTTTTGCTTGTCGAATAATCAAATTGTAACCTCTCCTCTCAATCGATTTATAGTGTTGAGTTTATCAATAAATGAGCCAAAAGTATATTTATAAAATCGACACAATGACAATTAGAAAGAGAATTTTAAATATGGTGAACTTTACTAAATAGTAGTTCACTACAAGATAGAAAATTATAGTCTAGACTGATTTTATGGATCAATAAACTATTCACTTTTCAGAAATGTCATATGTTTCATAAATATTAGTTGAAAATCGGAAGAGCGGAAACTATTTGAGTTGGTTGAATATACTATTTCATGATTCCTATTAAAAAGACTTATATACACTTTTTAAAAGGGGAAAATAAAAGAATGGAGAGATATGATGGATCCAAGTGTGATTAAGCAACTTTCATTTGTTCGTCAGCTTACGACGAATGCTGTAAAGGGACTGTCAGAAAAAGAATTGGATAACGTTCCAGAAAATTTTAACAACAATGTGAGGTGGAACCTAGGGCATATTTACGTTATCCAAGAGAAGTTAGCTTTTCATGCTGCTAACGAAGCGATGCAACTACCAGAAAACTTTGAACGGTTATTTGCAAGAGGTACGAAACCTAATGATTGGAACGAGGAGCATCCAAGTATTGATAAATTGCTTGAAATGCTTACAGAGCAACCAAATCGGATTCAAAAAGAATTAGGAAATCGCATAGATGAAAAAGTAAACGAACCGTATACAACAAGTAGCGGATTAACGTTAATGACGATCGGAGAATTTTTAAGCTTCTCCCTTTACCACGAGGGTCTGCACTTTAATACTATTAAACTTCTGAAGCGATTTTCAAGTAACCATTTGTAGACAGGTGATAAGACAAATATGTGTTATATGAGTAGTACATTTCTTCATACAGTAATTTGGTTTTATACGAGAGAGAACAAATAGTAGAAGTAAAAGGGGCTTTCACGATGTTTTTAATTGTAGTTGAGTTAACTACTCTAGTCGTAGTTTTCATGGCACTAATTACTGTTTTTATTCATAAAAAAACCATCTATGGTTTAGAATAGATGGTTGAGAAAATTTCACGTTTAAAGTTAAAATTGGCGGGACCGTGTGGGAATCGAACCCACCGGAGACGGCACGCGCCTCCCTGAAGGTTTTGAAGACCTCGGCAAGCACCAGCTACACATCCGGCCCCTTAGTTTTAAGAACATAGTTAATTATAATCGTGAAATAACATCTTCGCAACCTTTTTTACTAAAATGAATCCCCCTTAAACGTTTATGGCTAAAAACATGATTAATAGTTCTTCGGTTTAAAGGACTTCATTATATTTTTACGATCAGAAAAAGTGTCTGCAAAGATTTCACTTCATTGGTATGGTAAAATAAATGAAGAATTCGTTGAATTTAAAGGGAAATCATTGGAGGGGTCATGATGTCGAAACGATTTTATACGATTGGTATGGCGGGGCATATCGACCACGGCAAAACAACGTTAACAAAAGCATTAACAAACATAGATACAGATCGTTTAAAAGAAGAAAAGGAACGATCGATATCCATTGAATTAGGGTACGCACCATTGAAATTGGACGATGACTCGCAAGTATCGGTCATTGATGTGCCTGGGCATGAGAAATTTATTAGACAAATGATTGCAGGAGTAGCAGGAATTGACCTAGTGATTCTCGTTGTTGCAGCGGATGAAGGGGTCATGCCACAAACAGTGGAGCACTTGGATATCTTAAACTTGTTAGGGATTCACCAAGGGCTCATTGTTGTCACAAAAATGGATCAAGTGGAAGAGGATATGATTGAACTGATAGAAGCGGATATTTCTGATCAAGTGGAAGGGACGTTTTTTGAAGGATCTGAATTACTTTTTGTTGATAGCCTTTCACAAAAAGGGATTCCAGAGTTGCGCGAGGAGATCAAGCGCCGATTGTCTACGATCCCAATGAAAAATTCCAAAGGAGCGTTTCGTCTGCCCATTGACCAAGTATTTACAGTTCATGGCCAAGGGACGGTCGTCCGTGGAACCGTTTATGAAGGGGAAGTGCATGAAGGAGATACGTTGGAAATTCTTCCGCAAAAAAAGAAAGTCCGTGCAAGGCAACTTCAAGTGCATCATGAAGCCCAAAAATCAGGGAGAGCAGGGCAAAGGGTTGCTATCAACTTAGGTGGCGTGTCCAAACATGAACTAAGTCGCGGTGATGTTCTTGTGTCAACTCAACATTATAGTACAACGAATACAATCGATATTTCGTTAGACACGGTTGATCAATTGAAATACCCGGTGAAACAAAGAGGTTATATTAAATTACATATTGGCACTGCGGAAGTTTACGGGAAAATTGTCTTTTTCGATCGAAATGAATTAACAGATGATAAAAACGTTCTCTGTCAGCTTCGTCTTGATGATCCAGTTGTGACAAAGCGTGGGGATCGATTTATTTTGCGCCGGCCTTCACCAATGGAGACGATAGGCGGTGGAATTGTCATTGATCCACAAGGAGATCGTTATAAATTCGGGGAAGAAACGATTGAAAAATTGGAGCGAAAAAAAGAAGGATCTCCAACGGAAAGACTGATGGACTTATTAAAATTAAAGAAATCATTATCGAAAAAAGAAGCGTGTGCAGAGTTGTCGTTATCCGATGAAGAGTTTACAGAGTTTGTTGCCCCTCTTTTAGAAGAGGAAACATTATTACGTTTCGGCGAGAACTATGTTTTAGCGATGACTTACGAAGAAATGTTAGAAATCATCGAAGAAGAATTGCTCACATATCACAAGGAATATCCCCTTCGAGATGGAATGGAATTAGCACAATTAAAGCAAGACTTAGCCTCTTATGGAAAAGAAGTGGCATCTTCTGTCATCGATAAAGGCATCCGTGATAAGCAATTTAAGAAAAGCGGTTCTGCAGTTGCTTCCGTGACATTTGAACCTGGATATCCAAAGCAATGGGAAAAGCGAATGAAGCAAGTGGAAGAGACGTTAATGAAACAAGGATTAGAGGTTGAACCTATAGCAATGATTGTGGAAAGAGCCGGACTTCCTGAACAATGGGCACAAGAGTTAAAGCATTTTCTTATCCGACAAAAACGAGTGATGGAAATGGATGAGAAACACTTACTATCTGTTTCATCGTTTAGGCAAGCAATGAATGATTTATATGAACAAACAGAAGACCGATTCACATTACAAGACGCGAAACAGGTCCTTGGTCTAACTCGGAAATATTTAGTTCCGATGATGGAGAAAATTGATCAATCAGGTTTTACGAAACGAGAAGATAATGAGCGGGTGTGGCTTAAGAAGCCGGAGTATTAAGAGAATAATAGTTGACGAAAACTGAAATAAAAGGCTATGTTAAAGTATTTTGACTTTTCAAATTCAACACAGAATACTAGCAGAACCAAACTGGGACGGAAATTAATTTCCGTCCCAGTTTGTGTTACAGATGGTTTTTACTGCTTGAATAACTGGATCATTTTCATTGTTCCGATGATAAATGAGAGAGAAGGTTCTTGTGGAGTCAAACATATGAACAACCTGTACTCTTTTTTCTTCGATCGCCTTTGATCCAGATAATTGAGAAATGATTGATATGCCTAATCCGTTTTCTACAAAAGCAATAACCGCTTCCGTATCTTGTACCGTTGCGATGCTGTTCATCTCATTTATTGAAATTTTTTCTCTTTTTAATAATTTCTCTACTTCATGTTGCGTTCCGCTTGTTTTTTCCCGTGAAATAAACGGTTTTTTTACGATAGATTCCATGTCAGATTCTATATTCCACTCAGGAGAAGCAATCAAGACGAAACGATCGGTATAAACGGGGTGTGAAACGAATGAATGATCAACTTTATCCGTGCCTACAATCGCTAAGTCACAATCGCCGTCGTAAACTTTTTTAATCATTTGCATCGTATCTGCTACTTGAATATGAAAGCGAAGGGACGGATGTTTTTGTGTCACCGATGCTAATAAACGAGGTATTAAATGCGTACTAGCTACGGTGCTAGCCCCCAACTTCAATAATCCAGCAATTTGGTGATCAGCTAATTTCACTTCTGTCTGCATATTTTCAATAGACTGAACGATTTCTCGGCCTTTTGTAAGAACAATTTCACCGGTTTTGGTTAACGTGAAACGTTCGCGATCTAGCAAGGCCGTACCCATTTCTTTTTCGAATAACTTCAGTTGTTGACTTACTGCAGGTTGTGTCATGTTTAGTTTTTGTGCTGTTTTAGAAAAACTTTTCGTTTCTATTAACGTAATAAACGTTTCCAACCGTTTGACGTTCATTGAATTGACTCCTCCTGTCCATCCAAAATCGAAAGAAAAAGGTCGCAAACGTGCGACCTTTTGTCTTTCTATTTCGAAACATAAATGTCTTTCTCTTTTTTCTCTGTAACATCACCTATGACAACAGCGGCAAAGGGTGCTTTTTCGTTCATTTCATTAATGTACCCATCGACTTCTTCTGCTGGAAGACTAATTAATAATCCGCCACTCGTAATCGAATCGCAAAGAATTAGCTGATCGTGCTTTTTCAAAGATGAATCGTACGTAATGTTTGGGCTTAACCAAGCATGGTTATCTCTAGCGCCACCAGGGATGACACCGCCTTTGGCATGTTTTAATGTTCCATCGATCAATGGAACACTGCCATAGCTAATGTCAAAACTAACGTCGCTGCCACTTGCCATTTCGTAACCATGACCAAGCAAACCAAAGCCCGTTACGTCTGTCACAGCATGAGGATGGTAGCTTTTTAGAACTTCCGCTGCCACTTTATTTAGTGTTGCCATCGTGTTCGTAGAAGCTTCTTCTTCTTGTTCAGAAGCTTTTCCGAATTTAATAGCGGTCGTTAAAATGCCTACACCAAGTGGTTTCGTTAAGACTAATTTGTCACCTGGTTTGGCACCGACATTTTTAAAAATTCTGTCTGGATGGACAATTCCTGTGCAACTTAATCCAAATTTTGGCTCTTGATCATCAATGGAATGGCCTCCAGCAATAACAGCACCTGCTTCTTTCGTTTTATCAGATGCCCCTTTTAAAATTTGAGCTAGAATTTCATGGGAAAGCTTTTTAATTGGAAACCCAACGATATTTAAAACCGTTTTCGGTTCTCCACCCATGGCATAAACATCACTTAGCGCATTGGCCGCTGCAATTTGGCCAAACATATATGGGTCATCTACGATAGGTGTAAAGTAATCGACCGTTTGCACTAATGCAATGTCGTCTGTTAATTGATAGACGCCGCCATCATCTGATGTATCTAATCCAACAAGGAGTCGCTCATCTTCATCTTTAGAAGGTAAATGACGCAAAACTTGCGCCAGGTCATCAGGACCAATTTTGCATCCTCAACCGGCTTTTTTTGTCATTGATGTTAAACGTTTGTTAGAAGAAAATATATTTTTTACCATACTGTAAGCACCTCCTTTACTATCATCCATTATAAACCTTTTCATTGACCTTCGACAAATGATCTTTTAAAATGTAAGTCAACGTACAAAAAATTCACAAAACTTTCACAAAGGAGTTTTTTATAATGAAATTGAACATCACCGTAGAATTTTGCATGCAGTGAAATTATGCGCCTAAAGCTGCGAGTTTCGCAGAAGACGTGTTTGAAGATTTAAGAACGGATATTGAAGAGATGAAATTAATTCCTAGTTCAGGCGGTGTTTTCGAAGTCTCTGTAAATGGGAAGAAAATATTCTCTAAATGGGAGACAGATCGATTCCCTGATCATAAAGAACTGATTAATGAAATCGAATCAATCAAAAATTATGGTTAGAAAGCTTTATAATAGGGATTGACGAGTGGAATATCGATTATATTCAAATCGTTTTTAACATGAAAATGGGGATGGGATGTCTTAAAAGAAATTGCTGAAACTTTTGAGACATCTCTTTTGGTGTTTTCATCTGCTTGCAACTTTTGTATAATAATAAGAGATAATCGTTTTTATTTATGTATCGAAGGGGGAGACCGAAATGTTAAAGAAATTTTTTAAAGGTTTGGGGATTGGTTTAGGAATTGGACTAGCTATTTATGCTGCTGGTTTTGCAAAAGATTACAAAGATCAACAAGAGATTGCACGAGAGCGTGAAACATTTGGCAAAGGTGAATAAAGGTACATATGAAAAAGGTGGTCTCCAAGGACCACCTTTTTCTCGAGTGAATGTGTCTTTCTTCTAGGGTAAAGTCGATGTTTATCTTTTGTTAACACCTCATTACTTTCGTTTTTACTTCCTTTACTGATGTTTCTGCTTTTCTTGCTACGTTAGTAGGCCAAGCGTACCACCCCTCAAGGTTATATCAACGAATCCTGTACAAAAACAATATCATTCACTCGTTGAAGAAGGTTATTGACCTTCCTCACTAATTAGAATGACCAATGCATACAAGTTTTATAAATGGAAATTAATAGAAGTGTCTGAGCGTTAATATACCAATTATCAGAAAGGAGGAAGATGATGGAAACCCTTTTTAGAAAATTGCCTCCTGTTCATGAAATGATGGACTCCGAGGAATTTACGACCATTCACGAACAAGGTCAAATTCCTCTAAAACAATGGAAAGAATGGATAAATGAAGAACTACATAACCTCCGTGAACAACTTAAAATCGATGCTTCGGGATTTGAATCTTATGAAAGAGAAGATTTCACCGAGTACCTATTTGATCAACTCAAAAACCGAACTCGTTCTTATCACCCATTTAACTTAAGAAGAGTCATTAATGGAACAGGAACCGTTCTTCACACAAACTTAGGAAGAGCAAGATTGAGTGAAAAAGCGATGAACCAGGTTTTGCAAACATCTAGATATTATTCTAATTTGGAATATGACATTGATTCAGGTAGTCGAGGATCTCGTCATAGTTTGCTGGAGGATCTTTTGATTAAAGCAACAGGTGCGGAAGCTGCGATGGTTGTTAACAACAATGCAGCTGCTGTGTACTTAGTTTTGCGAGGATTAACGAAAGGGTCGGAAGTTGTAGTTTCAAGAGGGGAACTTGTGGAAATCGGTGGTTCTTTCCGTGTATCTACGATCATGGAAGAGAGTGATGCGACACTTGTGGAAGTCGGAACAACAAATAAAACGCATCCATACGATTATGAAAATGCCATTTCTGATGCAACAAAAATGTTTATGAAAGTGCATACGAGCAATTTCAAAGCCGTTGGGTTTACGTCTGATGTGTCGGTGAAACAACTAAAAGAAATTGCTAGAGACAACAGAAATGATTCGTCTGTCATCGTCTACGAAGACTTAGGAAGTGGGTCGTTATTTCCGTTCATTCATGAAGGAATCGGCGAGGAACCCGTCGTGAAACAATCGATTGCTGATGGTGCTGATATCATTTCGTTTAGTGGGGATAAATTATTAGGAGGTCCTCAAGCAGGCATTATCGTTGGGAAAAAGGAATATATTTCTAAACTTAAAAAACACCAGTTAGCTCGGGTGCTTCGTGTTGATAAAATGACGTTAGCAGCATTAGAGGCAACGTTACACGATTATGTTTATGAACCGGAAAAGGTAAAGCAAATTCCTGCCGTTCGAGATATTTTGAAAACTAAAGATGACATTTCTCTTGAAGTGGATCATTTCATACAGAAAATGGCTGTCCAGTTTAAAACGTTATCCATTCGTAAAGAAGAAGATGTTTCAAAAGTAGGCGGTGGAACGATGCCTATCGAAGAGTTGCCGACATACGGAGTAGCGGTTGAAAAAGAACATTTGAGTGTCAATCGTTGTGAAGCATTTCTCAGAACAGGGAATATTCCATTGATCACAAGAATTAAAGAGAATCGTTTATTTATTGATTTTCGGACGGTATCGTCGGACGAATTAACAGATGTAGAAGATCAATTGATATCATTAGATCAACATGATGGAGAAGGGTAAATTTACCCTTCTCCATCCGTTTGTCCTTTTCGGTGTTGTTTGCGCGTTCGTTGTGTCCCTTTCATCGGTTTCGGTTGACCGGAATCCGCGTTTCCTCCTTTTGGATTAGCACGTCGTTGACTTTTATACGTGTTTTTTTCGATGTCTTCCACCCCCTCATTTTCAAAATCTGTTTTCAATTGTTAGCATACTCTTGAAGCGATAAACCATACTATTAAGGAAGTGTTCATTATAGTATCCGTATCCACATAATGGGTACCGGTTACGATAATCGTTTTAGAAGGGGGATGTGGAGATGCCTTATCAGAAAAACAAACGTCAAGCGTTTGAAAATGCGCAGCAAGCTTATAGTCAATTGCAAGATGCGTTTCATCAAATGGATCCATACTCGCCGGAGTTTGGTCATCAAGTGAAGTTGGCAGAAGAAGAAATAAATGAAGCGAATCAAATTATTAACAAGGCGTATACAGTAGCTTCAGAGCACCAAAAAGAACAATTAGAATTATTTTCAAGGGAGATTGCTCAACGAAAACAGGAAATCATGGATTAGAAAATTCGGGACTCGGCATAAGTTATGCTGAGTCTTTTTGAGTGTAACAGAAGTCCTTTTTCAAAAAAATAGAATTAATGTACAAAATGACGTTTGTTATTCCAGAAAACGAGAAACGGTTAAAGTGGAATGAATTTAGTAATACGCAAGCAGTAAATATGTCATTCAATCATAGAAGTGTTATTCTAGTAAAGCGAATATGTGACAAATTTTCGAAAAAAGGTTTTAGACAATTAAGAAAATCTGTTATATGATAGAACATGAAGGAGGGAATACATATGTCAAATGAAAACAAAGCATTGTATAACTCAAAGAAAACCTTTGACGTTAATGGTGAAACTTATCACTATTTTGATCTGAAGGCGATTGAAGAGGCCGGAGTTGGAACCGTTACCAACCTTCCTTACTCAATTCGAGTCCTTTTAGAATCATTGTTACGTCAACATGATGGAAGAGTTATTAAAGAAGAGCACGTGGAAAACTTAGCGAAGTGGGGAACAGATCAAGTAAAAAATATTGATGTTCCATTTAAGCCGTCGCGCGTCATTTTACAAGACTTCACAGGAGTTCCATCCGTTGTGGATTTAGCTTCGCTTCGAAAAGCGATGGCAGATCTCGGTGGAGACCCGAAAGAGATTAATCCAGCCATTCCAGTTGATCTTGTTGTCGATCACTCGGTCCAAGTGGATGAATTTGGTGGGGCAAATTCTCTTATGAATAATATGAAATTGGAATTCCAACGAAATGAAGAGCGTTACAAGTTTTTAAGCTGGGCTCAAAAATCATTGGATAATTACCGAGCAGTACCACCAGCTACGGGGATTGTTCACCAAGTAAACTTGGAGTATTTGGCCAATGTAGTACAACAAGGTGAAAATGAGCAAGGAGAAAAAGTTGCTTTTCCTGATTCACTAGTAGGAACAGATTCTCATACAACCATGATCAACGGACTTGGTGTCCTAGGTTGGGGTGTAGGTGGAATTGAAGCCGAAGCAGGTATGTTGAAGCAACCATCTTATTTCCCTGTCCCAGAAGTCATTGGTGTTAATTTAAAAGGTGCGATGCCAGAAGGTGCAACTGCAACTGACTTGGCGTTGAAAGTAACACAAGCACTACGTAAGAAAAATGTTGTTGGGAAGTTTGTTGAGTTCTTCGGAACAGGACTTGCTGATATGACATTAGCCGACCGTGCAACAATTTCTAACATGGCACCTGAATATGGGGCAACAGTTGGTTTCTTCCCAGTAGATGATGAAACTTTGAACTATTTACGTTTCACAGGTCGAAGCGAAGAATTAGTGAAATTAGTTGAAACGTACACGAAAGCAAATGGAATGTTCTATACACCTGGAGAAAACGATCCAGAATTCACAGATGTTGTAGAAATTGACTTAACAGTCATTGAACCGAACTTGTCTGGACCTAAACGTCCGCAAGATTTAATTCCATTATCAGAAATGAAAAAAGAGTGGGGGAAAGCAATTTCTGCTCCAGTGGGAAGTTCTGGATTCGGTTTGTCACCAGAAGAAATTGGCAAAGAGGCAAAAGTGACGCATTCAAATGGGGAAACGTCTACTCTAAAAACAGGTTCAGTTGCCATTGCTGCGATTACAAGTTGTACAAATACGTCTAATCCTCACGTTATGCTTGGAGCTGGGTTACTCGCTAAGAAAGCTGTTGAAAAAGGCTTGAATGTTCCTGCTTATGTAAAAACAAGTTTAGCACCAGGTTCGAAAGTAGTAACTGGTTATTTACAGAATGCAGGTTTAATGTCTTATCTTGACAAGCTAGGATTTAACCTTGTTGGATATGGTTGTACAACCTGTATCGGTAATAGTGGACCACTTCCAGAAGAAATTGAAAAAGGTATTGCTGATGAAGACTTAACTGTTTCGTCTGTTTTAAGTGGTAACCGTAACTTTGAAGGACGTATTCATCCTTTAGTGAAAGCTAACTATTTAGCATCGCCACCACTTGTAGTTGCATATGCGTTAGCTGGTACAGTAGATATTGACCTATATAATGAAGCTCTTGGTCAAGATCAAGATGGTAATGATGTCTTTTTCAAAGACATTTGGCCTTCAAACGCAGAGATTGATGCTGTCATGAAGCACGCTGTCGATCCAAAACTATTCAAAAAAGAGTATGAGCGTGTGTTTGATGATAATGCGGAATGGAATGCATTGGAAACATCTGATGGAGATCTGTATCAATTTGATTCAGAGTCTACGTATATTCAAAATCCACCATTCTTTGAGAACCTTTCTCCTGAGCCTGAGGATGTAAAAGAACTTAATGAATTACGTGCAGTTGGTAAATTCGGTGATTCCGTAACAACTGACCATATTTCACCGGCTGGTTCTATTGCTAAAAATAGTCCTGCAGGGAAATTCTTGATGGATAAAGGTATAAAACCTGCAGAATTTAACTCGTACGGTTCTCGCCGAGGAAATCACGAAGTTATGATGCGCGGTACGTTTGCAAACATTCGTATCAAAAATCAACTTGCACCTGGAACAGAAGGCGGTTATACAACGTTCTGGCCAACTGGTGAAGTCATGGCGATTTATGATGCATGTATGAAATACAAAGAAACAGATACAGGATTGGTCGTTCTTGCTGGTGACGATTACGGAATGGGAAGTTCTCGTGACTGGGCAGCAAAAGGAACAACGTTACTTGGAATTAAGACAGTTATTGCGGCAAGCTTCGAACGTATTCACCGTAGTAACTTAGTGCTTATGGGTGTCCTACCACTTCAATTCAAAAAAGGTGAAAATGCCGATACTCTTGGATTGACTGGTAAAGAGCACTTTGATGTTAAAGTGACAAATGACATTCAACCTCGTGATCATGTTGAAGTGATTGCTAAGGATCCTGAAACTGGTAAAGAAACTAAATTTGAAGTGTTAGCTCGTTTTGACAGTGAAGTTGAAATTGACTATTACCGACATGGCGGTATCTTACCAATGGTTCTTCGTAATACGTTAGCAAAAAAATAGATAAATAATTTTTCAGCACTTGCGATTTTCGCAGGTGCTGTTTTTGTTTTATTAATGGTGATAGATAAGGAGGAGACTGTGTTTTGTAACCGTATGTTTATTCTCGAGAAAGTTTAGCGAGCTTGTGCCCAAGTTGGAGAAATATACTGTGGATCTGTCACAAGAGAAGGCATCATGTGACCGTTGCGAGTTGATTTTGGTGAAAGACGGTCACAAGCGTATATTTCCTCTTTTCTCTTTTAACCTATATTCACAAACTCGAAAAGCTATAAAAATATAAACAAAACAACTATCCTTGCCTTTGCACTCTTGTATAGATTTATCAGAAAATCACATACTATGATTTAGATATAACCGCATGAAGTGAGGGATAGGCGTGTTCGACTTTTGGCAAGGAGCAGAGGATTTACCGATATATGGATTTCTCATTCGAGCTTCCATTGTTTACATCTATGTTTTTTTACTGATTAAAATATTAGGACAACGTTCCATGACAGCAGTAAACCCGATCGATTTTCTATTTGGCGTAATTATAGGGGATGTTGTGGGAGAGCCTTTAGCTGATGGAGAGACACCTTTAGGAGGACCATTAGCTGCTGCATCACTGATTGGAGGTACTCATTTAGGTTTATCTTATGTTGCTCTAAAATTACCTCGTTTTAGGAGAGTTATTGAAGATGAACCTCTTGTGTTAATGGAAAAAGGGAAAATTCTTCACAATGAAATGGCAAAAGCAAAAGTAACGGTAGAAGCATTGTTAATGGACCTACGACTGAATAGCTCGATTGATTTAAATGAAGTGGATTATGCGGTGTTGGAAGCTAACGGACAAATTAGTGTAATCAAAAAATCGCAGTTCGATTCATTAACACCTAGTGATATGAATAAAGTGGCATCAGATAAAGGTTATCCTACTGTCCTCGTACAAGATGGTCGTTACATTGATGCTAATATTAAAAAAGTCACGACAAGAAGTTGGGTAGATAGCCAAATTAGGAAACAAAATATTAGAGATGTGAATGATGTATTTTTAATGACCTTAGATAATTCAGGTGGCGTCTACATTAGTGAAAAATAGAATGCATTTCTTCAATAAGTATAAAATATTTACAATATGGATGATAATGGTATAAGTAGTGCAATGAAAGAGCAAATAAAAAGGAGGTATACCATGAGGAAAAAATTAAAACAAAGATACGAAGATCTATATAAGCAAAATATAACTTCATTAATGAAGGATGAAAAAGAGATTGAAAAAATCGAACAACGAATTGATAAAAAACATATGGATCGATTAGGTAGTTGATAACGATAGTAAAGGGGGTGTTAAAAAGTGGGAGGAAATCGAAATTACAATAAGCAATTCAGGCCTGATTTTCCAGGGACACAGCCTGTGGCAAGCGATGCAAACAAGGGGAAGAAAATGAATACAAAGGGCTCTGCTAAACCAGATTATGTTCCTGATAAAGGAAAATAAAAGCCTATTCTAACCAAGGAGCAGAAATTTCTGTTCCTTTTTTAGTTGGTATAGATCTCCAGAAAAAAAGATTTATTATCGATTTAGAGAATTTTTGAGGATTTAAAGCTTGTCAAAATCACATGAGCGTATGATAATGAAACAACGGGAGCAGGAAGTAACCATTGTTAGGAGTGCAACTATTGGGGAATAAAAAAAGCAAAAAAAATGTTTTTAAATTTCCAACATCGTTGGTTATTTTTATGTTCATTTTATATATGAGCGTGTTATTTTACGTTACTTTTTTCGCTTGGAACTATGGCTCATCATTTGGACCGGTTGGACCAGGGGGAAGAAATTATAATTTAGATCCTTTTTTAAGCATTTACCGAATCGCTGTTTACAGTGAAGACTTGGTCGATCCTATTCGGATATTAGTTGGCAATGTCGTGTTATTTATTCCGTTTGGTCTATTATTTTCGCTATTAATAGAACGTCTTCGTCGAAAAGTGAAACCGACGAGCATTATATTGACCGTGTTTGTGTCGATCTTATTGTCTTCATTTATAGAACTGAATCAGTATCTATACACATTTAGAGTGGCGAATATTGATGATGTTATTTTAAATACAACAGGTGGCCTCATCGGAGCTATTCTTTATCGGATATTAAGGTTTTTAAAAGCTTTTTAATCTTATCAAACTAGTGAAACGTTAGAATAAGGGACTTCCAAGTTCGGCTTGTCATGTATCTAGCCGAATCCTTGAAAGTCCCTTTTTTAATGCTCTTATGAGCGGGGTGTTTTGGCAACGATGGTTTTTTGTTCAATATTCTTTAACCAAAGCTTGTATCCGCTATAAACAATCGTAAGAAAAACAGCATAAATGACAATCATATAAATTAATTCAATCGGATCGGTTACAATGGTATGACCAACAAAAGCAAACAACGTCATCGCGGGTATTTTTCCTAATCCTGAACCAAGCGCATAAATCATAAATCGAACGCGACTTAGTGCAGCATAAGCATTGATAATAATAGACGGGATAACAGGAATCATTCTCAAAATCGTAATAGACATGAATGCGTTTTGTTCAAAAAGCAGTGTAAGTTTTTTCGTTGCGGCATACTTTAAATGAACTTTCGTGCCTAACTTATGGAATCCCCCATAACGAATAAGGGAGAAAAAAATGATTGATGCAACTGTGGATCCTGTCCAAATGATAACAGCACCATAAGCGGGACCATAAGCGGCACCAATGACACTTCCGACTAATGGGTAAGGGATGACAGGGAAAAGCGACATGAGTGTTGCGATGACCGTCACTAGAAACCATTGATCTTGATCGTTGTTTTGAACCCAATGTAATAATGATTCATGATAAAATATAAGACCTATAACAACAAGAACACTTCCTAAAAGAACGAAACCTTTGCGGTACATAGATTTTTTCTCCTTTGATATCGTGGCAATAGGATTAGTATACAGGAAGTGATGCCATTCTGTCAGCTGAGGAGAATGGTACTAAAAGTAGAAAAAAATGCTGAAGTAAGGTATATTTCGAGTAACGAAGAAAAAGGAGATTATATTTATGAAAAAGTTACTAACAACAAAACCGTGGCTAATCTATGTCATGCTTGCTTTAGCCACAAGTAGCTGGGGAAGTGCATTTATAGCAGGTAATTTTGCCACACAAGATTTAAGCCCAATTACTGTTGCCTTTTTCCGTTTCTTTTTTGCGGCTATTTTATTAATTCCAATTATGTTAGTGATGGATAAAGGTGGAAGGCGCCCAAAAGGAAAAGAGTGGATTCTCGTTAGCATTCTTGGACTTACGGGTATTGCTCTTTACAATATCGCTTTTTTTGTTGCTACAAGAGACGCACCAATTGTGAAAAGCTCCCTTTTTATTGCATCAAATCCAGTGTTGATCGTTGTTTTATCGGGTATATTTCTTAAAGAAGTCATTACGAAACGAAATATTATTGGTTTGATATTAGCTTTAACAGGAGCAACAATTATTATAACTGAAGGAAACTTTCGTCAACTATTCGAATCAGGTTTAGCACCCATTGATCTTGTCTTATTACTTGCAGTCATTTGCTGGGCGTTGTATAGTGTGGTTGGTAAAATTGCCTTGCAAAAATTCGGCTCAATTACGACAACTACATACGCAGTGGTGATTGGAACCCTTATGCTTATGCCATTTGTGTTTTTCGAAACAAGTGTCATAGAACTTCAACAGGCAAGTTTGTTAACGTGGGGATCGATTCTTCACATGAGTGTTATCGTCTCGGTCGTTAGTTTCATTATGTATTATCAAGGAATAAAAATGATAGGTGCAGCTAAAGCGTCGATATTCATAAATTTAATGCCATTGTCAGCTGTTCTTTTGGCAACGCTCTTATTAGGTGAGCAGTTATTATTTGTACATATCTTAGGCGCATTTTTTGTCTTGACAGGTGTTACGTATGGCACGTGGAAAGCGCGAGTAAAAGAGCAACCAAATCAAAAGGTTAGTGATGTGTCTCTTCGAGAAATGAGGTGAACAAAATGAAAGAGTCAAAGTTAAATGAAGATGAGCGATTAGATAAAATCAAGAGTTGGAAAAAAACTCGCTATGATCAACTGAAAGAAGGAGAAATTGTTCGAATGATGGATGTTTTGGATTCATCCGAAAAGAACAATGACCAGTTTGGAGAACTTCAAGCGATGGCAGCCGTTGCAAGGTTTCACAGAAAAAAAGAGTGGGATCGTCGCATCGATGATTGGCTGACGAGAGCGATGAACGTTTCATCATCTGACTATATTTCAAAAGTGGTTGTTTATATTGCTCTTGAAACAATGAATGAGTCTTGGTTTCAAGAAGACTTTCCTAAAATTCGTGAAACGGATCATAGCCAAGGAAAGAAAAAAAAGATTGATCAGATGCTTATGATGCTACAAAAAGGCAAAGGATGGCAACAAGAGCTCCAAGCGAGAAAGATTCAAATCAACGAGGCAATTGGTCTACGAGAGGATGATGAAGCAAGATTTTTAACGAAAGGTCTAGATTTAATAAACGACATCGGTCAAGAAATAGATGAGTTAGTAGAGGCTGCAACTCATTATCGGAAAACGATTAGTGGCATTTACTCATCGAAAGATAAAAAGCAGTTGATGGAAGAAAAGACGAAGCAATTACAGCATCAATTGGATAAATGGGAAATATGGAGAGAAACAATCGGAACTGAATCGGAAAGCGACGCACTTGATGAATTGAACACGATGGTTGGTCTAGATGAAGTGAAAAATAAAGTCGAAACGTATTTTTATTATTTACAGTATCAACGAGAACGGCAACGTCAAGGTTATCACTTTGAAAGTGAACGTAATTTAAATATGATTTTGACTGGGAACCCTGGAACAGGAAAAACAACGATTGTTCGCTTACTTGCGAGAATATACCATCAATTAGGGGCTCTACCTCGAGAAAATGTTGTAGAAGTAGATCGCTCTCACCTTGTTGGAGCGTATGTTGGACAAACAGAAGAAAAAACAATGAATGTTATTCAAGAAGCAGTTGGTGGAGTTTTATTTATTGATGAAGCGTATAGCTTGAGACGAGAAGGAGCGAGTGGTTCAGATTATGGGCAGACAGCTATTGATACATTAGTATCTGCGATGACAAGCGGAGAGTATGCCGGAAAATTTTCTGTTGTTTTGGCTGGATACACAGAAGAAATGAGGACTTTTTTATGGAGTAATCCTGGTCTAAGGAGTCGGTTCCCTGAGACAAACCATATTCATTTACCTGATTTTTCGATGGATGAACTAGTGGAAATAGCTGAACATGTAGCGTTAGATAACGATTATTCTTTAACGGATGAAGCCATAAAACAACTGAGAAAGAAAATACATAAAGAAAGGATCGACGAAAGTTTTGGAAATGCTCGTACAGTAAAAAATCTCGTTCTAGAAGCGATCTTTCAAAAAGGAGCGAAAGCCGCCCAAGAGAAAGACTACTCAAAAAATAGCTTAACCGTGTTGGATGAAAACGCATTTATGATGAATGATCAGAAAAGTGAAGACGAAAGTCAAGCGGGCGAAGAAAAGCTTAATCACTTAATTGGACTTAAAAACGTAAAAGAAGAAGTTAGACAACTCTCTTCCTTTGTCAAAATTCAAAAACAACGAGAGAAGAATGGTTTGCCTTCTATTCCAATTCAGCTTCATGCAGTGTTTTCAGGACCACCTGGGACTGGTAAAACAACGGTCGCCCACATTTATAGTCAAATTTTATATGAACTTGATTTACTTAAACGAGGTCACGTTGTTATTACAGGGAGAAGTGACCTGGTGGCAGGGTATGTAGGGCAAACGGCGATCAAAACAAAGCAGAAAATCCGTGAAGCTTTAGGTGGAGTTTTGTTTATTGACGAAGCGTATTCTTTGTTAAGTAAAGGAGAACAAGATTTTGGCCGTGAAGCAATTGATACGTTAGTAGAAGAGATGACAAAACATGAAGAGAATCTGGTCGTGATTTTAGCCGGATACTCCGACTTAATAAATTCGTTGCTTGAAAGTAATCCTGGGTTATCTTCTAGGTTTAAAAAATCGATTGTATTTCCGCATTATTCCGTTTCTGAGCTCATGGAAATTATCAACCTTTACGTGAATGAATTTGGTTACGAAATGGAATCAGACGTGACGAACGCTTTGTTTGAAAAGATTACAAACGATCCACCAGCTGGAAATGCTCGTTCCATGAAAGATATGGTAGAAGAAGCGATTCAAAGGCAAGCATATCGATTAGTATATGAACAAAACCAAGACGACCTTTCTATTTTAACGAAAGAGGACTTTTCGATTTTTGAGGAGGAACGATAAATGCTAGTTGCAACAACTAATGTGGATGTAAGGTATGCAGAAACGGACCAAATGGGCGTTGTTTATCATGCTAATTATTTAGTTTGGTGCGAAATTGGTCGAACGAAAATGATTGAAGAAATTGGATTTAGTTATGCGGATATGGAAAAAACAGGTACATTATCGCCAGTCACTAATGTACAAATGAATTATCATTTTCCTGCTAAATACGGACAATCAGTAACGATTCATACGTGGATTGAAGACTATAATGGTATACGTATTACCTATGGATATGAAATAAAGAATGATGAGGGGAAACGATGTTTAACTGGAACGAGTGAACATGTTTGTGTGGATGCCAAAACATTTCGTCCGATGAAAATTAAAAAACATTTCCCAGCATGGCACGAAGCATATGAAAAGTACAAAAAACAACCTGAAGCGTAGATGTACGAATGTTTTTTTAGCTAAGGAACAAACTAAGAGAGATAATACCTAAAGGAGGCGTTTTCTCTCATGGCGAAAAAAGATAAGCGTTCTAATAACGTGGAACGGTTGCAAACGATGGTTGCTAATACAGAGGAAAATATTGCAGAGGCAAAGTTAACACTAGACGATGATGGGTTAGCGGATGCTGAAAAACAAGCGATTAGACAAAAAAATGATCGTAGAGAAGAAAGCATTGAAGCATTTAAGAATGAAATCGCCGATGAAAAAGGCGATCGGGAAAACGGAAGGTATTAGCAATAGATTGGGCCCAAATGTAAAAACACGACACATTTGGGCTTTTGATTGTTTTGTGAAGAAATCTTAATAGACGTTTATTCATGTGTAAAAAATTATGATAGGGGAAAGTGTGTAATATAACCTCTCAATCTAATGGTTATCCCTTGAATCCACTTAAAATCTATTATTTAATAGAATTGTGAAGGGAGAGCGAGTTATTATGGCTTTTGGTGTGACAAAATCAGAATTATTCCGTTGGAAAGAAAAAGCGAGGCAAGGTAAAGTGTCGTTTTTGACACACTTTTGGTACGACACTCGTTTTCCTCAATATAAAACGGTAACGAAAGCAGCATGTGTTAATCGGGAAACGCTAGTTTTGTGGGGAGAAAAACACGGGTTAAAAGAGAAGTGGATTCATGAAAGAGAAGAATTTCCACATTTTGATCTCATTGGAGACATCGAGAAACAAATATTAGTAAAAGAAGGCTACGAAGAAAAACTACTCCATTTACAAGAAAAAGCACTCTCTAGCGCTAAAAAGGAATAGACGTTTACTTTCCAGTTAGACACGGTAATCAGTTTAGCAAATACATCGAATGTGTCGTATTTCTAGATTTTTAATCATTTGAAAGGAATGATCGTATGTTACAAATGCAACAAGATATTATTGCGACGTTAAAAGTGAAACCAACAATAGATCCAAAAGAAGAAATAAAAGCTAGAGTTGATTTTTTGAAAGCTTACTTGAAAAAATCAGGTATGAAAGGATATGTTCTTGGAATCTCTGGAGGACAGGATTCCTCGTTAGCTGGGAAATTGATCCAACAAGCAATGGAAGAATTAAACGAAGAAGAAAAGACCGATCACTATACATTTATAGCCGTCCGTTTACCACATGGTGTGCAAGCTGATGAAGATGATGCGCAAACAGCGTTGGATTTTATTCGTCCATACAAACAGGTGACAATCAATATAAAACCAGCGGTGGATGCTTCGTTTGAGCAGTTTAATGAAGCGGTAGGAGAAACAATGAGTGACTTCGTCAAGGGGAACACAAAAGCAAGGGAAAGAATGAAAGCTCAATATGACCTTGGTGCTCATTCTGAATGCTTAGTCGTAGGAACAGACCACGCTGCAGAAGCTGTCACTGGGTTTTTTACAAAACATGGAGACGGAGCATGTGACATTGCACCATTATTTGGCTTAAACAAACGTCAAGGAAAAGCAATATTAAAAGAACTGCAAGCGCCAGCTAAATTATATGAAAAAGTTCCGACGGCAGATCTTGAAGATGACCAACCTTTATTGTCTGATGAAGAGTCTCTAGGGATGACGTATGATCAAATTGACGACTATTTAGAAGGAAAAGACATTCCGAATGATATAAAAGAAAATTTAGAAAGACGATACAAGGCGACAGAACATAAACGCCAGCTTCCAGTCACACGTTATGATCATTGGTGGCAATCATAATGGGGGATCATTTAAAAGCAGATATCCATATGCATTCCACTTGCTCAGACGGTGGATATACTCCTGAACAATTGATGGGAAAGTGTGCAAAAGCAGGATTGTCTATTGTGTCACTTACAGATCATGACACAACTGCTGGTTTGGAGCAGGCTAGCAAAATCGCCGAAAAGCACGAGATGACATTTATCAACGGTATCGAGCTTTCCACACGAACAGAAGGAGTAAGCGTCGATATTTTAGGATACGGGTTTAATATTGACGATCAATCATTACAAAAAACGTTAGCATTTCATCGGGATAAACGAAAAGCTCGCATGGATGAAATGATAGGGAAGTGTCAGGAATATGATCTACACGTTACAATTGACGACGTAAAAAAACAAGTGACAGGGGAAACCTACTCTCGTCCCCATCTTGCTAAAGCACTTATAAGCAAAGGGTATGTGGAGACAGTAAGTGAAGCTTTTGATAAGTTTATTGGCTATGGTAAACCTTGTTACGTATTGAAAGAGGAAGAAATGAAGCCACAAGAGGCCATTTCATTAATTCATCAAGCTGGTGGAGTAGCAATTGTTGCACATCCTGTCTTTTATAACTTAGATGATCACATTTATTCTTGGTTTGAGCAGTACGGATTAGATGGAATCGAAGTTTATCACCGTGATCATCATCCTACTCATGTAGAGCGTTTTAGGAAGCTAGCACAAAAAGTTGAGAATGATCGAAAGGAAAACATTTTTAAAACAGGAGGCTCAGATTTTCATCATGAGTCATTTGGAAGAGTTGGTGAAGAGTTAGGTATCACCAAACTTCCATATCATGAAGCCGAACGTCTTTCTGATTTTGTTTTACAAAAAAATAAAATATAGAACAACATTGTATTTCTTTATCTCGCAATACGAACGTCAGCGTTCTCGATTCATTCGGGGACGCTATCTTTCTTGCATAGAGCAGATGGATATGGATTTTAATCGTTGTTTTATAAACGTGGATAACCGTCAGAAGAAATTGGCTTAATGATTCAACATACTCTAGTGGACCTAAGAAAAGAAAAGCATCTAATTGGATTAGGCGTGTTATAATAATCATAAATGAAATTGAAAAGTTGTTAAAAAGGGGGGCTGTTAATGGACCCGTTAGATGTAATAGAAAATATCTCGCGAGTGTTTCCACAATATCAGCCAATAATGAACTCTGAAGAGTATAAAATTATAGGTTATGAAGTTGTCGGTCGGATTGATTTAAACGGAGAAGTTCATTCGTTAGCTCCGTTTTTTTTAGATCCAACTGTACCTGTTGATTATAAGTGGGAAGTGGATAAAGAAATTCATCGAAAAGCGGTGAAGTATGCTTGCACTTATTCAAATCACCCTCGATTATTTTTTAATATTGATCCAGATACATTGGTTCACCTAGATTGCCTTGAAGAATTAATGGAGAGTTTCGAACGCTATCAGCAAGAGGGATTACTGCGAGATCGTGTTGTATTTGAATTTCGTATGAATGATTATGCCGGCAATATTAATGATTTAAGTCATATGCTACTTTATATGAAAGCGAGTGGCTACCATGTATCATTAGATGATATTCGTACAAACGATACAAATCTAGATCATTTCTCAAAGTTAGAACCTAATGTTATTAAAGTGGATTTATCGGATTTAAAAGAAGGAACGAATCACTCCACGTATAAAGATATTCTTAATGGATTGGCCACGTTTGCGAGAAAAATTGGTGCTACGCTTCACTTTAAAGGGATTGAAAATTCTCATCATTTGCACACAGGCTGGAAGCATGGTGGTCGATATTTACAAGGGGAATACTTATCAGAGGCTGTTGATGGATTTATCGCTTCAAAGGAAGTAAGAGCTATTTTAGTTAAAGAAATCCATTCATTTATTGAAATGGCTCATCGAAAACTAGAAAAGCAAATTACGTTTATTCAATCGATGGATCAAAACATTAATATAATAATAAGAGGAAGACAACTAACGACAGAAACGTTAGCGGAAGTTATCTCAAAAGAAACAGAAAATGTTTCGTTTCGTGTGTACATTTGTGATATGTACGGGTATCAAAAAACGCCTAACTGGGTAAAAACAAATGAAAAAAAATGGATTTCGGATGAGGTAGCTATTGGGAAAAATTGGAGTTGGCGTACATACTTTTTAGCCCAAATCATGCAAATGAAATATCGAAAAATTGGAATGCTGTCTGATAAATATCGTGACATTGAAACCAATGATGTTATTCGAACGTATTCGTATCCAGTTGATGATGAACATTATGTCTTTATTGACTTGGATCCATCCTATTTGTTTGAAAACGACTGGTTACTCTAAAATTTATCTCGAATACTAATAATCATGTTTATTAACAATAATGTTTAAAGTTAAAGTGCTGTTTTACTTATGAAAGGATATCTATTATGAAATCTGTTTGGAAACTTAAAGGGATGTTATTCTTTTTTCATTCCTCCATGACCATTATGATTAGTTATTTACCAGTTTATTTTCAATTTTTAGGTTTATCTGGATCAGAAATTGGACTACTTCTTGCTGTAGGACCAGCAGCGGCAATTATTGCACAACCTTTTTGGGGTTATATGAGTGATCGTTGGAAAACCGTTAAACGCATTTTATTACTTTGTTTATCGAGTGCTTTAGCAATTGGTTTTATCGTCTTTCAAATTAATGAATTTATTTTGTTATTACCGCTACTCTATTTATTTTTCTCTTTTATGTCTCCGGCAGGTGGTTTAGGGGATAGCCTCGCTCAAAAAGTTTCGGTACAAAGAAAAGTTTCCTTTGGTAGTATTCGAATGTGGGGATCGTTAGGTTTTGCATCCGCTTCCTTGATCGGTGGATATATTTTAAGCGCTATTGGAATCGTACATATTTACTATGTATTTGCATTTTTTTTGGTGATAGCTCTTGTTTTTACATACATGGCCCCTGATAGTGAACCTTCGAAAAAGCCTGTGAAATTAATTAATGCCTTTAGGTTGCTAAAAGATAAACGATTATTAATTTTCTTCGTATTAATTTTATCGATTAGTCTGACTCACCGTATGAACGACTCGTTTCTTGGGTTATACATCGTTGAATTAGGTGGAGACGAATCGATTATTGGAATAGCTTGGTTTATCGGCGTTTTCACTGAAGCGACAGTTTTCGCATTTAGCGTGTATTTATTTAGAAAGTTTCACCCTTTAACGTATATTACTATCGCTGCAGCCATTTATGTATTAAGATGGTCGTTTATGTCAGTTGTTCCTGATGCCAATTATGTGTTAATTGTTCAAGTTCTTCATGGTTTGGCGTTTGCGACATTTTATTTAAACGCATTCCAATTTGTCTCAAAACTAGTGCCCGAGGAATTAGAGTCAACGGGGCATTTACTATTTATTTCTGTCTTTTTTGGTGTATCAGGTGTCATTGGTTCCATTCTTGGCGGAATGATCATTAATACCTTTGATGTTCGCAGTCTTTATATTCTAATGTTAGGCATCTCTCTCATTGGTTTATTAAGTTCATTGATATACCGATATTTTTATATTCAAAGAGAAAAAAAGCAAGCAATCGCTTCAAACTAAATTAAAGGAGGACATGTATATGTTCGGTTTTATTGCTATTGGTGTTCTTGTTTTACTCGTTATTTTATGGGTGGCTGGTTATAACAAATTGATTAAATTTAGAAACTGGGTAGAAGAATCGTGGGCACAAATTGATGTTCAGTTAAAGCGTCGTTATGATCTAATACCAAATTTAGTTGAAACGGTGAAAGGTTATGCTTCACATGAAAAAGAAACATTAACAAAAGTGGTCGAGTTACGTAATCAAATGGGAGATTCGAATATGAATCGTCAAGACCAAATGGAAGTCAATGATCAATTGAGTGGTGCTCTGAAAAACCTCTTCGCATTGCGAGAGGCTTATCCAGATTTAAAAGCGAATCAGAATTTTGCTATGTTACAAGAAGAATTAACTCAGACAGAAAATAAAATTGCCTATTCAAGGCAGCTATATAACAATACTGTTATGAAATACAACACAAAAATTCAGAGTATCCCTACGAATATTCTAGCGTCTATTCACGGTTTTGGAAAAAGAGACATGTTAGAAGCAAACAAAGAAGAACGAAAAAACGTAGAAGTGAAATTTTGATTGTAGGTGCACACGATGTTACTTTATGAACAAATTCAAAGAAACAAAACAAAAACCGTGTTTATCGTTACATTTTTTGTTGCGTTTGTTTTAGCAGTAGGAGCAGCTTTTTCGTATGCCATGTATGGAGACTTTATTATAGGAATGATCCTTGCTACGCTAATATCGATTGTTTACGTGTCGATTATATTAGCTTCAAGCACAAATGTTGTCATGAAGATGAATCATGCAAGAGAAATTAAATCAGTGGAAGATCATCGTTTTTTATGGCATACGGTTGAAAACATGGCAATGGTAGCCCAAATACCAATGCCTCGTGTATTTATCGTAAAAGATTCTTCTCCTAATGCATTTGCGACTGGACTATCACCTAAAAGTGGAGCGGTTGCTGTCACGTCTGGTCTGATGGATACGTTAAATCGGGAAGAAGTGGAAGGTGTCATTGCCCACGAAATAGCTCATATAAAAAACTATGATGTTCGGTTGTCGACCATTGCCCTTGCACTGGTTTCGGTTATCGCCATTATTAGTGATATTGGTTCAAGAATGTTGTTTTTTTCTAGAGGTGGAAGAAATCAAAAGCAAAGTCCAGTTGTTATGATCATCGCGATCGTTTTGTTAATTGTTGCACCTATCATTGCGATGATGACAAACTTGGCAATATCAAGGAATCGAGAGTATTTGGCAGATGCGAGTGCAGCAGAATTAACGAGAAATCCTTGGGCACTAGCTTCTGCATTGGAAAATATAACGGGAGTAAAAACCCCTGTGAAAGAAGCATCAAATTCTTCCGCGCCACTTTATTTTTCTGATCCACTGAAAAAAGGTGTCAAAGGGCTGTTTTCAACTCATCCTGATCCAAAAGAAAGAATTCGACGTCTGAAAAATATGTAAATATTTTGCTGCGTTTACTTACGAAAGATCTATGAATATCCATAGGTCTTTTTTATTTTTTGTTAATAAGTGAATCAAAAGTCTTGTGATATATGGTATATTTAACGAGATTTGAAAATATAGAATACATAAAAAATTGTTACTTCGTGGGGGTAGAAGATGAAAAATAGTATAAGAGCAAAGATTCTATTAGGTTTTGGTGTTGTACTAGTTATAATTGTAGCAATGTCTGGATATTCGCTATACAACTTGTACACAGTAAATAATCACGTTGATGATATCGTATCTGATAATTTACCGCGCGTTGCAACGAGCGATGAAATGGCTTATAACATGGCTGACCGTATGGCAACGATTCGAGCCTACATATTGAGTGGTGAGGAAGAATATCGCGAACACTTTATTGATATGGCAGCTGAAAGTGAAGAATTAGGGGACTTGTTACTAAATTATTCTAATCGAGATGTCGATGTAGCTCACTTAATTGAGCAGAGTGATCGTTGGAATAGGCTAACGATAGATCGTGTTTTCCCTATGTTTGAAGAACACGGTTTAGATACTGCTTTTATCACAGTAAGGTATGAATTAGATCCTATCGCAGAAGAAGTGCAAGATGGTTTTCGTGGCTTAGCGATAGAAGAGAGAGAAAGTATTGTTTCACTTGGAAGTTCGATGATGGAGCAGGGAACCATGGTCAGGATATTTAATATTATTGCAACTATAACCGGTGTTGCTATTGCAGTCGCCGTAGCATTGTTTGTAGCTAATCGGATTGTGAATCCAATTTTAACTGTTGTAACAAAAATTAAACAAGTGGCAGACGGTGATTTCTCTGGCGATAACATTAAAACGAATTCCAAAGATGAAATAGGACAATTAACGATAGCGGTTAATGATATGGTCATCAATCTGCGTCATCTATTAACGAGAACGATGGAGACGAGTGAAAAGGTAGCTGTTGCATCAGAAAAGTTAACAACAGCATCAGAAAAGTCTTCGGAAGCAACGAATGTCATCTCATCAACAATAAATGATGTTGCCAAAGGAGCAGCTAATACAGTAGAAAGCTCAAACGAGAGTGCTCGTGCGATGGAAGAAATGGCACTTGGAATTCAGCGAATCGCCTCTTCCTCTATGGTTGTGACGGAATCTGCATCGACAGCAACGAATGAGTCAGATGAAGGGAATCGAGATATCAACGAAGCGGTGAAACAGATGGGCTTAATATCAAGTTCCGTTGATGAAACGTCTTCGGTTATGAATGATCTTGGTCAAAGAACAAATCAAATTGGATCGATTGTTGAAATGATTACAGATATATCAGAACAAACGAACTTGTTAGCTCTTAATGCCGCGATTGAAGCAGCTAGAGCAGGCGAACATGGCAAAGGATTTGCTGTCGTAGCAGATGAAGTAAGGAAACTCGCAGAAGAGTCTCGAAAATCAGCGGAAGAAATCGGCAATGTTATTGTTCAAATACAACGTGATACAGAACAAGCATTAGCAAAAATGAGAACGGACACGGAGGAAGTGAATCGAGGGATTGAAAGAGTTCACAAAGCTGGTGATGCTTTTGAACGAGTGAATCAATCGATATTAAATGTATCTACTCAAATTCAAGAAGTTTCCGCAATATCTGAAGAAATGTCAGCGAGTACAGAGCAAGTCAGTGCTTCGGTGGATGAAATGGCAAAAATGGCAGACCATACGTCAGATAGATTTTTAGATGTCAAAAACGGGACAGATAATCAACGAATATCGATAGAAGAGATCACATCATCAGCAGAAGAATTAGATATACTTGCAAAAGAATTAAAACAGGAAGTAAAGAGATTCAAAGTTTCATAAAAAGAAGCAGCTTAGCCTGTTTCTTTTTCTTTTTTGCAGGAAGTTCGTTATAATGAAAGAACAAACCATTTTCCAATTTCATATAGGTGTGATGTGATGAAAAAAACAGCAATGATTCTGCTTATAAGTACCAGTTTACTTCTCGTAATATTCAATTGGGAATGGGTGATGCAGCTTCGTGAAGAAAATTTAAGTTATTTTACAGATGAGTTATTTCCAGAATTAGGTTATCGTATTTTGTTAATAACCATTCCTCTTATGATGATACAAAATGTCATTACAATTTTTCCTATTATCATATTAATTATGGTTCACTTTATTTCGTTCGGTATGATTTTTGGTTTTTTATTTAGCTTGATCGGAACGAGTTTAGGGGCTCTCCTATGCTTTTGGATAACGAGAACAGTTAGTGAAAAAACGATACAAAAATATTGGAAAAGAAAAGAAGAGAAACTCTCCTACATTTTAGATTTGTTGTCATCCTATGGAGTATTTATGATTGTTTTTTTACGAAGTATTCCGATTATGCCGAGTAATTTAATTTCAATTGCTGCTGGGGTTAGTCCAATAAATGATCGGGCGTATGCCTGGTCCACGCTCTTAGGCAACATTTCAATGGTTTGGTTGCTAAGTCTTTTATCAGGTCCACTTTGGATTAATGAGAACCAATACTTCGGTTATTTAGTCGGTTATGTCATATTTTCACTTTTCGTTTTATTGTTTTACTTCATGAAATTTTTTCGAAAGAATGTTCAGTAATCGATAGGAAAAACTTCTTTTGGAGGTGAAGCTTCATGACAGGAATGTTTTCCTCTTTGGAAATAGGATTTTTAGTTATTTTTCTCGTTTTGATGATTACGGTGTTTAGTGTCATAGGTCGGGAAAAATGGAAACGAAAGCATATTGTTTCGATGGCGAGTAGTAGTCGTGATTTAACAGAAAAGGATTTTAAGTCTTTTTCACCACCAATGATTGCTCAATTAATCTATGGGCGAGGGGCGTATACTCGACATATTACTGCAGGGTTATTAAATTTAGTAAGAAAACGAATGTTAACGTTAAAGGAAGATGAGCGAGGGCCTTCTTATTACTTTTCTGTGGAAGGGGTAGAAGAAAAAACAACTTCCAAAAGTGAACAGTATTTAATCGATTGGATATTGTTTGAAGTCGGGCAAAATGGTGTGTTTTATGTCGACGATCTTTTCGTTTATACAGAAGGTAAACATCAGCGAGATATATTTATCCAACGTCTCTATGAATGGGAAGAAACGATGAAGCTTGAGTTAAAGACTAAAGGACTTTTAAATATGTTTCCAAGTTATAAACGAGTGTTACTTATGTTGTCCGTAGTAATGATTTTATTAGGGAGTGGATTTATCATTGCCTCACCGCTCTTAAGTATCCTTTACCTAGTAGCTGGAATCGCTACATTCATTACTATGTTATCTGTTTCTTCTAAGACGTTTGCGGGGCAATTGGAATATCAGAAGTGGCAACCATTTATTGAGGAGCTAACTACTTCGCCTGAGAAAAAAGACGAACAATGGTTAACAGCTAGTTTTGTTTATGCGATTGCCTTCGGGTTAAAAGAAGATTATTTAAGTCATTTCCCTATTCGTGAAGCATCTCAAGTGTCTTTACAAGACGAACGTTTTCCTCTGTACTTTGCGATGGCACCTGGTGCGACGGCAATTTCATTGGAAGGAAAAAACATGGTTGACGATCTCGAAGCATCTTTGGATAAAGTGATTTCTCCAATTGCTCATAGTGAAAACGATATCGAAAACGAGTTTAACGATTTTTCGGAATAGTTCATTGATTTTCTTCTGAAAAGCTTCTAAACAAGGCTTACAGATTGTCGGGAAATCCTCTGTTGCATCTATGCTGAGGGTTTCTTTTTTTCTGTATAAATATTTAATATGAATACTTTTTGTTAGTTAAAGCAGATTAGAATCCCACTTTATTTACACCCTTGTTAAGTGGGATGCGATCTTCGTTATGTTCTGTTCATCGTTACTTCAGCGCTTTTTCGTTAGCGCTTTACAAGCTACGCATCCGCAAAGCTTCGCTCAACAATTCTTTTCTTGAAAATAGAATGAACGTATTTTTTCCAAAGAAAACAGAGGAAAATGATGTTCTATTGAAGAATAGGTAGTATGATATAGGGAAGAAGATTTTACGTTATTGGAGGAGTATATATGAAAACATTTAAGTTATGTTCGTTAATGGTTTTGTTTGATGAAGACAAAGAAACGAATGAAGAAATGAAGGGGAAACAAATCCCGTTAGCAGAGGGATTAATTATAAATAAAGAAGAAGCGGAAAAAAATTGGTTATTAGAAGCGGTACTCGATAAGGAATGGAATGATTTCTTCCAAAATTATCTAGAAACAGAGCAGTCGTTTATGACGGAAGTGACGATTACTAAGAGGACAAATGATCCGGCTACGTTCGTATGTAAAGTTAGATCTGTCAATCAATTAGAAGATCATATTGTTGTTCATTTAGAAGGGATTATTGTTGTAAAAAAAGACGACTTGTCAGATATGTTGATTAAAAACCTTATCGATGAAGGATATGCAGGAGAAGAATTGTATGATGAATACCGTCGTCGTAAGAAAGATAGGGGAAGAGCTATCCAAGGAATTTTAACAAATGCCTACGAACAAGTGAAAGAACAAGGATATTATGAAGCTGAAGGAGAAAATAAATAATTATATCAAGCGCCTTCCTATTAGATTAAGGGGCGTTTTCTACAGTGATGATGAGGAGGGAGTACTTGCATTGAAAATCATTGATGCACACGTTCATTTATCGCATATACATTCTTTTCGCCATACAGCAATAAACTTGTCGCATGTTGATTACTCTTATCACGGCCTAAAAAAAGAGATGAGGGAAAATAACATTTCTTTAGCCATTGGTATGGGACTCCGAGAGCTTGAAGGAGGCGGAGGATTTCCTTGCTCTGCTGCTTCGACACCGATGGGATTAGACATGCTACCTATATCGAGTGATTCTGTCTTGTATTGTGCAGGAATCAATCCTTATCGGCTCAGTCGGCAAGATCTCTATCATTTAGAGAGGGAATTACTACAACCTAAATTAGTGGGGATAAAAATTTACTTAGGGTATTATCCTTTTTATGCTTTTGATCCCATTTATGAACCAGTGTACGCTCTTGCAAAAGATTATAAGTTACCGGTTGTTTTTCATGCAGGAGATACGTATTCAGAGCGTGGGTTACTGAAATACTCTCATCCACTAACGATTGATGAAGTAGCTGTCAAACATAGAGATGTCAGCTTTGTCATTGCTCATTTTGGAGATCCTTGGATGCTCGATGCTGCAGAAGTGGTATATAAAAATCGGAATGTGTTTGCTGATTTATCTGGCTTAATTATTGGTGATGAAAAAGAAGTAAATCGGATCACACGAACACCACATTATTTTAATCATATGAAGCATGCATTGGCTTACTGTGATCATTACGATAAATTTATGTTCGGTACGGACTGGCCGTTAGTAAAAATAAAACCGTATATAGAATTTATTCAGTCTCATATTCCATCATCTTCTTGGGAGGATGTATTTTATCATACGGCGAAAGAAGTGTTCCCATTAATAAAAGCTACATAGTGAAACGAAGCATTGTATTACATGAGCTAAAGCTTAATGTACTTCTTTTTTTCCATAAGTAAATAAGTCTTCAATTTGGCGACTAACTTGGTTTTTTAAATGTGCATTTAGATATTTTGCTGTCACTACATAACCTCGGAAGAAAATGGAGTACTCAGAGAACGTTTCGTCGTATTCATTTAGCTGAACTTTAATACCTAGCTGTTTCATCGAAAACCTTGTGGTGTAGAGTTGTCGACTCAAACGGTGCAGTGTCACCTCCAAGAGACGAATGTATGGATCCTTTAATTTTAGAGGTGCTTGATCTAATCTAGCTAAGTCGATTTCCAGTACTTTGCGAGCCATCTCAAGTAAGATGTATGATTCCGTTAACTGTTCTTCTTCTGCTGTGAGTTTGGCCATTGTGATACCCCTTTCTCATTATAACGATATACGAACATTAGTTCTTATTTATAGTTTACTTTATTCTATAGATTAGTCAAGAACGTTTGTTTGGTAAATGTCTCCTAAGAGCCAAAATGAAAAAACAAAAAAAGAGAAGAAAAGGGAATTTTCTTCTCATAACCTTATTGATTTGTGTTCTCTGTTAAGCCTTTTGAGTAATGTCCGCTTTTAAACTAGGGAACAGAATGTTATTTTCAAGGTGAATATGTTGGAACATATCGGACTCTAGCGCTTCTAACCGTGAAAAAGTTAAATTATAGGTTGTGCAAGCCCCAGCAGGTAGGGTAAAATCATTGGTGATACTACGAATACTCTTTAATAAGTCACCAGCAGCTTCATGTTCTTCTTCCAATTCATCAATGCGTTGAACGGCTTGTGCATAATCGTTCGTGTCTAGCGTTTGTTCATAACGATGAATAGCAGGGAAAACCATTTGCTCTTCTTTTACCATATGTTGCTCTAGTTCCATTTTCAGATTGTGGAACTGTTTATGAAGATCTGCTAACTCTGGGTGAGCACCACCATGAACACGAAATATTTTTGTTACATAAAAACTAAGGTCAGGTAGTTCTTTCAACAAAAAACCGTGATGACGCTGTACAACATGATTCATCAATTCACCATAAGTTGCAGCAGTCCAATCTTTTTGATCTTGGTCCGTTCGATCTTTTGCATTTTGAGACAATGTCTCAAGTGCTTGAAGAATCGACTGTTCATCTAAATTTTTCTCTGCAATCACCTCATGAAGCGGACGCTTTCCACCGCAACAAAAGTCGATTCGATAGTGTTTAAATAGTTCATCTGAATGAGGGATTTCAATGACCAAATCTTTTACCATAGCTTCTCTATTAATCGTTGTATTCATAAGTAATTCCTCCTTATATGATCTGACTTCATTGTAATAGAGATAGGAGTCGTTAGCGGTGATATGAATCACCAAAATGAAAATTAATATCAGTAAAAGCGTTATTGCATTTACAATGCGTTAAATAAATTCACATGATAGGGAGATTGAGACATGAAAAAAACAAACAAATGGTTAACAAGTATAGCGTTAGTGGGGGTGCTCACACTTTCTGCTTGCGGTGACAACGAAGAAAATAATGGAAACGAACAAGAAAATCAAAATAATGAACAAACGGAAGAAAATAATACTGAAAATAACGAAAGTGCAAGTAACGATGCTGATGATTACTATCCACAGTTTACAAATGACGTGGCCGAAAATGAAAGAGAGGCGATCATCCATACAAACATGGGCGAAATTCACATTAAACTATTTCCTGATGCGGCACCTTTAGCAGTGGAAAACTTTCTTACTTTAGGTGAAGAAGGTTATTATGATGGTGTGATTTTCCACAGGGTCATAGAAAACTTCATGATTCAAGGTGGGGACCCTGACGGAACGGGAACGGGTGGACAAAGTGCTTTTGGTGAACCGTTTGAAGATGAATTTGATTCATCCGTAGGTCATTTTACAGGTGCGTTATCCATGGCTAATAGTGGACCAAATACGAATGGAAGTCAGTTTTTTATTGTTAATGCTGAGCCCAATACTCCACAGTTAAACGATGAAGAATCATTAAATGAAATGGGAGAACAAGGACTGGAATTCTCAGACGGATTTAAAGAGAGGTATTTAGAAGTAGGAGGAACACCTCATCTTGATCCAGCACATACCGTATTTGGGCACGTGATTGATGGAATGGATGTCGTTGATGATATTTCATCAGTTGATACAGAAGCGGGAGATCGACCGGAAGAAGAAGTTATTATTGAAACAGTAGAAGTTATAAACTAATTAGAAGCAATGAGCGATGACTTTTGATTTGAGTAACTAGAACTAGCGGAATAAATGTAATATATGGAGACCGACAAATGAAGACGTTCATTTGTCGGTCTTTTTTTTGTTAGGAATAATCGTAAAGTTGCAACGTAAATGAGGAGAGGAACAGGTAATAAAGTCGATATGATATCTGAGAAAGATGGAACTATCAAAGAAGCACCGCAAATTATTTTGCGATGCCATTGAAAGTTTTAGTTATTCTTTTTTAAAATAACGCTAGAATAAGCATCAATATTAAGTATATTGTCTTCTGATAGTGATGTCTGATCAGACTCGCTGAAGTAGAGGGTTGAAACGTCATCTTCGTCAGCAATAGCTATTTCAGACGACTCTTTGCTTAAATTATGAATAACAAGAAGACGCTCATCGTCAGATTCACGAATGAAGGAAACAATGCCTTCACCATCTGTTGAGGATTCTTCGATTTCTCCATAAAGAAGAGCGGAATGAGAGCGACGTAAATGCACCCACGTTTGGTAATGTCTCCAAAGAGAATTTTCATCATCTTTCATGTTTTCTACAGAGGGAGCATCATCAGATCTATTATGGCGAGGATTAATCCATGTCGTTTGACCATCAGCTTCTTCAGGTTCGTCATACCAAAGCATCGGTTCACGGATATGTTCGTCCGGTTTTTGTCCTTCCATCCCTATTTCTTCTCCATAATAAATGAAAGGAGAACCTGGCAAAGATAATAGAAGAGAAGCGGCTATTTTTGCTCGGTCGTCGTTACCTTGAAGTTGACTCATAACCCGGTCGATATCATGGTTCGTTAGAAAGGTTGAATCAATATAGTCATCGGAATAGTCTGCATAACGATCTAGAACATTTACGAGTGATGAAACAAGACGTTGACCGCGTTCTTGTCTAGCTGCTTGAATGATGTTTTCCCCTAAATCAAAATTAAATGTGGAATGAAACCCTCGCTCTAAATAAGGACCAGTGACTTGTGGAATATCCCATACTTCTCCAACTAAAAAGACATCTTCATTCACTGCTTCCATTTCAGAGCGGAACTCAGCCCACCATTGATGATTTTTTTCTGCTTCTCCAGGATAAATGTGTTTTGCAGCATCTAAACGAAACCCGTCTACACCTACGTCATCTAACCAAAATTCACCAATATCATAAATTTTATCTCTAACATCTTGATTATCCATATTCAGGTCAGGCATTCCTTCCCAAAATACACTCATGTATTGATTCGGTTCTTCACCATGCCAAAGGTTCTGTCCCCATTCGCCTCGTTCATCAACATTTGTATCTTCATCAGCCCAAATGAACCAGTCTCTGTAAGGACTATCTTTGTCATTTAATGCCTCTTGAAACCATTCATGTTCGTAGCTAGCATGGTTAACAACCAAGTCCATGATCACTTTGATACCTCTTTCATGGGCTTGATCAATAAACGCACGAAAATCATCAAGAGAACCGTAATCAGGGTTGATATCATAATAATCTGTGACGTCGTAGCCGTGGTACGTAGGAGAGGGATTAATAGGCATTAACCATAAAGCTTCGATCCCAAGTTCTTCTAAGTAATCTAGTCTTTCTGTCATCCCGGCTATGTCCCCGATTCCGTCTCCGGACGAATCTTGAAAAGCTCGGACAAATATTTCATAAAAAACCGTTTCAGGAAAATGATCAATCAATTCCATAGATTCCGAAGGGAAATCACTAGGAGAGTACTGAATAGCGTCATTTGATGTCCCATTTACTCCTTCTTCGTTCGTGTTATTACTCGGATCACTACACGCAGTAAAAAATAGGATTACGAAACAAATCATTGCATAACTAATAAACTTCTTCATATACATCATCCTTTTCTGAAAACGTTTGCTTTTATCATTTTAGCTAATGAAAGCGATTTTTTCAATAGATTTAAAACAAATTAAGCAAACGATTGCACAAATATAAAAAAGAGTGATGATTTTCAAAATAAGTATCTTACGAAAACAGAGTCAAAATAATAAAAAATTGAGGATAATCAGCTAAATGAACGATAATACATTTTAAAACAAAAAAGAAAAAGAAAAAGGGACTTCCCTTTTCTTTTTCTAATGTAGCTTCAAATAATTGATTGAAACTATTAATCTCTAATGGAGTAATACATCATCAAGATTAGTGTAGCAAAAGCTAAAATGATAAAAGGTCCCTCTAGCAAAGAACCTCCATTTTCTCCGTTGCCCTCTGCAAACGCTTGAGTAACAGGAGTGAAAAGCAAAAATAATGCTAAAAATCCCCAAGAAAATAATTGCTTTAACATGTTTATAACCCCCAATCTAACAAACAAGTCTCACATTATATTATAGAAGGATTAGTGGAAGGAATCAATTGAAATCTTTTTTGTACGTATTAAGGACTTTAAACCTAGTTATTATTGATGTATTTATAAGGAAAACATGGAATATATCAAAGAATAGTGGTAATCTATCATTATGAGTAATGCAAAATACACTGATAGAGTAGTTAATTATAGGGGGATCTACTATGAGAGAAGACAATAAAGGGATATTATTAGAGAGTGGAACGAATGAACTAGAGGTCATTGTTTTTCAAGTCGGTAATGGGACTTTTGGTATCAATGTGATGAAAGTAAGAGAAATTATTCAACCGTTAGATGTAACGATTATGCCCCACTCCCATCCTAATGTAGAAGGCGTTATTCGACTAAGAGATGAAATTATTCCAGTCATTAATTTAGCTAAAGCAATTGGTTTTGAAGAGTCGGAACATCCGAACAATGATAAATTAGTTGTTTCGGAATTAAATCAGGTCAAAGTTGCTTTTCATGTTCATTCCGTATCTAGGATTCATCGCATCTCTTGGGAACAAATTGAAAAACCAAATAAGTTAAGTCAAGGGTTACAAGACCTTACTATTGGCGTCATTAAAATGGAAGAACAGATGATTTTATTGCTGGATTATGAAAAAGTAGTTTATGACATTATGCCCGAATCTGGTTTGTCTTCTCGTAAATTAGATGGGATTGAAAAGAAAGGCCGAGCACAGAAAAAACTGTTGATTGCAGAAGATTCACCAATTTTGAGAAAGTTGTTAGAAGATATTTTAAAAGAGTCTGGTTATTCTCAATTAATGTTTACGGAGGATGGCAGAGAAGCATGGGAATATTTACAAGAGCAATCGCAAAGAAATATCGATCTGTTAATTACAGATATTGAAATGCCTTTAATGGATGGACACCATTTAACGAAAAAAATCAAAGAGTCTTCAGATTTTAAAGCACTCCCCGTCGTCATTTTTTCTTCTCTTATTACAGGTGATCTGTTTCATAAAGGTGAGCGTGTAGGAGCAGATTCTCAAATTAGTAAACCTGAGATAGACAAACTTGTTCAAAAATTAGATCAACTGCTTGAAGTATAAACGAATATTGCTAAAAGGATTACTTAACAATTAGGTGATCCTTTTTAAACGTCCATCTGTTCTATAATACTATTATACAGTGGAACACAAATTGGTAAAACTTTAAATAAAGTGATTTAATTACCGTTATACGCTTATATCGTTTTGTAAAAGCTATAATCGATTCGAAAATAGGTTAAATTGTTTTAAAACAATTTATTGTATTTCTATGTTTGTTATAGTACAATTAGGTCAAATGAAAGGATGGAGGGAAATTACAATGTTGATGACTAGTACAGAGTTTTTCAGTAACTTACCCCCGAAAGAATGCTCTAAATGCGGAGAAATAGTAGAAGAGATGCATGAGTGTTACTCAAATGAATGCCTTGACTGTGAATCTGAAATTAAATAATAATAATTTTATCGCTTTCTTTATGAAAGCGATTTTTTTTGTCTTCACTTTTTTAATAGTAAGAAAGGAAGGGTTCTAACTCTGTTTACTTTTTCATTCCTTTGGCTTTCATTTATTTTAGTGATCCTTCAAAAGTGATAGAAAAATATGAAAAAATCTAAAAGAATGAGTTTAAAGAGAAAATGGGAAAGGTAATGAATATAAAAGGGGCGAGGACAATGATTATTAAAGAAGATCAAGATACTGTTATATTCATTGAGCAACATGAACACGCACTGATTTCAGGGCAACTCGTTAACAAATGGCAAGACGCTTTTTTTAATGGAAGTCAATGGAGAACTTCCGTAGAGTATGCTATTACTAATCATGATCGAAGTTGGATACCGCTTGACCGAAAATTTCTTTTTTTAGAAAAAGAAACGATTCCTGCTTCATTTACAGATTATCCTCTAAAAATGAAAATGGATGCTTATGAAATAGGTATTGAGCAGTTAGTTAAAGAAGATGCTTATGCAGGTTTTTTATTGAGCTGCCATTATGCGAGTTTTTTTAATGAAAAAAATGATATAAAAAGTAGTTCATTTATAAAACAACAAGAAGAAAGACAGGAAAGTCTTTTAAAACAGATGTTTTCTCAAGATAAAGCTCTCACTTCAGAGACTAGACAATTTCATTTTGATTTACTTCAACTTTGTGATAATCTTTCCCTTTATTTATGTATGAATCATTGGGGTGTTGATAAAGAAAATGAATTATCGTGGTTTAAAGATGGATTTCCACAACAGTTGAACACGCTTAACAATAAAAAATTCTATTCAAGTTGGGAATCAGAAACAGTTGTAAAGTTGGATCCGTTTCCGTTTGAATCCAATCAATTACACATATCGATTCCTTATAAGCGTTTGGCAAAAAAAGAAATAGGAAAAGTATCGTTAAAAGAAACATATAGAAATACGCCTTATGACTATCACCCTGTCATGCTGAAAAAATAGGCTCTGTAACTTTTTTGATGTTGTCACAAAAATCATACTTTGATCCCGTAGGCGTATTGCTTTTTTATCATCAATAGTAAACTGCCCCCTGTCTACTTGACAAGGGGCAGTTTAAAATGGAAACGATAAATCGTTTTATACGTAAGGTGTTTCGTGTTTTGCTTTTAATGTTACCCAACGGCGTTGAACTTCATTTTCAAAGCTTTTGAGAATATCTTTATTTTCTTCTTTAAGAAGGTGTTTTGATTTACCCATATACTTAAGCCACTCTGGTAGTTCGATTCGCTTGTTCTTCGCTTCTGGGTTAACGGTAATATTCGTTTCGCCACGCTCCACTTCATAAAGAGGGAAGAAGCATGAATCAACGGCTGCTTTGATGATTGATTCGCCATCCCGGTCTGCAGACTTCCAGTTCAATGGACAAGCAATTAATAACTTACCATAAACCATGCCTTCGTTTTGCGCGTACCATTGTGCTTTCGCTGCTTTTTTAATAAGGTCTTGTGGATACGCTTCTGTACCAGTAAAGACATAAGGAATATTCGTTGATGCCATGATCTGTGGAGTATCCTTATGATGGAACGTTTTCCCTTGTTCTTCTTTTCCTACAGATGTTGTGCTAGTCATATGACCTAACGGTGTAGAATAAGACATTTGAGACCCTGTGTTCATATAGCCTTCATTATCATATTCTAAAATAATCATTTTATGATTTCTTAATGCTGTACCAATAGCAGATCCCATCCCAATATCCATTCCACCATCACCAGTAACCATAACGAAAGTGAAGTCTTCATCAATGTCTATTTCACCTCGTTCTTTCATTTCAAAAAATGCTTCGACGGTTCCGGATAATGTGGCTGGACCATTTTGGAACAAGTTATGAATGAATGGTTGTTTATGAGAACTATAAGGGTAAGCGGAAGTTACAACATATCCACAACCTGTATGGAAAAGAATGACTGCATCGCCTTCAATTCCTTTGAAAAATAATTCAAGACCAGGGAAAATTCCGCAACCAGGACAAGCTCCGTGACCTGAAGCAAATCGTTTTGGTTTTGTTGTCAACTGACGAAGTGGAGGAATTTTCACTTTCAATTTATTCGTTTCTTCATCTTCTGTCACTTTAATGAGACCAGTTTTATACGTTTCGCCAGTCATTGGTTGAACGACTTGCTCTAACTTTTTTGCTGGATCTCCTGGCTGAATGCCATAATAGTCAAATGGTTTCTTAATGATGCCAGACTCCGCCGCTTCAATGGCCATGTCGAAAAATGCTTCTGCATCGTCTGCGTAGAAGTCTTTTCCACCCATACCGAATACTCGGCTTAATACGAGGGTGTTGTTGTCAGGGTCTTCTTGAAGTGCGGACTTTAATTCATGTGTTAAGTTGGCTCCTTTTGCTCCGAATGAATCAGCGCGTTCTCCAACTAATACAGCTTTCACATTTTTCAACGCATTACGAAGGTCTTCTGCAGGGAAAGGACGAATAATATTCGGACTAACCACTCCAGCTTTAATACCTTTCGCACGTAACCGATCAACCACATCTTTTGAAGATTCGGCAGCCGAATTTAATAAGAAAACAGCAACTTCCGCATCTTCCATTCCGTATTGATCTAAAATGTCGTAACGACGACCGGAAAGTTCTTCGTACTCGGAGGCAATGTCTTTATAAACGTCATATGCTTTGTAAAGAGCCTCTGACTGTTGGAAATGATTATTCATCAAGTCATCGCCATTCATATGAGCCCCGATTGTGACAGGTTTTGCTTTATTAATGGAAGTCGCATAGCCTTTAGGTGATTCACCGACGAATCCTTGAACGGTTTCACGATCTCTAAATAGGTCTACTTTACGCTTCTGGTGCGATGTATAGAAACCGTCGTAAGCAACGATTACTGGCAAGCGAACGTCTTTATGTTCAGAAAGTTTCAAAGCCATGATGTTCATATCATAGACAGCTTGTGGTGTGCGGGCTGTTAAAATAACCCATCCAGTGTTTAGGCCATAATACAAGTCAGAATGATCTCCACGAATATCTAAAGGTCCACTTACTGCTCTCGTTACTAAATTCATTACCATAGGAAAACGTAGACCCGATTGAACTGGTAATTGTTCGATCATATAAAGAAATCCGTTAGCACTTGTTGCGTTGAAAACACGAGCTCCTGTTGTAGCGGCGCCGAAACAAATACCGGCTGATCCATGTTCACCATCAGCAGCAACTAGTTCAATGTCATGCAACCCTTTTGATTTCATCATATCTAAATATTGTGCAACTTCCGTAGAAGGTGTAATTGGGAAATATCCCATTAAATGATAATTTATTTGAGCTGCGGCCATTGCGGCCATTTCATTCCCAGATTCAAAGGTTGAAATTTGTACAGCGTTTGATTGTTTTTGAATATTTTCTTCTGTCATTGCCATTATTTAACCCCTCCTGCTACAAGTGGAAACTTCTGACTAACTCGATTCGCCTCTGCATACCCTTTAACTTCAGCCATATCGGCTAAGGCATCTGTTGGACAAGCGTCAACACATTTCAAACAACCTTTACAGTATTGATAGTCAACACCTTTAAGGAACATTTGCGGTCGTCCTCGTTTGTCTTCCCCTTGCTCCCAAACGAAACAGTAGTCCGGACAAACCGTGTCACAGGCGGCACAATGAATGCAGCTATCTGCTTTATATTCAGGTAAGAAACCAATACGTGATCCGCTTAAATCTTTTTGAATACTGTTAGCTTGCGCGGAAATGATCCCACCAATTTCTTGCGTTTCATACCCTAAACGTGGCTGAACTCTTGTAAACTCTTTACTCTTAGCATTAGCAGGCACGTCATATGTTTTAAATTGAACTTCTTCGTAACCACGATTAAATGTACGAATATTAGGTTCGACGAAATGCGGATATTTTTTCTCAAATGTTTTGCGAATGACATCTCTCATTTGATCGGCATCTAAAAAATCTAAAATACGGTAAAGCGCACCGAGCATTGCCGTGTTTACCTTTGTTTTTTCTTCATTGGCAATTTTCAACGCATCGACAGCAGCTAACGTACCTGATTCTAAATTTAAATCTTCTTTAATGACATCAAAATCACTTTGCGTATTTACTAACACAACCCCATCTGCGTCTAAACCGCTTACAACGTCAACCATTTTATAAAGCGCTTCATGAAAGACACCGATAACATGTGGTTGCTCGATAGGTGAGTGATCACGAATATCGACATCAGCATCACAAAAGCGAACAAATGATTTTACAGGAGACCCCTTTTTCTCCGATCCATAAGATGAAAAGTTGGATCCGTTTAAGCCTAAGCCAAGCACTCCAGCTTCGGCTAACATTTTCCCCGCGAGATTAGCTCCAAGCCCTCCGATTGATTCGAGGCGAATTTCAAAGAAACCAAGCTCGTTCTTTTTTGGTAAAATAGACATTACATTATCCCCTTTCAAAAATATTGACTAACTCCCTTGGCATTAGTATAGAAAAAACTCGCATAAAAAGATATGATATATGTCACACGTTCACAAAATGTTTAAATTTAAAAAATAATACACTTTTTAAAATACATATAAAACCATTGAATGTTATAGGTTTCACAATGAAATAGTTTATATAACAGTTTGAACTTTAAATAGATACAGATTAACACAGTTAACAGCTTGTTAATATTTATACATTATTATTTGAAAAAATACATGTCGGTAAGGAGTGGTCACAGATGAGTGAAGTGATAATAAATGCAGAGAAATGGGTAAAAAGCTTGTTCGCAAGTGATACAACGGGGCACGATTGGTATCATACGGACCGAGTGAGAAAAAATGCACTAACAATTGCGAGGCAGGAAAATGCTGATTTAATCATATGTGAATTAGCAGCTTTACTTCATGATGCCGGAGATGATAAGTTCCATAACTCAGAGGAAGCAGGGAGGTTGTTTGTTATGCAATGGCTAGAAAAACAATCGATCACTCGCGATGATAAAATAAAAGTAATGGAAGCCATTGACACGGTTTCATTTAAAGGAGGATTTAATCGACCACCGGAACACATAGAAGGGAAGGTAGTCCAAGATGCAGATCGATTAGATGCATTAGGGGCGATTGGAGTTGCCAGATGTTTTATGTTTGCGGGGAATAAAGGAGATGCTATGCATATACCTGATAAAAAGCCCCGAGAAGAGATGACGAAAGAAGATTATCGAAACGGTGAGTCTACAGCGATCAACCATTTTTATGAAAAATTATTAACGCTCACATCATCAATGAAAACGAAAACGGGTTATAAAATGGCTGAAGAGAGGCATGCATTTTTAAAAACATTTCTTGATCAATTTTACGAAGAATGGTCTGGAAAAAAATAAGTGACTTTCTTAAAAGTCATTCTTAATTAAGGGAAACGAGTCAGGATTAACTCCTAACTCGTTTTTTATATTGGAGATGTCGCTTTTTGAAGCGCTGTCCGCATATCAAAGAAAACGCAGGGAGATTAACCGTAGGAAAGGGTAATCTAATGTTGTACTTGTTCCAAAGAAAACGAGTCCGACCTAATGATATAAAAGACTTCAAAAATCATCCTTTTGGGACACCTACTCTCTTATTATTTTATACTTCGTCCACCAAGATAGCGTTCCCCCCAATAAGTGCTATTCATCTCAGAAATAGTAACCCCCGTCGATGATCCTGCATGAAGGAATGTGCCATTACCTAGATAAATCCCTGCGTGAGAAGGTCCTGATTTATATGTTTCAAAAAAGACTAAATCCCCTTTTTTAGGCGAGGAGACTGAATTAGTTGCATTCCAAATTTCTGCAACTGTTCTAGGCAAATCAACACCAGATCTGTCAAATACGTAATTTAAAAATCCACTGCAATCAAAACCAGATGGTGTCGTGCCACCCCATTGGTAGGGGGTGCCAATTAAGTCTTTTCCTTCGCTAATCATATTTTTAGAGGAGGAAACGGTGACAGTTTGAGATTTAGACTCAGGTTCAGGTTTTTCCTCAACGTCTTCCTTTTCATCTTCTGCATGAGAGGATGAATCACTAGAGCTCGAACTAGAATTAGAAGTAGTGCTAGTATCGGATAGGTTTGAATTAGAACTAGAACTTGATGATTGATTATCACTCTGATTATTTTCAGAAGAAGATTGTGTTTCCGATGGAGAACTACTGGCGACAATCTGTTCTTTTTTTCTGGCAAGTTCTGAAAGGTCTGTCGACGTCAAGAAACGATGAATTTCTTCCCCTGCTAAACCGTCAACTTGTAAGGAATGATGTTTTTGTAATGTTCGAACGGCTTGCTGTGTGTAGGAACCATAAATTCCATCCGTGGAGCCATCGTAATAGCCGGCTTTTTTAAGTTTTTGTTGAAGTAAACTGACTTCTTCATTTTGATCCCCGTACTGAAGATAATTGACAGCCTCTTCTTTTGAATCGGATTGGTCTTTCATAAACGGAGAAGTTAGATCATTCGAGAGATGGGTGCCTGTTTGAAAGACAGGTGGAAGGACGTGTTGTGATGTTAACATCACATGCAAATCGTTTTTTGCTTTTGTTTTTGTTCCGATCAAAGTGGAAATCGTCTCTTTTCCAACGATACCGTCGATTTGTAACCCGTGTTTTTTTTGGTAATCGTAAATGGCTTTTTTTGTTTTTGGACCAAAAACCCCATCGATGGTTGATAAATAATAACCTCCATCGTGTAGAACAGATTGCACTTCTTTCACTTTTTTACCTTCGTCACCAATGGACAGCACCATATCTTTTGGCCATACTGGTTCGTTTGTTTCCAATTCTTGTTTAGTGCTTGCTGTTTTTATAAGTGTAAGGTCGATTTTTGATATTTTCAACTCAGATTTTTGAAAATTAATTGTCGATGACTGGATGGTTTTTTTTTCGGCGGATGGTTCATTGTTGTTTGTCTGTGATCTTGTTTCCGACTCTGTTCCTGATAAAACCAAAGCTGTGGTAGCAACGGCAGAGCTAAAAATAACGTTTTTTTGCAGTTTGGTTAAACTGTTCACCTTTATACCTCCCCGTCTAATCTTTCTTATGAAACCTAACATGATTATATGGCCGTAAATTAACCTTAGAACATTAGCCAAGCAGGTAAAACAAAGGAATAATTTAGTAAATGATTGAATGATAATCTTTCAGGGTATCTTACACATGAGTATGATATGGAAAGGGTGTTTAAGATGAAATTAAAAGATAAAAAAGTTTTGACAGTTGTGGAACATGAATTTGAAGACTCAGAATTAATCTATCCACACTATCGTTTGCAAGAAGAAGGAGCTATTTGTCATATTGTTGGTAAGAAGGCAGACGCCGTTTATAAAGGAAAAAATGGTGTTCCTGTGACGACAGATTATTCATTTGAGCAAATTAATATTGAAGAATATGATGCTATCCTCGTCCCAGGGGGATGGGCGCCAGATAAATTACGTCGTTACGATGAAGTGATAAACATGGTGACATATATGCATGAAGAAAACCGTGTTATCGGGCAAATTTGTCATGCTGGTTGGGTGTTAATATCTGCAGGTATATTAAAAGGGAAAAATGTTACGAGTACGCCTGGTATTAAAGATGACATGACGAATGCAGGAGCTTCTTGGCATAATGAAGAGGTCGTTGTGGATGGATCGCTCGTATCAAGTAGAAGGCCACCAGATTTACCCGCTTACGGTCGAGCGTTAGTTGAAGCGATGGTAAAAAATAAATAGGATAGTAAATGAAAAGGAAGCGGCATCATCGCCGCTTCCTTTTCATTATAATGGTAGACTTTTCCTATACCCGTTAATAGGGTAAAATACAGAATAAGAGAAAAGAATAGTGATTGATTTCTAAAGGCAAAGGAAGATGAACATATGGAGCAATGGATCAAAAAGATGAACGAAGCAACGTTTCATTTAGATGAAAAGAATCCCCACGAAAAACATCCTTATTTAAAAGAATATTTATCGTATTATATGTTTGATATGACGGAGTTTGATCAATATCGATGTGGAACAATGATGTCTCATAATCAAAATATCTTTATTCAAGCTTTTTTAAAAGAAAAGTCGAAAGGAATGGTTTTGTTCGTTCATGGGTATTTAGATCATTCTGGAGGCTTGAGTCGAACCGTGAATGAATTGCTAGCTAATGGTTATGATGTCGTTACATTAGATTTACCAGGACATGGTTTTTCCCAAGGGGAGTCCGGAACAGTTGCTACATTTGATAAATATGTGGATGCGGTTGAAATAGGTTATCAATTCATTTGTGATATGTTCATGCCGACAAAATTATTTGGTGTTGGGCATAGCACAGGAGGCGCGATCTTATTCCACGCTGTGTCGGAAGAAAAAGTAGAATTGAAGCGGCTAGTTCTAGTTGCACCTCTATACTTTCCCTTTCGTTGGAATTTAGTAAAAGGCGCAATTAGAATGGTAGGAAAAGTGATTCCAAAACAAAAAAGACGTTTCAAGAAAAACTCTCATGATCAAGCATATCAAAAGTTTATTAAACAAGATCCTTTGCAAGTGAAATGGTTAAAGACCGACTGGTTGAGAGCTATGGAAGAATGGCATAAGCATATTATTTATTGTTCCACGTTAAAAACTCCTGTGTATTTTATTCAAGGTGGGAAAGACACAACGGTTGATTACAAAAAGAATGTCCTTTTTTATAAACAAAAATGCCATCACCTTCAGATTGCTTTTTTTCCAGCCGGTCGTCATCAATTATTAAATGAACATGATGAGATTCGTCACCTTGTTTATGAGCGGATGACGTCTTTTTTAGACAAAACTTGATGTTTTCTAGCCATGAAAAATAAAATAACTCCGAAAGACATCATAATCGCTGCACTAACGAGAAATGGGAAACCAATGATTTCGGCGATGGCTCCGGATAAAAAAGATCCAGAAACAACACCTAAAGAAAATGAAGCGTAAAATACCCCATACGCTTTTCCTCTGTCTACTTGGGTTGAAACGTCTGCGACGATTCTATTCATAGAAGGAAACACCAAGGCGAACCCAAGTCCGTAAAGGACCATGGCAAAGGAAATGCTGAATAAGGTTTGAAATATACTTAAAGCGACAAGGGAAACTCCAATGAATGAAAGGCCAGTTAAAACTAAGAGCATAGGTTCATACTGGTCATAAATTCTGTTGATCGGAGTTAAAAAAACAATAAGAGCAACGATTCCAAACGTACTCAATAAAAGCCCCGTTACGGAAGAGCTTAACCCAAGTAATTCTACTTTAACCGGTAGTGCAAAAGCGAGGGTACCATTACTTACCATTAAAGCGAAAGCAGTTAGACTAGCCTGAATGAGTAAAGGTTCCTTTAAAAGCGTGACAAAATGAGAAAGAGATACATTTCCTCTATTCGCGCGGACGTATGATTCTTTTAAAAATACTATGATCAACCCAGCTGTAACTGTGAATAAGACAGCAACGAGAAAAAACACAAACTCGATGGAAGATGTAGCTGCAATAATTCCACCCATAGCAGGTCCAATGATCGCAGCTGTTCCAATACAAGCCCCAGTATATGCCATCGTTTTTCCTCTTTGTCCCTTTACTGTGTAATCACCAATATATGCAAAAGCTGCTGGTATCAATGCCCCACCAGCAAGTCCATGAAAAAGCCTCACTAAAAATAGCTGTTCTCCTGTTTGAGCAAGTGGATAAAATAGTAAAATGAACGCAACAGCTAACATACCGATCAGTAAAATTCTTTTCCGTCCAAAACGATCTATCCAGTGACCAGCTAAAATATTACCTAGCATATTTGCTAAAGAATAGATGGCAATGATGCTACCGGTTAATATATTTGAAGCGCCTAATTCCATTGCATAGGGTGTAATGATAGGCAGTTGGATAAATGTATCTAAAAAAGCTACGATGATAATGAAGTATAATAGTTTTGTCATGTTTGCGTCCTCACTTTCTTACCTTACTATACAATGAGTGAAATTCTATAGTAAAGGAAATAGGGGTAACATCAGGGAAGGAATATGTTAAAATAGTATGATCATATATAAAAACGAAGATAGTTTTTATAAAAGGGTGATGTTATTAATGGATACAACAAACCGTGCATTTGTTGAAGCGTTACTTGCAGGGGATCATGCAAGATCTTTACAAATTGTCACGATAAGACAAGGGAATTGTTCCCGATTTGAAATATATAACGAATTAATTACGCCAGCGATGTATGATATTGGTGTGATGTGGCAAAAAAACGAGATTACAGTGGCAGATGAACATTTAGCAACGGCTGTTTGTGATTTTGTTCTAACTCAGACGGAGTTTGAGCTACTTCAACAATCAGCTTCGCCATATGCAACACCTAAAGCAATGTTTTTCACTGTAGAAGATGAACACCATTATTTAGGTTTAAAAATGGTGTCGATTTTATTTCGAGAAAAACACTGGAATGTAAAGTACTATCAATCAAATTTACCGATTGATCACGTACTTAAAGAAGTAGAACGATGGAAACCGAATGTCATAGGTCTATCTTTTTCATTAGCTTATCGGATTGATGAGTTAACGGACTACTTAAAAGCGTTCAGCAAATTGGAAGATAAACCTGAAGTATTAGTTGGTGGTCGCTTAATTAAAAATTATGATTTTTCATCGATTGGTCCACCTCAAACAACATTTATTCAAGATTTAGATGAACTACAAATTTGGTTTAATAAAGATAAACAGACTAGGCGGGATGAATTCGATGGAACATCAACTACCTCTTCCGTTGTTTAATATAACAGATGATTTCCATATTATTTCTAGATCCATGCAAGCAGAGGAGATTTTCCCGCTAACGGAAAATCTTCTTGAGATTGTTGATCAAGACAATGTGGACAAGATGAAAAATTGCTTCATTACATCCAATAAAAAAATAGAATTTGAAATTAATCTAATAACAAATGACTCTCCTTTAGAACTGTTTAGAGCGTTCGCTACTATTAATGGAACCAAAATATCTTGTGTATTTGTGCCGATGGGAGATCAATATGATGCTGTTCAAAAGCAATTAGGGGAACTTCAAGATCGATTAAATGACACAAATTTTGAATTGTTTCAAAAAAAAGAAAAATATGCTCGCATTGTTGATCAATTTAATGAATTATCAGGACCATACATACAATTAAGTGAAGACTTAGCTCTGTTACCTGTATTTGGAGATTTAACGGAACGAAAAATTCTTGCAATTAAGGATAGTGCCTTTAAACGTGTCTATCGTAATCAACCAGAAAGAGTATTAATCGATTTTACAGCTGTTGGAAACATTGAACGTGAAGGAGTAAGGGAATTAAAAGACATGATTCTTGTGATGGAGCAAATGGGGATCTACGTTGTCATGATTGGCTTATCTCCACAACATGCCCAAGCGTTAAAACCGTATCGCAATGAATTGCATCTCGATTTCGTTCACTCAGCAAAAGTGGCGATTCAAAAATGGTTGATAGAAGAACTTCGATAATTTTTTCATTTAAAAATATGATTTGATATGTGTACATTTGACCATGTTCTCAACGTTGGGAACATGGTCTTTTTATGTTGAAAATGAGAATAGAAAAGTATAAAAGGCGTATTATTGAATTGCGAACATTCGTTTGGTATAATGAAAAAGCAATAAACAATAGTCTATTTTGTTCAATTGATTACTAAAAAGAAGGACTTTTCCTGTAATATGTAGAATAATATACATCGATAGAGCTCAAAAAAATCTATCATTCACTCGCATCACATATGCTCTATATACCGAACGATGATCACGTTTATGGAAATAAAGTAGCTAAAAGGTTTAAGAAAACAAGGTACAAGGCAGATAAAAATGGTAAATGGAGAACATCTAGTTATGATAATTATTTAAATGGGAGGAAGAAACCGTTATGAAACAATTAACCCAGGAAGATATTTATAAACTTGTGATTCTTAAAGTTCTGAATTTAAAGACCTCTGATTATCCAGCATCTATTTTGAAAAAAGCATATGACCTCATTAGTCATCGTTCCATTAATCGGCGTTCGTTTTATTCGGCTGTTACGAAAGCAAAAAATGAAGGGTTGATTGAAATTGTAGAAAAACAAGACAAACTAATTTTTTATAGTATGACAGGGAAGGGAAGAGAAGTATATAAATCTTATTCAAAGTCGTTTACTCCATCCATGGAAGCAGTTAAAACCGTTGTAAGTCGATTAGAACACGTATTAAAAAAAGAAAATCTTCACCCGAAAATAGCGCCTATACTTGATGCTGAGCATCGGCCATTTTTCAGTCGATTATTTTCTGCTAAAGATGTGATTCGTTACTATACGTTAAAAAGACTTCTCATACAACGAAAGCTCTATATGGCTGAAATATCTGAGTTACTTGAACAAGAACTCGGTTGGACACCTTCCATCGGTTACTTATACGACATCGCTCACGAGATGGAAGAAGGCTCTCTAATCATCGGTAGGTGGGATAATGATGTAAGGCGAAATAAACGGTTTTACCAGTTAACAGATGAAGGTGCTCACCACTTTAAACAGATTGAACAGTCGACTTTTGATCAGACGCTTCAACATAAAAAATACTTAGGAGAGTGTTTGCAGTTAATGGAGGAGATTAAATACTAAAGTTTTAAAGTAAAGCAAAACGTTAAATATACTTCTTTGTGAAAATCAAAGTTATCGATTACCTACTTCAAGATAAGAAAAAAGCTATTCAACATATAAAGCGATAATGTTTTCGTAGTCATAAGATTTTATAGATAACGGCAATCACTGCAAAGTGGTTGTCGTTATTTATAGTGTTATTTAACGAATACTCAGAGGATTTTTCCATTCGTGTATAAAACAACCTTCATAAAAAAAATACTACGTAAAACATAGTTGAAGGAGATGGAAACATGATTAGGAAAATAGTACGGATGTTTTTAATGTCATTGATCGCTTTGAGCATGTTGGTTGTCGTGGAATTTCATGTAAAAGCATATGGTTTAGATTCGAGTGAAGTAGATCTCGTTCATAGGTTAGAGAGTTTAGATAAAGACGTACCTCCAATCAAAGGTGGACCGGAAAAAACCCGTCGTCAAGACGAAGACCCTATCCCTCTAACGACATTACAGCTTCAGTATCCTGATACGGTTTTTTTGCAAGGACCAACAACAGAAAATAAGGTGGCACTCACTTTTGATGATGGACCAGACCCGCGGTTTACGCCTAGTGTATTAGATGTTTTACAGGAGTACGATGTTCCAGCCACCTTTTTTTTATTAGGTTCTAGAGCTGAAGCTTATCCTGATTTGACGACACGAATCTTAAATGAAGGTCATGTCATAGGGAATCATACGTTCTGGCACCCTGACCTAGTGGAAGAAGGGGAAATAGACATCCTCGTAAGAGAAGTAGAAACAACGGAAGCTACACTAGAATCTATCATTGGTTATCAAACGACATTATTTCGACCGCCTTATGGATTTTTATATGATGAATTAGTAGATGAATTAATAAATCTTAAATATTCCATTATCGGATGGTCTGTGGATTCTCTCGATTGGCAAGAGATTTCTCCAGACGAGATTATTAGCAACATTTATGATCAAATGCAACCTGGTGCCATCGTTCTCATGCATGATGGCACGGACGCAGAAGGGGACCAAACAGAAACGATCGAGGCCCTGCAACAATTGATCCCGGAACTTCAGGAGCAAGGTTATGAATTTGTAACCGTCCCAAATTTGTTGAATATACCTTATCAGAGATGAAATCAGCCGCTTATATCATTTTCTTGACTTTACTATCTTCCAAAAATAATCCCCCATCCGTTCTTTTAAACTAGATTCAAGAACGTATATTCGCTATAATGGTGAAAGAGTAGGAGGGGGAAGCCATGTTCGGGAAAAAAACGTTAGCAGAATTAATCAAAGAATTAAAAAAAGATTCACAAGTGACACATTGGCATGAAATCCCTGAGAAAGAAGCGAAAACGGTTGAGATGCCTCATGAATTAGATAATCGAATAAAACGCGCGTTGGAAAAGCGTTCTATTAAACAACTCTATACACATCAAAAAAGTGCTTATGATACGGTCATGAGAGGAGAAAATGTCGTTGCGGTAACTCCGACCGCTTCTGGAAAAACTTTGTGTTATAACTTACCTGTATTGCAAAAGCATATGAATCACCCTGCTGGTAGGGCACTTTATATTTTCCCAACAAAAGCGTTAGCGCAAGACCAAAAAGCGGAACTAAATGAAATCATCGATGAGATGGAAGTGAATATAAATAGCTATACGTATGATGGAGATACGCCTGCAAACATTAGACAAGTGGTCAGAAAAGCAGGGCATGTGGTGATTACAAACCCTGATATGCTACATGCGGCAATTTTGCCTCATCATACGAAATGGATCTCCTTATTTGAAAACCTAGAAACAATTGTTATAGATGAACTTCATACGTATCGTGGAGTTTTTGGTTCACACGTTGCAAATGTAATTCGCCGATTAAAGCGGATTTGCGCATATTACGGGAGTAACCCGACGTTCATTTGTACGTCAGCGACGATAGCTAACCCTGAAGAACTGTCATCGGAATTGATTGGAGAACCCGTTCGATTAATAGATAATAACGGTGCTCCTAAAGGAAAAAAACATTTCGTTTTTTATAATCCTCCAATTGTTCATAAACAGTTGAACATTCGTAAAAATGGAACAAAAGTTGTGAATGAATTAGCGTCACGATTTCTAAAAGAAAAAATTCAGACGATTGTCTTTGCAAGAAGTCGCGTTCGCGTTGAAATCATTTTAAGTCATTTGCAAGAACTCGTAAAAAATGAGATCAACCGTCAGTCAATCCGAGGTTACCGAGGTGGTTATTTACCTAAACAACGTCGTGAAATTGAACGAAGTCTACGAAGTGGCGAAACAATAGGGGTCGTCAGTACAAATGCCCTTGAATTAGGTGTCGATATCGGTCAATTACAAGTATGCGTTATGAATGGTTATCCTGGATCGATTGCGTCAAGTTGGCAGCAAGCAGGGCGTGCTGGACGAAGGAAGGACGAATCGCTTGTCATTATGGTAGCAAATTCTAGTCCGTTGGATCAATATTTATTTCAACATCCTGAATTTTTTTTTGAGGGATCACCTGAAACAGCAAGAATCAATAAAGATAACTTAATTATTCTTGTCGACCATTTGAAATGCGCTGCGTATGAATTACCATTTCATCGGGGGGATACGTTTGATGGGGTAGATGTGGAAGAAATTCTTGAATATTTAACAGAGGAACGCGTTCTCCATGATAATAACGACAAGTGGTTTTGGATGAATGATGCGTTTCCTGCTCATAACATTAGTCTTAGGTCCGCTGCCCAAGAAAACGTTGTGATTATTGATCAGTCTGCCGTAGAAAACCATCGTGTCATTGGTGAAATGGACACGTTTAGTGCCATGACCTTGCTTCATGATGAAGCTATTTATCTTCATGAAGGGACACAATATCAAGTAGAATACTTGGATTGGGATGAGAAAAAAGCGTTCGTTCGAGAAGTAGATGTGGAATACTTTACGGATGCAAATCTAGCTGTAAAGCTGAAAGTATTGGAAATTGATAAAGATAAAGCAGCAGGAATGCATAACGTTCAGTATGGTGACGTGATGGTCACTGCCATGGCGACGATCTTCAAGAAAATTAAACTTGAAACCTTTGAAAATATTGGTTCTGGTCCAATCCATTTGCCAGAACAAGAACTTCATTCGAATGGGTTAGCGTTAACGTTTGCAGAATCGACGTTTGCAAATGAAAAAGATGATGTCATTGAACAAGTATTAATGGGAATGGCCCACGTCATCCAACATGTATCCTGTGTCCATGTGATGTGTGATCGTAATGACCTCCATGCCGTCCCAGAAGTAAAGGCGATTCATTCACAACAGCCAACTGTGTTTTTATACGATCGATATCCTGGAGGGATTGGTCTAAGTGAGAGTGTGTACACTCAAATCAATGAGATTATCAGGGAATGCTTGGACTTTGTTTGGAACTGTTCTTGTGATGGTGGTTGCCCTTCCTGTGTAGGTGTAGCAGGAGCCGGTCCTGAGACCCAGGTGAAAAAGTGGGTATTAAAATTATTAAGTCAAATAGCAACTTATGAATAAATCCTTCATCTTAAAAAGGTAATAATACGACAACTACGGTGAGACGATTTACCCTTTATGATAAAATAGAAGGGAAGGAAGGCAGGTGGTAACAATGAGTATCAAATCAAAGCTTATTCGCATGAAAAAGCATTTACAAACAGAAACGAATGATAAAAAGGAATCTACTGAGTTAGAAAAAGATTCTTCTTCAGATGAGATTCCTCATGAAACGTTATCACTTGAAGATTCCTTTTCAAAACTAGGTTTCGTTCCGTTTTATTTTGATGGCGAACGATCTTACCGTAAGAGAGTCGTCTATACATATGATCAAAAAAGAGATAAGGCACTCCTTCGTTCTATGACTAAATTAAAAGATTTTTGGAGTAGTGATTTAACGACACACCCCCTGTCCTTTCACGGAAAATCAACCGACAGGCTATTGTTTTTTGATACAGAAACAACCGGGTTATCTACTGGGGCTGGGAATGTGATTTTTTTAATCGGATATGCCCGACTAAAAGCGGAAGGAATAGAAGTGACCCAACACTTGTTGGAGAGCCCTTCTAACGAGGCTGCTTTTCTTTCAGGGTTTCTAGAAGATTTTGCCGAAGATGATTATTTAGTTACTTACAACGGAAAATCTTTTGATTGGCCACAAGTGAAATCTCGTCATGCATTCATTCGTAAAGAATTACCAAAACTTCCTGAATTCGGGCATATTGATTTACTACATAGTGCAAGGCGATTGTGGAAACATGAATTACCATCATGTCGTCTTTCTATTGTGGAAGAGGAAAAATTACACATATCAAGAGAGAATGATACACCAGGAAGTTTAGCACCTTTGTTGTACTTTGATTATTTACATGAAAAAGATCCTCATCATCTAGCCGGGATTATTAAACATAATGATCAAGATGTCCGCTCTTTAGCTTATTTATATGAACAAATAGCGATGAAAATCATTTTTTCTAGTAATGGAAACACAACGTCAATGGAACATTACTATATAGGAGATTGGTTTGAAAAGCTTGGGAACTACGAATGGGCTTTTTATCATTATGAACAATCTATAGAACGATCTTCTCGGCCTTTTTCACAAGCTTATTACCGACTTGGACTATTGAATAAAAAATTAGGAAATAAACAGGAAGCTATTCGTCTATTATCAACTTCTCTTCATCAAACTACATTTCCACCACTAGAAGCATGGATCGAACTATCCAAACTTGCTGAGCATTACGAAAAAGATATGGAAAAGGCAATTTATTATGCGAAAGAAGCATCGTCTCAGTTAAAGAAAACGAAACGAATGACACAAACTATTCGCAAAAGACAAGAAGCAAATTTAAACAAACGTTTAAATCGTTTGGAACAAAAATTTAGAAAATAAGAAAGGAGGAGGAATAGATGTCTGAACAATTAACATATGAAGCTGTCATAAGGAAATCATTCCCATTCGATTTGTTGACGGATAGTCAATTTGATGTGATGATGAATGATTCAAACCGACAGTCTTTTCAAGAGAATGAATTTGTTTTTCATGAAGAAGATGAAGAAGTAGAAGTTTTTTTTCTGTTAAAAGGACTTGCCAAAAATGTCCTTCACAGAGATAATGGTCAGCAATTTTCTGTCAGGTTTTATTACCCTGGAGATTTAATTGGGTTAATGATATTGCTTGCAGGGGGGCAGATGAACTTTTCTGTTCAAGCTTTGGAGAATTGTGAAACGGTAAGATTTAAAAAAAGTGTATTCCTTAAAATTATGACAGAAAATGAAGCTTTTTCAGAAGTGATTTTAACAGGTATAGGCGAACGAATGAAATCGCTTTACGATGAAATCAAAAAAGAGCGAAATGTCAGTGACCGTGAAAATATCGGATTGTTTCGAACTCGTGTTCATACGATGATGGAACGAGCAAGGCTAATTCATGAAAATAAGACGTTGGAAGATGCGGCCAGAATGATGACAGAATGGAATACAGCAGGTCTTGTAGTGACTAATAGTGATAAAGAACTTCGTGGTGTCATCACGCAACAACATATTATTCGTGGGTTACTTCAGGGAGACGGAGAGAAAACTGTTCAATTATGGATGGATAGTGAACCACAAACGATTCAAGAACATGCATTTAGTTATGACGTATTAACCTTTTTTAAAGATGATTATATTGATTTAGTTCCGGTTATGAAGGGTGAAAAAGTAGTTGGGATTTTAATGGCAGAATCCTTTTTACAACTTCAGGATTCCAAATATTTAAACCTGTCTTATCGGTTACAGCATGCTAAAAATATCTCTCAAATTTCAGCACTTGCCCCGAAAAAAAACGGAGATTTTCTCTTATTTACAGAAGCGTTATTAAATGAACGAACTCACCCATCTGAAGTGTGTGAATTTATATCGAATTACAATGATCAAATCCATCGTAAAGTAATTAAGTTTGCCTTAAGAGATATGCAAAAAGAAGGTTATGGAAAACCACCTGTAAATTACTGTTTTATTGTGATGGGAAGTCAAGGACGAAAAGAACAAGCGTTTAGTACCGATCAAGATAATGGACTAATTTTAGATAACTATCAGCATCTTCCAAATAAAATAGATGTAGAAGAATTCTTTCATCGTTTTGCTGCAAAAGTGAACGAAGGACTTGTGGACTGTGGATTTCCAGAATGCACAGGTGGAATCATGGCGCGTGAGCGAAAGTGGTGCCGAGAAATCAATGAATGGAATGTTGAAATTCAAAGGTGGGTCAAACAAGCGGATAGCCAGGAGATCCGAGATTTCACAATTTTCATTGACTACAGACCGATTTTTGGTGACTTTACGTTAGCAGAGAAACTCCGTGACTCGATTACAGACCCAGTTAAAAAAGGAAAAATGCTCCATGCGATGTTGATGAAGGATACGATTCGCTTTCGGGTTCCGATTAACCCTTTAGGGCGTATTTCTGTGAAAGGGAAACAAAAAAAAATCGATATAAAAAAATCAGCATTAATGCAAATCGTCAACGGTGTAAGAATATTTGCAATTCGGTATGGGATCCAAGAAGTGAGTACATTTGCTCGACTTGATAAGTTAGAAAAACTTGAGGTGTTTCATCCCCGCGATGTTAAAAACGCGAAGCTGGCAATGGATTATTTACATTTTTTCCGCATTAATGAAAATATTTCGCAACTTAGAAATGAAGAACCTCTTTCCAATATGATCGCGCCCCTTTCATTGGAAAAAGAAGAGAGAAAGCAGTTAAAAGAAGCTCTATTTATAGCAAAACGACTTCAGCAAATGAGTGAACTGAGTTTTGCGAAGAATCGAGGAATATAACGATGCAAGTATCCGTACTACAAATTTTTAAATACTTATTATATGATTGGCATCGGTTTAATCATAATAAAAACATGTGGATTAAAGAGAATTTCTCTCAGTATGACATAGTTAAACGTCAGGTCGAGTGTACTAATGATCCCCTTGACATAGGAAATAATCGAATGAGTGAAGTGACGTTTACTATTTTTGATTTGGAAACGACAGGGTTCTTTCCGAAGGTCGGTGATGAAGTCATTTCGATAGGGGCAATCAAAATCAATGAAACACACATTCAATTTCCCGAAAGTTTTTATGAAGTGATTACGCCTATGAAAATGCCTTCATCAACTGTGTGTGACCTAACAGGATTGAGTCATTCTCAAATTAAGTCAGGAAATCCATTTCCATATAGTTTTCTTCAATTTTGTGAATTTTCAAAGCGAACGGTATTAGTGGCACACCCAGCAAGTTTTGATGTAAATTTTCTAAAGGAAATATCTCGTAAATGGGGATTACCTAATTATACTCCTACCTATGTAGATTCTTATGAAATAGCTACTTTCTTGTATCCAAAAAAGAAAAACAGTTTAGATGAGTTAATTCAATTTTTTGGCATTGAAGAAAAGACACGGCACCACGCACTCAATGACGCGTTTATGACAGCAGAAATCTTTAAGAACCTCATACATGAGTTAGAATCCCGAAACATATACACTTTGAATGAGTTTTGGAAAGCGCAGAAAACAGCTAAAAAATGAAGAACGATGATTTTTGATGTTGAAAGGTTATATATTTGATTTAGTTTGAATAAAATAGTCTTGGAATAATTTTTAAGTTATTTCCCTTTAGATCATGGAAATAAACGTACATATATTTCCCGGGGAAGCGCATGATACAAGCTTTTTCGCCTGTTTTCTAACCAACTTCTTGGAGATAAAAAGTATTTAATGTCATATGATGACGAATTTAGGAAAAAAATGATTGATATTTGCTTAAATATTCATTATATTAATTTTAGTAGGGATAAAAAAAGATGGCTATAGAAGCTTAAGGAGAGAGAGAAAGTAAATGGCGAAAGTTTTTGTTTGTATGTTTTTTGTTCTAATTGGTAGTACATTTGTTCTTTTACAGTAAAATTAGGTTTTTACACTAGTACATGTCGGGCTGTGGAAACATACGTTGATATTGAACCTATAAAAAAGGAGGATATCATATGTTTAATTGTCACCACCCACGTCCTTGTCATAAACCAAGACCTCAAGTTTTGCAAACACAAGTATGTCCGACACAGCAAGCTGTGCGTGAAAGAGATTGTAATTATGTAGTACCGGTTGTTCATCCAAGTCACACGACTAATGTAATTAATCATCGATATGACTTTCATCACAGTTACCCACACACGGAATCGAGAGTAGATCGTATTTTCAATCGACATTTTCGAGGGCCAGGAGGACCAGGTCAGGTCGCAGGAGCATTTCAACCAGGACCAGGAGCACCAGGTCAAGTCGCAGGAGCATTCCAGCCAGGACCAGGTCAAGTTATGGGAGCTCACCATCATAAGCCTTGCGCAAGTACAAGAAGAGGATTTTTTTAGGAATTTGACTGTAGAAGCGAATCAGCTTGATGCTGATTCGCTCTTTCTTTATAAATATGAAAGTAAGTTAGTATTAGGACAAGGCTGTCATAAATGAAAAGAAAGCTAATATAAATAATGAAGAAAGGAGCAATGATTTTATGTATCAAGTACTTGCTATTACTGGATATAAACCACATGAAATCGGTATATTTAATGAACAACATGACCAATTGCCTTTCTTAAAAAAAGCTTTATCGAAAAAAATAACACAATTAAAAGAAGAATTTGATATTAAGTGGATTATCACAAGTGGTCAACCAGGAGTTGAATTATGGGCTGCAGAAGCTGCAATTGAATTAAAGTCAAGTTATCCTGATTTAAAAGTAGCTACTTTAGCACCATTTCATAACCAAGATGAACGATTTCAAGAAGCAGTAAAAACATTGTACGAATTTGTTTGGGATCACAGTGATTACCGTGATTACATAACGAAACGACCATACGATAATCCAGCTCAATTACGTTCCAAAAATGAATTTATCGTAGAAAAGAGTGACGCCTCCCTTGTATTATATGATTCTGAAACAGAAGGGACTCCAAAGTTTTTTCTAAATTATGCTTTAAAAAAACAACATCAAAAGACCTACCCTATTTTTTATTTAACACCAGATGACTTAGAAGAAATGATACGTGATCAGCTAGATGACGAAACATGGAATTGACAAGAACGCAGTTGTCTGAAAAAATAAGGAATAAATGAATGTACATATGAGGTGAACAATAGTGGATAAAAAACAAGTGTCTAAACTTTCTAAAAATGAGATTTATGAGAAAGATTTTAAAACAAGCATGCGAGGATATAATCAAGATGAAGTTGATCAATTTCTAGATGATATTATTAAAGACTATGAAGCTTTTGAAAATCGGATACAATGGTTAGAAAAAGAAACTGAGCGATTAAAGAAAGAAACAACGACGTTAAATGAACAAACACGTAAACAACCTACACAGCCATCAACAGGAAATACAAACTACGATATTCTTCGTAGACTTTCGAATTTAGAAAAACACGTTTTCGGAAGTAAATTGTACGACTGATGATAGGTGGATCATCTATTGATTGAATTGTATATTGATGGCGGAAGCGCCGGCGACCCAGGACCATCAGGAGCTGGCGTGTTTATTAAAGGAACGGATCCTGTCATTCGACAGTTGTTCCCTCTTAAAAAAATGTCCAATCATGAGGCAGAATTTCATGCTTGCATTAAAGGGTTGCTTGTCTGTAAAGAGCATCAGTTTTCGACAGTTTCGATTCGCTCGGATTCAAAAGTACTTGTTCAGGCAGTAGAGAAAGAATATGTGAAAAACCCAACATTTAAACCATTATTACAAGAAATTTTATCAATTATTCAAGAGGATTTCGATTATGTATTTATCAAATGGATTCCAAGTAAAAGTAATAAAGAAGCCGACAATCTAGCGAAACGGGCGATTCAATTGTCACTGGAAAAATTTCTCGATTGATTATTTAATGATTGTTGTGGTATGATAAATTATGTTGTTTAGACGACATCTATTTGTGTTTGGGTAATCGCTGCATCATTTATGGTGTAGAGGAAAGTCCATGCTCGCACAATCTGAGATGATTGTAGTGTTCGTGCCTGACGAAGTCATAAGTCAGGGTAGTCTGTTTAACAGGCTAACGGCAGGTAACTTACCTACGTTCGTAAGAATATGGTAAGACGACCTTGAAAGTGCCACAGTGACGGAGTCTGTTTGGAAACAAACAGAGTGGAACGAGGTAAACCCCACGAGCGAGAAACCCAAAATTAGGTAGGGGCACCCTTGAGAAGGAATTTAACGGATCAAGGGACAGATGATTCTGTAGACAGATGATTACCACCTCCGTACGAGGGATGACTCCCGTTTGCAGTACAAGAGGTACAGAACATGGCTTACAAAACACAAATGGCGTCATTTTAATGAAGAATTGTTCGGCTCCACGATGTAATTATCGTGGAGCTTTTACTTTTAGAATGTACATATTGTATACTATGAATGGGTTTAGAAAGGAATGAGTAATAAAATGAGTAAAGTAACATTAATTGCTACAGCAGCGATGGGGTTAGAATCGATTGTTGCAAATGAAGTTAAAAACTTAGGTTATAAAGACGTTACTGTTGAAAATGGGAAAGTCATTTTTAAGGCTGATTTTCAAGCCATAGCAAGAGTGAACTTATGGCTTCGAACAGCAGATCGGGTAAAAATTCTTGTTGGCGAATTCCGTGCAGAAAGTTTTGAAGAATTATTTGAACAAACAAAAGCTTTACCATGGGCGGATTTCATTTCAAAAGATGCCGAATTTCCAGTTATTGGTCGATCGGTAAAATCAAAATTATTTAGTGTATCTGACTGCCAAGCGATTGTGAAAAAAGCTGTTGTTGAAAGTTTAAAGAAAAACTATCACATTGACTGGTTTGAAGAAAAAGGGGCATTTCAGCGAATCGAAGTGGCACTTCATAAAGATGTTGCTAGCCTTACAATTGATACTAGTGGTGCTGGATTACATAAACGAGGCTACCGATATTTGCACAATGAGGCTCCTCTCAAAGAAACTTTAGCAGCAGCAATGATCCAACTGACAAATTGGAATGCTGACAAACCACTTTATGATCCATTTTGTGGTTCAGGGACAATTCCAATTGAAGCAGCAATGATAGGTCAAAATATCGCTCCCGGTATCAACCGTTCATTTGCTTTCGAAGGTTGGAATTGGTATGACCAAAAATGGATCGATGAGGTACATGAAGAAGCAGAAGATGTCGCGAAGTATGATCAACCGTTGTATATTATCGGTGGAGATGTGGATCATACTATGATTGAATTAGCACAAAATAATGCGACTGAAGCAGGTTTTCCCGACGCGCTTCGATTTAAGCAGATTCAAGTCAGTGATTTTTCGACGGAAGATGAAAATGGTGTGGTCATAGGTAATCCTCCATACGGCGAACGAATGAAAGAAAAAGACTACGTTGAGGAATTGTATCGTCAATTAGGACGAGTAATTCGACCATTAGAAACGTGGTCCGTTTATATTATCACGTCTCACCCTCACTTCGAGAAATTATATGGTGCCAAAGCAACGAAAAAACGAAAATTGTATAATGGAAATATAAAAACAGATTTTTATCAATTCTGGGGTAAACGACCTCGAAATAAATAGTTTGTGAAGAGCGGACAAAGTTACTAACTTTGTCCGTTCTTTTCTTTTATTTTATTTACATGGCAGAGTTAGATATATTTATTGATTTGTTTGATGAAGTCAAGCTACTGGACATTGGGTGACGGAGTCGGTTGGAATGTCTAATTAGTCACCTTGATTAGTGACCCATTATCGAAGGATAGAGGAATTAAGGGTCACTAGTCACCATCATTAGCGCCCCATTATCGAAGAATAGAGCGATTAAGGGTCAGTAGCCACTATCATTAGCGCCCCATAATCGACGGATAGAGCGAACAAGGGACAGTAGTCATCATGATTAGTGCCCCATAATCGACCGATAGAGCGAACAAGGGACAGTAGTCATCATGATTAGTGCCCCATAATCGTTGGATAGAGCGAACAAGGGACAGTAGTCATCATGATTAGTGCCCCATAATCGACGAATAGAGCGAACAAGGGTAAGTAATCATCATGATTAGTGCCCCATAATCGACGAATAGAGCAAATAATGGTCACTAATGCGATCCACTATCGCCAATCTTATAAGTTTCGTTTTCAGAGGAGTGAGAAATCACTAATCCCGATCCCTCTTATCCTCTTCCTTCCAAACTTTTCTAATACGTCATGTCATCTATCTTTTAATCTTCTAGAATATAAGAAGCCTTCCTTTCATATACTTCATATGACTGCATTAAACGAAAAGGTGTGATTTCATGAAGGAAGAATATGTAACTATAAAACAAATTGAATCTGCATTAAGGCAGGCCGATGACATGGTCGCACAAGCGAAAGCAACGATGAATGAAACTCAACTATATAACGCGACAAAATCGATGGAAGAGGCTAAAGAGAAATTAAATCAAGCAAAGATACTTCAGTTCACTCACGAAAGTATGTTATTTTCGAATGGAAAGGTTCATCGTCCTATCAATGAGAATGATGAAAAAACTGTTTAATTTGTCTTTTTTCAATATAAATACTATCATTTTGTTGCGAAAATAAGAAACTTAATGGTAACCCCTTGTACTTCAAAAATAGAACAAAGTATAATGAATGTATTAGGGGGTTGAATGTATGGACCATTCCATGAAAGACAAATTAGGAAGACCTTTAAGAGATTTACGAATTTCAGTAACAGATCGATGTAATTTTCGATGCAGCTATTGTATGCCACCGGAAATTTTTGATAAAAATTTTAAGTTTCTGCCGAAAAATGATATTTTAACATTTGAAGAGGTCACACGACTTTCAACGATTCTTGCTGAAAAAGCAGGGATACAAAAGTTAAGAATTACTGGCGGAGAACCGTTAATGAGGCACGAAGTATCACGTCTTATCAGCATGTTAGACAAGATTAAAGGAATTGAAGATATAGCTATGACAACCAATGGTGCTTTATTACCGATGCACGCGAAAAAGCTTAAAGAAGCTGGGTTGAAAAGAGTAACGGTTAGTTTAGATTCTTTAGACGATGAGAAGTTTCGTAAAATAAACGGCCGTGACGTTGGTGTGAATAAAATTTTAGAAGGTATTGAAGCTGCTCAAGATGTAGGACTAGCTGTGAAAATGAATATGGTCGTTAAGCGAGGGATGAATGAAGAGGACATTCTTCCGATGGCTCGTTACTTCAAAAATACCGATGTGATTCTTCGTTATATTGAATTTATGGATGTTGGGAATTCAAATGGGTGGAAATTAAATCACGTTGTTAGTAAAAAAGAAATTTTTAATATAATAAATAAAGAAATGCCTATAGAACCAGTGGACCCAAATTATACAGGAGAAGTGGCAGATCGCTTTAAGTTCAAAGAAAACGGCCATGAAATAGGGATTATTTCATCTGTCACCGATGCTTTTTGTTCTACATGTTCCAGAGCTCGTTTGTCAGCTGATGGAAAGCTTGTCACGTGTTTATTTGCTTCAAAAGGCCACGATCTTCGAGACATTCTTCGCTCTGGTGCATCGGATGAAGAAGTTGCGAAGCACCTCCAATATATTTGGGAAAATAGAGATGATCAATATTCTGCAGAGCGCTTGAAAAACACAGATAAAAAGCAAATCCAAAAAATTGAAATGTCCAATATTGGTGGTTAACCAAAGCCTGGATAAAAGAAGCTGGATAGGGTCATAGGCCCTGTCCAGCTTTTAAATTCATTCGTCTTTTATGGATTCGATACGTCATCCATGTTTTTATTGTTAAAGGTCACTTCACCATAGTCTTCATGATAATCGATGACCATGCCGTCGAAATACCACTGGTCTTCCTCCGTTACGCAAAAAATAACCCCAGCTTGCTCGGTGCTTTTATAATCCATGTCTGGTGTCCCACGATAAATACCAACTGAGAAACCACCAGAACCAACACCACCAACTCGAACAAAAAACGAAACGGTATCTCCTTCCGATAATTTCATTTCTTGTTTATAAAAACTAGACGCTTTATCCGTAATCGTTAGATTCATTTAAAGCCCTTCTCCCTTCGTTATCACAATGGATATATCCTACAAGTAGTATAACAAATGAAAAGAAGTCACGCTTCTAAGTTAATGATAATGAATTTATTTCAGAAAAAAGGTATGATAGAGTGAAGGGGTTTTCACCCTGATTATTACATAGTTTACAATTCGAAAGGAGTAACACACATGTCAACAAAAGTAACGACTATCGAACAAGACTTTCTCGACTACGTGAAGAAAATTAGTCACTACAATGAGGCTGTAGGGTTAATAGCGTGGGATTTACGAACAGGCGCCCCGAGAAAAGGAGCTTCCCAACGTTCGGAAGTTTTAGGATCTATTTCTTCTGAAATTTTCAGGATGTCCACTTCCGATGAAATGAAATCATATTTAACGAGTTTACGTCAAGAATCTGAGTGGAATAAGCTTTCAGATATTACAAAAGCGACGGTAGAAGAATGTGAAAGACAATTAGAAAAGTATGAAAATATACCACCAGAAGAATTCAAGGATTATGTCGTACTCACTTCCAAAGCAGAAGTTGCTTGGGAGACAGCAAAAAATGAAGACAACTTCGCTTCTTTCCAGCCATATTTAGAAAAAATTGTTGCATATAATCGTAAATATGTAGAGTGGAAAGGGTACGAAGGTAATAAATATAATGCGCTATTAGATGACTTTGAACCTGGTCTGACAGTGGATATTATTGATGATGTGTTCGGAAAGTTAAAGGATGCGCTTGTGCCTCTTGTGAAAGAAGTAACGGAAGCAAAAAATCAACCTGAAACGGGATTTTTGTTTAAGCATTTTCCTGCAGAAAAACAAGAAGCGTTAAGCCGTGAAATTCTAGAAAATATGCAGTATGATTTTGATGCAGGTCGATTGGATAAAACGGTTCATCCGTTTGCAATTGGGTTAAATCCTGGGGATGTGAGAGTTACAACAAAGTATGATGAAGCTGATTTTCGAACAGCGGTTTTCGGTACGATTCATGAAGGTGGTCATGCTTTGTATGAGCAAAATGTTGACGAAAAATATGTAGGAACACCACTTTGTACAGGTACCTCAATGGGGATCCATGAATCTCAATCGCTTTTTTGGGAAAATTTCGTAGGTCGTCACCATTCGTTTTGGGAAAAGTATTACGATCTCTTGAAAAAATATTCAGCAGGACAATTCGATGATATCGATTTAGAAACATTTTACCGTGGAATTAATGTTGCAGGGCCATCACTTATCCGAATTGAAGCGGATGAAATGACATATTCTCTTCATATTATTGTACGATATGAGTTAGAAAAAGCTTTGATTAATGAGGAGCTAGAAGTTGCTGATTTACCTAAAGCTTGGAATGATAAAATGGAAGAAATGTTAGGTGTACGCCCTTCAAATGACAGCGAAGGTGTTCTTCAAGATGTTCATTGGCCAAGTGGTGCTTTTGGATATTTCCCATCGTATGCACTAGGGTATGTTTATGCGGCACAATTGAAGCAGGCAATGTTAAGAGATATTCCTGACTACGATGAAAAGTTAAAACAAGGGGAATTAGCTCCTATTAAAGATTGGTTTACAAAGCATGTGCATCAGTTTGGTAAGAGCAAAAAGCCACTTGAAATTTTAAAAGATGCGACAGGTGAAGGGGTAACACCAGACCATCTCATCCAATATTTACGAGACAAATATCGCAAAGTGTATCAAGTAGATCAGTAGTGGTCGAGGAAGTCGCGAAAGGTTCATTCGTGACTTCCTTTTCATTTGAAAAAAGGGCTTATTCGTGTCATAAATAGGTTTACTTTATCCATAAAAAGTGAATTAAAGGAAGTATTCTTGTCTTCGTATTAGAATGTAGCAATAAATGTCGCTTAATTTGGTATAACAAGGAGTTGAACGTATGTATGATTGAATTTAAGAATGTTTCGAAAGATTTCCCCGATGGAACAAAAGCAGTTAAAAATGTAAGTTTTAAAGTGAATGAAGGAGAGATGTTTGTCATTATAGGTCCAAGTGGTTGTGGCAAAACAACAACGATGAAAATGATAAATAGACTGATCGATTCATCTGAGGGAAAAATACTCATAGAAAACAAAAATATTTTAGATATGAATATTAAAAAGTTGCGTTGGAATATTGGATATGTCCTACAACAAATTGCTCTGTTCCCGCATATGACGATAGAAGAAAATATTTCGATCGTACCCGAACTGAAGAAATGGTCTAAAGAAGAAACTCATAAAAGAGTGAATGAGTTATTAAACATGGTAGGGTTAGATCCAGATACATATCGTGACCGAATACCGAGTGAACTATCCGGTGGACAACAGCAACGAATTGGTGTTGTTCGAGCATTAGCTGGTAATCCAGATATCATCTTAATGGATGAACCTTTTAGCGCATTAGACCCTATTAGTCGAGAGCAACTACAGGGGGATATAGTAAAATTACAAAAAGAAATTAAAAAAACGATCGTTTTTGTTACCCATGATATGGATGAAGCATTAGCGTTAGGTAATCGTATTTGTGTCATGAAAGATGGTGGAGTTGTACAAATTGACGATCCTGCAACGTTACTACGAAATCCAACTGATGAGTTTGTTCGTGAGTTTTTAGGCGATCGAAAAGATCCTTGGTCTGAATTAGTGTCAGAACTCTTTCCTCTGACTGAAAAAGAGATCCCACCTGCGTACGATGCCTCTAGCTCTTTATCCGCTTCTGCAACTGTCAAAGAAGCATTAGATAAATTAAAGAAGGTTGATGACGACTCTATTGCTATTTTTGAAAATAATGACTATAGAGGGCATCTGAGCTATAGAGATATTACCCTTTACCTTGAAAAAAATCGGGTTAAAACAAAAGGAGGTGCGAGATCATGAATGTGTTTTCGATACAAACCTTCTTTCAACTGATGAATACCCGTCAAGATCTCCTCATTACCGCCCTTTGGGAACATATTCAAATGTCGTTGATTTCCTTACTAATAGCCGTATTTATTGCAGTACCGCTTGGAATCTTACTTAGCCATTATCGAAAAGGAGCGGAACCAGTAATAGGGGCAACCGCAGTTTTGCAAACGATCCCTAGTTTAGCATTGTTAGGTTTCTTGATACCCTTTTTAGGTATTGGGACAACTCCAGCGATCGTTGCTTTAACAGCGTATGCTCTTATGCCTATTCTTAGGAATACATACACTGGATTAAAAGAAGTGGATCCTGCATTGATGGAGGCTTCCCGTGGAATGGGGATGGGGACGATACAACAATTGCATAAAATACAATTGCCACTTGCTATGCCGATGATCATGGCAGGTATTCGAACGGGGATGGTATTGATTGTTGGGACAGCGACCTTAGCTGCGCTAATCGGGGCTGGAGGTCTAGGGGATTTAATTATGTTAGGGATTAACCGAAGCAACAATTATTATATTTTATTAGGAGCAATCCCCGCAGCAATTTTAGCATTATTAATTGATACGGTTTTACGTTTAACTGAGAAAAAGGCAAAAGGATCCTCTCTTATGCCGATTTTAGTAGTGATTGGAGCCGCTTTATTATTAGTGATTACTCCTCCTGTATTGAATACCGTAAGTTCTTTTGGAGAAGAAGAAAAAGAAGAAATTGTGATCGCTGGAAAATTAGGTGCAGAACCTGAAATTATTATTAATATGTATAAATTATTGATCGAGCAAGAGACGGACTATGAAGTTGTATTAGAACCAGGTATTGGTACAACCGATGTCGCTTTCCAAGCATTGATCTCTGGTGATTTAGATGGATATTTCGAATTTACTGGAACAGCCATTGCAGACTTATTAGGAGAAGAAGTAGTTAGTAATGATGAACGAGAAGCATATGAACAAGCAAAAGAAGGCATGTACGACGAATTTAATTTAGTGTTCTTAGAACCTTTAGGGTATCAAAACACTTACGCACTTGCTGTAACAGAAGAGATGGCGTCAGATTTAAATTTAGAAACAATAGGTGATCTACAATCGTATGAAGAAGACTTATCAGCGGCATTCACTGTAGAATTTGCTGATCGTCCTGATGGATATCCTGGAATTCAAGAAGTTTATGGAATTGAATTTTCAAACGTACAGACAATGGATCCTGGATTACGTTTAGGTGCATTAGTTTCTGGAGATGCTGAAGTCATCGATGCGTATTCGACAGATTCATATATGCGTGAATATGACTTAGTTGCACTAGAAGACGACGAGAATTTATTTCCACCGTTTAATGGCGCCCCATTGTTTAGAGAAGAAGCGATTCTTGCTTATCCTGAATTAGAAGACATTCTTAATCAATTAGAAGGGATGATTACAGAAGAAGAAATGCAAGAAATGAATTTTCAAGTAGATGAAAATGATGCAAATGCTAACGATATTGCAAGAGAATATTTAGAAGAAGAAGGGTTAATACAAGAATAGTTATAAAACGAAGCTTTTTTAGATAAAGGAAAAGAGAAGTAAGTCCTCTTTTCCTTTTTTTTCTTCTATCCGTTATAATAGAGTTATGCAAGAGGGATAATGGGGAGGGGCAGTGATATAATGTTTAAAAAGATATTATTAGCAGGGGATGGTTCAGAACATTCCTTACGTGCTTGCGAGAAAGCGGTCTATATAGCCAAACATTCAGAAAAGACTTCTATTACACTCGTTCACGTTGTGGATGATATTCCATCACAATCCGACGTCGTAGATGAAGAAATGAAACCTCGAGATATACCTGATCATCGAAAACAACGGGTTTTTCCTATGGTAAACAAGATTGAAGTGGAGCAAATTCCATTGACAGTTAAACATTTGTTCGGTGAACCTGGTCCAACCATTGTAAGAGAAGCGAATGATGGTGATTACGATTTAGTTATTATCGGTAGTCGGGGATTAAATCAATTTCAACAAATGGTTTTAGGAAGTGTAAGTCATAAGGTTGCAAAAAGAGTTAAGTGTCCAGTTATGATTGTGAAGTAATTCAAGGAGGGATCCAGGTTGGAAAATCCATCTAGAGACGAAATTAAAACAATTCTTGAAGATTCAAAGCGAATTGCTATAGTAGGGTTATCAAATAACCCTAATAGAACTTCTTATCAAATTGCAGAAGCGTTATTGCACGCCGGGTATGAAATTATTCCAGTAAATCCAACGATTGATGAAGTTTTTGGGATTAAAGCGGTTGATGATGTGACAAAAGTAGAAGGTCACATTGATATTGTGAACATTTTTCGACGAAATGAATATTTAGCTGACATTGCTAAAAATGTCGCGAAAATTGATGCTCCGGTTTTTTGGGCACAGCTCGGATTAGAAGATGAAGAGGCATACAAAATAGCGAAAGATGCTGGTAAAACAGTCATAATGGATCGTTGTATCAAAGTAGAACATGCTGTGTTAATAAGATAATAATTCGCAGAGGTAACCTGTATAAGGTTGCCTTTTTCAATTATGAGAACTAATAAATCTTTTTATTTTTCAGAGAAAAATTTGACAAATAGTACTCTTTCCTTTTATTTTAAGTATGATTGATAAATTCTTTTCCATGCATTTTTGATGGATTGTTATCGAAACAATGGATTAGTTGTGTTATGTTAGATAATAGTCTAAGAACGGAACGAAAGAGAGAGGGGTTAAAAGCATTGTCCACAAAAAAAGAATTTGAGTATAATGACGATGCCATTCAAGTATTAGAAGGTTTGGAAGCGGTTCGTAAAAGACCAGGTATGTATATTGGTAGCACCGATCATAGAGGTCTTCACCATCTTGTATTTGAGATCGTTGATAACTCAGTTGATGAAATATTAGCCGGATATGGTAATACTATTACTGTAAAAATACATAAAGATAATAGTATCAGTGTCATTGATGAAGGTCGCGGTTTTCCTACAGGAATGCACCAAACAGGCAAACCGACATCCGAAGTAATTTTAACAGTCCTACATGCCGGGGGAAAATTTGGGCAAGGTGGTTATAAGACCAGTGGTGGTCTTCACGGAGTTGGTGCTTCGGTTGTTAACGCCTTATCAGAATGGTTAGAAGTGACGATCTACCGCGGTGGGTCAACGTACCGACAGCGATTTGAAAATGGTGGCAAACCAGTTACAACGTTAGAAACAATCGGCAAAACTCGTAAAACAGGGACGACGATTCACTTTAAACCAGATAAGTCTATTTTTAGTACAATATCTTATCATTACGATACGTTAGCAGAGCGACTTCGCGAAGCGGCATTTTTAATAAAAGGTGTCAAAATCGAATTAATTGATGAACGTCCTGAACACGGTGTAGATAAAGAAATCTTTCAATTTGATACAGGTTTGGAAGCTTTTGTTGGGTATTTAAACGAAGAGAAAGAGACCCTTCATCCTGTTGTTTCTTTTGAAGGGATACACGATGAGATTGAAGTAGACTTCGCTTTTCAATATAACGATGGCTTCACAGAAAACATGCTTTCGTTTGTTAATAACGTTCGTACAAAAGACGGTGGAACGCATGAACTTGGAGCTAAAGCTGCTGTCACACGTGCAGTAAATGAACATGCCAGAAAACTACAGCTTTTAAAAGAACGCGATAAAAATTTAGATGGAAATGATATTCGTGAAGGATTTACAGCAATCATTTCTGTTCGGATTCCAGAGGAAAAGCTTCAGTTTGAAGGTCAAACGAAAGGAAAACTAGGAACTCCTTCAGCTCGTTCCGCCGTTGATAACGTCATTTCAGAAAAACTAGCTTTTTTCTTGGAAGAAAAACCAGAAATAAGTAATAACTTAATTCGTAAATCGATAAAGGCTTCCCAAGCAAGAGAAGCAGCACGAAAAGCGAGAGAAGATGCAAGAAGCGGAAAGAAAAACAAACGCAAAGATGCGATGTTAAGTGGTAAATTAACTCCAGCCCAATCAAAAAATGCCTCGAAAAATGAACTTTATTTAGTTGAGGGTGATTCAGCAGGTGGTTCAGCGAAACAAGGGCGAGATCGCAAATTCCAGGCGGTCCTTCCGTTAAGGGGTAAAGTGATCAATACGGAAAAAGCAAAACTTGCTGATATTATGAAAAATGAAGAAATTCGCACGATCATTTATGCGATCGGTGGGGATGTAGGACCTGACTTTGATATTTCTAATATTAACTACGATAAAATTGTTATTATGACAGATGCCGATACGGATGGGGCTCACATTCAAGTGTTACTACTGACATTCTTTTACCGATATATGCGTCCTCTCATTGAGTCTGGTCGCATTTACATTGCTCTTCCACCCCTTTATAAAGTTAGTAAAGGTTCTGGAAAAAAAGAAAAGTTAGAATATGCTTGGGATGAGAATGGCTTAAAAGGAGCAATCGACCTTATAGGTAAAGGATATATTTTACAACGTTACAAAGGTCTTGGAGAAATGGATGCGACCCAACTTTGGGAAACGACAATGAATCCAGAGACAAGAACATTAGTTCGTGTTACGATTGATGATATCGCTCGGGCAGAAAGACACATATCAACGTTAATGGGTGATAAGGTAGAGCCACGAAGAAAATGGATTGAGCGAAATGTCGCTTTTGGCTTAGACGAAGAAACAAATATTTTAGATAATGACCATTTATTAGTCACAGAGGAGGAGTAATCCTTGGAAGATAAAGAACGCTATTTGGACCTTCCTCTTGAAGATGTTCTAGGGGATAGGTTCGGACGATACAGTAAATATATAATACAAGATAGAGCTTTACCAGATGCTCGGGATGGTTTGAAACCCGTGCAACGAAGAATACTTTACGCGATGCATGTGGATCGTAATACTGCCGATAAGCCATTTCGAAAAGCTGCAAAGACAGTTGGTAACGTCATTGGTAATTATCACCCACACGGAGACTCATCTGTCTACGAAGCTATGATTCGTCAGAGTCAAGATTGGAAAATGAGGCACCAACTTGTGCAAATGCACGGTAACAATGGTTCCGTTGATGGGGATCCACCTGCCGCTATGCGTTATACTGAAGCTCGTCTTTCAAAAATCGCTTCAGAAATGCTTCATGCGATTGAGAAAAACACGGTAGACTTCATGCCTAACTTTGATGATTCACAAGAAGAACCAGTTGTATTACCGGCAAGCTATCCTAACTTACTTGTGAATGGTTCAACAGGTATTTCAAGTGGTTATGCAACAGATATTCCACCTCATCATTTAGGAGAAGTAATACAGGCTGCCATTTATCAAATGGAGCATCCAGACTGCACGCTAGACGATTTAATGAAGTATGTGAAAGGACCAGACTTTCCAACTGGAGGAACGATTCAAGGCGTCGAAGGCTTACGTAAAGCTTACGAAACGGGAAAAGGTAAAATCATTTTACGAGGGAAAGCAGAGATAGAAAGTCTTCGCGGAGGCAAAGAACAAATTGTCATCACAGAAATCCCTTATGAAATTAATAAAGCTAATCTCGTAAAAAAAATGGACGAACTCCGTTTGGATAAAAAAGTCGATGGTATTGCAGAAGTAAGGGATGATACAGATCGAACAGGGTTACGAATTATCATCGAACTAAAGAAAGAAGCAAATAGCAAAGGGATTCTTCACTTTTTATATAAAAACACGGACTTGCAAGTTTCTTATAACTTTAATATGGTTGCGATTTCTAAAAAAACGCCTCGTTTATTAGGATTAAAAGAAATGCTTGATGCTTATATCATACATCAGAAAGAAGTTATTACTAGAAGGACGAATTTCGACCTGACGAAAGCAAAAGAAAGAGCACACATAGTTGAAGGATTGATTAAAGCTATTTCGATCTTAGACGAAGTGATCGCTACGATTCGCTCGTCAAGTGATAAGAAAAATGCAAAAGATCGTTTGCAAGAAGCTTTCCATTTCACGGAACCGCAATCAGAAGCGATTGTGAACTTACAGTTGTATCGTTTAACAAATACAGACATTTCAACATTGCAAGAAGAAGCAGATGAATTGAAGAAGTTGATTGCAAAACTAGAAAATATTATAGCTAGTGATAAAAATCTTGTAGCTGAAATAAAAAAAGAATTAAAAAAGATTAAAAAAACGTATGAGAATGATCGCAAAACGTTAATTGAAGATGAAATTGAAGATTTGAAGATTAACCTAGAAGTTATCGTACCGTCAGAAGATGTGAGAGTAACCGTAACAAAAGATGGCTACGTGAAGCGATCTAGCCTTCGTTCTTATTCAGCATCAAACGGTGAGGCTCCAGGAATGAAAGATTCCGACCGTCTGCTTCACTCTGTCGAAATAAATACGACAGATACGTTACTCTTATTTACAAAAAAAGGATCCTACTTATATGTTCCTGTTCACCTTTTGCCAGAAATACGTTGGAAAGATAATGGACAGCACGTCGCAAATTTGGTTTCTATGGATCAAGATGATGATATTATACACGCGATTCCCATTCGGGATTTTGAAGAAGACAAATATTTGCTGTTTGCGACGAGGAAAGGCATGATTAAAAGATCAGCTTTAAAAGATTACAAAGCTCAAAGACATTCAAAAGCATTAATGGCTGTGAAATGTAAAAAGGAAGATGAACTTGTCCATGTTTCGTTAACAAATGGCAATAAAGATATTTTTCTAGCCAGTAAGTTTGGTTATGGGTTATGGTACGGGGAAGAAGAAGTAGGTACGACTGGTCAACGAACAGCTGGTGTAAAAGCGATTAACTTGAAGGAAAATGATGAAATAATGAGTTGTCAAACGTTTGACTCTGGTTATAGTCCATGGATTTTCTTATTAACTCAGCGGGCAGCGTTCAAAAAGATGAGTTTAAAATCGTTTGAAAAAACGTCAAGAGCAAAACGTGGTGTGGTTATGCTGAAGGAATTAAAAAAGCACCCACATCGAGTAGCATATGTTCATTTAGTCGAGTCACATGATATTGTTCATGTAGAAGCGAAAGATGGGACACATAGTACGGTAGATGTATCATCAATTCGAGGAAATGATCGATATACAAATGGATCTTTCTTATTTGATACAAGTACCACTGGAGATGTAAGAGATTCATGGGTAGAAAAAATCAATAAGAATGATGAAACTCTACTTTAATAAGACTTGGAAACACGCTAATCATTTTTAGCGTGTTTTTTTAGTCCATATAAGTTTACTATAATTGTATTATGTGAACTATAGATTTGAAAAAATTAATTAAAACCTATATAGAACAAGTATGTATAATTATTCCTTTTATCTAGAAACTATATTTTAAGTATATTTTAAGAAGGAGGAGCGAGGAACGTGACTTTCAAGTATGAATGAATTATCTAAAAATAGATGATATCTTTTAGATTCAACTTCACTTATTTTGGAGTTAAACGAAATATAAAAAGAAGCTTAAGCAAACCAAGCTCTGAGCAGCTAATATTTGGGAGGCAAAATAGGTATTATAGAAACTTTATAACAAATCTTTCATTAATTCGAATAATAATCATCAAAGATCCACGATTCAAGTCAAGACAATTTAAGCTAGGAACTCAAAGACATAATTAATAATGGTATCAGTTAGTACAGACTTTACGATGAAATTCGACTACGAAAAGACAAATCCTGTTTCCAGAAAGAAAAATAGAATCAAGCGTTGAAAATGTTCATAAAGTGGAAGATGAATTGGAACGAAGAGTAAAAAAGCGATAAAACAAACGGTCGAAAAAATGAAAGAGATTAATACGGTACATTTTTTATTTGGTCATCGTATATGGTCATCAGATTATCAATATTTTGAGACACTTGGCTGGACGGTTGGATTGACTCATAAATTTTTGTTCATCTTGATATTGATGTAGATAAAACTCGTCAACATGGAACATTAGAAAAAGAAAAATAAGGTCAATAATTTTTCTTTTGTCTCAAAACACTAAGTTTACTTAGATAACGAGACTCAATAATGATTATTTTAATCGGTTCCTATAATTTGTGTTATGTAAACTAGAGTTAATTTTATTTAATTCCATTATTTTGTTAAACTGCCTACACTTCTCTACTATATTGTAAATCCATTCTACCTAATTTAATAAAACGTGGCGCAGACGTCGCATAGTTCCTTTCGACCCCATCTCAGCAGCAAGAAAAAAGAATTTCAGTCATTGATTTGACTTCTATGTCTGTATGATTGCGTAGTTAACAATTTACTCTTTATACAGGTTTCGAATTTAATAGTTACTTCACAGTTCTTTTGCTGTTTACTGTGATCAAGTAAACTTCTTCGAATTTCAAAGTGATTTCATTCCTTGTACTTCTTTTTAACAAATACTTCATTTATGTTGATCTGAACCACGCTTATTTTTAAAAGAAAGATTGTGATTTAGTGTCCATACCAAATCCAAGGTTTTATATTTAGTCTCTTCACTTAATCACCCTCCCTTTACCCAATTATGCTTTATTACTTTTTTTGAAAAAATGTTGCTAAAAAATCAGACACTTCATCAGAAGTTTTTGCATTAGCGCTATGAAGATGACCAATTTTCTTTCCGTTTTGAAAAACTAACAGACTAGGGATTCCCATAACATCGTACTTTTCTGTTATGTCAGGAAATTGATCTTTATCAATATCTAAAAAAATAAATTCTTCATATTGCGCTAAAACATCACCAATAAAGAAGTTCATTCGAGTACAATCAGGGCACCAATCAGCAAAAAATTTAAGTAGTGCTGGGGTATCCTTTGAGATTGTTGTTTCAAACTCTTCCTTGCTTTCAATTAATTTATTCATATATAGTTTCCTCTTCTTAAAATAGTTGTGAATCCTAGTAAAGTGCTAACATGTAATCTGATGTGAATCAGTTCAAGATTTATCAACACCCTTTATGTTAATTTACCTTATATTCATTTATTATTCCGTAAGATAACTTACTTAGTGAATAGAACAGTATATTGTTTGTATAAATTCTTACAACATTTCAATAATATAATTATTTGAAACATAATAAAAACCACCTCGAAATTTGGTGTTTCCGTCTGTCAAACAGCCGGAGGTCCCTTTTATTGAGGAGGTTCTTTTATATTTATGGGCTAGTATAAAAATGCCAAATGAAACTAATCTGAACCTGGTATCTTGCAACCTTCAGGTCCACAATCATTCATTTCAACTTCTTTTTCTTTTTTCAATTGTTGATTTTGCCAGTCAATATCAATGGTTGGTTCAAACTTTTCTGGATAACGTATATACCACCTTTGTTTTCGAATGACGAAATTATCAGGATCGTATCGTAACGCCTCGTCTAACTGTTTAAGAGCTTGATCTTTATTATTCTGCTTCATTAATTCCATTGCTAATTTAAATTTCGTAATAGAAAGCTCTATTTCTAATGGATGATCCTCATTTTTTGGATCATAATAAATATCGTCTAACATTACTTTATCGACTTTTTCAGTGATAAGATCTTCTATGGCTTCCACATGATCTTCGTTCGTCACTTGGAAACCTTGTTTCATAAGACGAATAGTACCTTTTTCATCAACGTATATTCCATTTGGAATGAGTTTCATTCCAAATAAAGAAGATAACTTATTCTCTGTATCGACGACCGTTCTAAATGGAATTCCGTCTAAATAAGGTTTAACAACATTTGGCCCTTGAATGTCAACTGAAACCGATAGAATCTCAAAATTTTGTTCTTTATATTTTTCATAAAATTGCTGCCAACCTGGCAGCTGTTCACGACAGCGTCACCAAGATGCCCACATGAAAATCAATGTTTTCTTTCCTTGCAGTTCATCTGTAGAAAATGTTCCGCCATCTAACCTTTGTAACTCTATATTTGGTAATGTAGTTAATAACACAAATGATTCCTCCTCAATCCTTTTCTAATTGAATTTCTGATCCGTTACCCTCCCTTTAACGATTAGACTTATTAGTGCATTCTCTTGGATGTAATTTAAGCTCATCTTTCTCAAGTAAAAAAATTTCTTGTTGATTGAGAACATGTTTATTATCAACAATCAAAACTGGTGTAAAAACTTCCCCTGTTATTTTCATTAATGCTTGTATACTTTCAGGATCCTCTAAAATATTTTTTTCAATATATGTCATATTAACCTTCTTTAAATGTTTTTTCACTTCATGGCATCTACTGCAGCCAGTCATTGTATATAAAATTGATTTCACCATGACAAACCTCCTCCTTACGTTTCTTTATATGAAGCATTTATCGGTTATCTACTTATATTTTTATCTCACTTTGCTGTCATTCCTTTGAACGTTTCAGTATACTTGGTTCAAATAGAATGTGTGAAAGGAGATTATATATGGATAAGTTAACATTATTATCTCAAATTAGTCTATTAGATGAGTTGCCAATGGAAGATTTAAAAGTCATTGATGAATTAAGTGAAATGAAACCTATAAAAAAAGGAACGATGATTGTATCTCCAGCTCAGCCCATTGAAGCACTTTTTTTCCTGAAGCAAGGACAGGTTCGTCTGTTTCGCAGTAATCAACACGGAAAACAATTTACTGTCGATGTTCTCGTTGATGGAAATATATTCGGCGAAACTTCTTCCCTTACGTTAACAGATGATCAAATTTATGCAGAAGCAATGACAGATACGTATGTTTGTATCATTGGTAAACATGAATTTGAATCATTCATAGAGAAAAATCCTAAAATTGCTTTAAAGCTCATCAATATCCTTTCATCTCGTTTAAAGGAGTTATACAGTTTAAGTGAAAAAATAGCGCTTAGCGATGTGAAATATCGTCTTCTATACTTGTTGCTTCACTTAAGTGAGAAAACAGGCAAGCGAAAAAATGAGTGGCAGTCCATTAATATGAAATTGACTCATCAGGATTTGGCCAATATGATCGGTTCTACAAGAGAAACGACTAGTGCCATTTTAAGTCAAATGAAAAAAGAAAATTATATTAAGAAGAAACTGCTTCTTCATGTAAATGCAGATAAAGTTCAATCATTTTTAGACGAGTATTAACCGTGAACTCTTGACGCCAAGAATGATGATAATCTTGGCGTTTATTATATTCTTAAAAAATAGATTCATTCAGCTACATATAAAAGTGTATCAGGTTCATAAGCGGCCCATGCAAACCAAAACGTATCTAATTTAAAAGGAACGGGGGTTAATTTCTCCCCCTCTAGAGGTCCTGAAGTTGCCTCTCCAAAGAAATTCCAAGTCGATTCCGTTTGAGAATCTTTAAATGATTCTCCGTCTTTGTAGAATTCTAATGTTTCTCCATCTACTTCACTAAAGAATACATTGGAACTTCCTACTTCTTTTCCAGAAGCTATCGATGCATCATCTAAACCGGATGCTGTGCCTTCTTTAAAAAATAATACAATATCTTCTGCTAATTCGGAATCATTGATGACTCCTTTTTCAGATAGAGTCTCCGTTAAATATGATTTTGCTTGATCTGCTACTTCTACAGCAACGATTCTTTCCTTTGGTGCAAAAGACCCGTCAATTTCTCCAGAGAACAAAAATGGAGGCTCATCAGCTTGGTCATAACCTACATAAGGGTTTTGACCATAATTCCTTTCAAAAGAAGTATCTTTCGATAACACGAGTCCATCAGGATATGTCTCTTTAAATTCCCTCCATGCGACAATGGAACTTGGGACGAGCTCTAATCTTTCTCCCTTTAAAGGACCTCCTAAAGCTTCTCCTCCAAAGTGTGCCCAGAGAGATTGAGTTTGTCGATCATACATAAGCATAGCACCTTCGTATAAGTAACCAGTTGTACCAAAATCTAATAAATGGTCACCAACATCTCTTTTAAACGAAAAAGATGAGTTACAGAGTGGACAAAACGTGATAGAAATGGGAACATCATTAATCGTATCATTGACAATTTCATGCCACATTAAAATTTGTAATGGATAAGCTCTTGCTTTTCCATTTACTTCGACCCATATGACTGGCTCATTCTCCTCTAACCATTGATCGGCTTCAGCTAGATCTACAAACGAAGGTTGATCAATCGAAGGAATTCCATCGGGTGGAGGGCCTCCTTTTTGAAGTCTATCAACGATATTAGAAGATAAAGCTTCTAAACGATTGTCTAAATGTTCTGTCGTCATGAATGTCTGATCATCGAATAAATTATAGTTTTCTTCCTCACCTGTGCTCTCAGACATTTCCATGGATTCCTCTTCATTTTGAACAACATCTAAAGTTGAATTATCTGATTGTCCAGAAAATTGATTGATCACCAGAATAACTATCAGGATCAAAATACCACTTAATAAGGTCAGCCGAGCTCGTTTTTTCATCTTCCACCCCTCACTTCCTGTGTCTATCGAATGATTAAGTCTATTTTACCTTTACTACATAGTCATTTTCTGTAGGGAAGCTTACAAAAATATGATGTTATCTTTCGTATGATGTAGTTTGAAAAGATACCTCACCTTAGGGAAAAGTTTAAACTCTGCTTTTTTAGGAAAAAGCCTCTTGTAGGCCGTATAGAATAGAGATTTTAATTAATATTGTCTATAACTTTAAGTCCTACGCAGTCCCTTTTATTAGAACTTGATATAACTTATTGTTGATTTTAGTGCTATTCGAGGAGGCTCGGTCCTTGCACGCAGGATACGAATACGACGATAATTTGATCAAGTTTTTTAATTAACAGCTTTCATACTTTCCATTTTTCTATCAAAAAGTAAGTTATCTTACGGAGATGTAGGAAAATGATTGTTAAAGTAAAGAAGTACCAAAATTCAAGGAGGTCATAACAATGGCAGAAAAAATGACATTTAACGTAACAGGAACAACAGAAAAAATGAAAGCAAATCTAAAATCAAATCAACATACCATCATCATCGATGAACCACCAAATATGGGAGGTTCTGATGAAGGACCGGATCCGATCTCGAACATGTTAGCATCCTTAGCAGGTTGTGAAAATGTAATTGCAAATATGGTAGCAAAAGAGATGAAATTTGATCTAGAATCAATAGAATTTGATATTCGCGGTGAGTTAGATCCTCGAGGATTAATGGGAAATGCAAGTGTCCGACCATTTTTCGAAAAAGTTCAAGTCGATGCTAAAGTCTCTACTAGTGAATCTCAAGACCGAATTGATGAATTAAAAGAAAAAACGGATGCCAGGTGCCCTGTATTTACGACACTTAAAGCAGCAGGTGTGGAGCTAGAAGCTAATTGGGTAAAAGCATAATCTAAAGATAGGAGTTTTTTAAATGTCGAACCTTACATTAGGGCAAAAAGTACCTGAATTCAGTTTACAAACAACATCTAACGAAACCTATTCACTTGAAAAAGATTTAGAAGAACGTAAAGGATGGCATTTTATCGTATTTTTCAGGGGAGCTTGGTGTCCAGTTTGCATACAAGACCTCAAAGATATCGAAGAAAGTCATTCCTACTTTCAAGGGAAAAATGTAAGTTTCACAGCTATTTCCACGGATGATTTATCAAACTTAAGAAAATTATCTGATGAACATGATTTTTCTTTTCCTATATTATCGGATGAAAATTTGGATGTACTTCGATCATATGGTGTTTTCTATCATGATGATACAGCACCATACGAAGATCACGGGAGTCACGGTGAAGCTGCATATTTTCTAATTGATCAATCTGGAAACCTGTTGTATCAACAAAAACAAACAAGTCCTTTCGGAAGACCTAATGCAACGGAACTTCGAAAAATTGTTCAATACATTGATAAGAACTTAAAATAAAAAGTTAGAAACAAAGTGTCTCTCTAGAAATTTAAGAGAAGCACTTTGTTTTTATTTAGTTTTTACATACATTTCTCAATTCTTCTGATTTCAACGATTTTATTAAATCTTCTTTATTCACCTTATTGAACTACCCGCCACTTCATTGCTCTTACGAGCTATTTGAAGTGGGGGATTCCTAAGAACACCTTCGTAACCGAAAGTTTTGATTAGGCTATCCCCGTCGCACCGACGGTTAGAAGCCTGATAGCTTCATTTTTAAGATTTAATCCTGCGTTCCTATCGCGGTCGTGATGCACGCCACAAACACACGTCCACTCCCGCAAATTCAAATCTTTCACGTCTTTGTTTTTATAGCCACAACTGGAACATCGTTG
>NZ_JARZHF010000011.1 GCF_029891575.1 Salipaludibacillus daqingensis | reverse complement strand
GGGGTTGGGTGTTTTTAGCACACCACTGTGTCAACTCCACTAGCGGTTAATCGTCATCTTGAAAGTCGATACCCTAGAAACCCCCACTTCAAATTTCGTTAGAAATTAAGTGGCGGGAGTATTCATAAAGAGTCCATTATTGGACGATCGCATAACGTCACTTACTTTTTGGATCGTTTTCATTTGGTCTATTTATTCCGTGTTCTCTCCATTTGTAAAAGGTGAAATTTAAAGTATTGCACAAGAAGCTGCCGCTGCTCATGTTCCAGTAAAAAGGAGGTTTGCATAAGAATAAGATTAATTGGGGAGTGTAGCAGAGGTGAAATCAGAGTGATACATCAAATGGGGTTGTATGGAGAATATTTCAAATCAATTGAAGAGGGGAAGAAAAAGATTGAAGTACGTTTGAATGATGAAAAAAGAAAAAAGATAAAAGTTGGAGATACGATTGAATTCATTAAGGTGCCTGAACAAGATGAAACATTACAAGTAGAAGTAACAAACCTAAAAATATACGATACATTTCAAGCAATGTATGAGGATATTCCTTTTCAGGATTTTGATTGTGAAGGTTGGACAATGGAAGAAATGATAGATGGAACATATGAAATATACACTCCAGAACAAGAAAAAAATTGGGGAACATTAGCGATTACTATTAAACATTTATGCTGACGCAATATCAATAATGAGGTAGCAATAGATGAGGAGCTGTTGTAATTGCAGTCTTATTGTTATTGAAAGGAGAGATAACAATTGGCACCAATTAAAAAAGCCTATGGTTATGTAACAAGAATAAAAGATGGTAAAACACAGGTATTAGTATTTCAGCATCCAATTGCTGAAGCAGGTATTCAAATACCAAAGGGCACTGTACAACCTGGAGAAGAGACTCACTATGCAGTAAATAGAGAAATTGAAGAAGAGACGGGATTAAGGGATTTTCATGTTGAGCATCTACTTGCTGAAGATTTATGGGAGAATGATGATGATGTAATACATAACAGATTCTTTTATAAAATAGTTGTCTCAAATGTTGAAGAAGAATGGGATTACAAACCAACAGGTGGTGGAGATGAAGATGGGCTAATCTTTCATTTCTTTTGGATTTCATCTGCAAATGAGGTTGAACTTATAAGAGGACATGGAGATTATTTGAACCATATTTTCAAACAATCTAATTAAGTTAACGAGAATCCTTCAATAAGGAGATGCTATTTATGGAAATACCGTTACATATTAAACTAACTGGCAGAAGAACTGAATAAGAGAGAGGGGAGATTATTGATGAATAAATCAGTTCGTGATGAAGAGCTAAAGCGATTAGATTTTTTTATAGGTAAATGGGAAATCGAAGTAATTCTCCCAGATTTCCAAACAAATTTGATTTATGGACAAACGATATTTGATTGGATAGAAAAGGAGAAATTTATGGTTCAACGAACTATAATGAAACAACCCGAATTCCCAAGTAGTACGATTATTTATGACTACGATTCTATTACTGGTAGTTATTTACAACATTATTTTGATTCGCGAGGTATAAATCGTCTATATAACATGAGTTTAGAGAACAGTGTTTGGAAATTGTGGAGGGATACATCTGATTTTTCACAATTAGATTTTTGCCAGCGATTTGTTAGGAATATTAATGAGTCAAGAGATACAATACATAGTTCATGGCAAAATTCAGGTGACGGTTTAAAATGGGAGCACGATTTTAAACTCATATTTAGAAAAATCATTTAGATATAAGACAAAATAAACATAGTAATACGATTAATGATATACAAGTAGCTATGGAAAATGGCGAAGTTAGCTCAAAAGAATTAGTTATGTATTACCTACATAGAATTGCAAAGTATGACCAAGAAGGTCCTAAAATAAATTCTATACTTGAAATAAATCCAGATGCAATTTTCATTGCTGAAGCATTGGATTATGAAAGAAATACAAGAAGTGCTAGGGGACCTTTACACGGTATTCCTGTTTTGATAAAAGACAACATTGAAACATGTGATTCAATGCATACTAGTGCTGGAACTATTGCACTTGAGAATTATAATAGCAGTAGTGATGCCTTTATTGTTGAAAGACTCCGTGAAGCAGGTGCAATAATCTTAGGTAAAACGAATATGACAGAGTTAGCTAATGGGATGTCGAGTGAAATGTGGTCTGGTTATAGTTCTAGAGGGGGGCAAGTACTAAATCCATATGGAGATCCTAACCTATTTGTTGGTGGTTCAAGTTCAGGGTCGGCTGTGGCAGTTGCTGCAAATTTTACGGTTTTATCAGTAGGTACGGAAACCGATGCCTCAATTCTTAGTCCAGCTGTTCAAAATTCAGTAGTTGGAATTAAGCCTACTGTTGGTTTAATTAGCCGTACAGGTATTATTCCTTTTACGTATTCTCAAGATACGCCAGGACCATTTGCAAGAACTGTTACAGATGCATCACTTTTATTAGGAGCTCTCACTGGTGTTGATAAACTTGACCCAGCGACCTATAAAAGTGAAGGAAGGTCAGAGCGGGATTATTCTAAGTATTTAGATTCTAAGGGTTTAAGAGGAGCTAGAATTGGTGTTTTTAGTAATGCTTCTAACGAATTCCTGCAATCTGAGGAGTACGATGAAGGATTATTTAAAGAAGCTATTCAAACCATAAGTTATGAAGGAGCTTGTGTTATAGAGGACATTGACATCCCTTCTTTTCATAGAAAATGGAGTTTGGGAGTGACATTATATGATTTGAAATAAGTTGGAATTAAGAGAAGGACTCACTAATACATTAAGAAATCCTGAATATATTAACGCAAGGTTAGAAGACTTGCATTTTTCCCAGGAACAAGGTATTGATTTTGCTTTGAAAAAATATAACCTTGACGCAATTCTTTTCCCTTCCTATATAGGGTCAACGATTTGTGCTAAAGCTGGGTATCCTTCTATTGCACTACCTGCTGGATATATGAAAAATGGAAGACCCTTTGGCGTAACTTTTGTAGGTGGTGCTTTCAGCGAAGGTGTCTTAATAAAACTAGCTTATGCTTTTGAGCAGGCAACTAAGCATCGACAAAGCCCCAACTTCATGATAAATAAATTTACTTCAATTGATCGAGATATCAAGTTTGTGAAAAGATGTACTTAAACAAACGGGGAGCATTTTGTCCAAAAAGAAATCTCAAAAGGAATAACTATTTACTGTAAAATAAGATTAGATGTATTAATGTTCTATCAATAAGGTTATGAATAAATCGAGGTGTTTCACATAAATAGAAAAAGTAACTTATGAACGATGCAACAATTTGGTAAATAATAATAAATGAATTTTTTACATTATTTAAAGATGAAGGGGCTAATAAAAATGGAAAGTGTAGAGATATTGAAACCTATTGAGAAAAAAATTCAGCAGTGGATATATTACGATAAGAATGAGCCTAAAGTAGTGCCATATAGAGGAAATGAGAAACTGCATGATAGTTATAGAAGAGAAAACGATTTGGATTGTCAATTAACAGATGGCAAGTTAGAAGCAGACACTATAATTTCTTTGTGGTTACCATTAAGACTTTCATTGGTAAGAATTAATGGCTATGCACCTTTAAATAAAATAGGCTTGCGTAATAAAAAAAATAAGATACCTTTTTTAAAAGAATTAATTAAACATGATTTAGAAAAATTTCTCCCAGTTAATAACCCAATAGTTGTAAAGCTATCTGAATTATTTGTACGAGGGATGAAAAGAGAAAATGTTATGATTTTGCCCTATAGAGCAATAAATCGTGAACGCAGTTCAGCACCATATTATGATTATGTTCCACATTTTCTTCATGAGTGTTTCCAAGGTGGTAAATTTGCTGAGTATTTTAGTAATGATAATGGATTGGAAAAATGGATAAAAGATGAAGATTTGGAAATGTTTTTTGAGAATGAAAAAATAAGTAAATTCACTATTAAGGATTTATCTGGAAGTGGAAGTGCGAAGGTAAATGTACCAGGGAACTTAGAGACGATGTTGGATAATTATATTTGTATACTTAAAGCAAGAGAACGTTCACGTAAAGCAAATTCCATTTTGTAGAGATGTGCAATATAATTCAACTTGAGTTATGTTACGTTTTCTTATATAATCTCATTTAACTTTAAAAGCGAGTTTGTGAAACAATGCACTTAAACTATAGGGAGCGATAGTTGAAAAAGCTTTTGTTGCTGTTGTGGCGCTCCCTCAGTTAGATTCATATAGCATAACAAGCTCTTGTTACTGTAATGGTTCTATGGAAAGAATCCGTTAACATAGTATGCAGTTTTCTTATTGAATATTTACTAATAATGGGACATACCCTCGTTCTAAGGGGGTGTGTTAAGTGAGAGTATTTTATTTTAATTTGAAATCAAGGAAATACGTAACAACTGTCTGTTTCTTAATTTACATTTATTTATTATTGTCCGTTAGCTTTCTGGGAGAAAGTATATTCTTCCCTACAAGGCTTTATGGGCATTATGTTGATATATCACATAACCTTATACCGTTTGCAACTATCGGAAATTACTTATTAAATTTTCAGAGTTATAATTTCGATACTTGGTTTTATAATACTTTTGGCAATATAGTAGCGTTTATACCACTAGGAATTTTATTACCACTTATTTTCGATAAAATAAGGAGAATCACTCAAGTCATTTTTATTTCATTTATGGTTAGTCTTATTATTGAAATTACTCAGTATGTTAGTCATCTGGGTGTTTCTGATGTCGATGATATTATTTTAAATACAATGGGTGGTATTTTAGGTTTTATGATTCTATGTTTAATTAAAAGGGAAGCGTTGTTCAACTAAAGGGTGGCGTTAGTTGAAGAAGCCTTAGCTTCTGCTATGGCGCTGACGTGGAGTTTACTTTAACAATTTGAAATGAGTTTCCGCAATCGGATTTTATTGCGGAATGAAATGTGTAAAGCACAAATATGAAGAGATTTAAAATTGGACTAAATTGATAACAGTCATCGACAGAACAAGGGAAGGAGAGTAGATAAGCTTGGTAATTTTTGCAGAAGCCTTGCGTACAATCTCTATTGTAATTCTTATTTTTAGTTCCGCTTTCTATTTACGGCATCTGGAGAAAACTAAAAAGCAAAATAAACTTTCAACTTTTGAATTTACAATGTACATAATCATTCAAATCGCATATATTTTATTTGCAATTAGTTTATTGATTTTTGTATTTGTTGAGTGAATGTTGTTTTAGTAATTAAATCAGTATTAAACAAACGGAGAGCGTTAGTTCAAAAAGGAATTAGTTGTTGTGCAAACTAAAGGAGAGATTTTTTATTGTCAAATAAACATCTTAAAGAAATATATAATGAGACATTTAAAATAGTAAAAAAGATAGTTAATGAATGGGACCCTCTTGAATTACTGCCTTCTGCACCTGACGATGAATATGAGTTTGAAATAGCAAGGATTGTTTCTTTACTAAGTAATGCTGACTCTGTAAATACTCTTTCAGATGGCATTGCACAGATTTTTACTAAAGCTTTTGATTGGAGCTTTTCAGAGGAAGAGTGTTTGCCAGTTGCCCGAAAAATATGGGCAGAAACTAAACAGAAAAAGTAATTTCTTCTTAAACAAACGGAAGCAATACTTTAAGAAGCCTTTGGTGCGTTTGTGGCGCGAAAGGGGAGGTTTGTTAAAATAAGTAATATATGGAACGAAGACCAAAAAAGTACTCATACAGAATTGTAAGTTGAAGTTAGAACAAAAAATGATGGATAAAAATGGTAATGAAAAGGACATATTTCGATCAATAAGTTAGCAGGAGGCAGATGATTTGAACCAAACTGAAAACGCTTCTGAATGAAAAAGATGTTAAATAGTTACAAAAGTGTGTTATTTTGATGAATGGATAAAAAGATAGATGATTCGTAGTATAATAGTCATTGATAGTATGTGTGATAGGCGTTTGAATAAAGAGATAAGATGTAGATGAACCAAAAGCAATGAATGACGAAAATACTTTATTAAAGGATGATTATCATGTATGGACGAAAACGAGGGCTTCTTTACAGCTTTACATGTCAATTCAAATCGTCAGGTGAAAAACCTAATCAAATCAATCAAGAATTCATTAACCAGCTATTGGAAGAGGAAAAAAATAGAGATTTCATGTTAGATGATAATAAAATAAACTTCGATATAAACGATTCTTTGGATGAGGACTTGGATAGATAGCTATTCCTTTTTACATAGAGCGAACAGTTTTTGGCGCTGTTCTTAGTAGGTGTTTATTAGTATATACTGTGTCCAAATAAATAGAAAGATATTTAGAATTGTTCGAACAAACTTGTTAAATAGGCAGATCGTATAATGAAGATATTCGGTTACGCCAAAATTATTTAGAAATCCAGGTTCTATCTCGACAGATTAGGAACTTGCGAAATATGATTGTGAACGTATTTTTCATTAATAACAATTAAGGTTAGTTTTTGATAGACCGAGGATCGGAGGGGGATCATTTGGAAATGTCTATTGAAATGATATCTGATGAGAAAGGCTACTTAGATCGAGAATGCCCACATGAAGAATGTGAGTTCGTTTTTAAGATTCAAATAACCATCGATCTTCTTGCACCAGTTTCTCCTTTAATCGATTAGGAGTTATGGCGCAGGAGAGAAAATTGTTGAATATATATTCGATAGACTAAACATAATTGATAAAAGTCTAGTTCGAAATTTATATATTGATCATGGATCACTTAATAATGAGCTAGAGTTCTTTAGCACTTGGGTAACTACCAGAGCGCATTTGGAGCATAGCAAAATTGACACAAGATACTTAAAGTTGGAGGAATTAATATTTTTAAGTTATCTGGAAAATGAATATATATCTTTAAAGTCTTTAGGCCAAACAATTAGTGTATCTTCAGAACGAGCAAGGTAAATTCTGGCTAATGGAAGAATTAAGGTGAAACATTATACTATCAAGTTCTTTCCAAGATTGGCTGATGAGTTTTAAAGTCATCCTGTCTTAACAATAAGTAACAAAATGTTGAGTAATGATGATTTAGTAATTTATATACTCTATAAGAGCTTTAATAATCTAAGTAGAAAATTATTGATGTATATGTCAGCCGAAAGAGCATATCTTACCGTATCGGATTCGTTAGGCTGACGGTATATAGTCGTATGCGTAATAAAGTCCGTAGCTTTAAATATAGATTCGAATTTACTTTACTGATCTCATATCTTATTAAGTTATCGAATCTGGTTGTGAACTTTATGTAGATTTTATTGATAATTTTATTGAAGTGTTACACCAATAGCTGTGAAGGTGATTTACAGAGAAGATTGGTAGACTTGGATATTGAGGGATTCCCAAAAATATTTATCAAAAAGAATGCTCTTCAGAGGACCTGGAGGGTTTTTGTGGTTAAAGGGCTGTATATTTTTCCACAAAAAGGTTGTTTTAATAAGGTTATTATACGGAAACTGTGATGAATAGTCGTGATAAATTATAGATAATAAATACTTGAAGATGTTTTCCGAATTTCACCAAAAATAGCATACGATCATCAGTCAGGTTTGTTATAATTGATTTAGCATTTACTATATAAAAGCAAGTGTGTAGTGGAAGTACAATACATATATCAAACGATTCCCGATCAGAAAGGCGAGCTGAACTTTGCAAAAGTGGCTGATTCCAAGTATCCCAAATAAGAACAATTATTTGAAAATTAAATAAGTGTGTAACCTTAGATTACGTGGATCGCTATATATTAAATTAAAAAGTGGTTAATTTGCTATTATGTAATATTTAGAGGTTAATTCATCATATGAATTGAGCAGATTTTATTGATTGGTACTTGTATATCATTAGTACAAATTTTTCAAGCTGAAAGAAGGTTTATTATGAGTTACTTGTCTGCATTGAACTACAAATATAAGCACGAAGATTCAGAGGAAACTTTATTTGTCATTGATACTAATTATTTCTTATATGCTTATCAAAGTTACTCCAATGGAGATAGTTATATAAAAGCATTAGAGAATAAAAAGAAGGATATATATATTCCTTTTATAACGTATATAGAGTTCCTATCCAATATAAATTCTGTAACCAATTCCTTAAAAAATGATATTAAGATTCTAGAGAACTATGTTAATTCAGCTGCAGAAGAAGTAGAAATATTTGATATTTCATCAATTAAGCAAAAACTAAAATCTGAGAGTTTTAGTAGCAAATCGAAGAATTATGATCAATTAAATAATTTACTCAAAAAGGATATTGAAGAAATTATTAATAAATATGTTGAAAGTTCTGTAATGGAAATTAAAAATAAGTGTATTGAAATAGAGAATATACTTAATAAAAAATTAAAAGAATTTTCAATTTCAGAAAATAATTTACCTAAGATAGCAGAGTATGAAGAAAAAGTAAGAAAACTTACAGATCGAATTGATGAGTTGTTTGAAACTACAAGTGTTGTTGGCGAAATGTATACTCAAGAAAATATTAATGAATATATATCGGATATGGATGATAGGTATAAAAAGAATATCCCCCCAGGGTTTTGTGATGCAAGTAAAGAAGAAGAAAAGATATTTGGAGACCTAGTTATTCCTGATAAAGCAGGAGATCTTATCTTATGGAAAGATTTAATAAATTTGTTACAAGTTGATGAAGAAAAAATGGAGAAATTCTCTAGAGTTGTAATTGTAACAAATGACGGTTTGTCTGATGAAAAGTCAGATTGGAGAATAAAGTTAGGAAAAGAAAGAGTAGTTCATGATCAATTAAAGTTAGAGTTCTACCAAAAAACAGGGAAATTATTAGATTTAATGAAGGTTGAAGACTTTATTGAATACTTTAGTCTGGAAGACGAAAATATTAAAGTACGCATAGTAAATGAGATTAAAACATTTAATGATGAAAATTTTTCAAACGAAGAAAAAATTGTATTTACTTTGTTTGGTAATGTTCATGCTTTAAATAAACAGAAAGAAATGATGGAAAAAATATTTATTACATTAATTAATATGAAAGGTTTAAGATATAAGGATTTGAGAAACTTGCCATGTATATCAACTAGACATGAAGAACTAAACACAACTTTTGATTCATATAAAGAATTGTTCTTAGATGATGAAACTGAGGTATTATTGGGAACTAGATTAAATAGGAATGATAAATTAAGGTATATTTATAAATTATTTAAAATTGCGGGGCTAGATCCAAGAGAATTAATATTTAATAGTAGAGAGTTTCAAAAAATATGGCAAAATTTTTTCCAAAATAAAGATGGATTATTATTTTCAGATGAAATAATAGTCTCATTAGAGAGACCTGAAAATCTATTTGGAATTTCTGTTATTGGAGATGTAAAATTTTATAATTTAGGAGAGCAAATCGAAAATAATCTAACTAGAAAAATACGAGATAAGTTAATAAATTGTGAATTTCATGATGAGTCAAGAGAGCCAAAAGAACTTGAATTTAAAGATATTATGTGGAACTTAGGATATAATGTTGAGAATCATTTAGTTGATTTTGATGATTTTTAATGTAAATTGTATTCAACTAGCGTCTACCATGCTTCAAATGCTATCTTCAAGAGTCCATTTTTATCCGTCTTAGTCCATAGTGAAAGCCATTAGAATGTTGATAAAAAAGGATTCATATATATTAGCTCTCTTAAAAAACAATAATTCCAGTTCTCAAAGCGTTAATTATCAATACTTCAAAGGCTCTCAACCAATTTTGGTTGGGGGTCTTTTTTGTGCTTAGACCACTAATCATACATCAACGAACTTCTGAAATATTTCTGCGGTCTTCTCTTTCATGTGTAAGCGTCAAATACTACATACGTATGCAACTCAGCAACCAGATGAGATAATCTTCATAGATTAATTCTCGAAGGAGGCTTTTCATGTCAGATAAACAATTAGAATGGCATACAAGAATGGATCAGTGGGGCGAAAGCGGCCTTAGTATGGCTGCTTGGTGTCGTCAGGAAAACATTAATATTCATCAAATGTATTATTGGAAACGTAAGTTTGATCAACAAACAGATAATTCTACTATAGATTGGTTAGACATTAGTCAATCATCTTACATCGGTGATAGTTCATCCATTATTATCAAGATTGATAAGCTATTAGTGGAAGTAAACCCCCAAGTTGATCGCCAACTTTTATCTGATGTACTACATTTACTGAAGTATCAATGATTCATCCATACTATGAGCGGGTTTATTTAGCTTGTGGTCCTACGGACCTTAGAAAGTCAATTGATGGCTTAGCGGTTATAGTAAAAGAAGCGTTTGAACTTGATCCATTCTCACCAGCACTCTTTGTATTCTGTAATCGCAACAAAGATAAACTTAAAATCTTACAGTGGGATAATAATGATTTTTGGTTATATTATAAACGTTTAGAAACGAGCAAGTTGTCTTGGCCTGGTGAGTCATCTAAACAAACAAAAGCCATCTCTCCACGCCAACTTCGCTGGTTACTTGATGGGCTGGGTTCTTTAAACATTTATAAAATTTATGGTAGGTACCGATACGTGGGATTATGTAAACTTAATATTCAAAAGCTATTAAATATGTGCTTCCACCAAAAAATATATCAATTTTTTCTACTCTTTATTCTTTTCCATCAAAAATTCTAATATCAATTTCTGTTGCATTATTAACTAATTCCTTTTGCATCATTTCTTTAAATTTATCAGCTTCATATATTAAATTATTCCATCTATAGTAAGAAATTACGGTTTCCATAATAAAATTACTTATTAAATTTAAACTTATCCCTGATTTTATAAAGAAAAATTCATTAAATTCTTCCTCTGTAAAATCAAAAGTTTCAATTACATCCGAGGAATGAATTTCTTTTGAAAAAGCACGATAGAAATGTTCATATTCTGACTCAAAGTCCATATAAAAACATAGCTGTTCAAAACTCTTTTTATTTTGCTCATCAATATCATACCATTTATCTTTTTCACTTCTTAAAGATAATATATCTTTAAAATTCTCCCTTAATTCTTCTTTGTCTCTCAAGGCTTCCTCTTCAGAATAATTATGCTCTAATTCTTCTATAGTTATATCAGAAAAAAGCCTTCTTAATTTTTCTCCTTTATTGTTCTTAGCTATTCTTGATAAATGTGTTTCAATTTCTCTCATCTTAGATTTAAATAGATAAGATCTCGAAGCCAAGTAATTTTTTTCTTCTTGACTATCTCTATTTAAAATGTATTTTAAATAGAGATAGTTTTCTATAATAGGTCTAGTAATACAATCTAAGCTAACTAAATGATTATTGTTATATAAATGAAAAAAAGTACTTGATTTTTCCAATAACCCATTAAATAAGCCTAGCGTAACCAACTTTTCTTCTTTGAATTCTTTTATTAACTCTTCACTTATATTGACATAGGCTAGCGTGCCCTCTTTTAAACATTTCTCTAAAAATTCATTATTCATTTAAAATCCTCCAAGTATAAATTTATTCTTAATAGAAGTATTTATGCACATTACACTATTTAGTCTATTTATTGTATAAGGTTTTCGATCATAAAAGTACAAATTTAATTTTTGGTCAATTCTTTTATTTAGATATCATCCTATCTTTTCAATTATTTTAAGTATTATGGAATTCATAAAAAATTATTAGCGTTGGTAAAAGTACACCTTTATAAACAAATAAGTGAGAAAATTCATTAATTTATAATCGTTGGCTTTGTATTGAAAAAATTTACATTTACTAGATATATGAGTTAGTAGTGCCGAAATTTGGACGAATGAAAAAAGCAGGTGAAACACACAACTTGTCGAACTTACATATATAGAGGGAATATAATGTCTAAAATTTCTCAACTTTGTATCGGGCTTCATGGCAAAACAAGGAATTGTCTCGAAATATACTGTCGGCACAATTCAAATCATCTAAAACGTCGACACCTTTGGCATTGAAAGATCCTTAAGTGATAAAGGAAAGCCATATGTTGCGGAAGCCACAATTAATTATCAATAAAACAGAATTCGTTCGAGGTGCGGTATTCGCTAACAAACACGAGTTTGACCTTGAACTTTTTGACTATGTTCATTGGTTCAACCATATTTGGACCATGGCTCACTATATTACTTAACACCTACTGAATACATCTATCTAGTGTTGACAAACCACTTTTAGTAATTCTTTATAAGATCTAGGCTAAGATTGTTTAATAAGTTTAGCATCTCGTATACTAACAATTTGAAAAGTTCTTCAATAAAACACCAATAAAAATAGAGCATTATATGGTCTTTTATAAAAAGAAATAATTTATAAATTATTGAAGAAGTAAAACTATATAGAATGTTACATTCCAATAAGCGCCTACATTTTTTCATTATATGATTTAAATTATAGCAGGGCTTTTATGCTACAAACTAATAAAGTTATTAAAAGAAAAATTGAGGAAGCTGTAATCAATTCATTTAAAAGTAATGAAGTTTCAAGACACGATAGATGTAGAGATGTAGCTTTAATTACATCCCAGTTAATGAGTGAACATTTCTCTAAAGAAACTTTGTTAGCGATAGGAAAAGCTTATATAAAAGACTTTCAATATTTGTTTCCTTACAATCCAAAGAAAAATTATTATCATATGTGGGTATATACTGATTCATATGAAATTGTTGATCTTGCAATAAGTACCATTCATAAAAGAGAAGACTTTCCCATTTGTAAATCTGAAGAAAAAATCTCTAATACATGGCAATTGTTATCTTCAAACATTAATGTGCTAAATAAACCTGCAGACTTACTTACAGAACCGATAACTGCCGACAACGGGGGAATATACACTCCCTATGAAGTTGGTAACTGGGAAAAACTAGCTAACTCATTGATCCCCATGGATAAAGAAGACTGTCAAACCTTAGATCAATTGATGAATACAGCAAGCAGAATTTTAAACAAATAATTATTTTTACGGTAATAACCTTGCCAGAATTTTTGTTAAGACTATGTTTGATTTAAAAATACTTTGTTTGGTACCTGGATAATTTGAAAGATTTTCAAAACGGAATATACAGTGAGAATTACCTTTGCAAGAGTTATATTTATTTTTGAGAAAAACATTTATTTTCACCAATATCTTAAGGAGTGAAGTAATGAATAGATGTATTTATTATAAAGACTGTAAAGAATCATTAAATTTCAACGGTGAAGAGCATATATTCCCAGCAGGATTAGGGGGGATAAGAAAACTGCCTAAAGGATATGTAAGTGATGAAGTAAATACAATGTTTTCTAAGTTAGAAGGAAACGTTTTAAAAGATTCCTATTTAGCATTATATAGGATTTTTTTAGGCCCAGGCAAAAGAGGGAAGCTGAATGACAGATACAATACAAAATCAAGGGTAGGAGTAATAAGTGATTTAGAAGAAAAGAGCAGCGACTCCTATCTAGGTTATATCAAAAAAGGAGAACCATGTATTATTGATCAAATTGCCTACACTGATGAAAAAGTTAATTTGATATTTAATTCAAATCAGAAAAATGCTAATGAATATTCTGATGAACTGCTTGATCATCTTAAAAACTTTGAAAGTGCTTCACCTATTGTTTTTTTCGAAAACTCTTATGATGTTAATCAATTTAATGTAGGTATAGTTTTTAAAGGTAAAGAACTTCAATGGTTTGTATTGTGTAATGAGCAAACTACTCTAAAAAATTTAGTTGTTATTCTAAACAATTATATATACAGTAAAATCCAGGAGAAAGAAATCGAAGAAGTTAATTCTAAGACTTTAGTTAGTTTAAATATTAATTCAAAAATTTCTTACTATGAGAGAGTAATGGCTAAGATAGCTTTGAACTTTTTAGCAGATAAATTTGAGAAAGATTTTGTATTTGATTCTCAGTTTGATAGCGCGAGAGATTTCATATTAGGAAAGAGCGATAATACATTTGTAGCCCCTTTGAAAGATAAAGAATCACTGAATTATACAAAGAAAGTAATAGATAGTTTTCAACTTCCTCCTTTATCGCATTTAATATTTGGCTCTTACATTCCCGGTGAGGGAGTTAAAGTCATTATTCAATTTTATGATGATGATTATATTAACGTTATTTATTTTCGAGGAAAGTTTGATTTATGTTCATCAGAAATTTTTGGAACGATTTGCGATTGGCAAAATAGAAAAGAGATGGATCTAATTAAGCATATTTCTTAGTAATTCAGCTTATATAAAATAATAATTATATCCCAGTGAGTACACTCTATTGGGACGGTTTTACATTCATAAATTCACTTAGTTTGCAGAACGCCATATACTCTTACCAAAATTAGACAGTTTTTTCTATATACCAAAAGAACTTTCGTACCCTGACACTCTCTGTCAGGGTTTTTCGCTATAAGATTCCATCCCTTCTTTTTTCCTTATGTATGGTACTAAATCCCTGTAAAGGTTTATAATGAATAGAAGTAAACAAAACGTCTTTCAATTTCCATTGATTGAAAAAAGGTGGGGAACATCGTGACTTATCAATCTGAAGCTCTATTAGAACAAAATATGGCGAAGCAGCTGATCGAACAGGGATACGAACCTGTCAAAATGGTACGAATGGGAGGTTATCCTCCTCAACCGAACCCGTTCAACGATTCATCTGCTTTTAAGATTTACACGTCCATATTCTTTTTACACAAATTTTACACAGCACCCTAATAAAAGCTTATTAAATCAATGATTATTGCTGTATTTCGACCCCGGCCACCGGTATCTTTAGGTCCAGGTTAATTTTTAAAACTTATGATACTCAATAATGTTGATATATCAATGTTCTTGAGTATTATTATTTTGAAACAATATATTTAACACAACATAAAAAAGTCCCTTTGATGATAAACTCCTCTATCATTCAAAAGGATTTTTTTATCGAAAGAAATTCAAAAATATTCTTATAATATTTGTTTAAATTATCTTTTTCAACAAATTTCGACGGTAAATTTATGGGGAGAATGATATAGTGCGAATAGATATGCAATTAATAGTAACTAGTATGGATAGCATTAAATTAGCGGTTTATTGACTAGAATATAGAAGATAGTAAGCAACTTAACGACACGAAATACTGAACGAACCCCTTATGACTTTTTACATATTAATCAAACCCTAGTTAATACTGAATAGATTTCGCTATTGTTGAGTTGAACGAATAATAAAGATGCACGATTTACTTTGTGAGGTGAGAGATGGATGGAAACGAATAATATAGAAAAAGGCACGCGGTTTTTCAAATATTTACTGGAGCTCAATAATCTTGTTGGGAAAGTTGTTCGTGATTATAGAGACTTTGAGACAAATTGGTTTGTAGAAGATTTCTCTTCTCTGAAAGGCTGTAATCTACTAGATGAATGTGAAGATGAGTCAAATTTCATGGAAATACATAAGCCACTAATAAAATCAGAAGAGAAGCAACCTCCAGCACTAGATTCGCTTATAAAGGGTTGGATAGACGGGGACATACATAATGAGAATAGTAGCCCTTCTCCAATGGTAGTCAGGACGATCATAAACGAGGAACAGGAAGAAAAAGACGAGTACTTTGAAGATGAGCCCAAGCGAGAAGAAGCATTCGATCTTTGGAAAGGGCAATGGGATGACTGGGCAAAAAATCTGCGACAAAAGAGAAAAGTTTCGAAGCTATATAGTGACTTTTTTGAATTAGTCTCTCGATTTGAAAAAGAAGGGGAATCGTTAGAATTTATTTTTGGACGTGGCATATTGACGTGGAGAAAAACGGTTAAAAAAGTGGAAAACATACGACACCCTTTATTAACATGCAAATTAGAGCTGGAGTTGGATGCTGAAAAAGGGATCATCGCAGCAAAACAAATTGAGGAAGGGATAACGGTAGAGAGGGAAATGTTATCAGGAATCAATTTGCCTAATATGGAAAAGGTAGAAGGCGTTTTGCAACAGATGAAGCAGAAGAATATTGATGACGAAGATCTATCAGAATTATTCCATCACTATGTTCAGTTAATTAGTCCAGAAGGTCAATATGTCGATGGTGAAAAGCGCGCTGAGATCAAAGATACGCCAATTATCTATGACCAAACACTGTTCTCCCTTCGAAGTAAAAAAGTGAGAGTTCTTCGAGATGATTTGGAAAATATTATTCAGTCGATTGAGTCTCATGACTTGGAGCTATCAGAGTCCGTCATTTCAATCTTTGATGGAAGTAAGGAACAAGAAGTGAAAGCCGATGCTGAAACTGACTATTCATTTAACCTACCAAGAAAGCATTTGTATTTTCCATTACCGTCAAATGAACAGCAAAAGGAAATCGTCAGACGGATCGATAACAATTATGGGGTTACGGTTCAAGGACCTCCTGGTACAGGGAAAACCCATACGATTGCTAATTTAGTATCGCACTTCCTAGCTCAAGGTCAACGGATATTAATTACCTCTCAGAAAGAGAATCCGTTGAAAGTTTTGAAAGATAAGATCCCTGAGGATATTCGCGCGTTGTGTGTCGCAGTCTTAGGCGGCGGCAGGGAATCCATGGCTGATATTGAGAAATCGATAAGAATCCTAAGCGAAAAATTAGGGGAATTAGATGCCGCTACATTGGAAAAAGAAATCGAGCGGAATTTACTGGCGTTAGACACGAATAAGAGACGAGAAGCAGAATTTTATTCCGAGTTAAAAACGTATGCGAAGGAAGAAGGAACGAGGTTAGAGTATAAAGGGGAACAATGGTTTAAATATGATGTAGCAAAATATTTAGTGGAAGAAAACGTCGATTACCGTTGGATCAAAGATGATGTGGCGATGGACGCAGAATTTCCAATCAATAAGTCTCATTTTTTTGAACTATGGAATGCAAGGGATAAATTTGAACAAGAAGATTTAAAGCTATTTAATCGAAAATTACCTCGATTACAAGACGATATCATTAGTAGTCAATCTTTTGAAAAGTTAGTAAAAGCGGGAGAAGAACTAAATGATTTTGAAGAGAAAGGAACACAAATTATAGAGAAATATCAATTGAAGAAAAGTAACGATTTTATTGATCAATTAACGGACGATGTAAATGATGGTATTTCAATGAAAGAGTTGCTTGAAAAAGAGCCCTCTGCATTGATCATAAAAGAAGTGCATGCAGGTGGAGGTCGTGAGAAAAGATGGCGCGATTTTGTCGAAGCACAAAAAGGAAATGTGGATAAAGCATTTGAGTTCTACAATCAGCTTGTTACTCACAGCATAAAGCTGCCTGATAAACCTAAACATGAAATAAAGGTCGATTTGAGCGTTGCAAAAGATCGATTGGTGAGTGGGAAAAAACCTAACTTCTTTTTTTATGCATGGAAGGGAAAACGAGCGAAATACTTATTCGAAGAACCTGTATTAAATGGAAAACCGCTTATGCATGAACAAGACATTGAACCGGTCGAAGCTTACCTTGCTTATGAAGAACTTCGAGAAGAAATAGCGAGAGTGATAAACGGCAATATGAACGAAATAGGTCATCATACCGTAGACGAAAACTCCAACCGGTTTCCTCATGAAGCGGATAGAATCGTAAAAGAAGTTTCATCTGTCGTGGAAACGGTAGATTTTATAAAGAAAATACAACGTCAATTTACGGAGGACCAATTAAAACAAATAGACTTCTACAATATCGATTCATTAAAACGATTCGCTGATGAGTTATTCGTTGTAAAAGGCTATTTAGACCTTGATAAATGGAATGTGGCATACCAGGAAGAATTAACTACTCTTCAGAAAACGAGCATGAAAGAAGACATACATCCAATCATCCTTGAGTTCATAGAAGCATTCGAGAAAAAGGATACGGAGCATTGGAATGACTTAATAGAGAAGCTTTTAGAATTGAGGGGAAAGCAAAAGGAAGTTAAATCATTTTATGACGTTTTAACGACATTTAAAGAGAAGCTCCCGGTAACCGCAGTCGCTATTGAATCATCTGTAGGCAACGAGTGGGGATACCCTGAAAATTATCATCATGCTTTTGAACTCCGTAAGTTACAAACGTGGCTTGATGAGACGAAAGACATGAATGTAGCAAAGATAAAAGATCAGTTGGAAGAGCAACATCAAGAACAAGAAAAATTAATTACAGAGATTGTCACGGCATCGACGTGGAAAGCGCAGTTGGCGAGAATCTCTGATACAGAAAAACGCGCCCTTTCTTCTTGGAAGTCTTATATTAAACGATATGGAAAAGGCAGCGGGAAACATGCTCAAGTGAATTTAGAAGGTGCGAGAGAATCGATGAAGACGGCTCAAGGAGCGATCCCAGTATGGGTGATGCCCGTGAACCAAGTATTAGAGAACTTCCCCGTGACAAATGAAAAATTTGATGTTGTCATATTTGATGAAAGCAGCCAATGTGATTTGTTTTCAACGAATGTTTTGCTAAGAGGAAAAAAGATCATTGTTGTTGGAGATGAAGAACAGATCAGTCCTCAGGCAATAGGGACAAAGCAAGATGATGTTTACGATTTAGTCAATCGCTATTTAAACGATGTTCCAAACGCCAAACTGTTAGATGGAAATATCTCACTATATGAATTGGCAGAACAAACATTTCCTAAAGAAGGCAAGTTAATGCTCCGAGAACATTTTCGCTGTGTCCCAGAAATCATTCAGTTTTCCAATGACTTAAGTTACGGTGGAGAAATGATTCCTCTTCGTTTACCGTTGGAAAATCAGAAGATCGATCCACCAGTAAAGGCGATTAAAGTGAACGACGGCTACAATGATGATGCAGAAAAAGATATTAACCGTCCAGAAGCAGAAAAAATCGCTGCAGATATTTCTGAGATCGTGGCAGATCCAAAATTTACTGAACAAACGATTGGTGTCATAGCCCTTCAAGGGACTAAACAGTCGGCACTGCTTGAGCAATTAATCAGGGAAGAAATTGGCGATGAACAATTTGTTAAACGGAAAATTATTTGTGGCAATGCTTATACTCTTCAAGGTGACGAACGAGATATTATCTGTCTATCCATGGTCGTTGCACCAAATAGAAGATTCCGATCACTGACAAGAAATAGTGAAAAACAACGAATGAATGTTGCAGCAAGCCGAGCTAAAAATCAAATGAGGTTATATCACTCGGTGGACTCAGAAGATTTAAGTGTTGATGATCTACGTTATCGTTTAATTGGCTATTGTAAGCAGCCAAATCGAATCAATGAAGAAATAGAGAATTTAGAAGAATTATGTGATTCACCGTTTGAGATCGATGTCCTTCGCATGATCGTTGCTAAAGGATATAAAGTGACACCTCAAGTGAAAGTAGGACGGTATCGAATTGATCTTGTCGTTGAGGGGATTGGGGATCGTTTAGCTATCGAATGTGATGGCGAAAGATGGCACGGCCCTGAAAAATTCGATGAAGATATGCAGCGACAAGAATCTTTAGAACGATCAGGCTGGAAATTCTGGCGAATACGAGGCAGAGAGTTTTATTTCAATAGAACGAAAGCAATGGAAAGCCTATGGGAAAGACTTAAGAAAATGGGGATACAGTCAGAATTTGAGCAGCCAATAATGTCAGATAATTATTCTAACGAGTTTAAACCAGTAGATCATACTGCAGCAACGACTGAACCGTTTGAAAGGGCTAATCTTGTGAACGGAATTTCAGAACCATTTAAAGATATGGAGCAAGAAAAGGAAAGAGCCGCTAGTGTAGCTGTTCAGACTAAATTGTTTGATATGAAAGATGAGAAATTGACAACGCAAATGGATTTATTCGAGGATGAAATAGAAACTAAAGAAAAAGTTGCGGAAACTCCTGAAGTAAAAGAAGATTCTAAGGATATTCATGAGGATGAAGAAGATTTTTCATTATATGATTATTTGGAACGGAAAGGCTTTGAAGTAGTTGATAAACGGGACAAAGGAGGTTGTATTTGGATAGTTGGTGGCAAAGAATTAGCTGCTGATTTAAAGTATCTTGAAAGTATAGGTTATATATTTATCTTTACATCTAAAGGTAGCAAAGCAATCGATAGAAGACCAGGGTGGTATTATAAAGCTTAGTGTTAATTAAAATAAATTAAGAAACTGAAAACAATATTGTATATTTTTTGGGGCGTTAAATGAGGGCATTTTTTTGTACTAGTACAAAATGATTTTTAGATTTAGATATTTCAATTCAAGAGGGGGATAACTAGTGACTTCAAAAAATCTAGATAATAAAATTGAAGATGCTTACATTATCAAAGAAATTTTACACCTTGTAAAACTTAATGAAATTAAATCTGTACCAGGTTTTGAGGATGTACCGTTATATCTAAATAAACCAGAAGATTTATCTCATTTAAGTACAAATGAGTTAAAAGTACTTTTAGAGATAATAAATAAAGATGCTGTAAAAATGAGTCACGAAAACGAAATTTCAGATACTATTCAGCATAAAATAATGAACAAAATAAAAAACATGGAAATAAATTATATTCCTAATTTTCAAGAATTAAATTTTAAATCAATAATAATACAAGACTTAGAACCCTATACTGAAAAAGAGCTCGAAATCCTTCTTCGCGAATTAAATTTCTACGAAACAACTAGTGTAGTCATTGATCAAATTATGTTTTTAGTAAATAAAATGGATTTAATTGAGCTTCCACAATTAGCTATAAACTTTAATGAAATAACAGATGAAGAAATGCGATATGTAAACACAGCGGATGACCGAGAATTTATTTTAAAAACTTTAAAGGACCTATATGAGGAAAGGTGCAAAGAAGGAAAAGATATAATTAATCCTTTAGAGGTTATTGAAAAATATCGTGATGGAGCAATTAAAAAAACAGAGAAAAAAACACAAAATAATATATGGAGGAAAAATATTCCTAATAATATTAAAAAACATATAAGTGGATGGCAAAGTGATTCACTAGAAGTTTTTTATGAGAAAACAAAAGATTTCATGAATAATTATAGTGGTTATAATATTGAGGAAATAAGAACTTATGTATGTGATTTATCTGAATTAGTGTTCGAAGAGGAGCATGAAGTCGTCGAGGAATTTATTTCTGATGAACAAGATACAGATACTGTCTCTTCTATAATTCTTAGATTAGTTGAAATGATTATTCTCCCTCACCAAGAAGTTTTAGATCGCATTGAAGAAAAAGGGGGCCAGGTTCTTTTTAGTGATATTTGGAATCAAAGTTTTAACGAGTCATTAAAAACAGAAGTAAAAGATCGTGATAACTGGACTTGCGTAATTTGTGATTCTGATAAGGGATTACATGTGCATCATAAAATTCCTAGAAAATATGGTGGAGTCAACCACAAAGATAATCTTGTAACTCTATGCGATCAGTGTCATCCAGCTATTGAGACCGCTAATATAAAACACGCTTATTCTAAGTGTGTAGCTAACTACTGGAGAAATTGTAGTAAGAATATAATTAAACCAGTCCCAGAAAATAAAGATCAATTAAAAAAAGATGTACAAAATAACCTTGATTCCCTTGTAGTTACTCTATCTAACAGGAATGAAAACAAGTTAGTGGAAGATGTTATTGATATCATGAAAGACCTTGATGAAATCTTTTATGATTAATTCATAAGTTTTGTGCGTCGTTCTAGTAAAGTGGACATTTTGCTTCATGTTGATAATAGAAATCCATTTATACAAATAAAAGATATTTATTTACGTAAGCATTACTTAAGTTCAAAAGGAGTGGTAGATGCCCTATATTGCTATTAAGGATTTTCAAGATAAGAGTGTGTTAATAAATTGAAATAAGAACACTTGGCACCTAAAAATTTAAACATTCTAAAATTGATGAGAAGAAAATAAACAACTACTTCAAACGACATCGCCTAATGGAGGGAATAGAATAACTCAATTTTATCGTTTTCAAGTAGTTGGTATTGATTTTTAAGAAAATAGATAATTTAATGGAGATTAATAAACATAATGCTATTACACAGTCGGTAAAGTTTGACAGTTTAGAATTAGCTTTGATAAACCTTACCATATGTAAGTGAAGTTTTATTATGATGCAGAAAATATTAGGAATCATTTTAATTTAAGTTGGTAAATATATCAATTTATGATAGAATTGCAGTGTCTCACAAAAGAAGTTGTGAGGGTTTTAGGTGAATTTCTGTCAAGCATTAACCACTCGTAGATTATCCTTGTTACTACACAGATAACAATTGCGGTGGACATTGTTGAAGAATATTGCATCTGGACTTCAACTCCTCCAGTTGTAATCAACCTTTCAATTATACTAATCAAAGTATAACATGTTCGTGAATGTAGTAGTCCTATTATAGGCTAGCGATTGTCTATAAGTGAAACCAAGTATGCTTGCAAGGGAGGAATTGCGGTGACGCATGATAATAGACTACGATTAGATACTCTTGCAAGCTCTTCAAAAATACAAGAATCAAAGTATAAAACTAAGAGATATGTACATTTCGATAGAAAAGTTGCCTTTAAAAGAGTAAAAAATAAAGTCAATGACCCATGCTGGATAGCGGAGCATGGTTTTTACCCATTCATACATTTTCAGATAAGATTTAATAAATATATAAAAAAGGATAACTTAAAGAAAATTAAAGAACGGGAGATATTTTACGCTTCCCATATAGATAGTTTCATTTACAAGTATTATGGAGATTTATTAAATCATAAATACAATGAGAGAGTAAAGGAGCTCGGAACAGATCAAGTCGCTACAGCTTATAGAAATAATTTAGAAGGTAAGAGTAATATAGATTTTGCTAAAGAGGTAATTGATTTTATAAGGAAACAAGATAATGCTTACGTTTATGTTGCGGACTTCACCAGTTTTTTTGATAACCTGGACCATAAATACTTAAAAGAGAAAATAAAATCAGCTTTAAACGTAAAAACACTTCCTCAAGACTTTTTTGCAGTATTTAAAAATATAACTAAATACAGCTGGATAGAAAAAGCAGACATTGATAGAGAGATGGAAAATAAAGGAAAGGATAATAGTACACAGCTATCACGGTATTTTAGTAACGAAGGAGAATTTAGAGAGTTTAAGAAAATTAATATCCATAATAATAAAAAATCATACGGAATTCCTCAAGGAGCGGGAATAAGTTCTGTTTGCTCAAATATTTATCTTTTGGAATTTGATCGTTTATTAAATAACTATGTTCAAGATTTGAACGGTCTTTATAGAAGGTATTGTGATGATTTAATTATTGTTATTCCAACAGATAATATTGGTGAATTTGACCGTGATTCTCTAACAAATTATGTTGATTTTTTGCGAGATAGTATCCCAGGATTAGAAATTCAGCCCGAGAAGACAGATGAATTTTATTACTCGGATAATGAAATATTGGATTTAGACAATTCCTCCACTAAGTTAGATTATTTAGGTTTTAGTTTTGACGGTTATAATGTAAGAATTAGAGAGAAAAGCCTCTTTAAATATTATAGTAGAGCATACAAGAAAGTTAGGATATGTAATAGACTAACAAAAAAGTCTAACCAGAAAGCTCAAAGGAAAAGTTTATTTAAAAACTATACTCACCTTGGCAAAAAGAGTAAAGGGCATGGTAACTTTTTAAGCTATGCAACTCGAGCACAACAAACATTTGATAAAAACAAAACTACCAATAACCTTATGGAACATCAAGTTAAAAATCATTGGAAGAGGATAAATTTACGCTTAGAAAATTAATAAATATTAATAACCTGACTTTTTATATTTCCTTAAGAGTCAGGATGTTTTTATAGTGATTTATTGGAACTGAAAACTCTTAGTTGTCTGAATAAAAACTATAATAAAGATAAAGTTCAAAATCCACTGGAGATGAGTATTCTCATCTCCAGTGGATTTTTTAGTTTGAAATAAATTATTTGGGACTTTTTTAGATATATTTAGGTGAACTTACCTATACCGACAAATTTCGACGGTATCTTCATAGGGATAATGATATAGTTCAACGTACATACATAGTTAAAAGGGTGTGCCGCGAATGGTGTTGAAGAATATTTTCAAAGCCTTGTCTGATAAAAGGGATATTAAAACAGCTATTTTAAGAAAGAGTTCTCAGAAAGTCCGCAGAATATTACGCAACTAGAGTCATTACTAGAGGATACATCGGGGACCATTGATAAAAAACGAGTGGAGAACGATTTGAAGTTATTCAAAATCGGATTAATTGGCGAATCAAATGTGAACTACGAGTTAAAGAACTCTATGCTGCCGATGATTTGTTTGCATGATGTGCGTTTACAGGTGGAGGATTATACGGCTCAGTTTGATTTCATTGTCGTTACCCACAGTGTTATCTATGTCATTGAAACGAAGAAGTTATATGGAGATATTGAGGTCAATGATTCTGGTGAATTTATTCGGAAAATTAATAACAAGTATGGCAAGGTGGTAAAAAGAGAGGGAATGTATAGCCCTGTTACACAAAGTGAAAGACATTGTCGGATCCTGAAGAAAATGTTAACTGATCAAGGTTTTATAAAGAAAACACCCGTCAAACCGATTGTTGTACTAGCTAATCCTAAATCAATTATCGATAAAAAACGTGCCCCAAAGGCTGTGCAGGATCTTATTATAAAGTCTGATCAACTCGTAAACTATTTATCAGAAGACATGAAACTACATAGAAAAGATCGATATATGCTGGATAATTTCATCATGAATATTATTGATTACATCATGGCCAATAACAAAACAGTAGACGTAGATATTGAGAAATACAAACTAGACGCACCGAAACATAAACCAGCAGCAAAATCAAAAGTAGAGCCAGCCCCTAAACCAAAAACGAAAACAGAACCTAAGCCAGAAGTAAAACCTATTACAATGCCAAAGAAAGAAACTAGTAAAGAAGCACTTTACAAAGAGCTTAAAGAATATCGATTAATGCAAGCAAAGTTAGAAGAAATGAAACCTTACTTGATCTTCTACAATTCAACATTAGATGAAATCATTGTTAAAATGCCGACAAGTATAGATGACCTGCTGAAGGTAAAAGGCTTTGGGAAAGTTAAAGGGGAGAAGTATGGTCCGGCTATTGTTGAGATCGTGGGTAGGTATCGGGGGAAGGGAAATTAAATGAATTATTTCATAGTAATTTTGATATTAATAGGAATTTCAATAGTGATAGTAAAAGAAATTGAAATGGAAAAAAGAATTAAGCCTTATCTTCCGATTTTTCAAGGTGGGTTGCTCGAACGCATGATAAAGCGTCAAAAATATAAAAAAGTTTTAAGAGAATTTGACCAATCTTTTACTTCAAATTATAACTATATGCTTTATAGTCATAGAGATATTTTTAAGTGTCAATATCTCATGGAGGGAACTAGAGCGCCAGAACTAGAAGAAAAATATCAATTAGACAAGAGGTACTATGATCAAGAAGGTCTTAATATTGAGAAAGGTGCTTTAAAACGAATTCATCTTTGTCTTGAAAAGAAGTATGCAGGTGAATCAGGTATTCTTTATTTTAAAAAGCATATAAATTTTGCTATGAGAACGATATCTATTATCGATCAACGTTCTGTTAAATATAAAAAATACTTTCCTTCATTATATAACCAAAGAATGACATACCTTAATCAATTGAAGCAACACTGTGAGAAGTCAGTTAATGAATTGGAGCGAAGGGTTGCTGATTATAATAATGCGATTCGTGAGCTAGAAAAGATAAAAAAACCAACTGGATGGGAACGTGTTAAGAAAGTAGCTACGAATGTAGTTACAGCTCCTTTTCGGCATACATACAATATTGTCGATGGACTGGTTAAAAGGGACAAGAAAAAAGTAATAGTTGGCGGCTCTTTATTAGGAATTGCTTTCCTAGGAGGATCTTTTATAGGTGATGCAATAGAGTCATTAGATTTTATTGGAGGATCCGAATTTTCCGATTACGATCACCTTACTAATGAGGTTGGTGAAGGTGAACATTTTGTACAACCTCATGAAGTTGATGGATATTATCGTGAAGACGGGACGTATGTTGATGGGTATTACAGAGACGGGGATGGAGATACTTCAGTTAATTTAACAGCAGAAGAAGGAGGAGGCTACTATCGGTCAAATCCACGATCATAAAAACAAGACTAAGTAATGTAAAGATCGTCTGTATGTATGGTTATGAAGATCGATTTGAGCTTAGTCAATCAATTCTTATGAAAGGTTTGATATTGAAACAGTGGATATTGAAAAAAATCTCATTATTATTAAAGGAATAGACAAAACGAAAGAAATCGAATTTTGTGAGTTCGAGGATAAAAGCGGAAAGTGGTCTGTTCAATTTCATGGAGGGTAGTTGTATAAATATAACAGAGATAATGTGCAGCGTTTTTCGAACCCAGCTTATTTAACACCTGCCACGACATTGATCTAGTTAACAACCAATTATTGAATTGTATAAATAGGATGATTGATTTTGGAAAGTACTTACGCGGTATTTTTGAAAATGGCTTTAAGAAAGTTTACTCGAAAAAGAGATAACCATCAAATTTGTGGTTCCTGATCCCCCAATACGGTATAACTTTAAAGTGCCGCGGGACAGGAACCTTTTCTTTGTTCTCTCTCTAATGTGGGTGCCTAATTAAACGTACCGAACACCTATTCACTGACAAAGAGTGTCACCTTAATTTTTATAATTGAATTAACTTATAAATCTAAGAGGGTTCTTAAGTCCACTATCAAAGTTACTGATGAGCAATAGTGACTCATAAAAATTTGTTTAAATGTAGGGAAATATTAAGTTATAAGGGTAATTTTACGCATACAATATTACAATTTTAGCATATTTCTATACTTATAAATGTTAAGATTAGAATATAAAGATAGAAGTGAAAATGAAGGATATATAGGAAATTTGACGTGTATAAAAAATAAAGTCGAGTTTTAGTATGATCTAAACTTACTAATTACTAGTTATCATTTAATTAATAAAAATTTACTCTAATAAAATATATAACAAGTAATTATGTATTGAGTAAGGATTAAGATGAGACATTAGAAGCATTAAATAATAGACTATTACTTGGCAATTAATTAACAATTGTTGAATATGTATTAAGGAGTGTAGATTCATGGCAGACTCAAATTACCTATTGGAATTTATTAAAGACCTTAACCCAGCGGCTTCTGAAAATGGTAGAAAACTAGAAAAATTAATCTATGAAGATCCTCAATCTGCTTGTATTAATGGTAGGGTAGCTTTAGAAGCAATAATTGATGATGTAATAAAAAAAGAAAAAATAAATGATGTTAACTTTACAAAGCTCTTTGAGAAAGTTCTTTATTTAGACCGTTATGGATTTCTTACTAAGGATACTAAACAGTATATGGATACTGTTCGCGGTTTAGGCAATAAAGCAGCACATAAAGCTAATTTTGATGATATTGAAAATGCAATTAAAGTTTTTAAAGCTATTTATAAAGTATCTAAATGGTATGTAGAAGTTTATTCATTAGAAACGATTGAAATACCGAAATATAGAAATCCACAACCGCCTTCTCAGAGTAATGATAACAAAGTTAGTGATGAAATGATCAACCAAATCTTAGCCGCAATTCAAGGAAATGTTGCTGAGACTACTTCAAAACCAGCTATCAACACTTCAATAGACAATGGGAATAGTGAAGGAAATGAAAACAAGGTTGAACTGAAATCAGGAGCAGTTAAGCAACTAACAAAGAAAGTTGAACAAAAAGAATCAGAAACAATGACAGATAAATTAACTGATCAGCACAGTTATTTGTTAAGAGAGTTAAAAAAATTACAAGAGTCTTCTCAAGAAGCAGTTGAAAGTCCTGAGGCCTTCAGTAATTTTAAGAAGTATATGCATGTAAAGAGAAAAATTCAAACAGACCTTGAAGGTATTCTTGAAAATGAGCAAAATAAAATTGGTCCTTCATTAATATTATTAAGTGGTAGTGTTGGGGACGGGAAATCTCATATTCTGTCTTATTTAAAAGAAAGTAGACCCGATTTAATAAACGAATATCGTTTATACAATGATGCGACTGAGAGTTTCGATCCTAAGAAAAGTGCAATTGAGACGTTGTCGGAAGAGTTAGATGGATTTTCAGACGAAAATATTGATATTAGTCAAGACCGAATTATCATTGCAATTAATTTGGGAATCTTAAACAATTTTTTAGAAGGTGAAGAACAAAGAAATAAATTTAGTAAACTAAAAGAATTTATAAATAATAGTAATGTTTTTGAAACTAAAGTAACTGCTAAATACAGTGAGGAAGACTTTCATATTATTAGTTTTAGTGACTACCAAATGTTCGAACTTACTGAACAAGGTCCACAATCAATGTTTTTCGCTGAGATTTTTAGCAAAATATTTGAAAAAAACGAAATGAACCCTTTCTATTTAGCTTATAAAAAAGATGAAGATCGAGGTATGAATAGAATTATTCATGAAAACTACCGTTTTTTGATGAATGAAAAGGTTCAAGAACATATTATTCAATTATTGATAAATATCATCATTCAACATAAGCTTGTGATTTCTGCAAGGTCTCTGTTTAATTTCATTGCTGATATCGTTATTCCAGATGGTTATGCAGAAACAGATGACATTGAATGGAGCCCTCTAGAAAAATTAAATTATATTACTCCAACTCTTTTATTTGCTCGTAAGGAGAGGTCATATATCTTAAAAGCGGTGAATGATCTAGATCCAATTGATTTTAGAAGTCCTAGTATAGACCAAATTCTTATTGATTTAAATACGTTAGATGACTGGGAACACACTGTTAAGGAGTTGCTAGACGATGAAGTTTCGTTAGAATGGATGAGGAAATTAATTCACTTAAGAAGAGAATTAAAGGAGCTAGGAGATAAATTTACTTATTCTTCTGAAGAAGATTTTTTTAAATCTCTTATCCGTACAACATACCTGACTTCTAAGGAACTAAATAAAAAAGTAACACCAGAATCCTATAAAGATTATACAACTTACCTTTATAATTTTAGTAAGAAAAATACCAATTCAATTCAAATTTTTTATAACAGTGTAAAGGAAGCCATTTATAGATGGAAAGGAAGTCCTAAAAAAAGTTATATCTATTTAAGTAATAATGGTAAGTTTAAAGTAGCTCAATACTTAGATTTACGCCCTGATATTAGTCATCTAGATCTAAGAAATGAGAGTGTATTGTTTAATTTTAAGACTACATTAACTGTTGCTTATCACGGTGGTAATGCATATGAGAAAGTTGAACTAGATGTAGATTATCACTTATACAGATTAATCTTAGCCGTACTGGATGGGTATTGTCCTAATAAAAAAGATGAAGAAGATGCAATTCAATTTGTTGAGTTTATAGAAAAAGTAATGAGATTTGGTAAAAGCCAAAAAGAGTTAATAGTTCATATACCCAATGAAAAGAAAATGTATAAATTGGAGAAAAATGAATTTGGTGGTTTTATCTTTGAAAAGGAGTAAAAGTTATGCATAAAAAATTAGACGTAGAAACTCTAGATAAACTGATAACTCATCAGCATAAAACAGGGAATATAAGGGGTGTTCTACCTTTTGTTACAAAAGATGTTAAAGCTAGACTTCAAGGTGAAGTTAGAACTGTTTTAGGTGAGTTTTCAAGACAAGTTTGTAGTCAAACTTTAGAGAACGATCAAGATCCTCTGCATCTACATGAAACAAGCGCAACTTATGATATACAAGAGAAAACAATAATTGAGAGAATGACAGCAGATGTTACTTCTGATAATGAAGATGATCGTTACGATTTAGAAAGACTATTGAGTACGTTATTATTTAATAATGAGAAAGATGTACAAGCTATTCATCCTCATATATTTTTGTATTACCCTTTGTCAAAAGGTAAAAGAGGAAATCTAGAAAAAAGGGTAGCCCATTTCTTGAAGGATGTTCTTGTTATAGACCAACCTACAAAAGTCGCAGATGTATTTAATAAGAAGAATGATGAAGATTTACTAGTATCTATGATTCTACATCATTTAGATGAGTTAGAAGATGATACCAAGCCTAAGGGTAAAAATGATTATCAAAGTTTGCTACCCAGTGCTACAGAAATGTTTATTGATGATTTCTTCTTCTTAAGTTCTCGTAGGGATTTCTTTTTAGAGCATTTTGAACTATTCTTGCATCACTATTATTTCTTATATGTATCACAACTTACATTTAAATTTGCAATGTTTACAGACGGTAACTATTCTCATGTAAACCCTCTATATTATTCATTGGATTGGGAGTCACTGAATAAAAGAAGGAAAGCATTTAATGATGTTTACAGTTTTAAAGGATTGAGAGATCGTGCACCTTATGTATTTGTTCATGTACACACACAGTCTCAATTAAGTCATAATTGGTTAAATAATGAAGGAAATACATTCATGACATATAATGACTTGAGTAAAAAGTTAGAAAATGAAGCATCGGATAATGAGAAGGCAGAATTTTTAGATGACTTAAACGAGTGGCTGACTAAGTATGCCTCAAAAATGAATTTTGAGTCACCCCAGAATTCGACATCTATAAAAAGTGCTATTAAAAATCTCTATAACTCATTAAAAGAAGGAATGAGCTCTGAAGTTTGTAAGAATTATGGTAAATTAGTGGAGGATGCAGCGTTTGGAAAGTTTTTAAAAGCTCGTGGTAGTTTAGGTCATACACTAAATATAACGCAAGATTTCTTACTAATGCTGACAGCTCTAGCTGTTAAAAATAGACCTCGTATTGCCTTGAAAGAATTATTTGTTGAATTTGAAAAAAGAGGTATTAAATTGGATAGATATTCGCAGAAAGAAGTGGTTGATTTGTTAGATAGTCTTAATATTATCGAAAAGAAAAGTGATAGTGGTGATGCTCAGTATGTCAAACCCATTCTTTAAATATATTAGTGAAATGTTAGTGAGAAGGTTCCAAGGTCAAATTAATCCAGGTGATCGCTTTTATGTGCAATTAGATAGTAAAAGGGAAGTAGAAGGACTGATTAATGAACTTGAACAACTAAATAGCGTAGAGAACTTCGAGTACAAACATGAGACAGGTACAACTTACCAAACATTTGCTATTAACATTGATCAAGTGAAGTTGGTTGTCGCATCTACTTCTGAAGGAGTAACCCCAGACTTCTTAGTAACCTTAAGAAACCAAGTAGGCGATCAATTAGGTGTTTGGGAAAATACCGCGTTGTTAAGCATAGTATCTGAACAATTAGATAGTATCCAAGGTGGAAGTAGTGATCTGCAAAAAGAAGGTATGCCGTTGCATTCTCAATCTCTTAATGATTATTTAAAAAATGATATTGAAAATAGCGTGTTAAGAAAAGTAGATCAAACGATACTTTTAGAAAACTTAAAACGTTTAATGGAAGATCAGTTTGTGCAACAAGTTTCACTTTTAGATTTCCAGGAAATCTTTAGAACTCTTACAAAAGGATCGCTTGAAGATGAAGATTATAAACGGTTTGGTTTATTTAAAGATCATGATTTACAAAATAAAACCGGAAAAGAACTAACGGAACGATTAAAATCTAACTATGAATTATTTGAACAAGTTCAGAGAATTCATGATTTTGGTGCAGTCGAAGAAGATCTTGAAAAGAAATTCAGTAATAAGGGAGTTCAATTTCTGAAACAAGACAATTGGATAGATACTTCTTTTTCAGTTGTTTATAATGCTGCCGAAGAGAAAGAAAAGGAAAACAAAGATGCAAAAGTAAAACTGCAAGAAATAAAAATACCTAATTTTAAATACTGGGAACGTCCGCAAAAAGAAAATTCAGCGGGTCAAAGAAAAAGACAAATCATTATTTTTAATGATGAAAACAAGGATTCAATCCATGTACAAGCTAAATTTGAAGTCTCAGGTAACACAATTAAAAATCTTTCGGACGAGTTCATTACAATTCCAAATTACTCTAAAGCTTATATTGAATATGATATGGGAAGAAAGAATATAAATTTAAAATTAAAACCTAAAGCAGATGATGTTACTTTTATTAGAGTCAATTATAAGCATGAAAAAAGAGCCGCTCTAGGTGCAGAATTTCATATTGTCATAGTTCCTTTTAGTGAGAAATATTTATATGATATAGAAACTCGCTACACTGTTAATGTTGCAAAAAATTTCATAGAGCTAAATTCTGAAATAGAAGAGTTAAAAATTGGTGCAGGGAAAAACACAAATTCGATTGACGTTATTAAGGACAATCAATTAATAACTGTTGAAGAAGATGAAGGTGTCTTATTAATACCACAAAGTGATGCATTTGATGAACAAGATCTTTTGAACATTAAACTTCAAATTAACAAAGCTACTCTTAATCTTTTATTAAAGAATCAGTTGCCTGAAACAACACCAATAAGAGCTTTAAGAATTTGGCGTTTAAAAAGAGAGATGCAACAAAACTTCATTTATTCAAACAATAGGTTAGTAATCGGAAACCGAGAATTTTATACCCATTCTGAATATAATCAATTTTTGCAATGGGAACTAGAGTGGATCAAAAATGGTTTTTTCGCTTCAAGAGTTGAAGCGGATAAACTGTATGAAGAGGAACTGAAGATCCATGAAGACTTAAGAGAAGCTTATAGTCGATTTCTAACTTATTTTAAGATACACAAGTCAACACCTTCTTTATGTTTTGTAAGTGAGGAATATGAAAAGCGTGCAAAAGATTATATCTTTCAATATATCAAAGAGATAAAAAAAATTAGAAATAGTTCTAGATCTCAGGAACGAATAGATTTAATGAGACTTGGAACTCAAAAAGACGTACAAGGGATTTATCTAACCCCTTTCCATCCTTTAGTTATTTCATATCAACTGAAAGTAAATGAACGTCTGAAAAATAACGAAATAGACCAAAGTATTTTAGAGAGATTAAGCCCAAGTACTCTACTTCCTTTCATTTACGATGAAAATGACGAAAGGTACAGGCCTGATTCAGATATTCCTCTTAAAGAATGGATAAAGTTCAAGCCAGTTAATGAAGTTTCTGTTTCTGATGCTTCTAATTATTTAGCAAAAGTGGTTGAAGATAAATTAAAGCAATTTGAAGAGCATTTTACTTATTTGTTCGTAGAAGGTGCAAAAGCTTCAGTTAAAGTAAATGTCATAAATATTAGTAATGACTTAGAAGTATTACGAGGAATTTTAAAATGGATTGTTACAAGAATCGATAAGAAAGGACCTGATTCTTTAAATCCGATTGAAGTTTCACTATATTTTAAAGATAAACAAGATAGTGTATTCGATCAATTCTCCAAATTAAAAGACCCTGATGAAGTATATCAACTGTTTAATGTAAAGCTTAGTTCTAAGAAGTATGACCCTAATGATATATTAAGGTTTATTAGACAAACACTATTCTATTTTAAACACACTACTGATGAAACACTTGAATATGCACATTTGTCTTTTTATAAAATGATGAGTCAAGAAAATTTTACGATGCAACCTATGGAAGACATGCTCTCAGGAGTTAGTTTAGATGGTATCTTATCTTCCGTACCTGCAATGAAGAGTGATGATTCCTACCGAAGTGGCTTTGGTGTGAGAGCTTATGAAATGAAACCTGAGGATACATTGCTACAGGTAGTTTATTCAGTAAATGAATTAGCGGCTAACGTGAGAAACAAAGGTAGTGATGCATACAGACCTGGAGTGGCAATAATGTCCCGTACTACTACAGATGATGAAGAAACGCTAAATAAAATCTTCCGTTCATCTTATTGGGTTACTTTTGTAGATCCTACTGTTGACTTAGAATACTTCCAATCCTATGATCGAAACTTAGTAGTTATTCATTATAGTGATCAATACACCTCTTCAAGTCGTTATGATGCTATTACAGTTACAGATAAATCAAAGCAATATAATAATGTAATTAAACAATATTTAAAGGGGAAGGGTATATCCGTCAGTGATGAAGATGTGACACAAACAATCAAATCTTTCAATGCTTTTAATGGAGAATGGTTATTAAGAATTATAGGAAGTAAAGGTCATTATGACCGTGAAAAATTGAGTATTTTATCAGCAATTAAGTACACGTTAAGTTACTTTGATCATAAAAATATTGTATGGGTACCAATTTCTTTAGAAGAAATTTTAAGAGTTGCAGGCGCGGTAGGATTAACGAAAAAAGATGGGGTATTCACTGCTAAAAACTTAGGTGTAAGTGGTTCTCATAGTGATGACTTGTTGTTAATTGGTTTAGAGTCAAGAGACGAAGAACTACTTCTTCACTTCTATCCCGTAGAAGTAAAGATCGGCAAAAATAATTCGCCTGTTATTGAAAAAGCGAAAGCTCAATTACGACAAACAAAGAAACTATTTACTGACTATTTGACAAAATATGATGATGAAGGAAACATCAATTTTACCCATCAATTTTATAGACAATTCTTTGTGCAACTATTTATTGCTAACTTTAATAAGTTGGCCCAAAGTGATTTCTGGCCAGAAAAAAAATACGAATTAGCTGATGAAACAAGGTATAAATTGCTTAGCGACAACTTTTCAGTCTCAGAATACCTCGTTCCTTTAATAGGAAAAGGAGCTATTATGTCATTTGAAACCGATAGATATGTCGGTGGTGTTGATTATGATGAAGAAGTCACAACCTTGTACTTAAATGAAGCGGATGGTTCTCGAGGCATCATTGAGTCCGTTCAATCTTTAGCGGATAAAGTAAAAGAAGGCAAAACAGATTTTCCAACAGAGTCGTTAATTCAAAATAATTACCAATCAACTATAAATGAAGAACGAGAAGAACAAGTTCAAGAAGGCAATCCAGAAAGTGAAGATATAGAAGGAGAGAAGCCATCTATAGTTAGTGGAAGCCTAAATGTTGGAACGAAGACTAATGATAACCCTAATGAACCTTCTCAGTTAGAAGATGTTCGCATTTTGATCGGAGAAGCTGATAAGTCTAACCAGCATATTTATTGGGAGTATGGTAACAAGGAGCTAGCGAACAGGCATTTATTGATCTCAGGAAAATCAGGTCAAGGAAAAACTTACTTTATGCAATGTTTGTTACTTGAACAAGCACTTCAAGGGATTTCTAGTATCATTATTGATTATACGGAAGGCTTTTTACCTAACCAATTAGAGGAAGAGTTCGTAGAAACATTGGGAGAAGATAGATTAAAGCAAACGATCGTTTATAATGAGAAGTTCCCAATAAATCCATTCAAGCGAAATGTCCGTAATATAGGTGGAATAGAGATTGAGGAAAATGAGACAGATATTGCTGAACGTATCAAAAGTGTATTTGGTGCTGTTTACCCATCGTTGGGGATACAACAATTAAACGCAATATATGAAGCAACTCAACAAGGCGTTTTAAAATACAGTGACCAAATGACTTTATCTCAATTAAAGAACGAATTAGAAGAACTTGATACTTCTTACGCAAAAAAAACACTATCTCAAATAAGAAACTTAATAGATAGGAACCCCTTTACTAGTTCACAAGAAGAAGTGGATTGGGAAAAAATAATAAATAGTAATGGGACTGTTAACATCATACAACTAACGGCATATCCAAGAGATGTTCAGTTGATGATTACCGAATTTATATTATGGGACCTTTGGAATCATTCTGTCCGAAAAGGTAATAAACATATTCCAATACCCGTGGTTTTAGATGAAGCTCAAAATCTTGATCATCGTGAACACTCTCCATCAGCAAGGATATTAACTGAAGGAAGAAAATTTGGTTGGTCAGGTTGGTATGCAACGCAGTTCTTAAAATCACAATTAGATGGTGACGAATTAGCACGTTTACAAAATTCATCACAAAAAGTTTATTTTTCACCACCAGAACAAGAAATAAGTGGAATCGCGAACAGCTTATCCAAAGAAAAAGAAGACAAAAAATATTGGGAACAAAAACTTTCTTCACTAAGAAAAGGTCAATGTATAGTACATGGTCCAATTTTGCATAATGGTAAGTTAACTGAACCAATTGCACAAGTAGTAAATATTACTGCGATAAACAAGAGAATATAATAATATAAGCTAGGCATGATGCCTAGCTTATTTATTATTATTCTTTTATCAAAGTTGTTTTGTAATCTTCAAGTGCTGAAAGGTTATTAATTTCATCTTCGATTACTCCTAAACCTAGTTCAATAAAGTGAGCCATAGTCTTTTCAAGACCAGAATCTTCAAAAGTGGTATTTGTCTCATTTATAATCAATTGTTTAAATAGAAGGAAATCTTCGCCTTTAATAATATTATCAGGTATAGTCCATTTTTCGCCCGAAATACTACTAAGATTAACTTGTTGTCCCTCATAATTAGCAATCCCTTTTGCTAAGGCAATTTTTAATCCATAAGGCCTCTCACATTCCAGGTGATCACATAAAGAATCTAGTATTTTCTTTGAAGATATAGAAATATACATTTTTTTATTAGACATTATTTAGCTCACCTCTATACATTTATGAAATCAAAATATTGATCACGGATAATGGTATAATTTTTCTCTTCATCGTAATCGAGCATATACTGTTTATAAGAATTGTCTTTCATTAAATCTACATACTCTTTTGTAACCTCAGTATCTGTTGATAATATAATTACTTGTTTACTTAAAAACTTATAGTAATGTTCGATTAAGTGTTTACGATGGTAACTATCCAAACGGCCAAGTGGAGTATCTATGACCACTGGAAGCTCCAAATCAGACGCTTTAGTCAGAGCCCAAATTAATGCAGAAGAGATCATTTGCATTTCGCCAGCTGACCGCTCTTGAACGCTAATTTCCTGATTTTTATCGTTATATATTCGAACTGTATAAGAATCCAAGTCGAAATCAACTTTACCAAACTCATTTTGTTTTCTAAAAAGCTTGTTAAGCATATAAGAAAATTGATCTCTAATATAATGTGCTTTCATTGACGTACTTCGATTAACAAAGTCTTCAGTAGCATTAATAATTCCTGTTATATTATTGTATTTTTCATGTACATCTTCAAGTCCTTCAACTTTTTCAGTCATACGTGTAATCTGGTTTTTTAACTTAGTCTTATCATCTTCAAATTTCAACACACGTTTTTTAAGGGCTTTTTGTCTTAGTTCATTTTCTTTAATACTTCCTGTTACGTCTTCTATTTTTTTATTCTCTTCAGACACGTCCAAGGTATCAGGAGCATTTTCTAATTCTTTCTCTACTTCCTTTAATTCATACTCTAGTTGAGCAATCTTATGAACCGTGCTTTTATATTTTTTTATTGAAGGAGCTTTAAGGGATTGAATCCAGCTCAACTCTTTTGGAGATAAATCATGCAGTTCTTCAACTTTTTGTTTTTTTAGATTCTGGTCTTTTAACCAAATATCTTCACCAAGTTGACGTACTTTTATAAGTTGGTCATCTGTAAGTGGAGGATCAATATTTTTTTCTATAAGTTTATTCATAAAATCATGATAAGGTTTCAAGGATGCCTCAACTCTCAAGAGCTTGTTACGAGAATTTTTTTCAGATTCAACTCTCTTCTGTAATTTTATGATTTTTTTAGAAAGAATGACCTTTAATAAATGTTCTTCAATAAATAAATCTTTTTCTTTTCTTAACTGATTTAATGATGCTTGTTTTTGTTCCACTTTCTTAATGTATCGCTCTCTGGAATGCATGTTTTGTGTTAGCTTTTCTGTTCTTTTCTGTTGCAATTCTTTATAATTAGTATTTAATTGATTATATTGTTCAAATATTTTTTTCAGCTTGTCTTTGTCTCCGGTTAATTGTTCATCTATTTTGGTAATATTAACTTGATATTTATCGATATCTTTACTGTTTGTTAACTTTGACATATCATCTTCCAATTTTTTACTTATAGCTTTTAAATCATCTATTAATAAATTGTAAGTATCCATACCGGTGATTTTATGAATAGATTCTTTCATTTCTTTACTGTTTTGCCTTAAGATTATATCTTTTATTTCCTCACCGTCAAAAATGAAAAAAGGAGCGGCATGATAAGGGATCACTTTGTCAATAAAGCGATCAAAAGCTTGCATATTATCTATGTTTGTATGCCGACCATAAGTTGAACCCGGCTTGTATACAGTAATTTCCCGATTTTCATTAAGAACTCGCTTGTAATTATCAAAACTCCAAGATACTTTTAACTCCCATTCTTCTCCTTTATCCGTTTCAATAGTTAAAGAAATGGAACAATCTCTTCCGCCTTCTTCATAGAAGTTATTATTGATAACGTTAGAAAATTGTTTTTTATATTCCTGCTCTGAAATCCCACGTTTACCAAATAGAACATATACGATCGCTTTAAGAATCGTTGTCTTACCAGCACCATTTAATCCACCAATTAGAATAATATTTTTTTCGCTCTCATTTCTAGTTGTTAAAGGAATGTTTAGGTTAAGTTCTTGCGTACCATAATACGTTTTGTAATTATCTAGTTTTAATTTTTTTAAGAACATAATTTATTCACCTCTTAGCAATCTTAGAGAAATAGACAATATCAGCCATTAATTTTTTTCTTCTAGTGGCGGGGGTGTTATTTTCATATGCTAATTCATCAGCAGTTGTAAGTAATCTGGTTAAAACATCAGGAGAAACTTTATGCTCAGCACATACTTTATTTAATAGCTCTAGTTCTTTTCGTTTAATTTCTTTCACGAGGCATACGCTCCTTAGTGATAATTTATTTAACAATTTAAGGTAAAAAGAAAAGAAATTATGATACACTTATACTAAAATCAGTGTAGGTGATTTGATGCATAGTGATGAACGAAATATTGAGAATGCTGTCTTTCCTTGTCCAATTATACCAGATTACCTAGAACTTAGAAATTATCAAAAAGATGCTTTTATAAAATGGAAAAATAATAGTTTTAGTGGAATTTTTGAAATGGCGACAGGTACTGGGAAAACGATTACATCATTATATTGTCTGACTGAACTTTGGACTTTGAAAAAGCGATTGGCTGTGATTATTGTTTGCCCTTTTATTCATTTAGCAGACCAATGGAAAAAAGATATTCATGATTTTAACATTAATCCAATTACTTGTTACGGTTCAAGAAATATGTGGGAAAGTGAATTGCGTACGACAATTTCGGCTTTTAATTCTAAAGTCATTAATCATTTTTGTTTAATTACTACAAATGCTTCTTTTATAGGTGACACCTTACAAGAATTATTAAATAAGTTAGGTAGCGATGTTCTTTTTATTGCAGATGAGGCTCATTATTTAGGATCGGAAGAATGTAGAAAACGACTTTTGAAATATGTTGATTATAAGATTGGATTAACAGCTACACCAGTAAGACATCAGGATGAAAAAGGAACTAATGAGTTACTTCATTACTTTAACGGAATTACATATAAATTACCTTTAGAAGAAGCAATTGGAGATTTTTTAACGGAGTATTATTATTATCCTCATATTGTATATTTAACAAATGAAGAATCTGAAAAATATTATAGTATCACAAAAAAAATATCGAAATTCTACTATAAGAAAGACCAAACGAAAGACGAAGAAGAATCTTTAAAACATTTACTAATAAAAAGAGCTCGTATTAGTGCAAATGCCAGTAATAAAATTCAAACCCTTAGGCAACTTATTTATAATCATCAGCGAAAAGAAAAAGTTAAGAACACGATTGTATATTGTGGAAGTGGCGAAATGGATGGAGAAAGGTTTATTGAACGTACTATTAAAATGTTAAGTAGTGAACTAAATGTAAAAGTACATTCGTTTACTTCTAGGGAATCGGGAAAAGAGAGGAAAGAATTAATAAAGCGTTTTCAAAATGAAGATTTAGAAGCCTTGGTTGCAATAAAATGCCTAGATGAAGGAGTTAATATTCCAGCAATAAAAAATGCTTATATTATGTCTAGTAGTACTAATCCTAAAGAGTTTATTCAACGAAGAGGAAGAGTTTTAAGAAAGTATCCAGGTAAGAATTATGCGAAAATTTTTGATTTTATTGTTTTACCGAGAAATATAAAAGATATTCAATTAATTGATTCAGATTTATTTAATGTTGAAAGAAAACTGGTTAAAAAAGAACTAGAGAGATTTGTGGAGTTTAGTAAATTAGCGATTAATGGACCAGAAGCTTATGAAGATTTCTTGCCGATTATTAAAGATTATAACCTATTAGACATATAAAGTATAAATGGAGGTTTTTACTTATGAATGAGGAAGAGAAAGATGAGATTGTAGCTATTTTAAAAAAATTGAAACCTGAAGAAGTGAGCATTTTACAACAAGTATTATATAAAGAGAAGGATTTATTACATCGAGTTGACTTAAGAGGTTCAAGTATTGTCAAAGATATCGTCGATATAGTAAAGGAGCGAGTTAAAAATGTTAATTAAATCAATAGCTTTAGTTAACTTTCGGCAGTTTTATGAGAAACAATACATCTCCTTTGCTGAATCTAGCATTAAAAATGTCACCGTCATTCATGGGGATAATGGTTCAGGAAAGACAGCTTTGTTACATGCTTTTAATTGGTGCTTGTACGGTGAATTAAATTTACCGAATCCTAAAAATATCATAAATGAGCACTATGTTGCTGAGTCTTCAGTTGGGGATACAGTTCAAGCACATGTTAATATACAAATGGAGAAGCAGGGAGTAGTATATTCCATCACCAGAACTGTAAAAGCGCATAAAGAATCGGAACATAAGGTAATTTACTATGCACCAGAATTATCAATGGAGTATAGGGAAAATGGGCAATCAGAAATCAAATATGATGCTCAGTTACAGATTGATCGTTTATTACCAAGCGATTTAAAATCTTACTTCTTTTTTGATGGAGAGAGAATTGACAATTTATCAAAACACGACTCAAATAGTGATATTCAGATGGCTATTAAAAGAATGATGAATTTGGAAATCATTGAACGTGCTATCGACCATACAAATAAAGCAGCAAGACATTTTAGAAGTGAAATAAAAACAGCAGGTGATCAAAAAACTGTCGCTTTAATAGAAGAGTTAGAAAATAAAGAAGAAGTAAAGCATAATGAAGAAGCAAGAGTAAAACAATATGAAAAGAATATTTTAGCAATAGACAGCCAGATTAATGAACTCGAATCAAGATTAAAGTCTATTGAAGAAGTTAGAAGTTTACAAATTAAAATTGAGACAAACAAAGCAAAAATATCAAAAATAAATGAAGAAATAACAAATAACCGTTCAGAACAAAATAAAAAAATAAGTCAAAGAGGTTACTTGGCTTTTACATCAAGCTTAGCAGAAGATATCGATAAATATTTAAAGGAGAAGGGTCAGGATTCTTATTCTACGAATATTAGCAAAGAGTTTATTCGTGAAATAAGAGATGGACAAGAATGTATATGTGGAACAAAGTTTGATAGGACCTCTCAAATAAATGAGCATTTATTAACATTGGAAAATAATTTAAAAAACCATAATAATCAAACTAATATTTTATTGAATCTCTCATCTAATATCTCATTAGTAAACACGGAAAGACAGGATTTCTTTCATGGTTTAAAGACCTATAAAGGAGACGAGTTAGAACTAGCTTCATTTTTAAGGAAGTATAAAGAGGAAAACAATGAGGTTAGTAATGAAATTTCTAACAAAGATATTGAAGAGGTCGATAGTTTATTAAGTAAGAAAAGTGAATTGCACAAGCAAAGAGATCACTATATTGAAAGAAAGTCTATCACCAGTAAAGAAATTAATGATTTAGATAACAAGATAAAACAATTACAAAAAGATCGTGAGAAGGCAGAAGCTTTTGAGGAAAAATCTCAGTTAGCACAGTTGAGAGAAAAAACCTGCTATGAAGTTGAAGATGCTATGAAGGAAATTCTGAAGTTAAGAGAGATTATTGTACGAACTGAATTACAAGAAAGAATTTCGGAGGTATATAATAGTTTCTTGAGAAAAGGTTATAAAATACATCTTACAGAAGATTATAATTTAAGGGTTAATAATCTTTCTGGAAACGAAGTTGGTTTATCTCAAGGAGAAAGACAAATAACAAGTCTTTCTTTTATAGGCGCTATTGTTAATTTGACACGAGAACAATTTAACAAAGAAAATAAAAACTTCTTAGAAGAAGGAGGAATCTATCCTCTAGTAATGGATTCTCCTTTTGGAGCACTTGATACTGATCATAGAAGAAGGGTAGCTGAAGGAATTCATTTACTAGCTGACCAAGTAGTTATAATTGTATCCCCATCCCAGTGGAGTGGAGAGGTAGAATCAGAAATTAAGAAAAAGGTCGGAAAAGAATATATCTTAAAATATAATGATCCTCGTCATGAAAATAGTGAGCCTTATGAATATACTCAAATAATTGAGGTGAATAATGATGCGCAGAGTTAGAAGGCCAAAAGACCAAGAAGCTTATTATACGATGCTAGTAGACAAAGAGGAATACGGCATATTTTCAACTTATAAAGATATTTTTATGTTGGCAGGTCTGATTGGATTCTTTTATAAAAGAAAAAAATCTTTTGACAATTCAACTGAAGGAATCTCTTGGAATGTGTTTAATCTGAATACGGATGAAATCGTTATAGATATGGTAGCTATAAAAGATACAAAAGACCTTGATATTATAAATCCTGATAGGTTTGATGACAAAATCACTATATTCGAAGAATATGCTGCAGGAGGATTAGAGAGAATAATGCAAGTCTACAACGATTCTCCTTCAAACTTCACGGACAACCTTTATGATTTTTTATTAGAAATGGAAGGAATTAAAGATTCCTCTCAGAAAGAATTCAATGATATTACTAAGTTATTATATTAAGAGGGATGTTAATTATGGACATTATAAAACTGATTGACGATTATATGAAAAAGCCCAAAAATAAAATTCAAGCAGAATTAGAAGATAGTGAAATTATAAGTGAATCTGAGACTGAAAATGCAAGTGAACGTGAACGAGAACGAGAACGAAATTTAATTGAGAATGAGTCTAAAATCGAAAAAAATGAACATTACACTTCAACAGCTTCTACTCATAAAACTTCGGCTCAGCCACATGAATCTAAAATTCTTATACCAACAGCTTCAGAACTAAAAGTTATACTAAATGAAGTGGAAGACAAACAAGAGTTAACTGATAGATTAAAGCTAGATAGAGAAACAATATCTAAACTAATCGCAGAATACAATCTTATCTACCATTCCTTTATCGATCATTGGTCAACCGTAAAAGAGGAGGAATTAATTAATGAAATAGTAGCAGACCTTAAAAGTGGTATAACTCTTTATGACTTATCTAAAGAGTTTGCTATAAATAGAAAAAAACGCACTTCTTTTGTTATTAATTTAGAGAGTAAATTGAAAGAGATAGGTTACCATTATGACAATAAAAATCGTAATTTAACTAAAAAAAATGATATTGTTAGCAAAGAAGTCATTCAAGAGGAAACTAAGGATAATAAACAAGTTAAGGAAGAAGTACCTGATAGTAATAGTCAGTTGGACGAAGCACGGATTATTTCTGAGGTAAAGTTGACCAAGTCAGTAAGTAAAGTGGCAAAGAAATATAAGACGACTGCGTTTAAAATTAGAAGGATTCTAGATAAAGAGAATATCAGGTATGATTCCTACTTTGGAATGTGGACAGAAATTTCACGTGAAAGCCTTTTGAGAGAAGTAGCAGAGCGTATAAACAAGGGAGAAATAAGTTATTTAGATGCAAGTTTAGAGTATGGCATCAATTCCAATACACTAAATGACCAGTTAAGAAAACACGGGGTGATACTACCAACTCCTTCTTCTGATCAAGAGGAAAAAGACAGACCGGTGCTGCACAATGAATCTGATGAAGTAACGCAGAAAGAAGAAGATAATTTAAATAAAGTAGATGATTCAATTAATGAATCGATGGCTTTATCAGTTGAAGATATAGGTAAGATTAGGAAGTTTATGAAGGAGTTAGAGGATAGAGAGGAGAATACAAGAAAAATAAAGAGTACAATTTTCATCTCTGAATCTATTTATCAAAACTTAGATATATATGCTGAAAAAAACGACAGTAGCAAATCTAGAGTTATTGAAGAAGCTTTAAAAGAATACTTAAATAAAACTGGTGATGCATAGTTAATAAATTGCCAGAGGATGTTCCTTCCCACAAAAGAAGTAGTGCACAAGTAGGTCAAGAAATATTGAAAGATCACTATAAGATTATTTTAAAAATAATGATTATTAAATATGAATATCAAAAAAGTAGATGGATAAGCTGTAAGATTAATTGAGCGTACAATTTTATTTAATGTATTTTGATTTTACTGATAGTGATTCTTTTGTGTTCTGCTTAATTTCCTAAGAGGTTTTATAAATATTTAAAAATAAAAGAAATGGTCAGTTGACCATTTCTTTTATATGTCTTTTATTATTTTAGATAGTTGCTCCATATCTACTTGTTGCGATAAAGTTATTCTTAAAGTACTTCTTACTTCATTAATATCTTTACCAATAGCCGCTAATACGTGGCTTGGCTTTGTTGAACTGCATGCAGAACCAGTAGATATTGCTAAACGATCAGCAACTTTTCGAATGAAAAGTTCATTATTAACACTTCTAAGTTGTAAACTAATCAAACCTGGAATTTTATTGGTTTCATCATTATTGAAATAAATATCATTGCCGAATTTCTCAATTAGTAGTGATTTAGTTTGGCTTTCAAAGTCGTGTAATCTATGACTATTTTGTTCAAGGTTATCTTTAGCCAACTCGGCAGCTTTACCGAACCCAACTATATTATGAACTGCTAGAGTTCCGCTACGATAATCATTTTCTTGCCCACCACCGTGAAGTAGGGGGGTAATTTTCGTTTTTAACCCTAGCTTGTTTTTACGGATAACACAAGCCCCCACACCTTTAGGTCCATGGACTTTATGAGCTGAACAAGATAAAAAAGTAATACCTGGAGTAGAGTCAATATTTACATCTACTTTTCCCATAACTTGAGTAGCATCTGTATGGAAAAAGACGTTGTATTCATGACAAAGTTTTGAAATAGACTCTATGTTATTTAATGATCCAATTTCATTATTACCCCAAATAATACTTAATAGTATTGGTTTATCATCTGAGGAAAGTAACGATTCAAGGTCATCAATGTTTACTCTTCCATATTGGTCAACATCTAAATACGTTACTTTGAACCCCTTTGTTTCTAGATATTTACATGTTTCTATGGTTGAAGGGTGTTCGACTTTAGACGTTATAATATGATTCCCTTTGTTACTATAGAAATCGGACACTCCCTTAAGAATCATATTGTTACTTTCTGTAGCCCCACTAGTAAATATTACTTCATCTTCTTCACAACCGATAAGATTAGCTACTTTTTGTCTAGCATCAGCAACTGCTTTTTTGGCATTCTCAGCTAGACTGTAATATTTACTTGAAGGGTTACCATACTCTTCTTTTAAGTATGGAAGCATAACGTCTAACACTTCAGGTGCGATGGCTGTTGTTGCACTATTATCCAAATAGATCATAAAAACAACTCCAATTAGTGATCTTTAATTAAGTTTGTAATTAATTTTTCGTAATTTCCAGCATATTGATATTCATTAGATAACATGCGAATACCTCGTTCGAGATGTGCATTAAATAATCCTGGAAAGTATTCTTCATCTTTAACTTCTCGCTTTGCATGTTGTGCTATGAGAGTGTTATATACATAATCATATTCCCCAGTTAGCGTATTTCGATTAAACTCTTGACCATTTGCATTTGGGACGGAATCGGCCGTTACTTCACTTTGGTCATTTAGAGATAAAGAAACTGCAATTCGAGATAAAATATTTGGTGTAATTCCGGTTGCTGCTTGAAGCTGTTTAAGTTTTTCTTCTGCATACTTTGATGTTTTTAGTCTGAAGTTCATTTGCTCCACTCCGTTTCACTTAAATCGAAGTATTTACCTTTTTGAATTTGCACTTTTTGATTTTCTTCATCAAAGTTCAAGGTATATGTCTTTGATAGGATAGGTTCAATTAACTCAAAATGCTCTTTATCAATTTCAGAATCAGTAGAGAGTATTATGATTTGTTCCCCGAAATTAGGAATTAACTTGGTTAATAACCGTTCTCTATGTGTTTTATCTAACCTTCCTAATAACGTATCAAATATAAATGGCATGCGACTACCGGAGGTTTTAAACATTGCCCAAATTACTGATAGAAGTAGGAGTTCTTTTTCTCCTGCAGAGATCTTATGCTGGTCTATTTCTTCTTGTTGTGATGAAAGAAGAGTAATTTCGAATGTCTCAGAATCGATTTTCACTTGGTGGATAAAGTTTTCCTTACTAAAAAGTTGATTAATCATATCTGTCGCTTCAAATTCTACTTGTTGAAGTTTCTTTTTTAATTGAAGACTTCTAAATTTTTTACTAACTTCTGAAATTTTAAGAGAAAGAGACAAGGTAGTCTCTGATTTTGTAGATTCAATCAGCTTAGTTTTTATGCGTTCATGATCGGTATTTAGTTTTGTAATAACTTCATTTAAATTAATCAATTGCTGGTCAATTTTATCGACTTTTACATTTGATTGTTCTATTTGTTGATTCAATTCTTGCATTTTATCAAACAATTCTTTGAAATCTTGGTTTTTATCATTATCTTCGACTTGATTTTTTAGTTTCTTTAGTTTGGATAAAAGGGATTGATTTTCAGAGTATAAGTCAATGTACTTATGTTTATCTAGTTTTTTTAACTCATTTAAGATTGTTTCAATTTCTGTTCTTTGATTAAATGAAGCTCGATGAATAAATGAACTGTCGTCGGGTTTAATAGCAGTTAAAAATTCATCTAATAAAAGTTGCTCCAAAGACTTTTCGTTATTTATTTCTGCACTTAAACCTGAGGCTTTAAGTTTAGAAGCTAAATTAGTTAACTGATTTGTATCTACGGATTTTGAAACAAAATCGTAGCTTTCTATTTCTTTTTCACTTATCATTTGCTGTTGAACATCTGTCAATAAATTCCTTACTAGATAGATAGGGAGGAGTCCTGTTATAAACGAACGAATACTTTCACTATTTATCTTTCTGCGGTATTCTATTTCATTTATTTTTTTTAGTAATTGGTCCCGTTCATCTTTTACTAAACCACCATGAATTTCAAATTCCTTTTTTAAATGATCTACTTCATTTTGTTTCATTTCAATAGAATCGTAAAGAGAAGATCTTTCATTATGGAGGTTGTTATATTCATTTTGTTTAATAGTTAAATCTTTTTCAAATTGCTCTAACTCATTTTCATGTTCAGATTTTTTTCCTTCAGCAGAGGTTTGTTTCATGTATTGATTGATATCTTGCTCTAAATTTTCAAATAGGTCTAAACTAAATAAAACTCTAGCAGAATTCCGAATATAATCTGATAATTTTTGATCTGTAATTATTCTAGAAATTTCTTCTCCATCAAATAAACAAAGCTCGTATAATTGAGGTGGTGTTTCTTCACGTAGTCTTGATTGAAATATTTCACTTTCTCTTTCATTAAGGTGCATGCCATCTTTGAGAACTTCGAAAGTTTCTTTAATCTTATTTTTATCTATTCTCCAGCTTCTTTTAATGGTGTAAGAATTTCTTTGATAATCCTCTACACGATCAAATTCTAAAATAATTCGATATAAATTTTCATTAGTATTAACTGCGGTCTTGTTTAACATAGGTTTTATTTTGTTGAAATATTGTTCGTTCTCTGTGCGAAAACCATAAGTATAAGGACCGAATAGAGCTAATCGAATGGAATCTAATAATGTAGTTTTCCCAGCGCCATTCTTCCCACCAAAAAGAATTAATTTTCTTTTTGGACTGTCAATTGATAAGTCTATTTCATAATGTCCGTGATATGCTCCAATATTACTAAGAATTACTTTATTAAGTCTCATAATTAATTAAATCCTTTCATTACAAATGCAACCAATCTTGCTTTAATGTCTTCTCTATATCTTGGTGAAGTCCTCTTCTAACTTTGTAGCCTGAGTATTTTTTCTCAATAGAAATTAATTTTTTCAAAAGTTGAAGGTTGAGGCCATAATCTTGTGATAATATTTCCAAATCTGTCAGTTGCTCTTCTTCAATAAGAGGACGGTCATTATATTCCCAATCAAGATCTTTACCAGTAACCTCTTTATAAATCTTTGGTACTCGATCATCCCAATCACCATCTGTAAGCCAATATTTACGAATCATTTGTAAATCATCTTCTCTAATCAGTTCGAATTCAGGATCATCTGGATGCTGTTCTTGAACTTTCATTTGTGTTTCTAATAGAAATCTTAATATTTCTTCGCGGGCTTTCAAAGTGAAGGGACCAAGGCCAAGTTTTTTATGGTTTCCTTCTTTATCTTTAACTAACAGGTTAAGTTCTTCGACAGTTGCTAGATTAATTTGATTTTTCTCTATATAATTAGAAAGTTCTTCTTCTTCAATAATTGTATATTTATCTTCTTCATCAATGTCTTCTAAATTTACAGGTAACATATAAACTTGACCATTCATTCTGTGCTTTTGTCGATACTTAGGTATATCTCGAATATCTGAAAGCCAATTTCTGAATTCCAGTAATGGAACCATCCAATCTTCACCATTTTCGATAAAGCCAATTAATGCTTTATCTTTTTTAACGACTGTACATACCCAGCAACCAAATCTACTGTTTCCGCAAGATCCAGCACTTTCTTTAATATCTTTGTCTACAATAAGTGGACATTCACTGTTTGAATTTTGATACAAAGATAATAACTCATGATTATCATTACCCCAAGGTGAAGGGTATGTTAACAAGTAATCCCAAACGTCATCGACAGAAAATTGACGTATAGGTGCAAATACAAAAGCATTGGATAAGGAAGAGTGTCTCATTAAAACTTTTCCTTCAATAGTGTGAGATTTCATGACTTGATCTCTTGTTTGACTTTCATTATCGCGCACACCTAATACCATATTGACTTCGCCGAACTTTGACACTTTATCTAAAATAAACTTGTTTGCAGGGTCAATTTTTAAACGGTCTGTACACCAGCGGAACTTTTGCCGTGGTGATGGATAACCTTTGCCGATCAACGAAGCCCAAAACGACTTACTAGCATCTGGACGAACTTTATGAGTTTCGATTGGAAGACCTATCTCCAATGCTTTATCTTGAATCCTCATTAAAGTTGTATTAATAGAGGAAATAATAAGCGGAGTTTCAACTAAAGTATCAGAAGAAATGACATATACTTTCTTTTTTAGTTGCTCCGATTTCAATTCTCTTAATGCTTCGAATACAAGTTGAACCACAACAGTGGAATCTTTTCCACCACTGTATCCGACTACCCATGGACGATCATCCATTAAATATACATCTTGAATATGTTTCTTAGTTGTCTCTATCATTTCTGCATTAATAAACTTAGTTGACATTAAATATCACCAGACCTTAGTTTTTCTTCCATTTCGATTTCATGCTCTAGTAATGGAAGAGATAATTTTTGTTTGATTAAATTAGCGGTTAATTGAATCGTTTGATTGTTTTTGTTAATCCTTCCAGTTGAACCAAAAGCTCGTCCCATCCAATCTTTTTTGTTTGAACGGTTCCAGTCTACCTTAGATAATTTTTTTATATATTCTTTCCAATTGGTTGGATAATTTTGATATAAATAATAACCAACAACACCCACTGCTTCTAAAAAAACACCATGAGCAACTATATAGTTAGATCTCAATTGAGTAGGGGTTAATTCTTTTCGAATGACTTGTTGCCATTCTGTAATAGATTCAGATATTAATAGCCAAAATTCCATAATAAACTCTTTTTCTTGTTGAGAAATAAGTTCGCCTTTTCTCTTATTCAGCAATTTGCAGTTTGTATTAAAAATATTATTTAACGAGAAAAGCTTTGGCGATAACTTAGAAATTGAAACCCTCTCTTTATCAGTGTATCGTTCTAATAATGGAATATCGTTGACTACCTCTTTTGTTAAAGTTGCCATCTGATCTCGGTGGTCATAAAGAATACCAATTGAAGATGTAGTATTAACAGCATGACGGTTCAAATCAGCGAACATTTGTTGTGACTTTCTTAAGCCCTTATCGTTGTAAAAAACAACAGAGATAGTTTCATTACCGAGCTCAGGTGCCATTTTTAATGCCTCTTCAATAGCAGCACGGCGATGCTGACCGTCATTAATAAGAAACTTAGAATCTAATGAGATTACTAGTTTTCCTAAATCTTTAAAATGTTCTTCATCTGAATAAGGCTGAAATTCCATTTTACCATCAACTGAAGCTGTAAGCGAAGAGAACACGTAATCTTTAATATTCTCAAGTATATAATTTGTAATCTCCGGAACTCTATTTTTGTTTAATATCCGTTGTGAGCGATGTTCAGGTGGGATTTCTTCCTCATCAAATAAAAATATTCTAGGGATTAATCTTAAGGGACACATAACAACATAGTATTCTCTATTTGCCTGTTTCCCCCGAAGAGCAGGAAAAGAGTAAGAAAAATTTGCTTCCATAATTATAACTCCTCTCTATTACGTACGTAATCTTATAATATTATCATATTAGAAGTGCATAAATTTGGCAAGAGATTTAGTTTAGAAATTTTGTTAGTTTCTAGTGCCTGGTCCGCATGCTGTAAAGCAGGGGCGACAGGCACTTTTTTCGGATTAATATGTAAATACGTTTAAGAAATTTTGGCTGAGTAAATATAAGTACATAGCAATAATTATTTCAAGATTATAAATGGTACATCTCTCTTCTCGTTTTCTTTCAGATTAAACTATTCGGTTATTCCGAATAGTTGAAGTTTCTTATAGTTTAACTTCACTATTAATGTTTGCTCTTATAATATTTTTAATTGAATCTGTTATTAGATACTATTAAAGTTAAAGTTTCGAATGTGTGTTTTCCTTATATCATTTTTTATTATTCGCCATTAGCCAGGCTATTTTATGACACTTGCTAGACTGGTTTAGTAATGAAGAAGTTATAATATTATCAATTGAGCAGGAAATAACTAAATTCCCGTCGAAGGGTGTTTTAGAATGTAATATTATTCCACAAACTCATTTGTTCAAAACTCTCTACCCACAATTAAAAATACAATCTAGGAAGTGATCCTTTGCGGGACGGAATTTATGAGCAAGTCATTACGGATGATTTGCGACGACAGTTAAAGGAACTTGGAGACGATGAATTTTATTTAGAAGAGTCCGCCTTAGATGTAGAGGAGGCGCGGAAGATGCTTGCTTCTTATGTATCTACCGTTACTCGCAGAGCTCTTCGCTTTGTACGTGAACGAGAGGGTAACAACGATGGACAAGCGTTGCTCAAGCAAATTCAAATGTGTAATCAAGTGATTGCCAAACTTAGTTCGGAATTAGATGATGAGGCGTCTCTCGCGATTTCAGAAGAAGGACGTGTGCTAGAAGCGGTTTATGCAAAGTTGAATACGGAACGAGCGATTACTCATCAGAAATCGACGAGACCTGTGACACCTATTTCGGAAAGTTCCTTGTTCACAGGATCTCATTATGAGCCGAATATGCTCAGTGAAATGAAGAAGGAAATCTTGACTTCCGATCGAGTAGACATGCTTGTATCGTTTATTAAGTGGAGCGGGATTCGTTGTATTATCGATGAACTGAGACGTTTTACGAGCAGAGAGGGGACACATCTGCGGATTATTACGACTTCTTATATGGAAGCGACCGATTATAAAGCGATTGTAGAGTTAAGTAAGTTGCCGAATACGGAAATTCAAGTTTCATATGACGTGAAACGAACAAGATTACATGCAAAAGCATATCTTTTTCACAGAGAAACGGGTTTTACAACGGCATACATAGGTTCTTCGAATTTATCCAATCCTGCTTTGACGTCAGGACTTGAATGGAATATGAAAGTAACGGAAAAAGACTCCTTTGATATTATCAATAAATTTAATGCGACATTTGAAAGCTATTGGAATGATCAGGAATATCAACTTTTTGACGCAAGGGAAGAAAGCGATCATGACCGATTAAAACAAGCTTTATCGAAAAAAGAATCTACATATGAAAATGACATCCATTTTATGTTGGATATTCAGCCTTACCATTACCAGCAAGAGATTTTAGAAAAACTTCAAGCAGAGCGAGACATTTTCGGAAGGCATAAAAACCTCATTGTCGCAGCAACAGGTGTTGGAAAAACGGTTGTATCTGCATTTGACTATAAACGGTTTGCAGAGAAACAAACGAGATCTCAGCGACCAAGATTGCTGTTCGTTGCACATAGAGAAGAAATATTAAAACAAAGTCGCGATACGTTTCGAGCGATTTTAAAGGATTTCAACTTCGGAGATCTTTTTGTTGGAAGACATACACCTGAAGAGATTGACCATTTATTTATCAGCATTCAAACGTTCAATAGTATCAAACTTTATGAGAAAACATCTGCTGATTTTTACGATTATATTATTGTCGATGAATTTCATCACGCAGCTGCTAAGTCGTATCAAACGTTGTTAAATTACTACGAACCTTCTATTTTACTTGGATTAACCGCAACGCCTGAGCGAATGGATGGCGAAGATATTCTCCAATACTTTGATTATCGAATTGCGTCTGAAATGCGATTGACGGAGGCTGTTGACCGCAAACTATTAAGTCCGTTTCATTATTTTTGTGTCAGTGATACCGAAGACTTATCAAAACTGCAGTGGAGTAAACGTGGGTATGACTTAAAAGAGTTGGAAAATGTTTATACGCACAACACGAGACGCAGCACCCAAGTGATTAAAAGTATCGAAACGTACGTGACGGATGTTGATGAAGTGAAAGGTCTTGGCTTTTGTGTCGGGATTGAACATGCCAAGTATATGGCTGACTTTTTTAACATGAAAGGGATTCCTTCTGTGGCTCTTTATGGCCAAACGGATAAAGAGACGAGAGATCAAGCAAAAGCCAAGTTAAAGTCTGGTGAGCTGCGTTTTATCTTTGTCGTCGATTTATATAATGAAGGTGTGGATATTCCTGAAGTAAATACCGTGTTATTTTTGAGGCCGACAGAGAGTTTAACCGTATTTATGCAGCAGTTAGGTCGTGGGCTTCGTTTAGCAGATGGGAAAGAATGCTTGACTGTGTTGGATTTCATCGGTCGAGCCCATAAAAACTACAAATTCGAGGACAAATTTCGTTCATTGATCGGAAAAACAAAGCATTCTGTGAAGCACTTTGTCGATCATGGCTTTTTCAATTTACCGAAGGGGTGTTTTATTCAGTTAGAGAAACAGGCTAAAGAGTATGTGTTGCAAAACATCAGTCAGTCGGCCAATACGAAGGCTCATTTGATCAGCAAATTGGTTCATTTTACTAACGATACAGGTTTAGCGTTGACGTTATCAAACTTTCTTTCATATGAAGGAATCTCTATCTTTGATTTTTATGGGAAAAGTCGAAATAGAACGTTTGAAAGAATGAAGGTTGAAGCAGGAGTGGGAGACGACTTTACGAGCAATCATGAAGACGTCGTTACGAAACGATTGTCTGGCCTTTTTCATCTTAATTCAGAAAGGTTTTTGGCATTTTTACTTGAGTATATGAAAGGGTTGCCAGGGCGAATGGTTAACGTTGATTCAGATGAAGAACGAAAAATGGAATTAATGCTTTACTATACTTTTTTTGACCGAGAATCGCCACTGAAAGCGGGCTATGATTCCGCTCATGACGCTCTTAAAACCATTTTTTCACATGAACGATTGATTAAGGAAGTCGTTCAAGTGTTGGAGTATTTGTATGAAACGTTAAAGACGGTGGAAAAGCGAAGTTATCTGCATGATCAAGACCCGTTAGGCGTGCATTCAACTTATTCCACGGCACAAGTGATGGCAGCGCTCGGACTTTATACAGAGGAAAGCTGTCCGAATTTCCGTGAAGGGGTGAAACACTTCCCTGAGAAAAACTTAGATATCTTTTTTATCACGTTAAATAAATCAGAAAAGGATTTCTCACCGTCCACACTCTATGAAGATTATGCGATTAACGATCGTTTGTTCCATTGGCAGTCGCAAAGTCGCGTTTCTGATACGAGCGACACAGCGAAACGATATCGGACGCATCGAAGTTCGGGGCATCAGATTGCTTTATTCGTGAGAGAATACAAGAAAGAACAGGGCTTAACGGCACCGTTTACTTTTCTTGGAACGTGTAACTATGTGAGCCATTCAGGAAGTAAACCTGTCAGCTTCATCTGGAAACTGGATGAACCGATCGCACCGTGGCTCGCTCCAAAGGCGAATAAGAGTATATTATAGGACATTGCTCGTGTTGAATGGAAGTGGAGGCTGTTATGAAAAAAGTGATTCATGTTGTAGGTGCTGTGATCATGGAAGATGGAAAAGTTCTTTGTGCACAACGAGGATCAGAAGATAAGATATTACCGTTGATGTGGGAGTTCCCAGGTGGAAAGGTAGAATCTGGTGAGAGCCCTGAAGTGGCCTTGAAAAGAGAAATTCATGAAGAGATGCGTTGTCACATAGATGTTGGCGACCAGCTAGAACGGACCGTTTATGAGTATGATTTCGGTATCGTTGATTTGACAACGTTTCACGCTACGTTGGTTGAAGGCGAACCAGTATTGACGGAACATGAAAGAATAGCGTGGCTTTCACCGGGAGAGTTGAAGACACTTGAGTGGGCACCGGCGGATATACCGGCTGTGGAGAAGTTGGTAAAGGTGATGCCGTGAGAATAGTATTGCAATTACAATGAAAAGAAGAGTTTTAACGTTGATGTTTTGTGGGGGGAGATTGTGGAATAACTCTTTTATTGGGGAAGTAGACCATTAATGTGCAAAAAATGGGCCATTACCTTGAAGACTTGAATTCGAGATAATTTCATAATAGATCTAAATTAATTTTGGACTAAAGAAACATTATTTCTGTAAGGCTAGAAGACTCGAACGGTTCACCGGGCTATTACAATCGAGTCAGGAACCATATCAATTGTTCCTTAAGCTGAATTCTTGATAATATTGAATAAAATAGCTGGGATCAGAATAAGTGTTACCCTGAGATTTCTATAGCCCTTGTTGTCGTCATGATTTCTTCTAGGGTTAGCTTAATAATTCCTAAGGTCATAACCTTAACACGATTGTGTCGACTTATCATACAAAAACAAAGCCAATCAACTTTTTATAGAGTTAATGATGTGATAGATTATAACTTTTTTGTAATAGGAGGAATTTTAATGAGTAAAAAAATTGGATTTGTTGGACTAGGAGCGATAGGCTTTCCAATGGCAGTTAATTTAAAGAAAGCCGGTTTTGAAGTGATAGGTTATGACGCTTTCAAAGGGGTATATGAAAAGGCAAATGGTGCTGGAATAAAAATGGTAGAAACTTTAAAAGAGGTAGCAGAACAAGCTGACGAAGCGATCATTTCAATGGTTCGTGACTATGAACAAAATGTTGACATCATTTTTGGAGAAGATGGTCTATTATCTGCCCAGCCAAAAGATAAAACAATTATTGTCATGAGTACTCTCGCCCCTGATAAAATGAATGATTTAAGTAAGAAAGTCGATGAAGAAAGTGAATTAAAAATAATTTCAGCTTCGGTAAGTGGTGGTATTTCAGGTGCTCAAGCTGGTACATTATCAATTATGACATCAGGTTCTAAGACAATCGTGGATAATTTAAAGGGATACTTTGATGTGATAGGGTCCCATACGTTCTACTACGGTAATAAGCCAGGTAACAGCGAGGCAGCAAAATTAATTAACAATATGATTTTGGGTATTAACATAAATGCAGTAGCTGAAGGACTTAAATTAGCGAATAAATATGACTTGCCTGAGGAAGAGATATTAAACTTACTTCAAGTAAGTACAGGTGATAGTTGGGTAGTTCGAAACTGGAACGATATTTCTGAATGGACTGCAGATACCGAATTAGGCGTTCTAATTACAGACTTAAAAGCATCTTACAACGAAGGACTTAAACACAATGTCACATTACCTTTCAATGATTTATCATCTAAACAGTTATTTGACTCTATGGGAAAAGAAAAACCAAAAGCCTAAGAGGGTTCACCTTTAACCCAGAGCTTTACGATTACTTATCTGCTTATGATAATTTACAAAATTTAGTTAGCAAGTGCCGTCCCCATTTACCTAAGGGTATTAATTATAAAGAAATAACAACTAACAAAACAAAGTCGTTTACTACTTAGTACAAGGGTACTGTGCAATGGTAAAGTAAAAAAAGATTTGTAAATAACATTTGCAGAAAAATATTTACTGTTTGTTCAATAAAATGAAACTTTAATATATTTTCCTAAGTAAGCCTTGAAGGACATGTTCTTCAGGGCTTATATTTTTAATGTTTTATTCTGATAAATAATCTACCATCTACCTCCCCTGATTTTTTGTTTTGTCTGTACTTATTAAGTGAGAAACAAAAATTAGAGGAGGATGAGAATAATGAATGAATTAGCACTACATGATCTACTGATTGCGAATCCATACTTAATTGAAGAAGGGTTAACGTTTGTGAAGCGAGAAGTGGATATAAAAGGAACAAAGTGTGATCTGCTTTTTCTGGACAAAAATGGAACCTATTTATATTGCGAAGTGAAAATTAAGGCAAATGAGCATGGAGTTGGGCAGTTGGTTAAGTATGATGGATTAGCAAATAATGCGGAGGCACGATTTATGCTCGTTGGGTTGTCCTTTAAAGAGGGAATAAAAGAAGGTTTACATAAAAAAGGCTACGAATATAAACTAATTGAGGAGACTGATATCCAGACATTTGATTTAGATGCAAAGACGAAAGTGAAAGTCGATCCCAAAATACATGTTCCGCTTACCAAACTAGAAAGTATGGAACAGCAGCATCAATTTATCTTGAATGAAAACGTGAAATTGAAAGCCAGAATGAGTAAACTTAAGAAGAGTTTAGAAGAAAATGTTGCGGCAATGTTTGGTTATATAAAAGACCAAAGGAATAACACTAAAGGCAATTCTTCAAGAAATGTAGCAGATCTAATCGATAGTATTATAAAGTTTAAAGAAGTAGGAATTATTTAGTAATCGTATAGATTCTTTGAAGTAGAGTTAACTAAATGTTTTAATCTTTAATCCTTGACATCATTGTTAGGGATTTTTTAGTGACCAACCACATCAAACCATAAGAGAATTTTTCGATTTCATCTAAACAATAATAAAGCACTCTTGTTGTCTTAGCTAATTTAGTCATAGGGTACAGGAAATGATGTAACTGGTGTTCAACCGGAAGAACCGTCCCCTTGGTTTAGGGTAAAGGAAATGATGTAACTGGTGTTTAACCGGAGGAACCGTCCCCTTGGTTTCGATGCTTTATTGCCAAAAATAGAATATTGTTATCGAAGAAGGTATATATATAGCAATTGAGAAGAAATGTTATCAAACCTTTCGTGATAAAATTTATTTTCTATCAACAGTTCATCGAAATTAATTCTTAACCTCAGTTGTCAGGTAAGTCAGGGTTTCGTGACTTGATATAATGTTTGAGTTTATTCCTGCTCGTTTCATTAGGAAATAACCTGCTTGTCATATAAAGATTTGCTGGTTGTTTATTGGTCTGTTGATTAAGCATACAAAAAATTAATCATCAACAAGATAGTTCAAAAGGAGAGATATAGAATTGATTACTATTATAGTTTTATTAGGCAGTTTTGCTTTATTTCTAATTTTATCTCGTTCAGGCCTTGCTTTTCGTCATCAATCAAAAAGGGAGTTAGCAGCCTATGCGATGGCTGTTTTCCTTGTTTTTTTCGGAACCAGTCACTTTTTCCTTCAAGAAGAATTGGTCGCAATGGTTCCTGACTTTTTACCTTACCCAGTATTTATCGTCTATCTGACTGGAATCATTGAGATTGTATTGGCAGCAGGTTTGATTATACCAGGAACGCGCAGGTGGTCAGGCATTTTGTTAGCAATTTACTTCGTTGCCGTTTTCCCTGCTAATGTAATTAAAGCGATGAGCGACATTGAAATTGGAGGCACTTTTAATTCCCCAGCCATGTCATGGGTCAGGTTACTTTTTCAGCCCATATTTATTGTATGGGCGCTGTATTGTAGTAAGGTGGATCGATGATTCCTCCGGAAACTGACGTGAAGGATAAAACATAAATCGTTATATCTAGGCTATTCCTTTAAGGAAGATAAAAGAGACTCGACTTATACCAACTGGGAAATGAGGGGAGAGATGTATGGACATCTTGACCATTATTAATGACAGAGTGACGGTTACAAAAATATAATATTCGAATTTGTAAAGTTAATACTCTTTACTTGTTGACTTCGGGATCCTTTCAGCTAGAGTGGCTCCATAAAGAGCCTTGTAAACAGTTGTGATGGTATAAAAAATAAGAGGTGGTGGGGATTAAAAAGATGATTTTTCGAACTGGATATGGTCTAGACATAACGACTAGTTCGAAACGCTGGAAAATCAGACAACGTCCCTGCTCGACTAGAAGCAGTTCCGGGTAGCAAGAACAGAAAAGCAGTCTTCATTGTTCTCCCTTTCGTCGAACTGATCTTCACAGCAGACGGCTGTATTCACGGTGCCTAGAACCAAATGGGACAAAAAAGCTTAAGAAAACAGAAAGGAGAAGATTATATGAAAAAAAACCATAATCATCTGCAACTACCAAATATTGTGTCACTAAACGAATGGCATATGGCTCGTAAGGAACTGCTGAGCAAAGAGAAGGAATTCACTAGGGCGCGTGATGTGCTGAATGCCGAGCGCCGCCGACTCCCAATGGTAGAGATTCATAAGGACTATGTATTAGATGGTCCGCATGGTAAGACCAGTCTGCTTGATCTGTTTGAAGGACGCCCTCAACTTATCGTGCATCACTTTATGTTCGATCCTGATTGGGAAGCGGGTTGTCCGGCTTGCTCGCTCGCGGTCGACAACATCGGCCATCTCGCTCACCTGCATGCACGAAACACGTCACTGGCACTGATATCCCGCGCTCCACTTCCCAAGCTTCAATGCTACAAGAAACGCATGGGGTGGAACATTCCTTGGTACTCGTCCTACGGTAGCGATTTTAACTATGACTTTCACGTTACACTGGACGAAACTGTAACCCCAATCGAATACAACTATTTGACCAAGGACGAGCTTGTTCAGAAAGGCGTACCCGTTGATTCTGGACAGTCGATGGAAGTGCCTGGCGTAAGCACCTTTCTTCGTGACGGAGAAAGAATTTTTCACACGTATACCACTTACGCCCGTGGAACTGACCTGATACTTGGTACCTTCAACTACCTCGATTTAACGGCTCTCGGCAGGCAGGAGGACTGGGAACAGCCACCTGGACGCAGTGACGGCAACGGCAAGACATGGCTCCGTCGTCATGATGAATATGATCATAATAAAGAATCGAACTCCTGTTGCAATTCAGGAAAGGATAACTTGCAATCATAGTTGTTCATCAATACTATTTAAACTAGCTAATAGATGTTCCAGAAATGGGCGTTTTAATGGAATAAAGAAGCTCCCTTTTAAATACATTGAATGATATGTATAACGTTTATTACTGGAATAATTCGATATTACCATTTCGAGGGGAGAGGTTGAATTGATATGGTATGGCTGAGAGTGAACGCGCGATCATTATGCGTCTCTAATACTTACAAACTCAATTAATGGGCTAACAGACATTAGTGCCTGGTGCCTAGTCACTCCTCGAAATATGTCGAATAAGTCGTTGATAATATATATGTAAGTAAAGAATATTAACGGCTGGCGCCTGGCACTTAACGAAAATTCTTGGATTTAAGTTTTTTTTGAGAGAGGCTTTTATATGACGCTTACTTTTTAAATTTATTACGCCAATAATGGAATTGATAGACGGTGATTACTTTTTGCTTGGAAGACCATTGTTCAATGTTTTCATCTGAAGCTTATATTGCTTTGCTCGTGTTGAATGGAAGTGGAGGATGTTATGAAAAAAGTGATTCATGTTGTAGGTACTGTGATCATGGAAGGTGGAAAAATCCTTTGTGCACATCGAGGATCAGAAGATAGGATATTACCGTTGATGTGGGAGTTCCCAGGTGGAAAGGTAGAATCTGAGGAGAGCCCTGAAGAAGCTTTGAAGAGAGAAATTTATGAAGAGATGCGTTGTCAAGTTGAGGTAGGAGATCAATTGAAACGGACGATATATGAGTATGACTTCGGTATCGTTGAATTGACAACGTTTTACGCTATGTTAATTGAAGGAGAGCCGACACTAACGGAACATGAGAAAATAGCGTGGCTTTCTCCGGGAGAGTTGAGGACAATTGAGTGGGCACCAGCAGATTTGCCGGCTGTGGAGAAGTTGGTAAATCTGATGCCGCGAGAATAGTATTGTTATAACAGTGATAGAAGTTGATATTAAGCGGGGAAATCGACGGATGTGATGTTATACACTCACCATATAGAAGCGGTGTTTTAAAAATACTCCTCAATCATGCCAGACTGAGGAGTAACTCTTCTAGTGCGTAGTAGACTAATACTGCGTCATAAGAAAATGAACTATGAAATAACCTAACGAGTTCTAAACGTGATATTTATGATAAAATATAATTGTATTTGTGAAATAGTGCACTTGAAGTAATGAGGCAGAATTAGCCAATAGTAATTGTTGATTAGTTCTGGAAAAGTTAAGGAGGGGGTATCTTGAATAAAATTTTATCCAACTTAGTAGAGTATACAGGTACTGAGTTTTTTAAAGCTATTAATAAAAAAAGAGCAATGGATGAAATTTTTCGTGATGTTAATGAAGTAGATGAGGAAAGTGTTCAAGCGATCTATTCAAATGTACAGATATTTAATAATAGTGAGAGTTTCACAGTACCTAAAGTCATTAATACTTGTTTCAAAAAGAACCTTCACATTCAAACGCTGACTATGCCTTCTAGCTACAAACCTATCAAAGAGCTCCAATCCTTTTATGAATCTTTTCCAGATAATAATCAAATTGTTTATGAACATGTTAGTGATCGTAGTTCTAAAATACCTCCACAGAATAGTTTTATCTATCTCCACGGTTTTTCGGAGAGAAGCTATGAAAATGAAATAAAATACTTATTCCCAAGAATTTTGAGGAAGTTTCCGAATTTAGAAATTATTGCGGTTCACTTACCTTATCATATGTTGAGGAGCCCCAAAAACCAGCCCTATTCAGGCTGTTATTTGTTTGATTCATCTCCGCTTATAACTATTGAAGGGATAAGACAAGCGGTTCATGATGTTTCTCAAGTATTATCTTATGTAAAAGAAAGAGATAAAAAGGTTATGGTGGGCGGATTTAGCTTAGGTGGATTTATCACCTCCTTCTTAGGAGTATGTGATGCTAGAGCCAATTTATATATTATTGGGCAGGCAGGAGCTAGACTTCCAAGAACGTTAAAGGAACTTACGATATGTCCTGGTTTAGCAGAAAAAAGAGAGAAATGGATAAAAAAAGGACTTGATTTTGAACGTCTGTATTCTCCTATACAACTAACGCACTACCATCCGCTTGTTTCACCAGAACAGACTGTTTCTATAGGGGGAATTTATGATAAGTTAGTGAAATTTGATACAGTAAAAGAATTGCGAGAAAAATTTAACTGTGTGTATGAGATAGATTATGAGGCTGGACATATAGGGCTTATTTCCGAAATGAATGCAGTAAAAGATAAGGTTATATATATCATGGAAAAAGTAATGGATGGAGGGGAACAAAATGTATAAAACGAAGCAGGAGGTCCTTGATGAGTATCCAGAGCTAGAGATATCGGAATTTGGTGATTTCGTCATGAACGAAAAATATGTAAAGTCTTACGAAATCATTGATTTTCACTGCCATATGTTTGCGGGGTTAAAGGCTCTTTTTCCTGCATTATTAAAAAAAGAGAAGCAGGATATGAATGCATCCTTTTTTAAGGAAAGCTGCTTTCCATTTTCATTAAAGATGTTTGACTTAACTCAAATTTCTTTTACCCGTTATCCAGCAACACTAGCAAGTTCTGACGGTATTCAAGCTAGAAAAATGCTTCAGTTAGGCGGATTGGTTGTTAGAAAAGCCACCCCTGAAAGAACCTGGAGAGATATGCAGCGAAATAATATTAGCAAAGCGGTTGTGATGCAAATTAATCCACCAAATAAAAATTCAGCAGCGGAAATGAATGATATTATTCAACAGAATAAACAATTCCTGACGTTTGGAGCCATTCATCCTCAAGATGAAAATATTGAGGATAAGATTGGACAATATTTAAATTTAGACATAAAAGGGTGGAAGCTTAATCCGCATGTTGCAAATTATCCAATTGATGATCGTGCTACAATCCAATTAATTAAGCGATTGGCGGAAACAAACTTACCGATCCTATCTTGTAGTGGTGTGTTAAAAGAGGAGTTTATGGCTACTAGAGTTTTAACTAAAAAACAAAAAATGGAGCAGCAATTGCAACAGGTTTCAAAATTTTACGCAGTATTAAAAGAAATTCCTAAAACCCCTTTTATTTTTGCTCATGCTGCGATGTTTGAAATAGAGGACTTAATTGCTCTTATGAAAAAGCATCCCAACACCTACACCGATATAAGTACACAACCCGCCCAAAATATCAAAAGGTTAATTACAGAGATTGGGAGTAGTAGACTTTTGTTTGGTACGGATTATCCGTTTTTTAATCATGCCTTTTCTATACTTTCTGTATTGCGATCAAGTACAAATGAGGAAGATAGAACAAATATATTTTCTCGTAATGCAAAGACACTATTGAATATTTAACTAAAATTCTAGTTTTAAAGAAAGGACTTCTAAAAATATTAGAACCAGCACGTGGTTCCATCGCCTGGAAAGAGCGATGCTTAAAATTTAATGAAACAACGTGATAATAGCGTTGTTAGTAGCGAAAGCAGCTAGACTCCTGCCGGAAAAACAACAAAAGCTCTTCATGCGACGAGTAACCGCAGGAGCAGCAGAAGACCCCGCAGGAACGAGGAGGCTGAAGCGTTGCCCGCGAAAAGCGAGCATCCTGAAGCGAAAATCAACACCAAAGTTAATAAATCAATTCTTTAAAAGGTATAACTGTTATTCTGAAAGTGTTTGCTTTGTTAAAAAGTGAATGATGAAAATGATTGATTTTATCATATAACTCTTCTTCGTTTTTTTTTAATACCCCAATGCTCCAAAAGTTGCCGTGTCAGGCTTTGCAGCTCTTATTCTGTCATATAAAAGACTTATTTCCTCCCTTTTTGCTATATCAAATTATAGTAAAATTGTCTTGAAAAGTATTTCGAGAGGGGGAAACACTATGCAGCAACCGAAACAGCATCATTTTGTTCCTACTGCAGCAGATGAGCGAATTGTCACCCTTGATATTATTAGGGCTTTCGCACTTTTTGGTATTTTACTTGTCAACATGAGATTTTTCTCCACACCTGCCATTCAAGCGGAAATGCTCGGTAGCTCTTTTAGTAGCAATAATCTGCTCGACACCGTAAGCACATGGTTTATCTTTATTTTTGCAGAAGTTAAATTCGTTTCTATGTTTTCCATGTTATTCGGTATTGGGTTCCTTTTGTTTATGGAACGGGGAGAAGAAAAGGGGATTGACGTAAAGAAGTTTTTTAAACGTCGTCTTCTCGTACTACTCATGTTTGGTCTTATTCATATTTTCTTTTTCTGGTATGGGGATATTTTGACTTTCTATGCCGTGCTTGGCTTTCTTTTATTTTTTATGAAGGGGAAACAGCCTCGTTCCTTAAAGAAGGCAGCGATTATTACTTGGAGTATTATTGTCACTTTCTTTATGCTCATGGCTTCTTTCATGTTTTTTGCTCAAATAGAGACCAACTCAGAGCAACAGGCATTAATGGAAAACGAAGTTAATCGCATCGCAGAAGTATATAGTCAAGGTACGTTCGTTGAAATTCTACAGCAACGAATCAATGATATTTCAATCATTGCTGTTGGCAATATTTTTCTTTTCGGCGTTATTCTAACGATGTTTTTCTTTGGAATGTATTTTTGGAAAACTGGAATTTTTACGAATACGGTAGACAATCTTGGCAGAATCCGTCGAATTGCAAAAAGAATGTTAATGGTAGGTGTGCTAGGCTTAATCCTTGCAAGCTTAGGAAAGCTTTTCATTGATGGGGCTGATTCTCCATGGTATTTCGTCAAGTATGGAGGGCTTTTCATCAGTGGACCTTCGATTAGTATCTTCTATGTCATGAGTATTTTGTTACTTCTCCAAAACAAAAACCGTTTGGTAAAAGCAACGACATTTTTACAGCCAGTCGGTAAAATGGCGCTGACGAACTATCTCATGCAGACACTCCTTTGCACGACGATTTTCTACGGCTACGGGCTCGGCTTATTCGGAAGTATTGGGCCTTTCGGAGGCATTTTAATGACAGTAGGTATCTACTCCCTGCAAATTGTCTACAGTTATTATTGGATGAAGCGATTCCGGTTTGGACCGATGGAGTGGCTATGGAGAAGGCTGACCTATGGGAAAAATGCAGTGAAAGTCCAAGGCCTGCAGAAAGCGCAATAGCATATCGCTAAATCGAGACCATACAAAAAACGGTTGTACTCCTATGAGTGCAGCCGTTTCTAATACTCTTACTTTATGTGGGTCATTAGTTTAGAATAGAACCCATTCTCGTAAAGGGATGATAATTCTCCCTTTCTAGAAGCCACTTGTTCACTGGACCTCATTTGTTTATGAGAATTGGTCGCTCTTTGCTTTTGTTCAGGCTTTACATTTTTCTTCTTCTTGAAAATATCAAATAACCCCATACATTCCTCCTAATTTGTCTTTATTAGTTATTATAACAAAGGTATATTTTTTAGTGAGACCAAATTTCTATGTAGATCATTTCTTCTTTTCATTTATTAAGATCTTACGAAATGTCAGAAGGATAAGATCTATTTTTTTCATTCGTTGTAAATTGACGAGGAAAAGGTTAGAAATTTTACAATAGAGTTTACTATTAATTAAGTTTTTTCTTAGGACTAGTTTACTAATATTATAGCAATCTTTTTCATGTACTAGTAAAATATTCCTTAAGGCAAAAGTTTACTAATGGAGGGAAAATTTATGAAACTTGATCGGTATCAAGAGTTATTTAATATTGATGATACGACAGAACGTTGTCGGAAAGTATTGGATCATATTGAGCCTCACATGCAAGAGCTTTTCAGTAGATTGAAAGAAGAATTTGAACAAAATAGAGATGTGAATGATGTTTATGAAATAAAAAGTTATGGTGTCACATTAAGAACAACGTACCATGATTCGCAAAACCCCAAATACGCCGAATCTAAAAAAGATACGAATATTGGTCGAAAGTATTTTATTAAATTGCAAAAGAAGGTTTACGAGGACGAAGTGAATGTCCTCACTCTCGAATTCAATGGAATAGACCACTCTTACAGAATGTATGTGGAAACAGCATTTTATCCTCTTTGGGCAGCTTTACAGAGTAAAAAGCTTGACCAGTTGATTATTCAATTACCGAAATCTATTCATACATATGTTAAACAACCTAATAACGGAAAAACGGAAATCCCTAAAGACGAATTGTCTAAAACGGTTCAATCATATGTAAAACCAGCTAAAAGACCACCGTTTTATTTTGGTATCGATCGTCCACTTACGGGAGAGCTAACCGAAGAGGTCTTGATGGAGGAACTAAAAGATTTATTTGATCAGTTATCGCCTATTTACCGTTTTATTGATGAAGAGCGATCTGTATCATTCCAAACGAACAATATCTTTTCCTTACTAATGAAAGAGAATGAGAGCAAGGAAGTCTCTTTATTAGGACACGCCTACAAAATTGAGTATGGAGAAATGGAACGTAATAAAAATGAAGGCCATAAACAGTCTTTTTATCTGTATGATCAGGAACAACTGGTCGTGAAAGGGATCATGAGCTTTCATGCCTTTTCTGATAAATATAACACCGTATACCCACATCGACTAGCTGTCATCATCGATGGTCATAATCATATGTGGGCAAAAATACGTGATCTAGTCGGGGATGGGAAAACGACATGGTGGATTCATAAAACGTTTGCTACTCATACATTAAATAATCAACAAATTTTAAAAAAGGCCTTCCAACATTTGAATGAGCTTGGCATTGAAACATCCGATAGTCGCTATTCACCAGGTACGTATGACAATGACCGTGAACGATTTGAAGAAGAAGCAGATCTTGTAAAGTCAAGGTTAGCAATGGCGGCACTAATTTTTGCTCATGTGAGTGAGAAATTAGTTTTGCCAGAAGGAGAAAAGGAAGGCACCTTGACTGAAGGAGAAGACGAAGAAGGTGAGCAATCCACTCAACTTGAAAGTAACTTTGATTTTTCTGCGATTATTGAACACGTTAAAACGTCTAAGTTAACTTTTCAGACGTCCGTCATTCGAGATTTCCACCTAAATTTAACGGCTTTAGAGGACAAGCACTTTGTGATTTTGAGTGGAATATCTGGAACGGGTAAAACGCAGTTAGCTAAGTTGTACGCCAATGCGGTGTTTGATCTTTCAATAGAAGAGACCAATCCTTATTTAACGATTATCCCTGTGAGACCAGATTGGATGGATGCTACGGCGTTGTTCGGTTATTATAGTTCTTTTGACAAAAGGTACGTTATGCCTGAATTTTTGCGAATGATTCTTAAAGCCCGTCAGGAAAGAGATAAGCCCCACTTCATTCTTTTGGATGAGATGAATTTAGCTCGGGTGGAATATTACTTAAGTGACTATTTAAGCGCCGTCGAATCACAAAAATCGATCCCTCTTCATGACAGGAACGATGTTGTTGACGTTCCTCAAACGATTACGATTCCTCCGAATGTGTATATTGTTGGAACGATCAATGTGGATGAAACAACGCACTCTATATCAGATAAAGTGTTGGATAGAGCCTTTGTGATGACATTATCTGATGTGAACTTTGATCCATATTGGCAGTCTGTTAGTCAGACAACTCGAGAAAAGCTTCAGGGTGAATTCAGTCTGCTTAAGGAGATCCATCATGTACTATTACCTTATGATCTTCATTTCGGTTATCGTTCTATGAATGAAATGGTCCGAAAGCTGATGAGAAATATGGAGTTAGACTTTGACTATCAGATGGGTCGTGAAGAGGCATTAGATGTTGTCATTAGAGAGAAAGTTCTTCCGAAAATCAAAGGAGATGAACGAATAGCCCCACTTTTCCAAGAATTGATAGATTTAATTCGAAAAAAACTAGGAAATGAGGCAGGATCGTTAGTGGATTTAACGAGAATGCAGAAGGAGTTAGACCGTTATGGCGCAACGCAGTATTGGCGATGATGTCATGATCCGAGTTCCGGGAGAAGAATGGATTCCTCTTAATGAATCTTATCTCATGGAAGGAGCAACGTACGAATGGCACCTATCTAGGAAAAGAGCGAATGATCTTCGTTTTGCTAACATACCACTTACGTATCAAATGGTGGATGATGGATTGACAGGAAGCATCGTCACCCCTTTTCAATCAGGAGAAATTACTTTCTCAGTCGATGATGAAGAGTATAGGATGTATCTTTATCCTGATTCGAGAAAGATGACCGAAACGCAATATGATCAAATGCTCATCGAGATTCTCCAAGAAGCTGCTGTTTGTTTCCAATATGCAGGATCTACCAGAACACTAGAGCATTCTGGTTTCCAGCGAGATATGTCGTGGTCTCAATGGCAATATATTATCACGACGTTTTCCAATTTAAGCTTATTGATGGGGAAGCTCGTTCAACGTCCCTTACGCGTTCTTCATAATCGTACGGAATTCGTTCGAAGAGAGACGGTCAAAAGTTTGTCTCCACAGACAGAAAGATGGTTAGAACAGACATATGGGAAAGGTAACCAGGAGGGCGTTCCAGAGCAACTTAAGACATCCATTCGAGAAGAAAATATTGATGTCTATGAAAACAGGCTGATTAAAAGTCAGTTAAGGCAATTAGAGCAACTTTTACTTCGTTACTATGAGTGTGGTTATAAAGAGGTTGAAACAGAAGCAAATCGTTTGTTAGCAAGAGTCAGATATTGGTTAAGCCATACCTTTCTTAGAGAAGTAAGTGAATTAACAGGGAGTCGAGTAATTACACAAGTCTTTAGAAAACATCCAACATACAAGTTAATCTATCAATGGTTTGAAAGGTTATTTCGACATGGCCAACTTCATGTTGGATTTGGATATTCTATACCCTTGAAGAATACGTTCGACCTCTATGAAATGTGGTGTTACTTCCAAGTGATGAAATCTTGTCGTAAGTCAGGCTTATTGCAAGACACATCTTCCTTATACCGCATAGAAAATGATGGGATTTTTCTTGATTTATCGGTGAATCATCAAAGCAAAGTTTCACTTAATAATGGATGGAAACTTTATTTTCAGCGAGTATATCAAGGAAATTCTCCTTTGTTCTTTACATATACTCATCGGATGATTCCTGATATTGTCCTTGAAGGATCGAAGGAGATGGTTGTCTTTGACCCTAAGTATCGAGTCCCTGCGAACTTGTCGAACGCAATTGGAGAAATGCACAAGTATAGAGATGGCATTTTGTCAAAGAAATCGGGTAGTCGAGCAGTGCGGGAAGTTTATGTTATGACTCCTTGGCAAGATGGTCAATACATCCCGAAATTTTTTAATGAGGACTATCAAGAACAACACCGAATGGGAGCTATTGTGATGAACCCAGGTGAACAGCAAGAGTGGCTTGATGAATGGATTCGTAAAAAAATGACGGAATTATAATTTTGATGATTTGGAAAAGGGAAGGGTGATCCAATGGTTTTAAATGAAGTACTCGGAACGAAGAACATCAATGAAAAGCAATGGAAAATGAACTATCGAGAAGCAGTCAGAGCTGTGATTGTTCAAAATGATCATATTCTTCTCATTCAATCGAATATGGGAGACTATAAATTTCCTGGCGGTGGAGTGGAAAAGAATGAGAGTCACATAGATGGACTACTCCGTGAAGTCACTGAGGAATCCGGATATAAGAACTGTGCAGTCAAGGAAAAACTAGGCATAGTGATAGAACGTAGTAAAGATGAATACGATGACGATGCGTATTTCCAAATGAACTCTCATTATTATCTATGTGAATTGATCAATGACGAGACAGTTGCTCAACGATTAGATGATTATGAGGCTGACCAAGAATTTACGCCTCACTGGCTGTCCATCGATGAGGCGGTTCACGCCAACGAAAAATGTCTGCAGAAGTATGAGCAAAATCGATGGATCCATTGTGAAAATTTTGTATTAAACGAACTGAAAAAGTATTATGTTGAACGAGAAAGTGAAAATAGTAGTGCATGACACATTCTGATGGTTACTTCCGCAAAGAAGAGACCGTGAATTCGAAAGAAAGAAAGCTTGAGCGAATGTCTGTTCCGGGGCTAAATTTTAATAATGAAGTGGAGGGTTAATTATATAATGAATCAGTATGTTAAAACTGAAAAGTACGATAAAAATTTTGTAGCTAAAAATTTGATGGGTCCTAATTCGATGATCATTCTTGAAGAACTTTTGGAAAATATACCACTAAAAAAAGGTATGCGAGTGTTGGATTTAGGTTGTGGTAATGCTTTGACTTCTATTTTTTTGGCTAAAGAATGTGATGTGCAAGTCTTTGCTGTGGACTTATGGGTTTCAGCTACCGACAATGATAAGCGTTTGCAACAAATGAAAGTTGATGATTTAGTGATACCTATCCATGCAGATGCTCATGAACTTCCATTTGCTGATGAGTATTTCGATGCTGTGATAAGCGTTGATGCTTATCATTATTTTGGGAATAATGATAAATACTTCGACAAATACCTCAGACCTCTCCTGAAAAAAGATGCTTTTGTAGCCTTTGCATTTCCTGGAATGAAATACGAAGTGCATAACAATATCCCTAATGAAATGAAGGAGCTTTGGGATAGTGAAGCGCTTGAGATGTGGCACTCTATTGGCTGGTGGAAAGAAAAATTTGCAGGGAAGTTAAAAGATTTTGAAATAAAAGAAATGCAGTGTTTTGATAAAGCATGGAGTGATTGGTTATCTACGGACAACCCATATGCTATTGGAGATAGAGAAATGATGGCAACGGATAATGGAAGGTATATGAATATTATCTCGCTAACGGGAAAAGTCATTTAACTGTTATTTAAAATCTATTTAATAGATGAAAGTGGATAAATGAACTTATAACAAAATCTACCCAGGGCTTAGACCGCAAAGGAGAAGGTATATGGAGAATGTCATGTCAAGAAATATGAATGAGCGAAAAGGTGTCTTTGGTTTAATCATTTCTATTGCGTTACTTTCAATAGGATTTGCTTCAGGATCGCCATTTTTATTCATATTATTTACGATATCTATTTTAACTTTTTCGGGTGTAGAAAAAAGTAAAACTAAGACTATTAAAGTTGTGGCAGCAATTCTATATGCCATTATGGTAGTATGGTTAATTTATGCAGCAGTTAGTTGGTTTTATGATGTATTAATCATTTAAATAATTTTCAGTGTTTTCAACTAAACAGGCGGACAAAAGTGCATTATAGAATGATGGAAGTGCATTATAGTGTGGCGGAAGTGCATTATAGAAAGGCGTAAATGCATTATAGAAAGGCGTAAATGCATTATAGAATAGCGGAAGTGCATTATAGAAAGACACGTATTTGTGGTTCCTGACTCCCAGTGTGGTATAACTTTAAAGTGTCGGGTTCCAAAAACGATTTCGAGCTTGTTGATAAAAGACATAGATTCCACGTAAAATAAGCCCTCTCAAAGTGGAGGGCTTATTACTGATGTTATTATAAACTGTGCCAGACACTGGTCGTAAAAGTTGTGAATTATCTTTTGAGGCTAAGGATGCACTTAATAAGTCTCTTAACGGGCGATTAGTTAAAGGATTTAGAAGAGTTTAATCTGTATTGTAAGAGTCTCCTAATTAATTGCATACTAAAAGAGAGTGAGACAGTTGATCACTCTCTTTGCTCATTGTTAATTTCTCATGCCTAGTTAATCAATCTATTTTACGTATAATTTCTTTTACTTTAGCTGTGGAAGTGTATAACAAGAAAATTATTATCAAGGCGATTGCTTCTGTCATTATCTCTCCTCCTTAAATAACAAAAAAAGGTTTTCTCTAGTGAAACAAAGTTGCTCTCAGGAAACTTATTTTATGTATTATATACATTTGATTAAGTTAATGGAACAGTTATCTCTTACCGATCACCACTCTGTTTTTGTAGATTTATGACAATAAAAAGAGAGATAGGTGTTACGGTGGATATTGAGGCACTATCAATGGCGATAATTCAAAGAGAAGGGAAACAACAGTTTTTGTGGTGGTGAAACCCAGTGCATATAAATCTAAACTGCTAGGAATCATTGAAGGAACGCCGACTTAGCTTTAAAATAAGGCTAAGTCATTTTTTAGGGAGTGTTAGAAATGGCGACTTTACCAAAAGACGTAAACGATCATATTGATGCTCAAATGCAGAAGGGCTATAAGCTTAAAGCTAACGGGAGAGAGGAAGAGGTTGTGGACGTTTGGCTCGCTTTATGGGAAGACATAAAGGCGGCTATGAAGGATCAAAGCATTCCATACATAGAGGAATTAGAAGAGCTTTTTCAAGGAAATGAAATGATATTTAATTGGGCGCAGGATGTTGAAATGTTCTTCGGAAGTGCTGCCGTTAAATACAATCAACTGTATCAGAAGCGGCTTGATTTCTTGTCTGAATTTATCGTGCGTATGAAAAAGAAACATAGCCATAACGCCTTAGTAATGAAACGGGTGATTGCAGAATCATACTTCCTGATAGGTGAGGAAGAAGAGGGAGAGAGACTTTTCAAGAAGTATACGAAAATGTATCCCACATCAGGTTTCGGGTGGATTAACTGGTCGGATATGTACTTTATCTTTGCCAGAGAAAAGAATATGGATAAAGATAAAGCGATCCGAATCCTTAAACAAGGATTGCAAATCGATAACGTGAATGACAGAGACGTTTTCTATGAGAGGCTCATTGGGATTTATGAGGAGTGCAACATGATAGACGAAAAGGCTGAGGCAGAAGAGAAATTTAGAGAAGAGACTGAGAAGCAGCGTCCTTCCTTCGTTCAGCCACCTCCAAGTACAAAACCGTTTATAAAGCCAGCAAAAAAAACAGAATCAAAGCCACAGAAGGTTGGCAGAAACGATCCGTGTCCTTGCGGCAGTGGGAAAAAATTTAAAAAGTGCTGCGGTGCTTAAAGGGTTGTTGAGGCCATAGGGGCGGTTCTAGTGGTTGAATAGAGCACCATTGGTTGTGAATCTTGAAAATGTGTACATAGAGGGGAAAGTTATATACGCAATAAGCACCTGATTTAACATGTATCAAATCAAGTGCTGTGCTATCATTATGCCTGCTTTTTTAAGTCATAAATATCACGTTCATTTTTCCCAATCTTCATATCGAAAAACTCCAGATCCTCTTTGGTTGCCATATTATCAAGGTGTACCATTATTGTATTTTTGGAATGCCACTCTTCAGTATACTGCTAAACTAAATTAGTTTCTACTTAACTATTATTACTCTCTTTTACAGTCTTTTTCTTTAAATAGCCCTTTTGTATTTTATGATAACCAGCTGTACTAAAAGGGCATGCTTTAATGCAAATCGCACAACCGTAGTTTGCCGAGAAATATTTAACACACGTTTTGTAATCGATACACTGCATATCTCCATTTTCATTCACTTGTGGTTCATTGTTGATTGCTTGGACTGGGCAACTTCGAACACATTTTCTACAGTATGAGCAAAACTCTCGGACCCATAGGTGGGGATTCTCTGTCTCGACAGGAAACGTATCGATATTCGTATATATGGTACTTATTCGAACTCGAGACCCGGCATCAGGTGTGATTAAAAGTCCATGATATCCGATTGCTCCCAAGCCCGCTAATTCACCAATTGCAACATAATCCATTTGCCCACCCATCGCAGTGCTTGGGTATGCAGAGAACCCTTTTTTTCGAATAAAATCACACACTTTATTTGAAATTACAGCCAAATCACCGTATCCTTTTGCTACTTCAGCAAAGCATTCAAAACTAGGGGCAGTTTGGATTTTTTCATTGTCCATTTCAACAGTGAACACGATTGCGTTTTTGTGAGGAATAGATTTTCCTTTAAATACTTGCTTGGAAGGTAAATCCTTTATAAATTTTACATCAATCGCTCCTAATTTTTGAGCGAATTGTTTAATTTCCTCAAAACCTTCCATTGGAGCTTTTGTCTGTTTGGATGTAACTCTTTTACTATAATATCGTTTCCCTTTCCACATTCCTTTCATTACTCTAGCCATTCTAGGCGCAACTTTCATTTTTTGTGACAACGTAAATTTTTTAATCGATGTCTCGTTTTTGGGAATTAATGGAGCAAAAGACCGGCGTGGCTTAGAATTAGCTGCTGAGTGAATAAGTCCTCCAAAGTTACTAGGCTTCTTTTCCATAAAATCTATGAGATCATCTAAATTTCTTTCATTTTTCCTTTGTGATAACTCTGCCATTTCCAATCACCCCTCATTTATGTTTACTTTAAAGCTGCCTTGCTCATTTTTGGTGCCTTTCCATTACCTTGTCTCTATCTGAAATAGATATTAATTAATAGTAGATTCTTCATCAGAGTCTTCTTTGGACATAGATTGAACTTTTTCAACAAGTTTATTCCCCCTATTCAATTTCATGCTTCGGAGTAGGGTTAAGTGAAAAATAAGAGCAACTTTAAGGAGAAGTAATGGTGAGATGATTACTAATTTTTGTTTGAAGCATTTCATAAAACTTTTGACACTACCTTTTAATTAACGCTGTGTTGATTAATGATCATAGTATCTATTATAATTTGTATATCAGAGAATTCAATAATCAGTAATTGGATTATTGTTGTGAAATCAACACTTTAAAGGTCTTCTGTTCATAATCTCAAAAAAATTTTAAAAGTGGGTGTATAAAATGTCAGTTCAAAAGGTTGACCGTCGAATTGCTCGTACGAAAAGAATGATTAGGGAGGCGCTAGCAGCATTAATAGAGGAAAAGGGGTTTGAATCGATTACAGTAAGAGATATTACCTCCGAAGCAGATATAAATCGTGGTACCTTTTATTTACATTATCAGGATAAGTTTGATTTATTAAAGAAATGTGAAAACGAATTTTTCCAAGAAATCGAAGACATTGCAAAAGATATTAAAGTTAATGATATAAGGAAATTCAGCGAAAATCAGCAACCGCTTGCGTATTCAGTGAAGCTACTCGAGTACATTAAAAACAATGCAGCTTTTATGAGAGCAGTCCTTGGACCGAATGGAAATGTTGCCTTTCAAATTAAGCTTAAGGAATATATTAAAACAAACATCGGGAAAGTATTTTTAAAGGAAGCAGAAGGAAATAAAGATCGCATGAAAGTTCCTAGAGAATATTTGCTCTCTTATATAGTTTCAGCCCACTTAGGTGTCATACAACAATGGCTACAAAATGAGTTAAAGGAATCTCCACAAGAGATTGCTCGATATATTGGGATTATCACGGTAGAGGGACCGTTTCAAGCAAGTGGTTTTAAAAAATAGTAATTTTTGATTATTTGAAATAATTTAGATCATATGAAGAACAACAAAAATAAGCATGGAAGGACTCTCTCAACCGAAGTAACCGCCCCCTTGGTTGTGAGTCTTGAAAGTGGTGTACATAAAGAGAAAGTTATATACGCAATAAAAGCACCTGATTTAACGTGTATCAAATCAGGTGCTTTTCTATCATTATGCCTGCTTTTTTAATTTATAAATTTCACGTTCATGTTTGCCTATTTTCATGTCGAAATACTCCAGGTCGTTTTTTGTTACCATATTATCAAGACGCGCCATTTTAGTTTGGTACTGCTCAATAAGTTTACCAGTCTGCTCATTCGTTGCATCTAACTTTTTTTCCATTCTTGCAGTTGTTTCTTTGAGACTGGAGATGTCATCTTTTATAAGAGCCTGAGACTCCTTGAGACTGGAAATGTCGTCTTTCATTACTGACATTTCGTCTTTCAAGCCAGATACATCACTCTTCAAGCCAGAAATATCACCTTTCATTTCCGAAATATCCCCTTGCACAACTTTTAACGTATTGATTATTTGATGAAGCAATTTTTCGCTCATGCATTTTCCTCCTCGAAAGGGTTCCTTTTGCATCGACATTTTTTAATTATGGCTAGTTTACCTGAGATAAATTTTGCTAGAAAGAGAATCTCGAACGATATTTCGGCACAGCTCACCACCTTAATCGTTGGATTTGGCATTTGAGAGTATTTCTTGGGATGACTGGTACCAATGGAAGGTTATATAAGGGGCGCATAGTACTGCTTATAGGAGGGGGCTATCTAAGCCCAGCAGCACTTAATCAGATTGTGAAAAGGTAAGGCAGTCTTATAGAAGACCTGTATCTATTATATAATAAGAACGTGCGTTTGTACATTGTAATGAGTAAAAGTTGTTTCCTAGAAACTGAAAAAACCTGAGTAAAAATACTTGCATAAATCCGACTTATCAGATAGGGTTAAGGAATTATGAAAATAGGAGGATTGATTTTTTATGAAAAAGTGGTTTGTAATTGCAGGAGCAACGACGGTATTAGCAGGCTGCGCAGGGGATGGAGAGCCTTTAAATTCAGAAGATCCGGCGAATGTGCCGAACAATAGCAATTCTAGTAATGAAGAAGTTGACGCAGATCCTGACGCATTAGTTGTCAATATGCAATCGGATGTTAATGCCCTCGACCCTCATTTCGGGAACGATCACGCATCTCTTAACGTGAAGCGAACAATTTATGATACGCTCGTTCGCACGGATGAGGATTTGGATTTACATATGAGTCTGGCTGAGTCGTTTGAACAGGAGGAGCCTGATTTATGGGAGGTGTCGTTGAAAGAAGGGGTTACGTTCCATGACGGAGTTGAGTTTAATGCAGAGGCAGTCAAAGTAAATGTGGAACGGATGCTTGATCCGGAGGTTGGTTCTTCCGTAGCATTCATGTTCAACATGATTGAAGAGGTGGAGATTGTCGATGATTACACGGTACGCTTCCACACGGAGTATCCATTTGCGCCTCTGAAAACGCATTTCGCCCATCCAGCAGGTCAGATGATCAGTCCTGATCTGATTGAAGAGGACCAGCAAGCCTTTGCAGATGGGGAGGAACCAGGATCAGTCATTAACGATCATCCTATCGGAACAGGTTTCTACAAGTTCGAAAGTCAAACGCCAGGGGAGGAAATTCGTCTTGTAAAAAACGAGGATTATTTCGATGGCGAAGCAGGATCGGATACTCTTACTTTTCGAATAGTACCGGAAGATCTGACACGGGTTGGAGAGCTTGAGACAGATTCAGCGCAAATTATTGGTCATTTAAATGCAAACGACATCTCACGATTGGAAGAAAATGAAGACACGAAGGTAGCGCGTTATGACAGTGCGTCTCTTGCCTATTTTGGGTTCAATACTGATACTGAACCGTTTGACGATCCAGATGTGCGCCGAGCAATTGCCATGGCGATTAATAAAGAAGATATTATTGAAGGGGTATTGAATGGTGCTGCGTTGAAAGCAGATGGGCCACTTGCGCCGCCGGTTTTAGGGGCGTCAGACAATTTAGATCCGATTGTAGAGGATGTGGACGCTGCCAGAGAATTACTGGCGGAAGCCGGATTTGAAGACGGTCTTGAGACTGAATTATGGATTGACGACTCTAGGGTAAGACTGGATACAGCTGAACTGATTCAAAGCCAGCTTGCTCAAATTGATGTGAACGCGGAGATTGTATCGATGGAAAGTGGCGTACACCGTGAACTAGTCTCTGAAGGAGAGCATGAATTGTTCCTTGGAGCATGGGGAACCGTTACGGGAGACGCTGATTACGGATTGTATCCCGTCTTTCATTCCGACAGCCACGGGATGACAGGTAACCGTATGTTTTACAGTAATGATGAGGTAGATGACTTGCTTGAAGCAGCCCGTCAGGAAATGGATGGCGAAGAGCGTAACGCCCTATACCACGACGCCCAGCAGATTATCATCAATGAAGCGCCTATGGTTCCACTCTACCACGTAGAACACCTAGCCGGCCTGCGTTCAGACATCGAAAATTTCTATATTCACCCGAGCAGTCTCTACGAAATGGTCGATGTGACAAGGACAGTGGAAGAATAGTAGGCTGGTCGTCTTTTACAAATTTACATCATAAGTCAAACAAACCCATTCATAAGTGAAAACTCATGTGATTAGATGGTAACACCCCAAAAAAAGTTAAAGCGAAAAAACTAATTTTCGGGATGTTGAACAGATCCATACAAGAAAACGCTCAGATTGAGCGTTTTTTGTATGGAAATAACGGTCAAAGAAAGAACAATTGTGGAGCTTTAGGACTATAAATGTTCAGCTCTCCATTTTAAAGTAGTCATTCTTTATCAGTTTTGCAGGAGTTGAATAAATTTTCGTCGAAGTTTGATCTAGAATATAAATCAGTGTTTTTAATAAATGCTAGGAATAGAATTGTTGGTGTTTTAAACAAAGAGGGAGAGTCAATATGGAAGTAGTATATTTTGCAGGTGGATGTTTATGGGGAGTACAAGCTTTTATAAAAACTTTACCTGGAGTTAAGTTTACAGAAGCGGGAAGAGTTAATGGAACCAGTCATACACTTGAGGGTGATTATGATGGCTACGCCGAATGTGTAAAAATCGAATTTGATCCGAAGGTTGTAACAATCAGGGAATTGATGGGATATTTGTTTGAAATCATTGATCCATACAGTTTGAATAAACAAGGACAAGATGTTGGCGAGAAATACAGAACAGGAGTATATAGTGAAAAGCCTGAACACTTGCAAGAGGCGGAGGCGTTTCTAAGTGAGAGAAATGATTATGACCTTATCGTTGTTGAAGTATTACCTCTCACAAACTATGTGAGAAGTGCAGAAGAACATCAAGATAGGTTAGCTAGATATCCAAATGATTATTGCCATATTCCAGACGAAATATTAAGTAGATATAAGTAAGGGAGAATAATCAAGTACCCCAGTCTGAACCGAATCGGAGCAATGAAAACAGGTAGTGTTGTCAAATGAATGCTTTTGGCTGGGTGCGGAAGTGCATTATAGAGTAGCGAAAGTGCATTATAGAGAGGGGAAAGTGCATTATAGAATGGCGGAAGTGCATTATAGAAAGACGGAAGTGCATTATAGAATGGAGAAAGTGCATTATAGAAAGACGGAAGTGCATTATAGAATGGAGAAAGTGCATTATAGTGGAGAAAGTGCATTATAGAATGGCGGAAGTGCATTATAGAATGGCGGAAGTGCATTATAGAATGGAGAAAGTGCATTATAGAATGGCGGAAGTGCATTATAGAATACCGAAAGTGCATTATAGTGGAGAAAGTGCATTATAGAATGGAGAAAGTGCATTATAGTGGAGAAAGTGCATTATAGAATGGCGGAAGTGCATTATAGAATGACAGAAGTGCATTATAGAACGAGACGGAAGTGAAATAAGGGTGTTTACAAACGTTGCTCGTTGCCGTTACAATGAAATCAACAATATGATATTCGTGATCGCACTAGGGGTGCTATAAGCTGAGAGACAGGTGAAATTCCTGTTAACCCTTTGAACCCGAACTAGGTAATACTAGCGTGGGGAAGTGCAGGTAAGCTACATGTAGCCTGTTTGATTTACATGAACTTTCACTGCATCTTCCTTATGGGAGGTGCAGTTTTTTATATTTTTTCCCACCCCTTCTGGGCGAGTCACTGATAGTCATATTGATTTACATATCGATCATAGAGGAGGATGTTGCATGCAAGGATTAAGTTGTGGAACAAGTCGAATTGTCGGGTGCCGTTTCTCGGTGTACCCGATGACAGATAATTTTGTGGATGTGATTAAAGGCGCATTGAAAGAGGTGGATACATCAAAAGTGTGGCAACATACAGATGATGTGAGCACGTGTATTCGTGGTCGAAGTGAACATGTATTTGATGTGACAAAAGCAATCTTTATTCACGCGGCGAAAACCGGTGTCCACGTTGTTTTTAACGGGACGTTTTCGATTGGGTGTCCAGGTGACTCAGAGGCGGACACGTATATGTCAGAAGATGATCATCGTTTGAACGAAGAGGGCTCGATAAATGAAAAAGTGGAGGTAGCGTCTCAGTTTGCTTTATATCCGCTTAACAATCCCGATTACATGCAAGTCATTGCTGATCAAAAAGAAGTGGCTGATAAGCACGGTACGTTTACAAAAGGGGTTCATTACGCGTCTCGTTTAGATGGTGATACGAATGATGTTTTCAAAACGTTAGAAGAAGCATTTGTGAATGCATCTAGTACAAATAAACATAGTCATGTCACAATGACGGCGGCGATTTCGGCCAACAGTCCATCGAAGAAAGATAAATAGGAGGCGAATGTAACCATGATGAGACAATGGAAACTGAAAGAAATTGTGTTAATGTCCATTTTCGGTGTCGTTTTCGCCGTTATTTACTTAATGTTTTATTTTTTTGGCCAAGGGCTGCGTAATTTTCTTACACCATTCGGGCTAGCTCCATTTGGTTATGAAGTCATTTTCGGCATTTGGTTTATTGTCTCGATCATTGCGGCATATGTGATCCGTAAACGAGGCGCAGCGTTTTGGTCAGAGCTAATTGCAGGAACTGTGCAAGTATTAATCGGAAGTCCTGCTGGACCTCAATTAATTATTTCTGCGGCCATTCAAGGACTTGGAGCTGAGGTGGTCTTCTTAGCGACAAGGTATCGAAACTTTTCTCTCTATGTACTGATGATGGCTGGGATGTCCGCCGCAGTTTTCAGCTACGCATGGGGTTGGTTCCAATCAGGATTGGCAGCTCTTACGCCAGGATTAATTATTGCGACGCTGACCGTTCGAGTGATCAGTGGTGCACTATTGGCAGGGTTACTTGGAAAATATATCAGTGATCAGCTTGCGCAAACAGGCGTACTTCGTGGCTATGCATTAGGAAAGGAGTGGGAGGAGAAACGTGATAAATCAGCCTGATTTGAATCGGCAGCAACTTGAGCCACTCATTCGCGTAGAGAACCTATCGTTTGATTATGAAAAAAAAGCGGGATCATCGTTGATTGATGATGTAAGTTTCTCTCTTTTACAAGGGGAAGTGACGCTTCTTTTAGGGGCCAGTGGATCCGGTAAGAGTACGATTTCTCTTTGTTTAAATGGTCTTTATCCTGAAGCGGTTGAGGGCTATAAAAAAGGGGACGTGTTTTTTCGTGGCCGGGAGATCCGCCAGTTTGAAAAAGGAGAACTTAATCAAAAGATCGGCATTGTGTTTCAAGACCCGGAAAGTCAATTTTGTATGATGACAGTGGAAAATGAATTAGCCTTTACGATGGAAAATATCCGTATTCCGCAAAAGGATATGTCGTCAAAAATAGATCGTATTCTTGAAGCGGTGGGGTTAAAAGACTTCCAAAAACGACCGATTCACCAACTTTCAGGAGGGCAAAAACAAAAGGTTGCATTAGCATCCGTGCTATTGTTGGAGCCTGAATTGCTCATCCTAGATGAACCAACAGCGAACTTGGATCCTGTTTCTAGTATGGAGTTTATCAAGTTGGTATCCGAGTTACAGAAAGAACGAGGCATGTCTGTGTTCGTGATCGAACATCAGCTCGACGACTGGGTTCTGTTCACAGACCACGTTCTTGCGTTAAGTCAAGAAGGAAAACTCATTGCTGACGGTCGACCTGATCTCGTATTTAAGGAACAATTGGCAATGTTAGGTGCGGAAGGAATTCATTTACCGAAAGATATCACTAAATTTCCAGCAGAGAAGCATAAAAGATTGGCAGACAAGGCCCCTAGGTTTTTGGAACGAACGATTTCAATAAGTCATTTGTCATTTAAACGGAAGGGGAACGTGATTTTAGATGAGATCGATCTAGCTCTTCACAAAGGAGAGTTTGTCGCTATTGTCGGTGAAAATGGAGCAGGGAAGTCGACGCTTCTTCAGCTCATGGCTGGAATTCTAACGCCGTATAAAGGGAAGATTGATTTCCTCAATAAGTCACTGAAACAATGGCGTGAACAGGAATTACGGCAGAAAATGGGCTTTGTTTTCCAAAATCCTGAGCATCAATTTATTACTGACACTGTCTATGATGAATTGGCTTTTGGCATGAAATTGAACGGGACTGGTGAACGGAAAATGAAAGCAAGGATAGACGTTCTTTTGGATCACTTCCAGTTACAAAATCACCAATGGAGCAATCCATTTTCAATTAGTGGTGGTCAAAAGCGTCGTCTCAGTGTGGCAACGATGCTCGATGAAACACCGGAACTTCTCCTGTTTGATGAACCGACTTTTGGGCAAGATGCAAAAACGACAGAAGAGCTGATGACTATCATTCTGGAATTAAAAGAACAAGGAACAACGGTAGTGTTCGTTACGCACGATATGGATTTAGTCGATCAGTATTGTGAACGGACATTTGTTTTAGATTCGGGGCGGATCGTTTTTCATGGCCACCCCGAGAAGTTGTGGAAAAACGAAGAGCTGCTTCATACAGCTAGGCTAAGACAACCTTATCGGATTCGAAAACAGAATTTGAAACAGCAGAAAGCTGGTGAAACGTATGATCTCGTCCGTTAATCCAGCGTTGAAAATGGTAGCCATTCTTATCCCCGGGGTGTTATTGAGCTTTAGCTTTGACATATTTACACCACTTATCTATCTTATATTTGTTGTCGCGTTCACGTTTATGTTCAGCAAAATCTCTATCAAAAAATGGTTGCTGTTATTTTCACCATTTGTCTTTCTAGCGATAGGTTTTGCGTGGATGACCGTTCTTTATACGAGTGATAGTTTCGCAGGCGGACGTGTTCTTTTCGAATTTTGGTGGTTTGAAGTGACGACGGGAGGAGTCATGGTCGGAATCAGCCTTGCGCTCCGATCACTCTGCTTTGTCGCTCTGTCGCTCATGTTTATCTTAACGACAGACTCAACTAAATTCATGCTTAGTCTTATGCAACAGTTCAAGCTCCCACCAAAGCTCACTTACGGTATTCTTGCAGGCTATCGATTTCTGCCGACGTTTAAACATGAATTTGAAGTGCTAAGACAGGCGCATCGGATTCGTGGAATTGGTCGTGCGAAAGGGTTGAAAGGTCGAATTCACCAGTTCCGTCGCTATGCGATTCCGTTAATGGCCAATGCTATTCGCAAAGCGGAGCGCGTGGCGATTGCGATGGAGTCGAAAGGGTTCACAGGTGAGACAGACCGAACTCATTATCATCAGATGTCTATCGGTAGAAAAGACTGGGCGTTTTTCACAAGTATCGTAGGCGCGTTCTGCTTAGTGATTATCGCTTCTTATCAGTTAGGCTATTTGAATATCTTTGGAGTGCAATTTTGATAAAAGCATCGTATTTAACTCGAATTAGTTTCTCGTTCCTGCTCTTATTCGCTTAAAATGTTAACTCGATGGGGCACACGTTTTTTATCGTCGTGGTTTTGTGAAGAATTGTAAAAGAAAGGTATAATACGGTAAACGAAGTTAAGTCAGATTATCTGACTTAGCTTTTTTTGTGTGTGGTGAAGAAAGTGCCGGAGACAGGACCTTTTCCTCGCTGATACTTCACATAAACTACTTTATTTACAAATCAACCCCCTTTTTTAAGTGATAAAATTTATCTATAGAGTATGCCTTGTTTCTTTATCTTTTAAGCATGCAAAATTGGCTCCAATGACACCATTAAAGAAATGGAAAGGAGTTTGGGAAAAGCCTATGAACTGGTTAATAGTTAAAAATGATCTTAAAAGAAATAAAGTCATAAATCTGGCATTAGTTTTGTTTATGATGTTGTCTACTGGACTTGCAGCTTTGTCAATGTTAATTGCAGTTCAAACCTTTACATCAATTTCTGAATTATATAAGACAGCACAACCGCCTCATTTTCTTCAGATGCATAAAGGAGAAATCAATCAAGAGGAAATAGATAAGTTTATGTCAGATTATAAGGGAATAACAGATTGGCAGACTATAACAATGGTTAATATCTATGGTAATAGTCTTACAGTCATTGGTAATGAAAAGACGTACGATCTTTCAGATAGCCGTCTTGATATTGGTTTAGTAAAGCAGAACGAAGCTAAGGATTTACTGCTAAATTCTACACATGAAAAAGTAACCCTTCATAAGGGGGAAATTGGAATCCCTGTACTTCTAAAGGATAGGTATAATATGAAAATCGGCGATCATATTATTTTAGCCGATAATGAGATTAAGAGGGATTTTGTCATTAAAGAATTCATTTTGGATTCTCAGATGAACTCACCATTGGTTTCTTCTACAAGAATATTATTAAGCGATGAAGATTTTGCGATGCTTCAAGGTAAGTTTGGAGAGAAAGAGTATCTAATTGAAGCTTATTTTACTGATTCAAAAGAGGCTTCAGATTTTCAGACAGCCTACGAAAATGCAGGACTTCCACAGAATGGTCAAGCAGTGACTTATACAATGATTTTCTTGCTGAGTGCTATAACGGATATCATTACAGTATTTGTTATGCTTCTAGTTAGTGTATTGTTAATTTTTGTTTCTTTTATCAGTGTTAAGTATACGATCATGGCAGCTTTAGAAGAAGATATTGCTGAAATTGGTACAATGAAAGCTATTGGAATTCCATTTGGCGATATCAGAGAACTTTATCTTAACAAGTATAGGGTACTTGCTGTGGTAGGTGTTATTGCTGGATATTTATTAGCATTATTGATTAGCGGTCTATTCATAAAGCAGATCAACGCTACATTTGGTGAGATGAGGCTAACTCCTTTGGCTTTAATATTATCTCTTGTAATTAGTTTCCTTGTTTACCTTCTTATAAACAATTATTGTAAAAGGATATTAAAGAAAATAAAAAAGGTTACGGTTGTTGATGCGTTGGTTAGTGGAAAGGGATTTGATAAAGCCAACGGTGGCATAAAGGACGGCCTATATAAATCCAAGAAACTTTCTGTTAACTGGCTTATAGGAATACGTGAAGTTTTTTACAAGTTTAAAAACTGGACGATTGTTTTTGCAATTGTATTAATTACAACACTGATGGTTCTAGTTCCTGCTAATCTAATGAATACCTTTGAGGCACCTGAATTTATTACCTATATGGGGAGCTCTCTAGAGGATATCCTGATCGAAGTGGAAGAGGGGGAAAATCTCGAAACTAGCTATGTAAAGGTAAAAGAGGTTTTAGAAAACGATAATTCTATTGAAAATTACTTTGAATATCGAAGGGTACGTGTGAAAACTACTGATTCTGAAAATCAACTTATGAATTTAAATATAGATTGTGGAGAAAACGCGGGGAACGACTTAAAGTATCTAAGTGGAAAGGCACCTGAAGAAGAAAGCGAGATAGTTATTTCCTACCTTAACGCAAATGAAATCGGGAAAGAGGTCGGAGAAACAATGGTGCTTTTCTTTGATGACAAGGAGCAGGAATTTACTATTTCAGGAATCTACCAGGATGTTACTAGTGGTGGATATACAGCGAAGTCAAAATACATTTTTTCAGATATTGATGCTGGAAAATATACATTTTCAGTTAATTTAAATGATAATGTTGACGAAGAACAAAAGGCTGAAGAATGGTCTGAACTCCTTGGAGCAGGGATTACGGTAGATCCTATGGAGGAATTTATCAACCAGACTTTGGGTGGGGTTGTTAACCAGCTCAAGACTGTTGTATTTGGGATTATACTCATTGGAGCATCTTTGGTGATCCTATTTACGATTCTATTTTTAAAACTGCGCATAGCAAAGGATTTATCGGAAATTGCAGTCTTGAAAGCTATAGGTTTTTCTGAACATGATATAAAACAGCAGTACATGATAAAAATAGGATTCGTTTCGATAACTGGCATCCTAGTAGGAATTATTTTAACAGATTTCTTAGGTGACAGGCTTGTCAATGTTGCATTAAGTATTTCAGGACTTGGGATTAAGAAAGTTGAGCTTATTGCAAACCCTGTGATTCAGTATATTGTGTTTCCATTGTTTTTGCTAATGCTAATACTGTTTGTAACTTGGTTTGTTATGAGAACAATTAAAAAATACAATATTGTTTCTATTATTAATGAATAGGAAATGAAGGAGGTGCAATGTGAAAACAATTTTAGAAGTGCAAAATTTATGTAAAAACTATGAAGATACAAAGGTTTTAAATAATATAAATTTCAAGGTTGACGAAGGCGAGTTCATTGCTATCATGGGCCAGTCTGGTTCTGGGAAATCCACTTTACTTTATAGTATAAGTGGAATGGACAGACCTACTAAAGGCAACGTATTGCTTAGTGGTAAAGATATTTCAAATCTGGAAGATGAAAAAATGGCCGAAGTAAGGCTTAATAAAATGGGATTTATTTTTCAAAACTCCCATCTACTAAAAAATTTATCTATTCGAGATAATATTGTCCTTCCAGGATTTAAGTCTGCAAAGCTATTGAGAGACGAAATAAATCAACATGCTGACAAGCTGATGGAAAAGACAGGAATCACTAGTGTTGCAACTCATGATATAAAAAAGGTATCAGGTGGTCAGCTACAGCGTGCTGCAATTTGCAGAGCATTGGTCAATCAGCCGGATATTTTATTTGGGGATGAACCTACCGGGTCACTAAACAGCAGTACCACAAAAGAAGTAATGGATATTATCAATGCTATTAATAGAGAAGGTACCACCGTCATGATTGTTACTCATGATGTGAAAGTCGCAACAAGGGCAGGCAGAGTAATTTTCCTTCTGGATGGAAATATCCATGATGAACTATTATTAGGGAAATATAACGAAGACGAAAATAAAAGTTCATCTCGTGAGAAACGATTGTTTGAGTGGTTAGAAAAACAGGGGTTTTAGGTTTTTACCATAGGGACGGTTCTTGTGGTTAAAAAAAATTTCTTCTAGTTAGACATCACGCACTAAGGAAAATGCTTTTTTTCTGGTGCAAATACCAGAAAATGCTTGAAATTCTGGTATTTAGTTTTGTCTGAAAAGCATATAGGTGTGAGTTTTTTAGTTGCGACTGCCATTCTTAGTTTTAAAAGGATTTAAATAATACTCTTGTGTTTTGTTCCAGAACTTTTCTTACTTCAGAATTTTTAATGAAAGCTTTATAATAAAGGGGAATCAGTTAAATAATAACTATAGTTTTTTTTAGGAGGGGAAATGAATGGACAATAAAAAAGAAGAACTAATTAACGTTTTAAAAAAGCAATTAAAGGATGGAGAGAAAGTTTATTTTGAATTAAATGCTTTTGAATATAGAGATTTAGGGTCTAATAAATATTTTCTACTAAAAGATGGTTATTTGTGTGAATATATTAATGATCATTTTAATAGGAGAGTAGAAGTGAAAGAAGTAGAAAAAATTTTAGATGAGATTGCTGAGAACAAGATAAAGAACAAAGAACAATTAGATGATGTGAAGAAGTTTTTAGATATTTAAGGAGCAGGCTTTTACTATTGTGGCACCTATTGTGGTACCTGACCCCCAGTGCAGTAAAACTTTACCGCACTGGGGGTCAGTTTTTATTTTTTATTCAGGCACCTTTTATTATAAATGACATTGACTCTCCTGTTAGGTGGTCATTAAAAAAGCTATCCCTGTAATGGAGGATTTTTTGCATCAATTTCTTATTTAAATTATATCATATATTGGAATAAATTTACAGACTATAATTGTTTGGTTTTTATATGTATAATCACTTTACTATAGATTATAAAGAGCATTTTGGACGTTTATCAGTTGAGTGAGAATCTAATCCAGCAGGGAATACATCAGCATGCATCAAGTCACCAAAGTATGTTTGAAAGATATAACAATTAGAAGGGGTGATTTTACAAATGAATGGGAAGCTTGTTTATAAGTCACCAGAAGGTAGAGGTGCAATTTTAAATTATTACGACACTTTACTTGAACAATGGCCTCAGCCAAATGAAATGTTTTATGTAAATTCAAGTTTTGGATCCACTTTTATCATTGCAAGCGGCAATGTTGATTCCCCTCCCCTTATTTTGCTTCATGGCAGTGCAATGAACTCGACAATGTGGATGAAAGATGCACAAGATTTTTCGAAGAAGTATCGTGTATATGCAATTGATATACCTGGTGAACCTGGAAAAAGTAGTGAAAACCAAATTCCTTACAAAAGTACTGCATTTGCAGATTGGCTTAACGAAGTATTTAGCGCACTTGCCATTGACAAAGCAAGCATCATCGGAAGTTCTTTAGGCGGGTGGTTGGCAATTAAATTTTCTACGCATTATCCCGAAAAGGTAAATAAGCTTGTGCTGATTTCTCCTGGCGGAATAGGCGCACAAAGAACTTCATTCTTTATTAAATCTTTAGTCTATATGCTTTTTGGAGAAAAAGGAATGAAGAGGCTGTACAAAAAGATAAATGGAAACATATCCCTACCTGAATCGGTGTTTAAATACCAAATGCTTGTTAGTAAACATCATAATTACCGCAGAGAGGTCTTACCTTTATTTGACGATAATGATTTAAGGGAACTAACTATGCCTTTGACCCTTTTTGTAGGAGAAAAGGATATGTTAATACATTCAGTACAGACGGCACATCGAATAAGTAGTATTCTCTTACATGCTAAATTACATGTTCTTCCAGGGGAAGGGCATATCCTTAAAAACCTCACAGGAAGGATCGATGATTTTTTACAAGCTGAGGATTACAGACAATGAATAAAATAGGTGATTTAACTTAACTAGAAAAAAGTGTCCAATTTAATTAAGGAGGGTTTATATGTCGGTATTTTTAAATCTTGTTGTAATTCAATTAATTTGTGGTTCCTGACCCCCAATACGGTATCTTACGCCGATTAAAAACTTACAGAAGCCTTCTCTTTTAAAAAGAAAAAACACCTTAGTCATGCTCCTGAACTAACAGCACGTTAATGCGTTGCCATTATCAGAAACTTCGTAAGGTGTTTTAGAACTGGGGTCTTATCCAACAATAGGATCTTGTAAACGAGCCCCAATTTTTAATTTTGCATAGTCGTGCCAAGTTCTTTTATTTAACGTCAAAGCGATCTGCGTCCATGATCTTAACCCAAGCAGCGATAAAGTCATGAACAAATTTCTCTTTGCTGTCGTCTTGAGCGTATACTTCTGAAAGGGCACGGAGAATGGAATGCGAACCAAAAACAAGGTCTACTCTCGTTGCGGTAGATACGAGTTCGTCAGTCTTAGGGTCACGTCCTTCATAAATACCACTGTCAGTAGGCTTCCAAACAAGTCCCATGTCAAGCAAGTTCACGAAAAAGTCGTTTGAGAGTACTCCGACACGATCTGTGAAGACGCCGTGTTGTGTACCACCGTGGTTGGTACCTAGCACACGCATACCACCAATAAGTACAGTCATTTCATGAGCAGATAGGCCAAGTAACTGAGCTTTGTCTACCATGAGATCTTCTGGACTTACACTATATTGTTTCTTTTGATAGTTACGGAAAGCATCGGCTACTGGTTCCAATACTTCAAAGTTTTCTACGTCTGTCTGATCTTGTGTTGCATCACCACGTCCTGGTGTAAATGGAACCGTAGCATCAACCCCTGCGTCTTTAGCAGCTTTTTCAATAGCTGCACTTCCACCAAGGACAATCAAATCAGCTAAGCTGACTTTTTTAGTGAGATCGTTTTGAATGTTTTCGTAAACCGATAACACTTTCGAAAGCTGTTCTGGCTCATTCGCATCCCAGTCTTTCTGTGGAGCTAGTTGGATGCGGGCACCGTTAGCCCCTCCACGCATATCTGAGCCACGGAATGTGCTAGCGGAAGCCCAGGCAGTTTTGACGAGCTCACCAACTGTTAGTCCGGAATCTAAAATTTTTGCTTTTAGTTCTTTTACTTCAGCATCTGTTAAGTCATAATCAACCGCTGGGATAGGGTCTTGCCAGATGAACTCTTCTTCAGGCACTTCTGGACCTAGATATCGGTCTCGAGGACCCATGTCACGGTGAAGTAGCTTGAACCATGCGCGAGCAAAGGCATCAGCAAATTCATCAGGATTATTATGGAAACGACGTGAAATTTTTTCGTAATCTGGATCCATACGCATAGCCATGTCTGCTGTCGTCATCATCGTCGGAACTTGTTTCGAGGCATCAGCCGCATCTGGAGCAAGATGGTTCTCATCAGGATTTACAGGTTCCCACTGATATGCTCCCGCAGGACTCTTCGTCAATTCCCATTCATATCCAAATAATAGATCAAAGTAACTCATATCCCATGTGGTTGGAGTTGGAGTCCAAGCGCCTTCGATTCCACTTGTGATGGTGAAAGGACCATGCCCTGTTTCGTGAGTGCTCTTCCAGCCGAAACCTTGATGTTCGATTGGAGATCCTTCTGGTTCTTCCCCTACATGAGAAGCTTCTCCTGCACCGTGTGCCTTACCAAAAGTGTGGCCACCGGCTGTAAGGGCAACGGTTTCTTCATCGTTCATACCCATACGCTTAAAGGTGTCACGAATATCTCTAGCACTTCCAAGTGGATCTGGTTCGCCATTTGGACCTTCTGGATTTACGTAAATTAAGCCCATTTGAACGGCAGCGAGAGGGTTCTCTAGGTCTCGTTCGCCAGAGTAACGATTGTCTCCTAACCATTCTTCTTCTGGACCCCAGTTGACATCTTCCTCCGGATGCCAAATGTCTTCACGTCCTCCGCCAAATCCAATTGTCTTTCCACCCATGGATTCAATCGCTACATTTCCTGTTATAAGGAGCAAGTCTGCCCAAGATAATTTATAGCCATATTTCTGTTTAATTGGCCAAAGAAGACGTCGGGCCTTGTCTAGGTTTCCGTTATCAGGCCAGCTATTAAGAGGAGCAAAACGTTGAGAGCCACTTCCACCGCCACCGCGGCCATCTTGCATGCGGTATGTACCTGCTGCGTGCCAAGACATACGAATAAAGAAGGGACCATAATGACCGTAGTCTGCAGGCCACCACTCTTGACTGTCTGTCATGAGGTGATGAAGATCCTTTTTTAATGCGTCGTAATCAAGCTTTTTAAATTCTTCTGCGTAATTAAAATCTTCCCCAAGTGGGTTCGTTTTCGTATCATGCTGATGAAGAACATGCAAGTCCAGTTGGGTTGGCCACCAGTCCTTGTTTTTTGTTCCTCCGGAAGGTTGACTAGTTGCACCTCCACCTGTAAACGGGCACTTTCCAGCGTTCTCATTGTCTTTCATGTCCATACGTTCATTCCCCTTTCTGATTTGAAACTATAGGCGATAACTAATATTACCATTCATTGTAAGAAATATACAATATGAACAATATTAATTATTATATTATAATTATAATAAATAACTAATGAAATAAAAAGTAAAACGCATTAAAATAGAGAAAATTGTAAAAAGTCTTAAGTGAATAATTAGTTTCGAGCCAATTTTAAAGGTGGTATTAAGAAAATCAATTTAGTAGTTAACAGGTATTTATTTGAGAAGGTTGGAGGTGATTTTTTTTAAGAGCGTTATAATTGTAATAAAAAAAGAGGGGTTAAGGTTTTAAGTTTTAAGTTTTAAGTTCAGTCATTGAGGAATGGCACGATATTCATTTTAAGTATTTAATTTGGAATTCTAGAATTTTCCACTTCTTCTCACCATTGTTTATGGTGTCCTATTTTCCTCGATAAAACCTCCGAGCCACATGCTAACCACATTTCGTGTTGTTAGCATGTGTACTTGAAGGGGATTCAATCCGATGTTCGGTTGTTGTAAGAATTAATTATTCGTTTATTGGCAACGGTGCTTCAGGAGAGATTAATTTTTGTTCTCTCATTTCCTGCCAGAAGGCTACAGGAATATCTGCATTCATGGCAATGATATTCTCTAGAATGCGCTCAGGACGAGTGGTACCTGGAATGACTGCCGCTACTGCCGGATGGGCCGCAGAGAATTGAAGAGCAGCTGAAATTAAGCTGACCTGATGACGCTTAGCGATCTCATTCATGCGCTCTACCCTTGAATTAATTTCTGATGATGCATTTTGATATGCGTAATGAGAGCCGCCAGCGATGACACCTGATCCAAAAGGAGCACCGACAACGATTTTGATTTCTTTTTCTTCAGAACCGGGCATTAACCGCTGCAGAGCATACTCATGATCTAGTAGGGTGTAATGGGTAGCCTGAACATGAATATCTGGCTTTGTTTCTTCTAACTCATTTGCCAGCTCAATGGGTTCTGTTTTGTTAACGCCTAATCCCCAACCTTTAATAACACCTTCGTCACGAAGTTTGTTCAGCTCACGGAAAGCTCCAGTTCTTGCTTCTTCAAATTTCGAAAGCCATTCGTCTCCAAGAAAATCCTGTGAGATATCATGAACATAAACAAAGTCCAGTCGATCGGTTTTCAATCGTTTCAAGCTATCCTCAATGGAGTGGCGAGTACCTTCTGCAGTATAATCATTGACAATTTTATTCTTCCGGCCAAATTCAAACAGACCTTCTTTTTCTTCTTCTTCGTCTAAGATGAGTCGTCCGACTTTGGTACTTAACACATAGTCGTCGCGATTGTAATTAGACAAGACTTTCCCTAATCTCATTTCAGCGAGACCGGCACCGTAAAATGGCGCAGTGTCAAAATAGCGAATTCCCTTATCCCAAGCACACTTGACTGTTTCAAGTGCTTCTTCCTCTGGTACGTCTCGGAACATATTTCCTAAAGGCGCTGTGCCAAAGCCAAGTTTTCCATTCTGTTTCAAGTCTATCATGTTGATTTTTCCTCCCTTTAATTTATATAGCATCTATTGTAGGTGTATTTAAGGTGTTCTTTTGTCCGTTACCGAAAAACTTGAAAAATAAACACATGGAAGAGGGAGAGTATAGGCGATAGACCGCAGGGACGGTTCTAGTGGTTGAGTAAAGGTTTTTCGTCCAGTGAGATAGTCATAGAATTTTTTCCTTTGATAAGAAGTCCGATGGAATATTAACACACGCCAGTTCTTCGTTTTCGGTTTCAACTAGGCATTGAAACACTCTCTCAACCGAACGAACCGTCCCCCTGGTTGACGGGAAGGAAAGGATGCGTATAGTGCCCGAAGCGAGAGAGCGTCGACGATGAAAGAAAGTAAGAAAGTTGAAAAGATCCTTTCAGTTGCTACCCGCAACGTTTTCGGGAAGTAAAGGATGAGAGAAAGTAACCGTAGGGACGGTTGCTTTTTGTAAAATCAGACTAAATTATGGAACGGTCAAACTTGATAAAATCCTTGTGATGACTGTGATAAGGGAATTTTTGATTTTTGACGAAAAATTTCATTCTTGACAAATGATGCTAATAAGCGATACTATATACTAGTAGTAAGTAATACTAAATACAGGTGATGAAGAGCACTGAAAATTATAGGTAAATAAAAATGGGGAGGGAGAAATTTGGAAAATAACACAGAAATGTTGAAAGGGGTTCTTGAGGGTTGTGTGCTTGAGATCATCAACCGTGGCGAAACTTACGGTTATGAAATCACACAACAGTTGCGAGAACTTGGCTTCACTGATGTGGTTGAAGGCACAGTTTATGCGATTACCATTCGGCTTGAGAAAAACAATTTGGTTAACATCAAGAAAAAGGCATCCACTAAGGGTCCTCCGAGAAAATTTTACACACTCAACGCAGCAGGTAAAGAGCATCTTAGAACTTTTTGGGGTAAATGGGAATCCATATCAAGCAAATTGAACGAACTAAAAACTAAAAAAAATGAGGAGAATTAATATGAGTATTGTCGAAAAAATTATCGGGAATCTGGATGACAAGCGAGAATGGAAGGCGATGGAGGCACGTGCAAAAACACTCCCTAGTGAGTACCGTAACGCATACAGCGCCATCAAAAAATATATATGGACTTCTGGTGGTCCTTCCGATTGGAAAGAGATACGCCTTATCTTTGGCGGCATTCTCGACCTCTTTGAGGAAGGTGCAGCGGAAGGCAAGAAAGTGACTGACCTTACTGGTGAAAACGTGGCAGCTTTTTGTGACGAACTAGTGAAGGACACGAAAACTTGGAGGGACAAATATCGAACGGAGTTGAACGATAAGATTGGTCGTGATTAACAGTGAAATTCAGTGGATGTTCGACTAGCCTCGACACGAAACAAACCTAAATTATCGTACGAGTTTGCTCGTGCTATTCTATTATTGAGACCGCAGGGACGGTTCTAGTGGTTGAGAAATGAGATTTCACCCCGTGAGGTGAGCATAAAATTCGTTCCATTCATAAGGCACCTAATACGTGTAACTGGGTTCAACCGTAAGAACACCCCTCGGTTGCTGAAGTTATAAAAGGAGTTCTGTCTAGTTAAATGACATATTTTATCAATAATTATATTTTATTCCTGATTTGGTTTCAAGGATCAGGATTTTTTGTTATAATTATTAGAATATTTAAAATATTAATCGCATCGGTAAAATTCATTTATGTAGTGGCGTTGTCCTATTGTCAGAAGAAGAAATTTAAAAAGGTCGATTAGTAATTACTTACACAAAGGAGTGGGAAAAAATATGATTAGTAAAGTTGGTCAAATTATGTTGTATGTAAATAACCAAGATGAAGCAATGGATTTTTGGACTGACAAAATAGGTTTTAGTGTAATTTCTGAAGAAAACAAAGGTGAAATGAGATGGATTGAAATTGCTCCAACAAAGGATTCAGAAACAAGCATCATTCTACACAATAAGGAATTGGTTGCTAAAATGGCACCTGAATTAAATCTTGGTACACCTTCGCTAATGTTTTTCTCGGAAAGATTTGATGAATTATATACCGATTTAACTAATAAAAATATCAAAGTAGGTGAAATTGCCAAAATGCCTTCTGGTAGGGTATTTAACTTTGCCGATAATGAAGAAAATTACTTTGCAGTCATGGATAAAAAGTAAACCACAGCTGGCTATTGAAATCAGGCCCAAGTATTTAGCCGAGATATCAGATTCGTTGAGCTTACCGAAAAACATGCTCGCGCAAGGATGCAGAAACAGAACATCCTAGAAGAACATATCGAGATGGTCATAAAATGATTCACTGATCCTCCTAAGATGGCCTACACGGTTGTCGCAACTGTTAAGCAGATCACAGGGGGATTCTCCCCGAACCTTTGAGCAGTGGGTGAGAGAGCACATACACGAATGGGAGTACACAAACAATGACAACAGAGAATCATCATAAGAAGGGGAGTGAAAATATGAAAAAACAGATATTATTCATTCATAGTGCGGGACCACAGGACCTTCACCAAGGGAGCAGCGGTCTGAAGGCATATTTACAAAAGGTACTTGGTGATGAATACACATTATTAGACCCGGAAATGCCTGATCCAGAAAAACCAAAATATACGAATTGGGAAGCTCAACTAGAAAAAGAGTTCGCTTCATTTGACGAGGAGATAATTCTTATCGGTCATTCTTTGGGCGGTTCGGTTTTGTTGAAATATCTTTCGGAGCAAGCATTCAAACAACCCATTTCCGGTTTGTTTATGATTGCATCCCCATACTGGGGATTGGACGATGATTGGCGGATTGAGGATTTTATTTTGACTAAGAATTTTGCTTCAAAACTCCCGCACATACCGCAGATTTTCCTTTATCATAGCCATAACGATGAAATAGTACCGTCTGCACACGTTGAACACTATGAGGCAAACCTTCCACATGCAAAGACTCGAATACTCGATGGAACGGAACATCTTTTCAGTGATGGATTGCCTGAACTTGTCAATGATATCAAAGAATTATAATGAGTCGTTTTGCACAGTTGAGCTGGCTACATAAACTAATACCTTGTCCTGTCCACGAAAGACCGTAGGGACGGTTCTTGTGGTTAAAAAATTGATATTTCTTCTAGTGAGAAAGGAATAAAATTAGTTTGATTGAGAAGCACTCCAATAGAAACTATAACAAACACCTCGTAACTATTTTCTGTTAAGCAATAAATCATTCTCTTTCTAAAGAAATTCTGATGTTTTTGTAGCTGATGTAACTAGGAGGCAACCGAAGGAACCGTCCCCTTGGTTACCGGTTACCTTGTTTAGCGGCGGCCCTCTATTCCATTTTTCAATGAAAAATATGATATTTTTATGCTAAAATAAGGTTAAGATGATCCGGGAAAGCAATCATTTAATTATTGCCTTTTACGAAACCGATTTCGTAAAAGACATTATAAATGGAAATGAGGAGGAAGAATCATGGAAAAACGGTCGTTCGGAAACACGGGTAAGTTCGTATCAGAAATTGGATTAGGGGCATGGCAGCTCGGTAATGGGAAAAATGAAAATGAGATGACGGAAAGTGAAGGAATAGAGATTGTAAATAAAGCGCTTGAATTAGGCTGCAATTTCTTCGATACAGCACCCAATTATGCGCTAGGGAAAAGCGAGAAAATTCTCGGTAAAGCACTAAAAGGTAAGAGAGATCAGGTGATTATCAGTAGTAAATTCGGTCATCACGCCAGTGGTGAGATTGACTTCGATTCAACTAAAATAGAAAATTCCGTTGACGAAAGCCTCAGCCGTCTCCAAACCGATTATCTTGATTGTGTTCTGTTGCATAATCCACCATTTGAATACCTGAATGGCTCGAGTAAACATTTCGAGGAATTGGAGAAATTAAAAGAGAAAGGAAAAATCGGTGCTTATGGTGCATCTGTCGATTCGAGTGAAGAGATGTTTGAGGTGATAAATAAAACAGACAGTCAAGTGATTGAAGTCATGTTCAATATTTTTCACCAGGATCCTGCGAAAGCTTTTCAAGCAGCTCATGAAAAAGGAATTGGACTTATCATCAAAGTGCCTCTTGATTCTGGCTGGTTATCAGGAAAATATAATGCTCAGAGTTCCTTTAACGATATTAGAAGCCGCTGGACTCCGGATATTATACAAAGACGAACGAAAATGTTAGAAGAGACGAAAAAATATGTGAACGCAAATCAAAGTCTCGTAAAAAAAGCACTGCAATTTATTTTAGCTTATGAGGAAGTATCAACGGTTATCCCAGGAGCTAAGAGCGTTCAGCAATTAAAAGAGAATTTTTCTGCGAGTCAAGGGTCGATGGATGAGCAGACATTTCAGCAATTACAGAAAATGTGGGAAAGTCATTTAAAAGACAGTTCCCTTCCGTGGTAAGTTTCTTTAACTCATAAGTGCAACTATGTGACGGTTGACAGGGAATTCAGACCCCGGCAACCGTCTTTTTTGCTTGCAATACAGGGACAGTTCTAGTGGTTAGAAAATGATATTTCGTCTAGTTAGGAATGCGTAAAATTCGTTCTATTAATAAGAAATCCTAGAGAAACTAACACACATCACATAACCATTATCGGTTTCAACTAAGCAATGAAGCACTCAAAAAATAAGGGTGTTTCTCGTAGTTAAACTAATTATAGGTTAAGAACGGGAATAATGTAACTGGAGGCAACCGAAGGAACCGTCCCCTTGGTTGCTAATTGTTTTAGCCTGAGCTTTGCTGGGAAAAGGAGTGCTGTAAACTCATTTTGGAAAAATAAGAGAATGACAGCATAAACGAAAAGGAGAGGTTTCTTATGCGAAAGCAGATCAAACATTATATTAATGGTGAATGGGTGGAGTCAACAGGCTCTGAAACGATAGACGTCATCAACCCGGCAACGGAAGAAGTGATGGGCAAAATCAGCTCAGGTACAGAGGAAGATTTAGATAAAGCGGTGAAGGCTGCAAGAGCAGCGTTCCCTGCTTTTTCCCGTTCAACGAAAGAGGAACGGATTCAATGGCTCAATAATATTGTAGAAGGTTATGAGAAAAGGAAGGAGGAGTTTATCGACGTCATGACTGATGAACTAGGTTCGCCTCTTACCGTGTCAGAAGAAGTTCATTATCCGATGGGTCTGGGACACTTTAAACAGGCGGTCGATTCCCTCGCAGAATTTTCCTTTTCAGAAGACAGGGGCGGCCATACGCTATTAAAAGAATCGATCGGAGTGAGTGGTCTTATTACACCGTGGAATTTCCCGACCAATCAGGCCTCCACGAAAATTGCCAGCGCAATAGCGGCTGGAAGTCCGGTCATCTTGAAGCCAGCGTCTAAGACACCGTTCGCTGCTATGATGCTAGCCGAGATCATTGACGAAGCTGGTTTGCCGAAAGGGGCGTTTAATCTTGTGAACGGCTCCGGATCAGACATTGGAAATGGGATCAGCTCCCACCCTGGTATTGATTTCGTATCCTTTACGGGTTCAGGTGCTGTCGGTGAAAAAATTATGAAAAACGGCGCAGAAACGATTAAGAAAGTAGCATTGGAACTGGGAGGAAAATCCCCTATCGTCGTACTTGGCGATGCGGACGTGAAAGATGCAGCCAAAACAGCCCTTTCCAATATGATGACAAACACTGGTCAGGTGTGTTCTGCAGGGACGAGGGTGTTTATACCTCAGTCAATGAAACAATCATTTGAGGAAATGATTCTTGACCTGCTTCCAACCTTTCCGGTAGGTGACCCGTGGAAGGAAGGAATTGCTACTGGTCCACTTGTGTCAGAGGATCAGTGGGATACTGTTCAATCGTATATTGAAAAAGGGAAAAAAGAAGCGACTCTCCTCGTCGGGGGAACCGGAAAGCCGGAAGGGCTGGACACAGGGTATTATGCAAAGCCGACTATTTTTACAGATGTGTCTAACGATTCGGTGATTGCCCAGGAGGAAATATTCGGACCGGTCACGACGATTATCACTTACGATGACTTAGAAGATGCCATTGAAATGGCAAACGATAATGTCTACGGACTTGCAGGATATGTGGTTGGAAAAGACCCGGAAACACTGCGGTATGTGGCGTCGAACATTCGCGCTGGCCGCATCAAAGTGAATGGCGCAGAAACTGATTTCAACGGGCCATTTGGCGGTTACAAGCAATCTGGAATCGGCCGTGAATGGGGTGACTTCGGAATTGAAGAATACCTCGAAATCAAGTCCGTCCACGGCATGCCGAAATGATAAATTAAACCGTACCAGCATATAAGCGTGCTGGTGCGGTTTTTAATGTGTGAGGTGCCCGGGTCTTAATTGGCTGTTTGGCTGGATTTGCCCAAGACTCATTGAATAGCATCTGCGAGAAAGGCAACACCGGTTTATAGAAGGGAAGGCCGCGCAATAATGTGCGGCCTTCCATGATGATCGGAACGAAAATTTAATACCCTCACGAAAAATGATACGGCTCAGTCCATCGATGGATTTGTGTCCCTGATGACCAATATTTATGCTGGCTTAAAGTCTGAAACCTTTTTCCCTTTCATCCATTTCGTTTCAAAGGGATATAGAAGATATACTTTTTATTTTTTACATAATTTTGTCACAATTAAGAGAGGTTAGAAGCATGATTTAACGGTGTTTTTCGATTTGTGGAGGTATTGACTTCTTTAAAAAGACAGGATAAAATTAATTTACAAACCGGCGGTCGGTATTTTAAAGAGAGGGTGAAAGCAATGAGAGATGGAAAAGAGCGGCAAGACAGAAAACAGGAATTTCTGGATACGGCGTTAGAATTGTTTTACGAAAAAGGATACGAAAAAACGACTATTAAAGACATCATTAACCAAGTTGGTCTTTCAAAAGGCGCCTTTTATCATTATTTTGAATCAAAAGAGGACGTTATTGAACAAATTTCTGAAACTTTTGCTGAAGAGGTCATTTATCAAGTTAGAAAATTATCTGAGCGAACGGACATGGATGCTGTGGAAAAGATAAACTATTCCATTAAAGTTATTCAGCAGCATAAGAAACAGTTTAAAGACAAACGTAAAAAAATCAAAAGTGCGTTCAACAGTGAAGAAAATTTAAAGCTCCAGAAAAAAATAATAGATAAGCTGAAAGCAAGTATTCTTCCGTATTATAAAAAGATGCTGGATGAGGGGTTAAAAGACAACTTATTCGATATACCTGATTCCTCAGAAATGGCTGAGTTTTTACTGTTTATATTCGATAATTTAAGCAAATCAATTGACGTACTGGAAGAGGACATGCTGGAAAATAAGACATTAAATGAGCAGGAATTTAAAATAGCCTTGGAACAAAAATTGGAGTTTTATGAAGAGGTAGTAGAGAGATTTTTTAAAGTAGATAAAAATACGTTTAAGATCAAAAAAACCTTTATGGAAAGATATTTTTGATTTTTTTTACACATGAACATACCAACCGTTGGTATACTGCCTAAATCAATTAACGGTTTCAGGTCAAAATAATTAAAAGGAGGGTACATCTATGGGGTACGAATATGTGAGGTTTTTAAAGGAGATAGGAGGTAAAGATTTTCAGTCGGTGGGTGGAAAAGCCGCTAATCTTGGGGATATGTTAGAGGCTCAACTGCCTGTGCCGGAAGGATTTGTTGTGTTAACAGATGCTTATAAATTATTCATAAAAGAGAATAACTTGGAAGAAAAAATCCGAAAAATTTTAGATGCTACTGTTGGCAACGATATTGAGTTAATTGAGAAGGCGGCATCCGAAATACAGAACTTCATTAAAGAGGGAGTTATACCACATCAGATCAATCATGAGATTAAAGCTGCGTTCAACTTATCAGGTGCACAGGAGGTTGCTGTGAGGTCGTCAGCTACAGCAGAAGATTTACCTGGCACATCATTTGCGGGACAGTATGATACGTTCTTAAACGTAAAAGGAGAGGACGAGCTTTTCCACAGCATTCAAGCGTGCTGGGCTTCGTTATGGAACAGCAGAGCCATCTCTTATCGGCTTGAACAAAGGATTGAGAATACTGAATTGGCGCATGGCGTCGTTGTTCAGCGTATGGTCAATGCAGAAAAGTCAGGCATTCTTTTTACAGCAAATCCTGTAAACGGAAGACGGGATCAGATTTTAATTAATTCATCATGGGGCCTGGGGGAGGCTATTGTCAGCGGTGAAGTCACTCCTGACCAATGGGTCGTTGACAAAAAAACCGGAGAAATTTTGGAGGAATTGATTGGCCGGAAGCAGCTGATGACTGTAAGAAAGGTAAAAGGTATTGATACGGTTAAAATTCCAGATGAAAAACAAAATGTAGCTACCTTAACTCACCAGGAAGTGAAGGAGCTCCTGAAGCTTTCTGTACTGGCGGAAAATTATTTCGGTTCGCCGCAGGATCTGGAATGGGCTTACCGAGATGAACGCTTTTATCTCGTCCAATCAAGGCCAATCACCTCTCTTTATCCTTTACCGGAGAAACAATCCGGTAAAGACGGTCTCAGAATTCACTTGAATTTAAATAATTATTCGCAGGCAATGAAAGAGCCATTTACTCCTATGGGTGAAGATATTATAAGAGTAATGGTACTGGACACAGCGAGAGTGTTTGGTGCTGAAAATAGAAAAGGAAGCGATCTAGATCTTTGGTGGTATCAGGTTGTTGGGGGCCGAATCTTTATCGATATAACAGACTTTCTAAGAAAAGAGAAAAGCTGGGATAAATTCAGAAAGAATGATACAGCCGACAAAGATCCGATGACCACGAAAGCTTTACTTCAACTGGCAGAAAGAAATAAAGCAGATCTTATAAATCATAAAGAAGCAGTTAACTTGCTTCGTTTCATTAATCTCCGTCTTGTAAAATATTTAACAGGGGCAGGTTTGAAGTACAGCAGAGGCATCTTCTCACCAAAAGCTGCGAGAAACAAGGCGATTCATATTGCAAAAGAGACCGTTAAAGAGTTTAAGGAAGAGACGGATAAGCTAAAAACGCCGGAGGAAATTTTCCGTTTTATTCGTCAAAACAGTCATAAGCTTATTCAGAACTGTGGGAATTTGCTCTTCTATGTTGCTGTTTCTTCCACTTATATTGAGAAAGCTAAAAAGATATTGGGGAATCGCTTGGATGACCTGTCGGATTTATACGAGGTAGAAAAGTCAGTTCCGTACAGTGTTACCACACAGATGGGCATAGAAATTTTAAAGCTTGCGGAACAATATGATCAAAAAGGTAAAAAGCCTGATCCCGCAGATGAGGAGATGACGTCGTTCCTTAAGAAGTATGGACACAGGTCTTCTGTCGAGCTTGATGTTGGCGTGTCGGAATGGAGAGAAGAACCGGAATATGTAATAGATCTGATAAATGCCTATATTGACAATCAAAACTACCAGGAAGGTATCAATAAATTTTTTGAAGGTGAAAAAGAAGCCGAAGCTGCTATTGAAAGAATAAAGACGAATCTGAGACAAAAGGGTTACAAAAAAGATGCAAGAAAAGTTGAAAAATTATTAAGGGATTTCCGGGAAATGTTTGGCATTAGAGAGCTTTCTAAATTTGTCATAACCGAAGTTTTCAGCAATTACAGAGATAAACTGATTGAGGTCGGTACGCACTTAGAGGAGGAAGGCAAGTTAACGGATAAATTAGATATATTTTTTGTCACGATAGATGATATTTTATCCGAAGAAGATCTGCGTCAGCTCGCAGCTGAAAACAAAGAAAAGTACCACAGAGAATTAAAAATGAACGCTCCGAGGCTCCTGACGAGTACAGGAGAAAGTATATATTCTGCATTCCAGGAGTCAAGCGATAATTCTCTTGTGGGTGTAGCGGTTTCCCCCGGAATTTATGAAGGGAAAGTTAAGGTGTTAGAAACGCCGGAAGAAGGTCGAAAACTGGATAAGGGCGACATTCTCGTAACTGCCGGAACAAATCCTTCATGGACGCCGCTATTCTTAAAGATCGGCGCACTCATTATGGAAACCGGCGGACCAATCTCCCATGGTTCTGTCGTAGCCAGAGAATATGGGGTACCTGCAGTGGCAGGGGTGGGCCATGCAAGGTTGGTACTGAAAGACGGTCAAATAGTCAAAGTCAATGGGGAAACAGGGGTCGTAGAATTGGTAGAGCAGGAATAAGTATGATATTACAGGTGGAGAAATTCCACCTGTATTTACCTCATATACATACCGACGGTCGGTATAATTATGAAACTATTAAGAAAGAAGGATCACTTATGAATAGAAAAAAATTAATTATCTTATTCACCAGTATCGCCATCGCCATGACAGGTTACGGGATCGCTTTACCTTTATTTCCTTTTCTAATAGAGAAATACGGAGGGGGTGGATTACAAGTTGGACTGCTTATCGCAAGCTATGGAGCCATGCAGCTAATTTTTGCACCGATTTGGGGAAGCCTTTCCGATAAGTATGGGAGAAAGCCGATGCTGCTTATAGGTATGGGCGGCTTGGGAGCAGCTATGATTTTCTTTGGATTTTCAACCCATCTCTGGATGCTGTATGCGGCGCAATTATTTTCAGGCGCTTTATCTTCTGCCGTTTTTCCGGTGGCGATGGCTTATACAAGTGATGTAACGGAAGATGAAGACAGGGGAGGCGCCATAGGTAAAATCGGGGCGGCGGCAGGACTTGGTATCATCTTAGGTCCTGCCATTGGAGGGCTCCTTGGAGCAGAATCGCTATATCTTCCATTTTTTTTGGCTGCGGGGTTTGCATTGTCTACATGCATCATTATTTGGTTTGGGCTTCCTGAATCCCTGCCGGAAAATAAAAGAGCCGTTGAAAAGGAAAATATAAAACTTTTTCGTATGTCTGGGCTATGGCAAGCCTTACTGACACCTATGGCCTTTGGACTAATCACTGCTTTTGCTGTTAATTTCGGTAAATCAAATTTTTCAAGCGTCTATGGACTTTACGTATTAGAAAGGTTTGGATATGGCCCTAGAGAAGTAGGTATTATATTAATGGTTATGAGTTTTATCTATTTAATTGCCCAAGGCGCTTTAGTAGGGCCTTTAACTAAAAAGTTCGGGGAAGAAAACGTAATTAAAGGTGCTTTAATCGGCAATGGTGCAGGTTTTATTCTCATCATGAACGCTGAAACGTTCCCTATGATTATTTTGTCCGTCAGTTTTTTTATTTTACTAAATGCTCTTTTAAAACCTTCAGCATTAGCTTATGTGTCTAAAAGGTCTGTATACAGTCAGGGCAGGACGATGGGAATCACGGAATCTTTTATGAGTTTAGGAAGAATCCTGGGACCATTATGGGCAGGCAGCTTGTTTGATGTTAATTATTCCTTTCCGTTTATGAGTGGAGCCGTTTTTTTTCTTGTTATGTTCGGTTTGAGCATGAGTGTTAAAAGAGGAAAAAGCGGATCCGCTGCTCTTTAAAGTGAAGGTTGTAAAATGAATGACTTTATTGAATAACATGTTTCCCATCACATTTACGTTTAAAATACCTCTGAAAAAATATTAAAAAAACTGTTCTCGGGCCTTTTGGGACAGCCCTTTATTAGGGTCTACACTTCTACTAAAACATCTCCAGAATTTATATTAAACTAAGTACTGCCGCGGCGTGCCTTCATACGAAACCTGATGAAATTGCGGAAAAACGGAAACGTATTGTATGAAGATCGGAGAATCAAGGAGGGTGGGATGGCAGCTAAAAAAAGCAGAGTCGCCGTTGACCATTCCCATTAATGCCAAGGATATTTCTCTTTTGAAAATGGCATATCTTCTCCTTGCCGTCTGTTCATCGAATATTCCCGCGTCAACGAATGCGCAGCCCTTCAATGCCACACTGCCGTCACTATTTTTTTGCCACTCAGCGATTACTTCATCACGCATGGTCATGTCAATGGCATTCGTATCGTAGATTAGTCCCGCACTCAAAAATAACTCACCTGTCTCGTCAGAGTGGGTTAGCGTGTATTTTCGCCCGAGGACGGGATCACAGACAGAGGCAGGGGGGATGAACGTAACAGAGAGTTTGTTTTTGGAAAACAATCATCACACCTCCAGTCAAGATAGCGGGTACATTTTAAACTAATGTATGTAAAAATGAAACCCGATGTGCAGGCAAGCAAAGCTGATCCTAACATTTATGGTTCAGAAATTGGTTTACAGAATCTACCTCTGTGTCTGTATAATTAGTTTGTATAGAATCATAAAACTCAATCAGGAGTAGCTAATGATAAAATAAATTAATTTTTTTCTAATCTCGTGTTACATTTTTCAATCTTATCCGTGTTATTAATGAAGGGAGGAGAAAATGAGAGAAAATATTGACAGCATTTATAATGATTATTTCCATGATATTTACCGTTTTCTCCTTTCCCTTTGTCATGACCATCACACCGCAGAGGATTTAGTGCAAGAAACTTTTTTTCGTGCTCATTTATTTGTGGAGAATTATGAAGGAGAAAATATTAAAACATGGCTTTTTACCGTTGCACATCACGCATTTATTGATCATTACCGTAAACACAAAAGAATGATAGTGAAAGAAAAGAACTTTTTTATGCAGTATTTTGATAAGAGAAAGGATCCAGAAGAATTATACGTTGTTCAAGAAGAAATTCATGCAGTCATCCATATGTTATCTGGATTATCAGAGAAGCAGCGATATGCCGTGCTTTTACATGATTTTCATGAGTTATCATACAAGGAAGCAGCACAAGTAATGAATGTCCCTGTCACACATTTCAAAGTATTATTGTTCCGTGGCAGACAAGCGATAAGAAAGGCGGGAGAAAATGAGCGATGAATTTAAAAGAAAACTTGCAGCTTATGAAAAAGGGGAACTATCAGATGCTGAGCTTGATGCATTCGAACAAGAATTAGAAAAACTTGAAATGTATCAGGAACATTTGGAAGAAAACGAATCACCTGGATCAAACGGTTCTAAAATCAACGAAAAGAAACAGCAGAAAATCTTAAAGCGAAGCAAATGGAAAGCAAGGTTACAAACGGCATTCTTCGCTATTACGATGATTCTTGCTTTGACAATAGTTTCCTCTATTCTTACCTCAGTCTACTATTCGTGGGGAACTCCAGATCGCGTGGATGTTTTTAGAAATGTGATCGATCATACCTTAACCATTACGGATCCTCATCAAACTTTTGGTGGAACGAGCACCAATACGACACCTTTTTTTGGTTTAAAGGCAACAAGAGATTTGCAAAAAAATGTAGGACATGAAACGGTGAAAGTCGGAGAAATGGAAGTGAATTTTCTATTCTCAATGATGAGTCATCCAGAACGAGAATATTCAGGAGAGAGAACTCAAAACAGAGCTGTTTTTGCTTATCCGGACGGCGAGTTTGATCTCGACAGTGCTAGCGAATGGAATAAGTTAGATAAACTACCTGAAGGAACGGTTGTTTCTGCGTATGTTTCCTTTGAAGAACTATTAGAAACGGAAGATGTATTTGAGAGATTCGAGAACATGGAGATGGATTTGACTTGGTTAGCCGTTGATACGGGTGTAGAAGCAACAGAAGAATGGAATCAAGGGATCGTCGATAACCCAATAGGTTTTCCTAGTTTTCCGATTTGGCACGAAGATGACATGATTTTGGATTCAAGAGAGCAGGAACAAGGGTTATTTGGTAGTAGGACTGTATCGGAAACACGTTCGTCACCAGATTACACGGTAGGGGAGGGAGAAGTCCTTCATGAGCAATTCATGAAAACGTTATTTTTTTTAGAAGATCATGAAACGAAAGCGAATAATCTCGTTTCTGGAGGGTTGAAGCTTTCAGAAAGAATCTCTTACTTAGAAAACAACGGCTTCTTTCATTATGGCGCTGTCATAACAGGACCAACAAAGGAAGTTTTGACCTTACAAGAAGAGGCATGGGTCGAAGCTTTACAAGTGGATGAGGTAAGTTTATGGAATTGGAACGAGTATGATTGAACTACCTACCACTTATCTCCCTTTACCAGACCAAAGTGAAGTTCTAGTGATTGAGAAAACAGAAAGAACAGCTTCTTAGTTATATGGTTGAGATTTGGAAAAGCTATAAAGAGAAAGAGGGTTAATGAAAACACTTGAACGTTCGGTCTTAGCTCTCCAAGAACTTGAAGACCGTGAGACGAGAACAGCATACTTTCAAATATTGATACATTATATTTTTAACGTACGAAAAGACTTGACGAAAAATGAAGTCAATGAGTTTAGTGAACGAATCGAACAAACTTATCCTGAAGGGAGTGAGGTTATTATGAGTTTAAGGGAAGAATTTATAAAAGAAGGCAAGCAACAAGGTCAGCAAGAAGGGATACAAGAAGGAAGAAAAGAAGGGAGGCTAGAAGGAAGACTTTTGCAGAGTCATGAAGACATTTATCATTTATTAGAAGATCGCATTGGCGAAGAAGTTGGAGATCTTTCCGATGTGGTGTCTTCAATTGATGATTTGGAACGCCTTAGTCAGTTGAAGCGGAAATTATATCGTGCTAAGTCAACGGCAGAAATAAAGAAACTGTTCATGGAAGTGAGTGAATAACAGAAGGCTACCTAGTTCCTGTACAGAGAAGTATTGCAGGGGGGGACTAGGTGTTTTTTCTTTGATTTAAGACCTGCACGTAATTCAGATACAAGGTCAAACTCTTAGAGAAAGGCAAGATAATGACAGTTTTCTCTCAATACTGTAAACTTAAATGTGTTTTTTACGGTTTTATTATATAGCTCCAAACAAGTATACACGAACAAAACGGAGGCTTGGTATCGCCCCCTAAAGCGAGAGTGAAAAACAAACTTTCGATGTAGTTTTTTGATATACCAATGATTTTCCTTATCATACTTATTAAGTTTTATTTGGATATTTATGTTAAAATAAACGGATAAAATATTCAAATTTTGTGAAGAAGTAACTTAAATAAAACCGTACAAGAGGAGAAAATTTTTATTATGGATATAATTATTGGAAATAAAGTTGTATTAAAAGAGGCAACTGAGGATGATATTGATGAATTATATTTTTGGAAATATGAAGAAGAGGAACAAGAAGCAAAGAAGTGGAACGGTCCTTATATTTTCGAAAAGAAAATAACGAGGGAAGAATACCATAAACAATGGGATGAAGAAATATTTTCATGTATTCCTGCTTCGCTCGTTTTAAAAGGTGATGGGAAAGTCATAGGGTACGTTGGTTCATATTGGGTAGATATGAACACGAACTGGATTGAAACTGGTATTGTTATTTACGATAATAATTTCTGGAATGGTGGATATGGCTCCGAAGCTTATAAACGATGGATTGACTACCTTTTTACGGAAACTGACTTACATAGAATAGGCATGTCGACTTGGTCTGGCAATAAAAGAATGATGAAGGTAGCTAAAAGGCTTGGAATGAAAGAGGAAGCACGAATAAGAAAAGCAAGAATTATAAATGGTGAGTATTTTGATGCAATTAAAATGGGAATGTTGCGGGAAGAATGGGAAGAATTGAATAGGAATTAAAGGATGGACCATTCTAACAGTCAAAACTTGTCTTAACATGTTTCTGAAATCATGCAAATGAAAAGATACATAGGTTTATATTAAATTATTGTTTTTTTCTTACAGATAATCATGGATATATATACTTAATGATGCAAGTTAAAATAGTTTCAATCTGTATTTCTTAGGATAATAAAACCACTTCAGCATTTAAAGTAAGTTGAGTGTGAAAGTGGAATGAACGATCGCACTTGATGTGATTCTATCGGGGGATGTAGAGCTGAATAAGAGGAATACAATAAAATAGTAAAAAATGAACTTGGGGGAAATTATGATAGCACTTGTATACATATTTGCTACTTTATTAACAGTTTCGTTTGTTGGAACATTGGCTCCTTTAGTTGGTCTTGTAATTGGCTTTTTTGTTCATATTATAGTATTACTTACTAAAATATCGAATACTTTAAATGAGATATCTAACAAGGAGTAACCGTAAGAATTATATTATATAATTTGACGCCACAACTAGTGTTAAGGCGTCTTTCTTTTTTCTATGAAAATCGTTAGTCCTGCTGTTTCTTACTGAATTCTTGTAGCCACTGAATCACATCTTCGGTTTCACTAGTTGTCGTCATTTCTCCATCTTTTGCGACAATTAAGTATGTAGGAAGTGAGCTGAAATCAAGTTCCTCTAAACGTAAATAACTACTATGAAAACTGTGTGCGAAGATATCATAATCCCTTGCTGACAAATCTATTTCTCTCCTTTCTCTTAAGGAATCTAATTCATTTCTTAACTCATTTTCAACGTTTGTTAGCTGGAAATCTTCTTGCAAAACTGTGATCGATACGTTTGCTTCCCTAGGAGTATGTAGGTGTTTAACATCTTCTAGCGACATTGGCTGTATATGAATTTCTTCTGCAGTATAGGCAGGGTTAAAGACATACAAATCCGAATAATCAGAGTTCTTATTTTGCATCAAAGAGGTGAAATCTTCTTCAAAAGAGACGCCAATTGTATCCCCGTAATAAATAAGATCTTCGGGGAGATCTGCATATTTCTGAGGTGTATCAAATTCCGGATGGTAAATCTCTGTGTCTTCTGTTAAAGAAATGGCATACAATTCTACTTCATAATCACTATCTATATTTTGGAAGTTACGTAGATTAAGGTGATCACTGGAGGAATCTTTCACGAATAAGGTGAAGAATCCACTAGATATGTCCAATGTTAATGTCTGACCTCTTACGTCTTCTTCAAATGATTCCTCAGATTCAACCCCTTGGCACCCTACTGTTAGGAAAGCAATAAGTATGAACCACGCCCATAACTTTTGCATGAGTTAATCCACCTCTCTTTCTTAAAAATAATCAATCACTTCTTCCCAGTCGTTGATTAGAATTTCTATTCCTTCATTAGAAAGAACTAATAAATATTTCTCACATTTCATAAAGTCAAAACCTTTCTATATGTAAAATTCTAGCATATGTAAAAGAAGGGATCTATAAAAATAAAACAAGAGGGACGGTTTGGGACTGCTGAAAAAATCAATTTACCGATATTAAAATGCATGATAACACCATTTGACTTATTACAGAGGCAGTTTATGAGACTGGAGAATTGCTCTTCACCGCGATCCCCCCGGTTGCCATGTTAAACTAGATAGAGATCTTTATGAAGGAAGTGGGAGAATGAGTTCTTTTGATTGGCATCAAGAAGCGGAAAATCTATGGGATGACAAGGCTGATTTTTGGAATCAAAGCAGTCAAGGAATGTGGGAAACAGGTAGCAGAAAGAAGATTGTTCCCTTTATCGAAAAGCATATCCCTAAAGGCAGTATCATCGCTGATTTAGGTTGTGGAGATGGATATGGCTCGTATAAGTTAGACCAGGCAGGATATCGCGTGACGGGGATAGATTTATCGAAAGAAATGATTGAAACAGCAAAAGGAGAAGGTAGAAATAAGCGTGTCACCTTTATCCAAGGTGATTTAACAAACTTGCCGTTTGAAGACGACACCTTCTCCGGGTTAATGGTCATTAATTCGATTGAGTGGACAGAACATCCTCTAAAAGCGTTAGATGAGATGCACAGAATTTTAAAAAAAGGTCATTTCATGTGCTTAGGAATACTCGGGCCAACAGCAGGACCGCGAGCGAACAGTTATAACCGACTTTACGGGGAATCTGTCATATGCAATACGATGATGCCTTGGGAATTCGAACAGCTAGCACAAGAAAACGGCTGGGAAATCATTGATGGGAAAGGGGTTTACAAACGCGGTGTCCCCGAAGATATGGTTTCCCGTTTACCGAAAGAATTACAACAATCACTGACATTTATGTGGTTAGTTATGTTAAAGAAATTATAATTCAACCACAGGGACGGTTCTAGTGGTTGACAAAAGATATTTCAATTAGTGACAAATGCAAAATTTTCACTCTACCTCATAACCATATTCGGTTTCACCTAGGCAATGAAGTACTCTCTTTCCATGTGGATGTTTGTTGTTACTAATCTAATAATAGGTGGTTATAGGTAATCATGTAACTGGGTTAACCGAAGGAACCGTCCCCTTGGTTAGTCCCCTTGGTTAGTCGAATGAACGGAAAGGAATGATAGAAGTGAATGCTGAATCTTATTTTTCCGAAAACATAAAATCTGCACTTAAAAATGACCCTCCAGGGGAATGGATGCCAAAGCTTCCAGATAAGTGTATTCGTCTAAGTTCTGGTTTTCCAGCACCCTCTCTCGTACCTGTTGAACAGCTGAAAGATGCCGTTGCCAGCTTACTTGAAGAAGAGAATGACTTACCGTTGCATTATATTGGAAGTCCTAAAGTGGCGAAACTAAAGGAGCAGATTCAAGAAAGGCTGCAAGAACATGACATTCAAGCTTCTCGTGACGAGCTTTTAATCACGTCTGGCGCGTGTCAGGCAATTGATCTAATTGCTCGCATTCTTATGGATGAGAGCACAGTCATTGCGATAGAATCGCCAACCTATATGGAAGCGTTAGAAATCTTTCAAAACTATACATCGCATTTTGTTACTGTTCCAGTGGATGAACATGGACTCGACACAGAAATGTTAGAAGAAATGCTAGAGGAGAGGAAAAGGAAAGGAGTCACCCTTCCGCAGTTTTTGTACACGATCCCAACGTTTCAAAATCCAACAGGAACAACGATGTCAACGGAGCGTCGCAAGCATGTATTGAAGCTTGCCGACAAATATGATTTTCTTATTGTCGAGGATGATGCTTACCGAGAATTATACTTTGATAAGCCATCGATACCTTTAAAAGCAATGGATCAGGAAGATCGTGTTCTGTATGTTGGTTCTTTATCTAAAGTTGTCGCAACAGGAATGCGGATTGGATGGGTAGCGGCGTCACCTGAATTTATTACTGCATTATCCTGGTTTAAGAAAGATTTAGGTCATCCGTTTGCTCAAGCGACAATGGCTTCGTTTCTAGAGAATACTGATATGGAGAAACGGCTTAAATCGTTAAGAGAAGCGTACAAAATTAAATGTGATGCGTTACTTTCGGCACTGGAACAATACCTCCCACCGTCGGTTTCCTGGTACGTCCCAGAAGGTGGTTATTTTGTATGGGTCAAAACGGAAGGGATCGATACGTCGGAATTGTTAACGGAAGCGCTCTCTGACGGTGTCTCTTATGTACCTGGTCAATACTTCTTCTTAAATCAGCAAGATGGTAAAGCATTTCTCCGTCTTTCCTTTAGTTATGAGAACCCAAAGGAAATAGATGAAGGAATTCAGAAGCTTGGGAACGTTTTAAAACAAATGCTTTCTGGAAAATGAAGTGGGGATAGTTTTTCTCATTGTTGTTTTATTTAGAGATAGGTGCTCGATTTAACTGATCACTATCCTTGATAATTATGAAAGCACTAAGTTTTTTGCTAAAAAGGAAGTTAATGAGTTTCACTGGAGGTAAAAATATGAATGATCCGATTATTATTGTTGGGGCCGGTTTAAGCGGTCTTCGTGCGGCATCTATGCTTATTTCTCAAGGTATCGATTGTAAAGTTCTCGAGGCACGAGAACGATTGGGAGGTAGAGTTTTAAGTAAGGAGGTCGAAAACAGGCATGACCTTGGTAAATTTGATCTTGGACCAACGTGGTTTTGGCCGCAACATGAGCCCGTTATCGCTAATCTTGTCCATGAACTCGGTTTAGAGACATTCGAACAGCACACCGAAGGAGCTATCCTTCTCGAGCGATCTCCACATGAACCGATAGAGCGGCACGTCTTACCAGAAGGAGCTGTGGAAAAGTCGGTTCGGCTCAAAGGTGGTGTTGCGTCATTGATTGATGCGGTAGCTGCAACCCTTCCAGAGGGGATAGTTGAATTAGGCACAAGTGTGACGGAAATAGCTAAGAAGGAAGATGGAACGATCACTCTTGGAGCAAAACTCGCGGATGGAAAAAAGAAAAGGATACGCGCTAGCGCTGTAATCTTAGCATTACCGCCTCGAATCGCGGCAAGTAGGTTAGCATTTTCACCATCTCTTCCTAGCGAGCTAATCACGAGCTTGGTAGACAAGCCTACATGGATGGCAGGACAAGCTAAAGCGGTTGCCATTTATCATCGTCCCTTTTGGCGAGAAGATGGACTTTCTGGTCAAGCGGTGAGTTGGGACGGTCCGTTGCAGGAGATCCATGATGCATCACCCGGTTCAGGCTGCGGTGCGCTCTTTGGGTTCTTCGGATTACCTGCAAAAGTCCGTCAAGAACTGGGGGAGGAAAGAGTTCTCCAACTTGTTATCGTCCAATTAACTCGGCTTTTTGGCCCGTCCGCTGAAAAACCAATCACCATCCTTTACAAAGATTGGTCGAGCGATCCAGAAACGGCGGTTGACGATGACTCCAAACCACTTACCGCATTTCCAAACTATGGCCAACCAACGAATGCTAGTGAGTGGGATAAAAAACTCATTTTTGCTGGGACAGAAACCTCTTCTGAACACGGAGGACATCTTGAAGGAGCCCTTCAGTCAGCAGAGCGAGCGGTTTCTGAAGTGATGGAATTATATAAGTCAAAATAAGAAATGATGTTAGGTATTAAAATGATAATAAGAGTAATTAAGAGTAGTGTTGTATACGAAAATTTTGAAGAGAATAGACCTAGGTTGGATACGTATGTATCGACGCGGAACAAAATAATCTCAACATTGTGATATATAGCAACCAGCTGAATAGAATGCGGACTATTAGCGATGGATCATTTAACAGTGAATGAATTACACTGCCAGTCCAATCTAGATCAAAAGGATGAAATTGATAGTGATCAAAAGAGGTTTTTATTTTTAATGATGCCGATCAAGCATGTGATTTGATTATTCTTGATTACGGTAACAATTATTTCAATAAAGTAAAAGAGATATGTGACTTACTCTTTCCTCTAAATAGAAAATCGATGTCACATATGAAAGCATTGGGGTAGATAAAAGAGAAAAAATGGTAGAAACAAGGTCGTTACATATATGTAATCATTACGTGAATGATAGATTGCATTCATCTTTAAAAATGAAGTGGAGCTGTTTAGAAGATCTTTCAATTAAAATCATATTATTGTATATCAAGGCCTTCATAGGACGAAATGGAAGGTCTTTTGTTATGTTTAAAAAACAAACCTTTAATAAACAAATAGTATCATATAGACTTTAATTATATTCTAAAAGAAATATAAAAATGTAAAATGATTTCTTTATGATAAAAAAACACTTTTATTAATTTCTTTTTGTGATAGTATTAAATTAATTTACTACTTGAAGGAGTGAGGACATTGAATTTTGATCAAGCACTGTATTATCCTTATCGGTCACAGCGAAACACAGTTTTTTCCAAAAAAGGAATGGTTGCTACATCACAACCTTTAGCTGCACAAGCAGGCCTTGATATCATGAAAAGGGGAGGAAATGCGATCGACGCTGCCATTGCTACAGCGGCTTGCCTGACAGTTGTGGAACCAACTTCAAATGGCATTGGTTCCGATGCGTTTGCATTGGTGTGGACCAAAGATAAGCTGCATGGGTTGAACGCCAGTGGCAGATCTCCAGGGAGTATTTCCGCAGCAATCTTAAGAGAAAAGGGATATAAGGAAATGCCTAAGTACGGATTAATTCCAGTAACTGTTCCAGGGACTCCAGGAGCTTGGGCTGAATTATCATCAACTTTTGGTAAGTTGAAACTTCGTGAGGTTTTGGCACCAGCAATTAACTATGCGAAAGAGGGATTCCCGGTTTCGCCAACTCTTCATCATTTTTGGGAGATGGCTTACAAGGAATATGATGCGACTGTCGGACAAGAAGGAGTGTTTGAAGAGTGGTTTAAAGTCTTTGCACCTAACGGAAGGGCTCCTAAAGTGGGAGAAATCTGGCGTTCACCTGATCACGCGAAAACTTTAGAAGAAATCGGTAATACGGAGGCAGAATCGTTTTATAGAGGGAAACTAGCAAATAACATCCATCGTTTTATTGAGGAGAATGGTGGATATCTTTCAAAAGAAGATCTCGGCGATTTTAAGCCTGATTGGGTGAAGCCGATCGGCAGTCATTATCGGGGATACGATGTGTGGGAAATTCCTCCGAACGGTCAGGGGATTATTGCATTAATGGGATTAAATATCATGAAAGGGTTTGAAATTCAACAACATGATTTAGGAAAAGTGGATACGTATCACAAGCAGATCGAAGCCATGAAGCTTGCATTTAGTGACGGCTTGCATTACGTAACACAGGAGAATGCTATGTCAGTCTCAACGAATCAACTATTATCAGAGGCATATGCGGATGAAAGAAGACAGAAAATTGGAAAGGAAGCGATGATGCCCGAATTTGGCGATCCCGTAAAAGGGGGCACGGTCTACCTTGCTACAGCTGATGAAGATGGGAATATGGTTTCATATATTCAGAGCAACTATATGGGGTTTGGTTCAGGTGTGGTAGTACCAGGTACCGGGATCAGCTTGCAAAACAGAGGGCATAATTTCTCCTTAAATGAGGAAGATGCCAATGTTTTAATGCCTAAAAAGAAAACCTATCATACTATCATTCCAGGATTTTTGACGAAAGGGCAAGAGGCTGTCGGTCCTTTTGGTGTCATGGGCGGATTTATGCAGCCACAAGGTCATTTACAAGTTGTGATGAATACGATTGATTTCAACCTCAATCCTCAGTCAGCACTGGATACGCCCCGTTGGTTATGGGAGAAAGGAAAAACAGTAAAAGTGGATCCAACTTTTCCTGCAGATGTTTCCTATGCTCTTGAAAAAAAGGGGCATCAGATTATTCGGGCGAACAATCATGATGAGTTTGGCAGAGGACAGATTATATGGAGGGATCCTAAGACGGGTGTTCTTTGTGGTGGGACTGAACCGCGAACGGATGGGGAAGTGGCTGCCTGGTAAAACAGCTCCTGTTTATCCATGGAGATGAATGAAAAAAAGGAAGGTTTGGGGATACCCTCCGTTTGTTTTAAAGCTTTAATCCAGTACGGCTTTTGAATCTTCTCAGGAGGATATGACTTTCCACACGGGTGATTCCTTCAAGAGCGTATAATTCTTCATTGATGAATTGCTCTAGCTCGTTTGAATCTTCAACTAATACGTGCATGTGCAAAGTGCTGGGCCCAGTCATCTGGTAACAGCTTGCGACTTTAGGGTTTTCGGACAGCGTTTCTGCGACTGAAACAAGGTATGTAGGCTCGCAATCGACTTCAAAAAAAGCGGAAACGTTTTTACCAACTTTTTCTGAATTGATAACGACACTGAATTTTTCAATGATACCTGCATCAACCATTTGATTAATTCGTTCTCGGACGGCAACTCGGGATAAGCCAATTTCTTTGGCTAAGTCAACATATGAAATTCGCCCTTGTTCACTTAGGATTGTTAACATTTGTCGGTCTGTATCATTTAATTTCATTATTATACACCACTCAATTTTGGATTTATATTCATTATAAAGATAATGGAAGGAGAAAGTCCACTTCCATTGTAATAATTGTCTGCACTGACTGATTGAGGAGAGAACGGAACTGGAGGTTTAATATGAATTTACAAAAACTCAGAGAATTATTTTTAGGTTTTTTTCGAGCAGGAATCTTGGGTTATGGGGGGGGTCCGTCATCCATTCCATTAGTGCAGCAGGAAGCTGTGGTCACGTACAAATGGATGAATGATGAAGAATTCAGCGATGTGCTTGCATTAGGGAATACGTTACCTGGACCTATTATTACGAAAATGGCAGGATATATTGGGTATCACGTATCAGGGATTCCTGGGTTGCTTGTAGCCATCGGTGCCAGTGTGATCCCAACTGTGTTTCTCATGGTCATTCTTGTCAGCTTATTATCCACGTTTCGGGAGGTTTCTTGGATTAATGGTATGACAGAAGCGGTAGCACCAGTTGTCGGAGTGATGCTGTTTACACTTGCTTATTCCTTCTATCGTCAATCTACTAAATCATTGGGGTGGAAAAGTGCGGTAATTATATCCGTAGTTAGCATCATCACTTTTGTTATTTTTGACCTGCACCCTGCAATCATCATTGGTACATTAATCGCTTATGCACTGATAAAAAAATGAAGTTGATGGAAATGATTAGAATGAAATGGAGGAGATTGAATGGGACATTATTGGGAAGTATTTCTGGCTTTTTTCATTCCAGGAATTGTCGGTTACGGCGGAGGACCCGCAACCATTCCATTGATTGAATATGAGGTCGTGACCCGATATGGCTGGCTTTCCGTTGAGGAATTCGGTGAATTACTGGCGATTGGAAATTCACTTCCTGGACCAATTGCAACGAAAATGGCAGGGATTATTGGTTTTGGGGTTGCAGGTATTCCGGGATTGGTGATTGCGTTATTTGCGACGGTAGCACCTTCCCTGATTGTCATGATTGGGCTTTTACGTTTGATATACCGATATAAAGATTCTCCGAAAGTAAAGCGTATTTCTGCAATGGTCAAACCAACGGTGGCCGTTCTACTTGCCATTCTGGCCATGCAGTTTTTTACAAGTTCGTTTTCATCAAGCGGGTGGCTTCATTCATTGATCCTTATGATAGGGAGCTTTCTGTTACTTGAAAAAGTAAAACTTCATCCGGCGATTGTTATTTTGATTTCTCTACTATATGGCTCAATCATTCTGTCATGATGTCAAATTTTCTATTAAATTAATCAAATTAAAACTAAAAAATAGTTTGACAATTCAGAATGTAACCGTTATTATCAAAATATATAAAAACGTTATTACAAAAATTATTCAATTTATTAAAGGATATTTTTCTTTTCATTATTGAATTTACTACATTTTGTAAAAACGTTATTATAAAATATTTACAAGTAAATGGGTGTGAGGCAAATGGAAATGACAATTAAAGATGTTGCACGAATTGCCGGGGTTTCCGTTTCGACCGTTTCCAGAGTATTGAATGGAAAAGACCGTGTGAACCCGGAAACTAGGCGTCAAGTTCTAGAAAAAGTGAAAGAACTGAATTACGTCCCTAATAACTTGGCCGTTTCCATGGTCAAAAAGAAAACAAAAATAATTGCTGTCGTTGTTCCGGAAATTCTAAATCCCTTCTATGCCGCTGTTGTTAAAGGAACCGAAGAAATCGCCAAGAGTCGTGGATACGTTACATTAATTCTATTGACGAATGATAACGAAAAGGAGGAGAAGGACTACTATGATGGCATACTTAACAAGTACGTTGATGGGATTATTCTAGTTGGTTCACATAAGAATAGCGAATTCTACCAGAGTATCGAAAAACCAACGATTTTAGTTGACCGTTATATTGAAAATTCTGGAAAAGATGGGGTTGTGATTGACAATATGGGTGGCACTTATCAATTGACGGAGCATTTGATTGAGAATGGTCACACAGATATAGCAATCATAAATGGCATCATGGATTTCAATGATGGAAGAGAAAGGTTTTGGGGATTCAAACAGGCGATGAGCATGCATAACATCGATGTTCATGAAAAGTATGTGAAGCCAGGGAATTGGTTTGAGGAAAATGGTTATCAGTCGACCAAGGAATTATTACAGTCTGACCATCCCCCTTCTGCCATTCTTGCATGCAACAATTTGATTTGTATTGGGGCAATTAAAGCTATTCGCGATCTGGATTTAAAGATAGGAGAAGACATTTCCCTTGTTGGGTTTGACGACCATGACCTTGCACAATTTAACAGACCATCCGTCACTGTTATTGACCGACCAACATATGAAATGGGAACAAATGCAGCAGATATGTTGATCGATCAGGTAGAAGCCAATACAAGTAAGCCTCTTAACCCTAAAAAAGTAAATCTGAGCGTTAATCTGAAAGTCAGAGAATCAGTAAAAAATTTAAATCAGAGTAAACATATCAGCTCGACAAAATAATGCGCTACTTGTTATAGAAGAGGAGGAAGTATATCATGAAAATTCTTTTTTGTGGGGAGTCATGGGTAAAACACATCATTCATACGAAAGGGTTTGATTCTTTTACGAACACTGAGTATGAAGAGGGGATTCAATGGTTTGCAGAAGCAATGAAAGTAGCCGGTATTGAGATGGATTTTCTTCCCGGACATTTAACTCCGGACCATTTTCCAGTAAAGCTGGAGGAATTACAGGCCTATGATGCTGTATTTCTGAGCGATATTGGGAGCAACTCATTATTGTTAAGCAATCAAACTTTTGCGAAATCAGAAGTGGCTGTAAACAGGCTTGATCTTATTAAACAATACGTAGAGCAAGGTGGGGGCTTTGCTATGATAGGAGGTTACTTAACATTTCAAGGAATTGACGCGAAGGCACGCTATAAAGATACATCAGTGGAAGATATTCTTCCAGTTACGATGATGCCTTACGATGACCGATATGAAGCTCCGGAAGGACTGCATGTTCAGATCAACAATTCTGATCATCCGATATTTAAAGGTATTGATGAAGAGTGGCCACATTTTCTTGGCTATAACAAGGTGTATGGGGATGAGGATGCTGAAGTGTTGGCAGAGCATAATAAATATGCCTTTATTGCTGTTAAAGAAGTTGGAAAAGGTCGAACATTTTCTTTTGCGAGTGATTTAGCACCTCACTGGGGTCCACCTGAATTTATAAACTGGAAACACTACAACACGTTTTGGGGGAATGTCGTTAAATGGTTATCAGGAGAATAAATCATGAGTGAAGCAGTGAAAAAACAAAAAAAGATACTCGTGATTGGGAGCTACAATCTAGATATGATCAGCACGATGGCTTATCTCCCGAAACCTGGAGAAACAGTTCTTGGAAACGGATTTTTCACAAGTCCAGGAGGGAAAGGTGCAAATCAAGTTATTGCAGCCAGTTATTTTTTGAAGGAAAACACGTTCATTGACGCAGAGATTTATTTTATTGGAAAGGTAGGCAAAGATTCATTTGGAGATGATGTGGTTCGTCATTTTTCGAGTCTTGGTATACAAATTGATTATTTGAAAAGAGATGATTCTGTAGGTACTGGCACTGCACAAATTTTGGTGGACGATGCAGGTGAAAACAGTATTGTCGTTTCACCAGGAGCCAATTATTTTTTGACACCGGATAACATTAGATCTAGTAAACAAGTCATTCAGGAAGCAGATCTTATACTTGTTCAATTTGAGATTCCGATGGAAACGATTGAAGAAGTAATTCAACTAGTTTCGGAATCAAAAGCCACATTAGTGGTAAACCCTGCACCAGCTTTTGCCATTCGTCAGGATTTGATGCCGATAATTGATTATTTGACTCCGAATATTACTGAGTTATCTAATCTTACTGGGTATGAAGCATTGGACAATCATACATTAATTGAAGAAGCAGCCCGAAGCTTACTGGCAAAAGGTGTCTCCAATATCGTTGTTACGATGGGAGCAGAAGGTGTCATGCATGTTCATGACCATGGAGCAGTCCATTATCCTTCCTATAACGTACACCCGGTGGATACTTCAGGTGCCGGAGATTGCTTTAACGGTGTATTTGCAGCAGCTATTTTATGCGGATATTCCATCAATCAAGCTATAAATTCTGCATCAGCTTCTGCCGCACTATCTGTTACGAAAAGAGGAACTTCGAGTTCTTTTCCTCATCCAGAGGATGTGACTATCTTTATGAAAGAGAAAATGATTTAGGTTAGTTTTTATTTTTTACATTTGTAAAAACGTTTTTACAAATGATAAATTATATCTTTTGTTGTCATTGTTGTTTGTTCGTTTTGCATTTTTTCGAGTCTACTAAATCTAAGGGGTGTTTAAATTGAAAAAGAAATGGATTCTTTCAATCATGATTGTTGCAGTTGTTGTCGCTTTAGTTGCCTGTGGAGAATATGGTGAAGATACGGAATCGTCAACTGGAAATGCTTCTGCTTCAACGAACAACAATGATAACAATAATGAATCAGAGGAAGCGACAGAGGAGCGTTCAGAAGACGCCAAAGTTATTAAATTTGCAAGTGTTGCAGCAGCAGATCAACCAATCAGTCTAGGTGCCGATCGTTTTGGGGAACTGGTAGAAGAAAAAACTAATGGCTCGATCGTTGTAGAAAACTACACAGACGGTGTCCTTGGCGGTGACATGGAAGTGTTAGAAGGCTTAAGAGCAGGAACAATTGAAGCAACGAATATTTCGACAGGTCCAATTTCCTCATTATCTCCGCGTTTCGCCGTATTTGATCTGCCGTTCTTGTTCGAAGATGAAGAAACGGCTTTTGAGGTATTGGATGGACCCATAGGGGAAGAATTATTGGAAGATTTATCAGATATTGATATGGTAGGTCTTGGCTATTGGGATAATGGGTTCCGCTACCTTACAAATAATGTGCGTGAAGTGAAGAATGTTGAAGATGTTAAAGGCTTGGATATTCGTTTGATGGAAGTACCGTTACACCTTGATGCCTGGGAGCAACTGGGGGCAAACCCAACACCGATGTCATTCACAGAATTATTTTCTGCGTTAGAGTCAGGTGTTGTAGATGGACAGGAGGGTACTTATCCTAATATGCGTTATAACCAGTTCTACGATGTGCAGGAGTACTTTACAGATACAGGACACATATACAGCCCAAGTGTCATGCTCATTAGTAGTAGTTTTTGGGATGAACTGACAGAGGACGAGCAACAGGCATTGCGTGAAGCATCAGATGAAGCCCGTGATTACCAGCGTGAGTTGGCGAAAGAAGATAATGAAGAGTCTCATAGAGTGATGGCAGAAAACATGCAGATGACTGAACTAACACCAGAAGCACGACAAGGATTTGTTGATGCACTTGCACCAATTTATGAACAGTACCGTGACGAGATCGGACCAGACCTTATTGACGATGTATTGAATGCCATTGAAAATTAAATGAATAAAAGACTTCAACCTATTATTATCTTAATATTGAAAAAATATCATCGATGAGGAGAGGAGGGAGGAGAAATCCTTCTTCCTCCAATTTATAGAAGCAAAATGGTGGTTATTTACCTTCCATGATAATGCTTCCCTTCTTAAATTAGGAGATGATTACATGAAGTATGTAATTAATATATTCAGTTCTATTGAGAACATCATTAAGGTTTTGATTGCCATAATCGTTTTAGTGATGTTTGTTCTCGTATTTGGCAATGTTGTTTTAAGGTATGTTTTCAATTCGGGAATTACTTGGTCAGGGGAGATATCTCGATTTTTGATGATCTGGCTAATTTTTCTTGGATCCGTTCTAGCATTTAAGGAAAATGCACATTTAAATGTTGATGTGCTATTTAAGAAGTTTAAGCCTAGAATGAAAAAAGCTGTCTATACAGTGAGTTGCATTATCATGCTATTCGTCCTTTATTTAATTTTTGATGGAAGTATCAAAACAGCATTGACGAATATTGAAACCTATTCTCCTGCAGCGGGTATTCCAATGTGGATTATTCATTCCGCTGGAATTGTCGGAAGCCTCGGTATGGGAATTATCATTCTATACAACCTCTATCGTTTATTTATTAAGAAGGAAGAGGTCGAGACTGTGATGGCGAGGGATTTGAATGATGATTAGACGTAAAAGGTGGGGGATAATATGACACTTCTAATTTTTCTGGTTACATTAATGCTGTTTATATTATTAGGGGTACCTATTGCTTTTTCTTTATTAATAAGTGGGATTGCATTAATGATGTATATGGATTTATTCAGTACACAGCTTGTATCACAGAATTTAATAAACGGAGTCAATAATTTCCCCCTCATGGCTGTACCGTTTTTCATTCTCGCAGGAGAATTGATGAATAGAGGCGGTCTCTCAAAAAGAATTATTGATTTCAGCATGACACTTCTTGGTCATGTGAGAGGTGGACTTGGTTATGTGGCAATCCTTGCTTGTCTATTATTTGCAGGGTTATCAGGTTCAGCAGTTGCCGATGTTGCTGCACTTGGTGCTATTCTTATTCCGATGATGGCAAAGGCTGGATATGATCGGAACCGTTCAGCAGGCTTAATCGCAGCTGGTGGAATTATTGCTCCCATGATTCCTCCAAGCGTCTCAATGATTTTATTTGGCGTTACAGGTGGTGTTTCGATTTCGCAATTGTTTATGGCTGGGATTATTCCAGGTATTTTAATGGCTGTTGGATTAACTATTGCCTGGTGGTTGGTTATGAGAAAGGATACATCGGTTGAAAAGTTTCCAAAAAAACCATTGAAAGAAATGCTTATTTCTTCTAGACACGCTGTATGGGCCCTTGTGCTCCCGATGATTATTGTTGTCGGGCTTCGCGGAGGAATTTTTACACCTACAGAAGCTGCAGTTATTGCTGTTGCGTATGCATTTTTCGTAGGTTTTTTTATCTATCGAGAATTGAAACTGAAGCATCTATTTTCAGCATTTTTAGTAGCAGCAAAGATGACAAGTATTGTGTTATTTCTTGCAGCTGCAGCATTGTATTGCGCTTGGTTGATTACCGTAGCAAATATCCCACGTGTCATTACGGAATTTCTTGGTCCATTTATTAATCAACAGCTTTTGTTGCTTGTTTTAATCGTAATCATTGTTATTGTTATTGGGACTGTAATGGATTTGACACCAATGATTTTGATTTTAACACCATTGCTTATGCCGGTTGTGGCTGAAGCAGGGATTCACCCTGTGTATTTCGGAGTTATTTTTATCCTTGCTAATAGTATTGGTTTACTTACACCTCCGGTTGGAACTGTTCTAAACGTAGCGTGTGGTGTTGGTAAAATTGGGATGGTCGATATTGTAAAAGGAGTCTGGCCATTCCTACTGGCACATATTGTGATTTTAATTTTGTTAATACTATTTCCAGGCATTATTCTTGTGCCTCTAGATTGGTTCATTAATTGACGAATAAATGCGAACTCCTTCAATAGGAAACTTTGGGGGAGTTCATTTGTGTACCAGCATATAATTGAGGTAATAATGGGATGAGAGTCATGATTCTTAATCTTTATATTCATCAAAAAATTCGTTCTTGATTACTGATGGAGTGAAGGAGTTTTGGGTTAAAATGTTCAATTGTTTGTTCGTCTCTTTTTTAACATTTATACGCTATTTTGTCGAAGTATAACATTACAATTAAGCACGAATATATCGTGTGAATTTAGGAAAAGTTATCCTTAAGTTAAATTCTATTGGAGGAGGAAGAGAACGGAAATGGTTGGAAAATTGAGATTAACTTCTGCTGAATTAACCTATTTGTGGAATACGTATATGAATGATACTGGTGCCATTTGTCATTTAGAACACGAATTACACAATGCTGAGGATGAAGAAATAAAACCTTTGATCCTACATGCTTTAGAAATATCAAAATCGCATATTAAAAAAATAACAGACATACTAAAAAAAGAAAATTATCCCGTTCCATATGGCTTCAAGTTGAATGAAGATGTAGATGTTCGTGCTCCGAGGTTATTTTCTGATAGCTATGCTTTAATTGCTACAAATATTCTAGGTAAAACTGGTCTGTGTGCATATAGTACAGCATTACCTTTTGCAGTAAGAGATGATGTTTATCATTTTTTTAGTAATTGTTTAAGGGAATCAGATGAGATTATAAGACAAACGAATGAAGTCATGTTATCTAAGGGTTTATATAGTAAGTCGCCCTATCTTCCAACACCTGAAAACGTTGATTTTGTAAAAAAGAAAAGTTTTCTTGCGGGGTACTTCGGGGATAAAAGACCATTATTGGGAACTGAAATTACGAATTTATATGCCAACTTCCAACGAAATGCACTAGGATCAGCCACTATGATTGGGTATAGTCAAGTTGCAAATAAGAGTGATGTCACTGACTATATTTTAAGAGGAAAAGAAATAGCACAAAAGCATTGTGAGATATTTGGAAATTATTTAAATGAACATGATCTGCCAAGTCCTGCGACGTGGGGTGCTGAAGTGACAGATTCAACGACATACACATTTTCTGACAAAAAAATGTTATTTTACGTTACACTCTTAACGTCACTTAGTGTTGGGTATTACGGTGCCAGTATATCAGCGAGTCCAAGAAGAGACATTGGAGTCATGTACAGTAGGCTGATAGGTGAAATCTTAAAGTTTGCTGATGATGGGACTAAAATGATGATTAAGTATGGCTGGCTAGAAGAACCACCGAGGGCGCTGGACCGTGATGAATTAGCAAATAAACATAAAGAATCATTTATTGGAGGTTATTAACTGGAGAATCATTGGAACTGTATCTTACAGTTCCAGAAATATGTGCTGATATGTGAATATATGAAATACCGCGCGAATATTATGATTAAATAAATGGATGGGATAAGCTCCAATGATTTTACAAAAATTTGAAACATCACTATTTTCATATTTAGTTTAGGCATCTTATGTTTCATTGATGCCTATATTTGTTTGCATGTTTTGATGGTGGAGCGTTCGGATTTTACCAAGATGGAGGGTTTATATAATATCAGACTTTATTATCATTTGATCGTCAACGTATTTTATGAGGAACTTGGAACTTGTTTTAGAATCCTTTCCGGTTCTAGCGACAGCCAAGCCAACAATCAACATTATTCTAGAAGAAGGAGAATGAGTAAATCACGATTCCAGTTTATATTTGGTCAGATCAACCTGGGAATGATTTCTAACTTTTATTTCCTTTCCATTATATTGGAGCATGTGAACCGTCATTATTTTCTAAGAGTAGTAAACAAGACACGGAACTCCATAACGCATTGGATTTTTCACGGTGAAAATCTTATGTGTTTTTATTATTGTATTAATAATTTATTTTGAAAGTCCGAATATATGACTAACAAAAAACACCACTCCACCTATGGGATATAATTCGATTCCTGATATTTTTTTAGAATGAATGGACTGATCACTCTTTAGAAGATTCCTATATTTTATTTCCATTTAGTTACATTGATGCGTGAGAACCGTCCTCATTTCACACACCCATTTCAGACATTGTATATGTAAAAATATTGAATTAGTGGAACTTATAAGTGTTTTGTTCGTAAATCAAATAGAGATAGAAAAATAAGTTATAAAAGGTGGAGATTTAATGCAATTAGAAATTATTTTATCTATAGTAATTGGAATTATTATCATAGGGATGGGTTATTTGGTAATTAAGAAAAAAGCACTATTTCTAATAAATTTTAATTCATGGACTGTTTTTGGTGAACACCAAGGTTTGTTTGCTAAAATTTTTGGAACAATCTTAATAATTATAGGTACTGTAGTGGTATTACTACCATTTCTATTAGGGACTGAAAACATAAATCCGTTGTAATGGTGAGATAATTTAAAAAATAAACACCAACATATCTAAAAAATAGTTAGGAATAGGGGGAGGTTTAAGTTTTTTCTTTCTCTAATTATTGTTTTATTAGATTCATAGATCTTGTTAGCACTAATTGAATCGCAACTAGATGAGTCCGCTACTATGTCCTGGTGGCTTAATATCGATTAGGGACGACGTAATCGCCCCAGAATCTGAGAATTAAATTAATTTCTAGCAAGCCCTCTTTCAAATGCTGCTAAATGGTTTATAGAGGCATTTCGTAGTTGGGTAAAGACAACTCTTACATCATTAGGGATACTTACGGATAAAAATCGATCGTACATAGCTATGTTTTCTATTTCTCCTTGAACGCCTTCAGCATAGGCTGCCTTAATATTTTCTGGAGTTGAAACAAAGGATTGAGAAATATCATTTGGTAATGGTACTTGATAACGATCGAAAAGTGGTAATAATGCACGTATATGTCTCATTTCTGCATCTCTAATTTGTACAAACGTTCTTATGTTGCCAAATGTTTCGATTATGTTGTTATATCTTGCTTGGGCCAAGTATTCGTCCTGAAGGGCATACGTCAACATTTGAGGTAAGGATAGTGTTGAAGCACTTAAAGCTCCTTCAGCACCATAACTTTCCATTTGTCGGTGGTGATTAGCTACATTTGAATGTTCTGTTAAAAAAAATAAAAACCAAACAGCGTGATTTTGTTCATCTAATGCTGCACGCCGAAATCTATCTTTAATGGTCATATCCTGTGCTTTATCCGAGATGTCTAAATAAAAATCGACTGCTTCTTGTTCATCTTTAAAGGCAAATTCAATACCTTCTCTATATTTTTCTGGGCATTCTTCAGTCATTTGATAAGATGGCTGACTCCCTGATAAATTTGTATAAATTTTACTGAATTCCTCAAGATGTCTTTTATCATCTGTTTGTATTTCAAGTATGGTGCTCCTTTCCTCTGGTGATGGTGCAAGGTTGGCTAATTTATCATAACAAGTAACAGCACTATACTCAGCATTCATAGCTTTTTGGATATCATTCAATAGTTGACTATCCGACGCCGTCCGATAAAAATGATAATTATACGGCACATCAAATGGTTGATTTGAGTACATGATTGTCCTCCTTCAGTTTAGCAGTCAAGTTATCATATGTATCCAAAGTAGGTTAAAGTGCATGGACTATTTTATTCATTGGGTACTTTTTATACAAATAACGATTAAGCAGAAGAAAGTTGAAAACGTCAGTACTCGTTTTGTTCTTAAAAGATTTTTATCGTAAATTCCCATATCATTCCAATGATACATGAGAACCGTCCCCATTTAACACGAGTTTGTTTAATCACAAATTCAGCTGGGTAATAATTACATATATTGTTTTTATGAAAGGAAGGTTTTAATGTCGGAGGAATATAAAAATAATGACGGGAATAGCAAAAAGGAACAGTTGGAAAAGTTTACAACAGACGATCGAGGAAAAAAGCTAACAACCAATCAAGGTTTAAAAGTGTCTGAAGATGAATTTTCCTTGAAAGCAGATGAACGCGGGCCAACGCTTATGGAAGATTTTCATTTCCGTGAGAAAATGACTCATTTTGATCATGAGCGTATCCCTGAACGCATTGTTCATGCACGCGGTTTCGCAGCCCACGGCGAATTTCAAGTATACGAGTCAATGAAGAAGTACACGAAAGCTGGATTTCTACAAGATCCCTCCAAAATAACACCTGTTTTTGTCCGTTTTTCGACTGTCGCAGGTTCACGTGGATCTGGAGAGTTGGCAAGGGATGCTAGAGGATTCTCTACAAAATTTTACACAGAAGAAGGAAACTACGATTTAGTAGGAAATAATATTCCGGTATTTTTCATTCAAGATGCAATTAAATTTCCAGATCTGGTACATGCATTAAAGCCGGAACCACATAACGAAATACCTCAAGCAGCATCAGCACATGACACTTTTTGGGATTTCATAGCAAACAATCAGGAATCGGCTCATATGGTGATGTGGGCGATGTCTGACCGAGCGATACCGAGAAGTTTTCGAATGATGGAAGGATTTGGTGTTCATACTTTCCGTTTTGTTAATGAGGAAGGGAAGGCTCATTTTGTGAAGTTCCATTGGAAACCTGTGCTTGGAACGCATTCAGTCGTATGGGATGAGGCACAAAAAATCAATGGAAAGGATCCAGACTTTCATCGGCGAGACTTATGGGAATCTATCGAAAACGGTGAATATCCAGAATATGAGTTAGGTGTACAGATCCTTTCGGAAGAAGACGAATTTAAATTTGATTTTGATATCCTAGATCCTACAAAGCTTTGGCCGGAAGAGGATGTGCCGGTAAAACTAATTGGAAAAATGACGCTCAATCGTAATGTTGATAATGTATTTGCTGAAACGGAACAAGTGGCCTTTCATCCAGGGAGTGTCGTGCCAGGTATTGATTTTTCCAATGATCCGTTACTACAAGGACGGTTGTTTTCTTATACGGATACGCAATTAATTCGTCTTGGTGGTCCTAATTTTCACGAGTTGCCGATTAATCGCCCTGTTTGTCCTTTCCATAATAACCAGCGTGATGGATACGGCCGTCAAACGATTAACAAAGGTCCTGTTAGCTATCATAAAAATTCACTTGCCGCAAACACACCGGAGCCAGCAAGTGAAAGTGAAGGTGGATTTACACATTATCAAGAAAAAGTGGAAGGTCACAAAGTGCGTGCACGAAGTGATAGTTTTAAAGACCACTTTTCTCAAGCTACTTTATTCTGGAATAGCATGAGTAAACCGGAAAAAGACCACATCATTAATGCGTTCAGTTTTGAACTTGGGAAAGTGGAGAGTGAATTTATACAGCAACAAGTAGTTGATATGTTCGGCAAGGTAAGCAAGGAATTGTCTACAGCATTTGCAGAGGCGATTGGAGCCAATTCTCCGCAAGGGGAAGATAGTGTAGTTACGAAATTTTCCCCTGCGTTAAGTCAGGAAAATACGAAGAAAAAGCCGGAAACTCGTAAAGTTGCAGTGATCATTTCCAGTGGTTTCCAAGGAGATGAAGTAAGAACCATTTTAGATGCTTTGAAAGAAAAAGGCGTTCAGTCAGAGTTATTAAGTGATAAATTAGGCAAAGTAAATGGGAATGATGGAACAGAGTTAGAAGTTAATCATACGTTTCTAACGGCTGATTCTGTGTTGTTTGATGCTGTATATGCAGTTAGTGGTAGTGAACAGCCCACTTCTTTCCAGAAGAAAGCGACTTACTTTATCGATGAGGCATTTTCACACTTCAAACCAATAGGTGCTACACATGAAGGGAAGATGTTGTTTAAAGACAATATGGAAAATAGCCCAGGTGTTATTTATGATGATGGAAAGGGATTTGCTGAGCGATTCATTGAGGCAATTTCTGCTCATCGACACTGGGATCGTGAAGTTTAATAGAATGATGAAAAGGCTCTTACAAAAGCCCTTACTAATGAGAAACCCTGTTGTGATTTTGTCACAACAGGGTTTTCTGTATGGAAAACCTAAGTAGTTTTATTATCTGGTTTGATCAATTGCTGTCTCTATTCGGAAACCAAGACCCCACTAAGGTTTAGGGGTAATCATTACATACATCTTCTGTCTCATGGGACATTCTTCTCTTCTATCGAGTATTCCTCCCTTTAATCGTAGAAATTTAATTTATCATAATCTTAAAACCTTATTTAAGTGAATTTTCTTAATATCAACCTATGAATGGTATACATTTCACTTCCATTTAATTACAATGGGGAATGAGAACCGTCCCCATTTAACATTTAATAAATAATTCCAAATAATATTATATTAATCTATTTTTTACATTATAATAAAGGGAAGAAGACCACTATTTTAATAGGATGTGGAGACAATGAGAACGTTATTTAAGGATGCTTACCACTCAGATCATGCACTTGAAATTATTTTTTCCTCTTTGCGCTGGTTTTTCTTACTATTGTCCGTCGTAGTCTTCTTTGTTCAATATATTGAAAATCCAAGTCTCATCAAACTTTACCTATTTATATCGTTGGTTGTTTTTGGGCTGTTCTATATGGGTATTTCAGATTATTATTTACATAAATCAACAGAAGGATCGAGAATGTATACGTTAATGACTAAAGGTGGACCATTCTTTGACTTTATTGCCTTTTCTGCTCTTGTCCCACTAACTGGTGGCATCGAAAGTCCGTTGTTTCCATTAGCATATTTAATCATTTTACATGTGGCAGTTTATTGGAAATTAATAGGTGGTATGATAGCTGCTTTTCTGTTTATTTTGTTATACTCTATCGTTTTTTTCTTACAGGGTGATATCTTCTCACTTACTAGTTTTATTAGTTATATTGTTCAGGTTGTATTTTTGTTTCTCATGGGTTTCATAGGGGGAATTATTGTTTCAAGAGAAAGAAGGCAACATTCAGAAAAAAACATGTTCGAGAAAGCTGCAAACCAGGATTATCTCACGAATTTATTAAATCACCGTTCTTTTCAGGAACATTTACGGAAGGATTTAGAAAACGATAAAGATTTTTACATTGTACTTACTGACATAGATAGGTTTAAGTTAATAAATGATAAGTACGGACATGTATCTGGAGATAACGTATTACGTCAAATTGGAACAATTCTACAATCTATTATTCCAGAAAAACAAGGGAACGTTTTTCGATATGGAGGAGAAGAATTTGCCATCATCTTATATAATAATGACCAAGAGGAAGTGAACAAGTTAATTCTTGAAATGAAAGAATCGATTTCCAACCATGTTTTTTACTGTGAAGGAGAAGCTTTTTCGGTAACGATGAGTTTTGGAAGCTGTAAACAAAATGGCGAAAATCCAGACCAGTTAGTTGAAAAAGTCGATAAATTACTTTATACAGCAAAAGATAAGGGGAGAAATCAAATTGTTTATGGATAAAAACAACTATGAGTAAGGCGACTCAAGAAACCATCACTCTCTCCGAAAATCGGTCGAAATGACCCGTGTTCATGCAAAAGTGGAAAAAATATAAAAAATGCTGTGCTGGTTGAATTTCTTTTATTACAGACATTTGAATGTCAATAAAGCCCAAGCTAGTAAACTTTTTTGTGACTAGCTTGGGCTTTATTTCTTTAATAAAGGTATTAATAGGATGCTTCTAGAAGTTCTAGATAGATAATGGTAAATGAGAATCGAGATGACGATGGAGTCAAACGAAGGTAAGTATCAAAAGAATGTGTTAGAAATGAAGGACCATTGTTTTCAAAGAATGGATCAAGAATTTCTCCAGTGATAACTGTACGACTGAATTTAACGGAATATTATGAAAACGAAGTTGCGATCTTTAACTAAAAATGGAAAGGAGCTTGGAGGCAAAGCATAGAGTGAAACAGAGTCATAAATACTAAAACAGGAGTGAAAGAAATGAAAATTCTTCGGCTAGGTCATGCGATGTATGTCTTTACAAGTGCAGCGGGGAATAAATATTTGATTGATCCATTTTTTGATATGAATCCAGGGTGTCCAGAGGAATACACGAGAGAGTCTTATTTGAAAACGATTGACTGTGTATTTCTTACTCACGGGCATTTTGATCATACGAGTGGGTTGGATAAATTAAAGGAAGCGAATCCTGAAGTGATGGTCGTTGCATCATACGAATTGGCGCTTATTTTGATGCAAAAAGGAATGAAAAATATCATGCCTATCAATTTGGGAGGTTGTGTGCCTTTTAGTGATGTGAATGTGACGATGGTGCAGGCGAGACATTCTTCTTCGTATGGGGAGACGGAAGGGGCACCGATCTATGCAGGGGAATCTGCGGGGTATGTCTTCGAATTCGATAAGGACCAGACCATCTACCATTCTGGGGATACGAATATCATGTTGGATATGGAATTGATTCAAGACCTTTATGAACCAACAGTTGCGATTTTATCGTCTGGTGGCCATATGACGATGGGACCTAGAGAAGCAGCATATGCGGTGAAGCATTTATTGAATGTTGGAATCGTCATTCCTAGTCATACGTTTACTTCGAAAGAAAAGGCAGTTCGACCGAATGTTTTGGATCATTTATTAGAAGCGTTTCCTGTCATCAGTAAAATGATGGATAAAGACAATGATTTGAAAGAATTGTTAGAGGATTATGAGCAAACGGATGTGGTCGTATTAGAATGCGGGGAGGAGAGGAGGTTTTGATGAAAGGTTGAGAATTAGTTTAGTTGTGAATGCCTAGGTGAGATAGGGATGTCACCTAATCAATGAATTACAAGTTCAAACTGTACAAAATATAAAAACCTTCTTTTCCGCTGTCATCTAGGAAAGAAGGTTTTTTATATTTCTTCTGATTCATATAATCTTTTTTCGTTTTTGTTGTTTTTGAATTCATATTGATAAAAATATACGGACTTCGATCCCGTTCAGGATTTCTCCTTCCTTCGCGTACTAACTTGTTTCGCTGCTTTTTGGCATTCGATTGGGCCATGAAAATCACTCCTACCTTTTTTAACACTAGCTTTATTATATCAGATTTGCTCATATCGGATGATCCAGCGTTTATTACATCAAGGGTAAGACACATTTTTTGAAAAAGAATGTGTCTCATATGTTTTGTCATATAAGGTGGAGTCCAAAGGAAATGCACATATACATCCTTACAACAAGTAATAATTAAAAAAACGGAAGAAAATATTATTCTGAGTTTTGTGCTTATTTAAATAGATTAATTATGAAAGTGATTCTTGTATTAGTAGGGATGTTCTTCTGCTTAACCAAGTAGGTGTTTCAGTTACTTTTATCGGATGTATCGAATAAATATATGATCCGAGAGTAACACTACACATAAATTAATGAGGGGAGATTAATTACATGAAACAGATTATTCTCTGGTTACTCTTGATATTGCCTTGGGCGTCTTTGTTTTTTTTGAAAATGGATACTGTGCGCAGGTATATGCCGGTCGCTCTATTTATGACCGTTATTCATACCTTATCTTATCAAGCGGCTTACCATTACGGATGGTGGAATGAGGCAAATTCTAGTCTTTTCGGGTGGGATAAAGTCGTCCCAGTTCCTTGGGTCTATGGACCATATTTGGTTATAGTTATCTGGATATTCCACTTTACTTTCGGGAAATTTTGGATGTACTTGATTGTCAATATACTTTTGGATGGGGGATTTATGTACATCGTTTACCCGGTATTGCAACGGGTCGGACTTGTTTCGAGTGATTCGACTATGTCTACAATAGTTATTGTTGCTATGATGATCGGTTTTGCGCTTATCATCTATCTGTATCAACTGTGGCAGGAGAAAGAGTTCAAACAGACCAGCGAAACTTATAAATGATTAAGAACTGACTTGATGCTTTCATTTGAGAAGGAAAGCGAAGTAATGGAAAACATAGACATCGCTGATTCAAAGACTTGTCCATTTTGATTTTATGAAAGCGATTACCTTGCTCCTCAAACTGTACGAAGTAGTAGATTCCGTAAATTCTAAAATGGTTTGGCCTGCACCTTGTTAGTTCTTTTTATCGCTACAATCAGTTACAAAATCGTAATCCCTATAGGGGGACTCCAAAAATCATAACCCGATGTTACGATCGTATGCATCTGCCATGGTCCTTGATCATCCGTTGTATGGAAAAGATTAGTGAAGTAAAACGCTTGATTAAACGTTTAACACTAACCTTTTGGAACGTCAAAGTAGGAACCCTTAATTTTAAGGAGTTCTCTTCTTGCTTTGAAGGCTCATTACGGAATAACCCTTTTTCATTTCTTAATAAATAGTACTTATAAAATTGTTTTTGCCATCGATTCAGTTTCTCTATGGATGCTGACTTTATCTAAAAAGGGAAAATCGTTTGGTGAGTCTAATAATTTCGCAAGTGTTTCACAGAACTATTTATCGTTCTTAGGCGAGAAGACTCCTTCCTCAAGTGCTTTAGAGGGAGGGGGTAGTTCAATATGAGAGGGTTCTATTTTTTGATTTGCAAAGAGTACATATGGTTACATTTAATTAATATCTACTTAAGATAATGGATTCCAAATTCTTTACTCGTGCCTTATAATAGAGAAAGAAATTCTGACTCACAAACTACTTTTCATTTATTAAAAACAGGAACTTTAAAAACAATGTAAAAGAGTTACACCTATCGAAGGAGGAACATGCATTGAGTGTTAATGGAGAAACAATGGTTGTGGAAGTTAACCATTTAGATAATAGAGGTTCAGGCCGAGCGGCTACGTGGCGGAAAAATGAATTAGGAAATGAAAAAAAGTTAAAACTGACGATCCCACGGACGCTACCAGGAGAAAAAGTAAAAGTGACGGTAGATCAGCCGGAACGTAAAAGAAGAAAAGCAGTCGCTGACGAAATCATAGAATCTAGTTTAGAAAGAGTAGAAGCGCCATGCCCTCATTTTGATAAATGTGGAGGGTGTGTTTGGCAGCATTGGTCTTATGATGGGCAGTTACATTATAAGACAGACCATGTAAAACAACTACTAGAGGAACAAGGTTTTGATCCAACTCTCGTGAAAGAAACGATTGGGATGGAAGAGCCTTGGCGTTATCGAAATAAGATGGAATTTACGTTTTCGGAAGAGGGAGATCTTGGCCTTCATGAACAAGGGAATTGGCGAAAAATTATCCCTTTAGAAACGTGCTTGATAGCAGGAGAAGGCATGGTAGAAGCTACGATGGCTGTCTCTCAGTGGGTGAAAGATCATCAGTTACCAGGTTACATTAAAGATATGCATGAAGGGTTACTAAGACACTTAATGGTGAGACAGTCTTTTGCAACAGGAGAAATCATGCTCGCTATTGTTGCAACGGAATCACCTGACGGCCGTCTTCAAACAGCTGTTGATGATTTAGTCGAGAGGATCGGACGTTTTCCTAACGTAAAAAGCTTGTTATGGCTTGAAAACACCGATTGGGCTGATCGAGCGCAGGCTGAAAAAATTCATCTTTTAGCTGGACGAGATTATATTTATGATGAAATGGCCGGGTACCGTTTTCGTCTTTGGTTCGATACATTTTTCCAAACGAATCCAGCTCAAGCCGAAAAATTAGTGGAACTGGCTCTAGAGTTATCTCAACCGAGATACTCGGAAAAGATGATTGATTTATTCTGTGGTGTAGGCACGTTTTCCCTGCCATTTGCCAGCAAAGTAAAAAAACTTGCAGGTATTGAAATCGTGGAAAGTTCCATCGAATCAGCGAAACGTAATGCACAAGACAATGGTCTTTTGAACACGACTTTTTTAGCAAAAGATGCTAGAAAAGGAATTGATCAAATGTTAGAGAGTTTTGGCAAACCTGACCTCCTTATGCTTGATCCACCGCGTTCTGGTGCAGGTGGGAAAGTGATGAGAAGAATTGGACGTGCTGTGCCAAATCGCATCGTCTATGTATCGTGTAATCCAGAAAGTTTTGCAGAAGATATTAAAGAATTAGAACCGTTTGGTTACACCTTAAAGGTCGTTCAACCTGTCGATTTATTCCCACATACGGTTCACGTGGAGATTGTTGCTATCCTCGAGAAGTAATGATTAGGTAGTTTAGTGAAAAGAAGGTTCCAAGCCCAAATGCTTTTCTACTGCATAGGGGATTGGAACCTTTCTTTAATTATGCGATTCACTATAAACTTTACTTTTTCATACAGCACTTTTTATATATTTTCCCGCGACGTTTTCGGGAAGTAAAGAAAGCATATAGTGCCCGAAGCGAGATAGCGTTGAAGATGAAAGGCAGTAAGCGAGATAGATAGCGCCTTTTAGTGGTGTTCTTCTGCTTCCATGGCAATCGCTTTTGTTTCATGAACGGTACCAAATGGATGTTCAGGTGGGGCATAGATAGAGTAGAGTTTGATAGGTTCATTTCCTGTATTCGTTAGATTGTGCCACCTTCCGGCAGGAACAAAGATCGCATAATCTGCATAGACATGTTCTTCAAAATCTACATCATCTTCACTGTCACCCATTTGCACGAGTCCTTGCCCTTGTTCTAAACGTAGAAATTGATCAAGATTAGGATGCACTTCTAAACCGATGTCGCCGCCAACTTCGATACTCATTAACGTCAATTGCAAATGTTCACCTGTCCATAAAGCCCTGCGGTAGTTATCGTTTTGTTTCGTAACATCTTCCATGTTAACGACAAAAGATTGTGACCCATAGTCTCCATGTGTTTGCTCGTTTGAAGCATCCGCATTTAAATATTCCAACCTTGAAGCAATCTCTCTTTGCGCATTGGAAGCGATTAAAAAGGCGTGTTGAACTTGAGGATATGGAGTAGATAAACCACTACGTTGAAATTCTTCATATCCTTCCATATCTGCTTGGTAGGCCTTTTCTAACCCTTCACTATAGCTATCAAAAGTTTCTGTTTCGGTTTCGTACTCAGGTTGTTTTCCAGTAAGTGAGAAATATAGATTGGTAAATTGATTTAAATGGCCTCTTTTGTTTTCTAAAGCATGAAGAATGTCATTCTTATGGCTTTCGTTAGGCGCGGCATCGGCTAATTGGCGATATAGATCAATGGATGATGCTTCTCGTTTAATGCCATCGAGAATATCTTCAATTAATTGTTTGTCGCTACCTTGGCTGTTTCGCGACATCCCGTTTGTGTTATAAACTGGGGTGTTTACATGAGGGTAATAAGGGTTTGGATACGTTATTGGAGCATAATACATCTCAGTCATTCCCTTCCTTTGGATTACAACATTATCCTATGCCTATGTTTGGATTTTGTACGTCGATTCCTATTTAGTGATTTAAAATGGGCATTTGTCCGAAGAATGGTTGGATGAAACCACGATTATTTGGTTACCTTAACGATTCAAAGACTTATAATGTTGGAGGGCTAAGATGAATAATAATGATAAAAAACAGCAAAAAACGGTATTTAAAGATAATCAAGAGATGGTTCCAGAAGGAAGGCTTCCAGGGAATAGGGAAGATCGTAGTGATAAGTTGGCAAAAGCGAATTCTGAAGACATTCGATTCAAGAATGCGGACGATATATATGAGGAGTATTAAAGGAAGAGGCACAATTCACAGCTTTTGATTCGTTTTCGCTTTTCTGTCGGTGCGATAATAATAGAAAAAAAGCCCAATTTTCTCTTATTGAGATTGGGCTTATGATGCCGATATTTTATCGAAAAAATGAACGTTTTTTGTTATGTTATTCCTCGATATTTTCTTCAATGAAATCGGTTAATCGTTGTTGGTATTCTGTCGTTGCAACGGTATAGGCTTTGACGTGACCAGCTTCCGGAACTGTCCATAACGTTTTATCACCGCTCGCTGCGTCATATAGTTGATGGGACATAGATTCAGGTACGAGTTCATCTGCTTCTCCATGAATGATAAACAAAGGCACGTTATTTTTGGCAACTTGGTCCACGGCAGATGCTTCAGTGAAGCCAAATCCAGCTCTTGCCTGAGTCAGTCCACTTGTGACTTGCATAATAGGAAAGGAAGGGAGGTTATATAAATGTTCGAGCTGATAGGTTAAGATATCTTCTGCGGATGTATAACCACTGTCAGCAATAATGCCGTTTACTTGTGAAGGGAGTTCTTCGCCACTGGTCATTAAAACGGTAGCGGCACCCATCGAAACGCCGTGAAGAAATATACTGCTGCTGTTTTTTTCCTCTATGAGTTGTTCTGTCCATTGTTTTAAATCAAGACGATCATGCCAGCCGAAACCGATATAGTCACCTTCGCTTTCTCCATGTCCTCTTAAATCGGGAATGAATACATCAAAACCTTGGTCATAATAAAATTGCACAAAGTCAGCCATATTTTCTCTCTCATTTCGAAAGCCATGAGCGAGTAGTACCGTTTTATCAGCAGAGTTTTCCTGTTCTAGGAAATGACCTTCTAGTAAAAGATCGTCATAAGAAGTCATTGTTAACGTTTCAAACGTCTGGTTCTCATACCATTCTGTTGCTTCCTCAATCAGCCGTTCATTTTCGCGATCCACCATCACTGGGATCGCTTCGTCTTCTCTGTGAAGTTCTGTTGCTGTACCGCGCTTCACGGCTTCATTATAGAAATAATCTCCCGCAAATGTTAAAGCAATAACTGCTAAAACAAGGAAACTGATTAGGATCGTAATTATTTTTTTCACAACTCTCTCTCCCCGCTTTAAAAATCTAGTAAAGGTACTCCTGTCATATTATGCCACAAAAGACTAACTTTTTGGGAGTGAGAAGACTTAGGAGCAGGAAGATTTAGTTAAGAATGGAGCCTATTTTAAATAATGAGATTAAGATATAGCTGTTTATGGCATTTATACGTCTTGCCAATGAGGTATAAATAAGTGTAAGTAGACGATAATGTGGATGAAGATTCATAGTAAAGGATGAGAAAAAATGAATCAATATTTATCCATTATATCGGAGTTAGTTTTTGGTTTTGTCTTATTATTTATCGTTATACGACTGTTAGGGAAAACCCAGTTTGCACAAATTACTCCTTTTGATTTTATATCGGCGATTATTTTAGGGGAACTAGTAGGGAATGGTGTATTCGACGACCAAGTGAAAATTAGTCAAATAGCAGTGGCGATACTAACTTGGGGAGCGATTATTTATACGGTAGAGATGTTGACGGAAAAGTTTATGAAAACGAGAAAACTGCTTGTAGGGGAGCCGAATATTGTTATACGTGAAGGGAAGATTGAAAGAGATGCCTTAAAAAAAGCCAAATTAGATATGAATAGTTTACAAAGTCTAATCAGGCAAGAAGGCTACTTTTCTTTGCAAGAAGTAGAATATGTCATCATGGAATCTAATGGTAAAATTAGTGTTTTGCCTAAATCAGAATATGACCTGCCTAAAACGAGTGATTTCAATATGCCACCTAAACCTGTTCATTTACCGACTGGTTTGATTTTAGATGGGGAAGTTGTTCCGGACAATTTAACGGAAATTGGATTTGATGAACATTGGTTACAAGCGCAATTAGCGATGCAAAACGTTGCCACTTTTAAAGAAGTCCTTTACGCGGAGTGGAGCAAAGATAGAGGCTTATATGTGGTGAAGTACGAAAAGAAATCGAGTTAAACGATAACGGCTTTTTTCATGCGTAACGGAGTGGGAGACGACAGGAAGATAAATCAACATGGAGTTAAAAAAAATGGGCAGTTTTTTAATGTAAGAAAATTATCATGAGCACTCGTCATTGATTTCTATATTTTCACCATTATATTTCCCTTTACTTCAGGCAACTTTTAGTATATGATTTGTTCCTTCAGATGTCTTTTTCAAAAATTGAGCGGACGGTCATTTATTTCAGTTGTTGATCATTTTTTTGCAACACGAGAACCGTCTCCATCAACCAAAAGGGGTTACTTTCTTCATGGCGAAACTTCCATTTACGATTTCAAAAACAGAAAATTTCTTTCAAAAACTCGGGGATTATGTGGGGGATGTCTTTTACGACATTTTACCTGAGCAAGGGTATGAACTTCGAGATGAACAAATATATATGGCTTTTCAGCTTGAACAGGCTTTTAAAAATAAATCAACGATGTTTGCGGAAGCGGGAGTTGGTACAGGTAAAACGTTTGTCTATTTGCTCTATGCTATTTGTTATGCCCGTTATCACCGCAAACCAGCGATTATTTCTTGTGCTGATGAGACGTTAATTGAACAGCTTGTGAAAGAAGAGGGAGATATTAAAAAGTTAGAACGAGCGCTTGGCATCTCTCTGGATGTTCGATTAGCTAAATCACGTGAACAGTATGTATGCATGAAAAAACTAGATCCGCTAGCACATAAAACAGAAGATGAAGATATTTTGCAAGTTCATGATAACATTCCTGATTTTGTTTATGACCAAGGTTCTTCTATGCAATCATTTGAGCGTTACGGAGATCGAAAAGAATATCCTTGGGTACCAAATGATGCGTGGGAAAAAGTTTCTTGGGATCCTCTTCAACAATGTTCCACTTGTGATTGGCGTCATCGATGTGGTCAAACGTTAAACCGTGATTATTATCGACAGTCGTCCGATTTGATTATTTGTTCGCATGATTTTTACGCGGAACATGTATGGACGAAAGAATCCCGACAACGAGAAGGCCAATTACCTTTGTTACCGGAAGCTAGTTGTGTCGTGTTTGATGAAGGGCATTTGTTAGAATTTGCGGCGCAGAAAGCGTTGACGTACCGGTTTGAGTCGACAACGTTATCTACCGTGCTGACGGAATACATGAGTCAAGATGTCCGAGAAGAATCGTTAGTCCTCATCGAAGATATTTTAGCTCTTCACGATGAGTGGTTTGATTTAATAACCGATTCAGCTTCTTTAGTAGAAGGATCAAATCGAAAAGAAGTACCGAGGTCTAAAAAAATGATGGACCTTGCTTCCAACATAAACGATAAAGTTCACTTATTACTAGAACAACTCGTTTTTGACACGGAAATGTTTACGATAGATGATTACCACGTGAAAATCATTGAAGAGTATTTAGAGTTTTTCTCTTATGGGTTAGGCGTTTTATTACAAGGCAATCAAGGTGTCTTTTGGCTAGAAGAGAACGAGTCGCAAAGCTCCTTTGTGATTATGCCTCGTTTAGTGGAAGATGTTCTAAAAAATGACGTGTTCTCTCAAAATATCCCGTTCATTTTTTCATCAGCAACGTTGTCTCAAGCAGGTGATTTCAGCTATATCGCCGATAGTTTAGGCATTGAAAAATATGAGTCCTTTGTTGTTCAATCGCCATTTGATTACGACGAGCAAATGAAAATCTATGGTCACGTTCAGGAAACGGAATCGGAAAAATGGCAAGGTGTTGCAAACCAACTGAAAAAGAGCAGTGGGGAATCGTTAGTGTTATTTTCGTCAAAAGAGGAAATGGATCGCTTCCGCAATTGGGCCGACCAGAACTCTTGGGATTTCCCGGTATTTTATGAAGGAGATCAGGAGATTAGTGGCTTGGTGAAGAAATTCCAACAAGATCAATCTTCCGTCTTTTGTTCTTATAACTTATGGGAAGGGTTAGACGTTCCAGGTGAGTCATTGTCACAAGTCATTATCGCATCTTTACCATTTCCACCTCATGACCCAGTATTTGAGGCGAAGCGAAAACATACGGACAATCCTTTAGAAGAGGTAGACACTCCATACATGATTCTTCGTTTACGACAAGGGATTGGTCGCTTGATCCGAACGAGTCAAGACAATGGAACAATCAACATTTGGTTCGATCAATGGCAAAAAGATGTTTATGAAAAAGAAATTCAACAAGTACTTCCTGTCGAAATAAAATGGGGAATGACGATAACGAAATAGATCGAACGAGACGATCGTGTACGAGTTATGTGGTTTTTAATGAGGACGCTTGGATGATTGCTATCCAAGCGTTTCTTTTTGATGTTGGAATAGGCGCTTTTTTACGTTGGTGTAGTTTGTGATATCATTTAATTAATGTGGAGGGAATAGTGAGGGGGCAAGATAATTTGCAAAAAAGAATAAGAGATTATGGCGTGAAAATTGGTAAACTGAAACCGGGGCTTCGTAATAAAATAACAGACGTCAATGGCGTCACGGTTGGCCATGCTACGATTGATGACGGTGCGATCAAAGCGGATTGACTGCGATAATAACACTTGGAGGCAATGTTTTTCATTAGAAGAATATATCGATAATTTCATATAGTTCGTGACGTTGTAACTGTGAGAGGATTATAATTGGGAGAGTCTACTTATTAAATAGATGCTAGAGAAGAGAACGGTGAGGGATTGTGTTTCACGGTTTAAATGTAGGAATGCCGCACAAGAACCGTCCCCATTTTTCATTACATAGAGGTGAATGGATATGAAGGATATATTAACGAAGGATGAAAGAGATAGCTATTTAAATAGTGTTACGGAAGAGCAGAAGGAATTTCTTAACCATCATGTGAGACGTGGGAAGAAAACGATATTTGCTAATTTGATGGCCAAAGATAAAGGGATTGTTCTACCAGAGGACACAGATAGTGCAGAAATTGAACATTTACTAGAAGGATGGATATTGATAGATTATATTGATAATGGGTTTGTGAATGAGGAAACGCCGTGCGAATGTGGGCGACCTCTTCGGTATCAGTATATTGTCAAACACAATGTTACGAATGAAATCCGAACATTTGGCATCAATCATTTTGAAGAGCACACAGGGTTGCCTGCTGAGATCGTCAAAGATATTAAAAGTGGTTTCTTGAAGATTGATTATGAGATGGATGAGCTACTCCTGAAACTTCAGCAACACTGGAAATTAGAGGATGTGATTCCATTTATCCCTGAGGATTTCACGTATCCGAATGATATAGAAAAACATTTAGCTGCAAATGTTCCGTTGTTAGACCGCCAAATACATCGGTTAAAACAACAAATAGCCTCCATTGATAGAGGCTATGACATCCCTCGAAGAGATGATGATGAGGTAGATGAAACAAAAAGAAACCTTTCTCATATGGATCGCTTTTACGAGGCGCAAGAACCTGATCCACTCAATTTATTTAGTGAAGAAGAGATGCCATCACCGAAAAATGAAAAAGACTTGCAAGCGTATGTGCTTCCGAACGAATATCGGGATGCAGTGATTAAATATTTAGAGGAAGGCGTAACGAGTGCGAGAGTAATCTGTGAATTGCTCATTAAAAACAACCGCGCTCCTAACGATAGGTATTACTTTTCAGAGCGTCCGAAAATCTATGTGCCTGTTTGCTTTTACTTAGATTTGCTTGTCAGTAGAGGCAAAGCAGCCCATATTGGAGCACGAGATCTTGATGATCGGTATTATCAGTTGGTATAGAGTACCGAACGTGTGCCGAACGGGGACGGTTCTCATGCATCAATGCTTAGCCGAATGCCGAACGGGGACGGTTCTCATGCATCAAAATTTGGTGCCGAACGGGTTTTGATTTAAAAGAACATGTAAGAGTGATGATGAATCTAACAAGTTCTGTTTTTATCGTAAACATGATAAATATAGCTTTAAATGCCTAGCAAATGAGTATGTTCATTTGCTAGGCATTTTTGTGATTTATAAAAAATAAATGGTTAATGATGTTAAAAATTATTCCAAATAAATTACAAAATACAAGTATTGACCCGTTCAAATCTTTCGACAGATATTACAAAGGTAGGTCTTTACGCTTAAAGATAGTTATTCCAATAAAATATAGGACAACAGTTAATCCAACAAGAAGGATTAATTGACCCCCATAGCTCTCATTTTGAATAATAGCATTGGAGTCAAAGAAAGTTATAATAGTTACGTTTTTAAGAAATTCTAAGCTGTCACTCATTCCAGAAAGCATATTTGTAGCATAGAAGAACACCGATAGTCCTGCACCAAGGGCGAGAGAATTACTTGAACGGTTGAATAAACAGGATGCAAGAAAAGTGATTCCACTGAATGTCAAATGCAATAATAAAGAACCTAGCGTAAGGGCAAAGAATTCCTTTACAGGTAACTCACCAGGCTGAACGAACTCAGCCACTCCGTAACCTACAACAAACACCAACCCGAACATGAGCAATAGGGAGGAAACAAAATAGATGGCACTTGTAAAAGTGTACTGTGTCCTCGTGATTGGAGTGGACAGGTGATAGGCCATGCTACCTTTATCTACTTGATCCGCTATTAGCTTATTTCCAATAATAATGGAATAAATAATGCCAAAGATGAGGGCGAAATTCCCGAAATATTGATTCGCCACAAAGGAAATTAGGGTCGTTATATCACCTAATGGATTAACAGGAGCATCCATGTTTGTCTTTGCAATTTCATGCATCGTTTCTGGAGTGAAAATGCTCATAACAATCCCGATTAATAAGGAAAGTGATCCTGCAATAATTAAGAATATTTTCAGATTCGTTTTTATTAAGTGGATAAATAAGGTTTTATTAAACATGGTCATGATTCCCTTCTTTATAAAAATTCATAAAATATTCTTCTAGTGAGTACTTTATTTCACGAATGGATGTCACATCTCTTTTCGACAGAGCATCAATGAGCTCGTTGATTTGAAGATCTTCTATGTCTAACATGATCGATAAATCTTCCTCATGAATATCCCTAAAAGTAAACCCTTCCTTCTGAATTGCATGAAAGTTCTGAAGGTCTCCAAACGTTATCTTATATGTGGTTTTATCAAAATGCTTAAAGTCTTGAGAGTTCATGACAGAGATTAATCTCCCTTGCTTTATCATGGCGATACGATCGCATGTCCCTTCAATTTCTTCAAATAGGTGAGAAGACATAAGGATACTTTTTCCCTTTTGTTTTTCTTGGTGAATAAGCTTTACAAATACCGATTGCATAAGCGGATCAAGGCCTGTTGTCGGTTCGTCAAGAATGAGAATTTGTGGATCATGCATAAACGCACAAACAATCCCAACCTTTTGTTTCATCCCTTTGGACATACGCTTAATAAGTGCTGATGGATCTAAGTCGAACATCTCTATTAATTGTTGGGCAATCGTCATATCACGGACACCCCTCATGTTAGCAACATGCTGAATGATTTGTGTACCAGTCATGTTTGCTGGAAAAGCAATCTCTGCAGGTAAATAACCAAGATGCTTTTGAATCTCTTTCGATTGATTCCATGAATCTAAATTTAAAATAGTAGACTTTCCACTTTGTGATTTAATAAATCCCATTAAATGGCGGATTGTCGTTGTTTTCCCCGCACCGTTAGGACCTACAAAGCCAAATACCTCACCTTCTTCAATTTGAAATGAAATATCAAAAATACCCTTATTGTTTCCGTAATCCTTTGTAAGATGTTGAATTTTTATTGCTGTCATTTAAAATCACCCCACCAGTCCTTCTTTATTTATCCGACAACATGTCGTATGATATAAGTGTATGACGGACTAACGCCTTTATCAACCGACAATATTACTTCAAATGTCGGATAATAGACATCCAGTAGGAGGAGAAAACATGAAAAAAAATTCAAAAATGACTGTACAAACAAAACAAAATTTAATGGATGCCTTCTGGGAACTATATTGCACTAAGCGAATAGATAAAATCACAATTAAGGAAATTACTATGAGAGCGGGATATAATCGGTCTACATTTTACGAGTACTTTACCGATGTCTATGATGTGTTAGAGCAATTGGAAAACGAATTAATTTCACAGCTACAAGAGTTGCCTATGCAGCAGCTATCTTCATCAGACGATCCATTCCCGTTTGAAGTTCTTATCAGTCTTTATTCACAGCACAGCAAGTATCTTATGGTACTTCTAGGAGATCACGGAGATCCAGCCTTTCAAGGCAAAATGAAAGCGTGCATGAAGCCGATGATAAAAGAAACGCTTGTTGCACAGGGAGCAAAAGACGACGTTGAATTAGACTTTACATTGGAATATGCTCTGTCAGCGATGATAGGCATTCTAAGCTATTGGTTTAGCCAGGAAAATGCTCCATCTATTGAAAAATTAATAGAGTTAATAACAGAAATCTCCAATGACGGTGTTATGAAGAAATTAATGTAAGGTACCGGGTGGGATGCCGAACGGGGGCGAATGGGGACGGTTCTCATGCATCAATGCTGAGCCGAGTGCCGAATGGGGACGGTTCTCATGCATCAAAATTTCGTATTGAACGGGTTTTTTGACCATTGCACAGTGATTTCGTTTTTTTCGTGTGGCAATTTAGGGATATTTGATCGAATCGTGAGGCTGATTTAGTAATAATGATTCTAATTTCACCATAGAACAGTGTTTTTCCACCCTAGAGGTCCAATTTTTATCCATAGCGGCCCTCTTTTTCACGATAGACAGACAAGTTTTCTCCATAGAAGTCCTGTTTCTCCGAAGATAGGTACTTTGTCACCATAAAAATCTGTTCTCACGCACATAATCAGATTCTCACGCACCAACAAAAGAAAAACACTGGATCATGAGAATTTCCTGATCCAGTGTTTTCACTTTTAGTAACGCATATAATTTGTTTTGACATCATCTAATTGTCGTTGGATTTTCTGGTTACGCAATTCTTCGTGCATACGTTCTTTTGTAGGACGTTTTTTAATAATTACTGTAAAAAATATCATATTTAGTTTCAATTAAGATTTCTCCTTCCTTGCTATGTTCCAATATTTTCGCTAAGCGCTATCTCTCTCCGTATTTAACCATTCCATAAATTTAATTGTATTGATCATCATTTATCATCCTTTCTATCATTTTTTTAATCCGTTTTTTAATAGTGGAAATGCTCTAACTTTAGCTTATCCATACGCCGTTTAATCTCTTGTTGTCGTCTTTCGCGTTTAAATTTTTCTTCTTTTGATTGTTTTATAATAACAATAGCGAATTGGTTTACATTAAATCTCATATGATTACCTCCCTTCCTTAAGGGGCTCTGTTAATCCGAATCAACTTGCTCTTCTAAGTAACTAACGTTTAACATCATAAACCTCCTTTATTAATGGACTTCTTAGAATTTTGATAGATACGTCATTTTTTCCATAAACCATTCTTGATCTGGTGTCTGTTCTTCGTATCTAGGATCTTTTGCTTTTGTTCTCTTACCTCTTTTCTGTTTTTCAATCGTAATCGTATAAGTGAAAAATGGGACAGTCATACTATCACCTCCTTATAATGTCATATTTATATAAAAGGATGGCTCTGTTTTCGTTCGATGTTGATCTTAAAAAAATCTATGAGATTCCCGCAGAAAGCGAGTGTGATTAATCAACAGAATCAACAGGATTTCATAAAGCCAAAAGGATAAGAAGCCACCCTTTTAATCGCAACAAAAAAGCCACAGGACGCTCCTGTGGCTTTTAAAAAGATACTTTATCCCTGTATAAATAGGCGATAAGTATACCTAAAAGATCGCAATAAAAAAACCACAAATCAGTCCAATGACCGACCAGTGGCAGTATATACAGAATTACTCATCATTTAGCATATAAAAATTCAACTATTTCTGCTGAGGTCGATCATAAAAATATATTCAATTGGCTTATGTAAAACTTTTCCTTTTTTCATTTCATTCGACCTCGCTTTCTGTTAAATTTTTCTTTCAAAATTATCATATACGAAGTCGAAAGAAAAGTAAAGTTATTTTTTCAAAAAAGTCAAACATTTTGCCTCAAAATACTATTGGTAATTTGTGGGGTGTTGAATGGGGACGGTTCTCGTAAGGCATTAGTGGTCATAAGAGTGCACAAAAATCCGCTGGATATTTATCTAAACAGTAAAATAATCGTTTAGTTATCGGAATTCAACAAAAAATCATAGGTATAATGGTATAAGTCCATTGTGGAACACTTTCTTTATTATAATCTGTTAGCTGGTGTTTTACGAAAGAGAGTGGTGCCTAAAACACCACCTCTGTATGCATCGAATTTAAGGGAAGATGGTAATCTGATTAGGTTAAGTGGTATGAAGGGCTCGAATCTTTTTCACCTATCCTTTTGTCTTGTTTTCATTTTATTTTTTGATTCGACTTTATTTAGTTGAACGTATTCGAAGATTTTAGACACGAAAGCTACGATCATTCCTACGCCTACAAAGATATATATGATTGTAAACACTTTCCCAAAATCAGTTTGAGGAGAAAAATCACCATACCCAACAGTGGAGAGAGTAGTTACACTGAAGTAAAGGGCGTCTAGTACTCTTAAATTTTCCACAGTACTGTAAAATATAGTTCCAGATAGTAATGTGAAGAATGTCAATGTTAAAAGAACTTGAAATTCAGGTTCCTTTAATCCGCGTATGATTGCACGGACCATTCGTTGAAACGTAATTAAGAATGAAATCATCGAGCTCCCACCTTTCACTGATAATCTACTTGTTTTATAACACGAACGCTGCGAGAACGTTGCTGCGTTTTTCTTATTATACCTTTTGTGGTAGAACATCTCTATCATTAAAATGCAACTTTATTCCAAAAATAGATAGTAGATTCGGAAAAATAATTTTCTATTGTTTGTGTCATTTCGTATTCATGTAAAATAGGGGAGACAGAATTTTTACGAAAGTGGGGAGGTTTGAAGTGTTGATTAAACATATAAAAAATGGGGGAAATGATACACTTTATGCAATAAAGGCGATCATGACTTTGGATACAAACGATGTCACTATAGGAAAGTTAGGGTCTTTTTCGTTTCAAAATGGGGTTTATGTTTATGTTGGTAGTGCAAAAAGAAATATACAATCTAGAATAGAAAGGCATATCAAACAAGATAAAAAATTTCGCTGGCATTTTGATTACCTGCGACCTTTTGTTGACATTGTTGAGATTCAAACGTATCCAGGTGATGAGGGAGAATGCCATCTTTTTCATAGACTAATGAAAGAATATAACGGGCGGATCCCTGTGAAAGGATTTGGCTCGTCCGATTGTAAGTGCACCTCTCATTTGTTTTATACCGATTTAACCGATGAAAAATAGGGAGTTGGTTCTAATGCTAAGAATGACGTTGTCAAATGTTAAGGTTAGAAAGGTGACTGATTTTTTTAGAAAGGAGGTGATGGGTGATGAGGCAAAAATGGGGGATTGTTGGTATTGGGAAATTAGGAAATGCGATCCTTACTCAATTTGATCACTATCAGTTGGAAACGGGAGTTTATCATCCGGATTTACAAAAAGCAGAAGGGATAACGGAAACCTATCGTCACACGAAGTCATTACATAAAGAAGAGTTAGCTTCTTTGGATTATTTGATTATGGCACTGCCTGCCAATCAAATAATTCCTTTTATAACGGACTATGAAGCAAATGGCCTCACGTTACAAAATACGACCCTGATTAATGTGGCTACAGCGATGCCAACGGAAACGTTGCAATTAGAATTTCCAGAACGAACATGGGTAGGAATGAAGTTTGTCGGTCACTCTGAGAGTTTAAAAAAATATGGAGAAGGCCTTTTCATAACTGACGAGGGTGTTTTGAAAAATCCAGCTTACCGTGAAGTCTATTCACGATTCTCTTATCTTGGGCAGGTGATGGCAGAAGAGGAGTCTGTTGTAGAAGAAGTCAACAAATTAGCTACCTACCATGCCATCAAAGCTGCGAGAGAAATGGAACAAAAAATGATCGAACAAGGATTTTCTGATTTGTTTGAAGATCAAACTTTACGATCGATTATGCCAGAAGTCATTCGTGCCTATTCCAAAGGGCAAATAGGTCACTTCGCTAAAGAAATCGTTAAAAAACTAGATCAGGAGTGAAACGCGGGTGAAACACGGGTGAAACACGGGGACGGTTCTCATGCGGCATTTTACGGTTTGCCGCAGAAGATCTGTCCCAGTTAATTCAAGGTGCCCTCTTCCTAAGTGAAGAGATTTGGCACGAGAAAGTTTCGCCTTTTAAGTGGATCTATGCTTTTTGGCGCACTGTTGATTACAGTAGACTCTTTCATTATCTTTGATATAACAAGATGAACACACTGGTCGTCCGCAATTTCCACAAAGTGCAGATGCAAACTTCATACAAAATTGGCACTGTATATTGCATTCCTCCTCTCATTATCTTTTTCTAGGTGCCTTTCATAAAACACGTTCGTGAGATTTAACATGATAGAAGTTTCATGAAAATTTGTTTCTATCCTAGTTATTCTATTATATGAAGCATAAATGGCTTGTATGATGATAGGAATCTTTTGAATAGTGATATTAAAAATTTTCGTGAAACGCGGGCGTCATGCTGCATCTTAAGGTAATTGCCGCATGAGAACCGTCCCCATTCACCACCCACCACTACTCTCCATCCATTATTACTAAAAAGTGGTTTAATAGTTGTTTTTTGAGAGGAATACTTAGTAGTGATAAACGTTACTAATGAAACGATGGAGGGTTATGATGAGTATGTATAAAAAAATGCCTAAAGAGGAAGGTCTCGATCATAGTTTTAAGCTATTAAAGGAAGGTTATGAGTTCATTATCAATCGACGTGACACGATGGAATCGAATGTCTTTGAAACAAGGCTACTAGGAGAAAAGGCGATTTGTTTATCCGGTAGTGAAGCGGCAAAAGTGTTTTACGATAATGAAAAGTTTAAAAGAGAAGGAGCGGCTCCAAAACCTGTTCAAAAAACATTGTTCGGTGAAGGCGGTGTGCAAGCATTAGATGGGGAAGCACACCGACATCGAAAAGCCATGTTTATGTCTTTAATGTCTAGAGATGATTTAGCAGAAATTCGTGCGTTAACGAAAAAATACTGGGCAGAAGCTGCAACAAATTGGGAAACCGAAGAAGAGATCGTTTTATATGAAGAAGTGAAAAAGATATTAACGAAGGTTGCTTGCGAGTGGACTGGTATACCATTAAAAGAGGATGAAGTGGCTCACCGAGCGGAGCAACTAAGTACGATGTTTGAAACACCTGCAGATGTAAGTCTAAGCCATTTTAAAGGTTGGCGCGCTCGTTCGAAAGCCGAAGACTGGATGAAAGAATTGGTAAAAGAAGTTCGTGATGAGAAGCGGATCGTTGATACAAACAGGGCTTTATATGCTTTTTCATGGCATAAAGATCATGAAGAAAAATTATTGGATGAACATGTAGTAGCTGTTGAATTGTTAAATTTACTACGTCCAATTGTTGCTATTTCCGTCTATATAGCATTTACGGCGTTAGCCGTACACCAATATCCAGAGAAGGCTAAAGAATTGAAAACAGGTGATGATAACCGACTTCAATGGTTTAGTCAGGAGGTACGGCGTTTTTATCCGTTCTTCCCATTCACGGCGGCAAAAGTAAGAAAAACGTTCACATGGAGTGGCTATGAATTTGAAAAAGACACGCTTACTTTGCTTGATTTGTATGGAACAAATCACCACCCGGATGACTGGGAAAACCCTAACGATTTTGAACCGGAACGCTTTGCTGCATGGGATGGTAGTCCTTTTGATTTCATACCACAAGGTGGTGGCGAGTTTGATATCGGACACCGCTGTGCCGGCGAATGGATAACGATTGATATTCTGAAAGATAGTCTCGATTATCTCGTAAACCACATGAGCTATTCCGTTCCTGAGCAAGATTTCTCATATAGCATGACAGAAATACCAGCGATACCAAAAAGTAAACTAAAAATAAGAGATGTGAAGCGAACGAAAATGTAACTACCCATTTTGCTGTCTATAAACGAACCGTGCTAAGCGCGGTTCGTTTTCATTTGTATTTAGAAAAAATGATGAGGGAGAATGGAAGATTGTATATAAGAATACATATCGATAGAGCACATAAATGAATAACGATCACTCTCCCTCGATTTTTACCTGTACTCTACGTACATCTCTTTTACTAAATGACAGCAGTCTAATCGAAAACCATTCGTTAAAGAATATTTGATACACTATAAAGAGAGGTAAATGAATTTATGAATAGATGGTGACCTTATTTTTGCCGCATGAGAACCGTCCCCATTCATCACATTCATCACACCATTTACCTTTCATCACTCACCTTGAGGAGGGATTAAATGAGCGATTTGATTTGTGATAGTAACGTTAGAGAAGTTTATAAGTCATTGATGGTTAATCCGCTTGTGAAAGAGAGTCTTACCTTTATTGAAAAAGAAAATGAGCAAACGTTAAAGGAACAAATAGAACTGACGGAGATTCCAGCACCGACATTTCAAGAACAAGTGAAAGGATTGGACTATAAGAAAAGGTTGGAACAATTGGGATTAGAAGATATACATACGGATGAAGTTGGCAATGTGTTTGGGGTAAGACGGGGCAAAGGACCAGGACCGAAACTTGTAGTCTGCGCCCATTTGGATACGGTATTTCCTGAAGGAACGGATGTAAAAGCGCAATTCAGTGATGGGAAAGTTTATGCACCAGGGATCGCTGATGATGGAAGAGGTTTAGCGGTTGTGCTTACTGTGTTAAAGACATTTCAAGAGTATCAGATAGAAACGGAGGGGGATATTTTATTTGGAGCAACAGTAGGCGAAGAAGGATTAGGTGACTTATATGGTGTGAAAGCTTTCTTTTCGAATCATCACGATATTGATGGGTTTATTTCTATTGAACCTGGATCGCCATCGAGAGTAACCTATTTAGGTACAGGAAGTAGACGTTATTCTGTGACTTATCGCGGTCCTGGAGGCCATAGCTTTGGAGAATTTGGTTTACCAAGTGCGATTCATGCATGTGGCAGAGCGGTAGGCATCATTTCTAAATTGGAGACTCCTGATGATCCAAAAACAACGTTTACTGTTGGAACTATTTCGGGAGGAACTTCCGTTAATACAATAGCAGCAGAAGCGAATATGGTTATCGATTTGCGATCGACATCTCAAGATGAGCTAAAAAAATTAGAAAATGATGTCTTAGCAATCATCGATGAAGCGGCAGTTGAGGAAAACAAACGTTGGAATAGCGAAGCCATGATTAAGGTGGAAATAAAACTTGTGGGAGATCGACCTGCAGGAACGCAACGTTCGGATACACAAATTGTGCAAGCAGCATTAGCTTCAACAGAATCGGTCGGTTTTGAACCCAAGCTAGCTGATTCTAGTAGTACCGATTCTAATGTTCCGATTAGCCTAGGCATTCCAGCTGTTACATTAGGTGGAGGTGGCGAATTTGGAGGAGTCCATACCCTCAACGAGTATTTTGATCCGACGGACTCTTATTATGGCGCGCAACAAGTTTTCCTAACCGTTTTAGGACTTGTCGGTATGAAAGGTGTTAGTCAACCTCTATTAGAGAAAAAGAACTGATAAGTGGGTGATAAGTGGGGACGGTTCTCATGTCTCATTATTACTCGACGAAACATAAGAGAAACGTGACATTTGTTAGAAGGTCTTTGCGGATTTTGCCGAACGAGAACCGTCCCCATTCCCCACTCATTCCACATTCAATTATGAAGCACTCGACAACGTATTATGTCGGGTGTTTTTGGTGTGGAAAGAGTTTTCTTTATGCGATAAGGATTGTCTGCCGCATAAGAACCGTCCCCATTCCCCACCCATTCCCCACCCACTCCATCTTGGAACGTTATCATATAATAATAAAAAAATTAGAGGTGAGAGAGTATGCTGAAAATAAAGTGGGTTAACGCAAGGGAAGGTGTGGATATATATTTACCTTTAAGCTTTCGGCGTAAATATAAACTTTTCTCCAATAAGATTACCTTTCATTTTGGCTCTTTTAACAAAAAACTGACAGTTAAATTTAAGAAAAAGCTTTCAAATAATAAAGTTTGCTTGTCAGATAAATGGAAAGGTAATGTGTTTATTCCAGAAGATCTCACTTATGAGTTCAAGGTGGCTAAAAATTCATTGCATATAGGGCCGATGATATTGTGGGTTGCTGCGAATAATGATGAAAGATTAGACAAAAGACTTTATAACTTACAACGTCGAATAGAACAATATGTGCCGAAAAGAGGGATGATTTGTGTTTGCTCTGAAGAGGGGATTGATATGAAAAAACAGAAAATACGAGGATACTATTTTCAACCGAATGTGACAAATGATCATCAATTAAAATGGAAAAAAGCAACGTTTTCCTCTCCAGGTGCCGTGTTCAAACGTGTACCTTTATCGAAAAAAACGAATCAGTTCTTGATGGAATCGACCAATGATAAAATGTTTAACTCGTATTTTTTCAACAAATGGGAAATGTGGGAGTGGTTATCGCCTGACTCTTATCTCAAAAAACATCTTCCTGAAACAAAAAAGTTGGAAAAGCTGAAGCAAATAAATAAAATGCTTCGTGAATATCCTATCATCTACGTAAAACCTATTAGAGGATCAGAAGGGAAAAAAATAATAAATTTGAAAAAAAGTAAGTCAAAAATTCATATAAAGGATGATGTTAACACTAGAAAGTCTGTTCATCGTCTTAAAGAGTATTCACTTTTGCAAAAGAGGATAAACGGCTCAAGACAGTACATGATTCAACAAGGTGTACCTACAAGATATCAATCAAGACATGTTGATTTTCGCATTTACATGCAAAAAAATCAATATCATAAATGGAAGTCTTCAGGTATGACAGCTCGAGTATCTAATAAAGGAAGTATTATTACGAATTTGAGATGTTTGGATTATTGGTTGAATGGAAGAAAAGCGTTGCAACAGATTTTTAAGTTAAGTAAAGAAGAAGCCATCGCTCAAGAACGAAAAATTATTCGAATCTGTAAACGAGCTTGTCGAAAAGTAGATGAAATTGGGCATTATGGGGATATTACGATCGACTTTGTCGTCGATAAAAAACGACATGTGTGGATTCTGGAAATGAACTTAAGAAATGTGTATCCTGTTGAAGATCCTAGCTTAGCTGGGAAGGTAAAAGGTACTCCATTTAAGTATGCAATGAGTATAGCAGGCTTCCCTGAACCGAGGAAAGGTAAAAAAATAAAAGGTATTCGTTGATTATGGTCCCATTTTTATTCGGGGCCTTTTTTGCGTATTCATCTACTATCCTGTTATTTCATGGTGAAGTGGTTTAAATGAATGAGAGATAACTATAGGACAACGTTTGATTTAAACGAAATTCTTCTCAATCGTGTTCTAAGCCGTTACTGACGCACTCTTTATTAATACACTATCAGTAAAATGGAAAAGAAAGGATGAGAAATCTTGATCTCACAAAAGGATTTATCAGGTTATTTTGGGGTTTTAATTTCTAGTAGAGCTTGGAGAGAAATGTCAAAAAATCAACCCCATTATCGGTTAGTTCAGTTAGCAGAAGCGAATAAAGAAGTATATTTTAATGTGTATTTTTTTCCTGTGAAAAATATCGATTTAATAGAGGAATCCATTACAGGCTATTATTATGATTTTATAGAAAAAACATGGAAGACAGGATCGTTTCCATATCCGGATGTTCTTTATAGACGCGGGGGGCCATCGAGAAAATTTAGAGAACATTACCATACGTTTCTAGACCAATGTCATAAGAGAGATACCATCATGTTAAATCCCGTCCCGCTAGGAAATTGGGAAATATACGATTATTTTGGCAAGGTTAAACGGTTGAAACCTTATTTGATGGAAACGATTTTATATCGACGACCAGATCATTTATTTAACATGTTGAAAAAGCATCAGAACGTCTACATGAAGGGGGTTACGGGTAGAAAAGGAGAGCAAGTTGTTCGTGTTGAAATTGTTCGCGATAATTTATACAAATGTAAATATTATAACCACTCGAAACAAAGAATTCGAACGAAGAGATTTAAAACGATGGATGACATGATTCCTTTTATTAACAAGTTTTATAAAGGTAAAAATTTTATGGTTCAAGAAGGGATCGATCTATTAGAGCTAGATGGTAGAAGGTTAGATTTACGAGCAGAATTACAAAGAAATAAGAAAGGTGAAATTGATATTACTGGAATTAGTGCAAGAATGAGCAAGAAAAACTCACCTGTGACGATTCATTCAGATGCCTATAAATTAGAAAAATTATTTGATTTATTGAAGTTTTCAAAGGAAAAAAAAGTAGCATTAAAGCAGGAAATTGAGGATTTTTTATATATGGTTTATGAAGATACAGAGAGGAAATATGGTGTTTTTGCAGAGATCGGCATTGACTTTGCATTAACGAAAGATCTTGAAATTAAATTTATAGAATGTAATTCCCAAAGTGCAAAAGTATCCCTCCAAAAAGCTTTTGGTGAGCATGCAATTCATCACGTCATGATTAATATCCTTTCATACTCAAAATATTTAGTAAATAAAAAGGAAGAAGAGAAAAAGGAACAATCATCAGAAATAATGGCAACGGATTTAAAAAAATGGGAAGATTTCAAACGATGGTCGAAAGAAAAATGGGAAAAATTGAAGGAGAAAGGGTGAGGGAGAGTGAGACTATGGGGAAGAAATAAATATAAAATGTACTTAGCTCTGAAAAGAAATACGTTATTACGACCATATCTCCCTGATACCGTGATGTGGAGTAAAGAAAATTTCACGAAAATGTTAACGAAGTATCATTCCATCGTAGTAAAACCAAATAATGGTAAACAAGGTAATAGTATTTATTTTGTGGAAATAATGGAGCCTGATTATTGCGTATATATTAATAAAAAACAAAAGACGTTTCAAACACAAGAACAACTTTATCATTATTTGAAAAAAGTAGTTGGTGATAGGAAGTTTATTATCCAACGTGAAGTAGCTCTAGCGAGAATAGATGGCAGACCATTTGATTTTAGAATCATTGTCCAAAGAAAATCGAAAAAAAAGCCTTGGCAAATTACTGGTATTCTTGCTCGTAAAGGAGGCGATGGGTACAAAGTTACTAATCGTCGTCGTGAAGGCACTGCCTTGACACTAGATGAGGTTTTGAAAAAAGTAGATATGCAACAAGAAATGAAAGGGGCAGTGGAGGAAGACATAAAGCAAATTTCTCTAGCAGCAGCAGAAACGTTAGGGAAGTGCTTTCCGGAACAAAAAATATTTGGTGTAGATATTGGTATGGACCAACAAGGTGCTTTTTACATTTTTGAATTGAATCGATGGCCTCTTTTAGGGGGCTTTAGGAGTTTGAAGGATCCAACTCAGATTAATCGAATTATGGAGATGAAAGGAAAGAAGTAACGATGTCTTCCTTTCACTCTTGAATGATTTATGCGGCATGAATTGCTGATGAAGGGAAAGGAGTCAATCATATGATTGGGGTTATTTTGTCTTCCAAATTAATAAGGCAAGCTAAGAAAGGAAAACCTGGTCCTATCGTAAGATTTTATGAAGATATAGCAGATGAAAATAATGTGAACATTTGTTTTTACAGTATAACGAGTATGTCGATAAAAAAAAGAACAGTCAACGGAGTCGTTTACTACCATACAAGTGGTAAACGGAAAAATGAATTAGTCCAAGTCCCACAAGTGAATTTGTACCGAGGATATTCTTATCTACAGAAAAAAGACAGCATAAAAAATATAAATCATTTCACAAAAAAGAATGATGTGATGTTCTTTAATGTCATGACGAATGCTGCCAGAGGTAAATATAAGATTCATGATTATTTAGCATCAGCGGATGAAACGAAAGCTTTATTACCCGCCACAGCAACGTTATCCTATGCTAGATTGACGAAAATGTTGGAGCGTTATCATAAACTTTACATTAAACCAAAACATAGTAGCAAAGGGAAAAACATTTATGTTTTAGAAAAAACAAACAGAGGTTATCGAATGACGCATATTAACCGTGCAAAAGAAACAATCACCGATATTTCTGAAAAAGCACTCAAGCCTTACTTCACTTCTAGATTTCCGAAGCCAAAAAGATTTATTGTGCAAGAAACGATAGACAGTAAAAAGTATAAAGGGAAAAAGTTTGATTTCAGAGTTTTTACGCAAAAAAATAAACGAGGTCGTTGGCAAGTTACAGGGATGTACGCAAGAATGGCTGATAAATGTTTAAATGTAACGAATAAGGATCAAGGTGGAAAGCTTAAATTTAACTTGAAGCCGTTAATTAATGACGCGACGAAAAAAGAAATAAAACAAACATGTAAACAAGTAGCCAAGGTTATGGAAGTGAAATACCCTCAAATGATAGATCTTGGGCTGGATGTTGCCGTAGATAAAAATAATAATATTTTGTTGATTGAAGCTAATTTTAGACCTTATAGAAGCAAGTTCAACAGTAAGCATTATCGGATCCTTTTTGAACACGCCGTTTGGTTTCATAAAAGAAGAATAGCATCATGAGTTTAGCTGACTGATGAATGTGACGGTAAATTGATTTATTTATTTTGTAATCCGGTGTGATTCGCCCATGCAAATAGCTAGTTGTTCCCATACGTTATAAATGACTCTAATTTGAAGGGAGGCATTTATAATGGGGATGCCGGAATTACCTGATTATTCACCATTTATTGATCTAGAACGAGAAGACGTTATCAATCTTATTTTAGTTTCTATTGCGTTGGAGGAAATGGCACTAGCTCATATTATAAATACAGAAGCGGAGAAGCTTTCTTGGGTCATTAAAAATGAGGACACAACAATAGAAGATTTATTAGATACGAATCGAAGTGTAGAAAGAATGTTGCGAAATGTGATTAAAAAAGAAATGCTACTTCAATTCAAGCTTGAAGATACGCTTGATTTCATTGAAGAAGAAATCACCGATGAAATGTAGATAAAAGCTATGAAATTTTCTATGCGCTGTATGTATATCGCAACCTGTGCATGAAGGGAAAGATCATTTCCCTTTCATGCAAAAGTGCGGTCGTATATTACTGTTTTTTCTTTCTAGATTTATTTGTAACAGAACGAATGTTTAATAAAGGTGGGGCTGGTTCCGGGCAAGTTTGTTCTTCATAGAGATATATCGTTTGTTTTTTATGTTTGTAGTATTCAAGTAATTGTTCTAGTTGGTCTGTAAGTAACTGCATTTCTTGATGGAACGGAAATTCGTTGAAAATGACATCAAGATTTCTTTGTACATAAGTGATAAGTTTTTGTTGGTTTAGTAAATTTTTTTCCTTTAATTTGTCAGTTTCGAATTCATCAACGGGATGGTCTTGAGAAAGGTTAAAGATAATCACCGTTCTTTTTTGTGAAAGCAAGTTTTGTAGTTCTCTTAAATGACGGAAAAAAGCGTTTAAGCAGAGAACAATTTTCATAAGTTTCTGTTTGTCTGCTTTATTTTGGTCGCTTCCAATTGATTGCGCTGCATGAATAAGTTTTTCTGATACCTCGAAATAATGGACAATGGACGTTTCAAGTTCCTCGATTGACTTCAACAGAAGTTCTCTCGTTGGACAGTTATTTTGTAACGCATTCATGATATTATGCCTCTTTGCAATGTTCACAATTGCAACCAGGCGGACAAGGTGGCGGACATTTTTTCTTTGGTGGTTTAGGCTTTTTATCTTTTTCAGGTTTTTCCTTGTCATCGGTGATCTGTAACGTTGTTTCTAATTTACGTAGCAATAAAAATTCTTTCATGACAATCGTACTTAATGTACTATTCACCGTTTTGTTAAAGGAAATGAGTTCCTTGTGATTTGTGTGTTCACATTTAAGAAATTTACACAGATAAGTCTGGATCTTTTCAGCTTCAGCATTTAGTAAGTGAGATAATGCTATTTCTTCAAGGGCAATGGATTCAAGAAGATCAATGACTGTTTGATCCAAGTCAGGACGATAAGGTTGTTTCGGTACATTTGGCATACTCATTATTTATCCACCTCCACAGTATCCTATGGGCATTATCATCAAATGGTGAACATTTTTTACAGATAAACCTGATACTTTTTCTCATGACATTTCGATTATTAAAGCTCTGTAAAAGCATGGAATGATAAGAGAACCATTATTTTTTTAAAATAACGGTTACTTTTATCATAGATTTGCTATTGTTGAAATTAAGACTTATGAAGGAGTTATAGAAGGCATTTAAAAGGGGATACCTTCAATAGCTGCCTTAAACTGTATCTATAAATCTATCTTAGAATATTAACAGAATGAAGAAACGGGGTAATAACTATGAAAAAATTTGCAATTAGTATCGCATCGTTAGCAATCGCGTTAAGTGCTTGCGGTGATGTAGAAGAAAATAATAATGAAACAAATAATGAGCAAGTAGAGGAAGAACCAGAAGCAAACTTAGCAGAGAATGAAGATGAGAATAACAATAATGGGATGGATTCAGATTTAAATAATGATACAGATAATGGTATGGACAATAATGGTTCAGCAGATATGAATTCCGATGAAGAGACAGAGGCAGTGATGGATCAAGACTTTGATCATTTCGAATTGAATGTCACTTTAGTTGATGACACGGAATGGAACTTTATGTATTCACCATCTGATGATGAAGCATCTGTTTCTGGAGATGATTTGGATCTTGAAGGACAAGCAGCAGTAGATGAAATGGAAATCTATCTTGCTGATTTCCGTGTGAATGCAGCTAGTGAACAAGATGAAATTTTATCTGAACTGACGACATTCGACTTCCGTGAATCAGATATTCAAGAATTCGATCTGACAATCAATTTCACAGAACAAGAAAATGAAACGGAGTGGACATGGAGCCAAGACGAAGGTGAAGGCAACGACGAGCAACAAGATGATGAAGAAAACAATGATAACGAATAGTTAGGCAGTAAGGATAGTCAGATCACAGATATTGGCCAAAATGCAAAAAAAATAATTGAAGATACTTTCATGTGCGATTGTAAATTAATCCTCGCATAGAGTCATGACTAACGGACGTCTCCTATGAAGGAGGCGTCTTATTTATTAAGTGATTTAACGTTAGTGTGATGAATTTATAAGGAGTTAATGGAGTTTTTTATAAAAAATTTTCTTTTCTTAGTTTATCTAAAATTAGCTGATCTGTTTCAAATGCGAGCTCAGGTAATCTATCAAATGAAAAATAATCAACGGCACTCAAATCGTCATTTGCTGAAAGTTCACCCCCGATTGCCTCGGCTAAAAACCAAGTGCCGACAGTATGCTGAGCAGGGTTATGAAAATTTGAATGTACGTCATAGATTCGTTTTATTTTGATGTGTAATCCTGTTTCCTCAAGAAATTCTCGTCTCGCTGCAGCTCTAATTTCTTCATCGTATTCGACATAACCGCATGGGATACACCATTTATTTGAATAGCTAATATTTCTTTTTCCGAGCAATATCTTCCGATCATAAATCACAATTGCCGCAACACCAACAATCGGATTTTGGTAAAAAATAAAGCCGCAGTTCTTACAATGTGGTTTATTTTCATTTTCTTCCGCTATTAATCTTCCTCCACATTTTGGGCAAAACGAATAACGCACGCTAACACTCCTCACTTTTTTTGGTCGGTGGTTGGTGGTGAATGGGTGGTGAATGGGGACGGTTCTCATGCATCATTGGGATAAAAAATTTATTTATGAGTGGATTAACGTTCCACAATATAAAGCATTCTTTAAGACGGGATTAAGAAAGATTATAGCTACTTATGTTTGTATTTGCAACACGAGAATCGTGCCCATGTTTCCCTTAAAGGTTGTAATAAAAAGAGTAATATAAACAAAAGTGTTGAATTTGTGACGTTGTTCATATACCATAAGGGGTATAATGTTAATTGCTCATATATGTGAAGTGTTAATGTTTTTCCGTTGTTTGAATGACAGAAAGGAGCTTACTCAATATGACACTAGAAATTATGCTAACATATGCCGTCTTACTTTTAGCTATCACGCTATTTGTGACTGAAAAGCTTCGTACAGAACTCGTTGCCGTCCTTATCATGGTTATTCTCCCATGGACCGGTGTTATTACGGTGACTGAAGCATTTTCAGGATTTTCGTCAAATGCTGTAATATCTGTTATCGCCGTTATGCTGCTCGGCTACGGTGTTGATCGATCAGGAATTATGGCAGTGGTTGCTGCATTTATTACAAAACATGTTGGTAATAAAGAGAAAAATGTGATGGCTACAACGTCTGCAACAGTTGGTATCATTTCTTCTTTTATGCAAAATATCGGGGCAGCAGCTCTTTTCTTACCTGCGCTTCGAAAAATCGGTAAAAATGCAAATATTCCTGCTTCAAAAATTATTATGCCAATGGGGTTTGCCGCTATACTCGGTGGAACGATCACCATGGTTGCATCAGGTCCTTTAATCATTTTAAATGACTTGCTTGCTGAATCTGGAAATGAACCGTTTCATTTATTTGCGGTTACGCCAATTGGTATCGCATTGCTTGCATCAGGTGTTCTATACTTTTATTTGTTAGGTAAATGGGTATTACCTAAAGCTACAGGCGAATCGAAGCCAAGTTTAACAGAAGAGATTCGAAAAACGTATGAATTGCCCGAGCAAATTTTTGAAATGGATATTCATGAAAATAGTTCATTAAATGGAAAGTCTATTGAAGAATTGGGGATATGGACAACATATGCGATCAACATCCTTGCACTAAGTGAATCAGGAAGTCATCTCTATAGTCCTTGGAGAAAATCGCGTCTGCAAAGTAATCAAACAATCGCTGTCCTTGGTAGTCATGAGGATGTGACTATTTTTGCAAAGGATCATGACCTACAAGTGAAAAATTCATTAGAAACATTCTCTAATCTAGAAAACGAAGACCGTGCCGGTTTCGCAGAAATTATTATTCCGCCAAAATCTCGTTTTGTAGGAAAAAAACTTGAAGAAATAGCATTTAGAAAAAATTATATGCTTGAACCGATCGCTTTTGTGACGAGGGAAGGGGAAAAACAAAATCTTGCAGAAGTCCCTCTTGAATCTGGTATGGAAATGATTGTATTCGGTCGATGGGAAGATATCATCAGATTGAAATCATCGCGTGATTTTGCGGTTCTAACAGAGGTTAATCCTCCTGATCCTGAGGCGAAAACAGACAAGAAGAAACATGCCATGTTATCAATTACTGTTGCCATTGGCCTTGTCTTATTAGGTTTTCAGCTTTCTCTTAGTTTCTTCACAGGTGCAATGCTCATGATACTTCTAGGTGTTATTCCGAAAGAGGAAATTTATCCTGCCATCGATTGGAAAACTGTTTTTCTTTTAGCTGGTTTAATTCCTATGGGGACAGCTTTTGAAAATAGTGGTGCTGCGGAATTTACCGCTGGTGGAATTATTAATCTTGTTGGAGGATGGGGAACCTTTGGCATTTTACTTGTCATCGGGATTATTTCCATGTTCTTTTCACTGTTCATGTCTAACGTAGCGGCAACTGTTTTATTAGTTCCACTTGTTATTATGATGGGGAATTCCTTTGGTATCGATCCTACAGGACTGGCTTTATTAGTAGCTGTATCGGCATCTAACTCTTTCATCTTGCCAACTCACCAGGTAAACGCCTTTATTATGAGTCCCGGCGGATATAGAAATGCCGATTATTTAAAAGCAGGCAGTCTTATGAGTGTGATTTTCCTCTTCGTTTCCGTCACAATGATTTATTTGTTCTTCATATAAAGTGGTGAATGGATGGTGAATGGATGGTGAATGGGGACGGTTCTTATACATCATTGGAATACAATAATTAACAAATCACTAGTATTAAGTAAGGCTAAGTTTGCCGGATACTTTTGATTTTACTGTATGTTTGCCACACGAGAACCGTCCCCGTGTGGCATTCGGTGTTTCAAATTCACACTTTTCTAAATTTGTATTTTATGCTATTGTTAACTTTGATAAATATAAGTTAACAATAGAGAGGGGAATAAACATTGATAGAAAATGGAAATAGATTGAGGGCAATTATTATATGTGGAATGTTTGCGGCAATTACTGCTGTTTTATCACAAATGGTCATCCCAATACCTATTGTACCCATAACTGGACAAACGTTAGCTGTTGGTCTTACAGCAACAATTATTGGCAGTAGACTAGGAACAGTGGCGATTACTTGTTATGTCCTTATTGGTGCATTTGGAATGCCAGTTTTTGCTCAGGCAAAAGGAGGTATCCAAGTATTGTTTGGACCTACAGGAGGATATATTATCGGTTTTATTTTAACTGTCTATGTAACAGGTCTTATTTTAGAAAAAACGTCATTTAATTTAAAGATGGCGATGATTGCGAATACTGTTGGCATGTTTATCACGCTTTTATTTGGGACAGTTCAATTAAAATACATATTAGCTCTTGATTGGTCAGAAGCGATCTTAGGCGGTGCTGTGCCATTTATAGCGGTTGGACTCATCAAAGCGTTCCTAGCTAGTTGGATTGGCATCAATGTTAGAAAACGACTTGTGGATGCTAATCTTCTTAAGGGGATAAGAACAGCAGCATGATTGGTGAATGGGTGGTGAATGGGGACGGTTCTTATACATCAGTAGAATACAATAAATCACAAATCAAAACCATCAATCAAGGCTAAATTTGCTGGTCATTCTTGATTTTAGTGCATGTTTGCCACACGAGAACCGTCCCCATGTGGCAATGAGTCTATCAGTTTAATCTATGTGTTTGCTACTAATTTCCTCAATTAAATCTCGCATTCGGTCCGCTTCGTCAGACACTTCGTCGCGTTTGTTTTCATAAACTTCATCAATATGATCGGCAATAAGTTCTTTTCTTTCTTCATGAAGGGATTCAAGTTCTTCTACAACAGAGTCATCAACTTCGTCTTGCGAACGAAAAGCTTGAATGGATTGATAGATTCGAGTGTCCTCTTGGTTACGAATTTCTATAGTTTTTCGATATAGTTTATCAACATCTAGTCCTTTGAACGCAGAGCCAAAATTGATATTTGCCCCTTTAAGCCCGCTCCAGAATCTCCATGAGGTTATGCTAATTTGATCCGACCACTGCTCAGTAACTTCATCGTTTAATTCTTGTTTCGTATATACAGATGTATATGTTCCATCCATCACGTCAGCAATTTGTTCAAGCTGTTCATGCTCATCATCTTCCACATCAAAACCAACGATATAAAATTCAATATCAATGCCAGAGTCTTTCATCGCTTTGGCTTCTGCGACAGGGTCGCCACCACATGTTTCAATCCCGTCACTTATCACATAAACATAATTTGTGTCGTCTTCACTAGATTTCTCAAGTAAATCTTCTTTAGCTTTAGCAATGGAGGCAGCTAATGGTGTGTATCCGTTGGCGTCAAATGAATCCAATGCATCTGAAAAAGCGTTACTATCAAAAGGGGATAATCCATACACATTTTCAATTCCAGAACAGGATTCTTCTTTGCCATCTGTTTGGTTTGTTCCTTTATGTCCATAGACCTGAAGCATGACGTTCACTTCAGATGGAAGATTCCCCGTAAAGTGATTGATAGAATCTTTAGCGAGGTCCATTTTTCTCTCGTCATCAACGGACGCTTCCATGCTTCCACTGGCATCGATCAAGATTGCTACATTTACGTCCGAGTCCATCTCTTTTTCAATTTCATCATCTTCTATTTCCTGAAGAAGACGTCCGTCAGGCAAGACAAGGTCTTCATAAATGACTTCGTAGTCTTTTATAATATGAATAGCTTCGTCTAAGTCGGCGCCAACTTCATCGATGATAAATGCAAAAGCCCTTTCAGCACTCCATTCGTTGAATTTCTCCTCCTCAATAGCTGCCTCAAATAGATTCATGTCAAAACTTTTTTCTTCTTCGTGGAGTTGCTTTGTAATTCGTCCAGGTTCTCTCGTAAAAATCGCGTTGACATCCATTTCAACCTTGTTGAACTCTTCTGAATCACTTGTTTCATTAGGTTCATTGATCTCATTCTCGGGATCCAATTTGTTCTCATTAGCTTGATGATTCTGATTATCAGCGCTTGTAGCCTCAACGTTATTTTCATCTTCAGAGCAACCAGATACCAACAAAATCATTGTACCTATGTAAAATATACCGCGCCATGTCATGATCCTTGCCACCTCTTTTTGTCATAGATTTGTCACATACCTATCATTTTAAGGGGAGGAAATGTGTTTTTCTACCCAACTATAGTCATATTAAGAAAAAAATGGATGTAAAGAGTATTACCTGCAAAGTGAGAGCAGATTGGGCATAATTGTCTTCTATGAGAGGGACCATTACGTAACTTATAAAACCTCTCTTTCTAGAAAGGGATAAGGAAGAAATTGAAGGTTTCAAGGGAATGAAAGTTAACTAATGCCACACGAGAACCGTACTCGCTAACGAGCCACTTATCAATATTTTAAGATAATAAAATCAGGTTATTTCATGATTAAATATGATGTTACACACTTTTACAATATGTATGTTGTTTACTAAATTTATTTAAATGATTGAAATGGTAAAACCTCCTATAAACACTGATAAAATGGTGTTTTACGTTGTTGTTTTTGTGAAACAATGAATACATATTTTTATAGTCATAAAGGTTGTTTATCTTAGATGATTACTTTGAATCTCGTAATGGTTTTACAACAAGTTACGATATGGTAGAATAACCACCAAGTTGATTATAGAAAGGGGAATGACATTGAAGAAAACATGGCTACTAAGTTTATCTCTTGCAACGTTAACTGTAATTGCGGCTTGTGGAGATAATAATGAGACAAATGAAGGTAATAATGAAGGAATGAATAACGGGGGACTAAATAATCAGGAGGAAGAACCTGAGGGAAATAATGAAGCAGCGCTTGAAGGCGGAGAAACTGCAGAACAACCAGAAATGCCTGAACCTGATTTAGAAGGTGTTCCTGATGTTGTCGCAGAAGTAAATGGTGAAGAGATACCTAAAGATGAATTTGAAGCTACTTATACAGGGCAATTTGAGCAAGCTACCATGCAATCTCAGATGACTGGAGAAGAAGTTAACCAAGATGAATTGAAGCAATTGGTTGCTGATAACATGGTAAGTACAGAACTTCTCGTACAGGAAGCAAATAACCAAGGTTATGATGCTTCTGAAGAAGAAATCAATGAAACATTAGACGAAATAGCAGTACAAAATGGACTAGAATCTGCTGATGAATTTATGGCTGCACTACAAGAACAAGGCATGGATGAAGAAGAAATCATGTCTCAAGTTGAATTACAAGTGAAAGTAGATCAGCTTATTGCTAGTGAGTCTGGTGATATGGAACCTACAGAAGAAGAGCTTGAACAAGCTTATGAACAAATGGAACAACAGCAAGAACAAATGGGTGGAGACGAAGAAATGCCATCTTTTGACGAAATTAGACCAGAGCTAGAACAACAAGTTCGACAGCAAAAAGAAGGCGAAGCATCTCAAATGCTAATTGATGATCTTCGTGAAGATGCAGACGTAACGATTCATTTGTAAAATAGGAACTCTTTGTCCGTCAATAACTATGCACCAAGCTTGAATCGGATCGTTTACGAATGTTTGTTAAAGAATCACACTTTAAATCATTAAATGTTTGATACGCCTCATCTATCGGTGGAAATTCCGGTAGATGAGGTTTTTTATGCTTTGAGAACGAATTTCCAGAGAGCTCTATCATTAGACGTTTCAAATCAATTTTAAAGGAATTTTGATCGTTTATGTTGAATTAATTTCAAGGTAAACGTTTTTTGTGCATCTGTGCACAATATTTATCATAAAATACGAGGTGAATCGAAAAAGAAATGGGTGGATTTCTATGAAAACAAGCAGCAAATTGATTCGCATGTCCAAGGTGCTTCGGATGGCATTTGTTATTTTCATTCAAATTTATTGGTATAAGTTTCGAAAAAAATCGGATGCGGATTGGGATAAATTATGGGAGAAAATAGGTAGAAGGTTCAGGAAAACACTCTTTGAACTAGAAGGACTGTTAATTAAAATCGGACAAATATTAAGCATCCGTGCTGATTTACTCCCTCAAGCATTTATTAACCAAATTCAAGATCTTACAGATAACGTTCCTCCATCTGACTGGGAAGACATCGAAGCCATTTTAGAGGAAGAATGGGGCAGACCGATCGAAGAAGATTTTTATTCGATTGAAAAAAACGCCGTTGCTTCTGCATCAATAGGGGAAGTGTATAAAGGGGTTTTAAAAGATGGAACAGAGGTTGCTATTAAAGTGCTGCGTCCAAATATTCATTCCATTGTTCAAACAGATTTTCGAACGTTAGGGATCATTATTTGGTTCGCTCATCATTTCATTCCGATGCCGAAAGGGTTTATTAACTTAAAAGTATTGTTTAAAGACTTGAAACAAGTGATTGAACGAGAGCTAGATTTTGCGAAAGAAAAGGATACATTGCTTTTTTTCAAAAATAGATTTAAAGATGATGAGATCGTTACCATTCCTGATGTGTATTCGGATTTAAGTACACCAAAGGTGCTTGTCATGGAATGGGTAAACGGAATAAGACTGACAGATGACACCGAATTGGATCAATTAGAAATAAGTCGTCATGAATTGGCTCAGCGGCTGCTTCAGTTGTTTTTGCCTCAATGGCTTGAGCCTGGATCGTTTCATGCTGATCCCCATCCTGGAAACGTCCTTGTATCAAAAAATGGTCAATTAATCTTATTAGATTTCGGGATGACAGCAGACATTTCCAAAAAGGATGCGACGTATTTCCAAGGATTAATAGAAAGTATTCTCGCAAAAAATTATCGTAAATCCGTTGAATGTTTAACACAACTAGGCTTTCTTCTACCTGAAGCTGACTCGAGAACGATGGAAAGGTTATTAGCTGAATTGATGGCTTTTCGTCCTACTGATATAAAAAACATGGATATGATTGCTTTGAAATTGGAAATAAATGATATGATCCAAGCGCTGCCGATTCAAATTCCAACGAAATTTATTTTTTTAGGTCGATCTTTTATCACGATAGAGGGAATTATTCGCCGGTTAGTTCCTGAGGAGGAACTGATTGAAATAAGTAAACCGGTATTTATGGATTGGTTAAGTAATCAAGGGAATAACAAGTGGTCCTATGTTTGGTACTGGATGCAATCACAACCTGTATTCAAAGTTCTCCATTCTGCGGCAGAGTTTTTGAAAATGCCTGATAAGCTTGAATCTATCAAGGAAATAGAACAGAAAAGACAATTTCAATTTACGATTTACGAAAACTATAAACAACATTTGTTTCATTTATTCATGTTAGGCATGATTGGTGGTGCATTAGGTGTCTACACTTCTCATGACTTTATTTTTCGTTTTTCGATAGGAATTTCTGTCTTTTCAGGAATCGGTTATATTCTATTTAATATGAAGTTAAAAAAATGGATGAAGTATATGCACGAAAAACGCCGGTGAATGAACGTTTCATATCTGAAAAAAGCTGTTTTTTTAGATAAAAAATCTACTGGAAATTACTTGAATCAAAGCTTAGAAACTTACAACCCTCATGGAAAACAACACCTTCCCTGGTTAAACTGGACCCTATAAAACAGACACGGATAAAAAACTACTTATCCGTAAGTTTTATAGGGTTCTTTGTCGTATACTTATTTTATAATGATTATAATCGGGAGTTGATAATATGGGGGGGCAT
>NZ_JARZHF010000010.1 GCF_029891575.1 Salipaludibacillus daqingensis | reverse complement strand
TTGAATGGAATCCAACACTTCGCTTTGAAGAGGTTGCAACTCCTTTTCTTGTGTTAAAGACGTATAAACTTGTCGGATATAAAAGTTGGTTGTGTTATGCATGTTCTTGGCACGTTGGCACATCTCTTGAAAATATTCGTGCATTCGGTGTCCTTTTTTGACACAAATTTGCATGGTTTTGTAGTTTGCCATTTGATTTTCACCCCCCAAACATAAGTTCTAATATGTTTATATTACCCAAAAAATTATAAAAATTCTAGTACCAAAACCGCCAATTCACCTCCCACCTAAAATTCTATCGAATTTTTGAGGAAGGAGTCCTCTTGGCTTTCATGATAGATAAGATATAAAATGTATATAGACAAAATAGTAAAAAAGATAAGCCAAACCAAACTACACCAACATTCCCTACATAAGGTATACCTGAACTTTCATATATATTGCTTAATACTTTGTCAGTCAAAAGAAATCCCACAACTAAGAAAATGATTATTTCAACAAATGTGATCGCATACATCTTCCAAATGCTCAAATAGTCCCCTCCCTTTTTCTAATACTTCCCGCCAAAAACAAAATTGCTTCTTACTGAATTTTTTAGCTCCGCAACAGCTACAAAAACTTCTTCAACCGTTATATCCTATAATTGAAAAGTAAATTTGTTTTTTTTTGTGTTTTAGGATTAATTCTTCAGCAGTATTATTTATTGTTTCATCAGATACTTTATATTCGTCAATCCAAGCTGTCGGGAGTTCTTCATGTATTTTCGCAATAAAATATAAAGTGTCTATATCCTCATGAGTTAGTTCATTAATATTATAATTTTCCATTTTGCGTTATCCTTTCTGATTATCACTATTGCTACCCCCGTTCTTAACAACGCAACAGGAGCAACAGCGTGTTAAATGATTGCTATCCGTTATAGATTATTATGCAACATATTATGTTTTGGTTATGAATGATTCTCAGTCAATTTACTTCCTAATTTTTTCGAATAATTGATTAGATTTTCGGTAAAGGTTTTGAAAAAAATCATCAAAAAGTGTTTGACTATCAATCTTACTAAAGAAAATCGCAATAATCATTATCACGAATAAAACAAATAATCCTTGTTTACCTTCTATTGAACTGGTAATTATACCGAAAATCTACTCAACTGTTTCATAAGTTTCATCAATTGATATAGAAGTAAATCCCTTCCTCATCCTATATTTGAATAAACTAACGGGTTCGGTTGATGGGGAGAAAAGTGCTAATAACAATGTAAATATCATACTAATTAGCAAACATTTCACTAGTAAACTAACACTATAAATAACAAGAAAAAACGCTCAGATATCTGAGCGTTTTTTGACTTTAAATTTACTATCCTTCTTCAACTAACGCTCCCATTAGCACAGTAAAGACAATAAGTACTGGGGTTAAAACATATTTCTGAATTTGTGACCATGTTAGTTTTTTGAAAAGTTCTCATTGATTAAGTAACAACTAAAAACGAACAACAAGACACCAATAGCCATATTCCAATTAACGAGAGAAGTATTATAAATAGTTGTATAAATAAGGTTTAAAACAATAATAATCAGACTTGCTACCATCATGAAATAAGAAGCCAATTTAGATAAACTGATTTTTCTTCCCAATAGTTTAATTATTTTAACCACTCCTTTCAAAAAAAAATTTGATATGATTTACCGTTTCCTTATTAAAGAAATACCCCCGGTTGTTAAATAAAAAAATTTTATTCAGATGTCTCACTTTCTTTTTTAGCATTAAAAAGGAAGTAAATAGACAGACCAGATAAAATCCAAAAACTCATTATAGAAATCAAATTTTTAGCGATAAAACTCAGCATTACAGCAACAAAGATAATAAAGACACTGAGAATGACTTTGCCCCATTTAACTCACTCCTTTTCTCTTCAAATATAATAACGTAAATTATCACTTGTTTAATAAAGTATTCTCCCTTTACCGCCGTAACAGCGCCAAAGGCTTCTTCAACTATTGCACCCGTTAGTGAAATTAATTATAATTTCACTGTCCAAATTTTAAAGATAATTTTACCATTTGTTTCTGTTTTTTCTGTACAGACATCGATTTGCATATTGATATAAACAGCCCATTGAGGAAAAAGAGATGCTAAATATTTAATTACCCTTTCATCAGGTGTTGCATAGCCTACATTACTATTATTATTTAAATAGGCAACAAAATCTGGGTATAACGCTTCTGTCCATTCTTTAACTTCAAACTCCGAATCAAAAATACGGTCATCTTCTTTATGGCTTCCATTTATCCATTTAACCCTCTCCATTGAAACCACCTCATTTTTCAAAAAAACCACCCTCACAAGTAGCCATTTGTGAGCTAAAGCTGTCCGTTTGTTGAACAATAGAAGTTAAGTACCTCTTAGTTTCAAGATTCTTCTTTTACAAAGATAAAGTTGTCTTCAGGCTTCCAAACGTGCAATTGGTCAGCAATATATCCACGTAGCCACAACACGCCATTAATCCGTCTAAGGTAAAAGCCTTGAGGAAAATCATCTTCTTTAGTTAGTATCTCCGATGCTATTGTAATAGAGCCAGAAGGCGCTTTATTTTGTTGTGAGGCATTTTCCGAATAACCTTCAGGCTGGTCCAGATACTCCAGTCTTAGGTGAGGTCCCAGTTCAAGAGGACCCAATCCCAAACCAAGTTCTCTCGCTCTTTTAAAGAGTTGAGCCGTAGTAGCTCCATCAGGAAAGCCAAGGTCCATAACGGATAGTTCTACGGTCTTCAGGCTGTACTTTGTATCAGAAGTAGTAAATTTTTTATCAGCAAACATTTTTTCTCCATACTCATTAATCAAGATGGAGTATTGTTGCAATTTCTGAATAAGTTGCGTTTTTGTAAGTCCGCCAACTTCTACTGTTCTAGTTATAGTTGGACAATCAGGATATATACTCATTTTTAGTCACTCCTAAAAAATTTGGTGTAAGAATTAAAAATTAATACATATAGAATTTTCCATAATCCCCTCTTGTTCAACTAATTTCACCGTAGTTTAAGGGTATGTCCTTATTAAACAAACCTCCCTTATACTTGAAGAACATCCTTCTTCTAATATAATCTTAACATTTATTTCCTTTTAAATGGATAAGAAAAAAGCATTCCTTATTAGAGAAATGCTTACCCTTTAGTTAAATAACTGATGACTAACTTTTTTAATCCATTCACCTTTGGCGTCTGCAAGTAAAGTGTTCCAACCTATATTTCGTGCTCCACTCAGATTTTTCAACTGGTCATCAACGAATAGCACATTTCCCTTACTGTAAAAGTGGGATTTAACTTTTAAGTATATATCCACTTGTGGTTTACAAAATCCAACATCACCTGAAATAGTTATAGTGGTTATGTATTCTTGAATTGGACTAATTATGTGTTTCACCCATTCTATACGATGATTACTTAACAAATGTATATTTGCATACTTACTCCACATCGGGATTTCGTCAATAGCTGGTAAAGGTGTAATCAATGATAATAATTTGTTTTTAGCATATTCTCTATCGATAGTTGGGAATCTTTTTGAAAACCTAATCCAAAACTCTTTTTCATCAATTCTTCCAGTCCATAACTCTTTTCGAATTACTTTTCTAAACTTAATAAGGTCATCATATGGAATTTTATATTTTGAAGATAAATCCTCCCATAAAATCGGTGAAAAGTTGGTTGATATGACTCCTGCTATATCTAAAACCAAGTCAGTTATTTTGTCCATCTATTTCATCCTCCAGAGTTCCAACTTTTACTTTTACCAGCTTATTTGTTATCCATACTTATTCAAGTGGTTCCCCGATAGAGCAGTAACAGAAACGAAAATTCTTGCGGTAAAGCTCCCTTTAAACTAAGAACGCTTGTTATATTACTTTTTCCATTCGTGTTCTAAAACACTATATAGTAAAGAATCTCGCCAACCATCTTTTACTAACAAATCTTCACGAATTCTACCTTCCTTAATCATTCCGATTTTCTCTAATATTTTTGATGAACCGATGTTTCTGGGGTCACAAGTTGCATATATACGATGAAGTTTAAGTTCTTTAAATCCAAAATCAATCAACAGTTTAGCTACATCAGTTGCAATTCCTTTTCTCCAATAATCGGGGTTAACGATATAAGCAATTTCTCCAACTCTATTAGTAAAATCTCTAATGTTAAATTCCCCAGCTCCAATCATATTCTCTTTATAAATAATTGCAAAAACAAACCTTGTTCTGGGTTCTTCGGTCGCATCTTTAATTACCATATTAACAAAACTTTTTGAGTCATTCTCTGTATTAGGTCCCCAAGGTTGATATTGACAAACAATATCTTTGGATGCGTATCTATGGACATCTTTCCAGTCATCTTTAGTAAATTCCCTTAAAGACAACCTTTCATTTGAAAGAGAAACCTTAATATATTCCATTAAAATTTCCTCCATTCACATATTTTGTGTATTTCCTTGTTCAACTCTTCTCCGATAGCACCACCACAACAACAGCTTACTCAACGATTGCTACTCCGTTTATTTATCTACTTTCTTTGTTCTACTACTCTTACCCCCTTACGGATAAACAAATAAGTAAGAAATAAGAGAGCTGTTATACCTATTACTTCAACAGTAGCCATCCAATTAATTCCATCATTTTTGATCATGCTAACAATTACAATCCCTATCAGAACACCTATACCAATTAAAAAGTGTGATTGCCAATTTAGTTTCTGTTTACTATCTTGAACTACTTTCCCCTTCAATTTTTCATCGCTCCTTAATAATTCATCAATCGTGATACCGAATAAATCACTTAGGTCGATAATCAATTCGATACTCGGATAGTTTTTACCAGTCTCCCACTTTGAAATTGATTGACGACTAACTTGTATTTTTTCAGCGAGGTATTCCTGGGACCATTCTCTTTGCTCTCTTTCTTTTTTTAATTTATTTCCAAACATACTCTCTATACCTCCTTCTTATTCCATTATTATTAGAGTGAATATCTAAAGTAAAGATAACTATAGGCGCATCAAGGTGCAACAAAAGGTTGCACCTTGATATCTTCCCTGCTATACCTCAATTTGGCACAATTGTTGAGTTGTCAAAATTCAAATTGTCTATGTAATTATATCTAACTTTTTTAATTTCTATTATTACTACTGAATCTCTATTTCTCATTACCGTAACCCCTTATCATTCAAGTCTTAACACAGAATTCTCCCTCTTTTTTCAATTAAAAGGGCAATCCTTGCTTTTAAAAGGATTGCTATTTGTTAGCACAAAAATCTCATTTGTTATGAATCTCATTAGATGAGAACCATTCCATCAATTGGTTATAAGAAAAATGTTTTTTCCCTTTAAATTCTATGCTTGGAATATTAGGAAATTTATGTAATAATTCGTCTACTTCACTTTGTTTGAGGTGAAGGTGGTATTTCAAATCACTTTCTTTAATTAAAAGATTGAAATTGTTCCCTTTATCTGGACGGCTAAAATTCTGTAAACCACTTCCTATAAAATATCCCATAAAAGCGAATCCAACGCCTAAAGAAAATAACCCAAAAGCTAAGCCCATTTCATTTTCTCCTCTCTTATTACACCACAGCTTGTTATTCACGATCGCTCCCGTTACTTAAAGCATAGTGACAGCTTGTTATGCTATCACTACCACTACCACATGACTACTAATAATGTTTACGGACTATCACTCCGTAAGTTTCAGCTTATTCAACTAAACTCTCCAATAGTTGAACAAGAGCGACAGCAGCTTATTGTGCTATTGCACCCTTTACTTTAAGTACAAAACTGCACAAAATTTCGGAAAGCTGAAAAGCAACCTGAAGCCTAAAATAAATTTAATTTATGGGGAGAAATCAGGAATATGCGGGATTTACAACGTTAAATATATATATATAACATCTAAAATCATGAAGGATTGAATTTTGCAGTGATTTTCAAGTATTAATGTCCATGCAAAGGAAGAAAGAAAATAGGTATTTTCTACTACTATCAGTTTTAAATGAAGAACAAAGCAATTAATTCAGTGGTCCATCCAACAAATTTTTCTGGACTTATTTCTGTTCGTGGTATGTATTTCCAGATTATCTGAATCTAAGTAGAAAACAATAATAAATGATTCAAATCAAAGGAGAGATTATATATGACAACAGTAGATTCATCCGTCCAGCAATATCAAAAATGTATTGATGCTTGTAACAAATGTATGCAATCATGTGAAGAATGTTTAACTTCTTGTCTAAAGGAAGCTGACGTTCAAGCACGAGTACACTGTATTAATATTCTAAGGGATTGTGCAGACATTTGTTCCATGGCATCGCAATGGATGTCCCGTGGAAGTATGTATGCGAACCAGTTTTGCCAACTCTGTGCTCTGATTTGTGATGCTTGTGCCACTGAATGTGCTAAATTCAAAGATGCACATTGTCAAGAATGTGCTAACATCTGCCGTCAGTGCGCTGAAGAATGCCGTCAAATGGCGACAATGTAAAGTAATGAGCAGGTAACATTTTGTTACCTGCTTTTATTCGAATTACTAGTATTAAGGAGGAGTTAAATGGGATTAAGGGAAATAATGAAATTGGAACGGTCGATGTTCATTTTGATGTTAGGAGTGTTTTTGTCTCATTTAGGTACATATATGGTCATTCCAATTTTACCCATCATGTTAAGATTAGAAGCAGGATTAACACTTATTCAAATAGGTACTGTTCTGGCAGCTATCGCAATTTCCTTTCAATTTGGAAGTATTTTCGGTGGATTTCTAGCTGATCGAATTGGAAGAAGATTTATTATCGGATTAGGAGCTCTAATTGGTGCTGGAGGCTTAATTGGATTTGGTCTTTTTACTGCATATTTATTACTTTTATTAATGGCAATCACCATTGGGTTAGGGAATGGCTTAAACGCACCTTCCACGAAAGCAGCAATCGCAGCTTTGGCATCGAAAGAAAATCAAACAACTGCTTTTTCTCTACGGGGGATTGCAGCAAATGTGGGAACAGCAGGCGCTGGACTTATTGTTTTCTTTTTAATTACTGGTTCTTCGCAAATTATTTTTTGGATAGCAGGAATTATTTATGTTGTACTGACATTGAAAAGTTGGTTGTTTTTACCTCGAAATTGTGGTGACGCCCCTTGTCCTACCATTCCACCAGGTGCTTATCGTAAAGTGCTTAAAAATAAACCATTTTTAGCATTCGGTGCAGTTAGTATATTAATTTGGGCTTTGTATGCACAACTTGCATTGGCATTACCTTTGCGCGCTACTGATATTTTACCTGATCCAAAAAATGTAGCATTAATATGGACCATTAACAGTGTCATCGTTATTTTTTCACAGGGAATCGTGACGATTAGAATTATTCAACGTATTCATCCACTTACTGCACTTGGCTTTGGTATGGTTTTTATCGGTTTTGGTGTTGGTTCATTGTATTGGTCTAGTTCATTTATTCATCTAGTTATAAGTGGCGCTATTTTTGTAATAGGTGAAATGCTAATCTTACCAACCATTGATAGCACTGTGTCACAATTATCAAGGGCAGAAATAATTGGGCTATTTTTTGGACTAGCGAATGTGGTTGCTGGATTAGGTGAGGCAAGTGGTAATTTTATTGGTGGGAGGCTCCTTGAAATCGGGACGGAAATCAGCTATTTACCGTGGGTAGTATATGGAATAACAGGAGTGTCTATATGTTTCCTTGTCTTAATGTTAAAAAGATGGCAGCCAATCCAAGTTGCTCTCCAAAAAGCTACTGAAAAAGAAAATGGTCCAAAGCATGCACCTAAAGTATCTCCTGGACCAGCACAGCATCGTTCTCATCCTTATAACAGTTGGGAACCTAAATTTCGCAAAAGAGAAAACACTTAATGACACGAATCTGAAATTAGGAGGAATGAATGAATGAATGAATGAATGAATGAATGAATGAATGAATGAATGAATGAAAGATGAACCACATCATGAACATCACCAAGACGTGATGACAAAAAGTGAAATAAAAAAAACTGTTTCATATAAGAACAAAATATTAAGCTTACATTTGGAAGATAAAGAAGGGATTACTCCTAAATTAGAGGTTACTCATGAAGAATTAATACACCTCATTGTCGTGAGTGAGGACTTAAACGAATATTATCATTTACACCCAGTTCAAATGACGAGATCTTTACTACAGGCGGACGCTTTTCCCAGGGCTTATCTTCAGCTAACTTCGGCTCGATGAATCTTCGCCAAAGTGGATCTTGAGACTATGCTTCGCCTGCGGGAGTCAACATCTTTCACTACGATCTTACATTTAAAAACGAATATTAAACTCGTCAAGGATGATTTCATTCGTCTAATTGTCGAAAATCTTAATTATAAAATTCATTCATGTAATAAATTCTATGAAAAAAAATCAACTTCCTTCCCATTCCGAGGTCGCAGCGAAGTGTCGTGGATTAATCACGTATTATTGCAGTCCAAAAAAGAGAATCAACAATTTCGAATAACTAAGCCTATAAATTAAGTGCTTCTATAGACAAGAAAAAGAACAATGACTTAGCATTTAGCTAATTAGTCATTGCTCTTTAAATTAACGTTTCTATTCTACTACTAACGTTGCTTCCATATCATCATGGCCTTCGCCACAAGGAATACTGCAATAGATTGTATATTCTCCAGGTTCTAAAGACGCTCTTGCAGAACCTTCCCCATCGATCTCTACATCTGTTCCATCAATCATAATTCCGTGATGACCTTCTTCATTCGTAAGGTTAAACGTCACATCACCTGCGTCAGCTATATAAGTATCTTCATCAAAATCCCAATTAGATGCAACTAAGTTTACTTCACTTGAAGAGACATTATCTCCAGATTGATTTTCAATTTCCGTTACATCTTCATTTCCTCCGCAAGCTACAAGTACCAATACAAGCGCAAGTAACATTAATCCGATTAGTTTTTTCTTCATAACTATCATACTCCCATTAATTTTGTACTTTTTACATTTACCGCTCCATACATGAAAGTTTAATAGCATAAATTCTTATTGTTCTTTTAATTATGCATTCCATTAAAGTTAGCGCTTGGAGATGCTCCATTTGTTCCATGCATCAATTGATACATATCTTTGATTTCCTCATTAGTTAAGTCAGGATGGATTTCTTCCATTAGTTTTTTCATTTGCCCAAAATTAACTTTTCCATTAGCTTCATCCATAAATTCAACCATTTTTTCAAAATCCTCTTCTGAAAGCTCTTCATGCATCTCACTCATAAAGCCACCTGCAACATCCATGTCTCCCATATGTTCAGCCATCTCATTGAAATTTGCACTAGGGGCTGCACCATTTGTACCATGCATTGTGTTGTACATGTCTTTCAATTCATCTTCTGACTGGTCCGGATGAACGACCGCCATGATCTTACTCATCTGCCCAAAATTGAACATTCCTTCACTATTATTCGCATCACTTTGAGCGTAAACGGCAGCACCTCCTGTTACAACTAATCCTAATGATAGGACTCCTATTATTAATTTTTTCATCTGCGCCATCTCCTTTATTTATTGTATACCTCAATCTTGCACAATAAATATCGAGAATCTGTGCATAAGTTATAAAGATTTAATGAAGTTTACAATAACCATTAACTATCTTACCCATTTGTATCCTACTCCCCAGACGGTCATGAAATGTTCATCGATAGGAAAACCTACATGCCGGGTTTTATCACGTATATTTCTAACATGGGAGTCAATCGTTCTTCCTTCTGTTTCTGAATCAAATCCCCAAATTAACTCTATGAGTTGTTCACGACTGAATACTCGATCTGGGTGCTTCATGACATATCCAATCATGGAAAACTCCTTTGGCGTTAATCGAATATTCTTTTCATTAAAATTCAATTCATGCCGTTCACCATCCCACACAAGTCCATTAAATTCTATTTTCTCTCCTTGATTCAGCCGTCTTAATAGGGCATCCATTCTTGCCAGAAGTTCCGATTCATCAAAAGGTTTCGTTACATAGTCATCAGCCCCTAACTTCAATCCTTTGATCCCCCCAGTTTTTAGGGGATTGACACAGTTACTATTTACTAAAATATTCCTTTATCACAGCATGAATAATGATCTGCATCGTGATAAGACTCGGTAAAAAGATAAAATCCCAAAACATAAAATACCAAGGGAAATAATTGCCTCCAGATGAAATACTAACGATGAGTATAAGCAAATAGCAGGGAATAAAAGATGCAGCTAACCAAATGTAATAGGCTCTTGGCTCATCCTTCGGTAATAAAGATACATTTTTTATACAAAGTACAATTGATACAATAAGGAATGGAAAAAATAAAATAGGATTAAGAACTTCAACTTCTCCACCTAATAGTGATGTCAAAATAATTAAACCTATAATAGTAAAAAATGTAGCTAAGAATTTCAAAAAAATCACTCCTTCATAAAAGTATTGGAGAGAACACCTCTCCAATATTTTTTATTTTGAACTTCTTATTTAATAGTGATATTAATTGAGGTTGTAAAAGTCTTTCCTGTTGATAATGTCCGTTTAATTCTACAAGTTTCGTAGAATTATCAGAAAAAGCAGCGATAAAACTATAAGGGGATTTTACCATATATTCACAAATACCTTGTTATTATTCTTCCTTTTTCATATGACCGATGGTTCCAACGGCAACTATTTAATTACACCGTAAATCGTTCCGTGTCATAGATCGCTAACTTCTTACGGATAGCTCGATATTTAGGTTGATCCCGAAAAATTCTTTAAAACATCTCGAGCTACATGAAAACGGTCGATGACAAAGATGGCCTGGTCTTGAAAGTAATCACAACAAGCTGTAAGCGACTAAGATATCTCAGTCGCTTTTCTAACAATATCGTTCAATTAAATTCCGATACAAAACACTCTAAAAATTTATAGACTACGATAAATATTGGTAAAATAAACACAATCTGATTACATAGTGTTAAGATTATCACCACAATATTATTTGTACTTATATGATTCTTTTTTGCAACCATAAAATTTGGGATCATTAGTGGTGCACTGGAAATGATCGTAAATACAAGAGCGCTAAAAATGTGCGCACTCTTGTACGAGTTAAATGTATTTACACTATACAACACCATAGGTTTCTTAAACTATCGCTAACCAAGTTACTTTAAGTGTACTTTTTCACATATTCAATAATTAGATGTTTATTTCAAATACTTTTTGATAACCAAAAGGTAAAATAGAAGCAATAAACATACCTACCACTATAAATGAAACTGCTAAAATTCTATATTTTAAGATCGAAATTTCTTTTCTTTTATAAGCTATACTTAATACCTTAATCATAGAAAAAATAGTAATGAAAATTATTATAGCTGAAAAAATACTTGTTAGAATTACTGGCATTTTTGAAACTCCTCCCTTAACACAATTGAGTATGTTACGAACAATTTGCACCTCGTTTTTTATTTATTAAATTAGCTAAATATAAAGTAGTATATAAGATGAAAATAATAATTATAATAGCGCTGAGAATATTGTCATTTCCATAAAAACGATTAGATATCCAATATATTGTAATAAGTAAGAGCATTATTATCAGTTTTGTCCAATAATACTTATTAGGTTCAAAGAGGAATTCCTTTATGTTATTCGCCACACTATCACCTGCCTTAATGTTTGATTTAAAGAAAAAATGTGTAGTTTTTTACTATTTTTCTTAATGCAGCCTCCCCAATAGCACCATAACTGGAGCAACAGCATGTTCAATTAATGCTTCCCGTTTGTACAATTACGTTACCATCATGTAATGGTTTTATTGGCTGAAACTTTATCGTATATCTCATCTGTAATTTGGGATATAGATAGAGTTCCATCCACTGTAATATCCGAATTTGGTTTAATCGTCTTTAACATCTCAAGATATCCCCGTCTTCCATTTAAAACGTAATTTTCCATATCAAAGAGGATATTTTCAGTAGAACTATTTTTAAAATCCCTTAGTAGTCGCCGTGCCATTGCAATATCCAATGGGGTATCAATATATATAGCTAAATCAATAAAAATACTTGTTTTCGTATGCTTATAAGCAAACGGATAGTCAAGTAAAATATAATTTAAAGGCTCAGTAAGTGACATTTTAATATCTTGAATTAGTGGGTCTAAATTCCATTCATTATAATTAGCTCCCTTATCAATCCAATCAATAATGTCATATGGACCCTCAAAATCGTAATCATCAAAAGAAAATACCTTGGAATTGTTTAATTTATCATTCAAGTAATTTGTAATGATAGTTTTCCCTCCACCAGAGACTCCAGCAATAGCAATTACAAGTGGTTTCTTTTCATTTTTCATAACAACCATTCCCCCAAATATTCAAATACTCTTCTAATGCACCCCAATAGCGTCATAATAGGAACGATGGTTCTTGCGCTAAAGCTCTCTCTTTAGTTAAAGAAAGGTAAACTTATGCCCTCACCTTTACTCTTTTATTGAATAAAATGGCGTTAATTCTATCTTTTTAGTAGCTATGGAATTAACAAAATATTAGTTATGGTCAACACTATCATTGTTGGGTTATCATTCTATATGGCATCAATCAGTTGTTTAATAATCATAATATCAAAGCTATTGGTCACTTCATCAGATAAATAACTCATTTTTTCCAAATCGGGCATTAGCGAAGGTTACCGTCTATACTTTTAATAGTAAAATAACTTCACTTTCCTCTAACATCTCGCCTGTGTTTACGAATCCAAGTGATTCATAGAATCGAAGTGCGGGATAATTGTCTGGCTCTGTTGAAAGGCCAATATAATGACAGTCATCATTCTTTTTGAGCATATCTATGACTTGTTGCATTGCATCTTTCCCGTATCCCTTTCTTTGATAAGAGACATCAATCATAAACCTAGGAATCCAATACTTCCTCTCTTCGATCTCGTTTAGATCATTTTCCGTCATCACAAAACCTATAACTTCCTCATCCAAATGTATTGCATACGGTGTAAAATTGGGATCTACTTTAGACTCTGCAATGGAATAAACATTAGGAGCAATTCGATCAACTTGATCCTCCGCTAACTTCAGTTTTAGGCATTTATACATATTTTTCACCGTTAATTCCTGAATTGATATTTGAGCCATAAACATTCTCCTCTAGATAATATTTACTACTATATTCTATATTTTTTATAAGTCCTGCTCCGAATAAATAAACACTCTGGAATACCCTAATGCGTTTACTTCAGAGATGCAAAACAGAAAAACTCAGGAAAATTCACAAGCTTAATCACACAACTTTCACAACCGAAATCACAGTATAAATCGCTTATTATAATGAAACGAAGAACTTTCTTCTTGTCATTATTTTCATATATGCTTGTGTAACTAAAACTCGCCCGTTAGCGCAAGAAGCTCATTTGTTTTGAATCTCATTAGATGATAACCATTCCATCAATTGGTTATAAGGGAAATGTTTTTTCCCTTTCAATTCTACGCTTGGAATATTAGGGAATTTATGTAATAATTCGTCTACTTCACTTTGTTTGAGGTGAAGGTGGTATTTCAAGTCACTTTCTTTAATTAAAAGATTGAAATTGTTCCCTTTATCTGGACGGCTAAATTTTGTAAACCACTTCCTATAAAATATCCCATAAAAGCGAATCCAACGCCTAAAGAAAATAACCCAAAAGCTAAGCCCATTTCATTTTCTCCTCTCTTATTGCACCACAGCTTGTTATACAATATCGCTACCCCGATAGCTTAATAACGTTCCTGGTTGAATTATCTTCTTATTTTCCTCACCAAATAAAATAGCAGGCTTTGTTCCGATTACTTTTATCACTTCATCATCTATAAATAACGCTGATTCTTCTGGTAATGAGATAACTGAATTTTTATATTGAAATATATAATTACTAATTAAATCATCGTTAGCCACATTGTAGTGGCACCATATGGAATAATTCCCTACAATACCTAAACCATTGAATTCTTTTAAACCAACATTGTTAGAATCCATATGAGAACAAGTCCTTATATCTTCTCCAAAGATAATCGCCCCTGCACTACCACCGTATATAATTCCGCCTTTTGCTAAATAGTCTTTTAAAACATTTGTGAAAAATGTTTCTTTAAAATCTTTTAACAGGCTGAATGTATTACCACCACCTATATATACTGCCGAAAATTGCTTTAAATCTTCAACACTCTTATTATTTAGCTCGCTTTCGGTCCACATCTTAATTTCTTCTATTCCATGCGGATTAAAAACACTGTTTATCCAATTGAAGCAAGAATCATAGGGGATAGCGTTGATATCCATTGCAATGGGGATGTATAAGAATGGTTTTTCCTTGTTGATTAAATTTGCAAATTCTTTATCAATTGATAAGGTTTGTTCCGCATCCCCACCTCCAGCAAGAATCAATTTCCCCATAAAAATTCCCTCCTCTTAAATGAACTTCTTATACTACCTTTATTTGAACTTTCTGATATAGAACTTATTGTTCAAGTAACCTACACCGTTTGCGCCATAACAGACGCAACGGTTCTTCCACGAACGCTACTCCGTTAGCATTATAAGCTAATCCTTTCTAAAAACTGTTTATCGCATTGATTATTTTCTTTTTGGTTATTGATAACCTAACTTTATCTACTAATACTTGTTCAGATTCTCCCTCATAAAAATCTGCAAAATTTTGTCCTTCATATCTCGGTACAACGTGCATATGAAAGTGAGTTAACTCATCAAAGTTACCACCATTTTGACATATAGTAATACCATCAGGTTTAAACAATTCCTTAATTACCTTTGAGAGAATCTTTGCAGACTTCATTATTGAATCAGCTGTTTTTTCATCAAGTTCATCAAAATACCTTGTATGTTTTTTAGGTAATATTAAGATATGCCCTTCATTATACGGGTCATGGTCCAAGAAACAACAAACATAGTCATCCTCTAAAACTACATTAACTGGTTCCTGTTTATTTGCTAAATTACAGCCTAAGCATTCCAATTTAAACACAGCCTCCCGTTCAGGTTTTCTCTAGTGTTTTTCAACTCTTTTCCCCATTGCTTTTAGTGGAATTACGCACATAGGTGTTATCATTTCACAATGAGCAGTATTGATTTATAATCATCATAAGTCGTTCAGAATTCTCCGTTGAGACACTTTCAGATAACCTTGCACCAGCAATGACTGGAGCCCATTGAAAAACGTCAGATTTTAAAATTCCGCTCTTTTCACAATAAAGTCGCAAGTACATATCAGCTAATTCAGATGAAACTTGGGAATATAAAAGATAGGTCCGATATACATCAGCATGGATGTCTCCTGCACTGGAATCGACCCAATCTATAACTACCACTTGGTTATCTGTCTTAATCAAATTAAATAAATGAAAGTCTCCATGACAGAGCCTATTTTCATAAGTAAATGAATTCAATTTCTTTAACAAATCATACTTTTGTTTTTCATCTAATTTATTCATAGTCTCAATTTGACGGTATAATTTATCATACATCGGTTCGATTGCTTCTGGATTAGGATTAATGCTATGAATTTTCAGTTGCATATCGACTGAAATATTCAAGTAATACTCTGCTTGTTCTTTATCTTCGAACATTAAAACTCCTAATGTTTCTCCCTTAACATATTCCATTATAATTGCTTGTTCTCCGTTTATCTTAGTAACACCTAAAATCTCAGATACAGGAAGTCCACATGAATATGCATACTTTTGCTTGTTTGCTTCATTTATAGATTCAGTATCAGGCAAAAAATCGTTAAAAATTTTTACTATTTTGTTGTCGGAATGATAAATTTTTGCAGTATTTCCTTTTGCTATTAGGTTACCTATATCCATTGGGTTCTCTCCTACATTTTTAATTACTCTGCCTGTAAGTTTAATAAGAAAATGGTATCTACTTAATTGAAGAAACCCTTTACTAGTATAAGAGCAGCGATAGCTTCCTGTGCTATCGCTCTTCCGTTAGTGAAAAATACATTACTTTGATGCCAGTGTTGTTTCCTCATTAGATACTTCTGTATAAAACGGATGAATCAGTATAAACAGTGCTCCCAGAACAAAAATTGAAATAAAAGGAATGACAGGTGAAATATTAAAAAATGGTAGAATCATAGGCAGTAGGGTAATAACGGATAATAAAAAAGTTCTTTTACTCGTTTTCGCAGTGGGGTATTGCTTCGTATTACAAAATGGACACTTCATTCCTATATCTAAATTAGATGAGCTCTTGAACGTTTGTTTCCAACTCCAGTGTTTATAACAATTTTGACAAGTTGGCAAACTTTTCACTCCTTCTTAAGTTACTGAATTCCCCGAGCACACAAAACAAACAACAGCTCCTTCAATCAACTATTGCAATTGGTCTATATTCATTTTTTTGGCATCGTAAAAGTTACAGGGCTATCTTTTTCCTCTTCAATCTTTTTATAAATTTCATTAATGATTTCTTTTGCTCTTTTGCTCGATTCGTACTTTCCTAACAATTTACTCCACTCGTTGATTAAACTTCTACCTACAACACCTTCAATATACTTCCCCTTAACCGTAACCTCTTTTACATTCATCAAACTTTCTTCATTCTGTGTGATTATCCATAGCACGAAGACACACTCTCCTCCATTTGAAAGATCTAAACTGCTAAACGCTCTTCTCCATTACAGTATGTTTCTATTATGATGCTAACCTCCCTTTTAGCCATTACAGAAACAACTGCTTATTCCACTATCGCTACCCGTTTGTTGAAGACGAATAGCAATTGTTCGCTGGCGTTTACTAGTTATTATGCTATTCGTAGTATTCGACAATCGTTTTTAATATTAACTCAAAAATGATATCTGGAGTATCGTTGACGTCTGTTGACTGGTCTGGGGCTCCGAATCCCCAACGGTGTCTCTTTTCATTGTCATTGGCTAATCCTGTACTATGACTGGTTGCTTCAAAGCCAGTACCGTAGTTAAAATCTTCATGTAAAAAAATGATTAGTTCTTTATTTGTGTTTATAAAGAAGACAGGTACAGAAATGCTCGTAAATACGTCATACCACTCTCCAGAAGCCAACTCTTCAAAATAAGCATCCGTTACAAAGTATGCATCATACTCTTCTTCTTTAAGTGATTCGGGATTAACAGATGTGAAATCCACCTTGTCATTTTCATAGTCTGGAATGTCACCTACAACTCCGATACTTAGTCCCTCTTCTATTTCCAAGTTTATTCCTTCTCTCTTATCCTCTGAAGTAAAAGAAATAGAACATCCAGCCATTATTACGAATGAAAGAAATATCATTAATAATTTATACACCGTATTCCTCCTAATAATTAAAATATGTATTTCATATTCCATATAATTCAAATAAAGTTCTCAAAATAACCTGCTAAGTTACCGCCGCAACAGCAACAACGCCTTGTTATTCGCTCAGGTGCTTTTGTTCATATTAAATTTCTCTTCTTCAACTAACGCTCCCATTAGTTTAAGTGAAAATCATCACATTGTTCATAAATGAATTATTTATAAGGATAATACTTTAAAATAGTTAAGAATCTGTTATGCACTTATTCTTTTGCATTATTTACAGGGAAATCAAAATCGTTTTCTTTTAAATAATAATTAATTTTTGAGCTTACAAAGATAAAACCTGCAAATATCAAAGCATTAAATATCCATCCGCTTACAGTTAAAAATATAATCATTTGACCATATCCATCAACTCCATAGTTGCTAATTAACCATGCTTTAAGAGTGTTTTGGAACAATCCACGGAAAACAAAGAAGCAAGTTAATAGTTGAAACCATATAAAAATTGATTTAGATGAAAATAACGCCTTACTATTTTCACGAGCATGACCTTGTAGAAATGCAAAATCAACAGCAAAAAAAAGAGCTAATGGTTTTTTTAGAATAACAGAGAATAGAAAAATAGAAGCAAAAAAATAACCTAAGTATACTTGGTTCCAAAGCATACTTTCCGCATTGTTAGAAAGTAGGTTGACAGTGGTTGTAAGAATTAACGAACTAATGATGAAGAGTCCCATAATATTAAATTGCTTTTGCTTAATAAAGCGATAAATTGTATACCCTAAACCTGGAACGGTAGAAAGTAGCATGGAATAATAATCTCCCAAAGGTTCTCTTCCATAATTCCAGAGAACATAAGGAATAGCTATGTAAAAAATAATGTCTAAAAAGGCAATTTTCCTCATTAATGAACTCCTTTACTTCTATAAATAATGACTTGTGGCTTCTTCAATATATGTTACTACTTCCTTATGTGAGCTTTTCGTGTATTATATTCACAGAATATCTACTATGTTGCTAAACTCCCCTTTAGTTTAACATCATTTTCCAAATTATTGGCACAAAAAAAGAGCTGCATCATTGCAACTCGTAATTTTACAAAACAAGTTCATTCCTTCTTCAAGAGCGGTATGTATCACTTTCCACGCTTCTTTGTCCGACACATTACATTGTCCATTCGCATGCAGCCTAATGCAATCTCCCCTGCTTGTCATTCACTTGTTGTACCTAAGTTTAGCTTCTTCAAAAGAACAACCTCTTTTTCATATTAGTTTTATACCATGAAGGTCTATCTTTCGTTTAAGTTCATCAGTCTTGTGGGAATATCTATTGGAAAGGATGTGAATATGATGAGTTTTGATTACGATCTTGATTTTGACAACATTGACTTTAGGAAAGAGCCTGACAAGTATAGAGTGGGACGCGGGGAGCAGGGAGTTCTGATGGTAGAACCATATAAAGGGGAGATTCTGCCTCATTGGAGATTCAAAACCCCTGAGATTGCAAGAGAGTCTTCGGAGAAAATTTATCAACTTTTTGAAGAGTACAAAGAAGCAGATGACTTCGTAGGAATGGATATGGCTCGGAAATTTATTCAAATGGGCTACACGAGAGCGAGGCGCTACGCGAACTATAAAGGAGGAAAGAAATACGATAAGGAAGGAGAGATCAACACGCGAGAAATCAATGAAGAGAAAGCGGAATCAGCACGGATTTTCGAAGAGAAATGGAAAATTGTCCGAACCGATGATGAGTACTTACAGAAAAAGAAAGAGCATCAAAAAAAGTACGGGTGAACATGATCCTGTTTTGATAACTACGGAATAATTATCATAGATATTATATTTCCAGTTACTGATATGAAATTGTAAACCTTATCTCACTATCGCTCGCATTTTGTTCAAGAAGGGAGTTTACCTTATTAAGAAGTTCACACTTCTAATTTAAACTTTCGCTTCAAAATATAAGCGATAAAAAAGAATAAAACGGCAAAGATTGAAAAAAATAATGTATCATAATTGAAAAAGATTTCGCTGAATGTAAGTTGTGTGAAGGCCATTGATTCAATAATAACTTCATACGGCAGGATAAATGCGATTCCAAATAAAATATGAAGCACAAGAGAAAAAACATTGGAGTACTTATTGACTTTGACACTAATCATATCCGAAATGACAGATGAAATAATTCCGTAAATGAAAACAATAGGTATTACGTGACTCGAATATGCTAAAACCCTTATTTCAAATCCAGCTAGAATTATTGTCTATTTTTTATAATAATTGATTGAGAATCCATACACTATAAATACTATTAATACTAATATCCACATCGTATCTCTATATGTACCATATGGTATATCGACAATTAAACGGTGTATTATTTCTATAATAAACCACACAATAGGAAATACACCAAAAGCATTTTTATATGAATTTAGTAATATCTTTTGGCCTCTCTCACCTTTAGACTCTTCACTTTTCGAGAACTTTATGGTTGTAATAAGTAAATAGATAAAGAAAGGTAAAAGCAGTGCGCCAATAATTAACATTCCCTTGATTCCTCCTTATTAATTTTGAAAACATCAATAATTACTTTTTAATATTCCCCTTCAGTTTAACACGTTTTTTCCAATTAATGTAAAAAAGAGTTGCACTATATCAACTCGTAGTTTTACTATTGCTTAACCTTAGTTAAATAAATAAAGCTTAGAAAACAAAAAGATAGATTACAAAAACAGTAATGTATATAGTGTCAAATAATACCAAGAATAACTTTCTTGGTAGAGATTTTTTTACTTTTCCGAGACTATAATTAAACAAAACATCGTATAAACTTATTACAAATAAAACAACTGAAATAATAGCCACAAATAAATTTTCGGTAATTAACACTGCAAGTATATAAATCAACCAACTGCGAAAAAAATTGAACATTAAAGCAAAAAACATAAATGATACTGTATTTGGATTTATTTCAAAATCACTTTCATCAAAATCACTTTCAGACGAAATTTCAACCATTCCTCTTTTAATATTTTTAAAATCCTTTATGAAGCTATAATTAACCCACAATATTATAAAACAATAGATGATAATGAAAATTTCTTCATTATTTCTTACAAGCTCTGTCAATGATGTTCCCCCCTTTTATTAACTCAAATAATGGATATGTTTCTTTTGTTTTCCACACCGAGATAACGGATTTATCCATTAATTCATCAACTGAAAGTTCATTTTTTTCGTAGTTCGATGTAAAACATTCAGTTAATCCGCTTTCGAATGCTATCACTTTGAATCCCATTTTATGATAGAGAAATTCTATTAATTTGGTTTTGATAAGATTATGCTCAGCAATTCCATGACCATTTTCACCAAGCCAAACAGTTCGCTTATCCTCTAGAATTTTATCTAAAAAAAAAACTCATCCCCTCTGCTTTCGGTCAATGTATCTACGTGATTAGCGTTTTCCTTTACCCACTCTACCGACTTTTTATATGATTTCTTTTTCAATTGAAAAATTGACATAATTACCCCCATTGTCTCTTCTACTTTTCTTTGATAGGAAAGTACTCTTATTCGGCTCTCTGGCTTGAAGAAGAACCAACCTCTAATTTTATATTAACATTTATTTCCTTTTTAATTGGATAAAAAAAGAGCATTCCTTGTTAAAGAAATGCTACTCCGTTTGTTAAGAAGAGTAGAATTTTTTTATAAATCATAAGATAGACGAACCATATCCCTGCACTGTATACCATTCTCGATTATCTCTTCTTGGTAGTGTCTAATGAAAAAGTCAATATCAACACCAGTAATTCTAAATCCACATTTTTGATAAAGGGCAAGTTGTCCTATACTTGAATTTCCAGTACCAATTTCTATTGTTTTGTAACCTAATCCTTTAGCTGTTTGAATTGCATTCATTACTAATAGTTTCCCTATACCTCTACCATGATGTTTTTCTGCCACTGCAACGTTTATCAGCTCCACAGTGTCAGGTCTTGTAGGAAGTAATACAAAAACTCCAATAACCAGGTTATCAGTCTCAGCAATAAAGCATTCTCCCCTCTTTAAATATTCCTCTACCATACTTCGAGAAGGGTCCGCTAATAACAATAAATCTATAGGCGGGCTTTCATTATTATTTAATAATCTAATATTCATATTGCTCTCCTCTTAAAAAGTAATAAATCATTTTATCATTTCTAATTTTACTTTACTCCCCAATAGCGCCATAAAAAGAACGATGGTTCTTGCGCTAATGCTTCCCGTTTGTTTAATTTAAAAATACATAATAAATAACACCTGCTATTGCAAATAAAGGAATTATACAAATTAAACTTCTTTTAACAATTTTAAAGTGATAACGTGCATTTTTACCTTTATCCTCATATGTTGCTATCTCCATTGCTAACCAAATTATCGAAAAAACCCCAAATCCTATTCCTATAACCCATCCTATTTATTACACCTCCAAAAACAACAATTGTTAAAGTAATCTCCCTATTACTTGAATAGGCTTTTTTATTTTAAGTTTAACATTTTTTTCCTATTTTAGATAAAAAATAACGTCTCTTCTTAAAGAAACGCTACTATAGTTTAAGTGAATTGCTTCACAAAGTTACATTGCTTTTAACATATATACACTGAAACTTTTCTTACTCACATTCACGTTATATTATATAGAGCACCTCCCAGAACAAAAGGTATTCTGTCCCACGCATCATTGAACTCCTTGTTATTCTTTTCCGCTAAGCTCTAAAATATTTAAACCTTCGGATGCCTTTGGTGCTTCAAAAAAACTACTAACATGAATAAACACCGCTTCCGTGTCAAAAGCTGCTCTTTCGGGTTGTTCGTTACGTCTTTGTGCAATTTGACGTAAGCATTGCTCGTTATTTAGATTAAGGAAAATTAATTGATGACTTGCATTGACTTCTGACGCCATGTCCAAAAACCACTTTCGAAGTTGTTGAGTGTTAGCTGGAAAATCCATCACTACATCTGTACCAACACCTAATATGTTTTGGACATGCTTTTTCACCAACGGCTTGAGCTGCGCTGAGAATTTTAAATAGTCCTCAAATGATCCAATTTGATTGGGATAAAGAGATGAAAGCCATTCATCCTCAGATAACAGTACAGCATGTTCATCAATCGCCAATTGTTTTGATTTAGTTGATTTACCAGCTCCCATTTTTCCACAGAAAAAGTATAGCCTCCCCGATTGATTCATATTTTTTAACCCCTCCCTGCGCTCATTTTTACTTATTTTACCAATTACATCTCTATTCCTACTTTAACAAACCATTCGTGACAAAACGGAAGCGACAGCTTGTTCCACTATCGCTTCCCGTTCAAGAGGCACTTTTCTCTTCTGTCTTACATTTAATTAAATAAGGGGTAAGCAGTGAGCCAGTTTAAACGATACATTACAATGAGTGCATTTTAACAATTTCAACACCTCCTAACTATTTATTTAGAGATAATTCTGAAAAGTGTTTCGGTTAATTGTTCTTAGCTACTCTCCCTCATTAGTTTAAGTGAATAAATTAACAAACTCTTGTTTTTTCTAAAATTATTTTAACATAAAATTTCCAATTATCACTATTATTTGTAATAAATTTCAGATAGAAAATACAATGACCTTCAACAATCTGGTCCGACAGCAGAATAACTATCATGACGCCACTAGGAGGTCAGGAACCACAAATACAACTTTTTTAAATCACTAAAATGATTAAGCATAAACCCCTTATTACTGAAATAATCTTCCAATATAAAATAAAAATTCCATTGATTTAAATGGACTGTTCGTTTTCAGTAGTTTCATGAAAAGGTCCAAGACAAGTAGGAAAAAAATACTCAATGTCTGGAGTAGTATCCCCTCCCATACCTTATCACCTTAAAAACCCAAACCTTTTATGAAAGATTAAGCTCCTCAACAACATTAGGAATTGCCTGGTTTCTAATAGCGCGATCAAAAATTCGCACCATGACTTATCTTTAGGAGGCACAACATGAGATTTTCAGGTGTAGGTTTCGTTATGCTAGCCGCTATTTGCTGGGGCATTAGTGGCGGAATTGCTGATATTTTAATGACTAAGGGGTGGGATCCTATTGTGATGTCACTTTACCGAGGGGCTATCGGATTTATCTGTTTTTTCACGTGGTTTCTCTTGCGCATTAGACAAAATTGGATCTTTTCTACTCGTTTATACATATGGTCTCTATTGGCGGGTGTTGGTGTTGCTGGAAATTTCACTTTTTATTTTGTAAGTATCCAAGCCTCAAGCATTTGTGTTGCCGCTACGTTAATGTACACCGCACCTTTGTTCGTCCTTTTCATCTCCTTTTTATTAAAAATAGAACGTTTGACTTGGTTTAAATGGGGATGTATTTTCGGTGTGCTCATGGGAATTATTCTGCTTACAGGCGCCTACAACACGGAATCGATCTCTGTAAGTTTTTTAGGGGCGGCAGCGGGGCTTGCTTCTGGCCTTTGCTATGCTTTATTTATATTTGGGTTTAAAAATGCCTCATCTATCGGACAACCGCAAACCACCTTAACGATCTCCTTTCTTTTCTTCTGTCTCATGCTTTTTTTCCTTGCAGACAATGAGGAAGTAGCGAGTGTGGTGACGTCAAGCGATATAGGATGGTTTCTTCTGTTGGGGATCGTGGGGGCTGGAATTTCCTTTATTCTTTATGTGATTGGCATTCGAAGAACTACACCGACCACCGCTTCGATGGTTGCAATGGTAGAGCCAGTAACAGCCTCATTATTTGGCGTTCTCCTAATTGGAGATCATTTGAGCCTCATTCAACTTCTTGGAATGGTCATCATCTTGATGACAGTCACCGCACTAACCGGAGTGAGGAATGGGGACGGTTCCGGTTCGGCAATGACTAAGTCCCTAGTAGAGAAATAGTTCCTGCCTCCAGGCAACTTTAAAATGATGCCACGCTGGGGGCTGGAACCAACATTTTTGTTCTATTATCGCACCACCCTTGGTGAAAATAGATCATGCTTTATTTTTTATATACCAGCTTAAACTTTTCACAAACAACTGGTATTTTATTATGGAATTCTTGATTGGCCTCTTTGAATTCTCTTTCAAAAAATTCCTCGTGTGCGTCACGCCAATACGCCAATGTACGGTCCCCTTCCCCTTCCAAATACGCATGTTGTCCCGTAACTTCTTCAAAAGGGACCACTTCAACTGATGTTGTTTCAACTATTGCAACTGCCATACCATCTCCGTCGAGGATAATATTGTGAAGACCTACATAAGGTAATTCCTCGTTATCCCTTTCATATAATGTATAATTTGACGCAGTTGCTGTTTTAGTACCTTCTAACACTAGTTTTGCAAGTTCATCAGCCATTTCTTTTGAATTCCCAAATGCCCATGCTTCATAATCTTTTGGTGCGTTTGGATTATTTTTTCGATAATCATCCCACATTTTAATGATCGAATCATTACTCATATAAATTACCTACTTTCTATCTAATAATTAATAACATCATTAAATTACTTTTCCATTTCTTTAATTAGAACATCAGAACAATTTATCACAGATAATAACTCTTCTAAATCAGTTATTTCAAAAGGACAAACGATACCTTTCACTTCTTTTTCGATTGCGATTTTTGCTAATGAAGCCGTTACCATAGCTGTTGTATGGTAATCTGAAGAAGTAGATAACGCTAACACTTTTACCCTTTCTTTGTTTCCTATGATTCCCTTTACCTCCACTGTGAGATAAACATTTTCATTTGCATTAGGATTATGTTTTACAACCTTAGACAGCGATTTATTAAAGTAATGTACGTATCTTAAGAATCCAATTTTTCTTAATAAAGATATAAGTTTATTAAAGCCATTCGAGTTCCAAGAAGTCCAATAGTTTGTCGATGTAGGTACTAACTTTTCCATTATCAACATCTTCTCTGAATGGTTAATTAGTCTTACATCTTGTTCTTTAGAATGATTAATAAAATACATCTTTCTCTTTTTAGTAAATCCTGAAAGAACTTTATTTTGAAACATAACTGGATGAGCAATTATATGTAACATATCTATCATTCCAGATATTCCTGCTTTAGCATTTGTACTTTGCAATAATGCTACATTTATTTCTTTTACTTCTTGAAAATTTGAAACAGCTTTTTTTATCATTAAACCTGACAATCCAGGAAAAAACCCTGAGATGATTACCGAACCTACATCATTTTTTTCTGCCATTTTGTTTAGCTCCATTACTTTCTCCACAAAGTCATAAAACGGTGTAACATCTATACATAATATTTTATTTTGAATACATGCTTGTTGAATATGTGGATTCCTCTGATTTAAAACAACAATGACAATATCTACGTTCTTTATCACTTGTTTGATATTTTCTTCATCATTAACATCCAAAAACGTAAAGGAAACTTCACTGTTAAGAGAATTTGCTAACTCGTTTCCTCTCTCGGTCTTATAATCTGTCACGATCAAGTTTATTTGGTTTTCAAATATCCTAAGAAGTTCATTGCACACCAATTTACCGAGTACGCCAGATGCCCCGACAACCATAACTTTCTTCATGGCTTTTTAGCCCTCTCCCATCATGAGTATATTTCCAAAAAAGATATTCATTTTATTGATATTTCCCATCCTTCTAAACCTCCCCATTATTCACACAGTCTCGTTCGTTGAATAAGAACTATTTAAAATACAACCAAAATGCGAGTGAAGAAAATACAGCAATAAAGATAGCTTTACTTATAATGAATTCTTTTTTGCTAATTCCTAACTTCTTTTCCACAAACCTTAAATAGACTGTTACGAATATAAAGCCAAACAAAACAAGGCTCTGTCCTAGCGTGTCGTGGATAATTAAAATATACCTCATAGCTGCTAATGCAATTAAAAGAAGACCTATGTATCCAACTGTCATATAGAAATAAAGACTTTTTTCTCATCGTTCATTTCAAATCCTCCTAAAAAACTAAACCTCCCCTTACGTATATAAAAAAAGCTACGGCAAACTTCTACTATAAAACCCGTTAATACAAATCTTGAATCCAAACAATATAAATAAATACAGCCACAGCACTACTCATATAACCCCAAAAAGATTTCTTTGCTCGTTTAATTTCTGCTAAACCCATCATTAGAATTGTGCCACCGAGGAAAAACAACATATAGCTCGTGTATTTATCAGTTGAATTTAACAATCCATAACCTGCAGTAATAATAGTCAGTATGGCAAAAACAGTCACTAATATCTTAAAAAACACTATTTATTCACCACCCAATTAGTTAGTTACGTCCATGAATGAAACGTGTTCAACTTTCCCTGTAGAGAAACTAAAACAACTGAAGTTTTCTTCCTATTTCCAACCCCGTTTGTTGAGTGAAAATTCACTTATCCTTCCTTTGTAATTCATCTATCTTTGCCTCAATATTTTTTAGATGTTTGTTTCGTTTCTTTGTAGAACGTACAAGATAGACGATTAAAATAATAATAGTTATAGGAACAAGAATTGCAACTAACTGGTATAAAACATCATAAGTGTTTACCATGATTAACCCCCAAAAAGATGTAATATTCAAATGAATAAATCATATTTTGTTATTTTTTCTTAATGAAACTTCTCTATTACCACGATAATGTTGAAAATGGCTATCGGTTTATCTCTAATTTCCCATCAATCCAATATCATAAAGAATAAGCTGAAGAGTTGTAAAAAGAATGATAGACAAAGCGTAAATAAAAAGCGATATTCCCCCTATAAACTGTGCCGGTTCCAAACTATGTACAGTTCCTTCAACTAAAAATGGTAGCAGTATAGCTAAAGTAGCGCTAAAGGTAAACTTTAAACCTACTCTTTCTTTCTTAGCTTTCTCTGCTGCACTATAACTTGCAATACTTATTAATAGTAAAATAAAAATGATCAAATATAAAAACATATAATTCTCTCCTTCAATCAACAGCCTCTCTTCGATTAAGGCCAAAATCATCAAAATATAATAAGTCACTATCCATACTTTATAACAATGACTTATCTTTCCGGTCATTTCTTGAAGATAAATCTTATAAAACCCATATGATCAAAGTAATAACCACAACTACTATTCCCAGGATCACCAACGCATTTTCTCCTGCTGTAATTTCTTCTTTTGAAAAAGATTTTTTCCTTGTTTTCATCGTACTGATTCTTCCTTTACTTCAACTGGCTGTAGCTTCTCATTACGATATTTTTCTAAAACCACAATGACATTATCTATTTCACTAGGTGATAACTGATCAAGCTTGTCCATTTCTCCTTTTAAGTACGTAATCGTAGCGGTTGAATTCGTTTCATCCTCGCCTTTTATAAAGAAGGTTGCAATAGACCCTGTTACCATCCCGATCATACCAATTCCGACAAACATTAATACGACTGCTACCATTCGTCCAATTCCTGTTTCTGGAGATATATCCCCATATCCTACCGTTGTTGCCGTCACGAGTGACCACCATAAAGCATCTTGGTATGTTTCAACGGATGTCTCAAAAAAGTGAATAGGAACAGATGAAGCAAAGATTAATGCTGTTGTAATCCCAATAACTTTATCTAATCCATTTGTTTTCAGAATCGCAAAAATAGGTTTCGCAAATTTCTTCCCTATTAAAACCATTCTCATCACACGAAATAACCTTACAAACCTCGCTAATTGGAATATCGCATCAAACGGAATTATTGCAATAAAGTCAAAAGGATTATTTTTGATGTATTCCCACTTATTCTCTGCTCTTATCGTCCTAACAGCAACGTCTAAAATAAAAATGAATAGCACAATGCGATCAAGCATTAATATTGCCTGGTTGTCTGACCAAATGATGATGATTGATATTAATGCTAAGGAGAACATAACTATTTCATATGCCACCACTAGCTTTTTCAATTCCTTCTCTCCCTTCCAATCTTCATTTCAGAACAACTACGTTGGACAAACAATATTATCAATTAATTGAAACCATCTGAACGATCTATTTGCATTCCATATATTTCTACAAATAGTGAGGAAATTCCTTTTTATGATACATATAAAAATAAAGATTAATTTACGACTATACGAGGATTGAAACGAACGTTGAATATTTCGTTTCTTCACTTTCATTTTCCCGAAAAACTCCGCTTCCCCCTTTTGATCACCTCTCTTCAATAATTGTGTTGGCAGGCACCCTCTCTTGTGGTTCAATTACTTTAGACAGCAAAATTAGAGCACTTAAGTTGAAAATCAGTAAACCGAAATGTTATCAAATGGAGGAATCGTACATGGATTTTTTACAAGAAAATCAAAAGGTTTGGAATCAAAAAGTTGCAGATCAAGATATATGGACGCAGCCTGTAAGTCGGGAAGAAGTGGACAGAGCTAGAACAAGAGACTGGAACATTGTCTTAACTCCCTCTAAATCAATTCCTAGAGAGTGGTTTCCACAAAAATTAACTGGAAAGAGAGTCCTCTGTCTAGCGTCCGGTGGTGGACAACAAGGTCCGATTTTAGCGGCTGCTGGTGCTGATGTTACTGTGTTTGATTACTCTGAATCGCAGCTTAACCAAGATCGTCTTGTAGCAAAAAGAGACGGGCTAACGATCCATACTATTCAAGGAGATATGAGAGATTTATCCGTTATTGATGATGATAGCTTTGATCTCATTGTTCATCCTTGGTCCAATTGTTTTGTTGATGATGTGCTGCCGGTATGGAAAGAAGCATACCGAGTGTTGAAAAAGGGTGGAATATTACTGTCCGGCTTTGCAAACCCTGTCACTTATATTTTTGATTTAAAGGCGATGAACGAAGAAAAATTCGTAGTCAGACATAAGTTACCTTATTCCGATTTAACGAGCATTTCCAGAGAAGAACTGCAAGAACTCGTATTAGATGAAGGAGACGCCATAAGTTTCGGCCATACACTAGAAGATCAACTCCAAGGGCAAATAGCTGCCGGCTTTGTTATTGGAGGTTTTTATGAAGACGTTGGCGGCTCTCCGCTAGATCAGTATATGAGTGGATCCATGGCTACAAAGGCTATGAAACTTTAGAAGATTCGGTGGCAAATATGAAGTGGGGTTCCTTTCGTAGGTAACCAAAGGGACGGTTCCTTTGGTTACCTCTGGTTACATCAAATTGGTTATGAGCTGTCTGTTAATATTTTTTTCGGAGTACTTATTAATAAAACAAATACCCTTTTTCAACCGCAAGAACCGTCCCTCCGGTTAGTTCTCAATATCAATCTAACTTCATCCCTATCTAACGGAATGTATTCATTCATCCAATATATCCCCACTTGTGATGGTTCTTTATTCCCTTGTTTTCTGGCGAAATAAAAATCGTAACTGTTGTCATCGATTTTTTCTAGTTTAATGGTGACTTCCCCAAATTTTGTTGGCGTATTTTCTACATGCAGGATTCGATGATCGGTAGGTAACCACTGTTCAGGTAACCCTCGGAAGATTTCCAAGGTATCCTTCTTTTCTAAAACTAGTAAGTGACGTACGAGTCGAATAAATTCTGCTGAGGCCCAATTGTGTGGCATATCTCCGCAATACTCAGCTGCGTTCGAAGATGTAAAACTTTGTTCTTCTCTCCACACTCGACTTGGTGCAGCATGATTAGCAAAACTATATAAATAGTCTATCGCCTTCTCTGGATTTCCGGCATATAGCCAATCTTGCGCATAAAACATAGAGGAATAGCCCCAAACTGCTTGGTTATGAATCCATCCTGTATTTTCAGGTATTCCTTGAGTATCATCTATACTATCTAATAACTGAAGAAAATTTTGAACAACTGGATCATCTTCTGCGAATAATTCACCAGGATATATCGCATGCGCTAATGCCCAAGTAGCCGATTGAGGTAAATCGTATTCTCTATCCATCATATTCATCTTAAAAAACATAATCCCATCTTCTCGTTTTCTTAAATCTCGTTTGATAGCCTCTCTCAATGATGATTCCACATCCATAAAGACTGTTTTAAATTCTTCCTTTCGTTCAAGTTGCAGACGTTCCCCTTCTTCATAAGCTCTTTTCAACCCTACCGCTATCCAAAGTGGTGTTGTGTATTCAGGAAAAGGCCCGGCTATCCCACCATCAAGAAATGCTGGCGGAAAAATCCCTTTATAATCTGGTGTATCAACTGCTTCCTTTCTCATGTGGATAATATAGTCTAATGCCTTACACATGATCGGCCATAATTGTTTCAGTCTTTCATCATCATTCATTAATTCACATTGTCTAACAAATGTCGCTAATGCAATGCCTGTCTCTTTGAAATGAGAAGGAATGATTTGAATAGAACCATCTTCTTTTGCCCGTTTTAAAACAGCTTCCACACCCTGGTATGCATCTAACCGCTTCCCCATCATATGAGCAGCCTCAAGGAGGAAATGACCATCAATGACCCAAAGCCCTCTATATACAGTAGGACCAACTTGGAATTCCGGTAACCCTTCTTTTATTTCTCTCGCTTGTAACATGTTTCTTGCAGAAGCTTTTAACATGTCCATGACTTGTTGATCTGGAATTTGAAAGGCAGTTTCAAATAAACGGATGTTCTTCCAATAGCTTCTCATTTCTTCTTTTGCTTTCTTGGCCCAATCCAACGTCACTTCTGAAACAGGCATGTTGCCTTCCAACACGATGACAAATACTCCTTCTCGAACGTCTTTTTCTTGCAAAAAATCATAATGAGTGATTCCTCTAATATTAAATCCATCTTTTGTCCAATATTTCGTTGTATCAGCTGACTCCATCACCTTTGGCGCATTCGTTTTATCACCGGAGAGTTTTAGAGCAACTTTTGTTGGTGCTGGAACAAACCCTTCTTTCGCTCCCAACTCCCATATAAGGACATCTGCTCTTAACCCATTATTATTTTGATAGGAAAACGTTGTCCATTTTAAATAAGAATGTTTATATAATTCTTCAGTATAAACAAATGGTAATTCCGGTTCATCATATGTCTGATTTCTTTTCACGAACTCATCTTGATGAGTAAACATTGGCTTTAATCTATGTTGGAATCCTATATTTTCGTCAACAAATTCTGTCTCTTTAGGTCCTTCATCTTTATTAATGTAAAAATCACCAGGATCAAATTCTTTCTCTTCAAAATGATAATTTAAGCTACCATCCTCTCTTACGATCGATTTATATGGATCGTCGACGAGTCCAATACAAGTCTGAATCATTTTTGGAGCATATTTAAAGTCTATCGTTCTAGAAGAATTACTCATCATTTCTCCCCCATTAAAAGATATAATGTCATTACTTATATTTCGAGTATAAAACACTGCTTAAACTCAATAAGTAGTGTTTTTACACTTGTTCATCCCTTTCAAAAAGACAACTTTAAGAAACAGTATCAATAGTTCCAACTTTTCTCTCCGGCACGAAAGAATCTAAGTTAAAAGCCTCGACAAATAAGGGTGATTTTTCAACTGGATCATTGAACGATATCAGAACCTTCCTCATAAGCGTCAACATGAATTCTTACCTGAACTCTTGTTGTGTACTCATCGTCATTATTTGTCAAAATTCTCATCTCATACGAATCCCCAAATACTAACTTTAGCCGGGAATCAATATTTTTCACGCCGTAACCTAAATGGTCAGGCTTATCTTCAAGCCACTCCTCTGTCCGTAGAAAACCTAGAAGTTCACCTTTTCGCTCATTCGTCATACCTATTCCATTATCTGCGACTTCAAGTACGACATAATCATCATCTAATCTACCAGATATTAATATTAGACCTTGGTACCTTACCTTTCTAATACCATGATGAATAGCATTTTCGATCATTGGTTGAAGAATTAACTTACTAATTTTCATTTCTTTTATCTTTGGATCAAGATCCATTTTATAAACAAAACGATTTTCATAGCGAATTTTTTGGATATTTAAATAATACTGTGCCATTTGAAATTCATCTTCTATCGTAATCATTTCTTTTCCTTTACTAAGGATTAATTGAAATAATCTCGAGAGACCATAAACCATCTCACTAATTTCTTGCTGATCTTGTTCAATAGCAAGCCATTGAATCGAATCCAAAGTATTATATAAAAAATGAGGATTAAGTTGGTATTCTAAGACACGCAGTTCAAACATTTGTTTACGTTTTTGTTCCTTCTCTAACCGAATTAATAATTGTTCGATGTCAGCGGCCATGTGATTAAATTGATCCCCAATATCCGCAAGTTCATCCTTCCCTTTTAAGTGGACTCGCTCTTTAAGAGACCCTTCCCCTAATTTTTTAATGGACTGGCTTAGAGCGTTCAGACGGCTCGCAATTAATTTCGCACCTTTCAAAGAAATGAATAAAGACATCATCACTAAGATGAACATCCCGGAATACAACAATGTTTTCGTTTCATTCAACTCTGCATTCATCACGTCTTTATTATAGCCAATAAACACTTGTTGGTTTGTGTCCAAATCACTTGATGAGATATACCACTGACCGTGATCAATGGTTAGTGCAACAAATGATGTAGTTTGTCTAAGTGCTTCTTGATTATCATTTACAACATGACCAAATTCTGAATTATTCTGTAAAATGTGATTTCCTTGAAAAATAATCGATTGATTACTCATATTATCGATAATTCCGAACACGATATTCGGATCATCAATGTATTGACCGAGAGTCCCTTCAATTGAATTTAAAAAAAGATTGACGATGGCATAGCCAATAATATTTTGAGGTTGATCCACACTTGGGATTTTCCGAGTAAAGGTTACGATATCTTGATTTTTTGTTATCGTATCATCTACACTCCAGATTAGCCCAGAGTCGTTGGCATGAGCCGCATTAAAAATTTCTGAATCTCGTAAATCATTTCTTGTAAGGAGATAACTTTGAGAGGATGTTGAACTTAGGTATATATTCTCTTCTAGATCAACCACACCAATAGAATGGATATTCCCTCTACTTAGTCGATAACTTGATAATGCCGTTCTCATATTTGTCAATGTCGTATAATCACTACTGATATATTCTTGATCACTTATATCTCCATTCATAAATGACGCGGTATCTCTTACATTAGAATCAGGATTCACTCGTTCTAATGTTTCTTGAATTTGAGGATCAATAATAATGTTGTTTACGGTTTCATTTGTCTCATCTAACAATGAACTAATGCCATTATCTAATGATTGCTTTAATGTTAAGAGAGAATTAAATCGCTCTGCTTCGATTCGATTCGTCTGTTGGATAACGAGAAATGAAACAACCCCTAGTAATATTAGATTTGGTATGATCACTAATATTAATAACTTATAGAATACCTTAAACGTAAATGTATCTCTCTTTATTCTGTATAAATCACCTAAACGATCAAATAATTTCATTTGAATGTCTACTTTCTAATTTATAACTAGAAGGGTTTTTCCCTACATTTTTTTTGAAGGCATTACTAAAGTAATAGGGGTTGTCATATCCAACAATATCTGCGATTTCAAATATTTTTTTATCACTGTTCCGAAGAAGTTGTTTTGCCTTATCCATTCGGATTTGTGTCACATATTGCATACAGGATAACCCTGTAATTTTCCTGAATTCTTGCGTTAAATAGTTTGGAGTAACGGAAACTACTTCACTAATGACTTGTAAACTTAGTTCTTGATCCGCATAATGGTCTTTTAAATATAATTTAACGGTCTCAATCAAAACATTAGTGTTTTTCTGTTCTTTCACTTTCATCCGTTCTTCTGCCGATTCATGAATCCAACGTTCAAACCGGGTTAACATATCTAATTTTTGTAGACTTCCTAAAAAAGGTGCTGGTGGATATGGGGAGTCAATTTCTTTTAAAATGTTTTCCAACTTGAACATGATTTCTTGGAGTGTTTGAGCAGTCCACTCAGAAGACGGCTCATCCTGCTTTATTTTATTGATGATTTTTTGAGAAGATAATGCCATCTTAGCTGTATCACCAACACTAAATGCTAACTGAAGCTCGTTTTCTTCATCAAAGGGATATTCATAATAACCCTTTGTTTGTTTTTCTACTTCTTCTATAGATTTGCTAGTTGACTTCACTAAGGACTGGAAGTCGACAACTCTTTCGCCGAAACCAAAGATAATCGTAATTTGGTAGTTTTTCTCTATTTCATCTGCTAACGCGCGAAATGCGTCAGATAAATCCTCTACATCACAATCAACAATTCCAAAATATACCGTTTGAATATCTTTAATCACCGAAAAACCTTTACATACTTCTAAAATTCTTGATTCAAATAGAGATTTAATCGTGTATGTTTGAACCATATTCTCTGGGTGCTCTCTAGCATTCATGTTCATGATTCTTAAGGTCCCTATCATCACTTCTTCTTGCTCAGAAAACGGAAGATAATCAACTAAACATTCCATTTGTTCTTCAGAAACAAGCCTTCCTTCCAAAAGATCAAGGATCAATTTATCACTCAAATAAGGCTCAATATGTTGTTGTTTCCGTATAAAGGAATCTTGTTCTGCAATCGATTTCTCTTCCTTTTCCATTTCTTCGTTCAATTGTTGAAGAATATCGTCTAAATCAGATAAACTGACAGGTTTTATTAAATAAGATTGTACCTTTAGATTAATCGCTTTTTTAGCTAACTGAAATTCTTCATGCCCAGAAAGGATAACAGAACGAATGGACGGGTGGGTTTTTGTTAACTCTTCTAATAATTCAATCCCATCTATAAAGTTCATATAAATGTCTGTGATAATGACATCTGGAACGATATTTTCTTCTCTTATAATGTTCAGTGCTGTCTCTCCATCATCAGCCAGAGCTATTACTTCATAAGAATCGTTCATTTTTTCAACTGCGTTTTTTAAGCCACGACGAATGATCGTCTCATCATCAACAATCATCATTGTTAATTTCCGAACCATAAATCGTTCCCCCCCTCGCGCAGTTGTCAGCAACAAAAGTATTAAAAGAATACTACTAAGAAACTCAAAACAACTTGAGATAACGCTTTCATGTTTATCCCTATTTTACCTTATCTACTTATAAAAATGTTACTTTTTGTCGATTTTTGTCTTTAAATCGACCCACAAAACTTGGAAAGGGTTTAACTTCCATTTTTTTTGATTAAATGTTTGACAAGTATATTTCTCGTCTGAAATATATGCATCAGTTATTAAATCTTTAAGATAGAATCCTTCGGGGAAAAAGGCGTTTATCTCATCCGCCCCACTCCAAGAGATACACACTTCTTCTGTTTGATCCGAACAATTTGCAATACAAACGGTATAGGATTCTTCTGTTTTTCTTACTGGATGAAAGATAGTTGGATTATCACTATAACCACCTATAAAATCACACAAGCCCTCCTTTAACGAAGGATGTGATTTCTTTAATTGAATCCCTTTCTTTAAGTCATTTTCAATTCCTTCTTCTCCTCCGATATACATCATAAATGGCCCTTCTATGAATAGATAAATATACGAGAGTAATAACGTTTGAGGAATTCCAAATTGTTCTCTTCTCCATTTCTTTCCTGGAGGATACCACCAAAAGGAATCGTGAGAATCGACATGATGAGCTGTTCGTGAATGATTTGGAAGCCATCGTTGTCTCACGTCAAACCACTGAGCCATTTCATTTGCGAAGATTTTATTACTTGGTTTTTCTCTCCCGATCACAACGGATGCTGAATCATACAACAGAGCTTGAATAAGCCAATGTTCGTCATAATTATAATTTAAGTCCATATTTTTTCTGTAAAGTGGTGTGCTTGGCTCCGTATAAAACAATAGATCTCCTTTTATTTTACGCAACTCTTTCCTCGCTTTTTCGAACAGTTTGATTGGGCCAACAGCTGATTCGCCTGCTTCATAAGGAATGTTCCTATCCCAATTCGGAATCGAATTCCAATGGGGTGCATCAAATCGAAAACCATCAATATTTAATTCAAGAATCATATATTTTAACGCTTTTATAAAATAGTTTTGCCAGTCCTCATTTGCTGCATCAAAGGCGTTCGTATAAATACCAGTAATCTCCCCTTCTTCATCCCTGACAAACCATTCTGGGTGTTGTTTCACTAAATCATGAATTTCTGGTGATCCTTCTCTCCAATATGGAGCAAAATCAATCACTGTTTGGTTTAATTCCAGACGGTGGGTGTCTCCACTCGTTTTTGCTTGATGCTCTGCTTTTCCAATAAAATATTGATCCATGACACCATGCAAAATCACATCTAAAATAATTCTTATCCCTAAATCATGAGCTTTAGATACTAATGTGATTAACGCATGTTTATCTCCGTATGATGTTGATAGATCAAAATAGTCATGAACCGCATAACAAGGGTATGGCTGTTTAGGCATTACTTGAATCGCTGTAAATCCAAGAGATGAAATTCGTGGAAGGTCGTCTATTAAATCTTTCATTGTCTTATACGGTGTATAAGAATAGTTATCTTTAAAGACGGCTGTGCCGATATGGGTTTCGAAAATCACCAAATCTTCCAACCATTTTGGAGAGTCTGTTGGTGTTTTGATATGGTGTTCATTAAACCAATGTTGGAGGTTGTTCGCTGCTTGCCTCTCCTCATCAGCAAACATGTAATAGGCTCCTGAGAAAGTCATTGATTCCCCTTCAGCTAAATAACCGGAGAATTGATAATCATTCACTAATGAAATTTGATTTCGCTCACTCTCTACACGTTGGTCAACACGTTCCTTAAATGACAAGCTCCAACCAATCCACGTTTTTAAACTATTACCATCTATTAATCCAGCTGCCCCAATGGAATACTCTCCAAATGGCCAAACTTGATGTTGATGATTTGAAAGGTTGTAATAAGGGAGCGACCCTTGAACACCAGGTAAAAATACAGATGTACGATCTCGATTAAAATCAGGTGAAAACATCGTTTGGTTAATAATTGCTTTTCGGACAATTTGTTCCTTTCCTGTTTGATTTACGAAATCAAATCCAATAGAAACGATCTTCTTTTTCACATCAACCTTTATTCTCCAAATTACTTGAAACCCGTCTTGGCTGCATACCACCTGAAGTTCATTCTCATCTTCTTTGCTGATTTCAAAATGATCGGCCACCAATTGATCTCCAATTGTCGTCGTATTGGTGTAATATGGCATTCTCCTTGGAAGAGGCCGGTGCTCTTCCCCATTTAAATGGATACGTAAAAACGGTGTCGATGTTTCTATTATTAAAGAATCTCCATTAAGCGTTTCTAGTTTGGTAAGGGATCCACTGTTTTTATTAAAATATAATGTCATAGTCGCTGTTTTAAACGTTATCATCTCGTCATATTCTAAAATTGTACCCACATCACTTCCTCCTCTAATTAATCAAATAACGGCCAAGTAAAATTTATTTTATCCAGTATGCTATTCACTTCTTCTATTAAAACACTGCTCCATTCCATTTCTGATGCCTTGATGTTTTCGGCAATTTGATCTTGATTTTCAGCACCCATAATAACGGACGAAACTTGATCATTTAATAAAATCCAAGATAATGCCAGCTGTGTCAGAGAACAGTTTTCTCTAACAGCAACTTTCTTCAATTCTCTTATTGCCTCAAAAATATCCTCTTTAAAATATAAGGAAGCGGAATCATTATCTGTCTTCCTTAATCGGGAATCTTCAGGTAATTCTTCTGCTGAAGTATAGGACCCTGTAAGAACACCTTGTGCAAGTGGAGAAAATACGAGTTGTCCGAGCCCTCCTTCTTTTGATGCAGGGACAATATCATTTTCCATTTGTCTGACCAACATGTTATAAATCGGTTGATTGGAGATCATTTTTCTAAGTCCTAATCTATCAACTGTGCTCAACCCTTCTTTAATCTGATCTGCGTTCCATTCACTGATTCCGTAATAGAGAATTTTCCCTTGAGAAACTAAATCGTCCATCGCCTGCAATGTTTCTTCAACCGGACTGTTTTTATCAAATCGGTGACATTGATAAAGGTCAATATAATCGACATTTAACCGTTTTAAACTACGATCACATTGTTCCATGATATGTTTTCTAGATAAACCACTCTGGTTAGGCTTCTCTCCCATTGGAAAATACACTTTCGATCCAATCACATAGGACGTACGATCGTACTTTGCAAGTGCCTCTCCTAGAACTCTTTCTGCATGACCAAGTCCATAGAAGTTAGCTGTATCGAAATAATTAATCCCGTGTTCATAAGCATATCTAATCGTATTTAGCGCATTATTTTTATCATAATCCTTCGACGTTCCATCAAACGTTAACCACGTCCCCAAACCAATCTCACTAACTTGCAATCCACTATTTCCAATACGTCTATATTTCATCGCTCTCAGCTCCATTAATTTAATAAAACTTTACCCTTTTACGGATCCACTTGTAAGGCCTTCAATAATATGTTTTTGCAAGAAGATATAAATAATAATGATTGGAATTAAGCTACTAAAAATGGCTGCGAACATCGTAGTGAAATCATTTTGATAAACGGACTTAAATAAACTAATTCCAACTTGTAACGTTCGAGCACTCTGGTCCGTTGTGAGGAGAAGGGCAAAAATAAACTCATTCCATGAAAATAAGAATTGAAAAATGGCGGCTGTTGCCACCCCTGGCCTTACTAGAGGAAGTAAGATTCTGTAATAGGTCTGGAACATGTTACACCCATCAATTTCAGCCGATTCTAAAATTTCCTCTGGTACTCCTCTTACGAATCCATAAATAATGAGAAGAGTTAAAGGTAAACCCATGGCCATATAAGTTGTCACTAAGGCCCAAGGTGTATTGATCAAATTAAATTGTGCTGCGATTAAATAATATGGCACTAATAAGGAGTTCGTAGGGAGGAAAATACCTATAATAATAGTAAAATAGATTATTTTAGCCCATTTTCCTCCTTTTCGAACCGCATATGCCGCCATCGTTGCAAACAATATACAAATAGCTGTACTAATCGTACTTACAAATAAAGAATTCCAAAATAGTCTTCCTAAGTTCCCTACCCTAAAGGCTTCCACATAGTTTGAGAAATTCCATGTTTCAGGTAAAGAAAAGGGAGCTCTCATCAACTCCGCATTCGCTTTAAATGAAGACAAGAGAATCCAAAGAAAAGGAAACATTGTAACCATTAAAAAGAACAATAAAATAAGATAAACAGGAATATAACCTAGTTTTAAGGTTTTCAATTTAGCTTTCATTATCATGCACCTCCTGACCTACGCATTTTTCTCTCTAAAAACAAGCTGAACAACCAAGATCATAAACCCTCCAGCCAAAATGAGCATCACGGCTAATGTATTGGCATAACCGTAATCAAAATTGACCATTTGACGATAAATATGCAAGGCCATGACCATCGTTTCATTTACCGGACCACCATTGGTCATGACAAAAGGTGCTTCAAAGTTCTTCAACGTATTAGTGATTGCTAATAAAACCCCTGCGGCAATACCTGGTTTTAACAATGGAATAGTAATCAATAACTCTCTTTGAAAGATATTGGCGCCATCAATTTCAGCCGCTTCGTAAATAGATTTATCGATCGTTGCAATAAACGCCATGAAAATGACCATAAATATTCCTACATAGAATATCCAATGTGCAATCAAAGCTGGAAATGCTGTACTCATTTCTCCCAACCAGTTTCTCTGTAAAAACCCAAGTCCAACTGCTTCAAGTCCTGCATTCAACAATCCAAATTGACCGTTATAGATAAATAACCACATCATCGATAAAGCGAGAGTAGATATTAAGTTCGGAAAGAAGAAAACTGTTCTAAAAAACTTCCACCCTGGTACTTTATAGGAAAGGATAATGGCTAATAGTAATGCAAGCGGGATGTGAATAAACACAGCCGATGCTCCCCAAATTAATGTATTCATCAAAGATTTATGAAAAACGTGATCATCGATTAACTTCTCATAGTTATCTAATCCTGCAAACGACATTGACCCAATACCATCCCATGTCATAAAACTTGTAAAAAGTAAAAATCCGATGGGATAAACAAAGTAAATGGCGAAGACAATGACTGCAGGCAGGATAAAAAGAAAAACGCCTAACTTCTTTTTATTTTTCATCCGTACCACCTCACATTTATATACCATAATGGTTCAACCATATGATCGAACCATTATGATAGAATGATATAATGTTATATCTTAAATTTTTTTATTCTTCCACACCGGCCATTTGTTCTACAAATTCCTCTGGAGTTACTTCACCTAACGCTAGTGCTGATACAGCAGATGGAAACTCGTTTGCTACAGCTGTACTTTTTGCGTTAATTAAGTGCTTAAATTCATATGGTGCCGCTTGAAGATTTTCCAAAATATCAATAGAAATTCGGTCTGCATCGTCATCTTCATTTATTTCAAAATTTGCTGCTTCCATTAAAGCTCCACTATCTAAGAATAATCTCTTAGCATTATCCGTGTGAGTCAAATATTTCATAAATTCAACAGCCATTTCTTCTTTTAGCGGATCTTCATGCTTTTTACCAGTTAATACGAAGTTAACACCTGCAATAACTGCGCCTTGTTCTCCTTTTCCACCTTCATATGCAGGCATTGTTCCGACGCCAACCTTTTCTGCAAATTCATCTCCACCTTGCTCATAAAACTGACTAATCATCCATGGACCATTAACAATCATCGCTGCATTTTCATTAATAAAATAACTAGCATAGGATGAATAAGTTAAACCAACAGCATCAGAAGGCGAATACTCAAACATTCTATCTAGAATTCTTGCTCCCTCAAGAAATGCTTCATCATCTAATTCAAGCTCCCATAAGTCCTCCCCAGCAATACTCGATACAATATAGGAGTACATCAGTTGAGTAGACCATGCATTTTCTCCAGTACCTGTAGCAATGGGAGTAATACCGTTCTCCATTAATTTATCCGCCGCATCGAAGAATTCGTCCCAAGTCGTAGGGAATTCATCAATTCCTGCATCAGCAAATAATTCTGTATTATAATAAATTGGAACCATCATCGACTCAAACGGAACAGCCATAATTTGATCCTCATACCTTCCATGATCAAGACCTTCAGGAGAAAAAGAATCTCCCCAACCATCATCTAGATGTGGTGATAAATCGATTAATTTGTCTGACCCATAATATCGATCAGCATCTACTGGGTTATGCTGGAAATAGAAAATATCTGCTACCGTATCCGTTGCTAAACTTGTACGGTTCTTATCGTACATTGTCTGTGGATCTGGCGTAGCATCAATGACAACTTTTGCTCGTCCTTCATGCTCTTCATTAAACTCATCAACAATTGCTTGAATTGTCTCTGCACGACCTTCGTTACCTACGTAGTGAGTGTGGAATGTTAATTCATGCTCTTCTTGAGCTGCTTCCGTATCATTACTATCTCCTTGACTGCAAGCGGTTACAACTAACATCAAAAATAAAATTAGGGCAACAATCACTTTGTTTTTCATTTGAATCCTCCTTTATATTATCTTTCTCTTAAAATATACAGAAAATATAGAAAACTTAACATGCATTATCTTATGGTATCGATTATAAAAAATTAAGGGTTGAGATTTATTCACGAACTTAGTTGGTAAAAAACGGTCTAATATCTAAATTAGACCGTTTTAATTATCTTATGTTGTTTGCGTTTTCCATTGTTCTTCAATTTCTTCAAGAGATTTATTTTTAGTTTCTGGAACATAGTAAATAGAAAATGGAATAGCGATTAAACAAAAGAGTCCATAAACAAGGAAAGGAAATGCCCCATTAAAGACTGATTGTAATGTCGCATTATCATTAATCATTGGGAATGTTTGTGCAACAACGATATTTGAGAACCACAATACAAATACTGATATACTCATTACCTTCGCTCTTAATTTATTAGGGAATATTTCTGAAATAAGGATCCAAGCGATCGGTCCCCAAGAAAAAGCAAAAAAGATTATATACATAAACACTAAAATAAGAATAAAGAAGTTTATTATTTGCATATAAATCATAAGACCTACAGCACTCATACTGATAGCCATGCCAATTGAACCAAAGATTAGAATAGGTTTTCTCCCCACTCTATCAATAAAAATAATTGCTATGAATGTTGCTAGAAAATTAACTAAACCAATTAGTACACTTTGGTAAAATCCTGCATTTTCAGTACCACCAATTTGAAATTCATTAAATATCTCTGTTGCATAATACATAATAACATTAATACCACTTGCTTGCTGAAGGATGGCTAATCCTACCCCAACGAAAAGTGCCGGTTTCCACGTTTTACTGAATAGCTTGTACTTTTTATTTTCTTTGTCTAATTGTATAGTCGATTGAATTTCTTTTACTTTTTCTTTACTTTCACTTTCAGTAGAACCTATTTTCTTCAATACTTCCTGTCCTCGAAGCAAGTCACCATTCAAAACTAACCATCTAGGTGTCTCTGGAATAAAAAACAATAACACGATAAATATTATGGCTGGTATCACTTCTGAACCTAGCATAATTCTCCAACCCATTTCCACATTCCAAGCTGCATTACCACTCTCGGATACCCTAAAGTTTACAAAGTAAATTATCAAAATTCCTAGAGTAATCGCAACTTGATAAAAACTTGTTAAAACACCTCTATTTTTCTTTGGTGAAATTTCGGATATATACATTGGAACAACAATCGATGCGAGTCCAATACCAATACCACCAATCATTCTTGCAAGAATAAAAAAAGCAAAGTTAGGTGGGATTGCAGACAGGATTGCAGATACTCCGAATAATACACCAGCAATCATTAACGTTTTTTTCCGGCCAAAATTATCTGCTACTTTTGCTGCTAATAGTGCCGCAATCAAACAACCTAAAAGAGCACTGGAAACTGCCCATCCTACCATAGCAGGTGATAGATCAAAATAAACTTGTAGGGAACCAATTGCACCAGCTATAACTGCCGTATCATAACCGAATAAAATTCCACCAATAGATGCCACCATTGCGATTAAAATGGGATAACTGTTTTTATTGTTCATAAAATCAAACTCCTCTCATATTATTGATATAATGTCATATCATTTAAGGCTAAGAAGGGATTATTTCCCCTCTGTCCTTAAATTAAATTTATACAACTTGGAGTGATAATAGGCTTTTGTATACTCTATGATTTTGTTCTCCGTGCTATATGTTTGTCTTGTACGCAACATTAAAGGGAAATTTGTTTTGACATCCAAGTACTCTGCTAGTCTTTTATCTGCCGTTTCTACCTCAAAACATTCATCGACGTATTTTATGTGAATTCCTTTCGTTGAAAAGAATTCATATAATGATCCTATCGATTCTAGTTCTTCTATTTTTAAACCTGTCTCAAGTGATAAGTAAGTATCAAAAACCACGATCGGAATGCCATTCGCCGTTCTTACTCTAACAAGCTTAATGACATCTGTCCCTTCATTAATATCAAGGTTTAAGGAAACCTCTCTCTCTGCTTTCACAATAGACACATCAACATAAGAGGTTCCAGTTTTGTACCCTCGTTCATTCATTTCTTCGGTAAAACTTCTTACCTTTAACACTTGTTCATGAAATAAACGTTGTCCAAGGACTACTGTTCCCTTTCCTCGTTGTCTATGCAAATACCCTTCACTTACAAGCTCGTTTAATGCTTGACGAACAGTAATACGACTCAGGCTATAAAACTCTTGTAATTCTTTCTCTGTTTTTATTTTGTCGCCAACCTCATAAACACCAGAATCAATCTTTTCTTTTATGATTTCCTTTAGTTGCTGATACAACGGAACAGCACCTTTATTATGGTTTAATAATGACATGCCATCTTCACTCCATTCTTTGTACATATCATTATGACATTTATCTATTAAAGTTAAAAGTTACTCTGCTAAGATTTTACCTCCTATTTCTTTGACTCTTACCCCGAATCCTTTTTCCGCAATTGGACCGTATTGATGCCCTGCATCAGCAGGCCAACACGCACCCACTGCTAATTTAGTCGAACCTGTATTAACAAGACGATGAGCGATCTTTCCTGGGACATAATGGAGTGATCCAGGATATACATGTTGAAGACTATTATTTCCTTCTTCATCCATAAATACTAGAACTCCTTCGCCTTCTAAACCCCAGTAGTATTCTGCACGGTTTAAAATTTCATGAAAGTGACCCTTTGTCATGAAATATTCATTTCCAACTTTACCTGGATTGATAAAACTTGTCCCAAAGAACAGACCACCTTCTGTCCCTGATTCAACGGGAGCATAAGCCTCTACTTCATAGAGGACAGTTTCTGGATCCATCGCGTGAAAAGCTTCCTCGTCTTCATAAAAACCATCCATATCTTTTAATTTCCGAATAGATTTACTAACATTTTCTCCTTTTAACATGCCATTTTGTTTTGAAAATTCGACGCTTGGATTTTTAATAATCATCTTTCATTCCTCCTAATCACAGTTTATGGTTGAAATGCCTTCCATTCTTTTTCCGTTAAAAATGGCTTCGAGACAAATTGAAATTTCTCCGGATCATTTTCAAATTGCAGATAAATCGGTTGCCCTTTGTTAATGTTAAATTCTTTATATTCTCTAGCATTTTGCTGAAGAAGCTCCGTGAATTCATAACTGTCATTATGTCTCCATTCTAACGATTTATCCTCTTTTACTACTGGATACCACGCCAATCCTTGATGTGCTCTAACATCATCATATTCAAATCCATATTCTCTATCGCACCATGCTCCAAATGTAAGAGGTACCTCGGGATTTGCGCTTATTGTTGCATGAGCCCAATTTGGCGGAACGATGACGACATCACCTGGGTAAGCATAGACAGCATAACAACGACCTGGATTATCTTTCGCTGTTTCTTGCATGTAAATGACGGCTTCTCCTTCCCAAATCTCATATACCTCTGGAGGTGACCAACCACTATGTGAAGAGACTTTATGAATATGTCCTTGGCTTCGAATCGGTTCTTCCCCTAGTTTTCCTTTGGCATATGTGACAACTCCAAACAATAACATTCTTTCTTCTAATTCCTGCTTGTCTTTTTCTTTTCCAACATCCATCACAATCGAGTATACCGTTTCCGGACCCTTACAATTGGGTTCCCTTAGACTTTTTCTTATGTCATCTAAACGTCTTCTTTCAGGTATTGGACCAAAAACACCGCGTCCATATGAAAACGACATTTCATCGTTATTTGGGGTTATTTGGATTTTTGGATCAAAGTTCTTCATCACATTGCTCCTCTCTTAGTTTTTAATGCTGTTGATCGTAAGGTCGTAAAGTCCAAGAAGAACAGAATAATCAGGATTTTTTGCAACTAAAAATTTCGGCTCTCCCCAAGGGGTCCATGCTCTATTTAAAACTCTTTCTTTCATCTTAGGTAGCAAATAATCACTAGATTTCATTAAACCTCCGCTTAATATAATCGTACTTGGATCATAAGCATGTATAAGATTCGTCATACCAGTTGCCCATTGTTCGATTAAATCTTCCAGAAAGTCGCTACAAAACGTATCCCCTTTTTGAGCAGACATGACGATATTTTTATAATCGACTACATCCAACTCATTAAGCATGCTTTTCGAGAATCCTTCTCTTTCTTTCGCAACGATTGGTAACGCCCAATTTGATGATTGTGATTCCACACAGCCAACGTTTCCACATGTACATAAGTACCCTCTGTAATCTGTTGTGATGTGTCCACCAAGAACACCAGCTTGAAAATGCTTCCCTCTCAAAAGCTCTCCGTTAATCATTGCTGATGTCCCAATCCCGGTACCAAAAATCATCATCACTGCATCTTTCTCCCCTCGTGCTACGCCATGGAATACCTCACCAGCAAGTGCAGCCCTTGCATCATTCTCGATTATAAAAGGGATATTAAACTCTTTTTCTATCCATTGATTAAAAGAAAATGTCGTTGCGTCATTATATTTAGCATTTGTTGCTAACACTTTTTTTTCTTCAGAGTCGACTAATCCAGGGATAGCAATTCCTAGTCCAGAAATATCTTTGATTGTTAAGTGATTTCGTTTCAACAAAACCTCAACGAGATCTATTACTGCATCTAGCCTTGGTATCAATCCATTTATTGATAAAGATTTTGTATGAAGAAAGTCTATTACTTCTCCGTTTCTTATCAAACCTACTTTAATTAACGTTCCTCCAAAGTCCACAGAAAGTGTTTGCATATAACCCTCCTTATGTTCTTACATAGGCTTTTATTGTTGCTATCGTTTTTCCTTTACTTGGCCCTGATGGTTTTATTGTATAGGATGAAATGTTTGCAGGGATAATAAAAGTTTCCGCATAGTGCACAACATAAGGTTCGAATTCACCTGTTGGGCTCTCTATCGTTGCTTCTTCTCCATCTACTAAATTCAATACATTAACGATGCCTCCCGTTTCATGAGTGACAGGAGCATTTCCAACATGACGACGTGTCTCTATAAACTCACGTTCATGAAGCCCTGTTTTTTCCTCTGTCCATCCATTTGATTGCTTAATGGTTTCTGTTTGATTGATTAAATTACTCTCCACCCATGATGTTGTCCGGTCCCATTGAATGACTTCTTTTCCGTGATCAATGTGAACAGGACGAGGCTTACCATCTAAATCTACTCGATCCCAATCCCATAGTTTGAATGTAAAAATATATGGTGTAGCACTGATTTCAAGAACCATGCTATTTGTTGCTGAACAGTGTATAGTTCCTGCTGGAATGGAGAAATGATCATGCTTTTTGACAGGGAATTGATTAATATACTTTTCATCTGGAAAACTAATTTCCCCTTTTTCCGCTCGTTTCAAATCGGCAACCATTTCCTCTTTATCTACTCCTTCTTTTAACCCGAGATAAATAGTCGCGTCCTCACTGCAATCCAAATAGTAATAGCTTTCATCCTGTGTATAAGCCATGCCGAAATTATCCTGAATATACTCGGTCAAAGGGTGAACTTGTAAACTTAAGTTTTGTCCCTCCATCGTATCTAAGAAGTCAAAACGAATCGGAAAGCTTTTTCCGAACCTTGCATGAACTTTTTGCCCCATCAATTCAACCGGTTTAAAATAGACTAAATTGATCGAAGGTAATGTGAAAGTGACATCACCAAACTTTAGATTTAAACTATTTTCCTCAGGTACACAATCAAATGCCCATGCATAGTTGACCGCATCATCATCTAATTTCACTACTTCTCTTATCCATTGTCCGCCCCATATTCCAGGCTTGAAATACGGCACTACTCTAAAAGGCTGATTAACTGCTTGGTTGATACCAATAAAATACGTTTCTTTAGCGACCATGACAGGTTTATTTGCTCGTTCTGTATCCAAAAAGTAATCTGCTTTTGTTGAGATCTTTTGCTTTATTCGATCAGCCATTCGCCATTCGAAAAAATAGCCTCTTTTGAATTTTTTTAGTGGCTCTTCTTCTAAATTATCCGCTTTCCAATTTCCGAATTCTTTTGTTTCAAAACGCTGTTGAATTTCCCATCGAGTAAGGTCTGCATAAATAAGGACATCTGGATTCTCCTCAATTACTGTTGCTCCTACACCTATAATTAGAACAATGCCGTCATTGATTTGTGAAATCTCATGTTTTACTTGGTTAAGTTTGCTTTGATCAACAAACTCTTCCATTCTATGAGGTGCGACAAAACCAAATACTCGATCCTCCGTCATATGTCTTTGAATTTTAGAAGTCACTTCAGATGCAGATTCCATCACGTCCTCTGCTTTAATTACCTTCACATCACTTAAACCTTCTGAAAGCCCTTCGATAATTTCTTCTTCTCTTACTCCGGGATAACATTCTACACAAATCATACATTTTTCCTTTGTATCAGATACTGATTTCAACATAGCGGATATTTGATGATACCCCTGAAAAACATTGCGCTTCTCATTTTTCACGTTTACAACTGGATTCTTATCATAGTTAGCCGGTCTTTTAAGGTACTTTCCCATATAACCCTCTCCTATAGTCATAATGTTATAACATTATGACTATTATAAACTGAGATATCAAAAGAAGTCAATGGGGAATAAGTGATTGGGGAATGAGTGGGGAATGGGGACGGTTCTTGTTCGGCAAATAATGAAATACGAACAGTGCCAGGCGCTGTTCGTAAAGGGTTTCTTTGTATAAATCTATCAATCTGTGCTCAAAAACCAGCTATTTTTTACTTGAAACGAAACTCATTTTCAACCGCAAGAACCGTCCCTCCGGTTAACATCCAGAATCATAATTATCTAAATGGAAAAGTTCTAAGCTCTTTTGTTAAATTATATTGAATTTTCAAAATAATTACCTTATACTGTTTTATAGTACATACCAACCGGTTAGTATACCTTTGCGTTTCTAGTAATTTTACTAACCACATAAGCATCAATAGCTTACTAATATGGAAATGGGGAGATGGAATGTCGGCTAAACGCGAACAAGATGTCACCGCTTTACAAGCAGCACAACAGGAACGACCTGGACATAAGGAAATGGTCAATTATGGGTTAGGATTTTTCGGAATTATTTTAATCTGGACGATGGTTGGGACATTCTTAGCATTTTACTATACAGATGTTGTCGGAATCTCCGCCGGTGTCGTGGGAACGCTTATGCTCGTATCTCGCCTTCTTGATGGCGTCACAGATATTGGAATGGGATCGATCGTTGACAGGACGAAATCAAAACATGGGAAAGCACGACCGTGGATTATTTGGATGGCGATTCCGTTTGCCATATCGGGCGTCTTGCTCTTTTCTGTGCCTGACATCAGCATGACAGGCAAGATCATTTATGCGTATGCCACATATATCTTTCTCATCCTAACGTATACGGCCATATCGATTCCTTATAAAACGCTGCTAGGACTGATGACACAAGATCCGAAAGGACGCTCATTGGTTAATGTTTACACCGGTGTTTTTACGATGTTAAGCACGATTCTTGTCATGACACTTGCTGAACCGATTGCCAGTGCCATTGGTGGCGCTTTAGGATGGACAATGATCGCCCTAGCTATCGGTATCATCATTGTTGTTACCTGCTATACGTCCTTTCGATCCACAACCGAAAGAGTCGATGTGCAGTCCGTTGCTAAACCGAAAAAGACCGTGCCATTTAAGATTGAATTCAAAGCGTTATTAACAAACAAATATTGGGTGATTATTACGATTTATTGCGTTCTTGCCTATTCCCTTAATGCTCTTCTCACCGGGGCTGGGATCTACTACGCCACATACATTTTAGGCAATAGCAGTTATTTTTCTCTATTTGCGCTTACATTATTTTTACCAACTATCGTTTGTTTCTTTTTTGTTGGAAAACTAGCAGGGAGATTCGGCAAACGAAATATCGCTTTGTTCGTATCGGTGATCGCGATTTTCGGATCACTCGTCAAAATGATTGATCCATCCAATTTAACAATCTATTTAACTGGAAATGTCATTCAAGGATTTGGGTTAATTCCAGTCATCACCTTTTTATATGCAATGATTAATGACACGACGGAATATGGTGAGTGGAAAACGGGATTCAGAACAGCCGGCCTCGTAAACAGTGCTGCTAGTTTTGGCATGAAAGTTGGAACAGGTATCGGTGGCGGTTTAATCGGTTGGTTGTTAGCATTTGGTGGTTATCGAGGTGCAGTCGCAGAACAAACAGCATCAGCAAGTCAAATGATCTTAGCCCTAAACATCCACCTCCCCTTACTTTTCACCCTACTCCAAGTGATCCTCCTCTGGATGTACAAACTAGACAAACAATACCCACAAATATTAGACGAATTAGGAAGAAGAAAAGTAACGGAGTGAGGAATAGGAACCGTCCCCATTCGGCAGTGAGGAATGGGGACGGTTCTCGTTCGGCAAACAATCAAAAAGGAAGAGTGCTTGGTCAGGCACTGTTCGCACAAAAAGGGGAACAAGCTCAATAGAGCTTCTTCCCCTTTTTCAATTTACTTATATTCCACAAGCAACCACGTTATTTTTTTGAAAGTACTTTTGATGATAGTCTTCTGCTGGATAAAACGGTTGTAAAGGACTAATTTCAGTGACGATTTTTTTATTACTTCCTTCATTTAATTCGGCTTTTTTACTGCTTGCAATATCGAATTGCTGCCGATTTTGAAAGAAAATAACAGAACGATATTGAGTCCCAATATCTATCCCTTGACGGTTACGCGTTGTCGGATTATGACATTCAAAAAATTTACTAACTAGCTCTTCATAAGATACTTTCCATGGATTATATATTATTTCAATAACCTCTGCATGACCAGTTGTCCCTGTCTTCACTTCCTCATAGGAGGGATTCTCCACATGACCACCAGAGTAGCCTACTTTTGTTTCTTCCACTCCACGAATACTTTCAAAAAATGCTTCCACACCCCAAAAACAACCTGCTCCAAATACTACTTTTTCCATTGTCATTCGCCCCTTTTTGAGCGATAAATCTTCTCTCCATAAGAAAAACCTCTCTAAGGTAAGAGAGGTTCTCGTATATGTATATACGATTACTCTCATCTTCCAAGGATCATTAATCATAATCCTTGCAGGAATTGGCACCGTTTAAATCAATTAATCATTGATTTAATGGTTGCTGGGTATCAAAGGGCCTGTCCCTCCACCGCTCTGGATAAGAAGTCTATCACTATATTTTTTAGTTAAATATCATTGTAAATGATGTTTAACTATTTATCAAGGGAAACAATGGGAACGTCGAACCCTTTTTAAGATAAATATTATATACTTGTTGTGAATTCGTGAAATTGGAGCGGAGTTTGTCGAACTACGACCAGTCACTACTATTGTTCATAACTTTTCTTAGTTGCCCAATATAAGATTGATCTATTTTCAACCACAAGAACCTTCGATTTGGTTAGCTCACTGTTCTGACTAGATCAAAGGATTAAGCTATGATAAAATAGGGTAAATATCGCGCCGTCAATGATTAAATAATTCTAATCTAGCCAACCATAGCATACTACTTGTATGAGGAGGAATGGCAAATGAGTAGAAAGAAAAAGGATGATGACAAAGTGAGTAAAACATTACAGAATCAAACTCAATCACAACGTAAAAAGAAAATCCGTGAAATCTTTGCAAGAGCCGTTAAGGAAGATGGCAAAGCATTGGAGAAACTTAGTAAAAACTGATGGCTGATGTTGATTATCTTTCAGTTGAAGATGTTGAAGAACTGCATGCTCTAGCAATAGAAATGTATGGTGGATTACCCGGAAGAGATCCTGGTAACCTAGAGGCAAAGCTTGCATTGCCTTACTCTGGTTTTGGGGATTATGAGAGATACCCCACACTTATTGAAAAAGCGGCCGTTTATCATTATCATCTTGCTAGTGGTCATTGTTTTAAAGACGGTAATAAACGAACCTCTTATCTTTCAGCTAAAGCTTTTTTAAACCTTAATGGTTTTAATCTGGTAGTGCCTGATGAAGAAATTTTTAGCTGGACAAAAATTTTAGCGGATGACAAAGAAAGACCGAAATTTGAAAAAGCCGTAGAGTGGATAGATTACTACATTGTGGAACTAATAGAATGACAACTCCTTTTCCTATCATGGAATAGGGGTTGTTTTTGATTAGACATATTAATGAATTCCGGTATATTCCTTGTATCCCGTCCATTTTCTACCTGAAAAATCCAATGAAAAGAATGCTAATATCATATTTAAGACTTAGCTCTTTTTTTACACGAAAGAAAAGAAATAGAAGAACCACGTCTTCATTCTGTCTCACTCCTTTTCTTTTTACTTCCAGATAACAGTTTAATTCCTCCAGCAATAAGGATGATACTTACTAAAATAATTTGAAAATAATCATAATACCACATGCTAAACTCCATTTGTATAAACTCCGCGATTTGTGGAGCTATGGCTGGGATAAACACACGGTCTAATATAAAATATACCCCTAGTAAGATAAACCCAATACCAACCCATCGCTGATGATTGACTAAATATGGAATGACAGGCTGATCATCAATCTCTTCTTCTCCTTGCCGACTTGCCTTTTGTAATCCATCAAAAAAGCTGTAAAACCAAATGATAGGAATAAGAAAGACGAACACGCTTAGTCGAAGCAAATCTAATACATAAATGGATAACAAGAACGCCGCCATCAGTTGGATCCCACGTTTCTGATAGCCAAGATAAAGGTGACCTGCTCCAGGAAAAATGGCTAACAATGTTGCGATCACTTTGCTTTTTTGGCCATCTGCACGGCGACTTTCCATATCATCTAATATGGATCGATCCTCAAGTATTTCTCCACGTTGTTTTTTATTTAAGTGATGAACTGCATCGAAAAAACTATACACCCAAACGACAGGAAGAAAGGCCATGAAAAGTAGGAATGCATCTTGGCGCATCGCAAACGAGATGAATACAATCATAATTCCCGCTCCGATAAAAGCAGTAAGAAAAGTAAACCCTCGGTTCATTAACCCAAGTTGAAAATGACCGACACCAGGGATAAACGATAGAACGATAGTAAAGAAACGCTCAGACTCAGTACGCTGGACATCCTCCGGATCCGTGGTTAACTCTCCTACCTCGTTTGGAGATTTTCTTCGTCCGGATACTCGACTCATCACGACGATCGTATCGATGAAACTGACTAGATAGAAAAATACGCCTACAAATCCACCCATCAATAAAAACATCGAGTCACCACTAATAAATGATAAACCTAACCCCCCTACCAAAGGAAAGACAGTCATGAAGAAGTAAAACATCCCTCTAAAGATATTATTATAATAAAACTGGCCACCGCCAGGAAAAAACGATAGCAAAAATCCTACCAACGGATGTTTTTGATTTGTATTCATTATCTTTTCCTCCTTATTCATCTCCATTTGATTGTACAAACGTGAGACTCATTATTTGTTCCGTTATCGAAGGTGATTCTTCAGAAATGGTCACCTTTTGAACTTCGTCTACATACGTTCTTATCGACTGAAAGACACCAGAAGACATGAGTAGAACCGTTAGAGAAGCAGCTAAAACGTAATGGAATGCTGTTTGTTTATAAAACACTCGTTTCGGTTTTCCTGTCTTTGTTGTTTTAAAATGGGTCGGTTCCTTTTCAATGCGAGTCATAACACCTTCAACAAATGATTGTTCATTTTCTACATCTGGCAGGAGGTGACTAGATTCTTCGATCACATGCAAATAAGTTTCCATACATTTTTCGCAACTATATAAGTGTTCCTCATAAACCGCTCTTGTTTCTTCTGGCAATTCATCGTTTACATAGTCGATCCAGTCTTCCTTTGTTTGATGGTTCATGAAAAATCATCCTCCTTCCAGTGCTCTCTCATCCAATTTCTTGCTCGGTGCAATTTAACACGTATCGACTTTTCATTAATTCCTTGTTCGTTGGCTAACACTTCAAAACTTTTTTCTTCTATATAATATCCATAAACAACACGTCGATAGTTTTCTGGAAGATCATCAATTCTGCGACGGACATGATGTCCCAACTCTTTCTGTATGTAAGTCTCTTCAACTGAGTCTAATGATGCTGTGACAAGCTGTAATCCAGATTCTTCCATTACCTCTTCTCGACGCCTCTCTTTCTTTCTCTTCACATCGATTGCATGGTTAACTGCGATCCGTACCATCCATGTTTTTAAACCTTTTCCTTCATACTTTGGGAGAGAGGAGTAAATCTTGATAAATACTTCCTGCGCAGCATCTTCGGCATCTTTTTCATTTCGTAGTACACCATACGTCGTTTGAAAAATAACACTACGATACTTTTCAATCAGAATTCGAAAAGCATGGTCGTTACCTTGTAATATTTGTTTTATTAACGCAGAATCACTAATCTCTCTCCCCTCCTTTCAACATCACATTAAAATAGACGAAACGAATCGGTGTATTGACTACAGTTATTTGAAATAAATCATTCACGAACATAAAAAAAGCGTAGTTTGTCTAATTGTTCCTTTACATAAGGTAACCTGGCCCTGTCTGGGGAATGGGGACGGTTCCGATTCGGCAAACAATGAAAAAACGAACAATGTCTGACACTGTTCGTTTGATCACTTTCGCACCCTGTTAGGTTTGGGACCATTATTTTCCGATCTCCTCTAACCATTCAAGTAACCTTTTTTTCGGATAATAGATGTTGGAATTAATAACGATGTGCGGAATATTGGAGTGTTCTTTCGTTAATGATTGCGCGTCCTTCTGGTGAATTCCCAGAATATGATGTACCTGTTTTTCTGAAATAAGTAGTTTGTCATCATCTTCGGACAACCTATCCATCATGTTTTTACTATTCGGATTTTTAAAGTTCTTCATCCCGTCCCCGATAAAATAGGCGGCAACGGCCAGTCCGACAGCAAGCCAAAAAAAGTCTAGTTCCATTTTTCTCCCCCATTATTTTACTGTATTTTATTTTCTATTTTAACATAAATAACCATATTACTCGTTGTGAATTCTTGAAAGTCGAGCGGAGTTTGTCGAATTACAAATAGTGGCTGACACTGTTCTTGAATATTCTGAGTTTCTCAATAGAAGATTCATCTTTTCTCAACCAGAAGAACCGTCCCTTTGGTTGATTTTCTCTGCCAATTCTATAATAATTCCCTCTGGTCCACGACAGTAGCATAATTTATAAGTGTTTTCGTAGTTTTGTATCTCACCAATAAGTCCTGCGCCTTTCTTTTCTAATTTGGTAACAAGGGCTTCAATATCTTCAACAGCAAAGGCAATATGCCGGATACCTAGAGTATTTGCCAAAGGTCGCTGTATGCCATTTTCATCTGATGGCGTGTGAAATTTTACTAGCTCTATATTCGCGTCACCGTCTGGCGTTCGCAACATTACAACTTTTCCTTTAACGTCTTGAAGTCCGATTATCCGCTCCACCCACTCACCTTGCACTTCTCCTTCCCCCAGCATTTCAAGGCCAAAGTCAAGAAAAAATGCTTTCGCGGCAGAAAGATCATTAACGATTATACCCACGTGATCTATTCGCTGGATCTTCATATCTCATACCTCCTATGTTTCTAACTTTATTAAATATGTCTCCTAAAGATTTCTTCTCGATTGCTTAATAGTTTTCCTCTTTAATCATCAAATGACCCAATTTTTCACACAAACTGATAACTCATAACGACTCCTCATTTTAATAGATTAATTTCTCTTCGAACGGGGTATATGTGGTCATTAGTATCAGTCTATACAACGTTAAAAGGAAAGTGGGATTTATATGCAGGACAACGACAAAAAACATCAGTCCAGTGAAGATGAACATAAATCGCCTGAAGAACGGGAACTGGAAGAGAAGGAATCCATGCCGGACAGTGAATCAAATCATTCGTCAAAGGAGACACTTTCTATTGGTATTGTGCCGGCACCAGAAGTCGCTTCTGATATTTCGGACAAACTGTCTTCAGACCTGACTGAACGGTTGAGATACTATGTTGATGACAACTATACATGGAATGTGGAGGTCGTCGTAGACTCGTACATAGGTGCAGAAGAAGATGCTTACCTGACGATGAAGCATGCGAAAAAAATCGCCAGCGAACATAACTGGGACTACACTGTTGCCATTACAGACATTCCATTATTTAAAGACGGTGAATTTCTGGTTGCAGAAGTGGACGATGATGAGGAAATGGCACAGATTTCTTTTCCTGCCTTAGGTATCGTTCCCCTATACCGCAGAGTGCGGTCTTCGACACTACAGCTCATCAGTGAGATGCATCACGGCACAAACGAAGATGCACGGGAAGCTGTACAAGAAAGGATTGACAATCTGCCAAAAGCTAAGAAAAAAAACTTGCATAGTACAAATTCCCGAGAATTAATTAAGCGCGGATCGCAGAAAAAAATTCTTCCGATCGATCGGGTGGTAACTGACGACGATGATGATACAGCAGTGCGTTACATTGCGCGCCCTAAAAGCAACGGTTACTTCCGCGTTGGGACAGGAATGGTCCGAGCTAACAACCCTTTGCAAGTGATCAGAACGTTTAAAAGCGTTGTAGCGATCGCGTTTGCGACCGGAGCTTACGCACTAATATTTCCAACAGTTTGGTTACTCGCAGATGCTTATGAGCTGGAGCGGGGAATCACTCTTATGGTGGTATCATACTGTGCCATGACGACCTGGATCATTCTCGCCCACAATTTATGGGAGAAAAAGAACGATTCACCGGATAAACCGTCACTTGTCCGGCTCCATAATCTCTCCACGCTTTTTACTATAGGCCTTGGTGTTGCTGTCTATTATGTTGTGCTATTTATCTGCTTTCTCGTGGCTGTATTTCTGTTTATTCCTCCGGATCTGCTTGAGTCAGAAAATGGGATCGGACGCGAAGCCGGCTTAGGCTATTATATTTACCTATCCTGGCTCATTACTAGTTTAGCAACTGTCATCGGTGCAATCGGTGCTGGACTGGAGGATGAGGAAACTGTTCTGAAAGGGACATACGGCTACCGTCAGCGTAAGCGCAAGGAATACTTACAGAAGCTGGAGGATAATGAAGAAGACAAATAGGGAGGAATGGGGTTCTCGTTCGGCAATAACGAACAGTGCCTGTTCGTTATTCTATCGTCAAAACCTAAAAGACTTCGAGTAGTGCACCACTCACTCTGCTTTTTCTTCTTTTTACCCCTTCCACGAAAAAAAAAACGGCACCGGATTGATTATTCCGGCGCCGCTTTTTTTGTTCAACAAAAGGGCTTTTTTGACAGCCCCTGCAGTCTGACACCGGTGGATATCCCACCGGTTCTTTTTTACTCTTCTTTTTCTTTAAGCACGTTCTGCATGCGATCAGGGTAGTCAGTGAAAAGGCCAGTGACACCCCAGTCTAGCAGGCGCTGCATATCCTCCTCTTCGTTAATGGTATAAACGTGAACCTCAAAGCCTTCGTCTCTTGCTGTTTGTACGAATGATTCATCAATAACTTCTGTACCGTCGTAGTACTCGAGGTGGAGACCCATGCCTATAGCGTACTCAGCAATTTCAGCAAAGTCTTCTTCGGTCATGTTTTCCGGAGCAGGAGTGATGTCCAGCCACTCTTCCATTTCTCCGGTTTCTTCATCTACTTCCCACCAGAGAAGCTGTACAAGTGGGATTGAGCCGTTCAGTTTGTTTATTTTTTCGAGGCTGTCCTGATGGAACGACTGAATAAGGACGTTGCCTGCTTCATCAAAGCCGTATTCTTCAACCAGTTCCACTAGAGGCTCTTCCATATCCTCATTTAAATAGGTGGATTTTGTTTCGATATAATAGTTCTTGGATTCCCCGAATTCATCAAAAATTTCTTCGAGAGTCAGAATTTCAACTCCTTCAAAGCTTTCATCAGCCTGGTCTGGATATTCTTCGTTAAACCAGGAACCAGCGTCGAACTCCTTCAGCTCCTCAAGCGTGTGGTCGCCGATTTCGCCTTCCCCGTCTGTCGTACGGTCGATTTCATCATCGTGAAAAGCAACGAGCTCTCCATCAGCCGTCATCTGAATGTCAAGTTCAAGCCAGTCAGCGTCCATTTCAATAGCTTTTTCCAGTGCCGGCATTGTCTGTTCAGGAGCGTGACCGCTTGCTCCGCGGTGAGCAATGACAGCTGTCTGACTGTCTTCTTCCTCTGAAGACTCGTCATTCATTCCTGTCTCTTCCGAATTGTTTGCTTCCTTTTCATTGGTTGCTTCGCTGTTTTCCGACTCTTCTTCTGCCACGCCGTTGTTCTGGTTGTCGTTTACGTCTGTCTGTTCGTCAGACTCTGTGCCACAGCCTGCAAGAAAAATCGCTGCCGCGACGGTTAAGTAATACTTTTTCATCATATCTCTCCTCTTTTTCTGTTGTTGTATATGTATTTTTGTTGGAAGGAAGGCCCGCAGAGTAGTATAGCAGACTGAGAGAATCATGCAACCGGACAACTTAAGATAGCTTACTTCCTCTATTCGGTGGAACTCTCTCTTCGGCCACTATGCCCATCTTTTACTTCCCGATGCCTCCGCTGATAGCAACGGAAAGGAACTATCATGCCCATCGTTAATAGCAATGCCAGAGGGAGTGAGAAATGAGAACCGTACCCGTCCGGCAGTACTCATTTATTTAAGTTGAGTCTAAAGGTGATTTGGAAGCAACAACTAAAGAAGAAAAGTACATTTGGTTGGAGTGGTTTATCATTGACCGCGATCATCAAGGGAAAGGCTTGGCGGCTTGCAAGTAGAAGCAAAGATCTTTAAATCACCATCCAACACTGCCTGAACCATAAAAAAAGAGGCCATCCAGAAAAACTTCCGGATTAACCTCTTCTTTATATAATGGGCTATTAAAAGCCTCTTGCTTTTTTAAACACTGCCTTTATCCATGTGATCATGGTCAGGGTACATATGTGAATTTACAGTATTGTGGTTTCTGAAAGTGGAATACACATGTGGCTGCTTGTCTTCATTTGCCTCAACAAGAATGACAATATGCCCGTCATTAATATACTTTTCGTATTCCTTCGCTTCTTTATCAGGAATACCTGCACCAGTAAGCGCGCCAACAATACCGCCGCCGCCGGCACCAATAACGCCGCCTTCAATTGCTGCTGCTATCGGGCCTGCAGCCATAATAGGTCCTGCACCAGGGATAGCTAATAAGGCCAGACCGGCCGCACCACCAAGAACCACACCTGTACCTGCTCCGATTCCGACACCTTTACCGGCATTTTTGCCCCGGTTATTGTCATCGTTGTCAGCAACATCTATGTCAGTTTTATCGTCTACCGCGTCAGCGTCATCGCCCTTTGCAAAGACGGAAATATCTTTCTTGTCAAATCCGTTTTTCTCCAGCTGTTCAATCACAACTACTGCTTCCTGCTGTTCTTTAAATACCCCGCCAATAATTTTCTTTTCCATGATTATACCTCCTATTAGAATTAATACGTCGTTCTATACGGCGGTTCCCATGAGAGGAGTAGCTCAAACATAATTAAATTAGGTAAACTCATGCGACTAAGAAAAAGGAAGAGTTTTGAAATTTTTTGAAGGCTGGTTAGAATACTTCTCGTGCTACGTTGGACTTTTGGTTAGAATGGCTTAGCTACAGTTCTTTGGCTCGTGGATGTTTCGAGGAAATGCGAACGAAATTGCCTGTTTTTTTTCGAAGATGATGTTCGCATTTGTTATTTAAAAATAATTTTCCTATCATCGCTCATCTTGATCTTTAAGTGTTGAGTCCTGTAAAAATGTTTTAATAAAGAAAGAGAAAAAATTGTCTCTTCAGCTTAATGGATGAGGTTGGCCACTTAACGCATTCTAGTTTTGAAAACATAGTCAACGAAATTTCTCGCTTCTATTTAGTCCTCAGTCAAAATAACTAATCTAACCAACGTTTCAGAGTTGGTTTTCTCTTCCAAATTTAATAACTTTGTTTTTTATATACATAGTTATCTCAAAGGTTAAAATACACACAAAAAATACTACACATAACATAATAAAGCTTCGGTCTTAGGTAGATTGAAAAAATGGATTACAAACCAAAAAATAATAATTAAAAACACAATCCTAAATATTTTTTCATTCTTATCATAATCTTAAAACACCTTTCTTAACGTGAGTTTCTTACACATTCAGTCATTATATTATCTAGGATATAACTTTTCATTGTCAAAGTAGCACTAGCTATAATTTTCCCTGAAAAGATTACGACCTAAATGTCGGTAATGAATGTCGTTCAGGTCGTTTCCATCGCTTCATTTACAGGATAACTAATACAACTAAGTTTCAGAATTGACACCCTCTTCTAAAGTCATGTGATTTCCCTTATAATTCTAGGATGGATTACATTCGTTTGAAAAGGAATGAATGTTGTTAGTATGTTGTCAGGAAAAGTCAATGCTTGGTAGTCTTTTAGAAATCCGTCCAATTTCTAAAAATATGGAAAAAATTGTAATATTTATACATTCAAGTTACGTTAACCTATATAATGAATTGGTTTTCAAAAGACCTTTGGTGAAGAAAAGGAGATTAAAGATGTTCATTTCGAGGTGGAAAAAGGAGAAATATTTGGCTTATTAGGCCCGAGTGGTTCTGGAAAAACAACGACCATTAAAGTCTTAACTGGGGAATTGTATCCCTCATCTGGAGAAATCCGTGTGTTCCAATATACTCCAAAACAGTTTCGGGAAACTAGTTTCAAAAAGCAACTTGGTATTTTGTCAGATAACAGTGCATTATACGAGAGATTAACGGTTGAAGATAATTTAAAGCTGTTTTGTCAATTGTATGAGGTTCCCATAGATCGAGTGGACGAAGTGCTCACGAGTGTGAAATTGCTGGATAGTAAGAAAAAGGTAGTATCGAAGCTTTCTAAAGGAATGAAACAACGAATTTTGCTAGCAAAGGCGATCATGCATAAGCCTCCACTCATGTTTTTAGATGAACCGACTTCTGCCTTAGACCCACTAAGTGTCGTCCAGATTCATGGCGTATTAAGGAGTCTACGAGATGAAGGAATAACGATTTTCTTAACAACTCACAACATGGAAGAAGCAACGGTGCTTTGTGATCGTGTCGCTTTTTTACACGAAGGTGTGATTAAAGAAATCGGTGATCCGGATCAATTACGCTACAAATATTCTACGGGCGACTTTCATGTAGAGACCTTCGAGGGAGAACGAATGGTGATCCAAAATAAGCCTAAAAATGCTGAAGAGATTAGTAGATTAATAAAGTCAGAACGCATTAAACGCATGGAGACACACTATCCAACTTTAGGAGATGTTTTTGTCGACATTACTGGAAAGGAGCTGATTTAAATGAATGCCAATCATGTCATGGCAATTTTTGAAAAAGACTTAAAGGAATTCATGAGAAATATGATGCTCCTTACGCTGCCGTTTATCCCTCCTTTTATCGCATTGATGTACAGTAGGATTAATATCGGCGAAGATGCACTACCACTTGCATTGATATACATTGTTGTTGGTACGACTTTTGCTTCTGTTACTGCTGGTGGGATGATGACAATTTAATCGGGAAATAACTGACCGAAAATTCCTATTAAGTGCAACTAAACGTCAGAAGTTAAAAAACTCCCCACTAAAGAAAGTTTTTTTATAACTAACGTATTCTTGTTACGATCTAATAATGATTAGATAATCATACTTTAACAGGCAAATACACATTTTTGAAGTACAAGTTGAGTGACAAATGACTAATGAATATGTTGATGTAAGCCTAAAAAAGGAGTGCATTTTATGTATCAAAATCATGAACACTTATTTTATTACAATCCATACGGGCAGGAAGATTATTTAAAGCCATACCGTTCGGAAAATTATTACCCTGAATCTTTCGGGGAAAGACAGTTTGGCCAATGGTCTCCTTTTTCAGGAGCACCTATGGGACCACCACCAGGACCCCCGGGACAAGGACCAGAAGTTGGCCCCCCAACGACGGCACCACCGTCTTTTGTTCCAGCTGAATCACAACAAGCAGTTGCATTTGCAGTTGATCCAGGTAGTATTAGAGGATGTTTATTCAGATTTACGTACTTGTGGTTACGAAATCGTCAGCAATTTTGGTACTTCCCTATATTTGTTGGTCGAAGTTCGACCTCAGGATACCGTTGGGATGGCTTTAGGTGGGTGTTCTTCGGTGTAAGTCTGCGAGAAATACGTTCATTTACTTGTGTGTAATCAAAAATTCTAATTTTATGCTGCAACACACCTATAAATCTTTAACAATATGGCGCAATTACCAAATATTGTTGAACAACGAATAGCCCAATACACAAGTTCTTATTAAAGTCCTTGTATGTTGGGCTTTCTTCTATGCAAATAATAGATACAGCTAACTCGTCCCCCATCATGGTTAGTCTTAGGGAACATAAGACACCCTTTAATTTCATGCTATTTCAACTCTATCAACGCACAGCATTCCACATGTATGAATTGTGCAGATATACCAATCGGTTATCATATCTTAACTATAATATACTAGCACCAACATTATTTCGACTCTCGAAAGAAGCACGAGAACCGTCCCCACGCTTCCTCAACTATAGTATATCAGCATTATCCTGTTCAAATGTATCAAGCAATGTACGCACTTCATCCGTTGACTCTGTGCTCATCATTTGATTTCTTAATCCACTCGCCCCTCGAAAGCCACGGACATATATCTTAAAAAAACGCTGAAGTGGTCTAAATGGACGGGCTTCAAATTCCTTTGAATATTTATCATGCAGGTCAAGCTGCAACCTTAACAGATCAAGTAATTCCTTACTACTATGCTCTTTCGGTTTTTTTTCAAAGGCAAATGGATTTTTAAAAATACCACGCCCAATCATCACTCCATCAACACCGTACTTGCGAACAAGGTCCAAGCCAGTTTCACGATCAGGAATATCCCCATTGATTGTCAAAAGTGTATCTGGTGCCACTTGATCACGAAGTTTCTTAATCTCCGGAATCAGTTCCCAATGAGCATCTACTTCACTCATTTCCTTTTTTGTACGAAGGTGGATAGAAAGGTTAACGATGTCTTGCTTCAATAAGTGTGACAGCCAGTCGTGCCATTCTTCTACATGACTGTAACCAAGCCTAGTCTTCACACTAACAGGCAACCCTCCTGCTTTTGCTGCTTGTATTAATTCTGCTGCAACTTCTGGACGACGGATAAGACCGCATCCTTTCCCATTTGATACCACATTGGGTACTGGACAGCCCATATTAATATCCACACCGCGAAAACCTTCTTCCGCCATTCCAATACTCATTTGCCGAAAATGTTCGGGTTTATCGCCCCATATATGGGCCACCATTGGTTGTTCATCTTCCGTAAAAGCCAAACGCCCACGAACACTTTGGTGCCCCTTTGGATGACAATAACTATCCGTATTTGCAAATTCTGTAAAGAACACATCAGGTCTAGCTGCTTCACTTACTACATGACGAAAAACAACATCCGTCACTTCTTCCATTGGTGCTAATATAAAAAATGGTCGTGGTAAATCACGCCAAAAATTTTCTGTCATATTCGTTTTCAATCCTCTCGTTATCGGACATCAGAACAACCCCTCATGTCCACACCAAAATAAAAAGCAAAGATGTCCTTTGCTTCTATTACACTTATACCATTTAATATTAACAAAATAAAGTGCAAAAAAATAGCAATGGGGAATGGGGACGGTTCTCGTTCGGCAATGACTGGGGGAATGGGGACGGTTACCTCAGCAATTACGAACAATGGCAGGAACTGTTCGGTGAATCCCACTTCATCAAACCTCTCCCGAACGTGCCATAACAAACCTTACGGAGCTTTCGTTAGTGGAATAAAAACTACCCAGAATATTTGACTATTAACTGATATAACGCTATGCAAAGTCCTAAAATACTTGCTTTCATTTTAGATGGATGGTTTCTTTTGCTAAAAAACATGTAGAATAAAACTGCTATAAATCCCATAGGAACCCATAACTCAAAGACACCTTCTTTTGTATTTCGAGAAAAAATTGGAGCAATGTATGTGCTAATCAGAAAGTAAAAGAAAACTGTAAAGCGGCGAGTCTCTAATTGCTTACTCCACCTTACTAAAATGAAAATAATTATTATTCCAATAATTGTAATGTGTAATGGAGGAAGTAAAATACCAAAATTCCCGAAATTAAATTCCATGTTTTGTTGCCCTCCTTTTAATTAAGAATATAGCTTTTGAAGCTCTTCAATCGAAGATAAGCTCTAAATAATCTCCATGTCCTCTAATAAGTTCAACTTTATTATTAGAAGAAATCCAAAAGTAATGAAACGTTAGACCTTCTTCTTCGCCTCCACCAGTCGGCTGGTAATCCCACCTTTCTTCGACATCTTTAACAGTAAATTTATAAAAAAATCGATTATGTATCAAACCATCATCGTTCTTCCAAAAGTCTTCAGCAATCAAATCTTCCACTAATAAATTTCTAAGTCCTGTTTCCTCTTCCATTTCTCTAATGACTGCACTTTTTGTGTCTTCATTAAATTTTACAGTTCCTTTAGGTATCTGTATGCCTGCATCGACCATTGGATGTTGAAAAACTAATACCTCTACTTCTCCTTCTTTCATTCTTGTTACATAACCATATACCTTTTTAATTGGATTCATTCTAATTCCCTTCTATTTGTTAAGTAATTTAGTTTTGCAATTAAAGAGGAATGGGGACGGTTCTCGTTCGGCAGTGTAAGTGCTTCCTTAATATAATCAATTATAATATACTATATAAATAACATAAAATGGTTATCCGTTACACTTTTCAATAAATTCACTTTGTAGGAGTGTGTATCATGAGAAAGTTAGTTCTATTCGCTTTCATCCTAATGGTTATGTTACCTTTTGTTTCTTGCAGCAACGAAGGAATTCATGAAATTAATAATAGTGGTGACAAATTTGATTTTGCATTTATTGATGGCTATATTGAGGATAAGCAAATTATTTTTTTAGGAGAATCTTCTCATGGAACGAAAGAATTTACAGAGATGAAAGCAGAACTGACGAAATACTTACATAAGAACCATGATTTTTCGATCCTAGCGATGGAAAGTGGGAAAGTTGAAATTGATTATATTAATAAGAATTGGAATGATTTTACAAATGAGTTTATGTTAGAAGCCATGATATTAGAAGCCTGGCATACGGAAGCAATGTTATCATTGATCCAATACATTGATCTAAACGAAGATATTCGATTTGAGGGGTTAGATATTATACCTGTCATCAACAATAGTAGAATAAGAGATTATCACTTACAACAGTATTTAAAATCAGAAATAGCTAAAGTAGATAAATCACTAGCTGATACTTTCTTATCCCATGAGGCATCATCACTTTCATACTTAACATCTTTTATTTATAACTACGATGAAATCATTGAGGAAGATTCGGTGAAAACAATCATTTCCGATTATGAGGATATACTAGAAAAAATGACATTGATGGATTCGACCCTTTTTCCTATCAGTGAATATCTCAACAATAGAATAACAATACTTGAATCCTATTATTCGAAAAATTTTACTGATGATTACGAGTTTGAGACGACAACACAAGAAAACCTTTCACGAAGAGATATAGCAATGTACGACCACTTAAAACAAATCATTCATAAGAACCCAGAAGAGAAGATTATAGTCTGGGCTCATAATGGTCATATTCAGAAAAACTTTAACAAAGTAGAACAAGGTGATGATCTAAAAACTTTATATAGCCCACCACCATTCATTTTAGGATCACTAGTCGAGGAAAAATTACATTATCCGTCTTATCATTTAGGATTTTATTTCAATGAAGGATCGGTAAGATTTTTAAATGGACCAGTCCATGATATTGAACCAAAAACTGATGATACCGAATTAGAATATATATTGAGTGAATACGGGGCGCAACATCTTTTTGTAGATTTTGAAACATCAAAAGAAGACTGGGTGACGAATGAAGTATATGCTCACGATAGTGGGTTATTTGATTATAAGCTCATTCCAAAAGAACAGTATGATGGATTGATTTTTTTAGAAAACGTAACGGCACAATAATTTCCCCCCTTTCAAAGCTTTACTTTAAACGGTTTGAATTTACCAGTATATTTTGACGATTAGTACCATGTTTTTACTTTCTAAACGATACCTGGCAAATCTAACTCTTCAATAGAACTTCAGCAGGACAATGGCTTTTTGCACTAATCTAACCTATTCGTTCTAACACACAACTTCTCTCTTTCTGGATTTTCATTCACAAGTTGTAAATTACTTATAGAGAGAAACAGTGTTATGGTTAATAAGAAAGGGAAAATAGACTCTCTGCCAGTAAAGCCTGCCCAGATGACAAAGCTCGTTGAGATAATTGTTAAGACTAATAATAATACTTTAAAATATGATTTCACCTTTTTATATTGCAAAGCATCTTCCATGTATTACCACTCCTTCTTCATTCAACCTACAAATCTAAGTTCTATTTTATCAAGTATTCTCCCCTTCGCACCATAATAGTTGTTGCTATCCTATTTTGTTGAACAAGAATATAACTTAAATTTTGCAATTATAAATAACTATTCCGTTTGTTCAAGGTATAAGCTAGCCTGTTCGCTATGACCGATATAAAGAAAGAGACTACTATTGAAAAAAATATTGCGACAGCTAAGTTTAGAAAACTAAAATATGAAAATAACAAAAGATAAATAAGTGGAATACCAAACCACCTTGACTTTACTACTCCTTTCCAACTTATAAATTCAGTGCTATTCTTTTGTACCTTTGAAAATATAAGAGGAGAAAAAATAATAAACAATAGTATCAAAGAAAAAATTACCTCAAACCAATTCGACTGCTCCATATATTAGCTCCTTTCAGTAAGTCGCATTTATACATATTTGTTATTAAGGGAATGCCCCTTTAGTTTAACATCAATTTCCAAATAACTGTTTAATTAAAGGGATATATATCCAATTTTTTAAGGGAAACTATTTCACCAATACGACAACCTATTGAATACATGAACTCAAATAGTACGTTTTCAAAAGAACAGTTACAACTGTTTTTGATAAGTTCATTTTAACTCACTACACCTAATTTCTTACATATTCTCATTTTCATTAAAGTATCAGATTATTAGATTGAACTGTATAGTATGTAGCTTTATTATTTGCAGCGATTAATCCTCTAACACTACCAAGTTTGCGATATATCACTCATCCCTCCTTTATGGCTTTTCTACTATCCTGTGATAAATGTAGAAAGTGCAAACGAATAAAATCTTCGAACAAAATAAATCATATCAAATGATATGATGTGCAGGGAATTTACTTTGTTTAAGAAAAGTCTTTATCCGTTATTCAAGTATTGCTTTCCCGTAAATTTAAGTAATGATTTCACAATTAATCATTCCCCTAAAACCTCTGTTTTTAAAATCTTTATAAATGTCTCTTTTTCTTCTAAAAAAGGGGAATGTGCACAGTTATCAAAAGTAAATAATTTTTTCGAAGGGGCTTCTATTTTTTCATAAAACCGCTTTGCTTCTTTGTAGCTCGTTTGATAGTCGTACATACCATGTATGATAAAGACAGGCACTTCAAACCTTGGTGCTAATAAGACAGTATCTGATTTTGCCATTGTTTCACATAGAGCATCGTAACTAGCATATATTCCCTTTGGTATATTAAACCGTTCTTTCCAAGTATACCGGTTGCAAGCGAACAAATCTTTGATCCCTTGCCAATTCGAATATCCTGTTTTCTTCGTACCTCCACCGAATTTATTCAAATATCGACTACATATTCTACGATATCCTTTATTTTTGGAAAAATCTTTATCGAACGTAACAGAACGGATATCTTTTTCTGCTTTTTTATCCCGTCTATTTATCGCTGTTTCCAATAAGAATTCATAAGTATCCTTGTTTGATTCAAAGTGTCTTCCCATTTGCCCTAGACCTATGTAGGCATGGTAATTCTGTGGATAACGATGTACAATAATACTCCCTAAGAGCGTTCCCCAGGAGTGTCCACAAAGGTAAATTTTTTCTTTATTAAACTTTTCCTTTAAATATTCTGTTATTATCAATGCGTCAGCAATCAATTTTTCAGAGGTAATCTCTCCTTGCGTTGATGCGTTATAAGACATCCCCGTACCTCTTTGTTCCCAATAACAAACTGTAAAATGTTCCTCCCATTTGAGTCCAGATTGTTTGATGATAGGATATTGCGGGAAGCCAGGCCCTCCATGCAAAAACAAGAGAATCGGATTGGCAAAATCGACTGTTTCAATAAATAATCCATTTTGATGACCATCAATTTCTATAAACTCTTTCGAGAAGTGAATGTTTCTTTCCTCGACACTCAAATAAACCCCTCCTTTAGCTTCATGAAGTATTGATGCCGTTTTTTATAACAAAATTTATTGTAATCCATTAATCACTCGTATAATTTCTCCATCATGATGACTTATAAAGTAGATAGAAGCCGGTGCTTGTTGACTATTAGGGTTATCTTCTGTATCGATATGTACTTTCCAAGACCTTACATCTTCATTTCTTTCAACGGAGAATTCATTGACTACAGTTGATTCGTTGTTCCATTTTTCCCACAGCGTAGGAGAGAGAAATCCATCTAATTCAGCTTGTTCTAATGCAATACTCTCCGCTTCTTCTTTAGAAATACCACTATTTCCCTTAATGTGCCAATACCAACCTGTGCCAATTATGAGTAATGAAACACATATAACAATCAATAAATAGTGCTTTTTTTTCATTTCTACCTCCCATAAACTGCAAAAATAAAATTCTTTCCTTTTCCATTTTGTTATTAAAGAAACCGGAAACCTACTCGTTAATGACCCAAAATACAATTTGGTTTTCACCGTTGACTCCACTTATTTGACGACTTCCTGCTTCATTTTTTTAGTTCCTTGATAATTTCTTGATTTCTTTCCATTACTTCCTTTATCTCTTCATTACTCTGTTTTATTAACTTTTGCGTTTCTTCATGTCTTGAATCTAATTTTGAGTAACCCAATAACCCTAATCCAAAAACTATTAGAAACCCTACGATAAAATAGACCAACATAATTATATAAACCTCCCATGTAGTTGAACATTTGCGCGTTAGCTTGCTGGGCTACCTTGAAGATTGATATTCATTAGAGCCAAATTAAAACAATCACAAATAACTAGTTATTTTATTCCAATCCATCGTTGATTAGTGCTACTCCGTCTTGAAGTATATTTGAAACGAACAATTATCCAAAGTGGTTATGAAACGACCAAACAATAAGAATGATACTCACTATTCCCCAAGCTATGGTACTCACGATCCACCAAACTATGGATTTCGTTTTTCTTGAACTTTCTTCGCTATCCATATTTGCTATTATAAAAGCTAGCTTACTTTCCATACTTCTTTTCATAGAAAAGAGAATGAGAAATCCAATTATGATGAGTCCAAGAGTTATCCAAAGAAATAAGTCCACCTTTTATACCTCCCTGCTCGTTCAGAAAAAATGAGAGTCCTTATTAATGGAACATCGCGATTAGTGACACAAGCGCAGTGAAAGAAAGGTTGCCCATTATTTTAAATATTAACTGTCAATTTTCTTTTGTAATGAATGTAACAATCATCCACCTTATCATTCCAATCACCAGAATGAGCCCCCCATTAGCTAATGTGAAGATCCCTAAGAATGCCCCACCGTAACCAGCACCTTCTCCAGTACCTCCAGAACTCCAATCATAAAAATAAAGATACGAAGCTCCAGTTAAATAACCAAAAACAGGAGCAAGGATCATCATTATGATGCCTGATACCATAAGATTTAATTTCCCTTTTCCAAATAAAATAAAGATAACAATGTTAAGTGAAATGAGGACTAACATAAATAAAATGAAAATAATATCCATACAAACTCTCCCTTTTTAAGTATATTTTTTTCAGTTACTCTGTATATCCTCTTCCAATATTTTAACATAAATATCCAAATTTCTATCTATCGCATAGAAATTCGCATATTAAAACACAAAGAAATCACATGAGTGGAAATAAGTATTTCCACTCATGTGATTAGGGAAAAACCAAGGGCACGTCTCCTCCGGTTGAACTCCAGTTAAATCATGCCGTCCCATCTAGTAACCAGACAAATACAATCAAACCTTGTTATCTCAGCATTTCCACTCAAGTGAAACAACTAGATTTTGCTGATACACAAATGATCACGAGCTTCCTTCTTAAATTGCACCCGTTTGAGAAGGATAGCTATTTATGAATAACTATCCTCTTGCTTGCTATATATTTCATAAGCAAAATATCCGCATAATAATCCTATACCGGGTCCGAAACTGAATGCATATAGTAAAGATATAGGGAAAAATATACTAAAAATAATACTCATAACACAACCGAAGAGCATTCCTAGTGGTATTAAACTATCTAATATACTTTGAGCAGTTTTCGTTTTTTTCTTACCGACAGTACCTTGATTATATTTATGTTTCATCCTTATAATTACAAATAATGCAATTCCCCCAACTATTGCAATAGGTAGTACAATACGCACAATTTCTATGACTGACTCCATGCTAGAATCTCCTTTCTTTCTAATTAGATTATTCACAGTGCCTAGTAAATTTCAATGATTTCCTCTTATTAGACTGATTCCTTTAACAACAGTAGGAATACCATTTACGACATTTTTCGCATGAATGCTTCCGTTTGTTGAAAAACTAAGATTTAAGTTTGAAATATATAAGTTCTGAATCTCCTTCATCTAAGTTGTCAACGATACCACTCTCGATAAATCCATTCCTATCAAATACTTTTTGCATACTAATGTTCGTACGATTAGTAGAAGAAAATACCTTTTCAGTTGGTGCTATGCTCATTAAATCGTTCATCAATAATGTTGCATATCCTTTTCGTCTCTTTGAAGGTGACACAATAATGAGAGAAATAAATGTACAACCAAAAAAATTAGTGTCGTATGTTAAAAAGCCCGCAATAATATCATCTTCTTTAACCACTAAACATTGTTCAAGTTTTATGGATATCGCAATATAATCTCGTCTACTTTTGTTACCAATAACCTTATAGTCAATGTCTACTATTTCGTCTAATTCTTTTATGTATGCCTTTACAACATTAGTCATCTTATTTCCCCCTGCATTTTGTCATTTATAGTTATAGATTCATCTACATCTTATACTTTATTATTAAGGATAAAACGCCTTTAACACATGCTATCAATGACTATTATACTATGAATCATGGGGAATGGATGGGGAATGGGTGGGGAATGGGGACGGTTCTCGTTCGGCAATCAATGAGAATGCATCTGAGTAAAAGCGGTTCCTAATCATAATCGGAATGAGAAAAAAATAAGGGACGGTTTGCAGATTACTTATCAGTCTTTGCCTCCTAAGGGATAGTCTTTTTATTCCTTTTAGAGCATACAATTTACTTTAAAAGCTCTTTCCAACCTTTTCGAAACGGAGTGGATATGGATGGTTGATTTTGGTCTTTTTAGAGGGATTGTTACAAGCATTAATGAGTTTTTTACAGGGGTAAATGCTGAGGACGAAGGCTGTTTTAAATTAATTACGGTCGAGGACGGTTCGGGAGGAGTAGTCCATTTCGTGGTGGCTCCTAACACGTATTTTGTGGACCAGGCCGTGGTTGAAATCGGAGACAGGATCACAGGCTATTATGACAGAAACGCACCTGTGCCTTTCATTTACCCACCGCAGTACCGGGCACTAGTGATGGTTAAGGAAATCCCTGCCCAAAACGTTAAAGTAGACTTTTTTAACTCACAGCTTTTAAGCAGCGACGGCATGCTGCAGCTTAATCTAACACCTTACACACTAATCATGCTGACCAACGGACAACCTTTTACCGGAAATCCGACAAACCGAAATCTCATTGTCATTTACGGCCCGTCTACTCGAAGCATCCCCGCTCAAACCGCCCCTTACAGAATAATTGTCTGGTGTTCCTAGTAATTTTGGTAGTTTATCAGAGTGGGGAATGGGGACGGTTCTCGTTCGGCAATAACTGAGTGGTGAATAAGAACCGTCCCCGTTCGGCAAATGCTTATGTGGCAGGTGTTAGAATCTCCGTATCTCCACGTTTTGTCTCAATAAGACCAATTTGATCCATTTCTTACTGGACGAACTATGTTTACTAGAACCACTTAAGCCTCGCCTCAAGTCATCGACTGTCACGGATGATAAATGCCGTCATTAAATTCGTTATATCTTCGTAATTGTCGAGGTTGACTCCAAGAACAGTCTCGATTTTTTTGATTCTATGTCTAAGTGTATTAGGATGAATGAACATTTTGTCAGCACAAAACTTTATATTTCCACTTTGCACCAGGAACAAGCGAAGTGTTTCTGTTAACTGTTCTTCTGATCGTAAATCATATTCTTCCAATAATTGAAGATGTTCTTTCTGAAAATCAATTAACAACTCTTGCCGAATATTCGCTAAAAGCTTCATAATACCTAACTCGTCAAAATGTGTAACTTGTATCCTATCTTTTGAATTCACGGATAACTTAAGGGCCATCTTCGCTTCCTGAAAGGCCCGACATAAATCCATCGCTGAAAGGTATAGGTGTCCTATTCCTATTCCGATCCTAATTTCATTACCTTCTATATCCTTGGAGATATTCTTAATAATTTTTTGGGCTATCTCTTTTGAACGTGTTTTATGAACCGACTCAAATTTTTCTTGATAAAGGATGACAAACTCACTATTAAATTCAGTAACGATGAACTCTAGCCCTTCTAAATGAAGAATTCGATGAATTTGTTGTTCTACCATCGTTGTTTGTCCACGATCATCATCTATTTCCATAACCATAAGCTGATAAGTTTGTGAAAAGTCCCACCCCCATCGCTTTGCTTGCTCGTTCATCATTAAGTAGGAATCAAAATGATTGTGTAACAAGTCAAATACAAAACTCTTTTGGTAGGATTGGTCTGTTTCTCTCATTCTTTTTTCACTAACTACCCAGGGTATTAATAATGAGGAGATATCATCTATAAACCGTTTTTCATCCGTTGATAAACTTTGCGTATCACTTTTTAAGAATAAATAGCCGATATGTTTCTTTTCGTAGCTTAATTGTTTTAAATAAATGATTTCTTCTCCGATACGAATAGAATATATTTCTTCTGAACGGCGCACTTTTTCTAATAAGGTTCCTTTGTAATTTATTCGTTGAATGTCTTTTTCAAATGCAATAACCTCATTTTCCCCCTTTTTAAACAACGGTTCCAGCTTGTCCGTCGTAAGAGTTATCTCAAGTTGACACGTCTCATTAACCGCTGCAAGATAAGAGGAGAGACCCCATTCATTGATTTGAGATATGGACACTCGAGGAAAATGTTCAAAAAAAGTATCCTTAAAATTATTCAATCATAGCCCTCCTATACCTTGGTAAAATTGACAAAGACATCGTTAAAAGCAATTCCTTTTGCTCCTGTAGATTCACTACCCATATCTGTTTCAAATCCCGGTATTAGCTGATTCACTCTGCCTCTTTGGTGAGATGTGCTCCCTTGACTAATAACGATAATATCATCAGGGAGATCCGAATTTGTATTCATTCTACAATGGATTTGTCCATTGCTGTTGTAAACATTGACAATCATGCCCTCTTCTAAGTTTTTGGCTTTAGCAACTTTTGAAGAGATATACACAATGACCTCCTCCTTGTCAGTTTCCATGTATGCTTCATTATAAAGTTGTGAATTCAACGAATAAAGGGTATGTGGTGTCAGTAACCAAAATGGATAATAATCAGAAGGTAGTAGCCCTTTTTCATATGTTGCCATCGGTGGATGACCATTTAGCATGGCTCGTTCAGAATAGAATTCAAACTTTCCAGAAGGGGTTTCAAAAGTGCTGCTCTTCCAAGAAGTTGGATCAATGTCTGCTCTCTTCGGTTGATCCATTAGTTCTTTCCAATTATTAATATCGAGCAAACGATAAAGGTCTTCATTAAACTCCATATCGATGTATGATTCGATTGAGATATCTTCAGGGAATTGACTAAATCCAGGCTTGCGTTTGTTTAAATTTGCAGAGAGCATTTTGGCAATCGTGAAATCACTCTTACTTTCGTAAAAAGGATCGATGGCTTTCTCATTGAATCCAACTATATGATGCCAGTAACTTGCAACAATGTCTTCTTCTTCAAAAAAGGTTGTCGTTGGTAATACAATATCCGCAAAGTTTGCCGTTTCAGTTAATAGAGTATCTACTACAACAATCGTATCAATCTGTTCCAATGCTTCTATAATCTTTTCTGTATTGGCGTCTTGAGCTAAAAAATTCCTTGCTGCGACCCAGAGCATTTTCACTGGTGGATTGTTGAGTTTCATCACACCCTCAGCAAAGTGACTGACTGGAATAGAACGATAATCTTTAGCATCATTTTTATAAACATTAAATGCCCAAGTAGCTTGATGAGCAAAGTGAGACCCCGCTCCTTTTTTCCCTATATTTCCAGTCAATGCCATCAGTGCATTTATCGCACGGATGTTTTGGCCACCGTTTGTATGTCTTTGTAATCCAAATCCTTGCCAAACAAAGGCAGGTTCTTGCTGAGATAATAAATCAGCCAATTCATTAAGCACATCAAGAGACACATCGCACTCATCTACCAAATGAGTAAGCGATACTGTTGATAAATAGTCTTCGTAGTTTTCGAAGCCGATGGTATCTTTATTAATAAAATTTTTATCGTGAAGACCTTTCTCGACTAAAATTTTAGCAACTGCTATTGCTAATGCACCATCTGCACCCGGTCGAATTTGAATATAGATATCTGCCTTTTCAGCCGTTTTAGTAAAGATAGGATCGATGACAACGATAACGGCTCCTTTATCACGAGCATGAAGGATATAAGGAAGAGTATGTGGTGCGGTCCAAGCTGGGTTAACGCCCCACAGAATGATTACTTTTGCATGCATCATTTCAGATGGGTCTGATGTATAGTAATTTCCATAATCATAAAGATGAGCATCCAGCCCCGCTGACCAACAAGGCGATCCAATTACTCTTGTTGTTTTTCCTAAACCGTCAAAAAAGCGTTCAACACTATTGTGAACGATACCAAAATTACCTGAGTATTTATTCAAACATAGAGATTCATTATTCCCAAAATTTTCATAGAGTGAGAGTATTTTATCTGAAAGGAAATCCATCGCTTCATTCCAAGAAATTCGCTTCCATTCCCCACTTCCTCTCCCGACTTGCCGCATCGGATAACGTAACCGTTCATGGTGGTTTACTTGTTGGACATATCCATATGCTTTAGGGCATAGTTTTCCTTGTGTCATACCATGATCTGGGTCTCCCTCTACTTTCACTAGACTACCATTAATCGTATAAGCAATTATTCCACAAGAACCATAGCAATTCCTAGGACAAATATGCTTTGAGACTTGAAACGACAGGTTGTTCACAAAATAGACCCCCTGTTCAGAATATTGTAATACTTTATACCTTGATTATATTATATACTAAAGCCGATAAGTTAACTTCTTTTAGGGAGGAATATTTTATGGCTTTACAATTAGGGTTCAAAGTCATCATAGATCGATGTACCTCATGCCGTGGTTGTGAGCTCGCCTGTATAAATGAAAACCAATTAGGTCAAGTAAAAAGACGCACAATTAAGCCCTTTGAAACAAAACGAAAGGACTTGCCAATTGTTCAATTTTCGATTGGTTGTAACCATTGTAAAAACCCTGCTTGTATCGCCGTATGTCCGATGCATTGCTTCAAAAAAAGACGAGATGGTGTTGTCATTCATGACCCTACCAATTGTATTGGCTGTCAAAGTTGTGTTGGGGCTTGTCCATTTCAAGCCCCTTCTATGAATGAACATACGAGAAAAGTAGACAAATGCAATTTATGTGCACCACGCTTAGACAGAGGTCAAAAACCGGCCTGTGTATCAGCATGTATAAACAGTGCTCTTCAACTTGTTAATTTATCAGAACAAGATTCCCTTTGCGATTCAACAACAAGCGTAAATAATATAAAAATGATGCAATACACAAAACCATCTCTTGTAATTGAATTACCGAAATATAAAACGAGATCCTATCTAAGATCAAGTCAAACGTGAATATCATCTTTCTCTTTTGACGTTTCTTTAACCTCCATAGTCATGGCGTTGAAATAACAAATGTCAACACATAAGCCACAAGTTGAGCATTTATCATGGTCTATTTTAACAATCGATTTTCCTTTCTCATCAGTGACAGTTCTTAATGCACTCTCCGGACAGAGAGTGGAACATGCTTTGCAACCTAAACAGTCTTCTTCGCTGACTGTTATTTCTTTTCGATTTCTAGGAACTACTTGTATCGGCAGCTCAACAACTTCTTTCTTCCATGTTTTTTTGATAGTTCTGCTTGATTCGCGATTTCCTCTGTCTTTCTTCCCCCATTTTTTTACACTTTCCTCTTGAAAATATGAAAAAACACCTCTAAGAAAGTCTCTTTTATTCCTATCGAACCGTTCTCCATAAATAATGCCTCTCACATCTTTTTCTTCATACAATCTTATATTAGCTACTTGCTGAGGTAGATTACAGCTTTGAAAACACCCTTCACATGCCCCGTCTTGTAAATATACGTACCCTTTATTCATATTCAACATGAATGTCCAAATATCATCGAGTAAATAATCAAAACAAGGAATCTGAACGACAGATACTTCTGGAATCGTTAGCGGTGATCCTGCGCAGCTTACAATTATCGGATCATTACAGCTGTTGGCTTCTTTCAGCTTTTTATAAAGGGATTCATAGGTAGGATATTTCCAAATAAATGCATCTGTCGGACATACTTTTGCGCATATGCCACAAGAAACACAGTCTGATACTGCGACTCTCCCACCTTGAATATGAATACCATTTGTTGGACAAGCATCGATGCATGCAGAGCATTGACTTTTTTGTGAGATCGAATGCAAACAACGAGAGTCATAAATAGCAAGATTTTCAAAAGACTCTGCCGCTTTTTCTAGCATCTTTAATATATTAACCATTTATAACTCCCCCTTTGCTGTTAATCGACCTGATTAATATCTAGTTCTACGATTGTATTATAGAAGATCTCTCTCCCAATGATTTCACCTGCAAAAGCGATAGTAAATACGATTGCTAACAGCATGAATGCTGGTTTCCTCTTTACTTTAAAAAAGAAAAATGGAAGTAGAACAACTGCTGGAATAATCCAACTGAATACCCCTCTATAAACAAACATTGGATGAGACATAATATTATTTGCAGTAGTTTCGAGTGTTCCCGTTCCAGATAAAAGCACCGTAATATAGAAGAAAGAACTCATCGCGTATACAAGTGCCATTAGAGGCGCTACCTTCCAAATGTTCATACTTTCCTTATCAAAGAAGTATAGTACAACACTAACGTATAGAGGTCCAAGTAAAACACCAGTCATCACAAAGAAAAAGATTGGTGAGAAGTTATTCCAGGCTGGCATCGCTGGTAAAACATAGATCATAGCCGATCCCATGACCGCAATTAATCCGAACAATGATGATACTCCCCCAACAATTTTACGCTTGTTTTCATACTTTTTTGACCAAGTAAAGATATACCCTATCATTGTAAGAAGCATTAGCGAGAATAACCATATTTCCCGTGTAAGCCAAGACGTTTGTACGTTCACTAAAGCTCTGAATGCTTCTAAAGGCTGACCTAAGTGAAATACAGATGACAGAATCGCCACTAACGCTATGACAAAAATAGAAATGGATAAGCCCTTCCCTATCTTATTACTTGTTACTCCACCTTTTAAGTCAATAATCCACAATGTAACCATCGCTCCAACTGCGATTTGAGAAAACACTGTAAAAATAACTAACGGAAGTTCATGCATATCGTTCACCTCTTTTTTTATAGTTTTCTTACAATCGAAGGTTTAATGAATCGTGTCGTCGATTTGGTAATTTCCGGGTCTGGAAAACCAGGTAATGACTTTGCAAATTCATCTCCTAGCGAAGTTGTATCTATATGATAAATAGCTTGGGTCGGACAGCTACTCACACAAGCTGGAGACTGACCGTTGTCTAGTCGCTCGTAACATAAATGACATTTACCAACCTTTTTCTTCTCTTTATCAAACTGGGGAACATTGTAGGGACACGCGTAGACACACATTCCACAACCTATGCATCTTTCTTCATGATGAATAACAATCCCATCTTCCCGTTTTTCGTAAGCATTTGTAGGACAAGCCTCTTTACAAGCTGGTATATCACAGTGGTTACACGCTAGCGACATTGTAATTCTTGTTGGTTGTCCATAAGTGTCCTCTTTAATATCGTAAACGGTTCGCCATGTAATATCAGGATTAAGTTGGTTATAATTCTTACAAGCCATGGAGCAAGAGTGACAACCTATACAGCGATTACTATCTACAACAAATCCCATCTTCCTTCCCATTGAAATCTCCTCCTTATACCTTCTCTAAATTAACGAAATTATCATGAAATGCAATTCCTGGCATTCCTGTGGCTTTTTCTCCCATATCCGCTGGAATTGCCTTAACGGTATAATTCACGTTGTAATTAAGATTTTTATACCAGGTTTCGTAAATAACAACTTCCTCAACTTGGACTGTTCTAGTTAGTTTTGCTGGAACGGTTACATAACCAATTTCGTTGTAAACTTTGACCAGGTCATCGGCTTTAATATGATGTCTTGCAGCTAATTCAGGGTGTATCTCTACATAAGGTTTATCATTAATTGCTTCCATCCAATCCAGATCCTGAAACTGGCTATGAATACTTAGTTTCCAATGGGGCGTAATACAGCGATAAGGGTGATCTTCGGTTGATTTCATTTCTTCGACGTAAACCGGAAGAGGATGGTGACCGAATTGTTCAGCTTCTTCTGAATAAAATTCATATTTCTCTGAAGGAGTTCGGAATTTCCCATCTTTCCATGCCACTTCCATGTTTTTCATTTTCACCGGACCATCTTTAATCTCTTCCCAAGTATTCATTCCGAATTGCTCAAGGATCGTTTCATTAAATTCTTTTCCTACCCATTCATTTAAATCGCCTGAAGTTGGGTACGTACATGAGCCAGGCTCTAATTCATTCATTTTTTCAGATAATCCCATCGCAATTTCAACATCACTTTTTGACTCATGAAGCGGCTTAATCGCCTGCTCATTAAGAGTCATCCAATAATGCCAGTAACTCACATTCACTCCAGGAGTTTCAAACGGCGTTGTGACAGGCAAGACAATATCAGACAATTCAACGGTTTTATTCATGAAGAGGTCAGCTGTAACGACAAAATCCATTGCATGGAATGCTTTTTTGATAAGCGTTGTTTCAGGATCTTGCTGAACCGGATTTCTACCGGCAATCCACATCATTTTAATAGGTGGATCTTCAGCTGCGAGAACATCAGCCGCGAAGTTATTCATATTTACTGGTCGGTTTGCTTCCCCTTCTGAACCTTCAGGTGGAGGGTGAATCATTGCATGGTAGTTAAATCCCCATGAATCCAATTGAGCGTAATTTGCCCCACCACCTTCTAAGCCGACGTTTCCTGTAATTGCAGCTAATGCGTCAATTGCTCTTACATTCTGTCCACCATTCGTATGGCGTTGCATCCCATAACCAATCCAGATGTTTGCTGGTTTTGTTGTCGCATATTCACGAGCTAGATTTTCAATCACATCTACGCTAACTCCTGTTTTTTCTGCTGCCCATTCCAACGTGATATTGTTATCGAGATATCCAAAAAACTCTCTGTAACCTTTCGAATTTTTCTCTAGCCATTGTTGATCAAAAAGACCATTGTCAAGGATATACTTTGCCATCCCAAGTGCTAGTGCACCATCCGTACTTGATTTAATTTGGATGAAATCATGGGCCTTTCCAGCTGTGTTGGTTAAAATAGGATCAATGACAACAACTTTAGCACCATTGGCTTTGGCTGCCTCAATGAAGTTCATGGAATGAACCGCCGTCCATGCTGGGTTGACTCCCCACAAAATAATGTACTTCGATTTCTGCATTTTTTCTGGATCACTGTTCAGAATGGTTCCAAAATCAAACGTCTGGGCATCAATACCTGCTGGCCAACATGGTGTTCCTGTTGCTCTTGTTGTATAGCCAATACTTGACATCGTTCCTTCTATTCCATAGTGCATAATCTCAAAATTGCCGGAGTATTTATTAAGACAAATCGGAAGAGTACTCCCATATTCTTTTTTAATTTTCAAAATATTTTCCGCGATTTCTGTATATGCTTCATCCCAACTGATTCTTTCCCAATTGCCACTCCCACGACCTTTTTGTCTCATTGGATATTTAATTCGATCTGGAGAATATACTGTCCGTGGATAGACATTTCCTTTGACACAAATAGTCCCGTTTGTATATGTGTTCTGTGGATTTCCTTCGACAAATTGAATGACCCCATCCTCAACTGTTGTAAGCATTGAACAAGTATCGTAACAGTTTCTCGGACAAGCATTTTGAAAAACCTTTTTGGTCGTCTGGTCACTTCCATCAACTTTCATTAAACCTTGAAACGGAAATTCTGTTTGCGTAGCTCCTAAACCAACTAGCGCTCCTGTAGCTGCTGCCCCTTTAAGAAACGTTCTTCTTTTCAATTTCATGATTTTCTCACCTCATTTATGATATTGTCATTCTATTTAAATCAAGATGAATGATACGTCTAATTATGATAGCCCAAGCCTTACAGTAATCTGTTTTTGCTTGTTTATTCACCAAATCTAAATGCTCATCTATCCATTTACCGAGATGCTCATTTAAAAACTCCTCTAATAATGCTTTGATTGCCGTTAATTCGTTTTCTTGATTCAATTGATGTAATAAAAATGCGATAAATTCAAGCTCTAAAGCAATATGATCATCTGGAATTTGACCTTTTCCGTCAACTTGGATATTCGCTTTTTCATAGAAGGATCTAACGGACAATGTTTCCGCTCTCATCAATAACTTGTCATGATTAAGATATGTTGACTCGTAAGGCGGAGCTAGAAGCTTATATGGGCCGATGAATAGTTTATTAAAATCGAATTTACAGTCTTCTTCATGGCGAAGATTCGTACTTTTAATAACTTCTATCGCATCTTCCATTTTGAGTTGATATAAATGGTTATAATCTTCTAGAACTTTGACTACTGCCTCTAAATCTTTGGGATTCCATAACTGGTTGTGATAGTAAGCTGCAAGAATACTATAAACTTTGCTTTTCCACTCATAGGCTTCCTCTTTAGATATTTGGCTTTGGAGATTCATCATCTTCGTCCTCCCCATCCTCATCCTCTGCTTCACTTTCACTAACTTCACTATCTTCTATTTCACTTTCATCCATATATTCATCCATCTTCAATGGGGCAATTCCTTGTTCGATTTCCTCATCCGTTAATTTGTAAATCACATCTAGCTCGGGATTAACTACTCCTTCAAATTCTTCATCTAACGTTCCACTATCAATGCCGCTAAGAATCTCTTCTCCATCATCTTCATTACAAGATGCTAATACAAATAGCAGACTTAAACTAATAAATAATAGAAATACTTTTTTCATGTTATTTCCTCCTATCTTGTGAAATTAATCACAAATAAATTTAAATCCTTTCCTTGTCTTCATTATAATAAATAGCAGTCAATTTCAGGTTGTAACATTTTCTATTCTTTAGCAGGTTTTGTTGTAACTCTTCACAACGGTGGGGAATGGGGGTGGTTCTCGTTCGGCAATGCCTGTTGGGGAATAGGAACCGTCCCCATTCTGCCCTCGGCATTCTGCACCCCAAAAAGCCCGGTTACCATCCTTTTCGATGAGACCGGGCTTTGGTCGTTCATTTATTGTTCCTCAAATTTTTTTCTTTCCTGTAAAGCTTTGACTGGATCATCAGTGATAAGTCCGCTGCATCCCACTTGAAAAAAGTATTTCATCCACTCTAGATCATTGACCGTATATGGTCTCGCATCCAACCCTTGTTGCATGAGGTGGATGATTTCTTCTCCTTGCATCATCGGAAAATAAAAATGCAATCCTTGAAACTGATGCTTATGAAGATAGTCATGAGGATCGGCTAAAGCAGCAAAAACAAGGGCCGATGTCGAAATGGAAGGAAACATTTTGTTCATTAAAACAAGACTCCCGTGATCAAAGGAGGAAACGATGACTTGGTCAGACACACCAACGCTTTGAATAACTTCCGCTGTTTTTGAAGCCAAAAGCTGACGATCCGTAGTTAACCCTTTCATTTCAATATTGACCGTCACTTCAGAACCCTTGACCAAGTCTAATACTTGCGACAATAACGGTATTTTCTCTTTTGAAAAAGCTTCTCCAAACCACTCGCCTGCGGAAAAGTCCTTTACCTCATTCCAATCCTTCGTTCGAATAACCCCTTTCCCTGAAGTTGTTCTCTCCAACGTCAAATCATGCATCACAACCAATTTCTCATCTTTTGTTAATTGAACGTCTAATTCTAATCCTTCTGCTCCAGCTTTTACGGCCTCTTCAAATGCAATCATTGTATTCTCTGGATACTTTTTAGAATAACCTCTATGAGCAAATATCTTTGTTTGTTCCAAGATTTAATCCTCTCCTTCAACTTCTTTATATATAATAATTATAAATGACATTTGTGGTGAATGGGGACGGTTCTCGTTCGGCAATGAATGAGAATGTAGCTGAGTAGAACCCCTTCATATAAAGGTATTGCGACAGTCAACTTGGTACTGTTCGTCATACGACAAAAACAGGAACCCCTAATTTTGAGGTTCCTGTTTTATCCTATCCCCACTTCATTTAAGTAGAAGTGTTTATTTTGATTCTAAGCCAAGGAAAATACGTTACACAGCAATATCAACATCATTAATTCTCGATCAAAAAACTACTGGGATGCATTTACCATAGACTGTACAAACAACATATTTTATTTGAATTAAAAAATGGATGGTAATATAAACATTCCTACAACGACACCTAAAACAAAGAAGGTTATATACATTAAATTCTTTTTATCCATTATTCATCTTGTTCCTCATTAATCGGTACAATAGGGCAATTTTGACCATCTACATAGGTTCTCATGCTACCATCATCAGAGTAACACTTAAATAGTTTCACTAAAAAAACCTCCTAAAAATTTTAATACAATAGTTATTGATTAAAACAATTAAATGGTTATTATTCTCAGGTTTATAAGAAACCCCTATCAAGATTAGTAATCAATCGCGAGTAGTTTTTCTCCTTCTACTTCCACTTCGTGAAGCTGATTGCGGAATTGTTCCAGCTGGTCATCACCCAAACCAACGGTCTTTGTTCCGTCTGTTCCAGTTACGACCACTTCTCCATAAATCGAGTCATTCAATTCTCCTTCGTGTTTTAAAACTAAGGTTTTCTCTTGATTTAATACGGCAGCTTTTGGATTTTTCCAAAGTACTACATTATTCGGAAGGTATAGTGCTTCCGGAGAACCCTTCACTAAACCTTGTATGGATTCAATGTCGAATTTATCTAAGTTTTTTTCTTCAAAACCTTTTTCCTTATTGCTTAAATGTAAAATACTCATCGTCTCATCTCCTTGAAAGTTAAAATTGTTTCCTACTCCCTCTTTAACCATTTAAATGGAATATAAAACATAGCCGGTGGGGAATGGGGACGGTTCCCGTTCGGCAATTTAGGGATAATTGATCTGATCGTGAGCCTAATTTAGTAATAATGATTCTAATTTCGCCATAGAACAGTATTTTTTGACCATGGATGTCCAAATTATATCCATACGGTCCCATTTTTTCTCCTTAGAACGGTGCTTTGTTACCATAGAAATCTGTCTTCACACATAAGATTGATTTTTCACGCATAAAACTTCCATTCTCACGCACAAACTCACTTTTTCACGTACAAATCCAAAAAACGAACGAAGAGAGTCAAACAATTCTGATCTCGCCGAATTGGAATTGGGCATGGTTATTAAATGGATCAATCGTTGAAAGGAATTAAGTAAACCGCTTAACACTTGCCTTCTCAGAGTTATTTTAATCATGATTCATCCATTCTAACAGCAAACTTAAGCAGACCGTTTCCAATTTTATCGGCTTTCCTTCCGAAGCGCAAAACGGAAAAACGCAGACAAATTTATACATTTACACCTTTCCCAACCCAAACTTCAGTTAAATTTGCATTGCAAAAAGGCACAAATATATGTTCTTCGTGCCTTTAATAATCATATTTATTTGTCTAACTACCGCTCCGATTAATTACCACTTAAATCACAAGTCTTTATGCTTCATTCCATTTTCCATTCTGAGAAAAACTCACTACCCATTTACTTAATAATCGGAGAATGAAATAAAATATGAAATAATTAACTATAAAGCCAATTAAATTAAAACTTACATAGCCAGATATATCTTGATAAAAAAACCATTGTGAAGGAAATCCATAAGAACGAGTGCCACCTTCCATATAAACCCCTATAACTGGTACAAAAGCAAACCCTACCGTCATGACATAACTTATGAAATGCAAATTTTTATGTAGCTTCATATCTTTTCCAAATAAATATACACCGATTACTCCAATTCCCACTGCAACGATAATAACAGGTACTAAAAAACGGAACGCCTCTAAGTTAAAGGCTATATTGCTAAAAATGCTAAGTATAAGAAAAACACTGATTATAAAGGGAATTTTAAAATTAGCTTTATTCATGCTTCTACCTCCTTCGTATCAATTTAATAACCTAACCTTATGCATAACAACAATATTTAACCCTTCATGCTATCTTTATATAGCACTAGGTTAAAATAACTCATAGAATTTTTTTCTATCGCTCAAAATTCACTTTCTCATATGTACGAATAAAATATTCCAATCTCATTGCAATCCATATTAAAACCATTGCACTTATACCGTTCCAAAAGCCTCCTAAAAATAAACCAACCCCACCGCCAATAAAGATGTAAGTCATTAATTGTTTAGGAATCATCTCATATTTCATCCCCCTTCAATTAGTTTTCGTTTTCCATATCATCAATTATAATAGATTCGTTTACCGGGCACTAAACTTCCAATTGAGGCAAGAACAATCCGAATGACTTTCCATTAACACTATCCGGAGGCTAACTAATCCAACACCTCATTTGTTTCTTCGTTCCAATCGTAAATAATCTTTTGTTTTATCGACCATTATATTGTGTTTTTTGGCAAACTCGTGAAGATGGTCATTCGCTTCTGTTGGCTCCAGTATTGCTAATCTAATATTTATCCCTTGTTTTAATTTAATAACAGCAGCTCTTTTAAACCAACCTACTTCGAAAAATTTCAGTTGATTTATTTGAGTTGGGTGAATTTCTTTTTTTAAAAAAGATATCTTGAATAGAATAATAACTTGATATACTAGATAGTCATCGTAAATATTAAATTTAAATCGAAGAGAACCTAAAAAAATGAAAAGCGGTAAGACAAATAAAAAGAGAGTGAAAGAATATCCATAAAACTCGCTTAGAACATTCAGAAATATAACGACAATAAAAATACAAATAATTGGCAGGATTTGTGGTCGAACATCATACATGAATTTCCCATTCCTCCCTCATTTTTATAATAATTATTCTATTAAAATATTAATTTGCCTTCACTCCCCATAGCCCCTCAAAAGGACAATTCTTTCCTGATCTAACGTTTACCATTTATTTTTCTTGAATATAAGAACTCAGTGATAGGTTGTACGATTATCGAAAGACCCACGACAGTAAGTAATGGTATATTTTCTATGTTATTTGAATTATAAACACCTTCAGAAATGAACAAGATTAATCCTGCTGATATCACTAAGACGCTATAGCTAATCTTTGCACTTTGGCTTTTTATATGGTGGATCATTTCCTCATTCTTATCCCCACTTTCAGGATCACGAAAATTAAGTGCATGAAAGAAAATGGATAAATTAACAAATAACATTAAAATAGATGCTGGATAAAAAGATTTTAACTGAATCCAAGCGTACAAAGATAATCCAATAACTACTAATAAAGATATAAACGTTATGAAAACAAAGATTTTTTTCGTGTTACTCAACTTGCTTTTCCCCCTTTTTCAATCATACTCATCGAGTCCGATTAATAATTATTTCTCACGATTTAATATGTGGCCAATAACAATACATAACAAGATCAATCCAACAAATAAACCAGTATCATCAGGAGCCATATCGAAAAAGGTTGGCTGAACAAAATAATTGAGAACAAAAATAAGTATTGCCATATATAACAATATTCTATAAATCACTCCACAATCACCGCCTTTATTCATAACTATGCAAGGATTAAAGAACACTATTTCATGTTTTTTAAATATAGAAATTTACACTAAACTCCCTCTAGTGTAACATTAATTTCCAAATAATTGTCTAATCAAAGGGATATTTATCCTGTATTTTTTGATGAATGGGGACGGTTCTCGTTCGGCAATTGAAGGCTAATGGATCTGATCGTGAGTCTGATTTAGTAATAATGATTTTAATTTAGCAATAGAACAGTTTTTTTTCACCATAGAGATCCTCTTTTTTTCCATAGACCGAAGAATCTTCTCCATAGGAGTCCAGTTTCTCCGGTAAAACGATACTTTATCTTCATAAAAATCTGTCTTCACGCATAAGTTTGATTTTTCACGCATAAAACATCCTTTTTCACGCACAAACCGGGATTCTCACGCACAAACTCACTTTTTCACGCACAAATCCAAAAACGAACGAAGAGAGTTTAACAATTCTGATCTCGCCGAAATGTAGAAATTCGAGAAAATTATGCACACAAAACGACCTGAACGAAAGTGCTCATTTACGTTCAGGTCGTTTTATATGTGACACTAGAATATATTGATGAAACTTAGGAACTTTAAACATTATTTTTACTTGTCTACTTTGCCTCCCATTGAGTTCCCTTTCATTCAAGATGGCAAGTATTCCATAGGCTCTGTACAATGGACGTAACCATTTTTCTTATAATAATTAATAGACTTATCACTTGGCCAAACAACCACAAATTCATACTTATTTTCTTTAATCCACTTATTTATTGTTTGGAGCATTTTACTTCCGACACCCTTGTTTCGAAATTCTGGATCAGTATATACATTAGTCATATAAGCAAATGGGTATGTTTTTCTCCCTGGGCGCGGTACTTTATGCATTAATTCTATGTAGATATGTGATGCAACTTTTCCATTTTCTTCACCAACCCAAATGAACCAGTGATCACTAGCCATTGCCTTTTCTAAAAAAGACCGGCATTCTTTTTCAAAATCATCAAATGATGCATTCCTTTTACTTTCATCGTTTTCAATAGTAAAATCCCATCTCATGCTAATTAATTGGCTAATATCTTTTGCTTCAGCAAGTCTTATATTCATCTATTCTTCCTCTCCTTCTTTACTATAATCATCCAACAAAACTCCACTCATTTGCTCAGTAATTATTTTTTCTAAAAAACCTTATTCTTCAAATGGATTTTCTAATAGTTTAATTTCATTATTTAGAGGATTTAATTCCACCTTTCCTCCAATAGGCAGAATTAATTTAGGGTCTGTATGACCAAAATCAAAATCAGTAACTATTGGCAATTTACTTTCACCAAACTCGTCACTTATTACTTTAATTATTATTTTATTGAGCTCATTTTTTTCCTCAGCAGAGTAGTCTTTAGCCCTGCCAAAAATGACGCCATTTATCTTTGAAAACACGTCTTGCATTCCATAATTTCTTAGCATATAACCGACTTCCATAGGCGACGGTTTTTCTTCTGATGTTTCAAAAAATAGAACTTTTCCACGCCATGAAGAGTCATCAACCCAATATTTGGTTGATTTCAAGAATTCTAATACCTCGATGCAGCCGCCCCATAATTCCCCTTGAACTTTCGTTTCTCCTTGCAGAAATGTCCAACCTGCTTCATTGTCATAAAACTCTTTACACTCTCCAAGAGTCTCTAAGTTACTCCAATCCTGATAACCATTAGTCCATTTTTTGTATGGGAAATATGTGTAAGGGTATTGATTTAATAATAGTAACGCCTTTAAGTGTTCCGTATAGATAGAAGGAAGACTTTTCATTTGAGCTAACCCTGCCATGACGGATGGTCCATAAAAAGTTATTAATCCAAATTTATTCAAATAAGTCAAAAAGGTTGTTGCATCTGAGAAACCCATAATAAATTTCGGGTTGTTCATGATCATATCTGTATCTAAAAACGGTAAAATTCTTACTGATTCATAACCGCCAATGGTCGTTATCATCCCATCTATGCTATCGTCTGCAAAACATTTATTAATATCGTTTGCTCGAATCTGTGGATTTTCATATAAGTCCTCTGGAGACATCCTTGCTGTTGGCATTTCAACAATAGTAAAGCCCAAAATTTCTTCCATGTTTTTTAGTCCAAGCTCGTATATTTCTGGAAACAAAGATGCTAACCCGTTTGATGGTGAAATGATTGCTATTTTGGAACCTTTTTTAAGCCTTTTTGGTTTTAGCATTCATAGTCTCCTTTTATTTCGACTTATTATTTCCTTGCTGGTTCAATGAAACGAACCGTTATTGCCATCAAAGATGATCAGCCGCTACCAATTGTTAAAAAATACCAAGACTATAACTAATCGAAAACGGTTACTTTATTTGGATTTCTTAGAAAATCAAACAGCATAATGATCTGTTCTTCTGTATTTCTACCAGTTGATAGTTTAGGGAGATTCTTTTCAGAAAAAAACCTTACATCTTTCGTTTCCAATCCAGACTCTGCTTGTCCTCCTATTAATTCGCATTGAATAAATATTTTGTAATAATGATAAGGTTGAGGTGGATGAGAATGCTTATTTAAATCTAACAACGCAACTAATTTTTTGGCGGCTACATCATATCCTGATTCCTCTTTTACCTCTTTTATTATATTTTCAGAAGGTGATAAACCAATATCACAAAAGCCCCCAGGTAATGACCACTTATCATCAATTTTTTCTCGTACCATTAAGATTTTGTCGTCATTAAAAACAGCTCCACGAATATCTACTTTTGGCGTTTGATAACCTGTTTCATTCATAAACAATTCCGTTATTTTTTCCATTTCTAATCCTGTATATTGCTCCATGATCTCAGCACTTATATTTCGAAGCTCTTCGTACCTTTCTATATCATACATATCTTTAGAAAACGATAACCCTGATTGTGATAGGGATTGAATTCTCTTTGCCCATTCTAGCCATTTATCACTCACGTTCGACACCCTCTTCTATAAATTTTTAGTTGGTGAATGGTGGTGAATGTGGTGAATGGGGACGGTTCCCATTCGGCATTTACAAGTTCTTTAAATGAAATAAATGTAATAAATCCATTCACGCAGTTTTATCGCAATAAGCAATAAATATTATTTCGTAATTTATTTCCATTAGCTCGCTTTCATTTTCCCTCTGCAATTCTTCAATAATAATAACAGTTTCAGACAATTCATCTTCTAAACTGGACTGGAATTTCCCTCTGTTATTCGTTCATTTTCTCCCCTTTAGTGTAACATCAATTTCCAAATAACTGTTTAATTAATGGAAATATACCCTATTTAATGGGGAATGGGTGGTGAATGGGGACTTTTGCTTCTTGTCTTTCCACTGAGTTGTAAATAGATACTCATTGTTTCGTGTTTTCATTGTTGCAATAGATAGATGGCTTCTTTCTATAGCTCTCTCCGTAAACATATGGACATTTTCCAATCCTTATCATTGAATTACCATTAAAATATCTTTTTTAGCTATTTACATTAACGCTACGGAAAGGTGTAAAGTTAAGTTATCAGGAGGTGAAATCATGGAATATACCGTTAAGAAACTTGGGGCATTAGCTGGTGTTAGCACTCGTACATTAAGGTATTATGATGAAATTGGACTTCTAAAACCTGCTAGAATTAATTCATCTGGATACCGAATATACGGGGAATTGGAAGTTGATAAACTGCAACAAATTCTTTTTTATAAAGAGCTAGGTTTAGAACTGGAACGGATAGTACAAATACTTGATGAACCAAGCTTCGATACTACACATGCATTAAGGAAACACCGTTCTAAACTATTAGATAAGCGAGAGCAACTAGATTTGTTAATAGCTAATGTTAATAAAACAATTAACAAAAATGAAGGGAGAATTATTATGTCAGACAAAGAAAAGTTTGAAGGATTTAAACAAAAAGCGATTGAAGAAAATGAGCATAAATATGGAAAAGAAATTCGTGAAAAATATGGAAATGACACTATTTCTCAGTCAAATGCTAAACTTCAAAAGATGAACCAGGAAGAATATGAAAACGTAACAAGACTAGATGAACAAATTCAAAAAACGTTAACGGACGCATTTAAAACTGGAAATCCTTCAAGTGAAATTGCTCAAAAGGCAGCTGAATTGCATAAGCAATGGGTGAGTTATTACTGGTCTGACTATAGCAAGGAAGCAAATGCCGGTTTAGCTCAAATGTATGTGGACGATGAGCGATTTAAAGCTCACTATGATAAAGAACAAGAAGGTACCGCAGAATTTCTTAGAGATGCTATTTATATATATACAGGAATGAAGTGGTGAACGGGGACGGTTCTCGTTCGGCATTCACTGGGTGTATAAATTTAAAAGTGATCTATCAGAAGCTAAATAAAAAAGACCTGAACGGCTGCGATGATTGCCGTTTAGGTCTTTAATTACATATGTAAGATAGACGTGCAAAATTTTTTTATACAGTAAAAATCCGTTACTTGATAAAAGCCATGCTTGCCAATATGTTTATTGGTTTGTCCTCATCGTCGCCTTTCGAAGGACAAGTTTATAGAATAATCCCCCTTGGAAGCTTACCACTCAAAGAAAAACTTAAGTGACATCGTGATCGCTGTATATGAAAACACTCCAATCACGAAAGTCGGATAATGAATCTCCTTGTCGTTCGGCAGCTCATTTTTAAATACATTGAAGATCATTGCACCAGAGATAAAAGCAAAGACGATAGCTTTTATTAAAGGATTAAGCTCCAGTGTCAGAGCAAATATCCACCCGACAACGATGCCCCCGGCCAGTATATATCTTCCCTTATGACTGTATTCATCCGGGAACTCGCGATACATATCGTGGGCAACAGCGATAATGTGAAGACCAATAGCAAAACTGTAAAATACGGCTTGTACACCGGACACATCAACGGAAAGCACCGTAAATGAAATTAACGCGTTATAAAAGGTATAGAAGGCAACAGCTACCCAAAACGAAGACGTATGGGACACAATATTTCGTCTGACGATTAACTGTATTCCAACGAAAATCACAACACCTAATAAACCGATGAAATATATTTCTGACTCCATGGCAAGCGCTCTATATTTATCCGCAATATTTACCTGTTCCTGGTGAAGGGTCGGCAAAAGGTAAACGAACACATAAGAGACTGCTAAACCACCTGAAAATGAAAACCACACTATTTGTTTCATTCGTTCCGTAGGCAAAAGTTTATTTGCCATTAAGTGCAACATAATAAATACGATTCCGATAAAAAAAGGAATGACATTCATTAGCTTCCGTCCCCCCTTATCACAAAAATGCCAGCGCTCGGTTCGTATGAAACTTCGCAAGCAGCTTCGCGAACGCCTTGTCTGGAAAACCTCTATGCAAGAGCTTTAGCCCTCCACCTATGAGCGAGAGATGGTGGCAATAAAAGTAGACGGCCATCAGCTCCGGATCAAGGTCCGCTTGATCAAAATAGCTATACCATTCTCCAAACCTGAATGATAAAAAGCTGTGTTCATGCTCCACATCATAATAACCAGACCCTTCAATGTCAATGAAGAAATGTTCCAATTTGGATGAATGAGGGTTAATGGGTGGTGAATGGGGACGGTTCTCGTTCGGCATTGACTGGGTGTATAGATTTAAAAGTGATCGATCAAAAGCTATACTAAAACGACTTGAACAGCGTTGATGATTGACGTTCAGTTCATTTATATATGTAGGATAATTGAGTATTGCGGATAGAATGAGCCAGGAGGAGCGGAGCCAAGAAAAGCTCTATCTCACACCTGATGAGAGGTCCCAATAAGCATTTCCCTCAATGGAACCGCCTTCAAATTCTACCTTCTAAATTGGATGCGTTTTCATCGAAAAATACTGTTTTCTTTTCCGAAACGGAGGCGTATAGTGAAATGAGCAGCCACTCGAAAGGAAGAAAACATATGGAAATGAATTCTCTTGAGCAGGTCGAAAAACTAGCGCTCAAAAAAGAAAAAATCTTTAATACAGGAAAAGTGCGTTACTTGATCAGGGCCATGCTTGCCAGTATGTTTATTGGTTTTGGCGTCATCGTCGCCTTTCGGACAGGAAGCTTCTTTTATATAGAACAATCCCCTTGGACGTATCCAATGGCGGGGATTTCCTTTAGTGTCGCAATCATTTTAATTGCTTACGGCGGAGCGGACTTGTTTACCGGCGATACCTTTTATCACACGTACGCAGCTATCCGGAAAAAGATGAAATGGATCGTAGTCGGCAAACTGTGGATGTACACGTACATCGGTAATATTCTTGGAGCCGTGACGTTTGCTTTTTTAATTTACACGACCGGATTGTTTAACGAACCCGAAGTGAATGCCTTTTTGCTTACAGTGACCGAGCAGAAAATGACAGCTCCTGTAATGGAATTGTTTTTTCGGGCGATTCTATGTAACTGGCTAATCTGCCTTGCCTTTTTCGTTCCTCTTTCCATGAAAGAGGATATTGCAAAAATGGCAGCGATGATTTTCTTTGTCTTTTGTTTTTTCATTTCTGGCTATGAACATAGTATCGCCAATATGTGTACATTTGCGATTGCACTCGTCTTAGATAGTCCAGATGCCATCTCGATCGAAGGAATGATACGCAACTTGATTCCCGTCACAGTCGGAAATATTATCGGCGGAGCAATTTTTATGGCTGGTGTCTATCACTATATTAACAGCCCGTTTTTAGATAAGGAATGATGAATGGGTGATGATGAATGGGGACGGTTCCTGTTCGGCAATGACTGGGTTTATAGATTTAAATGCAATCAATCATAAGCTATATTAAAATGACTTGAACGCGATGTTGATTGACGTTCAGGTCGCTTACATATGTAGGATAGTTATTTTCCCTATAAGAAGTACCATTGCTGCTATAAATCCAATAAAATTTGCAATATATTATGGCTTAAACGTATACTGTCTCATTTTATCATCCATTTCTATTATCATTTTCTTTCATTAGCATTCAAAGCCTGATTGTGGGTTTATACTTTCTTCATTGCTTTATTTGTTTCAATATACTTCTGCGTTAATAACCCCGCATTATAAACAGCAAAGACCATAATAAAATAAAAGAGAATATCAATAAATCTGCTCAACTCAATTACGTTAACTAAAATATGAAAAATAAACAGAACCGCGGTAATTATAGTTACAATAAATTGTCCTTTGACTGACTTAATCACAGTAACCCTCCATTTTAATTTTTCTTACCCGTTAGTGCCATAACAGACGCTACGACTTCCTCCACTATAATAAAACACCAGATAATACAGATGAAAAATAAATAAAATTCATCGTCAAGAATACAATTACAAATGCAATTCACCAAAAAAATATATGAAACCTAACCCTATCAAAATATGTATCACAGCAAAAAAATTATATTCATAAACTGTCTCCTAAATGAAATAGTTACTTGAAAACTCTTCTCCCCACTACCACAACAGTAGCAACAATTATCCCACTTACGTCCCCCGTTTATTTATATACATTTAATAAAATCTATTCTTTAACTCTATCTATCAAAGTTTTTATTGCTCTAATTACGGTTTCTGGTTCATCATCCTGTATATAATGGGTACTATTTTCAGCAATTATGAACTCGCTATTTGAGGATATTTCACAAATTTCTTTCTGCATTTCATTCCACAACATTTGTGATTCCTCTGAATAATGAGCTTTTTTGCCTGCTGAAAGAACAATTAGTGGAACATTTAATTTCCTTCTTGATTCTTTTAGTTGTTTTAAACTTTGCATAAATTCATTATAATTACCTTCGAAAACAAATTGTTTGTTGTATGCTCGTTGAAACTCATTTGGCATAGTGGGGAGAAATCTTTCTGTATAATCTTCAGGCGTAGAATCAATCAATATAAGTCCACACACTTCATTAGGATATTCCGTTGCATACATTCGTGTATTAACTCCTCCAAATGAATGACCTACCAGTATGTACGGCGGTTCTATCCTCGCTTCATTAAGAAGTTCTATTAATTCTTTTATCATTTCACGACTTGTTCTTGAGTTAGAACTTGATTCGCTCTTCCCAAGTCCTGCTCTATCATAAATGAGGACATTAGAGAGCATTGAAATTTCTGATATTACTGTATCCCACACCTGTGAATAATCCCCATATCCAGCATCCATTACAATAGTTGGATTTCCATTATTTTCACCAACTAGTCTGGCGTATAGTTTACAATTACTTATTTGTATAAACATTCCTATTCTCCGTTCCTCGCTTTTCATTCATCACATCAAAACTAAAATGTTATCGTTTCATAAGTCAACTTAGTGCACGTATAAATTCATCAATTAAAACAAGAGAGCTTTAGCATTTCAGCCAATGCAAGAAAAAAGCTGCATATGCAGCTTCATGGATCTCATCAATTACACTTCGTTATAGTTCAGCCATAATATTAAAGTTTTAATTTCAAGCCTTCATGTGTTGCCTTGAAACCTAATTTTTCATAAAACCTCAAAGCATCAGGTCGCTCTTTATCTGTAGTAAGTTGAACTAAATGACAGCCACGTTCTTTTGCACGTTTAATAGCCCATCTTATTAATTCAGTCCCTATGCCTTTACTACGTGAAGATGAAGTAGTTCTGACACCTTCAATGGTAGCTCTCCAACCGCCCTGATGTGTTAGATAAGGAGTGAAGGTAATTTGTTCAACGCCAATAATTTCATCTCCTTGGTATGCGACGACTAATTCATTATTTGGATCAGATATAATAGCTTGAAACGCTTTTGTGTAACTATCTGGAAGGGGCTGCTCATATCTCTCCCTCTTACTTCCTAAAACATCATCAGCAAGCATTTCAACGATTTTATCTAAGTCTTGTTCTGTTGCTATTCTAAAATCAATCCCTGATCCCATAGTTTACTCTCCCTTCTACTTATTTCACTCTGCTTCCAAACTATTCTCCGAGCTCATTACTCGGTCTCAAAAATAATGATTTACCTATAACTACTGATAAATCAATTTGAGGATGTTCCATTTGTATGAGTTCATATACATCTTGAATCATTATTTCTAATTCTTTTATGGAAATGGCTGGGTCATCTAGAAAAATCGATTCTAAACGTTTACCTATATTTTCTGGGGCAATCATCATTGATTCTAGTGTTTGTTTTTGCCACTTAAACGCAGGGTGATGAACGTATTGGCGATTTAAACCAAACAACATTCCCATTATATTTGTTTGAACATCCACCATTCCTTTATAAAGCATTAACCAATCTTTACGATTGAGCAAAGCCTCACGATTATTCCACCTGTTACCTAATTGAATATTTTGTTTGATCATTGCTACACTTAATTCATTCGGATATTTATTAACTTTTTCTTTCATTCTTTTAATGACAAGATCGCCACTAAGCGAAACACCATGATGAACTGTAGCCGCTATACATTGCTTATCTAAATTTGTATCAAAAGACAATGTAACATCATCTATTACTTTGTTCATTGTAACCGTTAGAAAATTACTTATTTCCAGCTTTACTCCTTGAGTTATATACGTTTCTGACCATTCCTCATCTTCGTAAGGGTGAAAATCGATGATATCCCCTTTTAATTTCACAATTGGAGTTACCCTATCTATATCTGTTGGGGACTCCTTCCAAAAAACAAAGATTTCAATATCTGAATAGTTATCATTCCAGTTCCTTGATACAGAACCACCTAATAAAACAGCTTCAACTTTTGGATTTCTTTCATAAATTTTTGCTATATCTGATGCCAATATATTTAAATCCACAAAACCTCTCCCTTAAAAAAACGATATTTGAACCTATTGTTTCTTCTCTTTTGCCTTCCTTTTATTACTCCGTTTATCTAAGGTGTATGATTCATTCATAATCGTAGTTCCTTCGGATGGAAAACCTTCATGCCTTCTGTCTGGATTCCCCAGTATATACGTGTATTTCCCAAGACGTTTCTGATTAATGATTAACGAAACGGCTAATAAAATCATGCCAATATAAATACTTATATTAGACTCTATAACTACTGATAATATAAACGATAGTATGGCAATCCCCACAATAATTGTCTGAATTATTTTCAACTTAATATTAAACTCCTCCTAACTTGTTTACTAACTCTTTTGGTAGTTCTACTTTATATGTTCATGCATCTTTTGAATAACTTCTTTATAAAAAGACATTTGATGTGGTACAAATTTATCTCTGGTGACGTTTTCTTTTATAATAAGCTTATTTCCATCATTATTTATTTCAAATCCATTAACTTCTATTTCATCTGTTTCAGAAAGCCAAAGTTTAGCAAAATCAGTAAATTTAGCTTTTACTATTCCTGAAACTTCTTCCTCTTGAAGGACAAAGTCATCAAAGGTATTCTCGCTCCTAAATAAAAAAACGTTTGCCAATTCTTTATCAATGAAATTTTCTTTCACAACACAATAATCGATTTCACCTAACTTTACTAAATCCTCAAAAGTGACATCTATTCCTATTTCTTCTTTAATTTCTCTTACACCATCTTTTATAGTTTCATCGGCTAGTAAATGTCCAGCAGCAGTAATATCTAACAGGTTAGGGTAATCTTTTTTATTTTTACTACGAAGCTGTAAATAGATATAATCATTTTCTTGATCTTTGGAGATAAACCAACAATGAAAAACTTCATGCCAATATCCAACCTTATGTACATCACTTCGAGAAGCAACTCCTATTTGGATTCTATTTTCATCAAAAATCTTTAATTTTTCTTGTTCACCCATAACTTTTCCTCTTTCCTATCATTTAAACTATAACGATATGTTTCATTATTAGTGAACTCCCAATTAACACTTAACAACTTTCTCAGCTTTTTGAAGTACTGCTATCCGGTAATTCAACTACACGAAACACCTTAATCAATTAAAGAATTTATGTGAATGAAACCTCTATCAACTGAAGTATCTACACAATAGCAGTGAATCTTCTTTCACAATCGAAATTTCTTTTTTGAAATCCTTTTAATCGAAAAACTCCATATGTGTTTTCTCTTGTTTGTAGTAATCCAATCTATCTTGCAGTGTACCTGTATGAAATTCAAATTTATGACCATCTGGGTCCGTAAAATATATGGACTTTTTATCTTTTTCATCTCTTGGACGACCTGATAAGATGTTTACATTCCATCTCCTTAGTTTCTCGTATATTTCATCAAATTTATTTTCTTCAATGGAGAATGCTATGTGGGTATAGGATTGGATTATTTCATTACGCGGAATATCTTTCTCAACATTGAGAGCAAGCCACATCCCATCTAAATCAAAGTAGGCTATGTTTTTACCTTTTACTAACAATTTAGCATCAAATACATTTTTATAAAATTCAATAGAATCTTCTAAATTAGAAACTGAAAATAAAAAATGATTAAGTCCTTTTATTGACATTTTATCACCTCAACATAGTACCCTTTATTCTTTAATCTTCTAAGCTTTACTTGAATATGGGTAGATAATAATCCTGCACAATTCCATAATCGTATCATTTAATAAAAGTATAGAATTTACTACTAACTTCAAAATAAATCATTTATATTATCCCATCCATACACTAGTTCATTAAGCCTTTTACCAGCAATTTCTACATCAACAATATCTATTACCTTACCTCCTAAAGAGTCATAGAATAATCTAGATTTATTATCTTCCAAAACTAGAACGAGCATTGTGTTTATACCTAAACTTTTTAAATCTTGAACGACTTCTTTTGCCAGCAACTTACCTATACCTCGGCCTTGAAACTCTTTTAGGATATAAATTGAACTTAGTTCCCCTTCATATCCTTCGTATTTTCCATTACGTTCTTTTCCTCCAGAGGAAAACCCGACTAAATCACCATCATTATTTTCCGCTACAAAAACATTGCCTTCAGGAATGTTTTTCATCCATAATTTTTCACGTCTTTCATAGGATAAATTATTTAAGAATTCATCTGGGATGATGTTCTTATAGGTCGTTCGCCAACTGTCAACATGTACTTTGGCTATTCCTTTTGCATCAGATAAATTCGCTCTTCTTACCTTCATAAATTCACCTCTCAAATTAATTTTAACTTGTATCAGTTCGCAAACCTTGCTTTAAAACTCAATTAGTTTATAAAGCAATATTCTTAAAAAGTTTAATTAGTTACCTCACAAACTTTGTATTTTTCTCCTACCTATTTTAACATAAATATCCAAATGACTCTTATTCATAAAGTAATTCGCATGTTAAATCATACCCAAATGAAAAGATGGAACTACTTAACTTCTATTTTATTAAGTACAGTGGTTCGATAATATTTACTTTTTGAAGATTGAAAGTTGAAAAGTGCATATATATGAGTATTGCGGATAAATAAGCCAGCTATTCGGAATTTTGAGCCACTGATTGCGGACGACTGAGCCAGTATATGCGGATAGAGAGCTACTATTTATAACAGCCATAAGAATATTCCACATCTGCAATGTCTTTTTACCAGCGATGCCACGATATTTATCACTTGTTGTCAATGTGTTTACCAATGGTTGACGTCAGTACGCGTATTTTACAACGTTAAGGATACTGAAAGAAAAAAAGCCTAATTCCTACGTAGTTTTAGCGAGGAAGTAGGCTTTTCATCTGTAACAAAGGCGCCCGATTACGGTATATACCTAAGAGGATTAATCCAGAATTTTATTGATCTGATTACCTTGGCTTCCTCCATATCGGTATGAAAAATTTAATGTTTTTGATAATTAAAATTACAGTACCAAAAAGTCCTGTAACGAATGCCTTTATACTTCTTTCAAAAGGCAACATACCATATAAAAAGTAAGAGAAAACAAATAACAAATCAAGCCATATTATTTTTTTCGATCCGGATTTTCTACTAAAGTAATCCCTTGATCCTACGAATGTTAAGACTGCTCCGATTAAAAATAGGACACCATACCACATTTGTGAATACCAAAGAGGCATTGAACCCATATCAGATTGATTGGAAGAAGCACCCTCATAACCTAAGAAACTGACCAGCATAAGAATTCGACCAAAGACAGCTGCCATTTGCATTTTTATATCTTTTTGACTTCCTTCAATCCGAATTTCTACGTCTTTTTGTTCCTCTACATATTGCTCTGGAGAAACTAATTCTTTAATATCACTATCAAATAAGTCAGCCAATTTTATTAGATTGTCTGTTGACGGTTCTGATTGATTTGTTTCCCATTTTGATACTGCCTGCCGACTCACTCCTAACTGTTCAGCTACATATTCTTGCGATAACTTTAGAGATTTCCTTTTATTGTTAATATTAGAAGCTAACGACATAATGCAACGCTCCTTTTTCAATATGATTACTGTAATCGTATTGGATTTACTGGTTGCACACCACCAACCACACAGCAACTATTGGTTGCAATAGCTTAATTTAACACATTTATTCAATAAAATGGTCCGTTTGTGGAGGACTGATCTTATTGAAAGTCAATCAAATTTGTATAATAACTATAACATTTCCAATCAAAAAATATGCTATTATATCTTTGACTATTCAGAAAGTATGAAGTAGTAAACAGCATGTCATTCATTAGCTGCAATTAACTATCAGTAAAATAAAAAATAAGAAACTTTGACAAACAATTTAATTTGCCACACAGTAAAAGGGCTACTCTACTTTGCCTAAGACATTGCAATTTCGGTAGTCCTCAACCACCATTGACTTAACTTACAGTGAACAGAAAGCATTTTCGTTATGGATTTTGCTCTATTCCATAAAACAATAGTTCTATTAGTAGCTCTCTACGCCGCATTAGGTGGCTTAAAAGTTTGCACTAGTGGCTAATCCTGTCTGCAATATTCAATATACACCTAATAAATGAATAGGGAGCAACGAGCCCACAAGCTCTAGTTAAAACTGGAGCTGAATTCAAAAATCTTAATTTAACGTCAAAAAACAAGTCCCAAATATAAGGGGCCTTGTTTTAAATTAAAGACTCATTTAATCATATTTAAATAGCTTCTAAGGCTGTCATCGACACAACTTATAATCAAGTCAATAAACGGTTCCATCTCTTTCTTCACACTTGCCGTTTCAAGTGTTTTATAATATTCAAGCCTTTGGCTGTTTTCAGCCTTTACAATAGCCGGCGGATAACCGTGACTTATCAAAATAAGGTTCATGAGCAGCCTAGCAGTTCTGCCATTACCGTCTGAATAACTGACCAAGGGGACGGTTCTTTCGGTCAATTATTGATCCCCCGCCACGAATAAAGGATTTGAACCCTTCCATTTTAGATGTTCAAGAGTTTAATTTCATCGGATTAATAAGCTTTTAAATCCCCTCCCGGATGGATATCTATTTTACTGTTATCGAACAATGTGATGGAAAGAGGGAAGGATTTAGAAATCCTCTCTGAAAAAATCCACCTTCTACCAGGTTCGTTCAAAATGATAAACACGCCTTTCGTTCTATCTCCCATAAAATTAAGGCTATCTTTCTTTATGTCTTCGTTATCACGCTCAGTTACACCAACTGTATTTAGACTTTCAGCAGCACTGGAAACATCATTTACCGTTACACCTATTTCACTTATATTTAAAACACTCTTTATTGAGAATAATTCAGTTTGGTTCGTATTCATTGAATATCTCGAAATAAATTCCACTACATTTCCAGATGGATCATCAAAGTATAAGGCGTGAGCTCGTAAATGAGTAAAGTGAGCCTCATCTTGTCCTTCTTCCAAATTTAAGCTAACTTTCTCCTTTATCCATGTTTTAGCTTCAACAAATTTATTCGATGGTATGTTGAAGGCAAAATGATAGTAAGGATTACTTGTTACTCCCTTTGAAGTAAATTGTAATTCACTACTACCGACAGCGAAACTAAAGCTGTGATCGTTTTCTTCCGTCAACGTAAATCCTAATTTATTTATATAAAAATCTTTCATTTCAGTTAATTTTGTTGTTTGTAAAGTCGTCGATTTAATTTCCATATAAGTCCTCCCCTTGTCAGAAGCATATTTTATTTCATTAAGGATTAAATTTATAGGAAGCTCACTTTAGTTCCATAACAGACGCTATTGTTTTCACTAAACCATCCATTATCCTAAAATCGGTAGTTGTTTTTTCGATAATAAGTCCTCGATAAGCATATTATGTTCGGGGAATATATTCTCTGGTAGCTCTTTAAGTGAATAAAATTTATTCTGGATGGACTCTTCGTTACTTTCCACCAACTCACCACTATACTGTTTGCAAATGAATGATACTAAAACTAGCGATACTTGGTCACCATTATCAAATGTCTTGTCATGTTGTGGACCAGAATAAATCCCAAATAACTCAAGTTCTTCTAATTTAAGTCCCGTCTCTTCGTTAACTTCTCTTTTAGCAGTATCTTGAACGCTTTCTCCTAAATCCATAAATCCACCTGGAAATCCCCATTGACCATTATCAGAACGTTTTTGCATCAACACTCGATTTTCTTTATCAAAAACAAAGGCACTTGCAACAACCATAATAACCTTTTCGTTTCCTACCATTGACCTTAAATGTTGTATGTAATCCATTTAACCAGTCCTCTCAATTTAAACCTCTTATTGAACAACCTTCTTTATTAGTAAAGGACTGTCTTTTTTGATAAAATCGTGCCCTTTAGTCCTTAAACGGAGTTATTCTTTCTGGTATAAAAATATTATTCTACTTTGCTATTCTGTCACGATATACATTCAAAGTAATGACATTTAGCAAAATGGTAACGATAAGAAGAACTGTTGAAGCAAACGCTAAAGCGTACATTGTATCCATAAGAGCACTCCAATCCTCAACCGCTACCTTATGATAGGTATAGAGAATATGGAAACATAGTGAAATGGCACAAGCACTAAGGCTCATAAAAACAAAAAAAACCCAATTTTTATTTTCTTGTTTTTTATCCCACATTAGATTAACCATGGGAAGGATCCAAGCAATTAGTCCAAGCACGAGACTCCCAACATTTAGCCAACCAATCATACCTATGCCCCCTTTGTGTTTTTTGGTTATTTGCTCTCCAATATTCTAAGTGTTTTTCTTCAAAAGTTTTGTATTTTCCTCCCATCAATTTTAACATAAATATCCAAATCACTCTCTTTCACATAGGAATTTGCACGTTTAATCATCCTAATAAAAAGATGCCTGAACCCCTATACTGGGGTTCAGGCACCAAAGAGTTCAATAATTACCTTTGCTCTGCTGTCCATGTTTGAAGGGAGATTATTTACTGAAAAATAATTCAAATCCAAACTTTCACCATCATTGATTGCTAACTTTCCGCTAATTCCTTCGGCAAGATAAACGCTTATTACGTTATACACCTCATCACCATTAGGATATTTAAAGTAAAAGTCATTACCAGACAGAACTCTTATAAATGTTAGTGTCTTTGCCTTTAGACCCGTCTCTTCAAATAGTTCACGTTCAGCTGTTTCCTCCAGACTTTCACCAATTTCCATTGCTCCACCTGGTAGTCCCCATTCTTCTGTATCAGAACGGTGCTGAAATAATATCTCTTTATTCTCATTCATAACTACAATAGTTGAACCGACTAAAATAAAAGGTCTGGTGCCTATTAGTTTTCTTATTTCTTTCGTATAATCAGCCATATGTTCCTCCATCAATTATTTTTCATTCTACTCTTCACCCTTTTAGTTTAACATCATTTACCAGTTTTGATCATAAAAAATGAGCTGCAACTGCAACTCATCATTTTAAATGCTTCCGTTATTTTAATAACTGATTAATTTTGTTTTCGTCTGCTATATATTCTTGTATTAGTTCTCTTAGTTCCTCTTCATTTTGGACTTCACTTAATTCTTTCCCATACCACTCTTGCAAATTTCCTTTCGTAATCGTATGTTCACTGAAGTCGGAATGAAATGTGATCCAATCCACATTTTGTACTAATGTAAATAAAAATGTGGTATTGTATATCACTGATTCTTTGTCATCTTGCTCTGATTCTATCCCATCATAATTTAGGATGATGCCATACGGTTCTTCGTTTGTTTTAAGTTCAAAACTGTTTAAATGCTCTGCACCTGGTAATTGATTAGCAATGTTTACGACGGCACTGTTATCCCCTACAAACGAATCTTTAAATTGAAACATATCATTATTTACATGGTTATCATTTAAATTACACCCACTTAAAAAAAACATTACCACTAATGAAAAGAATAACAACTTAATCACTTTTATCAATTCTATTTCCCCCTTTAAATCTATATAAATATAAAATAAAAACCCAAAAATTTTGATTATTTTCCCTATTAAATCAATTCAGAAGGACTTATATATAAATTGATAAATCACTGATGAACTCCATAAAAAAACAGTTTGTAAATTATTATTTTGTTGATGAAGTTGACCTGGTTTAATTTCAATTAATACATAAACTCAGATGGATTTAGTTCTTCTGATTCTATTACTATTGCAGTAAGCCCTGTATTAGTGGTCGTTTCGTGTCCTTCTCCTTTTTCCCAATAGATAGCCTCACCTGTTTTGACAGGTGTTTTAGAAGTGTCATCACTTCGCACCCACCCTTCGCCAGCAACAATAAGAAGTAATTGAGAAACAACAGCTTTATGAAAGCCAATAACTCCATTTGCTTCTAAATGCATACAACCGATTTGAGCAGTTTTTTCCGTTTTTACGATTTGAGACATAATAAAATTAGAATCAAAATGAGTAACCTCTTTTCCAATTTCTTTATCAAACTTATAAAATTTCATTTATTAGCCCCTCCAATTCCAAACCCGTTCTAAAGTAATTTCATTGTTATTTAATTTTATAAGATATACGTCAGGGTTACTTAGCTTTGACCATTCATCAAAACCAAATTCCTGGTTATAATTGTTTAATAATAACGACATTAAATTTCCATGTGTCACAATTGTTGTACTTTCAAAATCACTATTAAAAACATTTTCAATAACTTCCATTATTCGGATTACCGCTTCTTGGCTAGACTCGCCACCTTTAAATTTTAAATCGAAATCTTCAAATGTTGTTCTTAATTTTTCAAACCAATCTGGTAGATGATCTGCGCTTAGTACCCGTTCTTTTAATTGACTATTTATTTCTATCTCAACATTTAACTGCTTTGCTAGTGGTTGTATGGTTTGGATAGCACGTTTATATGGGCTTGAAATGATTCGTTCAATTTTAACATTGTTAAAAAAAGTAGCTAATTCAATTGCCTGTTTAAAACCTTTTTCAGTTAGTGCCGCTTCAGGAGGCTGTCCCTCTGCCTCACAATGCCTGATAACATAAATGCTTTTCAAATGAACCACTCCGTTATTTTCGTTTTGTGCTAGTTTATAAGTTTGATTTTATTTGCACAGATCGCTTCATACTTTCATTCAAATATATAGGTGCTTTTGAGTGATCTAACTAGAAAACTGCATCTCTTATTGAACGAATATTCTCCGTTAGCACACAATAATGTAACTACTTATTTTAAGACATTCCAATCATCATAATTTACAGCGTCAACACCTAAATTTTTGGTTCTTAACCATTCAAAAGCTTTTAAAACAAGAGGTGAAGCATTGTCTAACGATACATATTTTTCTGATACCCATGTTGCACCAAGTGAATCTTGACCTTCGAATGAATCAGGGATGCATAACTCACCGCCAGTTTTTTTGACAGAATAGTAAACTGCAATATGATGCACATCCGTAAAATCTCTCCACAACCAAGGTAGTTTGAAATCAATGACACCAAGATTTTTTTCGATTTCGATTTTAAGGCCCGTTTCTTCCAAGAACTCTCTTTTCACAGCTAAGGATAAGGCTTCCCCGACTTCTAAACTTCCTCCAGGAAGGTCATATCGATTTATATAAGGACCACTGCTCTTATTTATTACCAATAGCTTTCCATCTTCCACACATATTCCATATACACCAAAAGCCGTGTGGTATTTTTTATCAGACACAAATATTCCCCCAAAGATCTCTTAAAAGTTTATTCAAGTAAACTCCCTTTAAAGCCTAACCCCTATTGCCATACCGCGAAATATAATTCCTAACATTTTAATATCATCACCTTAATCAACTATGATGAATAAACATTCATCATTTATTTCCTATTTTAACATTAAATACCTTTATTTGAGAAAAGGAGATTCTTCGTTCAAGGAATCTCCCGTTAGCCTTAAATGGTTTTTTAACATATTTTTTTATAAAAAATAAGAGTCGTATGATCGTTTAACTTCTTGCTAACTTCCGTTTTGTTAAAGCCCATTTTTTCATATAAGTAACAATTTCGTTCTTCCTCTAATATAGTAGCTAATTCCCATGATGTTGCTTGTGGGAACATCTCTTCCATTAAAGTTACCGCCTTCTGAGCTATTCCTTTCCCTTGATAAGCAGGTAAAATAAACATTGGACTTATCCAAAACTGTACATCTTCTTTCCAGTTTACACAGATAGCACCTACAAAATTGTTTTCAGCTAATATCTTATAAAAACTACCATTGGGTTTATTTATTCTCGTTATTACCCTTTCAATCGTTTCATTAGCTGGGTTGGTTTCGTAATCTTTATACTTATTCAGTAAAGGTAAAAAAGCCTTCACTTGAATATCTAAAATAGATTGTGCATCATTATCTGTAGCTTTTTCTAACCTAACCTCCATAAATCCACCTGTTTTATTACACATCTATTCCACCCTCCAAAATATCATTGCCTGTCTGTTTAAAATGATTGCTGTTAAAGTCTCGTCCTTTTCCGTGTATGTACATTCATTCAGATAACCGCCGATTTTACCGCCATCCAAATTGTCCATCTATCTTTCTCAACTATGTTTGTACTTGTTGATAAAGATTTATCAATATGATTTATTAATAGTTCTAACTCTTCATCATCTAATTCATGTAAAATACTTCGTCCAGTCCTGCCTCTTAAGTCTTTTAGCAACTGCTCTTTATTATCATACTCGTTTCTTATTTCCCACAATTTAATTTCTTTGATGTTCGTGAATCCAGTTTTATACAACATATTAATTACAGATTTGCTCTTATGTCTACGACTCGTTTCTTTCTTAACTAATTTCGGAAAGAGTTCAAAGAAATAACCTCTAATATGAGTATCATCCCCCTTTACTAAACAGTCGTCGGGTGTTCGGTCTTGTACAATATAAAAACCATCATGCTTCAATAATCTATATGCTTCTGAAAAACAAGCACTTAAATCTTGAATATGATGGATCAATGCCCTTTCAAGTAATAAATCATATTCGTTACCGTCTAAACCAGTTTCAAAAGCATTTCCATGCATAAAAGAAATATTTTTATACTCTTTGCAGTTTTTTCTTGCACCTTCAAGCATAACTTCTGAGAAATCAACACCTTTAACAGAACCTATGCCCATGTCTGCTAATGCTTTTGAATATATCCCTCCACCACAACCAATATCTAATGCTTTCATATGTTTTTTCTCCATAGGTAAAAGTTGTCTTACTTCTTCCATCCACGAATTATCAGCATGTCGGGTTGTATAAGTTTTACTGTTTTCCTTATTATGAAAATCAATTCCCACTTTCATCCACCATCCCTACTCCATTTATTTCATTTCCATTCCTAATTTCATGCTAAGTAATCACATAGCAGCGACAGCTTATTAGCTGTTCCTCTTCTTGCTAATTAAAGTTCTAGTTATATCTAAAAATACTAATAAAATAATCTTCTTCGGGAAAATCACCGATATATTCCAATCCACTATTTGTATAAAACTCTTTTAGTTTTTTATTTCCTGACCAACAGTCTAAATAGAGACTTTTATTTAATCCTCTTACTAAAGAACAAGCATAGTCCGTTATTTTGCTACCAAGGTTTCTTCCTTGATACGTTGGTAGCATTGCAATTTGTGATAGATATTTACTCTCTGGTTCAACTGATAACTCATTAATATTATTTATTTTATGTATGCAAAACGTTCCTACTATTTCGTTATTTAAAATGAAAACATAAGAATTATTATTTATTATTTGGTCAGTAATTTTGTTCTCATCCCAAGGATCATTCCATTGGTTCATTCCCTTTTGTTTTAATACAAAAGTGGTTTCATTCAATATGTAAAGTATTCTTTGTAAATCCTTTATACGAGCTAATCTTATCTTTATCATTCCACCACTCCTTAATCCTAAATGGAGCAATCAAAGTTTAGTTTGCTATCTCCTCCCATTTAAGTACAACAACTTCAAAATACAAATTAAAATGGAACATCGTCTAACTTTATTGGGGTCTTCTTTCCTCGTTCCCAGTCCTTTCTGATCGTCGCATAAATAAGTGCATCTTCTACTGAGCCATCGTCATTTTCCCAAGACTCCCGTAGATAACCTTCTTTTTGAAAGTTACATTTATAAAATACTTTTCGCATTGCATAATTATCGTGGCGAGTATATGCCTCAATCCTAATTTTTTCAATTGAGCAAGAAAAAATATAATCAGCAGCCCATTTGACTGCTTGTTCTCCATATCCCATGCCACGTGCTTCATTAGATAATCTTACGTCGAATAGTAAAGGCATAGTATCAGAAATATCACTTAAAATGATCAACCCTACCTTTGCCTTATTTTCTTCTATCCAAAATGTTTCTTTATCATCTTCAAACCATCCAGTTTTATACCGCTTTATTATCTCGTCTTCTGAAGGTCTAGGATCAGCGTGAAAATTCCAACTATTTTTTGTATAAAGGTTTACTAGTTCACTTAATTCATTGTTAAGTTTTTTAAAAGTTAAATGTTTCATAACTTCCTACTCCTCTTCTTCATTAGCATCATAAAGTTTGTATTTTCCTCCCATTAATTTTAACATAAATATCCAAATGACTCTCATTCACATAAAAATATACACGTTTAATCATAGTAAATATGCCTGCCTCCAGTGTTTTAAAGCACTAGGGGCAGGCATGAGGCAAGCTCGATAAAAACTTTGATTTAATTCATTTTAACCATTCATTTCCATCAACTAAAATCGGCCTCTAACAATGGCGTTATTTTCGTAGAAAACGACTCTTATATTTTTCAATTAAAATAAACCAAATTTTATAAAACAAGTAGCCAATTAATGTGCCTGACGTGTTTAGAATCATGTCATCAACATTAAATGTTCTATGCGAACCAAAAGTTAAACCCATCAATAATTGTATTGTCTCTATTGACAAGCTTAATAAAAACGCTGTAATAATAGTTAGCTTTAGTTTTCTAAAACGTTCAAATAATAATGGTAAATAGAGTCCAAAAGGCAAGAGTAAGATAAAATTTTCTATGTATGCTCTGGGAATATACCCAATATTAATAGATTCAACAACAAAATAAAAAGGAACTAACTGAACGGACACTGCAAACGGTATAAACATGATTGGAAGTAGTGTTAATTTCACTACATTAATCATGTAATAAATAAAACTGTAAAACACCAGCCTCATTACTAATGAACGCTCCTTCTTTCTATTGCGAATGAGGTCAAAGACGATATACATAATTAGAAAAAGTGTTGCCCAGTTATGAAAAAACTCTTGATCTATCATTAGTTCATTCTCCTTAAAAACAAAAAGATAAAATTATTCACCATCTATGTATACGAGATACTATAAATTATTTTAATCTTTAATATTTGTTGTTTTCGTCTAATTTTGATTTAATTTCTTCTAGTAATTCAATTTGTTTATCTTGTCTTTTGATGATCTTTTCTGATACCTTTGCTACCACAACTAAAATAATAATTAAAATGATAAAAATTTCCATTAACCTCACCACTTCCTACTAAAATTACTCTTTACGATCTTTCTCTCTAATATCTACTAAGTAATTTAGCTACTGCTAAAACAATCGTTAGATAAGCTTTTTTAAAATTTTTCTCTTATAATCTAAGTAGAGCCATAAAATGAGACAGAGCAAAAAGATTGCCATTGAAAATGGTACCAACCAGAGATTTTCTCCACTCAAATATAATCCTAGAAACAGCACTCCAACTGAAATCACTGGTGCCATAATATAATAGGGTTTAGCGTTATAAAACCAGCCATACGGAAAAAAGTGAGCGCCTGTTATAATAGCAAAAAATAAGATAGCTTCATTTGGACTTTTGATGATTGCCCAGAAAATAATAGGAAAATATACAAGTTGAGCAAGGTTTAAATATAGTCCTAAATTACCAAATGGATTATTTTTAAGCTTCCAGTCAGCCTTGATGAATGTAGACATTCCAACTGATAATGGAAACATTAAACCTGTAGAAAATAACATATATATGTTTTTCTGATGTATTTCGATCGATTGTAAAAATATTAGCGTAATGATGGACCAAATGACAAACGCTGCTAATAAAAATCCGGTCCCATTTTTTCCTCTTATTGATAAATCATTTCTCGTTTCATCTAATTCCACAGCTATTTTTCCACCTTCCCAAAAACGAACGTTAATAAATCTGCAGTTACTCAATAGAGTATTTCTTCCTTTAGTTTAACATCATCTTCCATTTAATAGCCAAATAAAATAAGCTGCATATGCAGCTTATTGGATCTTATACTTTTTCGTTTAATAAAAGAAATCAATCAATTACAAAATGTTAGTTTTCGCTGTAGGGATGAGGCTACTATTAATGATTTTAATTGAAGATTTCCGTAAGCTTATTAACTTAATGTTGAAGATAACTCAATAGAAAGGATACCTACTACATTCAACCGATGTGTATTAGACAGTCAACTCAATCAGATTTCCTTCGGGGTCCTCAATAACACTCTCATAATACCCATCTCCAGTGATGCGCGGCCCACTAATTAGGCTATAATTATCATTCTTTAATTTTGTTGTCATTTGATCAACAGACTCTCTGCTTCCTAAAGAAATGGCAATATGAGCCCACCCTACCATATCACCTTGTTTTTTCTTATCAATATCTGATTTACGCATAATTTCAAGCCGTGCTCCAGAATCAAAAGTGAGAAAATATGATTCAAATTTCTTCGCTGTATTATGATACTTATCGTTTGACTTACAATTAAAGTACGCTTCATAGAACTCTCTCATGGCTTCCAAGTCATTGACCCAAATAGCTACATGTTCGATTCTCATTTATTTTTTCTCCCTTAGGAACTAAATTATGATTCTCTTTCATTCGATATATTTAATATTTAACATTTTACTATCTAAAAAAATTCATCGTAATATTACAGTGGACTTTCTTGTTACAGTTACTCGCTCGTTAGTTTACTAAAATATGATATTTCAGTTAGCGACATAAGAATAGCTGCGGCTCTTCTGATATTGCTCCCCCGTATGGTAAAAAACTAATAAAACCTCGAACGTTAGTTAGTCTCTGATTCTTGCTTCGATAAAAATATTTTGGTAATTAACCCAACTACTATAACAGTAGATACAATAATTAAAATGGAACTAATTATTGTATTCGTTTCAAGCCCATATTTATTAAATGCAGAAGACAGTAGGTAACTGATTACAAAAGCATAGAGCATTAAACTTAAAATATTTCCTTTTTTATTTATCATCACCTTCATCCCTTTTCGTTTCCGATCATTCTAGCAAATTACTTATCCATTAGTTTTCCAGCAATCAAACCTAACAAGACATTTGTTATTAATAAAGACGAATCAGCAGAAAATGTTATGGTGAGGATACCTGCTATTATTCCATACGATAATGCATTAGCATTTAAATTCATGAAATACTCTCCTTCCCAATCAGTAATGTCTGATGCTAAATAGATCAAAGAACCATAATAAAGATAATAGTCATGTCCGTTATCGCTCATGTCCGTTATCGCTCATCTCCGTTGAAGAATTCTGTAAGACAAACTATCAATACCTTATCAGCATTCGGAATTAAAATGGTATAGTTCGTCCAACATTTATTTTCTAAAAACATTTTTGAATATACGATTCGACTTATGAAAAAGGTTTTGATAAAAGTCATCAAAAAAATGTTTCACTATCAACCTTAAAAAGGAAAAAAATATTGCAATTATCATAATTACAAAAAGAATAGCTATCACTTGTCTGATTATGTCCACTAGAACACCCTCTTGAATATCCTTTTAGTTTAAAACAGCGAACCAATAGTTGAATATAAATATATTTAAGTGAGATTTTCATGATAGTTTTTTATTAATTTATACCTTTTCCATAATAAGATTAATAGTAAAGCTGTTATGCTAAATACTAATAAGACCATACCTACGACTATTCCTCCAAAAAACAAATAGGAAAATAACTTCTCCTCTACTCCCCATGCATATATAAACCATCCGATCATAGCCAATATACCTATCACTAAATTAATTGTTGCTGCGACAATAGATTGTGCTAAAACGAACCCTGTTTTCTTAATCATTAATGAACCATATTTTAAACTTACATAAAATCCTAAAACTATAATGAAGGCATATATTGCCAATGCGGTAATGTTCGGTATGTTCACATGATCACCTCCCGCGGTTTGGTAAACTTGGTCATCCCACTAATATTGATTGAAAAAAGTGAAACTTGTTAAAGAATATAGCTTATACGAATTCAAGTATGATTGTAATAGCTAAACTTTGAGCAAGAAGGACAAATATAAAACCAGAACTGATTATTTTGCCTTTTTCCTTTAATATAAACGCTTGAGTTATGTAATTAATGATAAACATAATAATGATTACAATGGTCAATGAAAACCAAAAAGGAGATGTGTAAGTTACCGTCATAATCTAATTCCTCACTTTCAATCTCGGTTTTTCTATCTATTAAAATTTCATTCATATGTTTTTCATTTAAACCTTTTCTACAATTCAATAACTTTATATTTTCGTTATTAGAGTATGAAAAATACCCCAAAAAACAACAATAGTGTCCATATGAAAGATATAAGTATAGTTTTCTCATTTTGTTGCCTAAATCGTTGTCTTTTGTGTTCGAAAGAAAAAATAAATAGAAATATTAAAAAGAGAAAGTAAACCAGGAAAACATAAATTAGCGACCGCCATTGTTCAACCCAAGTCATTATTGGCCCAATAGTTCCACCTATTAAAAAGAGAACAATTGATAAGAAACCTACAATACCAATCAGTTTGGGCATCATACTCCAAAGACGGTGTTGATATAGATTATTTTCTTTTTTAGCTTGAAACATAAAAATTAGATAAAAACAAGTGACGACCAATGCAATAACTACAAAAGTAATGTAAGGAGAATTTATAGCAGTCCATTCACCAGACGCAGGTTGAGTAGTTCTGTTTTGACTTATGTTTTCTAAAAACCACATGATAAAGACTATAACAAAAACCGTTAATAACTGTAATATCGACCATTTCAAGGTTTCTCCCCCCTATTTTACTAATACGTAAAGTTTGCTTATAAGTTTCGCTTCTTCATTTATTGTTAAACACTTCTCCTAAGTCCTTCAATCACAGCTAACCGTTAATTCAGCTATACCCCAATTAAAATAGACGAAAGTATTTGTTCGGTTGACTCCATCGCCATTATTCCCTATAACCTATTTTAGATTAGCTTGTAGAAACTTTGCCCTTCCTCAAAAAAAAGAGTCGTTCTTTGCTTAGATAGAAGAAAAATGTTTTAGAAGTATGCATCAGTATTTGCATCGAAGTTTTAATCTATGAAACAGATTTTATGCATTTTTCAGTATTTCCAACCACGAGAACCGTCCCTACGGTTAGTCAATTAGTAGCCAAATGTAAGGCTAAATCTCTCATTTTCTCATCTGTTTCGGCCTCCATTTCTTCTCTTTGTTTTGTATATGAGAAGAGCGTATCACCATGAATTAAATGGTCTGATAAATTTAACAAACCTATCGCTCTTTTATTAAATCTCTTTGCCACTGCTAACGTTGTAGCTGTTTCCATATCTACACCTACATGACCATTTGAAGCCCAGCCGTTTATCATTTCTTTCGTCTCTAAAAGCATAGCGCTGGTTGACACGACGCTTCCAGTAGAATAGCTATAACCTTTTTTTTCACAGTAATCGATTGCAGCATTTACTAAGCTTTCATCAGATTTAACAATTGTTTCGTTTGGCAGATACCAATGTGAAACACCGTCTTGCATTTCAGCTTGAGTAACAATTAAAATATCACCGTATTTTACATCTTGTGATAATCCACCAAAATACCCTGTTTGAATGAATCGTTCTGTTCCTGAAATACCAAATTGATGGACTATGGTTGTTGCCATTGGACTTCCAAATACATTTGCAAATCCAATATTGATACCTCTATATTTTCCAATGACAGTATTCCATTTTGGATTCCATCCTTCTTCTTTAAGAATTTCATTCCATATTTTTAAATTATCCTCATGGTTCCACTCACCATGAATAATAAATGATAAAGGGATTTGATTTTCATTAACTCCAAGCATCTGCACCCAGTCTTGTCTTGTGAAATCACCATATAACTTCAAGTACACCCCTCCTAAGCTTTTTTAATATATTTCTCCTTCTTCCTTAATGCTAGACTGTGCGACAGTTTCTATTGAAGAATCACCAGTTAATTTAACTGTATTCATTACAATCATTCTATTTCTTCAATTTAAAAACTATGAAGTCAGCACATCTAAAATCTTCTTCAAAAGAAGGATATTTTTTTAGCATCTCGATCGAAGGTTTCGGTTCTACAATGCTTTCTAATACAAAACCAGTTTGGATAATAGTGTTTATATAACTTGTTAATGTTCTATGGAATAATATCATCTTTTCTTTATCACCTAAGTCTTGTTCGTACGCACCTTCGTAAAAATAGTTATCTACGTTCCAGTGCAACTTTTCACCACTGTCTGTTTTCTCCCAACCACATTCTGGAGTAACGAAACAAGGGTGCAATATCGAAAAAATAAAACTGCCTCCATCTACTAATAATCGATACATTTCTTGAAATGCTTTTTCCTCATTCGCTAAATCTTGAATAACCATATTTGAGACTATTAAATCGAAACTTTTATCCTCTATAGTATTCAAGTTCTCACAGTTACCTTGTTTATAATCAATCAACAAATCTTCTGGCGTTCTTTCTTTAGCAATTTCTATCATTCTAGGAGAGTAATCCAATGCTGTAACACTTGCACCAAACTCTGATAAAATTCTGCTTAAATAGCCTTCCCCACACCCAGCATCTAAAACTATTGTATTTTCTACATTTCCCATAAGTGAAAATAAAGTCGGATTTAATAAGACTTCTTTATGAAGATCTCCTTGTTCAGTATGAGTTTTTGAATATGTATCGGCAAAGGCATCCCATCTCTTAATAGCCTCTTCCGTACCTATAATTCGTTTCATTTGTGGTTTCCTCCAATTTTATTTTCTTCCATCCAAATCCTTTATTTCTATATCCTTGCTATAACCACATTGTGCGTTACATTCTTATTCCACATTACTTTCCATTTCCTTGTTGTAAAACAACTAGCGTTTTCTCTTTTAACCTTACCATTAATTCCCTATTAATTGGATGAAAAATCGTTTCTTGTCAAAGAAACGGGTTTACTTTAGAGGTGCAAAACAGAAAAACGCAGGCAAATTTACAAACTAAATCACACTACTTTAACAACCGAAATCACAGTATAAATCGCATATTGAAATGGCACGAAGAATAAGTTCTTCGTGCCATTATTTTCATATTCGCTTGTGTAACAAACGCACCCCATTAGTTTTTTAAGAATACATTGTTAAAATGTATCAATTATGGTTTCCCATGCTATTGAGGTGGGGTCAATAATTTTAAAATGTTCTATGTCTGACAAAACAAATAACCTTACACGTTTTTTTTGTTCTAATGTCTTGGTATAGTATTCTTTGCTTAATACCACAGGAACATGGCGGTCTAATTCACCATGAACTAATACCTGCTCTACTTTCATGTTGGGTAATAACTCCATTGGGGAAGCTAATTTGTAGCGTTCAGGAAGCTCGTTTGGTGTCCCACCAATGAAATCAGATACAGGACTTTTCATCCCTTTTTGTTCGTGGATTTCCCACATTTTTTTTAAGTCAGTCACCCCAGCCAAACTAACGACCTTTTGAATTGGGACTACCAACTCATTGAATAACCCGTCTGATACTTCTTTCAAAGTTCTTGAGGCTAACCAAAGTGCTAAATGTCCTCCTGCCGAGTGACCAATAACGATGACACGAGATAAATCTAATCGATAGGTTTGCTTTAAATTAACAAGGTAATTTATAGAATCAATGACATCATTAAAAGTACCTGTCCAACCTCCTCCCTCTTCACCTACTCTACGATACTCAATATTCCAAGTAGCATATCCCCTGGGAGTTAAATCTTCTGCAATGGGATTGTTTTCCTCTAAGTTATATTTTGATTGCCAAAACCCTCCATGAATCATTACAACTACTGGTGAATGTTCTTTATTATCAGGTACACGTAAAACTCCAAATTGTGAGTGATGTTCTCCATAAGATATTTTAACTTTATGAGACATGATTTCCCCCATTCGTAATTTCATATTAAAAACCTTTCATTCAACTAAACATTGCTTCTTTCACTAAAGATCCTCCTTTAGTGGAAGAGTCTTAAATATGATGAACCTTAATTTTATGCCAAATTGCTTTCCAATTTTTCTTAATAATTCGTTCCTCATAAATTTCAGCTCGTTCTTTTGAATCTTTAAAATAAGGCGTTGGTTTCAACTCTAAATTTATTACATCATCTATACCACAAGGAGCAGTAAGATTTAGATTGTTATCCTTATCTATTTTCACACCAAGAGCAGTTGCTGTCTCTGGAAATTTTGAAATAGCATCTTCAGAGGATATATAAGGTGGAATGTCATTTATAACGTGCATTCTTGCTTCATTTTTAACAGACCAAGGTATATTAGGAAGTATTGTCCTCAATTCAGCTTCTAATTTTTTTTCCGTTTTTTCATCAATGTTTTTATCGTCAAAATATATAACATCAACATCTGGAGTATTTGTTCTTTTTTCGAACCCTTGCAAAGTGTCCCAAATCTTAGAGCGGATAAATCCTGCACATATCCACCAATCGGGCAAATTCAGTTTACTCGCAGCGTTAATTATTTCCATCATTCTATCATCATTTTGAATTAACTTTACTATATCTTCTTGGTTCCCTAACATTTAACCTCCTCCTTTAATTACGAACGTATATTCCTACTATAACACAAATTTAGTGGAATATTATTCCACTAATCCTTCTTTAGTTTAACATCATTTTCCATTTTATAGGCACAAAAAAAGAGCTACGATACTGCAACTCGTAATTTTACTAACGTTACTCCGTTAGCTTAACTATTTTTTCTTCTATTTTCCGAACTTTTAAACATATATCTAATCCCTTTACCAGCTAATGGTTCATCTGAATATCTTGGTATCACATGAAAGTGTGAATGAAAAATATGTTGTCCACCAACTTCACCACAGTTCCAACCAAGGTTATACCCATGGGGGTGACACTTTTCATCTAAGTATCTTTTAACATCTTGAAGAAGGCTATAAGTTGCTTTCCACTCTTCAATTGTTAAATCAAATGCAGTTTCTCTATGTTCTCTTGGTACAATTAAACCAGCACCTTCAAGTTGATTTCCCTCTATTTGAGCTTGCTCTAACAGCAGAAACATACAATAATCATTACTCATAATAACATTTTGCTTTGGTTCTAAACTTGGATTACAAAACACACAATCTTTCAAAGCATAAATCCTCCTTAAATTTTACCTTTAGTTTAAGTTCATTAGTTTACAATATAAAACTATCTTAAAATTTGGGCTAATTATAAGGTAGTCGTTTTTATGTGGTTATTAAGATTGACTTCTTTTGAAGAGTTTCCCAAACAACCATGGTAGTCCGATAAAAACCACAAAACCTAAGAGAAATGAATAAAAGATAAACTCACTGATAACGTTGATAAAGGCAACCAGGGGGACGGTTCCTTCGGTTGACCGCAGTGACATCATTCCCTATTACCTTTTTTGATTAGCTACTAGAAACATTCATCCTTTTTTTCAGAAAAAGCGATAAAGGATCGGTAATTATTAATCGTCTATCGACTTGATTTACAAGCCATAAAGCATGTGCGCACGATCAAAGTCAACGGGCGCAATAATTGGAATCTCTAAGAAATACTCTAACTGCCATTTTTGAGTATTTTGTGCTTGACGGCTTGTAGGTTTGTCCCAGGGTGGATAAACGCGCATCGCCCTTTTACCACCTTTACCGTTATTTGATAAAATATTCTGATCAGATAATACAACTTTTGGAAATATAAACTGACCAAATTTTTCGCCGCTACGTGTGCTGATAACTAATAAATCGGTTGCATCTGTTACATCGTAAGGTTGTATCGGTCCCTCCCCAATTCTCTCCCACAACGTCACAAATTGTCCTACTTTTTTTGGAGTAACTTTGGCAACACGAAATCTAATTGAAAGAGAATTCAACATAAATAAACAGCCACCATATTCTGCGTTTTGTGCTTCTATTTCTGGTGGAGAACATTCAAATCCACAAGCATTATAGACGTGATCCCTAGTTAATAGAAAATCATGATGAATCGTGATCGCTGATGCCCTCTTGTTTTGATTGCTAGAACTAGTTTTTGAAAAACCTTGGTTTTTTTCATTCAATTGTTTTACATCCATTCTAATATTAAAATTATTAAACGCTAGCTTATGGATAATATTAATTGAATTTACAATTATCTTCTTAATAATAACATAAATATCCAACCGTATTGACCCAGACAATTTGTCTTTCCCTACAATTGGTACGGTGCCTGCCCCAGTGCTCTAAAGCACGGGTGGCAGGCACCGTAAACAGTTATTTAAAAAGAAATTTTGGCTTGATTTGAAAAGTTCGCACTAGCCCATTCACCCTCACTCTTAAACAACAAATATACAACCTCACGATCGGTCGGCGGTTCATCTATCCAATTTAGCAGAGTACGAACAATTGATTCTTTTTCTTGGAAATAGCGAATAAAGACTTCGGACTGCTCGTGAAGTCGTGTCGTCCAAATCTGAGAACGTACCATCACCATTGAATAGTAAGTTCGAATTAGCTTACGAGCGAAGCCTTGTGTAAATGTTCTAAAATCTTCGTTAGAAGCTATTTCTAATCTTTTTAACGTCCGATTAAGAGCCTCATTGATATCACCATTAAAACGGATGGCTATCTCCGATGTGAGTTTATACGGTCCAAATCGTTCTCCTAAATCCTCTCCATACACGCAAACACAGAGTTCCTTAAGAAATGCACTTTCGTAATAATTTGAAGGGTCAACCGTATAGTCGTAATATGCTACAGCAATACCAACATCACGAACTAGAGAACGATACTTTTGAGACAGTTCTCCAGCAAGTATCTTTACTTCAGATAACTTAACGGAACTTAGTTTCGTATCAAACATAGCGATAAGGTCTAAATCTGATTTTTTTGCAATCGCCTCTCCTCTGGCTACACTACCGTACACATACACACTATGCAATTGTTGATGAAATAATTTTTTGAGACTCTCGATAGATTCTCGAATGGACGGAACATAGACATCATCAATGTTGTCTTTGCTAACATCGCTTACAATAAATCCATTAGAGTCTAGACCATAACCTGCATTTAAATTCCCTATTTCAAGCACCACCTTTTTCACTTAATCCAAGCCAACCAGGGGACGATTACCTTGCTTCCTCCACTTCTTCTTTAATTAGACTCACACCAATCAAACCAATCAATGAGAAGACAACTGGAGTGATAAACCCGTAGTAGTATCCATCAATGATACTGCCTGATGCAGTCTGAAGATCCAGTACATATCCAAAAATACTTGGCAGCAATACAGCACTTAGAAATCCACCTGTGTTGGCAAAGCCAGAAACGATGCCAGCTTCACTACTAGGAAACAATTGACGAACAAGAGCAAAAGTTAAGGCACTTGCCCCAAATCCGTAGCCAATGATAAAGAAAAGCATGATTACCATTATAAACGCTGGTTTCCCGCTAAATAATAGAAAAGATGACCAACTCATGAAAACGATGATATGTACAAGTCTATAGGGAGATTTTATTGTTTGTAATTGACTGGATATCCAACTAGTTAATGGCGCTCCAATAAGTGCACCAATAAGCCCAATCATAATAAGTTGACTAGCACCTGAACGTGTCATTTCATACACATTCATCCCATAGGGCACTGCCCACGAGCTAATAAATCCTAAATACCCGCCGACAACTCCAAAATGACAAAAAAATAAACCCCACGCCTGCGGATTCGAACATATTCTTCGAAGTAAAGTGCCTGTTTTTTCCCGTTTACGCTCCTTCTTTTCAACAACCTTATTGTCAGGAAAGAATTGCTTCGTTTTTTTTATGAGTAAAAAATAAAGAAAAATGCTACAAACACATAGTAACAGCCCTGCGGAAAAGAACGCTCCCCGCCAACCAAGGATGTCAATCCAAAACGAGAAAGGAACGGTTGCCATCAAGAAACCAAGGCTACCTGTCATTCCAGCAACACCAATTAATCGAACAAACTCCTGTTTCGTAAACCATTGACCTAAAATTAACACCACGCTCACCCAAATGGTCGCATCTCCTAGACCCGTCAGTATTCTTGCAAAAAACAGGACAAGTGCATGCTCACCGAGACTATAAATCATTGTCCCCACGCCTGTAAGTAACGCACCTGTAATTAGAAAAAAATTGGGACCATAACGATCTACAAGGATACCCATAGGAATTTGCAGTACTGTATATACAAAAAATTGAATGCTTGCTAGTAACCCAATTGTCGCTGCAGTTACATGAAAATCTCTCATTAACTGTTCTGTAATCAATCCCGGAGCCGTTCGTTGGCTCGCCATGACTAAATAAGTGAACAGGACCAAAACAAAAATCACCCATCTAAATCGACTATTTCCTTTGTCCAATGGGCTTCCTCCCCGGTTAGCTTTTAATTCATGTATATGGATTTTCTTTAACAGTATACTTATAAGAAGCACGGGGACGATTCTCATGTTCGATTGGCAGGGGTGAGACACTCTTTCAGATTCAAGCGCGCTCTTACTGGTGCGTGGCGCTCTTTCAAAATGGGGATGCGCGCTTTGAAACAGGTAATCTGCTCTTTCGAGTCGGTGCGACAAACCAAAGCTTCTTCAAGATCAGGTACTACCCTTGATTAATGTATATTCTTTGTGCCATGCCAAATACCTCACTAGCAAATTCACCATATTTCTTATCTATTCGTCATTTCGACTCCCGAGAGAAGCAAAAGAACTGTCACATGCTCCACTGAACTTTGAAATAAAATAAATTTTATTTCGGTTGTCGAAATGTTAAGATAGAATCATAGATTGCAAAAAAATGGAGGAATGTTCATGACGAAACGACCTATTACAGCAGAAGATTTAACGAAATTTAAGTTTGTGGGAGACCCTGTCGTTTCCCCTAACAAAAACAAAGTTGCTTATGTTTTAACGCAAGTAGATAAAGAAAAAGATGGCTACTATTCTTCTATTTACGTGACTGATTTAAAAGGGGAAGGCAGACAATTCACCTCTCATTATTCAAAGGAGACACTAGTAAAGGATACTTCTCCAAAATGGTCACCAGATGGAAGCACCCTTTCTTTTCGTTCCAACCGCTCAGGGAAAAATCAAGTTTGGCTTTTACATACAGATGGTGGAGAAGCTGTTCAACTAACTGACGTGGAACAAGGAATTGGGGATTTTGTTTGGTCTCCTGACGGAAAGAATCTTGCTGTTACGATTAGAGGAGAACTTAAGTTTTCCTCTGATAAGGAAGAAGAAGAGAAAGAAGAAAAAAGCGATGTGAAGGTGATTACTAGACTTCGTTATAAAGGAGACGGAGTTGGTATTTATAACGAGGATCGTACACATGTGTATCTATTTAATATGGAGACAAAGTCATATACGAAGATTACCGAAGGAGACCATGATTTTTCTCAGCCATGTTTCACTCCAGATGGGAAAAACGTATTCTATATTGGGACGAAGGCAGAAGATAAAGAGTGGGGTTACCTCCCTGCCATTTGGAAATATAATATTGCTTCGAATAAAGAAACGTTATTTTTCCAAGGAAATGGCTATCTGATGGCTCCTTCCTTCTCAACCGACGGGAAATGGTTAGCTGTTGCTGGTCATAATCGTGGGGAAAGAAGTCAAGGTAACGCAAATGTTCTCTTGTTTTCTGTAGAAACAGGCCAATTGAAAAATTTAACGGAGAGCTTTGATTATACCCTTGGAAATCTAGTAGGTGCAGACGCGAAGTATGATATGGCAGAGCCTCGATTAATTTGGGACTCTACGAACTCTCACATTTACTTTATTGCAACAATAGGTGGAGATTGTCAGTTATTTAAGGTAAACCTTGAAGGGGACGTTTCAGCTGCCCTATCTCCAAAGGTCGCATCGATTACTTCTTATGATATTGTAAGTAAAGATCAGGCAGTCCTTGTTCTTGCTACACCTCATTCTACAGGTGATTTAGTTACACAAGATTTAACGAATGTGAAAAATGTTAAGCAGCTAACAGCTTGGAATGAAGAGCTATACAACGAGGTTCACTTAAGTACTCCTGAAGAATTCCATTATAAGAGCACAGATGGTCAGGAAATAGAAGGCTGGATCATGAAGCCTTCTGGGTATGAGGAAGGTAAAAAATATCCGATGATTCTTCAAATTCACGGTGGTCCAGCAACAGCTTATGGAAATGGTTTACACCATGAAATGCAAGTCATGACCGCTAAAGGGTATGTGGTTCTTTACACGAATCCAAGGGGAAGCCAAGGGTATGGCCATGACTTTGTTAATGCTGTTATCGATGATTACGGTGGCATGGATTATGAGGATATTATGGCCGGTGTCGATTATGCTTTAGAAAACTATCACTACATCGATCACGATCAATTATTCGTGACTGGAGGAAGCTACGGTGGGTATATGACCAACGTCATCGTTACTCGTACAGACCGTTTCAAAGCAGCCGTTACCCAACGTTGTATTTGTAACTGGCATAGCTTCTACGGAACAAGTGATATTGGTTTCTTCTTCACGGAATGGCAGCATGGACATGCGGATTTATGGGATGATGTAGAAAAGCTACTTAAGCTTTCCCCTCTTACCTATGCCCGTAATGTAAAAACACCGACACTCATCCTGCACAGCGAACAGGACTTACGTTGTCCAATCGAACAAGGAGAGCAATGGTATATAGCCCTGAAGCGATTAGGTGTGGAAACGAAGTTCGTTCGCTTCCCAGATGAAAACCACGACCTTTCCCGCTCCGGTAAACCAAAACATCGCCTAGAGCGATTAGACCATCTCGTTGGCTGGTTTGATGATAGACGGGCGAACCAGGGGGACGGTTCCTCTGGTCGGTCGACCCCAGTGACATGATTTCTAATAACCAAATATTAGATTAGCAACGCGAAACACTCTCTTTCCTAAGAAAGAGAGTGTTTCATTTATTAATTGAAGCAGAAAATGGTTAGACGTGGATGTTATAGAATCTCTACCGGAGTTCTTATCACTGTAATGAATTTTATGTATGTTTTCACTGAATGAAATATCTTTCCTCAACCACAAGAACCGTCCCTCCGGTTACCACCAGTTACTTCAAGATATCTGCCAACGTCTCGTCAAGGGTGGGATAAGTAAAATTGTACCCTTCACGCTCCAACCTCTCTGGGATGACCCAGCGACTTTTCAAAACAAGTTCCGATTCTGTTCTTAGCATGCGTGTTCCAATAGCAAGCATCCATTCATACGCCGGTAAGCCGAAGGGAACATTCATGACGGTTCGAACCTTTTTCATAAGCTCTCTATTAGTGACTGGATTCGGAGCGGAACAATTAAAAACGCCATCAACGTCTTCTCGGTCTCTTAAGAAGAGGATGATGCCAAGAAGGTCTTTTATATGAATCCAACTGAACATTTGCTTTCCTGATCCTTGTTTTCCACCAAGCCCAAACTTCACTAAATTTCTGTACGGGGTCATGACGCCTCCACCTTCACCTAAAACAATAGCCATTCGCAAAGCTACTTGGCGAGTCTTTTGCAAACGGAAGTCGAAGAACGATTCTTCCCATGCTTTAGCTACCTCCACTGAGAATCCAGAACCAATGTCTCCATGATCTTCCGTCATCGGACGGTCCTCTGCATGTCTATAAATCGTTGCTGTACTTGAATTTATCCATAGTTTCGGTGGTCTCTCACATTTGTTTAATGCTTCACCTAAAATTTGCGTCGTTTGCGTTCTCGAATCAAAAATTTCTCGTTTATTTTTTTCGTTGTACCGGCAATTAACTGACTTCCCGGCAAAATTAATTAGAAGTTCAGCACCCTCCAAAGCTTTTATGACCGCCTCATGGTCACTCCAAGAAATGTGCTGCGACTGCCTAGAGATGATATGTACCTCATACCAAGCTCCATCAACTCTTTTTCAATATACGTACCGATAAATCCAGTACCACCAGCAAGAATAGCTTTTTGTTTCATCATGATCCCCTCCACTTTATTAAACCCTATTATTGCTCAAAAAAAATAGCCATAATTGTAGGTTATCACGTAACCCAGTTTACTAACAGCAAGAAACCAGAGGGGGAAACCAGGGGGACGGTTCCTCTGGTCGGTTGACCCCAGTGTCATGATTCCCTATAACTTTATTTAAATTAGCTACGAGGAACATCCACCCTTCTTCAAAAAAGGGTGGATGTTTGCTTGGATGAAACCAGAGATGGTTGAGAGGTTCGTGTCTGTATTTCTATCGGAGTTTTTATCAATAAAATGAAATTTATATATTTTTCAGTTGATGAAATCTCTCTTCCAACCACAAGAACCGTCCCTACGGTTAACGGTTACCTACGGTTACCTCTTTTTTGGATTTTTGATAAACATTGAGATCACAAAGCCAATGAAAGCAAGTGATGTTGCGACCCAGAATGAGATGTTCACCCCTTGAATCATCGCTTCGTTGTCTGTCACGCCATTTGCAGCAGATGCTGCTCCAACCGACATCATCGTAACGAGAAATGCCGTACCCAATGACCCACCTACTTGACGAAGCGTGTTGTTCATCGCTGTTCCGTGTGGAATGAGCCGTTCCGGAAGTTGATTTAATCCAGCTGTTGTAATAGGCATCATGACCATGGCCAAACTTAGCATACGAAACGCATGAACGGTCGTCATATATGCAAATGAGGTATCTTCAGTCAGCCTCGTAAACAGAAAAGTCATGACTGTAAGTAAACCCATCCCGCTGATGGAGAGCCATCTTGCTCCGACTTTATCAAAAATACGCCCAGTAATGGGGTTCATGATGCCCATCAGCAAAGCTCCTGGCAGTAACATCAATCCCGATTGGAAAGCAGTTAACCCTAGCATATCTTGCATATAAATTGGTAGAATCGTAGCTGCACCAATCATCGACATAAACACGACAATTCCAATGATATTGGAAAGGGTAAACATGCTATAACGAAACACTCGGAATTCGAGTATTGGCTCTTTTAAGTTCAGCTGACGGAAGATGAACCACGTGAGAGAAACGAATCCTATCGACATCGTCGCAATAACTTCTGTACTTGCCCATCCGGCAGCGCCTGCGGATCCAAATCCATAGAGCAGCCCTCCAAAACCAAAAGTAGACAAGACGATCGATAAGTAGTCAATTTTAGGAAACGTCTGTTTCGTGACGTTTTTAAGGACAAAATAAGCCGCAATTAAGTCGATAATCGCTATCGGTAGAACGATGTAAAACAAGGCTCTCCATGGGTATTGGTCAACGATCCAGCCTGAGAGAGTCGGACCGATTGCTGGTGCGAAAGCAATCACCATCCCAACAAGCCCCATCGCTTGCCCTCTTTTTTCAATAGGGAAAATCATAAACAAAACGGTTTGCATGAGCGGGATCATGATGCCTGCTCCGCTCGCCTGCACAATTCTTCCTACGATAAGTATTTCGAAATTAGGTGATACAGCCGCAATAAGTGTTCCAACAGCGAACAAACTCACCGCTGTCATGAACAGCTTTCTTGTCGTGAATTTCCCAATTAAAAAGGCTGTGATCGGAATCATAATCCCGTTCACAAGCATGAAAATAGTGTTCAGCCACTGCGCTGTATTCGCATCGATCCCCAGATCTCTCATAATCGGCGGAATAGCTGTGACAAGTAGCGTCTGATTTAGAATCGCCACAAACGTACCTGTAAGCAACACAGCTACGAGTGGCACTTTATTTATATTATCCGGCACGATCCTTCTCCCCTGTTCCCGTCCCTGTTTGGAATTTCTGCGCTAAATATCTTCTTTTATCATACGTAACTCTGTAGAGAAACGAAAGGAATTTAACCAGGGGGACGGTTCCTTCGGTTGAAAGGAGTGACATTATTCCCTATAACTATACTTTGAATAGCTAGGAGAAACATCGAGTCCTTCTCTGCATGGATAAAACCGAAAATGGTTAAGAGGTTGTATTATTATTTACAATTTTTTATCAAAGAACAGATTATTATGGGCTGCTCAGTAGACGAAATCTCAATTCTCAACCACAAGAACCGTCCCTTTGGTTCTGGTTCGCCTTTTTTCTCAAGTGATGCTCTGCTCACTTAGATGTCTCTTGAAAATATTTTTGAGAGTCGCTACTGTCCAAAAATTCTTTCACATGGTCATAATCATGATATGGAACTTTCTTCCCTTTAATTATTTGGAATTCTTCCATACATAGACCGGTTATTAAAATCAAATCTCCCTCTTTCGTGAGCCCCATTGCTTTCTTAATGGCTTCCCCACGATTTGTCACAGGATGAACGTTCTCTGTCGTAGTCTCAAACCCAGCTATCACATCGTTCACAATTACCAATGGATCTTCATCGCCAGGGTGATCAGCTGTTACAACAATCTCATCCGCTCTTCCCTCCACCGCTTTCGCTATAGGTGCCCGAAGAGATTTTTCTCTAATGCCAATACCAGTAATCATGATGATTAATCGTTTGTAGGGGATAGGCTTAATTGTTTCAAGTAAATTATCTAGAGCGTATGGAGTGTGAGAAAAATCAAAAATCATTTTTCGTTTTGGAAACTCAGGAATTAGTTCGAGTCTCCCTGGAGGACCTTCCAGTTTATGAAAAAGTGGCAGAATTTCTTTGATCGTTAACCCTTTTGCGAGACATACACAAAGACTAGCAAGGAAATTATAAATGTTGTGTGTACCAAGTGCTGGTATAAAAACATCATACAGTTGATCTTTAATAAGCAAATCAAAGGAGCTACCGTTCTCTGTAGCTTTCAGGTTTTTCGCTTGAACGGTAGCGGTATGATGAATTCCATATGTCCAAATTTCCCCTTTAAACGTAGAAAGAATATCCTTACTCATCCCCTCATCATCAGTATTGACTACTGCCACATTTGCATGATCAAATAACCTTAATTTCGCTTTCTTATATTGATCAAACGTTCCGTGATAATCAAGGTGTTCCGGCTTAAGATTGGAATGCACAGCAATGTCGAAATGTAGCCCATATAGTCTTTCTTGATCGAGGCCTATGGAAGTTGTTTCCATTACTACAGAAGAAATATCCCTTTTTCTCATTCGCCTTAAATAAGCGTGCAGGTCAGACGATTCTGGTGTTGTAGGTGTACTTCTGTGGAGCGATAGTGAGCTTCTGTGATCCCAAACACCCGCAGTACCTATAGAACCCGTTTTTATCCCTGAACCATTTAATAAGTTGCGAATATAAGCAGTAATAGTCGTCTTGCCATATGTACCCGTTACCCCAATTAAAGACATCTCTTTATGAGCATGGCTTTGTAAATAAGAGGAGTAAAGAGCAAGCGCTTTTTTAGGTTCTCTTACAAGAATAAATTGAACGTCAGAATAACGTTTTGCATTCTCTATCAATACATCCTGCTGGTCCCCGATAATCTGAACTGCTCCTTGTAACACTGCCTTCTCTATGTATAGATGACCATCTGTATTGTCTCCTTTTATGCAAACAAAACAGCCTTTATTCGTTATTTTTCTAGAATCATAGTTTATGTGAGTAACCTCTTTTGTAGCAGGACCAATCGTAGATAGTAACTGTTCTTTTAAAATTTGAGGAAGATTCATGTTAGGCTCCAATCATAAGTTAGGTATACAGAAGTTTAACATAAGTTACATATTCATTTACAGTATTTTACCCAAGAAAACAGACCACCAAACACCCATTATTAGGAAGATCAACTAAGGATGACCAAGGGAAAGGTTCGTTCGTTTGATAGGAGAGACAGATTCCCAATCATTTATGTTCTGAATGGCAACGAGGAACATCCATCTATCCATAAAAGAGAGTCCCTCATTGCATGTTAGAAAAGGAAAATGTTTTATTGTATAAGTATTTCTATCGGAGCTTTTATCAATGAGTCGAATTCTTCATCAGACGACCTTTCAAATTTCTACCTCAAGAAAAACGACCTAAACGTGAGCTATCATCACGTTTAGGTCGCTTGTTTCGACGGAATATCGATTTCCGACCACAAGAACCGTCCCTTTGGTTACCTTTATACCCTCAGCGAGCCACGGAATCCTCTTGCAGCATAGTAAGATTCTGCTCCATTATGGTAAACAAAGACAGTATCATAGCGACGGTCACAAAAGAGGGCGCCGCCAAGCTTTCTAACATTAGCAGGTGTTTTTACCCAGCTGGACGTTTTCATATCGAAATTCCCAAGTTTCTGTAGTTCTCGGAATTGTTCTTCCGTTAATAGTTCAATGCCCATAGCAGTTGCCATATCCATCGCGTTATTTTCTGGTTTGAATTTTTTCCTAGACTCTAGTGCTGCACGGTCGTAACAAACACTTCTGCGACCTTTTGGGCTTTCTGCTGAACAATCATAAAAAATGTATTCGTCCGTCTTATTATCATGGTCAACAACATCCGGTTCCCCTCCAGTTGCTTCCATTTCATTGAGTGACCATAGTTTTTCGGTATTCGCATCGAGCTTTTTTTGTACTTTATCCCATTCAACACCTTTATGTCGATGTCTATTTTTTTCAAAACGAGCTTTCAGTGTTTGTAGTAGTTCTTCCTGTTGTTCAAGTGACAACTCTTTGTTTTTATTTGGCATAGTGAGAGTTCCTCCTTGTTTTAGTTAACATTGTTTACCAATGTGAAACATACTTACCAAAAACAGTGCACACTTCGAAATGCTTAAATCACTTGGAATACAGCCATCAAAGAATGGTGAAAAACAGTTATTTTCACTATCAAGCTTACTATTTCACGATTATGATAATTTATCTTGCACTATATCATTAAGTTTAGAAAATTTAACTATTCCACTAATCGTTAATAACATCACAATAGATATAGAACTAATGACACTATATTCAAAGGTAATCATGTCGAACCAAACTATAATTAGTGGTATCATCATGACGATCGTTAACAAATAAGGGAAAATAAAAACAACGTAAACCCCTTTATTTTCTCTAAATCTAAAAAGAGCATTCCATTTCGTTTCATTCATATTGAAAATTTTCTTGATCGTCCAAATAAACAACAACAATACTCCAATATAAAATAACCCAGTTAGGACACTCAATAAAATATAAGAAATGAAAAATATGAGTAAATCCAAATCCATCCCGCCTTTTTCAAACATTTGAAGAATATAACTCATTAATTCAAACATTTTGGCCATGCGTCAATGAAAAATAACAAATCGAAATAGCCAATTATCTCACCTTCTATGTCATCAATAATCGTTTTGTCGATAGCTCAATTTAACTTCCATATTAGGTTGATTAACAGTTAGAGTATGACCACAAAAAAATCCAGTCTATCTGATTTCCATCATAGCTCCCTCAATCCTACAAAAGTTAGCGCCTACCTTCCTAAACCATTTCCCGTGTCCATCTGAAAAAATCTTTGATCATCTTTGCAAATTCTGGACTCGGCTTTGATTCAATCTCATCCCACGATTGGTATTTTCCCGACAGCGCAAAGCCGTGGTTCACTCCTGGTGCTATCAAAATATAATATGGAACCTTGACGCCTGCTAATAATTCGTGAGCCAACGGTTCATTTTTCTCCAATGGCACCAGATTATCATTCCCAGCAAACCCAAAGTAAGTGGGTACATTTATGTTAGGGATCGTTTCTCTCGCATCGTAATCAAGGATGTAACTTAAGTAGCCTAATTTCCACCCTTTGGAGAACGTTTTATATAAAATAAGGTAATTTTTATACAAAGGAAGGATCCATTTCGCTAAACGGCGGTAGCCTCTCATCATCAAGTCCGTTTCCATATTATCTATCATTTGTTCTATCACACTATAAGCAGGCCCCGCGATGCTGAGGGTAGATTTAATGAGATCAGGATGACGAGAAGCAAGCAATTGAACGACCCATCCCCCCTGGCTATGACCTACCACACTGATCTGGTTGGCTAAGATGTCAGGTCGCTGCTTCATGCACTTCAACACATCAGCTATATCATCCGCTCTGGCGTAAAAGCTCTGTTTTTTCCAATTCCCTTCCGAACGACCGGCCCCGCGCTTATCCACTAACAGCAACGCGAATCCTTCTGCAAGACAAATATCTGCAAGCGTGCGGCAAAAATAGAAATTCTCTTTTTGCCAGTCAATCTCGTATGTTAACCCGCCAGATCCCGTCACGAAAACAATCAACGGATACGACGTAAGTCCCACCGGTTTAAATAGATGGCCACTCAAAGTCATACCATCTGCCATCTTTAGTTTTACTGCTTCCCCCTGCTCCAGTCCAATCATCGACTTATCCTCCAACTAGGGGACGGTTCCTCCGGTTGCCCTGAGTCTCATTTCCCCTATATCCTATGTTTAGATTTTATACTAAAAACTTCCAACATTCTATAGAAAGAGAGGACCCATTGTTTAGATGAAACCGATAAATGTTTTGAAGTGTGTGGTAGTCTCCCCTAATTTAAACCATTCCTAATAAGACGAAATTTCATCGGATAGAAATTCTCACCTATGATGACGATCAAGATGAATGGGTCTGTTCAAATGAAAAACGACTCCTTTTCTTAAATGAGGCGAAGCAAAAAACAGAGAATGGGTCCCCATCAACGAAACCAGTTTACTGTTGTACCGAATGTCACGCTTGCCCTTTTCAGGAAATCTGTGAAAAAGGCAACGATACAAAACCATTAAAGTATGATTAAAGAATCAGGAACAAAGAAAAGTATCAAAATGTGTGTTTATTAAAAAACTTCACAAAAACTTCAACAAATCCAGTTAATATATATACGGTGGTTATATTGTAAATGATTTGTGGTGTTAAAATAATAGGATGAAATGAAAGTTGAAACTATAAAACTTTAAATCAATAAATGACCCTACTTCGTCCATTGTAGAACTTAGGTAGCTAGGAGGAATATTGGACCACTCAGTTGGGTGTCTATTCTCTTGCTTTTGATATAATCCTGACAGTGTACAAGACTTGTGGTAGGACTCGGTATTGATGCCGTAAATGGAAAAGAGAAAAGAGGAAATTATCTAACTATGTGGTTCGAGAGAATATAAGTTATTTAGAACGTGGATGATATAACAGGAAATGAGGAGGAGGAGATTTTAGAAAGATTTATATTATGAAGGGAGATAACATATGTTACAAGGTATAAAAAGCAAAAAAACAGTTTTCTTTCGCCACATGTGCGTTGCTTTTATTTCTGCTCTTCTAGTTTATTTGTTTTATCTATCCTATTCGGCATGGGGAGTTCAACTTGCTTTGTGGCCTGACTGGGGGGAGGACCATCCTTTTTGGCGAGCTTGGGCACATGCTGCTTTTGTTCTTCTTTTCTTTGCGCTTGTCATATCACCTGCTGCTACGATCTACCAGCCTATTAAACGGTTTATCACTTGGAGACGAGAACTCGGAATATGGTTTGCAGTTCTATCGGTAGGGCACGGTTATGTTATCTGGGATCGTTGGGCACAATGGGATGTGGCAAGATTATTCGGATTTGAATATATAGAAGAAGTGGGTGGCTACATTCTTTTCCGACCGGAAGTTGGTATAATGAATATGATGGGGCTCGTCATGGCTCCTATGATTATCTTATTGGCAGTTACTTCCTTTGACAAGGCGGTGAAAATACTTGGTGTATCTTCGTGGAAATGGTTACATACCACATTAATTAATGTCATTTTCTATATCGCTATGCTTCGAGGTGTACTGTATCTATTTTATTTCTTTCAATTTTCGCCCCCTAACTGGAGAGAGTATCCTACGATTTGGTTCTTATATGTTTTTCTCGGAATGGCGGTTTTTATTGTCATACTCCAGGCAGCAGCTTTTGTTAAGACGGTTCTTCAAATCAGAAGTCGTGGAAAAAAGAATGGTGTATTTCAATTAGTCTTCGTGATCTTTGTAGCTGCAATGTTTGTCATGCCGATAGTACTTATGGTAGGAACAGTGTTGTATTTTGACAGCCGAGCAATCAAAGAAGATCCTGTAACTATTGAAGAAGTTCCGATACATAATTATGTTCATATCCAACCAGAAGACCAGCAAACATAACCTTGGATTTTTTTGTGCTGGCCCCAACGCGATGTTGGATAAAGCATTTACCTTTTAGAATGAAGTAAAAAGTGAAAATACTTTTAACACCCACGTAGGATGCAACGTGGGTGTTACTTTGTCATATCTAGATATTTCTTTTTACAGATGCGTCATAAATCGATTCAACCACTTCTTTTAAAGCACTGGGGTCAGGTACCATAAAAAATCACTCTGTCTCTTCCTTCTCCTCCATCCACCTCTTTCTCCATTCCACTCGTTCTTCTTCTTCGATTTGTTTCTCGAGCTTATCATCCCAACGTTCGAGGCATGTATTCCAGACGCGAGCGTAAAAAATATCCTGGTCTTTATTGTACAGTTGAAATTCCAGGCATGGAGCGTATTCGACAGTCCGCTTCTCAAAACGATGAACATGAGCGACGATCGTTTGAAAGTCATTTTCATCCAAACGATTTTCTTGCTCGGAAAGAACCTCCAAGATTCGCTCGTCATCTTTATCAAGTTCGCCGACCTGCTCATACCGATAAACCGACCATTCTTTATCCGTTTCCGTCTCATTCGATTTCTCCGACCAAAATTCATCATGCGCGGCACTGTAAAAAAGTTCCGTCCATTCTTCATCCAATTCTTCTTCAATAATGCCGGACTCTAATTGCTCTCGGCCTTTACCGGTTAACTTAAAAATAGATTTTTCCAATCGGATCAAGCCCCAACGCTGCATTTTTTTCATTAAATCATCAATGAACAGCTCATCAACCAGCAACATTTCCGTTAAATTAGCCGCACGGCGGATGTCCGTTTCCTCAAAAGCCAGGAGCATCATTTTTATCAGGATATCCATTTTCGACCGCTTCACCCGAACAAAGGATGCATCATAGATGTTCACCGGGATAGACCAACCCGCCGTATCCTTGATTTCGACTGCCGGATTTTCGAGCAATTGAGCCCGCAACTGATTCATAAGTTTATCCATACTGAACCACCCCTTCCAGCGTGCGCAGGCCGTCTTGTTTTTTGACTGTGTCTAACACATGTTTATACATTTGTCTCGTGTCTGCTTGTTTCGCCTTTTCAATAAACATGCGTGTACTGCCGATTAGCACGAGCATTTCCTTCGCTCTCGAGAGGGCGACATTTAACCTGCGATAGTCATTGGCAAAGCCGATATCCGCCTGTTTTTGATCATGGTTTCGCACCATGCTTAACAGGATGACATCCATTTCCATCCCTTGAAAACGGTCGACGGTGCCTGTCCTAATGGTCAAGTGATTCAAGCGAAGTTCTTGATGAATCAACCGGTCGATTTTTTTAACTTGCTCCCCGTAAAAACTAATGACGCCAATGCTTTTCATCTCATCAGACCTCATTCGACCCGCTTCCTTCGCCTCGGCGGTGGCTTCATCCAATTCCGTCAGCAACTGCTCAATCCTTTTCAATTCGGCAGTATTATACAGACTTTTTCCGCCTTTCATCCGTTCTTCGAAAAATCCAGCTTCATTGGGAATATCAAGCCATAAGAGGTGATTCTCTCGCTGAACAAGCGATGATTCCAGCAAGTGATCCCGCTCAGAATCTGAATCGGGCAGACCACACTGTAAACGGTCGTTTTCCTGTTCGTAAAACGGCGCGATGGCTTCCATAATGTTTTCGTGCATACGATATTGAATCGCCAGCATCGTTTTGTTAGTGGTCGGCAAGTTTTTGAACAATCGTTCAAATAGCGACTCTTTTAACAGCTTTTTTAGTTCGACTTTGCCTTCGAAATTGTCATCATCGTCCGCCATTTCCTGCAAAGTCTCTTCTAGCGTATCGTTCCCTAATAGGGGCGGTAGCTGGTGGTGGTCGCCGACTAGGATGATTTTCTTTCCTTTTAGCATCGGTAATAGGAGTTCTGGTGGGGTCGCTTTCGATACTTCATCGATGATGACCACATCAAACTCGGGATAGCTGTCGATGAAATCTTTTCTGGCCGACGCCACACACGTCGTTCCAATCACGTTGGCATGTTTCACATAGAGCTTGCGAATTTCCTCGAGATCGTGTTCATTTGCTTCTTCTAATAACGAAAGCCATTGCCCTTGAATTTTCTGGAAAACAGGCAGTCTTTCTTGTTCCCTCTTTAGAGAATCCCATTTATATGAAAGACTCACCATTTGTTTTAATCGTTCTTCATGCTCCTTCTCTGGTTCAGTCTCCAATAGCTCTTGTATAGGGGCCTGCTCTTGTTCCTTTTCCTTGATGACACTTCGCCATTGTTCGAGTTGCTCCTCGATTTCGCCCAACTTCTCCTTCTCTAGGTGCAGCCGAGACCTCTCTTCTTCTTCTTTCTCGCGATTAGCTTCGAGATGTGCTTGCACGCCCATATACTGCTCGATCTTCCCCTCCAGTTCAACCACTTTTTCTTCCATTTGAGGTAGTTGCTCTTGTGCGTTCGGAATGCGATGGGACGTTTTCAACATGTGCTCCAGCTTCTCTTGCATGGACTGAAGCTCAGCGTTCTCGGCGTTCATCTCCTGCTTGTATTTTTCATGAGAGGAGTGGTTTCCTCGCTGTTTGTATTGGACTTGATTTAGCATTTTTTGCTTGATTTTTCCAAAGACGTCGATCGCCGCCTGTTTATTTGTCTCGAAGGACGTTAACCGTTCGCCTTTTTGGCGGACGAAGTGGCGTCGGCGATACAATCCTTCCAAGTCAGCGGCAAGCATCTGCGCGGAGAGCTGTTGACCCTTCAGTTTCATTCTTAATTCCTCTATAAATTGATCGATGTCCTCTGCCGTATAAGCGTTCAAAGCATTCTTCGCTCGTTGTTGAATTGGTGCAACGGGGATGCGGTGCTCGGTCAATCGCTGTTCAACAAAGGAAATCGCCTTGGTTAGCGTGTCGTGGTAGTCCTTTAATTTTAGGAATTGGCTCATTTCTTCGCGGATGTCCTTGATTTCTTGAAATAACTGCTGGAGCTCCATCGACCGTTCCAGCTTCTGTTCGAGAATCATCCATCTTAGCGAATCCACTTGTTTAGCGTCTGTGACTTTTGCGATGAGTTCGTCTGTTTGACGGATCGTTTCGGCCAGCTTTTCAGATTCTGCCTTTGCTTGATCCAGCGATTTTTTTCGTTCGCGAATTTTGTCGTCAAGCTCTAGAACTGCAATGCTTTGTCGTAGCTCTTGCATTCGTTGTTGATGATCCTCGATTTCCTTTTCCAGTCTGCAAGGTTCTGGTTCATCGCGAAGAAAGGTGTCGTCTTTTTCAATCGCTTCCGTCAACCCAAGGAGAGTTTGTTCGAGCTCGTCGATTTCGGCCTTGACCTGTTGCTCTTCTTTCACAGCCTGATCGACGTTCACTCGATGTTCTTTAATGACCGAATCCAAGTCATCCCATTGCTTTACCGCTTTCTTTTTCGCTTCAATCTCCTGTTCCAACCGTGCAAGCACGGGCTTTAGTTGCGCTTGTTCTCGTTCATTCTCTGCCCACTCTGTTTCCAAGTCTTGTTCTCGCTTTTGTCGTTCAGAAAATTGCGTGGAGACTTCTTGTAACGTATGGTCCTTCCAATACTGACCGACGTTTTCTTCGATGAACTTTTTGCCTTCTTCTTCAATGCTTTCCGTTCGTCCGACTCGGAGAATGCGAATATCTTTGTTTTGCAACAATCGACCGAGGGCATTGTCGACGGCCAAATTGGACTGGGATGCCACGAGTGTCCGTAAGCCTGCTCTCGCGTTTTGCAGGCAGATTTCAGAGATGACGGTGGTTTTTCCCGTTCCAGGCGGCCCTTGAATCGCGTACAAATCTTCTGCAGCGATCGCCCCCGCGACAGCTTCTCGCTGAAAGTCGTTCAATTGATTATGAAACGTCACCGGAGCGATTTTTTTCAACGGTTGAACGGGGGGCTTGTTCTCGAATAATAGTTGCTCGAGCTCAGGGTTGGCAGCGAGGCCCTGTTCTAGATGCTTGAACCCTTGCCGCAACCGCTTCACTTGGCTTAAGGCCGCGAAGTTACTAAAGACGATTTCCTTTTGAGGAAGATCCAATCGCTGTTCCCTCGCTTGTTGCTCCATAACTTTATTCAGTTCCACTTCCACCGTGCCTGCAGAGCGTTTAGCTTTTAAAACTTTGCCGATGTCTTGGTCCAGGCCCTTCAATTTGACGCTTAGACCTTTAAGAGACTTCCATTCCTTCTCCCCTAACTGGCATCCCGTGATCGTGACACGGCTGAAATCCCCATTGAACGTCAGCCCTGAGTACCGCGTGACCATATCAGGAATATCGGCGGCACGCTCTTGAATGTTCAAATAGCCTTCCCAACTTGCGATCCGCTTCTTCACGTACGAGGAGCTTTCCTCGGCTATAGGCATGTCATGAAGCAAGCTGAGGAAGTCGAGGGGCACCAACGCGCCTCGCTGTGCAGTTAAATCAAATGTGAGATCGACGGATTGACGCCAGTTTGTTCGGATTGATGCACGGGCCGATTTCGTCGTTACATTCGTCACGATAAACCGGTCCTTCTCCACCACACAATGAAGAATGACCACAAGCCCCTCGTAAGTTGCGGCCACTTGTTTGTTTTCTAGATAATCAAAGTACATGGCGACAGAAAGAGGACGATCTTCTGTCTGAGGATATTTTTCTATGTATATACGAAAGGATTTCTCCAACGAAAAAAAGGAACGCTCTATCCCGAGCCCTTCCATTTTGTCCTTCGCCTTATTCGTTAAAACCAATGGACAACGATATGTTTTATTAATTGCCTTCATTATACGTCACCTGCTTGCTACGAGAATGCCTCATAAGAATCTGACTTGCATTATGTCATTCGGTTATGGTTTCTACCAATACTAGATTATAGCATAGGATTGATGAAAGTTTTGAAGATTGAAGTTTTTGTCTCCCATTCCTCGGAGGGTCGGCCAGCTTCTTCAGGCTTGTGGTCGAAAAAGGCGACTGATCCCCAGGGTATTTAAACTGGACGTCGGTCACTTTTACTAAAACACCAAAAAGCGCGCTCCCATTTAGGGGTACGCGCTTCAAAATCAAGTAATTCTCATCCCGACTTGATCTATTAGGAATCCAAATTTCGGCAAACGAGCCAAACCAAAGGACTATCCCTGCAATATGCAGGATATAAGAGATTAAATACATCTTTATCTACTTTCTTTTCTAAATATTTTTCTTAGTTCCAGGCCACCAATTCCATTTGCCAAGCAAAGTTACAATGGCTGGAACAAGCATCCCGCGGACTAGGAACGCATCTAGCAGAATGCCCAGACCCACAATGAAACCGAACATATACAGTTCCATAAGTGGCTGAGTCATTAGCACTCCGAAAGTGGCAGCCAGAATGAGTCCTGCGGAGGAGATGACTCCCCCCGTCAGCGCCACACCGCGCTGAACGGAATAAAGAATGCTGTGGTGACGGTTTTCCTCACGGATTCTCGAAATCAGCATAATGTTGTAATCTACCCCTAGTGCCACTAAGAACACAAACGCATAAAGCGGTATTCTGTAGCTCATCGCCTCAAAGCCTAGCAAGTTATGAAAGATAAACCAGCTCAACCCTAGAGCTGACAAGTATGATAAGAGAATCGTAGACATCATATACAGCGGTGCCACAAGCGACCGCGTCTGCCAGATCAGCATAAGCGTGATCACGACCGTGACAGCAAGCGCCACAACGATCGTATCCCTGTCATTCAACGCTCGGACATCTGCCTGTTTTGCCGATTCACCGGAAAAAAACAAGTTGTATCTAGCTGCATCAAGGCCACTTTCTTCTAATATACCAGTTCTGTTATCATTTAGACGATCTATCGTATTAAGCGACTCATGATCGTAAGGATTCTGTTCCAAAATCAGTTCGCCGCTCAGTGCACGCCCCGATTCATCAATATTATCTCCATCCTGAGCGTCTTCAAGATCAGGCAGCGTTACGTCGTATACACCTTCATCTTCCATAAGAATATTTCCGAGTAGCTCTACACTCTCCCATTTTTCCTCATTTATATCAAACCCGTTTTCACTTTCAACGATGACCGATACAGGCGCAAGATCCCCAGGAGGATAGCTTTCCTCCATCACCTCAAAGCCGATCCGACTCTTCATATCTTCAGGGAACGAGTTTATAAGATTAAAAGAATGCTGAATCGTCGGAACGTTTAAAGCATTCACGATAAGAAAAACAAGCACGATCCCGCCCGACAGGACAGGTTTTTTCGTGACGAATGTCCCTACGCTCCCCCAGAAACGGTTCTTCTTAAGCGTTTCCTCGCCCACTTGCGGTATGACAGGCCAGAACGCACGTCTTCCTGCAACGGTAAACAGTGCCGGTATGAGCGTAAGTCCCGCAAGGAGCACCATCGAAATCGTGATAGCAAATGTTAATGCGAAATTATTGTACGGACCATACTGGGCTAGAAGCAGAACAAGCATGGCTACGAACACCGTGCCCCCGCTGAAGAAGATCGGTTGAGCCACCCCTCGTAAAGCTGAACTCATGGCATCATATTTATTCTCCTGTTTCCTCAGTTCCTCTCTGAAACGGGAGAAGATGAACAGGCTGTAGTCCGTCGTAGCCCCGAACAGGAGGATCATCACAATGGATAACGACTGCGTTTCAATTGTAAATACGCCGTTAGCTGCGAACAGCCCGAGCACCTTGTCTGTAATCTGGTACACAAACCCTGCTGCAAGCAGTGGAATAATTGCCAGCAGAGGTGAGCGATAGATGATGATTAACAGAACGAGTACAAGACCGATTGTTGAAAAAAGAAGGGTCAGATCGGCATTTGAGAAAATTGCAATCGTATCAGAGGCGATCCCAGCAGGCCCGGTTACATAGAGCTCCCCCTGGCTGATTGCGTCATTTCCGTAATTGTCTATCATCGTGACAGTGTCGTTAATCTCGTCCATTTCCAGACCGGTTGCAAGTATGAGTGGAATCACCATCGTTGTTCCGTCTTCAGACCGGAATTCTTCGCGAACTGGCTCTGGAAAGTGATGAAACGGTACGACAGTGTCGATTGTTCCCATTACCGAGTCCTCGGTAAGCCATTCCGTGGTGGAAGCAATTTCGTCCCATCCTGACGCTTCATTCCACTCATTTTCCTGTGTAAAAACGAGGAGGGCGAGCTGCCCGTCATCATCCGGAAAATAAGCCTGTACTTTGTCCTCGGCAATGACAGACTTCGCGTCTTTAGGAAGATCGTCTTCCCCCGTGTTGACTGTGTGGTCATTCGCGGAAGGACCCATACTGAGTCCCCCTGCTATAAATACCCAGATAAGAATCGTAATCCAAACCATTTTTCTATTTGAAGTCAGCTTCGACACCAACGTCATGGAACATCCCCTACTTTCTGTTTTCAGTTGATTTCGTGTTTTAAAAGAGCACTCCCTGGACCTATTTATCTCTAAATTTTTACCGGCTCAAAGGCAGAGTGCAATAAAGTCCCTTCGCATTTCTTCAATGCTGTTCAGTTCTTCTGCCGTCTAATTGAAGGTTTCACCCAATTGACCAACCTCATCCTCGGTGACCACTTTCCCTTTCCGGGAAAAGTCCCCTGTTGCAAAGTTTAAAGCAATTTCATTCATATCTCTTAAAAGAGCCGTGTTTTTTCGCGACATAAAATATAAAATAACTCCTGCAAAGGCAATGCCTGATCGTCCACTAGGATCCGGAATTCACTCATATTCATGATCACATTTGAAAAAATCAGTTGTTCCCGCCGCTGATCAGTCTGTCCCCTCCTTCTGAGAGCAGCTTTTATTCTTGCACTCAGTTCATTGGGGTCAAAAGGTTTAACGATATAATCATCAGCTCCCATTTCCAGCCTTTTACAATATCGTAACTCTCTACTTTTCCGGTAAGCATCAAAATGGGTATGTGGGTATTTTCACGGGACGGTTCATGGCGTACAGCTCATCTTCTCGGTACATTCTCCTTTTAGCATACTGCAACATCATTCATTTTTACACAGCAATATGAACGGAGCGTTAACAACTAGATAAATTCTGCTTGGCAGGGTGAGCAAATACCGAAAGGTGCGGTACCAAAGCCGATTCTGTAATTTAGAAATGTATTCGAGAACTCATTCATATACCTTCTTGATTGTAATAAAATGCATACACAATCCTCTATTTCAGCCCCTTCAGTGTCTTAAACAAATAAGGGTATTTCACTTATGTACCCGTCCCTCCAGTTAACTTGATCGATCCATTTTCGAGAAATATTCATAAACGAATAATAAAACTGTATACCAGTGAAAAAAACAGCAGGCATAAAGATTAAGAGCCATTCCGTAATTATTGGAGGTATTATATTAAAAAATAATTGTAAAGATATAAAGTCTGTCACAACGTTTCCCACTATACATTTATATGATATTAAAAGAATAAAAAACAGTTTAGTTGACAAATTTCCCTTTAAACCGCGCAACAACAAACACCATTTAAAACCATAAAAAACTCTAAAATGTAAAATTGACAAAAAATTTAGAAAAAATTATTCTCTGTAAGTAAGACGAGCTTCCCAAAAAAAATAATTAAAGGATGTGCTGACATGGAAGTAATTAAGTACTGGAAGAACCCTGAAAACAGAGCTGTAGAAAACGTGCAAGTTGCCAACCCTGCCGGAGATGTCATGGATGAACTATCGGATCAGGAATCTGATATGGTCGTAGGTGGCTGCCGGTGGTACAACATTAGCTGCCGTCTTGGTAATGACGGACGCTTCTGTACGCTTACAGTAGAATGCCAGCGAAATTGTAACTAAAGACTTATTGGGTTATTCCCGGATTATCGAAGGACCGGGAATAACCTCACTTTATACTACATAGGGGTGATTAACATGAAGGCTCACCATGCAGCACTATCAATACACGAGAGGAATTCGTGCAAAGGGTTTTATACATATAATAATCAGAATTTTAATAATAGAGTCATGATGTGGAAGAGGTTTTATTACAATAATCCCTCCTATCTTGAACAAAGCGTCCACTCTGTCTCCAAGATGACGTTAAACGACATTTGTTCCATTGCCGAAGTCAATGAAGAAGGCCACTCTTGTCCGTCGGATGAGAAGTGGATAAACGACTGGAAGGATATCATTGAAGGACGGTATGCCTCTTGTCACTTGCCAGCAGGTTTGCCGGAAACCGAATTCCGTGGCTTTCATAATCTCTTTTTGAAGTTTGCCTTCTACCATTTGAAGGAACTTGTGTCGCGTTATGACATCATTGCAGGAAGAACGATGCTTTATACAAGGCTTTTGAAAGATATTCAGGATCAGCTTTTGGGCATGTCGACTAAGACGCTTATTCTCGAATTAAATGTGATGCGTGAAACACAGACTCTGAAAGGAAAGAATTCAGCTGAGAGATACCGATATTTTGACGATGTAAGCGCCTCCAGTCAGGCATATTTGAACACATTTTTTGATGAATATTCACTGCTCATCCGACTCATGCTCGAAAAAATCGATAAATGGCTCGCATTTACTGAAGAAATAGCAGCTCATGTTACCTGTGATTTTAAGAATTTACTGGACGTATTCCCTGAACTGAAATCAGACGATAAGGTGAAATTGATCGAAACCGGACTTGGTGATACACATAAAAAGGGAAAAAGCGTCACGATTCTCAGCTTTGACGGCGGCGTTCGGCTTGTCTATAAGCCCCGTTCACTTGAGGCAGATAAAAATTTCTACAATGTAATCGAATGGCTGAATAATACTGCGGGCGCGATTCCGGATCTTTATATTCCGCGCATAGTTCTGTGCGATACGTACGGGTGGACAGAGTTTATTCCGTATGAGGCCTGTAATACCGAAGAGGACGTTGCCTATTTTTATAGAAGTATGGGCGCCCAGCTTGCCTTAATGTATGTCCTCAATGCGACAGACTTTCATTATGGAAATATCATCGCCAAGGGAGCACACCCGGTTATTATCGATCTGGAGTCTCTGTTCCATCAGAACATTCAGGAACCTGAATTTTCCGAAGACGCGCTCGCTCAAGCGGATAAAATTCTGACAGGATCGATCATGGCAACCGGCATTCTGCCGAACATGCTATATCAACGAGATAATATCGATCAGAAAGGAATTGATTTAAGCGGGCTTGCAGGGAAAGGCGAGCAAAAACTGCCTTTTGAAGTTTCTAAAATAAGTAGTTCCGGAACTGACAGGATGCATATTCAAAAATCCGCCGCTTATCTGGAGTCGGGCCAGAACCTTCCAAGCTTGGGTGGTAACTATGTTGAACTGACCGATTATTTAATTGAAATAAAGGCTGGTTTTATCAGTTGCTATGACCACATCGCATCTAATAAAACAACGTTTGCAAGCCTGATAGACACGTTTGAAAACACGGATGTGAGAACAATCATACGTCCAACAGCGAGCTATGGTGAACTATTAAGGAGCATGTATCACCCTGATTTGCTGAGAGACGGCCTTGACCGGGATATCTTCCTGCACAGACTGTGGCTCCAGTCCCTTCAACTGCCAAAACTAGAAAGGCTTATCCCATTTGAAAAAGACGACCTTCACGGAGGGGATGTTCCGATTTTCACAACAAGGCCAGGAAGCCCGCATGTCTGGTGTTCAGGAGGAACGGTCATTGAAAACGTCTTTAATGAATCTGCCCTTGATAAAGTCCGCCTGAAGCTGGAGTCACTAGGTGAGCGAGATCTTGACATCCAGATTCACATTCTTCACATGTCCATGCTCGCTGCAAACGCCAGCGAAAGAGCTGATGTAGAACCAGTCTCACCTTCATTTCCTGTCCAGTCTGCACCTGAAAAAAGCGAGTTTCTCTTTAGGGCAGAAGAAATAGGTGATTATTTACTGGAAACGGCGATTTCAGGAACAACGAACGGAATAAAGGATATCACATGGATCAGCACCGTCCTCGAAGGCAGTAAAGAAGTGATTTGGCGAATCGCACCAGTTGGACTTGATTTTTATAACGGGAACAGCGGTATTGCCCTCTTCCTCGGTTATTTAGGCTATTACACAGGAGACAAACGGTTCACAAAAGGAGCCGAAGAAGCACTCGTTCCTATTCTGGAAGATATGAAGACATATAGTCAAAACGGCCAGTATAGTCTCGGTGCCTACAGCGGTGTGGGCGGTGGCTTTTATACATTGGCCCGGCTCGCCTCGGTATCGGAAAACAGATTTTTTGAAAGACACTTGATTGACGCACTCCCATCTTTTCAAGAGCTTATTAAAGCAGACACGATCTATGATTATATTGGCGGAGCCGCCAGCGCTTTGGATATCTTCCTTTCCATTTACAAGCAATTTGGCACGGAAGAAGCGCTTAAAGCAGCTGAAAAGTGCGCAAACCACCTGATCACCCATGCGATACTGGCACCTGAAGGCGGGATTGCATGGAAATCTTCCAATCATGATGTACCTTTGACAGGGTACTCTCATGGGACCGGTGGGATCGCCGCTGCCCTCTCTTCTCTCTATACGTTTACTAAAAACGGCACGTTAGTCTCTGCTATAGAAAAAGCGCTAGAATTTGAGCGCCGTTTCTATGACAGCCATACCCGTAACTGGACGACGCCTGGGCGGGACGAGATATCTGTAGCATGGTGCCACGGAGCGCCGGGAATTCTGCTGTCTAGGCTGCGCCTGATTGAAAACGGATGGATGGATACTCATATTGAATGGGAAGTTGAAGAAGCACTAGCAACCACACTAAGATTCGGTTTTGGAAACAACAGGTCTTATTGTCACGGGGATTTCGGCCAGCTGGAGATTCTCCTGAAAGCCCAAAAGGTGTTAAAGCATAAAGATTTATCTGCTGAAATTAACGCAGTGCAGAGCCAACTTCTCGCACTTATGAAGGACCAACAGTGGATCCGCGGAGTGTCAAGAGGCACTGAGTCGAAAGGATTGATGGTCGGGCTGGCCGGATTCGGATTCGGACTCCTTAAACAATCTGATCCCGAAGGTGTACCTAACATTCTATCACTGGATTAAAGCGTATATTCTATAAAGGAGGTGAAGAAATATGGAGAGAAAAGATCTTGCAGCAGCATACCGCAATCCGGAAACGCGCAGCCAACTAGGACTGGAGCACCCTGCCGGTGAAGTGGACGAGGCTCAGCTGAAAAGTATCGCAGGTGCCCAGGATGTCCAGCCGCAAACGACTTGGGCTTGTGCAACAGTCACACTAATTACTGCAGTGGCATGCCCGACAACGGCGTGTACATCATCATGCAGAGGTTAAAGTTGCAGGGTAGTTTGGAAGCTCGCTCCTGCAGACAGAAACCTCAACGCAATTGTACTTAATTGTAACAAATTTTTTGAAAAAAGAGGAAGTTGGTGGCAAGTGTCACGCTTGCCACCATTATTTCAATGATTCAGCTCAGCACGACCGCCACCGCAAATTAATTAAAGGAGGTTTTACCGGTGAAAAGTGATCTCATGAATTCGTTCAGCCAGTCAGCTTATTTACTTGAAAGGGTTGAAGGTCGGCCAGCTATAGACACATCAACAAAAACGACGGAGCTCGATAAATGGCTGAATACTGTATCAGAGCCAATGCTTGAGCAACGCCTCATTAATCAAGGGCTGTCGATGGAAAGTTTTAAAAGCAGACTTCAAGAACCGAATCAGCCTGCATTGGAAAAAGAACTGGAATGGATCAACGACTTCAACAATGTCCTTTCATATCATTCAACGAAAGAATGTGATCTGAATACAACCCAGGCATTATTGTCTTCATTTATATCCTATGCAGAAGAGACGCTTTCGCGTAAGCTCACACATGTACCTCCGGATAAGATAGATACGGAAGCTTTAATGATTGGAATAATAGACACACTCTATCAAAAATTACATAATCTGTGCATTAAATCAGTTGTCTTGGAAATTAACATTGCCAGACTGACAGGACAGCTAGAAGGGGAAACGGCGAACGCCCGCTTTCAGAGTTTCATGAAAAAGTTCCAGCAAGATCCATACGAAGTGGTTCAATTTTTCAGCCTATACCCTGTTCTCGGAAGGTTGGTGACGGAAACGACCGAACGCTACATCCGGCTGCTGAAAGAACTGATTGATCGATTTAATACAGATTACATCGAGCTGCAATCCGGATTCGCTGAAGAGTTGAGTTGTTTATCCGCGTTATCGTTCGGCCTAGGAGATACCCACCAGGACGGCCGGGAAGTAATTATGCTCCAATTTACTTCCGGTGCGAAACTCGTCTACAAACCGCGCTCACTAAAAGTGGATGCTCAGTTCAGCCGGCTTGTCGGATGGCTTAACAGGAAAGGGTTCAAACATCCGTTAGCTGCTGTAAAGGTGATTGAGGGCGGTGACTACGGTTGGCAGGAACACGTCCCCTACAAAGAGTGTACGACGAAAGAGGAAGTTAAACGGTTTTATTATCGCCAAGGCGGTTTTACGGCGCTATTTTATGTTCTAGGCTCCTCTGATTTCCATGCGGAAAATATGATTGCGAACGGAGAATACCCGATTCCAGTTGATTTGGAAACTCTGTTCAGCAAAAACCTTGAGATGACAGGCCACCTGAGCAGTAAAAACGAACTTTTGCTCGAAATGAACCGCTCTGTTTACTCGTCATTGATGATCACTTCGCCGTTACTTAGTGAGGCAGCAATTGATTTTGATGTCAGCGCGATCGGAGCAAAGGCCGGCCAGGAATCAAAAAAACTGACAGCTTTAACGGTAGCAGATGCAGGAACGGACCAGATGCGGCTCGTATCTGAAATCGTCAAATCACCGGATTACAAAAACAGGGTAAAAATGAAAGAAGAAACGATGAACCCCATTGACTATGCAAATGACATTGAACAAGGTTTCAAAGACCTTTATAAAATTATTTATGAGAATGCAGCAGAATTTAAGTCTCCTGAAGGCCCACTGTCTTTTTTCAAAGGTACGAAGATCCGACAGGTATTCCGTCCGACCCAGGTATACAGTGAATTTCTTGCTAACAGCCTCCATCCTGACTACTTGCAGAATGGTCTCGAACGGGTGAGGTTATTTGATTATTTATGGCAGATGACGACTCAGTCAGATAAATTCCAGCTGTTCACTTCCTCTGAAACGCAACAGATGTTAACACACGACGTCCCCTATTTTTACTATTATGTTGACGGACGGGACATCTATGACGGTAACGGTAACTGTATTGGCGAGTTTTTTGACCGCACTAGTTATGGCGATGTGTATGACAAGCTCGACAGACTCAGTCCAGCGGACATGGAAAAACAATCGCAATATGTCAGGTGGTCGTTAGCCACCCTGATCGAAAATGCTTGGGAACACAACCAGGCCCGACCCTTTATTGAAAAAAAACAGCTGGACAGACCTTCTGATCCTAGCTTGTTTCTTAGCGAAGCGCTGAAAATCGGATCTATCATCGCACAACGTGCGATTGCAGAGACGGAGCGTGAGGAAGTCAACTGGATCGGGTTAAATTTAAGCGGTGAAAAAGGCCTGGATGTAGGAATCAAAGGCAATGACATCTACGACGGTTTGGCAGGCTACAGCCTGTTCTTCGCCTATCTCAGTAAGTTATCCAGCGACTCACACTACCGCTTATTAAGTGAGAAGATCGCCTACTTTATAGCGGGGAAATTAAAGGAGAGGCCTAAATTGCCGACAATATCGGTCTTTTCTGGAGAAGGCGCTCCCGTCTACACACTCGTTCATCTCGGGTTATTATGGGACGATCCCGAACTGATCAACCGTGCTGAAGACCATCTTGAGACTGTCGACCAGGTCCTTTCCTTCGAGGATCATGAACCTGATTTTGTTTCAGGTCTGTCAGGCTTAGTCGTCTGCTGTCTGAACGCATTTGAGAAAACAGGCAGAAATAAGTTCAAAGAGACAGCCGTTAGAGCATCGATACTGCTCGCAGAGAAAATCGAACGCATGACACTAACTTTTGAAAACCCTGGACCCGGGCTTGCCCATGGGACGGCCGGCTATTTATGGGCATTGTCAAAATCGGCCGTCGTAACAGATGATCTTACAGTGGCACGTGCGCTTACTAAGCTTATGACTTTTGAAGCAGGAACTATCCAAGAAGGCACACTGCCAGCGTCTTATGGAGGCGCGAAGCATGATGGAGGAAGCAGATGCTTCTGGTGCCACGGCGCCCCCGGTATTGCTCTCGCCACAGTTATGAGAAATGAGCGCACACCGGGGACGGAAGAGCGAATGGAGAAGCTTCTCGCCGCTGTCTCAGAAGAAGGGCTCCTTTCGAGCCACTGTCTGTGTCATGGGACGCTTGGCAATATTGATATTATGCTGAGTGCTGCTAAACAACTTTCTGAAGACAGATGGTATGTGAAAGCGTTGAGAATGGGCCATGATGTCCTCGCTGAGAAAGAAAGCAGAGGGTGGCGTTCCGGACTTCACCGCTATGCGGAAATGGACGGCTTCATGCTTGGACAGACCGGAATCGGCTATGGTCTGATGCGGCTCGCTGCCCCTTGGATTCCCTCTGTTCTTTCACTGGAATTTCCTGAACCTGATCAAAAAAGAAAAAGAGTGAGTCCATATGAGCGACACTAAACCGACAAGGAAACGCGTCCCGTGTATTGAACAAATGCAGCAAACCGAGTGCGGTCTCTGCTGCATGGCGATGATGATGGGTTATTATAAAAGCCACGTTTCTCTCTACGAACTGAGAGAGCGAATGGGAAACGGGAGAGATGGAACGACACTCTTCCACCTGAAAAAGCTTGCCGAACAACTGGGCTTTGAAACGAAACCGTATAAAGCGGAAACGGAACAGTTAAAGCAGATGAAGCTCCCGGCAATTATCTTCTGGGGGGAAGATCACTTCGTCGTACTGGAAAAAATAAAGAAAGACCGCGAATTCCATATCGTCGATCCTGGTGGTGGCAGAAGGAAACTAACACGGGACGATTTTGACAAGAAATTCACCGGTTATATCCTCACTCTCTATCCGGGGGACCGGTTTGAATACAAGAAAGAAAAAAATGTATGGTGGTCGTTTGTCCCTTTTATTACGAACAGACCAAAGCTGTTCGGGACCATCCTCATGCTGACCCTTCTCCTGCAGCTCTTCACCGTAGGGATGCCAATGCTGATCCAATTCGTTGTTGACCATATCATCGTTCCGATGGAAGTGAGCATTTTGCATGTGTTTTTAATCGGCATTCTCGGTGTTGTTCTGTTTCATATGCTGTTTACGTATATAAGAGGACGCACGTTGATTACGTTCCATAACGCGATTGATTATGACATGCAGACGAAGTTTTTCTCTCATATCCTGAAGCTTCCGTATCAATTTTTTCTGCTCCGCTCATTCGGCGACTTGATCTTCCGTGCAAACAGCATGAAAGTCATTCGCGATCAGCTGACGACCCAGGTCGTAAAAGGCATACTCGATACAGCTGTTCTGGTGGTTATCCTGCTATACATGGCTTATCAATCATGGTTAATGACCGTGTTCGTCTTGGTGATCGCCGCCCTTAATATCGCGCTCATTTCGTTAAGCAAACGGTATATATCCGAAACGAACCAGCAAGAAATTCTTAATCACGCGAAAGTTCAAGGCACCCAGACTGAAATGCTTTACGGCATCTTCGGCGTCAAGACGTCCGGCGTTGAACATATGATGTACCGGCGCTGGCTAGAGAGGTTTAATAGCTTGCTGTCTTCGTACCGAAAAAAAGAAACGATTCTAAATTACGTTAACACTGCCAGTAGTTCCCTGCAGCTGTTAGCACCGCTTATCATTCTCTGGATAGGTGCCTATCAAGTATTTTCGGGTCAGATTACGCTTGGTGTTCTGATTGCTTTTCATGCTATATCAGGCCAGTTTTTCAACTTGAGTGGCTCGGTTGTAAACATGGTCCAGGCGTTTATTCTGACAACTTCCTACCTGAAGCGGGTCGAGGATGTGCTCGAAGCTCCTGCCGAATTGGGGAGCATGGAAGAAGAACCGGATTATGAGCCAGTCAGGGGGAATATCCGTCTCGAAAACGTCTCATTCTCTTTCTCCAAGTACAGTGAGCGTGTCGTCGACGACCTTTCGATGACGATTTCCGAAGGTCAGAAAGTGGCGCTTGTAGGTCAGTCAGGTTCCGGAAAAACAACCATTGCCAATCTAATTATCGGCATTTTCAAACCCGTATCAGGGACAATTTATTATGATGGCAAGGATCTTGAAGACATTGACCTTCAGCAACTTCGCAGACGAATTGGCACGGTCCCTCAAGATGTGACCCTCTTTAACCGGTCTATCTACGAGAATATCACGCTGCATCATCCTGACGCGACTCCTGAAGAAGTGGTCGAAGCCGCCAAGGTGTCGCAGATTCATGATGAAATTATGGCAATGCCGATGCAGTACAATACGATGGTCTCAGAGATGGGCATGAATCTGTCCGGCGGCCAGCGCCAGCGCATTGCGCTCGCTAAAGCCCTTTTAAGTAAGCCTTCCATCCTTGTTCTTGACGAAGCGACGAGTTCGCTAGATCACGTTAACGAGAAAAAGATCGATGACTATTTATCATCGATCAATTGTACGCGCATCGTGATTGCACACCGGCTTACAACCGTTATGAACAGTGATATGATCTGCGTGGTTGATAAAGGAAAAATCATGGAATACGGCACGCACAAAGACTTGCTTCATACCGGCGGATTCTACAGTCATTTTTATAAAAATCTAAGTTGATTGCTTAGATAAGCTGTTTCCTCGAAGCTCTTTAAAGGCGGACACTTTCCTTACTCAAGGAGTCTATTTTCTCCGGGGGACTCTCAGCTAAGTTTGCTGTGGAAACCAGTGGATGCCTGCTAAACGGTTTCTGCAGCAAAATTACTTTCAAAAAATATTATTAAATTTGTAAAACAAACTTGACATTTAGTTAAGTTTGTTTTACATTTACCATATAAAGTTAAATACAAAAAGGAGTTGGGTTTAAATTGATGGAAACTCTGGTGCACTGGGGAAATTATATTGGCGGCGTTGTCATGCTACTATGCCTTGTGGTCATGCTGATCATTAATAAGAGAATGGGTTCAGACGAACGAGCTAAAACGATATCTTCCCGAACATTCTCCGTGATGTTCTTTCTACTGGGCGGAATGATTGTGGCAGCAGTTATGTTCAGCGTTGATGAGACATTAACGAGCGCAGGGTATCAGAATCTGACGCTGGTGATGTTTGCTATGACCTTTTTAATTGGAACTGTCTATTTGTTAATTCTTCAATTTAGAAATTAGTGAGGAGGTAATCAGTATGGGTGAATTAGCAGTGGAAACGGTTCAGCTGACGAAAAAATACAGCGGTATTGCAGCCGTTAAGGATTTGAACCTGAAAGTACCTCAAGGAAAGATATACGGCTTTCTCGGACCGAACGGCGCGGGAAAGACGACGACACTGAGACTGATCACCGGACTGTTAAAGGCAGATGCCGGAAAGGTGTTCGTGCAAGGGAAGCCAATGCCTGAAAGTCGCCTCGATGTGCTTGCCAAGACAGGTGCTTTAATTGAAAAGCCTGCGCATTATGAGCATTTGACTGCAAGAGAAAATCTTGACATCGCGAGGCGCCTCTATCACGTCGCAGACACTGCCGCTGTCGACAGAGCGCTGAAAGCGGTCGGTCTCGAAGAAGCGGCCGGAAAAAAGGTTAAAACGTTCTCACTCGGCATGGCGCAGCGTCTCGGCATTGCATATACGTTACTTCATCAACCGGAACTGTTAATTTACGACGAACCGACAAACGGACTTGATCCTGTCTGGATTCACAAAATTAGAACCTTGCTCAAGGATTGGTGCACAAAATACGGAACGACGATTATTATCTCGAGCCATCTGCTCAGTGAAATCGGACAGCTGGCTGATGAAATTGGCGTAATCAGTGAGGGACGCTTATGTTATCAAGGAACTGTTCCTGGACTGATTGGAAAAACCGAATGTGTCATAGGGATTGTGACGGACGATCAGATTGCTGCAGCTGACTTAATTAGAAAAGAAGGCGTCGTAATTCAGTGGGACGATGACAACACACTGTTTGTGACGGGTACCCCTTCCCGCCTTCAGGCTGTGAAAAAGGCGCTTAAAGATAAGGGCATTCATATCCTTAATGAGACAGGGAAAGATTCTGTCGACTCATTGGAAGAAGCCTACTTATCACTGATGAACAATGAGGCATCTGTCTCATGATCACCCTTCTGAAAATCGAGTTCAGAAAAGTGCCTGTCACCTATCTTCTCTGGTTGTATGTGGCTGTCTGGATCACCATCTCCGTCACTAGTTATGCGGCGCTGGCTTCTTTAAGCAGGCAATATTCTCCGGAAAGGAGCTGGAGCATCTTTCTAGAAACAGCTCAGATGGCCATGCCACCTCTCACGATTCTTGTGACGACGGCAGCTGTGATGATGTTGATGGCATACGAGTATGAAAACGGTATGTGGAGCCGCCTGCAATTATTTCCGATCAGAAAAAATGCCATCTTGACTGCCAAATTAATAACGACGTTTGCAGTCTTGTTAGGAGCCGGAATTACCATTTTCTCTGCGGCGTTTACGACAAGCCTCGCAGCCGGAGTAACAGATACGACGGGACTTTTCCTCATAACGGCCGGTCCGGTGCTGCTCTCCTTCCCTTTAATGGTCTTTCTGCTCTGGACCGTCACGGCCTGCGAAAATATGCTGATTCCCACCCTTACAGGCATAGCCCTATTTATCTTTATTCAAATTTTTGCCGGGTGGGGCCTCTGGCTTCCGTGGGGGCCGCTAGCTACGTTTGGTACCATGCTCCAACCGTCGCCGCAGGAACTTATTTCAGCGGCTCTCGCTCTGGCCGTAACATCGGTTTTTTATTTTACTGTTTCGACCATGTACGTCAAAATTCGTCTATAAGGAGGGCCTATGAAAGACTGGATTCGTATGCTGGCAATCGAACGTTGTAAATTACGGCGGTCGAAAATGTGGCTGGTTATCATCTTATTAACACTTTTGCCCGTCATTTACGGGTATGTCATTTATTCGATTATCATGGTTAACCAGTACGGGTACGACACGGAAAATCACTGGTATATGTATACCGTTATGGTGTTCTTATTTTATGGAACGATCTGTCTTCCAGTCGCAGTCGCAATCGTGGCTCGCGCACTGCACGGGTTTGAAAAAGAGGCAGGAAACTGGGAAAAAATTTCGCTCTCCCCCATTACCGCGACCCATGTGTTTTTAAGCAAGTGGGCCTGGATTGCCACACTCGCCTGCCTGACTCAACTGTGGACGTTTTCACTCATTATCGCGGGAGGGTACATTGCAGGTATCCAGGATCAGCTACCTGTCCTTACCCTATTTATACCTGCCTTCCTATTAGGCACGTTCGGGGCGTCGGCAGCTGGAACCCTGCAGTTCTATCTGTACCTACGATTCAACACGTCTAGTGCACTTTCATTAAATATTCTGATGTCAATCCCGGTTTTTCTCATCTTCTCAAATGAATCGGGTTCATTACTGCCATATTTGTATCCGTGGGCATTACCGATTTTAGGGATGACAGCAGCGACTTCAGGGGGGATCCAGCTCCTCACATTTATAAGTGTCTGTCTGCTTCTGTCGCTTGGTTTAAGTTATTTGAGTATCAGACTAATCAAACAAGGAGTGCCGGCCAATGGGTAATCAAACGTATCTTCTCGAGACAAATGATTTAACGAAAACGTATAAAGGAACAAAGGTCGTCAACGGGCTCTCTCTCCAGCTTGAAGAAGGGGAAATTTACGGATTCCTCGGTCCTAACGGGGCAGGGAAAACGACGACGATTCGGATGCTGTTAGGTCTCATCAAACCAGCAAAAGGGAATGTGACCGTCTTTGGAAAGGACTTAACGAAAGAAAGAATCGCCATTCTTAAGCAGATCGGTTCCCTCGTTGAATCCCCCTCTTACTACCCACATCTGACAGGTAAAGATAACTTGGAAACACTCCGTAAAATCCTGCAGGTGCCGAAGTCGCGAATAACGGAAGTACTCGAGATGGTCAGGCTGACAAAAATGGCTGACCGGAAAGTGAAAGAGTATTCATTAGGCATGAAACAACGGCTGGGGCTGGCAGCCTCATTACTCGGAAGGCCGAAACTGCTCATACTGGACGAACCGACAAACGGGCTTGATCCAGCGGGTATGATCGAGATACGGGAACTGATCAGGCAACTGCCCGCTAAATACGGGATGACCGTCCTTCTATCAAGCCATTTACTTACAGAAATAGACCAGGTTGCCACAAAAGTAGGCATCATCGCAAAAGGGGAAATGATTTTCCAGGACCGGATTGAAGTCCTCCGTGAAAAAGCGAGCCGGAAACTGCACGTTCAAATGGATGACTGGGAGACGGGGCAGAAAGTCCTTTCCAGCCATGGCATCGAGACAGCCCGTCACGACAACTGGTTGACGATGCCGAATCAGCCGGACGGAAAGATTGCCGAAATCGTAAAAGAATTAGTGTATTCCGGCCTTAACATTTACAGGGTTTCTGAGGAGATAGCTTCGCTCGAAGACATTTTCCTCAACCTTACGAAAGGTGAGGAAACACTATGATGAGAGCGCTTATCCAGTCCGATCTCATGAAAGTGAAAAAGATGGTATGGCTGATGATGGTCGCCTTTCCCGCAGGGCTCATCGGATTGCAGGCAGTGAATTATTCGCTACGGCTTGATCATCTGCTGGGATTGCATGATGATTACTGGTACTTCCTGCTTGAAAATGTCCATATTTTTTGGCCGACGGTACTCGTGTTAACACTCACGCTAATCGTTTCACTGTTTGCGAGTGTTGAACATGAGACACATACGTGGACGACGCTGTTTTCACTGCCGGTTAACAACGGGAAAATCTATCTCTCGAAATTGGCGATTATATTAACGGTACTCATCGGGTCATCAGTCCTTTTTGTCATCTTTTCACTGATACTCGGCCTCGCACTTGGATTCGGCAGCGATTTGCCTCTCATGGCCGCCTCACAGATGAGCCTATACACATATATAGCTGTACTGCCGTTTGTATTTCTACAGTTCTGGCTGTCGATGGGGTTTACAAATCAGGGCGTTGCTTTAACGACAGGGATTGCGAACGCCGTGTTCATTATGTATGCTGTTGACTTGCCGACATGGCTGCCGTGGCGCTGGCCACTTCTTATGGATGGTATTACGTCAGGTGCGCCGGACATCTTCTACGGGCTCGGAACAGGTGCAGCCCTGATGGTGATCACTCTCATTCATTTAACACGAAAGGATGTGGCCGCATGATGTTTTCAAACGTTTTGAAATCTGAATGGTTAAAGCTAAAACATTCCAAAGTTGTTTTTATCGTCCTGGCAAGTCCTGTGCTGGCGACGGTTATCGGCTTGTTTACAACGATGCACGTGCCCGAACACCAGTGGCTCGGGACGATCACGACGATGATTCTCGCACACAGTGCTATTTTCCTACCGCTTCTAACGGGTGTCTTTGCGGCACTTATTTGCCGCCATGAGCATTCAGGGGGCGGCTGGAAACAGGTGTTAACGCTTCCTGTTTCAAGGCTGCAGATCTATTTTGCTAAATTTATCGTCATCCTGTTTCTTCTGACGTTAACCCAGACCGCATTTATCACCGCTACGTGGGTCGCTGGGACATTAAAAGGCTTCTCGGACCCGTTTCCATTTGTGAATGTGTTCGTGAGTGCCGGAGTGGGCTGGCTTGCCTGTTTGCCTTTGATTGCTCTGCAGCTGTGGCTGGCCACCATGCTTAAGTCGTTCGCAGGACCGAGTGTAGTCAATGTGATGCTGACGTTTCCAGCAGTGGTCATCGCCAATTCTCCTCTGTTCGGCCCCATGTACCCGTGGGCTCATCCATTGTTAGGCATGACCCAAGCCCTCTCCTACTCATTAGGAGGAGATGCGGGATTTTTGGACTCAGCAGTGACGTTTTACGTGGTCATGATCACTAGCTTTGCTTTATTTACGGCAGTCGGAAGCGTGCATTTCCAGCAACGCGAATGGGTATAAGTTCATCATGAATGGGGGGAACCTGCATGGGAAAAAATACATCGGGTAAACTGGACAATCACATTCAAATGTGGCGGTCAAAATTTAAAATGACACAAGCGGATCTAGGGAAAAAAGTCGGTGTCAGCCGGCAGACGATCATCTCGATCGAAAAAAATAAATATACACCATCTTTAGCTTTAGGATTTGAACTGGCACTCGCTTTCGGCTGTTCCATTGAAGACCTGTTTGATTACGAAACTAGTAACGATTAATCATGCAAAATGAACATGGTTCGGGCAGTATGCTATAATCTCTAGGTATGAGGGTCAGACGAGGGAGAGTCAAAGTCTCTCATCAGTATTTCTCAATGTCATAGTCTGCTTCATTAGGAACGTAATAGGTTTTCAATTTGCGGATCGTATCGCCGTAAGACTTTTTCTCCAGGAAATTAAAAATAATAAGAGCTTGTTGATAGCAGAGTTGAATCTCTTGGTAAGAAGCTCCCTGCTTCTCCAGACACTGCCCTTTGTAATACAGGAGCTGCCCAAGCTGCGATACACTCTCATGTTTTCTACAGATTGAAATGGCATAGTGGATATGTTTCAGTGATTTCTCATAATCTCCATTATCATAGTAACTTTTAGACAGGTTGTACCAGACGCGAATATGAAAAATATGTTCATAGCGTGATGGATGAGCGATTCTGCGGTTCTGAATATTTTCCAGCGCCTTCTCAAAATACTTAATACTTAAATCAAAGATGTTTAATTCACCGTAAATTATCGCAATTGAGTTTAAAATCCGAGAATAAAGGTCTTCCATTTTCCCTGAGGCAGATTTAACTTTTGTTAGCAGTTTCTTTAACTCAAGGATGGTCTCCTCCGCTTGCCATTTTCCAATTCGGTAAGAGGAAAAAATGTAGTTCCATACTAACGCAATTTCATACCAGCTCTTTTTTTGTGTATTGCCTCGCAGCTCATATTTGGTAATATCATAGACCGTCTTGTAATCCTGCTCCGCCGCGGCTTCTTCTATTTGATTCATAACTTCCTCTATGTAGGCCACATTGTCATATGTTGTCCTCGAAATAAAATGCTCAACCGGTACGTTCAGCCTGTCGCATATATGCTTAAGTGTTTCCAGGTTCGGAACATGTGTCCCCTTTTCAATCTTACTGATAGTGGCCTGGGAACAAAATCCCTCCGCTATGAAACCCTGAGTCAGCCCCTTTTTCTTCCTGATCGCTTTAATTTCAACGCCAATTTCTCTTATCATCTTTCATCCTCCTTGTAAGTTATAACTAAACGCATGTTATTTGTAATAACTGTCGGAAATTTCAGATATATCGTTGTCATCCGTTAATAACAGTTCCAACCCCGCTTATTCTTCAGTTGGATATATCATCAAAATGTATTAGTCTGAAAGTACAACCTGTTCCACCAAAAAATCACATAAATGGAATGGTAGAATGGTTATATTTCATTTATAAAAGGAGAGATAAAAATGAAAAAAGCAATACTCAAATGGTTAATTGTGTCTTTACTTGTGACGTCATCTTCCGTCGTAGCAGTCACTGATGCCTCTTCAGTAGAATCATATAATGACATTAAACTTGATCTACCTTATGAAAAATAGCTAGACGATTTGTATGTTATTTCCATTATAATGTTGTAACTAACAGATTCCAAGTTTTTAATTGAAATAAAGGCAGACCAAAAGGCTCAGAGAACCTTACATACTAGATTCTCAGAGAAGGAACACAAAACACGCGGCATGATCTCCCCTGCCGCGTTTTTATTATGCATTTTCGGGAGGCAGGCTCCTCAAACAAAAACACGGGCAGAAAAGGTCCTCAGCAAAAGCTGCCCATTTTTCATCGGCGCCCCCCCTAAACTTCTGGAATCAATCACTTCATCAGATAAATAACTCATTTTTTCCAAATCGGCCATTAGCGAAGGTTACCGTCTATACTTTTAATAGTAAAATAACTTCACTTTCCTCTAACAACTCCCCTGTGTTTACGAATCCAAGTGATTCATAGAATCGAAGTGCCGGATAATTGTCTGGCTCTGTTGAAAGGCCAACATAATGACAGTCATCATTCTTTTTGAGCATATCTATGACTTGTTGCATTGCCTCTTTTATCCATCGCAGCAATTAAAGAAACTTTCATATTAAACACAGTCTTTTTTATCAATTTTATCATCTTTTATTATTTTTATTAAAATACCTTGTTGCACGAAACTCCCCTATATCTAAAGAAAAACATTCATAATATCTCCATTTAGTACAATCATATTAACACAAATCCCCAATTATTTTTCAATCTTTAAAGAACCACTGCTTCAACAATCTGGTCCCATTTGTTAAATCTAGTACTTATTAAACTATACACAAATTAATATTTAAGCCACTTTTACTTTTTTTTAAATAGACTTACATACTTTATAGGTTGGGAACTTCACATTTAAAATAATTTTTCTTTTTTTTAAAACCATATGGGGGTTAGATTCGTCTAAAATGTAGGAAGAGGTGATACATTCATGCATGAATTAGAGCAATGGCCGGTGGCGGACGAAATTATTGCGGATAGGGAACAGATCATAGATCAATTAATGAACGAATATAGCGATCGCATCCTTCACCTCGCCTTTACATATGTAAGGAACCGAGCAACAGCTGAGGATTTAACGCAAGAGATCTTTATTAAGTGTTATGAAAAATTAGCGCAGTTTAATCAACAAGCATCAATAAAAACTTGGTTATATCGCATTGCCAGTAATCATTGCAAGGACTATTTAAAAAGCTGGCATTATCGCAAAGTGACCCTTAACGAGAAGATTTTAGACTATATCCCCTCCAAATCAAAGCACGTTGAGGAGGAGATTATTGCGAAAAGTGAGAAACACAGCTTGTCTAACGCTGTTATGGGATTGCCAATTAAGTACAGAGAAATCGTTTTTCTCCATTATTATGAGGAGCTAACATTAGTAGAAATAAGCAAGATTACTACCGTAAATATCAATACGATAAAAACGAGATTAAAGCGTGCAAAAGAGTTATTAAAGAATAAGATGATAGAGGAGGTTTAACCGATGAAAGACCCATTCCATAACCTGAAGAGTTCCATGAAAAAAACCGTTTTTAAAAACTTATTGTTTTCTGATGAACGAAAAAATGCCGTGAAAGAAGCGATTCGAGAAAGACAATCTAAACAACAGCTTCATTCTTGGAAAGAGGAAACCCTTGTAGCTGTATTGGAATCGCTTCAACATGAAGCAAAGCACGGATATGATCTATCAATTTTACTCATTCAAAAAAATGAGCTTAGTTTTCAAAACAAGGAAGGGCTGCTATATACACTATTACACTCAATGGAAATGAAAGGGATTGTCACTTCGACTTGGATCTATGAAAAAAAATATTATTCGTTAGCTGCAAAAGGGAAAAAATACTTAACCGCTTCTAAGGAAGTAAGCTCTAAACAACGATTTTCTCTAAAACATTTACTAGAGGAGGCGTCTACATGAGCCCTTCCAGGTTTGAGGAGTTTTTAAGTAAAGTTACCTCTAAAGTGAAATCAAAAGAAGCACATGGCATGATCAAAAAGGAACTAACCCATCACCTACAAGAGCTGAGCCAATCTTTCGAGAAAAGAGCGTCTTCGAAAGCGGAAGCAGAAGAAAAGGCCATACAAGAAATGGGTAATCCCTATACTATTGGAGAAAAACTAAATCAGCTACATAAACCAAAGATCGATTGGCTTCTTCTTGCCCTATTTTTAACAATTGCTAGTATTAGTTTCCTACCACTGATTAATGGAGTTCCTGAATTATCACTATCTAGCGCCTATTTTATTAGTCGCCAGGCAATCTGGTACACCCTAGCTATTCTAGTCATTTTAGGACTCCTTTTCTTTGATTATCGAAGATGGAAGAATTTTTGGCTCCCTTTCTACGGCATAGGTATTTCCTTACTTCTATGTACGTTATTATTTGGAAGAGAAATGAATGGAGCAAAAAGATTTGTATCTTTTGGGGATTTTAGTTTCGATGCAACGGTTTTTTCTTTATTTTTTCTTTTTATCGCTTGGACTGGTCTTCTCACCAAGATTAATACATTCAATAGTTGGTCAAAACAATGTTTATTATGTTTCTTATTTTGGACGCCGATATTTCTCTATTTCATGCTTCCTCACTTTTCATTAACGATCATTTACTTTTTTAGTATCATGACGATCTTTACTTTTTCACATGTCAGTAAGAAATTAGCTATGAAGGTAGTGATTGCCAATGCAACGGTAACGGCTAGTATCCTATTCACCTTTGCCATGATCAGCTTCTCTCGCGGTGGTTATTTTTTTCATCGATTAGCGGCTTTTATTAATCCAACTGCTGACCCGAATGGAGACGGATATATATACATTTTAGTCAAGGATGTCCTGTCACAAGCAGGGTGGTTTGGTAATGGGATCTTCAATGATTTGTCTATCCATTCCCTTCCTGAAGCCCATACTGATTTTGCTTTTCCTTATCTCGTGTATTCCCTTGGCTGGGTATTCGGAATTTTCCTTTGCCTCATCCTATTACTGTTTGTTTTACGAATTTCATCCAATGCTTTTAAAACAAAGGACTTATATGGGAGGTTATTAGTCATCGGCGGGGCAACATTCATTGCCGTTCCTGCCTTCTGGAACATCCTCATGGGCTTAGGCATCGTTCCGATCATGGGAGTCTCCCTGCCATTTATTAGTTATGGAGGAAGTATGCTACTTTTTTACGCTGCCATTTTAGGTCTCGTCCTGAACGTTTACCGAAGAAAGGATATAATTGAACCTACAATAGTAAAAGTAAAGTGACACATCAAAACTCATAAATCCTATCGACTAAAAAAGTAACCCTCTTTTTATAAGAAAAAGAGGGTTACTTTGTCAGCATGTTTTATAACCATTTTTTTAAAAGGAATTTAGAATCGTTTACTCCACTTCTAAGCGATTCTTATAAAACATTGCCCCATTTACTCTATTTATTTGCCCTTCTTCACACTAAGAACGGTGACCGTCATCAAGATGAGGCTCATTCCAAGAAGTTGAATCATAGTCAAATGTTCTCCTAGAAGCAGAACTCCAAATAATGAAGCTGTTACCGGCTCTACCATGGCAACCATCGAAGCAGTTGTCGCGGTAGTTTTTCGAATGCCAATCACATAAAAAATAAAGGAAATTCCAGCACCCACTATCCCCAATAGAAGAAACCATCCTATGTCACTTGACGTCATCACACTGGCTGCTTCCTCATTATCTGCAAGGACAATAAGGATGAGACTGAATGATAAAAAGGCGATAGTTAAAGTGGTCTGTGGCTTTCCAATAGAAGAGGCATTTTTAAACCCAAAAATAAATAAAGCATAGCAAAGACCTGCAGCAAGCCCCGCTACCGCCCCTAATAAACTCACTGAGAGCGATTCAATGTCGTAGGCACCTGTAAGCAGGATAATACCCATGAGTACACCGAAAATACACCCCCATTTAAACCAAGACGAACGTTCTATGCGTAATAAAAAGGAGATTAAAAGAACGAACACGGGGGCGGTGTACATTAAAGTAGCGGCAACAGCAACACTAGACGCATCGATACTTAAATAATAAAAAGTGAAATTTCCAGCGACCCCAACACCGGCCAATAAAGACCACATGAATAACCGTCGAGAGACGTTCCAGTTTTTTCTAAAGCGCAAGAGAAACCACGTGAAAAAACAGATAAAACCAACTGCCCCTCGGTAAAGTGAAATCACAGTAGGATCCCAGCCCTTTTCCATTAAAATATCCCCTATTCCTCCACTAATGCCCCAGCATATAGCAGCTAATATAACTAATCCTACTCCCGTAAATCTCATTTGTACCTCCTAAAGATAAGTCATCGTGCAAATTTATTGATCAAGTCATTGGAAACCTAACGAGACCAAATAACGTAAATTTACGGGCTAAACAGTCCTCTTTACGCTCCTAATCAAACACATGTAAGATGGATATAAATTGGCATTCCTTTAATATCTAACAGTTAAACTTACATTTGCTCGCATGCAGTAGGAAAGGACGGGAGTCTTGATCCTCTGATTTGCTTATAAATAATATAGAACAAATTTATGGTATTTTTTGTTAATTAAAAGGGATAAATGTTTTAGAATCAATAAATGAACTTCTTTACCCTAAGATTTTTTTAATCAGACAAAAACACTCATGCACACCTCAAAGAAATACTGATTTTGATGAAAGACGGTCACTAGAGAGAGCGTCTTGTGACCGTTGCGAGTTGTCATACATCACTATATAAGAGAAAGAAAATGAAATATGATAAACATGCGGGGATTGGTTATAGATTGATAGCTTCAATTTTGGATGCTTTGATCGTTAAAGCTATAATAGGTGTTGGTGGCACCTACGTGATTCAGTTTTAAATGAGAAAACTCAACAAGGCAACCTTTCTGAATGGAGTGTATAAAATGAAAGATTTAAAAATTCACCCTGTAGATTCATCAAACTGGCGACAAGTAGTTTCTTTAAAAATGGATGAAAGCCAACAATCATTCATTGAGAGCAATGAAATTTCTCTGCTGGAATCGATATACGATACGAAAAATCATTGGACATGCTATGGCTTATTTTTCAAAGAGGAAGCTGTAGGCTTTATGATGATCGGGGCAGAAAACAAAGAAGAAAAGTACATTTGGTTGGACCGGTTTATGATTGACCGCGACCATCAAGGGAAAGGTTTAGGAAGCGCATTTATACCCGTTGTAAAAGAATATATATTCACTCGTTTTGATGTGAATGAAATTGTATTAAGTGTCACTAAAAATAACCTGAATGCGAAAACTTTTTATGAAAAGCACGGATTTAAAAACACCGGCCTCATCGATCAGGAATTTGATGAAGAGATTTTTTCTTATCATCAACTTAAATAGGTGCCTGCCCCTCATTGTCAATACAAACCGACGAACACGACTTGTAATGAATCAATTTTAAGAACACCAATTTGAAGTTATCTCCAACAATAACAATGATAACACCCCGAGGTTATCATCATAACTAATAATCTTTAGAGGTTATTGTAAGAAGAAAATAACTGTTATTCTCAGTGACCTTCTAAGAAGGCATTAATACTTCCCCTGCTAGGATCAATACCTCTGTAATAAGTTGAATTGAATTATCATGCATTTTAAAATCGCTAAAATGACTTTTTCAGCAGTCCCGGACGGTTCTCGTTCGGCAATAATTAAATATATCAGTGGAAGGCTCCTTAAAGAAAGCAACCTAAAGCAAAAAAAGACCTGAACGTTGGTCGAGACTCACGTTCAGGTCTTTTTATAAACTTACGGGCTAGTAGTAATTAGATGCTTTTTTGTTAGCTATGTTTATTTACAGATGCGTCATAAATCGATTCAACCGCTTCTTTTAATGCTGCATTAAATTCTTCATCAGACTGACGGACACTTAAGTTTTCGCTTAAAGCTCTAGAGAAACTTGCGATTAGTCCGTCGTTATCTTTTAGCTTTGCGTTTGCTTCGTCTCTTGCATATCCACCAGATAAAGCCACTACGCGAACAACTTTTGGATGATCGATAAGCTCTTTATAGAGATTCGGATTCGTGGGAATCGTTAGCTTCAACATCACAAGCTCATTCTCTTTTAGTTGATCAAGATGTTTGTTGATTTCTTGTTTTAGTATTTCTTCCGATTCCTCTTTATCGGCGCTATGAATATCTACTTCCGGCTCAATGATTGGCACAAGTCCTGCATCGATAATCTGTTTGCCGATTTCGAATTGCTGATCAACCACTTCTTTAATACCATCTTTGTTTGCCTCTTTAATCACAGAACGCATTTTTGTTCCGAACATACCACGCTGGTTGGCCCTTTCCAGTGTGTCGCTGAGATCATCGATGGGTTTCATCTTCTGAACACCATTAGAAAGATCGGCAAGTCCTTTATCTACTTTAAGGATTGGTGCAATTTCCTTTTTCTCTGCTAAGTACTCTCCGGTATATTTACCTTCGATTTGGCGATCCATTGTTTGCTCAAATAAAATGGCGCCGAGGATATGCTCCGAATCGAATGCTGGTGCAGTAATGATTCGCGTTCTCATCTCATGGACAAGATCAAACATTTCCGCTTCGGTGTTATACTCATTTTCTGTTACACCGTATGCAGCAAGCGCCTTAGGCGTACTTCCACCACTCTGGTCAAGTGCTGCAATAAACCCTTTTCCGTTCCTCATTCGTTCTAAATGTTTCTCCTGCATTCATCTCACTCCTTTAAAGTAGTTAGACTTCATTGCATTACTAATGATCAATCATGTCCATTGTAACATCTTAAAGGGAATAATTAGAATATTCGTTTATATATTGAGGAATGAGAACCGTCCCCATTCGGCACACTCATTCGGCACAAAATTATGCTAGTGCAGTGACAACTTCTTCTAATTTCATGCCGCGGGAGCCTTTCACTAAGACAATATCCCCGTCATCTACCGTATCCTTTAGTTTAGCGATCAACGCTTGTTTGTCATCGTATGCAAAAACTCGATTTTCGGAAAAATTCTCTTTTGCGCCTTCTGCAATGTTTCTACCCAGTTCACCAAACGTGAAAACATAATCGATTTTATTCGTGTCGATTCCTTTTCCAACTTCAAAGTGAAAAGCAACTTCCTTATCACCTAGTTCCAACATATCCCCTAAGACTACGATTTTTTTGTTATATTGCTTTAAGTCTTGAAGCAATTCAATCGCAGCTCGCATCGAAGTAGGGCTGGCATTATAGGCATCATTAATAAACGCCACGCCATCTTTTCCTTGGATCAATTCCGTTCGCATCCCTGTAATTTTGATTGTTTCTAACCCTTTTTTAATGTCCGGAATTGACACATTCAACTGTTGTGCAATGGCGATCGCAGAGAGGGCATTATTGATATTGTGTTTGCCGAGAACCGGAATAAAAAATTCCGTTGTTCCCCCTCTTTCTATCGTAAAATGGGTGCCGTCACTCTTTTGTTCGATTTGCATCGGATAATAGTCGTTCTTCTCTGTGCTACCAAAGGTCATGACATGAAAGGAAGTGTGTTCGACTTTTTCTGTTAATAGCGGCTCATCCCCATGGATCACGAGTGTCCCGTTTTCTCGCAGACCTGCTGTTATTTCAAATTTCGCTTCCGAAATGCCTTCCCGCGAACCTAAATCCTGTAGATGAGACTCGCCAATATTTGTGATGATCGCAGCCTCAGGTTTTGCAAGCTTAGAAAGAAGCTCGATTTCTCCTCTTCCACTCATTCCCATTTCCAACACAGCTATTTCCGTGTCTTCTTCTAACTGAAGAATCGTCAACGGCATTCCGATGTGGTTATTGTAATTCCCCACCGTTTTTTGAACTTTATACGTCGTTGAAAGTACAGAGGTGACCATATCCTTCGTCGTTGTTTTCCCGTTACTCCCAGTAATTGCGACGACTTTTGTTGGTAGACTCGCCAAATAATTTTTTGCTAAATCCTGCAATGCCAATAACGTGTCCTCCACATAGATCAGTGGGACATCGGCGGGAGGATTTGGCTGATCTTTTTGCCAAATCGCTCCAACTGCACCGTTTTCGACTGCTCCTGTCACAAAATCGTGGCCATTAAAGTTCTCGCCAACAATAGGAATATACAGATTTCCTTTTTGTATCGTTCTCGTATCTGTTGAAACACCTGAAATCTCCACAAGATTAGCCTCTGTGCCAACAGCTTCTCCGTTCACCCACACCGCAATATCTTTAAATGTCCTCTTTATCATCGTACTCGCTCCTTCGTGTCAAACGTGTTATTTCTCTTTTTGAAAAAATATAAGTAGTTGCTTTTCAGCTTGAACTCTCCACTTTACTTTCAGTTATCCTATGTAAAAGGAGGCTGACTCAAAACGGAGTCAACCTCATTCCTATTTTTAGCCTTAAAATGTGTGTTTAATCTTCTGTTTCTCCTCATGACGCTCTATGCCGAGTTCCACTAGTTTTTCTATCAGCTTCGTGTACGACAAGCCTGATTCCTGCCATAGCATCGGGAACATACTAAATGGTGTAAAGCCCGGCATCGTGTTCACTTCGTTCATGAGCACGTCTCCCTCTTTTGTTAAAAAGAAGTCAGCACGAACTAATCCGGAGCCATCAAGAGCTTTAAACGATTGAATCGCTACATTCTTTATTTCTTCATATTGTTCCTTCGTAATGTCAGCAGGGATAATAAGTCCAGTGCTGCCATCCTCATATTTCGCTTTGTAGTCATAAAAACCTGCTTTCGGAACGATTTCGCCCACAACAGAACATTCAGGATCATCATTACCTAAAACAGCGATTTCCAATTCTCGACCGTCGATGCCTTCTTCTATAATGATTTTTCGATCATATTCAAAGGCTTCTACAAAGGCTTTTTCTAAACTTTTTCGGTCCTCACATTTACTGATTCCAACACTTGAACCTAAGTTCGCCGGTTTAACAAAACAAGGATAGCCTAGATTTTTTTCAACGTTTTCGTAAGCCGCTTCGGCATCCTTTTCCCATTGACTTCGAATGTACCATACATATTGTGGCTGCTTAATGCCAGCCTGCTCATAAATGTTTTTCATCATGACTTTATCCATTCCGGCAGCAGACGCCAGAACTTCGTTACCAACATAAGGGATGTTCAACAGTTCTAATAACCCTTGCACTGTTCCATCTTCCCCATTCGGTCCATGAAGCAATGGGAAAACTACATCGAGCTTCTCATCCTTCGTTTGGCTTTCAGAATTTCCTGGAACTGGGAAGATTTCAGAATTTAACGCAACGGGAGAAATCTTTTCCCCTGCTTCTTTCAATTGAAGCTTCTTCACATCTTCCACTGGGCCTTCCAGTTGCGTTCCTCTGGCCCACTCCCCAGTTTCAGAAATATATATTGGATGGACTTCATATTTTGTTAAGTCTAAAGCTTTAATAACAGCTTTTGCAGTTTGTAATGATACGTTATGTTCAGCGGATTTCCCACCATATAACAATCCTAGTTTAATTTTCATAGTAACCCTCCATCTTTTTTTACCTCTATTATTGTACCATTTTCACATCCAAGGTAAATACTAATTTATCCTCATTTACCCCCTTACCACTTATTCGCCTATTTATAACTAATCTATGAATAACCAACCGAGAGGTGAATGAGTGGGGAATGGGGACGGTTCTTGTTCGGCAATGAGTGGGTGGATAAGTGAAAAAACTCTTAAATATAATGCGATCCGAAACCACATAAAAACGACCTGAACGTCGGTGATGATTGTGACGTTCAGGTCGTTTATGATAAATAAGCTCGCTAAATTTTTTGCAAAAGAAGGTAGTTCTCAAATTACACATAGATCTAATTGACTGAAAGGAAATAATTATTTGAGTTCTCCATACAGTTTAAATCCTTATATAAAAGCGATGATGTCGTCTTTTATGCTTCGTTTAATAAACTGTATATTTCAGAGTCCAGCTTTTCAGCGAGTTTTGGATCATATGTTTTTTCGTAGGTTGTTTCGGACGTGATTTTACCACCATAGAAAATAACATCTTTAACAGATTCTACTTCCACCGTAATCACGCGTAATTTCATCGTTTTCTCAATCACGTCGGAGACTGTCGCTTTCCCTTTAATAGAATAGCAACTCTCCGCTCCCGTTACACCAAGAACGATCTGTGGATTCTCTTGAATGTTTGTTGCAGAGTCTGCATTATGTCCCACTGCGAATTTAATTGTTTTGCCACCTGGGTGAGCGACTAACCAAGAAATAATGCTTAGTTCAGGTTCGTTTGTTTCTGCGTCTTTTGTTACGAGTGTGACGATTTTCTCTCCTTGAAGGGAGTCTACCAGTTCGTCATGAATTCTTTCTTCTGCTTTAGCCATCGGAATTCTCCTTTAAGAAAATAATTTCTATTTATTCGTTTCTTTCAACCAAATAAAATAGATCAAAACTCTAAGTACAATGCACGTGACATATTATACAGTTTATAAGGGGGAAAAATACAGGAATAACCATTATAAATTATTTTCTGGTAAACGAGTGATGAACGGGGACGGTTCTCACGCATCAATGTAATTAAATGGAAAATGCCACATGAGAACCGTCCCCATGTGGCACTGAGCATATTAGTGGTGAATGAGGATGGAAATATGTATTACTTCAACTTTAACAGTCAGAGAATTATGTCCTTTTGAATTAAACCTATTCGCATATCAACCACCTTTGAGCATAGTTGTAAAAAAACCCTAACCCATAGTATTTTAATGAAAGGTTAGGGATCATAAAATTCTAATTACAATATGGGTATTCTTATTTCTCCGGCATGACAGGTCCTATCGGCTTTCGTGGTTTTCGTTCTCTAAATTCATTCAGCAGTTCTGCTAATTCTGTTGCCGCTGCTTTGAAAATAATTTTTCCTTTATCTGCCGTAGAAGTTCTCGGATCCCCTCTTACACCTGATTCTGTCATTGTATGCCAAATTTCCATCATTTTGGCCGGATTGGCATAGCCTTCAGGGCGGCGTCCAAGAAGGTCATTCCAGAAATGAGGGCTAATGCTGTCCAGTCCGTCTGCCCTGGCTTTCTTCATATCTACACGGTCCGGATGCAGAAACATATAAACAGATGTTTCTAGATCACACCCGTGGCTTGTTGGTTCTTCAGACAATAGACCTGCTGCTGCATCACGTACTTTTTTTAGTTCCCACCAAGAGATGGAGGAACAAAGAGTGTCTGGAAAATCTACAATCGTATTACGGGCGACTAAATCAATCACAGGTCTATTACTTCCATGACCGTTCACTAGAATAATATGCCTGAATCCGTGCTGAGCAAGGCTTGCTGTCACAGCTCTACCAAATTCAATTAACACATTTGAAGGAATATCAATCGTACCTGGAAAGCCCATGTGATGCGACTCAAATCCAAATGGAATAGCGGGTAAGACGACATCCATTCCTGTCTGTTTAGCTGCTTCTCTGCAAATATTCGTAGCAATTTCTGTATCTACATCCAAAGGCAAATGATGACCGTGTTCTTCTGTTGCCCCTAGAGGAACGATCGCAACACTATTGTTTTTATCCATTTCAGCCACATCTGGCCATTTTAGATGCGCATATTCTGCCATTAGTTGATTCCTCCCTTTTGATTGTAAATTAACATTCTTAAAAATTTACAAGTACTCTATGCAAACCTTCACTTTTCTATTTAGTCGTTAATTCAAACTGATAAGGGACAGTTCTATTCAGTGGCCAGATCGGTACAGGAATATGCTTATAGTTAAAAACACTTAAGTCGTTTGACGCCAATCCTGGTGCGTCGACATAAAGGATCTTTCCGACCAAATCTTCGAAAGACGACCGGAAATGATTTTTCACTTTCATTCCAAGTACATTTTTCTCTGTTGGTTCTATTCCGATATGCCTAAACAATTCAGGGTCATTGGCTGATAGTGCCCTTCCGGTAAGTAAAATATCCATTCCTTTTACACGAATATGTGCAGCTCCATTCGTTTGAACGAGGACTCCTGTATTCATAGGGCCTTTGTTTCGAAACTTCCCTTCGGTTAACCTAATGATGTCAGCCTGAACGGATAAAGGTTCTCCAAATTCAGGACTTTCCTTTCCTCCAAGTTCAAGCTGAACTGTGGCTCCTTCCCCTGAATACATGCACCTACTAAGGGATTCCTCATCATAAAAAGCACCGAATAAAACATTTTTTATATCTGCTTCTAACATTTTTTTCAAAAGGCCGGTCGTATCGCCCGTTCCTCCACTAAGAGGATTATCTGAGATATCCGCAAGAACAATCGGTTTGTCACCATTGTATGATAATGCTTCTTTAACTGCATCATCGATACTTGGAAGGTGAACAATAAACCTGTCTTTAAATTCCCATACTTTTTCAGCGAGTTCTTTACTGGTTCGTTCGGTTTTTGTTGGATCGGTTCCAGTGACTAGGATGCTAACACCAGCTTCAGGAATATCTGAGTAAGGAAAACCTCCAAATACAGTAGCCCCTATGATATCTGAATCTTCTTCTTTCTGTTTGGCTAATTCCACTAAATCATGCATAGGGCCTTCTGCCGTTCGCATATTTATACTCGGGAGCATTATAGGTAACTTAATAAAAGAAGCCACATATTTTTCAGACGTAATGATTCCACTCCAAAGTGTTTCCGCCGCTTTGCAGCCTTGTTCATACATATCGACGTGCGGATATGTTTTAAATCCGAAATGAAGGGGCGTGTAGGAAATCATCTCTGAACTCAGGTTCGCATGCATGTCTAGAGTCGTAGCAATAGGGATGTCATAACCTATCACACTCCGAATTTTCTTAAGCATTTCCGTTTCCGGATCAGAAAGATGTTCTACAACCATTGCACCATGTAGCGCGATAAGGAGTCCGTCCAGTTTTTCAGATTGCCTTAACGCTGAGATCATTTCTTCCTTTATCGTCTCGTAGGCGTCTTTCGTGACTTGACCTGAAGGGATCGCTGCCGCACAAACTAGCGGAATGATTTCAGCATCCTTATCACGAAGAATGTCGATAAAACCTCCTACTTCGGTTTTTGTGCCTGCATACGCTTCTATAATCTCATCACCTTTATGAAATCCTTCATTTATAAAATCATTAAGGTTTGTCATACTAGGACTGAATGTATGTGATTCATGATAAAAAAATGCAATTCCGATTCTTAATGAACTCATGTTAACCCCCTATCTATGATAAATGCGTAAAACGTTGACATACATCGAACTTGACCATCGAATTAGAAATAAGCAGATAATTAATAACATGTCTTACAACTAATCTCCCCCTCTACTTCTGTTTTTCAACCGTTCTTTTCTTTTTAAAAATGGGGTATAAAATAGATAATGCAGCCACAACGAGTAGCAATAATGATAGAGGTCTAGTTACAAATGGGAGAACTTCACCACCTGTCACCATTAATCCGAGTCGCCAGTTCTGTTCAATAATTGGTCCTAAAATATACCCTAGTATGAGTGGTGCAAGATCAAATTTATTTAAAATTAAAATGTATCCTATCAAACCAAAAATGATTAACACCCACAAGTCAAAAATACGATTATTAGCTGAGAATGTTCCAACCATAGACATGACGATAATAATTGGTAGTAAAATATGTTTTGGCACCTGAATAATTCTCGCGAAATATCTCATCAACCCGCTTTGAATAATGAACATTAAGATCGTGGCAAAAAGTAATCCAATGAAAATAGACCCAACAATTTCTGCGTTGTTGCTAAATAACATTGGACCGGGTTGCAGTCCATGGATAAGCAAACCACCTAGTATTACAGCTGTTACCATGTCCCCTGGTATCCCTAATGTCATTAAAGGAATTAACGCCCCTCCGGTAACGGCATTATTTGAAGATTCAGAAGCAATAACACCTTCATCATGCCCTGTTCCGAATTTCTCCGGTGTTTTCGATGCTTTACGTGCACGATCATACGACAGAAATGAAGCGATACTACCTCCCGCGCCTGGAAGAATCCCTATCCAAGTACCAATAAAGGAAGATCTGATTAAATTGCCAATCGAACTTTTAATTATTTTTAAGGAAGGGAAAATATTGTATTTTTTGTCTAATTTAATGGTTGCGGTCGACTTATCTGTTGAATTGACGTCCATAAAAAAACGTGAAATAGCAAAGAAACCTAGTAATGTTGGTAATAAACTGAATCCACCTTCTAGTTGTGCGAAACCGAAAGTAAAACGAGGGGTAGCCACTACTGGATCTTGTCCAAACATTGTAATAAAAACACCTATACATGCAGCAATGAGTCCTTTTAACATATTCTCACTGGAGACACTGACGACGATTGTTAAGCCGAAAATACCTAAAGCGAAATACTCCCAAGGACCAAACATCAATGCCACTTCTGCTAGTAAAGGAGATATAAAAGTCAACAGGATCATACTAATGATCCCACCGACTAGTGAAGCAAACACCCCTAACGATAACGCATGATTTGCTTTCCCCTGCTGTGCCATCGGATAACCGTCAAAAGTTGTGACGATCGAAGCTCCTGTTCCCGGTATACCAATTAATGTCGCCGAAATCATCCCACCCGAAGTTGCGCCTACATACATCCCTAATAACGCAGCTAGACCATTTACGGGGCCAAGTCCAAATGTAAACGGAAGCAGTAAAGCAATGCCTAATGAGGCTGTCAATCCAGGGATAGCACCGAAAAAAATACCTAAAAACACGCTCCCTGCAATGATTAGTATCGTATATATATTAAAAGTTTGTTCCAGTCCTATCCATAGAAACTCCATTTTTTCACCCCCATTTTCCTCCTACATATTAAAAGATGATACCTGTCGGCAAAAAGACATTGAGTAATTTCGCAAAAATAAAATAAGTAGTTGCTGTGATGAGAGATGAAACAATAAATATATAGGTTTTCTTTAATTTCACTTCTGAGCTAAGAACGGATATGGTTGTAATTAAGAAAAGCAATGTTGTAAGAAGATAGCCGAGGACATCCAGCATAAAAATATAACCAAGTGATGCAATAAGCATGTAGAAGACTTTTTTGTACTCACCAAGGGATTTCAAAAATCCCTTGTGAGTACCTTTCTCCTCTTTCCTACGGCTTTTAAAAAACAGAATAATGCTTAATGAAGCTAAAATGATCGCCCACATTTGTGGAAAAAAGGATGGTCCCGAAATCCCTGATCCTAATGAATTTTCCGGTATGGCGAAACTCATCATAAACATGAAGACACTGAATAGAAATAATACAATTGACAGTGTTTTATCAGAATTATTCATATGACCTCCTCATGCTCGTTGTCGTATTATTTCGTTTATAAATCTTAGTCTCTAATCAATTCCCCTACTGGTTCAATCATAGAATCCAATTCTTCTAACTCAGCCTCAAACTCATCTGCTGACAGGAAGTCTACTTCCGTCACCAATCCATTCATAAGATCTATGAACTCTTGTTTTTCAGCGACTGCTTCAAGTTCCGTATTTAGCTTATCAATCACATGATCAGGTGTGTCTTTCGGAGCAAAAATACCATTTCTGTGATTCAGAACAAAGTCGATATCCATTTCTGTAAATGTTGGAACGTCTGGTAATTGGGCTGATCTTTCATCACCTGTTGATGCAAGCATGATGAATTCACCTTCTTGGATGAAATCATAAAATTCCGAAACAAACCCGGCCATAACATCCACGTGGCCACCTGCTAGGGCTGCTCTTGAATCTGCGGAACCATCAAACGGCACATAATTTACTTCGATTCCTGCTGAATTAGCAAAGATAGCACTAATAATATGGGCGCCTCCTCCAATTCCCGGAACCCCGATGGATAGCTGGCCTTGATTCTCCTCTGCATATGTGATTAAATCTTCAGCAGTCTCCCAATCTGAATTTGCACTAACGACAATTCCACCGCTTTGTGAAACCATTGATGCAACTGGCTTTAATTCCTGCCATATTTTTGTATCAAACAAACCCGTATGATAACCTGAAACTGCAGCAGTTACGGAGTGCAAAAGTAATGTTTGTCCATCAGGATCAGCATTAACCACTTCCATTGTTCCAATAGAACCGCCACTTCCTTCAATATTTGATATAACCATTGCCTCTCCCAAATCAATGTACTCACTTATCGCTCTTCCAACAGTATCCGTTCCACCACCAGCTGAATAAGGAACTACTAACTGTACTGATTTTTCCGGATAATCAGAAGTTTCCTCCTTTTCTTGAGCATTATTGCCGCTGTTTTCTTGTTCAGAGTTTTGACTATTTTCTACCTGCTCATTATTTTCTGCAGCTGCATCATCATTATTAGTATTACATCCAGCAAGTAACAACCCTATGACAGAAAGAACAATTGTTAGTAACATCAAGCTCTTTTTTAGATTCATAAAATAAACACTCCTTTAGTTTTTGTGAAAATCATAATCCTTGTACACTGAAATCAGCTTAACAAGCCATCCTCATTTTCTGTTTTTTCTAAATAATCGAAATATTCATCGCAAGTTTTCTCAATAATTTTTATCAGTTCATCTATTTCTTCTGTCGTGATTGTTAAAGGGGGGCCTAATAATATATGGTCAAACTTCTCCCCATTAATCTCGCCTTGTCCTGGATATAAAACGGCACCATTCTTTATGGAAATTTTATTAAACACCTCTGCTGCTTGAAAATCGGATTCAAATGCAACGTTTTGCTTTTTATCTTTGACAATTTCAAAACCTATTAGTAACCCTTTACCTCTCAATTCACCAATAAAGTTGTATTTGTGCTTTAGTCCTGCCATTCTATCCATCAGATAGATCCCTTGAGTTTTTGATTTATTTACCAAATCATGATTCAAAACGTAGTCGATATTTGCCTTTCCTGCTGCAAGTGATAAAGGGTGACCGCTAAACGTAAAACCATGTGCGAACTTTCCATTCCATTCATTTTTAATAGTTTCTGCAATTGCATCGTTTACTATCATTCCACCTAAAGGAAGATACGCACTCGAGACACCCTTAGCAAATGTGATAATATCGGGTACAACATCCCAATGGTTAACGGCAAATATCTCACCTGTTCTTCCAAAACCAGTCATTACTTCATCAGCAATCATAAGAATGTCGTATTTCGAGCATAACTCACGAATGCCTCTCAAATAATTATCTGGTGGAACGAGAGCAGCAATTTGACTTCCGACAATCGGCTCTAAAATGAAGCAGCTTATCGTATCAGGTCCTTCGTGTATAATTGTTTCTTCTATCCTTCTCAAACGGTCTTTACCAAAGGACTTGTCGTCTCTTTCCTTATCATCTTCGATTAATCTTGAATATGGCGGAAATTCGTGAATGATTCCGTCGTGCAAATCAGATTTATATAATTTTCTTCTTTTGTTGTCACCGCCTGCAGACAGTGTCCACATTGTATTTCCATGATAACTGTTCCAATGACTTAGTATTTTCGTTTTCTTTTGATTTCCACGCCCGACATGACATTGTCTTGCTAATTTTAATGCACTTTCATTTGCTTCCGCTCCTCCCGATGTAAAATATACAGTGTCTAAAGTTTCCGGAGCTAACTTTGCAATCAACTCAGACAAATCAGACTGAATTTGCGTTTCAAATCTCATCGTATGAACGAATGAAACTTTTTCTGCTTGCTCTACGATCGCATCAATGATTTCCTTTCTTCCGTGACCAATATTCACTGCAACTGCTCCTGAGCTTGCATCAATATATTTTTTTCCAGTGTTATCAATTAAATAGATACCTTCAGCTTTTTCAATTAACGGATAATCTTTGTTAAAATCTCTGTGAAAGACATGATCTTTTTTCACTTATTTCTTCACCTACTCTTTACGTACTTTTCGATGACAGTGGCAATACCTTGTCCACCCGCAATACATAGTGTTGCAAGGCCATAACGGCTTCCACTCTTCTGCATCTCATGAATAAGCGTGACAAGGATTCTCGTCCCTGAGCTACCGAGTGGGTGTCCAAGTGAAATCGCCCCCCCATTGACATTCACATGTCTCGGATGATCGAGCCCCCATTCTTTTAATACAGCGAGACTTTGTGCTGCAAAGGCTTCATTCAATTCAATAATATCCATATCTTTCAGTTCTAATCCGGCCTTTTTCAATGCTTTTTTTGTTGCTGGAACAGGTCCTAAACCCATTTCTTTTGGGTGGACACCGGCTGATGCAATAGACCTAATTTGAGCCATTGGTTCCAATCCCAGTTCAAGCGCTCTCTTCTCTGTCATCATAAGTAAAGTTGCCGCTCCATCGTTTCTTCCAGAAGCATTTCCCGCTGTAACCGTGCCATTTTCTTTAAAAACAGGTTTCAGCTTGGCCAACTTTTCGAGAGTTACTTCCCTTGGATGTTCATCGGCTGCGAATAACCTTGAGCTATGTTTCCTTTCCTTCACTTCAACTGGTATAATTTCATTCGTGAATTTTTCATCTTCAATCGCTTTTTTTGCCTTTTGCTGGCTCATATATGCGAATTCATCCTGCTCTTCTCTCGTAATTTTATATTTTTCTGCCAAAAATTCAGCAGTCTCTCCCATATTAAATTTGCCAAACAATGTTTCGGGTTGTGAGTTAACCTGACTTTCGGTATTGCTGTCAAAGAGTGTGACATTTCCCGTTTGTGGCAAAAACCTGTTATTTGCCATGTAAAAAGGGGCTCGCGACATACTTTCCACACCACCAGCGATCATGATTTCTGAATGACCGGTTTCTATGGACATCCATGCGTTAAAGATGGCCTGCATTCCCGAACCACACTGCATTTGCACCGTATGGGCCGGCGTTGTTACCGGTATACCTGAAGCAAGACTCGCTACTCTAGCGATGTTAGCCGCTTCCGCACTCTGTTTTGTCTGTCCAATAATGACTTCATCGACACTTTTGGGTGATAAACCCGCACTTGCAAAATGGTTGTTAAACAATGTTTCCAATAGTTCTTCTGGCTTCTTCTCTGCTAGAGAGCCACCGTATTTTCCAATTCCTGTCCGAAATGCATTAACTATAACGACCATATACTCACCTCTCTTTCTATAAACTTTGTTGTGTCAGGTACTTTTCAACTTTTCATCGATATAAAAAGCTCCTTCTGTCTTTTCTTTCACTTCCTGCATGCTGCTGTTTGGAAATATTTCTGACAAAACCAAACCATTGTCGGTTACTTTAAACACGGCGAGATCCGTAATAATAAGATCTGCTTTTCTCAATGACGTCAAAGGATACTTGTTTTGTTTTACGATTTTCGGCTGACCATCTTTCGTCGTATGTGTAATCGTAATAAAGATTTTTTTGGATCCTTCAAGCAGGTCCATCGCACCTCCCACTCCCAATACCGGCTTTCCTGGAACAGCCCAATTTGAAATTTGTCCTGTTTCATCTACTTCCAATGCACCTAAAATGGATACATCAACATGACCACCTCGTATCATCGCAAAGGAGGAGGCACTGTCGAAATAAGAAGCTCCTTCTTTCACTGTAACTGGTTTTTTCCCAGCATTTATTATGTTCTCATCAATCTTGTCGTCTTCTGGAGTTGGTCCTACTCCTAGGATGCCATTTTCTGAATGAAGGAACACATCTAGATCAGCCGGGATGAAATTAGGAACGAGCGTTGGAATACCAATTCCAGCATTTACGATATCCCCGTCTTTCAACTCTTCGGCAACTCTTGCAGCAATGACCTCTTTTGAATTCATCTCAATCACCTCCTGCTAAAACTAAATAGTCTACAAATAAATGCGGTGTTACAATTTCTTCTGGAGATAAATCACCTACTTCAACAATTTCATCTACCTCAGCTATGACCAGATCAGCTGCTGTAGCCATAATCGGGTTGAAGTTCCTAGCTGATTTTAAGTAAATCAGATTTCCGAATCGATCGGCTTTATGAGCTTTTATCAATGCTACATTAGCCCGAATCGATTCTTGGAATAAGTACGGTTCTCCTTTTATATAACGAACTTCTTCCCCTTCAGCTATCTTTGTTCCATAACCAGTTTTCACATAAAAACCGCCAATTCCAGCTCCGCCTGCGCGAATAGATTCTGCCAATGTTCCTTGTGGCATCAGATCAATGTCTAATTCTTTGTTTTGATAGGCACTGACCACATCCGGATTAGATGTAAAGAACGATCCAATTCCTTTGTGCACCTTCTTCTGCAGAACTAATCGACCTAATCCTTTTCCCGGTTCTCCTAAATTATTGCTTATAATAGTCAGGTCTTTAAGAGAAGTATCTTCCATCCCTTTAATTAATTTCAAGGGACAGCCAACCAATCCAAATCCTCCAACCATAAGCGTGTCACCGGATTTGATCATTGAAACAGCTTTTGTCATTACAATCGTCTTGTCCATATATTCACCTCCAAATCACAATAAAAAACCTAGCTAAAGTAGCAGACTGGACAGAAAAGTAGCTTTTCTGCATTCATCCGACTATCTAGCTAGGTTCCAATGAGACGATAGAGAGAGTTTGTCTCCCTACTTCACTTTAACCTATCCTATTATTGTTCTTTTACGTAATCCCAGTAACGTTGAACAGCTGACTGAAGGGCAACTATCATAGCCTGCTGGGATGGTGCGAAATAGTGTTTCTTAATCTTTTCGATTAATGGATCCAACCCTTCCTGAAGATCATATCCTTCCAGCAATTTTTTGAAAAATTCACTGGTCAAATCCGCAATGAAGGTAAAATCCACCTTCTCAATCGTATGATTGAAATAGTTGATTTCCAATACAATACCTGCGTGCTTATACACTTCATACATCGAAGTGCCCTGTGGTGCTCGCGCGTACCCTGTAACTAAAACAGTATTTAAGTTTCGCATAATCAATTCCTACTTTTCACTATTTCTGATTATTAGTATATAGCGCTTTTTATACGCTTGTCAATATAGTTTTTTAAATATTCTATTATTTCTGACAGGAAATTTATTCTATGTAAAACCTATTTGCAAAATGAGGAAGGTTCTTAAAGGGATCAATCGGAAGTCTTGATATTTAAAATCGACCGGCCCGTGATTGTAACTCATATTGGTGATTCAATAAATAATCTTATTTCCATACTCATTTTTTCCATTTAATGTCTACAATATACTTAAGTTTTAGATAGCTAACGGGAAGGTAATGAAAAATGCCGAATGAGAACCGTCCCCCATTCGGCAACATTTATTTGTGACCCTTCACAGTTATGACTACGTGTCCTTTTTGGTTCCCCGATTCGACATATCGATGAGCGTCGGCTGTTTGTTCCAAGGGAAAGCGTCTATCAATGACTGATTTGATTTTTCCTTTCTCTATAAGTTCTTTAACAGTCATTAAATCTTCCATACGACCTGATGCAATCGCACAGACTACTTTTTTACTGCTTCTTATGTTCGTAACTAGCATTTGTAGAAGATCTTTCATCTTAAAGCTGGCTAAAAGATAGCGTCCGTTTGGTTCGAGCAAGTTTTTACATACAGAAAATGAGCTTTTACCTAAAATATCAAATATTAGGTCGTACGTTTCCCCGTTTACGGTAAAATCTTCTTTATGATAATCAATGACACGATCGGCTCCGAGCGACTTAACGAATGCTAGCCTAGATGTTCCACATACACCGGTTACTTCTGCCCCCTCATGCTTTGCAATCTGAACCGCCGCTGATCCTAATCCACCTGAAGCACCAATAATTAAAACTTTTTGTCCTCGTTTAATCTTACCTTTTCGAAGCAAAGACCATGACATCATCGCACCATAAGGAGTTACAGCTGCTTCCTCATCAGTCATATTTATAGGCTTTATCGCCAGTACCCCTTTGTTAGAAACACATATATACTCGGCATAAGCACCCATGTTTTGGCCGAGATACCCAAAAGTTTGGTCACCTTTCTTAAATGAGGTAACATCTTTTCCAACGGATTCAATTTCTCCTGCAAACTCACTACCTAATATCTTTATCTTCGGCTTTCGAAATCCAAAAAAGATCTTAGCAAAAAACCAGAAAAGAAAAGGCATATTAAATTCCTTAGGAGAGACTCCTTTGAAATTCCGAGCGACGAGATCCCCATATTTAACAGAAGTTGCAGACACTCTTATGAGGACTTCGTCGTCTTTTGGAACAGGTTTTTCAACCTCTGATAGTTTTAAAACGTCGGGCGGTCCAAATTCGGTAGATGTAATCGCTCTCATACAGTTCCTCCTCCTAGGTGGATAGGTGCAAAGGGATATTTTGAAAACTTAATCCAATCAAGTTCAAGTCATTTTATGTGGCAAAATCTCCTCCAATCGATTACTTTAAATTCTGCATTGTTTTCATTTTATATAGCGATATTCCATCAAATTATTTAACATAGTAACTTCTTGTTTTAATTTCTCTCCTACATTCGTTTCTTGAATCTTTTTTCTTACTAGTTCTTTATCTACCAATCTTTTTACCGATAACACGTCTGTTCCATTTAGCAGAACATCTTCTTTGGAATGAAAAAGTTTATGGGCGACAAGTTGCATCCCGTAGGAATTATATAATAACGTGTATCCGGCAATACCTGTATCTGATTGATAAGCCTTGGAAAAGCTTCCATCAATGACGATCATCTTTCCATTTGCTTTCACTGGATTTTCTCCACTTATCTCTTTCACTGGCGTATGGCCATTGATGATATGTCCTTGATCTGGATTAAGATCAAATTCTTTTAGGATTTGACGGCAAATCTCTTCCTTTTCACGAAGATAGTAATATGGATTCTTTTTCTCAACATGAGCTTCCTTATCTTTAATGAAATACCTTTCAAAAGTGGTCATTTCCCTTTTTCCAAAGAGGGATGAATATTCTCCTGTCCATAAATACCAGACCATATCTGTTGCAAGGTCATCTGTCTCTTCTGGATGTGCAAAAGCATCTCGTAAATAATGTTCAAAAATATCAAATAAATCACGACCGGCATAGGTTTTATTTTCAATCGTCATTTTTTCCATCTTTCCATTTTCATCAATAGGAATACAGCCATGGATTAATAAGTTTCCGTTATATTTTAAATAAAGATTACCTTTCTTCATAAGAAACTTCATATGTCTGGCGAGCTTTTCCGAATGCTGGACAGAGAATAATAGTTTATCGATGACTTCCCTTTCTTCCGCTAATAGTTGATCGGGTTGATTCGGATTGACCGTTGCAAAACATGTATTTTCTAGTGGGTATGTTTTTCCATGAATCGTTATTTGTTTCTTATCATGATCAATTTTTTCAAGCAATAGCCTTTCTGACATATTAAAATAAGGACGTCTCTTGATGATCGGCATTTCCAGTTTGAACTGGATCATGGCAATCGCTTGATGAATTTTTGAAATCTGTGTTTTTTCATTATCAGGTAATTGGTCATTAGAAGAACTCTTTGGCATAAATACAGGATTGCTTTCATAGTATTTTTCCGCAAGGTTGAGGAGTGGTCTAAGGTTTATCCCATACACATCTTCAATAATGTCTAAATTATCGTATCTGGCACAGATTCGAATAATATTTGCTAAACAAACCTTTGATCCAGCAAAGGCACCTATCCATAGGACATCGTGATTTCCCCATTGGATATCAACAGAATGATAATTAATGAGTGCGTCCATGATTTTATCTGGTTCGGGTCCGCGGTCATAAATATCTCCTACGACATGAAGATGGTCAACAACCAACCTTTGTGTCGTGTAAGCAAGACCGACAATGAGTTTATCAGCCTGTCCGAGGGTAATAATTTGCTGGATAATTTTTTCGTAATATTGTTTCTTATTTGTAAACTCTTCTGTTTTGTATAATAGTTCTTCGACAATATAAACAAACTGAGTAGGCAATGCCCGACGTAATTTCGAGCGAGTGTATTTGAAGGAAGCAAAGGATATGAGCTTAATCAAATGCTCAATGGTTTCACCGTACCAGTTGTTTAATTCTTGGTCATTGGTAAAATTATTCTTTATTAGCTGCAGTTTCTCTTCTGGATAATAAACTAATGTCGCTAATTCAACGATTTCTTTTTCAGAGAATTCATCTTTGAAAAGGTCTTTAATTTTTTCTTTTACATTCCCTGAACCATTTCTTAAAACATGTTGAAAGGCTTGGTATTCCCCATGTAAATCACTTACAAAATGTTCTGTCCCCTTTGGTAAATTAAGGATAGCTTCAAGCTTAATAATTTCGGTTACGACTTTTTCCTCACTATCATATTTTTGAGCCAGTAAATCTAACAGTTTTGTGTCCAAAATGATAGAATCCCCTTTCTGGATCAAGCTTTTTTATCGGTATCACCTACAACTTTAGATATCGTCTTTTTGTCTGAAAGTTGCGGTAATTCCCTTTATTATCTTCATATTACCACAAATGGAAGTGGAAAATGGATGTGAATTGAGTGTCAGTTGGAGACGCTTTCACGCATTAATGTAATTATATGGATTAAATGGAATGATGAATGAGAACCGTCCCCATTAACCACTTGTTGAAACATTTAGACAATCATCTCTTCGTTTTATACAATAGTGGTTAAGTACTTAACTATTTAGAAGAACAAGATATCGTTAGAATAGTAAACTCCGAACATTCATCGATATGTTGGTGGATAGTGAATTAGGAGTATTCATAACGTTTGTATAAAAGTGAAGTAAGATGAGATCCAAAAATAATCAAAGACAATGAAGGTAACAGTAGTTATTTTTTGCAACGAAGTTAGGAGAATGGTTATGAAAATTTATGTAGATGCAGATGCATGTCCCGTGAAAGATATTGCTGTAGCGGTCGCAAAAGAGGTAGAAATTCCACTTATTCTTGTGAAAAGTTATGCTCATTTTTCCATTGCTGATGAACCTGAAGGGGTGAAGACGGTTTATGTTGATACGGGAGCTGAGGCTGCTGATTATAAAATTATGCAAATGGCGCAAAAAGACGATATTATCATTACGCAAGACTATGGCCTCGCATCTCTTGGGTTGGCTAAAGGGTGCCAAGTTGTTCATCATAAGGGCTTCGCTTATACGAGTGAAAATATCGATCAACTTCTCGATTCAAGGTACATGAGTGCGATGGCAAGAAAAAGCGGTCAGCGCACAAAAGGTCCAAAAGCTTTTACACAAGAGGAAAGAGCCACATTCGAAAAGCTTTTAAGAGAGGTAGTTCTGAAGTAAAACGTAGACGGATCTCGTTCGTCAATAACGTTAGATGATAGTCCCGCATGGGAACCGTCCCCACGCGGCATTTTCACTAGTCAAAAAAGTTCTGCTATTAAAATGATAATCAATCGAATCATTATGTTAAAATAGAAGGATCGTTCAAAAAGTGGAGAGGAAATCAAAAGAAACGTGATTCCCTCTCCATTTTGTCATGCTAGCCTTAGATTACACCCAAATCAAAACGATCAGAACAGCTTAGGAGTGGGAATAGAAATGAACAAAAAAGATATTGCACACATTAAAAGACAGTTTAAAGTAAATAATGAATTACTAAAAATCAATGAAATATTCAATGTATATATTATGAAGGAATCAAGTGACATTTATCATCATCAAAGTCAATACTTTGACATGCTTGATCAAGATCAACAAGAGTTATTTATGAATAACTTCAAAAAATTACTTGGTGGTCAGATGGATGAGAAATTGTTTGAATTAAAGTTTCAGCGAGAAGCGGCTAATAGCAGTCAGCTTATTTTACATCAAGGGTTATTAAGTAGTGATGTGGACGCCTGGAAGGAAAATATGCTGCAGATCGTTGAAAAAATGCTAAAAAACAAACAATATGAGATGGATGTTGTAATTACATTCATTCGCGGGGAATATTATAAACCAATGAAACGCCGTAGTGAAGAGTCTGAGGAAAGTGACCGTGATACCGTCTATTCTAGCCCGTTCATTTTATGCAGTATTAATAGCACGCAGGATCCAAAAAAAGAATTATTGTTTGACTATGTGGAAAAAGAATTCAAATACAATTTTGTTGTGGACCCGATTATCAATCTCAACGCCCCTATCGGAGGATTTCTATTTCCTTCTTTCACCGATAATATGGCTGATGTGAACTACATTCTATATTCTGCTGCGAAAGCAAATGAACCTGATCACCAATTTATAGAAGATGTATTAAATGGCGAGGAAACGATGACGGCACAGGACGATAAAATTGTTTTTGAGGAAATCGTGAAAGACGTGACTGGAAATCAACTAAACACGTCTACCCTCTCCAATGTCTATGAAGAAATCAATCGGGTCATGGAAGAAAGCGAAGAGGAAGACGCACCAAAATTAGACTACAAAGACGTCGAACAAGTGTTAAAAGTGAGCGGAATCAAAGATATTGATACGGAAAAGGTGGAATCTGCTTACCAAAAAGTGATCCAGGACGAAAAATATGAAATAAAGGCTAGTAGTATCGTTCCAAAGTATAAATCAAAATCGATTAAAATCGATACAAAAGTAGCTAAAATTTCCATAAGCCCTCAAGATTTAAGCTATGTGAGACAAGTGAATTTTAGCGGCAAGCGGTACTTAATGATTGAGGTGGAAGAAGATACGATCATTGATGGATTCACGATGATCCCAGAAGCTTTTGGTGGCGATGAATGAAAAACGGGGACGGTTCTCGTGCATCAATGATGCATGAGAACCGTCCCCATTCGGCATTCGGCGTTCTATTCTACTAACCGACTTGATTTTGATTTTTCTAGTGTTTTTTCGATTTTTGCCTGTAGTCGTGGTTTTAATAATAATCCAATCGCAAGGGTGAGTAACCAAAATCCGGTAAGTGCTATGACATTTTTCCAAGCAACCGCAACAATCACTCCTCCAACAGCTTCTCGTAACAAGTTAATCGCATATGTGAAAGGCAGGTAAGGATTTATTTGTTGAAAGAAAGACGGTGCTACTTCTATTGGAAACATCCCTCCACCTCCAGATAATTGGAGCACGAGTAGAATGATCGCTATTGCTTTTCCGATATTGCCTAGAATCGATGCAAGTGTGTAGACCATTGTCATAAAGATTAATGCAATGATGACACTAAATAAGATATACATGAGTGGATTTGCCGCGTATACACCTAACAACGTCAGGTTTCCGATGCTGACGATTAATCCTTGTAGAAGCGCGATAATTAGAAACAAAATCATTCTACCTAAGTAAATATCTCGCAAGGAATAATACGGTCTTTTGTCAGCGCTGTGTAAGTTTGTACTGATTAAGTTCGATAACAGCAACGCCCCTACCCACAGACTTAACGTTGTATAAAAAGGAGCGTTAGCAGACCCGTAGTTCGGAATTGGGAATAACTTCTCCTCCGACAATTGCACTGGATTACTAAAGAATTCACTCTCTTCATCAAGGTCATTTCGCAGGACCTTAATGGCCTCGTTCAATTGATCATCTTCTTCTAACTCACGAACAAGATCGGATGCATCTTCCAAATTCTCTTCCATCTCTGGAAAATCATTGCGAATAAATAAAGCTAATTCATTGATTGACTCTTCCACTTGAGGAAGGTTGTCCTCCAAAATTTCTGAAAGCCGCAAATATTCTTCTTCCATTCCAGGTAAATCTTCTCGAATAATGTCCGAAACTTGATAGACTCGTTCTTCTATGACAGGAAAATCCTCTCGAATAAAGTCACTTAGCTTTTCTACCCCTTCGATGACAACTGGAAGCCCGTTTTCGATTTTTGCCGCTGCTTCATTGATCTGCGCTTCCACTTCTGGCATCCTCTTGATCCATTCGGAAATATTTTCTTCGCCATTTACGGTAATCTCCTCTGCATTGATTAACACATCTTCTATCGTATGCAGTGTTTCATAACTTTCTTCAAACGAATCACTGGCGTTATCTAGTTGCTGTTGAATTTCGGCGATACTTTTTTCGATTCGTTCCTCGCCTTCATTGGATAAAAATTGAGATAAACCTTTCGTCCGTTGTTCCGCTGCTTGCGTTGTTTTTCGAAGAGAGGAAATTTGTTCCGAATCAGGTACTTCCCCCGCTTCAAGCTGTTCGAGTGCATGCTGAACTTCGACTTGCAGCGTTTCTAACGTTTCTTTCGCTTCTTCTAGTTGTGCAATGACTTCAACAAGACTTTCATCTTCTGCTATATCGTTCAACAAAATGTACATTTCGATTGCTTCGTCAATCATATCTAAATGAGACGTTAATTGGTTGTTTAATTCGTTTAATGTTTCTTCTACTTCTTCTTTTTCTCCTTTCTCGATCATTTCGAGAATTTGATCGATGGCAGCTACTGTTTGATTTGCAAACAGTACTTGCTGTGTCAACGTGTCTAAAACAGGCTTAGCTGCTCCATCTGCATCATCGATAAATATCTGAAGTGCTTCCATGTATTCTTCGATCGATTCTGCTCTTTCTTCCATATCTGGAAGAACTTCTTGCGCATTTTGGATCGTTGATAGAGCCATTTGCGTGCCGTCTAAAGCTTCTTCAAGAAGAACAGAAATGTCACTAAATCGATCACTGATGACAAGCATTTCTTCCACCGAATCTTCCATCGTAGGGATAGTCTGTTCTAGCTCTAAAACATCGTCACCTAACGCTGCAATTTCAGGCATCCGTTTTTCTAAGATGAGAATTTGTTCTGTGCCTTCTTTAAACTCCGGAATGACTTCTTCTACTGCCAAAAACTGATTTGCATGACCTTCGATACGATTCCAATTCTCTTCTATCGTAAGGATACCATCAGCAAACTCGTTCACTTCAGGTAACAGATTTTCCAAATCATAGATCACTTGCTTCATCCTTCGAAACGTCGGTAACTCTTCTTCTAGTTTTAAACCAAGTCTATCGAATTCTTGAAACAATGTTTTTGTCGTTTCAGCGATAAATTCCTCGTTCATATTAGTGACAATGGCGGAAGCACCAGCGTCCGTCATTTTTGGGGCGATGGCATTCACTTTTTCATTCACTTGATAATGAATTTCCGCAGCCTGTGGTTCCCCCGAAACAACACTGGCTAATTCTTCTGAAAACGTTTCATCAATATAGACACTAGCATAATAGTCTCCATATTCCACGCCTTTCTCTGCTTCTTCTCTCGTTACAAAAGTCCAGCCAAAATCGTCGTTGTTACTGAGATTTTCTTCTAGCTGTTCCCCAACATTCAAATAATCCCCATCGAGCTCTGCACCTATATCTTCATTGACTACCGCTACGTCAATCCCCTGTGTATTCGAATAAGGATCCCATGACGCACTAAGATTAAACCAAGCATAAAGGGACGGCAAAATAGCTAACCCTATTAATAAAACTCCGACGAGCGGTACTCGCTTAATGTTACGTAAATCTTGTTGACATATTTCCCGTACATTTTTCATTTACTTCCTCCACCAATATCAAAGATTAACAATTTTTCCGTTCATGTATTTGAACACTTTTGTATTCTGACATAGTAATATGAACATAAAATGAACAAAGTAAAATGACAATGAGGTGAAGAATGGTGAAGAATGGGGACGGTTCTTATGCATCATTGTCATCGTAATGACTGGTAATGACGCGCAAGAACCGTCCCTGTGTTTCATTCGGCACTGTTTTAAATTAATTTTATAGAGCATACTAACAGATATACACTTTCAAGCAAATTAGACAGTGATAGATTAAGTGCTTGATTTTAGATTTTAGGATGTTTTTAAGGTAGGAGGAAAAATAAATGAAAAAAGGTGAAATAGGTTTATTTCTGATACGAATTGTGGTGGGTATGACTTTTTTGTTGCATGGATTAGATAAATATCAAAGTGGTCTTGGTAATGTTGCTGATTATTTTGCAAGTCTTGGTCTGCCTGGATATTTAGCGTACATCATTGCTGTTATTGAGTTTATTGGTGGTATTGCATTGATTGTTGGGTATGGAACGAGAGTTGTCGGCGTTGTTTTTGCAATCGTCATGTTAGGGGCGATTATAACGGTCAAACTACCTGAAGGATTTATCGGTGGTTACGAATTAGATGCGCTTTTACTGGCTACTTCTATTCATCTAGCTATAAGTGGCAGTTCTTTTTTGTCGCTAGAACAATATATCATCAATTCAAGAAAATCAATGTTCAGTGCTTAAGGAGTAAAGTGAGTTTCTTGGAAGTTTAGGGTTCATCACGATGTAAAGTGGTGAAGCTGTTTAAAGGATGAATTCGGTTTTCTACTAAATAAAAACGACCTGCCCCCATTAAGATGGTTAAACTGGACCCTATAAAACAGACACGGATAAAAAACTACTTATCCGTAAGTTTTATAGGGTTCTTTGTCGTATACTTATTTTATAATGATTATAATCGGGAGTTGATAATATGGGGGGGCAT
>NZ_JARZHF010000009.1 GCF_029891575.1 Salipaludibacillus daqingensis | reverse complement strand
CGGGGTTGGGTGTTTTTAGCACACCACTGTGTCAACTCCACTAGCGGTTAATCGTCATCTTGAAAGTCGATACCCTAGAAACCCCCACTTCAAATTTCGTTAGAAATTAAGTGGCGGGAGTATTCATTTAGACGCACAAGCTTCTCCATTCCGAAAGACTTAAAATACGAAATTAACATGACAGAAGATCGTGTAAAAAATGACTATTTATACGCAAAGTGAATATAACATAAATACCGAAATTAACCATCTATTAGATAAGAGAATGTATTAGTCTGACAAAGGGAGGTGTGAACGTTACGTTGAACAAATGGAAGCGGAGTAAAATTATTTCAATGAGAAAAAAAGTAGGCAATGTATGGCTTGTATCAAACGTCAAAGACCCTAAGAAGAAAGGCTATTTCAAATACGTTTCCACTGATGTTTATTCATGAGGATTCCTAACAATTGATCACTCAATGCACGAGCCCCCTTTCGATTTGCACAACGTCATTTGCTTATTCTCCTTCTTCCTTTATATGCATGATATAAATTAAATGCCCGTATAGAGGGATGTCTAGCGGAAAAGACTAATTATTTCTGTGAAAAAGTCTCTGAGCAGATTATTCGTCATAGTTACTTACTTTTTGTAAACTATAAGAGGTAACTTAGATCTACAAGGAGGAAAAAATATGTATTCATTTCTTAAACCCTATACATTTAATAATGGAGCAACAGTAAAAAATCGCATCATGCTCGCACCGATGACGAATTTTGCCTCGGCTGATAATGGCGAAGTGACAGAGGATGAGCTAGAATATTATCGAGAACGTTCGCAAGGAGTAGGTACCGTCGTTACGGCAGTGGCTAATGTAACTCCAGGAGGGAAAGGATTTCCAGGGGAGATCGGGATTGATCGAGACGATCTAGTCGATAGTTTAAGCAAACTCGCTGATACGATTAAAGGTGAAGGAGCTAAGGCAATCATCCAAATGTTTCATGCTGGAAGGATGGCACCGCCGGACTTACTTCCAGATAAGCAGACCGTCAGTGCATCGGCAGTTGCGCCAGAGCGAGAAGGAGCGTCAACACCAAGAGAGTTGACAGAAGAAGAGATTCTATCGATTATTCAAGCATTTGGTGACGCGACTAGGCGTGCGATCCGGGCTGGTTTTGATGGGGTGGAAATTCATGGGGCTAATACGTACTTGATCCAGCAATTTTTCTCGCCACATTCCAATCGCCGCGACGATCAGTGGGGTGGTTCTGTCGACAAGCGGATGCGTTTTGCCCTTGCAGTCGTTGAAGAAGTATTAAAGGCGGCAGAAGAAGCAGATGAATCATTTATCGTCGGATATCGTATTTCGCCAGAAGAAAGAGAAAATCCAGGCATCACGATGGATGATACCCTTGCATTCGTAAAAGAATTAGCAAAGCAAGAGCTTGACTACCTTCATATTTCTGTACAAGACTTCTTCGCAGGATCCATGCGTGATGAATCAGATAAACGTTCTCGAGTCCAAGTCATCCAAGATGAAGTGGGAGACGACATTCCAGTCATTGGCGTCGGTTCATTGCATACTCCGGAAGATGTGGAGCGTGCCATGGAAGGGAATGTACCTTTTATAGCCTTAGGGCGCGAGCTCATTGTGGAACCAAAATGGATTGAAAAAGTAGAAGATGGACGAGAAAAAGAGATTCGTACGGAGCTATCTGTAGATGATCGAGAGAAACTCGTCGTACCAGAATCGCTTTGGAAGGCGATCGTTAATACTCCTGGCTGGTTTCCAGTGAAAGAACATGCGAAAAACTAATTTTTCTTGCTGCTTAACAAAAATGAAATCCAATTTTTATTAAATGGAAAAACGGACGTGTCTCATTGGCACGCCCGTTTTTTTGCAGAGGCGGCTAATTGTCTTATTTCGCACTTGCCTCATTATAAAAGTACCGTTTAAACCACTTTTTTCTGAAAGTAAAAACGGTCAAAAATAACGATAAAAATACAAAGAAAAACCCTGTTACTTGCCACCTCGTCAACACTTCGTTTAACAATAACAGTCCAACCATGACAGAAACAACTAATTCAAAAGAAGAAAGAATCGATGCTTTGCTTGACTCGACATAGGAAAGCCCTAACGTAAACAATATATAAGCAAAGATGGTAGAAATGATCGATATTCCTAAAATATATATCCATACTTCACGATTTAAGAATAATGCTCCCTGCTCCCAAATAGAACTAGTTGGCACCATGAAAGCACTGCCGGGAATTAAGGAATAAAGTGTCAGCGTCAGAGGGTGATATAGTTCGCTCATATATTTTCCGATAATGCTAAACGAAGAACAGAACAATCCGGAGAGTGTACCCAAAATCATCGTGAACCCACTAACGGAAACCCCTCCAATCGGAAAAAATTCAATCACAAGTCCACAACCGAGAAGTGTGAAGAGTATCGCTGTGATTTTTTGAAAGGTAATCTTTTCTTTGTATAATAAGCTTGCAACTGCTGCGGTAAAAACAGGGGAAAGGTAAACAAAAATAACGGCGACAGAAAGGGAGGCTCTTTCTATAACTTCAAAATAACACCAGTTGAACATGGCAATGCTTACGATCCCGAGTCCAATAAAGGAAGGAATATCTTTCAGTCGAATTTTTAAGTATCGCCTCCCCATTATGGCAAGCATGATGAACAAAATAAGACTTGAAATGGACAAGCGAACAGCGACGACTTGCCAAGGAGTGAATCCAAACTCGTAAAGGTTTTCTACAAAGAGACCCGTGACGCCCCAGAAGGATGCACCTAAAATGATAAACAAATGAGCAAAAGATTGGTTCCTTTTCGGATTCATTCTATCCTCTCCTTTTTTGTCTATCCAATAGGGTGAGGAATAATTAGAAATTTATGTACGATGACGTCTTTTTTTTGGTGTGGTAATCAAAAATGAACGGCAATAATAATTTCCATTTATAGGTATAAGGTTGTGTGAATTCCATATAATAGTGTTGTTTTTCCTCATTTATACAGTGTTAATAGCGCTAAAATATATGGAATCAAACGTATCTTGGTGTGATCGATGCAATTTTTTCTATTTTAAAGACATTGACTAAGGTATTCCGGCTGATTCGACATTTTTCTCGTATAAATTAAGAAAATGTAATGAATAAAAGTCGGAATAGTTCGAATTTTACCGAAAGTTTCGAGTGGCGAAATAATTCCTCTTTTTATATACTTTGGGCTGTAAGATTGGAATTCAATCCAAAAGGAGGAGTTATGAATGAAGAAGAAGAACCAGGTTTTTCTCACATCAATTCTAGCAGGAACTCTTATCTTAACCACGTTTATTCCAGCAGCATTCTCACATGATGCATTTGAAGGAGGATGGAAAGGGGAGAGAGCGCCTTTCGATCATGAGGCACTAGAAAATCTAGGTGATCCTGAAGAAGAAGGAAATAAAAACTTGAAATTTCTTCATGAAGCGGGCTCTGCCCAAATTGAAGAGATCGATGGCGTGCAAAATAACACAGCCGATGTGTATGCTCATAACGGATTTGCTTACCTTGGAACGCATACGGCAAATGGAGCCAATGGAGGCGTTCGAATATTTGATTTAAAAGACCCGGAGGACCCTCAAGAAATTGGTCAAATAGCGCATGACATTCCTCATACTTGGCAAGAGAAAGTGATAGTGAAACGAGTCAATACACCAGATTTCAAAGGTGACCTGGCCGTTGTGAGTCTTCAACAAACGTCAAGAAATAATGTGAACCGTCCTGATAGTATCGGCGGAGCACTATTATATGATGTATCGGACCCTTATAATCCAGAAAGATTAGGGTTTTATGAATTAGATCGACGGGTTACAGGTACTCATGAATTATACTTAACAACACAAGGTAATCAGGCACTGATGCTCGTGTCCAATCCTTATGCTGATTTTTACACAGGTGGAGAAGAGAAAGATTTTCAAATGATTGATGTGAGTGATCCAGCCAATCCTGAAAAGATTTGGCAGTTTGATCCACGTTTATTGGAGGAAGTCGACGAAGATTTTAACGGATATCATTGGGATTCTCCGGACGGTCATACGAGACCGGTATTTAATCACAGCGTGATTACAGATAATAACGGACATTATGCTTATGTATCGATGTGGGATCTCGGAACGCTTATTTTTGATATAAGAGACGCGCAAAATCCTGAATATCTTGGCAGAACCGAATTTGCAGATGATCAAAAAGGTTCTGCACACTCTGCAGCTTTAGCAAGAGGAGGAACGGTGTTAATTGAAACTCGAGAAGTGGCTAACCCGCATGGCGACGGATATGAAAGTGCGTATGGCTATACTCGCATTTTTGATATAAAGGATAAAACAAATCCTGTTTTATTAAGTGAATTTACAACAGATTTAACGTATGACTTTTCAGATCCAGTCTTTACATTTTCTAAAACTGTACATGACCCGAAAGTGAGAGGGAACACCCTTTACTTGTCGTATTACTCTGGTGGGGTGATTTCAGTTGATATTTCTGATCCAAGTGACCCAATAGAAATCGGACGATACACGCCTGACCAAGCAGACGTTTGGGGAGTGTTTGTCGACAGAAATTATGTATTAGCATCAGATATGGGGCAAGGGTTAAAGGTTCTTTTGAAAAATAACGGGAATCAGTCAAATAATCGAATGGAAAACTAAAATAAGACAAAAGCGCCCTGATTAAATCAGCAGGGCGCTTTATTGTGTGTATTTTTGTTGGAAATTATAATCCTAAATCACCTAAACTTGCTCCGTATGCAAAAAATCGCTCGACATTGTGTTCTACTTTCTCATCTTCTACGAGAGGTGGAGCATGGTGTGGTTTAATACGGGCATCGATAATCATATTATCACAAGCCCAGTGTTTATTTTTGTAGAAGCTATTCACCCCGTGCACGTCGTGAGAAGGATTGCTTCTTGTAAACGTGGCCCAGAGGAAATTACTCATGTTTTTACTCATAAATGTACTATCATCACAGGCAATAATCATTGGACACGAATCGATTGCTCCTTTTGCTTGGAGCTCATCTGAGAATTGCTTAAATTCCTTTTCAGCCGTTTCGTCATCCATGAATTTAGGTCCCTCAACAGCAACAACACCAGGCATGACGAGACAAGGATTCTTGAATGATTGTAATCCTTTTAACTCTTTTGGTACTTCTTTACATAGCTCTCGTTTTTTATCTCCGTATGCGGCGATGACCACTTTACTTCCGCTGTTTAATTTTTTGCTGGAATAATCAAGCGTATCTATCGTTGTGTTCGTTTGGAAGTGAAGGTCGCGATGCAAGTTTAAACGCTCAAGAATATACGCCAAAAATTCAGCTTCATGGTGCGTATCAACGGGCTTGTCCTGCTCCGCTGTAATGAAAAGAAACTTCGCTAAACTTAGCTGACCAGTTCCCAAAATGCGATTAGCAATTGTTAACAGTTCTGCCGGTTCCTTCACATCGGCATACGGCGTATAGCGCTCGCTTCCGATCGCAAATAATAATGGATGAACGCCAGCATCATCAACAGCATGGACTTCTTTCACCCCTGGAATTTCTTGTTTCACCGCGTCTCCAGTAATCTCATGAATGATCGCACCGAAAGATGTGTCTTCTTGCGGTGGCCGACCTACAACGGTAAATGGCAAGATGGCGTCTTCTTTTGCGTACACTTTATGAACTTTCATGACTGGAAATTCATGAGTTAAACTATAATAACCTAAATGGTCTCCAAATGGACCTTCTGGTTTTGTTTCACCAGGATAAATATCTCCAGTAATAACAAAGTCGGCATCATGACTAATGCAGTAGCCGTCCTCATAGCTATACTGGAAGCGGCGACCGGCTAAAAGACCCGCAAACGTCATTTCGCTTAACCCTTCAGGAAGCGGCATTACAGCAGAAAGGGTGTGTGCAGGAGGACCACCAATAAAAATACTTACTTTCAAAGGTTCTCCTTTGGCTGTCGCTCTCGCTTGATGAACGCCAATGCCACGATGAATTTGATAATGTAATCCGACTTCTTTATCAGAATCATACTCATTTCCATCAAGCTGAACGCGATACATGCCTAAGTTGGAATTCATGATTCCCGCTTTGTCTGGATCTTCTGTATACACTTGAGGCAATGTGATGAATCCTCCGCCATCCATTGGCCAATGCTTGATCGAAGGAAGATCGGATAGTTTAATTTCTTGGGCTTGAACAGGCCCTTTGCTTTTTTTCTTTATCGGTAGCGCCTTGATCCCTGCTAAGCCGGTACTGACATTTTTAAACGGCTGTTTGATCGCTTTTATTGGATCATTTCGAAGAGCAACGGCACTTTGAACCGAATCCCATGTTTTTCGAAAAATAAATTTACTACGCTCCACTGTTCCGAAAAGGTTGGAAACGGCACGAAATTTCGATCCCTTCACATTTTCAAATAAAAGCGCTGGACCACCTGCGGCATACACTTTAAGGTGTATCGCTGCCATTTCAAGGTTAGGATCGACCTCTTCTGTGACACGAATTAAATGCCCATGTTTTTCTAAGTCGTTGATACAATCTTCCATATGTCGATACATCATTGAATGACTCCAATCTCTGTAAATTTTCTCCACCATTCAAAAAACTGATTTCCACTTCCTATTTTACGTCATATTCGTAAAAAATGCAGTCGATACCCATCGGCATTAGATTGGATTGGGAGGAAATTGTGGTTGTGTAATTATTCACTCCCTCGGATACCATATATTTGCCCTTATGAAAAAGATTAATCCATCAACACTATAACTAAGAATCAGTTCAAACAAAGGAGCAGCGATGGGGATGAATGTGATTTTTACGCTTGGAGAAAGACGAAAAGAAAAACAATGGAAATATCAGCGAAGTATGCTTCGCACATTATCGATCAACGATATGAAAAAAGATGTGCAACGACGATTTTTCGCTCATGAAGACGAAGAAACAGTATCGCAGCTATACTTGCAGGATTTTTGCTTGGATATTGGAATTGATACGTTTTTGTTGGGGGCAGAATTTGCTCGTTTTGGTTATTATGGTGAAACAGAATTTATGGTCATGCAACGATGTACCGAAGAAATAAAAGCTCAAATTGATCAGACGGTGGCTCAATTCACTGCATGGTTGAACTTAGATCAATCGCAAGCAAATGTGTATAAAGAAGTAGCCACTGGATATATTTATGAATGGTGGCGTCGAGGTTTTGATGAAGGGAAGAAAAGATACCAGTTGAGGCTCCATTAATTGATTTGCGACAGTAAAAATTACTCATAATTTCCCCCTTGTCCCATATATATAGTACAGGCAAGGAGGGGAAGATGATGAAAAAATGGTGGGGATTGATAGCAGTGGCCTTGGTTGTGGCAATAGGTATGGCAGTTATTCCTTTGTTCAAAAGTACGGAGGATTCTACTGGTTACGGGTTGCCTCTTTCAGGAAAAATGGTCATTCTTGACCCGGGACACGGTGGCATAGATGGAGGTGCCAGTTCAAAAACAGGGTTGTTAGAAAAAGATATTAGTCTTGAAATAAGCTTACATCTCCGTGACTATTTGCAAGAGGCTGGAGCACTTGTCATTATGACAAGAGAAGAAGACAAGGATTTAGCTGCTTCCGACACTAAAAAAGTACGATCAAGGAAGGTTGAGGATCTGAAAGAAAGAGTGAGATTAATTAATCATTCAGATGCCGATATGTTCGTTAGTCTCCATTTAAATGCCATTGGTGAATCGAAATGGAGCGGCGCACAAACGTTTTATAATCGGGCAATAGAAGGAAATGAGCAGCTTGCAAAACATGTTCAAGGGGAGCTTGTCAGGAATTTAGAAAACACAACAAGGCTTGCTAAACCGATTCAAAATGTTTATCTCATTCAACAAGCGACGATTCCAGGTGCTTTAATCGAAGTCGGATTCCTCTCCAATCCAGCGGAAGCAGAAGCACTGGATACGACGGACTATCAACAAAAAGTTGCAGCTTCGATTTATAACGGGATTTTACGATATACGAATAATGAGCCTTTGCCTGACGAACAAGGGTAGGCTCTTTTTTCTATATAATGTGTGATCTAAATCAACATAGCCACGGTTTATGTATGTTATAATTATCCACGTAGTGGAACCGAATACATAACCGATTATATAAAGGATGGTGTCACGATGTTAACAGAAGAACAAGTATTAAAAGCTCTCGAATCTGTCCAAGACCCACATTTAAACAAACCGTTATTGGAAATAGATGCGGTAAAGGAAGTTAAAATCAAGGAAAAGCTTGTTAGTTTGAAATTGGCGATTGCGCAACCTGGAACGGCTGAACAAATGCAGCTTCAACAAGAAGTCGTTGCTGCAGTGAAAAGTGCAGGTGCTGATTCCGTAGGTCTTCGTTTCGAAAAATTGTCAGATGAAGAAATTGAAAAGCATGGTGGAGCTGGTGCTGAAGAAGAAGAAGGGAAGTCTCTTCTTGATAATAAGAGTACGACGTTTATTGCTGTCACAAGTGGTAAAGGTGGCGTAGGGAAATCAACCGTGTCGGTTAACCTTGCAACATCATTAGCTCGCGAAGGGAAAAAAGTCGGGATTATTGATGCAGACATTTACGGCTTCAGTGTTCCAGATATGATGGGTATTGAAGAGCGCCCGAAAGTTTTAGGGCAGCGCATTTATCCTGTTACTCGCTTTGACGTTCAAGTTATTTCCATGGGATTCTTTGTAGAAGATAATTCTCCAATTATTTGGCGTGGACCGATGCTTGGAAAAATGTTAAATAACTTCTTCAACGAAGTGGAGTGGGATGATTTAGACTATTTGATCCTTGACTTACCACCAGGTACAGGGGATGTGGCATTAGATATCCACTCTATGCTTCCTCAGTCCAAGGAAATTGTCGTTACAACTCCGCACGCAACAGCTGCATTCGTTGCTGCACGAGCTGGGGCAATGGCATTGAAAACAGATCATGAAATTCTCGGTGTTGTGGAAAACATGGCATACTTCGAAAGTAAATTAACAGGTGAGAAAGAATACGTCTTTGGTAAAGGCGGAGGAGATAAGTTAGCTGAAGAACTTCAAACAGAAGTCCTGTCGAACATTCCTCTAGGACAACCAGAAATTGACGAAGAAAATTTTGCTCCATCTGTATACGACAAAGATCACCAAATTGGTAAGATTTACACAGAGATGGCGAAGAAAGTCATCCAAAAAATAGAAGGATAACGAAACAAATAACCCCCTTTATCAGGTTTTTTCTGATAAAAGGGGGTTTTCTTATTTGGCACTACCAAAATTCTTAAATATGTGGTCTTTTTTATGTTACATAACTTAGATTGATGGTTCCTCCCGGTGGAGGGGTGCATAATCAAGAGATAGAGCCCGAAGGAAGCAGAATCGACTGTCGAAGGGGAGTAAGACATAGAAATAATTCTCTATCCCTAGTAAAGTAAAACGATACTTTAGATCCTACCTCTATCTATACCGATTTGATTAAGAAGTCTAGAGAACATTGACCATCCTATCATATAAAAAAACGAGGCAGAAAATACGATTCTACATCGTTTTTCTAAGGTCCCTATATCAATTAAAAACCTAATCCTTCTTCATTGTCTTCCCCTTCATTACTACCGCCGCCTTCTTCTCCTCCACCTTCACCGCCACCTTCTTCTTCTTCTCCACTACCTTCTTCAGCAGGTTCAGGACTTTTTAATTCTTGTTTTGCAATTTCTTTTAACAGATCGTTGACTCTAGCGACAAAAAGAGGGCTTTCCATCGCTTGTGTAACGACGGCTTGAATCTCCTTTCTGTAATCCTTTGATTTCGTGAGTTCCACATAATGTTCTTCCATTTCAGGATCTGATAATATCTCTATCATCATCGATTGATATTCAGGATCTTTCATCAATCCTTTTAACAATTGTTCGTTTTCTTCTTGAAGACTCTCGGCAAATGTTTTTGCGAATTCAGGGTCCTTCATCAATTCTTGCCAGTACGTTTTTCCCTCTTCAGAAGCCAATGTCTGTTCAATCGTATCTTTTATAAATTCTTGTTCCATTATCAGTTCTTCTTTCACTTCATCTTCCTTCAACACTTCCTGAATCGCTTTTTTCCCTTCTTCTGTTTGGAGCATGTCTACGACCATTCGCTTCGTATCTTCATAATCTGGTTGGGTCGTATTTGTATCTTCTAACGCGGCGCATCCAAATATCGTCGTCGCACAGAATAATATAAGTAAGAATATGGCTTTTTTTTTCATGAGGGCCGTGCTCCTTTCATCATCTCTGTCTTTAATATGAGAGTAGAGAAGGAATTTTATACAAAGCTATATAGGTATATTTGTAAAAAAAAGTTCGATCAATCATTATGTAGTCGGAAGTACATGAAATGAACATAAAAACTGGCATGCTAAATTCAAACTTTGATACAATAGAGAATGGATGAAAAGTAGTGGGAGGAAAATCAATTGAATTCTAGAAAAGTGGTATTTTTATTTAATACAACCTTTTTAATCGGAACGACCGCCGGTTTTATCGTTGGAATGATTTTAGACTGGCAAACACATATGAATGATTTAAGTAATCTACGTTTTGGTGGCGTAACGATGGTCATCATTACATCAGCAATTTGGACAGTCATTGCGCAAATGGGTTTCTTTGCTTACTTAACAATTCATCGTTTTGGGTTAGGTATTTTTAAATCCGTAAAACTGTGGAACAAAGTACAAGTTGTTTTAATTGCATTTGCTTTGTTTGATCTGATGTTTTTTAGACATTATTTCTTTGCTGCAGAAGGAGAATCCTTGTTTGGCTATATTTGGATGCCACTCATGCTTCTTGGGTATGGAGTCATTGTTGCAACAATAAAAAGTAAAGAGACGGATCGATCAGCATTTATTCCTGCACTTTTCTTTATTGTAGTTGTTACGTTGATTGAGTGGATTCCAGCGTTAAGAGAAAATGATTTTACGTTTTTATTAACAGCTATCGTTCCTTTGCTTGTAGCAAATACGTGGCAAATTCTCGTGCTTCATCATTTACATAGGCAACCAAATGGAAAACAGCCAAGTGTGAGTGAAGTAAAGGAAAAAGAAAAAGTGGCGAATAAGACAAGAAACAAAAAAGGAAAAAATAAAGCTCAGTCCCGAAAATAATCGGGCTGAGCTTTATTTATGACTTACTGGTCATAAGATTTATATTTAAGCCGCTAAAAACAGCACAGCATTATTTTAATCAATTTCTTCCGCTTCCATTTCTACGCCGGTCATTAATTGTGAAATGGAAACAAAAGAGTAACCATCACTTTCTAATTTATCCAAGGCAATAGGCAGTGCTTCAGGCGTTTGTTTTGCTGAGTCTGATGCATGGAATAAGAGAATATCTCCATTTGAAATATTTGTTGTTGCATTTTCTACGATGGCATCAACTCCTGGGTTTTCCCAATCATGAGAATGGATGCTCCAGTGAATCACATCGTAATTCATAGATTCGGCAACTTGCAGAACTCGTCTATCAAAACTCCCGTTTGGTGGCCTTAATAATTGTGGCGGTTCGTCAGTCAACTCCGATAATATTCGATGTGCCTGCTGAATATCTTTTTTTATGTCTTCTTCTTCCCAACCAGTATAATGTTCGTGACGATAACCGTGGCTTCCAATTTCATAACCAGCATCAACAATAGACTCAAGAAGGTCAGGGTGACGTTCAGCCCAAGCTGCTGATACGAAAAAAGTTGCGTGGTCAATGTTTTTGTCTTCGAGCACATCTAAAATTGGCCCCAACTGCTGTTCTCCCCAGCTAATGTCAAATGTTAAAGCTAGTTCAGGGTGTTCCGCTTCCACCCTATGAATAGCAACAGGTTCCTCTCCATCACCAGGAGAGAAGACCGGTAGTAATGGTGATTCGACGAATAAAATCCCAGCGGTGAAAAAAGCCGCAATTCCAATAATCATATATCTTTTTAACGTTTTCGCATTCCAGACCCAAATAAAATTCATACTGTGTTGCCCCCTTGTCCCTGTTTACCTAATATGTATTCGAGGGACAGGCAATTATGAATAAAAAGAGAGGAAATAGAAAATAATTTCTATCAGAAAGGTAAGAGGTGATGATATGTTCGGATTAATGTTGAATCATAAAGAAGCGGAAGAGACAGAGTATTTATTGAAACGAGAGCTAGAAGAACTTCTTCTTGATTTATCTGATGAAAGAATCGATGGACTTATTCGAAGCTCAATGGAAGAACGGTATCAAATTATTTTTAAGATTTATAAAAGGTTTGCCTCTAAAACAGAGTTGTGTAAATATATTAGAAGACCAAAGCCCAATGAAAAGCCTATAAAAAATAAATCTAAAAAAAATTATTAAATACACTTGAATTTTTCGCCGAAAGATAGTAAGATATCAAATGTCTCACAAACAAGATAAGATCTTTGTGAACAGAGTTTAGTGACGATCGCGGAGAGGTCACACCCGTTCCCATGCCGAACACGGAAGTTAAGCTCTCCAGCGCCGATGATAGTTGGGGGATCTCCCCCTGTGAAAGTAGGACGTCGCTAAGCTCACCCTTTCTTAAGGGATGTGTTTCACATAGTCAGGACGAAGGTGGCGAAGAGATTCGCAGCTTATATAAAACATTATTCCACAGTAGCTCAGTGGTAGAGCTATCGGCTGTTAACCGATCGGTCGTAGGTTCGAATCCTACCTGTGGAGCCATGCTTCCTTAGCTCAGTTGGTAGAGCGCATCCATGGTAAGGATGAGGTCAGCGGTTCAAGCCCGCTAGGAAGCTCCAAAAGAAGCGTTATAGAGGCCCGTTGGTCAAGTGGTTAAGACACCGCCCTTTCACGGCGGTAACACGGGTTCGAATCCCGTACGGGTCACCATATTTTTCAGACAAATTGCTATCGAAGCAATTTTTTTCTATGTCTATTTACTCTATACAGCTAAAGAGAGTAGTTTATTGATGCATAGTTCTTATTAAAAAAGGGTAAGTTATTTATTACGATATAAAGTAGAAAAATAAATTGAGAATGACATTAAATTTTTTGACAACGATATAGGGCTATAGCCAAGCGGTAAGGCATCGGATTTTGATTCCGTGACTCGCAGGTTCGAATCCTGCTAGCCCTGCCATTTTTTTTTTTTTTTTTTTTTTTTTTTAGGGATTAAATTCCAATTATTTACACTTTCAGCTAGACCATTGAAATAACAACAAGGGGCCTTAGCTCAGCTGGGAGAGCGCCTGCTTTGCACGCAGGAGGTCAGCGGTTCGATCCCGCTAGGCTCCACCAAATAAACAATTTTTCTTTGGATGATGATCCAAAGATTTTTTTTGCTATTTTGTAACTAATATACGTGATACTTGACTGGAACAAACCCATATAAGAGGTGAGAGATCGATAAAAAAACCGATCTTGAAAGATCGATTTTACTACCAAACGCTATTGCTTCTCCTTATACAACATTTCGTATTCATTAAGAAGTTTATCTAAATACATACTTAATTCAATCACTTCTTTTGACGTTCGATTCTTATGAGAAGACAGTTCGTTCATTTTATTACGAACGGATTCAATTTCTCTTAGTAACTCGGTAGCTGTGCTGGGCTGGAGTGCCATGGTTGACAACCTCCTTATTCATTAGTTGAGTAGCTGAAATAGTACTTTTTATCCATCTGTTATTACAACTTAATACTAAGTTTACTTTTAATTTCCCAATTCTAAAATTTAGTAAACATGGATTTTATTGAAATACATGTTTTTCCACAGATGAAGTGATAGAATTATTAATGAGAAAATGAAACCTATCATTGTTGGGGAACGTATAAGGTGGTAACCGCAGTGAAGCGGAGGTTATTCGGGATGGATATCGTCGTAAAAAAAATTATTTTAGAAGTGAAAAAAGGGAATCAGGATGCGTTTGCAGAGTTGATGGACTTGTACAAAGATAAAGTCTATCACATTGTTTATCGTATGCTCGGAAATGTCCACGAGTCTCAAGATGTGGCTCAAGAGGCTTTTTTAAGAGCGTATACAAATATAGACTCCTACGATATAAATCGGAAATTTTCTACGTGGCTTTTTCGAATTGCAACTAACTTAGCCATAGATCGGATTCGTAAAAAAAAGCCAGACTTTCATCTGGAAGATCAAGTAGCAGGAACTGAGGATTTAACATATTATTCACAATTCTCAACGGAAGAACAACTGCCAGAAGATCAGGTTGTCCAGTTGGAAATGCAGGAATGGATTCAAGAAGAAATCTTGCATCTTCCTCCAAAATACCGTTCGGCCATTATCCTTAAGTATTTGGAAGACCTTTCGTTGAAAGAAATTAGTGAGATATTAAATCTTCCAGTAGCAACAGTCAAAACGCGGATACATCGCGGTAGAGAATCGTTGCGAAAGCGATTGAAAGACTGATAGTCGTGGAAAGGAGACGAAGAGATGGCTTGTTCAAAGGAAAACAAAATTCTTATTCATAAATATTTAGATGATGACATCACCCTTTTAGAGAAAAAGCAGTTACAAAACCATGTTATGTCATGTAAGGACTGTGAAGATCATCTAAAGGAATTGAAAAAAACAGTTGCGATTATTCAAAGCACTTCACATTTTCAAGCTCCAGATAACTTTACAGAAAATGTGATGAATCAACTTCCCAAGCAACCAAAAACTCAAAAATGGAAACACTGGTTTCGAAAGAATCCATTTATTATTACTGCAGCCACCTTCTTTCTTGTCTTTATCCTTAGTCTTTCTGCGACATTTGGAGATGATAGTAAAGAAATTACTGTTAAAGGGGATGGCCAATTCATCGTGGATGAGGCTCGAGGAGTTGTTATTATTCCTGAAGGAGAAAGGATTACAGGTGATTTACTTATTCGGAATGGAGACATTGAAATTGTCGGCGAAGTTACCGGTAATATTACAGTCATAAACGGAGAGTATGTCATGGCATCGGCCGATCAAGTTTCAGGTGAGATTAATGAAATTAACCAAGCGATGCATTGGTTATGGTATGAAACGAAATCGTTCTTTTCTGAAGTAGTAGGGTTCATTGATAATAGTGATACGGACGAGGATGAAAAGAACAGATAAATGAAAGGGACTGTCCCAAAAGTATTATTTTAGACCTCCTTTTTTTCAATAATTAGGTTTACATCGCTACCTATTGCTCTCTTTGAATCGATGATATCGAAACATTTATAGAAAAACGAGGCAGGATTATATATCCTAACTCGTTTTTTCTTCATTTAGAACTGCTTTTGTGCCAGCCTAATTTAGGAATATTAATGAGACGAATAGCATTTTTAGAAACATAATCATCACATGTTTTCCCACATAATTTTCCACCATCCTTCGAATAGTGTGTGAAGAAAATGTGTTATAATAAAAACAGACTGTACATATTTAAAGAAGAAATGTGATTTTGGAGGAAACCGTATGATTGAGCGATTGATTGAAGATATTTCAATATTGAGAATATTGGCGATAATCCTAGATATTGGATTGGTCGCATTTGTTATATATAAATTAATTATGGTCATTCGTGGTACGAGAGCCGTGCAGCTTGTCAAAGGGATCACGGTGATTTTGGCTGTCTGGTTTATGAGCGGGTACTTAGGTTTGAATACGCTCCAATGGATTATGCAACAAGCTGTTACTTATGGTTTACTTGCGATTATCATTATTTTTCAACCTGAATTGAGAAGGGCGTTGGAACAATTAGGAAGAGGGCGTTTATTCCAATCAAGCAACATTGCTGATGAAGAAGAAGTGAAACATACAGTGGAACATATTATTAAAGCATCTAACTACATGGGCAAACGCAGGATTGGTGCACTCATTTCCTTGGAGAGGGAAACAGGGATGAATGATTATATTGAAACGGGAATTCAAATGAATGCCAAATTAACATCGGAATTACTAATAAACGTATTTATTCCGAATACTCCTTTGCACGATGGGGCTGTAATTTTGAAAAACAATGAAATTATGGCAGCAGGTTGTTACCTTCCTCTCTCAGAGAATCCGTTTATCTCAAAAGAGTTAGGAACACGTCACCGCGCAGCCTTAGGGGTTAGTGAAGTGACGGATGCCATCACGATAGCTGTTTCTGAAGAAACTGGAGGAATATCTGTCACGAAAAATGGAGAACTTCATCGCAATATTGACGAAGATACTCTGCGGAAAATATTAGAAAATGCCTTATTAAAACAAGAAACAAATGGTTCATCTTCCCGATGGCAGTGGGGAGGTAAAAAGAATGAATAGATTAGATAATCTTTTTAATAAAAACTGGTTTATAAAATTAAGTTCTCTCGTTATAGCCTTTATGTTATTTTTAATGGTTAATATGGATAACTCTGTCAATCAACCTGGTGGACTTCCAGGAGTGACAGATGGTTCAAGGGTTCTAGAGGAAGTTGAAATGCAAGTCTACTATGATGAAGATACTTATGTTCTCACGGAACAACCAGAACCTGTGCAAGTAACACTTCGAGGACCGCAAAACGTCTTAACTGTGGCGCAAGTGACGCAAGGACAACAAGAATTGTACATTGACCTTGAAGGTAAGGAAGCAGGTGTTCACTATGAACAAGTGCAGCACCGAGGGTTTCCATCAGGGTTAACGATTACCATTTCACCAATGACAGTAAGAGTGACGATTCAAGAAAAACAGACGGTCTCTTTTCCAGTTGACGTTGAACTAATGAATGAAGGGCAATTAGAAGAAGGGTATGTGGTTGGAACACCTTCTACTAGCCCATCAACAGTAGATGTAACAGCAGCGCAAGGGATGATTGATCAAATTGCTTCTGCAAGAGTGAATATTGACTTAACTGGAATGTCTCAGTCTTTCTCGGATTCTTTTCCAGTGAGTTTTTATGACCAAAGCGGAAATGTATTGGAATTGAATGCGGATCCTCCTGCGGTAGAAGTAGAAGTTCCTATTACTAGTCCGAACAAGGAAGTTCCAATTAGAATCGGGCAAGATGGTGAATTGCCAGATGGTGTCGCCATTGACTCCATTTCTACACAACCAGAAAATATAACCATATTTGGTCCTGTAGGTATTATTAATGACATTTCGTTTATAGATTTATCATCAATTGACTTAACCGAAATATCTGGAGATACTGATTTTCAATTTGAAGTTCCTCTACCAGACGGGATCGAACGGGTGGAACCGGAAGTCATCACAGTTGAAGTAGAAGCGACGCAGGAAGCGGAGAGAGAATTCTCCGATTTCGAAATCGAGGTAGATGGACTTGAAGATAATCAGTCTATTGAATTTCTTTCTCCTGAACAAGGTCAGTTTGATTTAGTTGTGAAAGGAAGCCCAGATGCGTTGCAACGTCTTGAACGTGACGAGTTGGAAGCATCTCTAAATGTTGAAGGATTATCTGAAGGAGATCATGAAGAACCATTGTCCATAAATGGACCTCAAAACCTTCGTTTTCAACAAAATGATATGACGGTGTCTTTCATTCTTTCAGAGACTAATAGTTCTGGAAGTTCAACAGAAAATAATGAAAATGAAGAAGACGAAGTGAATGGTGAAACGGAAACGAATGAAACAGAAGACAGTGATCAAGATACTTCCTGAAAAAATAGCGTATAGCGTATATTCGATAAATCATAGATAATTTTGAAAAACCAGAAGGAGAGATAACATGGGAAAGTTTTTTGGAACAGATGGGGTCAGAGGGATAGCAAATAAAGAGTTGACTCCTGAATTAGCATTTAAATTAGGTCGTTTTGGCGGCTATGTTCTTACGAAAGAAACAGAAAAGCCGAAAATTCTAATAGGAAGAGATCCAAGGATTTCTGGTCATATGTTAGAAGGAGCCCTTGTTGCAGGGTTACTATCGATCGGTGCAGAAGTGATGAGGTTGGGAGTCATTTCTACACCTGGTGTCGCTTATTTAACAAAAGCGTTAAGTGCAGATGCAGGAGTTATGATCTCTGCCTCCCATAATCCAGTTGAAGATAATGGCATTAAATATTTCGGGTCTGATGGATTTAAACTGTTGGATAGCCAAGAAGAAGAAATTGAAAAGTTACTATTGAATAAAGACGATATGGAAGATGACTTACCTCGTCCAGTTGGAGGTGCTATTGGTATAGTAAACGACTATTTCGAAGGTGGTCAGAAATATCTTCAATTTTTAAAACAGACGATTACAGAGGACTTTTCAGGGCTTCATATTGCTTTAGATTGTGCTCATGGATCAGCATCTCCATTAGCGAACCATTTGTTTGCAGATCTTGATGCAGATCAAATTTCTTGTATTGGATCATCTCCAAACGGAGTAAATATCAACGCAGGTGTTGGCTCTACTCACCCTGAAACAATGGTTGAATTGGTCAAAGAAAAAGGAGCAGATATTGGACTATCTTTTGATGGAGACGCCGATCGACTCATTGCTGTAGATGAACTTGGAAACATTGTTGATGGAGACCAGATTATGTACATATGCGCGAAGTATATGAAAGAAACTGGACAACTTAAACATAGCACAGTCGTTACAACAGTCATGAGTAACCTCGGTTTTTATAAAGCTTTAGAAAACCATGGTGTTAATACAAAACAAACGGCAGTAGGTGACCGTTATGTCATGGAAGAGATGCGTAAAGGTGGATTTAACCTTGGTGGGGAACAGTCGGGACACATTATTTTCTTAGACCATTCCACAACGGGTGATGGTTTGTTGTCAGCTCTTCAGTTAGTTCAAATTGTTAAAGCAACTGGAAAACCATTATCTGAACTTGCTTCGGAAATGAAAAAATATCCACAAACTCTTGTGAATGTTCGGGTCGCAGATAAGCATGCGCTTCATAATAGTGAAGTGATTGCGGATGAAATTCGAGCTGTTGAAGCTGAAATGAATGGCGAAGGTCGTATCCTCGTTCGTCCATCGGGTACAGAATCACTTGTTCGTGTAATGGCAGAAGCACCGACTGAAAAGCTATGTGAACAATATGTCGATGATATTGTTGGAGTGATCAAGCGCGAGTTAGGGGCGTTATAGAAGAAAATCATTTTAAATATATAACAACGCACCTGCTTACTAGTAGGTGCGTTGTTTTGCATGTATATAGTTATACCTGATGATATAAGTCTGTCACTTTTTCAATGATCTTATCATTCTCGTCTAATCCAGATACTTCACTTAAGGCTTTTTTAACCCCTTTAGAAGAAATTTTTTCTTGTAGGTCCACTGCTTCTTTGTCTTCAGCATAATCATAGTGAAGAGCAGAAACAATTCCTTTTAATAAGCCGTTCGGCTCGACGTTAAGTTCCATTAATTGTCTTACTGGACTTATAAGGCGTTCATTTGCGCCCAATTTTTTGATCGGTTGTCGAGCAACTCTAGTCACTTCATCAATGATAAAAGGATTTGTAAATCGACCGAGGATTTTCTCGATGTAACGTTTATGGTCACTCGTATCGAATCCATGCTTTTCACAGACGAGTTTACCTGTCTCTTCTAATCCTTGTCTCACTTGTTGCTCTACAGCAGGATCCTTTAATGCGTCTTGAACCGTTTCTTTTCCTGCTTTGTAACCTGTGTAGGCAGCTAATGCATGACCTGTATTAACCGTAAATAATTTTCTTTCAATATACGCTTCTAAATGCTCTACAAAATGAATTTCCTCAATGGAAGGAATGTCACCTTTGTAAGTAGGCTTATCTACTACCCATTCGAAAAATGGTTCGACAAGTACATCAAGCATATTCTCTTGGTTTTGATTAGGAACAATTCGATCAACTGCAGCATTTGGAAAACCGATCTGCAGATCAACATCTTTTGTTACATTTTGATCTAAGTGCTCATATACAGCTTTTTTAAGGATGTCTGTTCCGCCAAGAGCGTTCTCACAAGCAATCACATTTAAAGGGAGATCGGAATGTAACACTCTAGCAGACAATCCTTTCGCGACGAGGGAAGCAATATGAGGGAGAATGTGTGCCCCAACGGCCGTCGTTAAGATATCTGCTTTAGATATGGCATCAATGACTTCACCTTCATTTTTAACAGAGTGAAGGCCACGGATGTTTGAGACTATAAATTCCCTTTTTTCTTCTTCAGCATAAAAAACGGTATATTCTTTCTTCTCATTAATGGCATCAATTAATTCTTCATTCACGTCAACAAAAGTCGTTTCATAACCGGCATCAGCTAGAATTTTCCCGATAAAACCTCGTCCTATATTTCCGGCGCCGAAATGGACAGCGATCATGTTATTCCACCTCGCTAAATAATGATAGAAGTTCTTCTGCGGATTTAGCTTGAACCATTTTTTCAATATTATCTTCATCAGAACATACGATAGCAATTTTAGATAGGATGTCTAAGTGTTCATTGTTTTGACCGGCAATCCCAAAAACCATTTGCACTTGATTTCCACTTCCATAGTCAATTGGTTCTGCTAATTGAAGAATAGAAATACCGGAAGCATTGACGCTTCCTTTTGCATCTTCTGTACCGTGGGGGATAGCTATGGAGTTCCCCATAAAGGTAGATGTCATTTCTTCGCGTTCGAACATTTTAGTGATGTATTCCTCATTAACATAACCGCCGTCAACGAGGATTCTTCCTGCAAGACGAATCGCCTCTTCTTTTGAATCTATCTTTGCATTTAATCTTACATTCTCTTCAGAGATTACTGGTTTACTCATGATTAATATTCTCCTTTATTATTAAAGTATTCTTCGTAATAATTGAATAATTTTTCACTAATGAAATTGGCTAAGGCATCGCTGTCAGCCGTTTGAAAAAGAGCCGTGCTCTCTTCGCTTTCAATGATTATCCCACTGATAGCACTCAATATTCTAGATTCCTCTTCTGTCATTTCAGTTGGACCTAACATGATGAGTACTCTAGTCATATTGATCATATTCCCATCCATTGCTTTTAACTGAAAAGATTGTTTCAAGTCATGAACGACAAAAATGGGGGCGATGACATATTCACTTCTCGCATGAAATAAGGCTAACTCGGTTTGAGGTATGCCTAGACCAGACAACTTTACTCTTTTCTTCAAACTAGCTATTACTTCGTTCACATTGGAAACTAGCTTCTGTGTTTTCAAATGTGCCACGACGTTGGAAATGTCTTCCCATAGGTCGAGATGAGCTTCGCTTTCGTAAATACGGAAATGTTTTAACAACTGGATAGTGGATGTTAAACTTTGTTGCAATTCATTCAATTTTTTGATGACTTGACTATGTGTTCTTTTCAACGGTTGATGATTCTCTATTTTTGTTTTTAAAAGTGGTACTTTTGAAACGGCGTCGTAATGTTCTCTTCGATCAATATAGTCTTGAATTTTTCGAACATCTTCTTCCGTTAAAAACGGGTTGACTTGGACGTAGTCCACGGAGTAATCGACCAAAGGAATAGTCGAAATAACTAAATCTAGTTCATTATTCGCAATATCATCTAAATCAAACAAAGATCTATTTTGAACGTTCGTAATGTTTGGAAATTCATTTTGTAAACGGCTTGAAATCATTTTTGATGAACCGATGCCACTAGAACAAATAACAACAGCACTATGTGTCCGTCTATTACCTTCTCGTTCTATAGATGAACCAAAGTGTAACACGAGAAAACCAATTTCTTCATCAGGAATTTCAACATCTGTAAGAACGGATTGTAACGCTTTTTTGACGGTTAAAAATAAGTCTGGATAATTTTGTTGTATTTTTTCTTGAAGTGGATTATGAATGTGCATTCCTTGTTTTAGACGGTATAAAGCAGGGTCAAGGTGAGCCATAAGCCCCTGATATAATGATGCGTCTTCGTCTAGGTCTGTTTGAACCTGTTCACTAACTTCGCGAATTAATCTTCTTGCAATCATTGCAGTATCAAGGTTGTCTTCGGTAAATAAAACTTGGTTGTCTTGACGCAACTTTGCACCACGTAAATGCATCGTAATATACCCAATTTCAGCTTCAGGAATAGGCAGGGAAAAAGTGTGTTCCAATTCTTCCGCTAACTTTGTAGCAAGGGCATATTCTTTTTTGTCTTTTAAATGGTTAGCCAATTTAGCATGAATGCTAATGTTTTCCCCTTTAACAATCCTTTCAATAGCCAAAGTTAAATGCACAACGAGGGCAATGTATGCGGAGTCAGCAATCTGATAGTCGAGAGAGCGACAAATCTTCTCAACGGCAACTTCTACCTTCTTAAGTTTTTCTACGTTTATGAAGCCTAGTAATTGTCCAGCAATTGATTCACTGAGGTCTGTCTCTTGGCTCGGTAATTGCCTTCGAATATACTGTAAGATGTCCGTTTCATCAAAGTTTTCTGCTAAAAGGCCACTTATCGCTTTTCGTTTAGATGATTCATTACCGACTAACTGAATACCAAATCCACGTCGTTTTTCCAACGTTAATTCATACTTCAACAACCACTCTGCTACTTTATCTAAATCATTACTGATCGTGGCAACCGTGACGTTTAAATCTGTCGCTAATGACTGCAGTTTCATAGGCTCGAAAGATTCTAGAAGTTTACAAATGATAATCACATATCTTTGTTCTGGTAAGAAATCGAAATGCTTCGCTTCTTGTAAGTCTTGGGTGAATTGATCGATTTGCTCTTTGGAACCTTTTAAGAAAATCCCTTTTCCAGTGATTTTCTCAAGCGTGATTTCATAAGGATGAAGCAGTGAATCGAAACTAGTCAAGTCACGATGAATCGTGCGCTCACTAACTTGCAGGGAGTGAGCGATCTCTCGGATCGTCACTCCCTCAGGTTGTTGGATGAGAAGGTCTAAAATGAATCTGTCTCTTGCAGAAACATACATATTAAATCACCCCGTTACAGCTATAGAAGCTGTATCACTTTAAGTTTTCAACAAGCTTATCATATTCAGGGCTACTTAAGAAATTGTCCACAGAAATATGGTGAGCTGTTGGTAATTTTTCTTTTGCGCGTGGTGTTAAATCTTTATGAGTAATAACAACATCTGTTCCTTCAGGAAGGTTACTGATTGATGTGTTTTTCACATCAATATCAAGTCCAGCTTTCTTAACTTTATCGCGAAGAATGGAAGCACCCATGGCACTCGATCCCATTCCGGCGTCACAAGCGAAGATGATCTTCTGAACGTTAGCGAAGTTGAACTCTCCTTGAGCGGAAGCAGAATCCCCTTTAAGTGAAGATGAAACGGAACTTTCTTTGCCTTTCATCGTTTCCATTTTTGATGTAGCGTCTGCAAGACCCTCTTCATCACCTTGCATTTTGCTTGTTTTCAAAATGAATGAAGCAACGAGGAATGAAACAACTGTTGCAACGAGAACACCCGTATAAACAGGAATGTAATAACCTGGTTGAATCAATAGTGTATAAGCGATAATACTACCTGGTGATGGACTAGCAGGTAATCCTGCACCTAATAAGTTAAATGTGAAAATACCACTCATACCACCAGCAATAACGGCAAGCACTAATGAAGGCTTCATTAATACGTAAGGGAAGTAAATTTCATGAATTCCTCCGAAGAAATGAATGATAATTGCACCAGGAGCAGAGCGTTTTGCCATGCCTTTACCAAAAACAGTGAAAGCAAGTAGAACACCAAGACCAGGTCCAGGGTTTGTTTCTAATAGGAAGAGAATCGATCTTCCCACTTCAGAAGCTTGTTCTAACCCTAGTGGTGTTAGTACACCATGGTTAATTGCGTTATTTAGGAATAAAATTTTGGCAGGTTCAATCAAAATACTTGTTAATGGTAGTAAACCAGCGTCTACAATTGCTTCTACACCGACACCCATAGCTTGACTAAAAGCAGATACAAGTGGTCCGATACCAGCTAAACCAATAAGTGCAAGTCCGCCACCTAAGATACCGGCAGAGAAGTTGTTGATAAGCATTTCAAAACCAGGTTTGATTTTTCCTTCAAATAGTCCATCGAATTTCTTGATGACGAAACCACCTACAGGTCCCATGATCATTGCTCCGATAAACATTGGAACTTCTGCCCCGACGATGACACCCATTGTAGCGACTGCCCCGACGACACCACCACGTGTTCCGTAGATGAGCTTACCACCTGTAAAACCAATTAATAGTGGTAGTAAATATGTGATCATCGGTCCAACTAGTTCAGAGAAACTTTCATTTGGGAGCCAGCCATCAGGAATAAAAAGTGCGGTAATAAGTCCCCATGCAATGAAAGCGCCGATGTTCGGCATGATCATACTACTTAAAAAGTTACCGAACCTTTGAATTCTCGTACGAAGTGTACTTTTTTCTTGCGCCATTGTTGTTTCCTCCTTTTTTGATGAATAAATAGTAATTTGTTCTTAACTCTATAATAAAGCGCTACCAACGCTTATACAAAGCATTGTTAAGCTAAATTCGTCAAAAGCAATGTTGACATTTTTAACTTATTTGATTGACATCGACACATTTGATATTTAAAAAATGAATTAATGTAAGGAATTTATTGATTTGCCCTTATAAAAGAACACATTAGAACGAATTTTCATAAAGTGAAAGTAGGAGATACATTCTCCTTTTGGTCATAATATAAAACATGCTTTGATAAAGTTTGACACAAATGTTGTCGAATAATACAGATGAAGTAAAAAAACAATTGACCAAATTTTTACGAATGTAGTATGATTAGGCTATTCAAGAGATGAAAGGAGGATCGGACAACAGATTTTTCCATCAATAAAAAGCGCCAGGACTGTGAGCGATCGTAAAAGCATCGCAGTTGACGAGGAAGAGGTTCATCGAAAGATTCGGCGGATGCCTCTCGGTTGATTCACCACAACCGCAAGCAATAGTGTAAAACGAAGAGGCGACTCTTCGAACAAAGCCTATAGCATTGGTGAAAACTTATGAATATCAAATAACTATACTAATAAAAGATAAAGAGTGGGGCAAAAAATGCCCCAAAGCATTTCTTGTCCCACTTCAGGGAGGAAATGATATTATGTGTGGAATTGTAGGATATGTAGGAACAGAAGACGCAAAGGAAATCTTACTACGAGGTTTAGAAAAGTTGGAATATCGCGGCTATGACTCTGCCGGAATTGCGGTAGCAAATGAGAGAGGAATCCATGTATATAAGGAAAAAGGCAGGATTGCTACTCTTCGGGAATCAGTTGATGAAACAGAGCCAGGAATGGTTGGAATTGGACATACTCGCTGGGCGACACACGGTGCGCCTAGTCAATTGAATGCCCACCCTCATCAAAGCCATTCAGCACGATATACCATTGTTCATAACGGAGTAATCGAGAATTACGAATATGTTCGCAGGGAGTTCCTTCCTAACGTGGAGATGGTCAGTGACACGGATACAGAGATCATCGTACAGCTTGTCGATAAGTTTGCTTCAGAAGGTTCAACAACGGAAGAAGCATTTCGTCAAGCGCTAAGCTTATTGAAAGGATCTTATGCAACAGCTCTGTTAGACCTTGACGATCCAGAAACAATTTATGTAGGAAAAAATAAAAGTCCGCTCCTCATTGGACTTAGTGATGGTGTGAATGTTGTTGCTAGTGACGCGATGGCGATGCTTCAAGTTACAAATGAATTCGTTGAAATCATGGACGAAGAAATAGTCATCGTTAAAAAAGATAACGTCACAATCAAAACCATGACTGGTGAAGAAGTAACACGTGACTCGTATGTGGCTGAAATTGATAGCAGTGATATCGAAAAAGGCACATACCCTCACTATATGCTCAAAGAAATTGACGAGCAGCCATTTGTTATTCGTAACATTATTACGAAGTACAAAGATGAGGATGATAGTATTAAGCTTGATGAAAACATTCGTCAAGCTGTACTTGAAGCGGATCGAATTTATATTATTGCGGCAGGAACGAGCTATAATGCGGGTCTAGTCGGGAGAGAAATGATTGAAAAAATCGCTAACATCCCAGTCGAGACGCACATTGCCAGTGAATTTCTTTATAACATGCCGTTATTAAGTAAAAAACCACTCTTTATTTTCATTTCACAGAGCGGGGAAACGGCGGATTCTCGTGGAGTTCTCGTGAATGTGAAAAAGCTAGGTCACAAAACATTAACGATCACAAATGTTCCAGGATCAACGTTGTCTCGTGAAGCGGAATATACGTTACACACATTTGCTGGTCCAGAAATTGCGGTAGCTTCTACGAAAGCATATACGGCACAAATGGCCGTTTTGGCTATCTTAGCTGTTGATGCAGCAAGAGCAAAGGACGTTGCGATCGATTTTGATCCATTACAAGAGTTAGGTATCGTTGCAAATGCGATGGAAATATTCACGGAACAAAAGGATGTTCTTGAAGAAATTGCTCGTGATTACCTCAGTGTAGCGCGAAGCTGCTTCTTTATCGGACGTTCGATGGATTATCACGTTTGTATGGAAGGTTCATTGAAATTAAAAGAAATTTCATATATTCAAGCAGAAGGTTTTGCTGGTGGAGAACTAAAGCACGGTACGATCGCTTTGATCGAAGAAGGTACACCTGTTATTGGTCTTGCTACGCAAGAAAATGTTCATTTAAACCTGCGTGGGAACATGAAAGAAGTGGTTGCTAGAGGAGCTTATCCTTGTATGATTAGCATGGAAGGCTTCCAAGAAGACGACGACAAAATCGTCATTCCTAAAGTTCATGACTACCTCACGCCGTTAGTGAGCGTCATCCCAATGCAACTTATCGCCTACTATGCAGCCCTTCACAGAGGTTGTGACGTAGATAAGCCTAGAAATCTAGCAAAAAGCGTAACAGTAGAATAGGTTAGGAGAGGAGCATACATAATTATGTATGTTTCTTTTTTTTGCATTTTCATATGTTTCCATCCTATATTATGGATGGTGAAAGGGGGAAGAAAATGCGGGTTGGTGGGTGAGTGCAAAAGATTTTTACAAAGAGACACTTCCTTCTTCACACAAACCAAAAATTTCATTTTTATGGAAAGAGGGAAGTATTATCCCCCCCTTAATCTGTTTTACAACCCAACTTGGTCAACAGCATACGTTGCATCTTCCTTGCTGAAACCTTCAAATTCTAACTGTTCAATCAGTCCACTTCTTGAAAATGCTGTGTAATCAAGATACTGTTCAGCTTTTAAGACTGCCTGTTCTCTCCAATCAACTTCAATGTTTTCAACCCCGAAAGTCGCATCTTCCTTACTAAATCCTTCAAATTCCAACTGTTCAACCAAGCCAGACTTTGAGAAGGCGGTATAATCAATATACTGTTCAGCTTGTAATACCGCTTGTTCTCTCCAATCAACTTCGATGTTTTCAACTCCAAATGACGCATCTTCCTTACTAAATCCTTCAAATTCTAACTGTTCAACCAAGCCAGACTTTGAGAAGGCGGTATAATTAATGTACTGTTCAGCTTGTCGTATTGCGTTCTCCTGTGAAACAGTCAAACTATTTTGAGCTTCTTTCTCTGCTTCTGCTTTAGCCTTTTCTTCAGCTTCCTTCTCTTCTGCTTTTTTCTTTTCCTCTGCTTCTTTTTCTGCTTCCGCCTTTGCCTTTTCTTCCGCTTCTTTCTCAGCTCTCTCTTCGGCTTCTTTGTCAGCTGTTTCTTCTTCTGTTTCTTGCTCTACTTCTTCTACTTCTTCTACTTCTTCTATTGCTTCTTCTTCGCCTACTACTTCTTTATCCTCACCATACGTAGCAAGCGATCCCAATAATACGAATGAAAAGAACACAGTTATAACAATTCGCATTTTTTTCCCATGGTGTTTGTAATTCCAAATAAGAAAGAAAAATACAGGTATCATCATCCATCCGATTCCTGCGGTTACGCCTAATAAAATACCCCCCACCAATAACGACACCCAAGCAAACCATTTCTTCTTGAAAATTTCTGTTTTTTCTACATTGTTATTTACATCTGCCATTTACATTTCCCCCTTATTTTTTCCTAACTATTCCTTCTTTCTTCTCAATATTATCAGAGAATAAAACATTTCCCCGTTTTATATTTCTCCATTTTTCGACATTTTAAATAATCCGATTGCTCTTCATATCGCACTAATTTCAAAACCCGTTATTTCGAATAACATCAATACTCTTCCTTCTTCGTACAAATCGAAATTTTCATCTGGATGATTTGTAATGGGGAATTTGTTTGTTAAAGACGCGGTTTAAATGGAAAAAATTCAATCGCCGTCACACGCTCTTTCCCACTCATTTTTCTCAAGCCTGAGAGACGACCATATGACTTGAAACCTCTTCCATTTTTATCCGTATTATGATAAGGAAGGGTGTTTATATGATTAGACGTTTTGTTGCGTTACTGATTGTTTTACTTTTTACTGGGTGTTCAAGTGAAGAACCCGTGCTGGTTGAAAAAAACGAACTAAGTAATTTTACAAGTGAGTATGATGTTTCAGCATGGGAAGTTGTTTATGAAAGTGATGACTATTTAATCGACGGATATGTTGTAAGTCCGATTGATCAAAGTGAGCGTTATCCGACGCTCGTCATTAACCGTGGAGGAAATCGCAACTTCGGAGAAATAGATGAAGAGTGGCTTGCACATATGCATGCTTATTGGGCAGATCAAGGGTATACTGTCATTTCCAGTCAGTACCGGGAAGGTGGTAACAGTGAAGGAGTAGACGAGTTTGGTGGTAATGATGTAAATGATGTGCTACAGCTTGAATATGTTGCGCAAGAAATTGAGTTTGCTGATGAAGACGAAATTTATATGTTCGGCCTGTCCCGTGGCGGGGTGATGACCTATCGTGCTATTCAAGAAGGGATGGAAATCAGAGCGGCTGCGACACTTGGTGGTGTTTCAGACTTGATGGAGACCTATGAAGCTCGTGGTATTAATATGAAAAGAGTTCTTGTAGATTTAGTAGGGCATCCGGCGGAGGAACCTGAAGAATATGAGAAACGCTCAGCCATGGCATGGCCGGAAGACATCTCCGTTCCTCTATTACTCCTTCATGGGGAAAAAGATGAACAAGTGCCATATAACCAGTCTACAGACTTATATGAAGAGCTTCATGAGAGGGGCCATGAGGTGAAACTAGTCACGTATGAAGAAGGTGACCACGGACTTCATGATTACTTTGAGGACTATAACCGTGAAGTATTAAAGTGGTTTAATACTTATGAAAATTGATTTAAATAACCTCTTGGAATAAGATTTCCGTAAGAAGTTAGCAGACAATCTGCTAAGCATACACTAGCTTGCATGTTTTACGTGATATAATTAAGAAAAATTTGAATGGGGGTCTGTGTTATGGCTAGACATAAGATTTATACAATGAGTTTTGCAAGTGTCTATCCCCATTATATTAATAAAGCTGAGAAAAAAGGACGCACGAAAGCCGAAGTCGATGAGATCATTCGTTGGTTGACCGGATATAGCCAGGAAGAATTAGAAGAACATTTGGAGAAAAAGACAGACTTTGAGACCTTCTTTGCTGAAGCATCCCAATTGAATCCTTCACGGACTTTGATCAAAGGTGTGATCTGCGGTGTTCGAGTGGAAGACATCGAAGAACCTACTATGCAGGAAATTCGCTATTTGGATAAGATGATTGATGAATTAGCTAAGGGAAAAGCGATGGAGAAGATTTTGCGGAAATAACAAATAAAAGCTAATTCACATTATAGATGACTCATCCACCCTTTTGACATAACTGTCTAAAGGGTGTTTTTGTGAGTGGAAAAAAGAAAATTTATAAAATTGATAACTAGATTAATGAACGGTGCGGAAGTGGCAGGGGAATTCATTTAGTATAAATGAAATTACAATACCCCTCCTTTACTATAAAATCAATTAATAGAAATGGAAGATGTAGCGACAACTGTCTAACTTCTAAAAATAAATGGTTGCACAAGGACTTTGGTGTGTATATAATGTGTATAAAGTATATATACATTATATAATAATATAAAAATCCTTTTGAGTTTATAATTTCCTATTGAGGATAGGATTTTACATGGGGGCACGGCAAAAATTCTCTATATACAAGGACTACTGCACAGTGTGGATTAACGAAATTTCAAATAAATAAAATGAGGGATTGGCATGCAAATCATTATTTCCAATAGTTCAAAGGAGCCGATTTATGAACAAATTACTAACCAAATTAAATCGTCTATTTTATCAGGAGATTTACAGGAAGGAACAGCGATCCCTTCTATGCGTAAACTAGCAAAGGATTTACAAATTAGCGTGATTACGACGAAACGAGCCTACGAGGAATTGGAGAAATCAGGATTTATTTATTCCATTGTCGGTAAAGGCTCTTTTGTGGCAGAGCAAAATTTAGAGGTTATGAGAGAAAAGAAGCTGAAGGTGATTGAGGAGCAGTTGAATGCAGTGATAACAAATAGTAAAGAAATTGGACTCTCACTTGATGAACTGCAGCAATTAATGAAGATTTTATACGAGGAGTGAATGAAATGGAAAATGTGGTTGAATTAAATAATGTAACCAAAAACTTCAAAGGTTTTTCCATTAAAAATATGGATTTACAAGTAAAACAAGGTTTTGTAACGGGATTCATTGGTGCAAATGGTGCTGGGAAGTCGACAGCTATAAAAATGATGATGAAACTATTGCAACCGGATTCTGGGGAGGTTAAGCTTTTTGGACTGGATTACCAAACGCATGAAAAGGTGATCAAGGAGCATATTGGATTTGTATACGATGGCAATGTATTTTACGAAGGGTTAAATTTAAAAGATATAAAGCGCATTGTTGGACCAGCTTATAAACGTTGGGATGATACATTGTTTTATCAATATATAGAACAGTTCGAATTACCCCTTAATAAAGCAATAAAAACGTTCTCTAAAGGGATGCAAATGAAAGCGTCTTTGGCGATAGCCCTGTCACATCATGCAGAGCTGATTATAATGGATGAACCAACAGCAGGATTAGACCCCATTTTCAGACGGGAGCTGCTTGATCTGTTGCAGGAATTAATGATTGACGGCAATCGTACTATTTTTTTCTCCACGCATATAACAACAGATTTAGACCGTATTTCAGATTATATTGCTTTTATTCAGAATGGGGAACTCATATTCAATCAGTCGATTCACGATGTCGCTGAAAACTATGCCCTCGTTAAAGGTGGAATGGATCTTTTGGATAGAGACACAGAAAAGGCGTTCGTTCATGTTCATCGGGCCCCAACAGGGTTTGAAGCTTTGACGGATAATATTAAAGAAGTAAAGAATATCTTCGGGGAATCGGTGGTCATTGAACAGGCATCTCTAGAAAATATTATGTACTACTCGAAAGGAAGGAAAAGCTATGTTTAATTTAATCAGACGTGACGTCATCCTTCAGAAAAAAATGCTGTTAACCTATCTTCCCTTTATTCTGTTTTTTGTCATGATGGACTCCCACCCAGCTATGACGTTTCTCATTGCCAGTATTTTTATTCCCTTTAATGCTTTTGCTTACGATGAGAAAGCAGAAACAAATATTTTATTAAATTCCTTACCATATACACGTGTGGAAATAATCGCATCACGATATATTGGTGCCATTGTTTATATGGTTGTAGCCATAGGTTTGGCTAGTCTATCATTATATGCTTTTAGTCAACCGTTTTCGATGATGGATATTGCGATTGGGAATAGCCTATTCTTACTATTTGCAGCGTTTACCTTTCCGCTATTCTATATTATTAAACCAGGCCATATTTTTTCGGTTGTACTCATAAGCTTTCTTCTTTTAGCAGCGGTAGGGCCACAAGTTGTCATTTTTTTAGCTGAACACCTAACTGTGATTACTAATTTTATTGCAAGTTTTTCTGTTCCAGCTTTATATACGGGAGCGGCAGTTATTGTCATGACTCTCTATGCGATTTCTTGGATAGTGACGACTATCATTTATCAGAAAAAAGCATTCTAAGTGGATTCTTTGCGCTAGAGAAAAAATCAAAACTTCACCTAGATAGATGTAGAATTTAAAACAATACTTGTACTAGTTTGATCCAAGGGGTTAAACAAGTATTAAGATATTTTCTACAAAAAGTACAGGGAATTACAAATATTATGCTCTTTCCCAAGCCCGATAAAATATCTCGTCATTTTATACGCTTTTTATTATTTTTAAAAGGCGTTTTATTTATTTCTTAATTTAAATAGTAATAATTGAGTGACGACCGCTATAGTGGATGTGTGTTTTAAAATGATCTTATCGGGAACACAAGAGAGTAGTTCCACTATGATAGAAAAGATACTAATGAGATAGATATGTAGATTTCATCTTTTTAAGATTTACATCTAGTTTGTTTATCTATTACGAAAAACGATAGGCATAATATATGAGGAGGAAATGCAAATGAAACCTTTATTCAAAATATTTCACGACGATGAAAAATTAAGTGAATCGATTGGAAAAATTAGAAAAGATGGTGTTCGGGATGAAGATATTTATGTTCTTTCCCATGACAACGACCATGAACAAAGAAACAGAAAAAGCACTGATGCAAACAAGGTCGGAGTTAGTGAATTAGGAGTAGGAACAACATTAAAAAATGTCTTTCGTTCTAAAGGAGACAAGCTTCGTACTAAAATGAAAGAAATGGGATTTGATGCAGAGAAAGCAGAAGATCTAGAAGAAGAGCTAGATAAAGGAAAAACATTGCTCATTGTTACAAATCAAGAAAAAGTGGAGTTTTAACGTAAATCAAATATTGTAATATGTATATAATGGTTGATAAGCTTGAGGCGCAGAGAAAAGATATGTGGCCTCAAGCTTTTTTTCTATAGAATTTAACATTTCTGCTAGTGTTGCTCTCATTTACTCAAAAGATCAGATTCACAATAATATTGAGAATATTTTTGGTTATGACTATCATTTTGGGAGGGAGTTGCTCATGTCTAATTGGATACTGTGGCCGGCTATCATCTTACTGTTTATTGGTATTATGTTAAGTCTGTTGTATGCCTTTCAAGACAGGTTAATCTTTTACCCACAATCAATCAGCCAGACGGAAGTGGATAGAATTGCTAGAGACTATGAACTCTCTGAAGAACTCTCGTTCCATGGAGAGGATGGTAAAGAACTACATGGATGGTTAGTGAACGCTGAACAACATGGGAACGAAACACATCGGTTACTTATTTACTATGGTGGCAATGCAGAAGAACTGTCTGGACAAATACCTCTTATGACAGATCATTTACAGGATTGGTCAGTGCTATTAGTAAATTACAGAGGATACGGAAAAAGCGAAGGAAGCCCTAGGGAAGAGTCATTATATGATGATGCACTTTTAATTTTTGATCAAATTCAAGGTCGGTTTGATGGCGGACTAGATTCTTTGGTGTTAATGGGGAGAAGCATTGGAACCGGCATCGCAACAAAAGTGGCGGCTGAACGTGATGTAAATGGATTAATTCTCATATCGCCTTTCGACTCTTTAACAGAAGTAGCGAGGCATCATTACCCTTTTTTACCGATATCAACGCTGTTACGTTATTCGTTTAACTCTGCTGAAAGAATAAATGATATTTCTGCTCCCGTTATGGTAATGGCGGGTGACGAGGATCGAATAATCCCTGAAAAACGAACGAGAGCGTTGCTTGAGAAAAAGACGGGATCCGTTCAATATGAATTAATGAATGGAAGGGGTCACAATGATATTCATATAGATCCTCACTTTTGGACATCTATACGTGATTTTTTAAAGTCGATCCATGAAGACAGATAGTTTTGACCAGGGATCTTGATATGATTGTATCGCATTATTACTCCCAATTTATAGTTAGAAAAAATCTTGTTAGACGAAAGAGAGATCATTTTTGGAGGTTTTTTGATGAAAAAAATAATCATAAAATATGTTGTGATAGGCTGTATTTTTACATTAATTTTAGGTGCTTTAACTGTATCGATAGCAAGTTGGCGAATATTTCTTCTGTCTTCGGTTGTGTTAGGTGTTTTGGCATTTATCCCACTAGTTGTGGCAGCATTATCAAATGAAAGTGCTCCAAAACCAACGTTATATGGAACTTCAGCACCTAATAAGTACACGACAATAAAAGTGAATGAAGGAAAAAAGCAAAATAAAAAGCTAATGAAGTGGGGCATTCGTTTTGCGTGTATAGGTGTTCCATTAATGCTCTCATTTTTTATTTTTTCAATTTTAACTCTTCAGTAAAGCATGTTTAACTGACCTACTATTTTTATCCCATAAGCTCTTGTTCATCATGGATACGTCGATTAACAGACTATTCATGATGATTTTTTTGTATACAAAAAGAACTCCTAACGATGAATTTTTTTAGAAGCATCTAGCATACGTATAAAATAATATGACTTTAGAGGAGGAATGACGGTGTACTATTCTTATCCGTTTTACTTTAAAAAAGGTTATTCCCGTGTGATGACAGTTCATGGAATGGGAGAAGTATCTATTGAGCCGGACACAGCTAGCGTAATGGTGGAAGTCGTTACACAAAATCAACAGATTAGCATGGCACAAAAGGAAAATGCTAATCAAATGAACAATGTGATCCAAGCTCTTTTACAAATGGGGATTTCCAACGAAAATTTGCAAACAACAGCTTATGCGATACAACCGTTATATGACTATGTGGAGGGAACACAAGTATTTAGAACGTTCGAAGTTAGAAATTCTTTAGAAATTACTATTCATGATATTGACCTCGTAGGAGCTGTCATTGATGTTGCGATTGAAAGCGGAGCGAATCGGGTGTCCAACATTCAATTTATGCTTAAAAATCGAGAGGAGCATGATCAACTTGCACTGAATGATGCTTTGCGTAATGCGCAAGTGAAGGCTCAAATGATCGCAGAATCATTAACAATTTCATTTGATCCGATCCCAATAAAAATTGTCGAGGAAAAACGAGATGAAATACGTCCATTTAGGCTTTTTGCAGCAACAGAAGATAGTTTATCAACCCCGATTCAACCTGGACAAATCGAAATTAAAGCAAGAGTAGAAGTACAATTTCAATATTGAATAATGAAAGCAGTCTTTCGGGTGAAACATATAAAATCAAAATAATTTCTAATTGATCATTATTGGATAAACAGGAAGGAGGAATAGACTTAATTAGAGCTCATGGAGATTATCTTCATACTATATATTCGGTTAAGTTGAGAGGTTCATTTATAAAATAAAAGGGAATTGTATGTATAAAAGAAAGTAAAACAAACGTTTAATTAATAACCAAAGTTGTTACATAGCGTTAGGAGAGAAGGTGTTTGAAGATGAAGCTAAGTGTATTGGATCCATCACCAATTTTAGAAAATCAAACGCCACAAGAGGCATTGCTCGATTCAGTCAAATTAGCGCAATTAGCCGAAGAATTAGGGTATACTCGCTTTTGGATGACGGAACATCATGATTTATCAGGTCTTGCATCATCAGCACCAGAAGTAATCTTAAGTTATGTTGGCGCTCATACGAAAACGATTCGACTTGGCACGGGAGCCGTACTATTGCCATTCTATAAGCCGTATAAAGTTGCAGAAGTGCATCATACGTTAGCATCGTTGTTTCCGGGGCGAATAGACTTAGGAATTGGACGAGCACCAGGAGGATCAGCGCAGGCAACGAATGCGTTATCCGATCAATATTTAAAGCAAGTGTGGAAGATACCAGAAAAGGTAAAAGAACTTCTTCTCTTTATCGATCAAAAACATTCTGATTTATTAGCATCGCCTGTTCCTACTATTGCACCAACACCATGGATTTTAGGAACGAGTAAAAAAAGTGCAGACCTAGCAGCAAAGAACGGGGTTGGATATGTATTTGGAGAGTTTATGAGTGATCATGATGGAGAGGAAATGATTCATGAGTACTTAAAAACCTATCAATCAAGATACGGCGAAAGTTCACCTCAAGTAATCGTTACCGTTTCGGCTATTTGTGCTAAAACGGATGAGTTAGCGGAAAAGATGGCATATCGATCATTTATATGGTCGTTGATAAATGAAAATAGATTAACGGATGTTAGTGCTAAACCTTTAGAAGAACAAGTGAACGAATATAAATTGAACGAGGTTGAATTGGAGAAACTTGAGGCAATGAAACAAAAGGTTGTCTTCGGTGATCCCAATACTGTGAAAAGAAAGTTAGAAATGTTGCAATCAAAATATCAAGCGAATGAAATGATGATCTTCACTTCTATACTTTCTGCTAATGATCGGAGAGAATCTTATCGACTTATTGCGAAAGAATTTTTCAAGTAAAGGAGCTTTAAAAGAAGGATATATAAATCATTGTGCAAAGCAGACGTGTTAGTCCTTTCTCTTTATCCGTACAAAAAGACATATACGTAATAATCGACTAGAAGGATGTTAATCGTCATTCTAGTCTTTTTTATTTAGGGTGTGAAGTCATGATCTTTCATTTCTTCTGTAGACATTTACCACACATTACTTTCTGATTAGATACTATAATAAATAGGCCTTATGTATAGGTATAAAAAACTATGTAGACGAGGGAGAGGAAAAAAATTATAATAGGAAGAAGTTATTGGTGGTAAAAAAGACTTATGAAATTTATAAAAGAAAATGTGGGGGAAATGGGATGAAATCTTTTGGAATAAGAAAGAAACTGTTAATCATTTCGGCAATATTGTTGTTAGTACCTACGTTAGTTGTTGGAAGTGTTTCCTATTTTTCAGCAAATCAGAGTCTGAACGACTCAGGAAAAACAACGATTGAGAACTCAGTGACGATGGCCATTCAATTGATTGATGCAATGAATCAACAAGTGGAAGCGGGAAATTTAGAATTAGCAGATGCCCAAGAGCAAGTGAAGACTTATCTACTCGGAGAGATGCAAGATGATGGGACTCGTCCCATCAATGAAAACATTGACCTAGGGGAGAATGGTTACTTCGTTATTTATGATGAAGAAGGAAATGAAGTCGCACACCCGACTCTCGAAGGAGAAAATGTTTGGGATGTTCAAGATGAGCAAGGGAACTACCTTGTCCAAGATCAAATTGCTGCAGCCCAAGCAGGTGGTGGATTTACATATTACTCATGGGAATTTCCAAATGACCCCGGGCGTACAGGGGATAAAATCATGTATAACGAAATGGAGCCAAACTGGGGATGGGTAGTAACAGCAGGGTCATACATGGTTGATTATAATGAAGCATCCAATGGAATTTTATGGACGGTCATTTGGACCGTTTCCGCATCATTAGTTGCAGGAGCTATCATGATTTTCTTTTTTGCTAAGCACATTTCTGCCCCAATCGAGCAGGTTAAGGTTCAGCTAAAAGAAATGAGTGAAAACAACCTTAACCTTGAAGACCTTCCGGAAAATCGACGAGATGAATTTGGTGATCTTGCGAGAAGTATGAATCAAATGAAACAGAGCCTGCATCAGATTGTGAAACGAATTGTTGATTTCTCCGGTTCCCTTGCCTCCTCTTCTGAGCAGTTGACAGCAAGTTCTGAAGAAACGACAAGAGCAACGGAGCAGGTGACAGAATCGATCCAGCTCATTTCAGATAATGCAGCTACCCAGCGGGATATGGGACAATCAACGCAAGATTATGTCATGGACGTGTCTGAAGCTATTGCCTTCATTCAGAGCAATATGAAGAAGGTAAATGATGCGGTTGATGATACTGCGGAGAAAGTGGAAGGTGGAAAAAGTCAGGTGACGGATTCGTCACAAAAGATGACTCTAATCCAAAATCAAACGTCATCCGTTTCTGCTTCCATTAATCAACTGGGAGAGAAGTCGGCAGAGATAGAAAGTATTTTAAGCTTAATTACGGATATATCAGAACAAACAAATTTACTTGCTTTAAATGCTGCAATTGAAGCGGCTAGAGCTGGCGAGCATGGTAAAGGTTTTGCTGTTGTTGCTGATGAGGTAAGGAAATTAGCCGAAGAGTCAAACCGATCAGCTTCAAATATTAGTCAACTGGTAGAAGATATTCAGAATGATATTAATCAAGCCATGACAGTAATGAAAGAAAATGAAACGAGAGTCAACGAAGGTAAGCAATCCATTGAAGCAACAGGGAAGGCTTTTGATGATATTGCGTCATCGAAAGAGCAAATAGTCAGCCTGTCTGGAAAAGTATCTGTGAACATTCAGAAAGCAAATGAAACAACCGGTCAAATGATTGAAGCAGTGATGAATACGGTACAAGCTGTCGAATCGTCATCGGAAGAAGTGGGGACAGTCGCAGCCAGTTCAGAAGAACAAACCGCTTCGATGCAAGAAGTATCTTTCGCTTCGTCATCATTAGCAAAAATCGCAGAAGAATTAAATGATATTGTCTCTACTTTTAAACTAAAATAATAAAGGAAAAGAGCAACCCAAATCCGGAGATGAAATGCGATGGGGGTTGCTTTTTGTTTTCAAAATAAAGTGATTTATATGTGATAATTTTTTTCTTTCCTTTATATCGTACATCTTTTAGAAAACAGCTTTTAAACAAGAATTTCACTAGAAAAAATTGTCGAAAAATACTATTTTTTGTAGTAATATTTGGGTATTTGTCGTACAATTGTTTCAACTGTGTGTATAGTGTTAATTGAAAAGTAGCAAGTGATTGTTAAAATATTGCATAATTGTGGAGGTGGCAAGGTGACAGGTTACGACCATTTACTGGGGCATTATAATCTGTCCCTTGTATTATTATCATATATCATCGCAGTATGCGCTGCATTATTAGCAATTGAACTAGCAGGTAGGGTGAAAGTAGCTCAGGGAGTGACAAAAGGAATTTGGCTCATTTCTGGTGGAGCCGTTTTAGGATCTGGCATTTGGTCGATGCACTTTATTGGCATGATGGCTCATTCATTCGAAGAAACGGTCTTTTTCGATCCAACGATCGTTTTCCTCTCATTAGTAGCTTCTGTCATAGGATGTATTTCAGGGTTCTCTATCATGTACTATCAACGTCATCTCGAATGGAGAATTTTCATTGGAAGTTTGTTCATGGGTGGTGGTATAGCTAGTATGCACTACATTGGTATGGAAGCAATGGAACCGATCAATACGTCTTACAACTATTTTTACGTGCTAATTTCAGTTGTTTTAGCTGTGTTGGCTTCTGCTCTAGCTTTATGGATTGGGTTTTCTGATAAGATATCGGAAAGAAAAGTGTATTGGAAGAAGAAAGGGCTTTTTTCATTCGTTATGGCTTTAGCTATTACAGGCATGCATTACATTGGTATGGAAGCAACAACTTTTTATCCATTGTCAGAATCGGACAACCTTAATCTATTAGCACAATGGGATATTTCATCGATGAAATGGATTGTTTTAACTGGAACAATGATTATGTTTACGATGACGTTTTTATTTATCTTAATTGATCGAACGATGCGAAGACATGCCATTATGCAGGGAGTTATGTTTGATTCAGCGGAAGATGGAATGATAATGACGTCTAAAAACGGGAAAATCATTCGCAGAAATAAAGCTTTCCGCGAAATGATAACGATGAAGGAAGTAGACTCTACTATCATTCCTTCCTCTATCGAAACATTATTGACAGAAGATATGACACCCCATGTAAGGCATACTCGAGAGATGGAAATCGACGGTCGTCACATGATAATTGAAATCACTAAACATCCACTTCAAGGAGAACAATTGTGGTTATCACTGTGGTTTTTTCGAGATATTACAGAACAAAAGCATTCACAGCAAATGGTTGAATTTATGGCTTATCATGACCCTTTGACAAAACTGCCAAATCGGTATTATTTAGACAGTACATTAGAAAAAAGAATGGCGGAGAAGCAACCGATAGCTTGTTTGTTTTTTGATGTGGACCGTCTGAAAATTATGAATGACACTCTGGGGCATGAAGCAGGAGATTTGTGTCTTAAAGAAATATCGAGAAGAATGAAAAAATTGTTTGTTGGAGAAGGTCTCCTCGTTCGTCACGGCGGTGATGAATTTGTTGGTTTATTAGTAGGTGAGCGGTCCAAACAAGCTGTTGATGTTGCAAAAGAAATGATTAAGCAAATGCGTGAGCCGTTTCTTATAGAAGGCATAAACATTAGAATGAAAATCAGTTTAGGAATTGCGCAATATCCAGGACTTGCATCAACGCCAAGTGAGCTGATTCGTATTGCTGATTTGGCTATGTATGAATCGAAAAAACAAGGTAAAAATGAAATCATGGAATTTAATACTGAAATGGAAAGGAATATTCAGCGAAGGGTTTTGATTGAGGAAAACCTTCTTCAAGCGGTGGAAGAAAAACAATTTTACCTCCTTTATCAACCGAAGATATCTCTTCATTCCTTAGAGATTGAAGGTGTGGAAGCTTTGTTAAGGTGGGAGCATCCAAAGTTAGGTAATTTGTCGCCTGCAGAATTCGTTCCTATTATAGAAGAAATGGGGTTCATTCATAAAATAGGGAATTGGGTTGTGGAAGAGGCATGCAATCAATGGTTTCGGTGGCATCGTCAAGGACTCACCCCGATTACAATGGCTGTTAATATTTCTCCACTTCAGTTCACTAAAGAGAACTTTGTTGAACAAATCCATGCACATATAGTGGAGTCTGGAATGGATCCGAGGTTTCTTGAATTAGAGATGACAGAATCTTCTTCGTTAGTATATGAGGAATTAGCTACAGATAGCTTTTCGAAACTTCAAGAAAGTGGAGTGAAACTGTCCATTGATGACTTTGGAACAGGTTATTCTTCTTTCAGTCAATTGAGAGAACTCCCCGTAGAAACGTTAAAAATAGATCGTTCATTTTTGAAAGATATGCTTGGGAATTCATCAAGAGAAGCGATTGTTCGTTCGATGATTCACCTTGGGCACAATCTAGGTATGCGTGTCCTCGTTGAAGGAGTAGAAGATGGATATCAATTAACATGGCTTCAACATGAAGGTTGTGATCTCGTTCAAGGGTTTTATTTTAGTCGACCAGTCCATGCAGAAGTGATAAAAAGCATGTTAATAAAAGAAGCTGGAACTGGCTCCTGAAACAATGCGATCAATAGAATACGATGAAGAAGAGGTGGAAAACCAGAGGCTATGCTATTGGCATATCTGGTAACCAGCCTCTTTATTCATTTAGTAAGTAATTAAGATTTTAAATGACTTTTATACAGTCGTAGTGTTTCTTATCAAATACTTCAAATCCGTAAGGTGCTTCTGTTAAAGGAAGTTTGTGTGTAATCATATCTTTTAGGGCGAATTCTTCATTTTAATTTTTGGGATAAAAGTCCGAAATGAAATGTATAACAGGAGCTTGCCCGATTTTATCGTAATATTTCTAGAGAAAAAGTCTCCGAGAGGAAACATGTTATACCTCGTCCCATAAACTCCAGTAATGCTAACGACCCCACCATTACAGACAACACTGATGACTAGCCATTTGCAAAGCACCCATCGAACCTCCTAGTAATTTTAATTCAGTTTCAACGATTTCAACTGCTATCTCCTTTTTAAACCCTCGTTAATCAGGACCAATCTCCTCGACATTTCCCATTGTTCATGACCAATAATATAATCTTTTGGAAAATTAGGCATCATGCCATGTACGAGGTGAAAGTCAGATGCACATATAAATGTGCTTGTTATTCTCACTAATATATTGTCGTTTTTCTTTATGATTGGATCGTCAACTTCTTTCATTTTTACACCTTCCATTCCTTAGTATGTGAATGCCCTCATTTATCAAATTCTTTTGCATTATCTCACTATTTTCATCTGCAAGGTTGATTTTATCGAGAGATTAATCTCTTGATGTAGTAAAGATGAATAATTATATGGAAAAAATCAACAATAGGAGAGACCTATAAAAAAGGAGTGATAACCTTGGATTTAAACTTCATTTGGAAAGCCGTTGTCATTGTTTTTGGTGGCGTTCTCATCTTAAGGCTCGCAGGAAGGAAGTCAATTTCTCAATTAACTGTTGCCCAAACAGTCATGATGATTGCGGTAGGTTCATTAATCATTCAACCGGTTGGAGATAGGAATATATGGATTACGATGTTGATTACGTTATTACTTGTATTATCTCTCGTAGCCATTGAATACATCGTATTAAAGTTTGACAGTTTGGAGCGCTTTTTTTATGGACAATCCATTATAGTCGTTGAAAACGGGAAATTACTAGAAAAAAATTTAAAAAAGTTACGGTTAACCGTCGATATGTTGGAGTTGAGATTGAGACAGGAGAGTATAGAAAACATCAGTGATATTCAATGGGCAACAATTGAATCCAATGGCAAATTAGGTTATATGTTAAAACCTGAAAAACAAAAGGCAACGAAAGAAGATATTCAGTTACTAAAAGAACTCATTCATGAGAATTTCCCTCGTTCAACATCACTACGAACAGATACGGAATCAGGATCGAATAACTTGTTTACAGAAGTGAAAAATAATCAACATGACGATCCCCCGCCAGAAAAGTTGAGATGAGGGAATTTAATATGAACAAAAAGTATAAAAATTTTCTGTCCGTATTACTAAGGTGGATTATTTTAGCAACGGTTATTGGAGCTGCTGTTGGTTCGTTCACATCTTTTCTGTTAAATATGAATGACTTTCTAGGTGATGGTATCCGGGATAACCATTCATGGATCATTTATTTTCTTCCGATAGGTGGAGTGGTCGTAGGGTATATGTATATGAAATTGGGTAAAGACACAATTGGAAATGATGCAGCGAAAGGTAATAATCTCATTATCGATGCGATTCATCACAAGGCGAATGTTCTAATAAGAATGGGACCCATTGTATATTTAGGTACGTTTATTACTGTTTTGTTCGGTGGTTCGACAGGAAGAGAAGGTGCCGCCATACAAATGGGAGGAAGTATCGCAGAAGCAGTGAATAAATACTTGAAGATGAACATCATGGACAAGAGAATCTTTCTAATGAGTGGAATAAGTGCAGGTTTTGGGGCAGCTTTCGGAACCCCTATTACGGGAGCAGTTTTTGGAATGGAGATGGTTTCGGTCGGCAAGTTGAAATACGAAGCATTTGTTGCTTGTATTACTGCTAGTTTTATAGGTCATTATATAGCGATAGCGGTATGGAATATTGAACATGAAACATTTATTATTAAATCTGTTCCAGATATAACAGTGATGTCGTTTGCGAAAGTCATGATTGCTTCGGTTATTTTTAGCCTATTAAGTGTTCTATATTGTCAATTAAGACACGGTATTCAGAATTTATCTGAGAAATACTTTAACAAAAATCATATGTTAAGAGCATTTATTGGCGGGACAGTCATTGTTCTATTTACGTTAATTATCGGTACTGAAGAGTATAATGGACGGAGTTTAGACATGTTAGAACAATCCTTTCAAGAAAGTGTCCCTCCCTTTGCCTTTTTTGCAAAACTTATATTTACTGCAGTGACGTTAGGCTCAGGGTTTGTTGGTGGAGAGGCAATTCCATTATTTTTCATGGGAGCGACGTTAGGAAATTCATTATCATCTTCATTAATGGATTTACCAATGTCTTTTCTTGCAGCTTTAGGTTTGGTTGCTACTTTTTGTGGAGGAGCAAATACTCCAATTGCGGCTTTTTTGCTTGGAATTGAAATGTTTGATGGGAAAGGGGTGGAGTTCTTTTTTGTCGCATGTTTTATTAGCTATATCTGTTCTGGTCACCATGGCCTGTGGCCTTCCCAAAAAATATATGAACCGAAAAGCAAATTGCATGATCTTGTAGATGGCGAGACGATTGATGAGGTGGAATCCAAAACGATTAAATAAGGGGTGGAGGCTGATCGGTCCATCTGGATAAAAAAATTTATAATGATGTTAAAAAAGTGTTAGGAAGGTCTATTCGGTGCATTTTTATAAGGATCTTCCGTCGTTTTACTTTTATCGTCATGTGTGGGATGTGCACCTGGGTGTTGTCTAGGTATATCTTGATGTAAATTACGGTTTTCATAAGTGAAATTACTATAATATTTTTGGCCAGCTTCCCAAGGGGAGCTTTTATTTTCAACCGGTTCCCTTGTTCGTCTTGGAGACCCATACGTACCGTCTGGAAATTCTTCATGTGTTAAAAAATTTCGTTCCGTTTCGACAGTTGAGAAATCTGTATAGTTTTGATCATCTTCTTTGCTCATTATAATACCCCCTTCATTTTTAATTAGTATGGAGGTCGTTCGCCACTTTTATGAATGACAAATTCCTGAAAAAAAGGAAACCGCTATAATAAACGGTCTCCTTCTGATGCTTTTCACCATGTGGACGTGAATGTTATTGCTGTTGTTGAGACTGTTGATTCTGATTTGATTGCCCTTGAGATTGTTGCTGTCCTTGAGACTGAGCAACTTGTTGATTAAGCTGATCTTGAGATTGGTTCATTTGATCAGTAATTTGATTCAACACACTAAAGGATTGTAAAGATTGCTCAACACTCTGCAACTGTTGAGAAGCTTGTTGAATGGATTGTTGTAATTGCTGAATAGTCTGTTGTTCCTCTTGTTGGGCTTGATTACTAAATTGTTGAAGCTGTTGAGCAAGTGTGTTCACGTGTTGCTGCGCTTGCCCATTATTGTTCCCTCCACTTTGTTGTTGAGCGGATTGAAGTTCTTTCATTGTCGCTTGAATCTCCTGTAACTGGCTTTTTAAAGGAGTTAATTCTTGAGCTATTTCAGCGTCAACAACATCTTCAATCAATTCTTCTTCTCTGTCCATGGCAAATTCCTCCTTGAAATGATCAACTGGGTGCTCGTTATTGTTGTCAAGTCGAACGGTTGCGGGTGTGGGACTTCGATCAACCGCACTCGTAAACCTGATGGCAATCCAAACGATCGCGACTAACAACAAAAAGCTAAAGAGTGGCGTGGCAAACATGCTGATGCACCCCCATATAAGCTGCAGCTACACTTTAGTAAATAGCGAAGCCGCAAAGCTTATTATGTTGATCTTCACAATATAATATACGGAGAAACGACTGACAATAATTAGTCTATTGATAAAACAGCATGGCTAAATTCTTTTTATAAATAGCTCAGAATAAAGCCAGCAACAGCTCCAGTTAAAACGACCATCCAAGGAGGTAATTTCCAAAAAGCTAACATCGTAAATAACGTTGCTGCCAAAACAAAATCAAAGGTTGTTTGAATGGAACTCGTCCAGATTGGATGATAGAGCGCAGCAATGAGTATACCAACAACAGCAGCATTTACTCCCATAAGTGCTGCTCTAGTAGTCGTGTTGCTTCTTAAAACATTCCAAAAAGGAAGTGTCCCTAACACAAGAAGAAATGCTGGGAGGAAAATGGCGACTGTAGCTAATAATCCACCTTGCCATCCATTGATAACTGTCCCTATGTACGTACCGAACGTAAACAAAGGACCAGGAACTGCCTGTGCTGCACCATATCCAGCAAGGAATTCCTCTTCGCTAATCCATCCTGTTGGGACAAACTCCCTCTCCAATAACGGAAGAACGACGTGACCACCACCAAAAACAAGAGAACCAGAACGGTAGAAACTGTCAAACATAGCAATCCAATTCACTGTCGTTATTTCGCGAAGGAGAGGCAAAAGAATGAGTAATCCGAAAAATAACGATAGCGAAACAACGGCCATTTGTTTTGATAATGGAAAAGCTTGTATCGTTACTTCTTCTTCTTCTTTAGTTGTCTTTTTGAACAGGAAAAAGCCGATAAGTGCAGCGACAAGAATAACGCCGACTTGTGTAAATGGCGTTTGCCATATTAACGTAAATATAACTGCAATCAATGCAATAGTTTTACGTTGAACATCGGGAGTTAATTTCTTGGCCATTCCTGCAATAGCGTGGGCAACCACTGCTACAGCAACGATTTTTAGCCCATTAATCCAACCAGTATCACCGACATCGACGTTCGTGAGAAGCATTGCAAACACAATTAAAGCAATGATTGATGGAAAAGTAAAACCTATAAAAGAAATAATGCCACCGATAATTCCGCCTCGCATCACCCCAATGCCAATCCCAACTTGACTGCTTGCTGGACCAGGGAGGAATTGACATAACGCAACTAGATCGGCATAGCTTTGTTCATCTAGCCACTTCCTCCTACGAACATATTCCTCATGAAAATATCCGAGATGAGCAATCGGCCCACCAAATGACGTCAAGCCAAGTCTTGTTGAAATCAAAAATATTTCCAACCATATTGCAATTCTAGATTTTGTATGATCAACCATAACTGCGCACCTACTTTTTTATCTTATAAATGTGACAGTAGCAGATGCTAGCGATTATAACAATCGATTTTATATAATATTTACAATAAGTTAACTTTAATGAATCGATTCCTTTTGCCTCGAAAAATTTGAAGGGATTTTTTTCAAATAAATAATGGCATCATTCTTTAGTCTAGGGATCATTTCGTATATCATGAAAGTATCGAGAATAAGAGTCGGATAAGGGAGAAAGGGTGATTGTCATGCAACAAATTTATTTGGATTATAACGCCAGTACCCCAATTGCCAAAGAAGTGCAAGAGGCCATGTTACCTTACTTACAAGAACATTATGGGAACCCTTCTGCCCTTCACTTTGCAGGAAGAATTGAAAAGAAAGCAGTAGAAAAAGCGAGAGAACAAGTAGCTTCTCTTCTTCATGCCACTACAGGAGAAATCATTTTTACTAGCGGGGGAAGTGAGTCTAACAATCATGTCATAAAAGGAGTATTCCAACGGTTTCGACACAAAGGAAATCATATTATTACGACAAAAGTAGAACACCCTGCAATATTATCGCCATGTAAATACTTAGAAGGACTTGGAGCAGAAGTGACCTATTTAGACGTGGACTCTCAAGGGAAAGTGGACGTAACAGACGTTGAAAAAGCGATAAAAGATAATACGATTCTCATCTCTGTGATGCATTCAAATAATGAAGTAGGTACGATCCAACCAATTCCAGAGATTGGCCTTATAGCACAGAAACACGGTGTTTATTTTCATACAGATGCTTCTCAATCGACAGGGAAAGTTCCTTTAAATGTGAATGAACTTCACGTCGATTTTTTAACAATTGCAGGTCATAAAGCTTATGCGCCTAAAGGTGTAGGGGCATTGTTTATAAGAGAAGGCATCGATATCGAACCATTGATTCATGGAGCAGGACATGAGAATGGAAGGCGTGCAGGTACAGAAAACGTCCTCTTACTAGTTGGTTTAGGAAAAGCATGTGAATTAGCGCAAGGTTTACAAGGGGTTTCTGAAATGAAGACGTTACGAGACGATTTGTGGACACAGCTACAGGATGTTTTTAAGGACGATGTAACGTTAAATGGACACCTTGAAGACCGGTTACCTAATACACTGAATGTAAACTTCTTACACCATATTGGCCAAGATATATTAGATAAACTCCCACAAATTGCAGCGTCAACAGGTTCCGCTTGCCATTCAGGAGAAGTGAAACTATCTCCCGTTTTAAAAGCAATGAATGTAAAGGAATCGGAAGGAAAAGGTGCGGTCCGATTCAGCTTAGGTAGAAACACAACGAAAGCGGAAATTGACGAAACGGTTGTATTATTATCTGAAACGTTGTTAATAAAAGAAAAAAATATCTAGACAACTTCTATTGACATTATACCTAAAGGGGTATAATATAAAAGTATTCCTTTATACCTCGTTGGGTATAAAGGGTGTCAGAAATGATAATACTTTAGAGGTGAATAGATATGAGTTGGGTTTTATTAGCGTTTGCAATCATTGCCGTAGTTATTTTAGTGAAAAAAATGAGGCCAGTATCAGGTGTTGAACAAATAAGCACAACTGAATTGAAAGACAAAATGATACAAGATAAGAACGCCCATTACTTAGATGTAAGGGAACCAAATGAATTCACATCAGGACATGTAAAAGGAATGAAAAATGTCCCAATGAGCCAACTGTCTTCTCAAATAGAGAAATTGTCTCAAGAGAAAGAAATGGTGCTTATGTGTCGCAGTGGTAGTCGTAGCGTCATGGCTGCTAATAAGTTGAAAAAAGCTGGATTTGATCGCGTAACAAATGTCAGAGGTGGAATGAATCAATGGGATGGCCCAGTGAAAACTGGTGCGAAGTAACTGGTGTGGCGTATTCACGAAGGTATGGAATAAGATGAACAAGGAGGTGTGAAGCATGGAATACTCTCCAAGCATGAGGAACAGAATGAAAAGGATAGAAGGGCAAGTTCGCGGTGTTCTTAAAATGATGGAAGAAGAGAAAGACTGTCAGTCTATTATTACTCAAATGTCCGCTATTCGATCTGCTGTTGATCGTGCAACAGGCTATGTTGTAGCAAAAAATTTGGAGGTCTGTCTTCGAAAGCAAGAAGGAACAGATGAAGAACGAGAAGAAACGATTGAAGAAGCTGTAAAAATGCTTGTAAGAAGTCGGTAATTCATAAAAAAGATGGCTAGCTGAAAAGCTTAAAACGAGTCAGGATAGGTGGTATTTTATCCTGGCTCGTTTTTCGTGTGCATTCGAGATGTTGTTGTTCTGTTCTAGAAAAGTACTTGTATTATAACAAAGGCAAAGAAAGGTAAGCTTCCTTTCGGTAGGTGATTCGAGTAACGAAGGGCACTATACGGATGCTAAGCTGCCCGACGAGAGGAGACAAGGTTAGCGAAAGGCGCTATAACGAAATTATGCTACCTTAACCTGATGTTGCACTGATACCTTTGATAAAAGCAGCCACTACTAGCAGACTAGACTGTCCCTTGTTTTCAAAAAAACGTTTATATTATCCTCTACTATCGTTGAGGGGGATGTTTAATTTAAACGTATGAATATTATTTGTTGAAATCAAGTCCACTTTCCCTTGATGATGAGTGACCACGATATCTTTTACAATGGCTAAACCTAACCCTGTCCCACCTGTTTGTCGACTTCTAGATGAATCTACACGGTAGAAGCGCTCGAATAACCATCGTCTTTCCTCTTCTGGAATAGGAGGACCAGGACTTGTGACGAGAATAACGTAATCATCATTCTCTTTATAACCGACTAATTTAACTGGAGACGATCCATCATAATACCTAATGGCATTATCTAGAAGGTTTGTAACTGCTTGCTGTATGCCTTCTTTATTGAAGTAAACATTCATCGGTAAGATATCACTTTGAAATGGAATTCCTTCGTTTTCCATCTTTAAATGAAACATTGTTGTCACTTCATCTAGGACAGATTTAATATCTATCGAATTCTTTGCAAGCAAAGGAGAAGATTGTTCATTCCACGTCGCCATTTCTTGTAATTGATTAATCATGTCAATAAGTCTCTCGGACTCGTTGTGCAAGGAGTGAAACAATTGATGATCTCCTTGAATCATCCCGTCTCTCATTGCTTCTAGATAGCCATTAATATTTGATAAAGGTGTTCGTAATTCATGGGCCATGTCGGTTAACATCTTGTTTCTCGCCTCTTCATTTTGCTTGAGCCGATCATTGAGTTCATTCACATGTAGCGTCAATTGATCAATTTCACGAAAAGAATTCGTTGTCATTTTAGGTGGATAGTGTCCGGCTTTTAATTCATTAGCAGAATGAACTAATTGGTGAAGAGGTTTGATCATTTTTTTCGTGAAAAAATAATGGAATATTGCTGCTGCCGCAATAAAAATAGGCGTAATCCACCATAAGAAAACAGCAAGTTGTTCTTCAAATAGCGACTGATTTTCTGCCTGGACAGCAGGCATTTGATCAACGAGAAAGCAAGCGGTGGAATAGATTAAGTAACTACTTATAATAATCAGTAAAGAGACGATTCCTAAATGGACTGCGGTTAATTGAAAAAGCATCGATTTGCGCAAATTATGGAACAAACTGATACCCCATTCCTCTGACGGTGATGATCCGTTTCGGTTTAGAAGGAACATCCTCAATTTTCTCCCGTATTTTTTTGATGTGAGCATCAATCGTACGATCAAGAATGTTCGATTCATTAAATGGGTGAATTTTTTCCACTAATTGTTCCCGTGAAAAAACGACATTTGGATTCTCCATGAAATAAAAGAGCAGATCAAACTCATATTTTGTTAAAGGAATTTTTTTATCGTGCAAAAGTACCTCACCTTGGCGTGGTTTAATCAATAAACCATCATGGTTAATCTTTTGACAATATTGTCCGCCTCTTCTCATTACCGCTTCCACTCGGGCCATCAGTTCATTAGGGCTAAACGGTTTCGTAACATAATCATCCGCACCTATCTTCAACCCTTCAATCTTTTGGGTACTACTTATTTTTGCAGTAAGCATAATAATCGATACTTCATGTTTTTCATGTTGTCGAATCCATTGGCATATCTCTTCTCCACTTATTTTCGGTAACATTAAATCGAGGATGACAAGACATGGAGAATGCATCATAAACTGTCGCTTCGCTTCTTCCCCGTCAGTAGCGATAATCACGTCATAGTTATTTTTTTCAAGGTATATCTTAATTAAATCTCTGATCATTTTATCGTCTTCTACTACGAGAACAAGTTGTTTCATTATTATCATCCTTTTGAAAATATGTTCTTTTTATTTTAATCCATATTTTCGAATCGTTGTACCATCATTTCTTTATTGAGCGCACCTAAAGCAATACTCTGTACTCGTCCTTGCGAGTCAATCATATAGGAAGTTGGTACAGGTTGGATATCATAAACATCAGCAATTTCTACATCATGATCAAGCAAGATAGGGAAAGTGAGACCGAAATCGTCAGCAAAATCGTCTACTTGACCAACACTTGGCTCTGTTTCTGTTAAATTAATTGCTAATATTTCAATATCATCATGTTCTTCATACATTTCCTGCATATCGGGCATTTCTGCACGACATGGTGGGCACCAAGTAGCCCAGAAGTTAACCATTACTTTTTTTTCGCCCCGAAAATCAGAAAGAGAAACTTCTTCCCCTTCTAGATTTTCCAATGTGAAATCAGGTGCGTAGTCTCCCTCGCCTAAACCAATTTCATCTTCGGGGATAGGCGGAAGTTCTGAATTCTCATCTTCTAACTGATTTCCATCCTCATCTGTTGTAGCTGTATCTTGGGTCGTACTCCAATCTAATGTATCATAGAGAGTCCACCCAATCATACCAACAAAAACTACGATAACAATCCACTTTTTCATTACAATCACCCTTTCATCATAAATTATCCAAGGTTTTCAAACCAAGTCCCTTCAATTAATCGAAGGATATAAATAGAAATGTCATTAAGTTGACCGGTAAACAATAAGATCCCCATCAAAATCATCACAGCCCCACCGATTTTCATAATCCTTTCACTGTATTTAACGATCCACTTCGTGGAACCGATAAAAAACGTTAAGATGAAAAACGGCAAGGAGAAACCAATAATATATAACAACGTATAAAACAAACCTTGAGACGGATTACTCGCGGCCAACACTAAAATGGATGCAAAGATTGGCCCAATACATGGTGTCCAACCTGCAGCAAATCCCATTCCGACAAAAGTTGTCCCTGCATATCCAGCTGGTTTCTTGGTTAACGTGAAGCGTTTTGTTTTCATTAACCCATTCAATTGGATCACACCGGCGACGAATAACCCCATAAATACGATAAAAATTCCGGCTAATCGTTGAACAAGGTCACCTGAAGATCCGATCAATAAATCCTGCAAAAATCCTCCCATATAGGTAGCTCCGACGCCGAGAGCAAGGAAAATAGATGAGACTCCCAATAAAAAGAAAAACGTATGAATCATCAGTGGGCGCCTTACTTTTTGATCTTTATTCGATTCTAAATCTTTCACGCTCATCCCTGTAATGTATGATAAATAGGCAGGGAATAAAGGGAGTGTGCAAGGGGATATAAAAGATATAAACCCCGCTGCTAATGCTGCCCATATTGTAATTTGACTTATCTCTTCCATGAGATCACCTGCTTCTTTTGAATAGTAAGATGTATAATAAAGACGAGCGCTAAACTGACTGTCATAAATAGATAAATATGTTCAGGTAAGTAGATCGATAAGAAAGCGCTAGACGGTTGGAATAGACTTATGATCCACTTACCTAAAAACCATGCAGAAAAGATGAAGCTCGGTTCGTCCATCATGCCACTTGATTTTCTAAGTATAAAAAGGGCGAATAGACTCAGTCCCATCGTATAAAGGGAAATAGGATGGGCGGATAGAGGAAAATCTGACGTGATAGATATTCCCGACTGATTGACAGAAAAGGCATAGAAAAAATCAGTAACGATGATAACGATAAAACTAGCTAATAATGAGTCTTGTAATTTAATTCCCTTCTTAATGTGTTGAACGACCAAATAAATGAAACCAATTGTCAAACCAAGAATTAACTCTCGATGGCCGCTTGGATAACTGATCATTGGTATTGGGTCCCGTATAAACGTGGAGATATTCAATGGTATAGAACCTAAATAGAAAACAACGGCTGAGAGGATCATCGCATTTGAAGTGATATCTCTTAGAGAAGCATCTGTCTTATTTTTATAAGAAGAAATAAACCGTAAATACATAAATCCGACGATAAAAGATAAAAAGATTATGACGGTATTAACCGGAATCATCGCAGGTCCAACCATCCAAACGTCATTCATAGTAATCATCCTTTCACTTGATAGCCTAGCAAAGGTTTATGAAAATTTGATGAAAGGTTGAAATAAAAGAACGGAGGAGATAAAGATGGGGCTAGCAAAAAGTCCGACGCTGCCTTTAACGAGTAATGAGAAAGCATCTTTACGAAAGGCAAAAAAGAAGATGCGTGATATACATCAACTAGAAGTAATGGAACTAGCAGAAATGTTATCAGTTCCTTATTAACGAGCAAGGATGCTCCATGCACTCGCTACTTTTCAGAGAATTCCTTCCATCGGTGCTAAGATGGCTACGAATATGGTCGACAAACTTGGGATATATTCATTAGAAGAATTAAAAAACAAAAACGGTGCAGAATTGTTGAATGCATTAGAAAGGGAGCTCGGGTTCTGGATAGACCCTTGCGCGGAAGACCAAATTCGATGTATCGTCCACTATGCTATAAATCCTGAAAGTGATAAATATTGGTATGACTTTACAGAGGAGCGGAAATTGTATCGAACAAAATATGGGTATCCAGCGTCTAGACCGAAGAAAGCGTGGTATGACAATTAACTGAACGGTTTGAAACGTTTGTTATGGCCAGTAGCTGTTGCAAGAGAAACTAATTGTTCATTAAGATATTTTCTATCGAGAGAAAGAAGGGTTTCACGGTTAATTCCTTCAATGATGTACTCAGTTAATTCCCAAATGACTTCTTTTCTTCTTGTTGAATTATTATGAGCAATGATTGTTAACGATTTGGTGATGGCTAATAAAACAGAAATGTCTTTAAAACCGTGGTAAGTAATTTGATAAAAACATTTATATAGGTAATAACGAAAATCGGGTCTATCCCAAAGCACTCTTAAATTACGATTTTTGTCATGATGATAGGCTTTCGGTAAGTATTTTTTTCCTAATTTATCTAAGATTCGTCCTAAATTGTCAATACAATTAATTGCTGTATACGGATCGTTTATTCCAGGAGATAAGGAACGAAGAGCGATTTCAACTAGTTTCGTTAAGTCAAACTCAATATCATCGATGGGAGCCTTTTTTTTGCCAATAGATATGTATTTTTCGTAATGAATCTTAGAGTGTTGGTGGTTTAGTTTCCAGATAGATAAAAGCGTAGTTTCAAAATTAACATATTCACCCATTTGTCTTTCAACCCTTATGATAACGTCATCTTTAGCTGCTTGTTTAATAAGACCTTGAATGTTTATTTTTCTAATATAACCGGTTTTATGAGAAAAGATTTTATGGACAGGTTTGTTTTTAATTTCTTCTGATTCCCAATCTTCCCATGGTGCATCCTCATGCACTTCGTCTTCATTACTAAGTTGTTCATCAATTTTTTGCGTCGCACTTATACTAATATTGTGAATTAGGTTGCTTACTTGAATCCAGTTTGACGTATGATGGATAAAGAAAACGAAAACCATTAAACAAATGATCGCTAAAAAAACAGCTAAAGATGGAACAAAGAATAAAGATAATTGTTCTGTTGGTTTTAATAATAATAACAAAAGGATGGAATAGATAAATCCACCTACAAAAATCCCTAAAACCCTTTGTGTACTTGGGTTTGTAATGAAATTTTGCAACGTCCTTGGTGAAAACTCAGATAGAAACGTTGTTAACACAACAAGAATCGTAGAAAAAGTAATCGTTGTCATCGTCAGTAATGAAGCCGAAATAGAACTTAAAATGGTGCGAGCTAATTCTATATCTATAAATAGAATAGAAGGGATCATATTATAAATCTTTTGATGGCTTAAAATATATGGATCTATTGCTACACTCACGAATGACAATACGACGGCAATCAAGGCGTATATAGAAGGGATGGTCCAGAAACTTGAACGAATCTTTGATCGTAAAGTGGATGATAACATAGATAATTAAATCCTCCTAACATAGTAGACATATTTTATTAGGATTAGCGAAAAGTAAAGTATTATGCTTAATAGTACCTTTTGGAATAAAGGTCTGTGCTGGAATCAACTGTACATTCATAATGAAAATCGGCGCTGTATTTTCACAGTTTAGACTGACTTATTTATTTAAAGTAGGGAGTTATGATAATGACGAAAAAATCAAAATCAAAATCAAAAATAGAAAAGCCTCGCATAAATGATGGCTTACTAAGTATGGATCTACAAGAAATAATCAATGATGAAGAGGAGTATTCATCGGGGGAAGTGAATGATCTTCACTTTCGACCTCACTCAGCGGATAAAATTCGCTTTGATCAAATGGTTTTTCGACACGTATCATTTGAAAATGTACAATTCCGTAATGTAGAATTTACTGACGTGATTTTTGAAAAATGTAACTTATCGAATGTTGATTTCAGTGATGCGATCATTCATCGTGTGGAAGTGAACCAGTCAAAATTGACTGGCGGAAATCTTTCGGGGGCTACGTTGCGAAATGTAAGCTTCCATAACTGTGTCGCTAACTATAGTACGTTTGGATTTTCAGACAGTAAGCAAGTAGCTTTTAAAGAAACATCGCTCATTGAAACAGACTTTTACGAATCAACGTTCAAAAACGTCGCATTTAAGTCTTGTCGTATGGATGGATGTAACTTTGCAGAAACAAGTTTGGATGGAATTGATTTGAGCAGTTCTTCGTTTGATAGTCTAATTGTTTCTTTGGATAAGCTGACTGGCTGCACGGTGACATCAGAACAAGCGATAGGGCTATCGAAGATTTTAGGATTAAACATTAAGGACGAATGATAAGTTGGATAACTGCCCGCTTAATTGATAAAGAGGAGATTCAACAAAGTTCTCCAGTATGAAGGTAAGCTTTCATCTGTGCTAAAATAAATATCATCTATGAAAGTCAGACTCCTTCATATTTGGGCAGTCTGGCCTTTTTTGTCTGAAGAGGAGAGGGAAGTATGAGCGAAGAAATTATTCCATCAAAGTCATTATATAAAAATAGATCGTTCATGCTTGTGTGGATGTCAGGCTTAACGATCATGCTTGGTTTCTCTATGTTCTTTTTGTCCGTTTCTTGGTATATCGTTGACGTATTGAATCGTCCTGCTGTTTTGGGAGCAGTTCTAATGTCCGTGTCCATTCCGCGGGTGATCATGATGATCTATGGAGGGATATTGGCAGACAAAATACGCAAATCGTTCATTATGTTTGTGACAAACTTTTTGCAAGGGTTAGTGATGGTCGCAATGATCATCTTATTTTTGAATGATTGGCTTCAAGTGACATCACTCATTATTATTGCTCTCGTGTTTGGGTTTCTAGATGCTTTCTTCTTTCCAGCTGTTTCGTCCATGATTCCAATTATCGTAAGAGATGAACAGTTGCAGCGGGCAAACTCTCTATTTCAAGGGTCAACAGAAATGATGTTTATCATCGGACCTCTTGTGGCAGGATTTTTATTAACGATTGGAGACTTCACACTAACGTTTTCGGCTGCTGCGGTGTTGATATTTATATCGACGATCCTTGTATACCCGCCGTTTATCCGTGATCCAAAGCCAGCAAAACGGGAAGGAAGTCCATCGGCATATGACGATTTAAAAGAAGGGCTTAATTACGTAAAACAATCTCCTGTTCATCGCACGGGGACTCTCTCGATCGTCATCATAAACTTATTTATGATTGGTCCTTTAATAATTAGTTTTCCGATTCTTGTAGAAGCATTAGGGGGAGCACCGTTTGAGCTAAGTTTACTAGAAGCTGGATTGTCGATGGGGACATTTCTAGCAAGTGTCATCATTGTTGTATGGAATATGAAAAAACGAAGAGGAAGACTCATCTTTGGGTCGCTTTTACTCAGTTTTGTTTTTTTTATTGTGTTCAGCCAAGTAGAATCACTTCTGTTTCTCGTTTTGTTAGCGGGACTTTCAGGATTTATGGCGATGTTTGTTTATTTACCAACGGTAACCATTGTCCAGGAAAGAACAGATAAAGATAAACTAGGGCGAGTGATGAGTATTATCACACTTGCGGCAAGTGGATTTGAACCAATTGCCTTTGGGCTCATTTCATTTCTCGTTGCAGCAGCTTTGCCGATCCAGACGATCTTGACGATATGGGGAAGTGCGGGGCTTCTTTTCAGCTGTTTACTCGTTATATTTAGCTCATACTTCCGCAAATTAGATTAATAAAAAGAGAACCTCCGTTTACATTAATTATGTGAACGGAGGTTTTATTAGGATTTTTCGTTTTGTTTTTTAGCTTCTAGCACTTTTTTCAAATCTTCCTTGAATCTAGTGGCAACAAGAATATATAGGAAGTCACCTTCTTTAATCTCTGTTTCTCCGTAAGGAGTGATGAGGTTTTCATTTCTAACGATGGCGCTAATATTCGCTTTTTGAGGGAAGGAAATTTCATGCAATTTCTTTCCGACAATAGCAGATTGTTCATTTGTTTTAAATTGAACCATTTCTGCGTTTGCTTTTCCCATGGAAATAAGCTCCATTGAGTGATGAGGCGTATCTTTAATTGGACCCGTTAAGTTCAATTTTTTTGCGATAAAAGAAATGGTTGACCCTTGAATCAGCGTTGATGTTAAAACAATAAAGAAAACGACGTTAAAGAATAGTTGAGCATTATCTAATCCTGCGACAATCGGAAACGTAGCGAGGACGATAGGAACGGCTCCTCGTAATCCTGCCCAAGATAGAAAGGCTTTCTCCTTTACAGTGTATTTCATACCGAGCGTTGAGAGAAAAACGGCAGCAGGACGGGCAACGAGAATTAAAATGAAGGATAGTAATAATCCTTTTAACATAACGTCTAATGTGAATACTTGTGAAGGGAAAACAAGCAAACCTAAGATAATAAACATGAGAATTTGTGACATCCAAGCAAATCCTTCATTAAATTGAAAAATTGAATATCGAAACGTAAGCTCGGAATTACCTACAACAAGGGCGGCTACATAAACTGCAAGAAATCCGCTTGCTTCCAAAAAGGTAGCGACACTAAAGGTTAATAATGCAAACGCCACAGAAAAAAGTGGATAAAGACCACTGGAATCTAAATGGATACGATTGATAGATTCCGACGCCAATTTTCCGAAAAGTAATCCAATCAGCAATCCTACAGCCATTTGCCAGAAAAATGCAGGGATAAGGGACCAAAGGTTTGTTTCTGGTAATAGGATAAGTTCTATGAATGAGAGGGTCAAAAAGACAGCCATCGGATCGTTCGCTCCCGATTCGGCTTCTAAAATCGCTCCCATTCTTGCTTTAATATTCCGTTCCTTTAATGTTGCGAAAACGGCTGCTGCGTCAGTGGACCCGACGATCGCTCCAAATAAAAGGGCTTCTGTAACCGTGACATCAAAAATATAATATGCTGCTCCGCCAACAATGGCTGATGTAAGGAAAACACCTAAAGTTGCTAGGGATAATGAAGGTAAAGCTACCGAACGAACGGTTGACCACTTTGTTTGCAGTCCCCCTTCAAATAGAATAATGATAAGTGCGAAAATACCAATGGTTTGGGCTAGCTGTGGGTTGTTGAAATGTACAAAGCCAAACCCGTCACTGCCGATGATCATTCCTACAAGAATAAACATTACAAGGGATGGGACACCTAATCGAGTAGAGAATTTCGCAGCTAATACACCTGCAATAAGAATGAATGCACCGAGAAACACCAATGCATTTGTTTCAATCGAGTCTAAAAACATGAATTTCCCCCTTGAACGTTATAAATTTACATCTAATTTTAGTAGGTGATGACGATCGATGCCTATATACTTCAATGTTTCTGATGGACTAGAGTGGTGGAGTCGTTGTTGTATAAGTGAAACAGAAATGCCTTTCGTATACGCATGATAACCGAATGTTTTGCGAATGTATGAGTGCCAATATTTTCGGACAAACCGACTTTTCTAGCCGTGTCATGAATAATCCGATAGGCTTGTTGACGCGTGATCGGTTCTATTGATTTATTAGATTTGAATACATAGTCGTTCATTGTGTAGATGGTTGATAGAGTATGTTCATTAAACGCTTGTTTAATTTGGTTATTCAAGAATATGTCGTTATGATTAATGGTAATATGTGAGTAAAGTTGATGGTGTTCATCTAAAAATATCATGAAATTTTAAAGGAAGAATTTCACTGATACGAATTCCGGTATTAATCCCAAAAACAAATAATAAAAAATCTCGAGTAGACTTCTTTTTTAATATTTTTTTCATTGAGTCGATTTTCTCTAAATCTATTATAGGAATAACATACTCCATTACCTCATTCCTTTCCTTAAAAATGTATCATAAGGTTGTGTAACATTAAATCAATAAGGATTGGGATAGAGTAGGGTATATTAGTATCGATTCCAAATATTCCATTAATAACGATACGTCTTCACACAATTTTCATATTTTCTCGGTATTATTAAACAAGCTCATTATGTTGTAAAAGGATATAATTATAATCTATGATAGAATTTGAAATGATTGCTTTTATTGGAGGAGATTTAGATGAAAAAAAATAGATTACTGATTCGTTCCATCATTTTATTATCGATGGTAGCGGCAATTGGTTATACATTTTACACACATTTTTCAGAGGAAAGAGGATTGGTGGATGCAGGAGATCAGGCGGTAGACTTTATTCTTAAAGATGTGGATGGGGAGGAAATTCACTTAGAGGATTATAAAGGGAAAGGTGTCTACTTAACATTTTGGGCAACTTATTGTACGTATTGTATAGATAAGATGGAATATTTAAAGGACCATTATGACGAGTATAAGGATAAAGATGTTGAAATTATAGCGGTTAATGTTGATGAATCATCGATTCAAGTGCAAAGATTTCTTGAGCGTCATCAAGTACCTTATCCAAATCCAATTGATCGAGGAATGGCTGTAGGAAATGCTTACGGAGTAAGTGCCATCCCACATACGTTACTCATTGATGATGAAGGCATGGTCTTAGAGCGCCAAATTGGAGGCAAAACGAAATCTCAAGTATTAGAAGCCTTAGAATCGATCGTACCCAATGGAGATTAACAGGTTCTATTAGAGGAGAGAGAAGATTGAAGACGTTGATAATAGGCATGAGTTTGTTTATATTGATTACTGGATGCACGACAAGTTCGGATGAAGCGGAAAAAGTGGAGTCGATTGTTCACATTCATGATCTAGCTTTTGATCGGGAACAATCAGATTATTTATTTGTGGGGACCCATCATGGGCTTATTGAAATTGATACAGATAATGGGATGTCATGGCAAGGTGAGCAACAGGAGCGGCATGATTTTATGGGATTTACTATTACATCCGATAATACGTTTGTGAGCAGCGGTCACCCTGATCCAGAGTCCGATTTAGAAGATCCTCTTGGTTTAATGATCAGTGAAGATAGAGGGGAATCTTGGCACACAGGGATGTTATATGGAGAAGTTGATTTTCATTTGATTGAGGTGAATGAGGCAAATCCTAATGTGATATACGGTTTTGATGCTTACGGGCAGCAAGTCAAAAGGTCACAAAATGGTGGTGAGAGCTGGGAAACTGCAACTTTAGAGGGAATTAATCTCAACGAATTCGAGTTATATTCGATTATTTCAGACCCTTCTGATGGCGACGTTGTTGTTACAGGCATGCGAGATGGTGTTTATCGATCAGAAGACGGAGGCGAAAGTTTTACTCAGATTAATTCAAATTTAACAATGACGAGTGTGGACGATAATGCTGATGGTCACTTAATCGCTCACGGTGTCGGAGAGGTAGAAGGATTAATGATAAGTGAAGATATGGGCGAAACGTGGGAATCATTCGGAGTGCTCCCTTCTGAGGATCCAGTTCTTTCTATAGCTGTCAGTCCAACCGATGAAAATATGATTGCTGTGGGAACAGCTTCTGATTCGATTTACTTGTCAGAAGATCAAGGCACTTCTTGGAGCCCTCTCGTTGAAAACGGAGACCCTGTTGATAATTGATACCATTTAGCTATGATAAGAGCGAATCTTAAAAGTATAATTTTAAGATTCGCTTATTTTAAAAGATAAGAAAGTATAAAATTTGGCTCTATCACACTTCTTAGATGTGTGATATTTTTATGTTACATAATTTAGGTTCATGGTTCCTCCCGGTGGGGGATGCATAATCATGAGATAGTCCCTGAAGGAAGAGGAGTCTGTTGTCGAAGGAAAGTAAAGGAAGCGTATAGCGCCCGAAACGAGAGAGTGTCGACGGTGAAAGGAAGCAAAACGTATAAATAATACCCTGCCGCCCATTAAAACGATACTTTAGACTATATTCCTGTCTATACCTATTTGATTCACATCTCTTTAGAAGATCGACACAACCACTGCATAGAAAAACGAGTCAGGATGATATATCCTGACTCGTTTTTCTGAATGTCAAATGACTTTCGAAATTGCCTCTTATACTTAATTAGGTTACTTTGTGTAACGTTTTGCACCAATGTATTTTGGACTCCAATAAGAGTTATCCATGCTTGTAATGATGACTCCTTGAGATGAGCTATTATGGATAAATTCATTATTACCTAGGTAGATTCCAGCATGTGAAGGTGCGTCTAAATAGGTTTGGAAGAAGACAACATCTCCTCTTTGAAGGTTCGAGACGGATTCTCCCTCATAATAATATTCCCGATGAGTTCTTGATAGGTTAATCCCGTTTTGATTAAACACATACACGATGAAACCACTGCTATCGAAGCCGGCAGGAGTTGTTCCACCCCATACATAGGACGAACCTAATAAGTCTTTCGCATCTTGGACTAATTGATCAACATTTGCTGATGCTGATTGGCTTGTACTACTGTTATTAGAAGAAGCTGTTGTAGCACCCGATGTTTCCTCTCCATTTAACGAGTTAAATGTTTGTGGCCCTGCAATGCCATCCACTTGTATATTTGCATCTTGCTGGAAGTTTCTCACAGCTCTAGCGGTCAAAGGACCGTAAATACCATCAAGGGTTGATGTATACATTCCAAGATCTTTTAAAGCAGATTGGAGAGATTTTACATCTGCTCCTCGCGATCCTTCTCTTAAAACGGAAGACGCGTTTAAATCATTGCTACTTGAAGCAACAGTAGTAGAACTGTCACTGTTATGTATATTAAAAGCAGAGAAAGTCTCAGGTCCAACAATGCCATCTACAGTGATTCCCTTTTTGCTTTGAAATTCCTTGACTGATTGTTTGGTTAAAGGGCCAAAAATACCGTCTATTTGTGATTCCATACTGACAGTCTCTCTCAATTCCAATTGAAGTTCCCTGACATCTTCATGCTTCATCCCTTTTTTTAGTAGTTGATCTCCTAATGCTGCTTCCCCCACCATAGGACTTATAAATACAGCACCTGCCAACGTTGCACTAATGACTAATTTCTTCATTTCTCCCACTCCTCTATTTAATAGTTCTCTCTTAATGTACTGATTGTTTATGAAGGTTCTGTGAAAATGAGGTTACCTTTCGATTAAGTTGATATCAATTTGATTACAAACAGATTTCTAATGTAATATAGTATTTTTATTTTTTGAACAAATTCAAACTTTCTTCAATTCAGCAGTTTATCTTTATCTCATTAAGAAAATATAAGAAGGAAGGGATTGTTTACCTGATGATCGAACCACTATTTCATTTAGGTCCCATATCTATTCATTTTTTTGGAGTAATGATTGCCGTCGGGGCGTTGATAGGCGTCGGATTATTAGTACACGAAGCAAAAAAAGCAAATGTCGAAAAAGATCTTCTATTAGATGGCGTTTTTTATTCTTTACTAGGAGGAATTTTAGGAGCGAGGGTTATTTTTGTATTTGTTTACAATCCTGGTTACTATTTGGAACGTCCATTAGAAATACTATTCATTAACCAAGGTGGTCTTTCCATACACGGAGGTATTATAGGAGGGTTACTAACAGGATATATCTATTTAAAGAAAAAGAAGTTATCCGTATGGAATACATTAGATTTGGTTGCGCCATCTTTAATACTTGCTCAAGGAATTAGTAGGATTGGGTGTGATGTGTTTGGTTTTGCTGCACCTGATTGGTGGCCAATAAAAATTGAAAACAATGGAGAAATGGTCCATCCAGCTCAAGCCTATGAATTCACATTAAATTACATCTTATTTGGGTATTTATGGTTAAAGTTACAAGCACCTCGCTACACAGGAGAGGTATTTTTACATTACCTGTTTGGCTTTATGCTCATAAGAGGGATTGTAGAATTCTCCAGAGTAAATCCTCAAGTGATAGGAGGTTTGAGTGTAAGCCATGTGATGAGCCTTATAGGAATGGCGATTGCTGTTTATTTCATTGTAAAAAAGAAAGGTCAACATAAAGGAGAATTTCCTGTTCCTATTAGTAGCAACAGGGAAAAATGGAAAGTAGCTGTGACGGTTGCAATACTTTTAATTCTTTCACTTCTTTTATATTTCAATGTTCAAGGATAGAAAACTTCAAACTTTCTTCAAAAAAGCAACGTATATTTAAAAGTAGTCCATAGAAATGAAAGATTTAATGGAACAAAGATACAAAAGTTTCGAGAAAGAATTACAAATTTACATTAGGAGGAAGACACAACATGAGAAAATTAATAAGTTCATTAACAATTTTATCAACGGCCTTCATCATTTCAGCTTGTGCAGATGATGAGGAGAACAATTTGGCAAATAACAACATGAATAATCAAGAGAACAATAATGAAGTTCATTCAGACGATGGGAACATGAATAACCATGAAAATGAGAATGAAAACGATGGGAATGATCATATGGCTGATCATGGTCATAGTGACGGACAACACGATGAATTTGCTTCTGAACCAGAGAATATGAATCCTAATGCAGAAGAGTCACTGATGCATAACCAAACAAAAAACGTCACAAGGTTGGATGCAAACTCAGCGGTGGATATGTCTATCTATACTTCGCAATTAGTGTGGCCAGCAACACATGAGGAAAATCAGCCAGGTACGATCATATTGGCACCTCTTGAAGATTGGCAAAAATCTCTTGTTAGTACAACGCTCATTCATCATCCAAACGATGGACCAGTCTTATTTATGGAGGATGGAGAGATATCAGATGAGGTGTTGACAGAAATAGAGAGATTGAATCCAATTGGAAATGAAGATGGCGTAGAATTAATGGTTATTGGAGATGCAAGTGAGGAGACGTTATCTCACCTGAACGATTTTAATTTGGAAGAGTTTGATGGCAATGACGCAGCTGGATTTGCTGCTGATATCGATGACTATTTTTCTGATATGATTGGTGATGTTCCAGAGTCTGTTATCGTTGCATCATCGGAAGAAGAGGCGAAACATTATTCGTTGATCGCTAGTAACTGGATCGCTCATATGAATGAGTCACTTCTATATGTAGATAACTCAGGAGTGCCGGAATCAACGGTCGAAGCTCTGGAGAAAAGAGAAGGCAATGCAAAAATTTATGTATTAGGTTCTGAAGAGATGATCGAATCTGATACGATCGATTCTTTGAGTGAGTATGGAGAAGTGGAACGAATAAGTGGAGAAACACCAACGGAAATGTCTATTGAATTTGCTAAATATCAAGATCCTGATACCACAGTAGGATGGGGACAAGATGAGCCAGGACACGGTCTGAGTTTCATCTCAACTGAAACACCAGATATGGCAATAACAGGATCGGCATTAGGTCACTTAGGGAAACATGCCCCGCTTGTTTGGTTAGAAGATGGGGAAGTAACAGAAAGTTTGTATGAATATTTAGCGGACATTCGCCCTACTTTTGATGACAACCCTATGGGAGGACCATACAATCATTCATATTTGTTGGCAGGAGTGGACCATGTTCCATTTTCAATTCAAGGTATTCTTGATGAGAAATTAGAAATTGCTGGCGAACACGGTGATCATTAAAAGATCTAACGGAGGGGCTCAAACATATGTTGAGTCCCTCCTTGTTTATATGATATGAAATTCCAAAATAAGATACAATAGAATGAACGAGAGGGTGAATGACGATGAAGGAAAAACGAATTCTCATTGTTGATGATGAGCAAGAGATGAGGACGTTATTAAAGCTTTGTTTATCAGAGAAGAATTATCACGTTTCTGAAGCGACAAATGGAATAGAAGCAATAGAAGCAATTAACAATCATAACATTTCGATTGTGATATTGGATATTATGATGCCTGAAATTGACGGCTTTGAATTATTGAAAATGTTACGTCAAGAATTAGATCGGAAAACACCAGTCATTCTACTGTCTGCATTAGGAGATACGGAACGGGTCGTCCAAGGATTGCAGTTAGGGGCAGACGATTATATCGTGAAACCATTTGAACCGAGAGAACTTACGGCTAGGATTGAATCTGTATTAAGGAGATCTCAGTTACAAAAAACAGCCGATCAATCTTTTCATCTGAAAGGATTGGATTTTTATCCAAATAAATATCAAATTATTTATGGGGGAGTTCCTCTACCATTGACGAAAAAAGAATATTCTATTTTTCATCGATTAGCAACGAATCCAGGTAGAGTCTATAGCCGAGAACAACTATTGAACTTAGAGTGGCAAATGCCATATGACGGAGATTTAAGAACCGTAGATACTCATATTAAAAACATTCGAGAAAAGTTGAAAATAGAGGGATACGAAGGAACGGTTATCGAAACCGTTTGGGGCATTGGATATAAGGTGGATACGTATGATTCGTCGAATAATCACTAGTTTACAACAAAGTTTAGCGATGAGAATTACGACGTGGGTGATGGTATCATTACTTTTATTAATTATTTTTATTATAAGTGGCGCCCATTGGATTACGACGAATTTTTATCAGGATCATTTAATATCAGAGGTGGAAGAACGTCTGTCTGCTCATGCAAGTTTATTAAAGTCGGAGCAAAATGAAGAAGTATTAAATTACTTGAATATGTTAGAGACTGGGAAAGATAGTTACTTAATCATTACTGATGAAAACTTGGATCTCATTTTTGAGTCAGAAAATGTAGAATCAGAATTAGTTGGTGAATATCGTGTATTTATAGAGGAAAATCGGGATGAAGTAGCTACTCATCACCGAATATCTTTTACGGAACAAGTGGATACATCGATGGCATTTCACATCCCTCATGTTTGGGGCACAACAGAAATTGAAAGTGAGACAGGGGAAACGATAGGGTATGTGTTCATTGACCAAGATACTGGGGACTTAAATAGTGCGAGAATGAATCTTTTGTTACTTCTTTTAGTGATGGGTGCACTGACGTTTATTATCGGATATGCGTTCATTTTGTATTTGACGAAGAGAGTATCTAATCCATTAAATGAAATGAGTAAACGGACGGAAGATATTGCTAAAGGTGATTTCGATATCGACATCGATACGAAAGGCAAAGATGAGGTCGGACAGTTAGGTTTGAATATTCAACAAATGACAAGACAATTAAAAGAATACCGGGATACGAGAAGACAGTTTATATCTCACATTTCTCATGATTTGCGTACCCCCATCACGTATATTAAGGGTTACTCAGCGTTGATGAAAGACTCCGAAAAGGTTGATCATGAGGGATGGAAGCGGAATTTACAAGTTATTTATGATGAAGCAAGAAGAATGGAAAATCTGGTGAGTGATTTATTTCTTTTAACAAAACTAGAAGAAGGAAAAATTCACCTTCATTATGATACCGTTGATTTGACGGAATGGCTCCATCCTCTTTTTCAGAGTAGAGCAATCATGTTTGATCAAAAGGAGATTACAGCATCGTTAACGATTGATCCATCGATTAAAAATGATACTATTTTGCTTGACTCCTTCCGAATGGAACAAGCACTGATAAATTTGTTGGAAAATGCGATTCGATATACAGGAGTTCAAGGACAAATAAATCTATCTTGTTATAAAAAAGAGAAAATGCTCGTTTTTGAAATTTCTGATACGGGCGAAGGAATGGAGGCAGACAAAATTGATTTCATATGGGAGCGTTTTTATAAAACAGATCCGTCTCGTTCCCGTGACGAAAGTGGGACAGGATTGGGATTGGCAATTGTTAAGGAAATTATATTAGCCCATAAGGGGCATGTGAAAGTAGAGAGTGAAAAAGGAGTAGGGACGACATTTTATCTTTACATCCCGCTTATGAAGTGACGATTTTATGAACGGTTACAATTGCATGGAAAGAAAGCATCTAACTTCATTGTTTCTTCATTTTTATTTCGTATTGTTTAAGGTGAGGCTGAAACATACGAAAGGGGATGAATTGAAAATGAAAAAATTACTGGCTGGAATACTTTCTTTAGGGTTGGTTTTTGGAATAGGATCATCAGTTTGGGCAAGCAATTACAATGGTGATTTTCAAGAAATGCTTCCTTTCATGCAACAAATGCACCCTGACTCGTCTGAAGATGATTTGAAAGCAATGTATAACACTTGCCACGGGAATGACTAAGAAATGACAAAGTTCTTGTGTTTGAAACAAGAACTTTTTATTTCTAATTGTTGTATACCCTACCTAGGTATGGTAATATAGAAAATATAGAAGTAGGGAAGTTTAGAAAGAGGAGGATGACTAATGGTAACAAAACGTTTCTTAGTGAAAGGGATGACATGTGCGTCTTGTGTCAACCGAGTAGAGAAATCTCTGTTAAAAATCGATGGTGTAGAAGATGTTAGTGTGAACCTAGCTACTAATGAATCACAAGTCACATTAGACCCTGAACGCCTTTCCGATGAGCAAGTTATTAATGCGATTGAGAAAACTGGTTATGAAGCGAATCGAATAAATGAGAATGACGAACAAAGTTGGTTGTTTTCCGTGCAAGGGATGACATGTGCATCTTGTGTTAATCGTGTAGAAAAAAAGATTGGTAAAATCGATGGTGTGGAAGAGGTAAGTGTTAATTTAGCTTCTCATCAGGCACAAGTGAAGGTGAATAATAAAAATTTTGATCCTTCTCTTATCACAGCAGCAGTAAAGAAAATTGGGTATGATGCCAGTGTGTTAGAACAAGAGAATTCAGAAGATCAAGAAGACCATCAAAAGAAAGAAATTTCAAAACTAAAGAGGGATTTCACGTTAGGTGCATTACTTACAACGTTTGTGCTTATCGGAAGTATTCCTCATATGATGCCAGAGTGGGGTGCTTGGGTTCCAGAATTTATGTCGAGCCCATATGTGCTACTAATATTAACAAGTTTTGTCCAATTAGGTCCAGGGATGAGATTTTACACAAGCAGTTATAAAGTGTTGAGAAATAAATCCGCAGATATGAACGTTCTTGTAGCGATGGGAACGACCTCTGCCTGGCTTTATAGTGGAGCGATGACACTGTTTCCAGAAACATTAACAGGGATGGGGTTTCCTTACCAACTTTATTATGACGTGACAACAGTTATTACGACGTTGATCATTCTCGGACGTTATTTAGAGGCGAAGGCGAAAGGACAAACGTCCATGGCTATCAAAAAGTTAATGGGCTTGCAAGCGAAAACAGCTATTGTTATTAGAGAAGGAGAAGAAACGGAAATTCCCATTGAAGAAGTTATCATAGATGATGAAATTCTCGTAAGACCAGGGGAAAAAATCGCAGTCGATGGAATCGTTATAAAAGGAAATTCTTCGGTCGATGAATCGATGTTAACGGGAGAGTCTATACCGGTTGAAAAGGAAAAAGGAGATGAAGTAATTGGTGCGACGATTAATAAAACTGGTAGTTTTGTTATCAAAGCAACCAAAATAGGCAAGGACACTGCCTTGGCGCAAATCATTCGAATGGTGAATGAAGCACAAGGATCGAAAGCACCGATCCAACGAGTCGTTGATGTCGTTGCTGCTTACTTTGTGCCAGCAGTGGTTGTATTAGCAACATTCAGTTTTGGACTGTGGTGGATGATTGGACCTGAACCAGCATTTATTGTCGGACTAACATCCTTCATCGCAGTGTTAATCATTGCGTGCCCTTGTGCGTTAGGGTTAGCTACACCTACAGCTATTATGGTTGGGACGGAAAAAGGCGCGGAAAATGGAATTTTAATTAAGGATGCAACGAGTTTAGAAAGAGCAAATAAAGTAACGACGGTCGTTCTAGATAAAACAGGGACGATCACAGAAGGGAAACCGGAAGTAACAGACATCCTAACAGAATCAACATTTACCGAAGAAGAGTTTCTATCGATCGTCGCCTCCGTTGAAAAAGCATCCGAACATCCTTTAGGTGAAGCGATTGTTCACCATGCGAAAGATAGAAATGTAGACATCAGGGATGTGGATAATTTCAACTCTATTACAGGAAGAGGGTTAACGGCCAAGCTAGATCATTTCGATGTATTTATTGGGAATCTCCTCTTGATGCAAGAAAATAATATTTCACTCGATAAGAAAATAGAAGGTCAAGCAACGGAATTAGCTGATCAAGGGAAAACACCAATGTATGTTGCCGTTAATGGGGAGTTTGCTGGTGTTATTGCAGTCGCTGATACGTTGAAAAAAGATACAGTGCGAGCTATTCAAGCATTGAAAAAGATGAACATGGAAGTTGTGATGATTACAGGTGATCATGAGAGAACAGCGAGAGCAATTGCAAAGGAAGCGGGCATAGATGATTATATTGCCGAAGTTCTCCCAGAAAATAAGGCAGCAGAAGTGAAATCTCTGCAACAAAATGGAAAGATCGTTGCCATGGTAGGAGACGGGATTAACGATGCACCAGCTTTGGCGCAAGCAGATGTAGGTATTGCCATTGGAACAGGAACAGATGTGGCGGTAGAAACAGCAAACGTCACATTGATGAGAGGTGATGTCATGAGTGTCGTCACAGCTTTAAGGTTATCAAAAGCAACCATGCGGATGATCTGGCAAAACCTTGGTTGGGCTTTCGGATATAATATCGTACTCATCCCAGTGGCAGCGGGTGTTTTATATCCTTTCATCGGTATATTTCTTAATCCAGCGTTAGCGGGTGCCGCTATGGCGTTTAGTTCCGTTTCGGTTGTACTAAATACACTTAGGTTAAAAAAGTTTAAATCTATTCCGCAAAGTTAATCAATGAAATTGTTTCGGAAAGAAGAGAGTGGGAAGTTTATCCCTTCTCTTTCTTTTTTTCTTCAGAGTAGATCCAATTAACGAAAACGCTCGATCGAAAAGGTATGGTACTCATGTTCATCCTCAATCTGTTCAAATGATGTAGGAGTGTTCGTTAGAAGGATAAAAAAAGCGAAAATAACCCATATGATCGCGCCAAAATATACAATCGACATGTTGTTTTTTTGATTTTTCCTAAAAAGGAGAAACATGAAACAAAAGACGGTAGTCAAAATGAAAAACATACTACTAGCAAAAAGGAAAATATACCGATGCTCCATAGGTATCATCTCAACAATCATGACAGCCATCATTGCGGACATTAATCCACTAAACACACCTTCGAAACTAGCATGGTAGCTGAAAAGAAGACCGATCAGGAGGCCAATTAATGAGGCAATTGCAACACTTACAAGAGTAGATAAGAGTAAGTGACCTTCTAGTGGAAGGGCGACAATGATGCCAACGATTAAACCGAGAGCCATGCTGAGTGACATGGTGAGAACCATGCCTTCCATGGCATCCGTTTTGTTTTTGATCATTGTCAGTAAACGATATAGAATGATTATTGTTAAGCTGAAAAAAATGATAATACTAAGCATGATTATACCTCCTGATCGATTTTAAACCATAACTGAAATAAAAAGTGATTTGATTTACCTTCAAAATTAAGTAGAGAAGTGTTCCAGCATCTTGCCCTCCCTTTTTAACTCTATTGATTAAAGGTATGTCCCATTTTTTATAAATATGAAAGGTACAGAAAGATAATAAGTAAATGAACACCAAAATTTTGGTGTTCATTTACTTATTGATTTAGGGAAATTTCACATACAAACTTCAAACTTTCTTCAAATAATAAGATTACAATGAAGCGATAGTGAAAACATAGAGGTGAGAAAATGTGAATGGAGTTATAAAAAGGTCAATATATGATACAAAGCGCGTCTGTAAGTTTAAAAAGGATCAAACGATATTAGTACCAGCCGGGATAAGGAAACTAGTATCTTTTTTTCCTAGAGATGAAGTGTTTGTTAGATTTGATGAGAAGTCAAATGACATTACGATTTATCGATCAGATACTCAAACGGTCGAAAATCGGATGCTTATTACTCAAAATGGCGCGGTTCGAATTCCATCAGAAATAAAAAATCTTGTGAAATTAAAAGAAGGCGACCGCTTATCTATTTTTGTGGATAATGAATTTAATGGGGTAATATTAAAGAAAAATCATTTAGCTTATGAAAGGAGAGAAGAAGTGGGAAACTCCCCCGACGATCTTTAAAAGGTGAGGGAGTTTCTTACTTAAAATGAAGAGTAATCGAGACAGTAAATTTAGAAGTTATTTTTATTACTATGATTGCTCTATTTTTCGTCTTAATCGGTCGTATTCTTCTTCTGTCATTTCTCCTTTTGCAAGGCGCATTTTCAACGTATCGAGTGCTCCATTACTGGAATAAGAAACTGATGAAGATTGATTTGGTTTAACTAACCAAAGGATAATAAAAAATATTGCTATAATAATGAAAATACTAAAGAAACCATATCCGAAAAATCCACTGTTTATCCAGTTTCCTGACATCATGTTAACCTCTCCTTATTAAAAAAATATATTGTATTGAAAGAAAAATAATGAAATAAAGTGCTCTCTCTAAGGCGAGAAAACACTTTTTTACGAAGGTCTGTTCTAAAACTCAAATCAAAATAAGTTCATTTACTTATCATTTTCTTGGTCGGAACCAGGGCCAAACCCGTTCCCTTGACCATTATTTGGACCAAAGCCATTTCCAGGACCATTCCCTTGTCCCATACCCATGCCTTTCCCTTGACCCATCATTCCGCCTCTCATCATTCCAGGACCGAATTCTCCTTCTTCATGTCTGATCGTACATTCATTAAATCTTTTTTCTAGCTCTTCATCTGTTAAATCTGGATGTCTGTCTTGCATAAATGAAAGACGGTCTTCGAAATTCCAATCACCATTGCTCTCAGATGCTAGAACTGTTCCTCCTATTGCAGTTAATAAAAGAACGACAATTCCTACGATAAAGCCCTTTTTCATTATAATCTCCTCCTTGTTTTGATCTACCTTCAGTATAAATTGAACTTGTGAGATCAGGATAAAGAAGTTATGAAGAAGTTATGTGTTTTTTGGATGTATCCCTTTGAAATCATTACCATATGATATAATTTTTTTAAAAGAGACCGAGATAATTGAAGAGGTGTAGCCTATGTCTATTCACGTCATGGTAATGGAAGATGAACCGATGATGATCGATGTTCTTACCGCCTATTTAGAAAAGGAAGGGTATGAAGTATCTTCTTCTAAAAACGGCAAAGAAGGATTGGACTTATTTTGGGAAAAACAGCCTGACTTTCTCATATTAGATTTGATGTTACCCGATTTAACTGGGGAAGAGATATGTACGCGCATTCGTCAAAAATCAGAAGTACCTATCTTAATATTAAGTGCTAAATCGACGGAAGAAGAGCGTATTCAGGGAATGATGCTAGGTGCGGATGATTATGTTACGAAACCTTTCAGTCCAAAAGAGGTTATTGTCAGGATGGAAGCGATATTAAGAAGAACGGGTCTGTTGAGCAAAAAAAGTATCCAATCATTTAACAAAGGAATATTAGTGATCGACAATAAGAAAAAGCAAGTCACACTCCACGATGAGGAAATCACGTTAACTCCCATTGAATTTCATACGTTGATAGCCATGTCGAAAGAACCTGGACGAGTGTTTAGCCGAGCAGACTTACTAGAGAAAATTCAGGAAGATCGATTTTATGAAGGGTATGAACGAAGTGTTGATGTTCATGTAAAGAATTTACGCAAAAAAATTGAAAAAGACACTCGTCATCCGGAGTTTATTGTAACGGTGTTTGGAATGGGCTACAAATTTGGAGGAAAACGCGATGTTTCGAACTCTTTATAGCCGACTTCTCTTTTTTTCTCTCGTCTTGTCACTAGGGGGCATTTTATTTGTAGGCGTTGCTGCTTTTTTTGGTTTTCAAGAATCCTTTAGTAGCTATGTAGAAAATCGAAGGGAAGAACAAATTATACAGACGTTAGAACAAGTGGAAGAAGACTATAGACAACATGGATCGTTTACTTCGCAATCAGAATCGATCCTTCATCGAGTGACGATGCAAGAAAATGTCGTTTTTCAATTATATTCTACAGATGATGAGCTTCTAATCAATAGTGCACAAACAGACAATCATATGGATGAACGACGAGGAGGAAGTGGGAAAGGCAATGGGATGATGGGTATGATGGGAAACATGATGGGCGGAAATCATATGAGTTCAGAAACATATGAGCTTTATGTTGATGACACATTTGTAGGAACAATGAACGTTCAATTCCCACCTTCGTTTGCTGGAACAGAAAATCAATTTCTTGCTGATTTCACTCGTTATGTCATTATTGCCATTATTATCATGACAAGTTTGGCTATCTTGTTTAGCTTTGTTTTTTCTAAGCAGTTAACAAAAGGTATCAAAGAAATTGGTGGAGCAGTTCAAAGGTTGAAAAGTCATCGCCATCAAGTGTTATCGACAAATCACCATATACAAGAACTGAAAGAGTTATCAGAAGGAGTGAATGACTTGTCGGAGTCTCTGCAAAAAGGAGAACAACTTCGAAAGCAATTTACGAGTGATTTGGCTCACGAGTTGAGAACCCCTCTGTCTACGTTGAGAAGTCAACTAGAAGCCTTTCAAGACGGTGTTTTAGAACCAACTCCTGAAAGATTGGAACAAAGTTATGATGAGCTGATGCGTCTCGTGAGACTTGTAAATGAAATGGAACAACTGCATGCTGCGGAAAATCCGCGTAAAAAATTAGATATAAAAAGGTTAGATTCGATGAAAGTATTATCTTCCATTAAGGAAAGATTTGAACCTTCTTTTCAAGAAAAAGACATCTCACTCATTGTTCCTTTAGAAGAATCTTTTACATTCGAGGCGGACCATGATCGATTTATTCAAGTCATGACTAATTTACTTAATAATGCATGGAAGTTCACTATGCCAGGAAATAAAGTTGAAATTAGTGTGACTCAGGATAACCAGTTTACACACTTTACCGTTTTAGATGAAGGGAAAGGAATGTCGGAAGAAGAAATTAACCATGCGTTTGACCGTTTTTATCGTGGAGAGAAATCTCGTAATCCTGAACGAGGTGGTTTAGGGATTGGTTTAGCAATTGTGAAAGCTTTAGTAGAGGCCCATGCTGGAAAAATTCAGATAGAGAGCAAGCCAAACATAGGAACAGCGTTTACTGTTTCATTTCCTAACCCCACATAAACGCCTAAGTGTTTTGAGGAAGGAGTACTTTCGCTTAAGACTGATACATTCGAAGTTAAGAATAAAAAGAAGCAACTTGGAATTCCAAGTTGGCCGGTTAGACGGATACATTCTTCTTTCCTTGGTTGAATCGCTCCAATCTAGCCGGTTAGACCGATTCATTCTTCCCACGCTTCCACTGTCTCGTTTTTAGCTATATTTACTTTCAACAATGAAAAAGAACGCTTTCCTTCATATTAAGGAAAGCGTTCTTTGGTTACTTTTTATTTAATGCTTGATGTGTTTTTGGACCTGCGATTCCATCTGTTTGTAATTTGTGGTGACGTTGAAATTTGATAACGGCCGATCTAGTAGCAGGACCGAAAATACCATCGACTCCTTTTGTGTTATAACCTGCTTTATTGAGTTTTTGTTGAAGGGTCGTGACGGCGCTGCCTCGACTACCTATTTTAAGTGTCGTTACTTTGGGAGAAGTGGAAGTTTTAGATGAATTTTGCTTTATGTTATTTTGTTTATTAGAGATACTTTTTAACGTTTGAGGACCTGCAATGCCATCTACTTTTAGCTTATGATCACGTTGGAATGTCATAACAGCCGATCTAGTAGCAGGACCGAAAATACCGTCAACTCCTTTTGGGTTGTATCCGAGAGATGTAAGTTCTTTCTGCATACTTTTAACTCCGTCACCTTTACTTCCTAGTCTATAAATAGAAGTGAATTTAGGCGCAGTAGATACATTTTCTCCACTTAGCTTGTAACCATTTGCCTTCGCTATCTGATTAAAAGACTGATTTGAGCTAGTAATAATAACTGTTGTATTAACTTTTACTCTGTTAAATAACCATAGAATTTGATTGTTATGCATTCTTATACAGCCTGCACTTACATATTGTCCGATAGAACTAGGGTTGTTATTACCATGTATAGCGTATGTGTTCCCATTTGTTCCTTTTGCATTTAAGCCTAACCAACGGTTCCCTAAAGGATTTCTAGGGTCTCCGCCAGGAATGTTTTCCTTGTAGTATGGTCTATTGACAATTTTATTAACAATTTTAAATTTCCCTTCTGGTGTCAACGTGGAACTTTTTCCCGTAGCAACATCAAACTTTTTTATTAATTTACTATTATCGTAAAAAGCAAGTTCATTGTTTGATTTGTTAATAATGATTAATTGTTCACTAGCAGCTGATGCTGTGGGAATTTGTAAAGTGAATAATAATAAAAGAATGATTATGGGGGCGAGAAACTTTTTCATGGCACATTCCTCCCATCATAATTCATAAATTAGTAATCGAATTTTTCTTTATAAATGACTGGGTTTTCTAATAGGTTTTTGCTATGAAAATAAAATGAGATAGTAAAAATGATCGAAGGGCGGACAAAAGGATTAGTTGGAGGGGCTCGACAAGCGAACAATCGTTTTCATCATGGAAGATCATAAGATTTGTTTCATTTGAAAGATTCTAATGATGGAGACGGGGAAAAGGGCTGAATTCTTCTAAATAGATTGATCTACTGTAACACATAAGCGTGTTACAGAGATCTTTTTGGTTCGTTTTGTTTTACGTTCGACTTTGAATTTTACATGTGTTGATGCCGAACAATCTGTAAAGCGGACAAAAGTTAACGAGTGCTGTGAGAATGAGGACAATGCCTATAAGTCCAAACCATTTGAGAGCACCATCAACTAAAAAAAGAAGAGATAATAAAACAATACCCAAAACGATGCGAACAACTTTGTCTGATGAACCTACGTTTGATTTCATAAAATTCCCCCTAAACTAGAAAAATTTAGTATTAATACATACATCATTTTACTACCCTAACCCGTTGAGGTATAAACCGAATATTTTGTGAAATTTCATATTAAATGAATCCCTTGGCAAAGCTCTCATTAAGCTTCATTTACTATATAATAGAAAAGAAGATATTTTTGAGCGAACAGGAGCTATGATTCATGGATGAAAACAAACAAAATACAAGCCTAAAACCATTTATTTCTCTCATTCTAAAAGCAAAAATTCCGAAATGGCCACTCTTTGGTGGACTAATAGCCAGTTTAGTGACGACGCTTGCAGGATTGGTCGTTCCACTTTTGACAAGAGAGTTAGTCGATGGGTTTTCTGTAGACATGTTTAGTGTAACGATTATTGTCGTTATCTTGATTGCTTTTATTGTGCAAGCGATTGTTAATGGAATATCGATCTATTTATTAAGTTATGTTGGTCAAAAAATTGTCGCAGGACTGAGAAATCTTATGTGGGAAAAATTAATTCGACTTCCAGTTCGATACTTTGATGACCGGTCCAGTGGGGAAACCGTGAGTCGTGTTGTTAACGATACGAGTGTTGTTAGAAGCCTTATATCAGACCGTTTCCCTCAATTTGTTACGGGAATTATTTCTATTCTTGGAGCTGTGACTATCCTTCTTATTATGGACTGGAAAATGACAATTTTAATGTTTGTTTCCGTTCCAGTGACATTAGCAATCATGATTCCACTAGGACGGAAAATGGCTAGAATCTCGCGTGGTTTGCAAGATGAAACCGCTCTGTTTACAGGTGAAATCCAGCAGACCTTAAGTGAAATTCGCTTAATGAAAGCGTCAAATGCAGAAAGAAATGAACAGATTAAAGGGTTAGAAGGAATTGAAACGCTACGGAAATATGGAATGAAAGAAGCTAAGATTTTTGCACTTATCTCTCCATTAATGTACCTCGTTGTCATGCTGGTTATTGTCATGATTATCGGATATGGAGGAATAAGGGTATCAAATGAAACAATGACGATGGGGGCGCTTGTTGCTTTTCTACTCTATTTGTTTCAGATCATTATGCCGATCACATCCTTTGCGACGTTTTTTACCCAACTACAAAAAGCAAAAGGAGCTACGGAGAGGATCATTGGGATTTTAAACGTCCCTTCAGAAGAAGGGCAAGACGGAGAAGAGAAAGATATTTCAAATGAGGCAATTGTAGTGTCGGATCTGTCCTTTTCGTATAGTGAAGATGAGCCAATATTAAAGAATGTTTCCTTCAAAGCTCAGCCTGGAGAAATGATTGCTCTAGCTGGTCCGAGTGGTGGAGGAAAAACAACGATGTTTGCGTTACTTGAACGTTTTTACGAACCTACTACAGGAGATATAAGAATTGGGAATACGCCTATCAACAAGTTGTCTATCCAGTCTTGGAGAAGGCAAATTGGTTATGTACCGCAAGAAAGTGCGATGATGGCGGGGACGATTCGTGAGAACTTATGTTATGGGATGGAAAACGCAGAAAACATAACGGATAAACGGCTATGGGAAGTGGCAGAAATGTCGTATGCTGATCAGTTTATTCGAAGCTATTCTTCTGGTTTAGATACGGAAATAGGAGAGCGTGGCGTGAAGTTATCTGGTGGGCAACGACAACGAATAGCAATTGCGAGAGCGTTCTTAAGGGACCCGAAGATTCTTATGATGGACGAAGCAACGGCCAGTTTGGATAGCGAATCAGAAGGCATTGTGCAACGAGCCTTGTTCCGATTAATGGAAGGAAGAACAACATTTGTGATTGCCCATCGTTTATCAACCATTGTTGATGCAGACAAGATTATTTTTATTGAAAAAGGAACGGTCACAGGGGTAGGAACTCATGAGGAATTAATCTCGTCACATGAGTTGTATAGGAAATTTGCTAAACAGCAATTCAAGTAACGGTTTGTTTGAGGAAGCCATTAAATAACAAGGAAACAAAGTCAAACATGGTAAAAGGGAGAAATGATGAAAAAAATAATTAATCAAACAAAAGAACTTAATACACAGGAAACGCTCGAAAAGGAATTGAAACAGTTAGGTTTGCAGAAAGGAATGACGGTATTGGTTCACTCTTCCCTTTCATCTCTTGGTTGGACGAGCGGTGGAGCAGTTGCTGTTATCCATGCTTTAATGAACGTTGTGACAGAAGAAGGGACGGTTGTGATGCCAACACACAGTGGGGATTTAAGTGACCCTGAGGAATGGGAAGATCCTCCAGTTCCAAAAGAGTGGTGGGAAACGATTAGAATGACGATGCCACCTTACGATCCTAATACGACACCAACGTTTAGGATGGGTCACATTCCAGAATTATTTCGCACATTTCCTGAAGTCGTTCGTAGTGAGCACCCTGCCCTTTCCTTTGCAGCCTGGGGGCGATATAAACAGGAGATTGTTGCTAATCACAAATTGGACTTTGGATTAGGCGAAACCTCACCTTTAGCTAGGTTATATAAAAAGAAGGCGTTTGTTTTATTTATCGGAACGAGTTATGACAGTAATACATGTTTCCACTTGGGGGAGTATCGTGCGCGGAACAACATCATCGAGGATAGAGGAGCACCAATGAAAGAAAACGGTGATAGGGTTTGGAAGAATTATCGAGATATACTGTTTAGTGATGATCAGTTTGAGCAAATAGGGGACTTATTTGAAAAGTATTATATTGTTGAAACAGGAAAGATCGGACAAGCAACATGCCGGTTATTTAAGCTTAACGAAGCAGTGGACTTTGCTACAAAAACGATTAAAGAAGATAGAAAACGTTCAAGGTAAGGATAAGGGCATCTCAGGATTATTTTTGAGATGCCCTTTCTTCTTTATTGATTAACCGTTGAATATGTTCTTTTGGTTCCCAGCAATTGAATTGATAGTGAGACTTTGTTTCAAACCTTAGACGAGCACAGTAAAATTTCGTTCTGTGATTCGTTTTAAGAGGTACAAAATGAATGCAAGTGGCACAACAGTGATAATCTTTCAATGACAGTCATTCCTCTCACTAATAAATATGTTAGCTGTCATTTTAACATAGGATGTAAGAGAAGCGAGGAATAATCTCCGTCAGTAGGTGACAAAGGTAGTTCCTGATGCAGAAAATAAGTAATAAAGAAGAAATATAGGAGAATTTCCTGGGAAATGGCGAATGAAAAAGAATTAGTAAAAGAGGGGAAAGAACCCTGCCTCCCCCCATCAATGATGATTTTCTAAAATGAGAATGATGTTAAAGCGTCAGGCTGATTTCTTAGAGTCGAAAGAGATTTGCAAAACTGTTGCCACCGTTAATATTCGGGTTCGAATGTTTTGCAATCTGTTTCTTCTTGGTTTGATGCTTCATGTCCTGTGTGGCTCACAACGTATATTTGATCTGCGGCACACTTATTTCCGTTTGCCCAATAGACACAGTTGTTAACTTCGCAAAGAACGTCAACAGCCATCAGCAATCCCCCCCCTCTCATATCAATAGTTTTTACGAACCGGGAAAGGATCATTCGTGTAAAAAAAATTGGTTATTTTCAGTTGTTGTCGTATTTTTTGTCGTTTGATTGTCCAAAGGCCTTTAGAAAACACGCAGCAGGGAGTAATAATCCGAGACTAGCTTGAATAAGGGAAAAAAATCTGGCACTTCCAACAGGAACAAGGTCACCATAACCGACTGAAAGCATCGTTACTCCACTAAAATAGAGTGCGTTCCAAAACGTTACTTCTACAGAATCATCTGTTGGATCATTGATTTTCAATACGGCTTCTTCCAATGATAAAAAGTAGTAAAGGCCTGCAAATCCAAAAGTTAAGCCGAGAAGAACAAAAAATAATTTATAGAAAAGGGCAGCGTGAAAATAAGTTTCTTTATACGTTTTGTTTGTGAAGAAGTAAATAAGATTTCCAATGACAAAAATAATTGTAAAACCAATTAACAAGGGTGTCAGCATTCAAAAATAGCTCCTTTCACTGTTCTAAAACTGCTTCCCTTTATGCAAAGCAATAAACAATTCTTTTCGCTATAAATGAAGAGGAATTAATTGAGGTTGAAGACCCTGAAAGCACAATCACAACAGCTAGAAATGGGATATCTGAGAAAGAAATTGAAAAAAAGCCACATATAAGTGGCCTTTACTGTGTGAAGCTCGATATGAAATTGTGCAACCTCTTATCGATAAAAAGAGAAAGTTAGAATCAATTTCACCCCCATATTAAGTTCAATGTAAGTGTACAACATGGGATGTCGTCGTGTGTCAAACGAAATGTAACAGACATCGGTGTATAAGAAGTTTTAACATCTAGGTCCCCCGAAGCTTGGTTCGTAATTTTATCCACTTCCTCATCCTGTCCGGCCTGTGCAGCTTCCATTAAATCGTGAATATTTTCTGGTGATTGATTAAGTTGATTCATAAATTGTATCGCTTGTTGGAGGAGTTGAGGGGACATTTGTAAAGATTCTTGAAAAATCGATATGTTCACAGGGGGATATGGATTACGATAACCGATAGATGTGTACAAAGGGTAGTAAAACATCCAAAAGAACCCACCTTTCAATCATTTTTTTATAGCATATGCGATTGATCGGTTATGGTTTGCATAGGGCTTTTACAATGTTTAGATGAAAAAACGTCACTTACAAATATTGTTCGTTGAAATTATAGTTCTTTTTCTTTATAATAAAAACTTATGTGATTTCGACATGATAAAAATCTGTATATAATCTTTTTTAGGAGGCTAATTTTGAAATATCAAAGTAAAATTGACTGGCCAGTAATGGCTATTAGTGGGGGACTACTTCTTGTGTTCGTCCTCGCATCTATTTTTAATGCTGAAATGGTAGGGAACTTAGTAAATATATCATTTGAATTTTCGGCAACGTTTTTCGGAGCATTTTGGCAGGTGCTAATGTTACTTACTTTCTTAATTGCATTAGCGATCGCTTTTTCAAAATATGGAAGAGTCAAACTAGGCAAATTGGACAAACCTGAAATGAGCACATTCAAATGGATTTCCATTATTATGTGTACATTATTAGCTGGAGGTGGAGTCTTTTGGGCAGCCGCAGAGCCGATGTACCATTTCTTATCGACACCACCTATGTATGATGATGTTGCTTCTGGTACGCAAGAAGCGGTTGTTCCAGCTCTTACACAGTCATTCTTAGATTGGGGATTTCTTGCATGGGCAATTTTAGGTACATTGAGCGCCATTGTGATGATGTATGGTCATTTTCACAAAGGGATGCCACTTAAGCCACGTACTCTTCTTTATCCAATCTTTGGAGAAAAGATTATGGAAAAAAGTGTACTAGGCACTTTAGTTGATGCTTTTTCTATTATTGCAGTAGCTGCTGGTACGATTGGTCCGATAGGATTTCTTGGGCTTCAAGCTGCATATGGGTTAGATTCTTTATTTGGAATTCCAAACACGTTCTTGACACAATTGCTCATTATTTTTGGACTTATTACAATTGCAACGATTTCTGCAGTGACAGGCGTCCACAAAGGAATTCAAATCTTAAGTCGCTTCAACGTTATTTTCACATTTATTCTCATAGTACTCGTTCTTTTATTAGGACCAGGCGCATTTATTTTTGATTCATTTGTTGGATCATTTGGGGTTTATATAAATGATTTCTTTGTAAATAGTTTATATCGTGGCGATGCAGAATGGTTATCATTCTGGACAATCTTTTTCTGGGGTTGGTTTATCGGTTACGGTCCAATGATGGCTATTTTTATTAGCAGAATCTCTAGAGGTCGAACGATTCGCCAGTTAGTTACAGCAGTTGCGATTATTGCACCTATTGTCACGAACTTCTGGTTCTCCGTGGTTGGTGGTTCAGGAATCTTTTATGAGTTACAAACAGAAGGGTCTGTATCGGGGCCACTTGAAAGTGGAGGAATGCCGGCTGCAATGATAGCTATTGTCGAACAGATTCCATTTGGTACAGCATTAGCTGCAGCATTTTTACTTGTGACAATTGTATTTGTTGCCACGACAAGTGATTCTATGTCTTATACGATTTCAATGGCTGTTACTGGTGGTGGAAACCCACCAAGTGGTCTTCGTGTATTTTGGGCAGTAATCATGGGGGCTGTTGCATCAGTTCTTCTCTTTATTGGACAAGGAAGTATCGATGCCCTCCAATCATTTATTGTGTTTACAGCTGTTCCTGTCTCTCTTATTCTTTTACCTATGCTATGGCTAGCACCAAGGGTTGCAGGTAAGATGGCGCGTGATCAAGGAATCATTCATATTGAAGAAAAATCAAAGAAAAATGCAGCTTAATATAAATATGAAACAAGGACTTGACCTTTCGCAATGCTGATTGGTAAGTCCTTGTTTTTTAATATTGGCTCTTCTTTCGTAAGATGGTAATTTGTTCAAAGTCCTACTAATTCTTCACTAACGCTCCATAAACGGGATGAAAGCTTTTCGTTATGAGTGATATCTTTTGTTTTCACTTCTTTTTTGTTTTCAAAGTACTTACCCGTAACGTCTTCGATCTCTGCGGAAGTGGCTAAATAAACGGCTGTTTGTGAACCTTCTTCAGGTGTTTTAAAAAAAGGTTTTAAGAGTTTGACGATGGTTTTACCAAATCCTGTGTCTCGATCGATTCCTAAATTAGTGGATACAGCACCAGGGTGCAAGCAATTAGCTGTTACATGCCTTTCTTGGAAACGACGAGATAATTCATAAGTAAATAAGATATTTGCTAACTTGGTTTGTGCATATGCTTTAAAAGTCCGATATTTCTTTTCAGATTGCAGGTCGTCAAAGTGGAGACGCCCAAATTTATACGCTCCTGAGGACACATTAACGATTCTTGCTGGAGCACCTCCAATCAATTTGTCCATCAAGAGATTTGTGAGCAAAAATGGTGCTAGATGATTGACGGCAAATTGAAGCTCATACCCCTGTTTTGATTCTTGTCGTTTCGTAGAAATAATCGCAGCATTGTTAACTAATACATTTAACTGACCGTAAGTTTTATTGAAATGGGAAGCGAATCGTCGAACATCAGTGAGATCAGCAAAGTCACAGAGTAGAAGATCAACTTTCGTATTTCCGGTTTTATTAACGATTTCTTCTTGAGCTTGTTTTCCTTTGACCTCGTTTCTGCATAACATGATAACTTGGGAGTCTTGATTAGCCAATGCAAATGCTGTGGCTTTCCCCATACCAGAATTAGCTCCTGTGACAAGAGCGATTGTTTGTTTTTTAATCATAATGAGATGCCTCCCTCTAGTTGTTCATTTTTTATTATTATATAGGAGATACGTAATGCAGGAATCGTTCCATTAATTTAAGTGAAGCAATGAGACTAAAGTATAGGATTTTAGTTATCCGTTTATTTTTTTCTGTCAGTGGGAATCATCCAAGTATCACGTTAGATTAAGGAGATGAGAATTAATGGTTCGAACAATACTTATGGTAATTGGTGCTATCGTCGTTATAAGCTTTTTATTAACTTTACTATAAACGATAAAACGTTAACAAATCTTAGACAAATCAAATACAGTTTTGAATTGAAAGTACAGGAGGAATTTCACTTATGAATAGACGTGAAAGGACAACTGAATCTAGTAGGAAAGAAAACACATTTAAAAAAGATAGAGAAAAACAAATGGAAAGAGATCAATCGGTGATGCCGGTAGACGAGATTCCACTTGAAGATGTGAAGTATGAAGAAGAAGAACAAAAACAAAAAAATAAACCGAAATCAAAAGATCGATCTTCCACAGATAGAAAAGATTGAAGCTGAATAAAGCTTCAGTCTTTTTTTGTGTCAGTAACAACAAGCACCCATTTTAAATTAATACATAGGATGATCTTGAAAAACAAGGAGACTCAATTATGTGAAAAATACTGTAAATCATGTATAGGAGTGAAAATATGGATACAAGTAAGGATTGGCATGCTTACGTAGGTGAAGTAGATGAATGGATGACAAAAATGGAAGATAATATGCAAGTTCGATCGAGCGAAAGTACTTCAATAGATAATAATGAGCTGTTTAATGAATTAGAAAATTTAAAAGTATTAAGGGGAAAACTTTTAGAAGATAAACAGGATGATAATTTGGAGAGGGCTTTTGAAGAGCAGGTTGATCGAGTTTACCGAGCGTATGAAAATTGGCGGAATCATGTCGCCAGTGGTGATCGAAAAGAAACAATCATGGGGAATTCGTCTTCTATCGCTCCTGGTAAACATAAATTACCTCCACTACCATACGGATATGATGCATTAGAACCAGTGATTAAAGAAGAAATTATGCGGTTACACCATCAAGAACATCATCAAAGTTACGTCGATGGTTTGAATCGAGCGGAATTAGAAATGAAACAAGCGAGAGAAAGCACTAATTTTGATCTTATTCGGCATTGGGAGAGAGAAGCAGCCTTTCATGGCGCAGGACATTACTTGCACACGATGTTTTGGAGCAATATGAGTCCGGAAGGTGGCGGAGAACCTTCCGGGAAATTAAGAAAACAAATGGATAAGGATTTTGGAAGTTTTGCAGCGTTTAAACGACACTTTAGCGAAGCTGCTAATAAAGTGCAGGGAGTAGGTTGGGCTTTGTTAGTTTGGGCACCAAGACCAAGGAGATTAGAGATTCTTCAAGCTGAATTCCATCACCTACTAAGTCAGCAAGATATGATTCCATTACTAGGCCTTGATGTTTGGGAGCATGCTTACTATTTACAATATAAAAATGACCGGAAATCATACGTTGATGAATTTTGGAAAATTATAAATTGGAACAACGTAAATGAGCGGTATGAAAAAGCTCGATTGATTAAATGGGAGCCTTTCTAGCGGAAGAATTCATCTGTTCGCTTTGTCTTACTATTGGAATTATCTTTCATGCTTCTCGTAGTAGATCTTACTCGGCCATATGAGGAGAATCATCGTCAGGATAAAGGAATTCGATTCGATTTCCATCAGGGTCTCTCACCCAGCATTGATAATTTTGACCAATACCACGTTTGGGAGGTACTTCAAGAGTGATACCATGTGATTTTAAATGATCCGCTATACCATCGATGTCGTCAACACGAATACAAAGGTGGTGAACACCGATCTCTTTTTCTAATGGTTCATGGTCGTTTTCACCCCCGTGAAAAAGTTCAATAAATTGCTGAGGGCCAACTTGAATATACTCAATCCAAGGATTTCCTTCTTTATCTTTAACGTCAAAAACATGTTTTAGACCAAGAATATCCCGATAAAACCGAAGAGATGATTCCATATCACTTACTGTTAATGCAATGTGAGCAAGTCCTTTAATCATAATAAATATCTCCTTTATGAAGTGATGACATTGTTTGCGTGTCATTTTATCATACTATACGAAGTGTTTTAAGTAGAGGGGGGGGGTTGAATTTATTTAAATTATCCTGTAGCATTGACTATGCTTGGAAAACGATAGTGTTTCTGAGAATAATAGAGAAATCATACAAATTAATTATCAAAATATAAACATCATTTATTAATAGGTGGGAATGACTCGGACAAAAGAGCCGTGCATAAGCCGAAAAGGATTTACGCGCAAGGTGTGTGTATCCTTTTCGGCTTTTTTGTTTTTAGTTTTGAAAGGGGAATGAGATGAAATACTTAGTTGATCATGAAAAAAAATCTATTCATCGCACAACGTATGCAAACGATAAGTGCCGTTTTAATGATACACATGTAGATAAAAGGGAATTCACTATCGATTTAACCTATATTGAAAGGTTAAAAATAGAGGGGAATTATGAGGAGTGCGAATTCTGTAATATTTTGGCAGCGAAACCGCAAGGAATTTAAGTTCCACCATGAAGAATGCACCTATGATTTATTAGCAGATTTGAGTATAATTATAGACATAGACAACCAACACACGATATTTATGTATTTTTAGGGATTCTAATATTAATTTACTAAGGTTGTGGGAATATATGAAAAATAATGAGTCGAACATTTACTCGCAAATATCAAGCTATATGGGACGTTTGCTAAGAGAAAAATTTGGAAAAGGGCCAACTTCTGTTTACGTTACGATAAATAATCCATATATTACGGTTTACTTACGCGATTTTTTAGCGCCAATGGAACGTGTGTTGCTAGATAAAGGAGAACGTAAACGATTAGAAGAAACTCGGGATGTCTTGATGCAAGAGTTGATACCTGAAATACAAAAAGAATTAAAAGTCATTGCTGGCATTGACATAGGAAAACTTCATTACGATTGGAATCTAGATAACCGTACTGGTATCGTATTTGGTTGGATTAAAGATGTCCAGCCAACATTAGGTGATTCAGGATTATCTAAAGTGGAGGAAGAAAAGTTCTATGAAGAAATTAATAGAGCTAGTCAAAAAGGGCAAAAGATGCCTGAAAAAACAGAAGTATTTTGGCTAAATGAACGAACAATACTTACAAAAAGAACTGGAATCTTAGTTACCATTGAGCAAGAACTGATTAAAAATGACTTTGTGAAAGAGTTGAAAATTACAAAACGTCCAATGGAAAAAGCGATAGTTGATCAACAACGGTTAGAAAAAATTATCGATCGAAAAATTCTTGATACGTTTGTAGAGTGGGATTTTTCAGAGGACATTGGTTATTTTATTTTTGTTACTGGGGCTAAAAAAGAATAAAGACAAAAACAGCCGATATCGTTAGGCTGTTTTTTAGTTTTTATGGGATGTTTTAGAACCAATGCCTCATAGTACGACATTAGGGAAAGGATAAAAAGATCAAAAAAAATTACCAAAACATATCATACTTTTACGATGATTAAGTTTATATAAACCGGGTATAACAAATATAAATAAATATTTACAAGAGGAGGTTATTTATATGAAAAAATTTAAGGTGATTGTATTGGACCAGTTAGGCAATGTGAGGACAGTATCTTCAGGTGAGGTTGAAGAAGATATAATGGAGATTAATTTTTCTTCAGAAGAAAGCAAAATATATTTTTATGAAGACATGAAAGGGAAGTACCCAGATTGTTCGATTAAAATGATGGCGTGTCAATAAAATAATCATTATATAAAAGAAAAAAGCCGACTCTAGTCAGCTTAAAATAATTGTCATTATTTATTAATTATCTTATTCCTTCTGCAATTTCAATTAATTCGTCTTGAGACAGTTCATCATCTGAAGCTATCAATTCTATAGTGAATTGACCTGTATCCCAGCGAAGAAACTGCATATCATACATGTATGAATATGATCCTTCATAGCGTCCTATCTCCACGTCTTCCTCAGAATCATCATTCTCTATAGGATGACTGTCTCCTTCTTTGAATAACGAAAGCATCAAGTAGTTCCCTGAGTTATCGATAAACTCAATCATGCTTTCATTGACATTGTCGAACTGCATAGCATCTTGGAATTGATAACTTTCCGGAATGCCATCAAAGTCAGGTAAGTCAAAATCAGTAGCTTCATCTAATTCGTCAAGCGTAAGGCTTTCAGGCATATAATTGTCCATTGATTGAATCTCTGCGTCTTCTGGTATATCAAAAGTAAACTTTTCCATATCTATATCGATATTGTATTCGATGTGGTGATAAATCGTTTCAGAACGGAAGTCATCATCTTCCCATATCATTTTCAAAGGTAAATATGTTTCTTCGTCAATCCAGATTTCATAGTTGTTGCTATAAATAGAATCTTCCTTATCCTCTATTGGAGTTAGAGAAAGATGAAAAGTAGAGCGGTCAGCAATTGTTTCTTTTCCTTCCGCAATAACCTCATTTGAGTTCAGCATCTCTGTTAACATTTGACGAATCATATCTGATTCATCTGGTGTTTCATCAGGCAATTCTTCACTGATGTTCTCATTTACCATCACCGTATTGTTTTCTTCGTCATAAGACCAAGACTGCTCTCCATCTGAAACAAAAATATGCCCATCATCCATTTCTGTTCTGTAGTGATCAGGTTTGATAATCCACTCTTTGTAATTCATCGTTTCTTCTTCTCCGTCAAAAACAAAGGAACTAGTGACTTCAGCATAGTAACTCTCCAAATCTTCCTGAGCGGCTACTGCATTTTCGACGATTTGCTCCGTATCTTCGACAGCGCAGGCAGATAGCAAAAAAGCGAATGAGAAGCTACCGAAAAGAAAAATGTTCCGTTTCATATTGATCCCCCTATAAATCTGAAAATAGTTTTCTTTATTTCAACTGTCTATTATACTTGAAACAAAAGGGAAAAACAGGATTTTTTCTTAAAAAAAGGGAAAACTTCTTCGTTTTGTTCTGAAAAGGAGGAATCAGATGAAAGTTGATTTAATAATAAGACATGCACATGTTATGACAATGAGTGGATCAGGAGTTGGTATGATAGAAGATGGAGCGGTTGCCATTAAAGGGAATCGTATTGTACAAGTAGGTAAAACGGAAGAAGTAATGAAAGGATGCCAGGCTGAAGAAATCCACGAATCTAAAGGGAAATTAGTGATGCCAGGATTCATTGATGCTCATATTCACTCGGGTTTAGCGATCTTACGTGGCGTGGCTCAAGACATGGGGAATTGGATGGAAGAAGGACTTTGGCCATTTATGAAACATGTGAAAGATGATGATCAGAGAAAAGGTTCGATGCTAAACATTATGGAGGGGGTCAAAGCAGGGACGACAACTTTTTGTGATTATGATGCTAATATGACGACGCTAGTGAACAATTATGTCGAAATAGGTGCAAGGGCTAGGCTAGCTGAAATGATCAATGAAATCCCGAAAGATATTGGGGATTTACCTAGAGGTGAGCTTTATCCGTTTGAATCAACGATAGGAGAGAAGAAGCTTCAAAATAATATTGATTTGATGAAAAATTGGGATGGAGAAAATAATGGAAAAGTGACCGTGTTATTTGGTCCCCATGGACCGGATATGATGAGCCTTGAATTATTGAAGGAAGTTCAGCATCAAGCAGAGAAGTATGATACAAAACTACATATGCACGTATGCCAAGGCGACAGAGAAATTCATCAGATGAATATGCGATATAGGAAACGTTCGATCCCCTTTTTAGAAGAAAATGGATTTTTAAACGATCGTTTATTAGCCGTTCATTTAACGGAAGCTACCAAGTCTGAAACAGCAGTTGTTGCGCAATCTGGTGCATCGATGATTAATTGTTCGGGAAGCATTGGTATTATTGATGGCATTGTTCCTCCTATATTGGAGTTTTTAGAAGCTGGTGGAAAGGCAGCACTAGGATCGGATCAAGCGCCAGGGAACAATTGTAACAATCTCTTTAATGAAATGAAATTTGTATCCATCTTAAATAAAGTGAAAACGCAAAACCCAGCAACGTTTCCTGCAACGAAAGCGTTAAGGTTAGCAACAATTGAGTCAGCAAAAGCGGTAGGGTTAGACCATGAAGTTGGTTCCATTGAAGTTGGAAAAAAAGCAGATATAATCTTTATCGATTTAGAATCGCCTTCGATGAGTCCTGTTATTAGAAAACCAGTAAGGAACATTGTCCCTAATTTGGTTTACTCAGCGAACGGGAGTGAAGTGGAACATGTCATGGTAGACGGGAAGTTTATTATGAAAGATAGGGAGATCAACACTTTAAATGAAAAAGAAAAAGTGAGAGAAGCACAAAAAGCAGCAGAGAGCTTAAGTGATCGAGCAAGTGCCGATTTTCAAAGTCACTCTCCAGTCATTGGCATGATGCAGAGAGGGGAATTATAAAAAGATAAAAAACGACTAAGAAAGAAGGGAAGACCAGTGTGGTTTGGTGAAGTAGCGGCAGAAGTCCCATTTAAGATGTATTCCATAGAGCATGCTATTGTAGTCGCTATCCTCCTTGGAGGGATCATGGCCTTGTATTTGTCTCGGAAAAAATTGAGGGGAGGAGAAACGCGCTGGTTGGAATGGCTGTTGGCTATCACCTTGATTTTGTTCGAAGTAAGTTATCAACTTTGGATGGTTGTGACAGATAAGTGGGATGCTAGCCATGCTTTACCTCTTCAATTAAGTAATTTTAGTATCATTTTTGTCATTGTACTCCTTTTTACTAGAAGTAAACTGGTGTTTGAAATTGTCTTTTTAGCAGGAATAGGTGGTGCATTGCAGGCAATGATTACACCGGTTTTAAGTTTTGGGTTTCCGCATTTTGTATTTTGGCATTTTTTCTACACACATATGATGGTAATTTGGGTTGCTTTTTACTTTTTGTGGTGTCGTGGCTTTTCATTCACACTTACGAGTGTGATGAGAACGATGTTGTTTCTAAATATCTTACTACCGTTAATTTACTTCATCAATGTTCTAGTCGGAGGCAACTACTGGTTTATTATGCGAAAGCCTTCTGGTGGAAGTTTGTTAGACTTTTTAGGACCGCATCCGTGGTATATTTTAGGGATGGAATTTGCAGCGCTTGCTTTTTTCCTTTTGCTCTGGCTAATATTTGGGCAAAAAAACCGCCGTACCTAATTGGGAATTAGTATTAGGTTTAGCAGTTATATGATTTACTGACAAGAAAATTGCTAGGCAGTAATCGAGTTAGATAGCTCCTTTTATTTGCTATCAGCCGAGCGAAGGGAAGTAAAGGATGGTCATAGTGCCCGACGAACGAGAGGGTCAGCGATGAAAGGCAGTAAACCATCGAAGTAGAAATCAAAACTAAAAAGAACCTGACTTGGCCAAAAAAGGCTTCATCAAATCAAATCAGGTTCTTCCAAACACTAAAATCATTATAGTTTAAGTAAATACCTACCTCGAACGTTACCTTGTAATATCTCACTCAACGCATTTGGTAGTTCTTCAAAACCAATTTCTGTTGCGATGTCATCTAAATGATCTGGTTTAAGGTCTGTAGCTGTTCTATCCCAGACCTTTTGACGCAAGGGCATTGGACAATAACCTGAATCAATTCCAAGGAGGTCAACTCCTCTTAAAATAAATGGCATAACGGTTGTTGGAATTTCAACACCAGCAGTTAATCCACTGACAGCAACAGCTCCCCCTTGTTTAGTCGCACTTAATATGGAAGCCAGTGGTTTTCCGCCAGTTGGATCAATTGCAGCAGCCCAACGTTGTCTTTGAAGCGGTCTGATTTTTTCAGGTGTCACTTCTTCTCGGTCAATAATAGAATGAGCTCCAAGGTTTTTTAAATATGGGTGCTCGGATTTTTTCCCAGTACTTGCCGTTACGGAATAGCCTCGTTTCGAAAGCATGGATACAGCCATACTTCCGACACCACCCGTAGCTCCAGTAACTAGAATTGGTTCTTCATCTTGAGTCAATCCTCTTTGTTCCAATCGGTGAATCGATAAGGCTGCAGTGAAACCAGCAGTACCAATGATCATTGCTTCTCTTGTCGTTAGTCCTTTTGGTAATGCAACGACCCATTTGGCAGGGACGCAGGCATATTCACTAAAACCACCGTCATGGCCTACGCCAAGTTCATAGCTCGTGACAATAACAAGGTCACCAACACGGAATTGATCATCTTTGGAGTCAACTACTTCCCCAGCTAAATCAATTCCCGGTACGTGAGGATATTTATCTGATACTTTTGATTTTGGATTAAGTGATGCTAGTCCATCTTTGAAGTTCACTCCGGAGTAATGAACCCGAATGGTGACTTCACCTGAAGGTAAGTCTGCAAATGTTCGATCTGCAATATTTATTTCACCGTTTTCATTGGCTACTAATGCTTTAAATGACTGAGTCATATAGATAGAACCTCCCCTGAGTATATGATTATATATTATTATTGTGACTTGTTAAGGTTCACCTGTCTAGGGGGAGGAAGGCTACGAAAGTGTCAAAATTATTCTTCCTCTGTCGATTATCAGGTCTAGATGTTTTCACTTCACAATTCCTTCATATGAAAAAACATAAATATTCCCCCTATAAACTCGATTACATAAATCATTTTTCAACATAAGTAGTCTCATGCCAAAGGAAAAAACTCCTCCCGACAAAACGGGAGGAGAAATGTTTAAATCATTTGTTCTTTTGGTGTTCCAACTTCTAATGGCGGTGGAACTAACCAACCTTTTTCTTTGTTAAGCCTGAGCATTTTTAAAGCGGATTGTGCTTTGTCTTGGTGGAATTGTCCATACATTATGGCAATATCTTCTCTCGTGCTTTGTGCCATTGCTTTACTACAGGCAAGAAGTCCAGCTGCAAGGTCTGTAGAAACTTGCCAGGAAATATCTTGATCGGTCATCTTTGCCCCTGGAGGGATTTCTTCAAGTGAAGCTTTAGGTCTTTCAGCTGGACTTGGAGGTAATCCAATCCCATTTTCTTTGAGCAATTGATCTACTTGCTGCTCTTCTTGACTTACTTGGTCGATTAATTGACGTATATTTTTTTTCAGATCGTCATCACCACAATGATTCTCATAAAGTTGATACATGGACTTGACTGATTTCGCAGTCGTTGAATACGTCCAAGTACTAAATATTTCACCGTAATGCATTGGTTCATTTTTTTGATTTCCGCTCAATATACCCATCTTCATCCTCCTTATTTTATAAATATGGTCCTTCTCTGAAATAATGACCACATTCCTTAATATATGGATGTTATGAGTACTTATCCTTGGGAAAAATAGTAATTAATCCTATCACAATCCGCACGTTCATTATCACCATAAAAAAACGGTGGACATAATCTAATACTAAATGAGTAAAGGAAGTGTCAAGGTGGATAAAACACAACAGCAATTGCTCGATTTAATGGTCGATCAAGTATTAACGAAGCACGGAGTAGAAAAAGACAGAAACCTCTCTCTTGAGGACAAAAAACGATTAAAAGAAGTCGTACAAAAATTACAAGAAGATGTGGAAAAATTTAGTGAACAAGCAAATAAAACGTATACCGAACACAATGTCCCAAATCAAAGGAGATAAGATTACACGGGTAATTACTTTCTCAAAATAGTGAAATGTCTTCAGCCAGCTGTCCATGCAAATGAGGATATGATGCATAAGCTATCGTAACTGAAAGGAGGATGAACATGAACCAAGAAATTTATTATTCAGGTAATGACAAGTCAAAAAGGAGCGAATGGTCTGCGTTAGATCCTGATCAGTGCCATCCTACAATGCAAACAGATGATACTCAAGCAGCTGATCAAGTAAATAAAACAGTGCAAACGTCCGAAGAATATATTTTTATAAAGGATTCTTGTGACATTACAGTTTCTACAACAGATACGAAAGCAGCTGTTTCATTGCAAGCAGCATTACAAGCGGCTATTGCATTGGTCATTAATATCTCGATTGCCGATAGCAGTAAAGCAGAAAAAGTGACTCAAGACCTTTTACAAACAGCAAAAACAAAGCAAATGACTTTCCAGAAAACAGTTGTCGAAAACTCTCGTAATGTAGATGTAAAAACGACAGATACACAAGTATCAGTGAATATTCAAATTCTTTTACAATTACTATTAGCGCTAATTGTAAGGTTAGACATTTTGTAATGCCTTTCTAAAAATTACTATGTAAAAAGATGCACACGTTTATTGTGTGCATCTTTATTTTTTATTAAAAGTTCATTTATGCTTCAGCTAGTTGGTATGATTCGGTTTTATGCTCTTTAAACCAAGCTAATTTCTCTCTTAATTTTACCACTTCACCAACGACGATGATTGCGGGAGAACGAAATGTTGATTCAGCTACTTTCTGAGAAATATTCTCTAAAGTTCCTGTTAAAGTTTCTTGATTTTTTGTTGTCCCCCAGCGGACAAGAGCTACAGGAGTATGTGCGGGTCTTCCGTGAAATAAAAGTTGTTCTTGAATCATTTTGATGTTGCCAACACCCATATAAAACACGAGAGTGTCAACAGACGTTGAGAGTGTCTCCCATTGAATTTCCTTTCTTTCATTGTTTGTCCCTTTGTGACCGGTAATAAACGCGCATGAAGAGCTGAAATCACGGTGAGTTAAGGGGATACCCGCATACATAGAAGCAGAAATTCCAGATGTAATTCCAGGGACAACTTCAAAAGAAATGCCATGATCTACACAGTGTTCGGCCTCTTCCCCTACACGACCGAAGATACTAGGATCTCCACCTTTTAAGCGGACGACTGTTTTTCCTTTCAAAGCTTTTTCCACTAATATTTTATTAATTTGCTTTTGTGGAATGAGGTGTTTATCAGGCATTTTTCCACAATAAATTAATTCAACTAATGGCTTAGCGTACTCTAATAGTTTCGTGTTTACCAATCGATCGTATACTATCACATCGGCTTTTTTTAATGCATTTGCCCCTTTTATTGTCATTAATTCAGGGTCACCTGGACCTGCTCCTACGAAAAATACGGTTCCACTCCTATTCATTTTCGTACCCCTCTCATTTATCGTTTCATACTAACGGATTCTTCTGGATTTTTACTTGAGTTTCTTACTAATGGAGTAATAGAAACAGCAGTAAGTTTGAATTCAGGCATTTTGCAATATGGATCTAACTTTCCCTTTGTAACTCGATTAATGGATTGAGAATTTCCCCAGTGAAAAGGAGCAAATATCGTATCTTTACGTATTTGGTCTGTGAATTTACTTCGAATAATCATGGATCCTCTAGTGGAACTTAATTGAAAAATTTCCCCATCTGAAATGTTATATTGTGCCCCTGTCTCAGGGTGTATTTCTAATAGCGGTTCAGGATATCGTTTATTAAGATCTGGACTCCGACGGGTTTGAACACCAGTTAAATAATGCTCCATTACTCTTCCAGTCGTTAAAAGAAGAGGATGCTCTACCGTTGTCATGGACGACTGTTTTTTTCCTTGCAAAGGATAAAAGAGGGCGCGCTCATTCTCATGAGCAAAAGACTGATCAAACAAACGATTTGTTCCGGGATGTCCTTCGTTTGGACAAGGCCAAAATATTCCCTCTTGATCTAGTCGTTTATAAGAAATTCCTGAATAATCTGCTTTAGCTCCCTTGGTTGCTAGACGTAGTTCTTCAAATATGTCTTCAGCTGATGAATAAGAAAAAGCTTTTTCATATCCTAATGCTGAAGCGATCATTGCTAGTATTTCCCAATCATGCTTTACGTCCTTAGGAGGTTGTCGTTCACCTCTTCTTAGAACGACTCTTCCTTCTAAGTTTGTCATCGTCCCGGTGTCTTCTAAATATGAAGAAGTAGGGAGGATCAGATCAGCTAATTGAGCTGTTTCAGAAATAAACATATCGACAACGACTAAATACTTCAATTTCTTTAATGCCTTTTCTACAAAAATAGAGTCGGGGTTTGATACAACTGGGTTTGAACCCATAACGAATAACCCTGTTATTTCTTGTCGGTCAATTTTTTCAATGAGTTCAAACGCCGATACGCCTTTTCGAGGTAATTCGGATTCTTTCAATCCCCATAAATCTGATATAAATTTTCTGTCTTCAACGTTTTCAATGGAACGATAACCAGGAAGTTGGTCAGCTTTCTGACCGTGTTCTCTTCCACCTTGGCCATTTCCTTGACCAGTAATAGAACCATATCCAGCGGCATAGCGGCCGATTTTTCCTGTTGCAAGAACAAGGTTAATAAACTGTCGAACATTTTCGTAGCCGTTCGAATGTTGTTCAACCCCTCGAGCAGTGAATAGAAAACCGTTTTCTGCTTGACCGTATTGTCGTGAAGCCTCTTTCAAATCATCTACATTTACGCCAGTAATATCAGATATTTCTTGCAAGTCGATGGATTCGACTTGTTTCTCAACTTCTAGATAACCATCGGTGCGCGACTCCATAAAATGTTCATCGACATAGTTCTCATCAAATAGAACTTTTAACATACCATTGGCCAGATGAGCGTCGGTACCTGGCTTCACTTTTAAATGAAGATCCGCCAATTTTGCTGTAGTGGTTTCTCTAGGGTCAATGACAATGATATATGCACCGTTTTTTTTGGCTTTTCGAAAATAAGGAATAATTGTAGGTTGGCAATCTGCGATGTTGGTTCCAGCTAAGATAATACATTTTGCATCGGGAATTTCTGAAAGGCTATTCGTTAAGCCACGGTCTATGCCGAGTGCTGCATTGGATGCCAATGAGGAAGCACTCATGCAGAACCGTCCATTATAATCGATATGTTTTGTTTTTAAAGCCATTCTAGCAAATTTTCCTAAGAGATATGTTTCTTCATTTGTAAGGGATCCGCCACCATAAACACCAAGGGCATCTTGGCCATCGTGTGCTTGAATGGATTGGAACTGGATAGTAATAAATTCAATAGCCACTTTCCAAGGGACAGAAATAAACTCTCCATCCATTTTCAGCATAGGTCTTGTCACTCGGTCTTGGTGATAGACATGTTGATGAGCGTTTGCCCCTTTAATGCACATTCTTCCACCAGAAGTAGGATCATTTTTAGATGGTTTTGGTTTAAATTTTCTTGTTGTAATCGCTGTTTGTTCTAATAACTCCATAGAACATTGAACACTACAGTAAGGGCAAACTGCCGGCATGACTTTTTCCGTGCTTTGTTGTAACTCTTTTGATCGAAAATGGTTTAGAAAATCACTCATAGATATCACACCTTTAGTTACGAGAATGCTTTATATTTTTATAAAAACTTCATTATTCCTTACTTCAACGTGATACGTTCGAACACAACCATCATCAGGTTTTTGAACGTCACCGCTCGTCAAGTCAATTTTCCAATCATGTAACGGACAGAAGACAAATTCTCCGCTGACAATGCCTTCTGATAACGGACCTTGTTTGTGTGGGCACTTGTTTTCAACAGCTTTGAATTTTCCACTACTTAATCTAAAAATGGCAATTTCCAAGTTATCAATAATGACTTCTTTCCCAACTTGATTCGGAATTTCATCGACATTTGCGACTTTGATTAACTGTGTTTCTATTGCTTTACTCATTTGTTTTACCCCTTTCTACTTTTGAGCAACAGCTGTGGCTTTATAATTTTCAAAAAGGTCATTCTTTTGTTTTTCATCATTAATAATTTCGCTCCAAGGCTCTTTAAGATTAGAAAGAGCAATTTCCATTCGATTGGCCAACTTTTGTTTTTCTTGCTCATCATCTAAAATAACTGATTTGATATAGTCTAAGCCAACTCGCTCTAACCAATGGGATGTTCTTTCTAAATACCTGGCATTCTCCCTATAGAATTGAAGGTAGGCGGCAATGACTTCTAATACTTCTTCGCCAGTAATAACGGTACATAACAACTCAGCTGCTCTTAAGGTAATGCCACCGTTTCCACCAACGTAGATTTCCCAAGAACCTTCAACACCAACTACACCAACATCCTTGATACCCCCTTCTGCGCAGTTTCTTGGACATGCCGAAACTGCCATTTTTACTTTATGAGGGGTGTTTAGTTTTTCGAATTTCTTTTCGATCGCGATACCTAGACCGATTGCATCTTGTGTTCCAAATCTACAAAAATCTTTACCAACACACGTTTTAACCGTTCGAATTGCCTTACCGTAGGCGTAACCAGAAGGCATATCTAAGTCTTTCCAAACATTGGGAACATCTTCTTTTTTGATACCAAGCATATCAATGCGTTGGCCACCAGTGACTTTAAGCAATGGGACGTCATATTTATCAGCAACATCTGCAATTCTTCTTAAATCTTTTGAGTTCGTAACGCCGCCATACATCCTTGGAACGACGGAGTATGTTCCATTTTTCTGAATGTTTGCGTGCATTCTTTCGTTTACAAACCTTGATTCCTTTTCATCTTCATGTTCCATTGGGTGTACCATTCCTAAATAATAATTAAGTGCTGGACGACATTTTGAGCAACCTTCATCTGAGCTCCAATCCAACACATTCATGACTTCCCTGGTATGAGTAAGACCTTTTTCGCGAATTTCGGCTACGACTTCTTCATGAGTCAAGTCTGTACAATCGCAGACGGTAGCTTTCTCATCAACAATTTCAAATTCATCACCGAGAGTATGTTCCAGTAAATCTCCAACGAGACCAGCGCATGTACCGCAAGATCTTGAAGCATTTGTACAACCTCTTACTTCAGAAACAGTTGTTAAGTTTTGTTCTTGAATAGCGGTGACGATATCTCCTTTTGAGACACCATTACAGCCACAAATCTGATCACTATCAGCCATTTCAGCAACACCACTTTCAGCACCTTGACCTGTTGATTGGAAGATCGTCACTTTGCTCATTTCAGAAATGTCCGTTTCGTTATTGATCATACTCAGCAGTCTTGTTCCTTCACTCGTATCACCGAATAGAACGGCTCCGACAACTTTGTTGTCACGAACGACCACTTTTTTATAAAGCCCTTCAAACTCATCTTGCACTCGAATGGCTTTCGTATTTGGATTATCAGCGAATTCACCAGCAGAGAATACGTCTACACCACTTACTTTTAATTTCGTAGAGAGAATCGATCCTTGATAACCATCTCCGGCATCTATTTCGCATATCTTTTTAGCGAGTGCTTTTCCTTGATCCCAAAGTGGTGCGACAAGCCCATAAACCATTTCTCTGTGCTCAGCACACTCACCGAGGGAATAAACATCAGGTGCGCTCGTTTGCATGTAATCATCGACAACAATACCGCGGTTTGTTTTTATCCCTGACTCTTTTGCAAGGGCGACATTTGGTTTGATCCCAACGGCCATGACAACAAGATCTGCTTTTACAGGTTTGGCATTTTTAAAGGAAACTTTTTTAACTCTTCCTGCGCCTAATATCGCTTCCGTTTGATAACCCATAAGGAAATTCATTCCTTGTTTTTCCAACTCTTCTTGTAACATCGTTCCGGCAGTTGCATCAAGTTGACGCTCCATTAATTGATCCATGATGTGAACGACATCGACTTCCATTCCAAGGTTTAGCAATCCTCTTGCAGCTTCAAGTCCAAGTAAACCACCGCCGATAACAACAGCTCGTTCATACTTCTTTGATGAACGTATCATTTGTTCACAATCTTCAATGTTTCGAAACGCAATAACACCTTCTTTATCAGCTCCAGGCAATGGGAGCATGAAAGGATTAGATCCCGTTGCTATAATAAGGTCATCATAGGATACTTCTCTGTCTTTATCTGTGTAAAGTAGTTTATCTTCCGTGTTTATTTTCTCAACAGTTTCTCCCGTGAAAAGTTTGATGCCATGTTGTTCATACCATTCATAGCTGTTTAGAATAATGTCATCAATCGTTGTGTCTCCTTGTAGTACGGATGACAACATGATTCGATTATAGTTTGGGTGAGGTTCTGTCCCGAAAACGGTTATTTCAAATCTGTTGGGATCTTCTTTCAAGATCTCTTCCAAACATCTGACACCTGCCATTCCATTTCCAATAAGAATTAACTTTCTTTTAGCCATGATAACTCCTCCTATTTATTAAAATACTGATTTAAAGATGGTAAAGGGTTAAAATAACGATGCGTATTCAAAGTAACTTCATGTATTTACTTGGTTTTAGTTGAATAGTTAACCATCGATGCTGATGCGACTTTCTTTAATTCATTTGTAGATTCTGATTCTGCTTGTGCTCTATCAACTGATGATTCGTAATAATCGTTACTAAAAGCGTTCTCTGGCTCGTCTAACCAGAAATAACATGCGAGAAAGCTAAGTAATGCTCCCCCTGCTAAAACGAAGAAAAATGTCTGTGGCGTTACGAGCGTATAAAGAGTTAAATACAATGTGGCTCCGACATTCCCGTAAGCGCCAGCCATGCCGGCAACTTGACCAGTGATTCTTTTCTTTACCATTGGAATCATAGCAAAGGTTGCTCCTTCAGCGCCTTGAACAAATACAGAAGTTAAAACGGTGACGACGATCGCTAATATAAGCGGCCAACCAGAATCAATGAATCCCATCATCGCTAACCCGATAGTAATCCCTACCATGTAAATCAACATAACTTTCTTTCGACTTCCCATTCTGTCAGATAAGACACCTCCAAGAGGACGGGCAACTAGGTTGATAAATGCAAATGAAGCAGCGATAAGCCCAGCTGATGTTGGTGTTAATGAAAATGTTAGTTGAAAAAACATTGGTAGCATTGAAATAATTGCTAGTTCTGCACCGAAGTTTGCAAAATACGTACTGTTTAATGCGGCAACATTTTTAAAGCTATATTTGTCATCGTCTGGAACCCCTTTTTTCAAAATGGGAACATTAACGGCTAGAATTTTGTAAAGTTGATAAACCATTGTAATTCCAATCACTGTATAAGTAAGATATAAGATGGAAGTTGAAATGAATCCCATACTGGCAACTCTCCAAGCGAGAACGGCTAACGCTCCTCCTAGAGGAATCGTCCAAATAATCAACCAAATCATATCTTTCCAAGTACTTACTTCCATGGCACCAGCTTTTTTAGATTTTATGAATGTTTTTCCTTTAGGAGTATCACGCACTGCTAAGTAATAGATGACTCCGTATACGAGACAAAATACACCGGTTAAAGCGACAGCATATCTCCAACCTTCTTCCCCACCGAACATGGTTAAGGCAAACCATGGAAGTAGCATTGCAGCAGCTGCGGATCCGAAATTTCCCCACCCTCCATAAATGCCTTCAGCAAAGCCAACATCTTTTGGTGGGAACCATTCAGATACCATGCGAATACCGACTACAAACCCTGCGCCGATACTACTTAACAATAACCTTGAGATCATCATCTGTGTCCATGAATCCCCGAAAGCAAACATGAATGTCGGAATGGACATGACGATAAGTAATCCTGAATAAACGACTCTTGGACCAAATCGATCAAGTAGCATCCCAATAACAATTCTTGCAGGGATTGTTAAAGCGACATTCATAATCCCGAGGGCTGCAATATGTTCTCCGGTCATCCAATCACTTGTTTCGATCATTGTTGTTGCCAAAGGAGCCATATTAAACCAGGTGAAGAATGAAATGAAAAAAGCAAGCCATGTTAAGTGCAATACTTTCATCTGTTCGTTTTTAAATTTAAAGATAGCAGAAACTTTCAATGATAGATCCTCCTTCAAATAGTTAAAAGATAATTGATCGTACGTTGAAATGTTTGTTTATTCATTATTTTCAAATTATTTAACGCAAAAAGATTTATTTCAAATATTTGTTTGTTAGTGGCGAGTATGTCACAGAATTTTCAAAAATAAAGGATTTTTGTAAGATTATTTAACAGGTAAAATCGCATAAAAAGGCAATTAATTCAACATTTTAAGTGAAGTAATTGCGCTTCTATACATGGTGATAGCGCTTACTTATTTAAGGCATAATTCTATCTCCGTTTATATTTGTTTTGTTGGCTATGTAGACTATCTAAATTAAATTTTGTTGTGAAGCCTAATGTCTCATTAATATGGTTATTGGATAAAAGATCATGAAAGCTCATAAAATGTTTGTTAAACTTCTATAGATTGAGTGAGCAAGCTCACTGCGATATTATTGTCTTTGTAGTGAAATGAAGAGAAGGGGGAGATTACGATGGACTTTTATACAGCTTTAAGTAGCTATTACGATGATATATTTCAAACGAATGAAAAAGCGATTCAGCTAATTAAGAAAAAGGTAAAAGGGACTCGTCTGCTGGATTTAGCTGCAGGAACAGGGGAGGAAGCCATTGAGCTAGCAAAAGCTGGATACGAAGTTACAGCAACAGATTTGAATGATCAGATGGTTGAAATAATGAAATCTAAAATAAAATTAAGAAATTTACCACTCGTTATTAAAAAAATGGATATGAATTTATTAGGGGAAGCACCTGAAGCAGGTTTTGATGGTATTTATTGTATCGGAAACTCCTTTGTTCATCTTCAAAATAGACAAAAGATGATCAGGTTGTTAAATACAGCCTATGAAAAATTAAATAAAAATGGCGTTTTCATTATCCAGGTCGTTAATTACGATCGGATTTATTCGCAAAAGATAAATCAATTACCGACCATAGAAAATAAGGAGAAAGGACTTATTTTTGAGCGATTTTATAAAGCAGAGGACGATCATTTTCGTTTTCGAATGAGATTAACAATTGAAAATGAAGCGATGTCTGACGTACTTGAGAGCGAGACACCACTAAGTCCGCTAACGAAAGATAGCTTTGTTTCTATCTTAGAGTCATCTGCCTTTCAAAAATATAATATTTTCGGTAATTTTCATATGGGGGAGTTTACGACGAATTCACCAGCTTTGGTAGCGGTATTAACTAAAGAATAAAAAAAACCTGACCTCGAGTTCAAAGAGGTCAGGTTTCATTGTTTAACCAAATGTCTTTTCATCTACTACTTCGTTTAAGTGGTTATAAATAGTTAATTTGCTGGGCTTATTTTCTTCAGCCACTTTTTCTCCGGCTTCTATTGCTTCATCCATTTTATCAAAATCTTGCTGTGGTGCTACGTCCTCTATTTTCAGAAACCATGCGTCTGCATCTTTATTTGGTCTTACGGAATATTTTTTCATTATGGAGCACTCCTTATTTTTATTGATTGAAACTATACTGTGGCCATTCCCACCTCGCTTTCAAGATAAACATTGAATTCCCTATTAAATGTATTTCGCTTATTCTGTTCAAATGATATTAAAGGCTTGATCATTTCTAAGTACTCCTCTAGAATTAAACAGTATTTTGATTAGTCGGTATGAGATTTATAAAAAAATAAATAGTGAAAGAAAGAAGGCTATCGTTGTGTGGGAAATATTAAACGGAATCGGTACAATCGCATTTGCTTTAAGTGGTGTATTAGTAGCAATGGAAGAACGATACGATTTAATGGGTGTCTATATATTAGGTTTTATTACCGCTTTTGGAGGAGGGGCCGTTCGGAATTTGCTAATAGGGGTACCTGTTTCGGAGCTTTGGGAACAAGGGACTTTGTTTACGGTTGCTTTTTTAGTCATGACATTGGCGTTTGTGTTTCCAAAAATAGTCCGCTGGACTTTGCTTCGAAGAGGTGTCTTTTTTGATGCAATAGGGTTAGGTGCTTTTTCCGTTCAAGGAGCGCTATATGCTTACTCTATGGGGCATCCACTAAGTGCTTGTATTGCTGCTGCGGCTCTTACGGGAACAGGAGGGGGAATGATTCGTGATGTGTTGGCTGGACGGAAACCATTATTTCTACAAAAAGAAATTTACATCGCATGGACGTTAATCCCTGGCATCGTCGTAGGACTTGGTTGGCTAACAGGACCTGTAGAACTAATAATGATCGTTGTCCTTGTCGTAATCCTAAGACTATGTTCTGTTTACTTTGGATGGAGATTGCCCAATAGACAAATTTAATAGTTGAGATTTTTTATATAAAAAGCAGCAACGGATTAATTGTCCGCTGCTGCTTTTCGTTTATGGATGTTTTAATCAAACAATCGTTTGAAAGGTTTCGTTTAGACCGCTTTTAATTGGTCTTCAGGTAGTTGATGTTTATTAATAAAATCAACAAACAAACGATTGTTTAAATGTGAGCTTTGCTTAAAAATAAATAGAACTTGCTTAAAATCTTCTGATTTCAATGCATGATATATATTTTCCAATAGCAACATTTGAGACAGATCGTCGACATATAAATCAGTGCAGTCTACTTCAACAGTAAATTCTGACGTTGGAATAAGAGTGATCTCTTTTTTATATTCTGAATAAAACTCCTGATCGTCACCGGCTAACAATGATCCTTCAATTTTAACGTTCAATCTTTTGTCGTAAGGGTTAATTTGAATAATTGTGTTTCCCAAATTAAATCCACTCCTTTTGGGAAATGACTTATACTTCCATGTTAAATGGATAAGGAGTAATATTCAAGGCTATCCATACTTTTTGACTATTTTAAACATACTGACACGGAAATACTATATTTCACTTATTGAGGGCAACTCATCAATAAGCTTTTCTGCTGATTTTCGATAAAAATTACTCATCGTTATCATAGAGAGGATCATAAGCACCTGTTGGACGTACTCATCTCCTTCCATCCTTTTTACTTCTTCTGTAATGATTTTCGTATGCTCGTTTGTTTCTTTTACAAAAGACGAAGCATTTTCAGATGCGATGTTTAAATAACGCTTATAAAAGTCATCGACGCCATATTCATCTGAGGAAGTTTTATCGTTAATATGTTGGAGTGTTTTTTTAATATCGTTAATCGACAGGGCACCCTTTAACTCAAATATGAGGCTGATAAGCATCACGTGCTCTTTTGAATAGCGCTTGTTTTTTATTGGAGGGAGAAGTCCTCCCTTAGCATAATTATTAATCATTGTCTTTGTGATGATTTTTTCTTTATCGTTTCGTTTTGCGTTTTGAAATGTGCGATCAAATAATTGAATAACTTGATCCATATATAAATCTAAATCTGGAATATCTTCCATTGTTATTTTTTGTTCCAACTGCATCGTTGGGATTAACTCTGTTAATGATTTCATATAAAACCTCCGTTGTTTCATCGATAAATGATTTTTACTTTATCTAACTGAGACGTTCACACATGTCATTATAACCTTAATTCATTTTGTCGTAAACGTTGACTATTAGATATCGTTACTATATCATTATAAGTAGTTATTAAAACTACTTATCATCATAGGGGGATTTACTTTGAACACATTTATCCGTGAGCCAATAAACGGTTTGACTCATTTAGCGGGAGCAATTCTTTCGTTTGCAGCACTTCTTGCAATGGTTGTAAAAGTATCGATGGAAGGGGCGGCACCTTTAGATCTGACAGCTGTCATTATCTTCGGATTAAGCTTAATTCTTCTCTACGCTGCTTCTGCAACGTATCACATGGTAATGGCAAGCGACAGGGTTATTGCGTTTTTTAGAAAAATGGATCATTCGATGATTTATATATTAATTGCAGGAACGTACACTCCTTTTTGTTTAATCGCTTTAAATGGTGTGACGGGATGGGTGTTATTTGGAATCATTTCAACATTGGCAATGATGGGAGTTATTTTTAAAATGGTTTGGTTTGATTGTCCAAGGTGGCTTTCAACGTCAATTTATATTGCTATGGGTTGGCTTGTCATTTTTTTCATTTCTCCATTATCCGGCGTACTGGAAGCTGAAGGACTATTGTTGCTTATTGTAGGCGGTGTTTTATATACTATTGGAGGCGTTATTTACGGATTAAAACCTCGTTGGCTTCAGATGAAACATTTAGGATTTCATGAGATTTTTCATATCTTTATTTTGTTAGGAAGTTTTGCACATTTTTTAAGTGTCTTTTTCTATGTGTTATAACTAAAAAATTGATTTGGTTCATCTTAATCTAAAGATAAAAAAAGGCAGAAGGGAAACTTCCGCCTTTTTCGTCATCTTACTTTTCTAACCACATCTTCTTTTAAAATCGCATTGATTTCTCCTCCTAGTAGAATAATGATGGAGGAAAGATGAAACCAAACCATCAAAGCTATAACCGTTCCAATGGTTCCATAAGTGGCAGAGAAATCAGCAAATCGATTTAAATAGATAGAAAACCCAAAAGACGTTAATTGCCAGCCGATGGTGGCAAAGATAGCACCGATATATACTTCTCTGATTTTAAGTCGCATGTAAGGACCTACTAAATAAAGAATAAGTAAGATAGTGAATATAATCGCGGAACTTAACATCCAGCGAAGTAAGTCTAGATTAAAGATGACAAAATCGACGATCAAGTAGTCTTTCATAAAGGATCCGACGACTTGTAAGCTAAGAGCGACAATGATTACTGCAAACATCCCAATAGTTAATGCAATGGAGATCAATCTACCAAGAACCATCCCTCTTCTTTCTGTGACGTTATATGCCAAGTTTAAAGCACGAAGAATAGAATTCAACGCTAGCGACGCCGTCCATAGAGTAAAGAGAAGCCCAAATGATAAAACTCCAGTGCTTTGCTGATTCGTCAAAAGCTCCCATTGCCCTTCAATTACTTCAAGAACGTCACTTGGTACATAAGCTTCTTGTAACAAGTTGTAGACATCATTGAATGAAAAAGGTAAAAAAGTTAAAAGGCTGATGATAAAAAGAAGAAAAGGAAATAATGATAGCAAAAAGAAATAGGCACATTGAGCAGCTAAGTCGATTAAGCTATGTTCTTTGAAACGTTTCATGAGTAATTTAAGCAAATGGGAACCTCCTTGGACTATGATTAGTAAGATAATGAAAAGTTTCCTTGTTTTTATCTCATCATTCCCGTAAAGTTTAATGAAGAATCATTTATTTAAGAATTAATGGAAACTGCACGATAGATGTAAATTAGGAAGAGAGGAAACCTTTATGAACGGACAAAACAGAAACAATATCAAACCTGGGCTAGAAGTTGATATCGTTTTAAAACAAGATCAGAGAAGTGGGAAGCTAACGAGAGGGACTGTGAAAGACCTTTTAACAAAATCGTCGAATCACCCTCATGGAATAAAAGTTCGTCTGCAAGACGGCCAAGTTGGTCGTGTAAAGAATATCCATAAAAGAGAAGAGTAAATCTACACAAGAGAAATTCGAATAAATAAACGTATCCGCAAGCTGACTTAGGCTTGCGGATATTTTATTATCAAATTAGTTTGTCATTAAATGGTTTAATACTGTTGCGTTCCATGATTTTAATAGGTATCGTATTTTTTCTTTCTATGTTTACTTTATGATCGATTTGTCCAATTAATAACTCTGTAGCAGTTTTCCCTTTTAAAATAATATCTTGAGAGATTGTAGTTAGTGGAGGAGACAAGTACTTTGAAAAATACAAATCGTCAAACCCCATAATGGATAAATCTTCAGGAATATTCACACCTAAATCATGCAATCCTTTCATGACTCCAAAGGCTGTGACGTCGGAGAAGCAAAATATAGCAGAAATATCCTTTAAAGCGAGTATTTGATTTGCAGTATGTAAACCACCTTCTATGGATACAGGTGCCACAATATGATTTTCTTCTGAGAATAATAAGCCATTTTTATTCAAAGCATCTATATGACCTCTCAGTCTAGCAGTTGTGACACCACCTTCTAGTTCACCACTTATAACAGCAATATTTTGATGGCCATGATTTAATAAATACTTTGTTCCTTCGTAAGCCCCCTTTTCATCGTCAAGATAGACCTCATAACAATTTTTGTCTTTCAAATAACTGTCAATATAAACACAAGGAATATTTAGCTGATTGATTTTTTGAGTAATAGGGGAATCTTCGTACGTACCAACAATAACTAAACCGTCAAGATGGCGGTCTTTCACAAAATCCAGTGCATCAGCATTTTCTTCATTTATTCCGGATAATATAACGTGAAACTTTTCATTTCTTGCACCAAGCTCAATACCGGAAACGAGATTCCAATAAAAAGGATTATCTTGTAGGTTTCCATCTTGTTGTTGAAATGGAACAATGACACCTATAAGATAACTTTGCTGTTGTTTCAATCCACGAGCAGAAATATTAGGGGAATAACCCATTTCAGAAATAATCGATTGAACACGGTCTATCATTTTCTCTGAAACGCGTCCTTTCTTGTTTACGACATTTGAAACGGTCGCAATGGAGACTCCAGCTTTTTCTGCGACATCTTTAATACTTGGTTTTTCCAATCAAATCACTTCCTTCAATTACATTCCTTAGTGTTATTATACTAAAACGACGTATTAAAAGTTAAAAATTCCTGAAACAGTAATTATAAATGTGACCCACATGAGTAGAACAACTTGCCTTGTCTTAAAAATATCATCCTTTCATGAACCAATTTCACTAATTAAGTATGTAGCAGTTGAAATTCAGTTAGAAAAAAATAATGAAAACGATTGCAAATAATTTATTTAACTGTTAGTATGAATGTTGATTAAACGTTTAATCAGAAGGGGGAATAAACATGAAAGTTAAAAAGAATCTTGTTTTATTATTATCATTAAGTACACTTCTTGCAGCGTGCACTGGGGAAAGTGATGGAGAGGGTAATTCAAATGCAACTAATGAATCAAGTGGGAATGAAATACCAGAAGTTTTAGAAGTTTGGGCAAATGATGAAGCAAGTCAACTAGAAGCTGTGGAAGTCTTGGCAGAGGAATTTACAGAAGAGACAGGAATTGAGGTAGAAGTAACGCCTTTTGGAATGCTTGATCAAACAGAGGCTATTTCTTTAGATGGACCTTCTGGGCAAGGGCCTGATTTGTTTTTTCAACCGGGTGTAGGAGATTTGTCTATTCAGGGTCTCGTTCAACCTATTATGGTTGACGAAGATGATTTACAAGATTATACGGAAAGCTCACTAGAAGCTTTGAAATATGAAGGAGAACTTTATGGCTTGCCATTAGTCGTTGAAACGTATGCTATGTTTTATAACCAAGATTTAATTGAGGAAGCGCCATCAACAATAGAAGAGCTTGAAATAATTGCAGAAGAGCATACGGATTCCTCAGTTGATCAGTATGGATTTCTTTACGATGCAGGAAATTTTTATTTTGACTATGCGTTTTTAGGTGGTTACGGTGGATATGTCTTTGGGCAAGATGAGGAAGGGATTTTTGATATTTACGATATTGGTCTTGATAATGATGGTGCAATTCAAGGTGGTGAACTAATTCAAAGTTGGTTTGACAAAGGGTATCTGCCTATTGGTGTCGATGGGGATATTGTTGGGGGATTGTTTAGTCAAGGGAGCGTTGCGGCTGTTTTCGATGGACCGTGGGCAATATCGGACTACAGAGATGCATTAGGTGAAAGCTTAGGAGTTGCTCCTCTACCGAAATTAAATAACGATGAGGAACCTACTTCCTTCATAGGTGTTAAAGGTTGGATGCTATCTGAGTATAGCGAAAATCCTGAATGGGCCTCGAAATTAGCTTTACATTTAACTAGTGAAGAATCTGCTCAATATTATTATAATCAAACTGGAGAAATGCCTCCATATGAAGCATTATTAGAAGGTGGAGATATTGCTGATGATCCGTTAGCTTCTGGTTTTGGTGAACAAATTATTTATGGTGAACCTATGCCAAACGTAGCTGAACTATCTCACGTATGGGATCCGATGGCAGATGCTGGTCAATTTATCTCTCAAGGTGAAGATGTCAGAGAGGTTTTAGAAGAAGCTGTAGAAGTTATAGAAAGTGAAATCAGACTTGCACGAGGAGAATAAGAGATTTCGTTTTTAAAGTAAGTTTCATGTTAATAATGATAGAAATTGCCGGCAGATCGTATCAATTGGTCTGCCATTTCTGCTCATTAATTGTATTATATTGATGTAAAGTTACACATACATGGGAGGGATATCATATCGTGCTACAGAATACAAGTTTTGCTATTCATCCAGGAAATAACAATAAAGAGAATAAACGAGTATTAAAAGATATTGGAAGAGTAAAAGACGTACAGTCGGATGACGGAGTCGTTACCTTTTGTTGTGAAGGTGGAACTGTTCATATTCAGTTTTATCATGAAGAAGTGGTTCGGGTAACTTATGCTAGAAACAATGTAGTTCCCCTGCCCACACAGGCTGTTACTCAGCAATCTAAAAAAGGATTATTTACGTTTGAACACACTGAACATATGTGGAAAATGCAAACTGAAAAACTGATTGTAGAAGGAAATATGTCACCATTTCGTATTAACATTTCTAATACGAATGGTGAGTCATTGCTAGCAGAGTCAGATAAAGGACTAGCCTATAATTTTCAAGGTGACCTCGTTAATTTTAAACAAGCACACGATCAAGATCGATATTATGGATTTGGTGAGAAGACAGGGTTTTTAGATAAAAAAGGTGAGAAAATGACGATGTGGAATACAGATGTGTATGCCCCACACAATCCTGAGACGGATCCTTTATATCAGTCAATTCCGTTTTTTTTAACGTTAAGAGAAAGTCTTGCCTTTGGGCTTTTTTTCGACAATCCAGGTAAAACTCATTTCAATATGAAAGAGGACAAAGGATCCTATTATTTTCACAATGAGACAGGGGCTTTAGACTATTATGTATTTGCTGGACCAACGCTGAAAGATGCGATCCAACAATATACGTGGTTAACTGGAAGAATGCCTCTGCCACCAAAATGGGCGATTGGTTATCATCAGTCGAGATTTAGCTATGAAACAGAAGCAGAGGTAATGGAAGTCGTTGATAAATTTGAAGAAAAGAATATTCCATTGGATGCGATATATTTAGATATCCACTATATGGATGGATATAGAGTGTTTACGTTTGATGAGGGTCGTTTCCCTAATCCTAAAAAAATGGTTGAAACGTTGAAAACAAAAGGAATTCATGTTGTCCCTATAGTGGATCCAGGTGTAAAAGAGGATCCTAATTATCCTGTCTATCAAGAAGGGATGCGAAAGAATAAGTTCAGTAAATTCCTTGACGGATCGGTCTTCTATGGTAATGTGTGGCCAGGTAAAAGTGCATTCCCAGATTTTACAAGCGAGACAGTAGGTCGGTGGTGGGGGAATCTTCATCAGTATTACACAGACATCGGAATTGAGGGTATTTGGAATGACATGAATGAGCCAGCAGTTTTTAATGAAACAATGACGATGGATTTGAAGGTAGTACATGACAATGAGGGAAATCCTAAAACACATAATGAGTTACACAATTTATACGGATTTCTGATGGGAAAAGCTACTTTTGAAGGAATGAAAAAAAATCTTGATTCGAAACGAACTTTTTTGGTGACAAGGGCTGGTTATTCCGGAATCCAGCGTTATGCTGCAGTATGGACAGGGGATAATCGAAGCTTTTGGGAGCACCTTCAGTTGGCTGTTCCTATGTGTATGAATTTAGGAATGTCAGGCGTAGCTTTCTGTGGATCTGATATAGGTGGGTTTGCTCATGACACGAATGGCCAACTTTTAGCTAGATGGACACAGTTTGGCGCGTTTACACCATTTTTTCGAAACCATAGTGCGGCCGATACAATTCGCCAAGAGCCATGGGTATTTGGAGAGCAGACGGAGATAATTGTTAAGAAATACATTCAATTGCGCTACCAATGGTTTCCTGAGTTTTATAAATGGTTCTATGAAGCCCATAAAACTGGCTTACCAGTGATGCGACCTCTTGTGCTAGAGTATCCAAATGATAAAGAGACACACCATTTATTTGATCAATTTTTGATTGGAGAAAATACAATTGTGGCCCCAATTATGACTCCAGACACAAAACACCGTGTTGTTTATTTACCTGAAGGAAAATGGATCAATTATTGGACAGAGGATGTATTTGATGGGAATAGACATCACCTTGTTTATGCTGACTTTGATATTATCCCTGTTTTTATCAAGCAAGGTTCCGCTATTGCACATGGAAGCATTAAAGCGAATACAAAACAACAAGAAACGGACTGGCAGCTTCATGTTTATCCTAGTAACGAAGATAAAGTGACTTACGAAGCATATGATGATAATGGTGAAACTACCTCTTATGAAGAAGGTGACTATGAGTTATATCGGATTCAAGTTAAATTGAGTGAGAGCATGATTGAATTGGTCTCCAACGTGGAGGGAACATTTCGTCCATCAATGGATCAGCGGTCAATAGTCATACATAGTGATGTCACATATGAAAAAGCAATCTACAATGGGGTAGATGTAACATCTTCAATGACAATAGAAAATGGGTGTACAGTCGTTGATTTAAGTATTTAGTCTTGGCGAATACTATGACAATAGTATTAGAGTGTTCGTTTAGTTGCCCCCGCAGTTACGTCGTTTAGCTACGAATTAAATCTGCAAACCTAATCTACAGGTTTGCGGATTTCTTCGTTTTATGAATTTAGTGCGTCTTTCAGTCACTTTAGTCCTTCTGTAATTTAATATTTGGGTTTTCTAATCAGATCACTTCCTTCACTTACACTCCTAAGTATGATTACCCAAAAAAGTTGGAAAAAACTTATTATAATTAAAATAAATGATAACGCTTGCAGATGAAAACTCTCTGTGTTAGAATTCAATTATATCATATGATTAAACGTTTAATCAAAAAAGAGGAGGAACAGAATTGTTCAGATTTAAAAAAGCGTTAAGTTTTCTAATCGTCATGTTAATTTTTGTTGTATTAAGCGCTTGTTCAGGGGATGGTGAAGGGGAAGGGGAGGTAATTGATGAAGCTATGAATGACTCAACTTCTAATATTGATTCTAATGAACAGTTAACATCAGATGCTCCAGAAAAACCAGAGGCGTTAACGATATGGGTGCATGATGATGATGTACAGATGGATGCATATGAAGAAATTACAACAGGATTTACGGAAGAGTACGGAATTGATGTTGAGATGGTTCCATATTCTATGGCCGATCAGCTAGAAGGGTTATCTCTAGATGCCCCTCAAGGACTAGGTCCAGATTTATTCTATTCCCCTCATGATCATATGGGGAATATTCATTTACAAGGATTAGCAGCTGAATTAGACCTTACGGAAGAACAACAAGATCGCTTGGACCAATATAACGAAGAAGCGGTTACGTCGTTTAGCTACGAAGGTATTCAGTATGGCATTCCAGCAGTAGTTGAAACATATGTTTTATTCAGAAATACGGATATTATCGAAGAAGCACCTGAAACGATGGAAGAATTATTGGAAAAAGCGAAAGAAGCTACGCATGATGAACAATACGGTTTTATGATCACTGCTGCTGATTTTTATTTTACGTATCCATTTTTAACAGGACCAGGCGGATACATTTTTGATCAAGACGATGATGGTATTTTTAATACGGATGATATTGGATTAGATTCTGAGGGTGCCATTGAAGGCGCAGAGGAAATACAATCGTGGTACGAAGAAGGACTTATTCCTGCAGGAGTAGACATGGATATTTTAAACGGATTATTTGTCGAAGGAAATGTGGGCATGGCCGTAACAGGCCCTTGGGCGATTGCTGATTACAGAGAAGCAATTGGAGACAGCTTAGCCATTTCTCCATTACCAGCATGGGATGGTCAACCTTTGAACTCGTTTTCTGGAAATAAAGGTTGGTTAGTGAGCTATTATTCTGATTATGACTATTGGGCAACCGAATTAGCTCTATACATGACAAATGCTGAAAATGGGGAAACGTATTTTGATATAGCTAATGAATTACCTGCTCATAACGATTCTATCATTGAGGATGAATTTATGGCACCTGTTCTCGAACAAATTCAAGTCGCTGAACCGATGCCTAATGTTCCAGAAATGGCTCTTGTGTGGGAGCCGATGGCAGACGCGTTAAACTTCATTGCTCAAGGTGATGATCCTAGAGAAGTTTTAGAAGAAGCAGTTGACCAAATCGAAGAGTCCATTTCTGTCATGAATCAATAACATAGTACTAAAAAATCCGCAAACCTATTTCTACAGGGATGCGGATTTATTTTTTATTCGTTTGATGATTTCAGCGCTTTTTTCATTCGCTTTAGCCCTTCTTCAACAGTAGCACGAGGACAAGCTACGTTCATTCGAACGAACCCTTCGCCGCCTTTACCAAAACTAGGTCCAGGATTGAATCCCACTTTTCCTTCTTCCACAAATAAGTGATTAATCTTTGCATCAGAAAGTCCCAGTTTTCGGCAATCAATCCAAAGTAAATAAGTTGCTTCAGGTTCGACCAACGACAATGATGGAATATGTTCAACTAAATAGTTTTTAACAGTGGCAATATTTCCTTCAAGATAAGTGAGAAGTTCTTCTAACCATTCTTCTCCATGTAGGTATGCTGCTTCCATAGCAATGATACCAAAGGCATTTAATGTGAATGCGCCTTGTTGTTGATCAATCGATGTTATTTTTTTACGGAAAGAATTATTGGAACTAATAATAGCAGATGATTGTAATCCAGCTAAATTAAATGTTTTACTTGGTGCAACTAAAGTGATCGTTTGCTCGCCTATCTCGTCTGAGAGAGAAGCGATAGGAATATGTTTGTGTGGTTTAAGGATGAGGTCGGAATGAATCTCATCTGAAACGATAACAACATCATGGGCGACACACAATTCAGCCATTTTCCGTAATTCATCCTCTTTCCAAACTCTTCCTGTTGGATTGTGAGGATGACAAAGAAGAAATAATTTAACACCATTTTTTAAAGACTGTTCGAATGCGTTAAAATCAATATCATATTGATGATCAGATTTAACGAGTGGACAGTTCTCAACAACTCGATCATTTGATTTAATCATTGAAAAGAACGGTGGATAAACTGGAGACTGGACGAGTATTTTGTCCCCTGGATCAGTCAGTGCTTGTATAATTTTACCTATCGAAGGAACGACACCGGGGCTATATTGAATCCATTCTTTCTCTACTGTCCACCCATGCCTTTTTCTCATCCAAGAGCAGATTGCCTTGCTCACATTGTCTCCAATGAATGTGTAGCCAAAAATTCCGTGTTCAACTCGCTCTTGTAATGCAGTTGTTACTGCTTCTGGTGGGCGGAAATCCATATCCGCAACCCACATTGGAAGAACGTCTTGCTCAGTTTTGAATACTTCTTTTGTCCGTTCCCATTTAACGGAAGCGGTGTTGCGACGATCGATGTTTTGTTCGAAAAAATCCATGGAATCATCCTTTCATTATGTAAAGATTCTAATGTATTAAGTATATAGCTGATCCCCTTCTTTTAGCAAAGTAAATCGGTTATAAAAGAAAAAGACGTAAAGAAACCACGAAACAAATTTCCGGATCATTTCCAAATAAATCTATCTATTGACAAACGATGAGAACAGGAGTAAATTTTGTTTATCCAAATGGAGAGAAAATCTGAAACAATAAATGATTGAACTGATTTAATAGTTTTAGACAGCCGTAGTCCGTTTTTATATTCCTAGGAGATGTTGAAATGATGAACGTAACTAATAGAAAAATTCCTTCTGCGAGGCGAATGTCCCCGCAGCAATTTTTAGCATTCGGTTTTTTAGGAACGATTTTGATTGGAACGATCTTGTTACTTTTGCCCATCTCTACACACAATCCAATTTCGCTTATTGATGCTTTGTTTACATCGACATCAGCTACGACGGTTACAGGGCTAGTTGTTTTAGATACGGGGTCTGACTTCACGTTATTTGGCCAAATTGTTATCATGCTTCTTATAAAAATAGGAGGACTAGGTTTAATGACGTTTGCCGTTATGATCGTGTTGGCATTAGGAAGAAGAATTGGCTTAAGAGAGCGAGTTCTTGTCCAAGAGTCATTTAATCAAACTTCTTTAGGAGGGATGATTAGACTTGTAAAAGTGTTATTCATTTTTGCTTTCTCTGTTGAAGCCGTAGCAACTCTTTTACTATCTTTTTATTGGATTCCCACATATGGATGGGGATTTGGTTTTTTCACTAGTTTGTTTCATTCCATCTCTGCTTTTAATAATGCTGGTTTTTCCCTTTGGGACGACAGTTTGTCAAAGTATGTCGGTGATCCAGTCGTTAATATTATTATTCCGTTTCTTTTTATAACAGGAGGGATTGGATTTACGGTTATTTATGATTTGATCGTCACAAAAACATTTCGGAGACTATCTCTTCATACGAAGCTCATGCTTACCGGGACGTTGGTTATTAATTTAGTAGCTATGTTGCTCATCTTCGCGTTAGAGTATGGAAATCCGGCAACGTTAGGTTCCTTATCATCTATAGAGAAGATGTTTGCTTCCTTTTTCCAAGCAGTAACACCTAGAACGGCAGGGTTTAATACGATTGATATTGGAAGCATGAACCCGGCTACGATAACATTTTTCTTACTGCTTATGTTTATTGGGGCAGGGAGTGCATCAACAGGGAGTGGGATAAAGTTAACGACATTTATTATCATCGTGTTAGCTGTTTATTCTTATTTAAGAGCAAGGAAAGAATCAGTCATTTTCGAACGGAAGATTGATAATCAAATCGTTATTCGAGCCTTATCAATCGTATTTATTAGTTTGACAGCGGTTGTAACGAGCATATTCCTTTTATCGATTACGGAATCTGCGCCATATTTGTGGATTGTATTTGAAGCTTTTTCCGCCTTTGGAACGGTTGGATTATCCATGGGTTTAACGGAAGAATTGTCATTCATGGGGAAACAAATGATTATTATCTTAATGGTAATAGGTCGAATTGGTCCTGTGACATTGGCTTTTGCTTTAGCCAAGTCGGAGTATAGTCACATTCGCTATCCAAAAGGCGATGTCTTCACAGGTTAATCCTGATCTGGTCACTTCTGTTCCATTTGAGAAGTGACCTTTTGATTTGATTTAGAATCGATTAGAATAGAGAAGACCTCTATATACGAAAGGAAGAAAATTGTGAAAAAATCCCTTCAATTTATTTTAGAAATGCTAAGGTTAATCTTTATTTTGTTTTTAATATTACTTTTTTATAGCCTCATTAACACATTCATTATTGAAACGGCAGGAGGATTTGAAATATTCGAAGGTACGAACTTACTAACCGTTTTCTTTTTATTACAAACGGGTGGATTATTAGTATTAATGACAATTTTTTACCGAAACAAATTGCAATTCACTGGTTGGTATAAAGGCGAACACTTCAAACCATTTTCAAAAAAACTGACACAAAGACTGTTAATCTTGAGTATTTCAGCCATCATTGGTTCTTATCTTATCCTTGTTTTTCGAATGTTGACGATGTAATTTTGTTCACCCAAACTTCTATTCCCTGACAGCTACTGACACTCCTATCCTTAAACTAGTAATTGTAAGTCATTAAACTAGAAAAGGGGAAGGTGCATCATGAAAAAAATAACAATGTTGGTCATGAGCGTCAGTTTAATCGTTGTGTTAGCAGCGTGCGGAGAATCGTCGATTGAGCCAGTAAATGAAGAAGAGAATCAGGGAAACTCTGCGGAAGCAGCTGAAACAGAAACAAAAAATGAAAATGATAGTAATGACATGGAACAAGACAATAACGAAAATGAAACGGTGGAATCGTCAGAAGACGCAGATGGGACGGAAGACGAAGTCGTTGAAAAGGAAGATTTAGGGGTTGGCACAACTGTTGATTTTAATGGTCTTCATGTTACGTTAAATTCGGCTAAGAAATATGAAGGGGATGGCGATTGGGAAGTTCCAGACCGTGACTATTTTGTCATATTAGACATTAGTATTGAGAACAAAACGGACGAAGAGGCGAATGTCTCTACTATGCTCCAAATGGATCTTGTTGATCCGAATGGTTATGCTCAAGACATGGACTTCATGGCCGATACGAAAGGAAGCCTTGATGGAGAAGTTGGGGCTGGACGTACGATGGCAGGCGAGATTTCCTTTGATGTGGAAGATGCGGATTACTTTGAATTCATCTTTGAGGATCCATTCAAAAGTGGGCAAGCGATCTGGATGATTGATGCAAGTGAGCTAGTGGAATAAGGGAAAACCCGTCGAGAATCATATGCTCCCCTTTAGGTAGGCAGATTAAAAAACAAAAATCTGGCTATTTATAGGGGAGTATTTTTTATTCATTTAATTCAAAATAATGGATAAATGTTATGATGAAAGAAGATAAAGAAATGAGGAGGGTCATCATGGCAAAAGCAAAAGGATTTCTCCGAGCGGAAAGGTTATTTTACATATTACAATATTTAACGAATCGAGAAACAGCAACGGCAGCCGAATTAGCAGATCACTGTCAAACATCGGTGCGAAGTATTTATCGTGACATGAAAACATTAGATGATTTAGGTGTCTACTATCAAAGTGAAGGAAGAAACGGGTATAAACTTCTTTATCAACCGGTACAAACAGGCGGCAAATTGACGAAAGAAGAGTGGATGGCACTGACATTGTTTCCTATGCTTTCTGAAGGCATTACATCAGGGGACCATCCTTTTCACCAAGCTTACCGAAAAGGTGTAGAAAAAATCATGAGTATCGTGCAAAAAGATGGGGGAATGTCCTCTGGAGAAGGTGGACTAGGAGAAAGAATTCGCCTTCATGCGAGACCTAGAGATTCTGCGCAGATCAAAGTGATGCCGGCCCTTCTAACTGCGATTTCAGAGAATAAAGCGATAGATGTGGACTATTACTCGATTCATCGAGATAAAGAAACAAAAAGACGATTAAATCCTTATTATTTAGTACCAAGAGAAGGGCATCTTTACCTCGTTGCTTATTGTCACTTTCGTGAAGATACACGTGTATTTCGATTAAGTCGGTTTCAAGATGTAGTGGTGACAGAAGAAACGTTTAAATTGCCGCGTTCCTTTAATATTGACGATTTTTTGTCGCATCGTTGGTCTATTATTGCGGATGATGAAGAGACAACGTTTGTTGTTCGCTTCACTGAAAAAGCGGCGCGTTATGTATTAGAAGGAGAGTATCACGTGGAAACAAAACGTGAATCTCAACAAGATGGATCACTTATTTTAACTGTTACAGTGGAAAGTAAACAAGAATTTTTAAGATGGGTTCGTTCCTTTGGGACAGATGGAGAAGTATTAGAACCGCTAAATGTTCGAGACAGCTTAGCAGAAGAGTACCGGGAAATGGCAAGAAGATATGAGGAGAAGAGTTAATTAGAGTAAATAAATCAAAGCAAAAAAAAGCATCGTTCCTTCATGAGTTATGAAGGAACGATGCTTTTTCTAGTAAATAAAATCAACAACTTCGCTTAACACCAAAGGGGACTCAACCATTTCACTTCTTCGATCTGCTTTCATAGTTATTCCCCTTCTGAATGAACAGGGCAAAAGTGATTTCATTAGCAGCTGAGATAGTGAGTTGCTTCCGTAGAAGATAAATTTTATTACTTTGATACTAAACTTTTGAATGAGTGAGTTTGTCTTTGTGTCTCTGTTACTCATTACATCAATTTTAAATGTGCATTGATAATAATGAAGAGGCATTGCAAAGATAAATCATCGCTCTTTCATTAGTGCATTTTTCAAAAACAAGGTTGATAGTTAGATATGACACAATGTGGCGGGATTTTCAGAATGAGTAATCGGTTCTTACTTTTTCCGCATTGTTTCTAGCTACAAGTTTTTGAATGGGTGCGTTTGATTACGGAATCAACCTAGTGGTTGAGTCTCCTACGGTGTTAAGCTATTTAGTTGTTATTAATATTATACCCTATTATTCAGAAAAAATAAAGTGAATATTCTGTGAACTTTAAAGTTATTTATTGGAAAGGTGATAATTCTCTAAAAAGAGGAGGTTGCCGATGTGATGGCAACCTCTAACCTACTATTCTGTTGGTAAATTTTCTTTTTTCCATCTCATAAAACCGCCTTTAATATTTTTGACGGTATACCCTTTCGCTTTCAAAATACTCGTTGCAATGGCTGATCGTGCTCCTGAACCACAATATAACGCCATCGTATGATCAGGAAGTTCTTCAGCTTTTGATGGCAAGTGGTTGATCACCATATGCTTGGCATCTTTCACATGCTCTTCCTCAAATTCGTGCTCTTCTCGAATATCAAGAATCGAAAGGTTGCCTTCTTTCTGCATGTTATAAGCATTTTCAGGGGAGATAACTTCATAGTGATCGGTTCCATGTTCCTCTTCGTATTTTTCAACGATTGCTGGAGAGAAAAAACCTTCCGTTTTATCTAAGCCAATTGCGTTCATCGCCTCAGTAATTTGTGAAAAGTGATGAGGGTCTGCGATGAAAAATATAGGTTTATCATAAGAAACGAGAGCACCAATCCAATTAGTAAATGATGAATCATAAGCAATATTTACCGTTCCAGGGATATGTGATTGAGAATAAGCTTCTCGGCTTCGTGAATCCACAATGGTCACATTTTCTCGTAATAAGTTATTTATTTTTTCCACATTAGTACCGTATCGAAGGGCATTTTTTTGATCTCTTAAAAGAGGAGCTCCTTCTTTGTTTACTTTTTTCATAACAGCAAAATATGCTGGTGGGACAGGTTGTTCATCCAAAAGAAACTCGGTAAAATTCTTCCTATCATCAAATTGAAATGCTGGGTTTGTTTTTACTTCATAACCTAAGGTTGTCGTAGGAATAGAACCTAGTGATTTCCCACATGCACTTCCAGCACCGTGACCTGGCCAAATTTGTAATGCAGAATCCATTGATTTTACTTTCTCAATAGAATGAAACATTTGCTCGGCACCTTTTATGGCTGAATCTTTCACACCAGCAGCTTTTTCTAACAGGTCAGGTCTGCCAACATCTCCGACAAAAATAAAGTCCCCGGTAAACATTCCTAATGGTTCGGCAGAAGCGGCGCCATCTGTTAATAAAAAGCTAATATGTTCAGGTGTGTGTCCAGGAGTGAAAACCACATCGAATGTTACATTTCCTAGCTTAATCTGATCACCATGACGGACGCCCTGTTGTCGTATGGAACGATCAAACGTATACTCAGAGCTAGGGTCTCCTTCTCCTTCTAAAGAGTAGTAAATCGTTGCTGATGCTCGTTCTGCTAATTCACGGGATCCGGAAACGAAATCAGCATGAATGTGCGTCTCAAGAATTTTAGTAATAGTAAAGCCTTCTTTTTCAGCCGTATTCAAATACTCTTCGATGTTTCTTGAAGGATCAATAAGGGCAGCTTCCCCTGTCTTTTGACAACCTACCATATAAGAAGCTTGTGAAAGTGACTCATCATAATAATATTTTAAATACATTTTCATTCCTCCAATTAATATTTCGTCTATACTGTAAGGGGTAACCGTTTTTTAATACTTTTAAACAGATAAGAAAATAAATGAATAAGTAGAAGGAAAATGTTCGTAGAAATTGACATTTGTTCTACAGGCAAGCATAGGTGAGTCACAGACAAAGTGATATAATTAATATGAACGATTTCAAAATTTTTATTAAAAAACAGGTAAGAGCGATAGAGCTTGGATGGTTTTTGTTATAGGAGGGAAAAGTTAGTTGAAATATTTTCTGAACTTATTAATTGTATTAAGTTTTTTGATATCAGGTTGTTCTAATGGAGGTTCTTCAGAATCATCATCAGAAATTACGGTAGCAGCAGCATCTGATCTGTTGCCAGCATTTAATGAAATAGGAGAACTGTTTGAAGAGGAAGAAAATATATCGATTACGTTCTCCTTTGGGTCTACAGGTCAATTAGCGGATCAGATTGAAAACGGGGCTCCTTTTGATGTATTTGCAGCTGCAAATGTTTCCTTTATGGATAGGCTAATTGAAGGGGAATATGTGTTAGAAGATTCGCAACAAACGTATGCATTTGGAAGAATTGGGATTACGACGATGAAAGAAGATAACCACCATATTGAAGTGTTAGAGGAGTTAACTTCTGATGAGATTCGATTTCTTTCGATTGCTAATCCTGATCATGCTCCATATGGTTTAGCCGCAAAAGAAGCTTTGCAGAGCGTGGGGATTTGGGATGATATCGGTGAAAAACTTGTTTTAGGTAGAAACATTACGGATGCACTAACACAGCTTGAAACAGGAAATGCAGAAGTAGGAATCATTGCATTGTCCCTTTTTAAAGCGCAAGAAGAGGACCTTGATTTTACGCTTATAGAGGAAGAACTACACGAACCACTAGAACAAAGCATTGGGATCGTCGAAGGAACAGATGAAGAAGAAGGAGCCCGTAAGTTTATTGAGTTTATCTTGAATGGAAATGGAAAAGAAATCATGGAGAAATACGGGTTTGTTGTACCGGAGGGTAAAGAATAAATGGCTGATATTAACCTTTTTCCGCTTTTTCTATCGTTACGTGTCTCTCTTACTGCTACGTTCTTAGCGATATTAATCGGTTTACCGATCGCTTATTATTTGAACCGTTCTAATTCTCGATTATCAGATTTTATCGATACAGTTATTACATTGCCGATTGTTTTACCTCCAACTGTTCTCGGTTACTATTTACTTGTTTTACTCGGAAGAAATAGTGCGGTTGGACGGTTTCTTGAAGACAATTTCAATTTGACAATTGTGTTTACACCTGCTGGAGCTGTCGTGGCTGCTTTAGTTGTGTCGATCCCTTTTATGATTAAATCATCAAAAGCAGCTTTAGGTTCGATCCAACCAGAGTACATTCATTCAGCAGAAATTTTAGGCAGATCAAGACTCAATATCTTTTTTACCATCATGATGCCGTTAGCATGGAGAGGGATTTTAGCTGGAGTTACGATGTCCTTCGCGAGAGCACTGGGAGACTTTGGAGCAACATTAATGGTCGCCGGAAGTATACCAAATGAAACGATGACGATGCCGATTGCGATTTATGACTCTCTTTTAGCTGGAGACCGTGCGATGGCAAATACGCTTGTTTTAATTATGACATCTGTATCTTTGGTGATTTTATATTTGATAAACAGACTAGAAAAACGAGTGATACAAGGATGATGCCCCAATGTTAGATGTAACGATACAGTCGTCTTATTCTTCTTTTCATTTAGATATTACCTTTCAAGCACAGCCAGGAATAACAGGTATTCTAGGACCTTCTGGATGCGGAAAAACGATGACCCTACAGTCTCTCGCAGGGATTATTAAGCCTGAGAATGGAAAGATTTCAATGGACAAGCAAACGTGGTTTGATAAAAGTGACCGAACATTTTGGAAACCTCAAAAAAGAAAAGTCGGCTATTTATTTCAAAACTACGCATTGTTTCCACACTTAACTGTGGAACAAAATATTGCATTTGGACTTAAAGGGCTACCAAAACACGAGATAGAAAAAAAGGTGAAACGGTGGCTTGGTATCATTCAGCTAGAAGGGTTCAAAAATCGTTACCCAAGTAAATTATCGGGTGGGCAGCAACAGCGTGTGGCTTTGGCTAGGTCAATGATTACCGAACCACAGCTATTGCTATTGGATGAACCTTTCTCAGCTCTTGACCAACATATTCGCCATTCGTTAGAAGAAGACTTAAAGCACCTCATTGATGATACGTTCCGTGGAGTTGTTCTCCTAGTGACACACAATATCGAAGAAGCGTACCGAATGTGTGATTCGATTATGCTCTTTAATGATGGGAAAGTTATTCAGCAAGGAAACCGAAAGCAAATATTACAATATCCTCGCTCTAAAAAAGCAGCAGAGATTGTCGGATGCGAAAACGTAGTGCCTATAGTAGGGGCGAGAAAAAAAGTCGAAGGAACTGAAATTTTGATTGGTAAATCGAGTGATACACTGATTTGCGAGACAATCGAAGGAAGCGATTTCCCTCCAACATATTTAGGGATTCACAATCATCATCTTAGTGTATCTAAGGAAAAAATAAAGGATGACAATGTGAAAAGTGCAACGGTGATAAAAGTAATAGAAGGAATCACTCGCCGAACAATCATTGCGGAATACGCAGGATTTCATTGGAGAGTGGATCATAACGAACAATCCAGATACGATAAGGAAATATATAAAGAAGGAGACAGTTGCTACTTATTGTTTCCAGAAGAAAAGTTGATTTTGATGAATGGGTAGCGGTTATTATAAGGTGTAGTAAATCGAAAAACCACCAAATTTTATTTGGTGGTTTTTCTTCATAAGAACTATTTCTGTAAGGTATCAACAGCTATCGCTACTTTAACAAAATTTATACGAAAGGTATTTCCATGATTCAATTATCATTTCTACCCTTTGACTAATCTTCGCTATCTATTTGCCATGATCCTCGTCTACGAGGGTCACCACCACCATACATGCTCTCTGCGCGACCGTCTTCATTGAGGACGACACCGAGACCCTGGATTCCTCCATAAAATAGTGGAGAACCATGTTCGATTACAGAGTACCCAGTATCCACATTAGAATCTCTCAACAGTGCATTTATTTCGTCATCCAATCTACGTTCTACGTGAACGACACCATCTTCCGTATAAAAACGCGGCTGTTGAATGGCTTCTTGTAAAGTTAATTTTTCATTCTCTTCATTCAAACCATATTGGTACTGCATAATCGTTTGAAAGACCATAGCGGGAATACGACGTCCACCAGGTGAACCTAGACCAAGAACAGCTTGTCCTTGTTCTTCAAAAATCATCGGTGCAACAAAAGAGCGTGGACGTTTACCAGGTGCATAGCTATTTTTGGATTCTTCCCGGTCACTAAAGTTTTCCATCTGACTATTGATAAAAATTCCATCAGAGTAAACACCAGAACCGAAAAATTGACCTAAAGAATTAGTTGCAGAAACCATTGTTCCTTCTTTATCTACTATGACATAGTGAGTTGTATGCCTAGAATCATTTTCTTCTCCAGGAGAGTCAAATAGTTGAGCGGTTTCTCCTGAGGTCGCTGCGCCAGACGATTGACTGTATACTTCATCCAAAAGCCTGTCGATCGTCTGTTGAGAAGTAAATTCAGCATGGTCAATCATTTCAAATTCAGGATCCCCTAATGTATCAAGTCTTTCTGAATACGTTTTTTGAGTAATTTCGGTAATAAGGTGAATATAAGAATGGGTGTATTCGTCATAGTTAATAAGATCACCTAGACGTGCTTCTCTATCTATGCCATCTTCAGCTAATTTTTCTTCAAGATCGGATATTACTTCGTCAGATAATACTCTACTTAAATCAAGGTTGTTAGCCATTTGCATCGCTTGGACAACGGTTGTACCAGAAGAAGGTGATGGCCCTCCGTGTAGTATTTGGTCACCAATTTCTGCAGTGACGGTTTCCGTAGTCATTGCTTCATAAGACGTAAGGTCGTTTTCATCGAAACCGAACGCTTCTTGCATGGCAATCGCAGTTTCTCCTTCGTAGAAGCCAGCTGCACCATTCTCCTTGATCAGTTCTAATGTGTCAGCAAGTTCTTCTTGTATAAGCGTCTCATTTATTTCTATAGGTTGACCACCAGGATAGTATATTTCGCGAATATTAGGGTCATCGAACTGAACATAGCGCGTCGAGTTGGCAATTTGTTCATGCAACACTTGACCAACTTCAAATCCTTCTCTTGCGACTGTCACAGCAGGGTCTAATAAATCTTCCCATGATATATTTCCTGAACCTTTTTCTTCGAAGGCTTTTTCCATTCCTTTAACCAGTCCAGGAACAGCAAAAGGACTATTTACATCGCCTTCAATCGGTGCTGCTTCACGATAATCATAAGTAATAGCACCGTCTTGACGGTCATGAACGAGCATGAGTCCACCGCCACCAATACCAGATCCATAAGGTTCCACGACATTTAACATAAAGGAAACGGCAACGGCAGCATCTATCGCATTTCCACCGTCTTCAATTACATTCATCCCTACTTCTGCGGCTAACGGATGAATAGAACTTACACCATATATTCCTGGGAAATCTTCCGCAGCATTGTTTTCATCTGATTCATTTGTTTCTTCTACGTTATTATTCACATTTGAAGATGTATCATTATTTTGACTAACTTCTACGGAATCCACTTGTCGGTCTTGAAAGTCACTTCCAGAGTATGGTTCTCTAAACTGATCAAATTCACCCTCAAAGTAAACGCTCCAAGAAATTAAGCCAATAAAGATGATACCTGCAAGGATGTGGGTGATTTTCAAGTACACTTTGTAATTATTCATGATGTGATGTCCACTCCTTCCAGGACCCCAGCCTCGTCTAAATCGATAATTAATCGACCGTCCTGAACGGACCACTTGTCATTTTCCAATTCTTTCCTTAGCGTTCGAAAAATCCTGAAATCCTGATAGGGTTTCATCAAACCGAAAGTTTCTTTTGGACGTGTATCTGTAATATGCAACGGAACAAAGGAAAGTTGCTTAGATCCATTATCAAGAAAATCTAGTTGAGCGATAGCGGACTCCTTCGTACGTGACCATCCTTGGTCAAAAACGAAATTTCCTAAACTGTTCATGACAATCGATTTATTTCCATCAATACCTTCCACAATCGTAATTGGCTCAAGGACATGGGAATGATGGCCGACAATGATGTCTGCACCATAGTTCGTTAAAAATTGAGCTTTTTCTTCTTGATCTTCATTAAAACCTACTTGATATTCGTCTCCCCAATGCACATGGACAATGATAATGTCAGCACCACCGCCACCTTCTTCTTCAGGGAGTTTAGCATTTTCTATTCTAGATCTTAGTTCTCCAATTTCTTCATACGTTAAGACTCCACCAACGTGTTCTCTAGCATCAAAACCTCGAGTTTTTACTTCTGTATATCCGATTATCCCTGCTCGAGTGTTGTCATTAATATCAAAGAAAGATACTTCTGCCGCGTCAACTGCGCCGTCTTCTATTTCATCTTCATCTAAATTAATCGCATCTCCAATCCCAAGAGTTTGTATTGAAGAATCAGCGAAATGTTCCAATGTATCCTCTAGAGATAAGTCCCCGTAATCTAGGGCATGGTTATTTGCGAGAGTAACACTATCAAAACCTGCTTTTTCAAGGGCCTCAATTGCCCAAGGTTCAGCATAAAAATGAATGTCTTTGTTGTCTAATTCTGAATCAGACTTCAATGTAGAAAAATCTGGGATATCTGGATCATCTGAATCGTCATACCTTTCATGATAAGGATCCAATATAGGGGACTCAAAATTACCAGTTACATAATCAGACTCTTGAAAAAAAGGTGTTACATAATCAAACGTTCGCCCAACATGTTCACCACTTCGAACGGCAGCATCGTGTACGTGCCTACCTAACATCATATCGCCAACCATCGACATTCGATATTCCACATTATCTGGTCTCGTGTTCGAAGGAGCTTCTGCTGAAAATAACCATTGATGACCAAAAAAAGGAATTGCTAAGATGATAATAGCAATGAGAGAATGCGACAATGCTTTTTCGCGATGACGCATTTGCATCAATTTCATTTTTTCTTTAAAAGATAATTCTTTCGACATTTATAAACGCTCCTACTCTAAAACAAGTGATAAATTGTAATAATAACAAAAGTAAAGAATGAGATAACAAACGTAGATGAGAAGGTTGGGAACACACCTTGTTTTTGAATTGAATTAGCAATTAAGCCGGGGACGATAACCCCTATCCCTCGAAGTTCCATCGCTTCAAAGGGGATCCCAAATGGAGAACCATAGGCATAATCCATCCCCATTTTCATTAAAATACCAACGGTTAGCATCGCAGCAAACTTTCGTCTGCCATATAAAACCGTTATTCTTGTTAACAATTGTGTAACAATAACGTAAGTTAATAAACTGATCATCCCGACAACGACAACATACATTAATTGATCAAAAACGAGCGCTAAATAGCCAGGGACGACTAAACCAGAAGGTACGACTCCTGTTTTTTCTGCATACAGTAGCGATAATAAAACACCTATAACAATTGCGATATATAAATCTGTTCCAAACACGTGTCTGCCAACTCCTTAAAATTTAACTTTAAACATACCGAATATTTATAAACTTCCATCAAGGTGTTTGCGCATAAGAACCTTGCTTTTTAATCGTTGTTTTGCGTGGCCTAACTTTTGAATTGTAATTAGCAATTCTAACACTTTCTAAATCTAGCTGTTCGATAGCTTCAGCAATTTCTTGACCACCACCGTGAATATTTCCAATACCATATATCATGCTTTCACTTGGTAGTTGCTTGATATGGTCTAATACGGTTTTCGTAGGTTCTTTTTCTAGATTAATTAAGTTGCTTACGTTAAGGTTGCCATCTTCAATCGCTTGTAGAATAGGTGATACACCTTTTCCCGTTAAGATAAGCGTATCCATATCAAACTTAGGAAGTACTTCTTCAGCAAATTGTATAGTACGGTCTACACGATCATCGCGGCAATTCATCATGACAACCTTGTTGTCAGAAGGATAATCTTGTTCTTGTATTTTGTTCCAAATATTAATGGTGGACGTTGCGTCATTTGCAGCGAACCCATTAAAGAAATAGCTTGGAGAAGATGAGAGACCAAATTGATGAACTCTCATGGCACCTGGATCGACAGGAGCATTTAACATGCCTCTAAGCGCTACTTCATGGTCAATTCCAAGAATATCAGCCACAGCTAGTCCAAAAGCTGCGTTTTCTGCAAACATCATGAATGGAAATTTAGTCAAATAACTTTCTTCTATTAAACTAGGATCCGCAACGACTACTTTTGTGCCACGACTATCAGCAATTTTTTTGAAATAGCGCTGGTACGTTGATGGTGGAATAACTAAATACCCGTTATAAGGGATCGTGCGCCCAAAGGCTTCAGCAATCTGTTTGATTGTTGGACCCATAACATCTAAATGGTCTTCCATCACGTTTGTGATGACCGTAATATTCGCTTTCACTAAACGGTCTTGAAAAATAGTTTGATAGTCAGGATTGACGGCCATGCATTCTGTTACAAACGTGTCCACATTTTTTCGAGCGACTTGTTTGGTAATTTGTTTTTGTTCTGAGATATTTGCACCTTGTAAACTTCGAACAATTGGTTCTTCTTCTTCTTTATCCCAATAAAACAATCTAGGAGATGTTCCTGTTGTTTTACCTGCTACTCGCTGTTTATTTTCTTTGATTATTCCCATAATTAACCTCGTCACAGTCGACTTTCCTCTAACGCCGTTGACAAGAATTCTTGTTGGGATACGTTGAATATTTCGTTCGAGCTTGCTGCGTTCACGAAATCCGATGTATAAAACAATCGCAGCAAAAAATGATAAATAAATAAGTTCATTCACTGGTTATTAACCTCCTAATAGGCGAAAAATACATTACTATTATAAACTATTTAAGCACAAAAGTACTAATCAGTCTTATCTCTTTACCCTATCTGCAAAACTATATAACTTCTTTTTCATTTGTTAAATTATGCCATACGTCATTGCTTTCATCTTTTGCTAGAGATTGGTAAACTAGAAAAAGATGAATGGTAAAAGGGAGCTTTTAATAATGATAAAAAATAATGTCAAATGGAACAATGAAGTAAGATCGGTTCTTGTTGTTACTTCTGTGGAAGCAGAGAAACAAGCCATTTTGAAAGGGATTGGAGATGATCCTCGTTTTCACGTGGAAACAATTGGTGTAGGACCGATGTTCGCAGCGGCAAAAACAGCGGAATTCCTCCATAAAAGTTCGTATGATGTTGTTGTTAATATGGGGGTCGCAGGCGGATTTCCTAAAGTAGCAAGAATTGGAGATGCTGTTGTTGCTTCAAAAATGATTGCAGCTGACTTGGGGGCAGAGTCTGCTGAAGGTTTCAAACCGATTGAAGAGCTTGGGTTTGGACAATCCAGTTTTACATGTGATGAAGAAATGGCGATGAAAATAGTTGATAGAATTAACAATAACACAGACGTGCGAGCTTATTACGGACCAATATTAACGAGATCGATGGTGACAGGGACAACCAAAACGTTAGAGCTTTTAGAAAATCAAGTTCCTGGAGCCGCAGCAGAAGCAATGGAAGGTTTCGGAGTGTGTACTGCTGCTCAAATACATAATATCCCTTGTTACGAAATTCGGACAATATCGAACCCTGTTGGTCCGAGAGACCGAGATTCCTGGAAAATTAGCGAAGCTCTTATATCATTAACGGGAGTTAGTACAATTCTTAAGGAGGTTTTTTAAATGAAATTAGCTTTTTCCCCTTGTCCTAACGATACCTTTGTTTTTCATGCTTGGACACATGGACTCATAGACGGAGCGCCACAACTTGACGTGACGTATGCTGATATTGATAAAACAAATTATTGGGCGATGGATTTAGAGGGACCAGAAGTAATGAAAATTTCTTTTGCTGCATTACCGTATGTGATTGATGATTATCGTCTCATTCCTTGTGGAGGGGCATTAGGTAGAGGGTGTGGCCCATTAGTTTTGACGAGTGGTGGAAATGGGAGTCCAGAAAATCTTGTTGGAAAAACGGTTGCCGTACCAAGTGATAAATCAACCGCTTATATGTTATTTCGTTTATGGACGTCACAAAAAATTCCTGATGGAGTAGGGAAAATAAAGGTCATGCCGTTTCATGAAATTATGCCAGCTGTGAAAGAAGGTAGGGTAGACGCAGGGCTCGTTATCCATGAAGCTCGATTTACGTATATAGATTATGGCCTTGATTTGCTCGTTGATCTAGGTGACTGGTGGGAAGAGGATACTGGGTTTCCAATACCATTAGGTGCAATTATTGCCAAGCGATCACTAGGGAAAAAACAGGAGTTAACCGAGTGGATTCAGAGTTCTGTTCAGTATGCGTGGGACAAACCTGATGCTTCGATGGATTATGTGATGGAACATGCTCAGGAAATGTCGACAGAAGTTGCCAAAAACCATATTGATTTATATGTAAATGAATTTACGGGTGAGTTAGGTGAGAAAGGGTATGCTGCTGTGGAATCATTGCTAGGTAGAGCGGCGAAAGAAGGTCTTATACCAGCATTTGATATGAAAAAATTGAGAGACTAACTGCGAAGTTTATAAAAGGATGATGATTTGGATATTGATGAACGAGACAAATAAATTCGCATGGTGATTACCCGCAGATTAAATAATTTTCTGCGGCTTTTTTATTGATTGAGAAGATTTGCTATGTTTTCATCAATATAGCCTGTTCGTTTTAGGTATTCAAGAATTTTAACGTTAATTAATACATATCCAGCAAAGATGAGAATGGAAAAGAAACAACCAGATAACTGCATATAAATAATTACTTGACCAAATCTAACAATATCCTAAAGTATCAGATTCTAAAAAAGTAGAAGGCAGCCAATAGCTACCTTCTATTTTTCGTCATAGGATTGTTTTTGTTGAACGGATCCATCACCTAAATGAACGACTAAATGGGTTTCTTTCTTTTTAGCAATTTCACGTGCTCGCGAAATCGCATCCTTTTTATTATCAAAAACGTGAGACGGTTGTTTGGCATCTTCTGCTTGCACTGCCCAACCGTTATCATGCGGATAAACATGTTCCCCTTTATCTAGAAGTTCTGGGCGGGAGTTTGATTCGTCCTTTTCTCCATCATGTTCTGTTAACTTCTCGTTTGTTTTATTCGTCATACGATTGATCTCTTTCTTACTAGCATTTTCATACCATTCTTTTGCTTGCTCTGTTGCAATAGGTATGGCTTGCCCTTCTTTATATCCTTCGTCAACCATAGCATTTGCGATTTCAATCGCTTTTTTTCGTATAGGTGTATTTAAGTTTTTTAAGGATTCAGGGTAATCATTTGTATCCCATGGCATAAATGGAACACCTCCTTTAAGATGTGTTTTGTATGTACCACAAATAAAGGAATAATAAACAATCTTTTGCTATAAAAAGATAATCATAAGTTAGTTATTAAATTACCAAACGCTGAGATGACTTGGTTGTTTCTCCAATTAAATCACCAACTAATTTGTTTTCGTGAATAACGGTTTCAAGAGATGCATTCATTTCTTCAAAAGATGCAGAAGCTTCTTCTAACAATGCTGCGAAACTATTTGTAGAATGTTCAATCGTACGTATCCCATCTTTGGATTTCGACGTAAAAGTTGTAAAGTCATCCATTTGTTCTGTTAACTCTTGTAATGAACCATTGATTTGTTTGAAATAACCTGATGCTGTTTCTGCCATGGAGACATTGCGATCAATGGATTCGTTGTTTTGTTCAATTTTCTTTGATGCATCTTGGCTGACTGATTTAATGCTAAGTAAATTCATTGTCATCGATTTCGTGATGGACTCCGTGTTTGTAGCGAGCTTACGAATTTCTTCAGCAACAACAGCAAACCCTTTTCCTGCTTCTCCAGCCCTGGCTGCTTCTATTGATGCATTGAGAGCTAATAAGTTCGTTTGTTCTGTAATGTCCTTTATACTCGTAGTCATGCTGTTTGTTTCGTCTATTTTTACAGTTAATTCACTGAAAGTTTGTGTCAAAGAAACCATTTCTTCTTTAAAACGATTCATTTCAGTAGTTAATTTAGTTAGACTATCCGATCCGCTTGTAGATAGTTGGCTGTTAGCGGACGTTTTGTCTTTTAATTCAATAGAAGAGTGATAAATATTTTCCATTAGTTCTGTGTTTTCCGATAAAATTTGAGCTATTTGGGAAATCTCTTCGTTTTGTTGTTCACTTCCAGAAGTTAATTCGTGGATGACAGTGAGAACTTGGTTTTGTGAATCCAAACTTACTTCTGTTTGATCAAAAATTTTCGCTAAATTCTCTGCTATCCTTTCTGCTTGTGTTTGAACATGTTCTTTCGCTTCTTTTTGCTGCTGCATTGCTTCTGTTTGATGAAGAACCATTTGTTCCGTTTCTAAATTTCTCTTGTTATTGATATAACTTAAAATAAAAAGTGTCATGGTATACAAAAGAGTGACAAACATAAATGTTAGTAAACTTGCCTCAAGTGTTTCGGGGTAGGCAAAGTTTTGGATAATGAGGTAAATAACGCCCCCAGACAACAACGTTTTTAAAACCAAAGCTGAGATCTTACCATGCATCGCTGCGAGTAAAACAGTAAAAATTAACATGAAAATATTTGTTATGGTAGTGTCAGTGACTAGAGCTGTTGCGACATGAGAAGAAATAGATATAAGTACAAAAACAAACGGAAAACTAGCTTCAAATTTCCCTGATAAACGGGATGTCCAATGATACAAAGACATGAGTACAAAAGGGATACCTAGACACAACCCCTGTAAGATTTCTCCTGTAAAAAAAGAAACCAAGGTACCGACTAATAAGGATGCACTATACACATAATAAACTAATGAATTTTTTTGACGCATTGTTTTATTACGTAATTGTTCAATACTGTTCAAACGAACACTTCCTCTCTCATTATGGGGGAACGCAGATTGCTTAGTGTAGTAAAGATATTTTAATATAACATCAACCCTCTCATTATACAATATTTTGAAATCTGTGAAAATAGTACTATTAGATACTTATTTGGTGAAGGAGGAATGGAGAGAAGGAATTTTAATGTACCGTGGAACAATTTGCTGAAAACAAAAGTAATTCGTCGTATGTATGAGAAAAGGGGTGAATGGCACGATCTCGCTCGTGTGGCACTATGACCACTGTTTAGTTCCCTTCGCTCGGACGATAGCAACTGAAAGGAACTATCTCAGTGATTTAGTTCCCAATACTTACGCAAGCTCTGCGACTAGACGCCCCTCAGAATGACTAGTTAATTGATAGATATTCCATTTGGTGATGCGCCTACATCGATGCGATTAACTTCTTCGAACGTTTTTAAATCCAAAACGGAAATCGTGTCTTCGAACATGTTTGTAATAAAGGCATACTGACTGTCTTTAGAAATAACTATGCCATGAGCCCCTAAACCAACTTGTATTTCTTCAACAACTTCAAGTGTTTCGATATCGATGATCGATACTGTATCTGACGGACTTTCTTCACTACCTTGATTGGCCACGATAACGTATTCATTGTCATAGCTAGCGTACATTTGAACTGGTCCAACGCCAACCTCAATCGTTTTCAAAAGTTCTTGAGATTCGGAATCGATCACAGCTAATTGATCTTCTAAATGTAATCCAGCAAAGGCGTACTTCCCGTCATGAGAAAAGCCAGTTTGAACGGCTCCGTCACCTACGTGAACTCTATCCACTTCTTTTTTCAATTCTACGTCAATAATGCTAATATCAGCACTATCCATGTTGGCAACATAAGCAAACTTTTCATCTGGTGAGATGCGCACACCATGAGGGTAATCGCCTGTATCAATATCCCATGATTCTCCGTTAAAACGATCGATAATCGTAACGGTATTATCACCAGAATTAGTAACAATGACAGTTTTCCCATCTTTGGAAAGTGTAACGTGAGCAGGATGATTTCCAACAGGATATTCCTCGACTTTTTCTAATGTATTTAAGTCGTAAGCAACAATTTTTTCAGTCGATCCATTTTCTTTCTCCTCCTGATGATCATCGTTGTTATGGGCGTGCCCTTTGTCTTCGTTGTGATCATCGTTTCCGTGAGTGTGTCCATCATCACTATCATCATGGTCCCCATGAGGTGGATTAATTGTCATCCAAACTAAGTTTGATTCCACATTGACTTCGATGTTATGAGCTTGTCCATCAATATCAATGACTTCTTGTTTGTTTTCGGGATAATAAATAATTGAGATTGTTTCATCTTTCTCATTCGTAACGGCTACAGTATATTCCGTTTTCGCTTCCTCTTCTACAACATCAGTATTTTCAATAATATTATTACTGGTGTTGCTATTCCCATTTTTCAGATCATTGGCAGAATCAGCTGTACTCCCAGTCCCACAAGCTGTAAGTAATAACCCTAATCCTAAAGTAAAAGATAGTCCAATAGATTTTTTCATCTTAAAATCACTCCCTGTTTATTTGTTTTTTAGTATAGGCTCTGTTAAATTCTATTGTTGATCTTGAAAAACCACATTTGCTTGCCTGAAATGATCTCATAGCTTCCTCTTGAAACTCCCTCTTTGGGATCTTCAGCGATACTTTTTTCGCAAACACGTTTTATAGATTTTGAAAAATCAACATGGAACGATAACAGAGCTTAAGTATAAGTAACTTATGGGAGGTAAATAAGTGATAGAAATCACCAGAAGAAGGTTATATATTTTTTTGTTCACTTTTTTGTTCCAGTTTTTTCATACTTTCTTCAAATTTTTATTATAAGAAAAAATGAGAATGGAACGAATTTCATGTACTTTGTTGACAGTAAAGTAGGAAAAAAGGAGATGGATGTAGAAGAGTGGTTGAATAAGCGATCATAAGTGGAGGTGTTGTGCGTGCTGAGTTACTATAACCGGTTATCCTCAGAAGTGTACGATATGGACAAACCGATTGGACATTCTTTCGGAGACGTAGAGTTTTATTTGGAGCGTTTAGTTCATTGTAAAGGACCGGTATTAGAACCTGCAACAGGGACAGGGCGAATCCTCATTCCTTTATTAGAGGCAGGGTTAACTGTGGATGGTTTTGATCAATCATCAGAGATGTTAAAAATTTGTCAATCAAATTGTCGAGATCGAGAATTAGCTACAGAACTATTCGAAGCGGATATGGAATCTTTTTATTCCAATCAAAGATATGAAGCTATTGTTGTACCTTCAGGGACTTTTTTACTCATACATGAAAGGGAAAAATCGTTACAAGCACTTAGGAATTTTCGTGATCATCTCCGCGATGGAGGAAGATTAATCGTTGATTTATTGTTGCCAACAGACCTCACCGTCGGAAAGTTGTCTACAAAAACATGGGAATGTGAAAATGGTGATATGATTACTCACGAAAATAAATTGGTGGAAGTAGATATGATAAACCAATTTACGATTTCTCATGGACGCTATGAAAAATGGCGAAAAGGAAAGTTAATAGAAACTGAACTGGAGCGGTTTCCTCTACGATGGTATGGTATGGAAGAATTCCGTAATATATTGGAGGGACTAGGTTTTGAAGATATCATCATCTCAGCTGACTATTCTTATGGTACATACCCATCAGAATCTGATCAGATCATTACATTTGAAGCAACCTATCACGAAAGGTGGTAAAGGTAATTGATGATTACCGTTCAAAAAGCAACAGAAGTTCATGTAGAGGGAATTGCAGATGTTTGTACCGCTGCTCAGTGGGATACATATTCTGATCTTTGCGATGATGCTTATATTCAAAGAGTTTGTGACGAGTTTTATAACCATCACCGTATATTAGATGAAATTAAAAATACTAGCAAGGAATGGGGAGGCTGGTTTGTTGCTCTAGAGAATCGTCAAGTAATAGGAGCGATTGGTGGAGGGATGACAGGAGAAGAAACAGGAGAAATATTTGTGCTTTATCTTGATCCATCACGAAGGAACGAAGGAATTGGAACAAGGCTCCTTACTGTAGTGACAGAACAACAGAAAAAGCTAGGTGCGAAACAACAATGGGTTTCGATTCAAAAGGAAAATCACAAGGGCATACCATTTTATGAAGCAAGAGGTTTTAAGTATCAACATGAACAAAAAACGTATCAATCGAAGGAAGATGAAGACTATACCTCCCTTCGATATCGAAGAGAATTATAGGTTATTGAGCCATTGTCTTAGTTTGGCTTTAGGGTAGTAGATATTACCATTAATCGTAACGTGAGGGATATCAGGATACTTTTGCGCGATAGACTGTGCATCTTCTTTTGAAATTCCAAGAAAATCATGAAGATGTTTCTCTTTGATGAATTGATCTTGGTTTTCGAAAAGTGATTTAAAAGATGCTAACGATGCTTGGTCAGACCCTTTACCTACGTTTTTAATGCCTTCGCCAATGAAAAATCCAGCTACCGCAATCCCGATTGCAATTGCAATCCATTCCATATAAATGACCTCCAATTAATTCCATAGTTGTTTTTAAGTTTATCATATAAAATCGTTCGAATGGATGTAAAAATCGACTCAAATTTCTTCTCAAAAAAGATGTTGCATGTTGACAAGAAACGAAAAGAACATATAATCAACCTAATAAGTAGGTTTTATAGATTTACTGATAATAAAGGAGGAATCTTATGTCTTTACTACCTAAAATTCTCGAATATAACAAAGCTTTCGTTGAAAGTAAGGAGTATATTCAGTACCAAACGACAAAATACCCTGATAAAAAGATGGTCATTCTTTCTTGTATGGATACGAGATTACAAGATATGTTGCCTAAAGCAATGAATGTGAAAAATGGCGATACAAAGATAATCAAAAATGCAGGGGCAATCGTTTCTCATCCTTTTGGCAGCATTATGCGTAGCATTTTAATTGCGGTTTATGAGTTAGAAGCGGATGAAGTGTATGTTGTAGGTCACCATGATTGTGGTATGTCTAATTTAAATGCGTCATCGATATTGGAAAAAACAAAAGCACATGGTATTTCAGATGAAACAGTGGATTTGTTAACGCATGCAGGTATTGATTTAGAAACGTGGCTTAAAGGATTTGATAGTGTGGAGGACAGTATTGAAAATAGTGTTCATATGATTAAAGAACATCCTTTATTTTCATCAGATATTCCAGTTCATGGCTTAGTCATAGATCCTGGAACAGGAAAATTAGATATTGTTGTAGATGGGTCACTTTAGATCGTAAAAAAATTAATTAAGCGTTACAGGCTTTAGTCAAATATTTTTTCTATCTCAAAAACAATGGAGTTAAACGTAAATGTACAAAAAGTTGCCTCAGTTTGAGGCAACCTTTTTCTTAAGATAAAATTTTATCTTTAGGAATACGCGACAAAATGATCCAAGCGAGGATAGCCCCTGAAGCACTGCTTACAAGAAAAGCAGGAATAAAGAAGAAAACACCAGCTGATTGCCCGAGAAAAAATTGCGCAAGCGGAACGGCAAGAAGAGAACCGATAATCCCTGTTCCAATTACTTCTCCAATAACTGCTGAAGATTTCTTTTTTCTCCAACGATAAGCGAGTCCTGCTAACAGTGCACCAGCCATTCCACCAGGAAATGCTAGTATTGTTCCGACACCTAGTAAATTGCGTAACAATCCAATTGCAAAGGCAATGACAATAGCTGGTCCAGGGCCTAAGGTAACAGCGGCAATGACATTGACAGCATGTTGAACGGGATACGCTCTAGCTACTCCAGCCGGGAACCAAATAAAGGTAGCACCGACAATACCAATTGCGATAAGCATCGCCATCAACGTCAATTTGTGTGTACGATTCATGTTTGTGTTGCCTCCTTTTTAATAACCAACTCACTGAAAAAAGAGCATAAAAAAAGCCAAGTCCTCTCATTTAAGATGAAAGAACCTGACTTTGGTAACAAAAGTAGGTAAAACAGGATTACATTTTGCTACTTCCCTCCGCTGGTTTAACCCAGATCAGGTTCATAGAGTTAAAAGGTATGGACCTTTCTCTCAGCTCATTTCATGAGCACCCCTAGTAGATGATTTATTATTTCTCTTGATTCTAACAGATGAATCCTATATGTCAACCGTTCTTTTCTAGTATAATAGAAGGAAAAGGAGGTGATCGGGATGAGTCTCGATCGTAATATCATTGATCAAGCGAGAGAAGCAAATTTCCTTGAATTAAAAACCTTCTTAAAAAACAATCATCTACACCTCCCGCGAAGAGAATTTTCCGCTGTGTTATATGCAATAAACGGAATGACGATTTATGACTTGCGAAAGCAAGATGCTATCAAACGAAGTTCAGCAAAATATCAAGTAACGCAAGTATCTATCAAAAAAATTCTCGATAAAATGGGCATTAAAAGTAATCGCGCTCGCAAGGCACAAAAAGAATTTGCTTTGTATCACCATATCGGATTACACAAACACCGACAAAAAATGGACGACCATGGTTAATTCTATATGTTGAAATACGGAAAAATTCGATGGAGTAATCGACAAACAAAAGAGCAAGCCGGGTTAGGCTTGCTCTTCTTCAACTAATTCGGTAAATACAACTAAACGCTCTCTGTGAGTACCTTGATCACGATCGAATTCTCCTGTACAAGTAATAAGGTTTAAATTTCTTGAAGAAGAAGGACCAAATACTTTGGAAATTGGTGCATCATCATAAGGATAAACTTCTCGATCTTTCACTTGAAATGTAAGAACGGTTCCATCTTCATCTGTGATGATAATTTTGTCACCGATTTCTAAATCTTTTAAGTCGAAAAAGATAGCAGGACCTGAACGATCATCTACGTGACCAGCTAAGACAGCGTTACCTGTTGCTCCTGGTTTGACGCCTCGGTTAAACCAACCGACTAAGTCACCATCGTCAGGAACTTCCATTGCACCGTCGTCTTCAAGTCCAACTTCTGTAACATCAGCTTTTACATCGATGGCAGGAATCTCAACAGTAACCGGAATAATACCTTGTGATGAGCTACCGTAAACGGGCTCAATTGGTTCCGACACAGTAACGGTTTCCGATTCTTCTACTTCTTCCTCAACTATATTAGAAGACTCTTCGTTAACGAGGTTATTATTTACATTTTCTTCCACATCTTCAGACGAAGTATGTTCAGAAGATGAAATAGCCTCACTCGTCTCAATTGTATTTGATGTTTCATCTACATTATTTTGATTGCCTTCATTCTCAGCGACACATGCAGTAAGAATGAAGGCTAATGTAACAATCAATCCTGTAGATAATAATTTATGCTTGTGTTGCCAATCTTTTGCGAAAAAATACTGTTAATACTGCTCCACCAGCGATCATTGTTAAGAATAGTGGAAGGAAAGTATTTGATTGAGATGCTCCACCCATACCTGTTGCAGGCATTTCAGAAGGCATTTCATGTGCTTCGTCAGCAACAACAACTACTTCTAGATCTTCGACACCTTCACCTACTGCATACACAGAGTAAACCATATCACCTTGTAGTTCAGTACCAGATAAGTCTAATACAGCATCTTCAGTTCCAGCAGCACGAATTTCAAGGTCATACGTATCAGCCTCTAGGTCTAAGTAATCAGTTACCGCGAAGAATTCAGCACCTTCGAATAAGGAATCCCCACCTACAAGTCCAACGTCAACTGCAGGAGCGCCTGGAGATAAGTGTCCAACACGAACCTTAGTCATGCCTTCGTCAACTGTGTTGTCATCGGAGATAACTTCTAACGCTAATGAGTCCAATGTGTTTGTTGCAGCAACTGTATAAGCTTGACCTGCTTCTACTGACAATGTTGCTTCAATAACTGGGTCGCCTTCCCCATCTTCACCAGCAGGGAAAATCGCTACCTCGTGGTCACCTGCAGGTAATTCTAAGTAACCGGTAATGTCTTTAAATGCTGCGCCTTCAACGGCTGCATCGCCATTTACATAAACATCAACTGCGGGTGCATCAGGAGAGGCATGGAATACTCGAACCATTGCATCGTCTTCATGCCCGTCTGCTAAACCAGCACTAGCAAACATTCCAAACATTAACAAAAATACTAGACTTGATGTGACCCACTTCATTTTCTTCATCAAACTAATCATCTCCTTGAATTTTTTTTGAGTTAAACAAGTTCCACATATTATGTGTACAACTTTTGTGTATTCTTTGTATGGATATTGTTTAACTCTTGTACAAGGATATAATACCACGGTTAATCAAATTTAAAACCTAAAAAGACTTACTTTTTTAAAGAAAATTTAATTTTTTTAGCGATATGTTGGTAATACAGGCTTTATCTAGGGTAATTAATTATTTATTCAGAATAAATAATTAACATTTATACTATCATTTGGTGAAATGTTATATTGTACAACAATTGGATAATCATTGTTCACCTTAATTTTAAGTTGATCCAAAGGAAATAAAGGATATTTTCTAGGTGATGAAGAAAGTAGTCTTATCAAATGATCACGAAGGTAACCGTTTTTTATTTAAAGGGGGAATATATATGAAAGTAAGGGGAATGAAGGAAAGAATCGTAGTTGGGTTAGTTTGGGAAGGTACCTATCAAGAAGCTAGCAGAGGGGACATTCATCAAATTATAGAAGCGGCCAAAACTCGAATGGATGAAATTAAATATAAAACGAATGAATCGGAACTAATTGGGATTTCCATTCACGACCGCAGAGGTGGATTCATTCATTATGTAGGGTGGGAAGTAGATAGTTGTGAAGAGATTCCACATGGGATGACGAGTAACGTCCTGCCAGAGGGTATGTACCTCATTTCGAGACATAAGCAAGAGAAAAAAATGGAAACAACTTATGAAGAAATTAAACAAGCTATCCAAGATAAAAAGTTAACGCCACTTAAGCCAGAAGAGGTAGACGCATATGATCCGTTACCGATTAAAGTAGAGTTACACTCTCTCGAAACGGTATTAAAGGGAGAGAAAGAGTTCGAAATTCATATCCCAGTCATTAAGTAGGAAAAGTAGAGGGAAGAAACTGCCAAAGATATTGTAACAAACCCGAAAGAAAAATAGAACACGGGAGTTCTTGAAGCTCTTTGAAGATGAATAAGTCAAGATATGATTCCTTTCTGTTTAAAATATAGAAGGGAATTTTTATGATTTTTGAAGAAAAATGTACTCTATTTTCTCGTTTCTAGCAAGACAATGTTCGAAAAGCTATTGCATCTTCTTGTCACATCATATACAATGAGGAACAATCAATTAAAATGAATATTCGGAATAATTCTTATCGTGAGAGATGGAGGGATAGGCCCTTTGAAGTCTCAGCAACCAGCCAACAAATTGGTCAGGTGCTAATTCCTGCAGGTGAGTCCTGCAAAGATAAGAGGGAGACTTCGTAACTTTTTAAAACCAGCCTTCTTCTTACTTTATGGAGAAGGCTTTTTTGCACTTTAATGTTTAACTGATCTAAAGGGTTAAAGTGTAGAACCTTAACGAGCGCTATTGACACCTAAATTTAGGATAAGCGAAGTATTGTTTATATTTTAGCTCACCGAATAGATTGATAAGTTGAAAATATGTTAGGAGAGACGGAAAGGGGTTTTCTTGCATGAGTAAGTACCGTAAAGAGCTTGAAACAACGCTCGTTCAAATAGGTAACAGAAGCGAATCCGGAACAGGGGCCGTTAGTGCACCGATATACTGTTCCACAGCATATCGCCACGAAGGGATTGGGCAGTCGACGGGATTTGATTATTCACGAACAGGTAATCCAACGAGGCAATTGTTAGAAGATGCGATAGCTGAATTAGAAGGTGGAGATAGAGGGTTCGCCTGTTCATCAGGCATGGCTGCGATTCAAGTTGTTTTATCGTTGTTTCAAAGTGGCGATGAAATTTTGGCAACGAACGATTTGTACGGAGGGACATATCGACTATTTGAAGAAGGCTGGCGCCGATGGGGTCTTTCGTTTCAATATGGAGACGCACGGGATATACAATTTTTCAAAGACCATATCTCAGAAAAAACAAAAGCTTTGTATATTGAAACGCCAACAAATCCGTTAATGCATGAAGCGGACCTCGTGGCTTTTAGTAAGTTAGCGAAAGAAAATGACCTTCTATTAATAGTGGATAACACGTTTTACACACCACTTATCCAACGTCCAATTATAGAAGGGGCAGATATTGTCATTCATAGTGCTTCTAAATATTTGTCGGGGCATAACGATGTGATTGCTGGTTTAATCGTCGCAAAAGGTGAAGAATTAGCTGAACGCATTTTTTACTACTTTAATAGTATTGGGCCAGTTTTATCTCCAATAGATTCGTGGCTTGTGATGCGAGGGATGAAAACACTAACCCTTCGAATGGAAAAACATCAGCAAAATGCACACGAACTAGCTGAATTTTTAAAGACTCACCCAGCCGTACTTGAGGTGATTTATCCAGGTAGAGGTGGCATGTTATCGTTTCGAGTTCATGAAGAAAACTGGGTCAACCCTTTTTTACAAAACTTAAAATTAGTGACGTTTGCGGAAAGTTTAGGAGGAGTAGAAAGTTTGATGACCTACCCTGCTACGCAAACTCATGCTGATGTACCGATTGAATTACGTGAGGAACTTGGTGTTTGTAATCGATTGTTACGATTTTCCGTAGGAATCGAAGCCGTTGAAGATTTGAAAAAAGATGTCGATCAAGCATTGAATGAAGCGCAAGCTACAATAGGAGGAAAATAATGACACGTGATTCAGAAGAACAATTCAGTTTGCAAACGCGATTATTACATCATCAACATAAAATAGATAAAGCATCTGGAGCTGTGAGTGTTGCGATTCAGCCAGCATCTACGTTTCATCAAGAAGGACTGGATGACTTCGGAGAATTTGACTACGCACGATCTGGAAACCCGACTAGGCAAGCATTAGAAGAGACGTTTGCTGAAATGGAAAATGGAACGGCAGCATATGCCTTTTCTTCTGGCATGGCAGCTATCTCAACGACGTTTATGATGCTCTCTGCTGGAGATCACCTTGTGATCACAGAAGATGTTTACGGTGGAACATTCCGCTTTACGACAGAAGTTCTCACGCGCCATGGAATAGAGCATACATTTGTCGATATGACGAACGTTGATGAAGTAAAGAAGGCGATTCAACCGAATACGAAAATGATTCATATGGAAACCCCGTCGAATCCGACGATGAAAATTACACCGATTCGAGAAATTGTTTCATTAGCGCGGGAAAATGGCTGCTTAACCGTGTTAGACAATACGTTTATGACACCTGTATTGCAACGTCCGTTAGATTTAGGTGTCGATGTTGTTGTTCATAGTGCAACGAAATTTATTGGTGGTCACAGTGATGTCGTGGCTGGACTAGCGGTTGTAAAAGACACGGATTTAGCTAATAGACTGAAGTTTTTACAAAATAGTTTTGGTGCAATATTAGGACCGAATGACTGTTGGCTTATCCTTCGTGGGATGAAGACGATGCATACGAGAATGGAAGCTTCCTCAAAATCAGCGATGCAAATTGCGAAGTGGCTAACGGAACAACCAGAGGTGGAACGTGTGTATTATCCTGGTTTGGAAGATCATCCAGGTTATGCGGTGAACGAGTCACAGGCAGATGGACCAGGTGCGGTTCTATCATTTGAATTAACGAATCGAGAGGCGGTTAAACAAGTGGTCGATGCTGTTGAAATCCCTGTTTTTGCAGTGAGTCTTGGAGCAGTAGAGTCGATTCTTTCTTATCCTGCTAAGATGTCTCACGCTGCGATGCCAGCGGATGAAAGATCTAAGCGTGGAATTACCGATGGTCTTCTTCGACTTTCGGTAGGGCTAGAAAAAGCAGAAGATTTAATCACAGATTTTAAACAAGCGTTTGAAAAAATTACTCGCTAAATGATCGGAAAGGAGAGTACCTAGATGGGCTTTATTGAACAATTACAACAAGGCATTCTCATCGGTGATGGAGCCATGGGTACCTTGCTATATCAACAAGGGATAGATGGATGTTTTGAAGAGTTGAACGTCTCAGGTCCTGATAAAATAAAACATGTTCACGAAAACTATATTCAGGCTGGTTCGAATGTTATTCAAACGAATACGTATGCGGCTAACTCTTTGAAACTTGCTCGCTACCAGTTAGAACATCGAGTCGAGGAATTGAATACTCAGGCGGTTGTGATAGCAAAAGAGGCGGCGAAAGAGAAAGCCTTCGTATTTGCGACGATCGGTGGTATTGGAAGTATCCACCATAAGGAGTACCGAGAAGAGGATATTTATGAAAGTTTGAAGGAACAAGCGGATGTTCTTTTAAAAACGGATGTTGACGGCTTTTTACTAGAAACGTTTTATGATTTCGAAGAACTTCGAAACGTCGTTAACTATTTACGATCGAAAACAGAAAAGCCGATCATTGCCCAAGTAACACTTGGTGATATTGGTGTGTTGCAAGGAGGATTAGCATTAACAGACGCACTAAAACGATTAGAATCGGAAGGCGCGGATGTGGTTGGATTGAACTGTCGAATGGGACCGTATCACATGTTACGATCGTTAGAAGAAGTTCCCCTGTTGGAAAAAGCGGTCCTATGTGTTTATCCGAATGCTAGTTTGCCGAATGTGAGAGATGGCCGTTTCTTTTACCAGTCAAATCCAACGTACTTCGGCGATATGACAGAAGCCCTTGTCAAACAAGGGGTGCATCTCATTGGTGGATGTTGTGGAACGACACCTGAGCACGTGGAGGCAATAAGAAACGCTGTGGAAACAAATCAGCTCGTTCCTGTAACGGAAAAAGAAGTAAAAGAAACGAAGCGTCCATCTGTTACTGTTCATACGCCAACTCTCCAAGACCGGTTACCTGATTTTTCGAAAAAGCGGCGGTCCGTGATCGTAGAACTAGACCCTCCGAAAGCTTTATCTCAAGCGCCTGAATTTATGAAAGGTGTAGAGGTTCTAAAGCAAGCGGGAGCGGATGCGGTAACACTTGCAGACAATTCGTTGGCTTCAGCAAGAATTGATAATCTGTCTCTTGGAGCATTAATGAAACAACAAACGGATGCAAGGCCTCTACTCCACGTTGCTTGTCGAGATAGAAATATGATTGGGCTTCAGTCCCATTTGTTAGGTCTTCATACATTAGGTATTCACGACGTATTGGCGATTACAGGTGATCCTGCTAAGGTGGGTGATTTTCCTGGGGCGAGCTCTGTGTATGATATGTCGTCGTTAGATTTGATACGATTAATGAAGCAATTAAACGAAGGGATTTCCTTTTCAGGAAAGGACCTTGGTGCAAAAACATCGTTTACAGTCGGGGCGGCGTTTAACGCCAACGCAAGAAGGCTTGATCGAGAAGTGAAACGTTTGGAAAAAAAGGTGGAAGCTGGAGCAGATTATTTCATGAGCCAACCAGTATATAGCGAAGAACGCTTTAAGGAAATTTATGAAGCGACTAAACATCTTCCTGTCCCTGTTTTCGTTGGTATTATGCCGTTAGTGAGTAGCAGAAACGCAGAGTTTTTGCATCACGAAGTTCCAGGAATTTCATTAACGGAAGGCGTGCGAGAACGAATGGCGAAGTTTTCTGGTGATCGGGAAGCAAGTCAGCGGGAAGGGTTACGCTTAGCAAAATCATTAGTAGATGCAGCGTCCGAGTATTTTCAGAGTATATATTTGATTACGCCATTTTTACGCTATCACATGACAGCAGAGTTAACGAGACATATCTTAGTAGGCGAGAATGCTACTCCTCAATCAAATTGAAGCCGGGAGAATCGAGAAGGAAAATGTTACGAAAGAAAGGGACGATCAACATGGAAAAGTCATCCTTTGAACAAGCCTTAGAGGAAAGAATTTTAGTCCTTGATGGTGCCATGGGGACGATGTTACAAAACGCTGATTTAACTGCTGATGATTTCGGTGGTGAGGAATATGAAGGTTGTAACGAATACTTGAATCTTGTCTCTCCTCATGTCATTGAGAAGATTTATCATGATTATTTAGAAGCTGGGGCAGATATTATTGAGACGAACACATTTGGTGCGACGAATATTGTCTTAGCAGATTATGATTTACAACACCTCGCGTATCGCTTAAATAAATTAGCGGCAGAATTAGCTGTGAAAGAAGCGGAAAAATTTTCAACAGAAGACAACAAACGTTTTGTCGCAGGTGCGATGGGGCCAACAACGAAGTCATTATCCGTTACTGGAGGCACGACATTCGATGAACTAACAGAGTCGTATCGTGAACAAGTAGAAGGACTTCTTGACGGTGGTGTCGATATTTTACTATTGGAAACAAGTCAAGACATGCGTAACGTGAAAGCCGCTTATGTGGCGATCGATCAAGTAGTCAGTGAGCGAGATATTCATGTGCCGTTGATTGTTTCCGGAACGATAGAGCCGATGGGAACAACGTTAGCAGGTCAGAACATCGAGTCATTTTATATTTCGCTTGAACATATGAATCCAACGGTCGTTGGACTGAACTGTGCCACAGGTCCAGAATTCATGCAAGACCATCTACGTTCCCTTTCAGATCTTTCCACAACATATGTCCATTGTTATCCGAACGCAGGACTCCCTGATGAAGAAGGGCATTACCACGAATCACCGCAATCGTTAGCGACGAAACTGGAAGGTTTTGCGAAAAAGGGCTGGCTTAATATTGTTGGTGGTTGTTGTGGAACGACACCTGAACATATTCGAGTAATGAAAGAATCGTTAGCTGGATATAAACCACGTCAAGTAGTTGCCGATCATCCACATACGGTGTCCGGGATTGAACCTTTAGTCTATGATGATTCGATGCGTCCGCTGTTAGTTGGTGAAAGAACGAATGTGATAGGGTCTCGAAAATTCAAAAGACTGATTGCAGAGGAGAAGTTTGAAGAAGCTTCTGAAATTGCTCGTGCTCAAGTGAAAAGAGGTGCGCACGTCATTGACGTTTGTTTGGCGGATCCGGACCGAGAAGAAATGGATGACGTAGAGAATTTCTTGCAGCACGTCATTAATAAAGTGAAAGTGCCACTAATGATTGATTCCACAGATGAAAAGGTCATTGAACGTGCGTTAACATACTCGCAAGGAAAGGCCATCATCAACTCGATTAACTTAGAAGATGGAGAAGAACGATTTGAAGCTGTTGCCCCTCTCATTAGACGTTTTGGTGCAGCGGTTGTCGTTGGAACGATTGACGAAGAAGGCATGGGTGTAACCGCTGAAAAAAAGCTTGAGATTGCGAAAAGGTCGTATGATTTATTAGTGAATAAATATGGCATATCAGGTCAGGATATCATTTTTGATCCTCTCGTATTTCCAGTTGGTACAGGGGACGAGCAGTATATCGGTTCTGCGCAAGCGACGATTGAAGGCATTCGTATGATCAAAGAAGCATTACCAGAGTGTTTAACGATTCTTGGTGTAAGTAACGTTTCCTTTGGTTTACCCCCATTGGGACGAGAAGTGTTAAACGCAGCGTATATGTATTACTGTACAAAAGCAGGGCTTGATTATGCGATTGTTAATACGGAGAAATTAGAGCGCTACGGATCGATCTCTGAAGAAGAAAAGCAGTTAGCTTATAAGCTGCTTTATGAGACGAATGATGATACGTTAGCGACGTTCACTGCTTTCTATCGCGAGAAGAAGCCAGAGAAAAAAATAGAAGCATCAACGATGACGTTAGAAGAACGTTTAGCTAGCTATATTGTTGAAGGAACAAAAGAGGGGTTATTCAAAGATTTAGATGAAGCATTGCAGAAGTATGATACTCCTTTGGAGATAATCAATGGCCCATTAATGGATGGCATGGACGAAGTTGGGAAACTATTCAACAACAATGAATTGATCGTAGCAGAAGTACTCCAAAGCGCCGAAGCGATGAAGGCAGCGGTGGCCCACTTAGAACCATATATGGAAAAGAAAGAGGATGACCGTGGTAAAGGGAAGATTTTACTTGCTACGGTGAAAGGCGACGTGCATGACATTGGGAAAAACTTAGTCGAGATCATTTTGAAAAATAATGGATTCCAAATCGTCAATTTAGGGATAAAAGTGACGGCCAACGAACTCATTGAAGCGGTAGAAAGGGAAGATCCAGACGCCATTGGTTTGTCAGGACTTTTAGTGAAATCAACCCAACAGATGGTTTTGACAGCAAATGATTTGCGAGAAAGAGGCATATCAATCCCAATTTTGGTTGGAGGCGCAGCATTAACTCGTCGTTTTACGGATAATAAAATTTCGAAAGAGTACGAGGGTCTCGTTTTGTACGCGAAAGATGCCATGAACGGATTGGACTTGGCAAATCAACTTGCTAGACCAGCAGATCGAGAGCAGTTGATTGTAGCCCATCAAGAAAAGCAGAAGCAGATTCGTGAAGCCGAGGCGAATGGGGAAGGCAAGGATAAGGGAGCACCTGTAGCGACAATGGAGCTTCCGCGGTCTAAAGTGAACAAGAATGCTCCGTTGTTTAAACCAGAAGACTACAACCAGCATGTCTTGAAAAACTTTCGCTTAACTCACCTTCATCCTTATATGAATATGCAGACATTGCTTGGTCAACATCTAGGGATCCAAGGGAATATCCAACGTAACATTGAAAGAGGAGATAATAAAACGTTGGAGCTTCGAGATAAAGTCAATGATTTGATGCACCGTGCTGATAAAGATGGACTATTAAGAGCAGATGGAATGTACCAATTCTATCCAGCTCAATCAGATGGAAATGATGTCATTGTTTATGATCCAAATGATCATAGCAAAGTCGTAGAACGATTTCGTTTTCCTCGTCAGCAAAAAGAACCACATCTTTGCTTAGCGGACTTTTTGAGATCTGTGGATAGTGGAGAGATGGATCATGTTGGATTTTTGACTGTCACAGCAGGAAAAGGTGTACGGAAATTAGCGGAAGAAGCAAAAGAAGCCGGAGAATACCTCGACAGTCACTTAATTCAAGCAGTCGCTTTGGAAATAGCTGAGGCGTTTGCAGAACGAGTGCACCAGCTCATGCGAGATAAGTGGGGATTCCCAGACTCGCCAGACTTTACGATGAAGGAGCGCTTCTCTGCTCGATACCAAGGTGTTCGCGTATCATTTGGTTACCCAGCTTGCCCGAATTTAGAAGATCAGGCAAAGTTGTTTAACCTCATTGACCCAGGACAAATTGGCGTTCAACTAACGGATGAATACATGATGGAGCCAGAAGCAAGTGTATCTGCGATGGTTTTTGCTCATCCAGAAGGACGATACTTTAGTGTTTAAATGGAAAACAGTGTCAGCATTAGCTGGCGCTGTTTTTTTATCGTTCAAGAGAAAGGTAGTGGTGATTAGAAAATAATTCCTCAACAATGCGTATAAAAGATTCCTTTTTAAAAACACTAGTAAAAATGTGACAAATAAAAAGAGAAATCAATTTCGCAGTGTCTTATGAAATGAGGGATTAATTTTTGGAACAAATTCAGAGAATTTCATGGACTCAGTTAGCAGGACTTATCATCGCAACGAAATTAACAGGTACTTTAACATTCGGTTATATTGTTACGAGCGAACCTTTTGCAAAAGAAACATGGATGGTACCTTTCATTGCTGGAACTATCGGCATGTTATTTGGATTGTTAGCTTATAAGCTTTCTAGCCGATTTCCTGGAGAAACAGTCTATCAATACTCCAAAAAAATAATGGGAAAAGGATTAGGATGGATTGTTAATTTATTTATTGTTCTCTTGCTCATTGATTGGGGAGGTATTTCGATACGTCAATATTCAGAATACTATGTAAGCCTCAAATATCTAGAAACACCTGCGTTTGTTTTTTCTATCATTATTGCTCTTTTGTCCGTGCAAATAGTTCGAGCGGGTGTAGAGGTTTTAGGAAGGCAAGGCGTCATCATGGCGTTTTCTGTTATTGTCGCCAGTTTATTTATCTATTTTGGATCTTTCAACCGATGGGAATTAGAAGCCGTTCCAGCCCCGTGGGATGCAAACATGATGCATTTGATGAAGCATTCCTACACTCCGATTGGTGTTTTTGGAGAGGTTTCTTGGATTATATTACTTATGATTCCGTTTCTAAATCGTTATCAACATGGACCTCGTACAATCATATTTAGTACGGTTATTAATTCCATCATGGTAGCTCTGGCATCTATCATTCTCATTGCTGTACTAGGAGAAGATTTAATTAACTTGAGTATTTTTCCCACGTTTGAAGTGGCTCAATCGATTTCATTTGGTGTCGTAGTTGAACGAACAGAATGGCTTGTTTCGTTATTATGGCTAGGGTCGATGACCGTGAAGGTAAGCATTTTGCTTTATGGAGGAGCGGAAGGTGTACAATCGTTGTTTCAAATGAAACAGCGCAAATATGCGATTTGGATCGTAATAATATTAATGTATATCTGGTCATTTCTTGTCTTTACTAACATTCATGATGTGGCAGATTTTATTTTGCCAGAGCGATGGTTACTTCATGCTTTGCCTTTACAGTTAGGTATACCATTATTATTAATACTTGTGGCTATTATTCGTCGAGTAAAAAAGGGTGATGAATATGATAAATAATATTGAAAATAAGTTAAAATCCATAGAAGTGCTATTTGGTGAAACAGAAGATTTAGTTATTCGACGATTTACATTAAGAGAGGATAGTCACCGACGAGCGGCAGCAATTTATCTCGAAGGACTAGTAGATACAGAAGTAATCAGTCAACAGATGGTTAGACCATTAATGAATGATACAGTTCAAATCAAATCTCTAGAATCCTTAGAGCAAATAACAGATCTTATAACCGTTTCTGAAACAAAAGTTGTAAAGACTTTAGAAGAAATGGTGGCCCTAATTTTAACCGGAGATACTTGTATAGTAGTCGACGAATTAGAGGGAGGTGTGATTGCTTCCTCTAAAGGCTGGGAACAGCGAGCGGTAGAAAATCCTCTCATAGAGAGAACGACAAGAGGTCCCCATGAAGGATTTGTAGAATCGTTACAGACAAATATCGGTCTTATTCGAAGTCATGTTAAACATGGAAATTTAATATTTGAAAAATATGAGATTGGAACGGTTTCTTCTAACTCCGTGATGATTGGCTTTATAAAAGGGAAAGCAAAACCTACTGTCGTTGAGGAAGTGAGACAGCGACTTACGAAAATTGATATTGAAGCAGTATTAGAGTCGGGTTATGTTGAGCAATTAATTGAAGACGACCCTTTGTCTGTGTTTCCATCAATGAAAGTAACAGAAAGACCTGATATCGTTTCTGGAAATATTCTAGAAGGGAAAGTATGCATTCTCGTAAATGGCAGTCCGTTTGTTTTGATTGTTCCTGCCTCCATTAATAGCATGATGCAATCAAGCGATGATTATTATGAGCGTTATCCTCAAGTTATTTTAATGAGGGGGGTTCGTTGGATTGCACTCCTCATCGCGTTACTACTTCCTGCCTTTTATGTTGCAGGTACAACGTATAATCATGAAGTCATTCCGACGCCATTACTTTTTACTATTGCTGCTACAAGAGAAGGTATCCCTTTACCTGCTGTGTTAGAAGCGTTGCTAATGGAAATAGCCTTTGAAATATTACGAGAAGCAGGCATAAGACTTCCCCAACCAATTGGACCAGCTGTAAGTATTGTTGGAGTATTGGTCATTGGGGAAGCGGCAGTAAATGCAGGAATTATTAGTAATATTATGGTTGTCATTGTAGGTATGACGGCTCTATCGACTTTTGCGATACCACAATACAGTTTTGCAAATGCGGTTCGTTTTTTACGATTTCCGATGATTATTCTAGCTGGGAGCTTAGGTTTGTTAGGTATTGGAGCTGGAACCATTGTGTTACTCACTCATCTGTTGACGATGCGTTCCTTTGGAAATCCGATGATGGATCCATTTGCTCCTTTAGCACCTGATGACTTATCAGACAGTGTCATTCGATTACCGTGGAAGACGAGTATGTTAGCTCCTTTAGAAAAGTTAAGAAAGATGTTTTAAATATTTTGGAGGTTAAGATATGAAGAGAAAGCTATTATCAATCGTCATCGTAACGTTTGCTTGCCTTTTCATAACAGGCTGCTGGGATCGTCATGAAATTGAGGAAGCGGCATGGGTGACAGCACTTGGGTTTGATTTTGAGGAAGGAGAAGAACCGTTTCATGTCCACCAAACGGTCGCATTAACAAAATTACTTGCTGCTGGTGACCAAACTGGAGATGGGGAAGAGGAAGCATTTTTTGTCATATCTGATGAAGCGGAATCTGTTCAGAAAGCGGTGTATGGCGCAACAGAGTTTTTAGCAAGAGAACCGAAATATGGTCATGTATCAAACCTTATAGTAGGGGAAGAACTGCTGAGAGAAAAAGGTATTACACCTATTATTTCTTATGCGGTTCGAAACCATGTCATCCGTCCGTTTGTATGGATTTCGGTTGGGTCACCTTCAGCATTATCTGTTATGGATCATCCAACAGGATTAGAAGATATCCCTAGCCAAGCATATTTAGGGTTAATGGATCATGCTGAAGAATCAGGCGTAGGATTTGCAGTTAATTTGTTAGAAGCAAGTAAGCGATTCCTTAATGATAAACGAGATTTAGTTTTACCTATGATGATTTACAAAGATGGGCAAATACATATTGAAGGATTAGCTGTATTCCATGAAGATAAAATGGTAGATGTTTTGAAAGAAAAGGATGGGCGTGGGTTATCTTGGGCTTTAGAAAGAGCGGACGGAATAATATCGGTTCTATCAAAAGATGAGCAAATGGTAACTGTGAATTTTCGAGATGTGAATTCGAATATTACTGTTGAGACAGTAGAAGAAGATAACTTGGAAATTAATTTAGAAATAGAAATGACAGGTGATATTACGGATCTTCACAAACAAAACGCTCGAACCATTCTCTCTTTAAAAAAAGAAGATATTTCGGAAGTAACAAAAGATGTGGAAGATGAGGCAAAAGCAATTATTGAGAATTCTTTGACTAAGGTTCAAAAAGCACAATCTGATGTATTAGGTATAGCAGAAATGATTGAAGACGATTTTCCTGAAAAATGGGAAGAAATGAAAGATAAGTGGGGCGAAGAGTACTCAGCATTACCAATTAGTGTTGAAGTTAATGTAGATTTGAAAAGAAGTAAACGAATTAAGTAAAAGAGTGAATGTGGTGAATCATGGTCATACTTAATTGGAGAGTTGTGGAGGTTAGGAGTAGGGTTTAGGACCCATGAGAGCATCGTTTTGAATGTATGGGTAAGTAGAGAAAGAGATTAGTGACCCATAGGAGCGAAATTTTGAATGTATGGGTAAGAAGAGAAAGAGATTAGTGACCCATAGGAGCGAAATTTTGAATGTATGGGTAAGAAGAGAAAGAGATTAGTGACCCATGGGAGCGAAATATTGCTGGTAAGGGTAAGTAGAGAAAGAGGTTAGTGACCCATAGGAGCAGAATTTTGAATGTAAGGGTAAGTAGAGGAAGAAATTAGTGACCCATGGGAGCGAAATATTGCTGGTAAGGGTAACTAGAGGAAGAGGTTAGTGACCGATAGGAGCGAAATTTTGAATGTATGGGTAAGAAGAGAAAGAGATTAGTGACCCATGGGAGCGATATTTTGAATACAAGGGGCACTAAGGTGTGTTTTGTGTACCTAGAGAAGCAAAAATAGCACCCACATCGGGTGCTATTTTTGTTGTACTGACAATTTTATTGTGTTTCCTGCTGGATCAACAGTATAATACTCGTCTTCGATTTTATCTGTAGAAAAACCAAGTTTGTTTACATTCTCGATGGCATGTTCTCGACTTACCAAACTAGGGTATACGATCTCAAACCAATGAATACCTGCACTTGATTTAGCCGGAGCGGGAGCACCAACTCCTGCCCATGTGTTTAATCCGATATGATGATGATAATCTTGACTAGAGAGAAATAATGCTTGATCGCCAAGTTGGCTCACTTTATCGAAACCTAAACCACTGCAATAAAATACTTCTGCATCATCTAAATTGGCTACATGCATATGAATATGTCCCATGATTGTTTTAGGTGCGATACCAGACCAAACTTTTCCTTCTGCTTCAGATAGGAGACCTTCTACATCCAACGGATCGACGGTCATTTTTACGTTATCGCCATTCCATTCCCACTTACTAGGTGGCCGGTCAATGTAGATTTCTATTCCATTCCCTTCTGGATCGGCTAAATATATCGCTTCACTGACGAGATGGTCAGATGCCCCTTGTAAGGGGTATTTTTCGTCAATTAAATGTTGTAATAATAAGCCTAACTCCGCACGGGTTGGCAGTAAAAGAGCAAAGTGATATAACCCCGTTGTCCTCGGTTGGTTTTCCGTTACATTGTCTGGTTTTTCCAGAGTGATTATTGGCGTTTTGCCGTCGGCTGTGAATACAGCTGATCGCTCCGTTTTCTGGAGTAATTGCAAACCTAAAGATTTTTCATAAAAATCGCAAGTTTGCTGCAAATTTATAACCTTTAGGGAAACTTCCCTTACATATGTTGCAGGGGGCTGATGAAAAGCCATAAAAGAACCTCCTAATATATTTTTATTTACTAACTTAAAGTAAGTATATTCGATAAACACTGGAAGATCAATAACGTGATTTTTCGAAAAATGAAATGAATTCGGTAGCAGCGAAAGGATAAGAAGTTTCTTCCTTACAACGGTGACATTCTCCCTTTTTACATGATAAAATAAACCGTATTGATTAGAGTAAAGGGAGTGTCATGTCATGAGTGAAGAAAAAGTGTTGATTTTTGGGCACCAAAACCCAGATACGGATACGATTTGTTCAGCGTTAGTGTATGCTGACTTGAAAAAAGAATTAGGAAAAAATGTTGAGCCTGTTCGCCTTGGTGAAGTTGGAGGCGAAACGCAATATGCATTGGACTATTTCAAAGTAGACGCACCGCGTTTAGTGGAGACTGTAGCAAATGAAGTAAACCAAGTCATTCTTGTGGACCATAACGAAAGCCAGCAAAGTGTAAAAGACTTGGATAAAGTTCAAGTTGTTGAGGTGATTGATCATCATCGAATTGCGAACTTTGAAACGGAAGGACCTCTTTATTATCGTGCTGAACCAGTTGGTTGTACGGCAACGATCTTGAATAAGCTTTACAAAGAAAATGGTGTAAAAGTTAAGAAAGAGATAGCAGGATTAATGGTTTCTGCGATAATATCTGACTCCTTGTTATTCAAATCTCCAACATGTACAGAGGAAGATGTAGCTGCTGCAAAAGAATTGGCGGAGATTGCTGGATTAGATATGGATGAATACGGTCTTGAAATGCTCAAGGCTGGAGCAGATATGAGTGGAAAAACGGTGGACCAGTTAATTTCTCTAGATGCAAAAGAGTTTACAATGGGCAACCACAAAGTGGAGGTCGCTCAAGTTAATGTCGTGGATACAAATGATGTACTTGGACGAAAATCAGAAGTGGAAGAGGCAATGAAAAAGGTTATTTCTGAAAAAGGTCTAGGATTGTTTGTGTTAGCAGTCACTGATATATTAACGAATAATTCAGTTGTTGTTGCTGTCGGAGACGAAACAAGTGCAGTAGAAAAAGCATTTGATGTAAAACTTGAAAATGGACAAGCAACATTAGAAGGTGTTGTTTCTCGTAAAAAACAAATCGTACCGCAATTAACTAGTGCGTTATCATAAGAGAACGATGAAGTTTTAAACATACGTTTAGGAGGGTGGAAATCTTCTTAAACGTATGTTTTTTCGTTTAGACGTAGAAGGGAAAGAAGTTATAGGAATAGTAGCGGATGGCAAACGCGGAGATAGTTACTTGCGCGTCCTGTTTTTCTGCCAAAGAAAACGAAATTTTATCAAATCAGAATGTTTACGAACCTATTAAAAGGCTTTTCATAGTAGGTGTCGAATAGTTTCATATAGAAGAAATGGAGTTGATTTGGATGAAACCTTTAAAAGACAAACTTGCTTTAGTGACGGGGGTGAGTCGCACGAATGGAATTGGAGCGGCCATATGCCGAGAGTTGGCTCAAAAGGGAGCAGACATCGTATTTACATACTGGACGAATTATGATGACGAAATGCCTTGGGGAGTAGCAGAAGACGAGCAAGAAAAAATCAAAGCGGAACTCGAAACGTTTGGAGTGAGAGTTGAAAAAATAGAGTTAGATTTAATGGATACGGAGTCTATTTCCATCGTATTTAACTATATTAAACAAACGTTCCATTCAAGTCCTGACATTTTAGTTAACAACGCTGCTTTTTCAGTAAATGATAACTTGGAAACAATCTCTGCTGATAAGTTAGATCAGCATTATTTCGTGAATGTTAGAGCCGTTACGTTATTAACTCAAGCATTTGTTCAAGCTTTTTCAAATAAACAAGGGAGAATTATTAACATTGCAACCGGTTGGTCTCGGGGACAAATGCCTGAAGAATTGTCGTATGTGCTTACTAAATCAACTGTTGAAACGTTAACTTATACATTATCTTCTTCACTGGCAGCGAAGGGGATCACAATAAATACGATTAACCCAGGACCGACAAATTCAGGTTGGATGAATGACAAAGTGAAAGCAGAATTATTACCAAGGTTTCCTACTGGTCGATTAGGTGAGCCATCTGATGCTGCGAAACTGGCTGGTTTTTTAGTAAGTGAAGATGCAGCTTGGATTACGGGACAGGTTATTCATTCAGAAGGTGGATTTAAAAATGGGGATGACTAATGAAGTAGTGTACAGTAAAAATCAACAATACATTTAGAGATCCAATGCTTCATGATCTAAACAAGTTCATAGATTGGCGTGACGCGTATGAATAAAATGTCTTTCTTTCTCGTCCTTTTCGGGGCAATTCTTTGGGGAACGACAGGAACAGCACAGCATTTTGCTCCTGAAGGGGCTCACCCAATCGCTGTGGGGACGATGCGACTTGCAGTAGGTGGATCAGCTCTTTTTATAATTGTCCTTTTTACAAAGAGAATAAAACCAACCAAATGGCCAGTGAAAGCAATGTTGATAGCTGCGGTTGCGATGGCCGCGTATCAACCTTTGTTTTTTTCGGCGGTAGCGACAACAGGGGTTGCAATTGGTACAGTGATTGCTATCGGAAGTGCTCCAATATTAACAGGATTCATGGAATGGCTCATATATAGAAGGCGTCCAGATCGTCAATGGTGGCTAGCGACAGCACTCTCGATCATTGGATGTATTCTTCTTTTTGTTACACAAGGCGACATCAAACTTGACCCTATAGGTTTTGTCATGGCTATTGGTGCAGGGTTGTCTTTTTCAGCGTACACCCTTGTGAATAAACAAATTGTGCAAAAAGTGTCATCTGAAATGGCAGTTGCTGTCGTGTTTATACTGTCTGCAATCTTGTTGTCTCCGTTACTATTTATTTATGATGTTAGTTGGGTGTTCGAACCGTCAGGAATGATTGTTGTTTTACAATTAGGATTTGTCGCAACAGCGATTGCTTATTTACTCTTCGTAAGAGGGTTGATGGGAGTTCCAGCTTCGTCAGCAGTAACGCTATCGTTAGCAGAACCTTTGACAGCGGCAATACTTGGGGTAGTCGTTGTTGGAGAAGTGCTCACTCCACTGGCAGTTGTTGGTGTATGTATGATTTTTTTAGGTTTAACCGTTCTTTTTTATACACCAAAAAAGAATCGGCATGTTCTATAATGGTTTACGTATTTAGGAATCTATTTTTGAATTTGCATAGTAATACCATGGAAATTTTACCCACTCTTTTTCTCAATATTGTCTTCATAGAGTTTCCAAAAACTACGTGATCAAATTTCATGCAATATAATAAACCAACTTTTGTTCTTCATCCATAAATATTTTTACGGCAGATTGGTAGGGCTGAGTCTAGTATTGTACTAGACTCAGTCTTTTCAATTAGCTTTCGTTCGTCATGAGATTTCCTATGCTTTGATGAAATAATTGGATATTTATGTTAATATTGTATTGTAGAAAATAGATTGCTGTTGTGATAGGTTTCATTATCCTATCAGGAAGATTAGATAACGGATTGTTCATTTGGCATGCATAATAGTAGTTGTTTATAGGATGTAAATTGGAGGGGTGGGAGACTTGATTAAAAAAGGGTTGATGTTGTTTATTTCGATTTTGTTTTTAAGTGCCTGTAGTGATAACCTTGACGCTTCTGAGCAAAACGAATTAAAGCAAAAGTTGATAGAAGTTAATCAAATAAGTGATATTGGAGAACTAAATAAAGCGCTTATTGATGATGCGTTAAGTGAAGCGTCTCAGTTAGACCTTGAAGGAAAAGATAAAGATTGGTTTGTTCTATATTATTTAATTTACGCTACTACAGGTGAAGAAGCAGACAAAGAGAAAGCTTATGAGCACAGTCAACTAAGGATGCTGTATGAGCAAACATGGCAAGACTTAGCTTTTGAAAGATATGGAGTTGAAATAGAAGAAGATGAGTTGCAAGAAATGTTAGATAAATATTTAACTCCCTTAAAAGAGGGTGTACTTTCTTCTCAGACTTCGGAACTTGAAACACAGCTTTATCTTGCAGAGAAACTTGGTTATAGTGTGGACGAATATTTTTACCAAATTACGATACACATTTATGAGAACAGGGTGATAAGCGAAAGCTTATATCCACTGTTAGAAAAAGAATATGGCATGGATGACGAACATGGAATTAGTTATCAATACCGTATGGAAGTAATTGATGAAATAGTAGAAGCGAAATCTTGAGCTACCGGAAAAGCGTTAGTTCAAAAATAAATGACTAACAGAAAGGCATAGGGAACAATTCCCTATGCCTTTTCAAATACAAATAGTCATGCGATTTAGGTTGTAAAAGTGACATAATTTCTTATATATTTTATCCCACAAGAAAACTCGACAAGAATGATGATATGCGTCGGGTCTCCATTTTATATTTCACCGTATTTTTCAAAACGTTTCTCCAGATAGTTTTGTAATACGGTCATTATTGAGCAAATGCCCCAGTAAATCAAGGCGACTAAAATAAACATCGTCATGTAATCCATTTCTCGTCCAGCAACAATACGAGACATTTGAAAGATTTCTGGTACGGTAATCATGGCAGCTAGAGAAGATGCTTTGATCAAATCTAGAAGCACATTTGTTAAAGGTGGAACAGCGATGCGAGATGCTTGTGGTAATACGATGCGTCTCATCATCATCCAGTAAGAAAATCCTAGTGACCTAGCTGATTCCCATTGTCCTCTTGGTACAGCAGAGATAGCTGCTCGGTTAATTTCAGCCATGTATGCCGCACTATTTAAACTGAAGCCAATGATTGCTGCAGTAACAGCTTGAAACTCGACTCCTACAAATGGAAATCCAAAATAAAGAAGAAATAAGATGATGAGAATGGGAACACCACGCATAAAAGAGATGTACATACGTGCTGGCCAACGGAGCCAAAAACGATCTGACGCTCGAGCAATCGCTAGCAAGAGGCCAATTGCTAAACCGATGACCATACTTATTAAGGAAATGAATAGCGTATACCAAATACCTTGAAGGACATAAGGAAGGGACTCTATTGCTAATTGTATATCAAAAATGTGTCCCCATTGAATATCACTCATTTTTATTCTCCTTTATTCGTCAGCAAAATCGATGTCTGGTTCTTGAGATACGTCTTGCCCTCCGAAGAACTGCTCAGATAGTTCTTGAATCGTTCCGTCTTCTAGCATTTCTTGAATAACCTCGTTAAGATTTTCTTGAAGTTCAACATTATCTTGGTTCATGATCATTGCTTGATTATTTGGGTGATAAAATAAGTCAGGGTGAATGATAACGTCTATATCTGGAAGAGCTTCAATGGCTAATGATTGAAGGTAATAGTCATTCATGACAACATCTAATCGTCCGTTTTCAATGTCACGTAAGTACGTATCGTTCGTAACGTTTTCATACGTGACTCCCTCTGCTCCATACTCTTCTGCGATCTCCATGTAAATCGTTGTGGCAGCTCCTCCGTGGCGTTTTCCATCAAGGTCTTCTAGAGATTCGATGCCAGAGTAATCATCTGGTCGAACGATCATCGCCCCATAAGAAAATTTATATGGATCAGTAAATAGAAAGTCTTCTTCCCGTCTTTCATTGACATCGATATCATTTACAGCAATATCTACTTGCCCACTTTGAATGGATGTGAGCATTCCGTCAAATCCCATATCAGTAAAGTCTGCTTCGATTCCGAGACGTTCAGCAACTTCTCGAGTTACCTCTACTTCAAACCCTGTTAATTCATCCGTTTCATCTGAATAGAAAGAAGTCGGATAAAGTGTACCGGAAGTGGCGACTTTAATAACTCCCTCGTCTTGAATTTCATCCCACCTTGTTGGCTCGTCTTCTTCTGCAGTCTCATCATTTCCATTATCTCCACATGCAGCTAGTAAAAGTGTCGTGGTTAACACGGTTACAAAAAATAGGCTCTTTCTATTTCTAAATAATGTTAACATGTATGTTGTTCCCCCCTATTAGTATATGTGATAGTAAGTCCCTTAAAAACATAGCATGTAACTTGGGATTCAAGCAATGACAATGCTTGAAATTAATAAAGTTAAAATATTCAGTTAAAGAGACATCTAAACAAAAGTTTCAAAAAGGTTATACAAAGATGTTAGAGATGATATAATCTTGGGTATATAAAAGTTATTAATGATAAAAATATACGGAAGGTTTGATGAAAAAGGAGAATAGTAAGCATGAGCCGTAAAAAAACGATGGACCAATCTCAATTATTTTATGAGACAGAAAAGTTGATCTTGGAGTCTGGCTATGCAGGATTCCATTTCAAAGCACTTTCAGAAAGACTTGGAGTCGCTAGGAGTACAATATACAATTACTACACGAACAAAGAAGAGTTGATTACCGATTACATGCTCCACCTCCTTAATGGAGTAGTGGAAAAGATGGAGCAAGTCGAAAAGGAAGAGGAACCGCTAAAATACTTAATTTATCTCTGGTCTCGTTATGCTCATATGCACCAAATGTTGCAAATTATGCCTTATATTGATCAACATTCAACGGCACGAGTAGAAGAAAATATCAAAAAAATGTTTGCGCTTTTTCATGAAATGAAACAAAAAATTGAATCAATTTTAAAAGATGGACAAAACCAAGGTGAGATACGGACAGATATTCAAATGAAAACACTTGTTGGTTTAGTAATGGCGACAGTTCAAGTTCCTGTTCAACATACAAGTCAATCACAGTGGATAGAGGAAGTTTACCAACTAGTCGCACACGGGTTAAAAAAAGAAAAATGATTTTTTTTGATACAAAATGACACAACTGTCAACTATTTTCTCATTATGCAGATAAGGTAGGAGGAAGCCAACATGTTTCAAGCAGTTATAAAGAGTCCTAAAATTACAATGATGTTTGTGCTTATTTTGGTGGTCGTAGGGATTTTAACTCTCTTTCAACTTCCACAACGTGAAATACCAGAATTTTCGTTTGATATCGGAACCGTTTCAACCGCTTATCCAGGAGGAACTCCAGAAGAAGTGGAGCAACAAGTGACGATTCCATTAGAAAATGCAATCGAAAATATTGACGGTATAAGTGATATGAACTCGGTTTCTACATCGGGTTTTTCCAACATCGTTATTGAAATCGATGATAGTGCAGATAAAAATGACGTTTTTACTGATATTCAGCAAGCTATTTCCAGAGCTGAAAGTGAACTTCCAGAACAGGCGATAACCCCTGACTTCACTCAGGCTGCGGGATTAGGTGCTTTATCTAGTTATCATATTTTAAATGAAGATAGAGAAGAGTTATACGAATTAAAAGATTTGGTTCACGACTGGCAAGGGGAAGTAGAGTCTATTCCAGGAGTGGATGGAACAATCGTTAAAGGTTTTCCAGATCAACACTTTCAAATTGATGTTGACTCGGATGAATTGTTTTCAAGAGGATTGCAAATTCCAGATGTGATTGAAGGCGTCGATCAAGAGTTGAATACACAACCATTAGGAGTTCAGCAAATGGATAATCAAAATGTCCAATTAGCTTTATCTACTCTTGAAGAAGAAGGGGAGATTGGTTCGATTTTTATTGGTCTTGATTTTGATGATGATCCAGTTTACCTCGAAGATATTGCCGACGTTGGAAGGATGAATGAAACTCCTGATAACTTGATTTCATTTGAAGATAAGCCTGGGATATCATTTACGATCATTCCTAGTAGTGGTGTGAATATCCCTCAACTTCATGATGAGGTGGACGAACGAATCATGACTTTGGCGGAAGATGTTCCGGAAGAAATGTCTTTTGAATTGTTTTACACACAAAAAACAATTGTAGATGAAATATTTGGCGATTTAACGTTATCTTTTGCGTTGGCAGCACTATCTGTTGTAGTAGTTACACTGCTTGGACTTAACTTGTCCTCTGCGATTATCGTGGCGTTAGCGATTCCTACATCTGTATTAATTGGTCTTATCCCTCTTCCATTTTTTAATGTGGATTTGAACCAAATCTCCATTATTGGAATGATTATTGCATTAGGGATATTAGTCGACGATGCGATTGTTGTTGGAGATAATATTCGCAATAAATATCGTGAAGGATTATCCCCTTTAAAAGGGGCGCTTGCAGGTAGTAAAGAAGTTCGTGTATCGATCATTACGTCAACATTAACGATCGTATTTACTTTTTTACCACTCGTATTTATTTCTGGCGGTAGTGGTGACTTTATTAGTGCATTACCAACGGTGTTAATTGCGACGATTCTAGCCTCGACCGTTGTCGCACTAACATTTGTTCCAATTTTCTTAGTATGGCGACAGAAGAAATTGCTTCGAAAAAAGAAGAATACTCGAAGGGCTCAAAAGGATGGTCTTTTAGGTAAACAATTAGATTCGTTAGCCAATTGGTATAGTGATTCTATTCTAAAGAGAGTTGTTCGTCATCCTTGGAAAGTGGCGATTATCGGTTTTGTTATTACGACTAGTTTTTATGCGCTCATTCCGTTTATACCAGTGGAATTTTTCCCATCAACAGACAGACAAGAAGTAACTGTTGACGTACGAATGCCTGCTGGGACAACGATTGAAGACACGGAAGCTACTTTAGAAGACATGAGATCATTTATTTTAGAAGAAGATGAATTTGTTTTCGAAACAGCGATTTACGCGGGGGAAGGGTTACCTCCATTATTCGGTGAAGGTATATCTAATAGTGGAGAAGAGACAGGTAATTTACTGTTAAGAGTTGATCGAGAAGAACAGTCTGCGGTAGAAACGATTTCAAGGTGGACAGAGCCTTTACAAGAAGAATTTCCAGAGGCAGAGATTGAATTGACGACCATTGAATCTGGCCCTCCTGTTGGGGCGCCGATTGCAATTAAATTGCAAGGGCCTGAAGTAGAGACGTTAATAGATCTGAGCAATGAGTTACAGGATCGAATTGCTGAACTACCTGAAAGCGGAACGGTTCTAGATGATATGGGTCCTCTTCGACCAGTTGTTGTTTATGAACCTGTTCGAGAGGAATTAGAGGAAAACGGCATCACACTAAACCAAGTGAGTGAACAAATTGGTTTAAGGACAGACGGTATTCCATTACTGACATTCCGAACAGCTCAAGATGCCATTAACCTTCAATTGACATTAGACCGAGTGGAAGGAAATGGAGAGTTAGATTTATCAGAAATGGTGATTCCAAGTCAAGCTGGTGGTGGAGAGGGTGGTCCGCCTGAATTGATTGAACTAGACACGCTTCTTGAATCATCAGAAGGGCAAGAAATTCCTCAAGTTATTCGTGAAAATGGAGAGCGAACGATCACTGTCAGAGTTTTCCCTGCAAATGATAGCGATAGTGTATTAGAAGATGAGATTGAAGAAATAACCGATGATGTCCGAGCATCTGTAAGCAGTGATTACACGGTAAGTCTCGGAGGAGAAACAGAAGCAAGAACCGACTTCATTCTTGAATTAGCTACTCTATTTCTAGTCGTGTTATTCCTTATTTACATCGTGATGGCGATTCAATTTAACTCATTAACGATGCCGTTGTTGATCATGAGTACCGTTCATATTGCCGGAGCTGGTGCCGTAATTGGATTATTTTTAACACAGACAGGGTTAGGATTCATGGCCTTGATGGGCATTGTTTCTCTAGCAGGGATTGTTGTGAGAAACTCCATTGTTTTACTTGAATTTATTAAGCAACGTAGAGCGGAAGGAATGTCGATTGAGAATTCTGTTATTGAAGCAGGTCGAGTGAGATTAAGACCGATTTTATTAACAGCATTTACAGCTATCGGTGCATTAACTCCTGTTGCATTAAGTGGAGATGTTCTATTTGTCCCACTTGCGATTTCGATTATTTCTGGTTTGTTATTCTCGGCAATGCTAACTGTCATCATCGTGCCAGCCGCTTATACGGCATTTGCTACGAAGTTTGGAAAATAAAAGCATCTAGAACAACCCCCGGCGCTGGAAATAGGTGCCGGGGATTTTGTCGAATATTGTTATAATGCACTTTCGGGAGTCTATAATGCACTTTCACACATCTATAATGTACTTTCGAGCATCTATAATGCACTTTCACACATCTATAATGAACTTCCACCGTCCTATAACGCACTTCATCGTAATCAACCATGATTAAAGGTATGCGAGTAAAGCAGTTGCAACGGTGAAATAAATCATTAATCCAACTATGTCATTAACTGTCGTAATGAATGGGCCAGAGGCTATGGCAGGGTCTAATTTTAATTTATTTATAATTAGTGGAACGATCGTTCCAATCACTGTCGCCACACTTAAAGATAAGAAGATGGATACACCGACGATAAATGCTAATAAATAACTTTCATGAATGAAAGGAATTATAATAAGTAAAACAGCCGCACAAGTTAATCCTAATAACACGCCGGTACTAAATTCTCGAAAAATCATTTTTCCAAGCCCTTTTTTCTCTAAATTTCCAAGTGCAAGAGAACGAACAGCTACGGCTAGTGACTGTGTACCAGCATTACCAGCTGAACCCATGATTAAAGGAATAAACCCAGCTAAAAGGACAACAGCTTCTAGAGTTGCTTCAAATTGAGCGATAATATTTGCTGATATCATACCAAAGAACATTAATAAAATAATCCACGGAGCTCGTTTTTTTGCAGCTGTAAATGGAGTGATCGTTAAATCAGTTGCACCACGAGAGGCAGCAAACTCATCTAAATCCTCTGAAGCTTCTTCTTCCATTACGTCAAGAATATCATCAACAGTGATGATCCCTACTAGCTTTTTGTGTTCTGTTACAACTGGTACGGCAAGGAAATCATATTTTTTAAATAAGCTAGCGACATCTTCTTGGTCTTCGTTGACTTTAACTGACACTACACGAGTACTCATCACTTCTTCTACCAATGCATCAGGTTCTGATGTAATTAAGTCGCGTAATGATACCACACCGACCAACTCTTCTTTTTCATTCACAACATATAAATAATAGATCGTTTCTGCGTCGGGACCTTCGTGTCGCAGCAGTTTGATAACATCACGAATCGTAGAAGAAGCGTGAAGGTTAACAAAGTCTTTAGTCATAATTGATCCGGCAGTTTCATCTTCGTAACTGAGTAGTTCTTTAATGTCTTTCGCATCTTCTGCTTCTAATCCGTCGATGATTGCAAATGCTTTTGCTTCTTGAATCTCAGCTAAAAAATCAGCGGCATCGTCCGTAGACATATGAGAAATGACATCTTGAGCGTAATGTTCATCAAGTTCTTGAATGAATTTCTTTTGATCATCTAGTTCTAACTCTTCGAAAATCTCAGCAAATTCATCTGGAGAAAGGAATTCATAGATATTTTTTCTTTGAGGTTTGTTCATAGACAGATAGACATCAACTTGGTCTTGCGGATGAAGTTCGAAAAATAACTGTCTGAACTGTTGGATATGACTTTCATCTATGGCATGCAAAATGGACTGAGCATACTCTTCACGATTTTGTTCGGTTAATTTCACCATTTCGAATGGCCTCCTTTATTTAGGGACACCAATCTCTCAGAGGTGTGATGTGCTCGTAATGGAGTCCCTTTAGTATTCGGTTTGTTTTTATAATATTACAACTGGGATCAGGTACCGAGTCCATTCCACATCACTCCTTTCGGTAAATTTTGAATGCTTAAAATAGTAGGACCACTTATTTTTTGAAAAATGAAATGGATGATTCTCAAGCTAATTAGGGGAAAAATAAAACACCTTCATATCGAATGAAGGTGTTTAAGCCAAAGTTAAACAAGCCATGATGATTGAGTCATCATGTCGCCCTCCATTCGTAGAGCTTTAGCACTGTGCGGCATAGGAAAAATTCCAGCTACGTTAAAAACCACCTTATGTCGATGGTTTCTGTTGACCCATTGGCGTCTTTGGACGTTTTTGGGCAGCAGCATATCTCCAGCACAGGAGCCTCACCTAACGAGGAATGATATTTTTTCTAACAGGTGAATTATAAACGTTAAAAGAAGAGGATGTCAACCTGATCAAAGATAAAAAGAATAAAGTAGTACCAGTATGTTTTAAAAAACGATTTATCGTGCCTTTCATTCTATTCACATTTAACCTTAATCCCTTTATAATGAAGAATGAGGATGATTTTTTGATAACTAATTCTTGTTTTTATTTGAGTCTAGAGGACTTTCTAAAATCAACATTTACTTTTAACATAGCGAATAAAAATAAATGGCATTAATGTGTATGTTCAATCCATAATTATTGATTAAATGAAGCATTTGATGAACAAAGCCAAAAGTAAAAGAGGGAAATACAATGAATATTAAAGATATATATGAAAAGCTCACACTAATATCTGGTAGTCATTCCGTTTATAAGAATGAACCGATGAGTGAGCACACGTTAACGAAATTTGGTGGAAAGGCTGATTTCTTTGTTTTGCCTAACACTTATGAACAAGTAGCAGAAATTGTTCGCTTGAAAAAAGAAGAAATGATTCCTTTTATGTTGCTAGGTAATGGGTCGAATATGATTGTTCGAGACGGTGGCATCCGAGGGTTAGTGATGCACATGGAACACCTGTCCTCCATATCAGTAATAGGTAATCAACTTGTCGCTCAAGGTGGAGCAAATATCAAAGATGCCTCTCAAGTAGCATTGCAGCATCACTTAACTGGTTTGGAATTTGCCTGTGGTATCCCTGGATCTGTTGGTGGCGCGATGGTTATGAATGCGGGGGCATATGGTGGAGAAGTAAAAGATGTGATTGACCATGTGAAAGTAGTGGATGAGCAAGGGGATATTCTCAAGTTAACGAAAGAAGAGCTACAACTTAGCTACAGATCAAGCATTATAGGAAAAAGGAATATGATCGTTTTAGAAGCCGTCTTTAACCTTGCTCCAGGGAGCGAAGCAGAAATAAAAGACAAAATGGATGATCTTACATTCCAAAGAGAATCGAAACAACCATTAGAATTTCCATCAGTAGGTAGTGTATTCAAACGGCCACCTGGGTATTTTGCGGGAAAGTTGATTCAAGATAGCGGTTTGCAAGGAAAAGGTGTTGGTGGAGCAGAGGTATCGACAAAACACGCTGGTTTTATTGTTAATAAAAATGGTGCGACTGCAACAGATTATATTAATACAATTGAAATGGTTCGTAAAACTGTGAAAGAAACATTTGGTATAGAGCTAGAATTAGAAGCAAAGATTGTTGGTGAAGATTTAGATTAAACCCGGATATAAATAAGCTGGTTCTTTTATAAAGAACCAGCTTTTCATTTATTCGCCTTGGTTTGTGAAAATTAGAGGAATACTTTAAAAATGAGCTAATTTTGTAACGAAACGTTCAGATGTTCGTTTGATTGAATAGGGTTAACCTGTTAAAATATAAATAAACGATTATATAAAAACTTTATTATATAGAGCGATAACATTTAAATAAGGAGGGTGTATTGATGGAATCAGTGAAGAACGTTTCATTAGAAGAACAGGCACAACTTTTTAAAATGATGAATGACGAAAATCGATTGAAAATACTGTTGTATTTGTCTGAAGAGGAACTATGTGTGTGTAACATTATTGATTTACTTGATATGAGTCAGCCAGCCGTTAGTCAGCATCTAAAAAAACTTCGACAAGCGTCTATTATTCAAATACGAAGTCAAGGCCAATGGAAGTTTTATCGACTTAATGAAGATTACCAACATCTTCCTTTATTAAAAACAATATTAGCGGAATTACCTTCATTAAAACATGAAGTTGAATCACTTAATTCCAATGGTAAGCGAGTGTTATGTACAACAATTCTTACAAAATAAATCGAAAAAAGGATGATTAATGTGAGTGCGAAAATTGAAATATTTGATCCGGCATTATGTTGCCCAACAGGTGTCTGTGGACCGAGTGTTGATCCAGAACTAACTAGGATTTCTAGACTTCATCATCAATTAGTGAATAAAGGATATGATGTGAAACGATATAATTTGGGGCAAGAACCAGATCAATTTGCAAATAATAAACAAATAAATGACCTTTTAGGATCTGATGGACCAGATGCACTTCCGGCAGTAGTGGTTAATGGTGAACTAAGCTTTTATGGACGTTATCCAACCGTTGGGGAGTTTTCCGAGTGGTTTGGCTTTGATCCAAAAGACATGCAGGGGAAAGAACCAAAAAAGCAGTTGAATATTACATTAAAATAGGCCCTGTTAAAAATTTGCTTCAGTTAGAAGCTTTTGCGGACAGCAATCGGGATTGCTTTTCACTTCAGAAGAACAATAAAATTAAGTTTGCGAAAATACCTGAATATTAAAAGCACGCTCATTTTAGGATGAACTAAATGAGCGCGCTTTTTTGTATTCTATTACCTGCTTGCAACTTAAGGATTTCTAAGATTACCCACAGGTATTTAAAGAGATTTTTATCACTGAGCTTTTCGCTCCCAAGATATCATTTGCAGTTCCTTCCTGACTGGAACCATGTTTACTTTATTTAATACACGTATTGAAGCATCGTTGTCATGTCGACATACTGCTGTTATACGTTTGACGTTTTTGCGCTCAAATGCCCAATCAATTAAACCTTGTAATGCTTCTGTTGCATATCCTTTAGACTGTTCGGATGGTAATATTCCGTAGCCAATTTCCACAGTATGATCAGAATCAGGTTTTCCTTTAAACCCTATATCACCAACAATGTGGAGTTGATTCATGTCCAGAATTAACCATGGACCCCATCCGAAAAAAGTATGGTCTTTTTTTAGTAACTCAACATGGGAAAGGATATGGGGATAGTGATCGTAATGTTCTAACTTCATGAGTGGAAGAAGAGGTTCAGAACAAGCAGTTAACTTCAAGCGTTTCGTATTGATATTTAGCTCCATAAATGAGCTCCTTTCCATCCGGCCCACCTTTTAATTTTAACGTGTTAGAGAGAATATCGTTTATATTAGTTGATGGTGAATTACGAGAATTTTCTTCGTAACAAGCTCCTAGAAGTGTTAATTGAAAATGGTATTGACAGAGTTATAAATAATGATTATCTTATAACATATAAAGATAAATAAACCCTTTCACAAATAAAGGAGATTTTTTTATGAGTGCGGTTCTTAACTAATCCATGAACAGGATAAATTCTTGAAAGAAATCAAAACCTGCCAAATGCGGGCTTATTTGAGTTTTCTTTCTAAGAAACGTTAAGAACAAGCAGCGTAGCGAAATCATAGGGAAACCTTTAAGCTATGGCGTATTGTCATCGCTTTTTTTGGATGTGTGGATAGATAGAGGGTGTAATGAAATAATACCCTCTATCTATGTATAACAAACAATCACTCATGTGAAGGGGTCTGTTATGAACGTCTTAAGCATTTGCTTAAGACGTTTTTTGTTAAGCCAGAGTTTTTCCACATTGACGAGTTAAACTGCTGCTTGAACTAGAGGGGAAAGGTCAAAATAATCTTCGAGGTGAAAAACATGAATAATAAAACATTAGATATATTAGATTACAATCGAATTTTAGATGAAATAGCTGTACTAGCTTTAACATCAAAAGGTAAAGAAACGATTCGTGGATGTAAACCATCATCCAATAAAAAACAGGTGGAAAGAATGCTTCATGAAACAGACGAAGCAGTAAAAATATTGAAAATAAGTGCTAGTGTTCCAATTCATTCGTTGGATGAAATCACTAGTAGTTTGGAACAAGCAAAAAAAGGAATGTTCTTAAGGACTGAGCAATTGACTAGAGCACTATCATTTTTTGAGCATTGCCGAAAACTAAAGCGATTCATGTTGGATAAAGAAAGTGTAGCACCTGTGATCGCGACCTACGCGTTATCTATTAGTCACCTTTCAGATATAGAAGATGAAATTGCTCGAAGTTTAAGACATGGTCAAATAGATGATTATGCAACTCAAGAGTTGGCTAAAATTCGTCGGCACCTTCGACAAGAGCAAGAGTCATTGAAAAATAAAGCGGAGGTCATGAGTCGGTCCAAAAAAATCACATCATATTTACAGGAATCCATGATTGTAGAAAAGAATGGAAGATACGTGCTTCCGATTAAAAAACAATATAGAAATAAAGTATCTGGGACTGTTATAGATACTTCTGCATCTGGTGCTACAGTATTTATGGAGCCAAAAGAAGTAGCTGACATCCAAGATGCCGTAAACGTATTGAAACTGTCAGAAGAGCATGAAATGGAACAAATTTTATATACACTCACAGGTATTATCCTAGAAAACGAAGCGGAAATTAACATAGCGATGGAAACGATGCATCATTACGACGTGATTTTTGCAAAAGCAAAATATTGTCGTGAAATGGAAGGCAACATCCCAAAAATTAACGAGGATTATAAAGTAGATTTGATCGAAGCACGCCATCCAATGTTAGGGAAGGATGCCGTTCCGTTATCGTTAAAGTTAGAGGGGGAGACGAGAGCGTTGGTTATCACAGGTCCAAATACAGGTGGAAAAACAGTAACATTAAAAACAGTCGGATTATTAACGTTAATGGCACAAACTGGATTGTTAATTCCGGCAGATGAGGGAAGCGAAGTTCATTTATTTCAAAAAATATACGTGGATATGGGAGACGGGCAAAGTATTGATGAAAATTTAAGTACATTTAGTTCCAGGATGGGAAATATCATTCATATTTTGGAAAAAACCGACAATAATAGTCTCGTTTTGTTAGATGAACTTGGCTCGGGAACAGATCCTAGTGAAGGAATGGGATTAGCTCAAGTCATTATGGAACAATTATTTCTCAAAGGGGCAACATTACTTGCAACAACTCACTATAGAGAACTAAAAGGATTTGCTGAAGAAAAGAAAGGGTTTATCAATGGGTCGATGGAGTTCGATTTAGACTCCCTGCAACCTACTTATCGTCTTTTAGTAGGGGAAACAGGAAATAGTCAAGCTTTTGATATTGCTTTAAAACTTGGATTACATCCTGATTTAGTGAAAAGAGCCTATGAATTAACGAATAATAACACGGTGACATTTCCTGAAAAAAGAATTAGTGAATTAAATAAACAAAGTTTAGAGCGACAAATTGCAATTGATAAATATGGTCGAAAGAGAAGTAAAGTACAAAATAAAGGGGGAGACATAACCATTTTTGAGCAAGGTGATAACGTTCGAATCTCAGCGATTGATGATTTAGGAATCGTCTATCAAGGTCCTGACGACAAAGGAAATTATGTTGTACAAGTAAAAGGAGAAAAGACAATGTTTAATCATAAGAGATTGAGTTTGTATATATCCGCTAGAGAACTTTATCCGGAAGGGTATGACTTTGACATCGTTTTTAAATCGAAGGAGTATCGAAAGAAAAAACATTTAATAGGACGTAAGTTTATCGAAGGATTGAGTATAGACGAGGAACAATAAATAACATTTTAAACAACCAACTCCCAAAATTAACTGGGGAGTTGGTTGTTTAATTCTAATAAAAGCTTTTCTGGTTCCATTGGGGCGAAAAAATAGTAGCCTTGAATATATTTGCATTTTTTTTGTAAGAGAAAGTTTAATTGCTCTTTCGTTTCTACCCCCTCGGCAACACAGTCATAACCTAATTTTTTAGACAATTGAATCAAAACGTGCAATATTTCTTCCACTCTTTTATTTGTTCCGATTTGATGGATAAAGGTCATATCAATTTTTACTTTGTCTAATGGGAATTCACTTAAATAAGCGAAGTTCGAGTAACCCGTTCCGAAGTCGTCAATGGCTATTCTGACTCCCTTTTGTCGCAAAACTTGTAAATGATGATTTATTTTTGGAGAAGTTAATAGCTGAACACTTTCGGTAAGTTCTATTTCAATTGTCCCTGGTGGAAAATCATATATTTGTAATTTTTTAATAAAGTCCTCAATGAAGGCGTCTGATTCTAATAAAAGTGTTGAGAAATTAATGGCAACTTTTCCATTGAAAAGATCTTCATCAACCCAACTTTTTAGGAGTGGGAAAACGTGATCGATAAGTTTAGTCGTAATATTTTTGATGAGGCCGCTTTCCTCGGCTAAAGGGATAAACTCACCGGGAGAAATAAAGCCGAAATGCTGATCTTTCCAACGAGATAAAACTTCTATCCCTGTGATCTTTCCATCTAGTGCAGAGACTTGTGGTTGAAAGAGAAAATACAAATCATCACTGTCTATCGCTTTTTTTAATAGATCAAGTAGCAACATTCGGTGTGCTAACGTGTCTTTCATTTGTTTATGGTAGACAGCCACTTTATTTCCTTTATCTTCCTTTGCTTTATACATAGCAGTATCCGCAGCACTGAGTAAATCTTCCGTCGTTACCCCGTCGTCTGGGTATTGACTAACTCCTATGCTTGCAGTTATTGAAAATTCGCTGTAATTTAATATTTGAAATGGACGCTGAATTTCTAGTAATATACTTTTGGAAAAACGTTCATAGTCTTTCGTATGGGCTTTTCCTCTATATAACAATACAAATTCATCTCCGCCAAACCGGGCTACAAAGTGACCTTTTGTTATATCTTCTAGTCGATCCCCCAATTGTTTGAGAAGTTCATCTCCCATATGATGACCATATAGATCATTGATATTTTTAATACCATCCACATCTATAAAAAATACGGTGAATTGTTCGAGTTTATTTTCAGAAAAAGCGATAGAATCATTGATTTCTTTTTGAAGAGACTTTCGATTCGGTAAATCGGTAAGTTCATCATAGTAAGCGGAATGAAAAAGCTGCTCTTCCATTCTTTTTCGTTCATTAATACTTTGGAAGTATACAGTTAGTCCTCCGTTTTTTCTCGGGTAGAGATGAACTTGAAACCACGTTTTTTTAGGATCAAAGTATGCTTCAAGTCGGATCGTTATTCGCTCTGCTACTGCTCTTCTATATGCGTCCTCAAATTCTGTATTTAATAAGTGAGGGAAGGCATGCCAAACAGACAGCCCTATTATATCTTTTCTACTTACATGTAGTAGCCTTAAAGCTTCTTGATTCGCATGCGTTATTTTCCAATTAGGATCAAGAGCAAAAAATCCATCCGTCATACTTTCTAAAATGTCGGAAATTTGGTCTTGGGAATCGACAAATTTTGTTGTATCTATATGTTGAACCATAAGGCCGACAATGTCGTGTCCCTCTTTTATAGTTGAGACAATCATTTCAAAGTATTGGTCTTTTTCGGGTGAGTGGCAGGGGTATGTATGCCTGTATGAAGAATGTTCTCCAGATAGAACTTTTTTTATACAAAAAAGGAGCAAAAATTCTTCGGATTTTTCTAATATATCAAAATAATTCACACCAATTGCTGTAGAACCCGTGCTGCCATTTTGGTCTTTCGATGCAATTCTCCATTCGTGATTAATCATTTCAATCGTTCCGTCTAGAGAAAGTACAGCCACAAGATGATCCATGGCATCTATTGTTTGTTGAGTTGCAAGATTGATAGTGAAACTTCGATCCATTTGTCATCCCTCACTAATACATTATTTTCAAAGACTAAAAATTCATGATCACTTAGTTCTTATTATATAGCTTATTTCCTTGATATGTAATATTTTTCAGTAAATTTATCCAAAAATCGACAAAATATGAGTTCTAGTGGAAAAAGAAAACAGCTATCTCAAGGAGAGACAGCTGTTTATTGAAAAGTAAATTATAATCTTGGATCGTCTAACAGTCGTTCCATTTCTTCTTTATGGCCTGTTTCATCAGCGATGAAATCGTCTAGTTTAACGACGAGCTCTGTCAGCCCAAGTTCTTCTGCTTGTGTTTTACGCTTTTCATAACGCTCAATGGTATCTATTTCTGCTTTTAATGCATCTTCCAGCATTTCTTTTACATCTTGTAATTGTTTTACTGGTGTCGGAGTTGTTGTTGGTGTGCCACCTAATGTTTTGATTTTTTCTGAAAGGTAAAGGGCGTGGGTCGTTTCATCAGCAACTTCGCTTTCAAAGAAAGGTTTTAATACTTGCCGATAAAGCCCTGAAACAACAGCCGCATCATACGTATACATAATCATTGCTCCGTACTCATTTGCAAGATCCTCATTTAATCCGTCAATTAATTCTTCCATTTTCTTATCCATTACTAGATCATCCCTCTCTTTTGAAAAAGATTTCGTTATCTACTTCATACGTTTCCACGAACGAATGTTATTTAAACCATGGATTATTGTTTAAAATAAAAGATTTGTTGTGAAATCCGTCATATTAGCAGTAAATAGGCCTTCCTTCTAATCTCTTCCGCGGAAAGAGAGGGTAAAAGCTAGAACTCTCTATTCTATTTTCAAGGTAGGCAAAAGAACATCAATAATATCTGGATGACAAGCATAAGAATGAGAATAAACTTTCATCACTTATATAGTTAAGTTTAATGACAATCTTCATTTGTAAAAAAAAGTAGGGGATAACGGATGGCATTTATTTCGATGGTGTTTATGGTTTTTTTTATAAGCTTTGATGGCTTTATATGGGGGTGGCTTATTGGTTATAGAAGACAATATTTTCCATTGGCACACTTCTTACTTCTTACAATAGGAACAGGGGTCGTTTTATGGGGTTTTTATCAAGTCGGTCAAGTTTTAGACGCTTTTATTCCTTTTTATCTATTCAATAAATTATCAGGTGTTTTTTTACTCATATTAAGCGTGTTTCATTTAATTGATGGGGAAGGAGTATTCAAAAGGGCGATTGCGCTAAAATTATTTATTATTATTAATGTGGATAATATAGGGTTTGGTCTTTGGGCTGGATTTGAGTCAGTTGGTCGCTTTTTTCCTTTATTTGCAGCCGTTCAATTTGCCATCTTCTTTATATTTGGATTATATTTAGCTCATCGCTCTTCGTTGTATAAGTGGCAGCAATACGGTCAACTATTACCGTTTACTATATTATTTACGATGGGACTATTTAAATTAATATTCGGATAAAAAAGATCCTCGTCTGGATAATTCTCAAACGAGGAGCAAGTGTTATTTTAAGTGTTATTTGTTATTCTACAGGCGGTCCAAACTTTCCATCTTGGAAATCACGATAAGCCTGTCGGATTTCGTCTGTTGTATTCATGACAAATGGACCAGAAGCGATGACGTCTTCTTTTATGGGGGCACCAGAATAGAGTAATATCTTCGAACGATGATTTGCCTTAATCGTCAATTCACTACTTTTATCTGTTCCGTTTTCATTATAAGTGAGCGTTGCTACAGCTGTTTTAGAAAGGGGGGTTTCATTGTTACCAATCGTAACCTCTCCAGAACGGACGAAGAGAAAACCATTATGATTCTCAGGGATAACATAAGAATACTCGCCCGCTTCGTTAAAAGTAATTTCAGTCATAATGATTGGCACAAGGCTTTCCATAGGTCCAGTTACCCCTCCAACCGTTCCTGCATAGACCTTTACAGAACCAGCATTAAAAGGGACAACTGGTGCATCTTCAACGAAAACATTCTGATAAGAGCCTTTAGAATTTTTTAAATGCTTTGGTAAGTTAAGCCATAGTTGGTGCGTATGAATGAGATCATCGTCGACTGCTTCTTCTGCGTGTCTTGCACCTCCGCCGGCGTTCATATATTGCACATCGCCAGATTCTAAAATGGAGTGTCCACCGTGATTGTCGGTATGTTCCAACCTACCGTCCACAACGTATGTGATCGTTTGGAAACCGCGGTGGGGGTGGTCAGAGAAAGTTCCGCGTTTAAACCAATCGTCTGCCATTAATATAAAGGGATCGAATTCTGATTGACGATCCGGTGGTAACACCCATCCTTGTTGGACATGAGGGTAGCCATTTTTATTATAATGAACATACCAATGATCTTTTATTTCTCTCTGAAACATTCCACACAACCTCCTCTTTAAAATTGACTAGTTAAAATCCTGCTGACACCGCGACTGTTTCTTTTATACCTTCTTCAATAATTTCTTCCGCTTTTTCTGGGAACTGGTTATGACCTTCAACAATCACCGTTTCAATATCTTGAATACCCCAAAATGTAAGCATATTCTTAACATAATTGACAGCCATTTCAGCAGATTGAGCGGGACCTTCTGAATAAATGCCACCTCGTGCATTTACGAGAGCAACTTTTTTCCCTGTCAATAACCCTTCAGGGCCGTTTTCAGTATACGTAAACACTTTTCCTGCTTGAGCGAGATAATCAAAATAAGTGTGTAACACAGCTGGTACTGTGAAATTCCATAGTGGGAAAGCGAAAACAACTTTATCTGCTTCTAAAAATTGATTTAGATATTTGCTTACAAAGTTTGCATCTTCTTGTTCTTGAGAAGTTAATTCCATCCCTTTTGATTGTTTAAACATAGCAGTAATTTTTTCGTTTCCATAATAAGGGAGATTTTCTTCAAACAAATCGAGTTCGGTGATTTCATCTTTAGGATGAGTTTCTTTGAAGTTCTCAAGAAATGAATTGTAAAGTTTCACTGAAACTGATTGATCTGCTGGTCTTGAATTGGCTTTAATAAATAATACTTTAGACATATATATTACCTCCAGTAATTTAGTAAGTCGCTTGTTACGAAAAATTCGATAACTTATGCTTACAAAAAGTTAGTTTATAGTAAAAGGTTCGTAAAGTCAACCATAATGCTTAACCTAACTAATTCCTTACTCTTGTCTTGAGGCAATCGACTCAATCATTAACTCTAGCAACTTTTATAGAAGGTAATACATAATAAAAGCCAATCCCGATATGAAAAATAGTCCCTCACTCCATTTACCTGTTCGGTATAGCCCAACTTGAGATCTTTTTTTGGAAAAGGGATAAAATAGTGGAATTCCGCCGACGGAAAAGAAATCAGCAATGATATGTAAAGCTACTCCTAAGAACAGTCCGAGCAAAAACTCATGCGAAAAATGTAAGAAAGCAGTTGTCATAAGGGCGAGCATAATCCCTGAGTGAGTAATACTACGATGACCGAAAACCAAGCTTATCATTGTTGATAAAATCGGAATTCGTCGACCAATCCATGACCTTGACTCATCTAAGTCTGGAAGAACGGATCCGAGAATGATTCCGGATAACACAATAGATGACGTGATGGAAACTTGAGGTGGGAGCCAATCACTTAGTAAAATAACGGATGAAATTGAGGTTGTAATATGTGTGTAGTATCTCATGTTGTAATCCTTTCATTATTAATTAAGTCATTATCGTATCAAAATGAATGGGAGAAAGAAATAGAGAACAAGAACCCTTTGAGTGAGGGTAGTTTGTTTTTTAAGATTTCAAATCGCTTTAGGGACAGCTTTTTATTTACCGAAAAACATTAATTAAATTTATTAATAAAGATTCCATTCTTGATTTTCATCGTGTATACTTAATAAATAGAAGGTAGAAAGCACTTACAACAAATTAATTAGTTATCTTTAAAAACAAAGTTGTTACGAATCAATAAACGATTTTTTATGAAGGGAAGGATGAGAAACATGGTAGAAAAATTAAGGAAATCGTTCCAAGAAGTATTCGAAACAAATAAACAACCTCGAACATTTCTGTCTCCAGGAAGAGTGAACTTGATTGGGGAACATACGGATTATAATGGAGGGTATGTGTTTCCATGTGCGTTAAGTGTTGGTACTTATATTACAATCGCACCTAGAGAAGATCGAAACATCCGTTTTTATTCCGATAATTTCCCTGATTTAGGCATGATAGAAACATCATTAGATGAATTGGATTACAACGAAAAACACGACTGGGCGAACTATCCTAAAGGCGTGCTTTATATGTTCAAAGATCAAGGGCACCAGGGTACAAAAGGGTTTGACGCCTATTTTCATGGGAATATTCCAAATGGAGCTGGGCTCTCCTCATCCGCTTCTATTGAATTAGCGATGGCAATTGCTTGGGATGCGTTGAATGGTTTTGAAATGGAGCGAATTCCGATGGTGCAACTCTGTCAACGAGCAGAAAATGACTATATCGGTGTGAATTGTGGGATCATGGACCAGTTTGCCATTGGTATGGGCAAGAAAGATCACGCGATTTTATTAGATTGCGATACGTTAGACTATAGTTATGCACCGGTAAAGTTAGAAGGAGTGAAACTCGTTTTAGCGAATACGAATAAACGCCGTGGCTTAGCTGATTCTAAGTATAATGAACGACGAACAGAATGTGAATCTGCCTTGTCTGATTTGCAGAAAGTTGTTTCCATTAAACATCTTTGTGAATTAACTCCTGATCAATTTCGAGAGAACCAGCACGTCATTACAGGGGAAACAGAAAAACGCCGAGCAAAACATGCGGTTGAAGAGAACGATCGAACCATTCTAGCTCATAAGAAGCTTCAGGCAGGGGATGTTCAAGTATTTGGGGAATTAATGAATGAATCTCATCGATCATTAAGAGATGATTATGAAGTTACTGGGGAAGAGCTAGATGCTTTAGTGGAAGCTGCTTGGGAAGAACCAACAGTATTAGGTGCTAGGATGACTGGAGCTGGTTTTGGTGGTTGTACGGTAAATTTGATCAAAGAAGCCGATTTAGATAATACGTTGAAGCGAATAGCGAAATCATACAAACAACGAACGGGAATTGATACGGAGTTTTATGTGGTCGATATTGGAGAAGGTACTAGAGAAATGATAAACGAAACGAAATAGGAGGGGTAGAAAATGGCGGTTTTAGTTTGCGGAGGCGCAGGATATATTGGTAGTCACGGAGTCGCTGAATTATTAAATAAAAATGAAGAGGTAGTTGTGCTTGATAACTTACAAACAGGTCACAAAGGAGCAGTGCTAGAAGGTGCAACGTTCTATAAAGGAGATCTTCGAGATGAGAGTGTCCTAGACAACGTTTTTTCCAGTCATAAGATCGATTCAGTCATTCACTTTGCTGCAGATTCCCTTGTCGGTGTAAGTGTGGAACAGCCCCTTCAATATTATGATAACAATGTCTATGGAGCACTTTGTCTATTGAAAAAAATGGAGCAATACAATGTCAAACATATTGTCTTCTCATCGACCGCAGCAACATACGGTGAACCTGAGTCTGTTCCCATTAAAGAAACAGAAGTGACGAACCCAACGAACCCTTATGGTGAAACGAAACTTGCTATTGAAAAAATGTTGAAATGGTGTGCAAACGCCTACGGTATGACATATGTTGTCTTGCGTTATTTCAATGTAGCAGGAGCTCATCCGACGGTTGATATTGGAGAAGATCACAAACCAGAAACTCACTTAATTCCGATCGTGTTGCAAGTAGCTTTAGGACAGCGGGAAAAAATCATGATTTTCGGAGACGATTACAATACGGAAGATGGCACGTGTATTCGGGATTATATCCATGTGAAAGATTTGATTCAAGCTCATTTGATTGCGTTGAACTACCTACGAGATGGTGGTCCGTCCGACGTCTTTAATTTAGGTAATGGTAGTGGCTTCAGCGTGAAGCAGGTGATCGATACCGTAGAGAAAGTTACGGGGAAAGACATTAAGAGAGAAGTTGCGCCAAGACGAGATGGAGATCCTGCTAAACTCGTTGCTTCTTCGGATAAGGCGAAAACAATTCTTGGGTGGAAACCAGAATATGCTGATTTAGAATCCATCATTGAAACAGCATGGAAGTGGCACCAAAAGCACCCAGAAGGTTATCAATCTTAAATGTTAGGAGAGGGAACAATGACTATCGATCAACGATTGAATGAACTTGTCCATTATGCTTTAAGTAAGAACTTAATAGAGGAACAAGATGTTATCTTTTGTAAAAATCAGTTGATGGAGATTCTTCATTTGGATGAATCTCAAACACCGGTTATCAATGAAACGTTTGATCGGAGACCTCTATATCGAATATTGGATGATATTTTGGATTGGGCATCTTCGCAAGGATTTCTACAAAACAATACAGTGACGGAACGAGATTTACTGGATACAAAACTCATGGCGGTGTTTTCGAATAGGCCATCTGATATAACAAATCAATTCCGACAAATTCAACAAGCGGAAGGCGTTGAAGCTGCCACTGCATGGTTCTATGAGTGGAACCAAGACGTTCACTATATTCGAAGAGATCGTATCGCAAAAAATATGAGTTGGAAAACGCCAACTGAGTTTGGAGATTTAGACATTACGATTAACTTGTCGAAGCCTGAAAAAGATCCGAAAGAAATTGCTGCAGCGAAAAACGTACCGTCAGCAAACTATCCGCTCTGTCTTCTTTGTAAAGAGAATGTTGGTTATGCAGGAAGACTAAACCACCCAGCAAGACAAAATTTGCGGACGGTTCCAGTTTCATTAAATGGAGAAGAGTGGCACGTTCAATTCTCACCATACGTTTATTATCATGAGCATGCGATTGTACTTTCGGCCAAACATGAACCGATGAAAATTAACGTGCGAACGTTTCAACGGCTCTTAGATTTCGTGGAACAGTATCCTCATTATTTTATTGGATCAAATGCTGATCTACCGATTGTTGGCGGATCTATTTTGAGTCATGATCATTATCAAGCTGGAAAGTATGAATTTCCAATGGCGAGAGCGTCAGAAGAAGAAATAGAACCCCTTGAGAACTTCGGTGATGTGACAGTCGCTAAAGTGAAGTGGCCTATGTCTGTGTTGCGAGTAAAAGGAACGGACAAAGAACAAGTTGTGTTGGCGTCTGAGATGATCCGCCAAAAATGGCAACACTATGAAGATCAATCGGTAGGCGTTTTACCATTTAGTGGTGACACACCTCATCATACGATAACACCGATTGCTCGTTTTAGAGATGGTAAATTTGAATTGGACTTAGTGTTGCGTAATAACCGTACGTCGGAAGAACATCCGATGGGTATTTATCACCCTCACAAAGAAGTTCACCATATTAAAAAAGAAAACATTGGTTTGATCGAAGTGATGGGACTGGCAGTTTTACCTGGAAGGTTAAAACAAGAATTAAACGAACTGACGGACGCTTTATTGACAGATCATCCTGAGAAACAAATTGCATCAAATGAAAATATTGCCAAGCATCTTGATTGGGCATTAAAAGTGAAGGGAAATCATCCTGACTTAAATTTGTCGAATGCGGACGAAGTTCTTCAACAAGAAGTAGGCACCGTTTTTTCAACAATATTATCTCACGCAGGGGTGTTTAAAAGGGATGAAAATGGACAAAAGGCTCTTCTACGATTTATGATGACGTTACAGTAATAAACGAAAACCTATAACAAGGGGGGACACGATGGCTGCTCAAATGACAGGAAGTTTTCAGCTGATGAAGTCACTGAATCGCTCGCTTATTCTGAACACGATCCGCATGAATAGTACAATATCACGTTCAGAAATTGCGAAGAAAACAAAATTAACTCCCCCAACCGTGACGAATATCGTGAATGAACTGATTAAGGAGCAGTTGGTTCTTGAAAGTAGGGCCGGTACATCTAATGGTGGACGAAAACCAATTTTGCTTACAATCAATGCGAATAGTCGTTACATTATTGGGGTGGATGTCGGGGTGAAAAAGGTTCGTTTAGCTTTAACAAACCTTGATGCTCATATCGCTATGCGTAGAATAGTGGCAATGCCTTCTCCAAATCAATTAAATGAGGGAAGTTTCCTCGAATTTCTGCAAAAAATTATTGAGTCATTTCTCGGAGAAGTAGTGGAAGAAAAGGATAAACTAATCGGAATTGGTGTAGCCATGCACGGGATAGTTGATCACGAAACGGGTGTTTCGATTCATGCCCCGTCTCTTAAGTTAGAAGGTGTGGCAGTAAAACAAGTGCTAGAAAATACTTTTCACCTTCCAGTACGTGTGGAAAACGACGCGAAAGCCCTAGCATTAGGAGAAAAGTGGTTTGGTGCTGGAAAAGAAACAGATGACTTCGTCTGTTTAAACGTTGGCGAAGGGATCGGCGCAGGAATTATTCTAAATAATTCGTTACTCCATGGAAACGATAGCTTAGCTGGCGAGATTGGTCATACACTCATTGATGTAAATGGACCAGAATGTTCGTGCGGCAACAAGGGGTGTTTCCAAACCCTAGCATCCGGACATGCTCTTAAAGAGCGTGCGAAGGCGTTAATTGAACAAGGGGAGAAGTCGATGTTGACCGAAAAAAACGGCATGAATGCGGCATCTCTTGATGGGCAGTCGATTTATGAGTGCGCACAAGACGGGGACAAAGTGGCTAATCAAGTGTTACAAGAAACTGGAAAATATTTAGGGATGGGTATTTTGAATATCATCCACTTTATTAATCCACGAATGATTATAATTGGTGGAGGAGTATCCAAAGCACATGCCCTTATTATGCAACCAATTGTAGATATGGTTGAAAAGAGAGCGTTGAGTGATCGAGCGAAGAAAACGAAAATTGTTGTTTCAGAACTTGGAGACGAAGGCTCGTTGATCGGAGCTTGTACCCTTGTGTTATCTGAGCTTTATAGCTACGAACATGCGGAAAAGAAAGTATAAAATAGAACTTAGATAGGAGGGACAACCTCGTATTTAAGTTCTTTTCTTTTGTAGTTATAGTGACATGGGAGTCGGTTACCTCTTTCGAAAAAAAGTTCTTTCAGTTATGATAGAGAGAAGGACGATGGATACATATTTTTAAGGGGGAGTAGAGCGTTATGCCTCACATCCAAAAACTGAAAGATAAAGTATTGGAAAAAACGCAGCTTGTATTTATTATTTCGGATCCTAATCAACCGGATAACCCGATTATTTATGCAAATCAAGGCTTCACAAGTTTAACAGGATACTCGCAAGAAGAAGTCATCGGATATAATTGTCGTTTTTTACAAGGGGAGGGGACGGACCCTGCCACGATTGACAAACTAAGAGACGGGATAAAGAAATTCGAACCTGTTTCTGTGGAAATATTAAATTATAAAAAAAACGGAGACTCGTTTTGGAACTTGCTTCACATTGACCCAATTTACCTTGAAGACGAAGGAAAACATTATTTTGTTGGAATACAAAAAGACATCACTGATTTCAAAGAAGCGGAAGAAAAAATTGCGAAATACAACCGTGAAATTGAATTGCTATCTACTCCACTTGTCCCTGTCAAAGAGGGAGTGTCGGTTCTTCCTTTAATTGGTAACGTAGATGAACATCGGGTAGATATCATTGTGGAACGTATCCTACCAGAATTATCGAAAGAGGAAGTGGAAACGTTAATTTTAGATTTATCTGGATTTGCTAATATGGACGAACAAGCAACAATCGGGATTTTTCAGTTGAATGACCTATTGAAACTAAAGGGAGTAAAATTAATTATCACAGGTGTTACCCCAAAAATTGCAATGCGCACACAAGGGTTAAACATTGATTTCTCAAGTTTCATAACATATGGGTCGGTAAAACAGGCAATCGAAGCGATAGAGAACAATAATCCACATTGTAAATGATGATGGCAATAAAAAATGCCTTGTTTCCTCGATGACGTTCGTGGGTGCAAGGCGTTTTTTATTCAGTAATCCTTTTTCTCAATAAATTTAGTAGACTAGTCATCAGGTTGAAGGATCGTAAGTATGAAAAAGAGAACGTAACTGATCGCAAGTATGGATCCACTAACGATATAAAAAATTAATGAAAATACATCAGAAAGAGGAACTGTATCGAGCATGAAGATATACATACCGACATTCAAACCGATTGCTCCTATGAGTCCAGTCCAAACTTGAAATGTTGGTAGCAGACCGTTTTTTGGTTGATAGACTTTATAAAAGATACTCCATGCAAATAATGATAGCCATCCTACGACGAGGACGTGTGCATGGATAGGGCGTAATGCATAGGAACCAGCACCAGCCATATGTGCTCCCATCATGACACCAATCACCCCAAATAATGCGGATGATATTAATAGTTTTTTACTATGAGACATCTTCTACCTCTCCTTCAAATTCATATTTACCATTGGTAGTTTATCATTTTATTAATCAACATTTCGACTAAAATGCATGATTTTGTTCATTCCTTCTAAAAATATATAGGAAATGAATCTATTTAATGGTATGCTATTGTTTTGCTATCTTAGCGAAAGAATGGAGAAGTAGTGTTATGAAAAATAGATTAGTAATAGGATTGTTTTATTTGATTGGGCTCATTTTTTTATCTTTTGGAATAAGCTTGATTATTTTAGCTGGACTCGGGGCAGGGCCATGGGATGCGCTATTTGTGGCTTTATCGAATAATATCGGTCTTACGGTTGGAAGTTGGACGTTTATAATAGGATTCTTACTTATAATAGTAAACGGACTGTTGTTGAAACAGAAGCCGGACTTTGCTGCATTAATAACCATGTTTTTAATAGGTAGTTTCATTGATTTTTGGCTATTAGTTGTTTTCTCGGACGTCGTATTCGTCCTTGTGGCTTTTCGAATTGTTTTGTTAATAGTAGGGATTTTGAGCTGCGCTACTGGAATTGCGTGTTACTTGCAATCGAATTTTGCTCGAAATCCGATTGATCATTCGATGATGGTCTTTCATAAACTGACTGGTAAAAGTCTTGCTTTTTCAAAAACATTTCTTGAACTATCTGTCTTAGTTATTGCTTTTTTCATTGGCGGTCCAATTGGTTTAGGTACAGTGCTAGTCGCATTTGGTATAGGTCCACTTATCCAATTGTTTTACAAACCGATTACATCATTCAGGGGACGTATTTGTACAGAACCTTCAGTAAAATAACCCTTTAAAAGAGAGAAGAAATTGGAAAAGCAGCCTCCTACATAAGGAGCCTGCTTTTATTCATTCTATTATAAGGTAATGAAGCTTATATGTGTTCGTTCGTCATGATTATTATTCGTTAGTTCTTGTTATCCATGATCATTGATAACAGATGTGTTTGATTATAATTTTGCCACGGTAAAAATACCTGCAATAGACTTAATATTGCTTAAATAATGAAAGCCCTACCTCTCTTTCATCCTTGCGGCTCCGAGACCGCGCCAGTGTATATAAGGCATACTCGAAGTGTTCACAGGATTCCAGATCATTTATACAATCTAATGTTGCAAGTGAATGTTTGTTAGCACTTGCAAATATCTTCATCAAAACGAATTGTGCCAGAATGAAGCACAACGACCACTATAACATAAGTCTTGATAGCTGTCAATCTAGATGGGACTTAATAGAGAGGTCAAGGTTTCTGAAGTGTCTTACTTCTTCAAAGACTAGCTAGGAAGATTTCATTTGCTCGCGTGTTTGGATTACATAAACAAAAAACACCACCGATTAATTGGTGGTGTTTATCATGATTATTATTTACCAAGAAACGCATTTAGCATCCAAGTATGCTGTTGGATCGATGATTTCAAAGCGATAAACATATCGGCTGTTGCTTCATCACCATTCTCTTCAGCTAAACGAATGATTTCATCAGATTCTTTGCTGATTGTTGTGAAGTCCGCTGCCAAAGCGCTTACCATGTCTTTAGCTACCTCATTTCCAGCAGCTTCCTTAATGGAAGATCCTTCAAGATACTGCGTTAATGTAGCGACAGGCTTTCCACCAATTGTTAAAATACGTTCAGCAATTTCATCGATATTGGTTGCAGCTTCGTTATAAAACTCTTCGAATTTCTCATGTAGAGTGAAGAAATTCTCACCCTTTACATACCAGTGAAAGTTGTGAAGTTTTGTGTTTAGTACATTCCAATTTGAAAGTTGACGATTCAATTCTGTAACTAATTGTTGATTACTCATGTTTTTAAGCACTCCTTTGATTATCTGTTGTAATGGTATAATGAAATTATATAATGAATGGAACAATAAATCAAATTATAATAATTATAAATAAGGATTACAATACAGCGGTGTTATTAATTATTTTCCATATAAGTTTAGTCGGAATTAATGACAAAATAGGTGTTGGTCGATTATAATAAATGAAAACAACTTAGAGGTGTGAGGTGACGTAATGATCGATCAATTCAAACTGACTTTTGGACTAACGACGTTACTTATAGCTGGAGTTGCTATCTTCTTTTTCGTTTGGGAGGATGAACTCAAACGTAAGGCAAAAGCAGAGGCGATTTCGCTAGTTTCTGAACTAAATGGATTCGATTCAGACACTCTTACAGTTGATTCCGTAGATCATGCTAAAGAATATGGGAGTTACGCGGTGGCAGTATCTAATAAAGAGTCGAAAACGTTTCAAGTAGCAGTAATTTTAAATGAGCAACAAGATGACATTCATTTTGCGATTGATGTGACAGACACATACGATAAATACGGATTAGCTTATTGTCATTAGTGTTGACGATAAATTGAATGAAGAAACCATGCTGGAAATAGCATGGTTTTTTTAGATGATAATTGAAATTACTATTCTTCGATTAACGAAAGGTTAGTTAGCGAATAAAAATAATGGAATTCGTTACATATAATTGAGTTATAATCGGTATATTTGGTATAGTAAAGAAAGTATTTATTTAGGAGGCTAATGAAATGGACGAGAAAATAGAAAAATTTGTTGGCTATCATATGGGGAATGTCACCCATTTTATTCATAACCACCACAATCGTAATCTTTCAGAGTATGGGGTTACTAGAGCACAGGCAAAGGTTCTTTATCTGTTAAACCACTACGGTGATTCGCTTCAATCTGAACTGCAGAAGCGTCTTTTTATTCAAGCTTCTACGATGAATGGTATTATTGAATCACTCTTGAAAAGTCAACTAATTAAAAAGACGGATAGTGTTTTGGACCGTCGGACAAAAGTGATCAGTTTAACAGATAAAGGAAAACAGCTAGAAGATCGTTTGTGGGAAGAAGTTAAAGCATTAGATAGAAATTTAATGGATGGCTTTTCAGAAGAGGAACAACGCCTTTTAATTAGCTGGCTTAAAAAAATGCAAACGAATTTAGAGAATATACAACGGGGAGATGGACAGTCTTCTGACGCTAAGAAAGATGGCGATGTCTCATGAACCAAAAAGATCAAAGTACAAGGCTAGAGACAGAACCAATTCCTAAATTATTAAAACGATTATCGATTCCTGCTATTATCGGAATGATTGTTATGGCACTATATAATGTCGTTGATACGATTTTTATTTCCTACGCTGTAGGAATAGATGGGGTTGCAGCGGTGACAATCGCTTTTCCGATTATGATTATTATGATGGCTGTTGCAGCGGCTTTAGGAATCGGTGGTTCCTCCATTATTTCTCGTCGTCTAGGTGAAAAGCGAGAAGCAGACGCTAACCGAGTTTTTAGCAATATCATAACATTGATTTTGGGGATAAGTGTGATTGGAGTAATTGCTTCCTTTACTGTACTTGAACCGTTACTCCGATTATTTGGAGCAACGCCTATGATCCTCCAATATGCGATTGATTATATTTTTCCGATTACGATGGCGACAATCTTTTTTACGTTTTCATTTACAACGAATGCAATTATTCGAGCAGAAGGAAATGCACGTTTTGCAATGATGACGATGATCATTCCCTCTGTGTTGAACATTATATTAGATCCGATATTTATCATATGGTTAGATATGGGAGTGCAAGGAGCTGCCATTGCAACGGTAATTTCCCAAGCAAGTATTTCTTTTATCGTGTTACAGTATTTTTTAACAGGGAAGAGTTCGCTTCGGATACGGATATCCGAAATGGTCCCTCAGTTAGCAATCGTAAAAGAAGTTATCATTATTGGATTACCAGCATTTGTTCGGCAAGTAGCCGGTAGTGTCATGATGGTAGCGATCAATGCGATGCTCATTCTACATGGTGGAGAATTTTATGTCGGAGTTTTCGGTATTGTCCAACGTGTGTCTATGTTTGCCTTAATGCCTATGATGGGAATTTTACAAGGAATGCAGCCGATTGTTGGCTATAATTATGGAGCAAATCAATTAGAGCGTATGCGTGAAACGATTATACTTGGCTTGAAAGTGGTCACAGCTTTTTCGACGTTTGTTTTTGTAATTATGATGGTATTTCCAGGCGTATTCATGCGTATCTTCTCCCCAGATCCAACAGTAATTCAGGCAGGGTCTGATGGCATGAGAATCATGTTTGCGCTAGCCTTTTTAATCGGTGCTCAAGTGGTGAGTGGTGGATTGTACCAAGCGTTAGGGAAAGCGAAACCGGCGTTGATTTTATCTATGTCGCGGCAAGTATTATTTTTAATTCCGCTTGTTCTTATCTTGCCACAGTTTTTCGGTGTGTGGGGAGTATGGATTGCATTTCCATTAGCAGATATTCTCTCGTTTAGTTTATCGATATTTTTTATGTATCGAGATAGAAAACTCTTTTTCACCGGAGACGATTCATCTGGTGGTTCAGGTGGGATGAAACTTCAAGAAGAAGCAGTTTCTACTTAAAAAGCTTATATTAAACGTTCGTTTAGACTGTTGAAGAAAAATATACAATGTGATGGTTGTCTGTAAACAATAAAGATAAAAGACTGTCTGTCATTATAACGTTCCTTTGATAGACGGTCGTTATTTTCTACAAACCGCAATTCCTAAAGGATAATGAAGACCTTCTCTTTTTTCCTTTTCAAACATCACCCCGTGTTGATAATAAAACTCCACGTGTTCAAATGGAACATCATTTTTGAAAAGAGAAGTAAACTCTTCTTCCGTTAATTGATGGTAATGAAAAGGAGAACCACAAGGTTTTCCTCGTCCTTCTCCAAATGGGGTAGATAAGACGAGAGTTCCACCGGGAGCAAGGAGTTCATAAAGATTTTCAAGAAAATCTTTATCATTCGGAACGTGTTCAATCGTTTCAAATGAAAGGATTGTATCAAATGTTCCAATCGTGTTTTTTAAATTTTTATCCAAAGCGTCTCCTTGTTTGAAGCCTAATAAAGGATGGTAGTAATGTTGAATAGCATAAGTGATGGCGTCTTGATCGATATCAACACCAATTATTGATGAAATCTCTCTCTTTCGCCCTTTTGCGATCATTTTTGTTCCATAACCTGTTCCGCATGCAATATCGAGTGCATTGCCTTTTACGTATGCGGAAGCGAAATAATATCTAGCTACATGTTCAAGTAACATACCATTTGTAGGTTTCATTTCTTCTACTATCACTCGTTCGCCTGTGTCTTTTAACACATTGATCACCGCTATCTATAAAGTTGGCCACTATATTAGTATGTTGAACTACCCGCCACTTAATTGCTCTTGCGAACTGTTTGAAGTGGGGGATTCCTAAGAACACCTTCGTAACCGAAAGTTTTGATTAGGCTATCCCCGTCGCACCGACGGTTAGAAGCCTGATAGCTTCATTTTTAAGATTTAATCCTGCGTTCCTATCGCGGTCGTGATGCACGCCACAAACACACGTCCACTCACGCAAATTCAGATCTTTCACGTCTTTGTTTTTATAGCCGCAACTTGAACAACGTTGTGAGCTAGGGAAGGTTTTGCTCACTTCCACCACCGTCTTCCCGTACCATGTAGCTTTATATTTCAACATGGTTTTAAATTGAAACCAAGATACATCAGCGATCGATTGCGCTGTTTTCTTATTTTTCATCATGTTCGATACTTGCAGACTCTCCATTCCGATAATATCGTGGTTTTTGATTATATCCGTCGAGGTCTTATGCAAGAAATCTGTCCGCTTGTTTTCGATCTTTTCGTGCATTCGAGCGACCTTGATTCGTTGCTTATTCCAGTTGCTAGAACCGATGACTCGCCTTGATAGAACCTGTTGAGCCTTTGCTAACTTTTGTTCTAACGACTTGAAATAACGATTGTTTTTGTATCTTGTTCCATCTGCAAGGATAGCGAAGTCTTTTAGTCCTAAGTCAACGCCCGTACTGGCGTTTGTCTTCGGCATGTCAACAACTTCTGTTTCAGCTAAGATCGACACAAAGTACTTACCGCTTGGGTTGCGTCGTATGGTCGCATTTATAATTCGCCCATCCACGTCACGACTTTTGGCAAACCGAACAAGACCAAGCTTCGGCAACTTGATGTGTTTACTTGAAACAGCGATATTTCCATTCGTTTGCTTTGTGGTATAGGACTGTACCTTGTTCTTTTTACTTTTAAATGTAGGGGCTTTGGTTTGTTTTTTATAATACCGTTGGTAAGAATCAGCGAGGTTTTCAACGGACTTTTGCAGGGAAATACTATCCACTTCTTTTAAGAAAGGGTAATGCTCTTTTAACTGGCGAACCGCCTTCACAGAGTCGTATTTGTTGAAAAACTCTCCTTTCCAGTTATTTGAAGGTAGCTGACCGTTTTGCACCATTTCTTCGACGATGTACCAGTATGCGTCTTTTTGCTTCTGCTTACCGAGGAAGAAATTGAAAACAAATCTAGAACAACCGAGCGTTTTATGAATGAGATCGACCTGTTTTTGGTTAGGAAAAATACGAAATTTGAACGCTTTTTTTACTACCATGACAACACCTCATTTACAGAAACATTTGTTCTAATTATATCATGAGGTGAGTCTGTTGGCTATCGCCAATCGCCATTCATCTCCCCCTTATCGCTGGGCTAAAAGCCCTTCTCGCGATGGAAGAGGGAGTCTTCTGTCGGAAAATGATAAACTTCTACCGATTTATTTTCAATATATTAAACGAAAACCAGTAAAGGTTTATACACCCTTACTGGTCTACTCGTAATTATTTAACCATTAAAACAGGAGCTTTGACATGTTTCATGACTTTGTGACTGACACTGCCAAGAACCATCGTTTGAACGCCACTTAGTCCTCGACTACCGATGACAAGTGCATCATAATTTCCATTGTTTGCATGATCAATGATCGACTCAGCAGCACCATTACTTCCGTGCAAAATTGTCGTTGTAAAGTCAACGCTTGCCTTAGTCATCATATCTTCATATGGTGCTATCATTTTTTTTCTTTTTCTTGAAGCTGAATCTGAATCTCCATATTGAAGAACATCAGACTTTGATTTACTTCCGTCAACAACGTAAAGAATCTCCACTTTTCCTTTACCTTCAAGAATAGCTAATTCAATGGCTTTTTGCCCAGCACGCTGAGAGTGGTCGGAACCATCAATAGCTAGTAATAGATTTTTAAACATAATATCCCCCAAACGTTTAATGACCAGAAGCTTTACTTAAGCCACCGATTTTATCCATAAGATCTGTACTCTCTTTGTTCATTCCTTTAAGTTCCATTTTGATATTACGCTGTTCGAATTTATGTTCCATTTTATCAATGGCACCAATCGCCGAATCATCCCATAAATGAGCATCGGAAATATCAAGAATAACTTTATGAATATCTTCATCATAATTGATTTGATCTAAAAAGTCAGTGACAGATGCGAAAAATAATTGTCCGTGAATTTCGTATGTTCTAATATCACCTTTTGCATTAAGTGATTTTTCCACACGCACTTTCGAGACTTTCCATGCAAAGAAGATCGCACTAAGAACAACACCAGTCAACACACCAATCGCAAGATCATGTGTATAAACAACTGTTCCGACAGTTACAACCATGACGATGGCATCTGTTCGGGGAAGTTTATGAATATTTCTTAAGGATGACCAATCGAATGTTCCGATAGACACCATAATCATGACACCTGCTAAAGCGGCCATTGGGATCTGAACTACAACGCCACCAAGTACAATAATCAAAAACATCAAAAATACACCAGCTACAAGACTAGATAATCGCCCATTTCCACCAGATTTCACGTTAATGACAGATTGTCCTATCATCGCACAACCAGCCATACCACCGAAACAACCTGTGATCATATTCGCAATACCTTGCCCACGACTTTCTTTATTTTTATCACTTTCCGTATCAGTCATGTCATCAACAATGGAAGCTGTCAAAAGTGATTCTAGTAAACCAACGATGGCTAAAGTTATAGAATAAGGCAAAATAATCATCAGTGTTTCAAAACTAACAGGGATATTTGGTAAAGCAAAGATAGGTAAGGCTTGTGTTAAAGCACCCATATCTCCGACTGTTCGAACTCCTAAATTCATAAAAATAGCCATTGCAGTAACGACAATTATTGCTACCAGGGTAGAAGGAACGGCCTTCGTAAACCTTGGAAGAATATAGATGATCGCAAGTGTTAAAGCTACTAACGAATACATCAACCATGTTTCACCCACAAAATGTTGTAATTGTGATGTGAAAATCAAGATTGCTAATGCATTAACGAATCCAATCATCACGGATCTAGGAACAAATTTCATAAAACTTGATAATTTAAAAATACCAAATAATAATTGAATTATTCCGGTTAATATCGTTGCAGCTAGCAAGTATTCTAGTCCGTGTTCGGCAACTAGTGTAATCATTAATAACGCCATTGCTCCTGTTGCACCGGAAATCATTCCTGGTCGTCCTCCAATAAATGCAATGACAACAGCAATACAAAAGGCGGCATATAGTCCGACCATAGGATCTACACCAGCAATGATAGAGAAGGCGATTGCTTCAGGAATAAGAGCCAACGCAACAACAATTCCTGCAAGCACATCTCCTCTAACATTTCCTAACCAATCTTTTTTTAATTTTTCTACGTAATTCACACGTGCACCTCTTTCTTTAGTAAATGATTTCATTAAAAATGAGCTTCTCCGTAAGAAGCTCGATCCGACAAGAACAAAAGCATTGTAACAGGTATGGTAAAAAACACAAAACACGATGTAAGCGGCAATCATAGATGATATTCTCTATATTCCTCGTGTTTTTACTATAAGACGTCGTTTTTCACAAAAAAGACATATTTGGAATGGATATAATACCCAGGCACGATTGATTGAGTAAGCTAAAAAATCTAAGAATGTTGAATCACATCTAAACTGGTATAGACAACTAAACATTAAAATGGTATACTCATACTATGAAGGTGATCGAGTTGAAAGGAGAATGACGATGATTGATCAGTATTTTAAAATTATCAAACAACTAATGAACAAAATTCAAATAGATCAAAACGATGTCTTACGTCATGTTGCTAATAAATCCGCTGATGCCATTGAAAAGGATGGATTAATTCAATTTTTTGGTGCTGGACATTCTCATATTTTTGGAGAAGAAGTTTTTTATCGAGCAGGTGGGCTTGTACCAATAAAACCAATTCTTGATGAGGATGTCATGCTGCATCGAGGAGCAGTTAGATCATCCGAATTAGAAAAATCAAGTGAGTATGCTCAGGCCCTTGTGAAGAGATTAGACATTAAAGCAGAAGATTTAGTCATCGTCGCTTCCACGTCAGGGAGAAACCCTGTTCCGATAGAAGTGGCAACGTATGCGAAAGAACAGGGGGCATTTGTCGTCGCATTAACATCCCTCGCCTACTCGAATAGTCAGAAATCGAAACATCTATCAGGAAAAAGATTAGCAGAAGTTGCAGATGTAACCATCGATAATTTAAGTGAAAAAGGAGATGCCGCTTTAGAACATGAAAACGTCAAAGTTCCTTTTGGACCTACATCAACAGTGGTTGGAGCATGCATCATTAATGCGATCATTGCTGAAACCATCGTTCAATTATCAAAACGTGGCATCGAACCTCCAGTGCTATTAAGTGGAAACTTAGATGGAGCAAACGAACATAATGAAAAAATTATTCAACATTATCGAAAAAGAATTCCAATGCTGTAAAGAAGGAGGAAGGTTATGCATACTTACCAATTTGAAAATGCGACATTGATTAGTGAAAAAGGAATAGTGAAAAATCCTATTGTTTCAGTTGATGCTGGAAAAATCTACGGGATCCAACCATTTGATGAAGAAATCCAGCAAAGAATACATGAAAAAATTGTGTTTTCAGAACCTGTTCATATCGTACCGGGCTTTATCGATGTTCATATTCATGGCGTAGCTGGAGCGGATGTGATGGATGGAACTGTGGAGGCGATCGAAACGATGAAAGAATCTCTTCCTAAAGAAGGAACAACATCTTTTTTAGCTACAACAATAACTCAATCAAATAGTGAAAAAATAAATGCGTTACAAGCTGTAAAAGCTTGTAACGAAAAAAATACAGCTGGTGCTGAGATTGTTGGAGTTCATCTGGAAGGGCCATTCATTTCAAAAAAACGGGCAGGTGCTCAACCGGTGGAATATATCAAACAGGCATCCGTTGCGACCTTTAATGACTATCAAAGGGTAAGTGGAGGATTGATCAAACTTGTGACGATGGCACCTGAAGAAGATAAAAATGGGGATCTTATTAAAGAACTTAGGAAGCAAAACGTCATTGCTTCGATTGGCCATTCTGATGCAACGTATGAACAAATACTTGATGCTATTAATGATGGAATGAATCATGTAACGCATTTGTTTAATGGAATGAGAGGCGCCCATCACCGGGATATTGGTGTTGCAGGTGGCGCGATGCTACATGATGAGTTAATGACAGAGATCATTGTAGATGGAATCCACGTATCTCCTCCAATGGTCAAGCTTGCTTATAAAACAAAAGGAAACGATCGAATGATTATTGTTACGGATTCGATGAGAGCAAAAGGTTTAGAAGAAGGAGAGTATTCCTTAGCAGGGCAAAAAGTTTTCGTTAGTAAAGATCGAGCAGTTTTAGCAGATGGAACGCTAGCTGGTAGTATCGTAAAAATGAATGAAGCAGTTAAAAATATGATGGATTTTACAGGATGTTCTTTACGAGAGGCCGTTCAAATGGCGTCATTCAATCCAGCTAAACAATTAGGAATTGATGACCGTAAAGGTAGTTTAATGGAAGGGAAAGATGCGGATTTCTGTGTGTTATCAGAAGATTTAAGTGTTGTTCAGACATATGTGATGGGACAAAAGGTAGTAGGTTAAGGAGAGTGAATCATAATGAAAATAATGAAGGTTGAAAATTATCAAAACATGAGTGAGAAAGGTGCTCAGTTTATTTTAGAAAAATTAATCAATCGAGAAGTGAACGTATTAGGACTAGCCACAGGTGGAACACCAGTAGGGCTATACGAGCACCTTATTAAAAAAATTCATAATAAAGGTTTGTCATTGAGTCACCTTCATACGGTGAATTTAGATGAATACATTGGATTAGCTGCAGATGATCCTAATAGCTACCATCAATATATGGAAGATGTGTTATTTAAACACATTGACATCCCTTCAAATAATGCCCATTTACCTCATGGAGATGCGGAAAATGTTACTTATGAATGTGAAAGGTATGAACAATTGATTCATCAACTTGGTGGTGTTGATTTACAACTTCTTGGCATTGGTAACAATGGACATATAGGATTTAATGAGCCAGGAAGCCCTTTTGATGGAAGGACAATGGTAGTAGATTTGGCACCTTCAACCATTGAAGCGAATGGGCGTTATTTCAAAGATCCAAACAATGTGCCTCGCCAAGCAATTACGATGGGGATAAAAACGATCATGGATAGTAAAAGCATCTTGTTGTTGGCATCAGGTGTTGAAAAAGCAGAAGCTATAAAAGAATTAATTGAAGGGGAAGTATCTGAAAAGACGCCAGCTACGGTATTACAAAAACATCCTAATATAACAATTATTGCTGATGAAGAAGCATTATCATTAGTAAATAAAACGATCGTTTAAAAGGAAACGCTCTTCTTTAATGAAGGGCGTTTTTAATGATTAAAATCATTTCAAAATCTTAAATAAAAAATATTGTGAATATAAAAACAGATGAGAAAATAAACCTATATTGTAGTAAAATATACATAGAGTTTCCAGAATATGTTGATAGTAGGTGGTTAAATGAAATTAATGAGTATCTTATTCCTAAGTTTATCGGTGATCACTTTTCGATCATGCGGTGATTTAGAAGGGCATGAGAACGTAACACTTCAAGTTGATCCTATTTACTCAGGTGGTGTATTGTCTCTCACTCCTTACATCGTCTATGAAGGGGAAGAAGATGCTACTTTTCAATTTGGTAGCGCTATTGCTTGGATTGATCAAATTAAACAAGGGGAAGACGTCTTATACGAATATGAAGAAGAGTCGGTAGACGTTGATCAACAAACGACGTTAGAAACAGACGATGAACGAGGTGGTTTTACTGTTGATATAGAAGTGGAGCCTGGGTCTTATGAAGTTCATATGTCAGCGAATTATTTTATTCAAGACCCATTGAATGATGAAAACGGTGAAGAACTACAAGAGTATTTTCACGAGAAAATTCAAACAATCGAAATTCAAACAGAATCTTAATGAGCCTCTATTTACTATAGAAGTATTTGAAAAACCCTTTAATTTCCAATTAAGTGTGCTGATTTAGCAAATTCGGTTGATTTCACATTGTTGTCTATGATAAAATTTAATAGTAAACATGATTTGAATTCGCAAAACAATTTTCGGCCTCGAAATAGCAATATTGCAAGGCATGAAAGGTTTTACGTTATTCAAAGATTCAATTTAAGGAGGCCGTTAATATGACAGGCAAAGTAAAATGGTTTAATGCAGAAAAAGGTTTTGGTTTCATCGAGCGTGAAGATGGTGACGACGTATTCGTTCACTTCTCTGCTATTGAAGGTGAAGGGTTCAAAACTTTAGAAGAAGGTCAAGACGTTGAGTTTGAAATCGTTGAAGGTAATCGTGGACCTCAAGCTTCAAACGTAGTTAAACTATAATATACAGACATACTAATATGAGCCTGTTCCTTTTTGGAACAGGTTTTTTTATTGTAAAAGGAGGTCTCATGTTTTAGTTATCTTTTCGATGGAAAAACTATACATAGTTCCTCAAAAATAAGCATTAGTTTTACAAGAAAAAAAGGAAGTTTAAACAGTTACATAATAGCAAATGAATGTCATCGCAATGAATACTAATTGACAAATCTTCGTTTCTCTACTGATAATAAATATAGAAATAGATCAAATCTTAACGGATTTTATACATATGGAGGTGATCATATTGGTAACAATTAATGATATTGCAAAATTATCAGGTGTTTCAAGAACAACCGTGTCTAGAGTATTAAACAAATCGGGTTACGTAAGTGAAGTGGCAAAAAATAAAGTGTTAAAAGTTATAGATACGACTGGATATGTCCCGAGTGAACACGCAAAATCTCTTCGAACAAAACAAACAAAAGTGGTTGGAGTAATTTTGCCTAAAATTAGCACAGAAACAGCTAGTAGAGTTGTTGATGGTATCGATAAAAAATTGAGTGAGTATGGATATCATATTTTATTGGCAAATGCGAATTTAGAAGTGGATCAAGAGATTGAGCATTTGCGATTGTTACAAAGTAGAAGAGTTGATGGGATTATTTTAGTAGCAACAAACAGGGAACAACGATTGTTAGATGAAATTAAAGAAATTAGCATACCTGTTGTGGCACTAGGCCAAGAATTACCGGGTGTTTCTTCTGTGGTATATGATGATTATCATGCTGCATCAGATGTGACGACTTTGTTGATTGAAAAAGGACACAAAAAAATTGGGTTTATTGGTGTTAGTGAAACAGACCGAGCTGTAGGGTACGAGAGAAAACGAGCTTATTTCGATGTGATGAAAAAACATGGCTTTGAAGTAGAGTCTGCTTGGGTCCAAGAAGGAATATTTGATATTGCCTCTGGCGGGGAAGCAGCGAAAGCTATGCTTGATAAAACGTCTAATATGCCAACAGCGATATTTGCGGTGACAGATAGGTTAGCAATTGGTGCTATGCAAGTATTGAAAGAAAAAGGACTTAGAGTTCCACAAGATATTTCTGTAATGGGGATTGGTGCTTCCGATTTATCCAAATATGTTACTCCTTCTTTAGCAACAGTGGATTATTATAATGAAATTGCGGGTATAGAAACAGCAAACATAATAATTGAACAACTAATGAACAAAGATAAAAAACTAAAAAAATTAGTAATGAGCTATGGACTTATTGAAAGAGATAGTATATTATGATTATGGAATCGATTACATAGCACGTTTCTTAATATTTTTACTCTTTATGGAATCGATTCCACAAAAAGGTGAACTTATTGCATTGTTTCTTAAGACTTTGGACATAATTTAAAAGAATGAAGGGAGCGAATGTACTATGTCAGATGAAAACCGAAAAATAGCGGAAGAGCTCATTGAAGCTATTGGTGGGCTAGAAAACATTGACTCAGTAGCTCATTGTGCAACAAGATTACGTGTCATGGTGAAAGACAAGGAAAAGATTGATCAGAAAAAAGTGGAGGATCTAGACAAGGTTAAGGGAGCATTCTATAATGCTGGTCAATTCCAAGTTATTTTTGGAACAGGAACCGTTAACCGTATTCATGAACAAGTGATTGCTCTAGGGGCGCCAGAATCATCAAAGTCTGAGCAGAAACAAGAAGCTAAAAAACAAGGGAACTCTATTCAACGACTGTTACGTACGTTTGGTGACATTTTTGTTCCAATTATCCCAGTATTGGTTGCTACCGGTTTGTTTATGGGTCTTCGTGGTCTCCTAACACAAGAACAAATATTAGGTATTTTTGGAACGTCGCCTGAAGCAATTCCAGATAATTTCATTCTTTATACACAAGTATTAACGGATACAGCTTTTGCCTTTTTACCAGCACTAATCGCATGGTCCGCATTTAGGGTATTTGGTGGTAGTCCAGTAATCGGGATTGTACTAGGTTTAATGTTAGTTAATCCAGCGTTACCAAATGCGTATGCCGTTGGTGAAGGTTCTGCTGATCCACTAATGTTCTTTGGACTCATTCCTGTTGTTGGGTATCAAGGTTCTGTTTTACCAGCGTTTATTGCAGGTTTTCTTGGTGCTAAGTTGGAGAAATGGTTACGCCAAAGAGTTCCAGAATCACTCGACCTCATATTAACTCCATTTTTAACATTGTTAATTATGATTACAGCAGCATTGTTCCTCGTAGGACCAGTATTCTCATTGGTAGAAGCTTGGATTATGGCTGGAACACGTGTTGTTTTAGAACTTCCTTTAGGTATAAGTGGTATTATTGTCGGTGGACTTCACCAAGTGATCGTTATTACGGGTGTCCATCATATCTTTAACTTATTTGAAATACAACTACTTGCTGAAAATGACTTAAACCCATTTAATGCGTTAATCACTGCAGGTATTGCGGCTCAAGGTGGAGCAGCTTTAGCGGTTGGTTTGAAAACTTCTTCGAAAAAACTAAAAGCTTTAGCGATACCGTCGTCTATTTCTGCTTTCTTAGGAATTACAGAACCGGCTATATTCGGTGTCAATTTACGATATATTAAGCCGTTTGTTATGGGTCTTATTGGAGGCGCAGCCGGTGGTTTCATTGCAGCATTATTTAACTTGCAAGCTTCCGGTATGGCAATAACAGTTATCCCAGGGTCATTACTATATATTTATGATCTTCCTAGTTTGGTCCTTTATATTATCGTTAACGTTGTTGCACTAGGTGTTGCATTCACATTGACGTGGATGTTCGGTTACTCTGATAAAATGAAAGAAGAAATGGATGCATAATGTAAAGCATTTATAAGTAAAAAGATGGAAGGTGTGAAACCCGTAGCGGTTTTACACCTTTTTTTGAAGCTGTATTTAGGGTAGTCAGACAATTTTGGTCGTTCGGGCATTTTTTAAACGTGCGTAACCCGAGAGTGGACAGAGTAAGTGGTATAGTTCCATTCGAGATGGGTGCGACGATGTGAAAGGAATCAAACGAGTCTCCCACCAACCAAAAGAACCTAGCTTGAGTGACCTTCTCAAACTAGGTTTTTTAATTTAATATAGGAGCAACCCGCCTTCTTTGTCCAAATGGGCACAAATATTTGTATGATCCTGTTTGAAAATATACTGTTGATGTCCGACTTTAATTACAACATCAGCCATTGCTTCTTTGATAATAATTTTCTGATCGAAGGGTACTTCAATGATTGTTTTAACGCCGGATGATGTACCAGCTTCATTTATTTGAACTCCTTGTTTTCCAAGGATTCTACCGCCAATCGCCTTCCCTTTGATTGTTACTTTCCCGTCGGAATGTATTTTTGTATGAACGCAGCCTTTACCTTTAATTTGAACATCCCCGTTACAGTGAATATCACTATTCATGACATACTGTAAAGAGATGGTTGAGTAGTTTTCCGAAGGGCTTTGGCATATGTTCATCAAATGATGGGCATCCTCCATCACTCGTTCCAAATCTTTATACGTTTGAAAAACATTATGGTGATAGACGAGAAACCCTTTATAAAGGGTAATAGCAAAAGTTTGCCAATTTCGTTCTAATAAGTCTTGTCGTTGGTTTATCGCCCTGACTAACTGATTAGTAACCGGAATCAGTTCTTTGAATTTAGTTTCGGTTAGTGCTTTGATTAAAGGGCTAAGACCTTGTTTACTTTCGTACGATTGTTGGAATTTTTCCGTAGCTGTTAATTGTTTAGTGATCTTTACAAGCGGTTCGACTAGTCGAATGAATGGTTCAAGTTTCCCGGCGATTTCTTCAAAAATCAAACTGTTTTTTCCTGCAATGAGAGAGCAATTGATTGCATTGCCACCAACAGTGATCGAGTTTCTTGTTTGTATAGAACTATGAAAGGCGCTTTTATGAATCCATGCAGATCCATCTGCATCAACTGTCATATGTTCATTAACATGACCCGTAATTTCCACATCGCCAATAAAATGAATGTTTCCATCATCCATTTGAAGATCGCCATGATGTTTCAATTTTGGTAAGATAGATACGCGCACAAGTTGACCAAGTTGTTCTATTTTAGGTCGCCCTTTAGCCATTGCAATCAATTGTTTTTCGCTTTCCATGTACTCAATACCGTTACCGACTTTTATTTTTACTGGGTGACCAGATTTTGCTTTTAATAGTTCGCCGTAGATACTTATCCCATCTTCACCACGTGTGGGGTCAATGATCTTTCCTAATACTTCACCTTCTTTAATAGATGGTATATAGATCGATTCTCTGAAATCAATACGGCCGTCGATCTTCTCAGAGAAAGGGGTGGTTTTCTCATGAATATCGATGGAAAAATGTACGACACCATTCTCACCATCTTTTGGTAAGAGACCCTCAGCAATGACAAAGGATTCGGGAACACTGGATCTGCAGGCTGATTTAATCTTGTCATGCTGAATTCCTTCAGTAATTTTCATTTTTTCTAATTGGTCATAAATATCTTTCTCTGTCAGCTGATTGTTCGTTTGCTCGTGCTGGCTTACTTGAATACGAACTGTTTCAGCGGGAGGGTGATCTTCAATAAATGGAACAATATAGTAGCCAGGGTTAACAGTTAATGTCACTTTTTGGTTTTTTTGATCCACTTTGATCGACCATTTTGTTTCAACTGCTTTCGTTTCTAAATCAAACGATAGGCAATCTCCTTGAGTTAAGTACGTTTTATCATTGATTTTGACCCCGTTTTTTAAAACAATCGTTTTAGATGGAGATTCAAGAAGAGGTTTTTTCGTTTCTGTATCTTGGAAATAAAGACTGCCATTTTTGACCCATGCTTTCCCTTTTAAATATTCTTTATTTAGGTTCTTTATAGATGAAGCACTCTGTTCGCTTAATGGTTGGTCTTGAATTTCTTTTTTTAACCAATCTTCCCAACCAAGTTCTTTTTCACTTTGGTTGGATTTATCATTTTCAATCCTAGAGACAATGATTTTTGCTTTCGTTTTTGTTAACCCAAAGAGTCTTTCAGACCCTGGATCTATAATTTCGATATGGATGTCTTTTTTGTCTAGTTGTAGTTGTTGAACAGCTTTTTCAATGGCTAAATCAACGTTTTTCCCTTGAAATATCAATGATTCATTCATAAAAAACACCACCTCTTCTATTTAATTTCTGAGAAGCAGTATTATCTGCTTCGGTAACCCGGCGATCATAGAAGGAGGAACTTCCTTAGACCCGTGGCTTTGCGTCACTATTTTTCAATAGGTTTGCCATTATCGACAGTGAAAGTTTTTATTATTTTCTGAAAAAATAGTTATTTATACTTATATCATAACTCTAATGTTACGAAATAGAAACATATAATTACCTATACAAATGTTAAAAACTAGTTGTGCAAGAAAGTTTTTATACATATTTGGTTTTTTACATGTTTTTGAAAATAATTTTGTGAAACAAAAGTACTATTATTAGTGAGGGGGTTAATATATGACTCAACAATACTGGACGATTATATCGATATTTATTGGAGGTGCCATAGGTACGTTACTTCGATATTTCATAAACTTACAAACGGTGACCCTTCTATTTCCTATAGGGACACTATTCGAAAATTTACTTGGTAGTTTACTGTTAGGAACTTTAACAGGTTGGGTTGCTGTAAAAGTGATTCCTTCTTTTTTGAAAGTAGGGTTAGGGGTCGGCTTTTGTGGCGGATTCACAACAATGTCGACGTTAGCGGCTGATTCTGCTTTCTTAGCCGGACAAGCTTCTCTTTTTCAATCAGGAATGTATCTTATTACTTCTCTAATAGGTGGGGTTTTGTTTGCGCTTCTTGGAATGCTTCTAGGGCATCGTCTAGCAACGAAGCAGAAAGTAGGTGAAAGAGCTTGAATATTTTACTCGTAGCTTTAGGCGGTGGGTCTGGAGCCGTATGCAGGTATTTACTTGGGGTATGGTTTATAAACCATACGAAACAATGGATTATTCCTACGGCGATGGTTTATGTGAATGTCTTAGGTTCTTTTGGATTAGGAATCTTTTTTGGGTTTATTTATCAGGAAATACCATATATGGCTGATGATCTCTACGAGCAGGCTCTGTTTTTACTATTTGGTTTAGGTTTCTTTGGTGCTTTTACGACATTCTCTACGTTCAGTGTAGAAGCGTCACTCTTAGTACAAAAGAAGCGATGGAAGAGATTATCTATTTACGTGGCGTTATCGATCTTAGGAAGTATTCTAGCGTTTTTGACAGGTCTTTTTTTAGGTGGTGTGTAAAACAGATCCCCTCCACTAGGAAGGGGATGGTCCATCTAATCTGGAAAGGAACGGTAAGCGAAGTCCATAAAATATCGCTGATAGCATTGTCCATCATCAAGACAGAAATTTGTATCCAAATATTCCATATCAAATTGGTTGTAGCCTGGTAAGTTTTCGGCATTGGCTTCTACTAACTCTTGATTTGTTTGACTAATAACTGTCATGACTACGTGCCCATCAATATCATAGTCAAACGTTCTTTCATTGTTTTCTACGACGATCTTGTCTATATTATTATCAAAACTGTATGCAATACCAAGGAAATAGTACATATCTTCAATATATAAAGTTGCCGCAGGGGAATGTCCATCTTCTAAGTCTCTTAATACGCTATTTGTCACTTGGTTAGATTTAATTTGGTCAATGAGTAAACGGTCTTCTCGGTTATGGAATGCGGCTGTGCCAATAAATAAATGATCATTATTATCCACATAATGAAAGGAAGCAAAAGAAAAATCGTCTTGCCTAATGATGCCGTTTAGCTCGTATGCTTTTATCTGATGTTTTTCGTTCAAAAGTTGTTTGATTTTATTTTCAACATCTTCAGAGGAACGACTTTCCGTAGCATAATAACCGGTTTGTTCTTGAGGAACAATGTCGATTGGATCGGGATTGTTTAATCCGCTCACTGTTTCTGTATGTTCTTCTGCTGGTGTAAAGTCAATATTAATCCCGAGAGCTTGATGAGATATTTGTTCGTCTGTACCTGAAAGCAATTCCCACATAATAAAAATTACCGCAGGAAACAATAGTAAACTAGCCACAAAAGATAAGTGGTGTGAGAAACGTCGTTTATTGTTAATGGAAGGTTCTTTCTTAATAGATGTTAATAGTTTTGTCTTTGATTCATCAGATAGCTTTTTTTTCGGCATATCACGGAGTTTGTTAAGAATGTTTTGCTCATCGTTATGATATTCAGACATCATAATAACTCCTTTCTGATATAGAGTAGGCTTCTTTTAAATCTTTTAATGCGCGATGGAGAGTAACATTCACTTTATTTTCTCTCCATCCTAGGATTTGAGCAGTTTCTTGAGAAGTACATTCCATGATCCCTCTTAAGAGGACAACATCTTGTTTTTTTGAAGGGAGCTGATAAATATGATCTAGCAGCTCTTTTTTTTCTTCGTTTTCAAGAAGGACCTCTTCACTCGATACGGAAGTTAATTTATTTTTCTGAGATAAAGAATCTTTCCATGGTAGCCATTTTCCTTGTTTTTTAAAATGATCCAAGGCGGTCCTTCTTGCAATAGAGATAAGCCAAGTTTTTTCAGAGGATTCGCCTTTGAATTGATGTTGAAATCGAATAGCTTTTATAAAGGTATCTTGTACCAAATCATCGACATCTCTCGTTCCAGTGTAATAGGAAAGGTAGTTAAATATATCATCTGCGTAATTGTGAAACCATGACTCTATTTCGTCCAAATTCTCCGCCTCCTTTTGTCATTTAATTTGATTTATTGATTAGACGATTGGTGTTCTTGATGTATTACACAATTGAGCTATTTTTAATGATTTATTTTCTTCTGCACTCTGGAATGCTTCCTTCACTAGTGCCCATTAATGGGGAATTTGAGCAAACAAAGGTCATTAGAGGACCCAACTAGTGCCCATTAATGGGGAATTCGAGCAAACAAAGGTCACTAGAGGACCCAACTAGTGACCAATAATGGGGGAATCGAGTAAACAAAGGGCACTAGAGGACCCGACTAGTGCCCAATAATGGGGGAATCGAGCAAACAAAGGTCACTAGAGGACCCAACTAGTGCCCAATAATGGGGAATTCGAGCAAACAAAGGGTACTAAAACATCGAATTGAGCAAAATTCCATCCCATCAATTCATAGTAGAGTAGATATTACAAAACCTTTCGCTAACAGTCAGCCACACATTTCCTCTACACTATAACCTTTTAACTAAAAAAGCCGCCTATCAACAAATAGGCGGCTTACGTATTATCGTTTTTTATCATTGTCGTTTTGTTCTTCTTCGGAACGGTCTTCATTAGGTGTTTCTAATTCTCCGTTCAATTGATCACCGATGTCCTCACGTAAGTCATCGTATATTTTCTCTTTGAATTCTTCATAAACTTCTTTTTTGATGTCATCATACACTTCATCTTTGACTTGTTCATACACTTTGTCTTTAATGTCGTCGTATGCTTCATCTTTAAAGTCGTCATAAACTTCGTCTTTCACTTGTTCATACACTTCATCTTTGATTTCATCGTAAGCTTCATCTTTGAAGTCATCATAAATGTTTTCTTTCATTCCGCCGTAAACTTCGTCTTTCACTCGTTTACGTTCTCGTTTCGTAACCTTTAACCGGTCTGCCTTTAGATCTTTTCCCATCATTATTAATAAGGAGAAGAGCATCACAATCATGATCAGTGCAAACGGCAAGGCAGCAACAATGGAGGCGGTTTGCAACCCTTCGAGTCCACCACTTACTAGTAGAACACTTGCTGTTCCTGCAATAAGGAATCCCCAAATAACTTTAATAGATAATTTTGGAGCTAAACTACCAGCACTAGTCATTGCTCCTAAAACATAGGAGGCGGAGTCAGCTGAGGTGATAAAGAAAATGACAATCAAGATGACGGCAAGAACACTCATGATAAAACTAAGTGGTAAATTTCCTAAAGTAGCGAATAAAGCAACTTCGACATTATTCATGACGAGATCGCCTATCTCATCATTTCCACTTAAAATCATATCTAGCGCAGTTCCCCCAAATGCTGTGAACCAAAGTGCAGCAAGGAGTGAAGGTACAACTAGAACACCAGCAACAAATTCACGAATTGTTCTTCCTCTCGATATTCTTGCTATGAAAATACCCATGAAAGGTGCCCAAGATATATGCCAAGCCCAAAAGAAGATTGTATTATTACCTAGCCATTCACCATCACCAAATGGATTTAAATCTAAACTCATTTGAGTCACATTGGTGATGTATCCACCAATCGTCGTAACAAAGTTTTGGGCGATAAATAATGTTGGACCCATAATAATAACAAAAACCAATAGTATTGATGCAATCGTTAAATTAATCGTACTTAAAATTTTGATTCCCTTATTCACTCCTGTTGCAGCGGAGAAAATAAAGAGTACCGTAACGATCGCTATAATTGTTAACTGTGTTGTGGGAGTGTTTGGTATCCAATCAATTAAGTATGAAAGTCCACCACTGATCTGCAATGCACTAAGACCAAATGTTGTCGCTACCCCTGTTGATGTAGCTAATACGGCTAACGTGTCAATGCCTTTACCGAATGGACCGTGGGCTTTGTCACCTAAAATAGGTTGGAAAGCCGAGCTAATTAATGCTGGTTGATCTTTACGAAATTGAACGTACGCTAATGTAAGAGCGACTAACGAGAAGATGGCCCATGGGTGAAGTGCCCAATGGAAAACCCCGTATCGAAGCCCGGCAGCGGCTCGAACACCTTCTGATGCACCCACGTAATCTGGATGTGGATCAAAGAAATAGAGTACGGGTTCTGCAACACCCCAGAACACAAAACCTACCCCAATTCCGGCAGAAAATAACATTCCTAACCAGGTGAAAAATTTATATTCTGGTTTTTCATCAGCTTTTCCAAGTTTTAGTTTACCAAATGGACTTATAGCTAAAAAGAGAACAAAAGCAATAAAAATGGCTGTGGAAAGCATGTAAAACCAGCCAAAAGTGTTAAGAGTAAAACCTAATGCTGACTCTGAAACTGCTTGTAAGTTAGCAGGGCCAAAAAATCCCCAAAGAACGAACATGGCAACTAAGGGAGCAGAAATATAAAAAACAATATTTGGTTTTTTTGTTTCATATTCATATTTTTTCATCATAAATTCATCCGGTGGACCGGATGTCCCCCTCTCTGTGGTGAAGCGATTTTGAATAGATCGAAATTTTAGGACACAGACAAATTTGTATCTCTAAAGTGCTACGTTTGTATAGAATGACATCTTATCATCAAAACTAGTCTTTGCATAACCGACGAATAGACTAGTTGTTATGATAAATATGTTTTCCCCTTTTGTCTATAGAATGAAACTAATCGATGGAGAATGTTGAAAATTCGTCACGATTATTCTATGGTTAGCTCATCTATTTATGCTCATCGAAAAAAACTTCTTTTGTGACTTCCTCTTCTAAGATCTGATTAGAAAAAGTACGTAATGTACATTAAAACTAAAAATAGGTACAATGACAGATAATAGATGATAAAAATGGGGTGGCGTAGTGGCGAAAATGGAAGACTTTCAGCAAATTGATATGAGAATTGGGACTGTAAAAGAGGCAGAGGCTTTTCAGGAAGCAAGAGTACCAGCGATTAAATTAAAAGTCGACTTTGGGGAAGAAGTTGGGGTCAAACAGTCAAGCGCTCAAATTACGAAGCGTTATGCACCCGAAGACCTTATTGGTCGGCAAGTAGCGGCGGTAATAAATTTTCCGCCAATGAAAATAGCAGGATATACTAGTGAAGTTCTTGTTATGGGAGGGGTTCCAGAAAAAGGAGATGTTGTTTTACTGAACGTAGATGATCAGGTTCCAAATGGTACGAAAATAAGCTAATAAAAAGACAGGGGTTTGTTTAACATCCCCCTGCCTTTTACATATTCGGAGGAACGATAATAAATTCTTCCGTGGACTTCAGTTGATCATCTAAATAAATTTCCAGTCGATATTCTCCAACTTTTGCAGCAGGATCTTCTGCGTCTATCAAATCTAATGCTACACGATCGGATGAAAAAAAACGATAGGATCGTTCACGTTCTATCATCCATTCATCATTCTCATCTTCTTTATAATACAGTTTGACATTGAAAGAGCGATCACCTACAGGTTCGTCACCGTAGTAAAGAAAATTAATTCTAGCATCATATTTTTCAAAAACAAATGGTTGTTTTACATCGAATATGCCCTGAGGAGTCGGTTCGCTATCCGAAAAAATATAAACCCCAGGAGGGAGAGATGGATGGAATGTCCATGCTTCTACACTCTGGTATGGAAAGATAAGTAGTATCCAAATCACTGCTGGACTAACGATGGCACTAATCCAAGATCGACCAGTTTTATTAAACAAGGGAGCAGTTGGTCTTGTATCGATTCCTTTTTTTTGCTGTGCTATCATGATGACTCGTTTCGTATAAAAGGCATTTCCTTTTAGTCCAAAAAAAACATTAATGAGAAAAGGATAAGTGAGTTTCCAAATCCCTACCGCTGGCTCTGGTAGAATAGTGAAATGAACGAGCGCAGGCAAAAAGGCCACAATGATAATACCTAATAAATAGAGAAGAAAAAATAGAAATGTCCAAGTATACATATGTCGATAAGCAAGCCATGCTGGCGTGAAGAAAAAAGCAGCCCAATTCCAACCACTGTAGGTTGATGGGTTCGGATGTTTCTCCCATTTATTACTATAGTAACTGAGGTTTTCTTCGACGATGAGTTGAACAGTAGGGTTTTGACTTGATAAATGAATCGATGATGGATGTATTTTTTGTGAACTCATGATTAATGCTCCTTTACCTAGTCATTCTTGTATTTTATCATTAAAAACGAAACAGAGAAACGATGAAGGGTGTTAGTGAATCATAAGATCAATAAAATAGTCTCATCAATTATTTGATAAAATAGCACCATCTAGACAAGGGGGTGGGTGGATGAATAACAGAGTAGGGTTATTATTGATCACGGTAATGATAGGCCTTCTACTACCAGCCTGTATATCAAATGATCAAGGAGATGAAGGGCAGGAAGAGGTATTTCCTTATCATTTTATTAGCGATAAATTTCGTCATGGAGGATTTGATTATCCGAACGAGTGGGATGTGACTTCGGTTTCATCTAATGTACAACTAGCATATCGAGACGAAGAGAACCCTGAAAATCATGAGTACTCGAAAACCCCATATCGATATCATTTTACATTTGGTCGCAGAGCCGACGCTAACGAAGTTCCAGATGATGTATTAGAAGAATATAATGAGGTACAAGCATTTAATGAGTCCACACATCGACAACATTTCTATCACTCATACTACGATCATTTTGCTGACTTAAAAATAAGTTCCAATGGTTTTTTAAATATGATTTCGGAGTACGATGAAACAGAACAGTGGGATGTTTCTGGTGAGGTAGTTTTAATATTGAGACAAGAAAATGAGTGGCGAGCAAATTGGCGACTAAATGGGGCTTACTATGATTTATATATAGGAAATGAAGCTCAAATAGATAGTGAGGCCAAGTTTGTCGAATTATTAGAATTAATGATCTTCCATTAACGAAGCGTTTAAACTGGGGTGGAATAACCTCAGTTTTTTGTGCTTTAAGATGAGAGAGGGAGGTTAGATATTTTCAGAAGTCACCTCAATAAAGTGTCATTCAAACAATTGTTTGAATATCTTACGCATAAGAGTTATACTTTATTCAAACAGACATTTGAATGATTTGTATTTGTAGAGGAGGGATTGTTATGAGCAAAGATACGTGTGATGTGTTTTGTTTCGACGAGAAGAAAGTAACATCGGTAAAGGAACAAATAAACGATAATATGATAAAAGATACGACGATGATTTTCAAAGTTTTAGCGGATCCAACAAGACTGAAAATAGCTTATGCTCTTACTTTAGAAAGGGAATTATGCGTGTGCGATGTTGCCAATGTGATTGGATCGTCAACAGCGACCGCTTCTCACCATTTACGAACACTTAAAAAACAAGGCTTGGCCCAATATAGAAAAGAGGGAAAACTCGCATTCTATCATCTTGACGATCATCATGTGAAAGAATTAATTACGATAGCCTTTGAACATCAGTATGAGGAAAAAGATTATGAGTAATCAGGAAAAGGTTTTTCATATTGAGGGGTTTACCTGAAGTAACTGCGCTGCTCGGTTCGAGCGGAATGTGAACGATTTACCAGGAGTAACGAATGCTAAAGTGAACTTCACAGCTGAAAAAATAACGATAGATGGAGACGTCTCCATTGATGAAATTGAAAAAGCTGGTTCTTTTGAAAACTTAAAAGTACGTTCAGAGAATGCAGAATCAGAAGACAAACAACCTTTTTGGAAACAGTGGAAGTGGATACAAGTTATTATTTCATTCATATTCGTTACTGCAGGTTGGTTAGGTCACCTTTTTTATGGTGATGGTCACCTGTTGACAGTTAGTTTATTTTTAGTAGCTATGTTAATCGGCGGATATTCGATGTTCTGGCAAGGGTTAAAGAATTTATCTCAACTCATATTCGATATGAAAACACTAATGACGATTGCCATCATTGGAGCTGCGATCATTGGGGAATGGGGAGAAGGGGCATTAGTCGTTGTTCTCTTTGCTATCAGTGAAGCACTTGAATCTTTTTCGATGGATAGAGCACGTCGCTCCATTCGCTCCCTTGTTGAAACAGGTCCGAAACAGGCGTCTGTTTACCGTGATGGAGTGGAGAAAACGGTGCCTGTGGAAGAAGTCGAAATTGGAGAAACCATCTTTATACGACCTGGTGAAAAAATACCATTAGACGGTGAGGTCATTAGTGGATCATCTTCTGTAAATCAAGCTGCGATTACAGGAGAAAGTGTTCCAATTACTAAAAATTTATCAGACGATGTGTTCGCAGGGACACTTAATGAAGAAGGGCTTCTTTCTATAAGAGTGACAAAACACGTCCAAGATACAACACTTGCTACAATTATTCATCTTGTAGAAGAAGCTCAGGCAGAGAAGGCACCAGCTCAGCAGTTTATTGATCGTTTTGCTGCATACTATACACCTGCTATCATGCTATTAGCTTTCTTTGTCATGATCGGTCCTCCATTACTTATGGGGGCACCTTGGGAACAGTGGATTTATCTTGGTCTAGCAACGCTTGTTGTTGGTTGTCCGTGTGCCTTAGTTATCTCTACCCCCGTTGCGATTGTGACAGCTATCGGAAACAGTGCGAAACACGGGATTTTGATTAAGGGCGGTGTGCATTTAGAAGAAGCGGGACGTATAAAAACGCTCGCCTTTGATAAAACAGGAACGTTAACAAGAGGTGTCTTAACGGTTACGGATGTGAAAACAAAATCAAATAGTGAGGAAGAAGTATTGTTTCAGTTCGTATATGGATTAGAAAAATACTCGACACATCCTTTAGCAAAAACGTTAGTAGACTATGCAGTTACAAATGGATTTGATAAACAAGAAATCCCATTTACAGATGTGACGTCATTAACAGGGAAAGGGATGGCTGGCATATTTCATGAACAACGTTTTTTTGTCGCGAGTCCTTCATATGTGAGAAAAGAGTTTCCATTTATTTTTTCTGAAACAGATCAACGTCATGTAAATGAATTACAGAAGCAAGGGAAGACCGTAGTTATTGTTGGGAATGAAGTGGAATTATTAGGTTTGATCGCTTTAAGAGATGAAGTTCGTCCGGAAGCGAAAGGTGCCATTAGCGAGCTAATGAATTTAGGCATAAATGAGGTCGTTATGCTAACAGGGGACCAACGTTACACAGCCGAAGCTATTGGTCATGAAGCTGGTGTAACAAGAGTAGAATCAGAACTTCTTCCGAAACAAAAGCTCGAAAAAATTGAGCAATTCAAAAAAAGCGGGCAACGAGTAGCTATGGTAGGCGATGGGATGAATGATGCACCTGCCTTGGCACGCGCTCATTTAGGGATTGCCATGGGAGGGGCAGGTACAGATACAGCCCTTGAAACGGCGGATGTTGTTCTCATGGGAGATGAACTTCATAAGTTGCCTTACTTAATCGAGCTTAGTCGCAAGTCTTTAACGATTATCAAACAGAATATTGCCTTCGCTCTTGGGTTAAAAGCTCTAGCGTTAATTCTTGTCCCTTTTGGGTTATTGACGTTATGGATTGCAATCATTGCAGATATGGGGGCGACACTTCTTGTGACGTTTAACAGCCTTCGATTAATTAAAGGGAAGAAGAATAAACAATAGATCATTCTTAAATAACTTTTATGTGCAAAAAAGAATTTATCGGTCATTCACCTATAGAAAGCCCCCATCTCTTCAAAAAAGGGATGAGGGCTTTCTCTTATTTACCTAAGTCAATTTCTTTCAATGTCGTAGCATTATCAGCAATTAGATATTTAGATTGACCAAGGAATAGAGGTAACTGAAGTTTGTTAAAGTCAGGCAACCCATCTTGACCAAATTTTTCTTTATCTTGATGGAATCGTGTTATTTTACCAACAAGCCAATCATGGTCACCGTATGTATTCGTATCAATAACTTCACATTCGTAGGCAACATAAGCGCTTTGAAGGATAGGGGCACCAGTTACTTCGCCTTCTTTCCACTTGGCAAACATCCTTTCAAATTTATCGCCATCTACGCCGGTTTTTTTCCCTGATAGTTCAATGAAATGAGCATATTCAGCCGGTACAAAGTTAATTGCAAATTTTTTACTTTCTTCAATTAAATGATGAGTAAATCGTTCTTTAGCTACAGCAACGCCATAAATTGGGGGATCATAAGAGATATATGAGTGCCACCCAGCAGCCATAATATTTTGTTTGTCACCACTTTTGGCAGTAATAAGAGCGACTAAACCAGGATAACAATGCAGAACTGTTTTAGATGTACTTTCAAGCATAGATACATTCCTCCTATAAATAGTGAATCCCCTATTATTATAATAGACAAACTGGTAATATGCACTTTTCTTTCAGAGTTCGTTGACCTTTTTTAAGACTAATGAGATTAATTTGCATAAGAATAAAGCTATCTTAAGAAGTGATATTTTTTAAACAGCCTTAAAAATTTATATAAAAAAGGCTGTTGAGACTTTCTCTCAACAGCCTGATGAATCTTCGTTCATGATAGAGAACTACTCCATCCACTCATAGTCTTCTGGGTTTCCAGCTTCAATTGGTTCAGATAAATCCATATGGCCAAGAAATTCGTCCACTTCATCTCCATCAATCAAGATTTGTGTTTGGTTATAGCCGAATTGTTCCATCATCAAAGCGATCTGCTCTGTAAGCATCAATTCACCACTTGAACCAAGGTTTGCTTCGTTAATATCTGATGAGAAAGAAACATGAGCGATATTATCATGGAATTCAACAAAATCAACGGATGCTCCTTCAGGTAATAACGGATACAACCCGTCTTGAGTTGGACCGGCAGCCCAAAGTTCCATTGCTTCCATTCCACCAGCTTCATCAGAAGTTACCGACACCTCCGAGTTTACGCGGTAATTTTGAAGCAATTGGTCATCAGAGAAGTAAAGAGTAACGGAGTCAATCATTGCAACTTCTTCTTCATTGGCATTGTTTTGTTCATTATTGACTTCTTCATTCGCTTCTTCATTTTGTTCCTCATCATTATTATTGTTATTATTGTTCTCTAGTGCATTGTTGTTGCCATTGTCTTCGTTCTCATTTGCCTCAATGTTTTCATTACTGTTATTTTCTTCCTCATTTTCATTCATTTCTTCACTTGTCTCAGCATTTGCTGCACCTTCGTTATTATTCTCTAGTTCTTCGTTATTAGATTGCCCACAGGCGGATAAAACGAGGATAGTAGCTAAACTAAGTAGCAATCCTTTTGTTTTTTTCATCTAAATCCCTTCCTTCTCTAATAGTTTCACTCATATAGTCGCTGAAGTGAATAAAAGGTTTCACCTATATGAAAAACGGCCCCATTTTTCATACTTTCTAAGAGGAGTTAACCGATATGCATCCTGCTTCAATGTCTCGTATGTAGATGGAAGTATGTCTTGCATCTACTGAAAATCGGGTGCTTTTTAACTATAAACCTATTTTAGAAGAGAAAACAACCTGTCTAGAGCCAATGAAGTAAAAAATGTATGAAAGGACCAATTAATTTGACAAAAGTCTAGTCGAAATTTTAATTTACATGTGAGAATCATAGTATAATAAAGGTAAGTTACGTTAGATACGATGTTGGAGGATGAAGATGGCTAAAGAAATGGAGAACAAAAATTTGGCCGAACTAATATATGAGGGAGCCATGGTCATATTAGCTTTTGTTGCTGTAGCAACGATTTGGTACCAAACGCAATATGATTCCGTGATTATTTGGGGTACATGGTCGATATTTTTTGTTGATTTTATCATTAGAATTTATCATGCAAATAATAAGTGGCAGTTTATAAAAAGTAATCCTTTTATTGTAATTGCAGTGATTCCATTAGATGCTATTTTTCAAATGGCTAGAATAGCTAGGATTCTTCATTTTATGAGGTTAAAAGTGATTACGAAATACTATACAAAACCTGTCATAAAAAAAATTCAACAACAAAGATTTTCTTATATTATTCCAGGGGTTTTTCTCGTATTGTTTATAAGTATTATTCCTTTATATGTGCTCGAACCTCGACTAGAAAGTTATTTTGATGCGTTTATCGGTGGCCTTGCCTCTCTTGTCTTTTTTGGATATTCAACGATTGATCCGCAAACGACAACTGGAACCGTTATTATCACTTTGTTAACCATTTTCGGTGTTATTATGCATGGGGTTGTTCTTAGTTATTTATTTAGTCTGATCGGATCGTTAAAGTTTGTTGAAAATTGGAGTGAGAAGATTAAGCAGAAGAAAGATACTTTCTTTCATCACTAACATAGACAACCTAAGCCTCAAGTCTTACAGAAGATATAACTGTAGGTCGTTCTATTCTTATCACGTCCAGTTTAAAATGAAAGAGAAGAGAAAGAGGAGGAGAAGATGATGAGCAAGATTGGGCGAAAAACGTTAGGGTTATTGCTGCTGTTGGTCGGAGGCATTTTTTTAGTGCAACAATGGAGTAGTTTTAGTTTTACAGGTATATTTGGATTTATATGGCCAATCATCTTTGTTGGTATTGTTATAGAAATGATCTTTTATTATCGTTCGAAAGAGCCGGGAGAATCCTTTCAGTTTGATAAAGGAGCGATGGTCATTTTAATTATGACGATCGTTGTTAGCGCTAGCATGCAAAACTTACAGCAAAGTGGAACGAATATTATTTATGGATTCTCCTTTATGGATTGGGAGGATAGCGGAGTTAGTGTTCCAATAGAGGAAAGTTATGATCTCAGTAATGAAGTGGACGAAATTCACTTTGATATGCCAAACGCTCGTTTAAGAATTGAAGGAACGGATGAAGAACAAGTATCATTATCCGGAACGGTTAAAGCAAATAAAAACAGTGAATCAGAAGTAGAAAAACTGTTTAATAAATCTCGAAAAGTCGAAACGAAAGGAAATGAGTTTCAATATATAGTGGAACGAACGGACTCGTCATGGTTTTTTTGGAGTAATAATGTCAATGTTGAGTTTGTTATTTCGATTCCAAGGGATCGTTTAGTAGACGTGAAAATTACAAATGGCTCTGTTGACGTATTAAATGTGGATGAAGATGTTGATGTGAAAACGACAAATGGTCGAGTGACGATCGAAAGTGTTGAAGGTAATGTGGATGTGCGCAATACGAATGGAATTGTTTCTCTTCGTGATATCGCTGGTGAGGTGGAGGCTATAACAACAAATGGTCGGGTATCAGCGACGAACTTGGCGAGTGATGTTTCTTTAAAAACGACGAATGGAGCAGTGGAAGTGGAAAGTAACCAAGTCAATGGTGATTGGGATCTAGAAACAACAAACGGAAATGTAACACTTAGAATCCCACAAGATAGTGACGTGTTTTTTCAAGGGAAAACGACGAACGGAAGCGTAGATGGAGACTTGGATTGGGTCCGAGAAGATGAGGATAATTTCTTGAAAATGAACAACGAAGGTTCTGCTACGCATAATGCAGGAACATATAAAATGGAAGCAAAAGGAACCAATGGTTCTATTCGAGTCTCGTTTATACAATAACGAAGACAGGAAGAGGATGGAGAATACTCTCCATTCTCTTATTATTAACCTTTCGCGCAAGTTTATATAGTACAAGTGTTTGTTATGAAAATCTTTCAGGGTGAAAGGCACCTTTTGTATAAAGATCTAATGGTGTTCCAGAGATTAAATCTGCAACGGCTTCGCCTGTTCGAGGACTAAGTAGTATTCCATTTCGGTAATGTCCTGTTGCAAAAATAATGTGAGGTGACTCTTCCAGAGAACCCAGTAAGGGAAAACCATCTTGCGTAGCCGGACGGAGTCCTGCCCATGTATGATATGGTTGCTTTGTTTTCAAAAAAGGAAGGATGTGTTTATTCCAATGAATGAGTCGAGAAATTCCTTTTTCCGTAACATTTGTAGAAAAACCAGCAATGTCTTCTGATGCTCCGTTAACTAAAGTCCCATTTGATTTTGGAACGAGGTATCCCTGGCTAGTAGTCACAATATGATTGACTTTTTCATTGTCTAATTCATAGGCACAAATCTGTCCTCGTATCGGAAAAACGGGAATTTTTATATTAAAAATAGATTCCAATTGTTGAGTCCAAGCTCCTGAACAGATAACAAGTCGATCTGCTGTGAACGATTGGCCATGAGTTGTTTGAACAACAAGTTCCTGTTGCCAACTTTTTATATGAACATCTTCTAAATTCTCATAAATAGTCACCCCATTTTTTTCGCAAGCGACCTTCAATGCTTTGACATAATCAGGAGCAAAAACGTGGCTTTCTTCTTTTGAATAAATGGCGGCAACTACCTCATCAGATATATTAGGTTCAAGACTTTTTAATCGGTCTCCATCGATAATTTCAGCTTCTGAGCCAAAATTTTTTTGCCATGCAATCCTTGATTCAAGAGAAAGGATGTCTGATTCATGATAAACGGCATGAATACTTCCACTTTCCGTGTATTCAAAGTCAGATTTTGATATTTTTTTAATTTCATCTTGCCATTCTCTAAACATACGCAAACTATCTAAGCAAAACTTAAAAAAAGGATCAGGATCTTCACTAATCTCAGAAAATGGTGCAAGCATTCCAGCGGCAGCACCAGATGCTTGCCCACCGCAAGAATTTTTTTCGAGAATCGTCACGTTATATCCGCGACGACTTAACGAAAAAGCGGTAGATAGGCCGATCACACCTCCACCAAGAATCAATATATGTTCCTTCATTTGATATGCCCCCTCATATTAAAACCGACAAATAGTCTTTTTTGGTAAACTGCGAGAATAAATTTGCGTGTGATTTATGTAACTTGGAGATTCGAGATACTGTAAGAATATCGCCAGTTGGAGTGTCCCGAATATCCGTGCAACTGGACACTCACCAACTAACTAATGCCCCTAGTGGGAGAAGGAGATCAAATGTCTCAGTAAGATAGAGACGAGGGCAATCCACTAGACGCTGTCGCATATCTTTTTTTAGGAATTCTTCCTGCTTCATAAGACAAACGTCCCGCTTCAATTGCAAGTTTCATGGCAAGTGCCATTTTAACAGGGTCTTTTGCTTTTGCTACAGGTGTGTTCATCAGAACACCATCTGCCCCTAGCTCCATCGCTTGTGTGACATCCATCGTTGAACCTAATCCAGCATCGACGATTATTGGAACTTCTGCCTCCTCAATAATCAATGATAAATTGTAAGGATTTAAGATTCCTAGACCAGTTCCAATTGGAGATCCACCAGGCATAACGGCTGCAGCACCAGCTTGCTCCAGTCGTTTACACAAAATAGGGTCATCGGACGTATAAGGGAGCACAGTAAAACCTTCTGCCGCAAGAATTTCCGTAGCTTTTAGTGTTTCAATCGGATCGGGAAGAAGAGTTTTTTCATTAGCGCTTATCTCTACTTTAACCCAATCACTCAGTCCAGATGCTCGTGCTAACCTTGCAATTCTCACAGCTTCCTCTGCTGTTTTGGCGCCAGATGTGTTCGGCAAATACGTATAGGAAGAATGAGGATCTAAGTGTTGAAGTATAGCGTCTTCACCAGGAGATTCAAGGTTTGCTCTCCTTATGGCAAACGTTAATACGTCTGTTTCGGAAACACGTATCGCTTCGTTTTGAACGTATGGATTTGGATAACGTCCCGTCCCTAGGAAAAAACGAGATGATAATTCTTTTCCACCAATCACTAATTTCTTTCTGTTCATACAATCACCCTCCTGCGATAAATTCAACAAGTTCTATTTTCGATCCATTTTGTAAATCGGTCTCTGACCATTTATCGCGATCGACAATGTTACCGTCTACTTCAGCAATAATTAAATTTGGTTTTAACCCAAAGTGCGATACTACTTCATTAACATTTTGTACATCAATATCATGCTGTTGACCATTAATAATTAAGCCAATAGTGTTTTTGGTTTTGGTTGTAAGCTTTTCACGAAAACGAGAACAAACGTCTTGAATGTCTTCTGCACCGACAATTTCACTTATCATACAAACACTTGTAGCACCAGCGTCGAGCACGTCATCAACATTATGCATTTTGATACCGCCGATGGCGACAAAAGGAATCGATATTTCAGCAGCGACTTGTTTGATATAGTCGGTTGTGACTGGCGCGACGACATCCTTTTTACTTTTCGTTGGAAAAATTGGTCCAATGCCAATATAATCTGCTCCTCCTTTTTCAGCGGCACGAGCTTCTGAAATATGATGGGTGGAAATCCCAATGACTTTATTAGGACCGATTAGTTTTCGTGCCTCTTCTAAGGAAAGATCATCTTGCCCCAGATGGATTCCATCGGCGTCTACTTCCATAGCGATATCGATATGATCATTAACAATAAAAGGCACATCATATTTGCGAGTAAGTTCTCTAAGAGCTATTGCCTTTCTTAAAACTTCTTGCTTGGAGCTTGTTTTATCTCGGAGTTGAATGATGTCCGCTCCTCCGAGAATCGCTTGTTTCATAACTTCGACGACGTCTTTTCCTGGATGAAATTCTTCTCCTGTAATGGCGTATAAATAAAAGGCTTTCATTTCTAAATTCCTCCTCTGCTAATGGTGCAAATTGAAGCCTTTCTGATAAAGACTTCTATTCAACAACAAAAGCCGTATCCAGAGTAAATGGAATACGGCTACAATAATTTATTTATTGCGTCGACTTCCCTACGCTGGTATAAACCAGATCAGGTTCGAGGGTAAAAGGATAAGTCCTTTTTCTCAGTTTATCTTCATAAACACCCCTAGTCTTGAATCTTATTAAGTTATGATCATAAACACATTGTAAATGATATAAAAGAAAATAGAAAGGGGGAGGACATGTTAGAAATATTTATCGTTTAGTAATGGAACCTCATTATTGAGAATCTGGATTTGCTAACGAAAAAAGCTGTCCAGAAGGCGGAAACCTTCTGGACAGCTTAAGTTAACAATTTTAATACTATTGTAGATCTTCGATAGAATCGATGTCCATGTATTCAGGAACAACAAGTCCAGTACGAGCGCCTTCAAGGTTTACACCAAGGTCAACCATTGAATCACCAAAGTCTTCAAGCAAGTGATCATGAGTTAATGGTAACCAAGCAGCAACCATTCCATCAGCTTCGCCATCAGCAACAGCTTGGAACATGTAGGTTGCTTCAAGTGGTGTTAATGTAACGTCATAACCTAAGTCTTCAAGAACAAGACCGATCATATTGGTTGATGCAATTTCAGAATCCCATGCAACAAAAACCAATTCAATTTCTTCGCCATCAACAGCGTCAAGGCCTTCTGTCCACTCGCTCACAACATCTTCATTGTTGTCGATCCAATCACGTGCTGCTTCTCTTTCGTCAGCACCTTCATTTACTTCCATCATGATTGTACCCATATCCTCTTCTCCCCAGTAGAAGTTTTCAAGGACAGCGTATGCTTCTGGGTGATCTTCTTCTAACCCTTCGCGAGCGAATGTTTTAATGTCTTCTGATTCACCAAAAACACCTTCTGGATCTTCTAGGTATTTAAGGTCATACGCAGCAAACTTCCAGTGAGGAGTCCAACCTGTAACAATGATTGGCTCTTCATTTCCATATGCGTCGCCAAGAGCTTGTGTCATAGCAGCATCAGAACTTGCTTGAACAGTCCAATCTTCTAGCCCGTATACTTCGAGAGCTTCTTCGGCAGCTGACATAATTCCAGCACCTGCATCAATACCTGTGATAGTATAGTCAAGTTCTTCGCCAACATCAGCGCCAGCAGCGTCATTATTGCCTTCGTTGTTCTCTACATTACCATTGTTGTTATTACCTGTGTTTGCGGTATTATCTTCATTATTGTTATCTTCTCCACCACAACCAGCAGCAATAAGACCAAGTGATAAACCGGCGATCATTCCTACTTTATTAAGTTTCAATCTGACCCTCTCCTTGTTTCTTTTTTATAGTTACCCTTTTGAAAAAAGGGAGAAAACCGAATGTTATTAATGTTTACTTGCAGGGTTTAAAGCTTGAGTTAGTCGATCTAAAATTATCGCTAATATAACAAGACAAATACCTGCTTCAAATCCCATCGCAATATCATTACGACCAACGGCATAATAAACTTGGCGACCAATACCGTCCGTACCGATCATTGCAGCAATAACAACCATGGATAGTGCAAGCATAATCGTTTGGTTTATCCCCGCCATAATTGTTACTTTAGCCATTGGGAGTTGGACTTTATAAAGTTTCTGTTTTGCTGTAGAACCAAACGCCTCTGATGCTTCAATGAGTTCAGTTGGTACTTGTCGAATACCAAGATTTGTTAAACGAACCGTAGGAGGCATCGCAAAGATAACGGATGCTACAACACCAGGTACAATACCGATACTGAAAAATGCAACTGCAGGTATTAAATATACGAATGCAGGCATTGTCTGCATGAAATCGAGAATTGGTGTAACAATTCTTTGAACGGTGTTGTTTCTAGCCATCCATATTCCTAATGGAACACCAATAATGATCGAAATTAATGTTGCTGTAAGAACAAGTGACAAGGTTAACAACAGGTCATCCCAATAGTCGACACTTTCAATTAATAATAAACCGAAAAATACCAAAATAGGTAAACCGTATGAACCTTGTTTTTTAACAATAGCATAAGCAATTCCTGTTAAAGCTAATATAAATATAATGGGTGGTATAAGTTGGAAAAAACTTAAAAAGACATCTGTTGTGATAAAGGCAATGACGGATCTAATACCATCAAAAACAAATTGTGCATTTTTGAGCCATTCAACAAAACTTTCAACCCATGAACCTAAAGGAATTCTTGGCATAAAATTTAATAATCCATCAAACCAGTTATAAATCGATTCCCACCATTCAGCCATTATCAGTCACCTCGTTTCCAGATAAAGCAGACAGAACTGTACTACGAATAATAATTCCTTTTAAACGACGATCTTTATCAATGACCGCAAGCGGCACAGGCGATGTTGAAATAGCGTGAAATAAATCATGCATTGGAGTTTCCAATTCAACTGTTGGTACATCAGCATGCACGAGTGGTCCTAAGTCTTTAGCATTTTCTTTTACCGCTTTAGAAACCTCATCGGCATGAACGATTCCAACTAATTCTTTATTTCGTTTAACAACGAATACACTTGAAATTTTTTCGTCCTTCATTCGTTGGAGAGCCACACGTGGACCATCCTTTTCTAAGGTTACAGTTGCCGGCCTTACCATAATATTTTCAGCAGTGAATACTTTGGAACGATCTACGTCTTCCACGAATCTTTCCACATAATCATCTGCTGGGTTTGTAAGTATTTCTTCTGGTGTTCCAATCTGTACGATAGCTCCGTCTTTCATGATCGTGATTCGGTCTCCAATTCGGAGGGCTTCATCTAAATCATGTGTAATAAAAATAATCGTTTTTTGCATTTTTTCTTGTAGATCAAGTAGTTCATCTTGCATGTCTTTTCTAATTAGTGGATCAAGTGCGGAGAATGCTTCATCCATTAATAGAACACTTGGATCGTTTGCTAATGCTCGAGCCAACCCGACACGTTGTTGCATCCCACCTGAAAGTTGATCAGGGTATTGGTGTTCGTATCCCTTTAATCCGACAAGCTCTAGTGATTCCATAGCCTTTTCGTGCCGTTTTTTTTCGTCGATCCCTTGGACTTCTAAGCCGTACTCCACATTAGATAGGATTGTTCGAAACGGGAATAGTCCAAATTTTTGAAAGACCATACTCATTTTTTCTCTTCTAACTTTCCGTAATTGTTTTTCGTCCATTTGAGCTAGGTCTTCGTTGTCAATCCATACTTTTCCGTCAGTTGGTTCAATCAACCGATTTAATAAACGGACGAGCGTCGATTTACCACTGCCTGAAAGACCCATGATAACAAAAACTTCAGCATCATCAACTTCAAAAGATGCTTGATTGACTCCAACAGTCAAACCAGTTTCTGCTAAAATCTCGTCTTTCGACTTACCTTCCTTCAAGAGCTTCATGCCTTGACTCGGCTTTTTACCGAAAATCTTTGTAAGGCCCTCAACTTTAATTTTAGCCACTTCTAGCCACCTCGATCTTTTTTTAAGTAGGTATATTACATACCCTTTTTTCAACAAAAATAAACAATTCGTATGACAACATTTTTATTGTCTGCGACTTTTTTGTCATTTATTCGACCTTATCAACTATAACTCTTTAACTATTAATTTTCAAACAGGATAATATTATCGTTTTGTACGAAAAGTTTGTACAGGAAAAACTGTACAAAGATTACATTGGCATAACGTTTATTTAATCCATATTCCTCTTAAATAGTATCGAACACGTACCTTTCTTTTATTTATAGTCTTCTGTTAATATTTTACTAAGTACTTCTTTAAGTGAAGGAGGCGACCTATGAGTAGCCAAAGAGAGAGTGAAGAAGATTTGTTGAGGTTAGAAGAAGCTCGTAATAAATTTATTAGTGAAATAGCAAAGAATATTCATTTATATAATATTTCCTCATCTGTTGGCCGTTTGTATGGCACGGTTTTTTTCGCGGAAACTCCAATGACATTAGATGAGATGAGTCAATCTCTTGGGATGAGTAAAACAAGTATGAGTACTGGAATCAGAGCTCTATCAGAAGCAAATATGGTGGAGCGAGTTTGGGAAAAAGGGATTCGAAAAGACTTATATAAAACGGAGGATGATTGGTACAAATCATTTTCAAATGTATTTATTACAAGATGGCGAAACGCTACGGAACTAAATATGAGCGCCATTAAAGACTCAAAAAAAATGATGAAAGAGTTGTACAATGAGTCTAATGATGAGAGCATTAAAGAGAAAGTTGATCGCGATATGGAAAAATTAACAAAAGCAGAGGCATATTACGAATGGTTGAATGAAGTTGTTGCACTTTTTGATACGGGCGAAATTTTTGATATTGTACCTAAAAAACATTAAATAAAACGACAAAGCAAATACTAGCAATTAGATATAATATTCTTCCATCCATCATAATCAGATGGATGGCTTTTTTGGTATACTTAAAAAAGATTACGCCATTTATATAGAAATAAGTAGAAAACGATAGATGATAACTAACGTTTCGAGAAAGGTGTTTTAACATGAAATTAAAAAATTGGCAGTTAGCTATACTTTTACTTGTAATTGGGTTTATCGGAGCAGGAGGATATTGGGTATGGGTGTTTCTGCAATAGATGGAGCCTTTCGAGAAAATATTGTTTTTTCTGTAACGTGTTCACTAAAACGACGTCAAATAAGTTAGCTAGGGAGGGACTAATGTGAGGGAGGAGTTTGAACGATTATATAACACTTACCACCATCAATTATTTCAGTATTTGTTTTACTTAGTTCGAAGCCGTGAAGTCGCGGAAGAACTAGTTCAGGAAGTATATATAAAAGTTCTCGATTCATTTAATACGTTTGAAGGAAGAAGTAGTGAAAAAACGTGGTTATATTCCGTCGCTAAACATGTAGCTATCGATTGGATTCGCAAACAAACGCGAAAAAAAAGAAAAGCAGAAGGAAAAGAGTATGAATGGAGCGAAAAAGAATTCCAAGTTGAAGACAAAAATCCTCTACCGGAGGAAATTGTCATTCAAAAGGAAGAAGTTCAGCAAGTGTATAAAATGCTCGAAAAATGTAGTGAAGATCAGCAACAAGTTGTTCTTCTTCGGTATGTACAGTCACTCTCTATTTCTGAGACAGCGGATGTTTTAGGGTGGACAGAAAGTAAAGTTAAAACGACACAACATCGAGCAATTAAGTCACTGAAGAAACATTTAGAAGAAGGAACAACAGGCTTTATGCAAGAGGAGGTAAGCAAATGAGTAATGAAAAATGGAATGATTCTAAGATTGAAGAAACGTTAACAAAGCTTCCTCCTATGAAAGATAAGCAATCAAAAGATGACCTTTTCCAAGCTATTGAGTCGAGGTCGAAAAAAGAGATTCCATCGAGGTTTTCACCAAAAGCCAAGCGTCCGTGGATTTTACCTGCTATGGCTGCGGCAGCCGCTATCTTTTTGATGGTGCTTATCATTCCTCCATTTTTTAATGGAGACCAACAGTTTTCTACTAATGATGCAGATCAAAATAGTGTAATGAATACTGCCGATGTTGAAGAAAATGCCGCAGATGAATCTGCTGAACCTGAGTCCGAGTCATCGCTAGATGGAAGCGATAATGACATGAATGATGGTGGAAGTGAAGATGATGAAAACACGGAAATAGCCAATGATGAAAACGACGAGGAACAAGTTAGTCCGGAACCTAGTCAGTTAAATCAAGTCATTTATATAGCAAATTCCTACGTATTGGATAGTAATAATACAGGTGATAACTTTATTGTCATTGAAAAACAAAGCAGTGAAGATGAACAGTCTCTTGAAGAGATTCTTATGACATCCCTTCAACAAAGTGATCCGACTTCAGGACAATACCTGAGTGATTTAGACAGTGTGAAAACAGCAGAAAGTCTTGTTGAACTTCATTTTTCAAGTGCAAGTAGTTTGGAGTCCTTAACGAGTTCTGAACACGAGCAATTGAACCAAGTTTTTCAAGAAGTGCTCACGTTATACGGTTTTGCTGAGGTAGCATTTGAGTCTGGTGGAGAAACTGGAATTATATTTGGTCAACAAGGTGAAGTGACATCTCTTCCTCTTGCCACGAATAACAGAGGATATTATGTGATTTCTGACGAACAAGACTCTTACCTTATTAGTGCTCGGATGGCCGAAGAAGAAATGGCTAGTGAGTCTGGCGATCCGCTTAATTATGCAGAGACAGTAGCAAAAATGGCGGAAACAGAAGTATCAAGTGATTGGTATGAATCAGCCATCCCATCTTTTGTTGATGTTTCTGAGGTGAGGTTACCTGGGACAACTGCTGAGGTTTATTACACAGTATCAGAAAATGAAGAAATTCAAAACGAAGAAGAACAATTGGAAACATTTTTTCATGCATTGAAGTTAACGGCTAGCCCGTTTACTTTAGATAATTTGCAAATAATTAATGAAGAAACTGGTGAAGTGGTCGAAGTGGATTTAGCGGAGTGACGTGAAAATCTTTTTTGAAACACCATAGTCATCAAATCAAAAGGCTGCTCCTCATCGTCAAAATGAATGGGCAGCCTTTTTCATCGTTTTATCCTGAAAATACTCGCAAGAAGGTCTACCTAAAAAATCGTGTCATTTCCTTGGAAATAAAATTGTAGAAAAAAGCGATAAAAACTCAAGTATCAAACTATTTCCGATTGTCGATATTCAGTTTTTTCATTCGATATTGTAAACTTTGTCTACTTAGACCGAGTTTTGTGGCTGCTTTCGTTACGTTGCCTCTTTCATGTTGAAGCATTTGTTCAATATACCGCTTTTCTGTTTCGTCTAAATGCGCTTGAAGAGCTTTCGTTGGCGTTAGGTTTAAGTCGGGGGTAGCGTCTTGGCTATGAGTCTGCCCTGCATAAGGGTGGAACTTGGTTCTTACATGGACAGGTAAATGACTATAATCAATTTTTTCATCATCATAAATTAAATTCATCGCACCTTCAACCATATGTTCTAGTTCGCGAACATTTCCTGGCCATTCATATTTCTGAAAAAGTTTTTCTACCTCTGCAGTTATTCCTGGAACATTTAGTTGGAAACGATGGTTGTATTTATCGATAAAATGATCAACTAAAATAGGAATGTCTTCTTTTCGTTGTCGAAGAGGCGGAACAAGAACAGACACTACACTTAATCTATAGTATAAGTCTTCTCTTAGATGATTTTTTTGTAATGACACAATAGGGTCTTCATTAACTGTTGCAATAATGCGAACATCGACAGACCGATTTTTAATATCTCCTATTCGTCGAATCGACTTCTCTTGAAGTGCTCTCAATAACTTTGCTTGAAGGGATGTACTGAGTGAATTTATTTCGTCTAGCATGAGTGTTCCACCATCAGCTTGTTCAAATAAACCGGGATGATCGGTTGCTCCAGTGAATGCGCCTTTAACAGAACCAAATAAGATTCCTTCAATAAGAGAATCGGGAAGAGCCGCACAGTTCTGACTAATAAATGGTTTGGATGCTCGTTCACTTCCATTATGAATGCTTTGGGCGAATAGCTCTTTTCCTGTACCTGTTTCACCATAAATAAGCACGGAAGAAGAGGTTCTAGTTGCTCTTTTCGCGTTCTCAATGACCTCTTGAATGGCAAAGGTATCACCAATAATTTGATCAAACGTGAACCTGGCATCTTTTTTATCCCAAGCATTTTCTCTCGTCAAACGTTCAAGTTTTGTAATATCTTTTGCAATCTCTACAGCTCCGATTCGTTTGCCATCATGGGAAAGAGGGAATGTATCATTAACAGTTGTAATTTCTTGCCCTTTGTAATTGAAGTACGTTTGTTTCGCATGCCGGTGTGCGTAACCTTTGCTAAGTGCTTGAAGGAGACGGCTTTCGTCTTCTGAGTTAAAAAGAAAGATATCCATGATATTTTTATGTAGGACGTCTTTTCGATCCATGTCTTCAATTTCGGACATCTTTCGGTTATATATAATAGACTCCCCTTCATCATTGATAACGTGAATACCAACATCAATGGCGTCAAGAAGTTGACGATACACAATTGGTAAATGAGGGATGCTTGCTGTATTTGTCAAAACTCTTTCACTCCTCTCTAACTCCTTACAGTTTACTAATAAAAAACATCTCACTGCAAATAATTTTTGCATAATAGCGCAAAAATATTTTTCTGTGCAAAATTATTTTGCTATTTACATCAGTGAAAAGGCTTACATTGCAGAGGTTTTGTTTTGGCATGAAAATTGCAACTATACTTAAATGTAGAAAAATTTAAAAAATACAAAAGATTTTAAAGGAGTGGATCAATCCATGGTAGTACCTTACAGACATGAACCGTTTACTGATTTTACGGTGGAAGAGAACCGTAAAGAGTATCAAGATGCATTGGATTATGTGAAGGGGCAATTAGGACAAGAGTACCCTCTCATTATTAATGGTGAAAAAGTTTTCACAGAAGATAAAACAGTATCCGAAAATCCAGGTAACAGAAGTGAAATTGTCGGGTACGTATCCAAGTGTAGTCAGGAGTTAGCTGAACAAGCAATGCAAGCTGCTGATGAAGCCTTTAAAACATGGAGAAAGTGGGACCCTGCTGCACGTGCGAATATTTTATTCCGTGCATCTGCGATGATTCGTCGAAGAAAACATGAATTTTCTGCTTGGCTCACATATGAAGCAGGAAAGCCTTGGAAAGAGGCGGATGCAGATACAGCAGAAGCGATTGATTTCTTGGAGTATTATGCAAGACAAATCCTTCGTTTAAAAAATGGTGTTGAAATTAATTCAAGAGACGGTGAGCATAATCGTTTTGACTATATTCCTTTAGGCGTGGGTGTAACAATCTCCCCATGGAACTTTGCTTTTGCAATCATGGCCGGTACAACAGTTGGACCGATGGTTGCAGGAAATACAATTCTTTTAAAGCCAGCGAAGACAACACCGGTTGTCGCATATAAGTTTATGGAAGTATTACTAGAAGCGGGTCTACCAAAAGGGGTAGTAAACTACATTCCTGGAAGTAGTGCAGATATGGGAGACTATTTAGTAGATCACCCAAGAACTCGTTTTATCAATTTCACTGGTTCAAAGAAAGTTGGCCTTCATATCGCAGAGAGAGCAGCCAAAGTCCAAGAAGGACAGATTTGGATGAAGCGAATGATTGCTGAAATGGGTGGTAAAGACACGATGATCGTCGACAATGATGCGGATCTTGAATTAGCTGCGGAAACGATCGTTTATTCCGCTTTCGGTTTTTCAGGACAAAAGTGTTCTGCATGTTCTCGTGCGGTGATTCATGAAGATGTATACGATGAAGTTCTTGCCAATGTCGTGGCCAAAACAAAAGAATTAACCGTTGGTCCAACGTACAAAGACAACTCTAAATTCATGGGTCCTGTAAATGACCAAGAAGCCTTTGATAAAGTACTAGATTATATTGAGATTGGTAAAAAAGAAGGGAAATTAATGGCTGGTGGAACAGGAGACGATTCAGAAGGATACTTTATTCATCCAACTGTTATTGCTGACGTCGATCCAAAAGCTCGCATCATGCAAGAGGAAATCTTCGGACCTGTTGTTGCATTTGCGAAAGCAAAAGACTTCGATGAACTGATCGATATTGCAAACAATACGGAGTACGGTTTAACAGGGGCGGTAATTTCTAACAATCGTGAACACATCGAACAAGCTCGTCAAGATTTCCACGTGGGTAATCTTTACTTTAACCGAGGTTGTACAGCAGCAATTGTTGGTTATCATCCTTTCGGAGGATTCAACATGTCAGGGACGGATTCTAAAGCTGGTGGACCAGACTATTTGCTTAATTTCCTCCAAGCAAAAACAACGTCAGATATGTATTAATTCGTTTTATTTGAAGGGAGAGTTTGCATGACTAAAACAGCAGAAATAATTGATGTAACAGAAAAATATGGTGCAAGAAACTATCATCCATTACCAATTGTCATTGCAAAGGCTGATGGAGCATGGGTGGAAGATCCTGAAGGAAATAAGTACATTGATATGCTAAGTGCTTATTCAGCAGTGAATCAAGGACATCGTCATCCTAAAATAATTGAAGCTTTGAAAAATCAAGCGGACAGAATTACATTAACGTCGCGCGCTTTTCATAATGACCAACTAGGTCCATTTTATGAAAAGGTTTCAAAGTTGACTAATAAAGACATGGTTCTTCCAATGAATACGGGTGCCGAAGCGGTGGAGACAGCTGTAAAAGCTGTCCGTCGCTGGGCGTATCGTGTAAAGGGAGTCGAAGAAAATAAAGCGGAGATCATTGTTTGTGAAGAAAACTTTCATGGCAGAACAATGACAGCCGTCTCTTTATCTTCTAACGAAGCATATAAAAAGGATTTTGGACCAATGTTACCAGGAATTAAAGTCATTCCTTATGGAGATATTGAAGCGTTAAAGGAAGCAATCACGCCTAATACTGCGGCATTTTTATTTGAACCTATTCAAGGTGAAGCAGGGATTAACTTGCCACCTGAAGGTTTCTTAAAAGGAGCATATGATGTTTGTAAAGAAAACAACGTCCTCTATGTGGCTGATGAAATCCAATGTGGTCTTGCACGTTCAGGAAGAATGTTTGCTTGTGATTGGGAAAATGTTGAACCTGATATGTATATCCTCGGGAAAGCACTAGGTGGTGGTGTGATGCCAATCTCTGTTGTTTGTGCAAACGAAGATATTTTAGGTGTGTTCGAACCAGGATCTCACGGGTCTACATTTGGCGGAAATCCTTTGGCTTGCGCAGTCTCCATTGCAGCATTAAATGTCATTGAAGAAGAGAACCTCGTCGAACGTTCGTTGAAAATGGGTCAACACTTATCAAATGAATTAAAAACAATTAATAATCCGAAGATCAAAGAAGTTAGAGGAAGAGGATTGTTCATTGGACTAGAACTAACAGAAGCAGCTAGACCTTATTGTGAAAGATTAAAGGAGCGAGGTTTATTATGCAAGGAGACTCATCAAAATGTGATTCGCTTTGCTCCTCCACTTGTCATTTCTCAAGAAGATTTAGATTGGGCAATCGAACAAATTAAAAGTGTTTTATCTTAAAGACCGTACACTTTAGTACTGAAATTTAGTGGATTGCGATATTGAGTAAAAATTTTAGGTGTCGGAGGAGGCCTCGTTTCTAACGAAGAGGCTCCCTCTTTTTTACCTTTTCTATCTATCTTTTAAATTGATTTCAAAATAAGCGTGCATTTCGCTTCTCGTATGAACAGGTGTCGAGTTGCTACGTTGGGGGACGTATCAGGTCCGAAAGCTGCTTCATGAAAAAGAAAGGGGTTGAGTGGAGATGATTACAAGAAATTTCTTCCTGTTTTTATCCCAAAATAAATTTGTAAAATCTAAAGCAAGTAAATGGGGACCTAAACTAGGTGTTAAATCAATGATTGCAGGAGAAACAATTGATGAGGCAATGGAAACCGTTCGAAGGTTAAATGAGCAGGGACTTAGTGGAACGGTAGATCATTTAGGAGAGTTTGTTTATAGTCGTGAAGAAGCTATTGAATCTGCTGATTATTGTATTAGAACCTTGGAAGCCATCGCTGAAGCTGAAGTGGACTGTAATTTATCTCTTAAACTAACTCAGCTTGGATTAGATGTAGATCGAAACCTTTGTCGTGATAATATGATGAGGATTTTAGAAACGGCAGAAAAACATAACAATTTTGTGAGAATTGATATGGAAGACTACTCTCATCTAGATGCAACGTTGGAACTTTTACATGAGTTAAGGCAGCGCTTTGACAACGTAGGTACGGCAATTCAAGGGTACTTATATCGTGCGGAGAAAGACACCCGGCAACTAAAGGGAGTCAATCTAAGATTAATTAAAGGTGCTTACAAGGAATCTCCTGACGTTGCTTATCAAAAGAAAGAAGAAGTCGATCGTAATTATTTGAATATTATAAAAACACACATGTTAAATGGTAGTTACGCAGCAGTTGCAACTCATGACCATCAGATCATTGATGAAGTGAAGGCGTTTGCAAAAGAACATCATATCCCAAAAACTCAGTTTGAATTTCAAATGCTATACGGTTTCAGAAATGAACTCCAAGCAGAAATTGCAAAAGAAGGATATAAAATGAGAGTGTATATTCCATTTGGAAATGACTGGTTTGGTTTCTATATGAGACGCCTTGCTGAACGTCCCCAAAATATTGCATTTGCCTTAAGGGGATTACAATCTAATTAATTATTGATAGCAGCTTTTGGATTAAAAACCTTATAAACCCGTTCTAGTATAAAAATGTAGTGTACAATTGTATGAGCTCGTCGTTTATTCGAGATAGATAGAATGATAGTACTAGTGATTGAAAAAAGTAGGGGTGGAATAATTGAATAATAAAATTTCTATAATAGGGGTGCCAATGGACCTTGGTCAAACAAGACGAGGTGTTGATATGGGCCCAAGTGTGATTCGCTATGCCGGAATAGTCGAGCGTCTAAAAAATATCGGTTTTGATGTAGAAGATCGTGGAGATATCAAAATCGGACGACCGTCAGAGCTCGATGTAAAAAATGAAGATAATTTAAAAGATTTAGAAGTTGTTGTTGAAGGAAATCAAATTTTAGCAAGCGCTATAACAGATGTGTTAAGCGAAGGTAGCTTCCCGTTAGTTTTAGGTGGAGATCACAGTATTGCAATCGGAACCTTAGCAGGGGTTGCGGACAAGAATGATAACCTTGGTGTGATTTGGTACGATGCCCACGGGGATTTAAATACAGGTGACACTTCACCATCAGGAAACATTCACGGGATGCCCCTTTCGGTTAGTCTTGGAATAGGACATCCAAGTTTAACGGAAATCGGAGGGTACGCCCCGAAAATTAAGCCAGAAAATATTGTTATCATCGGTGCTCGCTCATTGGATGAAGGCGAGCGTAAACTTATTAAAGAAAAAGGTATCAAAGTCTATACGATGCATGAAATAGATCGAATGGGTATGAGTAAAGTGATGGAAGAGGCGATTGAATATGTCTCGAAAAACACAGATGGCGTTCATTTAAGCTTAGATTTGGATGCTTTAGACCCAATCGATGCACCAGGGGTAGGAACACCGGTTATCGGTGGACCGAGCTATCGAGAAACGCATTTAGCAATGGAAATGTTAGCTGAAAAAGGTATCATTACCTCTGCAGAATTTGTAGAAGTAAACCCTATCTTAGATACAAAAAACAAAACAGCAGAAGCAGCTGTAGGGTTAGTGGGATCGTTGTTTGGAGAAAAACTACTATAAATTTTAGATCGATTCTTGCTGAAATAATAAACGCATAGCTTAATAGCGAGAAATAAGCCATTCAAGTATTTTCCTTGAATGGTTTATTTTAATTGCGCAGAAGTTATGCGGAAAACTAGCAGATTAGAGAGTTTGAGAAGCAAGAAGAGGGTGGAGTCCATCTCATCGAACCTGTTGAATTAGTTGGGCTGAAATGTCATTATTCATTATAAATCGTTCTTAGTATAAGTTTATGATTCTTCTAATCGGGAAATACGAGCTCTGAGGAGGATGATAACATGTCAAAACCAGGACTAAACAACTTGAAGCAAGGTCAGCATTATCTTGCTAAGGATCTAGATAGTTTTGTATCATCAACAGATGTGGTCTTACTATCTTCCAACGATTCACAAATTTTCTCTGACCCTAACAGAGAATATAAAGTTATCCATGAATTTGATGGGTTTTTTGAACACTCTTCAGATCACGGAGAAAAGTATTTCCATGAGAAAAAAGCATATGTTGTAGAGAAGGTATAACAACGATAATAATAGTAGACGTATTTAAAACCATTCAGGACTCCTGAATGGTTTTAATGTGACAAGATAAGAACTTACTATATTAAATAATGCATCAAACTTGTTGCAATTCCGAAGTAAATAAGTAGGGAAAATATATCATTTAATGTTGTAATTAATGGACCAGATGCTACGGCTGGATCCAATCCAACGCGATACAATATAAGAGGGATAACGGTTCCTGCCATCGTCCCAATAATTAAAGTAGCTAGTAAACTGACCCCAACAACAACTCCGAATATAACGGATTGCCAAAACATAGCAATGATGAATACGAGTATGCCACAAACAATACCAATGATAATTCCTACTTTGAATTCCCGCCAGACTAATTTTAAAATAGTACCACGATCTGTTTCATTTGTAACTAGTCCGCGAACGACAACCGCTAGGGATTGCGTACCAGTGTTACCCGTCATTCCAGCGATCATTGGCATGAAAAAGATGAGAGCCACAACTTGTTCCAAAGTGTCTTCAAAGCTGTCTAAAATAGTTCCTGAAATCAGTCCAATGAATAGAAGCAAAATCAACCAAGGGAGTCGACGATAAGAAGCAACGACTGCTTTTGTTTGAAAGTCAATGTCTTTACCTGAGGCAGATAGTTTTTCGATGTCCTCTTGAGCTTCGTCTAAAAAGACATCGATAACGTCATCTACGGTTACAATTCCTTTCAACACATTTTGTTCATCAACGACAGGGGCAGCAAGAAAATCATAACGTTGGATAAGTTGTGCTACTTCTTCTTGGTCCATATGTGTTGGAACAGAAATAACTCTATTGAACATAATGTCAAAAATCTTGTCATCCATATCAGCTAATAGTAAATCACGATAAGAAACAACACCAACGAGTTTTTTATTCTCATCAATGACATACAGGTAGTAGATATTACGAGTTAATTCCGCAAAACTTTTGAATTTCTCTACTGCATCTCGAACGGTATAGTAGTCGCGAATCCAAACAAATTCATTTGTCATGATCCCGCCGGCTGTTTCAGGAGGATAACTCATTAATTGTTGAACTGTTTTCGATTCATCTGTTTCCATTGCAGAGAGGTACTCTGCCAACTTTCCTTCAGATATTTCACTAAGTAAGTCAGCTAAGTCATCATTGTCCATAATATCCATGATTTTAGAGGAACGTTCAATACCCAGTTTTTCTAATACTTCCTTTTGCATATCTGGTTCTAGTTCCATCATTAAATCAGCAATATCTTTCGATGTTATGTAGGTGAGAAATTTATAATGATGTTTTTCTGGCAACGCCCGATAAAGTTCAGCCAAATCATATGGATGCAGTTCTTCCGTCATTTCTTGAAGGAGGTGTTTTTTTTGTTCTTTTAAATGTTTGATCGTAAGGACTGTTAATTTATCTGTATCCATAAAGGCCATCCTTTCATTGCATGCTATCTTGTCATATTTTATCATTGATCGAACGCTTGTGCATAGATGATCGAACAATTAGGACTCCTGCTTAAAGGTATACCCTATTTTTATAAGAACATGTAATAAATAAAAGAGAAGAAGCTAATTATTATAGATTGTAGTGTTGGCTAAACGATAATTTTAAAAAGCTGTTCCCCCAAAGGGGAAACAGCTTTTTAAGTTCTTGTCTTCTGTTATGTGCGTATTACCTGATCAAGTTATTGAATGTTGGAGAACCAGGAGGTGCATTGACGATCATGTCGTAAATCGGAATTGTGTAAGCAAATATAATTAACACAATGGCGATAGCAATCCACAGTTTCCAGTTTTCTAAAATAGCTGGAGAGCTACGATAGTCATCTGGTTCAGCTGTTAATGGGAACTCTGTTTCTCCTTTAGGAGCAAACCATGCTAAGTAAACAAAGTTATAAAACATAAGAATTCCTGCAATAGTTAAGATAACACCACCAATAGCGACAGTAAGGTGACTGGCAAAAATACCTTCGAACCATGACATCGCTTGAGGATGGTCTTGATAAGTAGTGTAAGCGGTTCGTCTTGGAGCACCATATAACCCCATAATATGCATAGCGCCAGACATGAACATCATACCAATTGTCCATAACCACGTGGTGACCATACCAGAGCGATTCATAGACTTCGTTAACTTTCTACCTGTAATTACTGGGATTAACCAGAATGCCATACCAAAGAATGTTAATACGACCGTTGTTCCTACAGTAATGTGAAAGTGTCCTACAACCCACATCGTATTATGAATGAGCGCGTTTAGTTGAAAACTAGCGTTAATTAACCCGCCCGTTCCGGCAGGAATGAAAATAAGCATACCCATAAATGGAGCGAAGAACCTGACGTCTCCCCATGGAAGTTTCTTTAACCAACCAAACAATCCTTTTCCACCTTGTTCTCGTCCTGTTTGTTCAAAAGTTGCAAAAATGGAGAAAGCCGTTAAAAGAGACGGTACAACAACAACAAAGGTTAATATTGTTTGAATGTACTTCCAAAATTCCGTTATTCCTGCTTCCATTAACTGGTGGTGAAAACCAACAGGGATGGAGAACAATAAAAACAATACAAAGGCAAGTCTTGCTAATGAACTACTAAATAAACGACCACCGATGACTTTTGGAATGACCAAATACCATACCATGTAAGCAGGCATAATCCAGAAATAGACGAGTGGATGTCCAAAATACCAAAAGAGCGTTCTGCTTAATACAACATTAATTCCATCCGTCATGCCAAGTGCCCATGGGAGCATTTGCCCTAGAACGGTAGCTGCAACACCTAACCCAGCCACGATCCATAAAATCAATGTTGCTGTTGTCATGAATCCAAATAGTGGTGTTGGTTCTCCTGGATGTTGTTTTTTCCACTTGAAGTAGTGTGCAAGAAGTGCTGCACCAGCTATCCATGTTCCAACGATAAATAACGTTAATCCAATATAGAAAATATAATGTGCTTGTAATGGTGCATAAAAAGTGTACAAAACAGATGCTTCATTTGTAAGAATCATTGTTGCAGCCATAACTGTACCGATGAGAGTTGTTATAAAACCGATCCAACCCAGCTTTCTTAGACCATTTGAGAAAGGTCCGTGGGTTTTACTCATACCTGCAAAAAAGAAACCGTAAATAATAAACGTTGTGAAAACGAGAGCTAATAAAACACCGTGTGCAGTTAAGATTTGATAATATCCAAGCCAGCTAGGGAGTCCAATTATTCCAGCTCTTTCAAGTGCTTGAAGGACGCCACCTAAAATACCTAATAAAAATGCAAAAAATGCAACAACAACATGGTAAAAAGCAAGTTTTCCATCTTTAGGATCCACTTGGACGTCTGTAAATAATGCTTCATCTTTTAATGCTAGATTTGATTGTCTCATTATGGTGTCACCTCAATCGTCATTTGCATTAAGTGATGCCCAGTTCCGCAATATTCGTTGCAAATAACTAAGTATTCGCCTGGTTCATTAAATGTATGTTCTACCATGTTGACGTGTCCAGGTGTAATCATCATATTGACGTTTGTCCCAGGAATGGTAAAACTATGAACCACATCTTGACTAGTTACTTCAAAGATAACCGTAGAGCCAACAGGAACTTCAATGGTACCTGGATCGTAACCAAAAGCCATAGCAACAATTCTTGCTCTATAAGTGTCTTCATTAATTTGTTCTAAGCCCGGCTCTGAGAAAACAGATTCCTCTAAGTTTTGTGAGTCGACAGTTGCCATATGACTTGGTGGTTGTTGACCAAAGGCAAAGGCGGCTACTCCTAATACAACTAAAAATAAAATTAAAGAGCCAATACCGAATATGAGCCAAATTTTTTCGTATTTGTGTAAATGCATGGAATAAGTCCCCCCTCGATTACATTCTTACTAAAAATAAATAAAAAATAGCAAACCATGAAACTAAAATAAACGACCCTAAAAACATAACGAATACGAGTGTTCCTTTTAATGAAGAGTCTTCTTCTTTTTTTAGTGACTTGTTTTGTTCTGTGTTTAGATCAGTTTGACTCATGTGACAACCCCCTAATTATTAATCTTCTTAAAAGTGAATATCTGTCTATTTTTAATAATATAGGATAGATAAGGTGTGATGAAACGCAAATTGTGAAGAATTAGTGAAAATATACATTTTATTACATTTAACACTATTTGAATAGTGTTAACGATGTTTGTTCATAAACGATGTGAGATAGAAAGTCAATAATTAAACTTAATAAGTGAAAAGGTTTACAAATAAATTTGACAGTGTTTTGAACACCGTTGACGTTAAAAATTCAGGTGTGCTATAATTCACTTATAATGAAAATCATTCTCAATAAGTGGATGATTATTTACTTAATGAATGTAAGGGAAAATAAATGAAGAACAAGGGATCATTCGAAGATCTTCTGGGAGGTAGGAATGATGAGCTTTATTCAGTTAGCGAATATTACTAAATTTTTTGCAGGTGGGGAAAAGCCAGCGGTTAGCTCGTTACAATTAAATATTGAAAAAGGCGAAATAATTACGTTGCTTGGACCTAGCGGTTGTGGGAAAACAACAACACTGCGTATGATTGCAGGGTTTGAGAATCCATCGAATGGAAGTATTCATATTGATGGAAAAGAAGTATTTAGTGATAGTCATTCTCTTCCACCAGAAAAAAGAGGGATAGGAATGGTCTTTCAGGATTATGCGTTATTTCCGCATATGTCTATTTTAAAAAATGTGATGTTTGGGTTAAATAAGTGGACAAATCGAGAGAAGAAGAAGCGAGCAAAAGAAGTTTTGGAATTAGTTGGTCTGGAAGACTACGCAAACCGATACCCAACACAACTTTCAGGTGGTCAACAGCAGCGGGTAGCTTTAGCGAGAGCATTAGCACCTAAGCCTCATGTTGTGTTAATGGATGAACCTTTTAGTAACTTAGATGCAGGACTTCGTGAAAAAATGCGCTATGATGTGACGAATATTTTGCGAAAAGCGAATACAACTGCAATCATGGTTACGCACGATCAAAAAGATGCATTTGCAGTATCAGATAGAGTTGTTGTCATGAATGACGGTCTTATTCAACAAATTGCCGCACCAAAAGAGATGTATCGTTGTCCAAAAAATTGTTTTGTCGCTCAATTCGTTGGTAAAACGAATTTATTAACAGGCACGATGGATACGGATTTAAAAAATATTCATACCCATATTGGAAAAGTTTCTTTGCCGACAGAATGGCAAGAACGTTTGGATACTGTCAAACTCTCTATTCGTCCCGAAGGATGTCGTCTCTCTGATGAGGGAGCTTACTGCGGGCAAGTAGAACGAGTAACTTATGGAGGCGAGTATCAAGAACTCCATGTACGTCTTCATAATGAACCTGAGCTATCACAAGAACCGATGCTTATCTATGCACCTGTCGAACGTGACGTAGAAATTGGTTCCATCGTTACATTTGATATTAAACCAGAACTAGTCGCCTTGGTAGAATAGTTGATTTTACAACTATCTCGATTCTTTCGAGGTAGTTGTTTTTCTTTTGCTTTAAACAATAACGAGTACTTGTTAATAATTATTACAAACAAACACAGAATTGTCAAAAGAAAAATAATATTTTTTTGAAACCAATTGACAATGGTTCTCAAGTAGAGGTATCATACAGTTAATTGATAATGATAATCATTTTCAATTAAACAAAAAATGATTGATGGGGGATTTGAAATGAAAAAGGTATGGATGATATTGATGCTAGCGGTATTATCACTAGGTGTTCTCGCAGCATGTGGCAATGATAATGATACAAATGAAGCGGAGAATAATTCGAATGAGAACGTTTCAGGAAATAATGACGAAGCTATGGAATTAGATGGCGAACTTGTAGTATACTCAGCACGTAATGAAACTTTTGTGCAAGATCTGTTAGATAAGTTTTCCGATGAAACGGGTATTGATGTAAGAGCGCTTCATGAAGCTGATCCGCTTCAAGTCCAAGAAGAGGCAGGTAATGTACAAGCGGACGTGTTCATTTCAAACGACTTAGGAGCATTAGAATATTTAAATCGTCAAGAGTTACTAGAAGGGTTTGAACCTGCGAATGTGGAAAGCATTGATGAACAATTCCGTGCTGAAAACAATGAGTGGATAGCGATATCTGCTAGAGCTAGAGGTTTCATATATAATAAAGATTTAATATCTGAAGATGAGATGCCAACAAGCATGGAAGACCTTTTTGATGCACAGTGGGCAGATGTTGAGAACGGATATGCTATCACTCGTGGTGGAAATGGTGGTATGATAGGAAACATATCAGCACTTCGTTATGAGTGGGGCGATGAGAAAACAGCAGACTGGATTTCTGCAATTCAAGACAATGCAGCTGGAATTTTTGAGGGGCATGGAGATATTCGCAGGGCAGTTGGTGCAGGCGAGCATGCTTTTGGACTAGTTAACAACTATTACTACCATCAGCAACTAGAAGAACCAACGGATAATAATGTTGGATTTATATACGCGGATCAAGGGGAAGACGAGATGGGTGCAATCGCAAATGCAGCTGGATTAGGATTGGTAGCAAATGCGCCAAATGATGCTAATGCGCGAGCGTTTATTGAATGGGTATTGGAAGAAGAAAATCAATTGGCCTTTGTTGGGGAATCGTTAGAAGTGCCAATTAATCCAGAGTTAGACCCGCCGTTTGAAGAAGCAGTTCCATTCAGTGAATTGAAAGTACAAGATATGCCACTTAAAGAATTAGGAAATTATTTTGAAGATACTCGACAACTAATCGAAGAATCAGGATTAGACTTAGAATTAAGATAATTCAGAATGAATACGATGCTGGTAGCTTGTTTAACAGCAGCGGTAAGAGATAACTGAGTGATGTTTAGGAGAGGGCATATGAGACACGACAACGAGAGAGAGAAGAAACAAAATAAGTTAGACGATGCCGAGGTTGGGGATAAAAAATCCCCGACCATTCTCCGTTTCATGAAACGTAAATGGATGGATATTTGGAAAGGGAACCCCCCGGGACCTGTGTTACTTCTTATAGGGGTGTTTGTTGCCTTCATCATGTCTGTTCCAATTGTTTATGTCGTGTGGAGGTCCCTCTTTGCCGGTGCAGACAGTTGGCAACGTTTGCTTGGGGACCGTATTCCTCAACTCCTTTGGAATACGTTATCTTTAACTGCGGCAGTCACATTTGCCGCAGTTGTCATTGGGGTAACGCTTGCTTGGATTGTTATCCGTACCGATCTACCTGGTAAAAGACTTTGGCAATGGCTTATGGCTTTGCCTCTTGTTATCCCACCTTATGTAGGGGCTGTTACATATATTATTGTTTTTGGCCCTAGTGGGTGGGTAGTAAGAGTATGGAGAGAATCTGCATGGTTAACAGAAGTGTTTGGAGATTATCCATTAAATATTTACTCTTTTTGGGGTGTGTTTTTTGTTCTAACGATGTTTACATACCCTTACGTATTCTTAATTGCTAGTGCATCTTTGAAAAAAATGAATAGAAATTTTGAAGAAGTGGCCAGATCTCAAGGGATGACGACGTCTCAAATCTTTTTCAAAGTAAATTTACCGTTGTTAAGACCAGCCATTGGAGCGGGAGCGATTCTCATTTCTCTTTATGTCTTATCTGATTTTGGTGCTATAGCAATGTTGCGATATGTGACATTTACTGCGGCCATTTATTATCAACGTGCAGGATTTGATATCGCTTCAGCTTCCGTTTTAAGTCTTGTTCTTATTTTATTGACAATCATAATATTATGGGTGGAGTCTTATACAAGAAAAAAGAACAAATTTTATCAAACATCCAATACCTTTAAGGAACCAGACACCCTTTCATTAGGAAAATGGAAACCATGGGCGTTAGGGTTTGTTATTTCGGTATTTATGGTTGCTGTCGTCTTACCTATTTCTGTTTTAGTGTATTGGACAATTATTGGAGCTGGAACGGGTGCTATCGATGCGCGATTCTTCGGATTTGCCTGGAACAGCATTAGAGTGTCTGCTCTTGCGGCGATTTTCTGTATGCTACTTGCTACGCCGATTATCTATCTGAAGTCTCGCCACCCATCTATCATCTCGCAAACGATAGATAAATTAAGTTATGCTGGTTACGCTTTGCCAGGAGTCATTGTTGCATTAGGGATGGTATTTATTTTTAATAATCACATTCCTGTGCTATATAATACGTTTTATATGATCGCTATCGCTTTTGTAGTCAGGTTTTTACCTCAAGCGATGCAAGCAGGAGAAGCTTCGTTAAGTCTTGTATCACCAAGGATGGATGAAGCAGCGAGAAGTTTAGGTTATCCTGCTTGGAAAGTGATGATTAAAGTTATTATTCCCACGATTATGCCAGGGATTTTAGCCGGGGGGGCACTAGTCTTTGTGAGTTCGATTAAGGAGCTTCCTGCTACACTGATGCTTCGTCCGCCAGGTTTTGATACACTAGCAGTTAGAGTTTACTATGAGGCGTCTGAAGCTATTTATCATCAAGCGGCACCAGGAGCATTGCTAATTGTTCTTGTTTCGATTATTCCATTGCATTACTTACTAAGAAAATATTAAATAAAACGATAAAAAAGGAGCGATTGCATTTTTGCAAAAGCTCCTTTTGGCGTTTGGGCCTATTTTCGTCCACTGTTGATCTATTTATTGATGGCTTCTCTATCGAAGCGCCTATTAAACACCTGTCCATATGGGTAATAAATATACAGCTTCCTGGAAAAAACTGAAATGTAGACCATTTCCTATGTCTACATTAGAACAAAAGAGTTGAAACTAACCAGAAGAACAAAATCATTCCGGCAAAGCTCAAAATGCTGAACGTGATGATGCGTTGTTTCCTTTTAGAACGGTTTGCCCAGCGGTTCGGATTAAATCCAATATCATCTGGATCGTGAACGTTTTGATACATCGGCTGATACTTAACATTCATTAAGATTAGTGGAGCGATAGCAGCCCCGGAGATTAACCCAAAAATATGAGCGAGAACATTTATCCCAGGGTTAATGAACGTCATGACAACACCGAGTACAATGATGATCTTAATCAGCTGAGAATTGGCCTGATCAATTAAATCTTTACGATTAATCACCATATAGAGGTAAATGCCAAATAGACCAAAAATCGCTCCAGAAGCACCGAGGTGACTAACAAAATCATTACCTAAATAAAAATAAGCAATGTTTGCTAAAATACCAGCAGCTAGATATGCAATGATAAACTTCGTTTTTCCTAACATATTTTCTAAAGCGGGACCGAATAAAACGAGTGAAAATGAGTTGAAAGCCATATGCATGAGACCACCGTGGATGAATATAGGAGTGATAATACGCCAATAGTCTCCCATGCTAATTAAAATATTATTACCAATGAACAAGTATCTGATTTCTGCTCCTCCTAAAAATGGAAACCAATCCATCCATATATAGAAGAAAATATGAATAATAACAAGGGTTGTGACAACTTTGTACGATTTAATAAAACTTTCAAAGCTTTCATTTCGAATGAACATAACGTATACACCTCTTCTGTTTAACTACACACACTTAATTTTAGCATATGAGCTAATTTTTAGACTATGGTAAGATCTTAAAAAAATAATAGAACGAAGGATTCGAAAAGCGAGATTAATGATAAAATAGTATCAATATAAATGGGGTGAACCGATGATACAAGGAATTGGATTAGATATTGTTCAATTGAAAAGGATAGAATTAGCATATTTGAGGCGAAAATCGTTTGCGAAAAGAATTTTAACGGAAGAGGAAAGAGAAACGTTTGAAACTCTTTCAGATAAGAGGAAAATTGAATTTCTAGCAGGAAGATTTGCAGCAAAGGAAGCTTATGCCAAAGCATTAGGCTGTGGAATTGGAAAAGCACTTTCTTTTCAAGATATTGATGTCAAAAAAACAGCATCTGGTCAACCTTGGATTATGGATCGAAAGGTTAGAAAAGGTAAGTCTATCAATCACCTCTCCATTACTCATACGAAGGAATACGCAGCTGCACAAGTCATCATTGAAGGGGAAGGGTAGACAAGTTTGCATATTGTTGTGGACGACCTCATATAGTGTTAATGCGGATGGGAGGGACTTATAACATGTACGTGGTAACGGGTGGAGAAATGCACCAAATCGATCGCTATACCATGGATCAAATCGGCTTGAGTGAAGAAACATTAATGGAAAGTGCAGGTCAGGCATTTGTCCGTCATCTTCTAACGTCTATTTCTAAAAAAGATCGTGTCATTGTTTTAATAGGATCAGGAAACAACGGGGGAGACGGGTTTGTAATCGCGAGACTATTAGCTGAAAAAGGTTTCCAATTGAGTACATGGGTTGTACCGCCAAAAGAGCGCATCAAAGGAACTGCAAAAAAGTACATGGAAATATTTGAACGATGCGGCTATACGTTTGATAGTTATAAACAAAATCGAGAACGATTTACCCGCTCATTATCGGAATGTACCATCATTGTTGATGCATTGTTGGGGACTGGCTTAAAAGGACGGGTGAGACAACCGTATGACGAGGTAATTTATACGATCAATCAGTTTGATAAGCGGGTGGTCTCTGTAGATATTCCTAGTGGTCTATCATCTAATGAAGGAGAAGAGGATGTTGTAGGTATTTATGCAGATGAAACGTACACCCTTCAAGCACCTAAAGTTAGTAGATTCTTATATCCAGCAGCTAGTCATTATGGTGTTGTTCACACATTAGATATTGGTATTCCTACAAAAGTTTTTCGAGAAATAGCCCCAAATAGACGAGTAATAACAGAAGAAAGGGTTCGTTCAACTTTGGCTTCTAGACCTGCTAATATGCATAAAGGAAAAGCAGGCCGAGCATTAATCATTGCTGGAAGTGAAACGATGACCGGAGCACCGGTGTTAGCCACAGGAGCTTGTCTTAGAAGTGGTGCTGGATTAGTGACGATGGCCGTTCCAAAAAGCATTCATCCTCTTCTATCCGAACGAATTACGGAAAGTACTTCGATTGTGTTGGAAGAGGACCAAGGGGAAGTGAGTCAAGTAGCACTCACAAATGACATTCCTTTTCGTCAGTTTGATGGTGTGGCCATCGGACCTGGGTTAGGTAGGAAAACAGACAAAACAATGTTTGATACGCTTCAATCATATGATGGTGTCGTTGTCGTAGATGCAGACGGTTTGTATCATATGTCAAAGGAACTTCATCATTGGTTCAATCAACCAAGGTCAGCGCCAACAGTCATTACCCCTCACATGGGGGAAATGGCAATGCTTACTGGATTGTCTATTTCAGAGCTGGAACAAAATCGTTTTAAGAGCTCAAAGGATTTTGCAACAAAGTATCAAATGTACGTGGTGTTAAAAGGGCCTTTCACGATTGTGACGACACCGAATGGGAACCAATGGGTGAATACAACGGGCAATGCTTCACTAGCAAAAGGGGGGTCTGGTGATGTTCTGACAGGGATCCTTTTAGCGTTTATGCTTCAACATGACTCCCTCATAGAAGCGATATGCAATGCTGTGCATATACATGGTAAATTGGCGGATGAAATGCTTGAAACACACGATGTATTTAGCGTTAATGCAACTGATTTGATTCACTCTTTGCCGAGAGTGCTAAGATCCTACCGTTACTAATACATGATAATCCCCTCCTTTGTCGTCGAAATGACACAGAGGGGTTGAGCAAATGAAAAAGATCATGTCCTTGTTTATCTTAATCGTGGCTCTGGCGGTTCTAGTTACTGCTTGCGGAGAGAAGAGCCAAGAAGATGTGATAAAGGATTTAGAGAGTAGGTTAGACGAGTTATCAGGGTATAAAACAAATGCGAAGATGACATTGCAAACCGGAGAAGAGCCACAAGTGTATGATGTTGAAATTTGGCATGAGAGCCCTTCAGCATATAGAGTGGTTCTAAACCACTCTGAAAAAGATCAAAGTCAAATTATACTAAGAAATGAAGAAGGGGTTTTTGTTCTTACGCCAGCATTAAATAAGAGTTTTAGATTCCAAAGTGATTGGCCGGAAAACAACAGTCAGGTCTATTTATATGAGTCTTTAATTAATGACATATTAATTGACCCTGAAAGAGGATTTACAGCTACGGAGGATGATTATAAGTTTCAAACGACGACAAATTATACGAATAAGAATTTAAATCAACAAGAGGTTGTTCTAGAAAAGAAGAACTTAACACCAAAATCGGTACAGGTTATGGATGCAGAGTTATCTGTATTAGTTGAAGTAGAATTTGATGACTTTGAATTAAATACTTCTTTTTCAGAGGATGACTTCGATATGGATCGAAACATGACAGGCGCTCAGTTAGAAATGGATGTGCCAACAATGTCAGACGAAGAAGAAGTAGAAGAATCCAATGAGATAGATGAAATGAAGCGAAAAGAAGACTTTACAGTTTTCTATCCTATGCATGAACCACAAGGAACGAGTTTTTCTCATTCTGAAGATGTGGAATCAGATTCGGGAAAAAGGGTGATCTTGAATTACACAGGGGAACAGCCATTTACGTTGATTCAGCAACAAAGTAGAGTGGTAGAAGCAACTACTCCTGTTAAACTATCTGAAGGGGAACCTGTCGATCTTGGATTTTCCGTAGGCGTGTTTTCCGAAGCAGGAGACAATCAATCGATTTCTTGGACTTATGAAGGGACAGACTTCTTCCTCGTTTCAAATTCATTAGATAAAGACGAATTATCAGCCGTAGCAAGAAGTGTATATGGTACACATGAAAAATAAAATGAAATATCTAACATGAGTGTTCAGCTGAACGCTCATGTCTTTTTTTAATTATTGGTAATTTACATAAGTTATCAAACGATTATTTTTATTTTTTAAGAGGATTCATTAATTTTTTTAAAAGTATTCATAAAATAGTTTGACATAAATGTGAAAGAAGATTAATAATGAAAAGTACTTGAAGAAAGAAGTTATTATATTTGGGGGAACGTATTGTGAGACAATTACATCCTTTTTATCGAGATACATGGGCGGAAGTCGATCTAAACGCGATTTCTGAGAACGTTAAAAATATAAAAGATGGGTTACCTAAAAGCGTAGAGTTAATGGCTGTCGTGAAGGCCAATGCATATGGGCATGGCGCGGTTGATGTGGCAACCGAAGCCCTTAAGTCAGGAGCGACTTATTTAGGTGTGGCGATTCTTGATGAAGCAATCGCTTTAAGAAAGGCTGATATTGAAGCTCCGATTCTTGTGTTAGGTTATATCCGACCTGAAGACGTAGCTATTGCCATGGAATTAAACTTAACCTTAACGGTGTTTCAGAGTAGTTGGATTGATAAAGCAAAACAATATTTACCAGAAAACCTTGAAAAACGGGTGAAATGTCATATTAAAATGGACTCTGGTATGGCGAGAATAGGGATTCGCACGGATAAAGAAAGACAAGCTCTTATAGAGTCTCTTTCTCACACGGATAAGTTTGAAGTGGAAGGACTATACACGCATTTGGCCACCGCTGATGAGTTAGAGATGACTTATTTTGAAAAGCAACAAACGCGGTTTGCGCAGATGATCAATGATTTTGAAAGGGAATATGGGGAAGAAATACCGATCAAGCATTGCGGAAATAGTGCTGCGGCATTGAGGTTTTCTGACCGCTGTTACAACTTAGTAAGAGTTGGGATTTCCATGTATGGTTTATCCCCATCACCTGAGATAAACGGTGTCATAAATGTTCCTTTAAAAGAGGCGTTTTCTCTTCACAGTCGTATTACACATGTAAAGAAGCTCCCAAAAGGAGAAGGAATTAGTTATGGTGTTACTTATGAAACAACGAAGGAAGAATGGATTGCAACCGTTCCAATTGGTTATGCTGATGGATGGATTCGTGCGAACCAATCAGGAGACGTTCTCGTTCAAGGTCGGAGGGCGAAAATTGTCGGAAGAATTTGTATGGACCAAATGATGATTCTTCTTGATCAGAAAGTTTCAGAAGGTGAGATTGTAACAATCATTGGGAAAAATGGAGACGATCATATTACAGTTGATGAAGTAGCAAGGAGGCTTCAAACGATTAATTATGAAATCCCTTGTATCATTAGTTATCGGGTTCCGAGAGCAATTATGAAAAATGGCTCGGTTTCGCATGTTCATAATGAAATTTTTTAAGAGGTTTGCTACTTCATAGAGCCAAGAGATGAAGTACTTATAAACGTAAATAATTTAATTAATTAATAAGTTACACCAATAATGATGTCGAAAACATAGAAAAGAATGCAAAAGTCACTTTGCAAAGCGCCTTTACAAGTGATATGATAATGTTGGATTAAAAATCGGTCGATAGCTGTGTGGAGGTGTTTTTGTGTCTATGGATAACACAAAAAAAATTATGGTTAATTTACCACAACATCTAGTTAACGAACTAGATGCGTTAACTAACGGGGAAGACGTCAATCGTAATGATGTCATTCAGAAAGCTACGAAGATTTATTTGCAAGAACAAAAGAAATTACAGATTCGTGAAACAATGCAACAAGGGTACATGGAAATGGCGAAAATCAATTTGAATATTGCAACCGAGTCTTTTTTAGCTGAAGAGGAGGCTGAAAGCACGGTGGATCGCCTAGTAAGTGGGGTGTAAAGGATTTGATAGTAAAACGCGGTGACGTTTATTTTGCAGACCTTTCACCCGTAGTAGGATCAGAACAAGGCGGGGTGAGACCTGTATTGGTTATCCAGAATGATATTGGAAACCGATTCAGTCCTACAGTGATTGTGGCAGCAATAACTGCTCAAATTCAAAAAGCTAAATTACCAACTCATGTCGAAATTAACGCAAAAAGATATGGATTTGATCGTGATTCAGTCATTTTACTGGAACAAGTTCGTACCATTGATAAGCAGCGTTTAACAGACAAAATCACGCATCTAGATGATGATATGATGTTAAAAGTGAATGACGCGTTAAATATCAGTATAGGCTTGATTGACTTTTGAACATCATGGGAACGAAGCTACTTTATTAACTAAAGTAGCTTTTATTTTATTTTGTTAAAGCCTATCTATCTTGTTGTTAGAGTAAGAATTAACTGCTGTAGAAAAAATTTTTGGCCAAGAGATACAATTGTGTGAGAATTATATAAAAAGAGTTAAAAAGGTTATCATTGATTGCAATCTATTTAAAACAGTGAAATAATAAAAGCATAACTATAGATTAAAGTGGGGGAAGACTGGATGAATCCATTTATTTCAGATATTATATTAGAGCATAAAGAAGAAATCATGGAAAACTGGCTTGTAGAAATTAAAAAGTTTAGATCTGATGACTTGTTACAAAACATATCAGACTCCATGTATGAAAATACTAACCGAGAATTTGTAAATAAATTAATTCACTCGGTCCAAAAAGAAAAAGAAGACGAAGATTTCCAAGATGACTTAATACAGTTTTCTGAAAGGCTTATTCAGTTAGGATGGCCATTAAATTACATCACTCGAGGATTACAAGAGTTTCGAAAAATTACTGTTGAATCATTATCAGATAAGGGAGAAAATTACTGTAAAAGCATCGAGTTTTTTCAGGAAATTGAAGACTGGACAGACGATATTGTCAATTTGTTAGTAAATCAATATTCAGGATCTTGGGAGAATACCGTATTTTTGCAAAAAATGGCTCTCAAAGAGCTTTCGGCCCCGCTTATTCCTGTTTTTGAAAATATTAGTGTGATGCCATTAATAGGAACAATTGACACCGAGAGAGCTAGATTAATTATGGAAAACTTGCTTGACGGCGTGATTGAACATCGCTCTCAAGTCGTTTTAATAGATATAACAGGGGTTCCTGTTGTAGATACGATGGTAGCTCATCATATTATCCAAGCATCAGAAGCTGTTCGATTAGTAGGAGCTAAATGTATTCTCGTAGGGATTAGACCAGAAATTGCTCAAACAATTGTAAATTTAGGAATTGACCTTGGTAAATTCCCGACAAAAAGCACATTGAAAAAAGGTATAGAATCAGCATTAGAAATGACTAAACGACAAATCATTGAGATCAAGGAATAAGGAGGAACTGGCATTGCGTATCCCAATTTTGAAATTACATGATTATTTATTAATTTCTGTGCAAGTAGAACTAGATGACCAAACAGCACTCCAGTTCCAGGAAGATGTTCTGGAAAAAATCCATCAAGAAGGATCAAGGGGAGTTGTTATCGACCTAACTTCTGTTGAAATGATCGATTCATTCATTGCCAAAGTTCTAGGTGATGTCGTCGACATGTCTAATCTAATGGGGGCAAAAGTCGTCTTAACTGGAATACAACCGGCCGTTGCAATTACGTTAATTGATATGGGCATTGTTTTAGATGAAGTGCCTACTGCATTGGACCTTGAGCAAGGGTTGGAAAGACTCCAACTCGAATTGGAGGGTTGATATATGCAAGTCCAAACCCATGTAGATATCCACAGTGAGTGGGGGATAGTCGCTGCAAGACAAGCAGGGCGCAAGCTTGCACGAGAAATCGGGTTTGGTTCCGTTGATCAGGCGAGAATCACAACTGCGATTTCTGAGCTGGCTAGAAATATTTATTTATATGCAAATAAAGGTCAAATTCAAATAGAAGAAGTCACATCGTCAGGAAAGCGCGGGGTTAAAATTATAGCAGTTGATGAAGGACCTGGTATAAAGGACTTACGTCGCGTCATGGAAGATGGGTTTACAACTTCCGGTGGATTAGGTGCCGGACTTCCTGGAGTGAAACGCTTAATGGACGATTTTAATATTGATTCCGAATTGGATGCCGGAACATCTATTACGGCAATAAAGTGGCTTCGATAAGTAGGGAGGTGCTTTTGCTTGGAAGAGACGAAAATATCAATGTACCAGCTATATAAGGACATGCTTACTAGTTATTTGGCGAACAAAAGTGAACATGCTTTATACCATGCTCAACAATTTAGTAAAGAAATGATGGAGAAAGACATGTCGCCAGAAGAAACGGTCAGTCTTCATTTGTCGGTTTTCCAAGAACTGGCAGAAGATCTCCCGGAAGAAGTGGTAGACTCCTTTGATATTCTTTTGGAAGTCATGATTGGATATGGTTTAGCTTATCGAGAGCATCAAAGTTTACGTGATAGGCAGCAACAACTTGAATCTGAACTCACTGTCGCTGCTAGGATGCAAAAGTCATTGCTACCTCATGGAGAAATTTCTCTCGATTCTGTAGATCTTGGGGTCATTAGTGTCCCTGCCGGTAAGATGAGTGGGGACTATTATGATTATGCTCTAGATGAACACGGAAATATAGGAGTTGCGGTAGCAGATGTCATTGGAAAAGGAGTACCTGCTGCGATGTCGATGTCGATGATAAAATATGCGATGGATACGTTACCAGAGCAACGCACGCAGCCGGGGGCTTTATTAGAAAATTTAAACAGGGTAGTGGAAAGAAATATTGACTCGGATATGTTTATAACGATGATGTATGGTTTCTATGATCCGAATAATCATTACTTTCACTATGCCAGCGCCGGTCACGAGCCTGGCTTTGTTTATGATGCTGTTAAAGACGAATTTAGAAATCTTGAAGCAAAAGGTCTTGTTCTAGGTGTATCGCCAAAAGTGAGATACTTTCCAGATCAACTTCATCTTGATGCAGGTGACTTTATCGTTTTATTGTCTGATGGCGTAACAGAATGCAGAGTTGATGGTGAGTTTATCGAACGAGAACAACTCGTTGATATGATAAGGAAGTACAAGCATTTAACAGCGCAAGAAATAGTAGATGAAATTTTTCAAGAACTAGAAAAGGCTCAAGAATTTCAATTAAGGGATGATTTTACTCTTCTCATATTACGTCGAAAGGTTTAGAAGCATGAATTAAGTGGTATATGTAAAAACTGTAGTGATGAACGTATTAATAGGAGGGGAAAGTATGAATTTAGATATTAATGTAACAGAAACAGACAAAGGACACGTTGCTTTTATATCGGGGGAAGTGGATGTGTATACTGCTTCTAAGTTAAAAGAAACGTTGAATCCTCTTGCGGAAAAACCGAATTCAGATTTAGTAGTGGATTTGTCTGATGTTAATTATATAGATAGCACAGGGTTGGGAATTTTCATTGGTGTATTAAAGTCCACTGAGAAAACGAATAGTACATTGAAGTTAAAAGGTTTAAATGAGAGAGTGAAACGTCTTTTTGAAATCACTGGTCTAAACGAAGTCATTGATATTGAGGTTGACGAAAGGGAGGAAGCTTAGTGATGACCCATACCTCGGATGTAATTGAAATGAAAGTTCCGGCTAAGCCGGAGTACGTTGGAGTTGTCCGTTTGACAGTATCAGGAGTAGCGAATCGCTTAGGGTATTCTTATGATGATATTGAGGATATTAAAATAGCGGTAGCTGAGGCTTGTACAAATGTCGTGAACCATGCTTATGAAGAAAATCAAACGCAAGATGATATGCACCTCAGTTTTTCTGTATTTGAAGATCGTCTTGAATTGATTGTTGCAGACCACGGTGGCACTATTGACATTAATAAATTAAAAAAAGAACGTGGCCCTGTTAGTCGAGACCTAGCTATCCAGGAGTTGAAAGAAGGGGGGCTGGGACTTTTCTTAATTGAGACGTTGATGGATAAAGTTGAGATCCGTGGAGAATCAGGAGTGATGATTATCATGACAAAGTTCCTACAAGGAGATGAGGTGGAACCGCATGCCCCAGGAATCTCAGAAGAAGTCCCAAAGCAACAATAAAGCCAAACACAAAGAAGAAGTTTTAGAATGGATTGCTGAATTTCAACGAACAAATGATGATGAACTTCAAACGAAGTTAGTAATGGAATTTCAAAATCTTGTCCATGCATTAGCGAGAAAATTCTCAAGAGGTCAACGTCATGATGAAGATCTTATTCAAGTGGGAATGATTGGTTTATTAGCAGCTTTGAGACGATTTGACCATTCCTATGCAAGAAGTTTTGAGTCGTTTGCGGTACCGACTATCGTTGGTGAAATTAAACGTTTTATTCGTGACAAAACGTGGAGTGTGCACGTTCCAAGAAGGATTAAAGAATTAGGCCCTAAAATCAAAGGAGCCGTTGAAGACTTAACGACAAAGTTACAGCGTTCACCAAAAGTTGACGAAATCGCTGAACACCTCGGTGTTTCTGAAGAGGAAATTCTTGAAACGATGGAAATGGGGAAAAGTTATCAAGCCCTTTCAGTCGATCGTTCAATTGAAGCAGATGATGAAGGAAGTGCAGTGACACTTCTAGATTTAGTTGGGTCTAGTGAAGAAGGTTACGAACAAACAGACCAACAACTTCTTCTTGAAAAAGCTTTTGTTGTGTTAACGGAGCGAGAAAAAGAAATTCTACAATTAACTTATTTTGAGAATTTGAGTCAAAAAGAAACCGGAGAGAAACTAGGGATTTCGCAAATGCATGTTTCGAGATTACAACGTAGAGCATTACAGAAACTCCGTGAATCAATACGGATAGAACCAACGGAGATTTTATAATGATAGAACATCAAGACTTGAAAGAAGTGGATATTAGTATCTATCAAATAGCCAAAAAGGGTAATTGGTGTTCAGGTGATGCTTTTTATACCGTAAGGACAGACAATTACGTTTTATGTGCTGTAGCGGACGGATTAGGTAGTGGAGAAGAAGCGATGGATGCCTCTGAGGCAGCTATGTCGGTTATTAAAAGAGATCATGATCTAGATACGGAAACTCTCATGGAAAAGTGTAATCAAGTTTTATGGGGGACTCGTGGTGTTGTTATTACGATCCTCAAGTTAGATTTCCAATCTGGAATTATTGAGTATACAAATATCGGTAATATTACATGTACTTTTTATGAGCCGTCTGGTGAGATGTATCGCCCCGTTCCGACAAGAGGATACTTATCCGGGAAAAAGAATAAATTTAAAACACAGCGAATCCCATATGAAAAAGATACTATTTTCATTATTTATTCGGACGGTTTAATTTTTGACCCTGTATATCACTCGATTTTTTCAAAAAATGAAGTGCCGCGAAGAATGATTGGACAAGTTGTGGATCTGATGAAAGATTCCAATGATGATACGACCATTCTAGTAGGGAAAGTTAATCGTTAATTTTATTAACTTAAACATTGCTACAAAAAGCCGAACTATCGAGTGATTCATTTTCGATGGCTCGGCTTTTTGTTAGTATTCTCATTAACACTAGTGAAGCGTGAACAGTTTCAGTATAATGCTATTAGTAGCTACTGTAATATCATATCGGAATAAATGGAGGCGATGTTATGGATTGGAATGATCAGCAGAAGGAAATTTTAGCAATTGTAACGAAGAAGATTCAACTTCAAGAATATAGAGTGAAAAGTGTCATTGAAATGTCGGAAGAAGGGAATACGGTTCCTTTTATTGCACGTTATCGAAAAGAAATGACGGGTGGAATGGATGAAGAACAAATTCGTTCTATTTTAGAAACCTGGGAATACGGAACGAATTTAGCGAAGCGGAAAGAAGAAGTAATCCGTCTTATAGAAGAACAAGAAAAAATGACGCCGGAATTAAAGGCAGATCTTACTAAAGCAACAAAGCTTCAAGAGTTGGAAGATCTTTATCGACCTTATAAGCAAAAGCGTCGAACGAAAGCAACCGTGGCCAAAGAGAAAGGTCTCGAACCGCTAGCGCAGTGGCTCATGTCACTCCCGCAAGAAGGAGATATATACCAAGAAGCGAGTACATATATTAACGAAGAAAATGAGATACATAATAGTGAAGATGCACTGCAAGGGGCGAAAGAAATAATAAGTGAATACCTTTCCGATGACGCATCCATCCGTAAACAAATCCGTCAAATGACCTTTAAAGAAGGCAAAATGGTATCAGAAAAGAAAGCAAAGGCGGAAGATGAAAAAAGTATCTTTGAAATGTATTATGAGTACTCGGAGCAAGTAAGTAAAATTGTTCCACACCGAGTTTTAGCGTTGAACCGAGGAGAGAAAGAAAACGTATTAAAGGTTTCTATTGAGGCACCAATGGAGCGGATGGTCAGTTGGATTGACCGTCATGTAATCAATGGAAAACAAACGATAGCGAAAGCGGTCCTACTTGAAGCGATAGAAGATGGATACAAACGTTTGATTCAGCCTTCGATTGAGAGGGAGATTCGCAAAGAAGTAAGTGAAACAGCTGAAGAGCAGGCAATTCATATTTTTTCCGAAAACTTAAGAAATTTATTGCTTCAACCACCTTTGAAAGGACGTATTGTATTAGGGGTAGACCCAGCATTTCGAACAGGATGCAAATTGTCTGTCGTAGACGATACAGGAAAAATGTTGGAAGTAGGCGTCATCTACCCAACGCAACCGTGGAACAAGATAGAGGAAGCAAAGAAGAAAGTGAAAAGCTTAATTAAAACATTTGATGTTGAAATGATAGCTATTGGGAACGGAACAGCTTCAAGGGAAACAGAACAGTTTATTGCTGAGTTACTAAAAGAAGTAGAGGAAAAAGTATTTTATTTAATCGTGAATGAAGCGGGAGCTAGCGTTTACTCTGCATCGAAACTGGCAAAAGAAGAGTTTCCAGACTTACAAGTAGAAGAACGAAGTGCTGTTTCCATTGCCCGTCGCATTCAAGACCCTTTAGCGGAATTAGTGAAAATTGATCCTAAGTCAGTAGGTGTAGGGCAGTATCAGCATGATGTGCCGCAAGCGAAATTGAATGATAGCCTTACATTTGTTGTAGAGACGGTAGTAAACCGAGTGGGTGTGAATGTAAATACTGCCTCTTCATCGCTTCTTCAATACGTATCAGGCTTATCGAAGAGTGTCGCTAATAACATCATTAAACGAAGGGAAGAAGAGGGGAAATTCACGACACGCACTGAACTGAAGAAAATTCCTCGGTTAGGCGCAAAAACGTATGAACAAAGTATTGGTTTCATTCGTATTCAAGGTGGAAAACAACCGTTAGACGAAACATCTATTCACCCGGAAAGTTATCCTGTTACGAAAAAGATTATGAAAGAATTAAACATATCTATGGATCAGATAGGTTCGGCAGACGTTAAAAACAAACTGGCGGATGTGAACGTAGAAGAAATGTCAGCCAAGTTTGAGATTGGTGTTCCTACATTAAAAGATATATTTGAATCACTATCAAGACCAGGTCGAGATCCTCGTGACGATGTGCCAAAGCCACTTTTGAAAACAGATGTTTTATCAATGGAAGACTTATCAAAAGGATTAGAGTTAGAAGGGACGGTTCGAAACGTAGTTGATTTTGGTGCGTTTATTGATATCGGTGTGAAACAAGATGGATTGGTTCATATTTCTAAATTAGCGAATCGATTTATAAAACATCCAATGGAAGTTGTTTCTGTAGGAGATGTCGTTACTGTTTGGGTTGATGATGTTGATATGAAAAAAGGCCGAGTAGCTTTAACGATGCTCCAGCCTAAACAACAATAGAACGAGGAGGTCACTTGCTCTAGTAATCTAGAGCAAGTGACTTCCATTTATTATGGAAGAGTCTGGTCGACAACGAAAGTATGTGAGCCAACTTATAAAGACTTGGGGGGATTATTCTTCTTTCGTTAACGATGTATGCAGTATAAATGTTTACTCATGTCGCAGTAACAGCTATATGATGTTTGGAATAATTTAATCGGAATCTAAGTGAGAGTTTTTATAATAAAACCAACATTGGTTTAGTACGAGGATTCTTCTTAAGTCTCTTTTATCGTAAGCTTTTTGCAGTTGCATTTTTAACCAAGAAGGCATAAAGTTTCCTCCTTTCTTTTATTGCTGATATCGTGTGAACAGGTGTAGTATTAATAGTGTATGTTTATCTAGTTGTCCAAGTTAGTGAAATTTTTAGAATTTCATTGCAATGATTTGGAATTTAGTTAAACTGAATCTCATTTGTTGGTTCGTTTAAGTATTTGAGAAAGGAAAAGGTATGTTTGTTTAGCGATTTGGATTGATTTTGTGTAAAGGAAGTGCTGAAGAGTGAATGATGAACAACTGCGATTACTTACTGAAAAAATATCAATGGAGTTCTTCGGTAAGCCGTTTAAACATGCGGCCTTTTTTAACAAGCGACTTCGGACAACGGGAGGGCGCTATTCTTTAAACCATCATCATATAGAAATTAACCCTAAACATTTAGAGTATTATGGTTATGAAGAATTAGAAAGCATCATTAAGCATGAGCTATGTCATTATCACTTACATATAGAAGGAAAAGGTTATCAGCACAAAGATAAGGATTTCAAAAACTTATTAGTAAAAGTTGGTGGTAGTAGACATTGTCAAACGCTACCTAATAGTCGTAACCAACGAAAGTATCTTCATCTTTATCGGTGTAAAACTTGTGGTGTTGAATTTCAAAGGAGACGTCAGTTTAATGTGAAAAAATTTGTGTGTGGGAAGTGTAAAGGTCAAATAGAGAAAGTTAGAAGTTTGTCTTTATAAAACCATTGACGATAGAATCTCTATATGGTACATTATAAAAGTCGCTGACAAAAACTGTTTCTTGAAAAATGTATTGACATTAACAGTTAGACAAGATACAATGTAACTCGTCCCTTAAGAGAAAAAACAATATTTTTTTGTTTTTTACACGGATTTATTACGTTAATTAGCTTAGGAATCTGCGTCGTAAAAGTGAGTACATGATTAACGGTTTAATGTTAAAATATTATTCCACAGTAGCTCAGTGGTAGAGCTATCGGCTGTTAACCGATCGGTCGTAGGTTCGAATCCTACCTGTGGAGCCATTAAGGAGAAGTACCCAAGTGGCTGAAGGGGCGCCCCTGCTAAGGGTGTAGGTCGCGTGAGCGGCGCGAGGGTTCAAATCCCTCCTTCTCCGCCAGTGAATTTTCATTGGCCCGTTGGTCAAGTGGTTAAGACACCGCCCTTTCACGGCGGTAACACGGGTTCGAATCCCGTACGGGTCACCAATTGTTAAATTACTAGATAGTTGTATATTTCAAAAGTTCATTTAAATGAATACATGATAATTTGTGGAGGATTAGCTCAGTTGGGAGAGCATCTGCCTTACAAGCAGGGGGTCGGCGGTTCGAGCCCGTCATCCTCCACCATTTTATATTTATGGTCCCGTGGTGTAGCGGTTAACATGCCTGCCTGTCACGCAGGAGATCGCGGGTTCGATTCCCGTCGGGACCGCCATGAATATGCGGGTGTGGCGGAACTGGCAGACGCGCTAGACTTAGGATCTAGTGCCTTCGGGCGTGGGGGTTCGACTCCCTTCACCCGCACCATATTCATTTGAAATTGTATAGTGTTTTAGCGGTCGTGGCGGAATGGCAGACGCGCTAGGTTGAGGGCCTAGTGGGAGAAATCCCGTGGAAGTTCGACTCTTCTCGACCGCACCAATACAATACATGCTTTGCGCCCTTAGCTCAGCTGGATAGAGTGTTTGACTACGAATCAAAAGGTCGGGAGTTCGAATCTCTCAGGGCGCACCACTTTAGATTCAACATACAATATTATTATTTATACGCGATCGGGAAGTAGCTCAGCTTGGTAGAGCACTTGGTTTGGGACCAAGGGGTCGCAGGTTCGAATCCTGTCTTCCCGACCATTATTATTTTATTAGAATAGTAATTTCAATTTAATGCGGGTGTAGTTTAGTGGTAAAACCTCAGCCTTCCAAGCTGATGATGTGGGTTCGATTCCCATCACCCGCTCCAAAAAAAGTTATATTTAAAAAACTCTTGCATCATTGTTGAAGTTCATGTTATAGTTACTAATGTTGCTTGAGGGCCTGTAGCTCAGCTGGTTAGAGCGCACGCCTGATAAGCGTGAGGTCGGTGGTTCGAGTCCACTCAGGCCCACCATAACAATTATTTATTTTGACCTTTGAAAACTAAACAAGAAGCCAAGCGAAGTGGGATATTTTAAAATATCCCGTCAATAGAAACAAATCGTTGAATGGAAACATTCGACAAACGCCAGACGAAAGTTTGGTTTTGATGTCATGGACATCAAGCTTGATGAAAAGTCATCATACTTTATCGGAGAGTTTGATCCTGGCTCAGGACGAACGCTG
>NZ_JARZHF010000008.1 GCF_029891575.1 Salipaludibacillus daqingensis | reverse complement strand
CAGCGTTCGTCCTGAGCCAGGATCAAACTCTCCGATAAAGTATGATGACTTTTCATCAAGTTTGATGTCCATGACATCAAAACCAAACTTTCGTCTGGCGTTTGTCGAATGTTTCCATTCAACGATTTGTTTCTATTGACGGGATATTTTAAAATATCCCACTTCGCTTGGCTTCTTGTTTAGTTTTCAAAGGTCAAATTGTTGCGCCGCTTGTTTGTGGCGACTTTTATATCTTATCAAATTCAAAGATCAAAGTCAACAAGTTTGTTTCGAATAATGTTTGTTTTCTTTTCTTACAAACAATACTTTTTTTAGCAACGTTTTATAATGTACCATACCTATTTATTACATTGCAACAACAATTTTATATTCAGAACATTTTATTTATTAGTCATCTTTCTAAAAAATAATGATTCCTTAAATACAATACTCTCAACTGAATAAGTTGAGAGTTACTACCACTATATAAATGAGGATTATTTCTAGAGTAAATTAATTTACTTCTATCTAATTTACTTTGTAAATAAGAATGAGAATTATTCCACTTCTTCATAATCCATTGGAAATTCTTCTTCGATAATGATATCAGGATTTTTGGCAAGGTCGAGATGATCGTTTCCATGTATTTGAACAATTGGTCTTGTTGGATGTTGCGCATTTTTATACAACACTTCTCCTACTAATCCATTATTTAATCTAACTTTGCGACCTATAGATAAATCTAACATTAAATCAATAAATAAATTTAAAATTCTATGATCAAGTCTACCAAACTCATCAACTTTTAATGATGCGATGACTTTATATGGTGATTGTTTGCTACGATAATGTCTTTCTGATGTCATCGCATGATAAACATCTGCTACTGATATGATTTTTGCAAAATGATGAAGTTGATCTGCTTCTACATTAAGAGGATAACCACTTCCGTCTTCTCTTTCATGATGTTGAATGATTCCTAATAGCGCATTTTTTGAAAAACCTGGAACTTCTTCAAGCATTCGATAACCAAAAATAGGATGTTTTTTCACTTCCTCATATTGCTCCTCTGTAAGGGAACCTTTTTTCTCAAAAACATTGAAAGGTAGTTTGGACATACCACAGTCAGACAACAAACCAGCTAGTCCTAACTGAATAACTTCTCCATTCTTTAACCCCATTCGCTTACCGAGTAAATAGCTATAGACGCTAACTGCTACGGAATGATAATAAATATAATCTTGTTTCGTTGTATAGTGATGTAGTTGCATCAATTCATCTTTTGAAGGCTCTATCTCAAATAAAGGTAAAAATACTTTTCTTACGGCGTAAGCATCAACTTTTGTGCCACCTTGCCAATTCGTAAAAAGTTTTTTATAATGTTGAACTGCTTTTAAATAGCGATCTAAAAAAGAATCCTCATAAACAGTTTCTTTTTTCTCCGGTTTTTCTTCCTTTTCATCTTTAATAACTTTATTTGGTTTGAAAATTTTACCGTTTACAAGTTTAGCTTCCACACACACATTTTCTACTAAATAAATGTTTAAAATACGAATGTGCTCATCAGTTAGAACCGTTTTTTTCCTCATTAACGGTGTATTTGAACGTTTCCACACATCTTCTGTTAAAATACAACCTTTTTTCAACTCATTTATATTTACATTCATAAGTGGTAGCTCCTTCACTCTTATTACTTTCTATTGGAAAGAAAATCGGATCAAAAGTCAATGGTTTTTGGAATATATTTAGTAATTATATGGAAATGTACTACATTTCAGCTCTTTTTATAGAAATGAATCATAACTTCTTCAACATTTACTAATTTTATGTAGGATTATTTAATTTCTTATTAAGGCCATTGAAAAATGTTATATTATTCGATTTTTAATAAAAGTAATTCCTTTAAAGAGGTTGATTATACGAGCGCAAATTCGCTTTTACCCTAGGGCACAAGTGCAAAAGCCACTAAAGCTACCCTCCATTCGCATTCACGGTGTCTTCTTTACTCAGAGAATACGGTAAGTGCAAAAGCCGCTTCAAGCTTTGATCTGCTGAAGTTGACCATGATGTAAATAACAGTATTGCGATGCGAGTTTCTTGAGAAATCTGAAGCATTGCAAAATGGAAAGCATTTGTCTCGGTCGGTTCTTTTAATATCAGTTACTTTTCTAAAAAACAACTTTATTGAAAGAAAACCTGAAAGCATATGCTTTCAGGTTAGAAATTACTTATTCGTCATCCTCTGAAGAATCATCCGAAGATTCCTCTTTTTCAGCTTCTGTTTCATTTACATCTTCCGCAACTTCTGGAGTCTCATTACCATTATCGCCTTCTTCTAAAGCAATAGGTGATTCTTCTCCATCTTCAGATTCTGCTTCTTCTTCATCTAATTGATCAACATTTACACGGGCAACAGTAGACACAAACTCTTCTTCTGCAACTCGAATCAGTCGAACACCTTGTGTGCTTCTACCTGTTTGCGAAATTTCGCCAACATGCATTCGGATAATAACACCATTTGTTGTAATAACCATCAAGTCATGATCATTGGCAACAACTTTTAGTGATACAAGGTCTCCATTTTTATTCGTAATGTTACATGTTTTAATTCCTTTACCACCGCGCGTTTGCTGACGATATTCTTCAATTGGAGTTCTTTTACCGAACCCTTTTTCCGTGACGATTAATATATCGTGGTCCGCTTCGATAATATCCATTCCCACAACTTCATCGTCTTTTTTCAAGTTAATCCCTTTCACACCTGCAGCTGTTCGCCCCATCTTTCTAACATCGTTTTCATGGAAACGGATTGACATCCCTTTGCGTGTTCCAGCAATTAGCTCTTTGCTGCCATCCGTCAGTCGGACACCATGCAACTCATCGTCCTCACGAAGTTTGATTGCAAATAAGCCGCCGCGACGGATTTTCGCAAATGCCTTTAGTTCCGTTCGCTTTGAAACACCATATTTAGTCATGAAGAAAAGCGATTGGTCCTCATTAAATTCTGAAACTGGAATTACGGTACTTATATATTCATCTTTTTCGATTTGTAAAAGATTAATAATCGGAATTCCTTTTGAGGTACGTTTTTGTTCAGGAACTTCATACCCCTTCATGCGATACACTTTTCCTTTGTTTGTAAAGAACAACAAATGGTTATGCGAATTCGTTACAAACAAATGACGGACAAAATCATCGTCGTGAGTACCCATTCCTTGTACACCACGCCCACCACGTTTTTGACTGCGATACGTAGATACCGGCAATCGTTTAATATATCCGTGGTGAGAAACAGTGATAACGACATTTTGACGTGGAATGAGGTCCTCGTCTTCCATGCTGTCTTCACCGAATGTAATTACTGTACGACGCTCATCGCCAAAACGATCGCGGATCTCAATTAATTCTTCACGAATAATTTCAAGTACTCTTTCTTCATTAGCAAGAATTGCTTTTAGTTCGGCAATTTTTTCAACTAATTCTGCGTACTCAGCTTCGATTTTATCTCTTTCCAAACCAGTTAAGCGTTGGAGACGCATATCTAAGATTGCTTGTGCTTGATCATGTGAAAGGTCATACTTCTCGATTAAACCATTTCTAGCAAGCTCTGCCGTTTGCGAGCCTCGAATCAATTCAATGACTTCATCCAAATGATCGAGTGCAATACGAAGTCCTTCAAGAATATGAGCTCTCGCCTGTGCCTTTTTCAATTCAAACTCGGTGCGGCGGCGAATAACGACTTTTTGGTGCTCAAGGTAGTGATAAAGAACTTGTTTTAAGGACAATACTTTTGGCTGACCGTTTACAAGTGCTAACATGTTGATACCAAAACTCGATTGAAGTGCTGTCTGTTTATATAAATTATTTAACAAAACATTTGGATTGACGTCACGACGAAGCTCAATGACGATTCTCATACCTGTACGGTCTGATTCATCACGAAGATCGGTAATGCCATCAATTTTTTTATCGCGAACAAGCTCAGCAATTTTTTCAATTAAACGAGCTTTGTTCACTTGATAAGGGAGTTCATTAACGATAATTCTCGGCTTGCCATTTACTTCATCAATTTCCGCTTTGGCACGAATAATAATGGACCCTTTACCAGTTTCATACGCCCGACGAATTCCTGAAACACCAACAATCTCTGCGGCTGTTGGAAAATCTGGACCTGGGATGTATTCCATCAGTTCTGCAACTGTAATTTCAGGGTCTTTACTTAAAGCTAGTACTCCATCAATCACCTCTGACAAGTGATGTGGAGGGATATTTGTTGCCATACCTACAGCAATACCTGACGTTCCATTCACTAACAGATTTGGGAATTTCGCTGGCATGACAATCGGCTCAGTCTCTGAACCATCATAGTTCTCTTGAAAATCGATTGTATCTTTATTAATGTCTCGAACTAATTCCATCGAGATTTTCGACATTTTCGCTTCCGTATAACGCATCGCAGCTGCGGCGTCACCATCAACAGAACCAAAGTTGCCGTGACCATTTACTAACATATAACGATAGCTAAAATCTTGCGCCATTCTTACCATCGTTTCATAAACAGCAGAGTCACCGTGTGGGTGATACTTACCGATAACTTCCCCTACGATACGAGCAGATTTTTTGTATGATTTTTCAGCAGTAATACCCAGTTCATTCATTGCGTATAAAATACGTCGGTGAACCGGCTTCAATCCATCTCGAACATCAGGGAGGGCACGACTAACGATAACACTCATGGCATAGTCCATGAACGACGTTCTCATTTCCTGACTTATATTAATTTCTTTCACTCTAGACTGATCTTCAGACATTCTTTGTACCTCCGTTCACCAAATTCCAACCGACCCATAAGCCATCTATTTTCTAAGAATCATTTTTCGGCTGTCATTACCTTTTTATCTCTAAAACGTTACGTGTGTCATAAACAATTAATCGATGCTCATTTATTAAAAACGCTCTGTTAACGTAACGTATTCATTTAAAAATGCCTGCTCAAATCCTCTGCAATTTCTAAATCAATACTGCATGTAACAGACCCATTGAAAAATAACAAAACTCTGTTATGTATGGAATACATTTCTTACTACACTCATTTCAGACAGCAACCATGCAAGTTTTCTTGCATGGTTTGCCATCTTATATAAGCAATTTACGCTATGAAAGTTTAGATATCTAAGTTTTTAACGTAATGAGCATTTTGTTGGATAAAGTCTCTTCTAGGCTCTACTCTATCCCCCATTAACGTATCAAACACTTCATCTGCCAACATCGCATCGGGTAAACTTACTTGCAGAACTGTCCTCATAGATGGGTCCATCGTTGTTTCCCAGAGTTGAGTAGGGTTCATCTCACCAAGACCTTTGTAACGTTGAAGTCCAGGTTTTGGAGCAGCTGGTAATTCTCCAAAAATACGGTCTTTTTCCTTTTCATTGTAAGCATAATGAATCGCTTTACCTTGTTGAATCTTGTATAACGGTGGCTGTGCAATGTAGATATACCCTTCTTCTATTAGTGGACGCATATATCTATAAATAAACGTTAATAATAGCGTACGAATATGAGCACCATCTACATCAGCATCGGTCATAATAATGACTTTGTGGTATCTTGCTTTTGTAATATCAAAATCTTCCCCAATGCCTGTTCCAAGTGCCGTTATAATTGCACGTATTTCATTGTTTGAAAGAATTTTATCTAGGCGGGCTTTTTCCACATTTATGATCTTTCCTCGTAGAGGTAAAATCGCTTGGAAATGACGATCTCTTCCTTGTTTAGCTGAACCACCGGCTGAGTCACCCTCAACTACATAGATCTCACTAATAGTAGCATCTTTTGAGGAGCAGTCTGCTAGTTTACCTGGTAAAGAGCTCACTTCCAACGCAGATTTACGTCTCGTTAATTCACGAGCTTTTTTAGCCGCATCTCTCGCTCTTGATGCCATTAAACCTTTTTCAACAATTTGACGAGCTACGGTTGGGTTTTCAGCCATAAATTTTGACATATGTTCGGAAAATAACGAGTCAGTAATCGTTCTTGCTTCACTGTTACCAAGTTTCGTTTTTGTTTGTCCTTCAAACTGTGGATCTGGTATTTTTACGGAAACAATTGCTGTTAATCCTTCTCGAACATCATCACCGATTAAGTTTGGATCTGCTTCTTTAAACAAATTATTTTTCCGAGCGTAGTCATTAATCACTCTCGTTAAACCTGTTTTGAAACCAGATTCATGCGTTCCGCCTTCATGAGTGTTGATATTGTTAGCAAAAGAATAAAGATTGCTGGAAAAACCGTCGTTATATTGCATTGCTACTTCGACAGATAACCCTTCTTTTTCCCCTTCAATAAACACTGGAGGATCGTGAAGTGGTGTCTTTGTCCGATTCAAGTGTTCAACAAAAGACTTAATTCCGCCTTCGTAGAAATATTCAGCTGATTTACCGCCTTCACGCTTGTCCGCAATAAAAATCCGTAACCCACGGTTCAAGAAGGCTAGCTCACGAAGTCGATTTGCAAGAATATCGTATTCATATTCCGTCGTTTCAGTAAAAATTTGTTCGTCCGGTTTAAAACGAATAATCGTTCCTGTTTTATCTGTCTCACCGATGACTTTCAAATCGGCATCAGGAATACCACGTGTGAATTCAATCAAATGCTTTTGTCCATCCAAATGAACTTCTACTTCCAAATGACTTGAAAGTGCGTTAACAACGGAAGCACCTACTCCATGAAGACCACCAGAAACTTTGTAACCACCGCCTCCGAATTTACCACCAGCATGAAGCACGGTCATAATCACTTCGACAGCGGGACGCCCCATTTTCTCGTGAATACCAACAGGGATTCCTCGGCCATTATCCTCTACGGTGATGGAATTATCTGCTTCGATCGTCACTTGAATTTCATCGCAATGACCACCCATTGCTTCGTCAATACTGTTATCTACAATCTCCCAAACGAGATGATGAAGCCCACGGCTGCTCGTTGATCCAATGTACATACCAGGACGTTTTCTAACGGCCTCTAATCCTTCTAATACTTGAATTTGACTTTCATCATAGGAATGTTCCAAGGTCACTATTCTTCACCTACACTTCTCCTAGCAAGACATTGCTAAGTAATCTTATATCGATTTATTTCTTAAAGCATGTACTTTTTTCTCTATATGTTCATTTATTCGTCTTCAGAAACGATTGTAGTCGTTTCCGCACGACGTTTTAACGTGTGAGAGGATATTGGAGATAAATAAACTTCATCCTCTGTAATCACGAAAGATTTTGGTTTATCTTCGGTTACTTTTATTGTTACTTTTTGTTTCTTTTTTGCTTTTAAAAAATTTACATTTTCCTGTGATAAATCTTGGCTATTATGATCAATAATAGCCACAATACTTTCTGCTTTCAGTACCATATCTCCGCCCAAATGAATAAACACGATATCACCTCAACCTTTTTGCTGAATTGACCCTTCCTCAACGTAAAATGTTTCGGCTTCCCTTAACATTTCATGGTCGAGACCATCTACGCTCGTTGTTGTCACAAATGTTTGTACTTTACCTTTGATTGTATTTAATAAATGCGTTTGCCGATAATCATCAAGTTCTGATAAGACATCATCTAATAATAAAATCGGATATTCACCTGTTTTTTCTTTTATTAATTCGATCTCAGCTAGTTTAAGTGATAATGCTGTCGTTCGTTGCTGACCTTGAGATCCATATGTTTGAATGTTTCGTTCATTGACATAAAATGTTAGATCATCCCGATGGGGACCTATCAACGTTGTCCCTCTTTGCAGTTCACGTTCTTCTACTCTCGAATACTCTTCTTTTAACGCTATCATCATTGTGGACAAATCCATCTCTTCTGATACGTTGCAAGAAGGGGCATATACGACTTTTAGGTGCTCTTTTCCACGACTAATCTCATGATGGATTGGTTCAGCCCATAATTGTAACTTTTCAAGAAACGCATACCTCTTCGTAATGACATGCGCTGCAGATTGCAATAGTTGATCTGTCATCACTTCAAGCATGGCTGAATTTGGCTTCACCTTTTTTTGTTGAACATCTTTTAACCACTGATTTCGTTGCTTCAGCACCTTATGGTATTGAGAAAGGTGATAGAGGTAAATGGAGTGTATTTGGCCCATTTCCATATCGAGGAAGCGTCGCCTAATTTGCGGACTTCCTTTTACCAACGTGAGGTCCTCTGGGGCGAACATAACAATGTTACATGAACCTATATAATCACTAAGCCGTTTTTTCTCAATACGGTTTAACTTTACTTTTTTCCCTTGGTTAGAAAACACCACTTCCATGTGAAGTGGTCCATTTCGGTTCGTTAAGTTTCCTTCAACTTTGGCAAACGGTTGATCCCAACGGATTAACTCTTTATCTCTAGACGTCCGGTGTGATTTTCCCATTGCTAAGACATAGATAGCTTCCATCAAATTCGTTTTCCCTTGGGCGTTTTCACCGAGAATAACGTTAACTCGGTTTTGAAAGGATAACGTGAGTTCATGGTAGTTACGATAGTTTTTTATCTTCAGTTGATCAATGTGCAACGCAATCCCTCTTTATCCATCATCTCTGGCAATCAAAATCGTCCCGCTCTCTTCCATCTTTATTTTGTCACCAGGGTAAAGCTTACGTCCACGCCTGTTCTCTTCTTCACCGTTCACCCATACAGGAACTTCCGCTAAAAACCATTTTGCTTGTCCTCCTGAATCGATAACAGCTGCTTCTTTCAACGCCTGACCGAGTGTAATAAATTCGCTTTTGATCATAATCTGTTCTTCCAAGATGAAGTCACTCACTTTCTATAAATTCTTTTTCTGCAAGGAAAGTAAAGAGGCCATTTTGTTTGTGGCAGTGTTCACTAAAGCGCTCGATTTGTCGCGCACTTGTCATATATTTAGTACGTACACATTTTCTATCACTCTACATTGTACTAAATCTTTTCACTAAACGCCAACCCCTTTTCTAAAAAGCCTTATGTATTACTTGTAATACAAAAAAGCAGTCTCTTGTTATTTCGAAACAAGAACTGCTTTTTTGTACATTTTGTTTATAGAATCAACGAAACTCCTAAGGAAAAACGAAGTAGAAGAAACATCAGTATTAAAAACACTAGATTTTAAGTATTATACGTTACATTTTTCATTCGTGTGCATAAAAGCATTACTGACTTAATATGTTCGAACAGGTGAAAATAAATGAAGCATGTGATCTCTTTCCGATGGCTTCATCACAAATGGACTCATCGCTCCAGTGAAATCGATGTTAATTTCTGTTGATTCAATGACTTTTAACGCATCAATGACATTTTTCCCGTTAAAGGAAATTCTTAACTCGTCACCATTATAGTCCAGACAATGTACGTCTTCTGTCACTTTACCAACTTCAGGAGTCACAGAAGTAATTTCCAATTGATTTTGATCAATTGTTTTAACATTTACTACATTATTTTTGCCTTCTCTTGATAACAATAGAGCTCTTTCAATTGCATCAAGTAAATTTTTTGAGTTCAATTTCACACTTGTTTTTGATTCTGTTGGAATCATGTTTTTCGTTGCAGGATAATTTCCATCGAGCAATCTTGAGAAAAACAATAAGTTAGTTGCTTTAAAAAGAATTTGATTATCTGTAACGATAATATCGATCCATTCATCAGTGTCATCAAGAATTTTATTTAATTCACTGAGACTTTTTCCAGGAATAACAACATTAGAAAATTCTAACTCAGATGTATTGGCTTCTACTTGTGCATGTCGCATCGCTAGTCGGTGACTGTCTGTTGCTGTGCATGTTAAGTTCCCTTGTTCCATAGACCAATGTATTCCCGTCAAAATTGGACGTGTTTCAACCGTAGATACTGCAAATGCGGTTTGCCGAATAATACTTTTGAGTAAATCTTTAGGCATTTTAAAAACATTTTCTTCTTCAATCTCAGGTAATCTTGGATATTCCTCTGGATCTAATCCATTCAAGTTGAATACGGATGAACCTGATTTTAATTGTGTAACAAACTGCTCTGAAACTGTAATTTCAATCGTATCAGCTGGCAGTTTCTTAACTATATCTCCAAAAAATCTAGCTTGAAGAACAATAGATCCATCTTTTTCTAAATCAACAAGTTGGTGATCGCCTTCTTCCGCAGGAATAAACGATTCTATGGAAATATCAGAATCACTTCCTGTTAATGTGACACCATCTGCAGATGCCTCAATTTTTATACCTGTCAAAATTGGAATCGTTGTTCTAGAAGAAATAGCTTTGGATACATGCTGAACACTTTGTACAAATCGATCACGTTGAACCGTAAATTTCATATGGTTGTTCCTCACTTTCACTGATTGAATTTTAGTTGAAATGAATTCGTTTAAAGATAGCTATATATATATCTTTTTTATTAATAATTTATAGGAGTAATCGTAGTAAGGCATGTGAATATGTGGATAAGTCATCGTTGAGCCAATAGTACCAACTTATCCACCTGTGGACAAGTTGTGCATAAGATTGATGAAGTTATACACACTTTTCACAGCTTAAGATTTCAATTGCTCTTTAATTTCTTGAATTTGTTGCTGTAATTCTTGTTCTGTAGCAAATAAGCGAGCGATTTTATCATGAGCGTGGATCACCGTTGTATGATCTCTTCCCCCAAATTCGATGCCTATTTTAGGTAACGAGTTATCTGTTAACTCTCGAGACAAATACATAGCTATTTGTCTAGGATATGCGACTGTTTTTGTCCGTTTTTTTGCTTTTAAGTCTTCCACTTTTACTTGAAAAGAGGCGGCAACACATTTTTGAATGTCTTGTATGGTAATTTTTTTAGGTTTTGAATTTGGAATGATATCCTTCAATGCAACAGCTGCAAGATCCGCATTCATATCCTGGTTAATCAATGATGAATAGGCAACAACTCGGATCAGCGCACCTTCTAGTTCTCGAATGTTCGTATCAATTTGATTAGCGATATAGAGCATAACCTCATTTGGAATATCTAAGTTCTCCGCTTTCGCCTTTTTTCTTAAAATAGCGATTCTTGTTTCTAAATCTGGCGGAGTTATGTCCGTAATTAGTCCCCATTCGAAACGAGAACGTAAACGATCTTCCAACGTTGGAATTTCTTTCGGTGGTCGATCACTTGAAATAACGATTTGTTTTCTTTCTTCATGCAGTGAATTAAACGTATGGAAAAATTCCTCTTGCGTTTGTTCTTTTCCAGCTAAAAATTGAATATCATCAATTAGCAGGACGTCTACGTTTCGATACTTGTTTCTAAAATTTACTGCTTTGTTATCTCGAATGGAATTAATAAATTCATTCGTAAATTTTTCCGAAGATAAATAAACCACTTTTGCACCAGGGTTATGATCCATGACGTAATGTCCGATAGCATGCATTAAGTGAGTTTTTCCTAAACCGACGCCCCCATAAATGAATAACGGATTATATGCTTTTGCTGGTGCTTCTGCAACGGCTAGAGATGCCGCATGAGCAAAGCGATTTCCACTCCCGATAACAAATGTATCGAATGTGTACTTCGGATTAAGCATATGTTTAGGCATATCTTCATTTCCATGAGTTTGAGGTTTAGCAGGTTGCTTTGCTTTTTCAAACAACTCTAACTCATCTTTTTTATCATCTTGCGGTAATATAAACCGTGCTTCCAGCTCTGCTCCAGTTAATTCATTTAACGTTTCCGTAATAATGCCAAAATACCGATTCTCTAACCAGTCTCGAGCAAATTCGTTCGGAGCAATGACGGTAATCGTGTTGGAGCTCTGATCGATTGAATCAGCTTTCGTAAACTTAAACCATGTATCATAACTAGGTTTACTAACTTTTTCTTCGATTTTGGTTAACGCTTGCTCCCATAAATCATTTAAATTTTCCAATCCTTGACCCTCCCTTGCCAGGTACTGTCCCATAACAGTAAGACGAATTCCTCTCTCGAATCCGACTTTGTACAACAAATGTATAACATCAATGAATAACACTGAATAAAAATTACCCCCAATCAATTGTGGGTAATCATACATATAGGTAGAAAGATAACCTGTTCACTCTATTCACAGTCATGTGGATAAACCTATACAGATGGGTGAACAACTATCCACAAAGTTGTACACATCTGTGGATAGTTTTTATTTTACCACAGGTTTTCCACTTGAAAAAACAAGATTATGATATCAAATAAAAAGAGTGTTGACAATGATTAGTAAAAGTTATCCACATGATTCAAGGGGTTGTGTCTGAAACTTGTCCACAACACAAGATCATGTGTAAAACTTATAGTGATCTTTGTGGAAACGTGTAAAATCTTGGCGAAAGTTGTCCACAAGAGAGGAAAGAAAAAATTTGTAGACAAGTTGTAGAAGATTAAAAGAAGAACATTTGGATCAGGAAAATGGGTTATTAATTTTATTACACGATTCTCGTATAGATTTTTATTTCTAAAAGAAGTGAAAGACGGCGACTTGGGAGAAGTAATAATTGAAGACCCTCGTGAGATGGTTTTTCCAGAGAAGGTAGACCCCGTTGTTCGGTGGAAATAATTCAAAATGAAATCGACTGTAGGGAAGATTAAACTGATTTTGCACATGTACCTATGGTGAAAACATCTACCAACAAAGGATTTGAGTTTAGTATATTTCTTTTTTATTTCAACAATCTTTTAGCTAACAGGCATTGATTAAGAAGAGGGCTTGACATTAGAGAGTCTGTCTCATATAATTTACAGGACTGTCAATCTCGTCGGTATGATTTGTGGAGAAAATAGATGGCGTCGAGTTTATATGATAAGTGAAAAACGATATTTGATGAAAAAATCATCCTCAGGAGGTGGAATAGATGGGTAAACCAACATTTAATCCAAATAACAGAAAGCGCAAAAAGAATCATGGTTTTCGTGCGCGCATGGCTACAAAAAACGGTCGTAAAATTCTTGCGAATCGTCGTCGTAGAGGAAGAAAAGTACTATCTGCGTAATGAGGCCACTGTCTGATCAGTGGTCTTTTTTTCTCGGTGAACAGTACTCACATAAAAAAAGTTCCAACCAGGCAGCAGTAAGACAAGGATAAACCAGATCACGCTTAATCTTTCTAGAGAGAGTATTGATCTGGTTTTTCTTTTATATTGGTTCTGTGTCAATCTTGCTACATATAGATACGAATGGATGGCAGATTTGAAATTATAGAACAATCTTTGAACCTAAGTTGAGGTTTATTTTTACGTGAAACATGTGATAATGGCAAGAAAGACTTTCGATAACAAAAGTGACAGGATATTAAGTTTTGTTGAAATCTCAACAGAAGTGATGGCGAATCAGTTCAATCTTCTTTATAATATAAATGGGGTTTGTCCTAAGATGCCTTGTTCTGGTTATCCGTTTCAGTTCACTTAGATGAGGTGCAAGAATGAATAGGAAATACAGTTTGAGAAAAAACGAAGAGTTTCAAAACGTTTTTAAAAAAGGAAAGTCTGTTGCGAACCGTCAATTCGTCGTTTATCAATTGGTTAAAGAAGAAGGCACCTCCATTCGATTTGGCTTGTCTGTAAGCAAAAAAATTGGTAATGCTGTCATGAGAAACCGAATTAAACGATTGATGAAAGAGGTTTTGCGTGAACTTTCTCCAGAATTACAACAAAATCGAGATATTGTCATTATAGCTAGGAAACCAACGTCTGACATGGACTATCAGCAAATGAAAAAATCGTTAAACCATGTTATGAAAGTGGGAAAGCTTTTCAACAAAAGGTCTCAGTCAAAATTATGAGGTGAATCCATATGAAATGGATCTTTATTGGAATTATTCGCTTTTATCAAAGGTGGATTTCTAGATTTACTCCCCCTAGTTGCCGATTTTATCCAACTTGTTCCCACTATGGAATTGAATCACTGAAAAGATTTGGTTTTCTAAAGGGTAGTTGGTTGACTGTAAGGCGGATTGTGAAATGTCACCCATTTCATCCTGGAGGAATTGATCCAGTTCCAGAGAAACGTAAAAAATAAATTAGTTATTTCGGTCATTCCAAAGAAGGTTTACAAACATTAAAACTAGAAATACTAGAAATGAAGACTTGTTTGGATGACGTTATTATATATTAATGATGATAGGAAAGAGATAGGAGGACCTTGAAGTGGCAAGGAAATTAGGTTTAGTTGCACTGTTAATTGGTTTGATGGTCGTTATGACAGGTTGTTTTAACATTGACCAACCAATTAAGGAAGATAATGGTGGTATATGGGATTCCTTTTTTGTTTATCCGCTGTCATGGCTCATGACAAGTATTGCGGAAGCATTAGGGAACAGTTACGGTTTGGCAATAATTATCGTCACGATTTTACTTCGTGTATTAATTTTGCCATTGATGATTAAGCAAACAAAGAGTACAAAAGCAATGCAAGCACTGCAACCACAAATGAAAGAACTTCGTGAAAAATACAGTGCGAAAGATCAACAAACACAACAGAAGCTTCAGCAAGAAATGATGGGGTTATTCCAAGAGCACAAAGTAAACCCTTTAGCTGGTTGTTTTCCGATATTAATTCAAATGCCGATTTTAATTGCGTTTTATCATGCGATTATCCGAACTCCACAAATTAATCCGGATGTTGATCCAAGTTATACAGGAGCACCGCAAGAATTTTTATGGTTCGAACTAGGTAGTGCCGATCCATATTTTATTTTACCGCTTGTTGCAGGGGCAACCACATTTATTCAACAAAAAATGATGATGGTTCAAGACAATCCTCAAATGCGTGCGTTAATGTACATCATGCCGATTATGATTATCGCTTTCGCAGCATTTTTCCCATCTGCATTAGCACTATACTGGGTTATCGGTAACTTGTTTATGATTATTCAAACCTACTTTATTACTGGACCAAATGTTGGAAAGAGTAACGAAGCTACAACAGGGGGAGCGAATAAAAAGTGAAAAAAGTGACTGTATCAGGGAAAACGGTAGATGAAGCAGTTGAGATAGGTTTACAAAGACTTGAAGTAGCTAAAGATCAAGTAGATATTCTTGTTGTTGAAGAACCTCAAAAAGGTTTTCTAGGACTAATAGGTGGAAAACCAGCTGTCGTTGAAGTGAAGGTCAAACCCGATCCTTTAAAAGAAGCTATGATATTTTTAAGAGAAACGATTGATAAAATGGGGATTTCGGCAAGTGTCGAAAAGCAAGAACGCCCAGAAGGTATTTATTTAGATATTTCAGGTGTGGATATTGGAGTTTTAATTGGAAAGCGCGGTCAAACACTTGATTCCTTGCAATACCTTGTCAATCTAGTAGCCAATCGTCAGTCTGAAAGCTATCTCCGCATTCATCTCGATGCAGAAGGATATCGTGAGCGACGTAGAGAAGCCCTTGAAACATTGGCTCAGCGTCTTAGTAACAAGGCACTCCGCACGAAACGCGAGGTGCGTTTGGAACCAATGAATGCTCATGAACGAAAAATCATTCATACTGCTTTGCAAAACGTAAAAGGTGTTTCTACTTACTCAGATGGAGCAGAACCTCATCGACGAATTGTCGTTGTACCTAAATGATTCAGTCAACTTAGATAAACGGTATCAAACCAGGTTATTTTGGATCGTATCCGAAAATAACCTGGTTTTTTATTTATCCACAAAGAAGAAAACTTGAATGTTAGGCTTATATTGTGGATAATCGTGAAGCAACCTTTATTAGTTGTTCACATGTGAATAGTATTAGTAAGAGAAACGTTCTATTGTAAAAATACTGTGGATAAGTTACGTATAAATGGATGAAAAGGGAATTGATTCCCTTTCTTATGGGGATGCTTTGTGTTATTCTAATTAACTGGAATCAAAAAAAGATGAGCTAATAAATAGGGAACTATATCCAATTTTTATATAGAAATGAAGAATGATTTCGTAGAAAGGAGGAAACACAATGGACATTGATACAATTGCAGCTATTTCCACTCCAATGGGGGAGGGAGCTATCGGTATCGTTCGTGTTAGTGGGAAAGATGCGATCGAAGTAGCTGATCGTTTATATAAAGGTAAGATGACGTTGAGCGAAGTGGAAAGCCATACGATAAATTATGGTCATATTATCGAACCGAGTACAGGGGAAGTAACAGAAGAAGTAATGGTTTCCGTTTTGAAGGAGCCAAGAACATATACGAAGGAAAACATGGTAGAGATAAATTGCCATGGAGGACTAACTTCTGTAAATCGTGTTCTTCAACTCGTTTTAAATGAAGGAGCACGTTTAGCTGAACCAGGAGAATTCACGAAACGTGCTTTCATGAATGGACGTATTGACCTTTCCCAGGCTGAAGGGGTCATGGATTTGATCAGAGCGAAAACCGATCGGGCTATGAATGTTGCTATGAATCAAGTGGAAGGGAAGTTATCTAAGAGAATCCAAACGTTGAGACAGGCTTTGCTAGAGACGGTAGCGCATGTTGAAGTGAATATTGACTATCCAGAATATGATGCAGAGGAAATGACGTTAGAGATCCTACAAGAAAAAGGAACCTTTGTCATGAAAGAGATTGACCGTTTACTTCAAACGGCACAGCAAGGTAAAATACTTCGCGAAGGTTTATCAACAGTCATTATCGGGCGACCTAATGTCGGTAAATCCTCCTTATTAAACAGTCTTGTTCACGAAAATAAAGCGATTGTTACAGAAATTCCAGGGACAACGAGAGATGTGATTGAGGAATATGTCAATGTTCGAGGTGTTCCGTTACGACTTCTAGATACGGCTGGAATAAGAGATACAGAGGATATTGTTGAGAAACTTGGTGTAGAGAGATCACGAAAAGTTATTAAAGATGCGGAACTTGTGTTGCTCGTGTTAAACCATAATGAACCACTAACTGAATCGGATCAGGAGTTGTTCGAGTTATCTGACGAACATGATACGATTATAATCGTCAATAAAACAGATTTAGTTGATAATATTGATATGAGTAAAGTTCGAAATCTTGCAGGAGAGCGACCTGTTGTTACTACATCTTTGCTAATGGATGAAGGGGTCGACGAATTAGAGGAAGCAATTAGAGATCTATTTTTCCAAGGAGACCTAGAGACTGGGGATATGTCTTATGTCTCCAATTCTCGCCATATTGCTTTGTTAAACCAAGCGAAGAAATCGGTCGAAGATGCACTAGAAGCAGTGGAAGCGGGAATGCCCGTCGATATGGTTCAAATAGATATTACTAAAGGGTGGGAACTTCTCGGTGAAGTGATCGGTGATAGTGTCCATGAAAGCTTGATTGATCAGTTGTTTGCACAATTTTGTTTAGGAAAATAGACAGCAAGAATAGAAGGATTTTAGGATTGAAAATGGTTAAATATATTAGTTTTATATGCTTAAAGACAATAGATGGATCGTGCGAATGTTGGCACGGTTCAACCTCTGTTAAAGTTTATAGTTGATTATTCAATAACAACAGGGAACGACAACAGAGCAATAAAATAAAGGAGGAAATGGCGATGAGTTACCATGGTGGAGAATTTGATGTGATTGTCATCGGAGCGGGTCATGCAGGCGTGGAAGCAGGTCTTGCATCGGCTCGAATGGGCGCAAACACATTGATGTTAACATTAAATTTAGATGCAGTCGCTTATATGCCTTGTAACCCTTCTGTGGGTGGCCCGGCTAAAGGGATTGTTGTAAGAGAAATGGATGCATTGGGCGGCGAAATGGCGCGCAATATTGATAAAACTCATATACAGATGCGTATGCTTAATACTGGAAAAGGGCCAGCGGTTCGTGCATTGCGGGCGCAGGCTGATAAATTCTCCTATCAACACGAGATGAAACAAACGATCGAAGAGACAGAAAATTTGTTGCTCCGCCAAGGAATGGTAGAGGAATTAATGGTAGAAGATGGTGAGATAAAAGGAGTCATTACCCAAACCGGTGCGGAGTACCATGCAAAAGCCGTCGTTGTGACAACAGGAACATATCTACGTGGGAAAGTCATTCTTGGTGACTTATCCTACGAAAGTGGTCCAAACAACATGCAACCATCTGTAAATCTTTCCTATAATTTGAAAGATTTAGGATTTGAAATGGTTCGCTTTAAAACAGGGACGCCTCCTCGTGTTAATGGACAAACGATTGATTATACTCAAACGGAAATTCAACCTGGAGATGATGTTCCTCGAGCATTTTCCTTTGAAACAACGAAATTTATTACAGATCAACTTCCATGTTGGCTAACTTATACAAACGGAGAAACGCATGATTTGATTAATAACAACTTGAGTCGATCACCTATGTACTCAGGAATGATTGAAGGAACTGGTCCACGTTATTGTCCGTCCATTGAAGATAAAGTCGTTCGATTTAATGATAAACCACGTCACCAAATCTTCCTAGAACCAGAAGGTAGGAATACAAAGGAAGTCTATGTACAAGGATTATCTACAAGTCTACCTGAAGACGTTCAGCACAATATTTTAAAGACAATTCCAGGACTACAAAATGTACGGATGATGCGTCCAGGTTATGCAATAGAGTATGATGCGATCGTTCCAACTCAACTTTGGCCGTCATTAGAAACCAAGAAGATCAGTGGATTGTTTACTGCTGGACAAATTAACGGTACGAGTGGGTATGAAGAAGCAGCAGGACAAGGGTTGATGGCAGGTATCAATGCTGCAAGGAAAGTGCAGCACGCAGAACCGATGATTCTTGATCGTTCAGATGCTTATATAGGTGTATTAATTGATGATTTAGTTACGAAAGGGACAAATGAACCTTACCGTTTATTAACGTCACGAGCAGAATACCGGTTACTATTGCGTCATGATAACGCAGATCTTCGACTTACGGAAAAAGGGTATGATATTGGTCTTATCTCAGAAGAGCGTTATAATCGTTTTATTACGAAAAAAGAAGAAATCTCGGCTGAAATAAAACGTTTGGAAAAAACGATGATCAAAGTGACGGATGATGCACAAGAAGTAATGAAACAGGCTGGTGCTGCAGCATTGAAAGAAGCGTATCATGCAGATGTTTTATTGAAGAGACCTGAATTAACATATGCTGATATCATCAAATTAGCTCCAGCAGAGAAGGTTCTTGATGCAGATGTTGCTGAACAAGTAGAAATTCAAGTAAAATATAAAGGATATATTTCCAAACAATTAGAACAAGTAGGCAAGCTGAAAAAGATGGAAAATAAAAAACTTCCTGAAGACTTGGACTACATGTCGATCAAGGGAATTGCCATGGAAGCGAGACAAAAACTAGCGGAAGTTCGTCCACTGTCGATGGCTCAAGCATCTCGGGTTTCTGGTGTTAATCCTGCTGATGTATCTGTCCTACATGTATATATGGAACAAGGAAAGTTACAAAAAGTCGGTCAAACAGAAGCGTAAAGTGACCCAAAGAGGTGAAGATGAAATGAATGAAGCGCAGTTTCGTGATTCTCTTGAAGCAGAAGGAATTTTACTATCAAACGAACAAATGGCTCAATTCAACCGGTACTATGAAGTATTAGTTGAGTGGAATGAAAAAATGAATTTAACAGCGATTACGGAGAAAAAAGAAGTGTATTTAAAACATTTTTTTGATTCTATCACTGTTGCTTTTTATGATAAATTTGATAAATCGATGAACGTAATTGATATTGGGGCAGGAGCAGGTTTTCCAAGTCTTCCGTTGAAAATTTGTTTCCCACAGATTCATGTAACAATAGTGGACTCGTTGAACAAGCGGATCACATTTTTAAATGCGTTAGCTGAAGAACTGGATTTGAAAGGTGTTTCCTTTTATCATGATAGGGCAGAACAATTCGCAAAAAAGAAAGACCAACGAGAACAATATGATATGGCTATTTCACGAGCGGTCGCTAGGTTACCAGTATTGACAGAACTTTGTTTACCTTTTGTGAAGAAAAATGGTCGTTTCATTGCCATGAAGGGTGCAGGAGCGGAAGATGAATTAGCGCAGTCTTCAAAGGCAATCTCATTATTAGGTGGAAAATTAGAGAACAAGTATGATTTTCAACTACCGATTGAAAAAAGTGAGCGATCGATTATTGTAGTTAGAAAGGAAAAGAACACACCTAAATCGTATCCTCGAAAACCAGGAACACCAAACAAACAGCCGTTAATATAACCTTTTCAAAAGTTAACGGTGTTTGTAACAATAAGATGACCAAGGAATTGGGTAGAAAACGAATGAGAGTTATAATGAACGATGAGGTTTTAAGTTTTCTAGTTAAAACTTCATCGTTTCTACATAGATTGAAACAATCCCTTATTAAACTGATAGATTTCTATCTGAATCTATCAATTTATTATAGAAGATTTCTCCATTCTCACGTATACTATACATGCGAGGAAAATTATAACCGTATGAACGCTTAGTAACTTCGTTCTTCATGATGATTGTTTCACGTGAAACAATCATGGTTCAGTGACAAAGTCATATCATTTCTGTTTTTCAATAATGATATTGAAAAGACAAAGGCTAATCATTAGGCTCTAGTAAATCTTGTGTTGTTTTTAGAAATCACACTCGCTTGCCACGGACATCTCATTCCTTGGAAAAAATTATCCTTTGGGATCTTCAGACGATGATTTTCCCACAGGCGGCTCATAGATTTTTATGGAACGATAACAGAGCAAATACTTAAAAGAAAAAATTACGATTAATACACTAGCCATTGTTCTTTAAGGTATTTTTTTATGAAAAAGAGAGGTAGTTTTCTGAAGGTGGTGCCACCATGAAACAATCATTTTCTAAACTGTTTGGTCTTAATGAAAAAAACGAAGAAACAGAAGAAATTATTGTTAATGAAAAAGAAGAAGTACAACAAATTCCGATTATTGAAATTGTTCCAAATCGATATCAACCGAGAACGGTTTTTGTTGATGAAAAAATAAACGAATTAGCTAGGACTATTCAAACACACGGAATCATTCAACCAATTGTTGTACGTGAACGTAATGGTAAATATGAAATCATTGCTGGTGAAAGACGTTGGCGTGCAGTGACAAAATTAGGTTGGGAAACAATTCCAGCTGTTATTAAAGATTTTGATGATACAAAAACAGCATCCGTTGCGCTTATCGAAAATTTGCAAAGAGAAGGGTTAACTTCCATTGAAGAAGCAACAGCGTACTCAAAATTATTAGAACTCCATGGTTTAACTCAAGAAAGTTTGGCGCAGAGATTAGGGAAAGGACAGTCAACCGTAGCAAATAAGTTGCGACTACTTCACTTACCTACGTCCATTCAAGATGCATTGTTAAATCGCCAAATTTCTGAAAGACATGCTAGGGCATTAATAAGTTTGAAAGATCAGGAGAAACAAGAAAAACTTCTTTTTAGAATCATAGAAGAAGAATTGAATGTGAAACAAACGGAAGAAGCAATAAAAAAACTGTCTGAAGAGCAAGATCAACCGAAAAAGAAAAAACCAATACGAAAAGCTGTTTCTAAAGATACGAGATTAGCGATGAATACAATTCGTAAATCGGTTGATATGGTAGCTCAAACGGGAATGACGATTAATACAGATGAAGAGGAACATGAAGATTACTATCAGTTCACGATTAGGATTCCTAAGAAATAATTGTTATACGGAAGCAGAACCGTTTTCGCACTAGATGTGATTACGGTTTTTTCTTTGGATGTATATGGCACTAATCTCGCAATATATTCTATCAACAGACCTATTTAAAACTTTATATTTATAAACAAAACATAAAAATTTGAGACAAAGGTCATAAATAAATATTTTTACTTAACGATTTTCTCCACTTTTACGTTTTCGTGATAGAATAACAGAGAAGGAACATTTAGCATTACCATAAGAGATTAGTAGAAATAAACTATAAAATATGAGTTTGCAGTTAGGTAGGTGACAAGATGGGTAGAGTCATAGCCATCGCTAATCAAAAAGGCGGAGTAGGAAAAACAACAACATCGGTCAATTTAAGTGCTTGCCTCGCCCACGAGGGAAATAAAGTTCTTATTATTGATATTGATCCACAAGGTAATACTACGAGTGGGATAGGTGTTGATAAAGGTGAGATCGACGAGTGTATCTATAATGTGTTAGTGGAAGATCAAAAAGCGAAAAATGTCATTGTGCCAACAGCAGTGGAGAACCTATTTGTACTCCCGTCAACAATACAATTGGCTGGAGCAGAAATTGAGTTGGTTCCTACCATATCTAGAGAAGTAAGGTTAAAAAGAGCGATTGATTCTGTAAAAGACGATTATGATTATATTATTATTGATTGTCCACCATCACTAGGATTATTAACAATAAACTCCTTAACTGCTTCAGATGCCGTTTTGATTCCAGTGCAATGCGAATATTATGCTCTAGAGGGGCTTAGTCAACTTTTAAACACGGTTCGCTTAGTTCAAAAACATTTGAATCAAGATTTAGAAATTGAAGGTGTATTACTAACAATGCTAGATGCTCGTACTAATTTAGGGATCCAAGTCATTGAAGAAGTCAAAAAATATTTCCGGGAAAAAGTGTTTAAAACGATTATTCCAAGAAATGTTCGTTTAGGCGAAGCGCCAAGTCATGGAAAACCAATCATTACATACGATCCTAAATCTCGTGGTGCAGAAGTATATTTAGAATTAGCGAAGGAAGTGATGACGCATGGCTAGAGGATTAGGGAAAGGAATAGGTGCTTTTTTTCCTGATGCGGATGCCACCGAACAACTAGCGGATAATATTCAAGAAATTAAAGTTTCTGAATTACGTCCAAACCCTTATCAGCCTAGGAAAGTTTTTGAGAAAGAAGCCATAGATGAGCTGAAAGTTTCCATTGAACAACATGGAATTCTGCAACCACTTATCGTCAGAAAAAGTATTAAAGGTTATGAAATTGTTGTTGGTGAACGTCGTTTTCGTGCGGCAAAAGAAGCGAAATTAAAAGTAGTACCTGCCGTTGTAAAAGATCTTACTGAAGATGAAATGATGGAAATAGCGTTGATTGAAAACTTACAACGCGAGAACCTCAATCCATTAGAAGAAGCAAAAGCATATCAAAAGTTAATGGAACATTTGCAAGTCACTCAAGAAGAATTATCTAAAAAGCTTGGAAAAAGCCGCCCTTATATAGCAAATCATGTTCGTTTGCTACAACTCCCGCAAATTGCACAACAGTATTTATCAGAGGGGAAGTTATCGATGGGACATGCAAGAGCTTTGTTGGGGTTGAAAGATCGAAACGAGTTAACTTCATTAATACAAAAGGTGTTAAAAGAACGGATGAGTGTTCGTCAACTAGAGGAATGGATACAACGATCGAATGACAATGTTTCACGTGAAACATCAGATTCGACGAAAAAATCATTATCTCCATTTCTAAAAGACCGAGAAGCTACATTAAAATCTTATTTTGGTACGAATGTTCAAATTAAACAAGGACGGAACAAAGGGAAAATTGAAATTGATTTCTTTACTGACGATGATTTAGAACGAATCCTTGAGCTATTGCATTCCGAAGAAGACAAAATATAAAAATAACCTCATAATTAAATAGGTATGAAGTACAAGATGATTTTCCAACCACGGAGAATCGTCTTTTGTCTATTGGAAATCATAATTATGATAGTCTATAGGTGAAAGAAACGTTTAGTCAAGGTGAGAGGGGAAGAATGATGATTTATTTGGATCAAGCTGCGTCGAGTTTTCCTAAACCAACAACCGTCGCTGATGCGATGGTTAAAGCTGTGAATGAATATGGAGCGAATCCAGGGAGAAGTGGACATCAGCTTTCTAAGTGCGCTAGTGCCGTTATTGATAAAACAAGGGAAAAAGTCCAAAAAATGTTTCGAAATCAATCGGTAGATAGAGTTGTTTTTTCACTGAATGCTACAACAGCGTTAAATCAAGCCATTGATGGTCTTTCGTGGAAAAGGGGAGACCATGTTGTTGCAACCACGTTTGAACATAACTCTGTAAGGAGACCTCTGGAAAGATTGAAGAAAGAAAAGGGAGTACTCGTCGATTATGTAAGGCCAAACGAAGACGAAAAAACATGGGAAGAAGCTATTCTTAACAAAATTACATCAAATACAAAGTTAGTTATCGTAACTCATGGATCAAATGTTACAGGTGAAATTATTCCGGTTGAATCTATTGGAGTGAGCCTAAAAAACTCTGGAGTAATGTATTGTGTAGATGCATCACAAACAGCAGGTGTATTACCAATAGACATGGAGGCAATGAATATTGATATGTTAGCTTTCCCAGGACACAAAGGACTCCTGGGACCACAAGGAGTAGGCGTGTTACTGGTGAAAAACCATGTTAATCTTAGGCCTATAAATGTTGGTGGTACAGGTAGTCATTCTGAAGAACTTGAACAACCAAAAATATGGCCTGCTGGATGGGAAAGTGGAACATTAAACACACCAGGAATTGCAGGATTATTAAAAGGGATACAAGAAGTGGAGAAGAGAGGTTTATCAACAATTTTCGAACACGAAAAATCTTTGAGTATACATTGTATAAAAGGATTGAAGAAATTACCTGGAATCCATATTGTTGGACCCGGAGAAGAAGAGAACCGTTTAGGAGTAGTGTCATTTTACATAGATGGTGTTGATGGTTTAGAAGTGGCGATGATATTGGATGAACATTATCAAATAGCTGTAAGAGCAGGATTGCACTGTGCACCTTTGACACATGAATCATATGAGACAAGCGATAAAGGAGTGATCAGGGCAAGCTTTGGAATATACAATACAAAAGAGGAAGTGGACCAACTAGTAGCAGCAATCGAAGAAATAAAAGACGGACTCTTGGAATAGGGGCATACATATGGTTTTATTTGGCACACTAGTGAATGGCATTGCGATTATCATTGGTGCTTGGATAGGTGTTCGTTTAAAGCACGTATCCTTTGATATGAAAGAAACAGTCATGAAAGCAATAGGATTAGCCGTGATTGTGCTTGGATTCACGATGGCACTAGAAGGACAGCAATTTCTATTAATTATTTTTAGTCTTGCTATTGGCGGTGTATTAGGTGAGAGATGGAACATTGAAGGGAAATTAAATGAAGCAGGCAGTTGGTTAGAAAGGAGAATGAAAAACAATACGGATGGAAATTTAGCTGAAGGATTTGTTGCGGCGACGCTTTTATTTGTAGTTGGCGCAATGGCAATCATAGGAGCATTGGACAGTGGTTTTCGCCAAGACCATTCGGTTTTACTAACTAAATCCCTTCTTGATGGTTTTTCTTCGATTGTTTTTGCAGCTACTATGGGAATTGGTGTGATGTTTTCTGCATTTCCAGTTGTGTTATATCAAGGGACAATAGCCTTAGCTGCCACATTTATTCTTCAATGGTTACCAGAAGAATGGTTGGATTTGATTATAAGTGAGATTACTGCCGTTGGTGGGATTATGATTATCGGGATCGGCTTGAATTTACTTGGCATTCCAAAAATAAGAATTGCGAATTTACTACCAGCTATTCTATTAACTGTTATTTTAGTGTTAATTTATAGTCAATGGTTTAGTTGAAAACTCATAATCATGCAGGTCATACTAGATTTAATTTTTAATAAAGAGGAAGGAGTAGGACTGTTTTGTCCACTCCTTCCTCTTTATCATCCAAGGTAAATTAAATTTAGAACTCTTTCAGCAGCTTCTAATTGGAAAGACTTGTATCTTGAGAAGGGTAGAGAACACTTTGTCTATTCTCGTGCCAACAAGCAGCGCGCCAAATGGATCTAGACATACAGTCAGCCATATTCATCACGAGGGAGAGTCGTGTATTTTGGAGTACAAGCATCTCCATATATCCAGCAACATTCACAATACCGGTTAAATGAATATCGCCAATAGGGGGGAGTTTTTTTCTAACCGCAATACCAGGATGAACAGGACCATTGTTTACCGTCATATATCCAACGCTATCGGTTTTACCAAGACACGCATCAATAGCAATAACCCAAGGAGGATTTGCATCAGCTTCGAGTTTCTCGATTGTGTCTTCAAGGTTTTTCGCATGTACAGGAGAATCTAGTGATCCATGAATAGAAAAAAATGGGCAACGTTTCTCTAGAAGTTTTGTACCAACGAGAGGACCTAATGAATCACCAGTAGAACGATCGCTACCAATACAAACAACAGCAATAGGTTGATCAGGTAAAGTTGGTAATAAAGAAAATATTGCTTTTGCCATTTGTTGGATCATTAATGGCTCATCAAGATGGAATCGATAAGGTGGATTATTTTTTTCTTGAAAAAGTTGTCCAAAAACCATCATACAACCCTCATTTCCAAAATAGTAGTAACAGTATACGGATCAAATATGAGATCTATACGTCAAAGATGAGAAATAGAGGGATGATTTTGTGGAAGTCAGGATTAAAGTGGATGTTTTTAATCATTGGGACGATGATAGGAGCGGGCTATGCTTCTGGTAGAGAACTATGGCAATTTTTTGGATATGAGAGTGGACTAGCTATTCTAATATTTTCTGTGTTATTTTTTGTTTGCTGTTATGTCATTATGGATATTAGTTACAAAGAAAAATCTGAACATTATATCCCAGTATTAGAAAAACTAATGGGGAAAAAACTGACTAGTATGTATGATGGGATGATTATTTTGTACTTGTTTTCTACAACAGTGATTATGATTGCTGGGGGAGGGGCAACATTAGAAGTTCTTCATATCCCGTATTGGTACGGTGTCATTATTATCTCAGGATTACTCGTATTACTATTCATTTGGGGATTAAATGGCATGACATCTATGAATGCTGTGCTTATTCCATTACTTATATTGTTTCTTGTTGGAACTCTTCTTGTGTTTCAGTGGAATACAAACGGATTTAACATGGAATTCTCCATAGATAAGCAATCAAATTGGCCGGCTGCCTTTACGTTTACGGCTCTCAATATACTTCCACTCGTAGCTGTTCTTGGTGCAATTGGTAAAAAGATAAATCATCGTGGAGAACTCTGGATAGCGAGTTTAGGAAGTGCTATTTTATTAGGTACCGTTTCTCTTTTATATAACCAATCATTAATTAATGTTGCACAAGAAGTGATGGTCTATGAAATACCGTTATTTGCAATTTTACAAAACTATCCGTATTTTATGGTCTTGATCATGTCTGGATTACTTTGGGCTGCAATCTATACAACAGCAGCATCTGGTATGCTTGGTCTTTGTACAAGGTTTAAAGCATATTTGAATATACCATTTTGGCAGCTTTCGTCACTGTTACTCCTTTTGATGATTCCATTAACAACGATAGGCTTTTCAAAATTAATTAGTGTTTTGTATCCCATTTATGGATTAGTGAATTTATATATATTAGCAGCTATTATGCTATATCCAATTATTCATCGATTTGATGATGAATCTTTACCATGACAAGATTAATATAACCACTAGAGTTAAAGGAGTATTTTCATGTATACTAAGAGAAATAGTTTTTGATTAAGGAGAGAGGGTACATGAGCGACAAAATGTATGATTTGAACGATGTGGTTGAAATGAAAAAACCTCACCCTTGTGGAGAAAACAAATGGAAGATTATCCGTATGGGGATGGATATCCGCATTAAATGTGTTGGATGTGGCCACAGTGTAATGATCCCTAGAAAAGAGTTTTCCAAAAAAATGAAACGAGTCATTGAACGGGCTTCAGAAGAAAATATTTAAAACCTTCACCTATCATTAATAAAAGGTGGAGTTTTTTTACGGAAGTGTTTAATTACCCTAATATAATTTTAAGTTGTCATGGTAGTTTTGGTCTTGCTAGTTGCCATTTGAGTGAGAAGTCTCTATAATTATGAGCGGTGTAGATACGTATAAGATGGAGACAGTGGTTTAATGTTACGAATATAAGAGAGATCGGACCAACTAAGTTTTCAAACATAAGACTTGATTAGTAAACATGGTTGATATAGATATTTTTTAAGGTGGAAAGCTTATTGATTTTATTCACTGGACACAGGTTCAATAGGTTGAAGCAAAAAGACTATCATTAATCAACGAAATATAGGCTAATGGAGTCAAATATAAAGGGAGTATGATGAATGGCTTTAACAACTGGAATTGTTGGACTACCGAACGTAGGAAAATCAACATTATTTAACGCAATTACACAAGCAGGAGCAGAATCTGCGAACTATCCATTCTGTACAATTGACCCGAACGTTGGGATTGTAGAAGTGCCGGATCCACGATTAGACAAATTGACGGAACTAGTCGTACCAGACAAAACGGTTCCAACAGCATTTGAGTTTACAGATATTGCAGGAATCGTTGAAGGCGCAAGTAAAGGGGAAGGATTAGGAAACAAATTTCTATCACATATTCGTCAAGTTGATGCGATTTCCCATGTGGTGCGCTGCTTTAATGATGATAATATCACGCATGTCTCTGGAAGTGTAGATCCAATCCGAGATATTGAAGTAATCAACTTAGAGCTTATTTTAGCTGATTTAGAATCAGTAGAGAAGCGTATAGGAAAAGTTGAGAAAATGGCTAAACAAAAAGACAAAGAAGCCGTGTCTGAATATGAAGTGTTATCAAAACTTCGAGATGCCTTTGAAGATGAAAAACCTGCACGAAGTGTGGAATTTACGAAAGAACAGACGAAGATTGTCAAAGGATTTCATTTGCTCACATGGAAGCCAGTATTGTATGTAGCAAACGTTAGTGAGGACGAGCTTCTAGATGCAGACGCTAATCCATATGTTCAAAAAGTAAAAGAGTTTGCTGCAAATGAACATTCTCAAGTAATTGTCGTCTGTGCAAAAATCGAGTCGGAGATTGCGGAACTCGAAGGAGACGAGAAACAAGAGTTTTTAGAAGACTTAGGCATTGCAGAATCAGGTCTCGATCAATTGATCAAAGCAGCTTATCAATTGCTTGGTTTGGAAACGTACTTTACTGCTGGAAAACAAGAAGTACGAGCATGGACGATTAATCAAGGGACAAAAGCACCTCAAGCTGCTGGCGTTATTCATACAGATTTTGAACGAGGATTTATCCGTGCTGAAATCGTATCGTACGATGACCTTGTAGCAGCAGGGACGATGAGTATAGCGAAAGATCAAGGGAAAGTTAGATTAGAGGGTAAAGAATATATCGTTAAAGATGGAGATGTTATCCATTTCCGTTTTAACGTATAGAAATAAAGCAACAAAGACTTCGTAGAATGTATAGTAGACAACCATGCGATTATTTTCCCACCATGATGGATGAAAATGGCTATGCTGAGACGGCTGTATATTGCGAAGAAAATAGTACGAACAGAGCCGACCATTGTAGGTCGGCTTTTATCTTTTTTTCAACTTTCCTTGTACGTTACGAAATGATCTGTTATAATAAAAACTTGCGAGCAAAAGGAAACACATGCTTGCTCCTTGCTCTTTCTATAATGGGAAGGGCCTAGACCAAAAGGAGGTGACAGAATATGCGCAACTATGAAATTATGTACATTGTACGTCCAAACTTGGAAGAAGCGGCGACGAAAGAATTGATCGAGCGTTTCAACAAGATTTTAACGGACAACGGCGCAGAAGTGACTGAAACGAAGGAAATGGGTAAGCGACGTCTTGCTTATGAAATCGAGGATTTCACGGAAGGTTTCTACGTTTTACTTAAATTAAACGCAGAGAAGCCAGCCCTAGATGAATTCAACCGTTTAAGTTCAATCAATGACAACATCTTACGTTCACTTATTGTTCGTGAGGAAGAATAGAGACAGAATAATAGATCAAGATCACGTTCCGAGGAGGAGTTCGGATGATTAACCGTGTCGTTTTAGTTGGACGTTTAACAAAAGATCCAGAATTACGCTACACAGCCAACGGAATTGCAGTAGCATCTTTCACATTAGCTGTAAATCGCCCGTTTTCAAACGCACAAGGAAAGAATGAAGCAGACTTTATAAATATTGTCGTTTGGAGAAAGCAGGCCGAAAACGTTGCTAACTACTTGAAAAAAGGTAGTCAAGCAGGCGTAGACGGACGCATTCAAACACGTAGTTTCGATAATAACGAAGGGCGTCGTGTTTTTATGACTGAAGTAGTAGGTGACAGTGTTCAGTTCTTAGAGCCTCGTGGTTCTGGTGGAACTGGCGGTGGAGGAAACCAAAATGTTAGTCAAAGTGCCGGTCAAGGAAGCTATGGGCAGCAGAATGATAACAGCGGTTTTCAAAGCAATCCGAACCAAAACTCTGGTCAAGGTGATTTTGGTCAAGGAAATCAAGGAAATCAAAGAAATCAAGGCGGTCAAGGCAATCAAAATGACGATCCGTTTGCTAGTGATGGGAAACCGATTGATATTAATGATGATGACCTACCGTTCTAAAAACGGAGTTTATTCGTTTTAACAATAAATAGAAGGAGGGATATTTATGGCACGTCGCGGTCGACCAAAACGTCGTAAAGTGTGTTACTTTACTGTCAATAAGATTAAGCATATTGACTATAAAGACACAGGGTTGCTAAGCAAGTTTGTCTCTGAGCGTGGGAAGATTCTTCCTCGCCGAGTAACTGGAACTTCTGCTAAATATCAACGTCAGTTAACTCGCGCAATTAAGCGTTCTCGTACAATGGCATTATTGCCGTTCGTATCGGGAGAATAATGGTATACAAAAACACAGTAGCAAAACAGCTACTGTGTTTTTATGTGGCGAAAAGCTCAAGTATGGTTATTCTATTGTTAAAACGCTATAGGATTACGTTTTACATTTCTAATATAATATGTAGGATGTTTAGATTATTTTTTATCGTGGAATACTTCTCTATATCAGTAAATACTATTGGTGAATTTAAATGATACGATAGGAGAATTTGAATATGTCTGATGAAAACGTAAAATATACAGAGAACATGGAAAAGGCTTTGCAACAATCACATGGAATTGGCTATGAATCATATAAAGGTAGCCTAAAAAAGAAAGTTGAAGTAGAAAAAGCCCGTGAAAAAGACTATCGAGATAGTTTACAAGTAGAGAACGAATTAACACGTAAAATGAATCGCTAACCATAAGGGTTATTTTAAATGTTAAACAAGCTTCACTAAAAGAATAATAAACACTTTTAGTGAAGCTCTTTATAAATGGCTCCCCTAATATCAGAACGTTATAAGTAAATGATAGAAGAAGCGGTCAGTGTTACATACTGATCGCTGATTTTTTTGTTGTTTATGATGTGTTCATGCTAAAATATAGATTGGTGCACGTAGAATGGTTGAAATGAGGGACGAATGAATGGAAGAAGAAACACCGAATTTAATCAAAGAGGGAGCATTCTATTTAGGGATATATTTACTTTTAATGTTAATGACATTGTTGATCCCAGTTGTTGGTCTCATTAGCCTCTTTTTATTATCTATACCATTTATATTTTTCACGAAAAAACATGGATTAAAAGCAGGGGGATCATTAGGAATCCTGGCTTTCTTCATTACCTTTTTAATATTAGGACCAATAGCTTTGCCGCTATCATTGATTTTTGTAGTAAGTGGTGTTGTGATTGGTGAATGTTACCGTCGAAAAAAGACTGCATTCGGAGTATTGTTAGGGGGGGCACTTACTTACATTGCTGGTTTTGTTTTGATATATGTTGGAAGTATCGTTTTATTAGATGTGAATCCAATTCAAGAGTTTCAAGGAGCTATGCTGGAATCAACAGAAGTGGCAGATGAAATGATGTTAATGATGGGTGTTGAGGAAGGTGTCGTGCTAGAAAGTGTAGAAGAATTTATTGATGGGTTACTAGTCATTACTCCTGTATTACTCATTATCATTGGAGTTGTGTTTGCCTTCATTGTTCAATTCATCTCGGCGTTCCTTCTAAAGAAGAAAGGCTACGATATAGAAAAATTCCCACCTTTGAGAGAATGGGGATTCCCAAAGGCGTTTATATGGTATTATTTATTTACCTATTTGATTATAATGATAGGGGTAGAAGAAGGAACAGCTCTATATACTGTAACAGCGAATCTTACACCGATTTTATATATCGTGATGGCTATTCAAGGGTTTGCACTAGTGTTTTATTATTTTTATCAAAAGCGCGTGAACACTGCGATTCCCGTGATTATCGTTGTGATTTCATTTCTTTTTCCGATTTTCCTTCATATTGTAAGAATCTTAGGTATAATTGATTTAGGTTTTGACTTGAGAAAGCGGATGAATGCGCAGAAGTAGGAGTTGTGAATAATGCCGAAATTCCTGTTAAGAAAATGGCATGGTTATCACGTCATTGCCCTGTTGAGCGTCGCTGTGATGTTTACTGGAATATTAACGTATTACCAATGGCAGCTTGGCCTCTTAGGTTTTGCTAGCTTAGGTGTGGTCTTGTATTTGATCATTCGAGCAAGGATAGAGTTTGAAAGAGAATTATCTGAATATATTTCTACACTCACATATCGGGTGAACAAGGCGGGAGAAGAAGCGGTAACTCATTTACCGATCGGAATCCTTCTATATAATGAAAACCGAGATATACAGTGGACGAATCCCTATTTAACTAAGATTGCTGAAAAAGATGTGATAGGGGATTCTATGTCTATTTTTTCCGATGAGCTTATTAAACAAGTGAATGAGGAAAAGAAACGGTTTTTATTAAACGTAAAAGATGAAGACTTTCGAGTATATCATGAACCTGATGAACGATTACTTTATTTTATTAATGTGACGGAAGAACAAGAATTTAAAGATTTATTTGAGAGAGAAAAAACAGTCATTGGATTGATTTATCTTGATAACTATGATGAAGTTACTCAAGGAATGGATGACCAAATTAGAAGCAAGTTATTAACGCAAGTGACGGATTCATTGAATCGTTGGTCGAAGGAACATGATATATTTATTCGTAGAACATCATCGGATCGCTTCATTGCAATATTTAATGAAGAGACTTTAAAGACGTTAGAAGATAACCGATTTACAATTCTTGATGAAATCCGTGAAAATACAGCGAAGGAAAAAATCTCTTTAACATTAAGTTTAGGGATCGGTAGTGGCGAATTATCGTTACGTGAGTTAGGGACCCTAGCTCAATCAAGCCTCGACTTAGCTTTAGGTCGTGGGGGGGATCAAGTAGCGATCAAAGAAAAGAATGGGAAAGGTCGCTTCTATGGCGGTAAGTCGAATGCCATGGAAAAACGAACGAGAGTAAGAGCAAGGGTCATTTCCCATGCCATTCGAGATTTTGTTAAAGAAAGTGATAAAGTATTTGTGATGGGACATAAAAATCCTGACATGGATTCCATTGGTGCGGCAATTGGTATGTTGAAGATTGCTGAAGCAAATGGTAAAGATGCATTTATCATTCTGAATCCAAATGACGTGAATCAAAGTGTCCATAAACTATTAGATGAAATAGAAGGTCACAGAGATCTTTGGGCGCAATTTATTACGCCAGAGGAAGCAAGAGAAGAAGTAACCGATGATACATTAATGGTTATAGTCGATACTCACAAACCGTCTCTTGTCATGGACCCCAAGCTTTTAGAGAAGATGGATCGAACGATTGTTATCGATCATCATAGGCGCGGAGAAGATTTTATTGATGATGCAGTTCTAGTTTATATGGAACCATATGCCTCGTCTACTGCTGAGTTAGTAACGGAATTGCTTGAATACCAACCTACACAACCAGATTTGGATGTATTGGAATCAACAGCTTTACTAGCGGGGATTATCGTTGATACGAAGAGCTTTGCTATACGCACAGGATCACGTACGTTTGATGCGGCATCTTATCTTCGTAGTCGAGGTGCAGATACAACACTTGTACAAAAACTATTAAAAGAAGATTTTGATCAATTTGTCAAACGTTCAAAGCTGATAGAAAAAGCGTATATATATCCTGGAGGGATGGCAATTGCCAAAGGATATACAGAGGAAACATACGGTCAAGTTCTCATTGCTCAAGCTGCAGATACATTGCTTACAATGAATGACGTTGTTGCATCCTTTGTCATCTCGAAGTTAGAGGATGGCCGTGTAAGTATTAGCGCTCGTTCTCTTGGAGAAGTAAATGTCCAAGTTATCATGGAAATGATGGATGGCGGTGGTCATTTGACAAATGCAGCAACACAATTAGAAGGTGCAACAATAGAAGAAGCAGAAGAAACTCTTAAAGAGAAAATTGATAATTATTTCAAAGGGGGACAATAATCATGAAAGTCATCTTTTTGGACGATGTAAAAGGAAAAGGTAAAAAAGGTGAAGTGAAGAACGTTTCTGAAGGTTATGCAAGAAACTATTTGTTGAAAAATAACCTTGCAGTTGAAGCAAATAAAGGGAACATGAAATCGCTTGAGAAAAAACAAGAGAGTGAAGAAAAACAAGTAGAAAAAGAACTTGAGCGTGCAGAAAAATTCAAGTCAGAATTAGAAAACATGACAATTGAATTAACTGCAAAAGCTGGAGAAAACGGTCGACTTTTTGGTGCCGTAACAAATAAACAAATTGCAGAACAATTGAAAAAAATGGATTTGAAAATTGATAAAAGAAAAATTGAAATGGACGAACCAATTCGAGCACTCGGATACACTAATGTGAAAGTTAAAGTCCATAACAAAGTAACCGCAACATTAAAAGTGCACGTTGCAGAACAAAAATAGTGATACTCAGAGCGAATGGTACGTGAAAAGAAAAGATTTCTCCACCACCATTTGAATTCTGAGATCATGTAAATCAGCGGGGAAATGAGGGAATCAAGTCATGTCTGACTTATTTGCCGATCGAACGCCACCGCAAAATATTGAAGCCGAGCAGGCGGTGCTAGGAGCAATCTTCATCGAAGACCAAGCTCTCGTCACCGCCTCTGATCGTTTGATTCCTGAAGATTTCTATCGGGCAGCTCATGAGCGTATTTTCACTGTCATGTTGGATCTCTCCTCTAAAGGAGAGCCAGTAGATTTAGTGACTGTTACTTCAGAATTGCAAACGAAAAAATGGCTAGAAGAAATAGGCGGCGTATCATATTTAAGTGATTTGGCGAATGCAGTACCAACTGCAGCAAACGCCAGTTATTATAGTCAAATTGTTGAAGAAAAATCATTATTGAGAAGGTTAATTCGAGTAGCAACAAACATAGCATCTGAAGGGTATGCAGCTGATGAAGATGTTGACTCTATTTTAAATGATGCCGAGAAATCCATTTTAGAAGTGGCTAAAAAGAAAAATTCAGGAGAATTTGTAGACATTAAAGATGTTCTTGTTGAAGCATTTGATAAAATAGAAATGCTTCAACACACAGCGGGAGATGTTACGGGAGTACCAACTGGTTTTACAGAGTTGGACCGGATTACTGCTGGATTCCAGAAAAACGATCTAGTTATCGTTGCTGCACGTCCATCCGTGGGTAAGACGGCCTTCGCATTAAATATATCTCAAAACGTTGCAACGAAAACAGATGAGAATGTTGCTATCTTTAGTTTGGAGATGGGGGCGGATCAACTTGTCATGCGTATGCTTTGTGCTGAGGGAAATATCGATGCTCAGCGTCTTCGAACAGGGAAACTAGAAGATGAAGATTGGCAACGCTTAACGATGGCAATGGGAAGTTTATCTAAAGCCGGGATTTTTATTGATGATACTCCAGGTATCAAAGTAAAAGACATTCGTTCTAAATGTCGTAAGTTAAAACAAGATCGAGGGCTTGGTATGATTATGATTGACTATTTGCAGCTTATTCAAGGAGATTCTAGAAGTGGGGAAGGAAGACAGCAAGAAGTGTCGGAAATATCCCGAGAATTAAAAGGACTAGCTCGTGAACTAGAAGTACCTGTTATAGCTTTGTCTCAGCTCTCACGTGGAGTGGAATCTCGGCAAGATAAACGCCCGATGATGTCTGATATTCGTGAATCAGGAAGTATTGAGCAAGATGCCGATATTGTTGCGTTCTTATATAGAGATGACTATTACGATCAAGAATCTGAGAAAAAAGATATTATTGAAATTATTATTGCTAAACAACGTAATGGTCCAGTAGGAACAGTCGAATTGGCATTTGTGAAAGAATACAATAAATTCGTTAACTTAGAGAGGCGCTTTGATGAAGGCGATATGCCACCAGGTGCGTAATTATTGATTTCATTATCATTTTTGTCAAAAAGGGTGTTTCAAAAAGCCAAATTCAAAAGAAACGAGTCAGTTGTATCCATTCTGACTCGTTTTTCTATATGATTTGATATCTCACATCCATAAGAAAGTATGACAGGTGATGAAGTTGATAGCGGTGTAGAACCTAATAGTAATAAAAGGCTGTTCACATAGTACATAGTACTTGTGAATAGCCTTTTATTGTTATGGATGAAACCAGTGGAGGGGAAGAAAACGTCTCTTTTTAAAAATGTGAATTTAGTCACACAATGATCACTGTATTGCAACGAACTGTTCACACGTATGACGTTCACAGTATGGAAATCCATATTATACTAAGGCTATAGAAAGATAGTTAGTGATCACTCACAACCTAACGAGACAAACGAGAAATTATTTTATTACTATTAGTGGTCACCTACTGCCTTCATAAAAAACTAAAATTAATTTAGGAGGAATGGATTATGTTTATGGATTTCTTAAGAAATAATAAAATTGCAGCGGGAGTATTGACGTTTTTAAGAGTGTATATAGGTTGGCAATGGTTAACATCAGGTTGGGGAAAAGTTTTTGGTAGCGAACCTTTTGATGCAAGCGGATATTTAACAGGTGCTGTGAATAATGAAGCGGTGATTGAACAATATCCAACGTATCACGCATTTATCGAAAATTTTGCGTTACCAAATGCAGACATATTTAGTTTCATGGTAGCTTGGGGAGAAGTCCTCGTTGGACTTGGTTTAATTGTAGGTGTGTTGACAACAGCAGCGGCGTTCTTCGGTATTATGATGAACTTTGCATTTATGTTTGCAGGCACAGTTTCCTCCAATCCTTGGATGGTGTTATTAACAATCTTCATTCTTGCAGCAGGATATAACGCTGGTAAATTCGGTGGTGACCGATGGGTAATTCCATATATTCGCACAGTTATTTTTAAAGATAAGTTAACACCTAAAGAAGACAAAAAAACGGCATAAGAATACAATTATTTAATAATTAGATCTCCCGTCATGAATTAGACGGGAGATCTTTTTGAATTGTTAGAAGCAATTCGGAGGAAAAAGAGGAATGAATAGGTCTAAAAAGTAAACATGAGGGAGATGAATATCTATCGTTTCCCAAAAAATACTCCAATTTTCTGATTATATATGAATAAACGAATGAAAAAGACTAATATTAGGTCAACGTTCGGAATATAGTTGACGGTAGCGGGGGAAACTGATAAACTAACGATGGTTCAAATGATAAAAGCAAATGATAAAAGCAAATGATACAATGTAAAAAACAATACATGAAAGTAAATACACTTGGAGGTGCTCGATTCATGCCATCAGTAGTTGTGGTAGGTACGCAATGGGGAGACGAAGGAAAAGGAAAAATTACCGATTATTTATCTGAGCAATCAGAATTAATTGCCAGATATCAGGGTGGAAATAATGCAGGTCATACAATTGTATTCAACGGTACGACCTACAAATTGCACCTAATTCCATCAGGAATCTTTTACAAAGAAAAAACGTGTGTGATTGGAAATGGTATGGTTATTGATCCGAAAGCTCTTGTTAAAGAGTTGTCATATTTACATGATAAAGGTGTGGATACGAGCAACCTCCGAATTAGTAATCGTGCGCACGTCATTCTTCCATATCATTTGAAATTAGATATCGCTGAAGAAGATAGTAAAGGTGCGAATAAAATCGGTACAACGAGAAAAGGGATTGGTCCTGCTTATATGGATAAAGCAGCTCGAGTTGGAATCCGAATCGTTGACTTGTTAGATAAAGAAACCTTTAAAGAGAAACTTGAAATAAATTTACGTGAAAAAAACCTTTTGTTGGAAAAGATATATGAAGTAGAAGGTTTTAAAATAGAAGATATTTTAGAGGAGTATTATGAGTATGGTCAACAGTTTGCTCACCATGTTGCTGATACGTCAGTCATTTTAAATGACAGTCTTGATGCTGGGAAACGAGTGCTTTTTGAAGGTGCTCAAGGGGTAATGCTTGATATCGATCAAGGAACGTACCCTTTCGTTACATCATCTAATCCGATTGCTGGTGGAGTAACGATCGGTTCTGGAGTTGGTCCATCAAAAATCGACCACGTTGTAGGTGTGTCTAAAGCCTATACAACTAGAGTAGGAGACGGACCTTTCCCAACCGAATTAAATAATGAGATTGGCGATAAGATTCGCGAAATAGGGAATGAATATGGAACGACAACAGGACGGCCACGTAGAGTAGGTTGGTTTGATAGTGTTGTTGTACGTCATGCTCGACGAGTTAGTGGAATTACTGACTTATCATTGAATTCTATTGACGTTCTTACTGGGATAGAGAAATTGAAAATATGTGTTGCCTATAAGTATCGAGGAGAAATTATGGAAGAGTTCCCAGCGAGCTTGAAAGTCCTTGCTGAGTGTGAACCTGTGTATGAAGAATTACCTGGTTGGACAGAAGATATTACGAACGTGAAGTCATTACATGACCTTCCACGTAATGCACTTTTTTATATTGAAAGAATTTCTCAACTTACTGGCATTCCGTTAACAATCTTTTCTGTAGGGCCAGATCGTACTCAAACGAACCTTGTTCGTGGAGTATTTGCTTAATCAAATTATTTTATAAGGGCTCTGCAAAATTATTTTTGCAGAGCCCTTGATTTTATATGTAAACTTCGTTAAAGTAAGGAAGGTTCAGTAAAGAATAATCATGTCTATTTAAATATTTTTAGAAAAAGTATTGCTATATTTAAAACTAGATGTTAAGATAAATCTTGTCGCTGAAAAGCTGTGGAAACAGCATGAAGCGAAGTTAACAGAGCACAGTACATTCAAATTTAGTGAATTATGAGCCATTAGCTCAGTTGGTAGAGCATCTGACTTTTAATCAGAGGGTCGAAGGTTCGAGTCCTTCATGGCTCACCATTTTATCATTCAAAGAGATGGCCCGTTGGTCAAGTGGTTAAGACACCGCCCTTTCACGGCGGTAACACGGGTTCGAATCCCGTACGGGTCACCAAAAAACTTATTGACTTATATTAAGTTTTCAAGTATAATTATATCTGTTGTCCCTCATACTAGAAAAGAGAGGTAACAAGATAAAGTTTGTCGAATGAACGATAATTTGTGTCGATTGATAAACTCCTCAATCAAATATTTGAAGAGGAAGAACAGTCGAAGAAAGCTCAAGAAAATACATTTTGAATGTAATATTATTATCGCGGGGTGGAGCAGTCTGGTAGCTCGTTGGGCTCATAACCCAAAGGTCGGTGGTTCAAATCCGCCCCCCGCAACCAATTTAAATTCCCGATACCTTTGAAGATATTTATTTCAATACATAGTACTTTTCCAGGGATCGTTCTTATTATATTAAGACAAGTTATTTTACATATTTTCAATGTTGATAACGTTTAATGGTCCCGTGGTGTAGCGGTTAACATGCCTGCCTGTCACGCAGGAGATCGCGGGTTCGATTCCCGTCGGGACCGCCATTTTTAAAAAGATAGAAACCTAGTGTTTACTTCAAGTAATGTGGCTCAGTAGCTCAGTCGGTAGAGCAACGGACTGAAAATCCGTGTGTCGGCAGTTCGATTCTGTCCTGAGCCACCATCTTTTGAGTGCTGGCCTAGCTCAATTGGTAGAGCAACTGACTTGTAATCAGTAGGTTGGGGGTTCAAGTCCTCTGGCCAGCACCACTAACTAATTTTTAAAAGTAATCCTGTCCAATATGGATAGGTTTTTTTGTGTTTATAAATGCAGTTACATGCCTTAGAACGATTTTTTTAGGAGAGCCAAAAGATAGCATAAATTCATTTCCTAGGAAATAATTGTCGAATCAGAAGAATTTGTCGTATTTGATTAAGTAACTCTTTTTTTTTAGAATCGCCTTTATTATATAAATATAAATTGATCGGGGTTAGCGGATCAGTAAAAAAGGTACATCAAAAATAATTCTGAAATTCATTATTAACACAAAAAGAGACAAAAAACAAAAAGTTCACTTAATATTTCTCCCTCTTAACATGTGATATCGTTAAGAGGTTTTTGTATAAAAGTAAATTTCAATAAACTTCCTTTGCTGAAGCTAGAGAAGTGAAAAATTAATATGATAGAATAGAAGAAGTGAATCAAAAAGAGGAGCTGGTTAAAAGTGGATAAGCAAAAAATACTAGTAGTAGATGACGAAAAGCCCATTGCGGATATTATAAAGTTTGGATTAGAAAAAGATGGTTTTGAAGTCATTTGTGCATATGACGGAAATGAAGCAATAGAAAAAGTAAAAGAACATGTACCGAATTTGATACTTTTAGATATTATGCTTCCATTCAGAGATGGTATGGATGTTTGTCGCGAGGTGCGAAAAACATATGATATGCCTATTATTATGCTGACAGCAAAAGATTCAGAAATTGATAAGGTATTAGGTTTGGAATTAGGTGCAGATGATTATGTAACGAAACCTTTTAGCACCAGAGAATTAATCGCTCGAGTGAAAGCGAATCTTCGTCGCAATCAAAAAGTACAAGAATCAGACACGGAAAAGAAAAATATTGAGATTGGTCCTTTATTAATTCAACCAGACGCCTATTTAGTTACGAAACGAGGCAAACCAATTGAACTAACACACCGTGAATTTGAATTAATTCATTATCTTGCTCGCCACATTGGACAAGTGATGACACGAGAACATCTTTTACAAGCGGTTTGGGGATATGATTATTTCGGAGATGTGCGAACAGTGGATGTAACTGTTCGTCGTCTTCGTGAAAAAGTAGAGGATAATCCAAGTAGTCCAGCATGGATTGTTACACGCCGCGGTGTAGGATACTATTTAAGACAATCTGATCAGGAGAACTAAATATGAAAAAGATTCGCTTTTATAAATCAATACACGTAAAAATTGTCATTATTTACGTGCTATTAATTCTGATCGCGATGCAAGTCATAGGTGTCTATTTTACAAAGCAGCTAGAAGATCAGCTTGTAGATAATTTTAGATCGACTCTTAATGAAAGAGCTGAATTAGTGGCTTACAACGTCGAACAGGAAATGACGAGAGATGAAGAAGAGGAAGATAGGTCGCTTCAGCTAAGAATTAATGACTTATTAAATCAATTATTTAATATGGATAATGCTGAAGTTCAAGTGATTGATCAAAATCAAGTGATTGTTACTGCGACAGCCAATCATGATAATTATGTGGGACAGCGAACAACGAACTATCGAGTGATGAGAACGCTAGCTGGTTCAGATGATGAAGCAGAAGTATTTCGTAATCGAACGACAGGTGATCGAATGCAAGTATTAGCAGTCCCTGTAGAATCAGAAGATGATTCGATCGTTGGCGCCATTTATATCGAAGCATCCATGCAAGAAATATATAATCAAATACAGGAAATTAATCAAATTCTCTTAACAGGGACAATCATCGCACTTCTTCTAACGGCTGGATTAGGCGTGTTTCTGTCACGAACAATCACAAGACCCATTGTAGATATGAAAACTCAGGCTGTTGTGATGGGAGAAGGAGATTATTCTCGGAAAGTTCGAGTATATGGTCATGATGAAATTGGTCAACTGGCTTCCACTTTTAATGAGTTATCAAACAAACTTGAAGAGGCTCATGCAACGACAGAAGGAGAAAGAAGAAAGCTAGCATCAGTATTAACCCATATGACTGACGGTGTAATTGCAACAGATAGACACGGTAAAATCATTCTCATGAATAGAAGAGCTGAAGAAATGTTAGATCAAAGTCAAGAGATTGCAATGAATTCTGAGATCATGAAAATATTGAATCTCGACAAATTCATGAGATTAAATGACCTATACGGAATGAATGATCCAATTCTTTTAGACTTCGACAGTGATGAAGAGGAAACGATATTAGAAGCACATTTCTCTGTCATTGAGAAAGAAAATGGGCAAGAAAATGGATTAATTGCTGTTTTACATGACGTGACGGAACAAGAGAAAGTTGAAGAAGAACGTAGAGAGTTTGTTGCAAATGTTTCGCATGAGTTACGAACACCGTTGACGTCAATGAAAAGTTACTTAGAAGCACTGTCTGATGGTGCTCTCGAAGATCCGGAGATAGCGCCGCGATTTATTCAAGTGACATCAAATGAAACCGAACGAATGATTCGCCTTGTCAATGACTTGCTACAATTATCAAAAATGGATAGTAAAGACTATCAGATTATCATGGCGAGTATGAATGCGACAACGTTTGTAAATCAAGTCATTGATAGATTTGAAATGACAACGAAAAATCAAGATATTCAATTTAAACGGCGTATCCCAGAGAAAAGCATACCTGTTATGGGAGACCGAGACAAATTGACACAGCTTCTAGATAATATTGTCTCAAATGCAGTTAAATACTCTCCTGAAGGCGGTACGATTACGTGCACATTGAAAACGGAGAAAGAACGAATTGTTATTAGTGTGAAGGATGAGGGAGTAGGAATTCCTAAGGATAATATTCCACACGTATTTGACCGTTTTTATCGAGTAGATAAAGCCCGTTCTAGAAATTTAGGAGGAACAGGTTTAGGCTTAGCCATTGCTAAAGAAATTGTTGCTGCTCATGGGGGAAGCATTTGGGTAAGTAGCGAATGGGGCAAAGGAACAACATTCTCATTTACTTTGCCATACGACTTAAATGAGGAGGGGGATGGCGAATGATTATTGAAAACATTAAAACTGCCATCCTTTGGGTTCTAATTTTATCAAGTATCGCTCTTACTTGGCTCATTTGGACATATCAACCTGATTACGCAGAATTACAAGAAGCAGGGGAAGGCTATGTAGAAATCGAAGAAATAGGTGATACACAAAATTTATCACAAGTGATTCATCCAACAAAAGTACTTATTCATAACGATGAAAATATATCCTTAGTAAATCCGGGAAATGATCGTTACGAAGAGTTAGATGAATTGTTAGCGTCGATTGAAATAGATTACATGTATCAGAAAGACTCTGCAAAACATGCTCCATCTTTGGATCGATTTTACTCTGGTGTAGAAATAGTATACTCACAAGCGATTAAAGGAGAATGGCTTGAGGAACTATTTAGCGTAGAAGAGGAGAATATACCAATTGAATTAGTCGACCGAATCATATTTTTAGAGAACCCTTCTTCTTCTATTGGATCTGAAGTGTTGGTTCAATTTGTTGATAGTGAAAATGAGTATATTTACGAATCGGAAACATCGATCTCCGTGAGTCAAATGGAAGAGTTTTACGATGATACAGAAGATTCTCAAACTCCTGTGGAGAAAAGGGTTTTTCGAGAGAGAGAAGAAAGTTACTTTCAACCAGTTCGATATGTTACAACAGAACCTATTACTTTGAAAACTTTCACGTATGAGTCTCGAGATTTATCGTCACAAGCATTTTCAGATATTTTGTTTTCTGATCCGGAATTTGTCCGTCGATACCCACAAGGTGGTCAGGAAGAAACGTTTACGGATGGTAACCGTATGATGACTATTCAAGAAACAGGTTCAAGTGGTTCTATCTTACAATTTGATCGTCCGAGTGTAAGAGTCGGTGAAATTGTAAACCTTGATCCAATATTAGAAGCCGGTCTTGATTTCGTTAATGGCCATTCAGGTTGGACGGATCACTATTATGCTGATAAATGGAGTGAGACAGATTTGCAAGACGATGTGACGTTTCGTCTCCATGTCGGAGGAGTACCGGTGTTTGGGTCGAATATGAACGATGAAAGGTTTCACACAATTGAAGTAAAAAGAAGAGAAAACCAAGTTACGGAATATACACGTCCAATGTTTCAGTTAGAAGACGAACCTTTCGACAAGGATACAAAAGTAAGAATACCGCCTTTTGAAGTGGTTGAACAACATATAGAGGAAAATGAGTTATTTAATATGGATGCTGTTGATGATATTAGAATTGGTCATAACATGGAACGAGAGAGATCATTTGCAACATTTGAACCATTCTGGTATGCGAAAGTTCGAGGAAGATGGGTTCAACTAGACATATCTTTTGAGGCTGATAGAGAGGTGATTGAAAGTGGATTGGAGTAGAACAAAAACCATTTTTATAGTGACTTTCTTTTGTCTTAACATTTTCCTTGGTTACCAGTTGTATGAAAAACAACAACAGGGAGAAGTTAGTGATTTGTTTGAGGCGACGTTTTCCGAACGTTTGGAAGCTAGTCGTATCGAAATAGATATCGAAGACCCTGATAATACGGTGGAAGGCGCTCCGATTACTGGAACACTTCGTTCCTTTCAAGAAAACTTTTTTGAAGGGGTTCTTGATAGACAAGAACCTGTCTTGTTGAACGAAACAACGCTACAATCTGAATTGGAGAGTCCATATCGTTTAGTAGGAGCTAATTTAACTGCTAGTGTAGGGGCATTTCTACAGCAATACGTATATGAAGGGGACCAGTACGAAATTGCTGTATTTAATGAAGAAGAACAATACATCGGTCTTTATCAAACGTATAAAGGTCGAAAAATAGATCAATATGAAAGAAACGATTTTCACCTTATCCTTTACATTTCAGAGGATTTCGAAGTAGAAAGATATGTGCAAAATTACATGTCTATATCAGAACAAGAAAGCCGAGAACAAGAATTACTCTCACCATCCAAAGCAATAGAGAGTCTCTTAGATGCGAATCAAATTAGACCAGATACAACAATAAGTGAAGCGCAACTTGGTTATTACAGTACGATCCAGCTTGAGGCAAACTTCCAAGTATATGCCCCTGTATGGAGGATCAAAGCAAATGATGAATACTACTTTGTTGATGCCCTTAACGGAGAAGTTCAATCGGTCAGCTAGCAGGGAGTGGGGGACAAAATGAGTTTAAAGTTTAGTGTATTAGCCAGCGGAAGCACAGGAAATGCGATTTATGTGGAGACAGGAAAACAACGTCTCCTCATTGATGCTGGACTAAGTGGGAAAAAAATTGAACAAAGTTTCAAGCAAATTGGTGTTTCACCTGCTGATCTCGATGGCATTTTAGTTACCCATGAGCACAGTGATCATATAAAAGGTGTTGGAATTCTTGCCAGACGATTTAGTCTACCGATCTATGCAAATGAAAAAACGTGGAGTGCAATGAACGCTAATATTGGTGCGATTCCATTGGAGCAGAAATTTTGCTTTGAACGTGGGAAAGTGAAATCTTTTTCAGATATAGATGTAGAATCATTTGGGGTGTCGCACGATGCTGCTGATCCAATGTTTTTCACCTTTCATCACGGTGGGCGGCAATTGACAATTTTAACAGATACCGGATATGTTAGTGATCAAATGATGGGTATTACTAAAGGATCCGATACGGTGATTTTTGAATCAAATCATGATACGGATATGCTCAGAATGGGTAAATATCCATGGACAATAAAACGTCGAATTCTTGGCGATGAAGGTCACGTATCTAACGTAGATGCAGGTATTGCTTTAGCTGACATATTAAAAGATACAAGAGCAGATGTGTATTTAGCTCATCTTAGTCTTGATAATAACATGAAAGATTTAGCGAGAATGACCGTACAGCAAACTCTCGAGGAATATGATATCGAAGTTGGCCGTCAAGTAAAGATATTTGATACGGATCCCGTTGTCCCAACACCGTTAAAAGTAGTTTAGAAAAATGACTTAATCATACGTTTATCTTCGTATTTCGTGGGAAATTATATGGATATATGAAAAATTATCGAATTCAAATCAAATTAATAGACGAGAGTAGGACGAATGAATAAAATAAGATTACAACATGATATTAAATATCCAACTTTTTTCATACATTTTGTTTAAGAGGGGGTACGAAATATGGGTTATTATGATAGTCATTCGCCTTCTTCTCCAAGTCGTCGCAGAGAAACAAAAGGTGGAACGAAGCGTTCAGGTGCTATTGGCTTTTTGGGAGCATTATTTGGTGCTTTGATTGTCGTTTTTTCGATTCCTGTTCTTGCCAATTATGGTTTCCTTCCTTATGAAGTCGTTCCGAAAAACGCTTCGCAGGAAGATCAAGCTGTGATTTCCCAAGAAGACGTGGATGAAGATACGGCAACAGAAACGTTGAATTTACAAACCACTTCTGAAGTAATTGAAGCAACGAGTAAAGTTTCTGATGCCGTTGTTGGAGTGGTGAACATGGAACAATCTTCAGGGCTTTTTGGAGAAGGACCTGGTGAAGGTACGGGGTCAGGTGTCGTTTATAAAGTGGAGGATGAGCGTGCTTTTATCGTTACAAATCAGCATGTCATTGATGGAGCAAGTCGAGGATCCAGTGATATAGATGTCACCTTAAATGATGGTTCTAGAGTATCTGCTGAGTTTGTTGGAGAAGATGTTTTAACAGATTTAGCTGTTCTCACGATTGATTCCGATGGCATTGATACAGTTGCTGATTTTGGAAGTTCGGATATATTACAAGCAGGTGAACCAGCGATTGCAATTGGGAACCCACTTTCCTTTGAAGGTTCTGTCACACTAGGTATTATTAGTGCTGTGGAACGAAGCCTTCCTGTTGACTTAACAGGAAATGGACAGCCAGATTGGAATGCCGAAGTACTTCAAACGGATGCAGCGATCAACCCGGGAAATAGCGGCGGAGCATTGCTAAATATTCAAGGTGAAGTAATTGGTATCAACTCGATGAAAATAGCTCAACAGGCCGTTGAGGGTATTGGTTTTGCTATTCCATCAGCGATTGTCCTTCCAGTTATTGAAGATCTTGAGGAATATGGGGAAGTACAACGTCCGCAAATGGGCATAGCTCTTCGCTCACTTCAAGAAATTCCAAGCTTTCACTGGCAAGATACATTAGGTTTACCTGATGATATCAAAGGTGGTGTTTATGTTGAAGGAGTTGAATCAAATACTCCGGCTGCGGAAGCAGGTTTAGAAGAAGGTGACGTGATCACCAAATTAAATGATACGGAAATAAAAGATTCTCATGATTTACGACGATTCCTTTATACAGAAGTAGCAATCGGTGAAACAATTTCCGTTACGTTTTATCGAAATGGTGAGGAACAAACGTTAGATCTCACATTAGATAAACAAGTGTTTTAGCGATTGACTGTTTCAAAAGTATACATCCTTTTATATAAACTAGGTTCGACATCGCTATCGATGGAAGATTTCTTGCAGAAGTTGTTGCATGACGCTCTTTTGAATAGCTGATGAAATCGATATAATATAGAAAAACGAGTCAGGTGGATATATCCTGACTCGTTTTTTTGAATGGTGGATGAGTTTTGGGACATCCTCTTTTTATTTAGTAAAGGTTTGAGTAATTGTGGATAAATAAATGAATCGTGGTAAAGCTGCAATCTGTTTGATAAAATCTAGACTGTGGAAAGGTAATAACATAAGAACAAATTTAATGTGGAGTAAGGTAAAAGTTATTCACATAGATTTGTGGATAACTTTATTGTCAATACTAAAACTAACGTTCGTAGTTTATCGTTTGGAAATTTAATTTTCATAAAGAGAGGTGTAAATATGATTTATAGTTGTCCTGAGCATTCGGAAGAAGCGATCGAAGAAGCCATTGAAGACGGGGGGTTACCACCAATTTTCGAAAAAATACAGACAGAACTACATCCATCAAAAAAATGCTTTATTTGCAATGAAAAAGCAGTTTATCAAGTTACTCAAGCGGAGTCATAATTGATGTTCGAGTGTGGATAAGTTGTGGGGATTTCATATTGAAAAACAATGATTTACTTATCTTTTATATAAAATACGACTAATTGTTTATCGAATGAAGATAAAAAAATGAATAATATACGAAGTATAACAATTCAATACTAATTCTATACGGATGAAAAGATGATATAGATAAATGGTTATCCACATATAAATGAGAGATTTAAGTTCATTTAAGAGCAATTTTTTATTTATACTGTGCATATGTGGATAACTTCTGTGGACAAATGGAAGGTGTGTATAATCATACTTTTTATGTATTTATTAATGGATAAATTATTAGTAAAGGAGAAACGAATGAATATTTCAATTGTTGCTGTTGGTAAACTAAAAGAGAAGTATTTGAAGCAAGGTATAGATGAGTACATAAAAAGACTATCATCGTATGCTAATGTACAAGTTGTAGAAGTGGCTGATGAAAAAGCACCGGATAACATGAGTGAAGCAGAAATAGAGCAAGTGAAAATAAAAGAAGGTGAAAGACTTCTGGCCAAAATAAGTGCTGATACATATGTGATTGCTCTTGCCATCGAGGGTAGCCAATGGAATTCGGAAAAATTAGCGCATGAATTGGATCAATTAGCTACATATGGAAAGAGTAAAGTTTCTTTCATAATCGGTGGTTCGGTCGGTTTGAGTGATGCTGTTATTAAGAGGTCTAATGCTAAACTTTCTTTTTCTAAAATGACGTTTCCACATCAGCTAATGCGATTAATTTTAACAGAACAAGTTTATCGTGCATTTCGAATCATAAATGGACATGCGTATCATAAGTAATTCGTTTATACTCGATTAATGTTCATATGTATGGAAAGTGATCATTTCAATTATGAATTGTTACACGTGAAACACCCTGTGTATAAGGAAGTAGACTTGAAAAACAGGTTTAAAACTTATCACTCCGGGGGTTTATATACTTAATGAATTAAAAAGGTGCCATTTAAGACACCTTTATGCTGTTGAGAAAGTCTTCTCAACAGCTTTTTTTATGAATATTAGTCCGATTAATTAGATAAATAAAATTAGGGTATCTGTTTACATACTTAAATAAATACAATCTGTAGTTGCTACTCCCGGTTAAAAAACTTGAAAGATGCAAGTAAACAAGTTCTAATGCTCCCTTCCATTAGAACATAAAGAAGATCGCAAATCCACCTTACTATGCAAGGGTGGATTTGCGATCTTCTAGCTTAGAAAGTTGATCTGAATGGAATTTATGAAAGATAAAAGAACCCCCTTTTTGAGAAAAGGGGGGATTCTCGACAATAAAAGGTGTCATATATGGCACCTTTTTATACTGGAATTAATACCCGTAACCTGTGTAAGACGCACCAATGATTATTAATAGAATGAACAGCACAACAAGTAGCGCAAATCCTGCACCATGATAATGAGTATGTGACATTAACAAGCACTCCTTTTTAATTTTATTGTGGAAAGCCCCACTTAAAACTACAGTATTCAAAGAGTTGTTAATGAGATTGGACTTTTGCTGATTTTTTTGTGATGTTTTTCAATTTTAAATTTGTGGTCATTGGTAAGAGGCAGGAATGTAAGAGGTTGAATTGTAATTTTTAAACAATGGAGTAGCCTAGCTCTTTCGTTTGAAAGAACTTAGGCGTAAGTGATTAAAAAAGCTTCAGATTTTCGATTCTTGTAGCGGCTTCCCGAAGTTGATCCTCATTTGCCACGAGGCCGATGCGAACAAATCCTTCACCGAATTCACCAAAACCAAGACCTGGCGCCACCACAACATGGGCTTTTTCCAACAGAAGGTTTGCAAACTCTTCAGATTTATAGCCTTTAGGAACGGCCAGCCAAGCAAAGAACGTTCCTTTTGGAGCTTGCACATCCCAACCGGCTTTCCTGAGCTGGTCGATCAATACATTACGCCTCGTTTGATATGTGTTAACGAGTTTATACACATCATCTTGAGGAGCAAGGAGAGCTTTGGCTGCCGCTTGCTGGATGCCACCAAACAAACTCATGAACATATGGTCTTGAATTAAATTAATATTTTCGATGACAGAGGAGTTCCCTACAGCAAAAGCTACACGCCATCCAGCCATGTTGTATGTTTTGGAAAGAGTATACATCTCAATACCAACGTCTTTTGCTCCTTCAGATTCAAGAAAACTCCGCGGCTTTTCCCCATCAAAACCAATCGCAGCATAGGCGAAGTCATGACAGACGCAAATGTTGTGTTTTCTAGCTATATCCACTGTTTCATCAAAGAACTCTTTTGATGCTATCGCTGAGGTAGGATTATTAGGATAGTTTAAAAACATGAGTTTCGCTTGATTAAGGATGGGTTTGTCCAGTTCATGGTAATGAGGTAAGAAATCATTTTCACTTTTTAGCGGCATGAATGCTGGTTTTGCATTAGCTAAAGCAACTCCAGAAAGATAATCCGGGTAACCAGGATCAGGGAGTAAAGCTATATCGCCAGGATTAAGTAAACATTGACTCAATTCAACGAGACCCGTTTTTGAACCAGACATGATAGCAACTTCAGATTCCGGGTCGAGGTCAACGTCATATTCACGTTTGTAAAATTCACAGATAGCTTTTTTCAAAAATAGTTGTCCACGAAACGGTGAATATTTGTGGTATTCCGGATTTGATGTTGCTAGCTTTAGTTCTTCAACGATGTGTGATGGGGTGGGTAAATCCGGATTCCCTTGTCCTAAATTTATGACGTGATAACCTTTATCATTTAAGTGTTGTGCTTTTTTCACGAGTTTTGCAAAAAATTGATCGGGTAACCGTTGCAGCGATGCAGATGGGTCAAAGTTTAATGTCATGAATGGATCACACCTCCATTTTCCTATAGTCCGTATTGTATATTGTAATTAATGGTAGACTCATAAAATGGCTTTGTAAAGATTTGTTATCACTTTTAGAATACTATAATGGCTGTTGTGCACTTATGCTAGGAAGATGATGTAAAATAGAAGAAGACGTATGTAAATAGGGAAGAGAAAGTATGGATAATTAATCAGTAGTTTGTCTTTTCCGGATTACAGGGAATGTGGAATGGAAGGAAGAGAAAAGAATCGGTCGTGTAAGTGAAGTGAGTATAGTTCAAAGAAGTAAATTTTCTAAAAAGATGCAAAGGAAGTGACTATCGTGCGTTTAAATGTGGCATTGGTTCAAATGGATATTGCATTTGGTGAACCTAAAACGAACTTTGAGTTTGTGGAAGAGAAGATTCATGAGGCAGCAAGCGAAGGAGAAACAGATGTCATTGTATTACCAGAATTATGGTCAACGGGGTATGACTTAGCTTCCTTCGATGAAATTGCAGATGTAGAAGCGGAAAAAAGTATCTCTTTTCTTTCTGAACTAGCAAAAAAATATCATGTAAATTTAGTAGCTGGTTCCGTTGCGAAAAAGTCAGCTGCTGGATTGACGAACACAATGCTTGTTATTGATCGTAATGGAAAACTTGAGAAACAATATAGCAAAGCACATTTATTTCGTCTCATGAATGAAGAGAAGTATTTAGTACAAGGAAATGACGACGGTCTTTTTCAACTAGATCATAACAAGTGCGCCGGGGTTATTTGTTATGATATTCGTTTCCCTGAGTGGATTCGAACGCATATGCTTGATAATACAAAGGTATTATTTGTTGTAGCAGAATGGCCGAAACCACGGATCGATCATTGGCGGGCTCTTTTAATAAGTCGTGCAATTGAAAATCAGTGTTACGTTGTTGCCTGTAACCGAATTGGATCTGATCCTAACAATGAATTTGGCGGGCATTCCATCATCGTCAGTCCTTGGGGAGAAGTGATTGCTGAAGCGGGGAACGAAGCGACAACACTTTATGGAGAAATTGATGTTGATGAAGTTGATAAAGTGAGAAAAACAATCCCAATATTTACAGATAGACGAGTTGATCTTTACAAGTTGTAAAGGGAGAATGTAATCATTTTATATCAAATATCGTTGTTCATTACTTAGTATTTGGGTAACTTCTCATAATCGACAAATCCAGACGGCTTTAGCCATGGCTATTCCCTAGCGCTTATGCTAGCCTTGAAAGTAGAATCATATCATCATATATCAGTAAAGGACAGGTGAAACACATGATTACAAAAGAATTAGTTGAAGGATTAAATGATCAAATGAATTATGAATTTTATTCTGCACACGCCTATCTTGCTACAGCAGCTTATTGTTCAGCTGAAGGTTTCGATGGTTTTGCGACTTTTTTTCTTGCACAGGCAGAAGAGGAACGCTTTCATGGAATGAAATTTTATAACTTCATTAATGATTTGGGTGAAAGAGCTACGGTAACGAACATGCCAACACCAAACAATGAATTTAATTCCGTATTAGACTCATTTGAGAAATCATTAAAGCATGAAAAAGAAGTAACACGGCGAATTTATAAACTTGCCGACATGGCTATGGATCAGCGTGAACACGCAACGATGACATTTTTGAACTGGTTTATTGAAGAACAAGTGGAAGAAGAAGCAACGTTCGATAACTTGATTCAGAAGCTAGAGAGAATTGAAAATGATAGCAACGCCTTTTATATGTTAGAAGCGGAGCTCGGAAAACGTTCATTTGACGCTAACGAAAATTAAGATTTAATAATAGATAACAATCGGAGGGTGCTTAGGCGCCCTTCGTTTGTTTTAGTGAAAGGGAATGTCATGAACTCATTTGAGTCTTCGATATTAAATAGAATCAGCTAGCACCCCTTGGAGCCAAAAAAGTGAGGAATGGATGCTAGATTCCCTGCGCTATTCCTAATTTCCGTAGCCCACGCACTCCAATCCCTTCACGCCGTTCTGTAAGCTTTCCATTTCCAAAAACAATTCAACAACAAGCATTTCTTTCCATTAACACTGTGCCTATATGACATATGTCATATAAAGGTTTTGACGTTTATGACTTAAAGTTACCTTCTATTTTTATTATTCTTAAGGAGAAGATCAGTCGCGTATGTGACGAAAGATTATGAGGAGGTAAGTTGTCATGAGCAACGAAAACATTGCCCAACTAAAAAAAGAAGTTGCACCATTTGCAAAAACAGATCATAGTGCTAGCATAAAACAAATTTTAAATACAATCGTCCCACTCATCGTCCTTTGGTATATCGGATATTTAACGTTATCGATTTCCTATTGGGTGACCTTACCAATTTTAATTGTGACGGCAGGATTTTTAGTACGAACGTTTATTATTTTTCATGATTGTTGTCATCAATCGTTTTTCAAAAGTAGAAGAGCGAATAATATATTAGGCACAATTACTGGCGTATTAACACTTGTTCCTTATGAGCAGTGGAAAAATAGTCATAACACGCATCATGCAACGAGCAGTAACTTAGATAAACGCGGTACAGGAGATATGTGGCTCTTAACTGTAAAAGAATATAATGAAGCTTCGAAATGGACGAAATTAAAGTATCGTATTTATCGAAATCCAATCATGATGTTAGGAATTGGACCAATTGCTGTGTTTATGATTGAATATCGAATGAACAGAAAAGAAGCTAGACGAAAAGAAAAAATTAACACACATGTGACGAATATTTCTATTGTTGGCCTTTATACGGTGTTAATTTTAGCTATCGGTTGGCAAGCATTTTTAATGATGCAACTTCCAGTACTTATTGTGTCTGGGATGCTTGGAATTTGGTTATTTTATGTGCAACATCAATTTGAAGATTCTTATTTCGAACATGATGACGAGTGGAGTTATGTTCAAGCAGCGGTAGAAGGAAGCTCTTATTATAAACTTCCTAAAGTACTACAATGGATCACAGGAAACATCGGTTTTCACCATGTGCACCATTTAAGTCCAAGAGTACCGAACTACCATTTGGAAAAAGCACACGAAGCAGCTCCTCCATTACAAAAAGCAACGACAATAACGATTAAATCTAGTTTCAAATCACTTGCCTACAGATTATGGGATGAAGATGCAAAAAAATTCGTCTCGTTTAAACAAGCGAAAAAAAGCACTCGTTCAGAGGCCATTGCTTTTGTAAAAAAGAAGGACGCAGACTCAGAACCAGAATTGTTGAGAAAAACAAACTAATATAGTGAGTATATAAGGACGTCAATCATTTGGGGCCACAGGGCTCTGACTGATTGACGTTTCACTTTATGCTACAATACATAATACATGCATAGCAGTGCGAAGAAACGAGGGTGGATAAAATGGTGAAAAAATGGAATTGGAAAGTTCGGAAAAACACAGGGCTTAGCCCATATGTGTGGGTAGTGTTCTACATCCTCCCTTTTTATTTTATCGTGCAAGACTCCTCGACATCGGAAATCGTAGTAGGCGTTGCGATGGTTATTGGATATTTTCTCTGTTATGTCCTTTCATTTGCCTCAAAAGGGTGGCTTGTCTACCTAGGTGCGATCATGCAAATAGCTATATCAACTGCAATGAGCTTACTGTTTGGGTATATTTATTTCTTTCTATTTTTAGCTTTCTTCATCGGCACACTTCGAAGTTGGTCAGCTTTTTTGACACTCTATATTATTTTACTGATCAATACATTTGCCACGAGTTATTACGGTTTTCTCAATCATAGTGTATTTATTACTCAGCTCCCATTTGTTTTCTTAAGTATTATTGCCGTGATTTTACTCCCAGTCAGCACATATAACAAAAATAAAGAAGAAAAGCTTCAAGGCCAGTTAGAGGATGCAAATAAACGAATATCTGAGTTAGTAAAATTAGAAGAGCGGCAACGAATCTCCCGAGATTTGCATGATACGCTTGGTCAGAAGCTTTCATTGATTGGTTTAAAAAGTGACCTGGCAGGAAAACTCATAAGTAAAAACCCAGATAAAGCTAGATCAGAAATAAAAGATGTGCAAATTACAGCGAGAACAGCTTTACAGGAAGTACGAGAACTAGTTACAGAAATGCGTGGTACAAAACTAGAAGATGAGATGCAGCGGGTGGAGCAAATTTTACAAGCAGCAAATATTAATTTGACGATACAAGGACCACTTCAATTACCGAATACATCGCTTATAGCTGAAAATGTTGTCAGTATGTGTGTCAAAGAAGCGGTTACGAACGTGGTAAAACATAGCGGAGCCTCCTCTTGTTCGATCATTATTGAACCGTCTGAAACAGCGTTGGCTGTGAAAATTCATGACAATGGTGTCGGGATGAATGTAGCGAAAGGTCGTGCAAAAAAGAGTGGGCTTCAAGGAATGAAAGAACGTTTGGAATTTGTAAATGGAAACTTAGATATAGTTGATGAGAATGGAACGACTCTTGTTATTAACGTCCCTGACGACTATCAGAAAGAGAGCGGGAGGAACGAACGATGATTCGAATTGTCATTGCAGAGGATCAAAAGATGCTGTTAGGAGCGCTGGCTGCACTCCTTGATTTAGAGGAGGATATGACTGTCGTCGGAAGCGTATGTAATGGCGAAGATGCAGTAGCGATGGTTCATGAATACAAGCCAGATGTTTGTATTATGGATATTGAAATGCCGAAGAAAAGTGGGCTTGACGCAGCTGAAGAATTAAAGGGGAAAGTGGACTGTAAGTTTATGATCTTAACGACGTTTGCTCGATCAGGGTATTTTCAGCGAGCCGTGAAAGCGGGGGTCAATGCGTATATGCTGAAGGATAGTCCGAGCGAAGAACTTGCAAGTGCGATTCGAAGCGTGATGAACGGTCGACGTATATATGCCCCAGAGCTTGTCGACGAGTTTTATAGTCCACAAAACCCACTAACTGATCGCGAGAATGAAGTTCTTAAGTTAATGGCAGAAGGTAAGAGCACAAAGGAAATTGCTGATCAACTTTATCTTACAAATGGGACAGTCCGAAATTATATTTCTTCTATTCTTGAAAAACTTGAAGTAAATAATCGAATAGAAGCCATTACCGTTTACAAAGAAAAAGGCTGGTCTAATTAAGAAACAAAAAACACAGACGTAACACGATGACAAGTGTTACGTCTGTGTTTTTAATTTAATAGGCTGCTTTGCAACGATTTAATTTAACTATATAACTTTTGAGAACGAATACGAAGATGAAAGAAGACGTTCAAATCAAAGCGAAACACGATATAAATTATTGAAGTGAGTCCTCATGCTAAAATGAAGGGGGATATTGATTAAAGGAGAGATTCTCAATGGAAGCGAATCAAGGTTGGGAAACTTTGTTAACTATTGGCGCAGAAGAAGGAGACGTTCATTTATACGGAAAAGAAACGATGGAAGGAATTTGGGAGTTTTCAAGAACATTAGTAGATAATGAAGAGAGCATCACTGCTGTCGGAAGTGTAAAGGGATGGGAAAATGCACTCTCCTTGCTGGATGATTATTCTTGGTTAGAGCTCTACCCAATATATATCGATGAGCGATTGAGAGCACATGTTGCCAAAGAAGTTCTCACCACATCGATTCATCATAAAGATACGTTTATGGCTTGGGCAGACCGTTGCTTTCCCGACGTGAATTCAAATATCGTATTTGCTGCGAACTGGATTCAAACAGCGGGTTCAACGGTTGTTTTAACAGGAGCGGGCATGTCGACGGAATCGAACATTCCTGACTTTAGATCTTCGTCAGGATGGTGGAAGCAAATCGACCCTAGAACGGTTGCAACGACTGAAGCGTTAGCAGGAAATTATCCGTTGTTTCAAGAGTTTTACGCAAGAAGAATCGAAGCGTTGAAAGACATTGATCCCCATGAAGGTCACCGTGTTTTGGCTTCGTGGGAACAACTCAATCTTATTGATGTTATCGGTACGCAAAATGTGGACGGACTGCATGCAGCGGCAGGGAGCAATAACGTCCATGAACTGCATGGATCAATTGATAAAATAAGATGTGATGATTGTGACATGCCAGCGGAGAAAATAGCTTTTGTTGAAAACGAGGCATGTTTTCAGTGCAACGGAAAGCTAAGGCCCAATGTTGTTCTTTTTGGTGAGATGCTGCCGCAAAAAGCGTGGACAAAGACGCTTGAAGCTATAGAAAAAGCAGATTTAGTTATTGTTATTGGAACAAGCCTCGAAGTCTATCCAGTAAACCAGTTGCCTAATATGACAAGTGGGCGGACGATTTATATAAATGCTGAAATTAGTGACGTGACACATCGTTTTGACATTGTAATCGAGGGTATGGCGAAACTTACGCTAATGGAAATAAATGAGTTGGTTCTGAGGAGTGCATAAATGGGGCTTTTTAATCATGCACCGATTTTAGCATTGATTTTAATTCTATTCATGATATGATTTACAGTAATATTTTCGTTTAAAATTTAAAAATAAAGACAACATCGATGACAAAGAGAGTAGTGATTTGTGGGACGAAAGCGAGTCAGGGACGGTGAGAGCCTGATGCCAAACTTATCATGAAGCGCACTTTGGAGATTCTTTTCTGAACGAGTATAGGGAAAGACGGGGAGGTCCTCGTTATCAACGCCAAGTGGCTTTTATTTTATGAATAGGAGCAATTAGAGTGGTACCGCGGGATTTTAAACTCTCGCCTCTTTCAAACGTGAAGGGGGTGGGAGTTTTTTGTTTTCCAATTTCCAGCCCAAGTAAATGAAATTTCAAAAGGAGGAATAGTGATGAAGGTCAAAGAAGAAGTAGCGAAACGACTAGAAGAAAAATTACAGGGGGAACTGGAGCGTCGCAAGATCTTACTTATGCTCGAAAAACCGAAATATGCCGATATGGGAGATCTAGCTTTTCCTTGTTTTGAATTAGCGAAGGTGTTTCGAAAGTCACCACAAAATATTGCTTGTGAACTTGCTGGGAAAATAAAAGATCCTATCATTGAAAAAATCGAAGCTGTAAGCGGCTATGTCAATGTGTTTTTGAATAAGAAAATGGTTGCGAACGAAGTGGTTTCAGGCGTCATAGAACTCAATGAGAACTATGGGAGTATCAATATTGGCAATGCTGAAACGATGATAATCGATTTTTCATCACCAAACATCGCCAAGCCTTTTTCCATGGGGCATTTGCGCTCGACGGTTATTGGTCAATCCCTTTCCTTAATCGCTGAGAAGTGCGGATACAAAACGGTGAAGATTAATCATATTGGTGACTGGGGGACGCAGTTTGGAAAGTTGATTGTTGCGTATCGATTATGGGGAAATGAAGCGAAAGTCAAGAAAGATCCTATAAAAGAGCTCTTGAAACTGTATGTGCAATTTCATGAAGAAGCGGAGCAAAATTCTACATTGAATGACCAAGGGCGTGAATGGTTTAAGAAATTAGAGCACGGAAACGAAGAAGCGCTAGGCTTATGGAAGTGGTTTCGCGAAGAATCACTAAGTGAGTTTGAAAAAATTTATGAAGAACTAGGAATAACATTCGACTCTTATCACGGGGAAGCTTTTTATAATGATAAAATGCAGCCAATCGTTGATCTCATGGAAGAAAAGGGAATTCTTGAAGAGTCAGAAGGAGCACAAGTCGTTCCTTTAGCAGGTATGCCTCCTTGTTTAATCAAGAAACGAGATGGCTCCACCCTTTATGCAACAAGAGACTTGGCAGCGGCATTGTATAGACAAGAAACATACGGTTTTTCAAAATCTCTTTATGTGGTTGGCAATGAACAAAGTCTGCACTTTCAGCAACTCTTTGCTGTGTTAAAAGAAATGGGCTATAACTGGTACGAAGGTATGTCTCATATATCTTTTGGAATGATGTTAAAGGATGGAAAGAAAATGTCGACGAGAAAAGGAAAAGTTGTCTTGCTAGATGAAGTGATCCAAGAAGCGGTTTCGCTTGCGTTGAAAAATATTAATGAGAAGAATCCCTCTCTTGAAAACAAAGACAACGTCGCTCGGCAAGTCGGAACAGGAGCGATTATTTTTCACGATTTAAAACATCATCGGCAACACGATATTGAATTCTCCCTTGATGATATGCTCAGGTTCGAAGGAGAGACCGGACCTTACGTACAATATACACACGCACGTGCATCATCTCTATTGGTAAAAGGTCAGTTTAATAAAACGGATGAGGTGGAGGTAGTAGATGATGAACTTGCTTGGCCAGTTGTCACTCAACTTATGGCTTTCCCAGAAGTCGTTAAACGATCGTTTCATACGTACGATCCATCTCAAATTGCAAAGCACGTTGTAGAATTATCAAGGGCATTCAATCAATATTATGGGGCTGTTAGGGTATTAGATGATCCAATTCACAAACAAGCCCGCTTAACTCTCGTTTATTCCGTGAAGGTTGTATTAAAAGAAGGATTAAGGTTACTTGGTTTAAAAGCTCCTGAGAAGATGTGAGAAAACGATAGCAGAAAAGTGCAGTCGGGACTGCATTTTTCTGCATGATTAAATTCTTTATTTGTGGGGGAAGAATTCACTTTTCAATATAATTTTCGATGACGTGATCCTCGGTTAAACAAAGTCAATGCGCAATAAGCTTCGAACATTTTCAATTTGATTGAGAATCGTAACGTCTGGACTCCCTGCAAACAGAAGTCCGATAGCACGGTTTTCAGAATCTGTTGCAAGAGACCCGCTATCTCCGCCTTCTGAGAAAGGTGTTGTGAGAATTTGGTCTTGGAACCGTGCGACTCGATTATTTCCGAAGTTTACATCAATGGTTGCGTCCACGGCAGTAATTTCAGCTGTTGTATAACCAGTTGTACGACCGGTTTTTTTGATTACTGTGCCAACTTCTACCTCTTCTTTTTTCAGCCAACCTTTCACATATCCATTCCAGTAGACCTCACGATCCAGTTCTTGAAGAGATCCTTCAGCGATAGCAGCATCAACAAGATTGTTATGCTCTGATTCAGGTTTATCTGGGGTGAAGTCGATTGGAACAAACCTACTTAATGTGGCAATTTGGTCATCAGGAGAACTGCCTCCGTCCACTGGACCTGGTTGCAAAATCGGGTCTCCAATATTTGCATGATTACTGTTTGCTAGAACGTGATTATTTGAGAGAATATAGTACTTTAAAGGATTTTTCTCTTCTTTATTAAATACGACAGCTCCTACTGTTCCAGCAGTAATATCTGGATGTCCGACACTCCAACCACCTTTAACTGGTCTAATTCTCTTATTGAGTTGGTTTGAGGGAAGTGTTCGAAGAAGATCATTTTCTTTTATCGAAGGTTGGACAGTAGGCATTCCTATTTCAATTACATCTGTTTCTACACCGTCTAATAACTCAGGTATAACATCCTCTTCTTCCAACGTTTCCAGAGGCTTTTTACTCGTTACGTAAGTGACTAACGCAGGTTTTCCCGTTGGCACACCATTGGTTATTTTCACACCAATACCTAAACCAACAACATTTTTCTTTCTCATTATCGCGTCTTCGTTCTTTTTGTTTTTTACAACTCGAACTTTGGCAACTTCTTGTTTTGATAAATGAGGCATGATTAATCTCCTTCCTGTTTTAATATTCAGAAAAGTATTGTAAATTATTCTTTTCGATGCTCGTTGTATATATCCTTTTCATTATCAAAAAATAGGTCGTTTTATCCATAAAATGACATAATAAATACGCAAATCTATATATAGATATTGATGCCGCTTAAAATAATTACTCTTTAATATGTTTTAAAAAAGTATTTTATGATTTGAAAAAGTCTTTTAGACAATGGAGTTAACGAAGTAATCTCGAAATAGACGCTAAAAAACATCCCACACCAATGAGTTGGTGTGGGATTGTTAGATTACTTATCGTTTGTTTCATCCTCATCTACTTCTACATAACCGTTGCCATTATCGGTTGTCCATTCTTCTTCATTTTCATTTATGACGTCATCTTGAATTTTTCGTTCATTTCGAAGGTCTTCTAAAGCAGCATAGATTCGTTGTCGTTCCATTGGTAACGAACCATCTCGAAGTTCATTAAGAAGAGCTTTCAATAGGCAGAAAATCATAAAGAACATAATGATCATAAATGGAAAGCCACCGACAACAGCTGCAGTCTGCAATGCACCTAAGCCACCAGCTAATAATAGAACAGCTGCAAACGCACCTTCCAATAACCCCCAAGTAATACGTAATTGTATCGGAGGATTCATGTTTCCTTTTGATGTTAACATCCCGATAACATACGTTCCAGAGTCGGATGATGTAACAAAGAAAACGGTTAATGAAAGCATTGCTATGACTATTAGTAAACTAGCAAATGGAAATCCTTCAAGCATTGCGAAGAACCCAAGTGCCTCATCTTGTAAGACGATATCAAGAATACTTGTGTCAGTAAAATGTTCACGATAAAGCGCGGTACCACCGAAGACACTGAACCAAACCATACCAACGAATGTTGGTACAAGTAATACACCAATAGAGAAGCTACGAATCGTTCGTCCTCTAGAAACTCGTGCAATAAATGATCCAACGAACGGTGCCCAAGAAATCCACCAAGCCCAGTAAAAGATTGTCCATGCACCGTACCATCCATCTGTATTTTCTCCTGCAGCATCAATTCCAAAAGACATCGATAACAGATTTTGTAAGTACTGACCAGATGAATGTGTGAAAGCATTGAAAATAAACAGTGTCGGTCCTAAAATTAAGACAAATAACATAAGAAGCCCAGCAACACTAATATTAATTTGACTTAGCCATTTAATCCCCTTATCGATCCCAGTCGTAGTGGAAACAATAGCTAAAGCTGTCACGATAACAATGATAATCATCCATAAAGCGGTATTGTTAGGAGTGCCAAATAATGTTTCTATTCCACCGCCAATTTGCATTACTCCAAGTCCGAGGGAAGTAGAAATACCAAATAGTGTAGCGATAACTCCAATGATATTTACTGTATTTCCCCATCCACCATTTAAATTATCTTTACCGATAAGCGGTTCTAACGTGGAACTTAAAAGCATCGGTAAGCCTTTTCGATAAGTGAAATATGCTAACGATGCAGCAACAATAGCATAGATGGCCCATGGATGTAAGCCCCAGTGGAAAAAGGAATATTGCAAAGCCATATGAATAGCTTCCTCTGTTCCACCTTCACCCATCGCAGGCCAATCATAGTGGTTAATTGGTTCTGATACACCCCAGAATAAAAGTCCGATACCCATACCAGCGCTAAAAAGCATGGCAAACCAGCTTGGTGTAGAGTATTCAGGTTCTTCATCATCTCCACCTAATCTGATCTCTCCTAAGGGGCTAAAAATGAGAAAAATTGTAACGATTAAGAAAGCACTTCCCCCTAGAATGAAGGTCCATCCTAAGTACTCGACGACCCATGCAAACGTATTATCCATGTAAGTGCCAAAATTGGGTAAAGTAGTTCCAAGAATGACAAATGTAATGGCAATAATGAGTGAGATTAAAAATGTCGGTGTTTTTAATGATGCGTTAAATGAAGTTAATCCTTTTGGTCTGGCTGGCATACTTCTCCTCCTTTAGTTGATTGGATATAAACAGAACGTTTGTTCCTTTTAACTGCAAAAATAATAGCGTTTAACTTAACTAACCTTAAGACATGCGCTAAAAACGAAATATTCCTACTATTAAACTAGTTATTGATAAGGCTATCATACTATTCGATTTTAAAACAAGGATTATGATACGTCATACATGACGAAAAGATGTCCTATCCCATTGAGGTCAATACTCTAGCTCTCTTTTTCATAGTAATCCTTTGATTTCTACTATACTGGTAGAATTAATCCAATTAATATCTAAAAATAATAGTGAAAGTGAGGAAGGGAAATGTGCAGATAGAAAGTTAAAATGTAGTTAAAACAAATACATAATTATTGTAGTGAATACGATAATTATGTATAAAAAGGTTTAGGAAGAGTTTCAAATAGATTAACGAAATATTATTCTTGGAAAGTTACAATTTGCATGATATTAAGAAGTACAAAAAAAGAAGACCAGATGTATCCAATCTTCTTTCATATATGAATTCTTAGTGTAAATCATTTTAAACAAATTATTTTTAAATGAAAATTAATAGTTTGATACAACTTTGTTTTTCCCTGTATCTTTTGCTTCATATAACATGGCATCAGCTTGTTTAAAGAAGTCCGCTTTTGTTAAATGATCATCGAAGTTCTTTAAGCCAATACTAATGGTTACGGACCTGTCATCAATTTCTTCATGATGAAGTGAAGCAATATGTGATCGTATTTTTTCCGTAATTTGAAGAGATTCTTCAAATTTTTTATTGGTGAATAAAATGGCAAATTCTTCTCCACCATAACGGGCAACAATATCGTTTTCTGAAGATTTCTCGTATATCGTCCTTGCTACACGTTTCAAAACGGAATCTCCTACACTATGACCAAAACTATCATTAATTTTTTTAAAGTTATCGATATCTAAAATTGCTAGCTGAAGAGGCATTTGATATTCTTTACTTTGTTTAACTAAATGATCCATATATTCATGGAATGTTCTATGATTGTATAGGTTAGTTAATGGATCTACTTTCGTGAGTTTTTCCATCAACGTATTTTTAATTAAAAGGTCCTTTTCCTTCTCAGACGATTCTCTAAGATCGCTTAAGACTTCTTCCCCTCTTTGTAGGATCGCTAAATAAATAATGTAACCGGCAAATAAAGCGAAAACGTAAGAAAAATACTCATACTCCGTTGTAGCTAATCTGATGGATGGAAATAATAAGTAAATCGACGTCAGTCCAAAAACATTAGCAATGAGACTAAAAAATAATTTCTTTTTATCTAAATAGATCAATGCGACTCCCATGGGTAAGAGTAGGGTGACTTGTAAACCAGGGACAGCGGGGTTAATGACAATGACGACTAAAGCTAACAAAGTCCCAGCTATGATTAACAACCTTGAACGATACATTTTTTTAATTTTGATGATGTATTCACAGATTAACACTATGAGTAACTGGATACCTGTTGCTAAAATAATCGTACCGAAAATAAATTGAGAAGCGTAATCAGGGTGATAATAGATCGTCACACTTAACCCGACGATATGCCCGACAAGGGAAATGATAACAATAAGCCAATAAAAGTTCAGAATTTTTTTCGACCAAAGTTCATAATTGATTTGTGAAGCGTCATGATGGTCCACGAAATATTCATCTCCCTTTTCCAGAAATTTTTCATGTACACAGACTTAGAGAACTTGTATAATTCAAATTTCCGTTTGTAAATGCAATGATAGTAAAAAAACATTTCGGTTGATGAAATAATGAATAATACATACCATTATACAGCTTTACAAAGAAGTAAGTATATACTATTTTAGTAGAATTCTGACATAGTATATTTGTCTAATAAATAGTATGATGGTAAAAATTTTAGGATCTGTTATCAATCCATGTTGATTTTTAAAATCAACAACATACATTATTAGAGCTAAATTTTAAAAGCATAGGGGCGTAATATAAATGGATGTACAAATATCAACGTTAGGAACATTTCTTGCTCTTATCGTGACAATCGGTTTGATCTTAGTTAAGGTAGCCCCAGCTTATGCGATGATGGCTGGAGCAGTATTTGGCGGTGTTTTAGGGGGATTGGCTCTAACTGACACGGTTCAGATTATGATTACTGGTGCAGAAGGAATGGTAGGGGTTGTACTTCGTGTTTTAGCTGCTGGTGTTCTTGCTGGTGTATTGATTGAATCAGGAGCGGCAAAAAAAATTGCGGAATCAATTCTGGATGGACTAGGAGAAACAAAAGCAATTCTTGCCGTAGCTGGTGCAACAATGGTATTAACAGGCGTTGGAGTTTATGTAGGGGTAGCTGTATTAACCATTGCACCGATTGCTCTCGCTATTGCTAAAAAAACGAATATGACGAAAATGGCCGTGTTACTTGCTATTTCTGGCGGCGGAAAAGCTGGAAATATTATCTCACCTAATCCGAATACAATCGCTGTAGGGGAAGCTTTTCAGGTGCCGTTAACAACGGTAATGTTTGCAGGAGTTTTTCCAGCAGTTGCAGGTTTAGGAATTACGTATGTTTTGGCTCAGAAGCTTAAATATAAAGGTTCGAAAGTGCAAGATCACGATCTGTCTACGGAGGTGAAAGGTGAAAATCCAACATTACTAAAAGCATTGTCTGCTCCAGGGGTTGCGATTTTTTTACTATTGTTGCAGCCGTTAGCGGGTGTTCAAGTAGACCCATTGTTTGCTTTACCCATTGGAGGAATCGTTGGCGCTATCATTATGGGGAAAAGAGAAAATTTGAACGAATACATCTCATCAGGTCTACAAAAGATGGCAGGGGTGGCTGTTCTTTTGATTGGAACAGGGACACTTGCCGGTGTGATTTCACACTCTGCTGTTATTGGTCAGATCATTATTGGAATTGACGCGTTTCATATTCCAGCATATATCCTTGCATCATTGGCAGGTATTACGATGTCTGGTGCGACAGGGTCTACGGCAGCAGGTACAGCAGTCGCTGGTAATGTGTTTGCCCCATCAATTATGGACTATGGCATTCATCCACTGGCGGGGGCAGCTATGGTCAACTCTGGAGCTACGGTTTTAGACCATATGCCACATGGGACATACTTTCACATTACGCTTGCAAGTGTCCATATAGGCATGAAAGAGCGTTTTAAATTACTACCTTATGAAACCTTGATTGGTGCAGTTATTGCTCTTGTTTCAATGGTGATCTTCGGTGTTTTCGGGCATGTATTTTTAGGGTGAAACTTTTATAAAGCCAACTCTCAGATGATTCAAGCATTCGATTGATAAGGTCTATTCACTTTGGGAATGTCAAACGTCGAGAAGTCTGCTGAAATAAACGTGTTTGTAAAGACGGATCTTGCTTCTTTCAGTAATTGTTCCACATCTTCTTCTTGATAACGAGAACTAATATGATTAAGAATCAATTGGTGCGCGCCAGAGCGTTTGGCGACTTCGGCAGCTTGTCTCGTTGTGGAATGGAAGAATTCTTTAGCTAATAACGATTCATCTTCTGCAAAAGTCGCTTCGTGTATGACAGTATTTGCATCTTTAGCTAACGTGATGGCTTTTTCTGAAAAACGGGTATCCCCTAAAATGGTAACGATTTTTCCTTGTTTAGGTGAACCGATAAACGATTTTCCATCAACTTTTCGTCCATCTGGGAGTGTTACTTCCATCCCTTTTTTAAGTTTTTGTAAAACAGGGCCGGTCGGAATATTCGCTTCGTTTACTTTTTCCATTAATAATCGGCCCGGTAAATCTTTTTGTTCGATTCTAAATCCGAAGCAAGGGAGAGCGTGATCTAATTTACTTGTTGTGACAACATAGTGATCGTTGTCAAAGAGTAACCTATCTCCGGTTATTTCAATAATGTGCAGGGGATACTTTAGATAAGTTCCGCTGACATTTAGAGAAGTTTCAATAAATGATGCGATCCCTTTTGGACCATAAATAGTTAACGGTGTGTCTGCACCTTGAAAAGAACGGCTTCCTAAAAGGCCAGGTAATCCATAAATATGATCACCGTGCAAATGACTAATGAATATCTTCTCCATTTTTCTTAGTTTTATCGGCGTGTGTAAAATCTGGTGTTGTGTTGCTTCTCCGCAGTCAAACAGCCAAATGGTGTTCTCTTTATTCATTAAATGCAAAGCTAACGAAGAAACATTACGTAGCTTTGCGGGAATACCAGCTCCTGTTCCTAAAAAAGTTACCTTCAATGTTTTCCCTCCTCAATGTAGTTCTTTTATTTTAGTATCCATAACACTCAAAAAAGTATCAAGTTTAAAAAAATAGACTCTTCAACTTGTCATTTCGATTGTAGAAAACGAAATGGTACCATCACTCATAGAAAAAATTTCGTTCCCCCCCTTTTTTCCATACGAAGCTGTACTTATTATTCAAAAGGGTTTGTTATGTTCCAGTGTTTATTAAGAAAATAATCGTTCCTTTTTTTCTGACGGAGCAATAATTTTCAAAACACCATTCTACGATAACAGAGTCCTTTAAAAGTATAATTGGAGGCGGTTTTGATGGGAGAATTCACAACATTTGAGCTTACTGAAATGGATCCTACTTCAGGGGAAGTAACGTTGCATATAAAAATGGAAGGGGAAACGAATTTACCAGTTTGGAAACATGATTTGAAATTAGATGCTGCTCTAGCTTTGTTAGAAACGGTAGACCGACATCATTTCATTGAGTGTAGCAGAATTCATGAGTTTGAGGAATATATGGAAGAGCTGAAAGATATTATTGAAATGATGAGAGCGTAAACGATACTAAGAAAATCTCTCCATCATTACTGGTTGGTCGTTATTTTTCCGAGGCATGTAAAAAATAGTCATTTTTGTGAGTAAAATCACATGAAGCTCATCGATAATCTTGTATACTCTTTCATGGGGGGATGTAGTATGAAAAAATTAATCGTAACACTCATGGGAGCCTCTCTCTTTATCGCTGCTTGTGGTGGAAATGATGTTGTTAATGAAGCAAGCAATTCAACCAACAATGAAACAACATCGAATGGAACGTATGATTTAGCGAGCGGAGAAGAAATTTACCAACAAAAGTGTGCGGCATGTCATGGTGGTGACTTAACCGGAGCAGGAGCTTCAGCGGTTACCGGCTTAACTTATGATGAAGTATTAGATGCCGTTGTGAACGGAGCTGGAAGTATGCCCGCTGGACTAGTGACAGGAAGTGACGCAGAAGATGTGTCTGCATGGGTAGAAAAAGTAGGCAATGAATAAGCAGTTTATGAAATAAGAGAAACGAAAAGACCATCACATGAGGATGGTCTTTCTTTATTCCTTAACGTTTTGAAATCGGCGTGTTCTTTTTTCCATCAGACATTTCATCGACAGCTTGAATCACACGGTAACCAAAGTTCTCAATCGATTTATATACAATGATCGAGGTCACAAGACTTCCAATAGCAGGTAAGAAGTTTCCAAACAAACCAAGTTTCGTTCTAAGTCCTACACTACCTAATATGATCTTCCTCGATGTATTCACTTTTTTCTTTGTATCATCCGTTCTTGCTTTTACGTTCCGAATGTTCATCTCCATTTCCCGTTCTAACTGTCGTGTCAACTCGTCTTCATTTAAGCGATAAAGTTTTGCGATGTCTCCGATTAACTGTTGGTTCGCTTTTCGAATGTAATTCGTATCCGTTATCATAGATAACCCTTCGTTGACAATCTGACTAGGAATAAAAGCAGAACCACCTGTGATGGCGGATATGGCCCATGAGCTTAAATCAAACCCCGTTGAGGTGAAAAAAGATTTCAACATGCTTTTCTTCGCGACTTTTTTCACAATTGCTCTTTTTTCGGGGAAGTCTTTATTAGAAAATTGTGTCTTGAATTGTTCCTTTTGAACGATGTCTCCATCTTTTATTGTCATAAAAATCTCTCCTCATTGCTAAGAAACGGTTAGATAAAGTTCACCCCAATAAAGAAGAACTTAGATTCCCTTGGTTTTCTCATAATAACGACTAAGTTCAATGATCATTGCACCCATTCTTTCTAGTTCCGGTTGTATGACTCGTTCGATTCCTGCTTCATACAAGGCCTCAGAAGTCACTTTTCCTACAGCAACTGCAAGCGTATGATGATGAAAAGCATCCATGACCTCACGAAGGTATCCTTTTTGTTGCACATATTTAAATAAGGATCTAACTTGAACAGCAGCTGTAAAACAGACCGCATCCATCTCATTTCTTATGAGCTCTTGGCAAAATAATTCCAATGTTTCCAAGTTTGGCTCAACGTGTTTGTATGGTAGAACAGGAATGACAGTTGCTCCTTCTTCTTCTAAGTAGGTAATCAAAGTGGGAGCATTTTCTCCATGTAGTTGAATCATGACACGTTTTCCGTTAAAATCGATTGGTTTCAGAGAAGCAATTAACCCTTTGATCGTTCCATCGTCGTCTTTTACTTGAGGAGTAACTCCGATTTTTTTCAAGGCTGCAAATGTTTTATATCCTCTTGTCGCAACCTTCGTACGATGAATCATTTGTAAAAATAATTCTTTCTTATTTATTTCCTCTGCTACATCAATAAGAGCATTTGCGCCAATACCTGTTGTGAAAATCAACCAATCACATTTCTCTTGCAGAATACGATCGATATCGTCTTTTACTTGATGATCATTTAAAAATACGGTTCCTTGAAGAGAGCGAACGATTGGAGTTCCATTTTGTTTTTCGATAAGTGTACTCATTTCGTCTGTTTTTCTTGAAGCGGCCAAAACGACACGTTTATTATGTAAACTCATATGATCGCATCCCTTCTTAAATTAATGTCGAATAACTCTTATCATACATCAGTTTGAAAGTTTTCGTGAAATAGACTCGAGAGATAATGATTAGATCCGTACCTTTAGAAACCATCTAAAATAATAAAAAAGCATGACATCTAAGGAGATCATGCTTTTACTATTTGTTCATGGATGTGGTGTAGTGACGCTTTTTATACTAAAGAAGTTGCTTCCCTTCTTGAGAGAGAGCATACAAAATGGCGTGCTTCAAAGTAGAGTAGCTGGTAATATTTGCTTCTTTAATACTAAAATCTGCCTTTGTCATTTCAATGCTTAAGCTGGGAGAAATACCAACAAGAATACATTGTGAGCCTAAGAGAGAGGCGGCTTGTGTCATTTTTAAGATGAGTGAAATCATATACTCATCCACCCCTTCACTTATCCCTGTCATATCCAAAATAACATATTTCGCTTTATACTCTGGTAATATAGCTAACGTTTTCTGGAGAAGTTCATCTGCTCGAACGTCATCATATGTACCCATTAATGGAATCACCACAATCCCATCAAGAACTGGAATGATTGGGGAAGATATTTCTCGAACTAAATCTTTTAACTCTTTTGTTCGTTCATCAACCATTTCTTCTAGTTTTAAGATTTCATATTGTTCCTGGCTTCGTGTCAACTCATGAATATTTTGGTTAGGTGTAATCGAAGAAGGGGCGAAGTGGTACTCACAATATTCTTCCCCTTTCAGTTGGCTTTTTTTCATTGAATACCAGATATTTTCACTGTACAAGTTTGTTAGCAATCCGGCGAAATGACCTGGAAGAAAAGGAGACTCTTCTTTTCTTCCTTGTTTTTTATTAATTCGATATTCCCAAGAATCTTTGATTCGCAAAACAGCTGTTTTATTTTCTAACGAATATTCTTCTATCGTGACAAGTCCCCATCCAGCTGCGCCGTAAACGCGGGGTAAGGTTTCGAGCATGTCGTTAATCTCGGATGTTTTAAAAAAATCACTGACCATTTCGCCCATCCGATAGCCTGCGGTTTCAAGTACTAAGTTTACAACTTGGGAACCTGAAATTTCTTCAATCGTATCAAGAAAGTTCCTCATCGCTGTTTCAACCCAAATTACCATGGCGAATTCCCCAGAAAAATTTAGACTTCCATTTTCTTCCGCCCATTCAATCCCCATGCCATAAATTTCTTTTGTATGAATGTCCGACTTATTACTAGAATAACCCATATAGTATCCCGTCCCTTTTATTAGAAAAAGTAGTCATACTTTCTTCCAAATCCACTAGTTACTCATTCGTAACTTTATTGATATTTTTGTCGTCGATGAACATTTTAAGGATAATAACATTATTGTATTAATTATACAGTTAAAGGAAAGTAATTTCAGCTAAATGTTTTGGATGGTAATGTATTTTCTAAAAAAAATAGTAATAGATCAGTGATATTAGCTGTTTTCGTGTCAATTTGCCAACATGTATCTTCTAATATGTTTAAAATATTTTTCTTACGGGAAATGCGTCAACTAACTTGCTTATGAAAGGGGTTATCGAACAATGGAACAAAATTATAAGCCACACAAGCATATGAATGAAAAACATAATGGACTAAGTTCAGCCCAAGAAGTTCATTATAGTAGTGCCTTTAGAGGCGCAGACAAAGCAGCAGAAAATAAAAAATAATTAATTATTTAATCAAAAACAGACCGACGCTTTAGTTAGCGTCGGCCTGTTTTTATGTTAAATCCATTTTTTTAAAATGGATTCGTCCCCCATTGGGCAGCGGTTTTGATGAAAGTTCGTTGTTCTAGTTTAAGCTGGCTAATGATATATTCAGCCAAATCTTCTGCTTGTGTGTATTTATCTGGATTACGTGAATTGGAACCTTTCCCTCTTGTTAAGTCTGTTTCAACGAGACTAGGGGTTAAAACGCTGACACGTATATTGTTCGTTCGTACTTCTTGCATGAGAGACTCGCTCAATCCGATCACGGCAAATTTTGATGCACTATAAGCGCTAGATCCTTTAGTTCCTTTTAGACCAGACATAGATGAAATATTGATAATGTCACCTCTGTTTTTCTCGATCATCCCAGGAAGAACAGCTTTTGTTACGTGAACAACGCCCATCACATTTGTTGAAAGGACTTTATCCCATTCCGTCGTCGGTAATTCTTGAAACGTTCCATTTGTGCCAACACCAGCATTATTAATAAGAATATCTAGGTTGCCAAGCTTGTTTTCAATGTCTTTGACTGCTTTTCGCACCTCTTTTTCTTGAGAAACATCAGCGACAGCCGTGATAAAGGTAGCGCCAAGGTCCGTTAATTCTAATCGAATAGAATCAAAGCTTTTTTCCGAGCGGGCGATCAGGCCTAACTCGACTCCTTCTTTCGCTAAAGCAATCGCTGTTGCTTTACCAATCCCTCTACTTCCCCCTGTAATTAACGCTCTTTTTCCTTGTAATGATTGCATAATGATAGTCATCCTTTCCAATAAACCTCTTACCTTTCTATTATTCACTAAAAACGCAATGGAGAAACATCGTTTATGTTAAAATAGAACAAACGTTCCTTTTGGTGGTGTGAATAGTGAAGGGTTATGAAGTTTGATACATAAAAAAAAGAAGGCCATTTGTCTAATTAGACGAGTGACCTTCTTTATTATTCGAGCCAGCTAGAAATCTTTTTTTTCAAGAAGCCCATCGTTGTCCCAAACAGTCCGCCTGCAGTATCAAGATAAACATCTTCGATTAATCCTGACCTGGAAGGAATGAACGTTTGCCGGTATTCATCGAGAGCCGCATAAGCGATGACAACAATCATGGCGATGATAAATGACGAAAGTGATCGTCGACTTAATTTAAACAACGCAAGGAAAACGAAAAAGCCTAACATCGCAAATAAGAAAAAGTGAGCAGCTTTTCTTAGTAAAAAGTTCAATAATCCATCGACACCATGGGATTGCAGATTTACCGGTGATCCTGCATAAGTAAAATCAATCGTTTGTAAAATGGCTCTGATTTGATCAAAAGATGCGCGGCTTCTTAATGCTTCAATGACAAGATCACTTCTTACTAAAAAGATAAATGTAGCTAGGAATGAAAGAAGCAAACCTGTATATAAAATGGTTTTAACTACTTTTTTTGCTATGGAATCATCGGATCTAAATAGTCGGAAGAAAACAAAGGCGATGATTATCGATAAAATAAAGATAGATACGAGGACGATCATTGGATTGTTAGCGACGACAGAAATCCCACGCTCAGCAACGATATTCACTCGCTCCATGAGTGAGCTAGCATATCCCCTTAACGTGTTCTCGTCGGTTACCTGATCTAAAATAGGACTGATATCCTGCTGATCTGAGGACTGGGAAGACGCAATAAAGATAGTACCCATGATGATTATTATCGGAATAAGGTTGATTACAAAATATTTTAAAAATTTCATACTGTCCTCCTAATCTTGCTGGGTGTTCATATCATTCTAATAATATAGCATACGTGAGAAGAGTCAACCTGAATATTGAGGGAAGGGAAGAACTTACGATCAATGAGACTTGAGCTTCTGTTGTTTTGAAAAAAATGGTAGTTGTTTTTAATAAATACAGACTATTGTATTTACTTTTTAGAACTACATGAAATCTTCAAATTTGAGTCGTATGGTAAAAGTACATACTAAAAGGAGCTGATATGGATGAAAATAATGACTACAACGCTATTAACCGTTACACTTTTGTTTGGTGCAGCAAGTTTTGCTTTGGCAGATGACCATGGAGATGATCATGACATGTCTGGAAAAATGAATGTTGGACAAATGAAAAACATGCACTCTGACTTAACGATTCATGAGTTTAAGGACATGTATAAAGAGCATCATGGCACGTTAGGGGCAGCACCAAGCAAGAATTTTGTACATCATATGCACAATGGCTCAATGAAAGACTAAAGATAATGTGATCAATGGTTGCACTTCTTCGGCGGAAGAAGTGCAGCCATTTTTTTATGGTGAAAAAGCGATGAATTTACAAAAAGTAAAAGCCCTGGCGATAGTGCCCGAAGCGAAGGGAAGCAAAGGATGCGCATAGCAACGGACGAATGAGCGTCTCACAAAAAAACATCCTTCTCTAGGTTCCGTTAAAAACGCCATAGGAAGCAACTTCACTCTTTTCTAACTAAAACTTTCTTAAATTTCTGTTGACGATTTAATCATATGCGTATATAATCCCTAGTAAACATATAGGAATTAACACAAATGGAATTTTGAATCTACTTGTTAGGAAGTGTGCGCGATGATATTAGCTTATATAACGATTGCTATAGCCTTGTTTTTTGCCATGAATATCGGGGCTAGTGGGGCCGCAGCAACGATGGGACCTGCATATGGCAGCGGTGCAGTGAAACAAAAATATCTCGCACTCATTCTCGCTGGTTCTGGTGCTTTATTAGGAGCGGTAGTCGGTGGAGGAGAAGTAGTAAAAACGGTGGGAGAAGGGATTATCCCTAAAAATATTTTCTCTCTAGAAGTGGCACTTGTCATCTTGCTTTCAGCAACACTTACGCTTTTTCTAGCGAATATGATTGGGATTCCTTTATCCACGAGTGAAGTGACGATTGGTGCCGTCGTTGGAGTCGGGATTGCCTTTCAAGCTTTGTATGTGAACCAAGTGTTGTATATCGTTTCCTTTTGGCTTTTGGTACCTGTTGTTGCATTTGTACTCTGCTATATTTTCGGAAAAGTCATTCAACTTATGGAACGGAGATGGCCGCAATTAACTGGTAAGGGAGTCTGGAAAAAAGGCTTAGCCATCCTATTAGTCGTGACGGGGTTCGTCGAAGCTTTTTCTGCAGGGATGAACAATGTAGCTAATGCCATTGGTCCTCTTGTGGGTGCAGGAATCATGGAACAAAGTTCAGGTATTTGGCTTGGAGGAATTTTTGTAGCTTTAGGGGCCATTTTATTCGGAGGAAAAGTACTTGAAACAAATGGGAAAAAGATCATTTCGTTTTCCTTGCTGGAAGGTACGGCTGTATCTGGAACTGGTGGAGGGCTTGTTATCATCGCTTCTGTGTTTGGAATTCCAGTACCGTTAACGCAAGCAACAACGGCGGGGATTGTTGGCATAGGCTGTGCTAGAAGTGGATTTCAACTATGGCAAAAAGGTGTTATTAAGAAGATCGTTAAAGTGTGGGTTGTTTCTCCAGTCCTTTCCCTTGTGATGTCATATAGTTTGATTCATGTTTTTTTACATCCAAATCCATACATGATGGTCATCGTCCTTGCAATCATTGTTGCGACAATCGGGACGCTGAATTTATATAAATCTGTAAGACTTGAGCAACAAACCGTTCAACAATAGAAAGAATGTATGAAAAAGGAAGGAGTTTCAAATATGACAGAAAAAGCTAAGTCTTACCAGTCGTTTACCGAAAATGACTACCGTTTTTTCCAAGAACGATTGAAACATTTAACGGCAGAAGACGTGATCACGTGGGCATATGAACTATTTAACGAGAAGCTCACGTATGCATGCAGCTTTGGGGCAGAAGGCATCGTGCTCATTGATATGATTGCAAAAATTAGGCCGAATGCTCGTATCGTTTTTCTTGATACGCACGTTCACTTCAAAGAAACATATGAATTGATTGAAAAAGTGAAGCGGACGTACCCGACGCTTCAAATTGATATGGTTCAACCAGAGTTAACTCTTGAACAACAAAAGGCGGAGTATGGTGACCGCCTATGGGAAAGACAGCCAGATAAATGCTGCGAGATTCGTAAAAATATCCCTTTAAAGAAAACATTGCAAGGAAGTACGGCGTGGTTATCAGGGTTAAGGAGAGCACAATCACCGACAAGGGCGAATACAGAGTTTGTCAATCAAGATGATAAATTCCAACTCGTAAAAGTTTGTCCACTGATTCATTGGAGTTGGCAGGACGTATGGGATTATATTCACGAACACGACCTTCCATACAATCCTCTTCATGATCAACACTATCCGAGTATTGGCTGTGAGCCTTGTACGTTTGCTGTGAAAAATGGAGAAGATCACCGAGCAGGAAGGTGGGCAGGGCAACAAAAAACAGAATGTGGCTTACATGTAAAACCAAATCCAAACAAGGAGTGATTCACGGTGACCATAAGCATCCCTCACGGAGGTACATTAATTAATCGACTAGATGAAAAGTATGACGTATCCACGATTCAAACAACGGTCGAATTAGACAAAACAGGATTATCAGATTTAGAACTCATAGCCAATGGAGCGTATAGCCCATTAACCGGTTTTCTCGGCCAAGAAGATTACAAAAAAGTCGTTCACAATATGCGTTTATCCGATGGAAACGTTTGGAGTTTACCGATTACATTACCAGTTACGAAAAAACGAGCGGAAAGTCTGAAAGCAGGAGAGTCGGTTCGTTTGACGTTTGAAGGGGTCACTTACGGAGTTTTACAGCTAGAAGAGATTTTCACACCAGACCAAGAGACAGAAGCGATTCATGTCTATAAAACAAATGATCAAGCACACCCAGGTGTGAAAAAGATGTTTGAGAGAGGGGATACGTATTTGGCAGGACCGGTAACGTTGGTTCGATCCCCAGAAAAAGACCAGTTCTCCCATTTCTATTTGAATCCGTCGAAAACACGGGAAACGTTTGAACAAAAAGGATGGAAAAAGGTCGTTGGTTTCCAAACGAGAAACCCTGTTCACCGAGCGCATGAATACATTCAAAAGGCGGCTTTGGAAATTGTAGATGGGTTATTTTTGAATCCTCTTGTCGGTGAAACGAAAGCCGATGATATTCCAGCTGATGTCAGGATGGAAAGTTACCAAGTTCTATTAGAGAACTACTATCCTAAAGACCGCGTATTCCTAGCAGTGTTTCCTGCAGCGATGCGTTATGCAGGTCCCCGCGAAGCAATTTTTCATGCGATGGTTCGAAAGAATTATGGGTGCACCCACTTCATTGTCGGAAGAGATCATGCAGGTGTAGGAGATTATTATGGAACGTATGAAGCGCAAGAAATTTTTACCCAATTTACAGAAGCAGAATTAGGAATAACACCACTGTTCTTTGAACATAGTTTTTATTGCAACAAATGTGAGAACATGGCTTCCACGAAAACGTGTCCGCATGATGTGGAAGATCGCGTCATTTTATCAGGAACAAAAGTACGCGAATTGCTTCGAAAAGGCGAAACGCCACCAGTTGAATTTAGTCGACCGGAAGTGGTTCAAGTGCTCATTAAAGGAATGAAGGTGAGCGTATGACAAAACAAACAGCGACGGAAAACATTCATTGGCATGATTCTGCTGTAACAAAAGAAGAGCGGCAGAAGCTTCGCAATCATAAAAGTTGTATCGTCTGGTTTACGGGATTATCGGGTTCTGGAAAATCCACGCTTGCGAACGCGTTGGATCAGCGACTCTACCAATCTCGTATTCATAGTTATGTACTTGATGGTGATAACGTACGTCACGGGTTAAACCGCGATCTTGGTTTTAAGCCAGAAGATCGTCAAGAAAACATTCGCCGTATCGGTGAAGTATCCAAACTTTTTGTTGATAGTGGCAGCATTGTTCTTACCGCTTTTGTGTCACCTTACCGATCTGATCGAGACCTTGCCCGAGGGATGGTTGCTGATAAGGAGTTTGTAGAGGTCTATGTGAAGTGTTCGTTAGAAGAATGTGAGAACAGAGATCCGAAAGGGCTTTATAAGAAAGCTCGCAGCGGAGAAATTCCTGAGTTTACAGGAATCAGTGCACCTTATGAGGCACCCTTAGCACCAGAATTAACGATTTCAACGGATGAAACGTCTGTGGAACAGTCAGTGCAGACAATTATCAACTATTTAGTTAAGCAGGACATCTTAGACGAAAAAGGAGTTTGATCGCATGGCATACACGAAAGTTTGGGCTGATAATGAAAAATTGAGTAAAGAGGAAAAAGCAAAGCTACAAAAAGATGGATTGGATATATTAGATGACATCCCCGTTTATGCAGAGCAGGGGTTTGAATCCATTCCTAAAGAAGAGTGGTCATTATTTAAATGGGCTGGGCTTTATTTACAAAAACCGAAAGAAGACGGCTACTTTATGATGAGAGTGAATGTTCCATCAGGTATTCTCAATCAAGAGCAATCATTAGCTTTGGCCGACATTGCCAAAGTGTATGGTCGAGATGTGATTGATATTACGACGCGACAAGCGATTCAGTTTCATTGGCTACAAATTCAAGACATTCCAGATATCTATCATAGGTTAGAAAAAGTGGGGTTATCGTCCGTTGGTGCATGCGGGGATATTATGCGAACAATTGTTGGAAACCCTTTAGCTGGAGTAGATCCAAATGAAAGAATTAATACGAAAGAAATCGTAAACGACGTTTATGACTATTTCCAGCATAACCGTGATTTTTCAAACTTACCGAGAAAGTTTAAAGTGTCCATCTCATCAAACATCCATAACGCACAAAACGCTGAAATAAACTGCTTGTCGTTTACTCCTGCTACGAAAGAAATAAAAGGAGAAGTCACTGATGGTTTTCACGTTTACGTTGGTGGTGGACTGTCAGCGAAACCATATTTGGCGCAAGAGCTTGATGTGTTCGTTACGCCTGATCAAGTGAAAGAAGTAACCAAAGTCATAACAACGATCTTTCGTGACTACGGTTACCGTGAAAAACGTCACCGTGCTCGCTTGAAGTTTCTACTTGCAGACTGGGGACCGGAAGCCTTTAAGGAAAAGATGGAAGAGTTTATTAAATTACCATCGAAAGGAACGAATCTTTTTGAAGCTTGGAATGCTGGATATTTCTATGGTGTTCATCCTCAAAAACAAGCTGGGTTAAATTATGTTGGTTTGAATATTCCTGTCGGACGATTGTACTCAGATGAACTGATTGAACTATCTCGTATATCGAAGAAATATGGAAATGGAGAAATTCGCACGTGTAATTCTCAAAACATCGTCATCCCTCATATTGCTGACGCTGATGTGGATGCTTTATTAAAAGAAGACTTATTAGAGCGTTTGAACATCGAACCAAAACCTTTTATCGGATCGTCTGTGTCTTGTACAGGGATCGAATATTGCAACTTGGCTCTTGTAGAAACAAAGGAAAGAATGCGAAATATCGCCAATTATTTAGATGATCATTTAAAAGTAGATGTGCCGGTTCGTATTCATATGGTCGGTTGCCCAAATGCTTGTGGACAAAGGCAAATTGCAGATATTGGTTTGCAAGGGATTAAGATGAAAAATAAAGAGAAACAGCTCGTTGAAGCATTTGAAATTTATGTCGGAGGTACGTTGACTCATGGTGCGCAGTTCAATGAAAAGCTGAAAGGCAAAATTGAGGCTCCAGTGTTACAAGAGGTTCTTCTTAAATTCATATCTTATTTCACAGAAACGAAGCAAGATGGAGAGAATTTCCATGATTTTTATCAACGAATCGGAATAGATCCTTTGCAGGAAAAATTGACGGATATTATTGATCAGCAGGCGTCGTAGGCGAATGCTCTAAGATTGATTGGAGAAATGATAGATGAAACTTTACAGATTTGAGGCTAGAGTCAATCGAGACCATGATGTAGCGGTTATCGTTGTAGCAGAAAGTGAAAACGAGGCGTTTGACGCCGCTGAAGTAGAATTAGAAAAATCGTATTTGAAAACACCAATCATAGAAGAACTGTCATTAATGGACACTAGAATTGTTGCGAAACAAGCAGCATTTGTAATTGGATATGATGAAAACTAGAGGAGGAAAAGGCGTGAATAGGAATAAAGGAGAAGTTTATTTTGTTGGAGCAGGCCCCGGTGACCCGAAGCTTTTGACTCTTCGAGGGGCAGAATTATTGCAAGAGGCCGATGTGATTGTATATGATCGACTCGTAAACGTAGAATTATTGAAACACGCGAAACAAGGTGCTGACTTGATTTATTGCGGAAAGCAACCCGAGGTGAAGTGTATTTCTCAAGATGAGATTAATGATATCCTTGTTTTTCACGGGAAAAGAGGGCTTAAGGTTGTACGCTTAAAAGGCGGCGATTCTGCGGTTTTTGGTCGCGTAGGGGAAGAGGCCGCCGCATGTCGCCAACATGGTCTATCCTTTGAAATTGTTCCTGGGATTACTTCTGGAATTGCGGCTCCAGCATATGCTGGAATTCCTTTAACCCATAGAGAGTTGAGTTCTTCATTTGCCGTTGTCACGGCACATCGCCGAAAAGATGGTAGAAAAGATGAGATTCATTGGGAAGGGTTGGCGACTGGAGTGGATACGCTTGTGTTTTACATGGGAGTGAAACAAATACAAATAATCCAAGAAAAGCTTATCCTCCATGGGCGTTCGCCAAGTACTCCTATCGCCATTATTCAATGGGGAACGTGTGATGTTCAAAAAACGGTGACAGGAGAATTAGCGACGATTGTCGAAGATTTAAAAACGAATACAATTGCCTCACCTGCGATCATTGTTGTGGGAGAAGTTGTTAGACTGCGAGACGAACTTGCATGGTTCGAAGCGAAGTTAGAAGATTCCGCTTTGTTTCAAGAAGCAATAAACGTATAGGAGAGGTGACTGTGAATGAGTTCTAATCATACTGGTGTTCTCCTTATTGCCCATGGTTCTAGTAACCCAAGATGGGAAAAAGATATAGAGTATGCTATCGATCAAGTGGAAACAAAGCTTCCGATTGTCGTCAGTTATTTGGAGTTCACAGAAGAGAAGACGATTGAAAAAGGCGTAAGAGAACTTGAAAATCGAGGGATCGAAACGATTATCGCGATTCCGATTTTTATTTCATCAGGAAGCACTCATATTGATGAAATCAAGTATGCTTTAGGAGTCATCGAAAATACACCGATTGATACAGACTTGACCCGAATCAACACTAATTGTCACCTTATTTGGTGCGATCCAATGGACGACCACCCCGCCGTGTTGGAATTGCTTGCGGAACGAGTGAACTCCTTGTCCGTTGAGCCGAAAAACGAGTCTCTATTGATCGTCGCGCACGGAAGTGATGAACCAAACTTTCATGAGATATGGGAGAGTTTACTGGAAAGAATCAAGCTAAACATCGCTCAACATTTCTCTTTTCAGAAAGTTGTTCATGGTACCCTGCATCCGGACAACTTAAGAGAAACGGCTGAATCGTTACCGAGCGACTCAACGATTTTAGTGCTTCCGTTATTTTTATGCGAAGGATACTTTACCAACAAAGTTGTTCCTGCTCGGTTAGACGGCCTTAGCTATAAATGGGAAGGGAAAACGTACCTTCCTCATCCCCTCGTTTCAAAGTGGATAGACGATCAAGTGAAATCTGCGTTAGCAAAAAGGTAAGTATACGAATTGCCTTTAAGAGGATTGGTCTGATCTTCTCGTATTGATGGAAAGGAATTGGTGGAATGAGTAGTCCGTTCGTTCTTCAACTAAAAAATAGACGCTGCCTCGTTATCGGTGGTGGGACGGTTGCTGAAAGAAAAATCAATCACTTAGTAACGGAAGGTGCAGCCGTAACGGTGGTTAGTCCGGATTTAACGGAAGGTTTGCGGCAGCACAGGGAGAATATTGACTATGTACAGACAGCATTGGCTGAATCGGATGTGAATCAAGAAAGCTGTCCCCGTCTGAATTTGCAGTGGCGCGATTTTTTCTTAGTTGTGATTGCGACGGACTCTTTTCAGTTAAATGAAACGTTTGCCAAGAAGCTTGGCCAATTTATATCATTAATTAATGTTGTTGACAATCAAGAGCTAAGCACCTTCTTTTTCCCGTCAGTGGTGGATCGAGGTCTCTTAAAGATTGCAGTTACTACGTCTGGCGCGAGTCCTATTTTGGCTAAAAAAATTAAGAAACACTTGTTGCATTCGATTGGCCCTGAGTACCGAGAATATGTGGAACAATTAGAGATTATCCGAAAGCTTTTACATGAAAATGAACCAAACGCCAGAAAGCGACGAGCGTTGTTAGAAGCGATTACTCACTTTCCTGCGCCCCATTCCGATAAAGGGAATAGATGAAGTGAACGCCTCTTCAGGATAAGAAATTCCTGAAGAGGCGTTTTTGTGAATAAGAACTGAAAAATCATCAAATCAATCTTTTCTCTTTGCTATTTTCTCCTATTAACGATATCGTTTAATGAAACAAGAAATGATCGTTAGAATCAAAAAGGGATGAACGAGAGTGAATAAGAATTACCAATACGAAACAAGAAGGTCCATCTATACCTATACATACAAGGCAGAAGAGCATGATTTGTGTCAGTTGGAGATGCATGCTTTTTTTGGTCGTGATACGAAATTAAATATCCTAGAAAGCTCCATTCGAGTGGACCCGAGTAGGAGTCCGTTCATAAAAGAGCGGATTGACGTCTTATATGAAGCCGGTTCGATAGAGGAATTAATCAGCCAAGTGAATGAATTACCCCAGTCTGATCAGACCTTTAAATTGATTTTTGTGAAAAATCCGTCAGAAATTAATCCGACATTTATAGAAAGACAAGCAATGGAACGAGGAGTTGGATTGGCAATTTCTAGACAAGTAGATCTAACTAATCCTGAGCAATTATTTGCTATGATGAACGTGAATCAACGTTGGGTGTTTGGTGAACTTTTTCTTAGTAAATCAATCTGGTTTCATCATGAAAAAAAACCACACAATTACTCAACAGCACTGAGTACGAGGTTAGCGAGAAGTGTCGTAAACATTGCAGTTCCTGATCCTCGTGGGATAAAGGTGATTGATCCTTGCTGTGGCATTGGTACGGTTGTGATTGAGGCTAGTTCGATGGGGATAGACATAGAAGGTAGTGACTTAAATCCCCTAGTTATGAAAGGTCTTCGTGAAAATCTTGCTCATTTCGGGGTGGACGTGAAGGTCACAATCAAAGATATGAAGACAATCACCGGAGACTATGATGTGGCAATTATCGACATGCCGTACAATTTGTGTTCGGTTATTACAGAGGAAGAAAAGGTAGATATGTTCAAGAGTGCGAGAATGTTTGCGAAAAAAATCGTTGTCGTCACAATTGAATCAGTAGATGAAGCGTTGAAAAAATCAGGATTCAAGATAGTTGATCGATGTATCGCAAGTAAAAATAAAACGTTTGCACGAGAAGTACTCGTTTGCAAGCGAAATGAATGGCTAGCAAAGGACGTTTGATATGCATAATTGTGGACTAGTGTTAGAAGGTGGAGGAATGAAAGGGCTCTATACAGCGGGCGTGTTGGAGTACTTCCTCGAAAAAAAAGTATTCTTTAACTATGTGATAGGTGTTTCCGCCGGTGCTTGTATGGGTGCCTCTTACTTATCAAGGCAAAAGGGGCGAAATAAAAAAGTGAATATTGGACTCGTGAGTGATTCGCGCTATTTATCGTGGCGTAACCTTATTTTAAAAAGAGAGTTATTTGGCATGGACTTTTTATTCGACGAGATTCCAAACAATATTGTTCCGTTTGATTTCCACTCCTTTGCAACGAGTGAAGAGCAATTTTTCATTGGTACGATTGATTGCCATACCGGAGAAGCACTTTACTATAACAAACAAGATCACGGCAAAGACATCTTAAAAATTATTAGAGCATCTAGTTCGTTGCCGTTTATCGCACCACCAGTGGAGTATGACGGAAGGCTTTTGCTAGACGGTGGTCTCGTAGATCCGATTCCAATAAAAAAAGCGTTTGCTGATGGTAATCAAAAAAATGTAGTCATCATGACAAAAGGGGATAATAACCGATTAAAACCAAGTAAAGTTTCTTCGTTCATGAAACTTTTATATCGAAAATATCCAGCTGTAGCAGATTCACTTCAAAAAAGATTGATTACGTATAATGAAGTTTTATCTTTCATGGAAACAGAGCAAGAAAAAGGAAACATATTTTTAATCCAACCGAGTGTGGATCTTCCTATTAGCAGTTTTGAAAGAAATCAGAAAAAACTTCTTGCTTTATATGAACTAGGTTATGGTGATGCACAAAGGCATGATCAACGACTAACGGAATGGATGAGAGCATAGCAAGTAAGTGTGTTCCATTGAACGTATGATAAAATAGAAAGTAATCGTTTTCAGTAAAGGGGAAGATAGAGTGAATAAAGACGAATTTCTAGAAGAACTGAAAGATATTGCCGCTATTCAAGGGACGCCTGGCCAGGAAATGAAAGTGGTCCGATCGTTAGTGGAGAAAATATCCCCGTATTCCGATGAGGTGGAAATCGATCACATGGGGAACATTTATGCAACGATTCATGGAAGTAAACCGGGGCCAACGATGATGGTATCAGCTCACTCAGATGAAATTGGCTGCGTCGTTCGTGACATTGATGACAATGGTTTTTTAAGAATAGAACGAACGGGTGGAATGATTGAATCCTTACTTATCGGTCGGAAAGTCAACGTTAATGGGCATTTTGGTGTCGTTGGTGTAAAAGCTGGTCACCTGCAAACGCCAGAAGAAAGAAAAACGATTCCATCGATCTATGATCTCTACGTCGATGTTGGCGCGACGTCAAAAGAAGAAGTACATAATATGACGATACAAATTGGCGACCCAATTAGCTATATTAGTGATATAGAGACATTTACAAATGCAGACCTCATTTGTGGCAAATCTATCGATAATAGATCTTGTTGTGTCTTACTTTTACAACTTTTTAAAGAGTTATTTACTGAGAAAAATTTTGCAGGAAAACTTGTCGGCGTCATTGCCGTTCAAGAAGAAGTGGGACTGCGAGGAGCTAAGGTAGCCACGTATAAAGTAAACCCAGACTTCGCTTTAGTTTTAGATACGATTCCTTGCGCAGATACGCCCGATAGCATTGGGAGCGGGTACCCAGTAGGTATTGGCAGAGGACCTGTGTTTCCAGCATTGGCTGGAGGTGGTGTTCGTGGGAATATTATGTCTCCACAAGTTAAGAATTTGTTGATCCATTACGCAAACGAGCTAGATGTTCCATACCAAATGGCGGTGATGACTGGCGCAACAACAGATTTAGCGGCTGTTCATCTTGAGCGAGAAGGGGTGCTTGCCGGGGCGATTACATTTGCACGTCGCTATTCCCATTCACCTGTGGAAGTTGCTCACTTACGCGACTTTAAGCAAGGTTTTGATTTGTTGAAAAAAATGATTACCGATGCAGATAATTGGGGAGATCTTGGTTTTATCAAGTAAGAAAATAAGAAGAAGGTAGAGGGCTTTCGTGTTCACCTCTACCTTTACTCTTGCCGTTTCGTTGGGTTATAGTTTTCAGAATCCTTCATTTCATTACGAAGTTGCGCATCGTGCATGATTCTTAGCACCGGGCGGCTTGCAAGTAACAAACTACCGCATAAGTATAAAATCATACCAATCATTTCCGCTGACGAGAAGAAATTAAGAATACTGCCGCATACGAAAAATATACCGATGAATAAATCATTTACGGTTGTTATTAGCCTATACCTCTTTTTGAAATATAGCCGAAACCGTCCTGCCTTCACATCCAACTGATCTTTTTTATCCCAAATATCAGGCATTTCTTGCCTCCTTCATTTATGGTTCCCTATCATACGGAGTACCACAAATGAGGAGATTAAAACATAGACTCAGTTACTCATATCCTTCGAATAGTCATTTTAAACGTTTACGGTTTTACATATTCTGCTTTTTTTTCGACAATTCGCTAAACTCTTCCTCAAGAGCTACCTTTTCGTGTTCATCCGAAACTTCCCCTAATTTACTTATAACTTCCGATAACTTCATATTAATGGAGAGGAGACTAATCTCTTCTTCATTCGTTGCAGGTGATTTATCTTTTCGGTCATCGATGTTTCTCTTTTTCAAAATCGCACGTCCATCGCTTATATGGAGAACATCACTAGCTAATTGTTGAATCAAATAGCGGTCGTGTGTGACAAAGAGGATCGTGCCAGGATATTCTCTTAACACTTCTTGAAGGGCTTCTTTTGTAGGTAAATCCAAAAAGTTTGTTGGTTCATCTAAGAGCAAGATGTTATAGTGACCGAGAAATACTTTGGCCAAGGCGGTTTTTACACGCTCTCCACCACTTAATTTATATATCGGTTTATATACATCGTCACGTTTAATTAAAAGTCTTGCAAGAACGGTTCGAATAAATGTTTCTTCGTATTGACTTGTTTGCATCACATTTTCTAAAATCGTTCGGTCTTCGTGAAGGTTTTCTAACTGTTGATAGAAAAAGCCGACCTGAGCTGGTTTAGCTATTCGAACTCCTTCTCTCCTTTGGACAATTGTTTTCAATAACGTCGATTTTCCAGCACCATTCGCTCCTGTAATCGCTATTTTCGCTCCAGGTTTTATGGAGGCGGTAAAGTTACTAATTAACAAGCGATCACCGACATTCACGTTGAGTTTATCGAACGAAACGGCCATTCGACTATGAATCATCGGAAATTCGGTAAGGTCAAAGTTGATATCTGTCACGGTTTTAGGTTTTTCAATTTTTTCAAGTTGGTCAATGCGCGACTGAATGGATTTTCCGATTTTATCAAGTTTCGCCTTCTTTTGACCGACGCTTCGTTTGTGCAAGCGTGCTTCTGAATTCCCCATCCGTTTAGGGGCTTTTCGTAAAGATTTCGCATGTTGAGATTTTTCTTGTTTTGCAGCAGTTAAGCGATCTTTTTCTTTTATATACTGTTCATATTCGAACTGATGTCTCTGATTTTTTCGTTCTTTTTGAATGACATAGTCAGAGTAATTACCTTCGTAAATATGAACATCACCACTTTCTACTTCCCAAATGGATGTACATACGTGATCGAGAAGAGCACGGTCGTGTGAGATAATCACAAAAGCTCCGTTAAAAGACAACATCTCCTTCTCGAATTGATGGACTCGCTGAACATCCAAGTGGCTAGTCGGTTCATCTGCAAAAATTAGCTTGGTGCCAGAAGCGAATGCAGCTGCGATTTTCTTTCTCGTTTGTTCCCCACCGCTTAAAAAGTCACTGCCACGCACATGCCATTTATGATCATCAAATTTGTTTTCTTTTTTGTTCTCAATGATTTCTAACTGAGGAATATATGCCCCAGTTTCGAAACGATGAATGTGTCCGCTATCAGGTTCCAATTCTCCGTATAGGATTTTTAATAATGTAGTCTTTCCTTCGCCGTTTTTTCCGACAAGTCCAATTCTGTCTCCATCATAAATCTGTAGTTGTGGTACTTTTACGATCAGTCGATCCGCGTAATTTTTTTCAATATTTGTTGCTTGTAATAAAAGCATAAATAAACCTCCCTATTAAGCTAGAGAGGAAAAGTGTTTGAGTTAGGTATACGCAAATAAACCGTCCTTTTAAAAATTAAAGGCTTGTTAATCTTCCTTGTTAATTTTGAAAAATCAGCGAGACGCCTGTGGGAAAAGTAAGAGCTGAAGATCCCGCAGGTTGATTTTTCGAGGAAGCTGAAGTCTTGTCCACGGCAAGCGAGCCTATTTTCATAATCAACAATATTCTTTAACATAGCCAAAATAAAAGGGGAGATTTTTCGCTTACTGTCCGTAATCGAAAGCTACCTAAAAATGGTCACACTAATCCTATCTAGACAAAATGATTAACGATCAAAATCATGTCTGTGAAATAGGATTATTGCTTCATCGTATAAGGTACCTTCCTTTTCTTTAGATTACTCTTATCATATTTTGCATGCTCTTATTTGTCAATACTGTTCAAAACTAGGTTGTACTTGTTTTACGAATTCAAACGAAGCTAATTGTGTCTAACTAAAAAAACTTTGCTGAATAATTTTCAAATAGAATACAATCGAACAGGGATTTCTCTCCTGGATGTGGAATGGATACAAAGTATTCATTTCATTTGAGAGGTGTAGCTAATGAAAACAGTAGTGTTATTTAAATCTAAATCGGGATTTACGAAAAGGTATGCTTCGTGGATTTCAGAAGAACTACATGCAGATTTAATTGATATGACAGCTAAAAGAGTCGATGTAAATACTCTTTTAACATACGATACGATTATTTATGGAGGGGGACTTTATGCATCTGGTATTCACGGAGTTAAGTTTATAATCGCAAACGCAAACAAACTTACTGAGAAGAAGCTTATTGTTTTTGCTACAGGTGTCGCCCCTGCAAGAAAAGATGTCGTGCATGAAGTAAGAGATAAAAATATCCCTTCCGATTTGCGAGATAATGTTTCTTTTTTTTATCTACGTGGAGGCTTTGATTTCACTAAGTTAACTCCTATCGATAAAATCTTAATGACATTACTAAAGTGGAAAATAACGATAAAGAAACGACTGAAAATAAAATTAGTTCAAGATGAAAATGGAATGCTTGCTGCTTATTCGATGCCAGTTGACTATACAAGAAAACGAAACATTCGGCAATTAGTATTAACGGCAGAAGGTCAAGGCTAGTAGGCTGGAAGCGAGCGGTACTTTTTTAAAAACATTTGATACCATGTCTTTTTATTTAGGGGAATTCATATCTTTTAGAAAATAATCTTATACTATAGATGTTTTAAAGTTCTCATAAAGTAATAATTAGTATAAAATGGGATATGGGTAAAGGGGGATAAAAATGACAGACAACGTATTACCACCAAAGACATGTGAAATAGACAGAATGGTTACAAAACCAGAAGATGTAGAAAAGGTTCTTAAAGGAAAGAAAACAGCAACGAGAAGAAACGGTAGGTATGCCGATCCAGGTGAAGTCATGGTTCTTGAGGGGCAATCGTTCAAAGTAGATCGTGTTTACCGACAAACACTAGGAGACTTGACGGATGAGATTGCCGTGCAAGAAGGGTATGAAAACCTCGAGGCTTATAAAGATTCCATCTTGTCGATTCACCCAGGTATGCCTTGGAAAGCTACCATGCAAGTGTGGGTACATGAGTTTTCAATGTTAGACAGTAACGAATAAATCATCGAGGTCCTTCCATCTAGGAGGGACTTTTTTTAATTTCTAGGCTAATGCTATTATTCATATTAGAGACTCTGAACGTTTACCAATGTCCATTGTTCAAAAAAATTTAAAAAACAAAAAACACCGCAAAAAATGCGATGCAATTAGTTAAACATTTCGTTTTTTTCTCTTGCTAATAAAGTTTTTAAAAGGAAGCGGAGCTTGTTACCACTTTGAGGCCTTTTAACTATTTGTCATTTTTTAGTGAGAAACAACGGCACTTAATTCAGTATACTCATTCATAATGTTATCAATGATTTTTTTCGTTGGTAAAATATTGTTGATTTCATGAACTCTTGATCCACAAAATACAAGACCATCTTCTGCATTACCATTCTTTGATTGCAACAAATGATCCAAGATACAATATCTGTGGGAACACTTTTTTAAACACTGATAACATTTATCGATTTTTACACTTTTATTATCACTTATTTTATCAGTGAAAGTGTTTCTAATCGCTCGACCTTCTAAACCAACGACTGACTTTATTAAAGTAGCGTCGCCTTCTTTACTTTGCACAAATTTATCTTTAAAAGAATCGGGAGCATCGCACTCAACACTTGCGACAAATCTTGATCCCATTTGGACTCCAGAAGCACCCATACTTATTGCTTTTTTCATATCGGTCCCGCTAAGAATACCACCTGCAGCGATTACGGGTATATCTACAGCTTCGACGACTTCAGGTAAGATATCGAAAAGAGGGCGGTCCGTTCCTAAATGGCCACCTGCTTCAAATCCTTCTACAACAACTGCTGATGCCCCTAATCGTTGAGACATCCTAGCTAATTTCCCGGAAGAAACAATAGAGATGACTGGTATGTTGTATTCTTTTCCCCAAGAATACATATCTCTAGAAATCCCAGCTCCAGAAATAATAAAGTCAACTTTTTCCTCAAGTGCGGCTCTCATTGTTTCAGCAAAGTCTGTCATCGCGTAAAGAACATTCACGCCAATATAACCTGCTCCTTGAGTAAGTTCTCTAGCTTTTCGAATATGGCTTCGCATCTCATCAATTGGAATTCCAGTTCCAGAAATGGTTCCTATTCCACCAGCATTTGCTACAGCTGCAGCTAAGCTACTTAATGAGATACCAACACCCATTCCCCCTTGAATAATTGGTACTTTAGGCTCCATCTTTCCAATTTTTAGTTTTGGAAAATTCATTAAAATCCCTCATCTCTTCAGTAGTAGATACGTTTAAATAACTTCCCCAAAGAATTCCTTAAAAGCATCTTATCGTTTATTGTATCAATGAGGAATGATATTAATAGTGACATCTGTCATCAAGTTTTCGTTATGTAAGTGACAATTTAGTGTCTGTAAAAAATTGGTGATACTAGATCTGTTGTGAACACAATTGTTAAATGATAGTGGAAATTTTGTGAAGAGATGGATGTTATACTACTAAGGAATACTACTAGAAATAGAGACTATAAGATGACTCAATAGTATCTGAAGTTTGCAGTAAAGGGGAGTTAAAAAGATGAGTAAAAAGGATTCGAACGAAAGCTTTTTAATAAAAGGGTCTGACGGAACAGACGTTTTTGTTTATTGTTGGGAGGAAGTTTCCGAGCCGAAAGGAGTCGTTCAGATTTTTCATGGAATGGCAGAACATGCAAAGAGATATGAAAATTTCGCAAAGCATTTAAATCGTCAAGGATACATCGTGTTTGCAGACGACCATAGAGGACACGGAAAAACAGCAGAAAGCATTGAGGAACTTGGATATATTGGGGAAGACGGATTCAACCAAATCGTGGAAGACGAACACGCGATTATGGAGGAAATTAGGTCGAAGCATCCACAATTACCGATCGTTATTTTCGGGCACAGTTTTGGCTCATTCCTCGCACAAGAATTTATCATTCGATACGGTAAGGACGTGGCGGGCGTCGTTTTGTGTGGTTCAGCAGCAAGAACGGGGATTGAAGTTTCTCTTGGAAAAAAGGTAGCTTCGATTGAAAAATACCTTTTTGGAGAAAGAAATCAAAGTCGCCTTCTTGATTACTTAAGTTTTAGCCGCTATAACAAAAGGATTAAAGACAGCCAATCGAAATTTGCTTGGCTAAGTCGAAACCGTGATGAAGTGAGGAAATACGAAGATGATCCGTATTGTGGAACGTTATTTACTTCAGGATTTTTCTATTATTTTTTCGAAGGTCTCTCCCAACTATACGTGAAAGAGCGGTTAGCTAAAATTCCAAAAGATCTTCCTATTTTTATCATCGCAGGGGATCGAGATCCTGTTGGAAATTACGGTCGTTTAGTTAAAAAATTGAGTAAGTTTTACAAAGTGGCAAAGTTACAAGATGTGCAATGTAAGTTGTATCAAGACGGAAGGCATGAACTATTAAATGAAACAAATAAAGAGGAAGTCTATGAAGATGTTGTATCGTGGGTCAATGAACGAGTGTCGGTCGTATCCAATGGACATTAAGCACAGGGTCTCGATAGACACATACCTTTCACTCTTTGAAATAACTTAAACGAGCAAAGAAATCTTGCAGAAATTGATAAAAAAGCTGCTCAGTTGGTAATAGTACCCGCTCCTTAGGTGTAATCACCCCGACGGTGCGGGTAACATTTGGTTCGACAAGAGGTATTTTCACTGTTGAACGAGACAAACTCTCCATTAGTGTCACCTCTGGCATTAGCGTAACGCCAAGCCCTGCTGAAACAAGCCCCTTTAACGCATCAATATCATCCCCCTCAAAAGCAATCTGAGGTTCGAAACCAATATCTTTACAAGCATTGATGACGATATCGCGAAAAACAAAACCTTCTGGTAATAACACAAACGGATCGTCTTTTAACTCCCGTAATCTTAACGTTTCACGATCGGCAAGTGGATGGTGAATGGGTAATAAGGCCACGACATTTTCAGTAAATAAAATTTTTCTGTTTACTTTTTTTTCTTCCATTGGTACAGGACCGATTAAAGCCATATTGAAATCACCTGATGCTACACCGTCAATCAAGTCATTGTAAAGACCCTGTTTCAACTGAAATTTCGCTTCTGGATAGTACATTCGAAACGAAGAAATAGCTGTTGGGAGCGTATGAGCTGCTAAACTGATTGGAAAAGCAATGCGAATCGTTCCTTTTTCAGGATCTAAATATTCTTTCACTTCTCTAGTGGCATCATCAATGACGTTCATCGCATGGGTGATTCTTTTAAGAAAAATTTTACCAAGAGGAGTCAATTTTACTCTTCGACCTTCTCGAATAAACAAATCCACTCCTAATTCATTTTCCAAATTAACGATCTGTCTACTTACCGCTGATTGGGCGACATGCAAGGCCACAGCGGCTTCTGTCATGTGCTCTCGGTTCGCTACTTCTATAAAATATTGGATCTGTCTCATTTCCATCGTTTTTCCTCCAAAAAGATCAATCTCAAATAAGCATTGATTCTATCGATTATTGATATTGATTAGATGATTAACTTAATTATAAAATACTGAATAGTGAGAATCTAATATAAATGTACAATTTGTCCATTTTAATTTATAGAAACATGAAACGAGGGAGCTGAGAAGATGAAAACCATAGAAAGAGTTGAGCAAGCGCAAGACGTGTTAGCTTATGTTGATGGCGTTTATCAAACCGTTAAGGACAGAAATCCCAATGAAAGTGAGTTCCATCAAGCGGTGAAAGAAGTTTTTGATTCATTAATGCCCGTACTTGAAAAAAATCCTGTCTATATGAAGCAGGGCATTTTAGAAAGAATCGTTGAACCAGAGCGAATCATTTCTTTTAGAGTACCTTGGGTTGATGATCAAGGCAACGTTAAAGTGAACAGAGGCTTCCGAGTTCAGTATAACAGTGCGATTGGTCCATACAAAGGTGGACTCAGATTCCACCCAAGCGTTAATGCTAGTATCATCAAGTTTTTAGGATTTGAACAGATTTTCAAGAACTCTCTAACTGGTCAACCAATCGGTGGTGGAAAAGGCGGAGCGGACTTTGATCCTAAAGGAAAATCAGACATGGAAATCATGCGATTTACGCAAAGTTTTATGACAGAACTTAGTCAACATATTGGCGCAGATGTCGATGTTCCAGCAGGTGATATCGGTGTTGGTGCAAGAGAAATCGGCTATATGTTTGGTCAATACAAAAAGATGCGTGGCGGTTATGAAGCTGGAGTATTAACAGGAAAAAGCATTGACTCTGGTGGTAGCTTGGCTCGAAAAGAGGCCACAGGTTACGGAACCGTATACTTTGTGGAAGAAATGATGAAAGAAAAAGGAAAAAGCTTTGAAGGAAGTACAGTAACTGTATCTGGATCTGGGAACGTTTCCATTTATGCCATGGAAAAGGCAATGGAGTTAGGGGCAAAAGTTGTCGCGTGTAGTGATTCAGCCGGATATATTTACGATAAGGATGGTATTAATCTTGCGACGGTAAAGCAACTGAAAGAAGTGGAGAGTAAAAGAATTAGCGAATACGTGACGATTCATCCTGAAGCACATTACTTTGAAGATTGTGCTGGGATTTGGTCCATTCCTTGTGACATAGCTCTTCCTTGCGCAACGCAAAACGAATTAGATGAGATGGCTGCCAAGATTTTAGTTGCAAACGGTGTTGTAGCTGTTGGTGAAGGAGCTAATATGCCATCAACTCATGCAGCTGTTCAAATGTTCTTAAACAGTGACGTTCTTTTCGCTCCAGGAAAAGCTGCGAATGCAGGTGGAGTATCTGTTTCAGCTTTGGAAATGGCACAAAATAGTGCACGTTTAGCTTGGTCTTTTGAAGAAGTCGACGCAAAACTACATGACATCATGAAAAATATATACCGCAATAGTATGAAAGCAGCGGAAGAGTATGATGCACCTGGTAATTTAGTGGTTGGTGCTAATATTGCTGGATTTATTAAAGTGGCCGATACAATGGTCATGCAAGGTGTCATTTAATCAGAATGATTGATATTTGTCGATGTCTCGATAAGTAACTTCCATAAAGGTTCGATTTTGAACACTTAGGGCTATTTGCTCTAAGTGTTTTTTTGAAAAAAGTAATTTTATCGTGCTAACCAGTGTGAGATCGAAGGAGTTATAATAGCGCCTTACTTCCATGCGTGAGGTACTATCAGAAGCGCTGAAAAACTAAAAAAGTCCCTATCAATCAAGATAGGGACTCATATAAGCTAACTGTTAATTTTCAATAGCATCCAATGATTGAACGAGACCATGGCCATATTGGTGAGATGAGCCAAGCTCTTGAGCTGTCTCTTGGAGAAGCGCTCGAAGTTCAACATTCGATAAATCAGGCTTTGCTTGTAGTATTTGAGCTGCAACACCTGCGACATGGGGAGAAGCCATCGATGTTCCATTAAATGATGCATAATTATCCCCTGGTGTCGTACTTAATGTGTCTACTCCTGGTGCAGATAATTCAACAGCAGGACCAGTACTGGAAAACGTAGCGCGGTTATTATTTTCATCAACTGCCGCTACAGCAATGACTGAATCATAATTGGCAGGATAACCAACTGTATCGTTATTTCCACCTCTGTTTCCACTATTACCTGCAGCAGCAACAACAAGGACACCTTCATCGTATGCTAGGTCGCTAAAGTCTTCTAAAATCGTAGAACCTTGTGATCCGCCCAAACTCATATTAATGATGTCCATATCATTATTGATGGACCATTCAATTCCTTCTGCAATACCTGCTAATGTTCCACTTCCATCATTATTTAATACTTTTACAGCATATAAGTCCGCTTCATGAGCAACTCCGATCACTCCTAAGTCGTTATCAACGGCACCAACCGTACCTGCTACATGTGTTCCGTGTCCGTTTGCATCGAAATAAGGATCGCTGTTGTCAGCATCGTCAAAAACGGAGTGTCCGCCTTTCACGTTAGCCGCCAAATCTTCATGAGTGTTGTCTACACCAGTGTCCAGAATAGCTACTTTTACGTTCTCGCCAGTGAACCCTTGGTCCTGAGCAGCGGTGCCTTGAACATGAGGGATACCCCAAGGAACCTCTTGACCCAATGCTTCCACTTCACCGTTTTCTTCGACAGTTTCAATTTGAGGATGTCTCTCTAAAGCGTTCACTTGATTAACAGTTAAATGAAGGTGCATGACTGGTAAGTTTTCATATTCGTGAATAATATCTTCGTCATCTACTCCAAAGGCTTGTACTAATCCTTTTTGTGCAGGTCCGTTAAATTTTACGAGATAGTCATCTGCGTCATCTTTTTCACCAGCGGCAAGACCAACTTGGCTAGGTAAAAGAATAAGGGTAACTACGATCCATGATAAGAATAACTTTTTCAATGTAATCCTCTCCTTATAGGTTGTATGTACCAAACATTCACAGGTGATTGGTTGCATGATGTTTAGTCTAGAACTATAGTAATCTAAAAATTCTAAATAATAAAACTTCAATTTGAGTCTATGCGGACAATGAACTGTTTTCTCATCCACGACACCTTAGATTTAGGAGAGGATACGAAAAAGAATATTAACTTATTAATATTTTTTGAAAACGAAAGGATGAAAACCTTAACAAAGACATTCAAAATAGGTAAGATTATTGACTATTTTGAATGTAATTGATTTCTTCTTTTAAGTCTTCGATTAATTCAGGGACGGGATTTAATTCATATATCCATAACGTTTTATGCAGCAATTCAAGACTTTCTTCCTTATAGGCACGATCATATTCAAATAACGAGCAACCTTTTTGGAAATATAGTTGACCTAACAAGTAAAGATGTTCTTCTTCTAAACAAATTTTGATAGCTTTATCAGCGTAAAACAACGATTCACGATATTTTTTTCTGTCATACGCATTTCTGCTCGCATTAAATAAGATTCGAATGATTAACCGGTTTTGTTTGAGCATGGATAGAGATTCTATATGAGTTAAAAGTATTTTGTAAATATCAGCAGCAACATCAAGTTTATTGATGATACTATAGATGATTGCTTTTGAAGCTAAAATATCCATTTCTGTTTCTGTATAATTTCTCTCATTCCCTTGCTGTAGTTGAAGAGCTTGATCAAGGATATTCAGTGCTCGTTCACTATCGTCATACATATGAAAGACACAAATTCCTTCTCTCCATAACAAATACTGCTTTAAATGTTTTTCTCTAAAAAGAGGATTCTTTTTCTCTAAATGGACCGTTTGCATGACTTCTTCATATTTGTGATCACGAATTTGGCTGTCGATATTGCGTATCGTTTCTTTCACATAATTGATCCCGTTTCGAGAGATGTCGTCAAAGAAATAGTTCAAGTCGACACCTAACCGAAGAGCGAGTTGATGGAGTAAAGGGGCTGTCGGGGTAGCTGTGTTTCTTTCAATTCTACTAATCAATCCTTGCGTACAAATCCCTTCACAAAGACCTTTTTGTGATATATGTAAATGTTCTCGTAAATCTTTGATTCTTTCACCTAATAAATAGTCCATTTGACCATCTCCATCTATAAAAATATTAATATGTTAATAACCACGTGAGAAATCACTAGTATATTCATTATAATACCGTATTATTTTCAGAATATTAAATATATTGCCCGAAGCATATGAGGATGAATTATGTAACAATAAGATAAAATCTTAAGGAGTTGTTCCTATTATGAAAAAAGTACTTGTTGTTTTGGCAGTAACAGTTATGATGACTTTGCCACTAAATGCCTACGCGATTGATACTACTCCGGATGCACCGCCAAAGTATACTCATGGATAATTATAAAAACAAGGCGATCACTTGTCTACTAGACAAATGATCGTCATTTTTTTCGAGATGAAACGCCGACAATAAAGGAGCAAACGGACCTACATAGACGGGAAATTATGGTATAATATATGCAGGAAATGAAGAGATAAAGGAGGAATACACAGATGGATTTTTGGTTTTATATCGTCATTATTGTTGCCATTTATTATTTATATATTGGATATGAAAGTAAGAAGAAATACAAGTATAAAGAGAAAGAGTTAAGAGTAGAAGAGCGGCGAATTGAATTGGAGAAACTAAAAATAGAAAAAGGAATTCCGTTAGACGAAACGATGGATCCGTTAGAAATAAAAGAGGATCGATAACGAATGAGCCATAAAGCCACTCGAGGTAAAACATGAACTCGAATGGCTTTATTTTATTCGCGGACTTGTCCTAATTTTCGACTATATGTAACAAATCCCTTACTCATCACGTCTAATGTAGTAACAAGGCAGGAGAGGAGGGACACAAAGATGATGAAAAATCGTTATTTTAAAGTTGTCTTAGCACTCATACTCCTATTCAGTTTAATCAGTACATCTTTTTGGATTGGAAAGGCATCTCATACTGATGATAGAACATTGATGGAGAAAAATCTTCAAGAAAGTGAACAAGAATTGAAACGACTAGAACAAGATGTTTTACAGTCTGAAGAGGAAATAGAGCAATTAAAAGAAGACCTTCAACGTTCAAAGAAAGAGATCGACGAGTTTGAGAAGCAAATAGCTTCATTGGAGGAATTAGAGGCAGAAAATGAACACTTAAAAAGTAGATTAGATGAAAAAAAAGCTGAGATTTCCAGTCTAGAAGAATCCAACACAGAAAAAACAGAAGAGTTAGATGAGTTGCAAAGGCAACTAAATGAAACATCTTCAAATTCGTCTAATGAATCGGAGTCGAACCAGTCGAATCACCAATTTGTGAATATCCCAGAAACTGATGGGTCCAAGAAAGTTTTTTTAACATTTGACGATGGACCAACGACAACGACTCCAGATATTCTTGACACATTAAATGAATATGATGTGAACGCAACTTTTTTTACGATCGGGCAAAGGATGGAAAAACACCCGGAAATTGCACAACGAACGTATTATGATGGAAACATGATTTTAACACATTCTTATACGCACGATTATGCAATATATGAGAGTTTTGATCGATTTTATAATGATTTAGAATTAGCAGAAGAAGCATATGAAAATGTTCTAGGTTTTGAAGCACCGAAAATTATTCGTTTTCCTGGGGGTTCATCCAATCATAGCTCTTTTGACTATGGTGGGAAGCAGTTTATGCCTCGGTTGACGGAAGACATAAAAGAGCGTGGCTATCACTACATTGATTGGAACGTTTCCTCAGGAGATGCTGGAGGGCTTTCTAAACAACCTGAAGCAATGCTAGACCAAATCAAACATTCCTCGCGAGGCAAAGATCTCGTCGTAGCACTGTTTCACGACACGGCACCTAACCAAGCGACAGCAGATATTCTACCGAAAGTCATCGAATTCTATAAAGAAGAAGGATATAAGTTCCGTACGTTTAGAGATATTACGGACGAAGAATTAAACGACATGGTACAAAATCGATTAGCAAATAAACCGATTGTTCGTTAGTTTTATAAAACATTTCCATTTTTGAGATAAATAGTTGAAAATATCTATATAACGAAGTATTTCATAAAATAGATAGAGACTGGGTGATTGTAGCTCAGTCTTTTATCGTGCTAAAATAACAACCGATCATTCTCGTCAATATGAGATATGACATTATAGAAAAACTCGCGAACTATGGAAAAGATTTAAAGAAAAATAGGGATAGATTTGCTGGCATTGTTTCTAATTAAAGTAGTTTGGAGTTTTAACAGACGAGATATCTTAACATTTTAATCTATTTACTTTCATATTAATAGAATCATGGTAAAATGTACGAGTACATCATGAAAATGGAGGCTTACGAAATGGGAAAAAGAGTTTTATTTTTTATTATTACAAACATACTTGTAATGACAACACTTGTGATTGCATGGACACTTATCACAACATTTACAAACATTGATCCATCTATTCAAGATGGTAGTGGTGGATTAGGAATTAATTATACTACTCTCATGATCTTCAGTTTGCTCATAGGTTTCGGGGGTTCTTTTATCTCATTGGCGTTATCACGCTGGATGGCAAAGAAAATGATGAAGGTAAAAGTATTAGATCCAGATGATCAACTTACTCGGCAAGAACGTGCTGTAGTGGAGAAGGTTCATCGTTTTTCTCGAGCTGCTGGTTTAATGCATATGCCGGAGGTTGGAATTTATCAATCAGCTGAAGTAAATGCTTTTGCTACTGGACCTTCGAAAAAACGGTCACTCGTTTGTGTATCTGCAGGGTTATTGCAAAATATGGATGACGATTCAGTTGAAGGTGTTATTGCTCACGAAGTGGCGCACGTAGCCAATGGTGACATGGTAACGATGACGTTATTGCAAGGTGTTGTGAATACCTTTGTCGTATTCCTCTCAAGGATCGCTGCGATTCTTGTATCACGTTTAGTACGTTCTGAAATGCAATTTGTTGTTCGTTTTGCGGCGATTATCATTTTCCAAATTTTATTCTCCATATTGGGAAGCATTGTTGTCAGTGCTTACTCCCGACACAGAGAATTTCACGCCGATCGCGGGGGAGCTGACTTAGCTGGTCGAGATAAAATGGCTCATGCTCTTCGCTCACTGAAAACACACGTAAATCGAGCAACCGTAAAGGATCGTACCGACGATTCAGCAATCCAAACGATGAAGATAAGTGGGAAAGGGAGTATGATGAAGTTGTTTTCATCTCACCCTGACTTAGATGAAAGAATTGCAAGACTTGAACAGCGCTAATACCAGACAAACCGCTCACTTTAGTGGCGCGGTTTTTTTTGTGGTTTAAATAGATTTTCCCCATTCATTAACTTAAAAATAGATAGATTAGAGCAGGAAACAGCTAACTCTTTAGCGAAATAAAATGGTAAATGATCATGATTGCGGGAAAACTCAAGAGGAGGAGATTAACGTGTTTTTCAGAAATAGTACAGAAGTTGAAGATAAGAATTGGAGAAAAGCAGCTATTTTTGGCTTTTATACTTTTCTTATACTATTATTTGTCGATACAATCTATATTTATCTGAATGACAACGAGGTGTTATCTTCTACAGTTATTTTTTGGATAGGGTTATTGGCTACCTTTTCCGTAAACTTTCTATTAAATGTGAAATCGAAGAGAGACTCAAATAAAAGAAAAGAAATTTAACAAGTTTTTCTAATAAATGAAGAAGAAGCCCATTAAGTATTTAGGGCTTCGTTAAAGATTTCATGATAGAATTCAATTTATTTTCCAGCTGAGGTCCCTTTGAAGTAAATAGAATGAAGTTTCTAGAGGGTGTTTTAATTACTAAACGATCCGTTGAATCAGAAGGTGTCCCAATTCTAATCCCTGGTTGATTCACTCCACCGTAGCTGTCATCATGACTTATTTCAGTAATTTCTTTAATAGGCACTTTTATATTCGATAGTTGCCATTGAATAATAAGATGAGAGCGAGATGTTGATACGTCGATTTCGAACATTATGATGCCTCCTCCAATATTTTCCTTTAAAATAGGTCCTTCTTTTCATACGAGCAACAAAACGAAAAGTTTCACAAATAGCTACTTTTCCTTCAAATGGAATGCTGGCAATCGTGCTCTACAAATAAAAAAGCAGTCCTGGAAGATGAATCTCATTCACCTTTCTAGAACTGCTTTTTCTTATAACGAGGATGGAATACATCAGTAATGGTGACTTCTTCGTGCTAGAGTCACGCATGGCAGCGAAACTCAATCCTTAAAATAAACAGCATTGCCTGTCTCAAGAAAATAAGTTAGTTCAAGAGTTTTTAGAATAGATATGGTAACCATTTTTGCCATTATGCTTCATTTGGTACATCGCTTGATCAGCTTTATGGATTAGCGTTTCTAAGTCATTCCCATGGTTAGGGGAAAGGCTAATTCCCATGCTAATGTGAATTGGAATCGAAACATCATTCTCTTGGAACGGTTGTTTTTTGCATAAGTCAAGCAAGTTTGTAGCAAATGCAATGACCTCTGGTTGAGTTTCATAAGAGAAATACATATAAAACTCGTCACCACCGACTCTCGAAGCCATACCGGAATTCTTGATGCTGTGTTCTAAAAGTTTCGCCGTATGAATCAAGTAATGGTCACCGGTTTGATGGCCATAGGTGTCATTGATTAGCTTGAAACCATCTAAATCGATAACGACAATGGCTAATGGATGTTGTTTTGAAATGACTAAAGGAGCTTGTTCATAAAAGTAACGGCGATTAGGTAACTTGGTCAGGGCATCATGATAGGCAAGGAAACGAATCGTGTTTTCTGCTTCTTTGTTCTCATCCACATCACGAATAATCAACATGTTATGAGGTTCTTGATCAATAAACACGTAGTCACCATCTATCAACACGTATTTCTCAATGCCGTCCCTCGTTTGAAGTTTAGTTTCAAACTCATAAAATTTTTCGTTTTCAGAAAAATGTCGTTTGAAGTGATCCAACCACGTTTGTTTCTTTTTGTCAGGAAAAAATTGATGGAACGATTGATTGCTTAAGGAATCGACATGCAACAAATTTTTTGCAGCTGGGTTGGAACTTTCTATGATTCCATCTTTATTAACAAGAATAATGGATGCAGGATTTAAATTATACAAAGTAGCAAACCGTTTATTGTAAGAAGCAAGGAAATCAAATTTTCTCGTCGCATATCCTAAGGCGACAGCCCAGAATAGACCGGCAAATATATACGGGTATGGAGGCATCACTCCACGAAATTCGAAGTAGCCGAAAATAATATTCCAAATAAAAGCGATGAAAGCGACAATGATAAGGAGCGTAAACATCTGTTTTTTTGCTTCTGAAGCGCTTCGTCGGTGCAAATAGACCATAAAACCGATAATAAAGGCACTGAAGAAATTAGCAATAGTTAATGTCATGATATATGCTGAATTAAACTCTGGGTAAATCCACATTCCAACTTGAACAAAATCTTGGCTGTTCATGATGTTTTCTCGGAAAATAAATGTCAACAGAATCGGAATAAGTGTGACATAAAAAATATACGGATATAAATATTTAGGCATCTTTTTATCAAAACCGGCCAGCTTGAACGTGAAATGAAAAAACAGGCTTGGGATTAAAATACCAGCATTTCCAAACCAATATGTGACCAATGCGGGACTATATTCTATAGGAACCAACTGGCGGATGTACTCTTCTAGAAATAGCATTCCATAACAGACAAAGTAAATGGCAAGTAACCGGTTCTCCGTTCGTTTAGGGTTTCTTTGAAAAACATCAACGGCCATATGAAATAAAATAAAAAGCGGCAAAATATAAATGATAATCGGGAGGAGAACTTCTCTCATAGGTCTACAGTCCTTTTCTATATAGTGAACACACAAGCTGTTTTTTTTGGGGCGGAATGTTAAGTTACTATTAGTATAAGGCAAAAGGCGAATTAATTCCCCTTTTAATGCTTAGAAATGACAACAACTTATCAAATTACTCGATTTTAAAAATAGGTATAAAGTTATATATGGAAAAAGTTTTGAGTGTGAGTAAACGTTTACGCATTTTTCTGTTAAACTTGAATGGTGAGTGAAAACGTTTGCTTAATTCGAATAAGGAGAGATAAGAAATGAAAGTAACAGTATGGAATGAAAACCGTCATGAGAAGCAAAATTCTGTTGTAGCAGATATTTATCCTGAAGGGATTCACGGGGCCATTGCCTCTTTTTTGAAAGAGGAGTCGCTTGACGTAAACACGGCAACGCTCGATGAACCGGAGCACGGTTTAACAGATGAGGTGTTAAATAATACAGAAGTATTACTATGGTGGGGACACATGGCCCACGATGAAGTGGATGATACTATTGTGGAGAAAGTAAGGCAACGAGTGCTGGACGGAATGGGTTTGATCGTTTTACATTCAGGGCACTTTTCTAAAATTTTTAAAAAGCTAATGGGAACGTCCTGTGATTTGAAGTGGCGTGAAGCAGATGAAAAAGAGCGGTTATGGGTTGTTGAACCGAGCCATCCGATTATGGATGGAATAGGACAATACATCGAGTTGGAAAAAGAAGAAATGTACGGGGAACACTTTGATATTCCAGCACCAGATGAGTTACTTATGATGAGTTGGTTTGAAGGTGGCGAAGTGTTTAGAAGTGCATGCACGTATCGAAGAGGGCAAGGAAAGGTATTTTATTTCAGACCAGGACATGAAACGTACCCTACGTATCATAATGAAGAAATCCAGCGAGTTATCAAAAATGCTGTGCGTTGGGCCGCACCTACACCAAGAACAAAACCTGTCTATGGAAATGTAAAACCGATTGAACAGATAGAAGCAAAAATGAAATAGCCAAATACTAATGAGTTAGGGGCACTAGTTGGTGTGACTAGTGCCCTAGTTAGTTGAAATCGCAAAAGAAGGGGCACTAGTTGATATGGCTAGTGCCCCTAGTTAGTTGAAATCGCAAAAGAAGGGTCACTAGTTGATGTGACTAGTGCCCCTAGTTAGTTGAAATCGCAAAAGAAGGGTCACTAGTTGATGTGACTAGTGCCCCTAGTTAGTTGAAATCGCGAAAGAAGGGTCAGTAGTTGATGTGATTAGTGCCACTAGTTAGCTAAAGTCGCAAAAGAAGGGTCAGTAGTTGATGTGACTAGTGCCCCTAGTTAGTTGAAATCGCAAAAGAAGGGTCACTAGTAGATGTGACTAGTGACCTAGTTAGTCGAAATCACCATAAAAGGGTAATAATTCCACTAATTAGTCCCGTGATAAGAAAACGACACGTAAAATGACTATTCAATCATCTTGAGTGAGTTTTATTCTTACTTTTTCACAAACATTGGTAACTTTTCATGGCCCATTTCGCGCACATACACAAATAGATTGCCTTTATGATTAATTTCGTGATCAATAGCCATATCTATCAACGTTCGAGCAGGAACATTGATTCCCATCGAATCTGAAAGGTCAACAAACTCATCGAGCCTTTCTTCTGATAACGATTCAATGAGTTTGACCGATTCATCCGTGTACCGTTGGGCAAGCAATGGTAAATTCTTATCATCGTCCTTATCGTGGAGTGTCTTTGGTCGTTGTTTAGCGGCCGCAGATGCAAGATGGTAAAACGACGTTAACATATGAACAACCAGTTCGTGTGCTGACATCGAGGTAGGTGTTGGCTTATAGTCGAAGTGTTCTGTTTTGATTTTTCCGATCAAATCATTCGTGATCAACCGGTGTGATAAAAAACGATCTTTAATATGACTGCTTTGACTCAAAAGAAACCCCTCCTTAATGAATATGATGCACTACTTTTAAGGTAGAGGAATCGACCATGCGAGTCAAGAAAATCGTCTCCTTTATAAATCAACTTCGCTTTTACTCTCAATCAGGTCTGTTACGTGCACTTCATACTCATTCTCTTGCTCGTCCAGAGTTGATACGAGCGCTGTCTGGTTATCCATGTCTACGTGTTGGATGTAAATGGGCTTTCCGTTATAAGTGACATGGTGCATCTCTGGAGAATGAGCAATTTCCTCTGCTCGTTGTCTATGCATGGTGATAACCTCCCTTCCATTTATGGTCCTTCTTCCACTAAGCCGTCTATATCGACTTCTTGATGAGCATCCATGTTTTCAAGTGGAAAAACAGATGCCAATTGGTTTCCTTCATCTAATTCCTCAATATACACGGGGATTCCGTGGTAGGTGACATTAATTAATACGGGTGATTCAATGATTTGTTTTACTCGTTGACTGTCCATTAACAACCTCCTTGAGACGTGTCCATCGTATTTTTCGCAAAACAAGGGAGAGTATGAGAGGAGAATGTTGGTATCACAGAAAAAGGCTGCACGTCAGCCGATCAAAAGTAAAAGGTTCATTTTTCAAAAATCGAGTAGTCATGTATGATAATAAAGGAAAGAAATCTTATCTCGTAGAAAAGAAGGGATTGAAATGGCAGAACCAACAATTGACTCATCGTATATTCAGCAACACCTTGCCAATGAACGAACGTTTCTCGCATGGGTTCGGAGTGCTTTAGCCATGAAAGGTATTGGATTTCTCATTTTTGGTATCGAATTAACAGCGGGAGTAAGTTCACCAATGAGTAGAAACTTAGCTACGATGCTAAGTGTGATTTCTTTTGTTGCAGGAATGACAGTACTTATCCTTGGAACGTGGCTATTTTTCAAAAATAAGCGAACAATAAATGAGCAACAATTTAAATCTTCATCGTGGATAGTTATCATAACAAGCACGCTCGTAGGTGTAGTCATGTTGTCGTTGCTACTTTATGTTTTACTAATTGGATGATGAAAATATTATAACGAACACCCAAAACTTATATAACGAATTAATGGTGATATTCCCCTTTCAAGCGTCATAAAAATGCAGAGGAGGGGGATTTTATATGTCAATATTGCAACTGCTTACGAAGACGTTACCATTTATATTTTTTAGAATTGCTGTATATGGTATTTTTGCCTTGGTATCATTCATTTTTTTAGGCATTATGCTTGGAGTCAGCATCTTTTTGTTTAACATGTTTGAATTTGCCGCAGGATTTTTCATTTTCATCATTCTTCTATCATTTTTTAGTGTATTAGCAGGTCTCCGTTTTTTGGAAAGATACGTGCTGTATATGGTGAAGGTCGGTCACATTTCCGTTTTGACGGAACTATTACGCAATGGAGAAGTGCCTGACGGAAAAGGGCAGCTCAGTTATGGTAAAGAACAGGTCGTGAATCATTTCGGTTCGGCTAACGTATGTTTTGTCGTTGATAAACTCGTTTACAGAGCTGTTAGACAAATTCAAAGATGGTTATTTCGAATCGGCAATTATTTTAGCTTTATGCCAGGTGCGAAGAACATCATGGCAATTGTTAGCAGAGTTATGAATATTAGCCTTCGCTACATCGATGAAGCGGTATTAAGTTACATTATGCTTCGCAAAAAAGAGGGAGAGGAAGAAACCGTTTGGAAATCGGCCTGTGATGGTGTTGTCATGTACGCTCAAGGATGGAAGAAAGTATTGACGACTGCAGCAGGACTCGTTGTGTTTATATATATTTTAAACATCACCGTGTTTCTCGTTACCGTATTTCCACTAATGGCACTTGGCTCTGCAGTCGCGGACAACAATGAGGCGGCGTCGTTTCTTGGTTTTCTTGCGGTTGTTGCAGCGTATGTGATCACAACCGCAGTAAAACGAGCTCTCATCGATCCAATCTGCACAGTGGCGATGATTCGGTCTTATCAAATCAACATTCGAGACATGGAACCAAGCATTGATTTGCAGCAAAAACTGTTGAATGTATCGTCGAAATTCAAGGAAATGTTCAAAAAGTCAAAGGAAAAAGAAACGCCATCTAAATCTGTAAAAGAAGCTGACGTTTCAGATCCACCGCCATCAACTTGACAAGGAACAATATAGTTAGTAAACTAACTATATTGTAAGAAAGTATGAAGTAAAGGATGTCTTGTCATGGATCGACGATATAATACTGGTTATTTACTATCAAAAGCAGCACTTGTATCGAAAGCAGAACTAAATGATGCGTTGGAAAAACACGATGTTACCGCCGCGCAGTGGGGTGTGTTATTGGACATATATATTCAATTAGAGTTCGGACATTCTAGTGTGAAGCCAAAAGATATTGCTGACAGAATGCATTCTGATCGTCCAACGGTGACGGCCATTTTAAAACGACTGAAAAAAAGAGGCTTCCTCATCTTGCGATCGAACCCTGAAGATGGTCGCTCACAGCTGGTTTCGTTAACGGACGAAGCCCGGGATCTGATACCAAAATTGAAACAAGAAGCAGATCGAACGATTCAAACGTTAATGAATGATGTGGAAAAAGAGGAAGCTGACGTTTTTCAGAAAGTCCTACAAAAAATCGTTGAAAAAAGGTATGACTTATAAGGTAAAAATTTTTAACAATATAGTTAGTTGACTAACTATAATCGAAAGAACATAGATAAAATCGAGGAGGACTATCTAATGGGAAAAATATTCGTTACAGGCGCAACTGGTAATATCGGTCGGCATGTCGTAGAACAGTTAGTCAATAAAGGAGAGGACACAGTTGCAGGCTCATGGCATGCATCAAAAAGAACACGAATCAGTGATCATCATGAAGAAGTTCCGTTTGATTTTTTAAATGAAAATACGTTTGATGAAGCGCTGATAGGGGTGGATCGTATCTTTCTCGTTCGACCGCCGCAGTTAGCAAAACCCAAGCGCGATATGGTACCGTTCCTCAACAAGGTAAGCGCAATGAACATAAAAAATCTCGTCTTTATCTCGTTATTAGGAGTGGAGAAGAATCCGATTGCCCCTCACAAAAAAATCGAGAAAATGATAGAAGAATTTGATATTCCACACACGTTTTTACGACCGAGTTTTTTCATGCAAAATTTAAGCACAACGCATCGAGACGACATTGCCCTTCGTGATGAAATAGCCGTTCCTGTGGGCAAAGCGACAACGAGCTTTATTGATACGAGAGATATAGGAGAAGCGGCTGCAATTTGCTTACAAGACGCGGACGAACATGTAAATAACATTTATACGTTAACAGGAGAAGATGCGATAACTTATGAGACAGTGGCTTCCACGTTATCAAGAGTACTAGGAAGACAAATTACGTATCGAGATCTAGGTTTTCTCGCATTTAGAAAGGAACAAATCGCTTTAGGAGTAAAAAAAGAGTTCGCCAACGTTATGACGATGCTTTACGCCATTACGAAAATGGGCAATGCCAAGAAAGTAACGAATGATTTAGAGGTACTACTAAAAAGAAAACCAACGTCATTCAGGCAATTTGTTATCGATCATCAATCGAAGTGGTCACCGTTGGTAGAATTGGAAAAGAAGGCCAAATAGACTGGAGGACCGAAAACGTTTTTCGGCGTATTGCAGAGCGGGAGTCATCAATGGAGGGATCATTGCGGTTTCAGCTGTTGTGATGCTTTTTTTATTCCGTTTCGTTGGCTGCTCATGCCATTCATGTTGTCGTTGCCTTATTAGCCATTTTTCTGATTCCTAAATCAATGAAACGATAACAATTGTTTTACAATTCTTTCCTATATGGTATAAGCTAGTCATATCTTGGAATTCAGGTAAGGAGTGAGAGAAATGAATCTAGCCTACCATTTAGAGTCAACAGATGGAGAAGAAGTATTATTACAACAGCTCATCGAAAATCAACGCTCATTAGTTGTATTTGTCCGACACCTCGGTTGACCGATATGTCGAGATTATCTCGCGCAGTTGCGTGAGCACGAAGATGAGATTACAAAAGAAGAAGTACAAATTATCGTGATTGCACCTTCGAAAGGGTCGTTTGTTAGCCAGTTTCTCGATGCATTTGGGCCATATCCGTTTCCTTTTTACGGTGATCCGAAGCGTCACGCATACCGAGAGATGGGGCATCAAACCGCTCCCAAACTGAAATTACTTTCCATGGCTGCCTTTGCCTTTGTTACTGGAAAAGTGAAAAATTTCCTTCCGAAAGAAGCAAGCCAGAACGCCATCGTAAAAAAATCCATGAAAACACAAGATGTATATATTCAAGGAGGAACATGGTTTTTCAATGAAAATGGAAAGGTGATCTGGAAACATATTGATAAAATGCCAGACGATCACGCCTCTATTAATGAAATTAAAAACCAAGTGACGAAGACCTACACCACTGAATAAAAGGGTGTGGGTCTTTTTTGTATGAAATAAAATGTTTAACGTGGCTTTCATTCAAGTTTTTAACGATGGATAGAAGGCTAGAACCTATTTTTCAGTAATTAGGTTTCAACGGAAATGATTCTTATATCGACAAAATTTTATGTGGTTGTCGAATTATGTAAATCAAATAAGACTTACGATAGATGTTTTTTTATCGTTTTCATTCAAACGCAAATTTAAACGCTTCATTAGCTGACTAGATATCATTTACTAGTTGGTATCATTGACTATTCCATAAATATAATATTTGAGACGTAAAACTAAGGACTTTTGATTTAAAAAAGACAGATAATCAATAAAATGAGGTAAAATCACCCATTTTAGTCTAATAGGATTAGTTATATTATACTACTCAATAATTGGATGGATTTGGCAACTCCTTTGCTTTGTGGTAAAAGAAGGGTAGTGTTCACTGATTAGACACAAATAGATTGATAGATAAAAAGTTGAATCTATCAGACTAAAATTACTAAAACCTATTTCAATTGAATTGTTAAAAAGATCAGTGAATTACCTAGTAGGTAACAAGATTTAAGAGGCAAGGGAAAATTTACTAAGAAATAAATCTATTAGTTTTTTGTTAATTAGAAAGAGAGTGGAGCAGGGATGTTAGAGTCGAAAAAAAGAGCACTTATATTTTTAACGTTATCAATAATTTTTGCTGGAATTGCGGGAGTTTTAATCCTTAATAAGGTTCAGGATCTTCAGTCAGAACTTGGAGGAATGACGGAAGTTTATATTGCTAATACAGATATATCTTCGCGTGAATTAATTATATCAGACCATATTACAATGATGGAACTTCCTAATCGTTTTGTGACGGAGAGTCATATTACGGAATTAGAACACTTGGATGGGAAGGTATCGGTGGTTCCACTATCAGAGGGGAATTTGATTACACATAATATGTTAAGAGATTACTCTAATGTAACCGAAGATGGAAATCGAATCGTTGCTTTGTATTCATCGGACAAAATCCATTTTGATCAAGAACTTGAAGTTATGGATAGAATAGACATCGTTGTTTCGCATGGGTTTGAGGGTGAAAGTATGACGGAAGTATTTATGGAAGATGTGCCAGTAGCCATGGTTTCAAGAGAGGGTAACTCCTTTAGCGGAGTTGCTGTTGAGGTTTCTTTGGATGCAGCGTCAGAACTTATCCATATGCAAAACTTTGCAAGTAGTTTACGAATACTGAAGGCTAATGTAGGGACCGATGGGATTAGTCCACTAGATAATTCTTTAGAAGAAAATTCACATGAAAATGGTGACCCAGAACAAGAAACAGATGAGGAAAGTCAGGATAGTGAAGAAGAAAATGAAAATAACGATAACGAAGACAGCGAAAATGAAACAAACAGCGAAACCAATGAGAACGAAGAAAACAATGAAGATGAAACAAATAACGAAGAAAATGAGAATGAATCGAATAACAATAATGACAATGAATAAAGAGTGGAGGGGAATGCATTCGTGAGTGTTGATAATAAAATTCTATTAATCTGTGATCAAGAGGAAATACGTAATCGTATAATTCAAGAAACGTTACAATCAAATGACAATGTTGAGATCAATTCATCAAAAGAAGTAAAAAAAGAGATTGGTAGAATAGCTCCTGATGTTGTTATTTTCGTCGCTCCTAACAATGGTTCAGAAGTAGAGTTAATTCAATATATAAATAATGAATCACAGGGCTTTCGTACACCTGTCATTCTATTTGTAACGGAAGAAGAAAATTTTCTGCAGCTTAGGGATGTCATAAGAGCTGGAGCCTCTGATTTTTTTGTCTTTCCTGATGAATTTCACCAGTTTAACGAACGATTTGAGAAGATACAGCAAGTCGTGAAGAATCAAAAAGAGTCTGTGGAAGAAACTGCTGCTACATCTGGAAAGGCATTAAAGAGAGGAAGAGGACAGGTTATTTCGTTTTATAGCGGTAAAGGGGGAGTAGGAAGAACTTTACTATCCTCTACCTTTGCGCAGACATTAAAATTTGAATCGACCGCCGAAGTATTACTAATAGACTTAAATTTACAATTCGGGGGTGTGGAGACTTTTTTAGGTATTGAAAGTAACCGGTCTTTAGCCGATTTAAAACCTGTTATAAACGAGCTTAATGAAAATCATATAAGGAATGTGAGTGAGAAAGAACCGTTATCCAAACTAGAGTTACTACTTAGTCCTCAGGATGCAGAAGCAGCAGAAAGTATTTTGGATGAACATGTTACTCAACTCATTCGGTCTTGCCGAAGGATATTTGATTTTGTAATCATTGATTTACCAACTGAAATGAATGCTAAAACTTATGCTGTTCTTGAGGAATCAGATTTGATTTATTATGTGATGAAACTAGATACACCGTCAATTAGAGTCTATCAACATGTCGATGCCCTTTTTGATAGATTAGGTATGGATACAACGGATCGTATTCAAATAGTCATTAATGAAAAAGAGCGAAATAACGAGTTGAATGCAAAGGATCTTCAAGAATTTATTCCCTTACCTGTCGCTACAGAAATTCGTAGAGATATGAAAGGCGTACAAGGTGCAGTAAATAAAGGTGTTCCTCTTCGTCAAAAGGTCCGTGAAAGAAAGATACCACTTGTAGCGAAAGATGTTCGTAAATGGGTGTCATCAAAACTAAAGTAAGGATAAAGGTCATGAGAGGAGCCAAAAAATGTCTTTATTTCAAAAGAAAACAACTAGAGCAGTAGAGAATGAAAACAAAATGTCTTACTCCTCCTCCTATGACAACTCATATATTGATCAACTGAGTAAACATTATAAAGCCCGCTTACTTAATGAAACCAATTTAGAAAAGCTAACAAATATGGATAAAGGTGAAATGCGGCTTCGAATTGAAAGAATCATTAGCCAGTTTATGAGTGAGGAGAAGGTCATCATCCCTCATCGTGATAAAGAGGAACTATTAATAAGATTAATCGATGAATCTGTAGGATTTGGACCATTAGAACCTCTTCTGACGGATCCGGCAATTACGGAAATCTTAATTAATGGGCACGATGAAGTTTATATTGAGAAGCTAGGAAAATTGGAATTGACAAGTTTAAAATTTCGCGATGGTGCGCATGTCAGACACATTATTGATCGAGTAGTAGCGCCGATAGGGAGACGAATTGATGAAAGTTCTCCTATGGTTGATGGACGGTTACCGGATGGGAGTCGTGTTAACGCAGTGATCCCTCCAATCAGCCTTGACGGTCCATTAGTATCGATTCGTAAATTTCGGAAAGAACCTTTTATGATGAGTGATTTGATTGAATATCAGTCATTAAATGAAGAAATGAAGAAATTTTTAGATGCGGCGGTCAAATCAAAACTAAATATTTTAATATCCGGTGGGACAGGCAGTGGTAAAACGACATTATTGAATGCATTAGCTGGAACAATTCCAGTGGGGGAACGTGTCATAACGATAGAAGACTCTGCTGAGTTGAAAATTGATCGACCGAATGTAGTTGGCATGGAATCTCGTCCAGCAAATGTTGAAGGGAGTGGAGAAATCAGTATCCGTCAACTAGTAAGAAACGCGCTAAGAATGAGACCAGATCGAATCATCGTCGGTGAGGTTAGAGGCGCGGAAGCCTTTGATATGTTGCAGGCGATGAATACTGGTCATGAAGGTTCCCTGACAACTGTTCATGCAAACGCCCCAACCGATGCGATTCGTCGGATAGAAGGGATGGTTGTAATGGCTGGAATGGATCTTCCAACGAAAATAGTACGAGAATATATCGTTGGTGCATTAGATATCATTTTGCAAGGGGAGCGGTTGCAAGATGGACAACGAAAGATTGTTGCGATTTCAGAAGTGGTAACTGATTTGGATGGCAATGTTCATATCCAAGAGATATTTAAATTTAAAAGGACTGGGATTAATGAAATTGGAGAAAATGAAGGACAATTTGAACCGACAGGTGTGATTCCAAAATGCTTACGGCGTATGCAAGTTTACGGAGCGAATATTGACGAAGCTATCTTTCGTGTCAAACAGGGGGATTGAATAAAAAATGACAATATCCATCTTGTGGTCATTTGCGATATTATTTCTTTTGTGTTCGGGGTATCAATATCTTGGTTACCGATCAATAAAACGCGAATGGAAAAATAAAGTAGAAGAATGGTATGACACGAAAAGCAACAGAAAAAGTAAGATCATGGTCTGGGGAGAAAAATTTGATCAGACAAACCATGGTCTGCGAGTTAAAAGAAAATTAATTAGAGCGAATATGCCACTAATGGCTTCAGAGTTTTATGCAATGATGATAGTCAGCGGAATGATATTTGCCTATATGTTAAGCATTTTTTTTAACATCATTTTTCCTTTCAACATTTTGATTGCAGTTATCATGGTAGAGATTACTAGACGCAGTTTGTTTTATATTAGACGAAATAAATATTATGACCGGATGAATGAGCAACTCCCTGAAATATGTCGTATTCTTGCCAACTCTACTCGCTCAGGAATGACACTTACACAGGCAATTGATTTAGCAGCGAAAGAAATAGAAGAGCCTTCGAAAGAAGAATTTACACGTTTAGCAAGTGAACTTCGATTGGGTGTAGATTTTAACATAGCAATAAACGACTTTGAGAAAAGAGTAAGAACGCGTGATTACAAACTATTTATTGCAACAATAAAGATTCAGAAGAAGGCAGGAGGTAATATTCATGCGGTTTTAAGTGAAATGGGAAAAACATTGGATGAGAGAAGATTGCTCGTTCAAGAAACCAAAACTATGACTTCAGAACAAAAGTACATTTCGTATATTATTCCAGTTATTCCTGTATTTCTTCTTCTTATCATGAACAACATTATGGAAGGTTTCCTTGAGCCACTCTTCACATTAGTAGGTTTAATATTATTAACGGTCTTTATTTTAGGAATTGTGGTGACCTTTATAATTATTAAAAAAATAACGGATGTAAGGGTGTAGACAATGGATGGTCTGATTCTAATAACAACATTGCTGTCAATGGTTTTTCTCATTGTCTTTGCTATATCATGGTTTGAGTTCGCAAAAAGCAAAGAAGAAGTGAGACAACATATTTTTGAGATATCAACATACAAACAACAGCGTATTACAAGCGCCAATAAATCTTTTAGCAAAAATATAGTAAATCGAATTTTTCATTATGCAGATGATTTTTCATCATTAGGTCATCGTATTAATTTTTTTAGTGAATCACACGATATTGAACGTCTACTTATGCAAGCTGCATATCCCTATAATTTGAATGTCGACCGTTTCCAGGGAACTAAAATAGTGTTAGGAATTGCAGGTTTTATCATGGGGTCACTTCTTTTTATTATCGGATTTCCTTTCTCTCAATTTGGTTTAATTGCGTTTCCACTTGCGGGTTATATGACACTGATCATCTGGCTAAAGTCGAAGGCAAAGGCGCGACAAGAGGAACTGGGTTTTGTTTTGCCAGACTTTCTGGATACCGTGAGTGTCACGCTACAAGCAGGAGTTTCGCTAGATCAAGCGATTGAAGAGATTGCACCTTATTTCGATGGTCCAGTTAATGAAGAATTCAGCCGATACTCACAAAAAATAAAATTGGGAGTTCCTCGAGAAATGGCTTACCGAGATTTATTGACTAGAAATGAAAGTCCTGAATTCCAATTATTAATAAAATCACTTATCCAAGGTTCCCAATTAGGGGTACCAGTATCCACAACATTTAAGTTACAAGCAGAAGAAATGCGAAAACTGAAAAAAGAGAAAATTAAGGAAAAAGCAGCTAAAGCATCACCGAAAATTACTTTAGTAACCACGTTTATATTGATGCCGACTGCTATGTTTTTAATAGGTGGATTAATGATTATGAATATGTTTATGGGTGAAAACAACATGATGGACTTATTTGGTTAATACTCGATCTGTACTTCTTAGGAGGTGAAAAAAGAAAAGTACATGGTCAGATAATATAAAAAATCTTCGGGAGGTAATATGAATGATGAATTTAATATTAAGTATGTATGCAAAAGCAACTGGTGCCATCAATAACGAAAGAGGAGCACAATCATTGGAGTGGCTCGGAATTGCAGCTGTTCTGATTATGGTAGTGGGTATTGTAGGGACAGTCTTGAATGAGGGAATAGTCTCAAATGGTGTAACAGATATTATAGACGGAATATTTGATAAAATAAATAGATCATTATAAGTTTTTAAAAATTATAGCTTAAGTATCTCTATATTTGGGTGCTTGAGCTTCTCTTTATATAATTTTACAAGTTTTTTGTATAGAGTGAAGTAAGTTTACATATTTATTTAAGGTTTGTATTAATCTATTTTAAAGGAGGCCTAGAATGAAACTAATCAAAAAAGACCGAAAGTTACAGATGTTACTTTTTTTCATATCATTTTTTATTCTTATTTCATGTAATAGTGAAGATGATGAGGAAGTGGAGAATAATGTTGAAAACGATGAGAGTGAGTTTGAACTAGAAACCAATGTGACAAATTCCGCAAACGATACTATGGGACAAGAAAACGATTTGAATCCGTTTATTCCAGAAGCACCGTCTGAACCAAAGACATACGAAGAAGTGATTGCTTATGGAGAAGGAAAGTTAGCACATTTGGACCGAGATGATGATGAAGAAAAAATAATGGATATTGTTAAAGATAAGCTCCCTTCTTTAAAAGGTGCTTCTGAGGAGGAAATGCAGCACTATTGGGAATCGCTTCTTTATTTATTTGCGAAAGACTTTATGCCGGTAGATGGACTGGTCGAAGAATATGAATTGGGGGAATTTGATTCGGAAATTGAAGGTGTCTGGTACGTGATGGAGGGTCAATTGAATGTTTTGACCGTTTTGAATATAGGAGAAACAATGACTGAATCGGACTTACATATAGCTAAAGAGTCAATTAAATTATTGGATAAGACATTACCTACAGCCGTCTCTCCCCATCTCGGAGTGAGAACGGTGGGAGGAGAGGGGCTTTCTGAATGTGGGGAAACTGAACTTATTTACGATTTTTCTGGAAGTGGATTAGATCGATACTTCGATATACCTGAAATTTTAAATGAATTGTCGTTAGGAGAAGAGGGGCACCTAATTCATGCACTTGAAGAGGCAATAAAAGATTTTGATAATTATCCTTCTGATATGAATACAAATGTCATTTATCTTCTCACGAATGGGGTGGGTACGTGTGACAATGACTTGGTGAAAGGTGTGAATGAATTATGGGAGGGAGTGGGGTCAGATATTATTCTGAATGTGATTGGTGTTAATGTGGGGGAGACAGATAAGGAGATATTGGAAGATGTTGCCGATGTTGGAGGCGGTATATACATTCCTGCGTCTTCTGAAGAAGAGATCGAAGAAGGGTTAAAACGGACCCGTGAATTTACTTCTGAATGGATAAGTTGGAAAAAGAAAGAGGAGAGGTCGGCTTTTTCCAATAGACAAGAGAATAAGTATAAAATATCAGATTTCAGTAGTTCATGGTATGAAAGTCAAAGACTTGAGATGTCAAATATGAGAAATATTATTGGTAATTTATATAGAGAAGATTATATAGATCGTGAATCACGTAATTTTTTAGGTGATAGGAATAGCGAGAGAAGAGTTTTTACTGGAGAGAAACTAGATATTGAAGTTGAGAGATTAACAGAAGAAAACGAGCATAATTACAGAGCGGTATTAGGGAAAATAGCGGGTCAACTTGCGTTACCAGGCAAGCCAGTTGTAATTGAAGAAGAGGATGAATTTGTCATGCTTGAAATCGATGAGACATTCTTATTTGACTATGATGACGATACTTTAAAACCGGAAGCGGAGGAAGTTTTGGATGAGATAACGGATGCTTTGGTTAAGTTAGACGGGGCAGAAGTGGATATTCATGGTCATACAGATAGTGATGGGGATGCGGACTACAATCAAGCATTATCTGAACGAAGAGCGCAAGCGGTGAAAGCGTTTTTTGAAGGCGAAGAAGGGTTGAACAATGTGACATTTACGAAAGAAGGATTTGGTGAAACGCGGCCGACTGCAGATAACGATACGGAAGAGGGGCGTGCGAAAAATCGGAGAGTCGAGGTCTGGATTGAACAGCATTAATGATGACGTGTTTATTTAATTACCAGGAAAGGAGAGGGCAGTAGTGAATCTGAATACTCCTAATAGGTTAAAATCAAAAATCGCAGGACTTTGTGCCGCTGCAATTCTTTGTATAAACGTATTACCCGCAGCCTATGTAAGTGCTGGAGTGATTAATCCAGGAACACCAATCAATCCCGGAACGCCAATTTCACCTGGAACTCCAATAGACCCGGGATCAGGAATAGACCCTGGAAATCCGATCAATCCTGGGACACCAATTTTTCCGGGAAGTCCAATTAATCCAGGACAGGGAATAGATTCGGGGACTCCAATCAACCCGGGAACCCCAATCAATCCAGGACCAGGAATTAATCCTGGAACCCCGATTAACCCAGGGAACCCCATTAGTCCAGGAAATACAATGAGTCCAGGGGAATCAATTAATTCTGGAAGCCCGATTACAGTTGGGATCCCATTGCAGAGCGAAGCACTACAATGGGGTGAAATGACTCCGGGGACGAGTTTTGAAAGTGGAGAATTTGGACCGGGAAGTCCATTTCAATTAGATGGTATAAATGGAGGAGTATTAGATTCAGCAAATCCATGGTGGTATGATAGTTTAGACAATGGAGTGATCGGAAATGGTGATGGTTTCGGTAGTGGTGATTTAGAAGAAGGGAATTATGCAATAGCAGACACAATTAAATATACCGGTACGGGCCTGGATATTGCAACTAGAGTGGTCGATTTTGGGATGGAGGTATTACCTGCCGGGATGTCTATACCAAATGGATTTGCTATAAAAATAAGGGATGACGGTTACGTTAAATATGGAAAAAATAAACCTATGGGTGATGGGAGAATTGCCCAATTCAGTTTCGATCAATATCAAAGGTATATTGGCGATATTAACTTTAATTATTATACAGCTGATACAAATCGTTCTAAAAGGATTCATGAATTAGGTAAAGGGGCTACTAGTTCGATTCGATCGACTATGAGTGATTCATATAATTTTCTAAACAAAAACTTTTACTCTGTTAAAAATAATATTACAGGTGGAGGATTAGTTGGCATTGCTATAGATTCAATAAATAGTTTCGTTGACTATAGCGGTATTGGAGAGAATGCAGATGAAGGGTATGCCAGTACAGGTTTTGCTTCATCTTTGGTTACAGATATAGGGATAGGTGCAGCTATTACCGGCTTTGCCGCTAGCGTAGGAGCAGCGGTAGCTGGGGCGGCAGGGGGAGCCGCAGGAGCAGCGTTAACAGGAGCAGCAGCGGGATCTGTAGTTCCTGGTATAGGTACGGTAGCTGGATTTACCGTAGCGTTAGGGGTTGGTGCCTTTATGAGTACGACACCTGGAAGGAAGTTGAGAGATGGCATACAAAAAGGTGTGAAAGCTGGAATGGATTGGACTGTTGATACAGCTAAAAACGTTAAGGATTGGACTTCGGACAAAGTTAATAAAGCTAGTGAAACCGTAGGTAATTTCTTTGGTGGATTATTTAATTAATGGGGGATCTTAAATGAGGGAAAAAAAATATGTTGCTAAAGAAGCGGAGGAAAATGTTCGTATATTTTGGGTAATGTTATTCATGCCTATTTTGGGGGGAGCAATTGCTACTGCGAATCCTGAGCTATCATTAATTTATGGAGTAGCAAGCCTCATTTTCGTCGTCCCACTCACTCTATGGACAATTTACGGGGTAATCATGAAAAAATGGAAAATAATTGGTTGGATTCAACTACATTATATTATTTGTAACTATGTGGCGACTGGTTTAATTATGGTTGGAGTTTGGAGATACTTTGGAGCAATTAGTTTTATCGGTGTTCTTTTTCTTATCATCTATCTTTCCTCTACTATCATTCCATACATCTACCGGAAAGAATTTTTCGGTGCAATATGGGGGGGGAAGGGAAGTAAAAAAATATTTCCTCTTTTCTTTGGCGTGTTTTGTCTAGCAGCATTAATTGCAGGTGGTAGCTCATATGCATCTATGCAAGCGAGCGTGCGCTTATATGGTGAGGAAATTACGCAACTCCGGTATAGCGTTGCTGGTATTTTTGTTAGTATATTTTTAAATATGCTTTATTCAGGGCTATGGACTATTGTCAAAGACGAGAATGACTAAAAATCAAGAAAGTAAGACAGTACCTAAAGATTATATAAACATAGTCATATATTTTTTATGAGGAGTTGACTAAATGTCCTATTTAAATGAAGCATTTAGTTTATATTTGAGCCGTTTTCACCACATTTTGTTCATTACTCTTGTAATAGGATTACCCTTACAGTTTGGTGAATATTTTTTAACGGTGTTTGTTTTTGTTTTTTTTGATTACTTAGGGTTAACTTTAATCGGAACGATCGGTATGTTTATAGTGGCAGGTGTTGGGGTTATTCTTATTCAAATACCTTATATTTGGATTGCAAGTCATTCAATCATTAACGAAGAAGTGGATCTTCGCTATGCACTTTTACTATTCATTAAATGTTTCGTACCTATTGGATTTCTCAGCACACTTTATTTAACAGGAGTACTTCCTGGGACGCTATTATTAATTGTACCTGGAATAATTTTTCTTACATTTGCAATTTTTTACCCTTATGTAAAAATTATTGATAATTTAAAAGGAAAGAAAGCTATTAAAAAAATGTTTGAAATTAGTAAAAATCATTGCATTCAAATGATACTTATTCTTATTGTTTTTATAAGTGCAAATATGCTGATTTGGTTTGGGTTATCATGGACGACAATGCAATTTACAACAGATTTAATCACTTTTATTATTTTAAGAATGTTACTAAATGTCTTTATGGTTCCCTTATTTGTGTTTGTCATGACGCTTCATTATTATGAATGGTCACCCCAAAGCTTCACTAGATTGGAAACTTAATAATGAGGGAGAGTTTAGTATGAAACACACTATTTTAATTTCTATTCTTATTGTGAACTTGATTTTAGTTACAGGGTGTCAAAACATCGATTCTGTAGAGAAAGATTTGAAAGATTATCTAAATACCATGTATATCCCGTGGACAGAGTTATATCACGAATTAATAGACTACTACAATATGTATCATGAGGCGGCTTTGAATGGAGATGAAGAAGGGATGTTCGAGGTAAATGAAACTTATCTTCAGCCTCAAGTGTCAGAAATGCTTTCAATGATAGAAAAATATGAAAGTGATATAAAAACAGAAGAGGTTGGAGAGTTAAATGAGTTATTGAAACAAGAAATTCAATTTATCCATAAAGCTGTTGAAATAGAGGACGAAGCGTTAAGGACCTTTTTAGAGAATCCAGAAGATCATGATGAAAATGAAATAAAGGAACAACTTGCTCTTAGGGATGAGTATTATACACAATCAGATGAACAGTTAGTTGAATTTTTAAGTGTGATAGATACGATGGTTCAAGAGCATGGCATAACGATTACTGACAGTAGAGGAGAATAACGATGGATTATGAACATGATTTTAAAAAAGCATCAGTATTTCTAAGAGTGATTATATCTTTAGTGACGTATGGCGTTTACCTTCCGTATTGGTTTATATCTAGAAGCAAAGCTATTAATGAAAGAGCGGGGCAGGAAATGATTCCTTTAGTAATGCCCTACATAGTGTTAGTTATTTATTCGATTCAGGCATGCTTTTATACATCTGCATACTTTATAGATTATAGCGATCAATTGAAGTCTACGGTTGATGTTATTGATACTCCGCTTACTTATGGAGGCATGGCTGTTATCGTTTATCTAAGCTTTGTAACACGTAAAATATTTAATGATACGTTTGAAACGAAGAAAACACGATTTGTGTGGACACTTTTATTTGGACCTTTTTATTTGCAGTATAAAGTCAATAAAGAATATTACTCGGACTAAAATGAATAAAGGAGTGGAGACTGTTGGCAATTCGGAAAATATTAAAGCGATATCTACAGAAACAAAATGGTTCTATGACCATTGAATTCATAGGCGTATTACCCTATTTCTTTTTAATATTTGTTTTATTGTGGCAAGTAGTTGCTTCCGGAATTGCTGTCGTTACCACTCAGAATGCGTTGAATGAAGCCTCCAAAACGTATTCACTTACTGAAAATTATACGGAGGCGCAAGCAGTAGCTTCTGACATTATAGGAAATAGTGATATTGTGAGCATGCATTCATTTAACATAGATCCAGGAATAAATAGTAATGAATATGACTTGGAAATAGAAATTGTACACGGTTTAATTTTTATTCCGGAAATTTGGCGAGAAAATACATCCATTAACTTTTCACATTCTACTTCAGGTAGGTTATTAGAATGATGAATAGGTATATTAATAATCAGAACGGAAGCACAGTGTTTTATTTAATTTGGGGTTTCTTTTTGATGGGGATGTTGCTGATATTAACATTTAATATAGTGAATATCTATGTTGTGAAAAATCAAGCCAATATAGCTGCCGACCAGGCCAGTATGGCCGCATCAAGTGAAGTTTATAAATCAATAAAAGATGTGATTAGTGATTATGAACCTCCTGGTATATTAGGTTTATTGGAAGAGGAAGAAGAAACGCTAGCTGAGAAAATAGAGGAAGAAATCGAAAGTCTAGAAACGTCACATGGATACTTATCAACTACTGAGACAGAAATTCGTGCTATAAACAATGTTTTGAATGATGAATTAACAACGAACAATCATTTGCGGAGTGAAATAAGTGAAAGTATCAACGATTCGTTACCATCTGTGATTAATGTTGTTGAGAAGGTCCTTGAACAAAATAACGCTATAGTTACAGGTAGTAAAATAACATTATTTAATGAGGACTTAAGGGTCGAAGTTATGACTTCGACGGAATATAACACAACCGAATACTCTTCCATGATGCCAACTCTTTCTGAAGATATTGATCAAAAAGGGGTAGGATTAAGTGTTTCATTTGCCGATTTAACAGGATGGAGTTCGTGGGAGTATGTTTTTGATTAGAAGAAATACAATCACTATTCAGTAACTAGTATCATTTTAATGTCGCTGTGTTAGTCACTAGTTTTAAAGAAAACATGGTTAAGAATTCAGCTATTTATAGTTTTAATATTTGGAACTGGGTTTTAATTAGTAGAGTGGGCTATAGACGGAGAACAGCCATTTCCTGATTACAACCCTAAGTTATAAATGGCCGCTTGCAATATGCTATTTATCCTCTCATTTTTTCATTCTTGTTCTAGCGGAAATGGGTAAAAATAACGGGACAAGTATACGGCATTGAAAGTACTTATAACCCTAGGATTTATACTTTTAGTGGTGTTGGCGTAAAGTCGAGAAGGTAATAGGGCTGAATGAAAGTTGGTGAGTCATGGAAAAGAAAACTTGGACGAGAATTCAGATTGTTATTGGTGCAATATTAATACCAGGAATGCTCCTATTCTTATGGGTCACGGATGGAGACCTAAACCATATCTTAATGAGAAATCCAATTTACAGGTGGTCTTCTGTTTTAATAGTACTATCGGGTTTTTATGTAGCGATTTTAGCAGAAATCAGTAAATCTACTGGGAAAACTGATAAAAAACACACTTACAATCATTCATCACTGTCTTATTTATCTTTACTATGGGAGCGATTGTAAGAAGTTAATATGTGAGCGATTTTTAGAAGATAATGTTACTGGAAAGGTGGAGCATGAAAGGAAGGGATCAGAGGATGAGAGTCAAAGGATTGTTTGAGATTACTACGAAATAATTGCGGAGAGGTCGGGGAGAGTATCCCCATGTAGTTATTAATGAAATTGAGTTTGAGAACAAGGATTTTGAAAAAATGGCTATCAGTCTTGCCATAAATTACAAAAAACAATTTCTTTCTCTAGACCGGACGTTTCCCAGATTATTCTCTAAAAGGAAAGGGAAATATTTCATGTCATTTAGGGATGATTTATGGAACGAAACTCACTTTAAGTTATTATAAATCGAAAATCCTTCGTGTATATTTTTGTGATTATATTGAATAATTTTTAAAAAAAATGTTTCAACTGTAAGATGTGACTTTTATGCAATTAAACTGTATATAAAATCTTTGATTAGATTAATAGGTAAAAAGGTTTAATAGCTAGACAAGACGTCGGATATACAATGTTTTTATCTACATGAGTAATCTCGATTTTATTTAAAACAGATGTTAGTATGGTGGGAATAAATACAAGTAACTATGACTAAAGGTATATCTGCTTATAAAAACCTAGTATTCTAGCACTTAAGTGGTATAGACAACTATATATAAAATTCAGTAGTCTTAAGATAAGGTAGAAAGCTGGTAATAAATTTACCTCATTACATTTATGTTATAAAGAGAGTTTATCTCTTTAATATATTAATAAGACTGGAGGTAGGAGTGAACCATATTAATAACTAGGAGGTCGTCGTATGAAATCAGTAAAAAAGACAGTGACGTTATCGTTTCTAGCAATCATCTTAGCTATGTCTCACCTAATGACAGGTATGGCAGGGCAAACAGTGCAAGCCGCAGAAGACGGTGTAAAGGATCTGATTATTTTTCAAAATGTACCGGAAGCAGATGGAACCTTTGAAAACAATCGGATAGATTTGAAAGCGCTTAATGTTTACGAAGGAGGTCATTTCTCTGTTAAATCAGAACAGTTAACATGGGAATCATCAAACAAAAATGTTGCTAGTGTAGATGATGGAACAGTAAAGATGACGGGCCAGACGGGTAGAACATTTATTGAAGTGACAGATGGTGAATACACGGACAGAATAGCCATTCATAGTAAAAAGGACCGAAGCTCAAGTAGCAAGGGGAAACCTGATACGAAACCTTCTTTAATTAAGGAAGAAGGAGAACGCTACGATATGATTGGTCACGCGATCGAAAATATGACAATCGAAGAAAAAATCGGTCAGATGCTTATGCCAGATTTTCGTAATTGGGATGGTGAAAATGTAACAGAAATGCTTCCAGAAATAGAAGAACTTGTGCAAGAGTATCATCTAGGAGGCGTTATTTTATTCGCTGAAAATGTGGTGACGACAGACCAAACCGCTGAACTCGTATCTGATTACCAAGAAGCGGCTGAGAAATTTGGTCTACTTATGACAATTGACCAGGAAGGTGGGATTGTAACGAGGTTACAGTCGGGCACGGATTTCCCTGGGAACATGGCGTTAGGGGCAACGCGCTCGGAAGAATTATCATATGATGTTGGACATGACATAGGAGAAGAACTAAACTCTCTAGGCATCAATATGAATTTGGCACCTGTTCTTGATGTAAATAATAATCCGGACAACCCAGTAATCGGAGTTCGTTCATTCGGTGAAGATCCTGATTTGGTTGGTAAATTGGGCGTTGCTTATACGAAAGGGCTTCAAGATAGCGGGGTTGCCGCAACTGCTAAACATTTCCCTGGTCACGGTGATACAGATGTGGATTCTCATCTAGGGTTACCAGAAGTACCGCACGATATTGACCGTTTATTTGAAGTAGAGTTGCATCCATTTCAACAAGCGATGGACGCAGATATTGATGCGATCATGACGGCTCATGTGACTTTTCCAAAAATTGACGATACAAAAGTTATATCAGAAGCAACTGGAGAAGAAATTGCATTACCTGCAACGCTTTCTCATACCGTTTTAACAGAATTAATGAGAGAAGAGATGGCATATGAAGGTGTTATTATTACGGATGCGATGAACATGCAGGCAATCAGTGATCATTTTGGTCCTGTCGATGCTGCGATCCGAACGGTGAAAGCTGGGTCTGACATAGTGTTGATGCCTGTAGGTTTAGGAGAAGTAGCTGAAGGGTTACTTGATGCTGTAGATAATGGAGAGATCACAGAAGATCGAGTAGAAGCTTCTGTAGAAAGGATTCTTTCCCTTAAAATGAACCGAGGAATTTTAAAAGAAGAAACGCCAGAAGCGTTGGAAGATAAAATTACTAACGCGGAAGCAGTGGTCGGCTCTGAAGAACACAAAATGACAGAAAAAGAAGTGGCGGAGAAAGCCGTCACATTAGTGGAAAACAGCGATGAGGTGCTGCCATTAGATATGAATGAAGATGAAAGCATCGTCGTCTTAGGAGGTAGCTATATCGGTAGTCTCGGAGATGCAGTTCGGAATTATTATCCTGATGCATCAGTCATTCGGGCATCTTCAAGTGATGATATTTCTGACGAGCAGTGGGAAGAGATTCGAGAGGCTGATAAAGTGATCGTTGGAACGACCACCGCTACTGTCGCTCAGAGAGCAGAATCTAGTCCACAAATGACGATGGTGAGAGATCTCTCGGGTGAAACAGATGCTCCACTTATCGCAGTCGGATTTAGAAACCCCTACGATATAATGGCATATCATAATGAAGTAGATGCTTATGTTGCCCAATACGGATTTAGAAGCGCTAGTTTTGAGGCTACTGCAGCAACGATATTTGGTGAAAATGCACCTTCCGGCCAGTTGCCAATTACGATTCCAGATTATGATGGTAACGTTCTTTACGAGTTCGGACATGGATTACATTTAAACTAATTGACCGAAGATTTGGGATGACTAGTTACAGTCATTCCAAATCTTTTTTAGTTGAATGAAATCAGGCGAATGAGTGCCTGGACTGTTAGTGACCCTAACGGAGTATTTTGGTAAAACAAGGGTCAGTAGAGTATGTGACTAGTGACCCTAAACAAGCAATTTGGTAAAAGAAAGGTCAGTAGAGCCGCCGACTAGTGACCCTAAACAAGCATTTTGTTAAAAGAAAGGTCAGTAGAGCTGCCGACTAGTGACCCTAAACGAGTATTTAGGCAAAAGAAGGGGCAGTAGAGCTCCTGACTAGTGACCCTAACCGAGTATTTTGGTAAAAGAAAGGTCAGTAGAGCTGCCGACTAGTGCCCCTAAACGAGTATTCTGGTAAAAGAAAGGTAAGTAGAGCTGCCGACTAGTGACCCTAAACGAGTATTTTGGTAAAAGAAAGGGCACTAGAGCTGCCGACTAGTGCCCCTAACCGAGTATTCTGGTAAAAGAAAGGTCAGTAGAGCCGCCGACTAGTGACCCTAAACAAGCATTTTGTTAAAAGAAAGGTAAGTAGAGCTGCCGACTAGTGACCCTAAACGAGTATTTAGGCAAAAGAAGGGGCAGTAAAGCCGTAAACTAGTGACCCTAACCGAGCATTTAGCCAAAAGAAAGGTCACTAGAGTACTTGGCATGAATAAAAAAGGTAATAAGCTGTCCAAAAACCATTTAAAATTTAGAAAAAAGAGACAGGATTGAAACCCTAAATTGTTTTTTTAATGTCCTCTGGATATCATCATCATTCAATTCCATTGATAAAATATAAATCAAAATAAAAAAAGAGAACAGGATCTGCTCTCTTTCTAATAAACAGAGTTATTTTTTTAGTTGGTTCTCTGCTAAATCACCAACGATAGGAAATTTATATCTTTCCCCTTTGTATGCTTTGTACATCGCAACAATCCACAAAACAAAGAAAATTGGAGCGAAGAGTAAATTGAAAATCCAACCGATAAATGGGATCATTCCGATAGCAATATTGAGGATGAGTAATCCTCCGAACAAGAAAATGGACTGCATGGCATGAAAGCGAATGAAATCATTTTCCTTTTCAATAATGATAAAAATAATGCCTGTAACAAATGTAGCTAAGTAAGCAAGAAGCCCTCCTAAATTTTCATCAAGACCTGTGGAACTTTTTCCAGCTGATAATTTCTCTTGGTCCATGATGCTCCTCCTTTCTTGAAAAACAAATGTTATAACGAATTAATTATACCATATACAGAACAAGAATCGCCTTTTTTAACGAAAAAAATAATTTAAAAATTCTGACTTCAGATCAAATGAATGTTATTTTTCAAAAAATAAATAAAGTAGGTTTCAAAAAGTTAGTAAATGGTTATATGTAAGTATAAATAAGCAAGACTATTATATCATGATATAAGGAGTGAGTATGATGCATGAAGTAAAAGTAATAAATAAACAACATAAGATAATTGGGATTAGTTGGATTGGGAAAGTGACGCCAGAAGATATTCATGAAGCAAATGGTAAATTGGCTGAACTCATCAAGCCATATCAGTCAAAAGGGTTTGATGTATTGGTTGATATGAATGAAATTACAGTTCTTTTTCCTGAAACGCAAAAGGAACTGGTTCTTCACCAAGAGTGGCTTATAGAAAGCGGAATGCAACGAGCGGCAGTTGTTGTGAGTAGTAGTATTGCAAAAATGCAGTTGAAAAGAACGGCAAAACAATCAAATCACGAAACAGAACTTCATTTTAATAATCAGTCTGAAGCCCTAGATTTTTTAGTGAAAACGCCTGTTAGGTGAAAATGAGGAGTAATGCAACGAAAAAAAATTTGAGAAAATACGAAAGTATTGCTTATTTATAATCATATCAAGTTTATAACTAATACTTTCTATGCAAAACCATTGCTTTTTTGAGATTTCTCAATAGGCTAATCATCCTGAATTGTCAGATAAGTACGGTGCTTCATTCCTCTTTTACGGTTTATCTCTTTTTTCCTTTCATACGAAAGGCTAACATTATACATGTTGGTGAAAACAGGAAATAAACCGAATAATCAGGGGGAGCAAAAATGAACCAGGAATTGCAGCTTATACAATCTACTCGAAAACAACGAATTACGAAAGAACGGAACAAATTAAGTAAAAAACGCAAAACAAAAGTGGCGGGATATGCGTTGGCAAGTACGGTTGCGGCGGGTGCCTTATTCAGTGGTGGGAAGGCATTAGAAGTGAGTGCGACGGAACAACTATATACCGTTAAGAAGGGAGATACTCTTTACAGTCTTGGTAAAAAATATAATGTTTCGATCGATCAGCTAAAAAATGTAAACGGTCTCGATTCAAACAGGATTTATACTGGTGCACAGATAACAGTACCAGGAGAAAAGGCGGCTACATATAAACGTGTCACGGTAAAAAAGGGGGACACTCTTTACCGCATAGCACAACAGCATGGGCTGACTGTAACAACGATCAAGGAAGCCAATAGTTTGTCATCAGACCTTATTCAAGTCGGAGAAAAATTGTATGTTCCACTCCATGCAGATGAATTTAAACAGGTTGGGAATAGCCTTGAAGACTCGAATGGCATCTATGATGTTGAAAAGGGAGATACATTATATTCTATCGCACAGCAGTTTAATGTTAGTGTGAAAGTCTTGAAAAATATGAACGGATTAACAAATGATCGGATTTTTGTAGGAGAAAAGATTCTAGTTCCAAGCGTAACGAAAGCTAGCATTGAGGATCCTTCCGCAAAGGAAGAAAAGAGAACGGTCTATCAAGTAGCACAAGGAGATACGTTGTATAGAATAGCCAAAAATCATGGCGTATCTGTAAAGGAAATCAAAGAAGTAAATGGAGATACTATCCATGCGAATATCATCTATCCTGGGCAGACAATATATCTTCCACCTATGGAAGTAGAGGATGTAGAACTTGAGGAGAAATCTGTCGATCGAGCGATTTATACGGTGGCCCCAGGGGAAACACTGTGGAGTGTCGCAAGTCGTTTAAATTTGACCGTAGAAGAACTAAAAACAATGAATGACATGGAAGATGATTTTATCCTAATTGGACAAGATCTCGTTATTGAAAGTTCGAACTTAGTATCAACGGAAGCTGTTTTAAAAGGGGCAGTAGATCGTTCTTCTGTAGAGTTTGAGCTTCATGGTCAATATTTGGTGTTAGATGTGCCGTTTGGTATGTCTGAAAAATTTGATAAACTTACTGATGAGAAAGTTACTATCATTTATCAAGATAAAAGAAAGCCTACTCTCGTATCGATTGACGTTTGAAGCTGATTCGCTTTTTTATAGTAATAATTTCTGAACAACTCCGACCTTGGAAACAAGCGGAGTTGTTTCTTAGTAAGCATTCACAGAGATATTCGTTCGATTAACTCAGGTCGATTATTTTTCGGAGAATTCACTTGTTGAGATACGGGATACGCCGTCATGTCTTCATCTGGGAAAGGTTGCAACAAGTGTTCAAGTTCGCTTGTATCTGTTTGGTTTGGATCAAGCCATGCTGCTTCATCTTGTTGTTTCAAGATGACCGGCATCCGGTCGTGAATGTCCCGTAATAATGGATTGGCTTCTGTCGTAATAATTGTACAGGAAAAAACTTGGTGGCCAGAGGGCGAACGCCATTTTTCCCATAAGCCAGCAAAGGCGAATGGTTCTTCGTCTTTTAACGTCATTCGATAAGGCTGTTTTTCCCCACCTTGTTTTTTCCACTCATAAAAGCCGTCAGCAATAATGAGACAGCGTTGAGTTTGAAATGCTTTTTTAAAACTTGGTTTTTCGGCTAATGACTCAGCTCGTGCATTCATAAGTTTATAACCGATTTTTTCATCTTTTGCCCAGCGAGGAATGAGTCCCCAACGAAGGTGTCCCATGCGTCGCTTATTCCCATCATGTATGACGGAGAGAATTTGCTGACTTGGAGCAATGTTATAGGAGACCTCCATCTGATCTGGAAGGAAATCTTGGGCAATCGCAAAGCGCTCATCTAAACCATCTATTTTACTAAGAGAAAATCGTCCGCACATGCTCATCCACTCCGTTCCGTGTATCTTTTTCTTAATTATAGTAGATGACGCGATATTATCAAAGAACTTAACGAAAAGGAATGTAGCGATAGAGCTCATAAGAAAGATTCCTTAAAGCTCCACCGGTCAATTCGTTCGAGAATTGCTCTATTATTACTAAAAGAAAAGAATGATGAGAATTTCTCAACATTCTTTTCTACAACGTTTTAAAGGTCAACCCACGTATATTTTTCGCCCCAGCTTTCACGAGCCAATTTCTCGACTTTTTCCACTTCTTCTTTGTCAACAGCATAAGCGTCTCCTTGCTCATACGGGTTGTAATGAAAAGCATACAACCGCGCAACAAATTGATGGAATGGTAACGATGATTCCCCAGCGATTTCACCATGTCCAGAAACGCTCGGTTCAATTCCTTGCCCCCATATTTGTGAGCTATCGTTGTTCGGGTTATACATGTAAATTCGATACTCCCCATCTGGGTCTTTAGCAACTCGCTGAATAGAGACAGCGTGCAACCCAAGCAAGTGGCCAAACGAGTTAGTAATGAAGATACCAACTGGGTTTGGATAGATCAACTCATGACCTTCATTAAGTTCAGGATGGTGCGTCGAGTAAAACAGTCTTACAAATCCTGAAAAGTCAGTGACAGATCCTGTTATAGGATCAAGAGCAGAGCTGAATCCATTGTTCACCCAGTTTCCATAGAAGGCTGGATTTACCCATTTATGAACATCATCACCGCGGAAGCCAGCTCGACGAACAAGTTCACCGTATATGCGGTCCATGTGAGGAACGAGTACTAACGAAACGGGATCTAATTCTTCATGTAAATCATCCACTAACCCTTCCCGTAGGTTTTTGGAATGAATCATCTGCCCTTCAAACATGACATCCACATCTCCATCTCGAGCGGCACGAGGGATTAACTCTAATAAGTGACCGGGAGCATGCAAAGACCAAAGGCTGATGCCTCGGGCTGTCTGACACGTTGGGTTCATACCTTGACCAATCCCAAGTGGTTGTCCTAACACACTGATAACGCCGGCAACGAGAATATCATTGGCGGTGATACCTTCATTAGGATTGATAGAGTTTAACAATAATTTTCGAATATCTGGTTGTAAATCAAGCTCAATTAATCGGCGTAGTCCTGGAATAACAGGATTAGATGATAAAACACCGCGTTCTAACAAGAGTGCTAAACCGTATAACGACTGCCGCATCGGCGGATGAATCGCTACCTTTATTAATCCACTTACTGTATCAAAATGCTCATCAAGGTGGGCGATTCCTTTTTTACTTAACCCGAGAGCAATAGGTAGTAGATCTTTTTTCTCCCGGTTAAAGTAACGGACGAGAACGACATGATGATCAGATACAAGCCCTGTTTCATGCATCGATTTTGCAAAGGCTTTTGCTTCTTCTTTCAACTCTTTATCGGTCGCGTCTTTTAAACGTTTTCTGTAATCGCATGGTTCCTTAACCTCTTTACACAATTTTGCAGATCCAGAAAGGGCTTGAACATATTTTTTAATCGCTTTTTTGTCTTGAGCGTTAATCGGATTGTTGAGAAGTTGTTCGGCATCTTTAATCATCGAGACGGTCCGTTTGACCATGATCGGTCGCTGGGCAACAAGACCATCGATCTCTTTAATGAGGGTGGTAGCAATAGAGGTGAGGGACAGTTCCTCTGCTAAAAAATGAAAGAGCTTTTCTGCACGATTTTTTTCTTTCCCTTTTCCTTCGATTCTAGCTGCTTCTGTTTCCTCAGGAAATAAAATATCGATATTTAACGCCATTACAGAATCTAAGAAATCTTTTGCCTTTTCTTTCGTTACCGTTTCATGTTCGTGATTCCCTTTCGCTATGGAAACCATGCGAAGTTCACTTAAAATTTCCACAATGCTTGTCATTCCGCTAGCCATTAAAGAACCTGATACGAGACGAGGTTCAAGCTTTGATGGTTCCGCCCAAGGTCCCCCTTCGAACAAGCCCGCTGCATCGAATCGATCAGCATACTGATACAGAAATTTCATTCCATCTACGTCTTCCATGACTTTTGCAGCAGCCTGTAATGCATCAGATTGATACATTTTTTTTGCGTAAGGGAACGCTTCTTCCATCGTATGAAAGGCTTTTTTGAAAGCTTCCGTGTTTGAAGTGTTTACGTCTAACGTCATATTAATGTCTCCCTTCCGTCGGTTTCTAGATGAGCGAATTACATAAAGAAATTATGATCCACATAATCAGTTAATGGTTGCTTTACATGTTCACTATCCTCATGATAGAAAAACACCGTTCCTAGGTGATTCCCATAGCCTTCTTGATCTTGAACTTTACTCACACCAGGCCTAAATAAAGTATGTTTCTCAAAACTAGGGTGATCCTCTAACTCAGGAGGAATATTGATTCCTGAAATATATTCCGATTTTGGATACACGAGAAAGCTACCAGCGTGACCGTTATGGTTTTTCTCATCAGGAAATACGCCTTCTAGCTCCTCTTCGGTCGTGTTTGGATCCGAGCAAAGAATATGTGCTTCATAAGGGTTAAATCCATACGTTTTTTTCATTAAATCGAAAATATGACCTCCTGGAATACGGTAAGCCACTTCGCCAAAATAAAGAGTGCCATCGTTGGAAATGAAAAATTCGGGATGTATGATGCCGTGGTCAATGTCGAACACGTCTACTACCTTTTGCACTTCGTCACGAACTTCAGGACGGAGTGCCTCAATTTCAGGGGAAGGAGGTACCATCATCGAGTAGCCGAATACAACGTACTCCGTAATATTCAAGAACCTTACTTTCCCACCTTGAATGAAGGCTTCACAAGAAATTTCCACCCCTTCTAAGTGACTTTCCATGAGACAAGGGAAATTCCCATCTGACAATTTATGATCAATATCTTTTTCTGATCGGATAATCCGGTGACCGGCAGCTCCTGCTTTATTTAACGCCTTCACATGAATAGGCTCAGGATCTTCGTCGCGATGGCGTAGTAACGAGTGATTGATCCGTTTAAAGAATCGTCGAACGTCCTCTTTTGATTCCCCTTCTTCAAAAACACCCACTTTCAGACCACCCATATGAGCTCTTCGTTTCATCATCGCCTTGTCCCTAAATAGGATCGAGTGATCATAAAGCTCAGGGTCTTTACGAAAATGGGAATTCAATGCCCCAGCCCACTCAACCGTTTCTTCAAAAATAGGAATGGCATGATCCACATCTTGTTCCGTTAAAATATCGTGTAACTCTTTCGATTGGTCGTAAATATCGTCATAGCTAAGGTTTCGGTCGAAGTTCCATTTCGTAAACGGAATTTGATGCTCCGTTGCATAACTTTCAAACTCTGGAAGACTCACGACGATATATGGCCGCTGAATATAATCTAGCGCCTCAATCGAAGGAATGCTCCAACCGATAAGCGCAATTTTCTTCTGTTCATCTCTTTTCTTATGATTTAACCGTTTAGGTCCTGTTTTCCTTCGTTGTAAAACTTGTCGGTCTTGTCGGTCATTTGCTTTAAATGATAGGTCTTTTACTCGGTCATTTAACGGCATGCTTGTCCTCCCCTTCTCTTTACAAATCAATATTGAATGCACGAACTCACACCTATCATGATTTTCTAAAAAGAGTAAAATTATTCGATGATAATAAGAATAATATTTGGAAAAATATACGTATTTTTTCACCCAAAAAAAAGGGAACGATAGGTAATTAATCGTCCCCTAAGATTCTCAACCACTCATAGGGTTTTATACCAGATATTCATATTTTCGATACTTCCAGAAATATTGCTGTTTTTAATCATTCGACCGCCAAAATGAAAACCGTGTTTAGCGTTAACTAAATTCATCCCAGCTGACTTCGATCTGGAATAGGAGAATAATGTGCGTACACCAACCTTTTTAAGCTTCGGAAAAAGATGAGCAACTTGATAAGACAGGAGTTGTTTACTGCGATGTTCTCTGTATGTGGCACAATCCGAAAGCTCTGCAGCACGAAACTTTTTCAATAGTTCAGCTGAACAAGCACTAACGATGTCGCGGTTATGTTGAACGATTAGAAAATAAACGTCATCGTCCATCATCTGTTTAATAAACTCAGGGTCATTCATAGGTGTTGGGTACGACTTAAATACTGTTTTATATAAGGTTGCCATTTGCTGCGCGTCACGTTTGTTTCCCCACCTCATATGAAAGCCAGCTGGTAGTTGGAATCGATGTGTTGGACCTTCTCCTCGTTTTCGATGGACGAGCCGAAACACATTTTTTTCTTGCTCAGACAGATGAGTTTGCCCTCTTTGTGGATCTAGAAATATAGCGTAAATATGAGCATCTTCTCCGTCAAAAAAAGACTCAATCATCCCTTCATATCTCGTTGAATAAGGATGAATCATAGGTTGTTCGGAAAGCTTCACATAAAAAATGAGTTTATCACATTGATGTTGTTTACCTAATTGTTTCAGAGAGCGGATAAACGGCTCCATTTGCTCACTTGCCGGGAGTTTATACACTTTCAAACGTTTACTAGTTGGTTCTAATAGAATGGATGATCCAAACAAAGATATCGTAAATGAATGATCCTTTAATGCGTTCATGGAAATGCAGATTCCCCCTTCAATTTCATCGTATAAGATGAATATATTTGAAGAGAGTTCTTTTTATGCCAAAAAAAGACAAGGGTTGTCCTTTTTTTCTTCGATTTCGTTCCTTTAAACGAGTTTTTTTGTGGGAGAACGGATGAAACTGTGGAGCTATGGAGCAAGCACTGAGTTAGTGACCTTAAATGAGCTTTTTTTGGGGGGTTATGGTCACTAGAGGGCCTGACTAGTGCACCATGCGAGTTGATTTTGGGGAAGAAGGGTCAGTAAAGGCGGCGCTTAGTGCCCCTAAACAAGCAATTTATGAAAAGAAAGGTAACTAACCCCACTCCACCCCACTAAAACAAACAATCTACCTACCTAACTCACAAACGAACAAAACCTCAAAATAGCGCTTACATACTTTTACATCGGTTTTCTACTACCTATATGTTTGAAATATTTATGTCCGGGAATCAATTCCACTAAGACACAAATAAAGGAGCTTTACGTATATGAGTGACGATTTTAAACGAGAAGAAAAAGTAGAAAAAAGAGAAGAACCAGGTAGAGTAGGAGCCACTCTCATTAAATACGGCTTCATTACAATTATCACGCTAATCATTTTATATTTTATCGCAAACTACCTTATACCATTAATTCCTGGGCAGTAACTTGATCATCAAGATGTATAAATGAAAACTTATGAAATAGTAGTTGAAATTAAAGACACAAATAAAGGAGCTTTCGCATATGAGTGACGATTACAAACGAGAAGAAAAAGTAGAAAGAAAAGAAGAACCGGGCAAAGTTGGTTCAACCTTTATTAAATACGCATTTATTACAGTCATAACGCTTATCATATTGTTCTTTATCGTGAATTACCTCATGCCAATGTTCCCAGGTGGCGATGGAGATGGCGGCGGTGGTGACGATAATACCATTAACGTCGAAATCGACGGAAACTTAGATGGAGATGGCAACAATGGAGGAAATGAAGGCGGAGATTAACAAATAGAATGAAACAATATAAATCATACATGAAAAGCCGTGCGGCACAGAGAAAGTCGCACGGCTTTTCTAGGTATCTAGAAGGTTGTTAGCAGTTTTCCCAAGGTTTTAAATCAGAAAGAATTTTTGCCAGCTTTTTACTTTGCTTGCGGCCTTCTTTTCTCACTTTAAATCGCTCCGGAGCAGTATCGTGTAAATAAACTTCTTCTTCGGACTCTGGAATTGCTTTTGGAACGTTGGTCGGTCGTCCTGTTTCATCAAGTGCAACAAATGTTAAGAAACTAGTTGCTGCTACTCGTCGATCAGCAGTAAGTAGATCTTCCGCTATCACTTTTACGAATACTTCCATGGAACTCGTTCCTGTCCATGTCACATGGGATTCTAAGCAAACGGAGTCTGTTTGACGTATCGGGTGAAGAAAATCGACAGAGTCTGTGGAAGCAGTGACACATTCAGTTCGACAATGTCGTGCGGCTGAAATCGAAGCAACATCATCAATATCTCTCATTAACTTTCCGCCAAAAAGCGTGTTATGATTATTTGTATCTTGAGGGAAAACTCGTCCCGTTTTTATCACTTTTGAATCTTTACATAGTTTTTCTAACATAGTCGTTGAGCCTCCTGAAGGATAAATAAGTAGATTTTTAACAGTATACCATCCATTCATTAATAATCAAGAAATCAGGGTGATTACTAGAAGTGGCAAAGTATTAATAAGGAGGGGCAAAAACATGCTCATTCATCAAATAAATGTAAAAGGAAAAGTCATTGACGGAGAAACGCGTTGTGAGCATTATCATGGAGAGAGTGATCGTATCGCAATTAAATTCAAGTGCTGCAATACGTATTATCCATGCATTCATTGCCACAACGAAGCGGTTGACCACCAAGTTGAGCGATGGGGAAAACATGAACGGCAACAACAAGTTGTCTTATGTGGATCGTGTGGAACAGAATTAACGATCGAAGAATATATGCAGGCAAATGACCAATGCCCTTCTTGCAAGGCCTCTTTTAACCCAGGATGCCACCTCCATCACCACTTGTATTTTGTAATGGATACGGATTAAACGCAAAGCCCCCAGCCTTCGAAGGCTAGGGGCTTTATATAAGAGTTAACATTATGCTACTTTATCAACATTTGCATCGACTTCAATTTGTTTTGTTTCCAATTCGTGTTTCAATTTTTTTGCAAAAAGGATAATGACAATAACGGTTCCTACAGCTGCACCAGCATAAGAGATAGGCATGGATAATCCAAAACCAATTTGTGCGTTAAGGATGTAAGTAAACGTTACCATTGTCATAAATGCAGCAGGAATACTTGAAATCCAATGATTCTTCTTTTGTAATCCTAAATACATCGCACCAACCCAGAGGGCGATCATCGCAGTGGACTGGTTGGCCCAAGAGAAATAACGCCAAAGGATAGTGAAGTCCATTTGTGTTAATGCAACGGAAATGACGAATAATGGAATAGCAATCATCAATCGGTTGCGAACTTTCATTTGCTTAATTTTAAAATAGTCAGCAATGATCATTCGTGCACTTCTGAAAGCTGTGTCACCTGACGTGATTGGAAGAATAATAACACCGAGAATAGCCAATGTTCCACCAATACCACCGAGCATCATCAGCGAAACGTCACTAACAACAGCAGCAGGTCCACCTTCACTGATCAATGCACTTAAATCTGTCCCATAAAATAAGCTCATTGCGGCAGCAGCCCAGATCATAGCAATAACTGCTTCTGTTATCATCATGCCGTAAAAGATCTTTCGTCCGTCTTTTTCTCGTTGTGTTGTGCGAGAAATGATCGGAGATTGCGTTGCATGGAACCCAGAAAGTGCACCACAAGAAATCGTTAAGAACAACAGCGGAAAGATCATCAATCCGTCTGGATGCATGTTCGTTAATGTCATTTCAGGGATCGGTGCACCAGTGATAACCATGCTACCGCCAATACCTAATGCACTAATGAGAAGCAATCCGCCAAAAATTGGGTAAACTCGTCCGATGATTTTATCGATCGGAAGCATCGTTGCAATGACGTAGTATAAGAAGATTAATCCAATAATCATGCTTAATGTGACCCAACCAGGGACCATGTTATAAATGAGCGCGGCTGGAGCTGTAACAAAAACCGTACCTACTAAAAGGAGTAAAAGAACGGCAAAACCATTGACGACGTGTTTCATCACTTTTCCTAGAAACTTTCCTGCAAGTTCAGGTAAATGCGCACCACGATTTCGAATAGAAATCATTCCGGTTAAATAGTCGTGAACAGCCCCGGCAAAAATTGCCCCAAGAACGATCCAAAGAAAGGCAACTGGTCCATATAGCGCGCCCATAATTGGACCAAAAATCGGTCCGACACCAGCAATATTTAATAGCTGAATTAATGAATTTCGTTTTGTGCCCATCGGAACATAATCGACACCGTCGCCTTGACTCATGGCCGGAGTGACTCGCTCATCTTTCACACCAAACACTTTCTCTACAAATTTTCCGTACGTAAAATAACCGACGACTAAAATAACAATGGAAATTAAAAATGTAATCATAATACCCTCACCTTTCAATGGATGATAACGCTCTCAATGTTGAATTTATTATAGCTTGAAAGGTGGTTGGGTAGGTGTTTCTCTTATTATGATGTTGATAATAGAACTTAACATGCTAAAAGCATCGGTTAAGATGCAATGACATCATACTAAAGTTCCAACCGCTGACGTAAATGCTTTACATAATTTCGACTAACAGGGATATGTTGCTCCACATTTGTAAGTTTCAATTGATACGCTCCGTGAAACCATGGGGTAATCTCTTCCACGTGATTTAAATTTACAATATACCCTTTATGTGTTCGGAAGAAAGAATGATCAACTAATTTCTCTTCTATTTCTTTTAAAGGATAACGTGTGATGTACTCCACTCCTTGGCTAATGACTTTTGTGACGTTTCCTTCGCGAAAAATATAATCTATTTCTTTTGGTGAGATGTAGTGGATCGTCTCATCTTGCTGAACAGCTAGCTTCAAAGTATCCTCAGTAGAGAAATGAAGTTTTGACTTTTGCTCGCTTTCATCTGGAAATGCTTTTCGAATACGTTTAACAGCTTCAAAGATTTGATCTTCATCAAATGGTTTTAGTACATAATCTAAAGCTTGAACGCGAAAAGCTTTCACAGCAAAATCAGGATAGGCTGTAGCGAACACGATAAGCGGGACTTTTTTAAGCTTTTGAATCGTAGAAGCGAGTTCGATACCATTTCTTTCTCCCATTTCTATATCTAAAAAAAGCGCGTCTGGTTCTAATTCAATAATTTTCTCCAACCCTTCTTCTGCAGACCGAGCTTCGCCAATGATGTTAAAGTCAGGGTATGCAGACAGTAAATGTCGTAATTCGTCTCTACTAAAAGGTTCATCGTCTATTAATAAAGTGCGGACTTGTTTTTTTACCATGAAACTACGCTCCCCTCTGAGTTTTTTGTATCACGTAAGTTATCTCGATTTATTCCATTTATTTCCTTATAAAACGTTAGGAATCCTCTATATCATGATGTTTTAATGAAAAAGAGACGATTGTTCCTTTAGAAGGTTCACTAACAATCGTTAAACCAGAATCTGGAGAAATCATATCCGATAGACGGCGGTGGACATTGTAAAGACCAATTCCAGCACCTTTGTCTGACTCGATTGGTTGTTTCGTTAATGTAGATAATTTTTCGGTAGAGATGCCCTTCCCGTTATCTTCAATGGAGACATAACATAGAGTATTTGCTTTCATAATAGTTATTTTTACTTGCAGCGGTTCGTTGCTAGAGGTTCTTCCATGTTTGATGGCATTTTCCACGAGCGGCTGCATCGTAAGAGTCGGAACTTGCAAATGTAAAAGGACTTCATCAACGTCCCATTCTACTTCTAATTCTCCTGCAAAACGTGCTTCTTGAATTTCTAAATATGATTTGATTTGTTTTACTTCATCCCCTAAAGATGACCAAGCTTTATTTGTTCCTGCTAAATTTTGCCGAAAGAAGTTGGAGAGAGAAAGAAGTAGTTTTCTTGCTCGTTCAGGGTCTGTTCGAATCATCGAGACAATAATGTTGATCGTATTAAATAAGAAGTGTGGACTAACTTGAGCTTGCAACGCTTTGATTTCTGTTTCCCGAGCAATCTTTTTTAAATCTTCCACTTTTGCTAGTTCGAGCTGAGTGCTTAAAAGTCTCGCTAAACCTTGAACCAATTCTTTCTCTAAAACAGTGATTTCTTTTTCTGATCGAAAGTAAAATTTCAGAGTTCCGACAATGTCATCTTTTTGCTTCAATGGTACGATCATTGCTGCTTTGATTTCTCTAGGTAGGTCATCATGATCGCGAATTTCTTTTTGCATGCCTATGAACGTTTCTCCTGTTTCAAGAACTTGTTTTGTTGCCTCGGTTTTAATTTGATGACCTTCTAAATAAATCTCAGACCCTTTGCCTAGGTAGCATAAAATAGACTCTCGGTCGGTCATGGAAACAGCGGACGCGTTAACTTCTCTCAAAAGTATGTTACAGGTTTGATTGGCAGAATTTTGAGTTAATCCTTGTCTCATATAAGTAATCGTATGTTCAGCAATGCTTAATGCTCGTCCTGACTGCACGGCCGCCATTTTTTCTTCTTCTTTGATAACGCTGCGAATAATAAGCACAAAAACCGCGGCCCCGACTCCGTTAGCAATGATCATCGGGAACCCTATAAGTTCCACTAAGGCTAGTGCTTGATCATATGGCTTTGCAACGAGAAGAATGATACCCATTTGAATTGTTTCACTCAATGCTCCGATGAAAAAGGTTAAAGGTAAAGAAATGTTGGCGCCCTTTTTCACATAGCGATGGGCAATACCGGCGATAAGCCCAGCAATAATTGCGGATAATCCACAAGCAACGCCTGTGAAACCACCGAGTAAGAAACGGTGGCCACCGGCGATGATCCCAGCGCCGAGACCAACTTTCCATCCTCCAAGTAAACCGGCAACGACGATGCCGATCACACGAGAATTTGCAATTGCCTCGTCTTGAGCCAAATCAGAAAGCCACATCATATAGCTTGCTTCTCCTGTAGATACAACAACTCCGGTGTATGTGCCAATAATCCCAAAGAAACCAAATAAAAGCGTAACACTAATTCGTTGAGATAACGTCACGTCGCGGTCATCGATAAGTCGACGAAAGAAGGGAATTCTAGTCATAACAAATGCAACCATGACGATAATCCCTAATCGCTCAAGCATAATGATAAATAGTTCCATACATTCCCTCCAAGTGAGCCGTCGTAAAATATTTTCATAAACTTTTTTAATGAATGTGAGTCGTCGTAAATTACTTCACAAATTATTTTTAATGTATTAGCTTTCTCTTATAAACTGACTTTATAACGAATAATAAAACCTGTCCACCTTTGTTAGACATATATCTTCATATATAAATGTATTTCTAAAAACCTTTAACCGACTAAACAAATTGGTATGGACTGTGTTGAAAATTGTCTACATCTCTGTCACAGAGTATTCGATTTTTATTTCGTCAATCGTTCAAAAATTTGATAAGTTAGGTATAGAGGTATTGGTATTCAAACAAGTCATTTCAGGAGTGAAAATATCGATGTAAAATGTAAAGATATGATTTTGAGCTATGTGATTTTTAGTTTGTTCAACAAATGAAAGAAATCCTCCTAAATGGATAATAAACAATGTAAAAGAAAAATCGTCTCGAAAAAGTGCACGAATGAACCGTGTTTTTTTAATCAAAAATTATGTGAAAATATTCACGTTGGACGATTTTTACAATGAGATGGAGAGGTGAGCGTGATGGAATTTAGAGAAAAGGTATTAGAACAGGCATCAACTATTACAGATGGTTGCATGGGGCATGAAGAGGCTTTCTGTGTAGCGGCTTGTCCGATGCACACCGATGTAAAAAAATACGTGGCACAAATTGGTAAAGGCGATTATGAAGCTGCTTTGAAAACAATTCGAGAAAAATTGTTCCTTCCGAATACTCTCGGAAGAATATGTGCCCATCCTTGTGAGGTGGATTGTCGAAGGAATACCGAATTCGGTCAAGCGATTTCAGTGGCCGGCTTGAAACGATTTGCAGCAGAAAAAGCCGATCGAAAAGAGCTTTGGGATGATGCTGTTGGCACTCCAACTGGAAAGAAAGTTGCCATCATTGGAGCAGGTCCAGCTGGAGCCCAAGCAGCGATTGACTTACGAAAAGCGGGACATGAAGTCGTCATTTATGACAAGTTAACAGTTGTTGGCGGGATGATGCGTGTAGGAATTCCTGAATATCGACTTCCACGAGAAGTGATTGATTTTGAATATAGTTATTTAGAAGATCTAGGCGTGAATTTTCAAATGGGTGTTGAGATTGGTAAAGATATGACATTCGAACAGCTTCGTGAAGACTATGACTCGGTGATCGTAGCAAATGGTGCTCACGTCGGAAGCATTCCTCCTGTTCCAGGAAAAGACGCAAACGGAGTTTTTAATGCAGTAGATTATTTAAAAGAAATTAGCTTAACTCATAAATTTCCGAAAGTCGGAAAAAGAATTGCTGTAATCGGCGGCGGAGACGTTGCAATGGACTGTGCTAGATCCTCTTGGAGAATTGGTGCAGATGAAGTATTCCTTATTAGTTTAGAAGAATTAGAGAGTCTTCCAGCCAGTCAAGCTGAAATTGATGAATCCCAAGAAGAAGATGTTCAATTCATTAACGGCTGGGGAACAGATGAAATTCTCAAAGATGACGGAGGAAAAGTAACAGGTATGCGTTTGAAGAAAGTCATCTCCGTTTTTGATGAAAATGGAAGGTTTGCACCAACATTTAGTAATGAAATGAAAGAAATAGAAGTAGATAGTATTGTCTTTGCTACAGGACAGCAAGTACAAGATGTATCTAATGGTCTTCTAGAGCAAAAAGGTGGCGGTCGATACGTCACAGATTCTGAAACACTAGCAACGAATCTTCCGGATGTTTTTGTTGCCGGAGATGCTAGTGGAGGAGCAATCGTTGTTCAAGCGATGGCGCTTGGTCGAAAAGCTGCAGCATCCGCGGATCGATTCTTAAAAGAAATTGATCTAACGGAAGGACGTCAGTTCAAGTTCGAATATAGTTTTGAAACGAGACTCGATGTTCCGCTTCCAAAAGGAACAGAAAACCTTCCTAGAACGTCAGGAAATCATCGACCAGCGAAGGAAAGAAAATGGGATTTTAAACCGTATGATCTCGGTTATACCGATGAGCAAGCAAAAAAAGAAGCATCACGATGTATTCAATGTGAATGCAAACTCTGTATGACTGAATGTATCATGCTGAATGATTTTGGTGAATGTCCGCAAGATATTTTCAGTGAATTCCTAGAGAAAGGTGAGATTGATCCGGTTATTCCTTATTCTTGTAACATGTGTGGTGGATGTACGCATGTCTGTCCAAACGATTACGGTATCGGGGAAACGTTCATGGGTATGAGAAAAGATTTCATTTTACACAATGACGGAAAATCACCGATGGAAGGGCATAAAGCCATTGAAATTCATCAGAAGCTTGGGTTCTCAAAAGTCTTCTGTACAAAAGTGAAAGGAGTGAAATGATATGACACAAAACATGGGTTTTATGCCGGGATGTTCCCTTCCCTCTTACACACCTGAAGGCGTAAAGCAGACAATGGAATATTTGAAACAAGTTTATCCTGATTTAGGTGGCGTTCAGAAATGCTGCGGAAAAGGAACAAAAGCGCTCGGACAAGAAGAGAAATTCAAAGAAAGATTTGCCGGATTACAAAAAGATATAGATGATGTTGGCATTGAAACGATGATTGTTGCATGTCAAAACTGTTATAAAACGATTAAAGAAACGAGTGATCATACAGCTGTTGAGTCTCTATGGACACTACTTCCGAAAATTGGTCTACCGGAGGAAGTTCGGGGAAAAGCTGCAGACAGTGATGTCGTGTTTGCCATTCACGATTCTTGTTCCACTAGATATGAAAAAGAGATTCAAGATGGCATTCGTTGGATCCTCTCAGAATTAGGTTACAAAGTAGAGGAAAGTGAATTTTCTCGTGAAAACGCTCGTTGCTGTGGATTCGGGGGCATGATTGTTCCTGCCAATCCAGATCTCGCTATGCGAGTAATGAATCGTCGAGGAAATGACTTTGATAGTGATTATGTCGTTGTTTACTGCGCAGCATGTCGCTCTTCATTAATGAAAGCAGGAAAAAAGTCGTTTCATATTCTAGATTTATTGTGGGGACCGGTTGTGTATTTGGATGAATCGGCGCCAGAGGATGTATTATCAAGCCCTGCAAAATCTTGGATTAACCGTTACAAATCAAAACAAATTGTCAAAAAAGTAGTGAAAGCGTAATGAACCGTTTCAACTGAGAGAACAATGTGGCTTTATAATAAGAAGTCACTTCGTTATCTCATGTGAATAAATGAGCATAAATATGAGGAGGAAAGATCATGAGTAAAAAAATGAAAATTAGTGGCTTTAGTGCATTAGCTGTTGCGATTATTGGAATCTTTGTTTATTTTTCTTTAACAGGTATTGATGCGCAGGAGGTTGATTTATCCGTGCAACAGGAAAAAATTAATGAGTATGCCAATCCAGATGTTTTTATTACGGCAGAAGCATTGAATGAATTAATGGAAGACGAAGCGGAAGATGTGGTTGTTATCGGCACGATGGATGAAAGAGGCGGGGCTATTCCAGGTTCTTTTGAAGTATGGCGACCTGACTACTCAGGAACAGATGCTTACCCATATGGTGGTATGGCAAATTCTAAAGAAGAATTAGAAGCATTGTTACGTTCATTTGGTGTTACAGAAGATACAACCCTTGTCACTTATGCAGCTAACGATCAGCACGATTCAGCACGATTGTTCTGGCAGTTTAAAATGCTTGGGCATGAAGATGTTCGATTGTTAGATGGTGGCATTAACGTATGGATTGGAGCCGGTTTTGAGACAGGAGATGCATTAGCACTTGGTGATCGACCAGAAACAGATTACGAAGCTCCAGACTTTAATGAAGAAGCATTTAATGCCTCTTTAGATACAGTTATTTCAGCGGTAGACAATAATGATTTCCTCGTCCTTGATACTCGTGGTCAAGACGAAGAAGACGGTTCAACCACATTGAGTGGAGCAGAAGGACCGGGAAAAATTAAAGGGGCAATGTTCCTTGAATATTCTGATGCAACGGCAGAAGATGGAACGATTAAGTCTGTTGATGAATTAGAAGAAATTTATGCCGATGTGATAGACGGCGACGAAACGGTCATTTCTTACTGTCAGTCAGGCGTTCGATCTGCGTACACTTGGCTTGTATTAACACATGCTCTTGGTTATGAAGATGCTTTAAATTACGACGGTTCGTGGATCGAGTGGTCTTATGAGGCTTATGTAGATGCTAACCAAGACGTGATCGATAGAACAGAAAACGGTGATTTCTAAAAATCACAAAAGGAGTGAAACAGTATGAGTGAAAAAAATAAATCAGCGATCAAACTAGCTAGTTTGGTCGCTGCCATAGCCATTGTTATATTAGTTGCATGGCAAACCGGCTTAATGGATAGACTTCAAGACGTTGCGGCGATGCAGGAATTTATTAATAGCTTTGGTATGTTAGGGTACGTCATTTTCATTTTAGTTTTTATCGCTGTTGCCGTCTTTATGTTACCAGGAGCAGTATTAACGATTGTAGCAGGGATCACATTTGGACCAGTTATTGGTGGCATTCTTTCTCTAATAGGTGCGACGCTAGGTGCGGCGGCAGCGTTTCTTGTTGCTAAATACTTGGCTCGTGATATGATTTTGAAAAAGTTCAAAGGAAACCCTATTTTTGATAAAATCGATCAAGGTGTTGAAAAAAATGGCATTAGCTTTTTAATTCTAACAAGACTCGTTCCAGTATTTCCTTATAACGTTCAAAACTACGCATATGGGTTAACGAGTTTAGGGTTTGCAAAATATACAGGAGTTTCTCTCATCACGATGGCACCAGGAGCATTTATTTATGCTTTCATGGCGGGGCAAATCGTTCGTGAAGGAATTTCAATGAATTTAATGCTTCAGTTTGCAGCGGCAGGAATTATTCTTTTCTTAGTTTCGCTTATTCCAAAATACCTTGCGAAGCGAAAAGGAATCGATATGGATGATCTAAAGAAATCATCTTAATAACGCTTCCGGAGATCAGGTTTTTTCAGTAGCTCCTAACTAACCTCAATAATCAAGTTAGATGAGTCTTGAATAATAGCGAAGCGTTCGAGCTTATCGGACGCTTTTTGCTTGTAGTAAACAGATATTTGAGAGAAATAACATTCGTGGTAAAATGAACTTTATTAATAAGAAAAAACTGGTATTTATCTTTAGACTTTCCCCCTTCTATACGTTTAAATTAAGATGTGTAAGTAAACTTACTTTTTAATTTTTCTAATGAGGTTACAATGTTCTAGTATAGAGATACAACCTCGTAAGAAAAGGGTACAGAGAAGGAAGGACATGAGGGAGGAAACAAGGATGAGTAACAGAAATAAAGCGGCGATTAAACTCATTTCGCTGATAAGTATCATTGCTATTGTTTTTTTTATCGCATGGCAAACAGGAATTATCAATCGATTGCAAGATGTAGAAGCGATGCAAGCATTTATTAACAGTTTTGGTCTGTTAGGATATGGGGTTTTCATCCTTGTGTTCATTGCTGTTGCCGTTTTTATGCTTCCTGCTTCTATTCTTACAATTGTAGCAGGGATTACTTTCGGACCGGTAATTGGAGCGATACTCGCACTGACTGGTGGGACGTTAGGAGCAGCCGCAGCGTTCCTCGTTGCTAAATATTTGGCGAGAGATATGATTACGAAGAAGTTTGGGGGAAACAAGCTTTTTGATAGTGTGGACGAAGGTGTCGAGAAAAATGGTGTTAGCTTTCTAATCCTAACAAGACTCGTTCCAGTATTTCCCTATAACGTTCAAAACTACGCTTACGGCTTAACAAAATTGCCATTCGTTAAGTACACAGTCGTTTCATTTATTACGATGGCACCAGGTTCGTTTATATATGCGTATATGGCTGGTCAAATTGTTCGTGAAGGTATCTCTCTTCGCCTCTTGTTTCAATTTGCAGGAGCTGGGATTATTTTATTTTTGGTCTCTCTCATTCCTAAATATCTTGCGAAGAAAAAAGGAATTGACATGGATGAACTAAAACAAAAAACATAACGTTTAGTTGGATAGGAATTGTTAAAAAAATTACTAGGTGGAGTGTGGAAATCATATGAAAAAAATAATCCCAATGATTGGTTTAGCGACAGCTTTTCTTTATGGGTGTAACTCATCCGCTGAAGAAGAGCAACATGAGGACTTAATGGATGCCGATTGGGACGAAGTTATTTCTCAAGCAGAAGGCACAGAAGTTAGCATTTATATGTGGGGGGGCGATGATGGTGTCAATCGTTACATTGATGACTATGTTGCACCTGCATTAGAGGAAGACTATGATGTCACGTTAAATCGTATTCCAATGGATGCGCCCGATTTCTTGTCTAAGCTTATGACAGAAAAGCAAGCAGACCAAGAGACAGGAACAGCAGATATTCTATGGATTAATGGAGAAAATTTTAGAAATGCGAAAAATAACGACCTACTCTATGGAGACTTTGCATTCAAGCTACCTAATATGGACGAATACATTGGTGATGAACCGGCGTTTGTCCATACGGATATGGGAACAGAAATTGAAGGTCACCAAGTACCTTGGGGAAATGTTCAATTTGCATTTCAATATAATGCCGATATGGTTGAAGAACCTCCTACGACGATAGATGAACTGATTCAGTGGTCGATAGATAACCCAGGTCAATTTACGTATCCGAACGTGACAGATTTTACAGGCAATGGTTTCCTTCGTCATATTTTATACGATGTTGCGGACGACCCAGCAGCCTTAGAAACATTTAACGAAGAGTGGTTAGATGAAAATGGGCAAGAAATTTGGGATAGGTTAAATGCATTTGAAGATTCATTATGGCGCGATGGTCAAACGTACCCGGAATCTCTTTCTCAGCTCGACCAGCTTTATGCAAATGGAGAGCTAGCCTTTACGATGGGTTTTAATGAACATCGGGCGGATAGTTTAATCGAAGATGGCGTTTTTCCACCTTCGACGGAAACGGTAGTATTAGAGCCGGGTTCCGTCAGTAACACGCACTATTTAAGTATTCCTTTTAACAGCCCTGAACCTGCTGGAGCAATGGTAGCGATAAATTTCATGATCTCCGCTGATGCACAAATTAACAAACTGGATCCAAGTATGTGGGGAGAGGGAACGGTACTTGACGTTTCTCGTTTAACGGATGAGCAACAAGAGGAGATGGAAGCATACATTGGGCCACCAGTTGTGGAACAAGAGGAGATTCTTGCTGAATTGGATTCCAAGTATCATGATTGGATTATAGAGAACTGGGAACGAGAAGTTGTTCAGCAATAGTGCAAGGTTCAGAAAATACCTGTTTTTAGTTCCAGCACTCCTTGTTACATTTATTTTTGTAGGATACGGGCTTTTTATGGCTGCGAGTGATAGTTTTGCTACAGAAGGGAATCAGCCTTTTTTTCATTTTTATTTAGAGTTATGGAGAAACGATACGTTTTTGAGTGCCCTACGTGTAAGTGTATGGGTTGCCTTTATTTCAACAACCATGGCACTAATTATTGGACTCTTTCTTACAAGAGCAATGTTTCGCCTATTTAAAAGAGATGATTGGAAATTTATTGCGTGGTTTCCCATGCTGATTCCTCATTTTGTCGCAGCTTATATTTGTTTTTTGTTATTTGCACCGAGTGGTTGGTTTTCATCGGTCGTTTTTCAAATAGGTTGGTTAGAAACGATGAGTCAATTTCCTGTGTTTGTAAATGATCCGATGTATTTGGGGGTTATTTTGACATATGTTTGGAAAGAAATTCCTTTCGTTATCCTGATGCTTCTCCCTGTATATCAAGAAATGGATCTTCGTTATGAGGATGTGAGTAAGACGTTGGGTGGCAACCGATGGACGGTTTTTAAAACAGTAGAACTACCTTGGATCTGGCCGATTTCATTAGAAGTTTTTCTAATTTTGTTCGTGTTTGTTCTTGGAGCGTTTGAAGTTCCAGCGCTTCTTGGCGTGACATTTCCAAAAATGATTCCTGTTCTCGCCTATGATTGGTTTTATCAAGCGGGATGGGTAAATCGACCGCTAGCTCAAGCCATGATGGTCATCTTATCCCTTCTAGCCATTGTCGCGGCTGCGTTGATATTAACGTTTTCGCAGCGATGGAGATACAAATGGGCCTCAAGGAGGGATGACTCGTGACTAGAAAACGAAAACTATGGATGCGACTAACGATGCTTAGCTTGTTTATGCTAATCTTTGTGGCACCAGTTATCTTAATGTTTTTAAAAAGTGTCAGTTTTGGGTGGTCGTGGCCAGATTGGCGGCCGACACAATTTGATTTGCGAGGTTGGAGAGTCGTATTTGGAGATCCAAGAATCTTCTCCTCCCTCTGGAATACGATATTAATTGCTGGAGTAGTGGTGATGTTGAACTTTATTATCGCAACCCCAGCTGCTTATGCATTGAGTAGATTCCACTTTAGAGGAAAGGCAATTATTGAATCGCTTCTCATGCTGCCGATACTCATTCCAGTTTTAGCGATAGCGATGGGTCTTCACTTAACGATGATCAGACTGGGATTAACAGATCAAGTACTTGGAGTCATATTTATTCATTTATTACCGACGCTCCCGTATGCCATAAGAGTATTAAAATCAGGGTTTGACCGATTGAAAAATGAATGGGAAGAGCAAGGCGCTGTATTAGGGGCAAATAGCCAAACAGTTTTCTGGACGGTCATGGTTCCACTTATGACGCCAAGTATTCGAAGCACTGCAGTACTTGTGTTTGTGATCTCGTTGAGTCAGTATGTATTAACGGCGATTATTGGAGGCGGGACAGTATCCACCTTGCCGATGATTTATTATCCATTTTTTACAAGTGCTGATGAAGCAGTCATTGCAAGTTTTTCCGTATTATTTGCACTTCTCCCTATTATGTTTTTAATTCTGTTTGAGATTACTTTAAGAGTCTATTTAAGAGTGATAAAAAGGCCGTAAGGAGGAAATGACCCATGCTGATAAAAGTAGAGAAGCTTACAAAATCATATGCAGGGCAAACTGTTTTTTCTGATTTAAACTTGGAAATGACAAAAGGAGAAATTATGAGCCTTGTTGGACCTTCTGGATGTGGAAAAACGACCTTTTTGCGGTGTATTGCAGGTTTGTCATTTAGTACTTCAGGTAGTATTTATGTAAACGATGTAAATATCACAAATAGCAAAGCGGATGAACGACCTGTCGTTCTCATGTTTCAACAGCCTTTGTTGTTTCCACATTTGACGATTTTAGAGAACGTAACGTATGGACTTAAATACGGGAAAAACAAGAGCAAAAAGCAAGAGAGAATAGAGAGAGGGCTGGCTATTCTAGAAAAAGTAGAATTAGCTGCTTTGTCAGGACGTTATCCAAATCAACTTTCTGGCGGTCAGCAACAAAGAGTTGCTTTAGCGAGGGCACTAATTTTAAATCCTGATTTATTACTATTAGATGAACCTTTTAGTAGTCTCGATCCTTCTTTACGATCATCGATTCGTTCGTGGGTTCGTGATTTTCTAAAAAAAGAAGGGGTGACGGCATTGTTTGTCACTCATGACCGAGAAGAAGCGATGATGATGGGGGATAGAATTGCTGTTATGAAAGAAGGGATTTTTCAGCAAATTGGTTCTCCAAAAGATGTTTATCAACAGCCAAAAAGTCCTCAAGTCGCAGAAATGTTTTCTGAAGGTTTAGTGATGGAGGGGTTCTTTCTTTCACCAGATCACTTGACTCTTCGACCTAAAACCAGTTTAAAAGCTGCAGATACAGAGGCTTTTGATGCTACGGTTGAATATAAAATTTTGAAATATGGTCATACTTTCTATCACGTATATGTTCACGCTCTTGAACAGCGTGTGGTCGTCTTATCAAACCATGAATTTCTGGACGGGGAACAGGTGGAACTGTGTTATAAAAGAATTAGTCTTCAAACGTATAACAAAAACCACCCTGTAGATGAAGGGAAATCAAGTAAGAAATTGTCTCGCTAAATAAAGCTTCATACCTTTTAGGTTGAGGGTGCTCTCACTCTTATTTGGCGAAAAAGGATGTGGAAGTCATGTTGGATACAAAAGCCCGCCATATAGTAGAACCCTTTATAAAACAGTCTGCAAACTTGTTTTTAAAAATGGGATTAACGGCTAATCAGGTCACCATGATTGCGTTTATTATAGGAGTTAGCTCAGGTCTGTTTATATATTTTGATCAGCCAATCATAGCTTTAGCTGTCCTGTGGTTTTCAGGCTTTCTAGATGTGGTGGACGGTACAATGGCAAGGCAAACAAAAACGTCTTCTTTTGGCACGGTGTTAGACGTTAGTTTTGATCGACTTGTAGAGATTAGTGTTATTTTAGGGCTAGCGTTTCGTTACCCAGATTCAATGTGGGTCCTATTATTACTGAGTGTATCGATCATTTACGCCATGACGGTTTTTTTAACTGTTGGAGCTGTTTCAGAGAAAAAGGGAATCAAAACGTTTTATTACCAGCCGGGACTAGCTGAACGTACCGAGGGGTTTATCTTGTTCTCACTAATGATTATTTTCCCACAATATCTTGTTGCGATTGCTCTCGTCTTTTTAGCTGTAGAAATTTTCACTTCATTGCAACGTCTTGCGCAAGCGTCGAAGATATTAAAATAGCTTTAAGGAGAGAGAGTTGTGGAAAGATGGAGTGTCGATCGACTTACCTTCCTTTTTAAAAATTCACTTATACTTTTTATAAATAAATGTTATGATTTATATGGAAATAATTTACGGTATAAAGGGAATGAGATTAATGAAAAGTTTGCTGTTTTTATTATCGATAACGATGATGGTTTTGGCGGTCGCTGGTTGCTCGGATACGAATGAAGCAACAGGAGATATGAATGAAATGACTGCAGCGGAATTGCAAGAAGAAGTAGAAGGAAGCGGAATGGATGAAACAGTAAATTATATTGATGTTCGTGAAGAAGATGAATTTGCTAGTAGTCATATCGAAGGTTTCGAAAACATTCCAATGGGTGAACTGATGGATGACGCTTCTCAATTACCAAAAGATGAAGAAATTGTCATCTTATGCAACACTCAAAATCGCAGTATTCAAGTAGGGGAATCTATGATTGAGCAAGGTTATGACGCTAATAACATAACGATTGTTATGGGAGGCATTTCGGATTACGAAGGTGAAAAAGTAGAATAACAGATTGGATGTGACTCTTCTTTATTTAAACGTGTATCAACATTGATATGCGTTTAGATGAAGAAGAGTTTTTGGTTACAGGGATGCAAGGAAAGGAAACTAGTAGAATAGTTAGTATAGTGACAATCGCGGTTTGTGCGTGTTGTGAAAGGCGCTAAGAGAGCAGGATAGTTCCTTTCAGAAGGTACCGGCGGAGCGAAGGGAAGTAAACGAGTGTGATAGTGCCGGAAGAGCGAGAGGATCGTTGATGAAAGGAAGCAAAATAAATGTAAAGCGAGATATACCTAAAACACTCTTTTTCCAAATTATTCAGATTTTTGTGTATAATTAGTAGTGAGTATAAAGAATGATAAAAAGGAGGGAAGCTTATGCAGTGGAGTATGTCGTATCCATATTATTTAATTATAATGGCTTTTGCGACTTTGCTTATTGGTATACTAACGATGAAATATCCTCGTTCTTCAGGAAGACGGTATTTCACTGTTATCATGTTTCTAGCCTTTTGGCTAATGTTATTAACTGCTGCAGAACTTCTATCTTCTTCTTTTGAAGTAATGTTGTGGCTTCGAAACTTTCAACAGCCTGCGATCTTTTTTGGGGCATTGTTTTTGTTTGCTTTAGCTAGAGATTATGTAGGAAAAGAGATTGTGCAAACGGTGCGATTGGTCAAGCTGTTTTCAATCCCCATCTTTGTATACCTTGTCCTTGTTTTTACCGATCAAATCCACCATTTGATGAGGACAGATGTAGGAATACAACAATATGGCTCGATTACAGAAATATCAACACAACCTACGTTTTTAAATGTCATATTCATGGCATATTATCAACTGTTGGCTTTAATGGCTGTTTTATTATTGTTAACCAATATGAAAAACTTTTCAAATCACCAAAGAGGAAGACACCTGCTGTTTTTAGTAGGAACTTCTATACCTGTTCTTGCACCATTAATTTTACCGTTTTTGCCAATTCCATTTCCTGGTCGGTTAGCAGTCAGTTTCACGATAGCTGGATTTATCATCTTTTTTGTGTTTTTCCGTTATGAATTTTTGTCTGTATTTCCTATAGCCAAGGATAGGATTTTTGAACAAATGAGTGAGGGGATTGTAGTCATTGATCGATTTGATCGCATTACTGATATAAACCCTGCTGGAGAGCGTATTCTGAAACTTTTAGAGACAGACAACAATACGATGATGATGGGAGCGTTTGTCCCGATATTTTTTAATAATTATGATGATTTGTTAGTAAAATTTTATCAAAAGGAAGAAAAACAAGGAGAATTCCAAGTAAAGGATCAAGGACAGGTATTTTCTTTTCAAGTGAGGTTTTTGCCAATTGAAACGTCGGCCGGAAGGGAAGATGGGTTACTATTAATTTTTACTGACATCACAGATAAAAAGAAATACGAAAATGAACTTGTCCGAAAGGCGACAATTGATTATTTAACTGGATTGTATAACCGAATGCACTTTTTAGATGTTTTTTATGAACAAACTGCTAATTATAAAGGGATTAGTGCTTTTCTGTTGTTAGATATTGATTCTTTCAAAAAAATAAATGATACATTTGGTCATCAAGTGGGAGATAAAGTCCTTATTCATTTTTCTGAAAAAATGAGAGAGGCATTTGTGAACGAAGGAATTTTCGGCCGAATTGGTGGCGAAGAATTCACGATTTTTATAAAAGGGAAGTCACTTCGTGATACGATGGCGCTAGCAGAACGTTTTCGCCAAGAAGTAGAGCGAACCCCCATGACATTAGAATCAGGGGAAAATATAACCGTGAATGTGAGTATTGGTGTGGCGTTCTCTTCCAGAGGTGATATTTCGTTTGAAATTTTTCACAAGTACGCTGATGACGCGTTATACTTAGCAAAGAAATCAGGGAAAAACCAAGTGATAGCTCACGAAATTGATGAAGACATTTACTGGGATGAATCGAATATAGCAGCTACGCAATTAACGGAGGAAGGCAGATGAAAAAATGACATTATTATTTGTGACGGCTAATCCTAAAGAAACGAAGCAATCTTATGGTCTTCAATTAGCTGAAACCTTTTTAAAGGCATATAAAGAGCAAAATCCTAACGATTCCATTGAATATTTGGACTTGTTTAAAGAAAATATTCCTCCGCTAGAGCGAGAGGCACTAGCTATGTGGGAACAGCAGGGACAAGCGAAACCAAGTGATATGGAGGAGGTAACAAATCCTTATGTGGAGCAATTTCTACGCGCAGAACGAATCGTCATTGTCACTCCCCTTTGGAACATGAGTTTTCCGCCACAAGTAAAGGCTTATGTCGATCAACTTATTATTCCAGACAAAACATTTCGTTTTTCGGAAACAGGGATTGAAGGATTAATGCAGCACAAAAGAATGGTTCATATTCAGTCTCGTGGTGGCGTATATTCTGAAGGACCACTTCAAAAGTTTGAGCATGGCGACAGCTATTTACGGCTTATTTTCGGACTGATTGGGCTGAAAGAGTATGATCACCTTTTCATCGAAGGAACGAGTACATTTCCTGATGATGTGCTTCATCGGTTGGAAGAAGCTAAAGATCGAGCACGAAAGTTAGCGAAAGAATTTGCAACAGATTGATATCGTTTAGAAGGAGGTCGTGTAGTTACAGATGAAAATAGTATACCAAGCCTTGAAAAAACCGATAAAAGTAAATGTTCTAGCTGCAGGAGTAGGCGTCACGAAGTTGTTTCTCGATGCGGAAGAAATCACGTCATTTACGGAAGCGATTATCCCCGTAGCTGAAAAAAGCAGGTTAGTCGAGAACGTAGAAAGGCATGGTAAAATCTACGATGTGTTGATTTTTACGGAATTAACGAATCTTGTAGGATACGGTTTTATCGAAGACGATGTTGCCCCTGAAGAAGCCGTTGCTGCTATTGAAGCTAACGAAGTAGAATTTGAACATGTGGAAGAAGAGCTTGCTACAAAAACACGAATTCTTTATTTTGAAGAGAAACCTGCTGATTTTTAACTACGAGGATGTAATAGGAAAGAGACGAGCAAAGAGAGTTTTTCTTAAACAAAAGGAACATCAGACCACAGTCTGGTGTTCCTTTACTTGCTTTTAGTCTTTTGCTTTCATTTCACCAGATTCAATTTCCTCGATATAATGGCACGCTGCCTCGTGACCTGCAACCATACCGTCTGATGTCGTACGCAATTCAGGTACTTCATCTTTACACTTATCTGTCGCAAATGGACAACGAGTGTGGAATCGGCATCCAGTTGGTGGATCGATAGGAGATGGTACATCCCCTTTAAGAATGATTTGTTCTTTTTGTTTCGTTGGATCAGGAACTGGAATCGCTGATAACAACGTTTTAGTATAAGGATGTTTTGGATTATCAAATAAAGATTTTTTATCTGCAACCTCAACAATTTTCCCGAGGTACATGACGATTACTCGATCTGAAATGTGTCTAACTACACCAAGATCATGGGCAATAAATAAATATGTTAAATCAAGTTCTCGCTGAAGCTTTTTCAGCAAATTCAATACTTGCGCTTGAATAGAAACGTCCAATGCTGATACAGATTCATCGCAAATGATAAGCTTAGGATCAACAGATAATGCTCGTGCAATTCCAATTCGCTGTCGCTGTCCACCACTAAATTCATGAGGAAAGCGGTCTAATTGGTGAGCACCTAGTCCAACAGTATCCATAAGCTCCATCATACGATCTTCTCGTTGGTCTTTTGGAAGCACATTTTGAATTTCCATCGCCTCATTCAATACTTGTCTTACGGTCTGACGAGGATTGATGGAAGCATAAGGGTCTTGGAAAATAATTTGTAAATCCTTGCGCATTTTGCGCATTTCACTTTTATTCAATGCAAGAAGGTCTTTTCCGTTAAATGATACTTCTCCGGCAGTTGGTTCATCTAATCGAAGGATGGCACGTCCCGTCGTTGATTTACCGCAACCTGATTCTCCAACAATACTAAGTGTTTCACCAGCATTTACATAAAAGCTAATGTCATCTACAGCTTTTACGTCATTGACTTTTCTGCCTAAAATGCCCCCTTTAATCGGGAAATATTGTTTTAAATTAGTCACTCTGAGCAGTTCTGTAGTCATCTTTCACATTCACCTCCGGGCCGTCCCACTGATCGTTATAAATCCAGCAGCGGACTTGATTTTTATCATCAATATCGTCTAAAGAAGGTAATTTTTCTTCGCAAAGTCTTGTTGCAAAAGGGCAGCGTGGTGCGAAACGACAACCTTCTGGAAGATCATCTGGTCTAGGAACCATCCCTTTAATCACGTTTAGCTCATCTTGATCGATATCATGACGTGGCAATGACTGAAGAAGGCCAACTGTATATGGGTGCTTTGGTGATTTAAACAATGTGTCTACATCAGCGTATTCAACAATCTTCCCTGCATACATTACTGCAACGTAATCACATGTTTCCGCTACAACTCCAAGATCGTGGGTAATTAACATCATTGACATACCAAGCTCTTCTTGTAAACCATTAATCAACCTTAAAATTTGCGCCTGAATCGTCACGTCTAATGCTGTTGTTGGTTCATCTGCAATAAGAAGCTCTGGATTACATGCTAAAGCAATGGCAATCATAGCTCGCTGACGCATACCTCCAGACAACTCGTGTGGATATGCTTTTAATCGATCTTTAGGAGAAGGAATCCCTACTAATTCCAACATACCTAAAGCTTTTCTTAATGCTTGCTTTTTTGAAAGACCTTCATGAATCATATACGATTCTGCAATTTGGTCACCAATCGTAAAGACAGGATTTAAAGAAGTCATTGGCTCTTGGAAGATCATTGAAATTCGATTTCCACGAATCGTGCGCATATTACTTTCTGATTTTGCTAATAAGTCTTCGCCATTGAACGTAATTTTACCGCCTTTGATCTTACCTGGATCTTCAAGCAATCGCATGATCGAAAGGGAGGTGATACTTTTTCCTGAACCCGATTCGCCAACGATTCCTAATGTTTTACCGCTGGGGACATCGAAGCTAACGCCATCGACAGCTTTGATTTCCCCTTTATGAGTATAAAAAGATGTTTGTAACTCCTCCACCTTAATAATTGATTTAGGATTTTCCAATCTATTTCCCACCTTTCTAGACGTGTGTCATTTAATCTAATTCAATTCGTTTGTTAAGCACTCGGTAGGAAAGATCTACTAAGAAGTTAACAAAAACGAACAACATTGCTAACACGAGAACAGAACCTTGAACGATAGGGAAGTCACGCATACGAATGGCTTCAACAACGAATCTTCCTAGCCCATTAATAGCAAATACGGTCTCTGTTAATACAGCACCACCAAGTAATACACCAAATTGAAGGCCGACAACGGTCACAACAGGGATTAGTGCGTTTCTCAATGCGTGTTTATAAATTACATAACGTTCTGGTACCCCTTTGGCACGGGCGGTACGGATGTAATCTTGATGAATAACTTCTAACATGCTAGAACGAGTCATACGAGCAATAATTGCTGCACCTGCTGTTCCTAATGTTATCACGGGAAGAAGCAGTTGTTCTGGAGAGCCCCATCCTGAAACTGGAAGCCAATCAATCCTTAAAGCGAAATATTGAATGAGCATAAGTCCCAACCAGAAGTTAGGCATCGATAAGCCAAACAATGCAAAAATCATGATAAACATATCCAACAGTGAATTTCTTCTAGTTGCTGAAACGATTCCAGCGATTAACCCTATAAAAATACTTAATAAAGTACTGTAAAAAGCTAGTTCAACAGTTACCCAAAAACGTGCGCCAATTTCACTGCTTACCGCTCGACCGCTTCGAACGGAGTTTCCAAGGTCTCCTTGAACTGCATTCGATATAAAACTAGCGTATTGAACATAGTAAGGGTCATTTAACCCCAGTCGATCTCTCATTTGCTCTACTTGAACTTCATCGGCACGCTCACCGGCCATGATCTGTGCCGGGTCACCTGGTATCAGATGCATCATTAAGAAAACTACTAGTGTAACACCTATAATTACTGGAATTGTTTGGATTAAACGTCTAATTGTATAAACAAACAATGGGCTTCACCTCTCTTACGATTTTATTTTAGGATCGAGTGCATCACGTACGCCATCACCAAATAAGTTGAAAGCTAGAACGACAGCAACAATTGCTAGACCTGGGAACAAAGCGATATGAGGGTATTCCCACATATAGTTTCTTCCTGCAGCTAGCATTGCACCCCATTCTGGAGTAGGTGGTTGTGCCCCTAAACCTAAGAATGAAAGGCCACTGGCAGTTAATACTGCTGTGGCAACTCTTAACGTTGCCTGAACAATAATTGGAGATAAAATATTAGGAAGAATATGTCTAAAAATAATTCGAGCATCAGAAGCACCTAAAGCTCTTACAGCATCGATGTATTCTAATTTTTTTACTGATAATGTAGAACCTCGTACAATTCTGGCAAAAACAGGGATAGAAAAAATTGCAATGGCGATGATAACATTATTAATACTTCCACCTAACACCGCTACAATTCCAAGAGCTAACAAGATACCCGGGAATGCAAGGAAAACATCCATAATTCTCATTAAGATCGCATCTGTTCTCTTTCCGTAATAACCAGCCATAATTCCGATAAAAACTCCGACAACCATTCCAATTGCTACAGAAGAGAACCCGATATATAAAGTAATCGACATTCCATGGATAATTCTAGTGAAAATATCTCTTCCGTGATTGTCAGTACCAAACCAGTGCTCAGATGAAGGGCTTTGTAAACGACTACTTACATCTGGAGAATTTGGATCTAAGCTTGTTAACAAAGGACCGATAAAAGATACGAGAATAAAAAATAAAATAAGAATACCACCGGCCATCGCCACTCTGTTCGTTTTAAGCTTCCTCCACATGGTTTTAAAATTTTCCAACTGGGGATTAATGCGCTTCGTGTTTTGAGTTGACACGTTGACTGTTGTTTCTGGCATACTTTTAACCTCACTTTCGATTGATAAATAATTTGATATAAGAATATAGTGGAAAACAAATAATTTCCATTAAATAGAATATTCTAATAATTAATTCCAAATTTTCCTCTATAAAAACAAGCTAATACGAAGAAATTATATCATTCCTAAAATTTTTCACAAGTATTTTAATAGATTTCAAAATACTATATTCATACAATAATATTTTTAAATTATACTTTAACTTTATATTCTAGTCAAAGCGCTATCAATGGAAGATTCTTAATTTAATTCAAGCTTTTTAAACTTTTGCACATTAACGCTGTAAAACGTTATACTCGAAAAATTTTAATTTTAAGACTATTTCGTATTGTGTTTTTTTTTAGTTTGTTGTAGTTTAGTAATGTAGGACTTTATTACAAAACAATTACAAATAAGGGGGACAAAACATGTTTAAAAGTAAGTCTTTAAAGGTTGGACTTCTTTCCATGTCAATGTTGTTAACATTTGCAGCGTGTGCAAGTGAACCAGACAATGATGGTGGAACAGTGGACAACAATAATAGTAATAGTGCTGCTGAAAATAACAGTGACGCTAATGACAATGGTGGAAATGATAATGGTGAAGCAGATGAGCTTACGGAAGGTAATGATTTAATCATTGCTACACTATCTGATGCTGAAGCCTTAGACCCACATGGATCAAATGATGTTCCTTCTAGTACGATTCAAACAAACATTTATGAAACACTTCTTTCTCAAAATGAAGATACTGAGTTAGAACCACTACTTGCAACGGATTGGGAAGCAGTCGAAGATAACGTTTGGGAATTTACTCTACGTGAGGATGTCACATTCCATGATGGATCTGAATTCAATGCAGATGTTGTTAAAGCGAACTTCGATCGTGTATTAGACGAAGATGTTGCTTCACCGCGTTCGTTCTTATACAACATGATTGAAGAAGTTATCGTTGTAGATGACTACACTGTTCAATTCCAAACAGAATTTCCTTTCGCACCACTTCCAGCACATATTGCACACTCTGGTGGCGGAATTATGAGTGGGGAAATTATTGATGCAGATTATGAGGCAATGGAAGATGGAGGACAGCCAGGAGATTACATTAATGAAAACCCAATCGGAACTGGTTTCTTTAAGTTTGAAAGCTGGAACCCTGGAGACGAAGTTGTCTTAACGAAAAACGAAGATTATTGGGGAGAGCAAGTGAAAGTTGACTCTGTTACTTTCAAAGTTGTACCTGAGGATCTAACTCGAGTTGGTGAATTAGAAACAGGTGCTGCTCACATTATTTTCCCAGTAAGTCCTAGTGATAAAGCTAGAATTGAAAACACAGATGGTATCGATGTTTATGAACAAGAAAGCTTAAGTTTATCTTATATTGGTTTCAACATGGAGAAAGAGCCATTCGATGATGTTAAGGTACGTCAAGCTATTTCAATGGCAATTAATAAAGACGATTTGATTGAAGGCGTTATGGAAGGAACAGCAACTCCAGCAGTTGGACCAATTGGAGAACAAGTATTTGGTTTTACAGATGAAGTAGAAGGTCTTCCTTACGATCCTGAAGAAGCAAAAGAGTTACTTGCTGAAGCTGGATATGAAGATGGATTCTCTACAACAATTTGGACAAATGACAGCCGTGAGCGTATGGACGTTGCTGAACTTGTTCAAGCGCAGTTAGCTGAAATTGGCGTAGAAGTAGAGATCGAAGTACTTGAGTGGGGTGCATACCTTGATAACACAGCGGAAGGTGAGCACGATATGTTCATCCTAGGTTGGGTTACTGTAACAGCTGACGCTGACTATGGTATGTATGCATTGTTCCATTCTGATAACCAAGGTTCGCCTGGTAACCGTTCATTCATGGCTAATGACGAGTTAGATGATCTACTCGATCAAGCTCGTGAAGAAGCAGATCCAGATACGCGTGAACAACTTTATAAAGAGGCAATGGAGATTTTAGTTGAGGAAGCTCCGATGTCTTACCTTTACCACACAACGTACCTCGTAGGGTTGCGTGATGAGGTTCAAGGCTTCTGGAAGCATCCAAACGGTCTATATCAACTGCAAGACGTTACGATCGAAAACTAAATAGATGAATTAGTTGGCGCCCGATTATTCGGGCGCTTTTAATTTGGTTTAGTATTGGGAATATAGGTATCTCTATATGGTTTGGTAGCTCGCTGAGCAGTTAGTGCCCCTAAGTGAGCATTTTTGATTGAGTTAGGGCAGTAGAGGAACCAACTAGTGCCCCTAAACGAGCAATTTGATTAAAGAAAGGGCACTAGAGCGACCAACTAGTGCCCCTAAACGAGCATTATGGTAAAAGAAAGGTCACTAGAGCAACAACCATCTAGAACCTCAATTCCTTCCCTACCCCCAATCAAAACAAACAAATTTCAGCCCTACATAATAAACGGATCAGCCAATTCATCACGATGATTGTTGACGTCTAAAATGACCAGGAGATTGGCCGTAATGTTTTTTGAAGACGCGGTGGAAGTAAGCGTATGTACCAAATCCACAGTTTTCGGCAATATGTTCTAACGTCATCGACGAGTATTGCATTTGATTCAGAGCAGTAGCTAACCGAATGTCTAATGCATATTGAATCATCGTTTGTTTTGTGTGTTCTTTGAATAAATGAACTGCACGAGATACGCTTAAGTTAACGTGTTCCGCTACATCGTCCACTTTCAGAGCAGTAGTGGCGTGTTCTTCAATGTATCGCATCATTTGCGTCACAATAAAGGGGCGGTCAACCTTGTGGGAGACATCATTAATCGATTGCTCGATTGTTAAGCAAAGGGCTTTTAATATATAACCAGCCAGGTCGGGATTTTTTTCTTGAATCGGTCGGCGTTCTTCAATCGTTAAATGGCGCCATAAACCGAGAAGTTTTTCGTCAAGATGAACGCTAGAAGTTACAGGGAGATCCGATTCCTCCCACCATTCATCAATCCATGACCCTTGGCAAAAAATATGGTAATCGATGCTATCTTGGTTACCTGGAGTGAATATTTTGTATGGATCTCCAGGTTTTCCGAGGAAAAGATCACCTTTTTTGATTGCGTACGTTTTGTGATGGTGAGTGATCGTTGCAGTCCCTTCAATTTGTAACCGAAATAAGTAACTAGATAACCCAGCTTGGCTTTGGTCTTGATAACCCTTTTTATGATGCGAATAACCACAAAACCCTACTTCAAGAGACATTTCATCCCCTCCTAAGACTAAGATAGCAAAATAGTATATGTTTTTATTATATAATCTATTTTTTATAGCGACAAGCAAAGGTATGATTAGAATAAATGATAACGCTTTCGAAAGCGTGAAAAGGATGGCGATTACATGAAGAAACCACAAGTTGCAGTTCAATTGTTTACATTAAGAGAAGAAATGGCGAAAGATCCTAAAGGGACGCTTCGTGCCGTTGCTGAATTAGGTTTTGACGGAGTAGAGTTTGCAGGGTATGGTGGTCTCACTGTTCAGGAAGTAAAAGAAACCATCGACGAACTTGGTTTGAAGGCAGCATCTAGTCATGTTCCGTTGGAAGTATTAAGAGAAAATTTACTAGGAGCGATAGAAGAGCAAAAAATATTAGGGAGTCAGTATCTTGTTGTGCCTTATTTAATGGAAGAAGAGCGAACGGAAGAAGCCTATTTTTCACTTATTACTTTTTTGAAAGGAGCAGGACAAACGTGTCGTGAACATGGGATCACCCTTTGCTATCATAACCACGATTTTGAATTGGATGTTTTACCGAAAGATGGTCGCCAAGCGTTAACGGCTATTTTTGATGAAACAAATCCGGAAGAAGTGATGACAGAGTTAGATGTCTACTGGCTAAAAAAATCTGGTGAGGATCCAATCGAATGGGTGAAGCGTTACAGCGGACGAACACCCCTTGTGCACTTAAAAGATATGACAACAGATGACGAGAAATTTTTCGCGGAACTTGGCACAGGTGGTGTAAATATTGAAGGATTAACAAAGCTGTCAGCGAATCAACCAATCGAATGGTTCGTTATTGAACAAGATGTTTCCAGAAGAACACCACTAGAAAGTGTTGAAATGAGTATGAAATATTTAAAAGAGATTATCTAATTTGAAGGGGATGACGATATAACATGACAACATTTAAAGTAGCAGTTATAGGATGTGGAACGATTTCATCGTTTCGCCATTTACCAGAATATGAAGCAGAAGAAAATGTAGAAATTGCCGCCGTTTGTGACATTGTAGAATCAAGAGCAATAAAAATGTCCGAGAAGTATGATGCAAAACCGTATACAGATTATCGCGAATTATTAAAAGATGACACGATTGATGCCGTGAGCGTATGTCTTCCAAATGCGTTGCATGCACCAGTGACAATTGCAAGTTTGCAAGCAGGGAAACACGTTCTTTGTGAAAAACCGATGGCTACGTCTAAACAAGAAGCAGAAGAAATGATTCAAGCTGCCGAAGAATCAGGAAAGCAATTAATGATCGGACATAATCAACGGTTTGTCCCATCACATGAAAAAGCAAAGAAACTAATTGCCTCAGGAGAACTAGGAAAAATTTATAGTTTCCGAACAGCTTTTGGGCATGGTGGTCCAGAAGGTTGGAGTGTAGATGGAAAAGATAGCTGGTTCTTTGATAAAAAGCAGGCATTTATTGGTACATTAGGAGATTTAGGCGTTCACAAAACAGATTTGATGCGCTATATTTTAGGAGAAGAATTTGTTGAAGTTGGCGCTTTTGTAGAAACGAGCGCAAAAGAAAATAGTGATGTGGATGATAATGCCGTCTGTGTTTTGAAAACAAAAAGTGGCATCATCGGAACACTTGCCGCAAGCTGGTCATACGTACCTAATGAAGATAATTCAACGGTGATTTATGCTGAAAAAGGCATCATTCGATTGGAAGATGATCCAGAATATTCGATGATTGTACAGTATCAATCAGGAGAAGTAGTAAATTATAAACTTGGTGGCATTCAATCGAATGATAGTGGTGGTCAAACGAGCAGTGATGTCATCCACCGCTTTATCAGATCGATTGACCGAAATGAAGCCTCGCCGATATCTGGAAGAGAAGGACTGAATTCATTAGCCGTTATATTGGCTGCTTTAAAATCTAATGAGACTAAAACGATCGTGAGAATCGACGAATAAATTTTTAAAAGTTTATTTCTAAAAGAATTGTACTAACTCGACTCCGTTAAAGGCTAACGTATTCGTGTTGCTGTTGAAAAACCGCAGGATGTGAGCGATGATAAAATAACATAAAAAAGGTACGATAAGAGAGCCAAAAAAGAAAGGGTGAAGGTATATGAAGTTAGGCGTATTTACAGTATTATTTGGAGACTTGTCGTTTGAAGAAATGCTAGATACAGCGAAAGCTGCTGGACTAGATGCAGTGGAAATAGGAACAGGCGGATATCCAGGAGGGTCTCATTGTAATATAGATGAGCTGCTGGAAAGTGAAGAGGCACGCCAAGCATATCAGAAAGCACTTGATGATCGTGGAATCACAATTAGTGCTTTTAGCTGTCACGGAAATCCGATCACACCGGATAAAGCATTTGCGAAAGAGTCAGATGAGATTTTGCGAAAAACAATTAAATTGGCATCATTAATGAATGTACCGGTTGTAAATGGTTTCTCTGGGACAGCTGGGGATCATGAAGGAGCGAAACATCCAAACTGGCCTGTTTCTCCTTGGCCAAGTGAGTATTCCGACGTCTTGAAATGGCAGTGGGAAGAAAAACTCGTACCTTACTGGAAAGAAATTGGTCAGCTTGCCGAAGAACATGGCGTAAAGATTGGTCTTGAGCTTCACGGTGGATTTTTAGTTCATACGCCACATACGATGTTGGAACTTCGAAAACGCACATCGAATGCGATCGGAGCAAATTTGGATCCGAGTCATCTATGGTGGCAAGGGATTGACCCTGTTGCGGCGATTAAGATATTAGGGAAAGAAAATGCGATTCATCATTTCCATGCAAAAGATACGTACATTGATCAAGATCACGTGAACATGCACGGGTTAACAGACATGCAGCCATATTCCATGGTGCAATCACGAGCGTGGTCGTTCCGTTCTGTTGGATGTGGTCACAGTATGCAAGAATGGTCCGATATCATTAGTGCCTTGCGTACGTATGGTTATGATTATGTTGTAAGCATTGAGCATGAAGATCCAATCATGTCCATTGACGAAGGATTTTCTCGTGCGGTGAAAAACTTAGATGATGTTATCATTCGTGAGCAGCCTTCTGATATGTGGTGGGCTTAATAGAAAGGACGGAAAACTATGACACAAAAATGTAACGTTGCTGTCGTTGGTTTTGGAGGCATGGGTGGTCATCACGTTGATCATTTAATGGAGATGGATAGTTTTAAAGTAGTTGGGATTCACGATATACGTAAATCACAAGAAGAGTTAGCTCGAACAAAAGACCTTCATGTTTATCCAGAATTAGAAAATGTATTAGAAGATGAAGCGGTAGATGTGGTGCTCATTGCTACGCCGAATCAAATTCATAAAGAAATCGCAGTAAAAGCAATGCGAGCAGGGAAGAACGTTATTTGCGAAAAACCTGCAACGATGAACAGCAAAGAGATGGAAGAAATTATCAAAGTGGAAAAAGAAACAGGGCAGTTGTTTGTTGTGAACCAAAACCGTCGCTGGGACGAAGATTACTTAGTCATTAAGAAACTCTACGATGAAAAAGCGATTGGTGATATTTTTAATGTGGAATGTCGTGTTCATGGTTCTCGTGGCATTCCTGGGGACTGGCGTCAGGAAAAAGAATATGGTGGCGGAATGCTTCTTGATTGGGGCGTGCATCTCGTTGACCGCGTTCTATTAATGTTTAATGAGAAGGTTCATGATGTTCATTGCACGTTTAATCATGTGCGAAACCATGAAGTGGATGACGGATTTAAATTAACGCTGACGTTTGAAAGCGGAAAGACGGCATTTCTTGAAGTTGGAACGTATAATTATATCAACCTTCCTCTTTGGTACGTGAACGGAACGGAAGGTTCTGCTGTTATTCATGATTGGTCGATGAAAGGGGAAGTCGTTCATTTGGAGACACATGAACAAAAGGATGCAAAGCCTATTACGGCTGGAGCTGGTTTGACGAAAACGATGGCTCCTCGCTACGATGACGGGACGGTCAAGCACCTCCCCTTGCCACGAATCGATTCAGATATTAGCGACTTCTACTTGAATGTAAAAGATACGATCAATGGAAACACAGAAGTTCTTGTGAAAAATGAAGAGGTACTTCGGGTCATGCGTCTCCTTGAAGCGGCATTTGAGTCGGACGCAAAAGGACAAGTTGTCGCCTTTGAAAAGAAAGTTAGCGTTAAATAATCAACAAGGGTGTTGTCTTGAAAAAAGGCAACATTCTTTTTTAGCTTTTTGAACGGTAAATTTTCTCTTTTTACATTTTTTCATAGCGATTCTATTGCCGATAACGTACGATTCTAGTATACTTGTTTTACATTTCTACCTATGAAAAACATTTGTGTTTTTCTAGAGGACAATACCGATGTAAAGAAGGAGTTTTGGGAAGATGAAAGTGGTCAAGTTTGGCGGAAGCTCGCTAGCAAATGGAACCCAGTTTAAAAAAGTAGCTAACATTGTCTTTGCCGATAAGGAGCGACGCATTGTTGTCGTATCAGCTCCAGGAAAACGGTCGGATGAGGATATTAAAACGACAGACTTGCTCATATCACTTGCAGAGGCAGTTTATTCTGGTGGTAATGAACGTGAGGCTCTTCACCAAGTCCTTATGCGCTTTGCTGATATTATTGAAGAACTAGAATTAGGTGAAGCTCTCTTAACGGAAATTGAGGAACACCTCCTTTCGTTAATATCAACATACCGTGAAGATGAGGAACGTTTATATGATGCGTTAAAAGCAAGTGGAGAAAACCAAAATGCGAAATTGGTGGCTGCCTTTTTCACAAAGCTTGGTGAAGAGGCTCATTATGTCTCTCCACAAGAAGCGGGAATTATTGTCACGGATCAGCCAGGAAATGCGCGAATACTTCCAGAGGCATATAATGAGATAGCTAAATTACGAGATCGAACGGGAATCTTGGTCATTCCAGGTTTCTTTGGCTACTCTAAAGTTGGGAATATCGTTACTTTTCCTCGTGGTGGATCAGATATTACTGGATCGATTGTCGCTGCAGGCGTCGATGCTGACATCTATGAAAATTTCACCGATGTGAATTCGATTTATAGTGTAAATCCAAATCTAGTAAAAGATCCGAATAAAATGAAAGAAATTACGTATCGAGAAATGCGTGAGTTAGCTTACTCAGGCTTCTCTGTGTTTCATGATGAAGCGTTGCAACCTGTTGTTACGAAGAAAATTCCAGTCCGTATCAAAAATACGAATAAACCGGAATCACCTGGCACAAAAATCGTTGCTGATCGTGTACCAGAGGGGATGCCTGTTGTGGGAATTGCGAGTGACAAAGGGTTTTGCAGCATAAATATTACGAAATATTTGATGAACCGCGAAGTAGGTTTTGGTCGACGTCTATTAGAAATTCTTGAGGAAGAGGGAATTTCCTTCGAACATACCCCTTCTGGAATCGATAATATGTCTGTCATCCTTCGTTCGCATCACTTACACAATGGGATTGAAGAGCGCGTCTTAAACAAGATTCGTACAGAATTATTAGTAGAAGATGTCCACGTGGAACGAGACTTGGCGATGGTAATGGTTGTTGGTGAAGGAATGGCTAGGACGGTAGGTGTTGCTTCAAGAGCCACAACGGCGTTATCTGAGGCAGGCGTGAATATTAAAATGATTAACCAAGGGTCATCGGAAGTGAGCATGATGTTTGGGGTCGATGCAGGTCACGCAGATTTAGCAGTGCAAAGTTTGTATCATGCTTATTTCACACCAGTCAAACATTAAATGAATGAGATTATCCCCCTAACGAAAAAGGGAGGATAATCTTTTTTTTATTTAGATGAGGAGGAGGAGCGTTTGTGCACATAACAAATTGCGATAAATTTCGTGAACCGAAAACCTTGATTAAGTCTAGATGCCGCTCTTAAAAAGCAAACAAGCAAATACAATAACCAAATAAATCCACTTCGTTCCAGCATTCCGCCAACTAAAAAAAGCTGTGAAGGGATGGGCTTTATTCCTTCACAGCTCGCTAAATTCCTAACTTTTATTTTTCAGTAGAAACATATACGGAAACAGATTCACTTTTTACTGGGAAAAGTCCGTAGCCTTCTTCATCAATTAAAATCTCTTCTGTAATGTTTTTCATCACATCGGTCCACGTTTCACCAGCACGATGAACACCTACGAACATTCGTTTATCACCATCGTCACCGTTCGTAATAACGACAGCACAGCCGGAGTGGGGGATGTCCACTTCACCGAGACGAACCCAACCAATTGTATTAGGGTGATCTAAGTAGTCATGTTGTTCTCCGTATGCGTGATGATAACGAGCATCTAATAAAGGATCAATCAACGCTTTTTTTCCAGGGATCGGATTGTCACCGTTGATTCCAATATAATCCCCATAGAAGACACAAGGTAAACCATCTTGTCGAAGTAAAATAAGGGCATAGGCGAGCGGTTTGAACCAGTCTTCTACCCAAGACTCCAACGCCTCATGCGGTTGAGAATCATGGTTGTCCACAAACGTGACAGCATTCGATGGGTGGTGAGATACAATGGTTCGATCAAAAATGCTGCTCAAATCATATTCTCTTCCAGATTGGGAAGCGACGTGTAAATGATAGTGAAGTGGCACGTCAAATAAATCAATCTGAAAATCAACGAAGTCTAAGAAGTTCTGACAAGACTCTAAGTCAGGATTCCAAAATTCACCGACTAAATAAAAGTCGTCACCGAATTCTTCGCGTATTTCTTTCGCAAAATCAGCAATAAAATCATGATTAATATGCTTAATCGCATCTAGGCGATAACCGTTACAAGATGTTGTTTTTGCAAACCATTTACCCCAGTACATCATTTCATCACGAACTTCAGGGTGATAGTAGTCAATATTAGCAAACATCAAGTAGTCATAGTTACCAAATTCATCATCGACGTGTTCGTTCCAACGTTTATGCTCGCCTAAAATACGGTATATGCCATTTTCACCTTTCGAATGATCATAATCAGTTCCATTAAAATGATTAAAGTCCCATTGGAAAGAGGAATGTTTTCCGTCTCGTCCTGGAAAATCGAACTTCGTCCAACCTTCAATTTCAAAAGGTTCAGAAATTTCTTCATGACGGTCTTCTGGATGGACTTCTATAACATGAAACATTTCTGTTTCATCAGCACCTGCTTTATGATTCATGACCACATCAGCATAAACTTGAATGTCTTGATTGTGACAAGCTTCAATGCCTTTTAGTAATTCATTTTTCGTACCATATTTCGTTCGCACAGTTCCTTTTTGGTCAAATTCACCTAAGTCATAGCCATCATAAATGCCATAACCGTTATCTGCTTGGGTAATCCCTTTTGTTGCAGGTGGAATCCAAACCGAATCAATTCCGTGTTTCTTAAGCTCAGGTGCAAGGTTTTCAAGCTGATTCCAATGGTCCCCGTCGTTTGCAAGATGCCATTCAAAGAACTGCATCATCGTGTGGTTTCGTTTCGTCATGGTGATCTCCTATCTAAGATGGTATTGAATGATCAGGATGACGTGTATCGTTCCCACAATTGAATAAACCTCTTTTAGAGCTCTTAGTAACCAATCATTAAGTCCATTCAAATGGCGTTTGTTGATAAACGTAATAATTGAGCCAATTTGAAAAAAGAAGGTGAGCGTGGGAACGCCAACGGTTCATCGGTTGCTCATTCGGATCATTATTCGGGAAGTAGTGTGCAGGAATTCGTACACTTAACCCCCGGTCTAAATCTCGCTCATACTCTTCTTTCAGTGTGACTGTGTCATATTCCAAGTGTCCTGTTGCCATGATGTGTTTTCCGTCTTTCGACATCATCAAGAATGGACCAGCTTCTTTCGATGTTGCTAATAGCTGTAAGTCCTTGTGGTTATGAAGCTCTTCTTCAGATATATTTGTATAGCGAGAATGAGGGGCGATAAATTCATCATCGAACCCTCTAAGAAGTTCAATTTTACCCTGTCCGTTAAAAATGCGATGACGGAAAATGCCAGAGCATTTTTCTTTTAACGGAAATTTGTCAATACCATAATGGTGATATAATGCGGCTTGAGCTCCCCAACATATGTGCATGATGGAGGTGACGTTATCTTCTGCCCAATCCATTATGTTAGACATCTCTTCCCAATATTGCACTTCTTCAAACTGGAAATGCTCAATTGGTGCACCTGTAACGATCATCCCATCAAATTTTCGATGACGAATACTAGCAAAGTCTGTATAGAAATCTTCCATATGAGACTTGCTCGTATTTTTCGATTCGTACGTGACCGTTTTCAAAAACGTAATGTTTAATTGAAGCGGTGTATTCCCTAAAAGTCGCAGTAAATGCGCTTCTGTCTTCTGCTTATCTGGCATCAAGTTTAAGATAACGATATTCAAAGGTCGAATATCTTGGGTGTCCGCCCGTTCATCTTCCATGATGAAAATATTTTCTTTTTCCAGTACTTGTCTTGCAGGCAATCGTTTTGGTATATTTATCGGCATAATGAACCTCCTTCGCTTTAAAGTGCGAACGTTTAGAATTTTTAATAAACATTATTATAACAGTTGAAAGAAAATCTACAATGGTTTTGCCACATATAATGGCGAATGTGACGCAATTCACGTATAATAGAGTCATTGTGAATGGAAAAAGGACGAATAATTGAACGAACATGAGAATGAAAGGTGATCAGAATATGAGTAGAAAATTGATTTTTTTCGATATTGATGGAACATTGTTAGATCATGATAAAAAGTTACCGGCATCAACGGAAGAGGCCATTGCCACATTAAAACAAAAAGGACATTATGTTGCAATTGCAACGGGAAGAGCACCCTTCATGTTTGAAAAACTTCGTGAGAGGTTAGGAGTGTCTACATATATTAGTTTTAACGGACAATATGTAGTTAAAGACAACAAACCAATCGTAAAAAATGCTCTTGATAAACAAGAATTGATTCGGCTGACGGAAACGGCAATTAGTCATGATCATCCGATTGTATACATGGACGAAAAAGACATGAAAGCAAATATACCTTATCATCCCCGCATTGAAACGAGCATTGGATCGTTGAAGTTTGATCACCCTGCTTATGACCCTTCTTATCTTGAAGGAAGAAATATCTATCAGTCGCTATTGTTTTGTACGAAAGAAGAACAAGCACCATATGAAAAAGCATTTCCTTCCTTTGATTTTATCCGATGGCACGAATTTTCTACGGATGTTCTTCCATCTGGTGGCTCTAAAGCAATTGGAATTGAAGCAGTGATGAACGAACTGGCTATGAAAAAAGAAGATGTCTATGTTTTTGGTGATGGACCAAATGATATAGAGATGCTTCAATTCACGCCTAATAGTGTCGCAATGGGAAACGCATTGCCTGAAATTAAAGCAGTCGCAGGATTCGTGACAAAAGATGTAGACGCTGACGGCATTGTCCATGGGTTAAAACACATGGGACTATTGTAATTATTTCTTGAAAGTGTAATGAAATAGCTATATGATTAACTTAAGTTCATATGTCGGTCGGAGACAGGAGTAGACCAAGTATACCCTAAATACGTGACGCGTATTTATGCATGCTTGCGTCTGCTCTTTTTTTGTATAGCTTTTTTGCGCATGGGTCATCCAAAAAATGATAGAGATGTTTCTAACGTTCAAATTTAGTTAGGGGGAAATCGTATGCAGAGCAATTCCAGTATCCTTCGTTCGCTTCAAATGATTACACCGTTGATTCGTGACTTAAATGTGGAAGATTGTTTCGTAGCATTAACAGATTTAACAACTTTCATAGCCTATGAGCCAGGAGAAAAACTAGATATTGAAGTGAAAGTTGGCGAAAAATTTCGCAAAGGTGGCATGAATGACAGTGTTATTCAGACGGGACAACGAGTCGTAAGGCATGTACCTAAAGGTATTTATAAAATTCCATATGTAGCTGTAGGCATTCCAGTTTTTGAAGAAAAGAAAATCGTTGGTTGCTTAACGATGTGTGTATCAACGGATCGCGAAGAGAGAATTCATGAAATGGCGGAAACACTAGACCAAGCTGTCAGTCATATTGTCAAAAATACAGAAGACCTTGCTACCGGTTCAAAAGGATTATCAGATGTTAACGAAAGGTTAAACGACGCTATGACAGATGCAAACGAAGCACTCAAGGAAATTGTCGGAGTCACTTCCTTTTTAAAAGGATTAACCCGGCAAACGACGATATTAGGATTTAATGCATCTATTGAGGCAGCACGAGCTGGTGAATACGGCAAAAGTTTCGGCGTTGTAGCAGATGAAATTCGCAAATTTGCAACAACAACAGATGAAGCAACTGGAAAAATTACGTTAAGTATGGGAGAAACGGAAAAGAGCATGCTCGCAGCGCAAGAAGAAACAAAGGAAACACAAGAGTACACGAATCAACAAGATGCCAAATTACAAGAAATGCTAGGCGTTACTCAAGAATTGAAAGCACTAACGTCAGAGCTTCGAGAAATGGCTAGTTTAATCAATGAATCTCGAAGCTCTGAAGCAAAATAGGAAAAGAGAAGGGGTTTCTTTAGGAAAGTGCTTTGACAGGTCTTGACTGCTCGTATAATTCAAACCCCGGATGAGGCTGAGCGGAGAGCTTGTCAGCAATTAATTTAGCTAAAATCATACTATAAACGGTCCCGTTATCGCCAAAGCCAAAGAGAAAGAAGCAGTTTGGATAGTCAGGGTACTCACCTATAATCGGAAGGCCATCGTGTGTACCGCCATAGAAAGCGGCAGAATAGTAGTCCGGTTCGACTTGAATAGATGGGAATAGTTTATTGAATTCTTTTACCAATCGGTCTCGTTTGTTAATCAGCTTACTGTCACGGACTTCAGGGTAAAACGTCGTTTCATCGAGACCACCAATGATGACGCGATCATCAGCGGTCGTTCTAATGAACACATAGGGGCGTGCTGTCTCCCAGATCAAAGACCGCTCAAACCATGTTGAAAAATCTTGAACGGGTTTCGTAGTCACGGTATACGTACTGACGAACACACTGTTTTTTTCTTTTTTAATATCCGTTCCTTCATAACCTGCAGCGATTATCACTTTTTTTGCATGAATGAGGTTACCTGTTTTCGTTCTAACCTGAACTTGATTATTCTGGAAATCCATACCATTAACTTCGGTATTTTCAAAAATTTGAATACCTTTTTTAGCGGCATACTCAAGCAGACTGTGAGTGAATTTAAACGGGTTAAGTTCTCCATCGTCATAAGAATAAATGGCTGCGCGCTTTTCAAATGGATAGCGTTCTGCAATGTCTTTTTCTGAAAATAAATCCAATGGGAAACCGTGTTTTTTAAGCAGGATAGCTTCTTGTTTGAGACGTTCCACATCTTCAGCATAGCTGGCAAAATTGAGGCTGTTCCTTCTTGTAAACTCGAATGGACTAGGGCATTTGGTTTGCGCATTTTCAATCTCATTAATCGCTTGTCTGCATAAATCTAGGTGACGTCCGACATATTCTTCCCCGAAAGAATGAATGAGATCTGTGAACATTCTTTCACCTGAATATTGAATAAGTGCGGTGTTGGTAGCGGTACTTCCATGACCGATCGTTCCTTTTTCCACGACGACGACATTGAGGTTCCGGTCTGCTAAATAATAGGCGCATTGTGCTCCAGATGTACCTCCACCGATAACTAATACATCGCAAGTGACATCTTCACTCAATGTTTGATAAGAAGGTGGTGAAGGCATAGTTGTAGGCCAATAGTACGTTCCAGATTGTAAGTTCATTTATGGCTGACAGCTCCTTTGATGAATACGTTATCTCTTAGTATGAACATAAAAGATAACGACAATAAATCCATTTCTTGGAGTTTAATTAAGGCAGAGGCTATGTTAGAAATTGGGTAAAAATGGGTTGGTGAATGGATTCATTGTAAATTGTCCTTTGAAAATGGTTGCATTTCCTTTATAATATGAAAGGTACGTTATTCGTTTCGACAAGACCCTGTAGCTCAGCAGGATAGAGCAACTGCCTCCTAAGCAGTAGGTCGGAGGTTCAAATCCTCTCAGGGTCGCCAATACAAACTTGTTCAAACCCTTGGTAGATAAGGGTTTTTATTTTTGTTTAGCCGCACTATGTCAATAGTTTTTATCAAGAAAATTTCTCTTTTTGGACAATACTAAATAAACTATATGTTATAAAAAATGTAAAATACATGTTAGCAACTTGCTTGGATTACCTATTAAATTGATTTAATTGTCATAATCAGAAGTCTATGATCCCTTCGCTTATGGATCTACATTGATGCAACCTGGCTAGTAGGGTAATTATCCCAGGAAATTATAGATTTTTGAGTTGTGGATAAGTTTTGGGTATCATTGTCATAAAGGGAGTGGAGCATCTTGTGACTGTAGCGAGCTGATTTTGGTAAAAGACGGTCACAAGAGAGAGGGTCTTGTGACCGTAGCGAGCCGATTTCAGGAAAAGAGGGTCACAAGAGAGAGCATCTTGTGACCGTAGCGAGCCGATTTCAGGAAAAGACGGTCACAAGAGAGAGCATCTTGTGACCGTAGCGAGTGGATTTCAGGAAAAGAGGGTCACAAGAGAGAGGGTCTTGTGACCGTAGCGAGCCGATTTCAGGAAAAGACGGTTACAAGAGAGAGGGTCTTGTGACCGTAGCGAGCTGATTTCAGGAAAAGACGGTTACAAGAGAGAGGGTCTTGTGACCGTAGCGAGCCGATTTCAGGAAAAGACGGTTACAAGAGAGAGGGTCTTGTGACCGTAGCGAGTGGATTTCAGGAAAAGACGGTCACAAGAGAGAACGTTTTGTCCTTGGATATGCCAATACATCAAATAACCCCCTCGGTTAGAGGGGGTTATTTGTATTATCTTAAAATTGTTTCGAATCAGCTAAAACCTAAAGTTGATTCGAAGATACGGCCTTTTCTGACACAGTGACTCCGTGGCGATCAACTTCTAATAATTCCACACTGTGCTCTTTGAAGTGACCGCGAAGTTGAAGTTTCACTTCTTTACCGACCCCTTTCGGAGCAAAGAACAAGATGATCGGTCCTGCACCACTTAACGTTGCGCCGTAAACAGGTAACTCTTCCGCTAGTTCTGCGGCTTTTTGCCATTCAGGAATAGACGGCATTCGGTAAGGACAGTGGAATAAATCTTTATTCATCATTTTTCCGGCCAATACCCAATCTCCCTGTAAAATAGCGGCAACGAGTACGTTACTAATGCTACTTGCTTCCACCGCTTCTTTGTGAGAAAAAGCTTTCGGTAAAGCCTCTCGTGATTCCTTCGTACTCAGTTCGTATTCAGGAATAACCGCGACCAAATCGATATCTGGGACACCAGCGTAAACGATGTTCGTCTCCTCTTCACGGTGACTACCAATGATAAGTCCACCATAGATAGAAGGTGCAACATTATCAGGATGGCCTTCGTGAATACTAGCCCACCGTGTCTTTTCCGCTACGGATAAGTCTAAATCCAGTAGTTGATTAGCTAATTCAATTCCTGCAACGATCGCAGAAGCACTGCTGCCAAACCCACGAGACAGGGGGATGTCACTTTCCATCGCAACCTCCACAGAAGGAAGATCTCGTCCGTATTCGTTAGAGATCCAATCTGCTACTTGAAAAATAAAGTTTTCTTTATCTGTAGGAATACCTTCTAAGTTCGCCGATTTCATGACAAATTTCCACTGCTCGCTACTTTTAACATGGAGCGTTAAATAACGGTTTAACGCCATGCCTACAGAATCAAAACCAGGCCCTAAGTTCGCCGTACTAGCAGGGACGCGAATCGAAAAGTCCATCTGACTCATTATGACTTCACCCGCCCTAGCATGTGATCGATGACCACTTGCTCATTGTTTGGAAGGGCAACTGGTTGAACAGGAGCTGTATCAATCGCTGTGTTCGGATCTTTAAGTCCATTTCCAGTTAAGACGGCCACAACACGAGAACCTTTCTTAATTTCTCCAGATTTTAACTGCTTAATTAAACCAGCAATTGAAGCGGCAGATGCTGGTTCTGCAAATACGCCTTCTTCCCGAGCTAATAGTTTATATGCTTCGACAATTTCTTCATCCGTAACAAAGTCAATTTTTCCAGAAGAGTCATTTGCTGCACTAACGGCTTTGTCCCAGCTTGCAGGGTTACCAATTCGAATCGCTGTTGCCAGCGTTTCAGGTGCATCAATGATACGATTTTGCACAATTGCAGCTGCACCTTCTGCTTCAAACCCACGCATTTGCGGTAAGCCAGTACCTTTCGCTGCATGGTATTCTTGGAATCCTTTCCAATAAGCAGTAATGTTACCTGCATTTCCAACTGGGATGGATAACACGTCTGGTGCCGATCCAAGGGCATCACAGATTTCAAAAGCAGCTGTTTTTTGTCCTTCAATTCGATAAGGATTCACAGAGTTTACGAGCGTAATTGGAGATTGCTCAGCCAAACTACGAACCATTGTTAAGGCGTTATCAAAGTTACCTTCAATTTTAAAAATCTCAGCACCGTAAACGACGGCTTGAGCTAGTTTTCCCATGGCAATTTTTCCATCAGGAATAACGATAAGGCAGCGCATTTTCGCTTGGGCAGCATAGGCGGCTGCAGCGGCAGATGTATTTCCAGTAGACGCACACATAATCGCTTCGCTTCCAGATTCTTTCGCTTTTGCAACAGCCATAACCATCCCACGGTCTTTAAAAGATCCAGTAGGGTTGGCACCATCATACTTGACGTGTAAATCAATGTCCCACTTTTCAGATAGATGCTTTAACGGTAAGAGGGGAGTGTTACCCTCTTGTAAAGAAAGCATTGGTGTATTTTCGTTGACTGGTAAGTACTGCTTATATTCTGATAATAGGCCACGCCACATCATTTTTTAATTTCCCCTTCCACGCGGTAGCTACTCTTCACTTCGACTACCACATCGGTGTCGTTTAACTCTTCGACGACCGTTTCATAGTTTTTCTTGGATACTGCATGTGTTACGAGAATGATCTCCGCTAACTTGCCTTCATTTAATGGAACTTGAAGGATTTTTTCTAAACTTACACCGTGTTCATCAAACAACGACGTTAACACGGAAAATGTCCCTGGGACATCTTTTGCATGGATACGTAAGAAATATTTCGAGAAAATTTCATCGTCCGTTTGTAATTTTTTCTCAAATTGTGGGATGACCACACTGTTTCCATTGACACCTAAACGTTTATTTTTCAGTACTTCGACTAAGTCAGAGACAACAGCCGTTGCTGTTGGAAGTTGCCCTGCACCAGGCCCGTAGAACATCGTTTCTCCAACTGCTTCACCGTAGACGTAAACAGCGTTATATTCATCATCGACAGAAGCTAGTGGGTGTTCGTGTGGAATAAGGGCTGGTTGCACACTCACTTCTACTTTTTCACCGTTACGGTTGGCGATGCCGACAAGCTTCATCGTATAGCCCAGTTGGTCAGCATATTGTAAATCTTGACTCGTTACTTTTGTAATACCTTTAACTGAAACATCGTCAAGGTCTAGGTTCATCGAAAAACCTAGTGTACCGAGGATCGAAATTTTTCGTGCAGCGTCAAGTCCTTCAATGTCTGCTGTTGGATCAGCTTCTGCGTAACCTAGTGCTTGTGCCTCTTTCAGTACTTCACTAAAAATACGACCTTCTTTCGTCATTTTTGTCAAAATATAATTGGTTGTACCGTTTACAATACCCATCATTTTCGTAATGCGATCAGAAGCGAGTCCTTCCACTAACGTGCGTAAAATAGGAATGCCTCCAGCAACACTAGCTTCGTAGAAGAGATCACAGTCTTGCTTGTCAGCTAGTTGGAGAAGTTCACTACCATGCACAGCCATTAAATCTTTGTTAGCAGTGACAACGTGTTTGCCAGCTTCTAACGCTTGTCGAATGTAGCTTCGTGCATCATCAATGCCACCCATGACTTCTACAATAACATCAATATCAGGATCATTTAAAACATCTTCTGCATCCAATGTTAATTGCTCTTGTGAAACTTCTACTTGGCGTTTTTTGTTTAAATTATTTACAAGAATTTTTTTAACACGAACACCACAACCAAGTTGGTGTACTAATTTATCTTGATGGTCTTGAATAATTTGTAGGACACCTGTTCCTACCGTTCCAAAACCGAGTAAGCCAATGTTCATATCTTTTGTCATTCCTCACCACTCCTAAAAACGTCTCTAATTAGCGTACATTTGTTTTTCTATAAAGGACATTATAGAGAGATTTTAGCTATAAAACAACCGTTTTTAACGAAATAATCAAATAAATGTGCTTAATTGAACAGCTTTTTCACTTGTTTGCGCTTACATTAGTGTTTTAAAAAAAGATACGCCAAAATACGCCTTAGTTGTATGAAGGACAATAATGTTATTTAATGGAGAAAGAGGAATAATCCATGCAGACGAATAAAACAAATAACGAGAATTAAAGGTTCCTACGAAAACGATATAAAAAGGGGATTATTATCATGAAATACGGAGTAATTGGCACGAATTTTATAACGAACTGGTTTATTGAAGCAGGAAAAAGTATCGACGATTTCAAGCTTGCTGCCGTGTATTCAAGGACAGAAGAGCGAGCGAAAGCTTTTGCAGAGAAACATGAGGCTTCCTATATTTTTACCAGTTTAGAAGAGATGGCAAAAAGCTCAAACATTGACGCAGTTTATATTGCAAGCCCAACTTCTTTTCATGCTGAACAAGCGATCATGATGATGAATCACGGGAAACACGTTCTTTGTGAAAAACCGATCGCCTCCCATCATGAAGAAGTGGAAGCAATGATACATGCAGCAAATGAAAATAACGTTGTACTTATGGAAGCGGTGAAAAACACAGCATTACCTAATTTTCAGAAGTTGAAACAAGCGATAGAACGTATTGCACCTGTAAGAAGAATGGTGACGAGTTATTGTCAATATTCGTCGCGATACGATGCATTTAAGGAAGGAACCGTATTAAATGCATTTAATCCTCAGTTTTCAAATGGTGCATTGATGGATATTGGTTTGTATTGTGTTTATCCGATTGTGGAGTTATTTGGAAAGCCAGATCACGTGAAAGCATCAGGGGTAAAGCTTTCTTCTGGTGTGGATGGAGAAGGGACGCTGCTGTTGACGTATCCTGAAATGGAAGCGGTAGCGATGTATTCCAAAATTACGCAATCCTCGTTGCCTTCAGAAATCCAAGGGGAGGAAGGGACCATTGTAATCGATCATATCCAAAAGTTAGAAGAAGTTCATATTCATTATCGAGATGGACGTAAGGAAGAAATTAGCACGACCTTAGATAACGACTCGATGAGTTACGAGATTCAAGCGTTTCATGACAAAATAAACGGTCACAACGAAACATCATCGATAAACAGTTTAACAACATCGTTAATGACCTCAGAAATCATGACAGAAGCGAGGGATCAGTTAGGGGTTCTTTTCCCAGCTGATGAAGGAAGATCCGACAAAAGGTATAAAGGATTGTCCTAGTTATAAGAAGGACAATTTGTCTTATCAAGATGAAATGAGTCGAAGGATGACGATATTTTCTAAATATTGTCGTTTTTTCGTGGAGATGGTTGTATAATCGATGTATCAAATGTGTTTAACAATGTGAAAAGAGTGGAGTAGTATCATTCCAAAGCAAGGTCGTGATCAACAATGATGGAAAAGTATCAAAAGATGATGTTTGATCGATTAGAAAAAACGATAAGGGAATGGCAAAAGCAGAAGTACGTATATGAGTATGAATTATATCGTTTTTTTCATAGTGTCAAAGGAACGGCAGGAACAATCGATATGAGAGAGTTGTCCCAAGAAGCAGGGAGACTGCTTTTTTTCGTTGATGAAAAAAGTAAAAAAAAGTGGAAAGACTCCGACTGGAGACCATATTTAGACCGATTGGAAGCTAAATTTGAACACGTTTATCGTCAGAACGAGATAATGCTTGCGAGCGAAGAAGTAGCGGTGACAAGTGATTTACTCTCAGGAGAAAAGGATATTCCGTTCATTCTATTGATAGATGATGACGTAGAATTCGTTACATTTATGAAAGATTTTCTTGAAGAAAATGGGTTTCAAGTCGTTATTGCTTTAACAGGAGAAAAAGGCTTGGATTTATTTTATAGCATGAAACCAAGCATGATTATCATCGACTTTGTGTTGCCTGACATAGAGGGGATCTCCGTACTAGCCCAAATCATAGAAAAAGCGCGGAAAGATTTTACGTCGGTCATGATGGTCAGTGCCCATACATCAGATGAAAATCGAACAAAAGCATATGAACTAGGTGCTCATGATTTCATTGGAAAACCAATTAAAAAGGATGTATTCATTCCATTTGTAAAAAATCGGATGGAGTTCCGTGACAATATCTTAAAACAAGTAGCACAAGATGAATTAACTGGAGCGTATAACCGAAAATTTTTAGAAAATGAGCTCTACCTTCAAGGAGAGCTTCTTAAACAAGGGAAAAATAATGTTTATTCGTTCTCTATGGTGGATTTAGATCATTTCAAAGTAATTAATGATAAGTATGGACACCAAGTCGGGGATGAAGTGTTGCAAACGTTTGTTGAGAAGTTCAAGGAAACGAAAGACCCCGAAGACTCGATCAGTCGATATGGGGGAGAAGAGTTTGCCGTCGTGTTTCCAAATACGACAGCAGAGGAAGCCGTACAGAAGATTTCCAAATGGAGGAAAGTGTTTGGTGAAACAAGATTTGAGTCTGATATGGAAACCTTTCAAGTAAACTTCTCTGCTGGCGTAAAAGAAGTTTGTAACCCTAACCAACATCGTAAAGACATCGTGGACCAAGCGGATAAAGCGTTGTATTTCGCGAAAGATTCAGGTCGAAATCGAACATCTATTTATGAAGAAACGTTGGCAGAAATGAAGACGAAAAGTGATGTCACACTGATTATCGTTGACGATGACAGAGTTGTTAGGGAGATGTTGACTCACCATTTTTCTAGGAGACAATTGATCTCTGGACGACCAATCATCGTCAAAACTTATTCCGATGGTATTTCCTTCCTAGAAGACAACTGGTATGAGAGTGATCAACAATACGTTATCCTTCTTGATGGCATGATGCCTAAAATGGATGGAATGGAAGTGTTACATAAAGTGAGACAGACATATGGCGATAAAAACATTGTCATATCGATGCTAACTGCTCGTAAAGGAGAACAGGAAGTAGCAAGAGCGTTAAATATTGGAGCGGATGATTATATGTTGAAACCATTTAACGTTCAAGAAGTAGCGGCTAGACTAGATCGATTGATTGAAAGAATGTATAGCCGATGATGATTGAGATTGCATTATGGACTGCTGGGGCTCTCTTATTTATTCAGTTTTTCCTCCTAGTTTATATTCTTGTTGGAAAAATAAAGTTTAATCGTTTTGAAGCAAAAGTCGAACAAATTTATAAGAATATTCTTCCAGACTATCTTTCTTTTATTTCAGGAGAAACAAAGTATGAGCCGAGACTTCCTAAATCGGAGAAGTTAAAAAAAGAAGTGCTTGAAAGACTATTAAACGACCTGGCAGATAACACAGCTAATCCTACGGAATTAGATCAGATTCAATTCATCGCCGAAACCCATTTAACAACAATTTATCAAAAAAGTCTATCGAGTGATGGGTGGGCTTATCGCGTGAATACTCTTTATTTCATTGAAGAATTTAAGATGTTTGGATTGAAAGAAGACGTATGGCAACATTTAAAAACGTTGCAGCATGAGGACGAAGAGTATCGCCAAACGCTGCGAGTGTTGGCTATGTTTCAAGAAGACCGTTTAATTGACTATATGATACGTCAAACAGAGATGCCGTTAGGGTTGGTGAAAGACTTGTTTCGCAGGTTTTCGCCTACGTCTTTTAGTAAATTAGTTTCGTTGTTAGAAGGAGGGGAAGATTCTGTTCCTTTGTCTCTGGAGTTGGCATTTATCGGTTATTGCGGAGAATCAGGAAACTATGAATTTTTGTCGCTAGTGGAGAAAAAGATGGAAGATTCTCGTAAAGAAATTCGCTTAAAAGCACTTCGAAGTCTTTGTGAATATCAATACTGTTCTGATAAAAGCTGGATCAAAGGTTTTTTCTCATCAGAGCATTGGGAAGAACGGATGTATGCTGCACGTCTTGCAGGAATTATGAACTTAACAGAATACAACGATGATTTAGTATTCCTTGCAGGAGACCAAAGCTGGTGGGTACGATTTGCCGCGTGTGAAGCGATAAATAAAATCCCAGATGGAGAAATTTTATTGGAGTATGTTTCCACACAGCATGAAGATAGCTATGCGAGAGACATGGCGCAACAAACATTAACGATGAAAGGGGGACTATAAAGTGAGTGATGGCATTTCCATAATGATGCAAATTGTGGCGATTATGATCATTGTATATATGATCTTTGTTGGACTTACTTATGTGGCCCTTTTTATCATTGCTGGTCCTCGGGTAAAACGAGAAAGTAAATTAAATCGTAAAGAACAAATTGAAGAAATTTCGATTAATAAAGATACCTTTCCAGTCTCAGTCCTCGTCCCCGCTTTCAACGAAGAAGTGGGGATTGTTAGTACGGTAAGGTCCATGTTGGGCTTAAACTATCCTCAGTATGAAGTGATTGTGATCGATGATGGATCAACAGACACGACAAGTGAGAAAGTGATTAGCCAGTTTTCTATGAGAAAAATTGACTTAGCGATGCGAAAATATGTTGAAACAGAACCTGTACAAAGTGCCTACCAATCAGAGCTTTATCCTCACTTGTTTTTAGTTATAAAGAATAATGGAGGCAAAGCAGATGCGTTAAATGCAGGCATTAATTTTTCTCGTTACCCTTACTTTTCCGCTGTAGATGGAGACTCCATTCTTGATCGGGATGCCTTATTAAAAACAATGAAACCGATCATTGATTCCAATGGTCAAGTAACAGCGACAGGAGGAACGGTGAGGATAGCGAACGGTTCTACCATTGTCCGTAGTCAAATCGAAAAAATTGCCTTGCCGCGTAATCCGGTCGTGATGATGCAAATCATTGAATATTTTCGGGCATTTCTGATTGGTCGATTAGGGTTAAGTCGAATGAATATTCTCTTAATCATATCCGGTGCTTTCGGAGTTTTCGAGAAAAATAGAGTCATTAAAGTCGGGGGATATAACAGAAATACCGTCGGGGAAGACATGGAACTCATTGTCCGAATGCATCGATCGATCAAAGATGAAAAATCCAATCAACGAATCGAGTACATTCAAGACCCGGTTTGTTGGACAGAAGCACCGTCAACATTAGCCTCCCTTCGTTCCCAAAGAAAACGATGGCAAAGAGGGTTAGCGGAAACGTTATGGACACATAAAAAAATGTTGTTTAATCCGAAATACAAGGGGATAGGTCTCTTCTCTATGCCTTACTATTTATTTGTTGAATTGTTGAGTTCTGTTTTTGAAATGATCGGTTATTTGATTATTATTTTAGGACTTACGTTCTCGTTCATTTCAATAGAAATCGCTACGGTCATGTTTCTTGTTACCGTCATGTATGGTTCGTTACTATCATCCTTAGCCGTATTACTAGAAGAATGGACGTACCATAAATACCCCAATTCAAAAAGCGTTATCCTGTTGTTCTTATGGGCATTAACAGAAACGTTCTGGTATCGACCGATGATGGTTTTATGGCGATGTGAGGGACTATTTCTCTCCTTACGAAAAAATGCAGAGTGGGGAAACATGAATCGAAAAGGAATTTCAAATGATGATAACTAGGAGGCATATAATGAGTAAAATACTCGTTGCAGATGATGAAGAAATTTTAAGAATGCTTATCGTTGATACGTTAGAAGACGAGGGGTATGACATTGACGAAGCAGGAGACGGGGCTGAAGCGTTGGACATGCTTGAAAAAGGAGATTATCACCTTGCTATCTTAGATTACATGATGCCTGAAAAAACAGGAATCGAAGTGGTGAAAAACTTGTCCAACGAAACAAAAACCAAAACGAAGTTAGTGATGCTTACGGCTAAGGCACAAGTGAAAGATAAACAAGAAGCAATGGAGGCCGGCGCTGATTATTACATGGCGAAACCATTTAGTCCATCTGATTTAGTGGACATGGTGAATCAAGCCTTTACAGAAGGGTTGAAATAACCATGTTTAAAAGCATACGATCGAAATTTATAAGTATCGCCGTCCTGTCTTTGGTCATCTTGACGTTCGTTGGAACAGGGTATTATATTCATCTCACATCCGTGTTAGACGAATTGGAACAAGAACGGTCTGAAGTATACGAGAAAGCGCTAATTGTGGAAGATTTAGAGTCATCATACAATGATATGCTGTTTCGAGCTCGAGGGTATTATGCCTTTTTAGATGAAAATGAAAAGAATCAGTTAGAAAATCGTCTAGAAGATTTTAAAAATCATTTATCTGAATTTGAGCAAGTAGCAGATTCAGAACAAGAGACTTTATTATACAATGACCTCGTGGTTTTTATCGAAAGGTATGAAAATGAGTTATTACCTGCAGCGATCACCCTTGTGGAAAATGAAAATTACCTCGGCCTTCGTGATTTAGCCAGCGGTGGAGCAAATGAGACAATTAATCAGTTTCTTGATTTCACAAGAGCGAATGAAGTCCAATCGAATCAACGATTGGACGACATTTATACGGAATCGGTAGATACTGCCAATCTCTTTACGTTGATCACACTTCTTGCTAGCGCAGGTGCTATTATTATCTTGTTTGTGATTATTTTTTATTTATTAAGGGATTTATTACGTCCAATTGATGATTTAAAACTAGCTGCCAATTCGCTAGCTGCTGGAAAAGAAGTCTACCATGATTTGGACGAAAGGAAAGATGAAATCGGAGCATTAAATCAGTCTTTCTATCATATGGCTCAAGCGATTCAAGAAAAAGAAGAAGAGTTAATGTCTCAAAATGAAGAATTACAAGCTCAGCAAGATGAATTAAGTGATCACCAAGACCAGATGAGGTATTACATTACCGATATTGAAAACATGAAACGGGCGATGGATCAGTTTTCACTCGTCACAACGATTGATGAAAATGGCGTGTTCACGTATGTAAATGAAAAATTTGTAGAGACAACAGACTATAAACAAGAAGAAACAATTGGTAAAACGTATAAGATGATGCTAGTAAGTGAGAATGACCGTGATTTTTTCAAAAACATAAAGCAACAAATTCAATCTGGTTCCATCTGGAATGGGGAAGGTCGATTCAGTACTGGAAGCGGAGGAGTCATTTGGTTACAGATGACTGTTGTTCCTTACGTTAATAAATATGGGCGTCCTTACCAATATATTGCGATCGGTTTAGATATAACAGAATCAAAACAAATGCAAAACAAACTAAAGGAGTCGCTAAGTCAGACAGAGAAAACAAAAACAAAATTAGAGCGTTATAACCAATTGAACCACGCTATGTCATTAGATGTTGGCAAAGAAAACTTTGTTTCTACTGTATTTAGCTATATCAATAAGCTTTATAATTTCGATAAAAGTGTCCTCATGCTTGTTGATGAACCTGTCTATCGAGCAATGGGGTTAACCCAAAAGACAATCGATCAATTTATTAATACGGATCATTCAGAGTTAGTGGAAAGATTAAAAAGTGAAAAACATTTAACGGTAAAAAGAAAGGCGACCCAGGCAGAACAAGGGTTAGCGGAAGAAGCAATAGAAGTCTATGATTACTACACAGGCGTTCGAAACGCTAACGGGGAAGTGATGGCCGTGCTTGCTGCGACAACGGTCGGTATGCCAGTTTGCGAAAATGACCTTTTGGAGTTAGATGGAATCATGAACAGGGTATCCATCGCATTAGAAAGAGTATTAATTTATGATGAAATCGAAGAGTCTAGAAAGCTTAATCAAGATATCATTAACAACGTAAACGAAGGGATTCAGTTTGTGTCCGAAACAGGAGACATGATCCAAATTAATGAAATGATGTGTGAGTTGTCCGGTTGCCAAGAGTGGTTAAAGAAAAAACCTGCAGCGAAAAATAAGTGGATGATAGCATTTACGAAAGCAGTAGAAAATCGAGAAGAAACAGCAACATTCTTCGATAAATGTATAACTGAAAATTATCGAGGAGCGTTAAATCATCAATATATTCTTTATAAAAATGGACAAGAAAAGGTCATTGACGTTTATGGTACGAGTGTTTTCAATGATGACAGTGAACGGGTAGGTACGATCTTTGTTCATCGAGATATTACAAGAGAACATGAACTAGACCAAATGAAATCAGAATTAGTTAGTACGGTTAGTCATGAACTACGTACGCCGTTGTCGAGTGTCCTTGGTTTTACGGAGCTTCTTTTGAAAAAGGATTTAAAGCCAGAAAGGCAACGAAAGTACCTTGATACGATTTACAAAGAGGCAAAGCGGTTAACAAACTTAATCAATAACTTCCTTGACCTGCAGAGAATGGAATCGGGCAATCAAAAATACGACATGGCTGTTTGTTCACTTGATACCATCGTCATGGATGTCATGAACAACTTCAAACATGTGAACAGCCATCAATTATCCTTTGTCGATGAGTCAAAATATGTGAAGGTAAAAGCCGATCAAGAAAGATTAGAGCAAGTGCTGACGAACCTGATTAGTAATGCGATTAAGTTTTCACCAGATGGAGGAAGTATTAAGGTACGACTGCAGAACGAAGAAAATCAAATGGTTATTCGTATTGAAGATCCAGGGTTAGGTATTCCAAAGGATGCAGTAGACAAGCTATTTAGTAAATTCCATCGAATTGATCAAACAGACCGAAAAAAAATCGGGGGGACAGGATTAGGATTAGCGATTGCAAAGGAGATCATAGATCAACATGATGGGTCTATTTGGGTAGAATCAGAAGAGGGAAAGGGCTCCATCTTTTCTGTTAGTTTGCCTCTACTAGATGGAATGATGAATGAAGAAACGATGCAATCAAGTTCGGCAACCTTTTCGCCGTCTTCCGTAATGATCATTGAAGATGATACGAGCCTCGCTTTACTGCTGTCAGAAGAACTTAAGGCGAATGGGTTTCGTGTCATCCATCATTATGATCCACAGAACGCCTATGATGACATCGTCCGGACAGAATTAACAGCTGTCGTCGTAGATTTGATGCTCGGAGAGGAAATGGACGGATGGGAACTCATTGAAAAACTAAAGCTCGATCCAAAAACGAAAGACTTGCCAATCGTTATCTCATCAGCACTGGATCGTTCTGATGAAAAAGTGCAACAATTTCAAGTAAATGAGTATTTAACGAAACCGTACCCACCAAATGAGCTGTCAAAGACTTTATTACAATTTGTTCAATCACAAGAGAAACAAGCTGGGGAAGTACTTTTTCCAAGAGAATAATGTGTGTTTTTTCATTCGTGGGACAAGGAGCCCCGTTATCCGTATGGGCTTCTTAAAGCGAATGGAGGACTTCCGTTATTAATTATTTCCAGACGAGACAGGATCGGTTTTAAGAATCGATGATAATGTCCAAATAGCATAGAAAAACGAGTCAGGAATATATATCCTAACTCGTTTTTTTCATTTATAGAGGTTTATGATAAAGGTTGATTTACGTTGCAAAAGAAAGTATATCTGTTATTCATCAACGGATAAAAATAATCGTTGTATCGTTTTATAAGATACTTTCAGTCTCTCTTCATATTCTGGTAAATCCCAGTTTTCCCAAACATACTTTTCTTTCGTTTGAAAAGAATCAATCATCTCATCATCTTTTGTAAGAGAAGCTGATATATCAATGCCATCGATGATGATAGAAGATTCGAGGCCACCTTCCGAAAAATTGCCAATAAATTCTTTTTGACTTGGATCTCGAGCATTTAAAAGCATCCATGGAATACGAATTTCTAAGATTCCAGTCTCCTCTGAAAAATAATAGTCCGCTAGGGAATCATAATTGGTGTGAGAAGGATCGCCAATTCCAAAACGAAGTTCCCCTGTTTCATAGTCTTCAAATGGAATCACTTCACCAGTATCAGGACGAACTTGCTCTCTATTTAGTGCGAGACGAATCGGCAGGAATGTCGTATCTTTGTCATCCATCTTTTCATCTGTTTCAGAAAGTAGAGCAACTTGTTCTGGATAATCATAGGAAAAAGAATCATAATCCGCTGCAATTTCTATATTAGCTGAAGATTCACCGTCTATCGTTAAACGAAAATCAGCTCGTATCGACTCGCTAGTGTTGCTTATGGGAATTTCTATTCCTTCGTCTTCACGAACGCTGAAAAACAGTTCGAGGCGGTTTTGTTCCCAAAAACGATCGCTTAGCTCGTCGAATGTTGATTGTAAATAAAGATAACGTTCATCATGATCCACTCTCAACGTTTGCATTGGACCGTCTTGTTTTTCAAAGAGTGTTTGTCCATCTAGCCAATCATTTTCCCCGTTTACATGCACTTTTAATCGATCAAAGCTGAGAAGACCAAACTGTTGCTCGTTCGTTTGCGCATTTGACCAAAAAGGACGTCTGTCAGGATTGTCATAGTCCATCGTATTCCACGTCCGTTTAAACCATTCATCTTGCCATGTGAAGATCATGCCACCGAGCATGTCTTGTTGCACAATATCTTCATATAAACGAGTCAAAATATCCCCCTGTTCGGATTCAGATATGAACCCTTGATTCCAGCCGAAAGGGTTTTTGTGCGTCATTCCTCTCGAAGCGGGAATCCCAAATTCAGCTATGAGAATAGGCATATCATGCGACTCGTTCAAGTCTTTCAAGTAGCCAGCATAGTTGTTTGGCTCGCCCCGATGGTCAATAAATTCCGTGTACTTTTCTTCTAAATTTAGAAAGTCAGGATAGTATGGATACACATGATAAGAAGCAAACATTCCGACAGCATCAGTATCCCTTATTGTTTTGATATGGTTTGGATCAACGGTTGCCATGTCTTCTTGCTCATCTGGTTCAGCGGCTTGATCCAAGTTATCGGTCGTAACCCAATTCGTAAAGCTTAACGGGCGCATGCTACTATATTCCGTCATTTCGTACGTCATAAGATGATCAAACTGCTCGGCCATCCAATGTTCCATAGGATTAGCATTTTCAGTGTATACATGGTCTCCTTTATAGTCTCCTAAATCAGGGTAATCTTGCTCCATCTGATCTACCATAAATGGATACCACTCAATACCAAGCACCCAGCCAATAACATAGGGAGAAATATCTTTGTTATACGTTCCAGATGCATGTCCAGGTTCTGAATCGACAACTGCTTGACCGTGAACGACATCGACGATTTTTTCCATTTCCGATTGGAATTCTTTGATAACTTCTGGTGTAAAAGCATCCAATGTTTCTTCTAACGGCTCTTCGTCTATCCATACTCCATGGAGGAGATATATAGGTTCATCTGCACGCTGGTTATAGTCATAAAGAGCGTCGTAAAAAGCTGGAGGATGAAGCGTATAAATACGAATCGAGTTAGCATTCACCTCACCGATTTGTTCAAACCAACGATCGTATTCTTCTCTTTTTATCGCAGCTTCTCCAGGAAAAGCTCCTGGTTTTCCCATACCCATGTTAATCCCTTTAAAAATAAAAGGTTCCCACTCATTATCATTGTATATTTCAAACTGCTGACCATTTATTCTCGACGGGAAAGACAAACTGTTGTGTTCGGCTTGATTCACGATAGAGAACGACTCTGCCGTCGTTTTCGCATCGACTTCCTTATTACTCGCTTTTGCGAAAATTTCTTCCATCATTGGACTATAAGTTTTCCAAAAGAAACTCGTTTCTGGAGTGAACGATTCAAAAGAAAATAACGAGCGAATCGTTGCGAACCCTGCTACTTGATAAAATCGTGGTACATTTGCTATGTCAGCGAAGTCACCGGCAAAATAATACACGTTTGCTTGATCTTTTTTATGATGTAAGATGGCAGGGAATTGAGTTGGAATTCCGTTTTCACTCAATTTCTTTTCGCCTTGAGTAGATAAATCCCACTCATAATTCGCTAGCACATCATCTTCTGCATGGGCTTCCAAAATGTCGAACCAATACTGGTAGGCTGGGCTGTTGGTTAGTCCAAATTCATTTTCCCCTTTATCTGTAAAAGCCAATCGGATACCCGTATCGTTTAGGTCTAGTTCTTCATCTGAGAGAACTACGATGTCTTCCGAATATTCATTTATTAAAACAAATCCTTCTCCGTTAAAAGTCCAAGCATTATTATAAGACTCATAACGTGTGATAACCCAGCTTGGTACTTCTTCGGATTCTTTATTCAGTTCGTTGAAATGACGGCCCATCCACCCTTGCCAATCTACTCGTAAAAAATCAGTGATATCATCTCTTACGTCGGGCGAAGTAGGGGAAGCAAAGGAGTTAAATTCCATAATTAGATCAGTGTTTTGTTCTGCGACACTTTCCTTGACTTGTTGCCATTCTTCTATTTCTAATCCTCCGTATATGAGGTTAGGTGGACCTTGGTTCGTTTGTTGGGTTTCATCTGACCAAGGTAAATCCTCTTCATATACACCATACGTATCAGCAATGTAAATGAGGTCGGTTCCTTCGAATGACTCAGGAAAGGGGACGACATCGTATGTTTCATCGTCTTCATTAGGCTGAAATCCGTAGTAGTCTTTTTCTTTAACATACTTTTCCCCATCATTTTTTACGTAGTGGTTATGATTCAAAAGCCAAGTAATACTCTGGTGCTCACGATACGTTTCGTCAGGAGCCGTTTTGTTAATAATGGCTACATCAAACGTTTCATTTTGTTGAAAATACCAAATCGTAAATGGAAGTACAATAAAGAATAGGAATGTAGCAAACGATATTACCGACTTTTTCATTCATAACACCCTTCATAAAGGAAATTTTTGTATGATCTATGAGAGTATTATAATCGTAAAAGAGTCGGGTGAACAGCAAAAAGAATGAAACCTTTAAGGTTTCACTCTAAGTATAATAAAGAGATCATTTTAGTCTATTTCAAGGAGTAACCGCCATCTACAACGAATTCCGTTCCATTAACGTAAGATGCTTCATCTGAAGCAAGAAAACGAACGACGTTGGCAATTTCGTTAGGATGAGCATAATGGCCTCGAGGATGTTCTTTCGACTGTTTGTCAAATGCCTCTTTGCTTCCATATGCTTTAATGGATAATTCTGTTTCGGTAGGACCAGGCGAGATGCAATTAATCCGAATTCCTTGTTTCGCAAAACGGAGGGAAGAACTTTTCGTCATGGCTACAATGGCAGCTTTTGTCCCACTATAAGCAGGCAACATTGGATTCACTTTGTCATTGCCTAAAATAGCCGCATTATTAATAATCACACCGGATTTTTGTTTACCCATCGCTTGAAGAGCATATTTCATATAGAGGAAAATAGCTGTTTGATTCACGGCTAGTAGTTGATCCCAATCGTCTTCCTTCACACGTGATAGAGGACCACTACCTATGGACAGAACACCAGCATTATTGAACAGAATGTCGATCGATTTGGTTTTATTATTCACATGTTCAAAAAAGTCGGAAATGTTGTCGCGATTTTCATTATCCAGTTGATAGAAATGAGCTTTCCCATTTGAATTTGCTTCGATTTCGTTTCCTTTCTCCGCGTCTCTGCCTGTGAAAAAAACGGTAGCACCATAGTTTGTAAACTGTAGTACAGCAGCTTTTCCAATTCCGGATGTACCACCATTAACGATGACTGTTTTACCTTGGAAATCATTCATTTGTATTTCCCTCCAGTTTGTCTACGAAAGTGTTTGTCGTGTTGTTTACATATTCACAAATGGACAAGAAACGAAACCTTTTTCGTTTTAATTGTCCTGCATATTTTATGGAAGACGGTCACAAGAGAGAGCATCTTGTGACCGTAGCGAGTTGATTTCGGTGGAAGACGGTCACAAGAGAGAGCGTCTTGTGCCCGAAGCGAGCTGATTTTGGTAAAAGACGGTCACAAGAGAGAGCGTCTAGTGACCGTGTTGAGCTGATTTTGATGGAAGACGGTCACAAGAGAGAGCAAGTCTCGACCTTTAGGAATAAAATTTGCAATAATCGTAAAAGAAAAGAATTGTTAATAACGGCTAAAGAACTGTCACGGATTAGCCTTTGACTTTTGCATCTATTTCAACGATAATAATCTTACTTAATAGAAATTTTACTTTTTTTAACTTTACTTATGAAGGAGGTGAATACAGATGATGTTTGAATTTTCCCAGGATTTGATTCCTGTTCTTCTAACCGTCAGCTTATATATGACGTTTGCCGGAGCCCATTTGATTCAATACATGGCACACGAATCGTCAGCGGCCAATCGCTCGATGACACAAAAGCAACTTCATTCTTGGAGAAACTTAAATGTTCCTGAGAGCATGCAGCTAGATCATCATATCGATCGGCATGCATGGATTACACGTATCATGAAACGAAAGGAAGGACCTGAGGATGATTCCGACAATTTATCCTTCTCGAATTCAGTAATAACAAAACTTCGAGGAGGATTCATGTGGAAAAAAAGTCTGTATTCACCAAACTTTCAAAATATAGCACGTTAATGTTAATCGGGGCATTGTTGATCTTAACGGTCAGTGGATGCCAAGCAAGTATGGAACCAATCGATTCGGAGACAGCAGGAGTGTTTAATCACTTTGTTATATACCCGTTTTCGTTTGCAATAAAATTTTTAGCGGGTATTTTCAGTGGAAACTATGGTCTGTCGATCATTTTTATGACGTTATTGCTTCGATCAGCGCTTATGCCACTGATGATGAAACAATATAAAACGCAACAATTTACTCGAGAGAAAATGGCGGTTATTCAACCAGAAATGAATGAATTAAAAGAAAAATTTAAAGATAAAAAGTCAACAGAAGATAAGCAAAACATGCAAAAAGAAATGATGGAATTGTATCAAAAGCACAACTTTAATCCGATTACGTCGATGGGTTGTCTGCCGATGCTTATCCAGTTTCCAATTTTAATTGGCTTTTACTACGCGATTATGCGAACACCGGAAATTGCTCAGCACAATTTTCTGTGGTTTAACTTAGGCGTCTCCGACATGATTCTGCCTTTTGTTGCTGCTGGAGTTTATTTCATTCAGTTCAGAGTCTCGCAAATGGGAATGGATTCTGCGCAGCAAAAGCAAATGGCGATGCTAGGATACATTACGCCAGTTATCATGGGGGTGTTCTCTTTTAGCGTCGCAGCAGCGTTACCGCTTTACTGGACAATCGGAGGGGTGTTTCTTATTTTCCAAACGCTTCTTTTTAAGTGGATGTACCGAGAAAAGCAACCAGCTTTGAAAACAGCTGTAGATACCGATTAAAAATTAAAAAAACACCTTCAGAACTGACATCAGTTTTGAAGGTGTTTTTAATTGGTATAGGCGTTATTTGGTATAAATGAGTATAATTTTTTTAGCGGTGGTCAACGTGTTCAGGGTACAAGTCATGCTGAAGCAAACGACTTTCAGCAAAGGCTTCCCATTTTGTATCAGGTTTTCCGTAATTCACATAAGGGTCGATGGAGATCCCTCCTCGAGGAGTGAACTTCCCCCATACTTCAATATAGCGAGGGTCCATTAATTTAACTAAATCATCGAGAATCGTATTCATGCAATCTTCGTGGAAGTCTCCATGATTTCTGAAACTAAATAGATAAAGTTTCAATGATTTACTTTCCACCATTTTTTCCTCAGGAATATAGCTAATATAAATGGTCGCAAAATCAGGTTGCCCTGTTTTTGGACACAGGCTAGTAAATTCAGGACAGTTAAACTTCACAAAATAATTACGATGCGGATGGCGATTTTCAAATGATTCCAAAATCGATGGATCGTAATCCATTTTATAATCCACATTTGTATTTCCTAGTAGATGAACTTCTTCTTCTCGGTTATGAGACATAAGATGTTTCCTCCTCTTCCAAAACTGGATCTTCTTTTTTCAGCCATTTGACAGTTAAATAAATAAACGGTGTATCGCCTAATGCAATCACGAGTTTGACAAGGTATTGAGTCAACATCATCGTTAAGAGAACACCTATTGGCATTGTTCCTGCAAAAGCGATCGTAATAAATATAATCGAATCAAGCAGTTGGCTAGACAATGTACTTCCGTTATTTCTAAGCCACAAATGTTTCCCGTTCGTCAATTCTTTCAGCTTATGGAACAAGTGAACATCGAAAAGTTGAGAAATAAAGTAGGCAGCAAGTGAGGCAGCAACGACACGGGGAACAGCTCCTAAAATCATTTCAAATTCAGCTTGCATTTCCCAAAAACCAGCGGGTGGCAAATGAATAGCCCCAAAGAAAAAGACGAGCATAAGTAGGTTTGTAAATAGACCAATAAGGACAACCTTCGTTGCTGTCGCCTTTCCATATACTTCGGAAATAGAATCCGATATTAAAAAAGTTAGCGGATAAGTTAAAAGACCGGCGGTTAAAACGATCGATCCCATGGAAAATAGTTTCGTTGAAACGACATTTGATACAAATAATGCCGTAAAAAAGATCCCTGCTAGTAAGATCAATTTATCTTGTTTATTCATCGTGAACACCTCGTTTCTTTCCAAGGGTCACATTGAAATCTGCGGCTAACATTGATTGACAACAATCATTGTAAAGCTTTTTCCATCCGTTCATGAAACATCAGCTCCTAGTTTTGGTTTTTATAGCGGAGGATGGTTACGAACTCCGCTCAAGCCTATACTTTAGCACAATCGCCAACGAAAGGTAAGGGCTGATCCAAAGAAATTACTATCCAAAGATGGTATAATTAACAATACAATTATTGTGGTAATAAGATATGAATGGAAACATGCTAAGGATATCGAAGCGACGATAAATTTGTAAGCGCTTTCCTATATAAACCTTAAAAATCAACTTAAAGTTTCATTGAATATAATAAGGATATATCCGTTAAAAACGCGCGATATATGTGACGATACGCCGGTCGCCATCAACGTCCTTGAAGTCAGCGTTAGATGGACGAACGAGAAAAGGAGATTAGCGATATGCTAGATTTCAAAAAGTTTGCCAACGACCATGAGACAGGGGAAAGTGAGTTAGTCATGAGTAGTCGGCCGATCCACGTATATGAAGATGGGAAGTTGACGGAACAAACAGACATGATTGCAGAAGAATCTCCGTTGACCATTTTAGTGAATGGGGATGAATTTGCTACGCTTCTGTGCACACCTACCTATTTGGAAGAACTATCACTCGGTTTTTTAGCCTCAGAAGGGCTGATTCGCACGGCTAACGAAGTAGAATCAATGTCAGTTATCAAAGAAAAGGGCTACGTATATGTTCAACTTTATAACCGACATCGCTTAGATCAAGTATCTGTATCCAAGCGATATATCGGGTCATGTTGTGGGAAAAGTCGTCAGTTTTATTTCCAAAACGACGTGCAAACGGCAAAAACAGTCATGACAAAAACGACAATAAAGGCATCCCAATGCATAAAGCTCATGCAAGAATTGCAGCAGACATCTACAGACTTTCAACAAACAGGTGGTTTACACAATGTGGCACTCGGGACACCAGATGGACTTCTATTAATTCGCTCCGATATCGGTCGTCATAATGGCCTAGATAAAGTATACGGTCACTGTTTGAAGCATAAGCTTTCTTTAAAAAATAAAATCATCGTTTTTAGCGGAAGGTTGTCTTCAGAAGTACTGTTGAAAGTATCCAAAATTGGCGCAGGAATCGTGTTAACGAAATCCGCACCAACAACGCTGGCGATTGAACTAGCGGAAGACTTAGGTATTACTACAGCTGGGTTTATTCGAAACAATCGTTTCAATGTGTACACACATCCTCAGCGAATTGTCGAGTAACGAAGGCACCATCCATTCCATTTGCTGTTTATTTTCGGTATGATAGACAGGAATGAATGGAGGAACGATACATGGAAACGACAATTAAAATCAAAATGGAACAATCAAATAAATATCAATCAGGATATCCTTTGTTGATGAAAGATGCACTCGTCAATCCGCAAGTGTTGACAGAAGAAGGACAACGGTTAAACGTCGTTGATGAACAAGGAAATTATATCGGCAAAGCTTACTACGGTTTGCAAAACAAAGGTGTCGGTTGGATCGTCACAAACAAACAAAAGGAAGCGATCGACCAACAGCTATTTGATCAAAGAATCATCAAAGCGATCGAACACCGGAAACCTTTTTACGAAGACCCAAATACGTCAGCCTTTCGAGTGTTTAATGGAGAAGGAGACGGAATTGGTGGTTTAACGGTAGATTATTTCGCCGGGTTTTATTTGATCAATTGGTACAGCGAAGGGATTTATCAGTTTAAAAACGAAGTAGTGGCAGCTCTCACGAAACATACGGATTATCGTGGCATTTATGAGAAAAAACGTTTCGCAACTGACGGGAAATATGTTGACGATGATGATTTTGTTACTGGAGAGCGTGGAGAATTTCCAATAATTGTGCAAGAGAATGGCGTGAACATCGCCGTCTATTTGAACGAAGGTGCCATGGTTGGCGTGTTTCTTGATCAACGTGAAGTCAGGAAGACGATCCGTGACCGTTATGCGAATGGAAAAACGGTGTTAAATACATTTTCTTATACAGGTGCATTTTCTATTTTTGCCGCTTTAGGTGGTGCGATGAAAACAACGAGTGTCGACTTGGCCAACCGCAGTTTACCGAAAACAATCGAGCAGTTTGCATTAAATGAATTGGATTACCAAGAACACGAGATTTTTGTAGAAGATGTATTCAAGTTTTTCAAACGAGCGGTGAAGAAAGAGAAGCGATTTGATACGGTTATTCTTGACCCTCCTAGCTTTGCCCGTTCGAAAAAAATGACGTTTAGCGCTGCGAAAGATTACAAAAATTTACTTAAAGAAGCGATTGCGATCACGGAAGAAAAAGGCGTTATCGTTGCCTCAACGAATCACGCTGGTGTGAGTCCTAAGAAGTTCCGAGGATTTGTAGAAAAGGCATTTGCTGAACTAGGTCTTCCATATAAAATCAACGAAACATATTCATTACCTGACGATTTTAAAGTGCACCCTTCTTTTAAAGAAGGTGACTATTTGAAAGTGTTATTTATTGAAAGAGGATAGATGAAAGCAAACGGATGTTTTTGTCTGGAAACGGAGTTATTGGGGGAAAGGGAAGTAAAGCAACCCTTTGTGATATAAAAAGATTATTCCCAATAACGCCAAGCTGATTATTACGAGTCAGTAGCCCTTAAATACAGAAAAAACCTAGCCTTAAATGGATTTTCATCCTGAAGGCTAGGTTTTTATTTTACATATCGAATCGCTGCATCGACTTCTGTAAATCTTCTGCCATTTGCGAGAGAGATTCGGAAGCGCTAGCGATTTCTTCCATAATCGCTGTTTGCTCTTGGCTTGTTGCAGACACACTCTGAATATTACCTGACACATCGTTCGTTAAGCCAGTTAGTTCATCTATTGTTTTCACATTAGAAGAAATAGCCGCATTCATTCGTTCCATCGATTCTTGAATCGCATTGACTTTCTGCGAGGAAAGGTTAGCTGACTCTTTGATTTGGGAGAAAGAATGACTTGCTTCATCGACAGCACTTCTTCCTTTTTGAACAGCTTCGTAACCTTTTGTCATCACATCAACGGACGTAACTGCTTGGTCTTGCACAAGTTTAATTTTGTCTTTAATCGAACTAGCAGCTTGGCCAGACTCTTCTGCTAGTTTTCGAACTTCATCAGCAACAACAGCGAAACCTTTCCCGTTTTCACCAGCTCGAGCTGCTTCAATGGATGCATTCAAGGCAAGGAGGTTCGTTTGTTCTGCGATATTTGTAATGACGGTAACGATATCACCAATTGCTTTCGAATCTTCTTGAAGTTTTGTCACAACATCAGCCGATTGACTCACGTTGTCATTAATGATTGTCATTTGCGTCATTGCCTTTTCAATCGATGCAACACCACCTTGGGCTGCTTCGGCTGTATCATCGGAAATATCAGCTGTTCTCGCAGCTTCTGCTGTCACAGCATCCATTTCAACGGAAAGAGCTTTTGTCGTTTCATTTAATGCTTCCATGCCTTCTTGTTGATTGTTAGAAGACGAGGCAATCATTTGAATCGACTCCGACACTTGGCTCACTGATTCACTTGTTTGTTCTGAGCTAGCTGAAAGTTGTTCCGAAGTTGAAGCAACTTGCTCTGATTTTTCATTCACGTCATGAATCATCGCACGTAAGTCTTGCACCATTTTGTTGAAATGTCCCGCTAATTGTCCCAATTCATCTTGCGAGTCTGTTTCAATATCGGTGACGCTTAAGTCGCCTTGTGCTACTCGTTTAGCGTGACTCGACATGACTTTCACTGGTTTACTTATTTTTTGCGTGATAAACCATGAGATAATCACAGATACGATGACCATTAATACGCCAAGTGCAATCGAAATCGTAATGATAAGCGACTGAGCATTACTAATAAATTCCGCATCTTGATCGATACCGTAAATGGCATTCGCCCCTTCAACAGGCATGAAGTTCGATTTGAAAATACCAAATTCATCTTCGTAAATGTCGCTCATAGATGGCGTTCCTGCCATAGCAACGTTCATCTCTTCAGAAAAAGAGTAAGCTTCCATCGTTTCATCGTAGTGACTTAACGCAATAATGAACTCATCCGAACCATCTTGACCTAACACGTATACGTTAGCTAATCCGGAATTTTCTTGATACTCATCCAACTGTTGTCTCAATGCCGTTATCGCAGCATCATCTCCAGATTGAGCAGCAGCGATAAGTTCGCTATCGATTTCTTCCGTAAGTAACTCCATTTGAATTGACAAATTTTCTTCAAAACTAGGAATCACGTATTCATTCACCATGTAATTGGAAAAAAAGTAGATGATCCCGCTGAATACCATAGCGAACAATAACATGGGAATCATAATTCCTAACAAGATTTTTTTAAATAAAGATGTAGAACTGTTTAACATGAAATGGACACCTCTGATTTCGTTGTATTTTTTATCGCTTTTTTAATGAAATTAATCACGTCTGGAACGTGTTGTATTTCTGTATACGGTGAAATTGTAAACATTTTTGATACGTAAACAGGGATCAATTCCTCACCATTTGAACATGGAACGAGGTCGAATTTTTTCGTATCTCCTAAAAAAATCTCTGCACGGTTTTCGCCAAAGTATTCAAACAACGCTTCATTTCGATCGTTTGTTTCGATGATTTGCTCTTTCGTACATAAACCAGATGCTTCTCTGTCCCAATCAAATCCCTTATCATATAAGCGAAAAGCCGTGACTGGACCTGGGTTATCAGGGTTCGTAATAGACAAATGAGGAATCTGTTCGTTCAATTGTTTTCGAAACGAGAGGTTCACTTGAATGTAGTTGGCTAACATCACTTGGTAACCTTCGACTCCAAATAATTGCAGTGCAGCTAAAATGGAAATGGAACTAGCCATTCGAGAGCACTCTAATGTATAGCTCGTGTGATACTCTCCATATCCGCGGTTGCCGACGTAAGGAGATTCAGCCGCGTCTAAATCGATCAAGCTTAGATCATGCTTATTTTTCACGAGGAAAAGGCTGGTGACATAAGGCGTTTGCCCAAGTTTTTGAAAATCAAAGCATAGACTATCAGCTAAATGAAGGTACTGCATCCTTGAACGAATCTGTGCTAGTCCAGCAAGAACGTCGTCATCGAAGCCTAGAGGGTTTGACGAAAAGTCATATTCATTAAAAAATGCATAAAAACCGCCCAAAGCTGAATCAGCATGTATATGAACAGAAGGCAATAAGTGCTTCTGAGTTGTTTGCGTCGCCGTTGCATAAATTTGTTGTATATTATCGATTCCAAAATTGTCGGTCGTTCCTGTTGTTGCCACGATATAAATCGGAATACCGCCTTTTTCAATTACTTTTTCCATTTTCTTTTGCAAGTCATCTTCATCCATGGAGTGATCCCGTTTCGTGCGCACTTTGATGACATGATTTCGACCAATACCAGTTGCTTCAGCGGACTTTAGCAAACTATAATGAGCTTGTTCAGAGGAGAAGACGTATAAGTTGTTAGGAACCCCCTCTTCCACAGCGGAAGGGGCATATTTGGCAATGGCTAACCTAAGTCCAGTGAAAACAGCGCCTTGCCCTCCCCACGTCGTGTAACCCCAACTTTGCTGATGGTCATATCCTGCGATTTTGGACATCATTGAAATGACCTTTGTCTCGGCTTCAGCTCCAGCAGGTCCATACACATCCCATAAATTGTTTCCGTTTAATAAAGAAGCGGTGAACTGACCAATAAGACCCGGGATACTTGCCATCGGTAGTACATTCGTTAAAAAATAACGAGATTGAAAAGGGTGACCTTTCATAAGGTCTGTTAACTGATCAATCATTCCTTGAAAACTACCACCTTTTTGTGGAACTGCCGAGGAGTTCGTTAATTCTTCATAAAAACCAGCTGATTTTTCTTTCAAAGGTCCTAAGGTGACCTGATGAGTATCTTTAAACTGATCCATGTTTTCTAGAACAGACGTGAGAAGTTCGATGAAGTGTTCTCGACTTTCACGATTCCCGTCTTCACTTGGAAAAAAAGATTGAATTTCTTTCATTTTTGTCATGTTTGTTTACCTACTTTCTAAATAGTCTTTCATATTTGTTCTTTGAAAAGATATGGTAGAGTTAAGGGAAGTAGGGTTAATAGAAAAAACATCCCCATAAAAGATGGGAATGTTGAAAAAACAGAATGGTCGATAAGACCAAATTCTAGGCTTTGTCCATGAGTCTCATGAAAATGTACAGACGAAACAAAGTGTTTTTTGCAACTCAGCCATCTTAACCATTCAAAGGCGTTAGATCTGAAGCTTTGCGTCCTCATTTTTCAATGAGTTTGCGAGAAATGAACCTCATCAAACTTATCACGTAGGTATAAAGTAATCAATAAAATGAAGTGATTATTGTGTGACACGATAAAATTCAATAAAAAAGTAATAAATTATCAATCAATATAACCTTAAGTAATGGGTATTTATAATTATAAATGATTAGGTATTTATTAATGAGAAATGGTGGAGTCCTTGGAAAAAATAAAATAAAAAAGGATGATCAATCAGAAATGACCGATAATAAGAATAAACTCGTCTTGAGTCATGGATATCCTTGGTTATTTATGATATAACGAATAATAGTAGAAATATGCTGGGAGAAAGGTGATTTTGTATGACTGAAAATACGAACGAAACAACAAATTTTATTAAACATATTGTGAAAGAAGATTTAGCAAAGGAGAAACACGATCAAATTATCACACGTTTCCCTCCTGAACCTAATGGCTATTTACATATAGGCCATGCAAAATCCATTGTATTGAACTTTGAATTAGCTAAAGAATTTAACGGGAAAATCAACCTTCGTTTTGACGATACAAATCCATTAAAAGAAGACCAGGAATTTGTTGATTCCATTAAAGAAGATATTGAATGGCTCGGTTATGAATGGACGAATTTGCATTTCGCTTCTAACTATTTTGATGAAATGTACAACCAAGCTGTGTTGCTTATTAAAAAAGGGTTGGCATACGTAGAAGACTTGTCCCAAGAGGAAATTCGCGAGTACCGTGGAACGTTAACAGAACCTGGCAAGGAAAGCGATTCACGAAGCCGTTCTGTAGAAGAAAACCTTGATCTGTTTGAAAAAATGAAAAATGGTGAATTTGCCAATGGAGAAAAAGTTCTTCGAGCAAAAATAAACATGGCCTCACCAAACATTAACTTGCGTGATCCGGTCATTTACCGTATTTCTCATGCTACTCACCATAATACTGGAGACACTTGGTGCATTTATCCTATGTACTCGTTTGCCCATCCGTTAGAAGATGCCATAGAAGGAGTGACGCATTCGATTTGTACGTTAGAGTTCCAAGATCAGCGCCCACTTTACGACTGGGTTGTAGAAAATAGTGAGGTGGAAGCAACACCTAGACAAATTGAATTTGCTCGTTTGAATTTAACGAATACCGTATTAAGCAAACGGAAATTAAAGCAGCTTGTGGACGAAAACCTTGTAGACGGTTGGGACGACCCTCGCATGCCGACGATTTCAGGACTCCGTCGCCGCGGTTTCACTGCAGAATCGATAAAAACGTTTTGCCGCGAAATTGGTGTTGCGAAAGCCGATAATCTTGTAGATGTGCGAATGCTCGAACACTTTATCCGTGAGGATTTAAAGTTAAAAGCCCCACGTACAATGTCTGTATTAGACCCAATTAAAGTTGTCATCACAAATTATCCAGAAGGGGAAGTGGAGTGGCTAGATGCGGATGTAAATCCAGAGAACCCAGAGATGGGCATGCGAAAAATTCCATTTTCTCGTGAAATCTATATTGAAAGAAATGATTTCATGGAAGATCCACCGAAGAAGTACTTCCGACTCTTCCCAGGAAATGAAGTTCGCTTAAAACATGCGTATTTCATCAAATGTAATGACGTCATCAAAGACGAAGAAGGAAATGTTGTAGAGCTTCATTGCACCTACGACCCAGAAACAAAAAGCGGAAGTGGGTTCACAGGACGTAAAGTGAAAGGAACACTTCATTTTGTTGAAGCAACAAACGCTGTAGCAGCGGAGTTTCGATTATACAATTCCTTAATTGAAGATGAACGAGAAGGAAATGACTTCCTCGATTTTGTGAATCCAAACTCATTAGAAATAACAAAAGGGTTTGTAGAACCGAACATGGCTGAAGCGAAAGCAAATGACAAGTTCCAATTTTTCAGACACGGTTATTTCAACGTTGATCCTAAACATTCAACAGAAGACCTACTTGTGTTCAACAGAATTGTTGAATTAAAAAGCTCGTTTAAACTATAAGGCAATCGTAAGCCCGGCCGCATATCATATTGCGGTCGGGTTTATTTATACTCATTCAACGAAACCCAACAAAAAAAGACTGACCACAGTAGGTCAGTCTTTCAGACGGCATATAATGAATCTATTCTTTTAAAGCTTCTACCATTTTGTCAGCAGTACTTTGACTGGACATTGGATTTTGACCAGTTATTAAGTGGCCGTCTCGAACGGAGAAGTCACTCCAATTGTCGCCTCGGACGAAATGGGCTCCTTTTTCTTTTAACATTGTTTCAAGCAAAAATGGTACAGCAGCATCTAGCTGCATTTCACGTTCTTCATCATCTGTAAATGCGCTCACTTTTTTCCCTTGAACGAGTGGGGTGCCATCTTTATAAGTGACATTGACTAGACCGCTTGGCCCGTGGCAAACAGAGCCAATCACAGCTTGGTCTTCTGCATGCTCTTGTAATACGCGCTTTAACATCTCGTTTTCTGGGAAGTCAAACACCGTTCCATGTCCACCTGGGAGGTAAACAGCGTCGAAACCACTAATATGTTTCTCAGAGAGTTTTTCAGTATTCGTTAGTTTCGCCTGCGCTTCTTGCCAGGTTATGTTTTCTTCTTCAGGTAAACTATTCGGATCGAGCGGTACTTGCCCACCATCGATACTTACAACAGTTACGTCAAATCCGTTTTTGATGAACGAAACGTATGGTGCTGCATATTCCTCTAACCAAAGGCCTGTCGCCTGATCATTGTTTATTGTCGAATGACTTGTTAAAACCATTAATATTTTTTTACTCATGGTTGAAATCCTCCTTGAATGATTGAAAATCATGTACAGAGGGACTATTCCCTGCAAAAATTCAGTTAAACATCCATTTCAGAAAACGAGAGTACATTGTTTTGCAAAAGAAAAATTTCTTCTTAGTCTTTCAGTGCAAAGGAGACCGCAGCTTTAGCATGAATTTTTGTTGTATCAAAGAGTGGAATATCTACGTCGTTTTGCTGAATTAATAAGGATATTTCTGTACATCCAAGAATGACTCCTTCGGCTCCAGCCTGCTGCAATTCATAAATGATATCGATATAAGCTCGCTTAGACGATTCATTAATTTTCCCTTTGCATAGTTCGTCAAAAATGACATCATGAACTTTTTGACGTTTTTCCTTCTCAGGAATGATGACTGAAAAACCTTGTTTTTCTAAACGGTCAATATAAAAAGGATGTTCCATCGTAAAAGATGTCCCTATTAAACCGATATTTGATAACCCCTTCTTTTTCATAAGGTCGGCAGTTGCATCAGCAATGTGGAGAAGAGGGATCTCTAAATGTTCTTCTATCTCATCGGCAACTTTATGCATTGTGTTTGAACAAATTACGAGAAAGTCAGCTCCAGCTCTTTCAAGTTTGATGGCAGCAGTCAGCATTTTTTCAGAAGCTTCGTCCCACTTGCCTTGTTGTTGCAACGTGGCTATGTCTTGAAAATCAAAAGAGTGGATCAAACATTTTGCTGAGTGAAGGTCACCCTTTTGCTCATTGACCATTTCGTTAATGAGCCGATAATAAGTAGCCGTTGATTCCCAGCTAAGTCCTCCAATAAGTCCGATTGTTTTCACTTAAGACCAACTCCTCCATATATTGTGATAAAAGAAGAGCACTTGCTCCTCCCGCAAGTGCTAACTGTTTCTATTTTTCGGATAATCTTTCAATGCGCGGATAATATTTTGCTCATATTCGTTTGAAACAAAGTCGACGCCATACATTGTCCGATCGTAACTCTTCTCTTTCCAAACTATGCAGCCAATAGGTTGGATCGTATGGCCTGCAATATCTAATTCAAACGTAATTTCTACTTCTTTGTCTTTAGGAAGATCCAGAGTTGATTCCAAGCGCAGACCTCCAGGACTAATGTTACGGATAACACCTTTGCCACGGGAAGATTGCGATTGTTCGCCACGAAGTCGACTAATGTAAAAACTAACATCTAATGGTTTGGCAAACTCATATCTTAGTGGTTCCTCTCGTTTAAAACGTTTCACAATAGTAGCTCCTTCCATTCTGGCCGTAGTATACGTAAAGTATAATCGTTCATCTCTATTTTTGACAGTTTAATGGCACGGAATCTAAGCTTTCCCTTTATTGATGGCGCGATTGAAATGCTACCGCTACTTTTTTACGAAGAGATGGGTTTGCCGCAATTTCATATCCTGTCATGGCAAGAGCTTTGGCACCAATTATCATGCCGTCGAATCCATCTTTACTTAATGCCGCTTCACGGAACTCATGAGTATGAGCGCTAATCGGCTGGTTAGAAATTTGAATATATGGATGAATGGCCGGACATCGGTGACTGACATTGCCCATATCAAGAGATCCTGTTCCACCTTCATGATCGTAAATCTCATCTGGCTCAATTCCTAACTCCAATAATTGCTCTGTAAATGTATCAGATAAGGGGATGTTCGTAATCATCTCGTCGTAAGAATATTCATAGTTAGAAACCTCTAACTGAGCTCCTGTAGCGAGAGCCGCTCCTTTTGCACAAAGGGACACTTTTTCAGTGATTGCATCGGTCGTCAATCGGCTCGTGGAACGGACATAAAAGTGGGCAACCGCATAGTCTGGAACAATATTTGCAGCTTGTCCCCCTTCAGGAATAACACCGTGAATCCGAACATCAGGCGTCACATGTTGGCGCAAGGCATTAATGCTGTTGAACGTTTGAATAACAGCATCCAACGCGTTAATACCTTGTTCAGGTGCAGCAGCTGCATGGGCACTCTTCCCATAAAAGGAAAACGCAATCGCGTCCATCGCCAAGGAAGCCCCGCTTTTTACATAATTGGAAGAAGGGTGAGCCATTAACGCCACATCTAAATGATCGAAGCACCCTTCGTCAGCCATCGTCACTTTCGCTCCTTTCGTTTCTTCTGCAGGTGTTCCGTACACGTACACCTTACCGCCAGTCTCATGAATAACGTTAGCCAAACCGATCGCAGCAGCAATCCCTTGTGTCCCTATAAGGTTATGGCCACAAGCATGTCCAAGCTCAGGCAAAGCGTCGTATTCACACATAAAACCTACATTGGCACCAGGTTTACCAGAATCGTAAACGGCCTCAAATGCAGTCGGTTGATTGACAATCCCTGTTTTCACAGTAAATCCATGGTTTGAAAGCTTGTCTGTGAGAGCTTTGCAGGCTTTTTCTTCCTCGTTGCCGAGTTCAGGGTTTTGACCAATGTACTGGCTTATTTCAAAAAATGAGTCGCTTAGTGATTCAATCGTGTCAGTAATTTTTTGCTTCATGATATAAGAACCCCTTCTTATAGTCCATCCAGCTAGAATGGATATCGACGTCTACGGTGCTTCAAATAGCTGGACGAATCTATTAGTATCGTCTTTACTTTCAGTGTTTCATAGATTTTTCCCGAAAATGATGAGAAAGTAACTCATCATTCCGATAAAGAAGTCAATGGCTCATCGGCAGGACCTTCGATAACCGTTCCTTCATAGCTAAATCGTGATCCGTGACACGGACAATCCCATGTTTTATCTCCATTGTTCCACTCTACCTCACAGCCCAAGTGTGTACAAGTCGTATCAACAACGTGCAATTTTCCTTGCTCATCACGGTAGGCACCAGCTCTTCTACCATTTTTAATAACCGTAGAACCTTCACCAATTTTTACTTCTTCTAATTTTTTCTCAACCGGCTTGATTTTGTCTACAAAAAAGTGTTTCGCTACATTCATGTTCTGTTTGAAAAATTCCTTTAAGCTTGGATCGAGGAGAAATCGATTAGGTTGGAACAAAGCCATATCTTCGGTCTCTCTTTTCATCACATAATCACGTAGCAATATTCCAGCTCCCGTTCCACTCGTCATTCCCCATTTTCGATATCCGGTAGCCAAAAATGCATTAGGGTAATTGTCGGTTAAAAGTCCAATATAAGGAATGTGATCTAACGTATAAATATCTTGTGCAGACCAACGGTATGGAAACGATGTAGCCTTAAATACTTCTGTAGCAAACGTCTGCAGCGCTTCATAGTGATTCATTACCGGTTCACCTTGTCCTGTTTTGTGGCCATCGCCACCGATGAGAAGGTGTGGTTTTCCATTTACCGTCGCCGTTCGAACCGATCGTGTTGGGGAATCGACGCTCAAATACATCCCATCAACCTGTTTTCCTTCAACAGCCACAATATAAGACCGTTCCACATACATCCGTGAAAAAAAGTAGTTATCCCCGTCGTAAAAAGGGAAGTGTGAGCAAGATAATGCATAGTTCGTTGTGATATTGTGACCATCGCGAGTTTGTAAAATGGGTGTTTGTCCTTCACTCATGTTGACGATTGGTGTTTGTTCGTAAACTTTCCCACCCATTTTTTTAAACTCTCGTAATAAAAAAGACAAATAGTGAAGAGGATGGAACTGTGCTTGATCTTTCATTACTAATGCAGATTTCATATCAACGTCAAATGGAAGCTTATCCATCGTCGTATGAGGGATATTTAATTTTTCGTAAGCGGCAATTTCTTTCTTTAACTTTCTTTCAGCCTGTCTCGACGTTGCGTAAAGAATAGCATCTTGTTTTTCCAAGTCGCAATCAAGCTCGTTTTCTTCTACAATCGTTTCAATAAATTGTCTCGCGCGTTCGTTGAAATCAAAGTATTGTCGAGCGCTTTTCTCCCCAACATGGTTGATCAATTCATCGTAAATGACTCCATGCTGTGCGGTGATTTTAGCAGTCGTGTGTCCGGTTGTGCCTTGAAAAACACGATCAGCTTCTAGCAAAACGACGTTATATCCTTCTTTAGCGAGTAAGTATCCAGCTGTGATTCCGGTAATCCCAGCGCCAACGATGGCAACGTCCGTTTCAATGCTTTCTGTTAATGAGTGAGTCTCATCAAATGTCGTTGAATCAATCCAGTAAGATGAAGGTTCTTTCGGTAACTGATTATACATTTTTATCCCTGCTTTCTTCATGGTACATGGGTTTAGGATATGTTGATGCGCTATTTTTATTCACTTCTCTGAATCGCCAATATGAAACAATGGTAGAACGTAGTCAAAAAAGAGAATTTTTTGTAGAAAGAAGGATTTTTATCACTAAAAAGTAAATATATAAGTATAGAAGAGAAAAGCGTGGCTTGGTAGAATAACTGAGTAGCACGCTCAACTAGGAGGAAGCGAAATGGATATGAAAGGATCCACGTTTGTTGTAGCTGGAGGCGCTTCAGGTCTCGGCGAAGCAACGGTACGAATGCTGATTCACTATGGTGCTCTAGTTATCATTCTCGATCAAAATGAATTACGAGGGAGGTCCGTCCAAGAAGATATCGGTTCACGGGTTTGTTTCGAAAAGGCAGACATCAAATCTGAGTACCAGGTGAGAAAAAGCTTGGAACGGGGTCTGGAACGCTACGGGGACATTCATGGCGTCATCAATACAGCAGGTATTTTTCACGCGGAGAAAGTATTGAAGAAAAAAGGGACTCATAGCTTGGACGTGTTTTCAGAAATCCTTCAAGTCAATCTCATCGGTAGTTTCAATTTAACAAGATTGGCAGCTGAAATTATGCAAGATAACGAACCGAATGAAGAAGGAGAGAAGGGAGTCATTATTAATACGGCCTCCACTGCTGCTTTTGAAGGACAGTCTGGACAACCGGCATATAGCGCGGCGTCAGGTGGAATCGTTTCGATGACCCTGCCGTTGGCAAGGGAACTTTCCACATATGGCATTCGAGTGATGACAATTGCTCCCGGTGTTTTTTACACACCGATGCATGAATCATTGCCACAACAAAGGCGTGATGAATTAGACATGCACACTCAATTTCCTAATCGGGTTGGAGCAGCAGATGAATACGCTCTGCTCGTTAAATCGATCATCTCCAATTGCATGCTTAACGGAGAAACGATTCGACTCGATGGGGCGATGCGATTTCCACCAGAATAAACGTCGGAACGATTAGAAACACTTGGCCTTCGTGTTACTATTTGGAAAGGTTTGAAATGTCTTTCTAGGTAAGCGATTTCACGAAGGCATTTTTAATAAAGGACACCATTGATAAAACGTGATAGAATATATGAATACGTCATCATTGTAGTGATAATAATCGTATGCAATATAATGAAGTCAAGACTGAACGAGGTGCGTTATGTCAATGGGAACAATAGAAAATCTAACCCCTTTTATGAACTTTACGAGGGAAGAATGGGCGAAATTACGTCAATCTTACCCGATGGAAGTGACTCCTGAAGAAATTGAACGACTTAAAGGGGTCAATGATGTTATCAATATGCAAGAAGTGGCTGATATTTATTTGCCATTAACGCGTCTCATTAACCTACATGCGATGGCTTCTCAAGAGTTGTATCGCAACAGGTCGATTTTTTTACAAAAACAAGAGAAAAAAGTCCCATATATTATTGGTATTGCAGGTAGCGTAGCGGTTGGAAAAAGTACAATTGCTCGTGTGTTACATACGCTTCTTTCGCGGTGGGATAATCATCCGACGGTTGATTTAGTGACAACAGACGGATTTCTCTATCCGAACGCAGAACTTGAAAAACGGGGCATCATGAACAAAAAAGGGTTCCCAGAAAGCTATAATGTCCATGGATTACTGCAATTTTTATCAGAACTAAAGTCTGGGAAAAGTAAAGTAGAAGCCCCTGTATACTCTCATTTGACGTACGATATTGTGCCAGGTGACAAACAAGTTGTAAGCCAACCAGATATCGTCATTATCGAAGGGATTAACGTCCTCCAGCCACCTAAGCGACCAAATGATGAGTATGGCGATCAAGTATACGTTTCAGATTACTTTGATTTTTCTATTTATGTGGATGCAGCGGAAGAAAATATTCTTCACTGGTACGTGGAGCGGTTCAAAACGCTGCGAGAAACAGCTTTTAAGAATCCAGCATCATATTTTAAAAAATACGCTGAATTAAATGATGAGGAAGCCTATCGTACCGCTAGCGATATTTGGGAGCGAATAAACCGAAAGAATCTTCATGAAAATATTCTTCCAACCCGTCATCGCGCCGACTTGATTTTGCGAAAAGGGGATCACCACCTCGTAAGTGAAATTAAGATGAGGAAAGTATAAAAGGAATACTTAAACACCTGCCTGAGTGAGAGTGAGGCAGGTGTTTTTTGTTGTTTAGGAAACTATAGATTTTTGAGTTGTCGATAAGTTTTGGTAATGATGATCGTAGGTGGAGGTGTGCCAATTGGGTGAACATGGGGGATTAAGAAAATTTTAAGGTAATCGAAACGATATTCATGAAAAAGTTGATAAGGCAATGACTTGTAGTTCAAGGGATTTCGGGTCTTCTAAGTTGAGTCCTTAGGTTAAAGTAGAACCTGCGCTTTCACGATTTCAGTGCGCTCTCACTGCATAGGTTACAATAGCTACTTCGACTCTACCTTTAAAATATTTTTCAGAAAAAATTTCAACAGTATTTTAAAGGTAGAATAGTATTTATAGCACAAAAAAGTTTTTTTGTACTTAAGAAAGTTTAACTACGTTAGAGAAATAAAGTTAGCAAGAAAAACAGCTTTTAGGATGAAATGGGTAGGCCTCACTGGAAAATGAGTGCTAGAACTTAAATAAATTCATTCGTTTCATAAAATCTCCATTTCTACTTCGACTTTTGTTATAATGAAACAAATATTTACGAAGTTAGATTTCATCCTTTACTAAAAGTAAATCGTTGATATACCGAATCGAAAAAGGGTAGAGGAGGAAACCTATGATAGAAGTGACCGTCGATGTCATCTATTGTAATGATAGACCATTAGGCTCGTATGATTCCCAAGTGAAAAGACAACAACTGCTACTTTTTCAGAGAAGGTTATGGACGTTACCGTTGTTTTTAGAAAATCAGGTTTCCAAGAAAGTAGTGGGTCATTTATGAAATCAATGTTTAAGATTGAAGAGCCAGGGTTACATACAACAATCCAAGATTCTGGACGGATGGAGTTCCAACAAGAGGGTATTGTACCAGCAGGACCGATGGATCCCTACGCTTTTCGCATGGCTAACACGCTCGTTGGGAATGCTTGGGATGAAGCATCGATTGAAATGACGATGGTTGGACCTAGTCTAGTTTTTCTTGAAAATACGGTGTTGGCTGTTGCAGGAGCAAACTTGTCTCCAACGGTGGATGGTGAGAAAATACCAATGTGGGCTAGTGTATACGTGGAAAAGGGACAAGAGTTAAGATTCGGAAAACCGAAACATGGAGCAAGAGCGTATTTAGCTATTGCTGGAGGGATTCAATCTGAGAGAATTTTCCCTAGTTCTGCAACTTCCACTTTCCCAAAAGAAAAAGTGGTCGGGTTAATGGGAGAAGCATTAGAAACAGGAAGCGAACTTCCGGGGAGGGCACTATCAGAAAAAGAGTTGTCCAAACGAAAAGGCAAGATTCTTTCCAAAAATGTCCGTCCATTTTATCAAGCTCATCATTTAGTAAGAGTTGTTCCAAATGAACAAGAAGCTCTGTTTACGAAAGAAGCCTTATCAACGTTCTATACACACTCTTTTAAAGTAACCCCACAATCAGACCGGATGGGGTATCGAATTCAGGGGAGAAAACTGGAATTTGATACTTCTGTTGATATGTTCTCTAATGAGATAGGGTTCGGTGCGATTCAAGTACCTCGTGACGAGGATCCTATTGTTCATATGGCCGACCGTCAAATAACAGGCGGTTACCCTATCATTGGCACCGTCATTTCACATGACCTTTGGAAAGTGGCTCAATTGTTACCCGGTCAAACTTTGTCCTTCCAACGAACGAGCGTAGAAGAAGGAAATCGCTGGCTTAAGTATGAAAATGATTTATTTGATAAACTAAACATGGCCATTCATCAAAAATAACGAAAGGATGATAGAAATGAAAAAACAACCGATCCAAACAAATGAGGCGCCATCAGCAATTGGACCATACTCACAAGCGGTAAAAACAGGGGACATCGTTTACACATCTGGTCAAATTGGACTAGACCCGTCGAGTGGAGAAATGGTCGATGGCTTAGAGAGCCAAGCTCACCAAGTGATGAAAAATGTCAAAGCGGTATTAGCTGCAGCAGACTGCGATATGAACGATGTCATTAAATCGATGATTTTCATGCAAAACATGGAGGACTTCGTAACGGTCAATGAAATCTATGCCTCGTATTTCGAAGAACCATATCCAGCAAGAAGCGCAGTAGAAGTAGCAAAAATGCCAAAAGGTGCTTTAGTCGAAGTAGAAGTCATCGCGAAAAAAGGTTAGTTGCATCTATTCAATCAAAAGGGAGGCTACCAATCAGTGGGTAGTCTCCCTTTTTGACGTTTATTTTTTGTTCGTTAATTGCCAAATTTCTTCGAGCACAGGCATCTTCGTCCGTTCTTCATCGGTAACCAATTCCCATTGAATACCTGATGGTTTTTTATCTCCTGCACCAGTTTCAATAACTCCCTTTTCTGTAACAACATAATCCAACGTTAAATCGTAGTCGTCTGTATGGAAATCATCGTTCACGACTTGAACCGAGTGAACCGTGCCAATGACTGGCATCGGAGGATTTCCTAATTCACGCAAGATAGCATATTCTCGGTCTGCATAACCTTCGCCCTTCCCAATTCGTCTTCCGTCTGGATGGACAGCAACAGAGCCAGCAAAAAGCAAGTCGACTGTAGGCAAATCTTTTAATGGAATGACGTGACCATAATGATGAATATTTTTCAAACTAGCTGCTTTTTTTTCCTCGCCAGTAGGAACATCTTCAGGTAAAACCTGAATAAATCCGTCCGTTAATCGCGGGGTTGGAACGAGAAGTGTTTTTCCATCTTTAATTACTTGTGCACGTATAGGTAGTTGGGGAGAATCTGGATTAACTTTGACAACAGAAGCGTCTTTGTATTCTTCCATTTCAAAAACAAAACTAGCCGCTTTTTCCGCATGCTTAAAATTTGGAATTCGTCCTTTCAAAGGAAACGGAAACCGGCCTACTTTTTCTTCCATCATCTTGTCCCAAATCTTTTCTCTTAAAGATTGCTTATCTATTGCCATGAATGATTCACCTCTTTCATTTCATTTTACAATACGCGCTATAAAAAATGTAGAAATGACGTTCTATTATAACGAATGAGTTTGATTTTGAAGAAAGACGGTCATAAGAGAGGACGTCATGTGAACGTTGTGAGCGGATTTTGGGGTGAGAGGGTCACAAGAGGAGGGCGCTTGTGACCGTTGTGAGCGGATTTTGGGGTGAGAGGGTCACAAGAGGAGGGCGCTTGTGAACGTTGTGAGCGGATTTTGGGGTGAGAGGGTCACAAGAGGAGGGCGCTTGTGACCGTTGTGAGCGGATTTTGGGGTGAGAGGGTCACAAGAGGAGGGCGCTTGTGACCGTTGTGAGCGGATTTTGGGGTGAGAGGGTCACAAGAGGAGGGCGCTTGTGACCGTTGTGAGCGGATTTTGGGGTGAGAGGGTCACAAGAGGAGGGCGCTTGTGACCGTTGTGAGCGGATTTTGGGGTGAGAGGGTCACAAGAGAGAGCGTCTTGTGACCGTAGCGAGTTGATTTTGAAGAAAGACGGTCACAAGAGAGAGCGTCATGTGACCAAAGCGAGCGAATTTCGATAAAGACGGTCACAAGCTTCAAACGAAATCAAATAAAACACTGCTTTGGATTTTCACCCAAAGCAGTGTTTTGTCATTAAAAGATAATATGAGCAATAAGAACGATAATTGGTAGTGTAATCAGTGTTCGCTCAATGAAAATAATAAATAGATCTCGGAAGTTAATCGGAATTTTTGAACCTAACAATACGCCACCAACTTCGGATAAGTAAATAAGCTGGGACACGGATAGACAAGCAATGATAAACCGTGTCATCTCGCTCTCAATACCGCTAGCGAAAATAGCTGGCAGGAACATATCGGCAAATCCAACGATGATTGTCTCCGATGCTGTAGCAGCTTCAGGAACTTGCATTAACTCAAGAAGTGGGACGAACGGCATTCCAAGCCAAGTGAATACTGGTGTATTTTCTGCAATGATAACGGCAATCGTACCAAAGGCCATAACAACCGGTGCGACTCCAAGCCACATGTCCAACACATTTTTTCCGCCATCTTTAAAGAACTTTCCTACTGTTGTATTTTGGTCAGCACGCTGTTTCGCTTTATCAAAACCAAATTTAACAATACCAAACGATTGCTTTGAATAAGACTCTGGTAATGATTCATCTAGCTGATTTTTTTGCCCACGAGCGTATTCATCAGACTTTCGAGAAAGTGGTGGAATCCGCGGCATAATCAAAGCTGCCACGACACCAGCTAGAATGACAGTACCATAAAAAGGAACAAACATTTCTTCTAAACCGACTTGTTGTATGACAACGAGGGAGAACGTAATCGAAACAACGGAGAACGTTGTACCAATAACTGCTGCCTCACGCTTTGAATAAAATCCCTCTTCGTACTGCTTGTTTGTTAGAACAACACCAATGGTTCCATCACCAAGCCAAGATGTTAAGGAGTCGATTGATGAACGTCCTGGTAACGTGAAGAGTGGGCGCATGACTTTCGTTAGTAAGCTACCAAAAAACTCTAGTAAACCGAAGTTTAACAACAAAGGTAGAAACAATCCTGCAAATAGGAAAATAGCAAATAGTAATGGTAATAGATCACTTAGCAGTAGGCCACCTGTATCAGCGGAGTGAATAGCCTCCGGACCTAATTCAAACAATGTCATGACAGCCAGAATGACGGCCACGAATCTTACGATGAACCAAAACAAGGAAACATCAAATAGATTTCGCAAAAAGGGTTTTTCGTCCATTATTTGAGGACGGAAACCTTTATGGATAAGAGAGCCTAAAAAACTAAGGATAATGATAACAGTCATAATTGCAGGGAGAGCATTATCGAGCAATCCTTGCAATGCACTTGAAAGCAAAGCTACCGGTATGGTAAAGCCCTCTTCCGTTGGGACGGGCGTCATAAATAACCCTACACCAATGATGGAAGGGATAAGAAACTTCCAAGTAGATGCTGGCGACAGTTGAGTTTTATCTTGTTCGGACATAACTTTTCACCTCATAGAATATTTATTGTATAATAATTTAAATTTTGCAAAAATAGCTATATTAACAAACGTAGACCTTATATGATAGGTCTCAAAACAAACATAATAATGGTTATAATTATTCAACAAAATTAATTTTAATTTATATTATTGAATAAATCAACAGTAATTTCGAATATTTATTCTAATCTATCATCGTGAAATGACTGGAAATAATCTAATAGTGATATAACTCCACGGTAAAAAACCACAGGATGATTTAAATTAAAATCAAGGGAAAGAAGGCTTTTAAATAAAGGGTAATGATGAATATGTCTAGTTTTCAAGAAGAGGATATTATGCATAGTTTAATGCATAATGTTGGGGGGAGAAAGGTTGCTAGAGTTTAACAGTTCAAAAAAACCGATCAAGCAGTATTTACTACCCGATCGGTTTCATTAGAGAAAGCTAAACCTCACTTAGACAGCCCATTCACCGTTTTTAAAGACAGGTTCTTTTGTTCCGTCAGCTAGTTCTCCTTCAATATTCATTTCTCCAGAACCTATCATGAAGTCAACGTGCGTTATACTTGTATTTAAGCCCGCTTCTTTCAATTGGTTCGTTGACATTTGAGCGCCATCTTTCACACATGTGGAGTAGGCACTTCCTAACGCGATGTGGTTAGAAGCATTCTCGTCATATAATGTGTTATAGAAAAGAATACCAGATTGCGAAATTGGTGAGCTGTGAGGCACAAGTGCTACTTCTCCAAGACGTTTGGCACCTTCATCTGTATCAAGCAAGTGTTTTAACGTTTCTTCGCCTTCTTTGGCTTGGAAGTCCACTACTTTACCGTCTTTAAACGTTAACGTAAAATTGTCAATCGTGTTACCACCATAGTTAAGTGGTTTCGTATTAGAAACGGTTCCATTCACACCATCAGCTTTCGGTGCAGTAAACACTTCTTCTGTAGGCATGTTAGCAACGAAGTGAACGCCGTCTTGACTCGGGCCACCGCCACCTAGCCAGATGTGGTTATCAGGAAGTTCAATTTCAAGATCTGTTCCTGGAGCTGTATAAATAAGCTTTTTATAACCTTTGTCGGTTAAGTATTGAGCTTTTGTTTGCAAATTTTTGTCGTGCTGCTTCCATTCAGCTATTGGATCATCCGTGTTAATACGAACGGCTTCAAACATCGCTTCCCATAATTTTTCTTCTTGCTCTTCTTCCGAATCATCTGGGAATACTTTAGAAGCCCAAGCTTTCGCAGGTGCTGAAATGACAAGCCAACTTACTTTATCAGATTGGATGTAACTTCGGAATGTATCCATCGCTTGCCCTTGGGCTTTGTTAGCTGCTGCGATTTTTTCGCTGTCCACGCCTTTAAGCAAATCTGGGTCCGTTGCTTTAATGGTCATGAAAGCGGCACCGTCTTCAGCCAATTTTTCAAAACCTTTTGCTTTCCATTCAGGAAATTCTTTGAAAGTCTCAAGAGGAGCCATATCGTAACGAAGACGGTTTAAATCATCATCGTTCCATTCCACATGAACATTTTTTGCACCAGCTTCATAGGCTTTCTTGGCAATTTTTCGAGTGAAATCAGCTGAGCTGAGTGGAGCATTGATAACAAGAGTTTGTCCTTTTTGAATATTTACGCCAATAGTTACAGCGAGTTCCGCGTACTTTTCAATCTTTTGTTCAAGTCCTTGCATAGTCATCTCCCTTTCAAAATCAAATGTCCTCCTTATTTTAACAGTTTTAATGCTATATTGAAACTTCGGGAGGCGAAAGAGAGATTTAGTTTTTCATCTTAGGGTCAAGCGCATCACGCAATCCATCACCGATCATATTAAAACCGAGGACAACAAGCATAATAGAAATACCAGGGAATAGAACGGTCCATGGTGCACTTTGAATAAATTGACGGGAGTCAGATAGCATTTTTCCCCACTCAGGTGTTGGTGCTTGAGCACCTAGCCCAAGGAAGCCTAATGCTGCCGCTTCTAAAATAGCGACACCGAAACCGAGTGTAGCTTGAACAATGATTGGTGCTAAACTGTTTGGTAGGACATGGTGAAAAAGAATTCGTCCATTTTTCATCCCTTGTGCTTTTGCAGCCATGATATATTCTTCTTGCCTAATCGAGATAACTTTAGAACGGACAAGCCGTCCGAAAATAGGGATATTTATAATCGCAATGGCAATTAACGCATTTTGCAATGATGGGCCAAGAATAGCGACGATGGCAATAGCTAATAAAATACTTGGGAAGGCTAACATGATATCAAAAATTCGAGAGATAAGCATATCAATCCAACGCCCAAAAAATCCAGCTATAATCCCTAAAAATGTACCAAAGACTAATGCGCCAGTTACAGCAAAGAATCCAACCATTAAAGAAATCCTCGCACCATACACAATTCTTGTGAAAATATCGCGCCCTAAATCATCGGTACCAAACCAGTGAGCAGCAGAGGGACTTGAAAGACGATCTCCGGCACTAATCGTATTGAAAGCATAAGGTGTTAATAAAGGTGCAATAAGCGCAACAATGATAAAGAAGATAATGATGAAAATACCAACCATCGCTAATTTATTTTTTTTGAGCTGCCAATAAGCATCTTTCCAAGGAGAAACGACTTCTATTTTTTCCATTTCTGGTTCATTTCTTTCAGGACCTGGCATTGGCTTTTTATTTGTTGGAGTTACGGTTTCCATTATTTTCCTTCCCTCCTTTTGTGGCGAAGTAAGTCTAGAGTTTTTTTAATTATGGCTAGATTCAGACGCCTAGCGATTAGGATAGCTTCAATCGACGACTTGTCAAAGGCGAGAGTGAGACCATCTTTTTTAGTATCTGTTCAAGGCATTAATGCTTTTCAATTTAGTATTTAATCCGAGGATCGATGTAACTGTAGAGAAGGTCTACAACAAGATTAATGATGACAAACATAAAGGCAATAACTAAAATACCAGATTGGATAACTGGGTAATCACGATTTCCAATCGCTTCAAAAACATAACGTCCTATGCCTGGCCAACTAAATATCGTTTCTGTTAATATGGCGCCACCAAGCAATGTCCCTGTTTGAAGACCAACAACGGTTAAAACAGGAATGACAGCATTTTTAAAACCGTGACGGTATATAACGGAAATAGGTCTAGAACCTTTTGCTTCGACAGTTCGAATATAGTCGGAGCGCAGCACTTCAAGCATACTTGAACGCGTCATTCTGGCGATGATAGCCATCGGAATCGTACCTAGAGCAATTCCGGGTAAGACAAGATGTTTAAAAGAAGTCCATAGTTGATCTGTTCGGCCATTAATAATTGAATCTAGTATATTAAAATTAGTGATCGATTCGATGGGATCTCGAGGGTTCCCTCTACCAAATGCAGGAAGCCAACCTAATTCTTGTGCGAAAATCCATTGTTGCATAAGACCAAGCCAGAAGATAGGCATGGAAACACCAATCAGGGCAATGATCATTGCAAAGTAGTCAAACCAAGAATTTTGTTTCCAAGCACTGATAATCCCAGCATTAACACCGACTATAATCGCAAACACCATTGCGAATATCGTCAGTTCCATTGTAGCTGCTAAATGAGGCCAGATTTCAGAGGAAATGGACGAGTTCGTTCGAAGTGACGTACCTAGGTCGCCCCTTAGAAGATCTAGCATATAATGAAAATATTGTACGAAGAACGGTTCGTTTAATCCCAATTGTTCTTCTAAATTGGCTACTGCAGTAGCCGTTGCTTGATCCCCTAGAATGACTTGAGCAGGGTTTCCTGGAATGAGATGAATGATTGAAAAAGTTACAATCGACATTCCAAGCAAAACGGGAATAAGCATGAGTAATCTTCGGACTGTATACGCAATCATAGAGTTCACCTCTAACTTCCATCAACATATGTAAAACAAAAAAATAAGTTCAATAAGCCAATTGAAAAATAAAAATAGATGTCGATTAAAAAAGAAAAGAGGGCAGGAGAGCCAATTTTGTGAGATAGTCTCCAAATTTAATGCCTCTAACACTGCCCTCACATTTCTTCAAAAATTAATTTTCAAAATGATACTTTATTTACTCTGATAATTCAACGTGTGTTAACGCTTCACTTGTAGATAAGTGAGGTACATAGTTTTGCACACGGTCACTACCCGCTAAAACAGGAGTAGAGTGAACCAAATTAATCATTGGAGCATCTTCGTGAATAATAGCAAGCGCTTCTTCGTAAAGTGCTGCACGCTCATCTTCATCAACAACACTTCTTGCTTGTTCTAATAAATCATCTACTTCAGTATTTGAATAGAACGTTTGGTTACTACTTGGAATGGTAGCTGTAGATAGAAGGTTTCCTAAGAAATAATCTGGGTCACCGTTCGTACCAGACCAACCGAGCATAAAGACATCTTGGACTCCTGTTTCAATCTCTTCTAAATACGTAGCCCACTCCATCGTAACGATGTTTGACTCTAATCCAATATCAGCAAAGTTTGCTTGTAATACTTCTGCGGCACGTTCAGCATCTGGCATGTAAGGGCGAGCAACAGGCATAGCCCATAAATCAAATTCAAACCCATCGGCATACCCTGCTTCTTCAAGGAGCTCTTGTGCTCGCTCAGGATCATATTCATATGGTTCAATATCATCATTGTAGCCAAGGTATGCTGGTGGAAGTATGTTTTTAGCAGGTACAGCTAAATCAGCATATAAAAGAGAAATTAACGTTTCTTTATCGACGGCGTGATTCATTGCTTGACGAACTAGTGGATCATCAAAAGGTGCTTTGTCTGTATTGAAGCCTAAGTAACCAATGTTATTCGTTTCACGTTCAAACGGTTGTAATCCAGGCTCTTCTTGAATCATTTCATAGTCATCAGGGTTCAAGCCATCCATAATGTCAATCTCACCTGAACGAAGTGCAGTTAAACGAGCAGAGTTATCAGGGATAACTTGGAAGATAACTTGATCAAGCTTAGGTAAGTCTGGCTGCCAGTAGTCTTCATTTTTATCTAAAACAATGCGGTCGTCCTTATTCCAACTAACAAATTTGAACGGACCAGTACCAACTGGATTTTCATTGATATCACTACCATACTCTTCTAAAGCAGCAGGGGATGTCATAGCAAAATAGCTCATAGCGATATTTTGCAAGAACGCACCAGATGGATAATTTAATACAAATTCGATTTCATGATCATCAATAACGTTGATTTCATCAATGATATGGTTATCATCGCCTTTGAAACCACCGAACTGGTTACCATAAGTTGTATAGGCATAACCATCATCAGCAAATGCAAACTCACTGTCTGGGTCAGACCAGCGATCGAAGTTTGTTTTGACAGCGTCAGCATTAAAGTCTGTGCCATCATGGAACGTTACACCTTCTTCTAAATAGAAAGTAAACGTAAGATCATCATCACTGATGTCCCAGTCATGAGCTAAACTAGGCTCTACTTCAAATGAATTTTCGTTAAATTTTAAAAGAGATTCATAAATTTGAAGAGTAATACGGGAACTCTCACCGTCTGTTACGCTTGCAAAATCCAGACTCTGAGAATCACCACCTCTTGCAAAAATTAAAGTTTGGTCCCCGGCAGCTGCCGCGTCATCATTTCCATCATTTTCGTCATTCGCATCATTTTCGTTATTACCATTGTTCTCATCCATATTATCCTCATTATTCGCAGCATCAACATTTTCTTCTCCATCATTAGGATCATTGTTTCCACCACATGCGGCCATCACAACAATCAGTGTTAATGCGAGAAGAAGCAACCATAAGCTCTTTTTCATTCTGTTTCCCCCTTAAATTTTATGAATCTTTTATTACATTTGTAATCCTGTCATTGTTCTTGGTCGGAGTTATCCCCATCAACCTCGTATAAATGACAAGCTACAAAATGGTTAACAGAAACTTCTTGAAATTCTGGTCGAACAGATCGACAAATATCCATGCATTCCGGGCACCGAGTATGAAAAGCGCACCCTGCAGGCGGGTTGGAAGGACTAGGTACATCTCCTTCTAATATCATCCGTTCTTTTTTAATATCAGGATCTGGATTAGGTATGGATGATAACAGTGATTTTGTATATGGGTGCAGAGGTTCATCATACAACTGCTCATTGCTTGTGAGCTCGACCATTCTTCCTAAATACATAACGCCAATCCGATCACTAATATGCTTCACGACACTAAGGTCATGAGCAATAAAGACATAGGTAAGTCCAAATTTATCTTGGAGGTCATCCATCAAATTTAAAATTTGTGATTGAATGGATACATCGAGAGCAGAAACAGGCTCATCACAAACAATTAGCTTTGGATTAACAATCAGAGCTCTTGCGATACCAATTCGTTGTCGTTGTCCACCACTAAATTGATGAGGATAGCTAGCTGCTTGTTCGCCGCGCAATCCAACAATTTCCAATATTTCTTTCACCTTTTTTTTCCGTTCAGCTTTATCACCAATCCCATGAATAAGGAGTGGCTCACCTAGAATTTTCTCGACTTTATGTCTTGGGTTTAAAGAAGCATAAGGATCTTGGAAAATAATTTGCATGTCTCTGCGCATCTTACGCATTTCTTCCGGATTCATTTTCGTAATATCTTTACCTTCAAATAACACTTGACCTTCTGTAGGTTCTATAAGACGTAACAATGCTTTACCCGTGGTAGATTTACCACATCCAGATTCGCCAACAATACCTAGTACTTCCCCTTGGTAAACGTCGAAAGATACATCATCAACGGCTTTAACATCCCCAACTTTTCTAGAAAAAACACCGCCGGTAACATCAAAATATTTTTTTAGTTTTTTCACTTCTAATAGTGGCTTAGACATGTTGAACGTCACCTTCCTTTTCATAGAGGAAGCAACGACACGTATGTCCCTCACTTAATGTAAGAAGTTCTGGATCTTCTTTATAACAACGATCAAACACTTCCGAGCAACGTGCAGCAAATCGGCACCCGTCCGTTATAGAACCAGGTTTCGGAACATTTCCCGGTATAGAATAGAGGCGTTCTTGTTTTTCGTGCATTTTAGGGAGTGACCGAAGAAGACCCCTTGTATATGGGTGTTTTGGGAATTTTAAGATCGTTCGAACATCCCCTTCTTCCACGACTTTACCGGCGTACATGACACAAACCCGGTCACACATTTCAGAAACGACCCCAAGATCGTGCGTGATCAATAGGATGGCCGTTCCTTTTTCGCGATTTAGTTTTTTCATTAATTCTAAAATTTGCGCTTGAATCGTAACATCCAATGCTGTTGTAGGTTCATCAGCAACGAGAACTTCTGGATCACATGACATGGCAATGGCAATCATCACTCTTTGCCGCATACCGCCTGAGAGTTGATGAGGATATTCATCAACAATTTGTTCTGCTCTTGGAATGCCAACAAGATTTAACATCTCGATTGCTTTTTTTCTCGCTTCCTTTTTAGAAAGATTTTGATGATTATTTAATGCTTCCGTTATTTGAAAACCAATGCTAAATAGAGGGTCTAACGATGTCATTGGTTCTTGAAAAATCATCGCAATTTTATTTCCGCGAATTTGTCTCATTCTTTTAGACGAAACGTTAACGAGATTTTCTGTTTCTTCTTTCGTGGAGTGTTGTTCCCTAAACAAGATATTGCCCCCGACAATTTTCCCAGGAGGACTAGGGACAAGACCCATGATCGATAAAGAAGTGACGCTTTTTCCACAACCGGATTCACCAACAATTCCTAAAACTTCACCTTCACGTATAAAAAAGCTCACATCATCTACAGCAGGGATTTCACCGCGATCGGTAAAGAAATGTGTTTGCAAATTGTTTATTTCAAGAACTGGCTTTTTCATTAGGACCTCCATATTCGTTTTCAAGATGGAATAAATTCTTGAAAAGAAATTCTATTAATATAGAAGAATTGGAATAAAAACAAGATTAAAAGTTTTCTGAAAATTACTCTTATATAGAAATTTACTATATTTTGGTTAATAAATCAACACAATTATTCTTAATTTTCAAAAATTTATTTTGACTGCAATACACTAAAGAACAAAGTTTTAAGCGCGAATTATAGGAAGGTGATCGTAAGATACAGATATGAGATTTATTATATTTCAATAAATAATAAGTGTTATTTCAAAGCCTATATATTGTAAAAATCGCATAGTAAAAAATAATTCATATAGTAAAAGCAGAGCCATCTGCACAAATTAAGCGACTTCTGCAAATGGGAGAAATAAGATTAACTTCGTTTAAAAAAGGGTATAGAAGGTTATCAAAAAATCTATAATATGTTGTAAATATCGCATAAGCATTGAGAGATAGATCAATAGTCACTATAATAATATTAATAATTATTTTTTGTAAACGTCATACGTGTGAAGTCAACAGTAAAAAACGATATTAACTTCTATTCGCTCATCTCATTTTACGAGTTTTGTATTCATTTTATGCTAGGTTTCATATGTTTATAAAAGGAGCGAAACAGCGTCGCCTTAGAGCTTAAATCGCAAGAAAGGATAGACCATAGATGAAAACTTTTTTCAATGAACATCGATTTATGTTGTTTTGTCTAGGGATCCTTTGGTTGAAAACATATATTGTATCCACTCTTACATTTCAATTGACGATGAATCAATTTTTAGAAACGATAATATTTGCTTTAAATCCTCTAGCGTTTTTATTAGTTATTTTCAGTCTAGGATTACTCCTAAAACCTAAGTTTCAAAGACCCTACTTTTTTACTGTCAGTTTATTAATGACTGTCATTTTATATTCTAATGCTGTCCATTACCGTGAGTTTTCGGACATTATTACGCTTCCAATGCTTGTTATGAGCGGTAATATGGGTGATTTGAGTACGAGTATTATTGAATTAATTCAATGGTACGACATTTTCTTTTTCGTAGACTTCATTTTAATTTGGTATGTGATGATAAAAAAACCAGAATTCCTTACAGTTAAAAAAGCACCATTTCGAAAGTCAAAATCGAAGTATGCCATTATCGCAGTAGTTGTCGGTACAATTGTTTTCGCAAGCCAAATAGATACGACAGAGCATAGAACACACTCATTTAACCGAGACCATGTTATTAAAAGTCTTGGAGTATATAATTTTTATATATACGATGCTTACGTTCATTTGACAACTAATTCACAAACAGTTTTTGCTGATAAAGAAGATTGGGATAATATCGAAAGACACTTTAATAAGTATGCTGAGGAGCCAAACCAAGACTTTACCGGTGTGGCAGAGGATATGAATGTTGTGATGGTGTCGATGGAATCTGTGGAAAGCTTTGTTATTAACGAAGAAGTAGATGGAGAAGAAATTACGCCATTTCTAAATGAACTCATCGAAGATAGTTTTTATTTCGATAATGTTTATGATCAAACTGGGCAAGGGAAAACATCAGACGCTGAATTTATGATGAGCAATTCTCTTTATCCATTAGGAAGAGGAGCGGTTTTCCACACTCACGAAGAGAATGCCTTGATGCCACTTCCAAGAGCATTACAAGAGAGGGGATACCATACTTCGTCCTACCATGCAAATGACATCACATTTTACAACCGAGACGTTATGTACGATAAATTAGGTTATGACGAGTATTATGACATTGAGTATTATGATGTGACAGACGATAACTCCGTTGGATGGGGACTTAAAGACATTGACTTTGTGGAACAATCGATGGATGCGATCAAAGAAACGCCGGAGCCGTTTTTTACAACGATGCTAACGCTAACGAATCATTTCCCATACGAGTTAGATCCAGAAGATCACTTTATCGATCCTGTTGATTCCGAAAGCGACATTGTCAGCAGGTATTTTCCAACTGTTCGTTACACCGATGAAGCGATGCGCTTGCTTTTCGAAGAAATGAAAAAAGAAGGAATGTATGAAAATACGATGTTTGTTCTTTATGGGGATCACTACGGTATCGCTGAAAGTCATTACGAAGACTTATCGGAATTTCTTGGTTATGAAGTAACAGACCCTGAAGCAACAAAGCTTGATCGAGTGCCCGTGATTATCCATATTCCCGGTTTGGAAGACGAGGCAAAAACGATTGATACAATATCTGGCCAAGTCGATGTAATGCCGACACTCTTAAATTTATTAGGACTTCCAGAAGATGATCATATTATGTTTGGAAGGGACATCTTAGCAGATGAAAAAGATGATTTCGCAGTTCAAAGAGATGGTACGGTTATCACAGACGAAGTAATTTATACAAAAGAAACATGTTTTGACCGAAATAGTGGTGACCTTTTAGCGATAGATAATTGTATTGAACCAATTGATCGGGGAGAAGACGAATTGTATTACTCTGATAAAATAATTTATGGTGATCTCCTTCGCTTTATTAAATAAGGGAATGATTAAACCTAGGTGACCCTTGAAAACAAAGCGCTATTGAACGGTTTCGTTCGATAGCGTTCTTTTGCCTATCTTGCCTATATTCTCTCAATTGTAAAGTTGTTTCTTGGAAAAAACAGGCATGTAATTTTAATTTTTTCATAAAATATGTTATATTTATTAATTATTATCTTCATTAAACTGATCGGATTAAATATTCATTATACTATAGACTTCTTTTCAAAGTTTTAATGGATAGACTTCGATAGTTATTTTATTATAATAAATCAACCATTGAAAAAAGTTTACGTAGATAGATTCTATTCTATTTTTAAGGAGGTGTTAGACGATGGTCAGACATTCAAGTCCATTTGCAGGTAGGTATACTCGTTATGTATTATCGGTTTTATTGCTTGGTTTGTTAGGTCCACTAATTATGTGGGATTCAGGGATTGGTTATAGTTTATTTAGCATCTTTTTAGCAGTACTTTTTACTATTGGTTATGATGCGTTAATCATTAAAATAGCGGAGCAAAAAGCAGAGAAGATGGTAGAAGAAAAGAGTAGCCTCATTGTTCATGCTGTGATGCATGGTCCAGAACGAAAAGGTTTTATCGTTTTTACAGAAGGATTCGTATTATTTGTTCCAACGTGGAATAAAATTAAAACGATCTTTGATGCAAAGCGTATCGTGAGGCATCAGTTTGACGGGCAGTTTGTAGAGTTAACCGTTCGTTTTCCAAATAAACACAGGATGTTTCAATTTTCTGTTTCGGAGCCAGAAAAAGTGAAACTAATGCTAACGGAAAAAAGTGGAGAGTCCTTACCGTATAAATACGATAAGATGAAAAAGAATGAAAACGTATAAAAGCACCGTGTGTATGCACGGTGCTTTTATTATGTTATCTAATTAGATAATTGAATGAAGGAAACCCAAGTAAATGAAACAAGAAGTCTATCCGACCTAAACTGGAAATGTCCAAAATCGTTCGATTAACATTCGCTGACGCACCGTTTCATCTTCTTCTAACATACGTTGCTTCATCGTTTCTATGACACCAGCAGTTTGCGACTGATGAGCTTCAATGACGTTCATTTTTTGGTCGTAATAAGGGGAAATGTCATGAACAACATCAGGTTCTCCTAATGCTTGTTCACTACCTTCCGCAAAAGCTATCGCATGGACTGTTGGACGGTCTCCTTCAGGAAGTCGTCGAACAGCTTGAATCACTGCTGCACCCGTTGCATCGTGATCCGGGTGTACTGCGTAACCTGGATAAAACGTGATGATTAACGATGGATTAATCTCATCAATCACATCAAATAAACGACTTTGTAATGCGTCTTGATCTGCAAATTCAACTGTTTTATCTCGCATTCCAAATCTTCTTAAATCCTCAATACCTAGCAGACGACATGCTTCATGTAATTCATTTTTACGTATGTCTGGGAGAGTTTCTCGATTAGCTATCAAAGGGCGCCCCATATTTCGGCCCATTTCACCAAGGGTCAAACATACATATGATACTGGTGTACCTGCTTGAGTGTGGGAAAGGATCGTCCCAGCTACCCCAAATGCTTCATCATCTGGATGGGGGAGAATCACTAGAACATGCTGTTCCATCCAATCACTTCCTTTCTTCTTTCATCAAAAAATCAGCCGTTTTCATCCATCATGGTGCGTAAATATTCGCGTGGTCCTCTACTTAGGAAACGGTTTTTTGCCCATTTCCAATGCAATAGCAAGTTTACCTGTAGAGTCGTGTCCGGCGAATAGAAGTCTATCTTCATCATCTATTTCCCAATCCGTTAAACCTTCCGCATAAAGCCACCCTTGTTCCGTTTCAAGTCCCATGCGAAAAGGGCCTTTTCCAGTAATTTTACCTTGCAAAAATGTTAATTGAACATTTCTAATAAATGCTCCAGCAGAGAAGAATGATTGATCTTTATGAGATGCATAAGCGCCATTTGTTGTTTCTAGATGAATATATAATGCTTCACCAGCTAAGTCTGAAAGGTGATGTTGGACAAGTTGTCGATCAATAGGTTTCATTAGCCATCCTCCTTTACGATAAAAAATTAGTTACGAGATTCACTACGCTCACCCAACTATTAAAAAAGAAATTACAATTTTCTAGCTAGGGTAGCCGAAAAGTCAGCCTGAGTCTCGCAAATTGCCTGTAAGCGAGCACTTGATTTACATGGCATTCAATGTATTCTCTCAAAGAGATCTCGACTTTGTTTATCCTCTATTATACAAGACTTGTTTCGAGTTGTCTTTTTAAGAACTTCGCAACTTCTTTCATACCATGGATCCCGGCAGCATCTTCTGCTTGAGGGTTATAGTTCGTATTTGTATTCACGTCATACGTATACGTTCTTCCTTGGCTATCGGTAATCTGTTCAATACCAGCAAATGTGATACCATTTGCTGCTAAGAATTTTTCGTATTTTTCAATTAAAGGGCTCGAGAAGTTGTCAATGATTTCAAACTTGGGGCGCGTTTCATTTTTTACTTCTGAACGATCAGAACCATCTGTCGGACAGAACTGATCGCCGATTTCACAAGCTTCTGCAGGACAAAGTTCGAAGCCTTCTGACGTATCGACTTTAACAGCATAAAGGAATTTTCCACCGACAAATTCACAGCGAGTAATCGTTGAATCCGGAGCATCAATATACTGCTGAAGAAGCATAATACCATCGACAGAAGCTTCGATGTCGTTAGTTTTAACTGCTGATTTCAGTGCATCTATATGATCAAAGCGATGAACACCTAAACCTTTACCAGCACGGTTGTGCTTCGTAATAAAAGGTGTCGAAAAATTTTCAGCCGCTTTCATTAACGATTTATTCCCAACGGCAGCGGTTGTTCGTGGAACGAGGATATCAAATTTTTTTAAAGCTTCGTACTGAGCGACTTTACTTACTTCTAATTGCAAAGCGCGAAGGTTATTAAACACTTTACGTCCGTGACTTTCTAGCCAGTTAATCAAAGCGTCAGTCAATTCAGGAGCATAGCGGTGTCCCCGAGAATGAGAGGACGCACTCATTCGATTGTAGAAAATGCCTTCTGGAGGTGTTTCATCTAAAGGGACGATTCCTTCATCTAAATGCCAGCCTTCATGTGGCACGTTCAACTCTTCCAACGCAGCCATAAGTGGTTTCGTCCATTCGTCGTTTTCGTGAAGAATATATACTTTAGTCATCTTGTCATCCTTTCATGTTGCAGAAATTCCTCTAGGTTCTTTCATTGTAACAGGAAATGCGTCTTACTAGAATTCAAGTCCCTTTTTGCCTTTATCTAAAAACAATGTTTATCGAGTATTCTAACATACCAGAGAAAGACATTAGGAAGGTAACTAAGAATCCATCTAGTTAAATTTTCCAGATAATTCTCAATTTTTTGTGTAATATTATTTACTTTATAAAAACCACTTGAGAAAAAGTATCTACTCATAGATAATATATGAAATATAGTTATAAAGTCATGATGAAAAAGGTGTGGTGGGATTGCTTAAGTCTGTTAAAGGGAAACTCGTTATTTTTACCGGGGGATTAATTGTTGTCACGATGTTATTGACTTCACTAATTATCTATTACCAATTAAGTACGGGAATAGAAAGTTCAGTAGAGGAAAATGCGACGTCAACCGTGCAAGATGTGGATCGATTTATTGAAACATTTCTAGACAAATATCAGCTAACCGTTAAAATGTTGGCGGAAGATGAACGGACGATTGATTATTTACAAGGGGATGGGACAACAGCTGATCAAAATGAAAATTGGAATAGCTTACAAACAAGTCACGAAACATTTATGGGACAAGAAGCAGGTGCTCAATTAACGTATATTGGTAGTGAGCAAGGGGAAATGCTGACGACACCGGTCATTGATTTGCCAGATGGTTTTGATCCTAGAGAGCGGCCTTGGTACGAAGATGCATTGGAACAAGAAGGAGAAGTAATCTGGACTGCTCCATACATTGACGTAGATACGGAAGAATTAGTTATTACCGTGGCCCAATCGGTTGTGTCAAACAATGGTAATCAAGTGTTAGGTGTTCAAGCAATCGATATTTCCTTGGATGAAATGGTGTCTTTGTTAGAGTCAACAGAGGTAGGTTATAACGGAGATTTGGCACTAGTTGATAGTGAAGGATTAATTATTGCTCATACAGATTCAGCGCAAGTCGGTACAAATGCGACAGAAGATACTCAACTCGGTGCTGCCTTTGCATCAAGTGATGCTGGCTCCCTCCAATCAGGAGGTCAAACGATTTATTTTGATGAAATCGACGGCTATAACTGGAAAGTGATGTCCATTTATAATGATGGTGATTTGTATGCCGAACTGACGAATACACGAAATACGTTTTTAATTGTTTCCGTAATTGCTGTTCTTATGGCGATTGTTGCTTCGTATGTTGTGGCAAGCAAATTAACACACCCTATTCGCCAGTTAAATCAAAAAGTAAGTCAAATGGCAGATGGCGACTTCTCCTCCGACTTAGACATAAAAGGAAAAGATGAACTGAGCCAACTTGGGGTATCCGTTAACCATATGAGCGGTGAGTTAAGGCAATTGATCGGATCGATTCAAGGATCGGCAAATGATTGCAAAGTGATGGCGGAGGAACTAAGCGCCGTCTCAGAAGAAACATTAGCTACGAGTGATGATATGTCTTCCGCAGTAAATGAGGTAGCAGAAGGAGCATCTAAACAAGCAGAAGATATAGAAGAAGCGAACAAACAAATGCAGTTACTCGCTAACCAAGTAGATCAAGCGTCAAAACAGACGAACCAAATGAATGAACTGTCTTCTGATATGAAAACAGCGAATGAACAAGGGTTATCACAAATGAAAGTCTTAGAAGAAAGAACGACTAACTCGCGACAAGTGTTCTCTCAAGTGGACGTTGCGATTCGTGAACTTACAAAGAAAGTAACCGACATTAGCGGAGTCATTGATACAATTTCTGACTTTGCTGATCAAACAAACTTACTGGCCTTAAATGCGAGTATTGAAGCAGCAAGAGCAGGCGAACACGGGAAAGGATTCGCTGTTGTGGCTGATGAAGTGCGAAAGTTAGCAGAACAGTCGATTAATGCTACCGAAAAAATTCGTGGAACGATTTCTGAAGTGGAAGGCGAGACGAAGCGGGTAGAATCATCAATGGAAAAAGCGAATCATATGAGTGACGATCAGCAAAAAGCAGTGGAAGACACGCATGAGTCCTTCACATCAATTATTCGTTACATTGAAACGTTAACGACGTCGCTTGATTCATTAACGGTTGATTTAAAAGGAGTTAACGATCAAAAAGAACAAATTGTTTCTACAATGAAAAGTATCGCTCAAGTATCGGAAGGAGCAGCGGCAACAGCAGAAGAAGTATCGGCATCTTCCACGGAACAAACGAAGGCAATTGAAACTGTTGGAACAACATCTGAACATTTGAATGATTTAAGTTCAGGTTTGCAGGAAAAAACTAGTCGATTTAAAGTGTAATGATAAGAGTATATTTCTTTGGCCCCTCGTCTTGTTGAAGAGGGGCTTTTTGATTTTTTAGTGACCAATGCGGCGCTGAAAGGATGAGTAAGGGTCAGTAGTTGAGGTGACTAGTGACCAATAAGAGCGCGAAATCGGCTATAAGGGTCAGTAGTTGAGGCGTCTAGTTCCCAAAGCCAAGCTATTACAGAAAAAGGTAACAAAAGCTGTTTAAAATACGGACACGTGAAAACATGCACGTTTCCTCTTCATAGCGTTGTCGTTTCGTGGTAGGATACGTATAATAGAGGCAGACTAACTGTGATTTATCAAAGAATACATAGACTCAAGGAGGACATTAGAATGAAAAAAGGTATCATAAGTTTAGGTGAGGCATTAATCGATTTTATTCCTTTAGACGATAACAATGAGACATTTCAAAAAAGTCCAGGTGGTGCGCCAGCAAACGTAGCTGTAGGACTAGCTAGATTAGGAGCAAAGTCCACTTTTCTAGGAAAAGTTGGAGACGATGTTTTAGGTCGTTTCCTTGAAGCGACTTTAAAAGGGTATGGCGTGGACACTTCCGCGATGACGTTTACGAACGATACACGCACAGGCGTCGTATTTGTCACATTAGGTGAAGGTGGAGAACGTAGTTTTGAATTTTATATTGACCCTAGTGCGGATCGCTTTTTGGAAGAAAACGAAGTAGATGAAGCGTTGTTTAACGAGCATAATTTACTTCACTTCGGCTCCATTAGTCTTATTAGTGAACCGTCCAAGTCATCCACTAAAAAAGCCGTTAAGCTTGCGAGAGAAAAAGGATTGATTGTTTCTTATGATCCGAACCTTCGTTTAGGTCTTTGGAAAAACGAAACCGAAGCGAAAGAAGAAATACGCAGTATGCTTGGAGAAGCAGACGTTTTAAAAATATCAGAAGAGGAACTAGAATTCATTACTGGAGAAGCAAACATTGAAGCAGGTGTGAAAAAGCTCAATGAGTTCAAAATTCCACTTATTTTTATTACGTTAGGATCAGAAGGGAGTCATATATTTTTACAAGGGCAAGAGCCTGTAAAAGTGGAAGCAATGAAGGTGAAAGCAGTCGATACGACGGGTGCAGGAGACGCGTTCGTATCAGGGATCCTTTATCAACTTCATTTGTTAGATAAATCAGTGTCTGAATTAACGACAGATGAACTGAAAAAAATGGCACAATTTGCCTCCGTTTCTGGTGGGTTAGCAGCATCAACTAAAGGTGCGATGACAGCACTGCCGACACTAGAAGAAGTGAAAACAAAAATTAGCACATTATAAATTTTACATTAAAGGAGTTTGCATTCTCATGACGGAATCAGATAAGAACCTGCAAGAGCGAGCCTATGCAGAAGTGAAAAAATATGAACAACAAGTGAAGGCCGATCCTTACAGGCAGTCCTTTCATTTGATGCCGCCGGTTGGTTTGCTAAACGATCCAAACGGTTGGATCCAATGGGATGGCGTATATCATATGTTTTACCAGTGGAATCCGTTTGAAACAGGGCACGGAGCAAAATTTTGGGGCCACTATTCCTCTACCGATATGGTGAACTGGAAGGAAGAACCAATTGCTCTTGCGCCAAGTGAATGGTACGAAAAAAATGGTTGTTACTCTGGTAGCGCGGTAGATTATGACGGAAAACTTGCGTTGATTTACACTGGGAACGTCAAAGATGAACAAGGGAATCGTCACTCTTATCAATGTCTTGCAACTTCTGAAGATGGCGTCCACTTTGAAAAACATGGCCCAGTAATTGACGAGATGCCTGAAGGATATACAGCCCACATACGCGATCCAAAAGTGTGGAAAGAAAATGGTCGCTGGTACCTCGTTATTGGGGCACAGACAGCAGATGAGCAAGGACAAGCGTTATTATATGCGTCTGATGACTTGAAAGCTTGGGAATTAAAAGGACCAATTGCAGGAGCTGGCATTGGCTTCATGAAATCATTTGGCTATATGTGGGAATGTCCTGACCTTTTTTCCCTTGACGAAAAAGATGTGCTCATCGTTTCTCCACAAGGTCTTGAGCCAGAAGGAATGTTCTATCAGAATGTGTATCAAGCTGGGTATTTCATTGGAGAAACAAACTTAGAACAGCCGATTTTTCATCATGGAGAATTCAGAGAATTAGATCGCGGTTTTGAATTTTACGCACCACAAACAACGGTAGATGAAAAAGGTAGACGGATTTTAGTTGGTTGGATGGGGGTACCGGAACAAAACGAAGAGGATCATCCGACAATTGCAAATCGGTGGGTCCATTGTTTGACGATTCCAAGAGAGCTTCGTCATGAAGAGGGAAAACTCATTCAAAAACCGATAGAGGAACTTCAACAGCTACGTCAATCGCAAGGGTTGGACGAAACCATCACTGTGTATAACGAAGAGACAATATTGGAAGAAAAGCAAGCAGCACCCTTGGAATTATCGTTTAATGGATTAGAATCCATTTCAGATAAATGCCAGTGGACCTTTCGTGGAGGTACACGCCTCGTTTATGACAAAGAAGAGCAACTCATCACGCTCGAAAGAACCCATGTGAAAACGTGGGAAACAGAAAAACGACAGTGCAGAGTTGATTTATTAGACGAACTGCATATTTACTTAGACCATTCGTCAATTGAGATTTTTGTGAATGACGGGGAAGAAGTGTTTACAGCAAGAATCTTTCCTGATCCGTCAAATCAATCTGTCACAATTCGAAGTTCTGAACCAACTACGATGCACGTAAAAACATGGCATCTAGCTTAATAATGAAATAGAAATAATGAGTACCTGCGTTTGTATGGATGACAAAAAGCAGCGCACAACACGCGCTGCTTTTTGTGTTAATCATTTTATCTACTTATCGCTTTCTCTAATGCTTCTTTGATTCTGTGTTCATCAAAAGGTTTAACGATGAAGTCAATGGCACCTTTTTGGATCGCATCCACTACCATGTTTTGTTGGCCCATGGCTGAACACATTAGCACTTTAGCCTTAGGGTCGATTGCCTTGATTTTTTCTAACGCTTCAATGCCATTCATTTCTGGCATTGTGATATCCATTGTTACTAAATCTGGACGGTGTTCGTCAAATAATTCAACGGCTTTTTGACCGTTTTCTGCTTCAGCTACTACTTCATACCCGGCATCTGTCACCATCTTTTTAAGCGTCATTCTCATGAAAGCGGCATCATCAGTAATTAATAATTTAGTCATTTCAACGTATCCTCCTGTCACACGATTGTGCTACGCATTGTCTTTGAATATAGTATGAAAGATTCATAAAGTCAAACCTAATATACAAACTAAAGTCCTTATTATTATGCCATAAAAGACAGAAATGGAAAAGAGGAGAATCTATGTATACGGAAAAGTTAATAGAAATTTTTTCGAAACATCAAGACGAGGCGCAGGCAAAACCGATGGAGAAGTATATGAAACATCATTTTTCATTTCTCGGTATCAAAACACCAGAGAGAAAAATTTTATTAAAAAAATTCTATCATGAAACAACTATTTTACAAGAAAAGGAGCTACCGATATCTTTCATAAGAGAAGCGTGGTCATTGCCTTATCGCGAATATCATTATGCGGTTTTGTCTGTGTTAGCGAAAAGACCGAAGTGGTTAACAGAAGACCACGTTGTTTTGCTAGAGGAATTAGTAACTACGAATGCTTGGTGGGATAGTGTTGATACCCTTGCAACAAACATTATTGGACCGTTCTTACATGACAAACTAGAACTAACCGAACAAACGATGTCTAGTTGGAAAAATCATGACAACATGTGGCTAAGAAGAACGGCAATATTATATCAACTAAAATATAAACATACGACAGATGAAGAGCGACTCTATGAGATTATCAAACAAAATAGCTCTGACAACGAGTTTTTTATTCAAAAGGCAATTGGTTGGGCACTCCGGGAATATTCGAAAACAAATCCGGAGTCCGTTAAGCGCTTTATCGAAAAAACGGACCTTTCTAGTTTGAGTGTGAGGGAAGGATTAAAGCATATTCATCGCGAAAAAGTATAGGTGGGGTGATTTACGTTGATGCCATTGAAAAATGATTGGCAGGAACAGTTAATAGATGAATTTGAAAAACCTTATTATTTACAGCTACGTGAGTTTTTAAAAAAAGAATATACAGAACAGGTCGTATATCCTCCAATGGATGATATTTTTAATGCGTTACATAGCACGGAATTTAAGCAAACAAAAGTTGTCATCATCGGGCAAGACCCATACCACGGAGCAGGACAGGCGCATGGATTGAGTTTTTCTGTGCAACCTGGTGTGAAAGTACCACCTTCTTTAAAAAACATGTATAAGGAACTTCAAGCAGATATTGGTTGTGATATTCCAGAACATGGATTTTTACAGAAGTGGGCAGAAGAAGGTGTATTGTTACTTAACAACGTATTAACGGTGCGAGAGAAAACACCTCAGTCCCACCAAGGAAAAGGCTGGGAAACGTTTACCGATCAAGTGATTCACCGCTTAAACGAAAGAGAACAACCCGTTGTATTTATATTATGGGGCAAACACGCACAGAAGAAAGGGGAATTGGTGACCAATAAGCATCACTATATTATCCAATCCCCACATCCGAGCCCGTTTTCTGCGCATAGAGGATTTTACGGTAGTAACCCTTTTTCAAAAGCAAATCGGTTTTTAAATAGTATCGGTGTAAAAGAAGTGGATTGGCAATTACCGGTCCGAGTTTAGAAACAATAAGGAGGAAATCATGATGAACGATAAACATGCAACAACGGTGTTACATAATGGGGTGCACATGCCTTGGGTCGGCTTAGGTGTTTACAAAGTCGATAAAGGAGACGAGGTCGTTCAAGCAGTAGATGCTGCACTTAAAGCAGGATACCGTAGCATTGATACCGCTGCTTTTTATGACAATGAAGAAGGGGTAGGGCAAGCGATCGCGGAATCCGGTGTTCCTCGTGACGATATTTTCCTTACGTCAAAAGTGTGGAACGATCGTCACGGGTATGAGGAAACGCTGGCGGCGTTTGAGGAAAGCCGGAAAAAACTAGGTGTGGACGTGATCGACCTTTATTTAATTCATTGGCCAGTGACAGGAAAGCACAAAGAAACGTGGCGAGCATTGGAGACATTGTATGAAGAAGGAAAGGTTCGGGCGATCGGAGTAAGTAACTACTTAGTTCGCCATTTGAATGAACTTCTAAAAGACGCCAAGATCGTCCCGATGGTTAATCAAGTGGAGTATCATCCATGGTTGCAGCAACCGGAACTTCACCACTTTTGCAAAGAAAATAACATTCAACTAGAAGCGTGGAGTCCATTAACAAGAGGGAGAAAGTTCGATGACCCTTTATTAGTTAAGCTTTCGGAAAAATATGGGAAGAGTCCGGCACAAATTCTCATTCGCTGGGATTTGCAAAAACAGGTTGTAACGATTCCGAAATCGGTGACTCCAGAGAGGATAAGAGCGAACATTGACGTGTTCGACTTTACGTTAACGGGTGAAGAGATGACGGAATTGAACAATTATGACGTAGAGGAACGATTTGGATCTGACCCAAATGCGTTTGACTGATGAACGGAGCGTGGCATTTTCATTGGGTCCTAAGGGAATAGGAAGACGGAAGCGCAATCGATAAGGAGTGTTTAAAATGACGAAAAGAAGAATCGGTTTTGTCGGAACAGGTGTGATGGGAAAGAGTATGGCACGCCACCTCATGGAAGGCGGTCATGAACTTTACGTCTATACTAGGACAAAACAAAAAGCGGATGAGTTACTTGCGGAAGGTGCGAATTGGTGTAACACAGTCGGAGAGTTAGCGAAAGCAGTGGACATCGTCATTACCATTGTCGGTTATCCTCACGATGTGCAGGAAGTATACCAGGGAGAGAACGGTATATTAGCACAAGCGAAACAAGGGACGTTTGTTATTGATATGACCACATCAAAACCTGGTTTAGCTCATGATATTTTTGATGAAGCAAAACAAAAAGGAATCCACGCCCTTGATGCACCAGTATCAGGTGGCGACATTGGCGCTCGTGATGCTAATTTAACAATCATGGTTGGTGGCGAAGAAGGGGCATTTCAGCAGATGCAGCCAATATTTCAATTAATGGGCACGAACGTACGTCTTCAAGGAGAAGCTGGAGCTGGACAGTTTACGAAAATGGCCAATCAAATTGCCATTGCTGGCACGATGATGGGTGTGAGTGAAGCGATGGCATATGCCAAAAAAGCAGGGCTCGATCAAGAAAAAGTGTTAGCATCCATTGAAACGGGCGCTGCAGGTAGCTTTTCTATGTCTAAGCTAGCTCCACGTATGATTAAAGGTGACTTTGCTCCTGGCTTTTATATGAAGCATTTCATTAAAGACATGACCATTGCGATTGAATCTGCCGAAGAATTAGGATTGAAAACCCCAGGTCTTGTCGTCGCGAAAAAACTGTATCAAGAGTTAGCCGATAAAGGAGAAGGTGACTCTGGCACGCAAGCACTGTATAAATACTATACGACCTATGGATGAAAATAAGGGAATGAGAAAAAACCTACTTTTTTTGAAGTAGGTTTTTTTTGTGAACGAAATTAATTTTTAGATGTAAGAAGTTAAGAAAAGCAGAAAGATCCCTACTTATTCCCGCTTTACATATATTTCAAACGCGAATATTTCAATTTCATTACAAAAACTCTATCCTTTCACTTTAAAGACCGTTATAATGAGTATGTCGAGTTCGTGCGAAATATGTCGCATTTACTCGACCTAACTTTCATTTTAACGTTCTGTTACTGACTAGCGTTAATTTTCACATGCAATGCCCTACAATATTAGAGGCATTTATACCAATAGTACTTTAATGATTAAATATAGTTAAATAAATTGATAGATATATAAGGGGACATAAAGAATGTTTCACACATTACGATCAAAACTATTAGTGTTTTTTATACTGATTGCTTTCGTTCCGATGTTAGTGGTTGGTTTTATAAGTTATACAGCACAAAAACAAGAGATGACTAATCATGCGGAGAAGTCATTATCCATGCAAAGTTCAAATATAGCAGCGGATATTTCTCGTTTTTTAGAAGAGCGAGTAAATGACGCGGAATACTTGTCACGAAATCCAGTGATGATGAATCCATCTAGTTCTTTGTTAGATATTAGAGATCAAATGTATTATTTTTTAGACATTCATACTATTTATTACGATACGTATCTCATCGATGATGAAGGGATTGTCATTGGTGACACAGAAAATGAAGTGGTTGGGCATGACCTTAGCGATCGTCCTTGGTTCTCACAAGCAATGGAAGGAAAAACATTTATGTCGGACATTTATTATTCGACCATCTTAGACGAACCTGTTCTAGTCATTGCTGCTCCTGTTTATGACAGAAGACAGAATGTAACAGGGGTTATTTCCCCTTCATTTAATTTGGAATCACTTGAAGACATGTTAGAAGGTTATGCAAGTGAACAGCAAGAAACAGGATGGGGAGGATATGCTTTTCTATTAAACGAGGAAGGCACGGTGATATCTCATCCTGAGGAAGAACATATTCTTGAATTGAATTACTTTGATGAACAAGGTGTTACGAAAAAGTCCATTGATCAAGTGGTCGACGACCGTGAAATTACAAAGATGATCGATGGAGAAGTACATTCTTTCTCAAAAATCGAGTCATTTCCTGAGTTTCATCATGAATGGTATGTGGGTGTTTCCGTTGAGGAATCAGAGCTTTACGCTTCATTAAATAATTTGCTCATGAAATATATCATATCTTACGGGGTTATTTTGCTATTTTTGTTATTTGCCGTTTATCGATTATCGGCTTACTTAGTACAACCTGTTCAGCAACTAGTGGAAACGACGAGAAACTTTGCTAGTGGTGGTGGCCACGATAGAAAATATGTGAATGCATATGAGGAAGTCAATCATTTAAACGCCACGTTTGATCATATGACAAGGCAGCTAGAGCAAAGAGAAAATTCGCATAAAAAATCGACGATGGTTTTAGAAGCGACAGACAATGGTGTGCTAGCAATCGACCGAAATACAAAGCGCATCACATTATTTAATCGGATGTGCGAAGAAGTATTTCAACGAGATAAAAATTACGTCATCGGTACAACGGTCGATGAAGTGATGACATATTCCAAACCGTTTGCATCATTTGTGAAAAGTGGGGACATTGATCATCTTTTAGAAACGATGGAAGATAGTTGCCAATTTGAAATGGAGTGCCAGTGTGATGGAGAACTTAGAACGTACTTTTTAAGTGTTTCTAATCTACCTACAATGGAAGAGGAACCAACGAAAAAAGAGATGCTTATCGTTTTCTATGATTTAACGGAGAAGCGTCAAATGGAGAGAGAACTACTGCGCTCGGAAAAATTAAAAGTTGTGGGAGAGATGTCTGCAGGATTTGCACATGAGATTCGCAATCCATTAACAACCATCAAAGGCTTTATTCAGCTATTTAAGGAAAGAAGTTCTGAAGAAAACCAAAAGCATTATCCTCTTGTCATTGAAGAAATTGATCGTGTCAACAAGATCATGAACGAATTGTTAAATATTGCTAACCCTAATCCGAAAGAAGAAAAAACAACAGCAAACGTAGAAAGAATCTTGAAAGATATTATCCTTTTACAAGAATCACAAATGAAAAAGAATCATATAGATTTAGAAACGTTTTTCCAAGGAGATATTCCGGATATGGAAGTAAACGTTAATAAACTAAAGCAAGTGTTTATTAACTTGATCCAAAATGGTATTGAAGCAATGCCTGATGGAGGGAGAATGAATATTCGAACGCGATTAGAAGATGGTTACTCTCCATCTGAGCAGCGTGTCGTGATACAAATTCAAGACACTGGAATTGGTATGAATTCGAGCACGATGGAAAAATTAGGCACGCCATTTTTCACAACAAAAGAAACAGGGACAGGGCTTGGAATAACGACGAGTTATCGTGTCATTGAAGAAATGGATGGAACGATCAATGTATCATCTGAGACGAATCAAGGCACAAGTTTCACAATCTCCATTCCTGTGAAAGTGTTGGAATCAGTGCAATGATAGTAAAAGAAGATAGTAGCTTCGTATTTAATATGATTGATGCAAGCCCTTGGTATGGATTTACACCAAGGGCTTTACATATGCCTTTCTGTGGAAATTCGTTCCGTTAATTTCCTGAATCGTTTCATTTTTTTGGCCATACGTGGTACATTGAAACTGTTAAGTTTATCGAAATAAATGGCTTCAACAGAGTTGAAAGTTAAGAAAGAGGTGGCAGAATTGAAGAAAGCGATAGTAGCAGGTGCGACCGGATTAGTTGGTCGACATGTAGTGAAAGAGCTAATCAATAGTCAGCATTATGACGAGATCCATATTCTGACGAGGCGAAAGAGTCCGTTTCATAAACACCCTCTCGTCAAAGAACACCTTGTACAATTTGATGATTTAGATGAAGTGGACGATGTCTTTAAAGATGTGGATGATGTCTTTGTGACGCTCGGGACGACAATGAAGCAGGCGAAAACAAAAGAAGCATTTATAAAAGTAGATTATACGTATCCAGTGAAGTTGGCAGAAAAGGCTAAAGAGAACGGAGTAGATAAATTCCTCGTGGTCACTGCGATGGGGGCAGATCGTGATTCCCGTTTTTTCTATAATGTTGTGAAAGGCACGTTGGAAGAGAGATTGATCAACTTAGAATTACCTTCGTTACATATTTTCCGCCCGTCTCTTCTCATTGGGGAAAGGTATGAATTTCGTGCTGGAGAAAAATCAGCAGAGTGGCTAAGTAAACCTTTGTCTTATGTGATGAAGGGGAAATTTAAAAAGTACAGACCTGTGAAAGGATCCTATGTTTCAGCGGGGATGCATGCTGTTGCTCAGAAGGATACCTCAGGTGTTCATATTTATGAGTCTGATTTAATCAATCATGTAGGACATATACTCAAAGCGTAAGCGAGATGTATCGAAGAGACGTCACGTAAAGAAGCTACGATCAACATGCACGAATATCAGCGCATGAACCATTCTAAAAAGCGAGGTTTTATCATGGCTTTAAAATATAGTGAGGTATGGAATTTGGACACGATTTTTCCCGGAGGAAGTGAATCGAAGGAGTTTCATGAGCATTTGGGGAAGTTAGAGTCTGAGTTGAATGTGTTTCAAGAGGATTTGGACAAGGCGCAGGCAGTGAACAATGAGGATGTTGCTGTTTGGGCGTCGTTTGTGAATGAGGCGCAAGAGGTTGGGAAGAAGGCTCGCGAGGCGGGGGCGTTTATTAGCTGTTTGACGGCTCAGGACGTAAATGATGATCAAGCGAAGTTGTTAGGTGGTAAGGTCAAGCAGTTGTCGACAAAGTACTCGTCGATCATGACGTCGATTGATGAGCAGTTGTTGGCGTTTAATGATGCGCAGTGGGATGCGTTTGTTGGACAAAATGATATGAAGGATATTTTATTCAATTTAAATGAGCGTCGCAAAAATGCGAAAGAAAAGCTGCCTGCAGATAAGGAAAAGTTGATCCAACGTTTGTCTGTTGATGGGTATCAGGCTTGGGGCGACATGTACAATGTGATTGTTGGTCGAATGAAAGTGGCTATTGAAGAGAATGGCGAAACGAAGTCGTTGTCTGTGGGACAGGCGTCAAATAAACTTTCTGATAAAAATCGCGATGTGCGTAAGCATGTGTTTGAGCGTTTTGAAGAAGCTTGGGACGGGGAGTCTGAGGTTTTCTCAAATACGTTGAATCATTTAGCTGGCTTTCGTCTGGAAACTTACGAAGCGCGCGGTTGGGATCAGGTATTGAAAGAGCCACTCCAGATTAATCGTATGAAGCAGGAAACGTTGGACGTGATGTGGGAAACAATTACGAAAAACAAACAAGGTTTCGTTGATTACATGGGGCGAAAAGCGGAGTTATTAGGCTTAGAAAAGCTGGATATCTATGATATTAGTGCGCCGCTTACCGAAAATGTAGCAGAAGTAAGCTATGATGATGCGGCGGAAATGATCGTGGAACAGTTCGGAGCGTTTAGTCCGAAGATGGCGGCGTTTGCGCAAAAAGCGTTTGATGAGAGATGGATCGAAGCGGAAAGTCGTGATGGGAAACGTCCAGGTGGTTTCTGTACGAGTTTTCCATTAAAAGAGGAATCGCGAATTTTCATGACGTATGATGGTTCGGCGTCTAATGTGGCGACGCTCGCTCATGAGCTTGGACATGCCTACCACCAGCATGTGATGAATGACTTGCCGCAACTTTCGCAACGATATGCGATGAACGTGGCGGAAACAGCATCGACGTTTGCGGAAATGATCGTGGCCGATGCAACGGTAAAAACGGCGAAGACAGACGAAGAAAAAATTCAGCTATTAGATGATAAATTAAATCGAAGTGTCGCCTTTTTCATGAATATTCATTCGAGATATTTGTTTGAAACGCGTTTTTATGAAGAACGAAAAAGCGGCCTTGTTAGCAAGACCCGCTTGAATGAGTTGATGGTGGAGGCGCAAAAAGAGGCTTACTGTGATTCTCTTGGAGAGTATTCACCAAGTTTTTGGGCATCGAAACTTCATTTTCATATTACTGGCGTGCCATTTTACAACTTTCCGTACACGTTTGGATATTTATTCAGCATGGGAATTTATGCGAAGGCGGCGGAAGAAGGAGCGGCTTTCGAGGAAAAATATATTGAGCTTCTTCGTGATACAGGTCGTCTAGAAGTGGAAGAGTTAGCGAAAAAACATCTCGATGTGGACTTAACGAAACCTGAGTTTTGGCAGTCTGCGATTGATTTCTTGAAACAAGACTTAGATACGTTTATGGAGTTAACAAAGAAATAGACGTTTAGGACGTATGACTGTGTCCATGAAGGTCAGAAGTTCGGATTGAAAATGGTCGATGAGTGGTAACAAATATATAACGATCGAAAGGGGGAGTGAGTGATGGAAATCCCTGCAAAGCTCGTCATTCGCAAAATGGAAGAGGAGCTTGTTAGATTGAAACAGTCGCTAGATAGATCGGATGCTGGTTCTGGAAGCTCAGCTTCGCCTGCTTCGTATCGTGAGCATGCGCAAGCGTTGAAAACGTATTGTGATTTATTGCTCGATTCGGAAGGTTCTTCCTTGCAGTCGCCCGGAAAGGTTCAAAGAGCATCTATGGAAGATATGACAGCAATCATGTCAGAAGGATTAGATGATACAAAAAGCGGACAAAAACAGTCTACAGCTGTTACAAAGGGAAAGAATCCGACCCAAGGGAAGACGTCGCGCTCCAAAGGTAACGAACCGATTTACGATGAAGGCAATGAGCCAGATAGCGACAGTTTGTTTGATTTTTAATTATTAAGATAAGTGCATCTCTCATTGGGAGGTGCATTTTTTGTATTTATGTAAGTATGGGTAGACAAGCAAGCTCATTTAGGTAAAAGACGGTCACAAGAGAGAGCGTCTTGTGCCAGACATGAGCGGATTATGATGAAAGAAGGTCACAAGAGGAGGGCGCTTGTGACCGAAGCGAGTTGATTTTGGTAAAAGAAGGTCACAAGAGAGGGCGTCTTATGCCAGACATGAGCGGATTATGGTAAAAGACGGTCACAAGAGGGAGCATCTTGTGACCGAAGCGAGTTGATTTTGGTAAAAGACGGTCACAAGAGGGCGTCTTGTGCCAGACATGAGCTGATTATGGTGAAAGAGGGTCACAAGAGGAGGGCGCTTTTGACCGTTGCGAGTTGATTTTGGTAAAAGACGGTCACAAGAGAGGGCGTCTTGTGCCAGACATGAGCGGATTATGATGAAAGACGGTCACAAGAGAGAGCGTCTTGTGACAGAAGCAACCTGATTCAGGTGAAACACGGTCACAAGAGAGCTCGGGGTGCTGGTCGAAGGGGTTGGTCTCCACTAAAACAAGCGCAGCGCTAAACAATTAAATGTTAGATTGTAGGGTTTTTCCATTCAACAATCACCGCGTAGTTTAACGATTCCTCATCGTCAACATAGTCAGGCATAATTTGAATAGGCTGGAGTCCTTGAGCGAGCATAAATGAGAGGACAAGATCCTTTATCTCTCCTGATGAAACTTTTGCTACATACTCATCGACTGACATTATTTTTGCATGATGATGGTAATCAGGTATACGGCACCCGGCGATGTAACGTTTTAATCCTAAATCAATAACGAGTTGTTTTCTTGCATCGTAGAGTGCTTTAGCTACACCCTTCCCACGAAAACGAGGACGAACGCACACATCAATCCCATAAAGAGTATCTCCAGTTGGAATGTGACTTCGTTTAATATATCCATCATCAGCGATTTGCTCCCACGTATGAGGGGAACCGTCATAATTGATAATCAACGACGTGGCTGATCCGGCAGGTTCTCCATTTTGGTCAGCAAGCATTGCGCCTTCAGGAAATGTTTCTTCGTGAGCTTTAATATGTTCTTTTGACCACCATAAATCTTCTGGAAACGGAGGTGGAAATGCTTCTTTTTGGATGAGTAATAAGCTATCAAAATCATTGATTGTATAAGAACGTATAAAAGTATGTTGACTCATATCGAACGTCCTTCCTTTGAGCTGATGTCATGATTATAAAAGACGTACCCTCGAGGTTGCAAAGGATAGCACACATATTTTTGCAACAAAATGCCATCCTACAAATAAGTTTAATCATTTATAATTGGAGGGAAGCATATGTTGCAAAATAGTGGCGTGATTGGAGTGCCGATCTTTTTTCGATATTTAGGAAATAATGAAGGGGACGCCAAAATGAACGAAGATCGGTACGAAATGTTTGTTAATGGGGAGTATGTTGGTGAAAATACATTGTACACGGACCAAGAAGATGCCACGGATATATTAGATTTTTTAGATAAACAAGGGTTTCACGATGTCCAAATGGATGTCGAAGGGGACCACATTATGATTCATTGTTCAGATAAGTCGGAAGCGGAAAGAGTGGAAGCTGCGATTCGTGTCTTTGCTAAAAATCGGTAACTAATACTGAAAAGGGAAAGTTTCTTACATATGTGAGAAACAAGTCCCTTTTCTGTCTGTTTAAATATATGGTATGCTTTTCCATGTACATAAGATGTCACTCTATTTTGGGGAGTACATGAGAATATTTTCACACCATAATCGTCCGCAGAATAGCGAGTGGAGGTCTTTCATCGTTTATTATTTTAAATAGGACACTCACTTGTAGCGGACATCGCATAGATTTTAAAATAAAGTTGTCCGTTACCAATAATGAAGCAATCATTAACAGTTTGGAAGGGGAAGAAAAATGAAATTATTTTTATTATTAGGGAGCTTAAATGCTTTTTTATTTGTTGCCATAGGAGCCTTCGGTGCACATGCGTTAAAAGACCGTTTGGAATCAAATGGTTACGTGCAAACATTTGAAACAGGTGTGCAATACCATATGATTCATGCCGTCGCTCTCATCGCTGTAGCGATTTTAACGAGGTATTTATCTGCGACAGGATTGGTTCATGGTGCTGGATGGGCGTTTTTCGTCGGAATTATTTTGTTTTCTGGAAGTCTTTACGCATTAAGTTTAACTGGTATTCGCGTTCTTGGTGCCATTACACCAATCGGAGGAGTCGCTTTCCTAGTAGGATGGGCATTATTATTTATCGCCGCTTGGTCAGAGTAGACAATGTAAGGAATAAGGAACGAATCAATTGGTAGACATGATGAATATCGTTTTACGGAACGCATGAGGTATGATAAACCTCATGCGTTTTTTAACATAATTTCATAAGTTCATTTGTAAATTCATAAACGAAATGATATTATGTTTATATAAATAAAAACAAAAGAAAGGTTTGTTTATTATATGGCTGATGAAGAGAAGTTTTGGGACGCATCTGTAGAAGAATTGTCAAAGGGATTTGTCTATGATTCGGTAACGGAGGAATATGTTTGTTTGATGTGTGATGAACGGTTTGAAGACGGTGTGATTTTTGAAAGAACAGGAACGTTTTATGAGGCAAAAAAAGCAATCGTCCATCATATCAGAGAGGAGCATCATTCTGTTTTTGATTATTTACTTTCGATGGACAAGAAGTACACAGGTTTATCAGACCATCAGAAAGATGTTCTTCGTTTTTTCAAGAAAGGGTTAACGGATAAAGAAATTGCAAAAGAAATAGGCGGTAGCACATCTACAATCCGAAATTATCGATTTAAATTCAGAGAAAAAGAGAAACAAGCAAAAGTATTTTTAACGATCATGAATGAGCTGAAACATGAGAAACAAGACGTGCACGATTTGATTCCAGTCCATAAGGGGGCAAAAATGGTGGATGAACGTTACGCAACAACAGTGGAAGAGAAAGATAAAGTATTAAAAACGTACTTCAAGGAAGGGTTAAACGGTCCGTTAGAGAGTTTTCCTAGTAAAGAGAAGCGAAAAATTATTGTTCTTCAGCATATGATGAACAGATTTGACGCAAAAAATATCTATAAAGAAAAAGAAGTAAACGAAAAGCTCAAGGCTGTTTATGCTGATTATGTGACGGTAAGGCGTTATTTAATTGAGTACGGGTTTATGGATAGAAGTAGAGATTGCAGCGAGTATTGGGTGAAAAAATAGCAAGGAGATTCATACGATGAAAAAGCTTAGAGAATGGAAGATCTCTAAGCTTGTTGTGTGTTTATCTAGGGGGATAAGTAGCTAACGCTTCTCCTGGATCGATATCATTAAATGGATAATCATATTCAATTTCTCCATCAAACGTAACGTAATCCAAGTTCACCATTAATAGTAAGTACCGTTTGTCTGTTTGAGGATCGCTAATGATGATATGATCTCGTCCTGCAGCTTCGATAACGCCTTTAAAGATTTTTGCGTTCCATTTTTCATTGTTTTCATACGTCATGTAGAAAGTTCCTACACGCTGCCGATTGAGTCGAAGTATATTTTCGATATACGACATTTCTATTGGCAGCATACCTTCTATATCAGGCATTTGAGGTCGTGGAGGCTGCTGCATCGTGAACTGCGGCGGTGGTGGCATCGGCGTTCCAGGTAAAAAAGGTTGATGTTGCATCGGTTGTTGCATATGTTGCATATGTTGTTGATGTTGCATCGGTTGGTGCATTTGGTGGTGCATAGGTTGCATGTGTTGAGGCTGAGGTTGCATTTGATGATGCATCATAGGTTGCTGTTGGTACATAGGCATTTGGTGATGGTGATGTCGCTCCAACTCTTGACCTTCAGTTGGATGATCTTGACCCCCGCCATAAGGGGAACCTTGTTGAGAATACATGAAATCACTCCTCTAAAAAACTCGGTTTAGTAAACAGTGTAAACAGATGGACACTCACTGGGTAATGGAGAATAAAAGCAGTGTAGTTTGAATCTTCCTGAATTCCATTGTCCCCACCATTGTGCTGGACACGGACCGTCTGGACGGAAAAACCAAAGGTCAAACTCTCCTGGGACATATCGTTTTCCTTGAACAAGCTTTCTTGCCAAGCGTCTTTCTCTCTCGCGAGCACCTTGATAAAAATAACCTTTTTGTGTTGCTTCAAACCCACCTGGAGATTGGAAAACCATAAGGGGTACTGTTCTTATATCCTCGAAATCGAGACAAACGGCTCGAACACGATTTACCATGACGTTTCCAGCACTAAGCATGCCTTGTTCTCCTTCACCTTCCGCTTCCGCGCGCATGAGTCGCGCAAGTAAGTCAATATCTTGTGATCTAGCTTTGATAACAGCCAACTACCCACCCCCTTTACGTCAGTGCGTCGAACATCGCTAGCATTGAATCTTTTTTCAAATGAGTGGCGATCACCCATGCTAATGACATTGTATGCGTAAGTTTTTGGGCTATGACAATGAATATATGATGAAGGGAGATCGATAGGAGAAATGTAGAAAATAAAAAATGTGTCCATAAGAGGAGGAAGAGATTTGGAAGAGGAAGGGCACGAAAAAAAGCCAGGCACAAGCCTGGCTTCGTCACTTCGTCACACTTAAATATATAAAAATGGTTTGATTTTTTCGTCGTCGAGCAATGAACCTACATAGAAAGTTCCAAACTCACCGTAGCGAGCACTCACTTCGTCAAAGCGCATTTCGTAAACGAGTTTTTTGAACTCGAGGGAATCGTGAGCGAACAATGTCACGCCCCACTCCCAATCGTCTAAACCAACAGATCCAGAAATGATTTGGCGTACTTTCCCAGCATAGCTGCGCCCAATCATACCGTGACTGCGCATCATCGTTTGTCGCTCTTCCATTGGGAGCATATACCAGTTGTCATTCCCTTGGCGACGCTTGTCCATCGGATAGAAGCACACATACTTCCATTTCGGTAAAATTGGTTTCAAACGAGCTTGAATTTCAGGGTCTTGATTCGGATCTTTATCATCAGATAAATAATTGCTTAATTCCACCACAGACACGTAGGAATATGTAGGAATCGTAAATTCAGCTAAACGAGTTTTGTTAAATGCCGTCTCCAATTCGCTTAACTCATCCATTGTCGGACGCAATAACATGATCATGAAGTCTGCTTTTTGACCAACGATTGTATAAAGACCGTGGCTCCCCTCAAACTTAGACTGCGTCACGTCCCATTTTTTGACCATTTTTAGAAATTCAGCGATGATCGATTCTCGTTCATCGGTTGAAATCTTTTTCCATTCCACCCAGTTCATTTTGCGAAAATCATGCAATACGTACCATCCATTTAGTGTCTTTGCCGGTTCGGCCATGTACAATCACTCCGTTTCAGTTTCTAATATTATCATGTTCATTAAGCATTCAACCACACTTCTTCCATTATACAAGCCTATCCAAGAAAAACCAAACGGCGTGCCCAAATGGACACGCCAAAGTAACCGTTCGACAAGACAGATTCGGTCGTTATTTTTTCAAAAACGACTGGACGGCTTTTAAATGGTCTTCGGACTTTCCTGCTGCTCGTTGGCCCTCAATTTCGGAATGAAGGACTCCTTGAAGCGTGACTTCAAAACCAGCTTTCATGTTTTTCTTCATCCAACCGTAGGCGGGATTTGGCACTTGTTTTAATGCTTCTACAAACGGATGTGGATCACCGATATTCGTAATTAATCCGATTCGAAGGGCTTCTTCAGCGGTGATCGGTTGTCCTAAACCGAGTTCGATCGCTTTCGCTAACCCGATTAATCGCGGTAAAAAGTACGAAGCTCCTGCGTCAGGTGTTAAACCAATTTGTAGAAAGCTAAGCGCGATTTTTGCATCAGAAGAAGCGTAACGGAAATCACATGCGAGAGCTAGACTTAGGCCGGCCCCGACAGCGGTCCCGTTCAAGTAGGCAACGGTTGGTTTTTCAATTTCATTCATAAGGACGACTAGTTTGTTGTAAGTTCGCTCTAAATATTCCCCATGATCGAACGTTTCCATTTGATCGATGGGAATGCTTTTCAAGTCGGCTCCGCTTGAAAAAGAACCCTCTGTCCCTGTGAATAAGATAACTTTCACTTCATTATCTCGTCGCGCCTCTTGAAAGGCGTTGAAGAGGTCTTCGTGCATTTCTTCATTGATTGCGTTACGGACGTGTGGACGGTTCATTGTGATCGTTGCCACGTGGTTATTCACTTCATATAAAACGGTGTTCATCGTCATCCCTCCAAGTTATAGTTCCCGTGCTAGAATTGCGCCATCATAGATCGCTTTTTTTGCATCGAGCCCGAGCGCGTCTTTTGCGCCGCCGATAATGTGTACGGATTTACCTTTGTCGCGAAGGACACTGGCTAAGTCGTCGTTGATCAGCTGGCCGGCAGCAAGAACAACGGAGTCAGCGGAGATGGTTTTCTCTTCGCCGTTGATCGTAAACGACACCGACTGACCATCGACGTGTTGATACGTTTCAATGCCCCCGACCATCTTGATTCCTAACAGCTTCAACTCCATGATCGTTGCCCAACGCGTCGTTTTACCGATACCGCGAGCGAAGGATTTACTTCGCTGTAACAACGTGATGGCTTCAGCCCCTCTTTCTTTTAAAAATAACGCTAAATCGCAAGCAATCCCGCCGCCACCAACGATGATGACATTCTTTCCAGTTTCGGATACCCCTTCAAACACATCGCGGTACGATAAAATTTGCTCATCGTTGACACCATCGATTTCGGGGATACGAGGGACAATGCCAGTGGCGATAATCACGTCATCTGCTTGTTGCAACAGAGGATCGTTTTCATCTAATCGCTTGCCGAGTTGCACATCTACACCTAATAATTCTAGCTGTACTCTGTAGTAACGAAGCGTTTCGTAAAACTCTTGTTTACCAGGAATTTTTTTGGAATAATTCAGCTGCCCGCCAATTTCATTTTTCTCATCAACGAGTGTGACCGAATGTCCTCGCTCAGCAGCAACGCGAGCTGTTTCCAATCCCGCAGGACCAGCGCCGATGATGACTAGCTTTTTTGGTTGATCCGTTTTAATCATGAGCAATTCCGTTTCTCGTCCTGCTTCAGGGTTTACGAGACACGTCGCCGCTTTTCCTTCAAACACGTGATCAAGACAAGCTTGGTTACAAGCAATACACGTGTTCACTTCGTCGTAGCGTTCCTCTTTTCCTTTCGAAATAATGGCAGGATCCGCCAAAAATGGGCGAGCCATTGAAACGAGCTGAACGTTTCCTTCTTTTAAAATATTGTTTGCATCCCGTGGATCATTGATACGGTTACTTGCCACAACGGGAACGCTCACCTGTGTGGCAATATTTTCTGCTACGGGAACGAATTTCATTCGTGGAACTTTCATTGAAATCGTCGGTACTTTCGACTCGTGCCAACCAATCCCAACGTTGATGATGTCGGCACTCGCTTTTTCGATTTCTCGCGCCATGTGAAGTGTTTCTTCCTCTGTTGTGCTTTCATCGATCAAATCCATGCCGGACATGCGAAATAATACAGGGTAGTCGGGTCCGACCGCTTCCCTTACTGCTCGCATGATTTTTAACGGAAACTTTAGACGATTTTCAAATGAGCCACCCCATTCATCCGTTCGTTGGTTCGTGACAGGGGAGACGAATTGATTAATTAAATAACCTTCAGACCCCATGATTTCCACCGCATCAAAACCAGCTTCTTTCGCTCGTCTCGCTCCTTGCGCGAAATCATCAATCGTCCGCTCGATTTCTTCATGTGTCAGCGCTACCGGTTTATCTGGATTTATCGGCGATTGAATGGCAGAGGGGGCGACGGGGTCGACACCTGTCATCGCTTTATATGCATAACGACCAGCATGAAACAACTGTAAGGCAATAGCTCCACCTTCGTCATGAACGCCTTGTGTCATCGGCTTCCATCGGTCTACGTCATCCTCTTGATAAATCGACATGAAATCAAGGCCACCGCTTCCTTCTGGATTAACTGCAGCACCTCCAGTAACGATCAACCCAACATCATACTTCGCTCGTCTTTTGTAAAACTCGGTTAGTTTGTGAATCCCATTGTCCAATCCTTCTAATCCTACGTGCATAGAACCCATGATAACTCTTGTTCTTAACGTCAATTGGTTCACTTTCAACGGTTTATACAACTCTTCGCAACCCATAAGTTCCCCCTTCAGGCGTTATTAGAAAACGCGTTCCCGTCATTTTTGAAGCATTCTCCGTAACATATGACTGCTGCCGTTTCATGTTGGTGTTTAACATCACCATGGAACGGTGTCAGAGTGATCATTTTAGTTGTTGTTAAATGATCTACTATATTTTTTTGAAAATGTGTCTAAATTTTTACGGAGAGTGATAACGAAAACGTGTTCAATAACAGAGCCAAATATAAAAATGAGTGATTATTCATTCATTATACTTAATGAATGACGGGGAATGCAATTGAAAATTCGATCTGTCAGACACCATTAGCCGTTGTAAGTAGGTAAATAATTGTCGAACATTGTTATATTACAACACTGTTTTTATGGATGAACCTTGTGTTGTCAAGGTTCAGAGCTTGGTAAAAAAGAGCTCGAAATCTGATTCTGAAAATTAAGACTTTCACCAGATAAGGTTTCTACAATTTATTTTTTGATCAATAAAGGTTATCCTATAAAGTAGCGAGTAATAAAGGAGGAATTCCTGTGAGCAATATGTTTACAGCGATAGCTGAAAAAGTAAAAGCAAGTAATCCGTCCATTGTTTTTCCAGAAGGAACGGATGAACGTATTTTAGAAGCAACGGTTCGATTGAAAGCAGAAGGAATTTTGGAGCCTATTTTGGTTGGCAATGAAGATGAAATCAAAGCGAAGGCAGCGGCCCTTAAATTAGATGTGTCCGGTTTAACGATTCATAACCCAGAAACTTACGCTGGCTTTGATAAACTTGTTGATGCATTTTTAGAGCGCCGAAAAGGGAAAAATACAAAAGAAGAAGCGGTGAAAATTTTAAAAACGCCTAACTATTTTGGAACGATGCTTGTATACACGGGGGAAGCGGTAGGTCTTGTGAGTGGAGCGGCACATGCAACAGGTGATACGGTTCGTCCTGCCTTGCAAATCATTAAAACGAAAGAAGGCGTGAAAAAAACGTCTGGAGTGTTTGTCATGGTAAGAAATGACGAGCGCTATATTTTTGGTGACTGTGCGATCAACATTTCTCCAGATAGCAATGATATGGCAGAAACAGCTATTGAAGCAGCAAAAACAGCGAGAGTTTTCGGAATTGATCCTAAAGTCGCCATGCTCAGCTTCTCAACAAAAGGGTCGGCAGTTAGCCCTGAAACGGAAAAAGTTGTGGAAGCGACGAGAATCGCGAAAGAAAAAGCGCCGGAATTAACATTAGACGGTGAATTTCAATTTGATGCGGCATTTGTACCAAGCGTAGCGAAGAAAAAAGCGCCAGATTCTCCATTAAACGGCGAAGCAAACACGTTTATCTTCCCAACGTTGGAGTCAGGCAACATTGGCTACAAAATGGCACAACGTCTTGGCAACTTCGAAGCGATTGGTCCAATCCTACAAGGGTTGAATCAACCAGTGAACGATTTATCTCGTGGTTGTAACGCAGAAGATGTATACAAGCTGTCCCTGATCACAGCGATGCAAGGGGTAACAGAATAAGAGTTTATTAGTCGAGCACACCACTGATTTGGTGTGCTTTTTTTGTGTTTTGTTTACAGCTCTTGTAACACTCGTTTTAATGCCTCCTCATTATCAACGTGGCGAAGCGTTCGGAACGGGTCGCCTTTATCTTTCACTCGCCCTATGACAGCAGGCAAAGAAAAGTGATGAGGACTTAAGGAAGATGTTACTTCTTCCCAGTATAGAGGTGTCGCTACTAGTCCATCTTTTGTTCCGCGAGGCGAGTAGGGAGCGATAATCGTTTTTCCTTCGTCGTGCTGAATATAGTCTAGATAAAGACGATTGCGTCGATTTTTTTTCAAACGTTCGGTCGTAAACCACTCCGGTTTTTGCTCGCAAAGAAACTGGCAAACAAACGATGTGAATCGGCGAGTTTCCTTGTAGGAAAAACGGTTTATCGGCAAGGGTACGTATACTTGTAATCCTTTTCTACCAGACGTTTTAATAAAAGAGGAAAGGTTAAATTGATCCAAAACCTCTTTCATGCTTAAAGCGGCCTCGATCGCTAATGAAAACTCATTTTCGGAAGGAGGATCTAAATCAAAAACGATTTCCGTTGGATCAAGCGTATCGATCGTTTGAAATGGTGTGTGAAACTCTAAAGCTAGCTGATTTCCAAGCCAAAGAAGGGTCTCCACTTGATTACATATAATGTAATTGATGTCGTCGACCTGTTCTGTTTCGACAAACGATGGGGCATAGTCAGGACAATTTTTTTGATAGAAATGCTCACCAGAAGCAGCTCCGTGAGGGAAACGAATCACGGTAAGTAAACGTTTGTTTAAATGGGGCAGAAGGAGAGGTGCCAATGTTTGTAAGTAGATAAGGTAATTGTCTTTCACGATGTTTTTTGATGGCCAAATCGGTTTATCAGCACTTGTTATTTCAACATTATCAGGGAGCGGCATCAGTTGTCGCTGCATCGTTTTCCAAGTGCAATCGTTGGGATCTCCATCTATATGAAACGAAGCAAATCTCGGTTCTCGAATATGTTTCCCATCAAAATCAATACAAGCAACGTCCACACAGATGGATGGAGGCAACGTCCAAATGCCGTCGATGTTCGCTCCGTTTTTCTGAAATAAGGCAATTAGCGTTTTCTCCTCTTCTTCTTGAAAACCGTGGCGAAAATGAACAACGTCAACGAGACGATCGTTTTGAAAAACAGAACCTGCGAAGTATCCGTTTTTAGGATCGTAGTTCGTTACAATAACCGTGACAATTCGCCAATACTTCTTTTTCAACCAATCGGTACTTCTTGTCCCTTCCTTCCAATGGCTCGATTTTCGTTTCGCGATTGCTCCTTCTCCGTGGTTCACCTGAATATTTTTCCATAATTTATCAAAAAATGGTGTATTATCCACCGCTTGAAGACGTCGTTCATCTTTATCATTGATGGATAGGGGCAGTTCCGTTTTTTTACAAAATGTCTGAAGATGGCTTTTTCGCTTCGTTAACGGTTCGCCCGTTAGGTCATCACCTTTAAAGTGTAATAGATCGAAAATCGCTAAGTGACAAGGCAACAACTTTGCATACTTTTCCACTGATTGGCCCATTCGACTTCGCCGCTGAACGGTTGCGAATCGACTTTTATACGAGTTTTCAAGGTATACGAGCTCCCCGTCAAATGTGAGAGGAAGAAAGGGATGAACGTCATCATAAATCATCTCGCAAAACTCAACGATTTCCGGAAACGTATCATTAAGTTTTTTCCCTGACATGCTTAGAAGGTCAGGCGTCGTCGTTTTCCAAACGAGCAAACAGCGAAAACCATCGAACTTCGTTTCATAAATCCAGCCTGATTTCTTAGGGAAATCATCAACGGCAGTCATCTTCATTGGCTTCATACTAACCTCACCTCGCAAACGTTTTTCCATTATTCTTTCCAAACGGTCCGCGAATAATCACGTAAGAAAGGTTGCACATTAACAAAAAAGGTCTGTTTATGATCAATGTTGGCTGTACCCTGCTTGTTAAGGCCAGAAGAAAGAATAGTTGGAGTAGGGGGCACAACGTTAGATTGAACAGAGCTAGAAAAAGTAGGTGAATGGTATGCATACAGTATGGAAAGGGAGCATCAGTTTCGGACTTGTCAATATTCCCGTCAAACTTCACACCGCAACGGAAAACAAAGATATTAAACTGAGGCAAATTCATAAAGAATGTCATACGCCGATTTCGTATCAAAAGACATGTCCTGGATGCGACAAAGAAGTGAAGAACGAAGACATTGTGAAGGCGTATGAATATGAAAAAAATAAGTTTGTCGTGCTTGATGAGGAAGATTTAGAAAAGTTGAAGAAAGAAAAGGAAGACAAGTCGATGGAAATTATTGATTTCGTCAAGCTTGATGAAATTGATCCAATTTATTTCGAAAAAAGTTATTTTCTCGCTCCCGACACAGGAGGTGGGAAGGCGTATATCCTGTTACGTCAAGCGTTGGAAGACTCAGGGAAAATTGGCGTGGCGAAAATTATGATTCGATCAAAGGAACAGTTGGCTGTCGTACGAGTATACGAAAATACGTTGCTCATGGAGACGATTCATTTTCCAGATGAAGTGCGAAATGCCGGGGATGTGGCCGTTCCAGAAAAACAAAACGTCACGAAAAAAGAGTTGGATACGGCTCTGATGCTCATTAAACAATTAACGACGACGTTTGATCCCGAAAAATACAACGACGATTACCGAACCGCCTTGATGGATTTAATTGAAGAAAAACGAACGGGAAAGGGAACGGTAGAAACAAAAGATGCAAAGAAACAAGAAGCGTCAAATGTCACAGACCTTATGTCAGCTTTGCAGGCATCCATCGACAAAACAAAAAAGAAACCGAAACCAAAAACAACAACTCGAAAAAAATCAACGGCACAAATAAAGAAAAACGCCTAAATGGAGGCGTTTTTCTTCTGAAAAGACACGGCATTGTTTGTATGAGATTGTAGCATCTCCCATGCATTGCACTTGGCTAGAATATCATTCTTTTCCAAAAAATATCCTAGTCAATTTTCTTCATCGAGAGGAGAGACTTTTTCGTTTCGTTTCACCATACGAGCTAAATTGTACTCGTAGCGTTCCCAGTCTTCCTCGTTTAGTTCGTACATAGCTAATTGATCGCTTTGTTGTTGCAACTGTTGAAGTGTTCGGTGGTTTAACGTTTCTGATGTGAAAGGGTGACCTGATAATTCCTCTAACGAAGCCATTTTTTCAGGGACAATGCGCGGGTATTCGTACTTTGTTGGTGCACCGTTCACAGCTCGTCGGTAAAACTCCTCAATCAGTTTCGCCCGCTCAGAACCGCTCCCATTCATGGCAAGGTATATTTGAACAGCGACGCCACCGCGAATGCGTCGTTGCGAAATGCCTGCGAATTTTTGGCCGTGGACACTTAAATCATAGCGACCTGGACAGTAGGACTCTTTGATTTCCCCGTCGACGATGTTTTCATTCAGCTCGTTTAGAATCGAACGGGTAAAAGCAACCATCAGATCATACCCTCGATCGATCGACAGCCCTTTATCTTCTCGAAAAACGAGCGATAAGTTGTATATTCCAGGATCGAGGACAACAGCTAATCCGCCTGAATTTCGGATAATGACTTGATATCCTTTTTCTGTTAAAAATTGGACGCCATCGTTTATAAACGGCAATCTACTGTCTTGAATGCCAAGAACTACAGTTTTATCGTGGACCCACGAACGGGCAATGCCAGTACCATCTTGTTCGCCAACCCGACGGCATAGTGTGTCATCCATTGCAAACGAGTGGATGGGATTCATGGCTAAACCGGATACAGATTGATCAAAAAACAACCACTTTTTCCGGTAGAGTAATTGTTGTATAGTCATCGTTTGAGCTCCTCTACGATCTCTTTTCAAACCGTGAAAATTATATCATATTTCTAGAAACTGTTTTAGCGAAACCTCTTGCATTTAGTAAACAGATAGTTGTAAAATACTCCAGTAGCCCCTTCTAAACAGGGTGTGCGTCATGAAGAGAGATCAAACATTAAAAATAGATTGGTCGATATTGTCGACCGAATAAAGGATGTGGTGGGAAATGGCAAATAAGTTTAGCATTTGTGACGACTGCCAGGCCACAAATAGTAAAACATTAGTTCCAAAATTGAAGAAGCTCGATCCTGAAGCAGAGATTGACATCGCTTGTCAGTCATACTGTGGCCCAGGTCGGAAAAAGGTGTTCGTGTTTGTGAATGAACGGGCTGTTTCCGCCATGGATGAGGATCAATTGTTGCAAAAAGTGGAAAAACGGATGAAGTAATGAGCAATAAGTGGCAATAATAGAAAAGAAAGATACGTGCAGAGCCCAAATGAGGGTCTCTGCATTTTTATTTTTGAAAAAAATCGAGAAGTGGCTCGGGTAATTAAGGGTCGGGCGCGGAAAATAGGGGGAAGCGCGCGGAAAGTCGTCGTGTGCGCGCGGAATTCGAGAGGGAGCGCGCGTAAATCAGCAATATGCGCGCGCTCAAGCAAATTATTTCCAATTATAAAACCTGCTTATCGAAAAAATTAAAATCCCATCAAAAAATCATGCTATTTATTCCCCCTGTATGTCTTGTATAATAAAGTCAGATAAATAACAGTAGTGTCATAAATAGAGGAAGGGGCTAGACCTGAATGAAAAGGCTAGACGGAAAGCTAACAGAAGAGAAAGTCTTCAAAGATCCCGTTCACCGGTATATTCATGTGAATGATGAGCTCATTTGGGAGCTTATTGGCACGAAGGAATTTCAGCGGTTGAGGAGAATACGCCAGCTAGGAACGACGTTTCTCACGTTTCATGGTGCGGAGCATACACGATTTAATCATTCCCTCGGTGTGTATGAAGTGATGAGAAGAATGGTGGAAAACTTACAGAAAAAAAGCGAATGGGATCCAGATGAGCGTCTTGTCTGTTTAGCATCAGCGCTCCTTCACGACGTGGGGCACGGACCATTTTCTCATTCATTCGAAAAAGTATTCCATATGGATCACGAAAAATGGACAAGGCATATTATCCTTGGTGATACAGAAATAAACGCCGTTTTACAAAAAATGGGGAAAGACTTTCCAACAAAAGTAGCTAATGTCATTGCAAAAACCTACGATAACAAGCTATTGGTCAGCCTGATCTCCAGTCAGATTGATGCGGACCGGATGGATTATTTGCTCCGCGATGCGTTTTACACAGGTGTCAGCTACGGGCAGTTTGACATGGAGCGGCTCCTTCGCGTGATGCGACCGATGGAAGACCAGGCGGTGTTCAAACATAGCGGCATGCACGCCGTGGAAGATTACATTATGAGTCGGTATCAAATGTACTGGCAAGTGTATTTCCATCCGGTGACGCGAAGTGCGGAAGTGATTCTAAGCAAGATTCTTCACCGAGCGAAAGAGCTTCTTGCCGACGACTATCCATTTAAAATCACACCAACTCACTTCAAGTCGATGTTCAATGATCATGTGACGCTGAAGGATTATTTGAAATTGGATGAATCGATTATTCTCTATTATTTTCAAGCGTGGGAGGAGGAAGATGATCCGATTTTAAGCGATCTATGTCTGCGGTTTATGAACCGGCGACTATTTAAATACGTGGAGTGCGATCCTGGCAAGCAGATGGTTATATGGCCAGAGTTGAAACAACTTTTCGAAAAAATCGGTCTGAATCCGGACTATTATCTTGTCATCGATTCCTCTTCTGACTTGCCATATGATTTTTATCGTCCAGGTGAAAAGGATAAAGATGAACGAGTGCCTATTCACTTATTAATGCCAAATGGGGAACTAAAGGAACTTTCTCGTCAATCAGACGTCGTTGAAGCGATTTCTGGTAAGAAACGAACGGATCATAAATTGTACTTCCCGAAAGATCTGCTTGAAGATGAATCAACGTTTCCAGAAGAAAAGCGCAGAATTATGTCTTTACTTATGAGTCAGGAGGGGTAACAGATGCTTAACGAACATGCCAAATTACTGGCATTATTTAAACAAACTGGTGAGATTGTTGGCCGGAAAAAATTGCAGAAGATGGTCTATATTGCGCAAAAGATGAACGTGCCTTTTTATGAAAAATATCAGTTGCACATGTTCGGACCTTACTCCGAGGAGCTTTCGCTTCGAATGGAGGAAGTGTGCCAGCTCCAATTTGTCTCGGAAGTGAAAGAAAAGAAAGCCGGCTACCAGCAGTATCGTTACGAGCTATCGGAAAAAGGAGACGCCTTTTTAGCAATGATGTCGTTGGATTTTCCAGATGTGAGTGAAATGTTGCTTCAAATGAATGAGCAAAGTGCTAAATTTCTTGAATTGGTATCGACTATTTTATATTTTGACGATTTACCACGTGAAGAAGTAGAGACGAAAGTTTTTAAATTTAAAGCAAAACAAAACTATACAAACCAAGACATGGAAGAAGCTTACGCATACATAGACCAGCTATCCGAAGCAGCGACAACGCATTAAAGGGGGCGATGACGGATGAGTGCAGAATTAAACGAAGAAGCTCTAGCTGATCAGTTAACAGAAAGGTTTTACACTGAGCATGGCGAAGAATTAGCGGTATTCGGAGACAGAGGTCGAAAGCATACGAAACAAGACTTGATGCACCACTTGAATTATTTGAAAAACGCCTATCTATTAAAAAATGAACAAATTTTCATAGACTACGCCTTATGGCTTCACCAAGTTCTAGTCACAAGAGACGTGCCGGGCGAAATGTTAACGTTGAGTTTTCAGTGGATCGATGAAGAGTTAGAGCAATATCAAAAAAATGAACGATTTGATTTTTATCAGAAATGTTTGCAGCTCGCCATCGCAGAATTAACATAAAAAAAGACTCCTCAAAAGTAACCTAATCGCTACTTTGAGGAGTCCTTATTTGTTTATTTGTCGCTAGCGCGTGTACCGGCTACGCCGAAGTTGTTTGGTGACATTTCTTCGATAACCACAGACACTCTTTCTGCTGGTGCATTTGTTGTTTCACAAACTGCTGCCGTCACTTTTTCGACGAGGGCGCGTTTTTGCTCGTCATCACGACCTTCTAACATTTTCACTGTTACGATTGGCATTGTATAATCTCCTTTCGCATCATTCATTTTGCTCACTTTGTTGCGATAAGTCTTGTCATATTTTTTTAAGAAGTGCTATGACCAACCTTATCGTATCACAAAGTCTTTCGTTATACGGCGGGTGAATTTCCCTCACAGAATAATTTCCACACGTCTCGTCATTTTTCCTTTAAAAAACGGAATTTTCTCGGTTTGTAACTTGTGCATCTTAAAAACATAGTATGATAAACTAACGTTAGGATCGTAACAGGTGTTTCAGAAAACCTTAAGCAGTATAAAGTATAAACGCAGGGAGAACAAACCCCTTAGCGATGGAAACGTGTTAGATAATAAGAAATCGTAGGCAAGTAGCTTGAAAATAACGATGATATGAGTGAAGGTGAGGGATAGTCGATGAACGAATCAGATAAGCAAAAAAATGAAAAAATCAAAAAAATGAGTAAAGGATTTAACATCTTAAGTGGAGACTCGACAGACGGACACGGTGGTTACGGTGTCGGAACATTGAATTTAAACAATATTACACCTGTTTTTGTTGATGTGGATGAAGGAACTGCTGAGGTTGACATGGGAGCGCTTCATGCCCGAAGTGCAGTTGAAAAAGGCATTAAGTTTTTAAAAACGAAAGAAGAAGTCCCGAATGGTCGCCCGTTCTGGCTTGTGTGGGTAACGGTGGAACCGATCAAAGGTGGACCAGCCTATGTTGGTGTGACGGCTTGTGAGATGACTGTGGACCGTGAAATTCGTCGCGGATATAAAAGTCTTCCTGAACACGTGAATCACATGGATAAATCATTAAAGCGTAAAATTATCGTTTCGCAAATGGATGACCGCTCAAAAGGAATCTTAAAAGACTTCCTTGAGAATTTCAACGAAGGCATGTGGGAACGAGCAGATGATCAGTTGAAACAAGATTTAACGGTGGAATAGTATTCCTTATTATCGGGATCGGGGATAAGCAGTTTCACGGAAATGTCGAATCGCTAAAGCGAATCACATTCAGGCTTAAATGAAATTGTGAATAAAGTGTGAACTTATCAAATCCCTATTGCTAGATAAAGGTAATTTTTGTACACTGAAATTCACACACTTAATATAGTCTAAGACAGGAAAACAGACGAAGGCGGACTCAGTCCCTTTCGTCTGTTTTTCTGTCTATATTTAGAAGGGATCGTCTAGTTAAACCAATCGACCAGACGATCTAGCCATTTCTCTTTTTTTTCTTCTTCTCGTTTCTTAAATTGTTCGTATTTCTCCTCATCAACGTGATCGTTTGTCTCTTCTTTCTCCTCTTCCTCTGTTTCTTTCCTCTCACTTGAGCTATATTCCGTAGGTTCCGTCCCGTTAAAAAACAACGTTGGTCGACTGACAGGGGAACCTTCATCAGCAAGCAAGCCGTTGAACGGATTGATGTCCACTTCCGTCACATTTTTTGGAACCTGAAAGGTTAACTTTAAATCATCTTTCAACGCTTCTTTCATAAATGACGCCCAAATTTCTTTTGAATGGTAAGAATCCCCATTATCTAACTCGCGAGAATCATCGTAACCCGTCCATACACCAGACACGAGTTGCGGAGTGTAACCGATCATCCAACTATCAGAAGACGTAGACCCACTTTTCCCAGCAACAGGGCGATCAACCACATCAGCAATACTTCCACCGGTGACTGCTCCGTAACTCGAGCTTAATTCCGGCTCAAACATTCCCTTCATCATATCGGTCATTATTGCCGTATATGCAGGGTTCAAATCTTGCGAACGCTCGACTTCCTCTTCAAAAATAACGTTTCCATCCCGATCAACAATTTTTTCGACAAATCGAGGCTGAACGCGGTATCCACCATTGGCAAACGGACTGTAGCTATTGACTAATTCCATCACTCCGACGTCACTTGATCCAAGAGCCAACGCAGGCACCGCTTCTAACGGACTTTCGATTCCGAAACGAGCGGCCTTTTCCTGTAGATCTTCAAACCCTAATAAAAAATGTATCTTCATCGCGTAAATATTGTCTGAGATCGCTAACGCCTGCAGCATCGTAATATAATCATCTGCGTAACGATGATTGTAGTTACTTGGAGAATACTCTTGTCTTCCTTCGTCAAATACAAACGTCGTCTCTTCACTTTTCAACATCGAATTCGGACGGAGCCCATGCTCTAACGCTGCGTAGTACAAAAATGGTTTCAGCGCCGACCCAGGATGACGTTTCGCCTGTACCGCTCGATTATACGAACTCTCCTGATAATTTTTCCCACCAACAAGTGCCCGAACATCGCCGGTTCGAGGATCAATCGCGACTAACGCCGTTTCCAATTCATCCTCGTCTTGAAACGATTTCCTAATGATCTCTTCCGCTTGTTTTTGCAAATTCGTGTCTAACGTCGTATGAATGTCTAACCCCCCGCTATCGATAACGCTTGCATCCAAGCTATATTCCTCCGTGAGCCATGACCGTAACGCGTCATGAAAATAAGGTGCCGCTCGTTTTCCTTGTATTTCTTGCTCTGGGGAAAAATCAAGTGTCTCCTTCTGAAATGCAAGAAGTTGATTTCCTGAGATGGCTCCGTTCTCCTTCATCGATTGAAGCACAATGTTTTGTCTTTGCATCGAACGTTCTTCGTTGACGAGAGGAGAGTAGACGCTCGGTCCTTTTGGAATACCAGCGAGCATCGCCGCTTCACTGTAGCTCAAATCTTCGGCACTTTTTTGAAAATACAGGTTGGAAGCTGCTTCAATTCCATACGCCCCATGACCGTAATAAATCGTGTTTAAATATCCTTCTAGAATGTCTTGTTTCGAGTAATGAAGCTCTAACCGTAGCGCATATAAAGCTTCATTCCACTTACGTAACCACGTTTTATCATGAGATAAAAATAAATTTCGCGCATACTGCTGTGTAATCGTACTTGCCCCTTGCGCTCTCGAACCCGATTGAATATTCGTTAAGATCGCCCGAGTAATTCGTATCGGATCAAAACCATAATGCTCGTAAAATCGACGGTCTTCAATCGCTAACGTCGCCTCAACAATCGGATCACCCATGTTTTCAATGGGAATCCAATACCGATGTTCCCCTTGATGAAACTCGCCAATTCGCTCGTCATTGGCAGAATAAACGACGGTCGTTTCGGGTACCGTTAGCGAAGGCGGTTCCATTTGATGCGCATAAAAAACGAGGGTACTTAGTGCTAAAAAGCCAAAAAAGACCGATAACACGCCAGTCCAAATAACCTTTTTCCATATTCGTCGGCGCTTCTGATACGCCGTTCTTGTTCTAAGTTCCATGCCGCGCCCCTCTTTTCGTAAAAGATCTCCCATTTCATTTTTCATAATTGATTTGTAAATGAGTGACCTAAGTAAATATGCAGCTATCTTTTTTTTGAGAAATAGCTCCAAATGTTTCCAAAATAAACGATTTCCACAGTTTTCCACAGATGAGCCGAAACTATACGTACGAATAACTCATTTGCTAACAAAATAGTTTCTATCATAAAAGCCAAGAGGACTCCTTCCTCAAAAATTCGATAGAATTTTAGGTGGGAGGTGAATTGGCGGTTTTGGTACTAGAATTTTTATAATTTTTTGGGTAATATAAACGTATTAGAACTTATGTTTGGGGGGTGAAAATCAAATGGCAAACTACAAAACCATGCAAATTTGTGTCAAAAAAGGACACCGAATGCACGAATATTTTCAAGAGATGTGCCAACGTGCCAAGAACATGCATAACACAACCAACTTTTATATCCGACAAGTTTATACGTCTTTAACACAAGAAAAGGAGTTGCAACCTCTTCAAAGCGAAGTGTTGGATTCCATTCAA
>NZ_JARZHF010000007.1 GCF_029891575.1 Salipaludibacillus daqingensis | reverse complement strand
GCTAAGATCGACACAAAGTACTTACCGCTTGGATTGCGTCGTATGGTCGCATTGATGATTCGTCCATCCACGTCACGACTTTTAGCAAACCGAACAAGACCAAGCTTCGGCAACTTGATGTGTTTACCTGAAACAGCGATATTTCCATTGGTTTGCTTTGTGGTATAGGACTGTATCTTGTTCTTTTTACTTTTAAATGTAGGGGCTTTGGTTTGTTTTTTATAATACCGTTGGTAAGAATCAGCTAAGTTTTCAACGGACTTTTGCAGGGAAATACTATCCACTTCTTTTAAGAAAGGATACTGCTCTTTTAACTGGCGAACCGCCTTCATCGAGGCGTATTTGTTGAAAAACTCTCCTTTCCAGTTATTTGAAGGTAGCTGACCGTTTTGCACCATGTCTTCGACGATGTACCAGTAAGCGTCTTTTTGCTTCTGCTTACCGAGGAAGAAATTGAACACGAATCTAGAACAACCGAGCGTTTTATTTATCAGCTCGACTTGTTTTTGATGAGGAAAAATACGAAATTTAAACGCTTTTTTTACTACCATGACGTCACCTTATTTCGCAAGAACATTTGTTCTAATTATATCATGAGGGGAGTCTGTTGGCTATCGCCAATCGCCATTCATCTCCCCCCTTATCACGATTGAAGAGGGAGTCTTCTGTCGGAAAACGATAAATAAAAGGTTCATTTTACCTTTTCATTTTACAATTATGATCGAAAACTCGTCCAAAGAAAGTGTGTTCGTTTATTGAAAAACATACATTGTTTTCTTTTTACAATTATATTTCAATTCATTAAACATGTCATTGATTGTACTATTTTTTGCATTTGGACTATAAGGATAAGCAAGAGAGTTAATCATAAAGGAGGAAGGCAACCATGAATAAATTATTTCATTTGACAACGAAGTGTATAGCAACGTTCCTTTTTATATTTACTGCGTTTGTGATTTTTGATTCTAGTTCTACAGCAGCAAATGAAGATCAAACGTTTGGAGATAAATTATTAGGAAATGGAAAAGTGCATTCCCATGTAACAGAATTACAAGATTTACTAGACCAGAGGGGTTACTTAGAAGATCGTTCAGATGTGAAAGAGGGAGTTTTTGATGATAAAACGAAAGCGTCCGTTTTATCCTTTCAAAAGGACGCAGACATATATATAGATGGGTTGGCTGGCGAACAAACCATTGGTGCATTGAAGATATTAAGAGAAGGTGATGAAGGAAACGTCGTCCTTTACCTTCAAGAAGATCTGCAACAACTAGGTTACTATCAAGGTGCATTGGATGGCAAGTTTGGGCCACTTACTTATCAAGCAGTGATCGATTTTCAGACAGAACAGGAAATTGCAATCGATGGTTTAGCAGGGCCTGAAACGTATGGCGCATTGCATGAAGCAATCTTGGGTAACAGGTCGCAGCAAAGCAGTCAATCGACATCCTCCTCTCACTCGTCTTCATCATCAAACTCGGGAGGATCAGAAAACACAGAGTCATCAGAGGATAGTGGGGCCACTGAACAGGATAGTGCGTCCATTGAACAAGAAGACTCTGGAGGAAATGATAAAGGTGAATCAGAACAGTCTGAGCAAGAGGAATCAAGTTCATCCAATGACGAATCTTCAAACAGTAGCACTGTTGAAGGAAAAGTGATGACAATGGAAGCTACAGCTTACACAGCATACTGTGAAGGTTGTTCAGGAATTACGTATACAGGTTTAGATTTAAGGAATAACCCACACAAAAAAGTGATTGCCGTAGATCCAAATGTCATTCCGTTAGGCTCAAAAGTATATGTTGAAGGGTATGGAGAAGCGATAGCAGGTGATATTGGAGGGGCAATAAAAGGACATCGAATTGACTTATTTATGCCAGATCGTGATGATGCCCTAGAATTTGGACGAAAAGATGTTGAAATAACAGTATTAGAGTGAACGGCTTACTCCAAACGTTAAGAAACTCGATTAAATTTCCACATTTTGTAACGATATCGAATGGTACAACCGATACAATAACCCATCAACGCTAAACCGGCAGCAATAACGACGAGAACACTTAAACTATAAGCTATTGTGTAAAAGCCTAGTTGAAAAAATAGTAGTGAGAATCCTAAACAGAACGTTGCAATCCATTGATTAAATAATTGTTGATCACGATCTTCCAACTTATAATCTTTTAAAGGTTTTCGTAAAAATCTTTTGCCCACTTGTATAAGTGGGTTTTTCTTCGTAATTAAAGTAATAACACCAACAATAAATGGAATGAGTAATAACCAATGATTCAATATAAATGCTATGATACAGGATAAAACAATAAATGATTGGTTTAACTGTACAAGTGGTTTTGGAATAGACATGCTGATCACTCTCCTCAAAATAACTATACAATAATTTCGATGAGTTTACTAGGGAATAGATCAAAAAAAAGCGTGCACGTAAAATGCACGCTTTTTAATCTTCTTCTTGATGGTTGTCTAGTGGTTTACGTCCAGCAAAACCTTCTTGTGCAGAATGGTAATGTTGAATTTCTTCCTCTCCCTCTTTCCAACACAATAAGATATCTTCATCCTCTTTTACGGATGGAAAGTCAATTAATCCTGGATCGATTCCTTTCAGTTGAGCACCTGTATTTTGAATATTAGTAACATGGAGTTGTGCTTGCATTTCAAGAAATTCTAACTGACTTTCCAATTTGAAAATACTTTCTGTCTGTGTTTGTACGTGTTCTTTTTTCATTTCTTTTAGTTTATTTAAGTGTTTTAGTTGCACATCAAAGTCTGATTGAAGATTTTTTAATTCTATCAGTTCTTTCGTGATGGATGGAATCATTTGATTTGCTTCTTCTACAGTGAAATATTTTTTGACCATTTTTTCACCTCCGGTTGATTTCAGTATAGTAGAGATTTACAGTGGAATAAAGGGAAACGTACTTGTTTATCAGAAATTGCTTTTTTACCCAATATTTATTAAAATTATGAAGCTAGATTTAAATTTATTCAGAGTGGAAAGGAGCTTAATTATGGGGAAATGTAACATCGATCATACGTTAGAAGATGTACACAACAAATACCAAAGTCAACGAGAGTATTTGCCTGAAACAATAGCTGACCAATGGGAATTATATTTAAAATCTGGGTTATCCCAACTTGAATTGAATGAAGCCTTCCATTTATTAAAGAAATATGACCTTGCTTCGGAAGATGATCAACAAATAAGGGAATCACAAATGATTCAGCTATTTAATTCAAAGAAATCATGATGGTTCAAAAATGTTTTCGTGAGACCTACCTCGTATGCCGCTAGAAGCATTCGAAGTAAACACAGCGAATTCAACAGGTGAAAAGTATAGCAGGTGTTCACTTTTTCTCTGAACACCTCTATAGCAACAGAGCCATTAATGAAGGACATTGACTTGTACAAACGTGATTATATCAAACCCTAACCAAACGGAAGCACCTAATATAAAAAATCCCGCTCCTTGAAGAACAAAAAAACTTCCCCATAAAATCGCAGGAAGCTTTGTAGTGTTTGCTAAGATGCTTGCATCCCCTGCCTCGTGCTTATCCTTTAAAGATATGATAAAAACAACCCATGCACTTAAGAAAGCTTGCATCAATAACATAAGTCCAATAATTGTTAATCCTAATTCAAAGCTAGTCCAATATTGGTTTGTATAAAGAAAATAAAGACCTGCAAGAACGGAAACAATCCACACCCAACCAATGATATTTCTCACCCAAAAAATAACATTGTATACAAGAATAACAGCAAGGGTCATTGCAATATAGGTGTACCACCCTTCTGTTAATGCGAAAATATATGCAACACTAAAAACAGACGCAGTTGGATAACCGGCCAGTAATGTAAATACTCTTCCTATGAAACCTCGATGACTCGTTATAGCTAACCCACCTGTATTTTGAAAAAGTGAGATAGAGCGTACTCTCCCACCACTTAGTATGGCAGCAAGAGCATGCCCTGTTTCATGAATCATCGTATTAAATAATTTGAAATAAGGTCCGATTATGGGAATATAGGAGAGAAAAGCAACTAGTATAAAAATAATGATTAACTCAAAGATGTTATTCATATAAGTTCTCCTATTATAGACGTTGTAAAGCTCATCTGAATAATTCTGTTATGCATTTAAAACAAACTTGTGGATCGCATGAGCAACGCCATCTTCATTGTTTGAATACGTGATCCAATCTGCAGATTCTTTCACAATCTCTTGTGCATTACCCATTGCGACGCCAAGTCCTGCTTCTGTAATCATCGCCATGTCATTCAAACTATCCCCCATCGAAAGAACATTATCCATCGAAATATTTAGAAAGCTGCAAAGCTTTTTAATTGCCACTGCTTTATTTACCCCAACGGCGTTTATTTCAATGTTTGTTAAACTAGAATTACTTACTTCAAGCTCTGGATGTTTTGATAATAGATCAAAAATGACGTCTCTTGCATCGTTATCAGTTGTATCAAACCCAAATTTTAACCATTCATAGTTGAGAATGTCTTCTGGCATCTCATTTTTCCATACTTTATCTACGGATGCTGCCCAATGGTTGGTTTTATGTTCGTTTCTTAATTCCCACATCATGTTCACTAGTTCACTTTTCAAAAGATTTCGTTCAATCAATTGACCTGAAGTGTGCCAAATTTCGCTTCCGTTCCCAGTAACTATATAGGAATTTAACTCCAAGTCATCCGCATAATCTTGACATGCCATTAAAGAACGCCCTGTACATATTACGACATCTACCCCTTTTTCTTTTGCTAAGGCGATAGCCTGTCGATTTGCTTTAGATACGTCATGGTTGTCCATTAGTAATGTTCCGTCCATATCTAATGCGATTAATTTTATCGGTTTAGCCTTATTAGTCATTTTCCATCACATCTCTTTCATTAACTTTATTAATCTACCCATAAATAAAATAAACAATTGTTAATATGAGTGCAGGGACAAAAGTTACAAAATAGATGATCGACATGTTCGTGAAATGTTTTTTTGTTTTCTTTTCATATTCGTCATCTCTAGGATTAATTCCTACCATAATTGTCCCTATAAGTGCTGCAATACAGATGATTCCTGCAATGATAAGGTACGGCATCATATTCATATTTACACCACCTTCACACATTTTGTCAGAAAATGAATCGCGTTTCCATATAATGAAAACCAGAACTATTCGGTAGTTCTGGTCTGTAATCGAAAAATTAGAATCGATTTGTTAAGTCCGTTTCATATTTTTCCCATAATAAATTTCATCCATTTCGTGTTTTAGCTTGTCAGTAATCTCCTCTTGTTCGTTTAAATATAATTCTCGCTTGTTATAACCAAACAAGTAGTTATCTAAATCGAAATTTTTCAACTTACATTTTGTATGAAAAATATTCTCTTGATAGATGTTTACGTCAATCATATCAAATAGTTCTTTCACTTCGTCCGGGATGTAGTTCTGTATCGAATTAATGTCATGATCGATAAAATGTTTATGACCACTCACATCTCTTGTAAATCCTCTAACACGATAATCCATCGTCATAATATCTGTATCGAACGAATGAATCATGTAATTTAAAGCTTTTAAAGGTGAAATTTCTCCACATGTTGATACGTCTATATCTGCTCGAAATGTACTAATTCCATCAGCTGGATTATATTCAGGATACGTGTGCACCGTAATATGACTTTTGTCTAAATGTAATACAGCGGACTCTGGTAACGGTCCAGGAGACTCTTCAAAAGCGGAGTCTGGTGCTTCTTCTACTGGTCCTTCTGAAACGAGCATTGTCACACTAGCACCTTGAGGTTCATAATCTTGTTTGGCAATATTTAAAACATGGGCACCTATGACACTGGCTACATCTTTTAATATAGTCGTTAACCTATCAGCATTATATTGTTCATCAATGTATTTAATGTAAGCTTCTCTTTCTTCTTTCGTTTTCGTATAACAGACATCATACATGTTAAAACTAAGAGACTTTGTTAAGTTGTTAAATTCATGCAATTGAATGCGTTGTTCAGGAGTTAATTTCAAGAGTTCATTCCCCACTTTTTAAAAATTAAATAAGTATTGTCCATCTTTTGTTAGTAAGTTTCAATGAATTCGATATTTATTAAGCTATAGATTATAGTTTACATGGACAACATGTATTATATCAAATGATAGCAAGAAAGAGAATAGATGAGTTTTCACCCTAAGAATAGTGGTTGAATTGAAAAAGAGAACTTAGTAATAAAACGACAGAGTAATGTATTTAATGATATAGAAGTATGATATTTTATCAGTAGGACCAAAATCAAGAAGATAGCAAACTGCTAAGAAACACTTAACAAAAAAACTAGATGATGATTTCACATAGGAGGAAAAAAAAAGATGGATGAAACGAAAGAAAAAATTTTAAACGCAGCAATTGACATCATGCATTTAAAAGGATATTCCTCTGCTACGGTAAGAGAAATTGCAGCAGAAGCAGGAGTCTCAGAAATGACATTATTTCGAAAATTCTCCAATAAACAAGAACTACTTAATGGAATTATTAAAAAATACTCTTTTGCTTTTTCTATGAAGAAAATTTTCACAGAAGAACTTACGTATGACCTAAAGACAGACTTGGCAAATGTAAGTAAAACGTATCAAACGTTTATGGAGAAAAATAAAAAAATTGTTTTACTCGCTTATAAAGAATGTAATATTCATGATGAAATTTCTGAAGGACTCACAGAAAACCCGAAACTGGTCAAGACGTATTTATGTAACTATTTAGCTGAAATGGTCAAAAAGGGGAAAGTAGCGAAGGACATCAATATTGAATTACAAGTGATGAATTTTTTGTGGATGAATTTAGGCTACTTTTCTTCCCAATTTATTTCAGGAAAAAAAGTAGCCGCTGTTCCAGTTGATGATTTTATTAAAAGCAGTGTGATAACTTTTGCTAAAGGGTTACAATAATACCCGATTGTCTCTTATGAATGTTCATGTATTAGTGAAGGGCTAGACATCGCATTTTCAACTAAATGACGGATGTGATTGACGGCATCATTCGCATCGTGACCTTCCGCTTGCACAGTAATAACGGCGTCCTTTTTCAAATGAATCATCCCTTGAACTAGGCTTAAAATATTTTTCGAGTTATAAGCAATGTTATCTTTCAAAATATATACATCACTTTCGTATAAGCTACTGACGTGAACAATTGCCAAAACATTGGACATCGCGACGGACTCATTTAGTTTCAAATCTTGTTTTAACATTTTCACATAACCTCCTCATAACTCGAATGACTTGCTAAATCAAATTATATAAGACTATAGATTATCTTTCATCTATCTTGTTAGGTTAAATAACACCCTTTATATTCCAGTTGTATTTAAATCCATGAAAATGGGTTATTTTGTTTTGACTCCCCTTTCTTGGTTTCGTTTACATTGATGTCTGTTTGTTCTTTTTCTTCTTGAGTGGGATGCCTTTTTACTTTTCTACCAAATAGTAGCTCAGCCCAAGGATCTTTTGGAGGTGGTACCTCTTTCTTTTGTTGTTTCTCTTCTACTTGCTCGTTTTCTTTTTCTTTCATTCGTTTCCCTCCTCTCTCAATCAGTATTCGTTTATCTTATTCTTTGAATCTGACTCTGCTTGGGCTAATTCATGATAATAATACAAAAAAACTGATGTTGTAGGAGAAAATCCTAAGCAACATCAGTTTTCTTTTGTGCAACTACTCTTCCATTAGTTGATCTAAGATAGATGTATCAACAAAACCATCTAAGTTTGGATCTTCATTCATAAACTCTTGCTCATAAGAAGCGTCAGCCCATTGTTGCAAAGCATCAGCATGTGTTTCTGTTGTAATGACCATTCGTTGCCAAGCTTTTTCTAATACATGTTCTGGCAATCTTGTTTGCGTTAGATCATAAATTAAATCATTCACTGATTCTAGTGTTTCTGCTTCGTTGTTTTGGGCAAATTCAACGGAACGTTTGTGAGCTTTTAACGCTTGCTCTACTTGATCTGGGTTTTCTTCTATAAATTCATTTGTTGTGACTAAAACAACACTCGCTAATTCTTCGCCTAAAAATACCTCATCCCATTCTGTTACGACATTAGCATTATGCTCTTCTACAAGAAGTGTTCCCCAAGGTTCAGGAGCTGCTGCTGCATCAATTTGTCCTTGTTCAAACATCGCAACCATGCTGGCAGGGTTTACTCTAGATTGATGTTCAACTTCTCCATTACGACGATTCGTCTTCATCCCTTTTTCTTGCAACATTTTCTCTAACTGAACATTGTGAGTACATCCGTTCCCGGGTGTTGCAAAAGATTTTCCTGGAAAATCTTCGAGTGTAAGAAGTCCAGAGTCTTCTCTTGAAACAATTAGTGTGGCACCATTAGCAGCAGCACCTATAACAACGACGTCAGAACCTGCTAGAAAACTATTTATTGCCGGTCCTGGTCCAACGTAACCCATGTCAATTACACCCGTATCAAGGGATTCCATAAACTCATTTCCATTTGGAAAGTTTTGAAAATCGATGTTATCACCCATTTCATCTGCGAAAAATCCTTTTTCTTTCCCAACAATGGCAGCAGCGTGATCGAGGTTAGGAAAATAACCAATATTCACTTCGCTATTATCTGAATCGCCGGAAGAATCTACCGTTCCTTCGTTATTGTTAGAGTTAGTTGCAGATGATTCTTCGTCCCCTTGGCCACATGCTGATAGGAAAGCTACCGATGCTATTGTTATTCCACTAATTAATTTTTTCATTTTATTTCCTCCTCGTTTATGATGCTGAGTTAGTAAGTCCCCAGCGAGATAATACTTTTTTCTCGATTTTGCTAAATATAAAGTACTCGACGATTAATCCGATACACGAAATAATGATCATAATTGCAACGACAAGATCCATATTGAAGAAATCGCGTGCATCCATTAATGTTCGACCTAATCCACCGCGACCAATAAGTTCTGCTGCCATTAAGGCGCGCCAACCAAATGCCCATGCAAGCCTTGCCCCTGTTAAAGCAGATGGTATAGAGGCTGGAAGCATGACTTTCCAAATTAATTCACTATTTTTATAGCCCATTGTTTTTGCTGCTCGAATTAAGATTGGTTGGACATTTTTAATTCCCATTCGGACATTTAAAGTCATAGCCCAAGTTCCGCCTAAAATGACAACGAAGTAAATAGCTCCTGCTCCTCCTTGAAACAAGACAAGTGCAATTGGTAACCATACGATACTAGGAACGGACTGCAAAGCAATAACTAATGAACCTAAGGTTTCGTCTGCTAACTTAGAAACACCGATAATCACACCAAGTAGACCACCAATAAGGAGAGCTAAACTAAAACCAATCGAAATTCGTTGCAAACTTTCTGCTAACGCGGTTGCTAATATACCAGTATCAAATAACCCAATATACAATTGCTGAACAGACCCTAAAGGTGAGGGAAAGTATGTCGTTTGTTGAGAATATACTCTAAATATGATTTCCCATATTACGATCAGTGCCGTAAAGAAGACTAGCTTTCTTAGAATTGAAGTCATCTCCCATCTCCTCCTTCATCACTTTTTCAATTTCTCCTCCTAGAATAGACATAATGTCTTGTTCTAGTTGGATAAATTCCGGTGAAGCAGGATCTCGGGGCCTTGGTAAATCAACGGAATATATTTTTCGAATCCCTCCTGGTCGAGTGCCCATGAGCACAATTCGATCGGAAAGCAAAATGGATTCACGAATATTATGGGTGACAAACAAAATAGTTTTTTTCGTTTCTTCCCAAATAAATTGAACTTCTCTATGCAGCATCATTCTTGTTTGCTCATCGAGCGCGCCAAATGGTTCATCCATTAATAACACTTTTGGGTCCATGGATAAAGCTCTTGCAATAGCGACACGTTGCTTCATCCCACCAGAAAGTTCATGAGGATAGGAGTGTAAAAACTTACTTAAATGAACAAGTTTCAGATATTTTTCAGCGGAACTTTTAGCGTCTTCCTTATTCATCTTTTTTTTCGTGGCAAGCATGACATTTTCTAGTACAGTTAACCAAGGCATTAATGCCGCTTCTTGAAAGACAACACCACGATCTGATCCAGGAGATTTGATTTTTTCTGTGCCGACTGTAACGTCACCCTCGGTAGCTTGATCTAAGCCAGCAACGATATTTAACAACGTCGATTTCCCACAACCGGAGGGGCCTAACAAAGATACAAACTCACCTGGTGCGACAGTTAATGATATATCTTTAAAAACCGTAAATGATTCATTTTTGCTTTTGCCAGGGAAGGTTTTTTCTACATGATTAATTGCGACTTTTTCCATTTTCCCACCTCAACTTAACTTTTCCTATGATAATACTCGGAATTAATAATATAAGTATATGACGGGGATAAAACCTATGTCAACATTATTTTTTGTGAATAATATCATTTGAATCAAAAAATGATTCACTCTAACTTGTTTTACATGTCTCTTATTAATTCTAAATGCTAAGAAAAAGGCTGAAATCTACAAATCTATAGACTCCAGCCTTTCCTTACAATTATTTAGTTATTTGATAATAGTCACGTTCAAGTTTGTATATTTGTCTACGGATTGCATTCCAATCTTCGTTTTCAAGCGAAGATCTGCGAAGACGAGCAGTTATATCCTGCAGTTTATCCCACTCAAATGATTCTCCTTTTTCTACCTTATGATTTAACTGATTAATTTCATCTTCTATTTGTTGGACGGAATCATCCCACGAAAAAAACAAATGTTCAGGTTTTAATTCTTCTGATAAAATATGTTTCACTTGCAGGACTTCATTTTTCGGTCCTAATATAGAAATATCTGTTGCATGAATGGTCACTTCCACTGTTTCATTGTCAATTTCAACGTTAATATAGTTCATCTTTTTACTAATTTTTTTATTGAAAATATGTTCTAACACGAAGCTAAGCACCACAAAACAATACCAAACTGGTTTTTTCGGATCATGAATAGACACATGTAAATCATAATCCTTTAAAATCGATGTTATTTCATCTAATACCTTATCGTATTTTCCTTTTCGAATCATGATCGCAAACTGTTCTTGTCGGTGCATCTTCAATAAACTTGGTAATTTTAGTAATGGTATGATGACAACGAGCAGCATAGATAATGAACCTAGGATAAAGGAATAGGGAAACCCCATCAGTAACTGTTTGACGAAGGAAAAGTCTTTATCTCTGTTCTCTATTTTCGTTGAGGCAAAACCAACGGATAATGGTAATAAAATAGCAAGTGCTATCGAAATAATTCTGATAAGCGTTTCATCATCTGGAATGAAAGGAATAAACATTTCTGCTAAGTCTGGAAATAAGACGGAAGCGGCAATATAAAGCCAATATAACGATGCGATTCCCATAAAACTGATGATAGAACTATCTTGGGTTGGAATTCTCCCGAAAAAAGTCAGTGTAGCCATACTAAATACTTTACTGAGAAGTTTTGCTATCCCAGTTAATAAAATTCGAATAAAGGGCATCAAATTCACCTGTGCTTTCTTGATACATAGCCTAAAAGATGTTTCGTTTAGATCATTCATTTTTTTCAGTGACCATATCATGATGTTCCCTTTTTCGAATTGGCTAAACCCGTGGTTGTGCGAATGACACTTCTAATTATTGGAAATAATGATGGCTATTTTTCACAGTGAAAAACTGAATAGGTTAATTCATCTCCATATTTACTCATTAATCGGTTATGTTCATCTAATAATTGTAATAATTCATCATTCATATTTTCCGTAATTGTCACATCCACTCCTTCTTCCCCTTCGGTCGTTATATTTAGTTGATCCACTTTAGAAAAACCTACATCGTTTAATAATTTTTTCCAGTCGCTTTTGGAATGTATCTTATGAATGCCATAAAAACGTTTTATTTCTTCTATCTCTGGTTCTTCCATCGAAGTTTTTTGTGACATTTCTAATAATATTAAGCTTCCGTCTTTTTTTAAGACCCGGTACATTTCTTTTAATCCTGTTTCTGCCTGGAGAAAGGCTAACACCGATTCAGATAATATAAGATCAAACGAGTCATTAGGAAAGGGCAACTCTTCAATGGTTGCTTCCTTAACATGAACATTTGGAAAGGGAGCGCACGTTGATACGGCTTTTGCTACCATATCAGGGTGATGATCAATCGCCACCACCTGGCAGTGGTAGGACTCTGATAAATATGCCGCCGTTTCCCCTTTGCCACAGCCCGCTTCTAATACGCATGTTTTTGAATCAATTGGCTGAGTCGCTAATAATCGTTTCGTTAATTCAAGTCCTCCAGGGTGTGCCGCTTGAACATCCAAAGCGAGTAATAAATCAACATAGGTATATTTTTTCAAAGGTGGTCACTCCTCCTTTATTTTCTATAAGTTTATTCAGGTTAGAGAGAATCAGACACAAAAAAGTCGTCTCCCGTTAGAGACGACTTTTTCTTTATTTCGTATTTTTCTTTTTTGCTCGTTCTTGTTCTCTACTTAAAACTTCCCCTTTATTTTCATCATCTGGGGCTTGTCCTAACGGATTAACGCTTTCTGTTATCGCACTACCTGCTTGTTTATTGCGATGTCCTTTTTGTTTTCCCATAGATGTCACCTCCATTGTCATGATTAAGGTGACCCTAAATCAACTATTTTATGAATGCAGGCTGTGTGACCGATGTTAATGCCGATAGCTCTTGACGAATGTTTTCTTGTTCTTGTTTATCAAGAATCGCATCCAAGCGAATGCTTTCTTCTTGAATACCTTCAATTAATCTGTTTTTCATTTCTTTTTCGAGATCACTTAACACGTCAAGTGTTGCTTGTCGAAAGGATTCCTCATAAGCTGAAATAATGGAAGAAGCAATTTCTGTTCCGTCAGCTACGATGATTTCTTTTAACTCTTTTGATTTGTTGTTTTCAAAAAAATCTTTTTTAGATTTTAGAAACGGTAAATATGGTTTTGTTTCTATCGGAAATGCAATATCCCCAATTGCAATCGGAAGCTTTACTCGATCAATTTGTTCTTCAATAAAGAAATATGGTAACTCCTCTATAATAGAATTTCTTTCAGCGATAAGCCACTTCTCTGTCGCTTTTTTTATGACATTTTCCAATCGTATAGAAATGGCTTCTAATTCTTGTTTCAAAAACTGTTCACCTAGCCCTCTCCACTCTTGGATCGCACTAGTAAGTTGGTCATGTAATTGTTTCTTTGTTGATCCTGTTAATATTGAAACATTTATCACGGAAGGATAATAATCATTTAACACATACATCATTCGCTGGCGAAGATATAAAGAAAATTGGTCCAATTCATGTTGCACATCTTGCACAGCATGACCAAATGGAGCATTTTTCACTCTCGCTATTTCTTGTTGAGTTGTATGTTTGATGTCTGCTTGTTTTTGTTGTTGTGACGCTTTGTCTTCGTTCATAAACCGAACGGTATCTTCTAATTTTTTCGAAAACTGCTCTAAATGATGCTGTAAAATAGTTAAACTTAATGATTTTAACTCTAAAATGGTACGCTCGTAAAAAATATGTTCGAATTGAGCAAAGCTTGATTCGGATGATTCACCCTTTTGGTTTCCCTTTTTCTCAGAAAGCCCTTGTTTACTTGAAAGGGAATATAACCTCGGTTCCTGTATTCCATTTCGTTTTAATTGTTCTTTGACGTGATGTTTCACACCATTGATTTCACCAGGGTTTTCCGCTAAATCTTCTGCATTGATAATAAAATACAGTTTGTCGTGGGCAAAGCTTTCATTTACCTTACCTAATTGTTGTAAAAAGTAGTGGTCAGCTTTAGAAAAAGCATGATTATAGTATGTTAAATAAAATACCGCATCCGAATGACGTAATTGCTGAAAAGCAACGTTTGTGTGCCTAGCATGAATCGAGTTCACACCAGGAGTATCGACTAAAACGATCCCATTTTGAGTAAGTTCACAGTCATAGTAAAGAGTTGCTTTTTCCACTAAACAGGCTGTTTTTTCTTCGGCGACAAATGATTGAAGTTGATTGTGGGTAATCGTCATTGTTTCACCAAGTTCAAACGATGTTTCCTGTAAACTATTTTTAATCACTGATAAATAATTCGTACTCGTTTTTTGCCAGTTAGAAACGAAGGTTTGCTCATTCGGTTTCCATTTATTCATAAATGTGTCCATATCTAACGTGAGATCTAATGAGTGACCAATCGATTTAACTTCTTTTTCCAATGCTTGTTTTGATTTTATTGTAATGACTGCTGTTCCGTGTTGTTTATCATTCTCAGATTGTTGAACAGTCAATACAGTAGCTGTTGTCGGATGGGGAGAAACGGGCATAACATCGTCTCCCAACAGAGCATTTGCAAAACTTGATTTTCCAGCGCTAAATGCACCGAACAGCGAAACGACATATGATTGTTTTTCGTTCCGACGGATCCGGTCTAGAAGTTGGTTTCGCTCCTTTTGTAGAATCGTTGAATCTTGACGCTTCTCTAGAATCATTTTTGTTTCTTTCATCCATTGTTTTACTTCTGCTTCGGAGAAAATGAGTTCGTCCGATTCTTTTTCATATTCTTCCTCACGATTAATAACGGATGTTTCAGGTATATGAATATGGTCAAAGATATCAAGGTGTACAGATGGGTACCCTAATTGATTTGTTTCTCTTATGACTTCATAAAAATCGCGAAGTTTTGGAAGGTTTTTCAAAGATGCATCCATTCTGCTGACTTTTTTATCACATGTTTGATTGATATGGTCTATTTGATTTTGATACGGTTTCAAGTCATTTAACGTATCTAGCTTCTCTTGTAACATTTTAATGTGGTTTTCCATTGTGTTGCTCATGCCTTTTATATAGGTATCTAACGTATGTGACGCTCGTTGTTGAATTATTTTAACGATTTTTTTCGTCACATCATCCGTAAATGTATAGATATATTCTCTACTTATCGGCCCCGAAATAACTTGGTCACGTAACCATTCATCTGTAACGTCAATGGAAATGGCTTGTAAACTTGTTTCAAATTCCTCCGGATTAGATAACTGTTTTCTGTCCACTCGCTGGAAATATTCTCGCACGTGAAACAAAAGTTGTGATTTTATTTTATCTTGAAGTTCATCTGTAAGTAGTTTCGAGCGTCTTTGTTGTTCTTGGTTTGTTTTTTTACTTGAAAACAGCAATCCCATTTTAAAACCAGGTTGAACAGATTCCAACCAATTTCTAACTAATTCCGTTGTGGTATATGGAAATAACGTCACATTTTGAAACAAACTTTTCAGCTCTTTATTATAATTTTCTCTTGTTTCCTCATCAAAATGTTTCATTTTATATAAGTCTTGTTGAATCTCTGCTTGTTTCTCCATATCTGACGGATTATAACCTTGTTCTTGAATGGTGTGATAAACATCTTGAATAGCTGCTTGTTTTTCTTCCTGAACTCTACTTTTAATAGATTCATAAAATCCTTTTTCAATCAGCGTGCGTGAGCCATCTAACAATTTCTCGCTATTATAAAGTAACGACTTAAGCTTTTTTTCAAATTCACTAAATTGATTTAAATGATGGTCGTGATGTTTCATGGATGTGAAAAACATATCGATAAAGGATATGTCCCACTCTTTCATCATTTGTAAGACGGAAGATTTAAAGTTTTCAATAGAAATTTCCGCTTCGTTATGTTTATCTATTTGATTAATGACGACATAAATTGGTTTTTGTAAAGTAGAAAGTTGCGTTAAAAAATAGATATTTGTCTCTGACTGAACATGATTGTAATCCATAACATAAACAATAGCGTCTGTCGTATATAGTTGCTCAACTGTCACCGTTTCGTGGTTTTCATCTGTAGAATCTACTCCTGGTGTATCAACAATACAGCCATGGGATCCCAAAAATGGAAGCGGCGCGTGTATGGTTAATCCAGTTGATTCGTTTCCGTCCATGCCCCATTCTCGAACTTGTTCCCAAGGGATATCCCCGTTAAAAATGAGGTCATCTTTATCCTCACTATGCACCGATAAAGATAAATCACCTTGGCGAATATGAATCACGTTCGCACTTGTTGGAATAGGGCTTGTTGGAAGCACGTTTGCTTGTAAAAGTTTATTTAATATCGTTGACTTCCCTGCTGAGAAATGACCGCAAAATGCCACTTCAAATGTATCTTGTTGTTTTTTATGTTCCACTCTTTGAAAACGAAATTTTTCTTCTGCCGTTAAATCTAGCTCATCTTTATGTTGTATTTGTTTATCTGATATTGTTTTCACCATCTCCACCGTCCTTACGTCTATTACTATAGCGGATTTTATCTAGGATGAAAAGAGATTGAAAAAACCAACCATCATATTAAGATAGTTGGTTCCTATCATTATGTGTATTTTTTGAACAATAATGTTGCATTATGTCCACCAAAACCAAGAGAGTTTGATAGAACAACATCTAATTCTTTTGGTTTTGAATGAAGAGGTACGTAATCTAAATCCATTTCATCATCAGGGGTATGATAGTTGATTGTCGGTGGCATAACGGATTCTTTTATTGCTAGAAGAGAAAATATTGCCTCGACTGCTCCTGAAGCCCCTAAAAGATGACCTGTCATCGATTTCGTAGAACTAATGGACAATTGGTAAGCGTGTGGTCCAAACACCTCTTTGATTGCTTGCGTTTCATACAAATCGTTATACGGTGTTGATGTCCCGTGTGCATTGATGTAATCGACATCTTCTGGTGCAATATCGCCATCTTTGAGCGCTTGTCTCATTGCTCTTTGGCCACCTTCCCCATTCGGTGCTGGTGTTGTAATATGATATGCATCTCCAGTAGCACCATAACCGGCTACTTCCCCATATATTTTTGCTCCTCTGGCCTTCGCGTGTTCTAATTCTTCTAAAATAAGGATACCAGCACCTTCTGCAATCACAAAACCATTACGTTCTTTATCAAATGGGCGGCTGGCAGTTGCAGGATCAGGATTGTTCGATAATGCCGTCATATTAGAAAAACCAGCAAGCGTCATTTCAGTAATCGACGCTTCCGCTCCTCCGGCGATCATCATATCAGCATCGCCTTTTTGAACAACTCTAAACGCATCACCTATGGAATTAGCACCTGATGCACAGGCGGTAACAGAGCAATTGTTCATCGCTTTTGCACCTAATTCTATTGATACACGACCGGATGCCATATCAGGAATAAACATCGGAATAATAAATGGACTTACACGCCTTGGTCCTTTATTTAAAAATTTTTTATGTTGGTCTTCAAATTCGTCTAGTCCACCTATGCCCGAACCAATCCAGACGCCAATGCGTTCTGCATCCACATCTTTTCCGACGACAGCCGCGGCGTCATTCATCGCCATCTTACTAGCAGCCACAGCAAACTGTGTGAAACGAGCCATTCTTCGTGCTTCTTTGAAATCCATATAATCTTTCGCGGTGAAGTCTTTCACTTCCCCAGCAACTTTTACTTGGTAGTTGGACATATCAAATTTTGTGATCGTTTCAATACCTGAAATGCCTTCTTTCACTTTTCCCCAACTCGTTTGTATATCATTTCCTAAAGGGTTAATAGACCCCAGTCCTGTTACGACAACACGTTTACTCATATGATTCCCTCTCCCTTTCCTTCATAAAAAATGATATCGTTTCAAACTCTTCTTGCCATTTCTCTGACAGTCGAATTGAAATTATGACATAGTCATAAGATCTGCTACTTGTCATTTTACCTTAAAAGAAGGAGAATATGAACAAGGAATCTTCATGTCGGTAGTTTTACCTATGGAAATCGGAATTATCGCTTGTTATTTTTACATTCGAATTTTTCAATTAGCGTTGTCAATGTCAGATCTTCCGTTTTATAAACATGCCAATCTGCTGTTTTCACAAGAGGATCACTTCCAATCCCGACAGAAAACATTGTTGTTGCTTGAATTGCTTGCATTCCAGCTTCGCTATCTTCTATTGCCACACACTCATTGTAAGGTACGTGTAAATCGTCAGCCGCTCGTAAAAAAATTTCTGGGTCTGGTTTCATTTTAGTAATAGAAGCTGCAGGAACAATCGTATCGAAAAAAGAAACGATCTCTAACTTTTCTAAAACTGTTTTAGCGTTTGAACTGGATGAAGCAATAGCTGTCTGAATGTTTTGGTTCTTTAAATCAAGTAAAAAGGTCATCATTCCAGGTAACACATCTTCCGGTTTAAGCGTTTGAATAAGATTTTGATAAGTCTTATTTTTTAACGTTCCGTATGTTTTTATGTCTTTATCACTAAAAGGTTTCTCCGTATGTTTAAGAAGGTGTTTGATCAAATGATTCCGATTCATTCCTTGAAATTGTTGATTCATCTCACGTGTGAACGGAACATTTAGTACGTCTGCCACTTTCTTCGTAGATAAATAATGGAATTCTACTGTATTTGCTAACACACCATCTAAATCAAAAATAACTGCTTTCATCTTGATCATTCCTTCCTTTTTAATATGTAGACCATCTGCTTTTCCTGACTCCCTTCTCACTGTTCGTATTCTTAGATATAATATAGTTAGATATAAGAAAGGAGAACGACTATGGTGAAAGACAGAATAACGTTAATTGGTCTAACAATGGGACTAGTTCTATATATGGTTTTTACTTTTGAAATGAGACATGAATTCCCTTATTTTACAACCGTGTTAATTGTATTTTCCTTTTCCATGATGGTTTTTGTTGCCTTTATGAAGCAATTGAGCAACGTTTGGTACCAGCGAGGATTTTTTACAAATGCTATATTGGCGTTGTTTCTTCCTTTTTTTGAAGGCATGTCCTTTTTATTCGTCACGGTCATTGTTTTTGCCATTTTGGCTTTTTCTCAGTATGCTGTATATCAATTAAAATCAAGTGATCAATCTAATGATTCGTGACATTACAACAAGAAAAATGCTACAAACGTGCCAATGCCTCCATAGATAAGCGCAAATGGCATGTTTTTTAATGTGATGCGATAAGGATTTTGTTGTGTATTCATAGATGTCATTGTAACTGTTACGCCATACGTCCCTACAGTTGCTGTAGCTAGTGCTCCCGTTATGAGAACGATGCCTATGCTAAGAGGGTTAATATCTTGATATAGCGGAGTAACGACTTCCATCAACACGCCTATTGTTGCAACAGGGTGAATCCCAATCATACTTAAAAGTAAATACGTCATTTGAATAAAAAATAAAATAACAAGTGGATACTCTGCCATGGCCATAAACGGATGTTGTATCGCTTCAAGAGCGGGTGTAGCATTTAAACTGTTGGAGAAAAAACCTAAAGAAACAAACAATACAACGAAATTTTGCATTCCGTTTGTTCGAACTTTCCAAGTATTCCAACCTATTGTGATGAAACTTCTTACTCGCTTCATAACAATAGACCAGATAAAGGAAAATGGAAGGATAACAAGGGTGACAGTTAGAATAAAATTCAAATCTAGTAAACTACTTGTGAAAACAATAATAAATAAAAATGTCACAAGAGCACCAAATAGTTGACTAATTTGAAAGATGATTGTTTTGACAGAGAAACTTCTCCCAACAGCGTTGGAAGGAGCGTGATAAGGTAACTTCCCATAATAATATCTTCCCCAAATGTTGTCGATCACCATGGTGATTAATGAAATAAGCAATAACCACGGTAATATCGTTACATATCCTACTCCTGTTGCATCCACACTAATGGCAACGATGATTTCCATTGGACTCCATACGAGCGCCATAGAAAATGCGCGTAATGTCGTTTGACTAATAAACGTATCTTTTAGTTTTTTTGATAAGTTAGAAAGGTTTTGCAATAACACACCTTGAGTTAACGTTAATGCGGATAAATTAATAAATGATATCAACGTATAAGTCGTAATGGAACTTCGAACATACAGTTTCCCTAAATCAGACACGTTAGCTTTCATTAATTGATTCATTCTGCGATCAAAACGTCCAGCACGAACGACACTGTTCATCCATGGTAAAACAGCTAATAAAGCAAGTAATCGTAAGTTGTCTGTGAAAAATAGGAAGGCCTCCTGTAAAGGAAGCCCACTTTGGATAAATAAAAATAATCCTGTCATTAAAAACAATGATCCTAATAATCTAAAAAGGTTTGATGCTCCTAAAAAAGAAACAAGTAACATAGGTATTGCAATCAGACCGATAATATAATTAACCGCTTCTATGCCAATAAATACGTTAATTACATAACTGATAAGGACAGTGGAATATAGAATATAAATATAATGATCTAGCCAATGGCGCATAACGTATCTCTCTTTTCTTCCTTCTAATTTCATTTGTTATTAAGCTTCTTAAAGAGCACCCTTTCTACGATAGACCATGGCAGCAAAGATTTCAAGGCGATTCCTACTTTGATCCCTTTCCCAATTTGATAACGGAATTTTGGTTGTTTATGATCGCATATATATCGAACAAGGTTTACGACCTTTTGTGGATTTTCTGACGTTTGCATTTGTTGTTGAGCGTATTTGTTCATAAACGTCATAAGAGACTCGTAATCAATAATATCGGATTGAACAGCTGCTTCAAACCCTTTTTGCCAAATATCCGTTCGAAAAGATCCCGCTTCAATGATCGATGAATACACCTGAAACGGCTTTAATTCGAAGCGTAACGATTCTGTGAATCCTTCAAGTGCAAATTTAGAAGCGGCATAAGGAGCAAGACCGGGAAGACCAATGCGACCACTAATGCTCCCCATTTGAATAATCTTCCCGCTTCTCGCTTGACGCATCATTGGAATGAAAGCCTTTGTCATAGCAACGACACCGAAAAAATTCGTTTGAAACTGATGCTCCCATTTATCCATCGATATATCTTCGATAACCCCACCTTGAGAAAATCCAGCATTATTAATTAAAATATCTAGTCGTCCGTGTTTTTTTAAGATCTGCTTCTTCACCGCTTCAATATCTTCTGTTTTACTCACATCAAGTTTGTGAATGAGAAGGTGATTATCAGAGATAGACAATTGTTTCGCTGTTGTTTTTAATTGCTCAGCATTTGATACATTTCTCATCGTAGCATAAACGATGTAGTTACTTTTTGCTAAATTCAAGGCAATTAGGGAACCAAAACCACTATTTGAACCAGTAATTAAGACGATTTTTCTTTTGGTTCGGGTTGTCATTTTTGACTAATACGGTTACAGCGATCAACCCATTCTCTTTCAAAGTCTTCACTAGAGATGATTTGTTTCCCTAGATCACTCACTTTTGTGATGTCTTCTTCTTTACACCAAGATACATACGTTTGATAATTAGAAAGGTTGTCTATTTCCGCTAGATACTCAACGGTTACATAGGTTTCCCCTTGCTGGTCTGCTAAGAAAGCACGAGTGTGACTTCCAACGAGCACTAATTCCCCATTTAATTTAATAACAGGAAGTGGTTTTTTTTCCGTTTGTTCTGCGTCATAGCCATTCATAATTAAATTTCGCAATTTAGTACGATCTAAATATAGCTGACTGGGCTGTAGCTCTGCTAATTCTGTTTTGATTTTCATAGGAAGCCCTCCAATTTCTTTAAATTTCACATAAACCAAGTATAATATAAGGTGGTACTTTGTGAAAATATTCTCTTTCTCGAACATTAAAGTCGTTAAGTTGATAGTAATGAGAGAAGGATTCTTTCATTGAATTCCGTTGAATGGAAACAACATTGTTCCCCACATTTAGTACTCTTTTAAAATCTAACAAAGTGGATGTTCTTTTAGGAGGTGAGTTTACCGTTGAAGCAATCATTATTAAAACTACTAGGGATCCTTTGTTATGTGACGGCAATTATTTATTTAGTAAGTCATTTCCTCGTCTATCCTTGGATCATGACACTTTATAGCTCAATAGCAGCGGTATTACTCGTCGCCGCTATTTTCAGTATTTCTTCGCTGAATCGGTTCGTTGTATCTGCCCTCGTCCTGATCGGAACGACAATATTTCTGATCGAAGGTGTTCCCTTCCAAGGAATGATTCGTGGGTTTGGTGAAAATATAAGTCTTTTAACCCTGTTTATCCTTATACCTCTTATAGGCACATACATGTCGATTGCAGGTTATTTAACCGCATTAAAGGAAAAAGTAAAGCAGCGTGAGAAAAAAGGTGGAAAACACCCCTACCGGTTAAGTTATACTCTCGTTGCGACGATGGGAACGATTTTGAATTTTGGTTCACTTGCTATTGTAAAACGAATTGCAGATGAGAGTTTTTCAACGTTTCAAGAAAGAAAACTGACGTTACATATGATGAGAGCATTTGCCTTTTGTATGCTTTGGTCCCCTTACTTTGTCAATGTTGGACTTGTCGTTGTTCTTTTCGACGTATCTTGGTTTAATATAGGTGGTTATGGTTTTTTATTAGCAATTATTTATCTCTTATTAAGCATTTGGATGCTTCCAAAAATTTCATTTCCGAACGATCCTCCTGTGAAAAATGCCGTCACTGCTAGTGATAAAAGAGAAGTATCACCATCGCTTTTTCCGTTAATGACATTTACTACCGTACTTATTATTCTATCTCTCGTTTTAGATTACATCCTTTATGTGAATATGCTGACTGTTGTGTCGATTTTAGCAGTAGTGTTGCCATTCATATGGGCTTTCTTTTCAAAACTCGTTCAGTCTTATGTCCAAGAAGTATTTGATCAAATTTTAGGCTCTTTCTCAAAATTTAAAAATGAGCTAGCGATCTTTGTCAGTGCAGGTTATTTCGGTGTAGCCTTATCTTATACCGACTTAGGTGAAATAATCTCCTCTGTGCTTTTAACATTATCGTTTGGCACAGTATATTTATTTACACTTTTAGTGGTTGTGATTACTATTCTTCTTGCTCAAATTGGGATTCACCCAATTATTATCGTTATCGGTGTAGGCAGTGCTCTTTCCCCTGAAACATTTGGTGTTAGTCCAGAATATATTGCATTAACTTTCTTACTATCGTGGACACTTGCGACACAAGTATCTCCTTTTTCAGGGCAAGTCCTTATGTCATCGAAGTTGATGAAGACGACAACGACAATAATCGCAAGGGAAAATGCGAAATTTGTATTTATTTGTTTTTTAATTCTTCCTGGTCTGTTGTACAGTCTCCATATCATAGGTGCACTCTAAATAAAGAAAACGAAAGGAACGTCGATTGTATAGAAGGAAAGGCTACGACAGGATTTGTCGTAGCCTTTGTATAGTTATTTCATTTTAACATAAGTCATAAGTAGAATTAATTTCATTTATAAAGTTATCTATATTTTCTTTGTTAATTGCTGAAAGATCGTTTTTTTCACCAGCAACTTTATGAATTATTTTTCGTTCTAAGAAGTTCATTTTTGAGAAGATAAATTCCCCACCGCATAATGCCTGGCTAATAGCATGACCTCTGATTGGTGATGAAAAAGAACTCTCAAATTGTAGTTTCGCTTCTTCCCCTTCTTTCATACAACATAAAAATAACCCAAGACGTTTCGTTAAGATGACCCGTTCATTCCTCTGTAAAAATTTATCCATCTTTTTAGGGATCTTTCCCATGTGAATAGAAGTGCCGATGATAATGGTTTCATAATGATGAAAAGAAGGTACACGTTCTTTTTCTAAATTTACCACCTTTACCTCGTCTAATAAATTTTTGGATATATCGAGTGCAATTTTTTCTGTCGTCCCATGTTTGGTTGAGTATATAAGTAATGTTGGCATAGTTTCACGTCTCCCTAAAAGTACTCTCTATGAATGGACACTTACAGTGAAAGAATTTTTATTTTACTAAGTAAATCTATTATCTCATTTGCTGAGAGTGAGTTTAAAGAAAACATGTGAAGAATTATTGACAAAACATACCGAAATGAAAATAAAAAACTGGCTCAAAAGGAAGATGCCTAGTTTTGCATCTGCTTGAGCCAGTTTCATGTAAGTATTATTTGCTTTCTACAAGTTCATATTCGGTATGTTTTAGAACTGTTCTTGGCTTTGAGCCATCTTCTAACTTCATGTCAAATTCGACTGAAATAGAATTCGTATAAGAAGAGATAACTTTCGCTTGTTTCCCTTTATATTCTCCAGCTGTTACTTTTACCGTGTCACCTGAGCTCAACAATGGTTCTTCTTGTTCTGCCATCTAGATACCTCCTTTATTTCCTCATGATCTTTTAAATTTTATGATTTCTATAGTTATTCTAGAATGTGATAATAACCTTTGTATAGATTGAGGTCAAGAAATATGATGAGTTTTTTAGTTCTCTTTAATCATATTTATCGTTAACGATCCTTGCTCTTCATTGAAATGGGCTGTGTTATGTTCTAGAGCTCGAAATTGTCATAGAGTCTAAATTTATTTTAGCTCCTACCTTGATTAAAAAGTCTATGCCAATAATTCCTTCTTCTTCAATGTCTTTGACCTCTATTGGAAAATCACTTACTTTCAGTGGTCCAACACTAATCGAATCCATTAAGATCACTGTTTGGTCATCTGTAGCTTTAAACCCTAAAATTTCAGCTAATTGATGGGAGATGATTGTTACGGAAGAGCTAGTATCCACGAGCATTGTCTCTGTTGTATGTATTTTTCCTTGAAATTTCAACCGCATTTCAGTATAAAGTTTTCCATTATCGTTATGAATAGGCTTCATTGTATTCCCCTCTTTCCTATTTCTTCAATTTTACCATATATTACAGTGGAATAGATGTGCTATATTTACTCTTTCCATGAAACTGGATCCCCAATTTCGATTTCTCCATCCGTTAATATTACTCCATACGCACCACCTTGCCATCGGGGGTACATCGCATCCTTTAAACCAGGCAATGCTTCGTCCATTCGTTCACAAGGTTTTGTTTCGCCAATTATTTCAATCAGGTTCTCACCAATTTTCAAGACTTTTCCGCGAGATTTTTCCAAATCAATCCCCTTAACCATAAGATTTGCTCGTCTCGTTTCTGGATTCAACTGTCCATTTAACTGAGTCATTAGTGATTCCCATTTTTCTTCTTCCATAATTGTAACTTGCCTTTTCCCTCGTTGATCAGCATTGTTCTCAATACCTTGATTTTCATGTAAGATGGCTCGATTAGTCGCATCCATCGGTCCTCTTTTCATCCTTTTAATCCAAATTGCTCGTAATTCACCCATCAAACCCCTCCAGATTTTAACCTGCGAAAATGATCCGAAACTCCTTAGATCTTTCAGTTAAGAGCTTTCGCTTTTCTTTTATCTCTTAATCATAATAAAATAGAAGCATTCAGTAAACATCTTTTCGTCTTGGAAAAAGAATGTGAAAATGAGCAATCAATGAGGTGGATGCAATGAACGCGAAAGTCATCGCAAGTTTCGGTCTATTTATCGTCGTTTATTCTAGTTTAAATTTTTATATAGGCTGGAATATTCATGTTTGGTTTCAAACCGCTTTTCAAATATCGAATCCTATTTTGTTAGGATTTATTATCACTTTCTTAGCGTTCTCCTATTTAGTAGGACAATTTATAAAACCTTTTCGCACTTTAAAAATGGTTGGATCTATCTGGTTCGGTTGTTTTCAATTTGGTTTAGTCGTCTTACCACTAGCTAATATTTTTATTTTCATCCTTCATCTACTTAATGTCTCTCTTGAATTAGGAATTATCATTGTTGGCCTTATCACTTGGGTATTGTTTTTTATCTATATTGGTTTCGGTTTATATAATGCATACCAACCAATCGTGCGGACATATTCCTTTAAAGTACCTCGCGGGAAATCGAAGCGAAAATCGCTTCGAATTGCAGTTGCTTCAGACATGCATTTCGGTGGACTTTCGGGGAAAAACCATGCGAAAAGGTTAGTGAAAACGATTAATAAATTAAATGCAGAACTCGTATTGTTTCCAGGAGATTTAGTAGATGACGATCCTGGTATTTTCAGAGAAAAAAGAATGGATAGAACCCTCAAAAAAATCAATTCTGAGTTAGGTGTATATGGTGTATTAGGAAATCATGAATACTATGGTGGTAAAATAAAAGAATTGACTAAAATAATGAAAAATATCCAAGTTCACATCCTACAAGATGAATCTGTTGTTCTTGACAATTCTATTAAAATTATTGGAAGGAAAGACAAAACGGATCGCCATCGGAAATCGATGGGGCAGTGGAGTGAAACAGAAGATTCCGAACTTCCAACGCTAGTCTTAGACCATCAACCATTGGAACTTAATCAAATTCGAGATCAAGGAGCAGATATTGTCATTTGTGGACATACGCACCGTGGACAAATAGCCCCAAACCATTGGATTACAAAAAAGCTTTTTGAATTAGATTGGGGCTATAAACAAAAGGACCAACTGCATGTCATCGTTTCTTCTGGATTTGGATTTTGGGGACCGCCGATTCGATTAGGTAGCCGATCAGAAGTTATCCAATTGAATGTCACATTTACGGACTCTTAGGAAATGAGAACGTCACTCGTTTTTTTGATTCATCCCACATAAGAGAAGCGGAGAAGGTTTTATCATTTTTCTGAAACCCTTCTATAAGATCCGTTTCTCCTTTATTCAGTAATAATTTAACTTGATTTATTGGGATAGCTTTATTCAATATTCGTTTAGATAGTGTGTAGTTACATTTTGTTTTTTGATACTGGTTACAACCAAAAAAATTCCCTTTATCAATTATTTTTCCCCCACAAGCGGGACAAGTGCCTACTGTATCTTTCGAAAAGGATTTTCTTTTCTTTCCTTTCCATGCTGGTTTATTAGAGATGATTTTATCTAGTTTTTCTAGATCAAAGGACCACTGTGGCGAACGATTAGCAGCATCATTAATTATTGAGGCAGAAAGCAGCTTAGCTTGTTCAATAAAAGGTTCCATCTCTGCTTTTCCATCCCCAATCTCTGCTAATCGTTGTTCCCACTTCGCTGTCATTTCTGGTGAAGCAAGAATGGACTCCCCAACGGCACTAATGAGCACTCTCCCTTTGTCTGTGGGATAAACTTGGTTTTTTGTCACGTTTATATAAGAGCGATCTTTCAAAATGCCGATGATTCCGGCTCTTGTTGCTTCCGTCCCAAGTCCCTCTGTTTCATTCATCACTTTTAACAATTTTTCATCATCAATGTGTTTACCAGCAGACTTCATTAATGTTATAAGATCCCCTTCTGTAAGTCGCTTAGGTGGTTGGGTTTTACTTTCTTTTGTTTGTACTTTTTCTACCCGCCCTTCACTCCCCTTATCTAACAGAGGTAAAAGGTTTTCTTGTTGGGAGGAATCTTTTGGTGAAGGGATAACAACCCTCCAGCCAGCCTTTTCAAGTTGTTTGCCTTTCGATCGAAACGTTGCCCGACCATCGACCAGAGTTTCGATAGTCGTATAGTTCATTTTACATGCATCATAATGAGCCGCGATCAATCGTTCTACAATCATGGAATATATATGTCTTTCATCTTGATTTAGTTTATTCGGATCAATTACTTGTTCTGTAGGAATAATCGCATAATGGTCTTTAACCTTTTTTTCATTCACATATCTTTTCGAACCTAAAATAGAATCTACAGGTAATGGAAAAAATGACTGATAAGCTGGTAATTGACTAATTTTTGATAAAATATCCGGGAACTGAGCTGCCTCTTCTTTTGTAACAAAATTGGAATCCGTTCTCGGATAAGAAATATGCCCTTTTACGTAAAGTTTTTGTGCAATATCTAAAGTTTTTTTCGGTGAATATTTAAAACGTTTATTTGCCAGAGATTGTAACGAAGATAGGTTAAAAAAGTTTGGTGGTAAAATGTCTTTTTTTGTCCGTTGAACGTCAGAAATGGTAGCTGGTTTCCCTTCGCAGAAAGCAGCAATTTTCTTTGCCATTGCCGCTTCGTCAATACGGGTATTCCCTTCTTTATGCCACGTTCCAACGTATCGTTCTTGATTAATGAAAAAGGTTGCTTTTACTTCCCAAAAAGGTTCTGGTTTAAAACGTTCGATTTCTTCTTCTCTCTTCACGATCAAAGCAAGGGTTGGTGTCTGCACTCGTCCTGTTGAAAATACATCAGAAGCTCCATGTTTTTGAAGGAGAAGAGAGTATACTCTTGATGCATTCATCCCTATGAGCCAATCAGCATAAGCGCGACTTATCGCTTCGTTATAGAGAGATCTTGTTTCTTTTTCATCAATTAATTTTTTGAATCCGTTTCTCACCGCATTTTCTGTTAAGGAAGAAATCCATAACCGCTTCATTGGTTTATTATTTTTCGATTGTTCCAAAACGAGACGAACAATCGCTTCGCCCTCTCTTTCCGCATCTCCAGCGATAATGATTTCATCGACGTCTCGATGATGAATGAAGTTTTTAATAACTTGAAATGCTTTCCATTTTGATTTGATGACACGGTATTTGAAGTTGACAGGAACGATCGGCAGTTCTTCTATACGCCACTTCTTCCACTTCGCGTCATATTCTTCTGGGGGGAGCAACTCACACAAATGACCAACGGCCCATGTGACAGCTGCGCCTTGCGGGAATTCTTCACAAGCGCTAATCATAATATGATCCTTGCGCTTTTGGAATGGAAATGGTGAAGCTAGCTTAGCTCCTTGATCTGGTTTTTCAGCGATTATTAATTTCATGTGGCTCACCTATTCTATCGTTTATTTTGAAGGGGAATGCTTGTATGGTATGAAGGATTGTATAGTTGTGAGAAATAAAATAAGAGTATAATCTATGGGATTTAGTGCGTATTGGAAGGGAGGGAGAACGTACGTTTTTATTTTATCATAAGGTCATTTGGAATTCTATTAAAAACTGTATTTTTGTTTTATATAATTATGTGACGTGAGGCAGTTTTCATTTGAGATAAAATCCCTCCCAGCATCCGAGCGTTGCGCTTCTTTCGGGTACTATATCTATCTACATGAAACTCATCAAAAAGATGCCTATCCTTCTAACCTCTCTCCTCAAAAAAACAGGATGTCCCTATAAGTTAACCTTATGGGACACCCCCCTAAATAATTCTTATTCAGAATCGTTATCTTTGTTTTCTTCAGTCAAATAAGTAAAACCATTTTCTTGAACAATTTTTTTCTCTTTTAACAATTTCCCCATCGCACGTTTAAAAGCAGCTTTGCTTAGTTGGAATTTTTCGCGAATTTCATCAGGTGACGATTGGTCAGTGTAAGGTATTTTTCCGTTGTTTTTTTCAATGATATCAAGTAACTGTTGAGCGTCTTGGTCTCGACTTTGTAAAATAAGTGGGCGTAAAGACATATTTAACGTTCCATCATCTTTCACACCAATGACGCGTCCATTTACTAGCTGACCTAAACGAGGTTCTTGTTTACGTTCGCTCTCGTGAATGAACCCTCGATAACCCTCTTCGGTAATTAAAAACGACCCAACTTTTGCAGCTCGATAGATATGACCACTTTTCGTTTCATTGAGTAAATCTTTTGGTGCCTGATCCCGTTCTTGATTGATAATTTCTTCCGTGACAGGTTTAGCAATCAGTTTCCCTCTTCGATCATGATCTAATTTAACAAATAAATGATCACCTCTTTTTGGCCACACTTCTTGAAGAAGTGGAAGATCATCTTTGGAAACTAAAATATCTTTAGGTAAACCAATATGAATAAATACACCTAGGTTATCCACGACATCAACCACTTGAGCCCAGTCATACGTACCTAACGTCACTTCGGGGATTGTCGTAGATGCAACGAGTTGTCCTTTTTTATCTTCATAAAGAAAGACTTCAACCTCTTGTCCTTTCATTAACTCTTGTTTGGCTTCATTTTTGTGTAGCAGTACCTCTTGTTTTCCTTGTGAAAGAACGTACCCTGTATCAATAACTCGTTCCACAGTTAAATCTTCTATCATCCCTGGTATTAACTTTGTCATCATTTCATGCCTACTTTCTCTTTTCAATAGTATGTATGAACTTATTATAGCTGATTTTAAGACTGGATGAAAATGTCGTTCATATTTAACTAAAATTAATTTATAGTCCCTTTTATTTTCTAGTCTCCTTTATCGTTCCATGTTGATTTTGAAATAACTACCCTTTAGTAGTAATGGATCTTTGTGGATTTTTCTAACAGTAAAACTACGCACTTGATATAACAAAACATAAAAAAACTGAGGATATGAATTTTCCCCAGTTTTATCAAATATTAGATAAGTAAATTAAAGAGGTCTTGGTCTTTGTTAATTTCAACATACGAGAATCCGTTCTTTTCCATACGACTAATCAAAGGATAATAATCTCCCGTGTGTTTTAATTCAATACCGACTAAGACAGGTCCCTTATCACGATTATTCTTTTTCGTATATTCAAATCGAGTAATGTCATCGTTCTCACCAAGAACTTCAGCTAAAAACTGTCTTAATGCTCCTGCTCTTTGAGGGAAATTAACAATAAAATAATGTTTAAATCCATCATAAATCAACGAACGTTCCTTGATTTCCTGCATGCGGTCAATGTCATTATTTCCTCCACTAACGATACATACAACATTTTTTCCTTTGATTTCGTCACGGTAATCATCCAACGCAGAAACAGATAATGCGCCTGCCGGTTCTGCTACAATGGCATTTTCATTGTATAGGTTAAGCATGGTGGAACATACTTTACCTTCTGGAATGACTACAATATCGTCAACAACTTCTTTTGCTATGTTGAATGTAACATCCCCTACTTTTTTAACAGCAGCGCCATCTACAAACTTATCAATTTTATCGAGTGTGACGACTTTTCCTTGTTTCAAAGATTCTTTCATTCCCGGTGCACCTTCAGGCTCAACGCCAATCACTTTTGTATGAGGGCTGATGTTTTTAAAATAAGTCCCTACACCGGAAATTAAACCGCCACCGCCAACACTCATAAAAATGTGTGAGACAGGTTCATCCATTGATTCTAATACTTCCATACCAACTGTGCCCTGACCGGCAATTGTTCTGTGGTCATCAAAAGGATGAATAAATGCCATCTCATTATCATTGCAGTAAGACGTTGCTTCTTTAAAGGAATCATCAAACGTATCCCCTGTCAAAACGACTTCAACAAATGGTTCACCAAAAAACTCAACTCGAGAAACTTTTTGACGTGGTGTTGTGCTCGGCATAAAAATTCTACCTCGAACACCTAACGCTTTACAAGAATATGCAACACCTTGAGCATGATTACCTGCACTTGCACAAACGACGCCATTTTGCAGCTCCTGTTCTGAGAGTCCTTGCATTAAATGATAAGCACCTCGAAGTTTAAATGAGCGAACAACTTGAAGGTCTTCTCGTTTTAAATAAACGTTCGCTTTATATTTTTCAGAAAGGATCGCGTCCCTTTGTAAGGGGGTGTTCACTACTATGTCTTTCAGTACTTGGTGTGCAATTAAGATATCTTTCACTTGAACGGTGTTTGTTACAGTTTTCTCCATCTCCATAATCCTTTCTTACTTCAGAATATTAAAACTAATCTTAACACATTCTCAAACAAGAAAAAACAATCCGAATCGAAAGATTTTAATTAAATTGAATATTTCGTCAATTTGTATGCGCTTACATTTAATTATTTGGGAAATCACCCATTTTATAGTTGGAAATGTTGCTGTAAAGCCTTCATTTCAAAAGGATAGACGTACGAGCGATTTTTTCGCACCATAATCGATAAAATGGTGTTGCTGCTAATTATTCCGTTTCGGTAAGAATCGGAATATGACGATTTTTTCCACTATGAATAACTTCTGCTTGCACGTTAATATCCTTTAACGTCTCTTTTGTTAAAGATAATTCTTCTTCTTCCGTTAATTCATGCCATGCCTCAGGGTCTTTTTTAAATAATTCATTACTTAAGTGATAAATATCTGCATTATTTTCTAATCCTTGCTCATAGGTCGTACGGATTTCATTTTCAATCGTTTTTGTAACTTCCTTTTCAATAAAATCAAGAGATTCTTGTTGATGCATTTCAAGAATTCCTCCTGATACGTCTACTTCTATCGTGAAGGAAACTTCTCCATTTTCAATCTTAGGGGTTATTTTATGATCTGGCTTTTTCATCATAATGACAGCGACAGCTTCATCATTTTTACTAATGTTAACTGGCGTTCGTTCCGTATCCTCTTGAAGCCACCTTAAACCGTACATATCTTTGCCTTCAAGCGTACCGCGATACTCTTCACCAAAAAGACTACTCACCCCTGAAACATTTATTACAGGATGTCTTTCTTTATCTGAGTGCCAACGATCTTCTACCGTTAAATTGGGGATATTCGCAGATTTCCCAGGTTCATTTAGTTCAAGAATAAAGCGATGTTTTCGTTTAGGGGCTACAAAAGAACTTTGCGAATAGCCATCTTCTGGGTTTCCAAAAGTTCCGAGAACAGGGGAAGCATCTAAAAAAGGGAATACTGTTAACAGGTCATCAATATTAGATTTTGTGGAAAAGATCCATGGAGTATAACGTATCTCATTAAACCTTAAAAAATCATCTAAAAGTTCTGTCATACCAGTATTCAACGCTGCTTCTGTGAAAACGAGGGCAGATAAATGGCCCCAGTAAATCCGTTGAGGAGTCGATTGATATATATCGTGTATGGCCATTACAGGAGTTGGACCAACTCCTTTGGCAACAATTGTCTCTGCCTCTTCAAATGTGCTTTGCATTTCTTTCGCCATTGTATGAAAATTCATTACTTGAATGTGAACTTCATATTTTTCATCAACATAATCAAGCCCAACTCCATGAACATAATACATTCTTTCTATCTCATTAGCATTCATACAACCTGTTAGCAATAGAAATATGATCATCATGGACGTGATGCTTTTCATCATTCTTCCTCATTTCCTTGTAGAATCTTTCGTTTTTAAAAAATCAGGTCTAGCCTGCTTTTCATTGGCTGAAGAATTTAATATCGTGTCCTTGAAGTCTCGGAAAGAACTGATAGGAGATAGAGGGACTAAATAAGGTATTCCGAAAGATCGTAAATTTGCCATATATAGCAAAATGGAAAAAGCAGCGATCATGAAACCAAAAAGACCTAAAAAGCTTGAAACGAAAACAACTAGAATTCGTAAAATACTAAATACGCCGATCATGGACTGATTCACTAACGTAAATGTAGCAACTAAAGAAGTTGCAATGACAACAATAATTCCTGGATTGGTAAATCCAGCCCTAATAGCAGCATCCCCAATAATTAACCCTCCTACAACGGTTAACGTTTGCCCTATAGCGGAAGGCATCCGAGAACCTGCCTCACGGAATAATTCAAATAACCCAAGCATTAGTAGCGCTTCAACTGCCGTGGGAAATGGGACCCCTTGTCTGCCAGTTGACAGTGTTGCAAGTAAAAGAACAGGAATTTGATCTTGATGATATGTGGTAACTGCAACCCAAAACCCAGGAAGAAAAACAGCTATCGATAAGCCGACAATGCGAAGAATTCGTTCAAAGGAATTATAAAACGAGATAAATTCGGCATCTTCCGCACTTTTTAAAAGCAAAAATATATTAACTGGTCCAACTAACGCAGTTGGGGTCCCATCAATTAACAAAATAAACCGTCCTCTAAGAAGGGCATTAGCTGTATAATCGGGTCGTCCAGTATATTGAAGGCTAGGTAATATTTGAAATTTTCCAGAAGACATCATTTCAACGAGCGTATTTGAGTTCATTAAGCCATCAAATTTTAAAGTGTTAAGTCGTTTTTTCGCTTCTTTAAGGATGTCGGGGTTAATAATATCATTGATATACATAAGACCGACTTCTGTTTGGGATCTATCTCCAATCGTAAAGGATTCATATTTTAACGACTCTGTCGGTAGTCGTTTTCGTATAAGTGCAGTGTTCACTTTGATATTTTCAATAAAGCCGTCTCTCGCACCTTTTACAGAAACTTCCGCATTCGTTTCTTCAGGATCTCTTCCAGGAATTTCAGAAATATCAATGGATAGTGTATATTGTTTCGAAGGGAAAAAAACTAATACATTTCCTTGAAAAAGTTTAATCGATAAGTCTTTTCTTTCCTTCACTTCTAAAATGGAAGAGAGTTTTATTTTTTCAATCATTTCTTGTTTATCAAACTTCTGTGCGGATCTAAAATATCTGTCTAATCTTGGTATGATGTCATCTTCTATTAAATGTGTGTTCGTTAATCCTTCTGAATATAAAAATAAAACCTTTTCTTCATTGCTAGGCGATGTAAACGTCATTTCATCAACACTGACGTCGCCACAGGACATAAATGTATCTTTGATAGTATCTTCAGTAATCCTTTGTGACTGTGATGAATGAGAAGAATTAGAAGGGCTCTCGTTTTTTCTTGAGTTTGTTAACCAATTAAGCAGTTTCATGACGTTTCACCTCTTTCTGACTTTCTGGAATAAATGATATGACTACCAGAGTTACCGTTAGCGAAATGAAATAGATAAGTGTCCCAGGTAAGAAAATTTGATTGACAAAAGCTAGGTATTCCATGTCACTTTTTGGTAACTGAGTTATCGAAAGTACGATGGAATACAGTCCGATAACGAACATATTTTTCCATTTCCTATTACTGATCGGTATAACTTGAGTAATCAAATAGATAAGAAAGGAAATTCGAATAAAAGATCCTGCTAACCATTGGAAAATAGAAAGAAAGTCAACGTGCTCTATAAATCGTCCCATCGATATCAATGCCCATTGCTCATAAGTTGGAAATCGAAGCCGCTTTAATTCTTCTACGCCAAATTCCATGTAACCTGCTGTTAATGGGCCTATGATCAAAATAGAGACAAATAAAGTAAATAGAAGTAACTGCCAATACTTGACTTGGTTTTTCAATCGATGTTGTATAAACAAAATCATCACCATTTCGCCTAAGCCTGCACTTGAATAAACAATACCGGAAAAAACAGGCATATACCCTTTCTCTAAAATAGGCAGGAGCAATGAAGCATCTTTATTTGGCATATTTGCAAACATGACAAAAAATCCTAGAAGAACAATGACCGGTAATAATACCCCATTTAAAATAGCAATTGTTCTTAAGTTAGTCAAAGTCGTTAGTAAACATAAAATAGCAAATATAACCATAATTAATAAATCAGGTGTAAATGGTAAATACGTAATGGAAGTCCACTTCCCTAGTTCTGTAATGCTGTGGGTTGCAAGAAGCAACAAAACGATACCTATCGATAAGCAGATCAACATTGCCGTGACCTTCCCTACTCGATTCATTATCCATTGGTAAATTGGTATCCCATTCATTTTTTTATAGATATAATAAATTAAAAAAAGCCATAATATATGTAATGCTATAGAGAAAATAACAGTAATCCATGCATCTCTGCCTGCCGTTTCACTTAATGGTGGGATAATAATCAAGTGATTTTTTAATCCAATTGTTGTATAGAAAATAAATAGTAAATATAAACGACTTATTTTATCTTCTCCCATGATACATTCACCCTCTATCTGTTTGCTTCCGCTTATCCTTTCCTTTATAGGTGAAAATTATCACTATTTGTTCAATCAACTTCCCTCTTATTCTTTTCTCATGTATGCTGATAATAATAGCTATAGAAAACGGAGGAAACGACGATGAAAAAATGGGCATTTATTTCAGACTTTGACGGTACAATCTCGAAAAAAGATTTTTATTGGATCATTATTGAAAAGTACTATCCAGAAGGAGAAGCATTATTTCACCAATGGAAAAATGGCGATATGAAAGACATTGAGTTTCTATCGACAATTTTCGGTTCGATCAATCAAACGGAAAAGCAAACGTTGGAAGATATTCATGAGATACCGATTGATGAACATGCGATTCCGTTTATTGAAAAGGTTCAAAATCAAGGGGCTGATTTTTTTATTTTAAGTGCTGGGACGGACTATTATATTAATGAAATTCTCTCTAAATATGGATTGACTGGTGTGGAAGTTTATTCGAACAAAGGAGTTTTTAAAAACAACAATGTTCAATTAGACGTAGATGGAAATGCGTGGCATTATTCCGAGCGTTATGGGATTGATAAATCCGTTGTGCTGAAGAAGATAAAGGAAAACTATGATTTTGTTTTTTATTTCGGGGATAGTGAACCGGACTCTCATCCTGCTAAATATGCGAATACGATGTTTGCTAAAGATGCTTTGATCACTATTTTAAGAGAACAAAATATTCCATATATACCTGTCAGAGACTTCAAAGATGTGGAGATGTTTTTAATGGAAGAAGGTTGGTTAAGTCATGGCGAATGAAGGAATGAGTATTCCAATTCCCGACGTGTTAGAAATAGATCACGGAGTACTAGGTCAATTGGAAAGCATTTTAAAAAAACATCGTTTTCAACGAGCGATTATTTTATTTGACTCTTTTTCTTCAGAACATTACCAAGGTAGAATCATCGAAAATACGTCAGGAGTTTCTGTCGATTGTTTAACTCTCGACTTAACATCTTCTATTTACGATTTAATTGATAAGGCGTTTCAATTGGACAGGTATGATGTGGTCCTTGCGATTGGTGGAGGTTCTATCATCGATTTCGGGAAATATGTCGCTTTTTCTAGAAGAACGCCTTTTATTAGCATTCCAATTTCACCGTCAAATGATGGGTTTGCAAGTAGTAATTGCTCCTTATTCGTAAATGGGAAAAAAACAACGGTACCAGCTAAAGTTCCTTATGGGATCATTGCAGATTTGTCGATTATTCAACATGCCCCTACTCCTTTTATTTTAGCTGGCATTGGAGACTTAATGTCGAACATTACAGCACTGTATGACTGGGCTTTTGAAGAAAAACATGGATATAGCCAAGGAAATGCTTTTGCAACAATGTTAAGTAAAAAAGCAGTGAATAGCTTTATTCGAACACCCATGGATGATTTACGTCAAAAGATTTTTCTGAAGGAATTAATGAGTTCTTTAACAATGGGAGGCATTTCCACGGTAATTAGTGGAAATAGTGCGCCTATTAGTGGAGCGGAACATATGATTTCTCATGCACTAGATAAAACATCGAAAAACCCGCAAATGCATGGTATCCAAGTTGGTGTCTGTACCTATCTTATGTCCCTTGTTCATGAACACCGAGTAGAACGAATGGTGAAAGTTTTCTCTCGCACAGGCTTTTTCGAACATGTGAAACAAACGCCTTTTGATCGAGATGAATTTATTCATGCAATTGATTTAGCTCCGTCCATGAAACCTACCCGTTACACGTATTTACATGAACGGAAATACAGGGAAAAAGCAAAACAACTCATTGAAACTGACCCGTATTTAAAAGAAATGATTAAAAACCCGTGATCACTTTTGGATCACGGGTTTCATCTTATGTTAGCTAAGTGAGCGTAGACATCTTTCAGGCAAGTAAAGCCTTGTTTTTCCACTTCTTCTACAGAATGAGACCACATTTTTGCTGTCATCTCTGCATCAGATAATGCATGATGACGGTTAGTTGAATCAATTCCATAATGAGCACAACAATCTTCTAACGTCACTAAATCTTTCATTGGATCTATCAACTTCGTCAAAAATGACGTATCCAAGATTCGATGATCAAATCTTGTTTTAAAAAGAGTCCAAGTGATGTTTTGCATAAATTGTTTTTCGTGATTAGCATGATGAGCCACAAGAGTGTGTTTATTAATGTACTTAAAAAAATCAATTAACACTTCTTCAGCAGGTGGCGCGTCTTGTAATTCTTTTGACGTGATTCCGGTTATCTTTTGAACCTCATCTGATATTGGATCTGTACTTTTTATTAAAGAATAAAAAGATTTTTCGGTTGAAACGTTCTTTCCGGTAACTTTTGTTGCTCCAATGGAGAGGATACGATCGCCTTTTTGTGGGTAAAATCCTGTTGTCTCGATATCAAATACGACTACTGTTAAATCGGAAAATGGAATGTGTAAGTGGTCTTGTTGCTTTATTGACTTCTGCAAGCGTCGCATATAAGCAACTTTAGCAGGATCCCTCTCGCTAATAACGTCTGTATAATGGTTGGAGGAAACCATACCGGATAATTGTTTAATCCACTGCCCCATTGGATTCATAATTTATCCTCATTTCCAAGCTTTTTTCGAGAATGATCCAATACAAGATTTAACAAAATCGATCCTTCTTTTATCCATCCTTTTAACATTTGACGGTCTGATTTTGATATCTGATCTACGTTAATAAAATGGATGTTTTCATATGACTGAGTTGAATCTGCATGTTTTAAACGATAATCGAGAGCTTTTAAAAATGTTTTTTCATATTTCTGTAATTGCGCCTCACTGTCTGAAAGGCGTTGAAATCTCTTTAATGTGGAAGAATCGCTAATCTTTTCAGCATAAGATAGCAATCTCATCGCATTAACAAAAGGAAATAATACGGTAAGCTTGAAATCAATTTTTCCTTTGTTAGGTCCTTTTTGGATTGGAATCAATTGACCAAACCAACCTAGTCCTTTTTTACTTGTTTCTACATTGTCAGCCATTCTTTTTAATAAGTGTTTTTCGTTTTCGATTTTATCAAAAACCATCTGTTTGCGTTCTTGTAACAAAGAAGGATCTCCAATTAATACTCTAGAATCTATAAAAATTGATGTGTTCCTTAAATTCTCCCAAGAATCCTCTTTAAGCCAATGAGAAAGTTGCTCTTCCCATGAGTGAGATGATCGGCACCATAACGGGTTATTTGCCATTACTTTTCCATCACAAGGCTCGTAACCACAAATCGTTAATCCTTTAACAATTTCTTTTCCTAAACGTAAGAAATAATCTTGGTGATCATCATTTCCTTCAAAGATGATACCGTGATCTTGATCACTCCAAACGGACTGCTCAAATCGACCAGCACTCCCCATCACAATAAAAGCGAAACGAGCAGGGGGATTTCCCTGCTCTGTCTCTACTTTTTTAATAGATAATAATACGACTTTTGCTATTAACTCATCGTGGAATTCATTTAGTTCAAAGTGATTGTTCTTTACGCTAGGTATCTTTTCTGTTCTCCACATTTTCAATTGTTCATATGATTGAATTTTCTGTTTCTTATGAATGGAAGAATCATAAGTTGGTTTCATTAAGCACCTGTTTTCTCTCTTTTGACATCTTCTGATTCACGAATGTTTTCAGGATAACCATAACTTCCGTGTTCGCTTAAATCAAGTCCAACGATTTCTTCTTCTTCTGTTACACGAATACCTCCAACCATCACTTTGTCCATGATTTTCAAGATAATAAATGCCATTGTGAAAGCAAACAAACCTGAAACGGAAACTCCTAAGAATTGAACGCCTAACTGTCCGAATCCACCGCCGTAGAATAGACCAGCAGATCCACCGTTCATTTCTGCTAATGCTGTTGTAGCAAAAAATCCAGTTGATAATGTTCCCCAAATACCTGCTACACCATGGACAGATAAAGCAAAGATTGGATCATCTATTTTCGCTTTGTCAAAGAATACCATACTGAAGTGAACGATTAGTCCAGCAACGATACCGATTATCACTGCTGCCCAAGGTGCAACAAATGCAGTGGAAGCGGTAATAGCTACTAAACCAGCTAACGCTCCATTTAACATCGTAGGAACATCTGCTTTTCCTGTAATCATTGAAACGATGAACATGGCAGCAACCGCACCGGCAGCGGCAGCAAGTTGTGTTGTTAATGCAACGTAACCAAAGAATGCACCGTCAACCCCTAATGTACTACCAGCGTTAAATCCGAACCAACCTACCCATAGAACTAATACTCCTAAAGCCGTATAAACTTGGTTATGACCGGCTAAATCATTTGATGAACCATCTTTATTGTATTTTCCAATACGAGGCTTCAATATAATCGTCGCAGCTAAAGCAGATGCTGCACCAGTTAAATGAACGACTGTTGAACCTGCAAAGTCTTGTTTTCCAAGATCAGCTAACCAACCTGCGCCCCAAATCCAATGTGCAACAACGGGATATATAAGTGCTGAAAAAAGTACTGCGAAAATAATATAAGCAGATAATTTTGCTCTTTCTGCAAAACCTCCAAATGCAATCGTTAATGCGATAGCTGCGAAAGCTAACTGGAACATGAAGTCCACTGATCCGGCGAGACCATCAACGACAGAATCAAAATCACCGTAAAAGAAATCTGACATTCCAATAAATGCGTTTCCTTCTCCATAAATGAATCCATATCCAACAGCCCAAAAAACTAATGAAGCAATTCCTACCGTGAAAATTGTTTTACCAGCAATATGACCGGCGTTTTTCATTCTAGTTGAACCTGCTTCTAGGAGAATGAAGCCACCTTGCATTAACAATACCAAAGCAAAACATACAATAATCCAAACGTTATTCAATAAAAAGATCTCATCCACAATACATCACTCTCCTCAAAAGTTTGTGTCAGTTTATATGCCAACTGATCATAAACCTCAGTATACAGACGGAAAATTCTGAAACAACGAACTTGTCAGATAATTTGACACATTAATTTAAGAAAGCGTTTCCTAAAAAATCTAACCAACAGTGTTAAGGAAATGAAAAAAGAACACAAGATTCCTTGTGTCCTCAGTGATTAGGATGTTTTGCGTAACGGTTGTTTTTGGCGTCTTCTCAGCCATTGTTGTTCAACATAACCAGTTCCTAGCAAAACACCGATAACAATGAATGCAAATCCGATTAGTTGAGATAAATAAAGAGCTTCATTAAGTAAAAAGAACGAACCTAACAATGCGAAAAAAGGAACAAAATTATTGAATATTGCCGTTTGTCCCGCTCCAATTTTTTGAATCGCAGCATTAAATAAGAAATGACCCAAACCTGTAGCAATAATAGCGGATGAGAAAAATACAATCCATATAAGGTCTCCAGTGACAGAAAATGCTTCATTACTCCCTGGTTCAAAGAAGAAACTAATCGTTATCAAACTGATGGAACCAATCATTAACAACATGCCTGTTAATTGTCTTGAAGATAAAGTAGAAGTTATTTTTTTAATTAAAATAAATGAAAAAGCTTGAGATACCATAGACGTAAACACAAGTAGATCACCAGAAGAAATTCCAGATACTGCTTGCTCTGGGTTTAGAACAACAAATGCTACGCCGCTAAAACCAAATATAATACCAATAAACCGAATTTTTGTTAATCTGTCGCCTAGAAAGATCATAGCAAAAATTGCTGTCGTTAATGGTATGAGCCCCAGTATTAACGAAGCATTGGACGCGGTTGTATTAAGTAAACCAATGGCTAATAAAGAGTGATGTCCGATTTGACCGAAAAGTGCGGCGAGGATTGTTAATCCCCATTCTTTTTTCGATAGTTTTCTTAAATCTTTTAAAAAATATAAAATTAAAATGGCGAATAAGCTAGCTGTCCCGATACGTAACCCTTGCATCATAACAGGTGGGAAATGTTCTACTAAGTATTTTACAGCAACGACATTTAGACCCCATATAACCATAACCATCACTAAAAGTATATAAGTTACAAAACGACTCACGTTCTTCCCTTCTTTCTCCAGCGTGTATCCTATCATATTTTAAGTGAAACCATAGTTTTACATACTTGATGTTCTTATCTGTTGTCGAAGAATTTTATCATACATGATAAAATTTATCGTTGTATAAATAAGTTAAATAAGCTGTTTCATCTGATGAGAGCATATTCTATGATCACTCAAGTGTTTTATTATAACAACGTCTATAACGATATGATAGGGTTAGTAGTTAATGAGTATTTATATTATATAGAAGATTTATAGAAATGGTGGGAATAACCATGAAAAAAAACCAAGGAATGATCAAGGAAATATTTGTGTTACGGAGTATTGGGTGCTTGAGTATTGTCTTTTTACACAGCATCTTTATTGCGCTTACTACAGTCCCTATTCGTGAAATGGGAGAACTAGCTGCCATCTCTTTTGACTCCGTGCAAATGATTTTATATTACGGAACACCGATGTTTATTTTTATTTCGGAGTTTTTAATTTCATATTCCTATAGAGACAGGCCACTTCCGGATAATTTCCTTCGTAAAAGAGCTCGATTTATTTTAATCCCATACTTTGTCATGGCGATATTTTATTCTATTCCTTTTATCCTTGAAGGTATCGATGTGTGGACTGTGAAACTATTAATGAACATATTTGTTGGAGATTATCATGGCTATTTTATATTAATTATTTTTCAGTTTTATTTATTCCATTACTTTTTTCACCGTTACTTAAAGGTACTTTCTCCAAGGTTTGTTTTAACGATCGCTTTTATTATTAATGCTGGATATTTAATTATTTTTAATTTTACAACCCCACCTGAAATGATTCCTTTTTCAACCTATATATGGGAAAGGTTTTATTGGATACCGTTATTCGGATGGATTTTTTACTTTGCTTTAGGTTATTATTCAGGATTATATTACCAATCGTTTATTCATTCTTTACAGAAGTTTCGCTATATTATTATCATAGGACCTTTGTTAACGAGTATTCTAATGCTATACCTTTATCATTCAGGATTTTTGCAAGTTCATAGTTCAAAACGAACGGATATTTTACTTCATACAACGATGTTTAGTTTGTTCTTATTTTATGTAACATCAAAATTTAAGACGCCGCCGAGAATTCTTGTGTTTATTAGTCAATATTCTTTCGGTATCTATCTTCTTCACTATTTTTACATTTTCTTAGCTGACTATCTATTTCGCCTATATCCTCTCAATATAGGTTTCACCTATATCATTTTACTTTTTACTTTTAGTATTGTAAGTTCCATACTAACAATTTACGTATTAAACAAATGGAAATATGGTTATTTAATGATAGGTAAGGTTGGCGCGCCTTACAAACAAAGCGTTGAATAAAGATTAAAACCGGGGCATCTGAATAAAAGATGCTCCGGTTTTTCTAAGTTATTCTGTACGTTTTGCATCGAGGATTAGTTGGAGAAGTTGCATCCGCTGCAATTCGTTTACACTACTTCGAGTGATACCGAACGTTAATCGATTCGAGTCCACTCGATTAACAAATACGAGATCCAATTCCGGAATTATGTCAATCGATTGTCCGTATCGACCGACGGCAGAATACATGTCCAAATCACTAAATGGTGATTCTGTAGCAACCCACCATAAATAACCGTAGTCAAATAAACTGTTCGATGGAACTTCCGCATGATCAGACGTACTTTCTTTTATCCACTTCTTTGGAACGATTTGTTCTCCTTCCCACTTTCCTTCTTGAAGGTAAAGCTGCCCGAAACGAGCAAAATCTCTTGCAGACATTCTAAATAAATAAGAAGGATGCGTCGATCGACGATTTTCGTATTTATAGTGGGTATGGCTTAACTGAAAATCTTCCATACCAATGGGTTCTGCAATGTTCCTCTGGAAATCTTCAAACAAATCGCTTTCTGTTGCTTGATTATATATCGTTCCTAATACATTGAAATCCCAATTATTATAGTAATAAAAATGACCTGGTAAATGAGAACTGCGATTTGGCCTTGCCCGTCTCATTCCCCATGATTCTTCGCCAGCAGGTAAATACACACCTGATGTAGACGTTAATAAATGTTGAAGCTCTGCTTGTTTTTCCAATGGATTTAATGGAGGGTTATCGTCGATGGATAAGTCTTCTAATGATTTATCTAAAGGTGGAAACCCTCCTTTTTCTTTCTCTATACCTATAAGAGCGCTCAAAAAACTTTTTCTAACGGAGTGAGCATTCGTGCTTTTCGTTACATCTCCCCATGAAAAAAGAACCTTACCTTCGTAAATGGCCATGGCAGAGGTTGAGTTGATAGAGTCGTAATATCTTCTCGCTTGCTCAAGAGCATCTGGGTTCCATCCAGCGTCGTGCACACTTTCGTGAAATTCCCACGTTGTCGATTGATCTGATTCCATCGAATAGTAAACGTAGATAAACATCCCCACCAGTATCACAATAATTATAATCAATAAACCAATAATTTTATTAAACAAGAGTATCATCCTTTAAGGTACAGTACGATTTCAAATATAACATGGTATACCCAACTAAGTCATGAAATTAACAATAAATAAAGTTGTTAAAGCCTTCACAAAACTAATTGACTATTTTGTCGAAAACTGATAGGATTTTTTTATTCACACAAATTAAAAGCTGGTTATGATGGTTATGGGTCACACTATAACATGAGCCGCTTCTGGAGAGTCCGCTTTATATATAGCGGCGCCGAAGGATTCACAATCTCAGGCAAAAGGACAGAAGAAAGATGTCTATACGATAGATGTCACTATTTCTTTTACCTTTAGAGATTGGAGCCACTCCAATCTTTTTTTTATACTTTAAGTTTAACTCCGTTAAAGGGCTAAAGTATAAATAAACTAAGGCTTTCGCCATGACTTGGCGATAAGCCAAGTTTTTCTAATTGTATTGGTAATGATCATTATTTTACATTGAAAATGATGAATCGGACAGGACCTAGATAGGTCACGATTTAAAATATTATGATGAGGTGAGAAAATGAAGCAAAAACGTGCCGTAGTTAGTGTTGTTGGGAAAGATCAGGTTGGAATTATTGCTAAAGTTACGACAGCTTTAGCAGACAATCATATGAACGTGTTAGATATTAGCCAAACGATTTTACAAGACTTTTTTACAATGATGATGTTAGTAGATGTATCCGAAGCAAAAGATTTGGACAAACTTCATCACGACTTTGACGAAGTAAGTAAAGAATTAGGATTAAAAATAAACATTCAGTTAGAAGACATTTTTCAAACGATGCACCGAATCTAAAGGAGAGAAACAATGATGAATATAGCTTTCGCTGAAATTCAAGAAACAATCCGAATGGTACAAATGGAAAGTTTAGATATCCGAACTGTGACAATGGGAATAAGTTTGAAAGACTGTATCGACCCTGATTTCGAAAAAATGAATGAAAGAGTTTACAACAAAATAACTACTTATGCTGGTGAATTACGGTCAGTTGCTGAACAAGTGGAAAAAGAATATGGGATTCCGATTATCAATAAAAGGATATCTATCACTCCCGTTGCTGAACTTCTCGGTCATGCAACAAAAGATGAAGCAGTCGAACTGGCAAAAACACTAGATCGCGCAGCTCAATTTTTAGGTGTTGATTTTATCGGTGGTTTTTCTGCTTTGGTTCATAAAGGAATTACAAAAGGTGATCAAACATTGTTGGATGCCCTCCCAGAAGCGCTAAGTGTTACAGAACGAGTATGCGCTTCCGTTTCTGTCGCTACAACAAGAACGGGTATTAATATGGATGCTGTGCAATTGATGGGAAAAATTATTAAAGAGTCTTCCGAACGAACGAAAGATGCAAATGGAATTGCTTGTGCAAAACTTGTTGTGTTTTGTAATCCTGTAGAAGATAATCCGTTTATGGCAGGTGCCTTTCATGGAACAGGTGAAGGCGAAGCAGTAATCAACGTTGGCGTTAGTGGACCTGGTGTTGTTTTGAACGCTTTGAAACGACATAAGGATGCTGATTTTGGCGAAATCTCAGAAGTAATTAAAAAGACAGTGTTCAAAATTACTCGTGCAGGTGAAATGATCGGCCGAGTTGTAGCCGATCGTTTAAACCTTCCATTTGGAATAATGGACCTTTCTCTCGCCCCTACCAATGCGTTGAATGATAGTGTGGCTGAAATTTTAGAGGAAATGGGTTTAGAAAGAGTTGGAACACACGGGACGATTGCCGCGTTAGCATTAATGAATGATGCTGTGAAAAAAGGTGGTGCCATGGCAAGTTCCTATGTAGGTGGGTTAAGTGGAGCCTTCATTCCTGTTAGTGAAGATAATGGCATGATTAAAGGGATTGAAGACAATTCACTAAGTTTATCTAAACTCGAAGCAATGACATGTGTATGTTCCGTCGGTTTAGACATGATTGCATTAACAGGAGACGTTTCCCCTGCCACATTATCAGGGTTAATTTCAGATGAAATGGCCATTGGGATGATTAATAAGAAAACTACCGCTGTTCGTGTCATTCCTGTCCCAGGTAAACAAGAAGGTGACATGGTTGAATTCGGTGGATTGTTAGGAAGAGCACCAGTGATGGGCGTTAATCCATTTAGTTCGGAGAAGTTTATTCAGCGTGGGGGACGTATTCCAGCACCACTTCAATCTTTAATAAATTAATGTGATATATAAAACAATGCGTCTATCTAAATGAAAAACGCGCCTTTATTGGCGCGTTTTTGCGTTAGTTTTCAAGTTCTGTTCGCTCAGTGATCTCTCCCCCATGGTTTTCCACTAATTGAAAGACTTGCGATCGATACTGTAACAGCTCAAAGGTTGCAGACAATTCCACTTCACGACCATCCTCTGTTATTATTCCTAATCGGGAAAAATACTGATCTTCTTCATCGACATAAGGAATAATTTCAGCTATATCTTTCCATAAATACGTTGTTTCTTCTGTAGCTAACAAATGGTTATAATGCAAACCTTCTTCATCTAAGTAATAATAATTCATAACCCCAAGAGAACTCATTGGGATGAATGTTAATGAAGCAATTAGAAATAACCACCCGACATTAATGGAAATGTGATTTTTCTTTAAAATAAATGATGTTATAAAATATAAAATAGACATGATAGGAACAATTAGCATTCCTACAATAAAAATGATATAAGCACTTATTGGAGCCTCAAGAAACCAATGATCTCTTGAAAAATACAATACATCTTGCATTATGTATATGACAATAATCGGAATAAAAAAAGCACTTAATGTAAAAATAATACTTATTACGATTAACCCTTTATGAATATCATCAGGATCAATTTTCCATTTTGTATCCATTTATTTCCTCCCTTTTTTATCTTGAATCCATGATATTAGGATTCAAGTTTATTTATAGTTACCGTATACGTAGAATAGTAAGGAAAAGTTTCAATATTTTAACTTTTTTCAAAACTTTTGCTTTTTTAATACGCTATATTTTTTTATTTGTTCTAAGCTAATGAAATAATCGTTTAAGAAATAAATAATTATTTCTAAATTGCTCTTGACATCGAGTGTGTATTATCAGATAATTATAAAAATTAAACAGTTATACATACTACGTATTGAGACTAGTAAATAATTCTCTGCCAGTAGAGATTGGAATTCATCGGCTGAAAGATTCCATTGGTTACGATTATTGAACCTACTCAATTTTTAACGAGTACGTTTTACTCACGTTACGAGATTCAAGTGGACATTTTCATGTCAACTAAGGTGGTACCGCGGAGCCAAATGCTTTCGTCCTTTTTAATTTAGAAGGATGAAGGCATTTTTTTATTTTTAGCTATGTTAAAACTTTTCAGAGGTTTTTTAAATAAACTAGGAATGATAACAGAGGCATTATTTTAAAACAGTTATAGTTACGTTCCATATACCTCAACAAAAACCTAACAAAAAGGAGGATGCAGCGTGTCAAAGAGAAGAATCGTCGTAAAAATTGGTAGTAGTTCATTAACAGAAAAAGATGGTCAATTATCTCCCTTGAAACTAAATACGTACGTTAAAGCGATCGCCGAATTGGCGGAAAAAGAACATGAGGTAATCCTCATTTCTTCTGGAGCAGTTGCAGCTGGTTTTAAAATGATTGGTTATCCTGCAAGACCAGTGACAGTGTCTGGCAAACAAGCCGCAGCAGCAGTTGGTCAAAATTTACTTATGAAAGGATATGCTGAGGCGTTCTATGAAAAAGGATTGATCACAGCCCAGTTATTGTTAACGAGGCAAGATTTCTTGCAGGAAGAGCAATATCAAAATGCGTCGAACACTTTAAAGGAACTATTAAAAAGAAAAGTGATTCCAATTATTAATGAAAATGATTCTACAGCGATAGAAGAATTGACGTTCGGAGATAATGATATGCTCTCAGCTTTAGTTAGCGGGTTTCTTCATGCAGATCAGTTAATCATTTTAACTGATATTGATGGAATATACGATGCGAATCCCCATACCAATCCTGAAGCGAAGAAATATGCCTTTTTAAATGAGATTACAGATGATTTGATGGAAAAAGCGCAAGGATCTTCCTCGAAGGTAGGAACCGGCGGGATGAATTCAAAACTAAATGCAGCAAAAGCTGCTTTATCTATGGGTGTTGACGTTTTTATTGGGAAAGGAAATGATGCGACTGTCTTATCAACAATATTACAGGGACAAGGAAATGGAACTTACCTCTCCCCTTCCAAACACAGAGTCATGAAAAATAAAAAACAGTGGATAGCTTATCACTCCACATCAAAAGGAAAACTTATTCTGGATGAAGGAGCAGCACATGCAGTTTTGAAAAATGGGAAAAGTGTATTACCCGTAGGAATTACTGCTATTGAGGGAAAGTTTGAGAAAAATGATGTAGTCGATGTCTACAATTCTGGTGGACAAATTATCGGTAAAGGGAAAGTAAACTATCGTGCCGAACAACTTAACTCGATGATTAACCATTCGGAAAAAAATAAAAAAGAAACGTCAAATGAAGCGATTCACCGGGACTATTGGTTTTCAATTTAATGAATGGAGGCTATTATCATGAATGAAGTTATAACAAAAGCAACAATTGCTAAACAACAAACGAGACAACTTGCACAAGTGACGACAGCTCAAAAAAACGAAGCATTGCATACCATTGCTAATAAGATAATCGAAAATACGGATAGCTTATTAGCAGCTAACAAAAAAGATTTAGAAGCGGCTGTAGAAAAAGGGTTAACAAAAGCGATGGTCGATCGACTAACGTTAACAAAAGAACGGTTGGAAGATATGGTTGCTTCCATCCGTTTATTAACAAATTTAGACGATCCAATCGGGCGTATTCAATGGCATTCGGTTCGACCGAATGGGCTTGACATTAAAAAGGTTTCGGTTCCCCTAGGTGTCATTGGAATTATTTATGAAGCGAGACCTAATGTGACTGTTGATGCTGCTGTTTTATCTATCAAAACAGGAAACGCCATTTTACTTCGAGGGAGTACATCGACGATTCATTCGAATCGAGCGATTGTTTCGGTCATCCGTTCGGCTTTATCGACTACGAGTATTCCTGAAGAAGCCATTCAATTAATTGAAGAAGCGAATCGGGAAAAAGTGAAAGACTTATACATTCGTAAAGATTTAATTGATGTTCTTATACCAAGAGGTGGAAAAAAACTGATTGATACGGTTGTGGAACAATCCCAAGTACCTGTTTTAGAAACGGGTGCTGGTAACTGTCATATATACATTGATGAATCTGCCAATAAAACCATAGTACTTCCTGTTGTTACAAACGCAAAAACACAACGTCCATCGGTCTGTAATGCATGTGAGACGGTTGTCGTTCATGAGAATTGGGCAGAACGACATTTATCCGAACTCGTAGAAGAATTACAAAGGCATCATGTTCATTTAAAAGGTGATTCTCAAGCAGTTGAATTCGATAACCGAATTGATCCTGCAGATGAGGACGATTGGTCTACGGAATTTCTTGATCTAACTCTTGCTGTAAAAATTGTTCCTTCTATTGAAAAAGCAATTGATCACATTCAACAATTCGGAACAAAACATTCTGAATCCATTTTATCGGAACATCCAGGAAACACTGAACTGTTCTTGAATAGTGTTGATGCTTCCACTGTTTATCATAACGCCTCTACTCGATTTACAGATGGCTTTGAATTTGGATTTGGAGCTGAGATTGGTATTAGTACACAAAAATTACATGCTCGAGGTCCGATGGGATTAGAAGCGTTAACAACAACAAAATATGTCGTTCATGGTCAAGGGCAAATTAAATAGTTTTGTAATTTAGATTTTTGTTGCAAGACTCTGTTGCTATCGTGAGGAAGGTACACTAATTCTTTGATTGCCGCATTTTCACCAAACTTTAAGCCAAACTTCCATTAACAAAAGGTTGTAACTTCCCCACTATCACAAAAAATAAGAAGGGTGATCCCATGCAAATGAGATCTCCTTCTTATTGTCAATATAGTTGTAAAAAAATTTACGTTAACGATCAACTAATACTTTTCAAAATCAAACTGCAACGGTAATACCTTTTCTACTTCAGATGTTAAATCTTCGACGAAATATGTGGCCCCTTCCTTTTCTCCTGCTAATTTTAATAACGGTGAAAATGGCGTCTGAGAAGACGATGATACTACTTCACACGTATTCCCATTTTTCATGATAATGTTCGTTTGTTCAGGATATGGTACAAAGAATTTTTGCCAAGAAGAGAGTAAATCTATCGTGTTTTCTTCTACCCACTTTAAGCTTGTATGATAAAAAACAAACGGTGCTATTTGACGCAGCCAAAAAATTTCATTTAGCCAAAAAGCAATTTTTTCACACGATACGACCACATTTTCATGCGATGTAGCATCTAACTGTTCTGGTGATTTTTTTGTCATACCTTCGATGAAACTGTAGTTTATTTTTTTTATATAATCATAACTTGCACGTCTTTCCCAATCAGATTCTAATAAAGAATCGGGAAAATAATAATTCTTTTCCATCTCATCTAGATCGATACCACATTCTTCAACAAACGTGACTTTTCGAAGAAACAAATTAATTTGTACCAGTAATGGTACGACATCCACTTCTGTTTCATGTCTTTCTAGATTGTACTTAAAGAATGCTTGTTTCTCCGTTGTTAATTCTTTTAGATGTTCATTCGTAAGGACAGTTCCTTTTTTAAAGAGAAGGTTATTGAACTGATCGTGCAAGTCATTTTCTAGCTGCATTCCTGGAAATAAATCATTTAGTGAAATAACAGAATCATTCATGATACTTCCCCATTTCGATTTAATTTGACAAAATTCGATACTATTTATATGATTCAGTATAAAAGAAAATGAACTAACGCACACTAAATTCGCCTTAAAATGATAAAAATCACGAAATATCTGAAAATACGGTGTGTGTTATTGTCAAGTGTGATATAATAGTAAAGTTGATTTACTTTACACAAAGAACAGGAGCGTTTTATTAATGAACAAACGATTAGACATAAGGAACATTGCGATTATTGCTCACGTAGACCATGGGAAGACAACTCTCGTGGATGAACTATTGAAACAGTCAGGAACGTATCGCGAAAACGAGCAAGTAAACGAACGAGCGATGGATAACAATGATATTGAGAAAGAACGTGGAATTACGATTCTAGCTAAAAATACAGCTGTTAATTATCAAGGAACTCGAATTAATATTATGGATACTCCAGGACACGCCGACTTTGGTGGCGAAGTGGAACGTATTTTAAAAATGGTTGACGGGGTTCTACTTGTTGTTGATGCTTTTGAAGGTTGTATGCCTCAGACACGCTTTGTTTTGAAAAAAGCGTTAGAGCAAAAGTTAACACCAGTTGTTGTTGTGAATAAGATTGACCGACCAATGGCTCGGCCGACCGAAGTCATTGATGAAGTGCTTGACCTATTTATTGAATTAGGAGCAGAAGAAAATCAATTAGACTTCCCTGTTATTTTCGCATCTGCTATTAATGGAACAGCAAGTCTTGATCCAGATCCTGAAAAGCAAGATGGTAAAATGGATATTGTATTTGATACAGTAATCGATACTGTTTCTGCACCAGTAGATAATTCTGATGAGCCATTCCAATTCCAAGTAACAATGCTTGATTATAATGATTATTTAGGTCGAATTGGTGTAGGACGTGTTTTTAGAGGGACAGTGAAAAAAGGTGATCAAGCTGCTCTTATCCAACGTGATGGAACGGTGAAAAAATTCCGTATTTCTAAACTTTTTGGTTTCCTTGGTTTAAAACGAATGGAAATTGATGAAGCAAAAGCTGGAGATTTAATTGCGATTGCCGGTGTGGAAGACATCATGGTTGGTGAAACGATTTGTCCAGTTGATCATCAAGACCCAATGGAACTTGTGAGAATTGACGAACCAACACTACAAATGACGTTTATTGTTAACAATAGTCCTTTCGCTGGACGCGAAGGTGACCACGTGACAAGTAGAAAAATTGAAGCGCGTTTAATGACACAAGTTGAAACGGATGTTAGTTTACGTGTAGAAAACACAAACTCCCCTGACGTTTGGACTGTATCTGGACGTGGTGAACTTCACCTTTCCATTTTGATTGAAAATTTACGTCGTGAAGGCTATGAACTTCAAGTATCTAAACCTGAAGTTATTATCCGCGAAGTAGATGGAAAAAACTGCGAACCTTTTGAGAGCTGTCAAGTGGATGTTCCTGAAGAATATACAGGAGCAGTCATGGAATCATTAGGTGAAAGAAAAGGCGAGCTCGTAAACATGATCAATAAAGGTGATGGACAAGTTCGTATGGACTTCTTAGTTCCATCTCGAGGACTTATTGGGTATACGACTGAATTCATGGCCCAAACGAAAGGGTACGGTATCTTAAACCACACGTTTGATAGCTATCAGCCTGTTGCTCAAGGTTATGTCGGTGGTCGTCGTCAAGGTGTACTTGTATCGATGGAAAACGGAAAAGCAACACCATATGGCATGCTACAAGTAGAAGACCGAGGTACACTCTTCCTTGAAGCTGGAACAGAAATATATGAAGGTATGATTGTTGGTGAACATACTCGAGATAATGATATCACTGTCAACATTACCAAAATGAAAGCTCAAACAAACATTCGATCAGCAAACAAAGATTTTACTGTAACAATGAAAAAACCTAGAATTTTAACGCTTGAAGAGGCTCTTGAGTTTTTAAATGAAGACGAATATTGTGAAGTGACACCTACTTCTATTCGTTTACGTAAAAAAATTCTTGATAAAGGTACACGTGAAAGAGAAGAAAAAAAATCAAAACTTACCACAAAATCCAATTAATTCCTTATAAAGCCTATCATAGCAACGATCTCAACAAAAATGTTGAGATCGTTTTTGTTTAAGCCTTTCATAGCAAGGGTTTCCCCCATTTTCATTCTCAAATTCGGTGTATTCGATACGATAGTGGAGAAATAAATAAGATGAACGGTCTAAGCACGACTAACCTATACTGACCCACATATATCCTTATTCATCCACTTTAACCATGTTTGATTATTTAACAAGAAGCCCCTATGATTAATATTGTTCATTGCTTGAGATGAATATTGAAAAAGGAGGAATGTTCAACTCTTTGAACAATAAAACTTTAAAGGTGGGAATATGGCTATGAGTAAAAACACAACGGCAATATTAGATACATTTTCGTTAGAACAACCAACAAAGGAAGATGGTCAAGGAATGTGGGCTCTGGCCAAAAAAACATCTCTTGATTTAAATTCTGCTTATAAATACATTATGATGGCTGAATATTTCTCCGAGACTTGTGTTGTTGCCAAAGAACGAGGTGAAGTCGTTGGTTTTATCACAGGATTTATTCAACCAGAACATCCAGATGTCATTTTCGTATGGCAAGTAGGTGTAGATTCATCTCAACGCGGAAAAGGAATCGGCTCCAAAATGTTAAATGAAATTATTTCAAGAGACGCATGTGAAAGCGTGAAGTATTTGGAGGCGACCATAACGAAAGATAACGAAGCCTCTCAGTCTTTATTTAAAAGATTAGCTAGAGAACATGACACATCATGCGAAGTGCATGACTGCTTCCCTGCTGACGTATTTCCAGAAGAGGGACAAAAAGCAGAATACACGTATCGCATCGGACCTTTTTCCAAGTAAATCGATCTATTTAATTAAAGAGAATCATTAAAAAAGACGGAGGGATTTTAAAATAATGACTAACAATGGCTTGAAAATTATTGAAGAACTTGAATCTTGTGTAAGAAGTTATGTAAGAAGTTTTCCTACTGTCTTTACAAAAGCACGTGGGTACAAAATGTGGGATGAGCAAGGGAAAGAATATGTAGACTTCTTCTCAGGAGCAGGAGCTCTTAACTATGGTCATAACGAACCAAATATGAAGAAAAAACTTGTAGAGTATATTTTGGATGATGGAATTACTCATTCATTGGATATGGCAACAGAAGCAAAAGTTAACTTTTTAGAAAAATTTAATGATGTGATCTTGAAACCAAGAGATCTTGATTATAGAATTATGTTCCCAGGTCCAACTGGAACAAATACCGTTGAGAGTGCACTGAAATTAGCAAGAAAAGTTACAGGTAGAACAGATATTATTAGTTTTACGAATGGATTCCACGGAATGACAATTGGGGCCCTTTCTGTTACAGGAAACTCTATGAAGAGAAGCGGCGCAGGAATACCATTACAAAATACTGTTACTATGCCTTATGATAACTTTGTCAGTGAAGATCTCGACACTCTGGAGTATCTCGAGCGATTTTTAGAAGACAATGGTAGTGGCGTATCGATACCTGCTGCGATCATTCTCGAGACAGTCCAAGGTGAAGGCGGTATTAATGCAGCAAGATTTGAATGGATCAAAAGAGTTGATGACATTTGTAAACGTTGGGGCATCATGCTAATCATTGATGATGTGCAAGCAGGTGTTGGTCGAACAGGCACATTCTTCTCATTTGAACCAGCTGGTATTAAACCTGACATTGTCTGTCTTTCTAAATCGATTGGTGGATATGGACTACCATTAGCGCTAACGTTAATTAGACCAGAACTTGATTCTTTCAAACCTGGTGAGCATAATGGAACATTCCGTGGAAACAATCACGCGTTTATTACTGCAACGGAAGCACTAACGTATTGGGAAGATCCAGCGTTTGAAAAGAGTATTCAAAAGAAATCTGATCAAATCACAACGTTTCTTGATAAAATGATAAAAGAAAATCCTGAAATGAAAGGTCACCTCAAAGGCAGAGGTTTCATGCAAGGGATATCTTCTGATGTGGATGGATTCAGCGAAAAAGTTGCTGAAGAAGCGTTCCGTCGTGGATTAATCATGGAAACTGCTGGTGGACATGACCAAGTATTTAAACTATTCCCTCCTATTAATATTGATGAGGAAGGTTTAGAAAGAGGATTTGAAATTATTGAGCAAAGCATTAAAGAAACTGTAAAAACCATGAATCTTGAAAAAGACACAGTAGCAAACTAAACAGGGATTACATCTAAGGAGGACTAACAAACATGAAAGTAGTTAAACTAAAAGATATCATTGGATCAGATCAAGAAGTGAAAGGTGAAAACTGGACCAGTCGTCGCCTACTATTGAAAAAAGATAACATGGGTTATTCTGTTCATGATACAGTGATCAAAGCGGGTACGGAAACGCACATTTGGTATCAGAATCATTTAGAAGCCGTGTACTGCATTGAAGGAGAAGGCGAAGTTGAAACGCTTGCAGATAATAAAATTCACAAGATCTCTGCTAACGAGATTTATGCATTAGATAAAAATGACGAGCATCTTCTTCGTGCATATCCAGGATCAGATATGAGAATGGTTTGTGTATTTAACCCACCGATCACAGGAAAAGAAACACACAATGAAGAAGGCGCTTATGAACTTGTAGAAGATGATGAATAAGAAGATTTCAGCTGGCTGCTTTGCAGCTAGCTGTTTTTTTGGAGTTGACCTCATCTATGAAAGAAGTTAAACCATTTATTGAGACGTTGGCGTTTTCAATTCTAGGAGGAGTTATCTTTTTTATATTAAACCTCCCTCTTCCCTGGATGCTTGGTCCGTTAACTTCGGTTATGTTATGGAATGGACTTACAAATAGAAGGTTGTTATGGCCAAGCTATTTAAAAAATGCAGGTTTAATCGTATTAGGTATGTCGTTTGGCCTCTATTTTACTATGGCAACGATTCAAGCCATTGGTCCTTATCTTATCCCATATGTTATTCTCACCTTCCTACTGATTATAATCAGTATTATAAACAGTTTATTCGTTTCAAAATTTATTCGAGTGGATGAAATCACAAGTGTATTTGGATCGATCCCTGGTGGATTAACCGAAATGGTTATTGCTAGTGAATCCCTTCAAGCGAATGCAGCTTATGTGATGGTCTTTCAAACAATTCGTCTCATTGTTGTTTTGTTTACAGTACCTTTTATCATCTTATACGTGTTTTCTAGTGAGAACGGTCAAACAATGGAACTGTTAGTTGAAACTAGTGCTACGTTTTTCTCTTTCAACGTTCTCTGGCTTGTCATTCCCATTGTGTTAGGAGTGCGATTTCAAAACTTATTACCTGCAGGGATCATGATCATCCCGTTAGCCATCACTGCGGGTTTAAATATAGGACCTGTTACCATTCCCTCTATTCCTAATAGTCTCTTTCTTGCAGCTCAGCTATGCGTTGGGACATCCTTAGGAAAGAGTATCTCTTTAAAAGATGTCAAATTTGCCGGTAAGTTTGGGCTTATTTATGCTGGTTTAGCCTTTTTATTAATTTTTATTTCTTTTGGATTTGGTTACATCCTCTATTCCCTAACATCCATGGATTTACCAACGGCCCTGCTTAGCACTGCTCCAGGTGGACTAGTTGAAATGGTTTTAACGGCATCCATTGTTAATGCAGACCCTGCTGTTGTGACGTCCCTTCAACTAACTAGGATTATCTTAATTATTGTTTTTGTCCCAGTATCACTAAAGTGGTATTTTAACCGAATATATAAAACGTAGATTAGTCACATGTGCATCAAAAAACTCAGTTCAATTAGTGAACTGAGTTTTTTGATGTTAAAATAGTCATTCATTTTTTATAAGCTAAAATCATCAATGGCATCATCGATTTCTTCTTGTGAGATTCCGATATATTTCAACGTGACGCTTTGTGAGGAGTGGTTAAATATTTTCTGAAGCATCGAGGCATCTTTATATTTTTTATAAAAATGATAACCGAATGTTTTCCGCATCGTGTGTGTACCAACATACTCTGCTCCTGCCTCTTCTGCTGCATCTTTTAATATTTTGTAAGCTCTATCTCGTTGAATAGGTTGCTTTGTCATTCGTGAAGCAAACAAGTATTCATCATCACTCATACCAATTGTATAATCTGTAGTATACTCTCGAATGTCACGATTTAATGGAAATCGTTTCGGTTTGTTTGTTTTCTCTTCGATAATATTAATGTATCGTTTCCCTCGCACGTCCCCTACTTTTAGTGGCAAAATATCTCCTACACGAAGACCTGTGTTTAAACCGAGTATAAACATAAAGTAATCCCGATAAGATCGATTGCGTAATATTTGTTTCATCGTTTCAATTGTTCGCTTTTCACGAATAGGTTCGACCATTCTTGGTGTCATGGCAAGCAAAGCTTGAAAATCTGATTTCATTTTAAATGGACGCTTCCCTTTCAGTTTCATATCATTCAATCGTTTCATTCGATGTTTCGTTTGATGTGCCCCTAATCTCTCCGTCAATTTCTGAAACTCTTTTTCCGTCAGTCGAATATAGTCGGCGTAATTTTTTTTATTCGATTCACTGGCCGTGTTCATATTTTTCTCTCCTCTACTATTTCTCTCTATTAATTATTTTAACATACAATGACACTCATTTAGTATTCTTATTTCGCTATTTTATCGATTCAATTTTTCACCTGTCAAAACTTCTGTATCTATTGGTATATATGGCTTAATTGCCATTTTTCATATTCTATTTTTGCAAACAAGAATACAAAATGAGTATTTTGTATTCTTAGAGTTCGCGCGTAAAAAAGAAGCTGCTATTTTTCGAGCAACTTCTGTGTGTCATTCTATATAGTGAAATTTAAACAAACTACAGTTGATCACCTACAAGTCATAAAAAGATCGTTTTGATCGTTATACGTCCATGAGTGAAGCCAATATTACTCTCTCTTATACGAATTCAATCTTTGTTCAAAAAGTCTGAAATTTCTTTATTATTTATTAATTTATATGTATTTTTATCTGCTCCTGATTTTTCAAATGCTATTAATCTATCAGACATTTTTTGTTTTCGTTGATGAAACGTTGTGATTATAAATTTCAGGAATTCCCAATCCATTTTTTCAGGACATCCCTGCCCCATGTCGTCTCGGTTGTTACCAATATTCATGATCCATCTTTTCAGTACACGGTACAAACAAATTCTTAACGGTAGTTCTAGATATATGATTGTATCTGCTTCTTGTGCTCTCAAATCAAACGTGGATCCGTAATTTCCTTCAATAATCCATTTATTTTTTTTGACGAGTGCTTCTTGTTTATTACAAAACGTTTCATAGGAAGTTTCCCTCCATCCTGGTTCCCAATAATAACGATCTAGGTGATATACCGGGATAGATAGCTTTTTACTTAATCGTTTCGCAAAAGTTGATTTTCCAACTCCCGCAGAAACCCCTACAACCATTACCCTTTCCATATCATTTCCTCCTCACATATCTGTGGTGATCTGTACGAAGTGAATTATAACTCCCTTTCCTGTATCATAGTTGATGTAAGGTAGTAAAAGGTGAATACATGATTTAAGTATTGAACTACCCGCCACTTCATTGCTCTTACGTGCTATTTGAAGTGGGGGATTCCTAAGAACACCTTCGTAACCGAAAGTTTTGATTAGGCTATCCCCGTCGCACCGACGGTTAGAAGCCTTATAGCTTCATTTTTGAGATTTAATCCTGCGTTCCTATCGCGGTCGTGATGCATGCCACAAACACACGTCCACTCACGCAAATTCAGATCTTTCACGTCTTTGTTTTTATAGCCGCAACTGGAACAACGTTGGGAGCTAGGGAAGGTTTTGCTCACTTCCACCACCGTCTTCCCGTACCATTTCGCTTTATATTTCAACATGGTCTTGAATTGGAACCAAGATACGTCAGCGATGGATTTAGCTGTTTTCTTATTTTTCATCATGTTCGATACTTGCAGACTCTCCATTCCGATAATATCGTGATTTTTGATAATATCCGTCGAAGTTTTATGCAAGAAATCTGTCCGCTTGTTTTCGATCTTTTCGTGTATTCGAGCGACCTTGATTCGTTGCTTATTCCAGTTGCTAGAACCGATGACTCGCCTTGATAGAACTTGTTGAGCCTTTACTAATTTTTGTTCTAACGACTTGAAATAACGATTGTTTTTGTATCTTGTTCCATCTGCAAGGATAGCGAAGTCTTTTAGTCCTAAGTCAACGCCCGTACTGGCGTTTGTCTTCGGCATGTCAACGACTTCTGTTTCAGCTAAGATCGACACAAAGTACTTACCACTTGGGTTGCGTCGTATGGTTGCATTGATGATTCGCCCGTCCACGTCACGACTTTTAGCAAACCGAACAAGACCAAGCTTCGGCAACTTGATGTGTTTACTTGAAACAGCGATATTTCCATTGGTTTGCTTTGTGATATAGGACTGTACCTTGTTCTTTTTACTTTTAAATGTAGGGGCTTTGGTTTGTTTTTTATAATACCGTTGGTAAGAATCAGCGAGGTTTTCAACCGACTTTTGCAGGGAAATACTATCCACTTCTTTTAAGAAAGGATACTGCTCTTTTAACGGGCGAACCGCCTTCATCGAATCGTATTTGTTGAAAAACTCTCCTTTCCAGTTATTTGAAGGTAGCTGACCGTTTTGCACCATGTCTTCGACGATGTACCAGTATGCGTCTTTTTGCTTCTGCTTACCGAGGAAGAAATTGAAAACAAATCTAGAACAACCGAGCGTTTTATGAATGAGATCGACCTGTTTTTGGTTAGGAAAAAGACGAAATTTGAACGCTTTTTTTACTACCATGACAACACCTCATTCACAGGAACGTTTGTTCTTATTATATCATAAGGTGAGTCTGTTGGCTATCGCCAATCGCCATTCATCTCCCCCATACCGCTGGGCTAAAAGCCCTTCTCGCGATGGAAGAGGGAGTCTTCTGTCGGAAAACGATAAAATATTTCGTGAAAATAATAGACGATACCGAACGATACCTCACTCCAAATGTAATAATATACTAAAATCGCGTGTCCATAAAGGAGAAATGGTAGATGAGTGATATAATACTTTTTGATGGCGTCTGCAACATGTGTTCGGCTAGTGTGCAATTTATTATGAAAAGAGATCCTAACAGAAGATTCATGTTTGTATCATTACAAAGTAATGTTGCAGAAGAATTGCTCTTAAAACATAACACTTCAAAAGACGTAGATAGTGTTGTGCTAATTACAGAAGGTGGACGTGTTTATGACAAATCAACAGCCGCCCTTCGAATTTCATCGAAATTAAAAGGCGGCTGGAAGCTGTTTGCTATTTTTTTAATCGTCCCTCCGTTTATACGTAACACGATCTATCAATGGATTGCAAAACATCGATATGACTGGTTTGGGAAAAAACAAGAATGCATGCTACCAACACCAGAACAAAAAGAACGATTTCTAGACTGATTTTGTTACTTTTTTTTGATTAATACGGTCCTCTGCATAAATGCGGGAGGAAAAATCGGTATCGTTGGTGATGAGAATAAATAAACTTCCCCATCCACAACAAATCTGCCCTTGCCCAAATATTCTGCATCTCTACCTTGATTTTGTAACTCTTTTTCAGTTGCCTTTATGTGGTCAGAGTAATTCTTATAATGGTCGTTTAACGTGAGACTAATTTTATTTTTGCCATATCCAAAATACAAATTTAACAAAAAGATAGACAAAACAAACGTAGCTAAAGTTAGAAATAGATACAACATAACTAACCTCCTCCTTATTTTTCCTGTATTTGTATATACGTCCATGGAGAAAAGGAGGTTTCAGACTTATTCCACTTCCATTGGATCAAAGCCTTCAGAGTATGCAGGATATATGTTCGGGTGTAAAATAGCTGCAATTTGCATCAATCCAATTAACAGTCGAGGCGAAGGACGGCAAAAATATGGTTCATCTAAAATATGTAGTTCACCATTAACGATCGCTCTCATCTCTTCCCACTGAGGGCGTTTTTTGATCACTTTAGGTTTTACTTTTTCTTTATGTACACCAACCCATATGACGCCAATCACATCAGGGTCTCGGTTATACACATCTTCCCAATCTGTTTTAACGCTCGCTTGCTCATAATCAGAAAAAATGTTCTTTCCTCCAGCTAGTTCTGTCATTTCTGTAAGCCAATTTTGCTTACCAGGCGTGAAAACAGGTTTTCCCCACCACTCCCAATAGACTGTTTTGTGCTCAGTCACTTGTTCACTTAATTTCTTATATTTTTCAAGCCAATAATAAAAACGATCGTGCGCAACTAAACCAGTTTCTCGTTTTCCTGTTTCTTCTCCAAGCCAAAGCAATTGTTTGCCAATATCTGAGAAAGTTTTTGGGTTTGGAACGATAACATAAGGGATTCCTTGCTCCTTTAAACCTTCAATATTTTTTTCCATACCAGGTACTGTTTGCGATGCCAAAACAAGGTCAGGTTTCAAGGCTGCTACCTTGTTTATATCTATAGACAAGTCCGGACCTAATCGTGGTAAACCTTTTAACGTATTCTCTGGCCAGTCTGAGTAATCATCCACGCCAATTAAATAGTCACCTAACCCCGCATAAACGGCTAACTCTGTATTACTTGGACAAATGGAAACAAGTTTCATATAGGTCCCTCCTCTTGATCATTTTCTCCGTAACGCTTTTCTTTCTGCTTGTGGAACACATTGAAAACAAACACTTATTTCTTCGTCACGTTCGTTTAAATATTTCGTTGGACTCGTTAATTTCCCTTTGCATAAATCACAACTTTTTCGTTTAAACCATGAAAACATAGTCTTTCATCCTCTCATATCAATGAGTTTAAACATATCAATCTTCTAACGACATGCATCGTTTATCTGAACTTGACCCGAATACCGTTTTCATTCATTTCTCGTAAAACGAACTCTTCTTCCCAACTAATTTTCAACGCATTCGTATCTGTTGCAGATACTTCATCTATGTCCGTGATAATTTCCGATAATTCTCTACTAATCCATGTAGACTCTTCGCCTTCGCGAAGCTTTTTCTTATATCGATTAAAGGCTGGGTCTAGTTCCTCAATATTTTTAAACACTTGTTTAAGATTTCCGTATTGACGAATCAAAGGCAACGCAGATTTTTCACCAACACCCGGACATCCAGGAATATTATCACTAGAATCACCTAAAAGCGCTTTTACATCAACCCATTGAGAAGGATGAATATCAAATTCTTTTTGAAAACTATCAGATGAATAAACGATCTCTTGTTTTTTCTTAGATAACACTTGAGAAGTTGTTGCATTTAACAGTTGAAATAAATCCCTGTCATTACTATAGATATACGTTTGCCCTGTTTCATTTTCGTGCCATGAAGTAGAGAAAGCACCGATAATATCATCAGCTTCAAATCCAGGAACGGCAATTTGATGGACGTCTAATTTATCAAGAAGTTCTACCGTTAAGTGATATTGCTCTATCAACGGTTTTGGAAGGTCATTTCGTTGTGCTTTATAAAATGAATAATTTTGGTTCCTCGTCGTATCTTCTCTTTTTCCATCCCATGCTACTGATATATGAGTGACATCATAATTTCGAGTTAGTTGAAATAATTTTTGAAAAAACACACGAGTTGCGTTAATATATTGACCTTTTTCGTTTTTTGAAAGTTGTTCGTCACTTTTACCATATGCTGTTGCGAAATACCCTCTGCTTAATAAATTAAATCCGTCTATTAGTAATAATGTCTGATCATTCATATTTACTTCTCTCCTGTCAGATTTAAATAGTGATGGACCACATGCCATGAAATAACTTTCTCCTCAAAGGTTTTTACATTTTTCCCTGGTACCGGACTGGAAGAAGGTAATTTCGTATAAGGCATGGCAGGAAATTCTTTTGTCTTCCTATATTTTTGGAAAGATTGATACGCTTTGGTGCCATTTAATCCAATCCACTTTATCGTCGGAAAATCTTGAATAAGCGAATTTAAATCATTCATCTCTTCTTGACGAATAGCTGAATCAAGGCTACCTTTTCGTTCGCAAGACGCCAACACATCCCATAGGGCAATCTTGTTTTCAATAAGGAAGGAACATTTCTGTTCATAATCCCATGTTGTGATATCTGTATTCAATAATTCACTAATAATAGACCAAAAATGGTTTCTTGGATTGCCGTAATACTGTTGTTTTTCAAGTGATTTAATTCCAGGCATTGACCCTAAAATCAGTACGTTGGCTTCTGGACCAATGACAGGTGCCATCGATGAAATAATTGTCACGTAATCGGCCTCCTCATGATTGGATTACTACGAAGAGGTGTATCGAAATGAACGGCTTGTTTCAGTTCTCTTTGCATAATACCTATCCCACTAGACGTAAGAAGCGGAAAAATCAATTCTGCTTCTTTCTGTAACGTATGATCAAGAATAGGCACGTATTTTTTCCCAGTTAATACTACAAATCTATCATAAGAGTCTAGCCCTTTATTTCTTACTTGTCTTATTAACTCGTCATTGGTGATGACTTCGTTTGTTTTCATTGAAAAACTAACGTCGTAAGGACCATCAACAAAATCATCTGGATGCAAAAACCCATGCTTAGCAGATAAAATAACAAAATCATCGAAGAAGTGTTTAGCGTAGGTTTTGCACAAACGATGAAATGTTCCAATATACGCCTCTTCCGCACGAACTTCTTGTCGGTTGGGTTGTTTGCTCCATATTTTTTTATTACCACAAGGAATGATGCAAATTTCGTTCATGGAAGTAACTCCTCTATCCTTTACTTATTGTATTATCGTACCATAAGAACGGAATGATGTTGATTAGAAACACTTAAAAATTAAGGAAAACCGCCCTAAAAAACTAGAGCGGTTTATTATTTAATAATCGATTGTTTTTTATCGCCTGCCGAACAGTCACGCAATCACAATCGAGTATTACTCATGAAATAACAATCACTTCAACGCCTTGTTCATTCATAACAGTTAACAAATGCTTATCTACCTTTTCATCAGTAATGATATAATCAATTTCATGAAATTCAGCAATTTTCACGAAATCATTTTTGCCAAATTTCGTGTGATCAGCTAATACGTAAGTTTCATCTGCCTGCTTGATCATTTGTTTTTTCAAAGAGGCATCTTCATCATGAGCTACTGTCAATCCATTTTCAGATATGCCAACGACTCCTAGAAATGCTTTATCTACAAAAAATCGAGCTATGCTTTGACAAGACTCTGTTCCGTACATATAACGATGGCTCTTATGAAGATTTCCACCAATCAGTTGAATACTAACAGAGGAATAAGACGCAAGCAGGTCTGCTTGATGAATCGAATTCGTAACCACTGCACACTCTTTATGTTGCATAGCAGCAGCACACGTTTGAACAGTTGTAGAAGCATCAAGAATGATTCGATCGCCTGTCTGGATCATCGAAGCTGCAACTTGACCAATTCGTTTATGATTGTCTGTTAAATTATCTAACCGCACGTGGTAACTTTGAATATCTCGAACGAGTTGAGACCTCGTCGCCCCTCCGCGTGTTCGAATAATTTGGTCATTCTCTTCTAACCGAATAAGGTCTCTTCTTGCTGTATCTTTAGATACTTGAAACATCTCACAAATATCTTCAATTCTGATCGATGGTTGATCGATTAAAAATTGAACGATTGCTTCCATCCGTTCTTCTTGGTTCATCAAGAAAGCCCCCTTCCTCTTCTTTTATTATAAGTATAAAATGCAATTAAATCAATGAATTATATGTTTTTATAAGTTTTTTCATTATTATTCACACTTTTTCTTTTCTGTTTCACGATGTATGATTGTAGAAAGAGTAGTCTAAGGAGGTTTAATCATGGAAGTAACGCAAGAAGCATTGGCTTTTTTACAGCAATTAATGGATAAACAATCAAAACATACCGTTGTTATTGGCTACAAAGCTAAAAAAAGATGAGGAACGTCAGACTTTCGGTTAACTCTGGATGAGTTACCTCATGCTGAAAATTTTGAATACCATAGCAATATAGCCTTTTATATTGATGAATCTGCTAAATCACATAGTCATCGCTTAACGATTTCAATGGATAATAACCGTTTAACTTTAAAAGATAAGAACGATCAAAAGCCGTAACGAATTAAATCGTCACGGCTCTTAATATATAAATGAATCAACCTATTTCGTTATTTTCATTTTTTCCCGTGTAATGGAAAACAAACGATAAGCTAGGCCAACTACGATACAAATAAAACTGACATAAATAAAGTTCCATTTAAAAAAAGTGAAAACTGGTGCTAATTGAGCAATAAATGGTGTTTCTAAAGGATAGCGCCACATGACAAAAGCAGCGGAAGTGTTTTCTAAAAAGTCGAATAAAACACCTGCAAATGGTAACAAAGGTACAAATGTAAGTGCCTTGACTGACATCCATTTTTTAAACACAACGGTGAGAGATGACGCTAAGAAGAATAAGTATACGAGCGGCCATACAACGTCAAAAGTAAAACGAGACGTTATATAATAGGTCCGGCCTTCTTCTCCATATTCACCAGCAATACGATAGAGGTCTTCTGCCGTGTATAAATAAGATCCGTCTGGGGACTCAGAAGTTCCAGTGACTTCTTTTGTTTGTTCTGCGACTCCGGGAAGTACAAAAGCAAGAAATAGGACAAATATTAAGAAAGACAAAACCCAAATTTTCAAGCCTACTCTTGTATATAAAAAAAGTAAGAAACGTTTTAGCATCATGCCATCTCCTAAAGTAGGACGTAAAAGATTTGATATATATTCCTTATGTTACAATGAACATTGCGCGAAAGAAATATTGACAGAAATAGGATTACTACCATCATATATTGGAGGATGAAACGATGCAATTAAAACCCATTCCTTATCCTATTTTCTTTGGATTAGCTATCGCCTTTAGTGCTAGTGCAATGAACATAGTTCTCGGTCAGTTATTGTTTGAAACTTTTCCTTTATTTTTAGGAGTCGTATCATTTGTTACTACATTTATTGCAGTTCAATTTTTAAACATGTATTTAAAAAGGAAACAAAACTAAATAATAAGGCTGAAATATTGCCTTTTAGAATATGGTGCGAAGTTATGTGAAATAAAATTAGAAAAACTTGGCTTATCGCCAAGTGCTGGCGAAAGCCTTCGTTTTGTGATACTTTAACCATTTAATGGAGTTAAACTATCTTAAAGTATAAAAAGGCTGTCTCAAAAATGATGCTTGAGACAGCCTTTGGTGCTTATTCTACTTTTTCTGTCCAACCAAATGGGTCAGGAAGTTTCCCTGTTTGAATACCTGTAATGGTTGAATAGAGAGATTTGGTTAATTCACCCGTTTGTCTACCATTGATGATCATCGATTGATCACCAGAGCTTAATTCACCAATTGGTGATACGACAGCGGCAGTTCCGGCACCAAACGCTTCTTCTAGATGACCACTTTCATACGCTTGGTATAATTCATTCATGGAGATTTTTCGTTCGACAACGTCAAATTTCCATTCTTTCAATAGTTCAATGATCGACTTCCTCGTTACACCTTCTAAAATACTATCATTCAGTTCTGGAGTAACTACCTGACCATTAATTTTGAAAAATACATTCATGCTTCCAACTTCTTCAATATATTTTTTCTCTACCCCATCAAGCCACATGACTTGAGCATGCCCTTGATTCGCTGCAGACTCTTGTGCATTGTATCCAGCTGAGTAGTTCCCTCCTGTTTTTGCAGTTCCTGTTCCACCTCGAACTGCTCTAGTGAAGTGATCTTCTACTTGAATGCTCACTGGGTGTATACCTTCTGGATAATAAGAGCCAACCGGTGATAAAATGACCATCAGTTTATAACTTTTAGAAGGTGCTACCGATAAACTAGGTTCTGTTGCAATAATAAACGGACGAATGTATAAAGACGTTCCTTCCGCTGATGGAACCCAGTCTTTTTCCACAGTAATTAATTGTTTCAAATAATTTAACATGAGCTCTTCACTAACGGGCGGAATACTTAGTCGAGCATTCGATCGATTCAGTCGTTTTAAATTTTCTTCCGGTCTAAACAATTGAACGTCACCATCTTCGGTCAAATAAGCTTTTAAGCCTTCAAATACTGATTGACCATAGTGGAAAATCATTGCCGCAGGTTCAAGAGTAATTGGCTCGTAAGGAACAATTTGCGGTTGAAACCACCCCTTATCTCTCGAATATTCCATTGTAAACATATGATCAGTAAACATCTTACCGAACTGAAGGTTTTCTGGGTCTGGTTTAGGTTTTTTATTAGGATTCTCTTTTACTTCTAATTGAACATCAATCATTGTGTTCACTCCTTTTCTTAATAGAAAAATTCCAGTAATCGTGTAATGTTGATTATACACTTGCTTTAACTTAGTTAATAGAAAAACGCTTGGAATAAAGCTACTCCAGCGCTATACAGGTTCATGTTATCGTCCGTCGTTTCACTTCGAAAGAAACTCTTCGTTCTACAGCGCAAATACCTCTGCAATCGGTAGAAGATTGGCACATACAGGGATTTTTTGCTAATAGACCTCGTAACTCCGATAATTCTTCTTCATCCAAAGATTTCAGTCGAGATTGAAGGGTCATGATTCGTATAAAAGAATCGCTCATGATTTCATCACTCACTTTAACGCGTTAATGCTATTTATTGTATCATAAACAAGAACAATCGTGATACAATTTTAGAATTGTTAAGAAATACGACACAATACTCGAATAACAAATCGTTGATTTGATGCAAAAACAGAAAGCGGGACGTTATAACTCTCAACGTCCCGCTCTTCGCTTTACTCGTTATAAAGTTTGGGAGTTAAGATGACAATGTTTTCTTTGCTAACTTAAGCTGCTCTCTTACTTGATCTTGGGACGTTCCACCATAACTTCGACGATTAGCTACCACTTGTTCAGGCGCTAAAACGTCGTATATATCTTCTTCAAAAAAGTCACTGAACTTTTTGTACTCTTCTATGGATAAATCGAGTAAGTACTTCCCATTATCAATTCCGTACAAGACGATTTTACCGATAATTTCATGTGATTGTCGAAACGGAACTCCTTTTGTAACAAGATAATCTGCAATGTCTGTTGCATTCGAGTAATCTTCAGATACCGCTTGTTTCATGTTCTCTTTTTTTACATTCATTGTTTCAATCATAGGCGCTAACATCATGAGTGAAGCTTCTAACGTTTCTACCGTGTCGAACATACCTTCTTTGTCTTCCTGCATATCTTTGTTATAAGCAAGTGGCAAACCTTTCAATACAGTTAATAAGCCAATTAAATTTCCGTAAACACGCCCGGTTTTGGCACGCAATAGCTCAGGTACATCTGGATTTTTCTTTTGAGGCATGATACTAGAACCTGTGCAAAAGGAATCGTCTAATTCAATAAATTGAAACTCTTGGCTACTCCAAATGACTAATTCTTCCGATAGCCGTGAAATATGCATCATCATAATCGATGCAGCGGACATAAACTCTAAGATGAAATCTCGATCACTAACAGCATCCATGCTATTTGGATACACATAGTCGAAACCTAATTCATCAGCAACTTGATGTCGGTTAATCGGAAACGTTGTCCCAGCTAAAGCACCTGCACCTAAAGGCGATCCACTTGTTCTTTTCAAGCTGTCTATGAACCTTTCTTTGTCTCGTTGCAACATCCAAAAATAAGCTAACAAATGATGTGCAAATGAAATTGGTTGCGCTCGCTGCAAGTGAGTATAACCAGGCAAAATTGTATCTACGTGATCAGATGAGATCTTTAAAATAGCGGATTGTGTTGCGTGTACCAACTCAATGATTTCTTCTGTATGCTTTTTCAAATACAAATGCATATCAGTAGCAACTTGGTCATTACGACTCCGCCCCGTATGAAGTTTCCCCCCTAGAGGCCCGATTTCATCTATGAGAAACTTTTCAATATTCATATGTATATCTTCATGCTCAATAGAGTATGTCAAAGCTCCTTGTTCGAGCTTTTTTTGAACACTTTTAAGTCCATCAATAATTGTTAAGGCTTCTTCTTCGGATACTGTACCAGTTGTAGAAAGCATTTTTACATGGGCAATACTCCCTTGAATGTCTTCGTTCGCAAGTTTTTGATCAAACGAAATCGAAGCAGTTTCCTGTTCAACAAGTTTATTCGTATCTTTTGTAAATCTACCACCCCAAAGCTTTGACATGATTGTTCCCTCCTATATATGAACTGGTTATATTTTTGGAATTTCACTTAATTTTTATACACTATCTAATGGTAATCACCGCTGGTATATCACAATGATATGCCAGCGGTGAAGGATAAACTTTTTATTATTTTTGTTGGTTATTCACTAATTCAGGTTTTTTCTTTTTATTGACTTGAGAATACGTTTTGGTAGAAAGACCCCATAGTTTAATGAAACCTACAGCAGCATTGTGATCAAATGCGTCTCCTTTAGAATACGTTGCTAGTTCTTCATTGTAAAGGCTGTTATCAGAATATCTCGCTACAACCATGTGTGTGCCTTTCCAAAGCTTCACTTGAACTTTCCCGTTAACTTTTTCTTGCGTGTCATCAATAAACGCTTCAAGAGCATTTTTCAACGGTGAGTACCATAATCCATCGTACACAAGTTGCGTCATTTTTTGATCGATTTGCGTTTTGTATTGTGTGACTTCTTTTGGTAATGTTAAAAATTCCATTTCTTTGTGTGCATTAATTAAGATAAGAGCTCCTGGATTTTCATATACTTCTCTTGCTTTGATTCCAACTAATCTGTTTTCAATGTGGTCAATTCGACCAACACCGTGTTTTCCACCAATTTTATTAAGTTTTTGAATAATTTTAACCAACGATTCAGGTTGACCGTTTAATGCAACTGGTTTTCCTTCTTTAAATTCAATCTCCACATATTCTGGTTCATCTGGTGCATCAGCAATCGATGCGGTCCAATCAAAAGCTTCTTCCGGTGCTTCTTTCCATGTATCTTCAAGCACTCCTGCTTCACAAGCTCTTCCCCAAATATTTGCATCAATAGAATAAGGTTTTTCAAGATTGACTGGAACTGGAATGTTTTTTTGCTTTGCATATTCAATTTCTTCTTCTCTATTCATTCCCCATTCGCGAACAGGGGCAATCACTTCTAGGTCAGGGTTCAATGCTTGAATCGATACTTCGAATCGAACTTGGTCATTCCCTTTTCCCGTACAACCATGAGCCACAGCAACGGCTCCTTCTTGTTCAGCAACTTCTACTAACAGCTTGGAAATGAGCGGTCGAGATAAAGCAGATGATAACGGATATTTTCCTTCATACATGCAGTTTGCCTTTAGTGCAGGAAGTAAATACTCCTCTGCTAGTAATTCTTTTGCATCAATTATAACTGCTTTATCAGCACCCACTTCTAGAGCTTTTTCTTTTATTGCTTCTAAGTCTTTTCCTTCACCGATCTCAAGACCTAAAGCAATAACATCGTACCCTTTATCTTGCAACCATTTAATAGAAACGGAAGTATCTAAACCTCCTGAATAAGCTAAAACAACTTTACCTTTACTCATTTTTAAATCTCTCCTTGAAGTAGTATTTTTATCTATCCTAACGTATCTTTATGCATTTGTCTACAAAAAAAACTAACTTTTCATGATTTTTTTTAATAATGCTTTTTGGGCATGGAGGCGATTTTCTGCTTCGTCAAATACAACAGAGTGCTGTCCATCAATGATTTCAGCCGTTACTTCTTCACCTCGATGCACGGGAAGGCAGTGTAAAAAGATAAAATCACTTTTTGCATAAGAAACTAATTGTTTATTAATTTGATAAGGTTTAAAATGTTCTTTGCGTTTTTCCTGCTCTTCTTCTTGCCCCATACTTGCCCAAACATCTGTGACAACAACATCTGCATCCTTCACTGCTGATTCTGGATCATAATGAAAGGAAATGGTTGTTCCATTTTCTGAAGCTTTCTCAACAGCTCGATTATATATGTGTTCGTCTGGTTCGTATCCTTTTGGACTCGATACACCCATATGCATTCCTGCTAATGCAGCTCCTTGTAATAAAGAGTGCGTCATATTATTGTTTCCATCTCCCACATAAGCAATTTTTAGTCCTTTTAACGTCCCTTTATTTTCATAAATTGTTAGAAGGTCAGCTAAAACTTGTGTTGGATGATGGGAATCGGTTAATCCGTTTATCACTGGAACCGAAGAGTTTGTTGCAAATTCTTCGATTGTTGCATGTTCAAAAGTACGAATCATCAACCCATCTACATAACGAGAAAGCACTTGCGCGGTATCAGATACTGTTTCCCCTCGACCTAATTGAATGTCTTTTGAACTTAAAAATAACGCATGACCACCTAACTGCATCATTCCTACTTCAAATGATACTCTTGTTCTTGTAGAAGATTTTTCAAAAATCATTCCTAACGTTTTACCTTGTAAATGAGGGTGAGGAACCCCTTCTTTTAATTGTTTTTTCATGATCGCAGCTTCTTCGATTAATTGAACAATTTCCTCACTTGTTAAATCAAATATGGTTAATAAATGATCAGTTGTCAATGTCCACTCTTGATCTTTCTCTTTTACATTCTCCATTGTTTTACACCTCTTTTAATCCTATGGTTTATTTGTTAACTATTGTTTGTTGAGATAACTTATGAACAAATTCATCAATTGCTCTTGGTGTATCTTCCATGTCCTCACCATTAACCCAACCGATGACAGCGCTCATCGTTTCTAAGCTTGTAAAGTAAGGAACGGCGTATTTTACTGACAGTTCGCGAATGTAAAAGCCGATTTTCTCCTTCTCTCTACCTTGGTTTGGGATGTTTAAAACCATGTGAGGCGGAGAGTTTTTCCAATAGCTTAACAGTTCTTTTTTATCTTTCACCATTGTTTTTGCGTATATATTTTTCGTTTCCAAAAATTGAGCTGTTCCTGTTGTAGCAGTGACCTCTGCTCCAGCATCATAAAGTGATTTAATAACGGAGACACTTTCTTGTTTCATTCGATCAGAAACGGATACAAACAATTGCAAAGGCTCATCTGTTTCTAACTTTGTATATCCAGCAAAGGATGCAATTTTCTTTATTGCTTCATTTTTTGTTAAACCGATTCCGATAATTTCTCCTGTTGATTTCATTTCAGGACCAAGAACGTGGTCGACTCCTTTTAACTTCGTTGCCGAAAAAATCGGAGCTTTAACTGTATAATAATCAGGTTCACTCATTAATCCTGTCTCAGGTGTTAGTTCATTCAGATGACTCCCGTTTTGAACCATCACAGCCCATTCAATCATCGGTACTCCTGTCACTTTACTGATGATCGGAACAGTCCTTGAAGACCTTGGATTAACTTCAAGTACATGGACAACATTCTCATGGACAACGAACTGTATATTCATGATCCCTATGATAGGTATCGCTTTAGAAATTTGTTTTACTTGCTCCACAATGACTTCTTTTATTTCCTCTGAAATGGAAACAGGTGGGAAAACAGTCATACTATCTCCAGAATGAACACCAGCTTTTTCTAAATGTTCGAATATACCTGGGATGAGGATATTTTCTCCATCACAAATCACGTCCACTTCACACTCAAGTCCGGGCACATACTGGTCGATGAGCAATGGCCAACAGCGGTCATTAGTATCTTCTTGCACTCTATGCGCATATTGCTGTAATTCGCTTTCGTTATAGCATATAAACATCGATTGACCGCCAATCACATACGAAGGTCGAATAAGTACAGGATATCCTATCGTTGAAGCGAGTTCTTTTAAAGCAGTAGATGAATGAGCCATGTCACCAGCAATATGCGGGATATTTAACTCATTTAATAGAGAATAAAACTGTTCGCGATCTTCTATTTGATCGATATGGTCTGGTGTTGTACCTAAAATTTTCACTCCAGCCTCTTCTAAGGTTTTCGCTAAATTTATTGCTGTCTGACCACCAAATTGAATCAATACTGATTCGACTTGCTCTTTTTCAATCACTGCTAATACATCTTCTGCAGCCAACGGTTCGAAGTAGAGACGATCGGCAATAGAATAATCTGTACTAACTGTTTCTGGATTATTATTGATGACAACCGCTTCATAACCCATTTTTTTCACAGCTAATGCAGCATGAACAGAACAATAATCAAATTCGACGCCTTGGCCAATTCGAATCGGTCCAGAACCAAGAACAAGAATTTTTTTACGGTCGTTCTGCACTTTCACTTCATCTTTTCCGTGCCAAGTTGAATAATAATAAGGTGTGATGGCATCAAATTCTCCAGCACAAGTATCCACTAATTTGTATGAAGGTTGAATATTCATTCGCTTATATTCATTTCGTAAAAATGACGGTAAAAAGTCAAAAAGTTCCGCAATTCTTTCATCACTAATATTTAATTTCTTTGAATATAATAAGTCTTCTTTTGATAACTGCGCCCAATTCGTTTGTTTTAAGTGCTCTTCACATTGAATAATTCGCTCTATTTTTCTTAAAAACCAGTAATCTATTTCTGTCCATTCCATCAATATATCGATAGAAATATGACGGACAAGTGCTTCTGCTATTGCGAAGATTCGTAAATCATTCGGAGTTTTTAATAAGTTCGTCAATTCCTGCAACGATTTTTTCTCCATGTTAGGCCAATGAAGGCTATGCACATTCAATTCCAATGAGCGGATCGCTTTATTCAATGCCCCTTCAAATGTTCTGTCGATAGCCATCACTTCGCCGGTTGCTTTCATTTGTGTTCCTAATGTTCGATCCGCTTCAGGAAACTTATCAAATGGAAATCTAGGAAGCTTCACAACAACATAATCTAACGCAGGTTCGAACGACGCATACGTATTTCCTGTAATCGGATTAATGATTTCATCTAATGGGTATCCAATCGAACATTTTGCAGCGATTCTAGCGATAGGATAACCTGTTGCTTTGGATGCCAGTGCAGAAGAACGACTTACCCGCGGATTTACTTCGATGATCGCATATTCATTTGATTCAGGATTTAAAGCAAACTGAATATTACACCCACCTACAACATCAAGAGCTCGAATCACTTTGATTGATGAGGTTCGTAACATTTGATATTGGTGATCTGTTAAAGTTTGTGAAGGTGCGACAACAATAGAATCACCCGTATGAACACCAACAGGATCCATGTTTTCCATGTTGCATACGATGATACATGTATCATTCGCATCTCTCATCACTTCGTATTCTACTTCTTTCCAACCTTTAATGCTTTTTTCAACGAGTACTTGGTGTATGGGACTAAGCGTTAATCCTTGTTTTAAAATCGTTTGAAACTCGTCAATATCATAAGCAAATCCGCCTCCAGCTCCTCCTAATGTATAGGCTGGTCGAATAATGACAGGAAATCCGATTTGTTCGATGAACGTCATTCCTTCTTCCATCGTTTCGACAATTTCAGATTCAGGAATTGGTTCATGTAACTCCATCATTAACTGACGGAATTGGTCTCTATCTTCTCCTTTTTGAATGGAAGGAACGGACGTCCCTAGTAATTGAACATTATATTTTTCTAAAATGCCATGTTCAAACAGTTCTACCGTTAAATTTAAACCAGTTTGGCCTCCGAGACTTCCGATCATTCCATCTGGCTTTTCCTTTGCGATAATTTTTTCGATAGACTGAACTGTTAAAGGCTCCATATATACGTGATCAGCGATCATTTCGTCTGTCATGATCGTTGCGGGATTGTTATTAACAAGAACAACTTCAATTCCTTCTTCTTTTAATGCTAAACAAGCTTGTGTTCCTGCATAGTCAAATTCTGCTGCTTGCCCTATCACAATTGGTCCTGACCCAATAACGAGTACTTTTTTTAAAGAATCGCACTTCCACATATTTCTTCCCCTCCTGCTGCTTCCACCTGCTGAATAAATTGTTTAAAGATATACGCTGTATCACTTGGTCCAGGATGTCCTTCAGGATGAAACTGGACAGTTTGGATCGGTAAATAGTGATGTTTTATTCCTTCTAATGATCCGTCATTCACGTTTTGAAATTGGATTTGAAATGTTGCTTTATTTATCGATCCTTCTTCGACAACATAGCCGTGATTTTGTGATGTGATCGCTACTTTACCAGAAATAATATCTTTCACAGGGTGATTTCCTCCGCGATGGCCAAACGGCATTTTCTTCGTTTTAGCGCCATGAGCTAAAGCAATTAATTGATGGCCTAAGCAGATACCAAGAGTTGGATACTGTTCCGTAATAACTTTGATTTTTGAGAACTGAGCTTTCATTTGCATCGGATCTCCAGGACCATTACTTAATAAAATGCCGTCAGGATTTAACTGGTGAATATCCGTTATCGATGATTCATATGGGACGATGGTCACTTTACACCCTTCATTTAGCAAAGCATCTAAAATAGACTTCTTATAACCGAAATCCATCATCACAACGTGAGGTCCATTATTATCAAAGGTCACCGATTCTTTGACAGATACAAGATCTATTAGATTTCTTTCTGTCTCTGAAATCCAACTCAATTCCTTAACTTTTTCCATATCATCTACGATTTTCCCTCTAACGGTATGGTGTTGACGAATAACAGAAACTAATTCTCTCGTGTCAATATTTTTTAATCCAGGTATTCCTTCATCTTCTAATTGTTCGGTGAATGTTCGAGATGATTGATAATGACTAGGTTCTTCACATAAATCATTCACAATGACCGCTGAAACGGCTATTTTCTTCGATTCTTGATCATAATCATTTAATCCATAGTTTCCTATAAGAGGATAACAAAATGTGAGAATTTGTCCTGCATAAGAAGGATCCGTCATCATTTCTTGGTATCCAGTCATACTTGTATTAAATACAACTTCACCAGTAACTGGTTTTAAAGCGCCGATCCAATCTCCTTCAAATATTTCACCTGTTTCTAGAACAAGATATCCCTTTGTCATGAAGATTCCTCCTTTAACTGTTCGTCAAGTATGTCATGTAGTATCATTAAAAATTGATCAATTTCTTCCTCTGTCGTATTTAAAGGTGGAAGAATTCTTAATACATTTGGTCCAGCTACAAGGGCTAATACATGGTTTTTACGTAATCCTTCGATTATTCCTTTGACTTCTTTATCAAATTCAACCCCGATAAGAAATCCTTTCCCGCGAACATCAACGATTGCTGGGAATTCCTTTTTCCACTCATGTAATTTAGTGAAAATCTTTTCGCTGTATCTTTTCACTTCATCTACTAAATGGTGGCTGACAATTGTATCAAGCGTTGCTTTAGCAGCTGTCATTGCTAAAGGATTTCCACCAAACGTACTTCCGTGTGTTCCTGGTTGAAAAGATAGTGCTGATTTATCTTTCGCTAATAAAGCTCCGACTGGAAAACCTGACCCTAATCCTTTGGCCAACGTCATCATATCTGGTTCAATACCATATTGTTCATAGGAAAATAGTGTTCCCGTTCGTCCCATTCCGGTTTGTACTTCATCTATAATGAGTAAAATATCTTCTTTTTGACAAGCATTTGCTAATTCTTGAACCCATTCGAGGTTAGCGGGACGAACGCCCCCTTCCCCTTGAACGAGTTCAAGGATTACCGCAGTCGTTTTACCATTATTTATTTTTTCAAGCGATTCAAAATCATTAAATGGTAAATAACGAAACCCAGGTGTAATAGGAGTAAATCCTTGGTGAATTTTTTCTTGAGCAGTTGCCGCAAGAGTTGTTCCAGTTCGACCATGAAAAGACCCAGTAAAACTAACAATTTCTACTCTTTCTTCATTCCCTTGATCTTTTGCGTATTTTTTAGCTAGTTTAATGGCAGCTTCGTTTGCTTCGGCCCCACTATTACAAAAGAAAGCTTGTGAAAAACAACTGAGTGATGTTAATTCATCTGCTAAGTTTTGCTGTGCTGGAATTTCAAAAAGATTGGAGCAATGCCAAAGCTTATCTAATTGCTCAGTTACTTTTGCATGTACTTCAGGAGGCACATGACCTAAATTCAGCGTGGCGATTCCTGATGTATAATCCAAATACATATGATCATTTTGATCCCATACATAACTACCTTTTCCTTTTGACAATGTTAGAGGTAGTCTTAAGTACGTATTCATAATTGTGCTTTTATTTGTCGTTGTTAACTCAGACATAATATGCCTCCTCATGCACTACTTTTGTTCCTACTGGATTTCCTTGGATGTATTGTGTAACATCTGCAGGTTGACAACCATTTAAGATTACGGCTTCGGAGACCCCTGCTTCAAGGACACTTAATGCGGACTGTACTTTTGGAATCATGCCACCTGTGATAACCCCAATTTGTATCAATTCTTTTATTTTTGATTTGGTCAACTCTGGATAAACATAAGAGCCAGAGGATTTTTCTTCCATCACACCTGGTACGTCTGAGATAAAAGCAAGTTTTCCTTTTAATGCAATAGCGATTGCGGCTGCTGCCATATCAGCATTGATGTTATATTTTTGACCATCTGCATCGATTCCAATGGGAGAAATAACTGGAATCGAATCTTGGTTAATGACCATATTTAACATGTTATTATTCACCGAAGACACCTCCCCGACGAAGCCTAGTTTAGAATCCAATGGTTTTGTCGTTAATAACGAACCATCCACTCCACTTAATCCAATCCCAGAGCCACCCGCCCGCTGTATATTTGCGACAATCTGTTTATTTAAAGAACCACTTAATACCATCTCTGCAACATGCAATACGTCAGCCGTTGTCACTCGTAAACCATTAACAAACGTTGATTTAACATTCCATTTATTTAAAGCTTCTGTAATTTCAGGTCCACCACCGTGTACGATGACAGGTTGGCATTTATAATCTTGTTTCACCTTAACTAATGTTTCAAAAAAAGAGTTTGGAAGTTTTGCTAAAATACTGCCACCTAGTTTAAAAACAATAATATCCATGATTTCACTCCTTACGTTCGATAAGATGCATTGATTTTTACGTAATCATAGGTCAAGTCGCATCCCCACGCTGTTGCCTCATGATCCCCGTCTTGAAGGTCTACGAATAGTTGTACATGTTCATTTGATAAATACCTTTTCCCTTCATCTTCATCGAAATCGACAGGTAATCCATCTTTTACAACAGGAATTGGTCCAATGAATACAGCGACTTTATCTGGGTCAACATATTGCTCGCTATAACCAACAGCGCAGATGATTCTTCCCCAATTGGGGTCAGCACCATAAACAGCCGATTTAACTAAATTAGAAGAAATGACTGCCTTACTAACTTGACGAGCAGAATTGGTTGATGGAGCTCCTTTCACGGTTACTTCGAGTAATTTTGTTGCTCCTTCTCCATCTCTTGCAATTTGTTTCGCTAACTCTTCACTAACTTCTTGCAACGCATTCACAAACAATGACCACTGGGGATGTTTTTCTGATAAAGGTTCATTTTTTGCAAGACCGTTTGCTAAAACTAATACAGTATCATTTGTACTGCAGTCCCCATCTACGGTGATCATATTAAACGTTTGATTCGTAACCGTTCTTAATGCAAGTTGAAGACTATCTGCTTCTACTTCAGCATCCGTTGTCACATAGGCTAACATTGTCGCCATATTAGGGTGAATCATCCCGGAACCTTTAGCAGCACCACCAATAGTAATCGTTTTACCGTCTATCTCAAGTTTTACAGCTGTATGTTTTGTTTTCGTATCTGTCGTTAAAATTGCCTGTTCGAAACGCTCGGCAGACTGATTTTCTTCTATGTTCATGGAAGAAACACCACTTGAGATCTTCTCCATTGGAAGGTTAACCCCTATAACGCCAGTAGAAGCAACTCCTACATGATGTTTTTTCACACCCATCTCATCAGCTGTTTTTTGTTGTGTTTCTAGCGCATCGGTCATCCCTTGTTCTCCAGTACAAGAATTAGCAATACCTGAATTCACAACGACCGTTTGCAACTTTTGATCTACTGCAATACTTTTTTTCATTAATTTTAGCGGAGCTGCTTGAAAGGTATTCTTCGTATATACACCTGCTGCTGTTGCAGGAATTTCTGAATGAAGCCATCCAAAATCTAATTTAGTTTTTCGTATACCACAATGCATACCTCCTGCAGTAAACCCTTTTGGACTTGTAACATGGCCTTCCGTTATTAATTGAATCTCTGTTTTTGATGGTGTAAACATATAACATACTCCTTTCGATTCTTTACCATTCCATTCATTTTCATAATAGGTTTTATCGCCTAACGCTTATGGATAGATAGGGATATGTTTTAGGCCTTCTTCGATTGGCCAATTATTCATAATATTTGCATTTTGAATTGCCTGCCCTGCGGCACCTTTTACGAGGTTGTCAATCGCTGAGATCACAATAAGTTGGTTTGTTCTCGCATCGATATGCACTGCAATATCACAAAAGTTACTACCGTATACCTCTTTTGTTGCAGGGAAGCTGCCAAGAGGTCTAATTCGCACAAATGGGTGTGATTGATAAAATTTCGTATATTGTTCATGCACTTCTTCTGGTGAAATAGTAGAAGTTAAGCGACCATACATCGTGCATAGAAGACCTCTCGTCATTGGAATTAAATGAGTCGTCATATTAATAAATACAGAAGAATTTGCTTCCTTCGTTAAATATTGTTCAATTTCAGGTATGTGTTGGTGTTTTCCAATTTTATAAGGTTTGACGTTTTCATTAGTTTCAGAAAAGTGAGTCATTAATGACTGTTTTCTTCCGGCACCTGATACACCAGTTTTTCCATCTATGATAATGGAATCCGTTTCGATCAGTTCACTCTGAACAGCTGGAATTAAGCCTAGTAAACTAGCTGTTGAAAAACAACCTGGATTGGAGCAAATCAACGAATCTTTTATTTCAGTGCCATATATTTCTGATAATCCATAAACAGCTCTATCTAATATTGCTTGGGCTGCAGCCTCTTCCCCATACCAACTCCTATAAGAACTCCGATCAGAAAGTCTTAAATCACCTGATAAATCGATGCATTGAATCGTAGTATCCAAAAAAGAAGAGATTAATTGTTTAGTAACCCCTGCTGGTGTTGCAAAAAACACGATATCAATGTTTTCTTTTAAGTTTGAAACGTCATATGTGTGTAATGGTTCTTCTATAAATGTTGTAAGATGTGGGTAAAAATCATCTAATTGTGTACCATGCTGTGATTGGGAGATAATTTGTTTTAATTGAAGATGAGAGTGTCCCTCTATGAACCTCATTAACTCCAATGCTCCATACCCCGTGCCACCTACAATAGCTACCTTTTTCAAAAAAACCATCTACCTTTCATCTATAAGTTGATTTAATTCATTATTATACTCTCAGGTACATATATATGCAACATTTTTATGAAACATCATTTATTTTTATACAATAATTTATACTTACAGTGTATAAAATCGGTATAAATTATTGTAAAGTGCATAAAAAAACAGGTGTTATAGAAAACACCTGTTGCTGGTATACTTATAAGATTGGCGATAATAACCTAGAAATAGATTCTTTAAACCGAATCCAGTTGGATCGTTTATTATACAGTTCTTCTGTTAGTCGAGTTGAATCAAGAATATCCCTTTCAAAAGCCTGTGCGAGTGTTTCCGATGTTTCCTTGTCATAGATAAAGGCATTCACTTCAAAATTAAGTTTGAAACTACGATTATCAATATTCGCCGTTCCTACGGAGTTCATATTTCTATCAACAACGATTGATTTGGCATGAATAAATCCTTTTTCATAAATGTACACTTTTGCACCTGAGCTTAAAAGTCCCCCAATATGAGAGAGAGTTGCCCAATAAATAAATGGATGATCTGGTTTATTAGGTATCATAATTCGAACATCTTTTCCCGATAAACATGCTATTCTTAGCGCATCTAATAAACTTTCGTCTGGAATGAAATAAGGTGTTTGAATATAAATAGATTCCTTTGCTGTCATGATCATCTTCATGTAACCATTTTTTATTTGTTCCCACTCAGAATCAGGTCCACTTGAAACGAGCTGTATGGTCGCATTTCCTTGATTTGTTTTCATCGGGAAATACCTGGGTTCATATTCGATGAAAAGATGTTTAGACGCTTGATTCCAGTCTAAGATAAAACGTGTTTGCATCGGATCAACAACATTTCCCTTTATCTTTAAGTGAGTATCTCTCCAATATCCGAATTTTTTACTTTCTCCAATATATTCATCACCAACATTAAATCCTCCGACATAACCGATCTGTCCATCAATAATACACAGTTTACGGTGGTTTCGGTAGTTTAAACGTATGTTAATTAAAGGGAACCGTGCTGGGAAGAATACACCTACTTCTCCACCAGCTTCCGTTAACTCAAGAAAATCTTTTCGACGAAGCTTTCTAGAACCTAACTCATCGTACAATATTCTAACATTCAGACCTTCTTTTGCTTTTTTGGTCATTTCATTGATCAACTGTTTGCCAATCGTGTCATTTCGGAAAATATAATATTGAATGTGAATATGATCTTTTGCTTGACGAATATCTTCTATTAACTGATCAAACTTATGTCTACCATCGTGAAATACTTCTACATTATTATCTTTCGTCAATATAGCATCGTTATTCACTAAATGCATATAAATTAAATCACGGTATGGATCAACGTTCGTGTCGTGAAAGGTAAAAGATGGGTTTTGTATTTGTTCTATTTGTTTGGATATGATCTCTACAATCCCAACCTTTTTTACACCTTCCCAGTCGAACAACCGTCGTCTCGTTAAATTTTGTCCTAAAAAGAGATAAATTATAAATCCTAAGACAGGAATAAAAAATAAAATAAGAACCCAAGCCCATGCAGAAGAAGCATCTTTTCTTTCAATAAATATAATAACTCCAGCAAATAAAATGTTAAACACAAATAAAAGCACTAGTAAAACGGATGTAATGTCCATAGGCCCTCCTTTAAAAGAGAATTGACATAATTAAATATAACCTATTTTACTATTATCTGTATATCATTTATTGTAATCGCGTAATGTTGAATTTAAGATTTTCTCATAAGGACCATAGTAAAAAAGAAACCCATTTTGTACTTTAAATACTATTCTATCTTAAAAAGACTGTTGCGGTCTTTCTAAACAGTCTTTTTAAGATAGAGTCGAAGTTGCTGTTTGTAACCTATTTCCTGTACTTCATCAACGACGTTCTCACTCGCCGCGCACTATTCTCCTTTCACATAGCAACCAACTCAACAAAAGTCACTAGACTCTCGCCTTACTCCATTTCTAAAGAATTTCAGGGAAGAAATAGAGACGAGATAGTGCGTTGGAATAACTACCGGACTAGCCAGGTTGAAACAAACTTAGCTAAATAAGTTTGCTGTGCTCTATTTTGATCTATCTGAAAGCAATTAATTTATTAGTAGAAATGGCATTGACAAACACAAGAGAAAAATGTTTTCAAGTTCAACAAAGAAGCTATTATTTCGTGTGAAGAGGTTTCAATTTAGCCTCTATCTCCTCACGCTGATCTTCAAAAAAAGGAGGTAGCGCTAAGTTTTCTCCTAAAGTATCAAAAGATTCATCTCCTTCAAATCCAGGTCCATCCGTCGCTAATTCAAATAGTATTCCATTTGATTCACGAAAATATAAAGAACGGAAATAATATCTTTCTACAAAACCAGAATTTATAAATCCAAGAGACTGAATATGCTCTACCCACTTCCGAAGCTCCTCTTCATTGTCTACTCGAAAAGCAACATGATGGACACTCCCTCGCCCCGGCCGTTCCGTAGGTAAATCTATGGAGGCTTGCACATGTACTTCTGCGCCATTACCTCCGTCTCCTGTAGAAAATACGACAACGTCCGTTCCTTCTAATTCATATCGGGAGGTTTCAGTAAAACCTAATACATCTTTTAAAACAGCATGTGTTTTAGTCGGTTTTGGAACGGTCAGTCTTATGGGACCAAGACCGATAATGCCTTTGTCTCTTGGAACCGGACTTTTCTCCCAAGGAGTCCCACCTGGAACACCAATATTATTTTCATCAGAAATAAACTGAAGCCTCTGTCCTTCAAAATCTCGGAAATTTAAAGTTTTCCGTCCGTTATTTGTTGTTATTTCTCCATGCTCAACATCATATTCATGGAGCCTATTGATCCAATAGTTTAATGAATGATCATTTGGCACTCTCAACGATGTCTGACTAATACTGTGTGTTCCTTCTTTTGTTTTTGCGGCATGTGGAATCTCAAAAAAAGTCAAATCTGTCCCCGGGTTTCCTCGTTCATCCGCATAGAATAGGTGGTATACACTCGTATCATCTTGATTAACTGTTTTCTTAACTAATCTCATCCCTAATATTGTCGTGTAAAAATATAAATTATCTTTCGCATTCGCAGTAAGTGCTGATACGTGATGAATTCCTCTTAAAGCATTCATAATATCCCTCCAAAACTACCATACTAACTTTTATAAAGTATATATATTTTAATTAGTTAAATCAAGAAGAAGTGATTATAAAACCTATTCTAATTAACAATCTTACTAAACAATTATATGTTTTATTTTCCTCGTTCTAGTGATACTAGTAGATATTTATAGTCTAATCCTTATTTATAATATATTTCACAAACCATTGATAAGGTAATAGGCTATCTTTTGTTGATAAGTTCGCAGTAACAGTAACGGCTAATTGTTGTTCAGGACAAATAAAAATAAATTTTCCTCCTCTGCCTGCTGCATAGTAAAATTCAGGTTGATGATTAACGGATTCACTTACCCACCAATGGTAACCATACGATTGTTTCCATTTTTCCGTAGAAACATGTTGCTTAGATGCTTCACGAGTCCATGACTCTGAAACTACTTGTTCTCCTTCCCATTGACCATTTTGCAACATCATGACGGCATATTTCATTAAATCTTCGGCTGTGAGAAACAAGCCATATCCGCCGATAGGTAATTCAAACGAGTCTTTATCCCAAGAATAATTGTTCATCTTTAAAGGACGAAATAAATACTTTTCTGCGAAAGTAAGCGGATTCATCTCTGTCGCTTTCTCAAGTATTGCACTTAAAAGATGAGAATCAGCATTATTATAAACCATTTGATTTCTTGGATCTTTTGGCAATGCAGATGTTAAAATTTTTTCGACAGAATCAGGTGATTCTATTGCCTGTTTCCATATTGTAGGATCGACTCCGGAAGTCATTGTTAATAATTGGCGAATGGTGATGTTCCCTTTATAGTATGGAAAATATGTTGCGATCGAATGATCTAATGAATCGATCTGCTCCTTATCAATAGCGATACCAATTAGAGTCGATAAAACAGATTTTGTTACAGAATTCATTTGATGTGGTTCTAAAATAAGATTTTCCGTTCTTTCATATGTATAAGCCAAAGCACTAGACTGATAAATCATCACTGTTTCTATTTTGTAATCATCGAATTGTTTTTCGAGACTTTCAATTTTACTCTTTGATAAATTACTTTCTTTGATCGTTGCATGCGAGAAAAAAGATGAATGATGTTTAGACATATTAATTACTCCTTTTAAAATAAAATTAGTGCAGTTTTTGATAAAAAACCACCATAAAACTAAAAAACAGTGGAGTGAGTTCAAGCTGTGCCCCCTGTCATACAACGGAGGAATCAACAAGCTACCTCTGACTGCCCTGTTTTTGGGGCTAATTTGATATCTTCTTCTTTAATTAATGTTACATTGATTATTATTTTCATGTCATAATTCGGATTATGTCGCATGGAGGACTATTTTAGATTTTCCCCAATTGCATCAGAACTAATCATAGTAAAACTGTAATTCTCCAGAATAGCTTTTTGACAAACTACCAGCGGTTATATTTCTAGGAGATGTTCACATATCGGTATTTCATATGCAAATTATTCCGCCAAGGTATAGAAAAACGAGTCAGAATGGATATATCTGACTCGTTTTTTAAATGTAGAAAGGCTTTTAAGTCATTCTCTTCTTTTCATATAGAAGCTAAGAATACCCTTCATGACCAGTGGCTATGTATAAATTGATCTCGACCGGAATCTTCTCTTTCTTGTTTGTATTTTTCGGGATTTTTTTTATAAAACGATTGATGTTCTGATTCAGCACTATAAAAGGTAGACAGTGGAAGAATTTTCGTGACGATTGGGCTCGTAAAGGGGCCCTTTTCTTCTACCTTTAACAATGATTGCTCTGCTAACTGTTTTTGTTCTTCATCTTCATAAAAAATTGCCGTTCGATATTGGCTACCTCTATCGATAAATTGACCGCCATCATCGGTTGGATCAATCTGTGGCCAATATAAATCAAGTAACTTTTGATAAGAAAAAACATCGGGATCATATATGATTTGAACAGCTTCATAATGACCACTCATTCCTTGTTTTACTTGCTTATATGTTGGTTTTTTTACATGACCGCCTGTGTAACCTGATAAAACATCAATAATACCTGGTAGTTCATCAAATGGCTCAACCATGCACCAAAAACAACCACCCGCAAATGTAGCTTTTTTATATGACATCCAATGTTTCTCCTTTCATATAGTTTTCAAAAAAGGCAAGGTTAGACGGATGTTAATTTCTGTCCTTTGTCTAGAAGCTCATTTGATACATTTGTTAAATTTTTAGTAGATTCTGCTAATTCTTTAACGGAATGAACAATTAAGTCCACTTCATTTTTATTTGATTGGAACATTTCATTATAATTTTCCATTTCAATTTTTACACCTGAAAAACTAGATTTTACATCCGTAATTTTCTTATCTGATTCTCTCGTAGCTTGGTTCATCGTTGCAAGTGATTCTACAAGCTGATTTGTATTATGATTACTTTCTGAAGATAAGTCAATAATTGATTGGGTGATTTGCTTCGAATTTTCCGCTAGTTTTCGCACCTCGTTTGCAACAACAGCAAACCCTTTTCCAGCATCTCCTGCTCGAGCCGCTTCAATAGAAGCGTTGAGTGCAAGTAAATTTGTCTGATCTGCGATTTGCTCAATTTTCCCTGTCATATTAGAGATATTTTCGGAAATCTTTTTCATCTCTTCTACTTTATTTGTTCCTATTTCCATTTGATCTCGAAGTACTTTAAAAGATAAGGTCATCTCTTCAATATTTTTTTCACTCATATTAGCTAAGCCTAAGACATTTTGATTACTCTTCATTGTTATTAAAGTATCTTTACTCACTTTTTCAGCACGTGCTGCTGTTTCATCAAGGGCTGCTTCATTTTCATCAACCATTGCTGCTAGCTGTTGACTCAACCCACTCAATTCTTGTTGAAGGCCTTGCTGTTCATTATATAAAGACGTAATTTCTTCTACCTTGCTATCTATATACGTTTCAACTACAAGTTGAGCATCGAAATTCATCACGTCTGTGATAGCAACGAGCACATCTGCTAATTTTTTCGGATCATGAACATAGAGTTGAACGATTTTAGGAATTAATAGACTATTAAATGCTTGGTACGTAGCTAAAAACCAACCAACAGGCAATTCCCCACGATTGTGTGTTGCTCCGATTCTTTTTCTAATCTGAACATATTTATCATCTATAGCACCTGCAAATAAGGTGTCCAAATACATAGAAAAAACATCTTTTAACCGTTCTCTAGATGAATGTGTTTCAGCAATGGCGACCAAGTCATTAAATTGATAGACATTATCCAAAACGGACTCCAGAAATTCATCCTTTATTTCCTCCATGTGTGGTTTTACCTCTTGTAAAATTATTAGGTTTTCAGGTGTTACGTTCATATATTGTAAACGTTGTTCAAGAACAGAATCCTCAAGTTTAAAAGATTTTCCTTTAACATATTGAAGAGTAGGATGAAAGTCTTGGTTTTTCCTTTGGTTTTGCTTCAGTTTAAATATTCCCATGTTATGTATCTCCTTCGTATAACTTTTGTTTAATACCTTTATACCTATTTTATACGAATGCAACGATTAATCAAGCATAACGTATCGATTAATTCAAAAAAAAGAACGATACGTTTTGTATCGTTCTAAGACAGATAAATATTTTCAAGTTTTTTCATAGAAGAAATCAATTCATTAATCTTCAAATAAATACAAGAATTCTTCATAGCCAGCAGATTCCATCTCTTCTTTCGGAATGAAATCTAATGCTGCAGAATTCATACAATACCTAAGCCCGGTTGGATCAGGACCATCATTGAACACATGGCCTAAATGAGAGTCACCATATTTACTTCTAATTTCTGTTCGGCGACCAAGTAACCCCCAGTCATCTTCTTCAACTATGGTTTCTTCTAAAATTGGTTGTGTGAAACTTGGCCACCCTGTATCAGAATCGTATTGATGAGTAGAACTAAACAACGGTTCACCTGATAAAAGATCAACGTAAATCCCGTCCTCATAGTGATCCCAATAAGCATTTCTATATGCTGGTTCAGTACCATCTTCTTGTGTGACCTCAAATTGTATAGTTGAAAGCTTTTCTTTCAACGTTTCCTCATCTTCTTTTTCATACATTCGCCAAAATGAAATATTTTCTTCTTCTGGTTCATTGAGAGAAACCTCTCTATCTTCACCCCAATATTCATCTAAAAATTCGTCTCTTCCAGAGTTAGAACGGTAAAATTCATATCGAACTGGATTTTCCTTGTAATAATTTTGATGATACTCTTCCGCTTTATAAAATGTATCAGCTTCTGTTATTTTTGTGACGAGAGGTTCATCAAAACGCATGGAATCTTCTAGTTCCTGTTTCGATTCTTCAGCCAACAGTTTTTGTTCTTCATCATAGTAAAAGATTCCTGAAGTGTATTGGTAACCACGGTCAACAAATTGTCCCTCATCATCGGTAGGATCAATTTGTCTCCAAAAAATTTGTAATAAATCTTCATACGTAACCATGTCAGGGTCATAAATTACTTGCACAGCTTCTAGATGACCTGTGTTACCTCCTGCTACATCTTCATAAGAAGGATTTTCTTCCTCCCCGCCAATGTATCCAGAAATAACGTCGTGCACTCCCTCTACTTTTTCAAAAGGTGGTTCCATACACCAAAAACAACCTCCAGCAAATGTTGCTACTCCACGTGTATCTTCGTCTGCTAATTCCATTGGTTCACTACCATAAGATCGCGATGTAAAATAATCATATATTATTGGAATAAAAATAACGGAAAGGACTGTAAAAACACCTATAAACAAAAGAACAACGAGTTTTTTCATTTGTTGTCACCTCTTTCATGTTGCGCTATATATATGGATTAATGCTATTATACTTAATTTTATTACAAAACACATGAATAGTGACTTACGTTTAAATAGATTTACAAACGAAAAGCCTGAGAATACTCTCAGGCTTTTTAATGTATTATTTTGCTTTTACTACGAGATCAACGTCAATATTTCCTCTAGTCGCTTTTGAATATGGACAGAAATCGTGAGCTTTATGAGCGAGCGCTTCAGCTTCTTCTTGGCTTGCACCAGCAACTTCTACATGAAGAGTTACGCCAACTTTAAAGCCGCCATCTGAAGGATCCTTTATGAGACTAACTTCCCCTGTTACAGTTGAATTAATTTCTTTTTTCTCTTTTGAAGCCATTAAATTTAAAGCTCCGTCGTAACAAGCTGCATAACCCGCTGCAAATAACTGCTCAGGATTTGACGCGTCTTTAGGAAGGTCTCCGCCTTTAGGCATTGATAAATCAACATCAATGACACCATTATCGGACTTCACATGACCTTCACGGCCACCATTTACTGTAGCACTTGTTGTAAAGATTTTTTCAGCCATACTCCACACTCCTTCGTTAATTTAGAAAATCTGTCCTACACCTTATTATATTTACGTTTATGTCAAAATCTAAACCTACTTTAGGATTTAAAATATATTAGTATGGAATAAACCAAAGCTTCATCTTTAGAAAAATCAGATGATGACTGATATACTAATCTACATAAATAAACTCTATAAACAAACAAATTTGAATGAATCATATAAAAGGAGACCTAATTTAATGAAACATATTACGTCACTTTTCACATTTTCTGATAAAACTAGCATTCCATATTATGAGTTTCCTGTTAAGCCAACAACAAATAAAGTGTTGCTTTGCATTCATGGCATTACTTCAGACTTAGAACATTTATTTATAATGGCGGAAAACATTCGTTCAAACGTTCGAATTGATATTCATATTCCGATTTTAAGAGGGTACACGTCTTTCGAAGAAGGCAAAGGAGACATTAAGCGAAAAGGAATCTATGATCAAGACTTAATAGAAATGATTGATGAGTTATCAAAGGAGTATGAAGAAATATATTTATTAGGTCATTCTATGGGGGCTGGAAATATACTTCGTTATTATCTTAATACCCCTTCAGAAAAAATAATAAATATTTTTCTCGTTGCCCCTTTTATTAACCCATCAATGAAAGTATTTCATGATAAAAACGATGACCAAAGTGATGATCTTTATGAAATCTTTTTCAAGCGTGCTGTTTTTTTAGGCTTGTTAGATCGTTTAAAAATTGGCTTCCTCTCGCATTTACCGGTTGTAAAAATACCATTAAGAGAAATACCCTACGATACTTCGTCGAAAACAATCAGTTATACGTTGAGTTTTCGGCTAATGATTTCTAGGTTTGTTAGCAACCTTGCAATCATCAAACGTCTACCTATTGAAAGAATCCATATCTTTATTGGAGAAAACGATGAAGTTATTCATGGGAAGAAATTCAAAGACTATTGGGAAAAAGAGGTTGGTAATGAAACCAACCTCTTGGAAGAACTTGATCATAACAGTGTCTTAACGAGTGAGGAATTTACTAGAAAGATGGCAGCAATCATTCGACATGTTTCTAATTAGGCTCTTCTTTGTTGAAACACTTCTTTTCCATTTTTAGCTAACGTTAAAAAGAGGGATAGCAATGGCGAAAAAGATGGTTTTGTTGCTTTTCCTTTTGCAATTCTTTCTAATTGCTGGCTATACCAAGTTAACTCTAACATTGCTCGATCATCAATAAAGGAAAGCCCTGTTTTTACAGGACTAATCCCCAACGTCGGTACATCATTTTCCATAAGTAAGTTAGGGAAATTTGGATAAATAGCCATTGGTCTTGCAAGACCTATCATGTCAGTTGCATTTTCATGTAACGCATGCTCCATCCCCTCTAGAGTTCTAAATCCACCAGTTAATACGAGAGGCACGTTTGATTTCTTTTTTAATTTTTCAGCATAATCCATGAAATATGCTTCTCTTTTCATGGTGCTTGCTTTGACATTTTTTCCTGTCATTTCAGGTTTTTCGTATGTTCCACCAGATATTTCTATGAGATTTACTCCTAAGTTGTCCAACTTTTCAATGACAAACTGAGACTCCTCTTCTGAAAAACCTGCTTTACTAAAATCTGAACTATTAATTTTCACACCAATTGGAAAATCATCCCCTACTTTTTCTCTCATCGTTAAATATATTTCAGATAGAAAACGGAATCTATTTTCAATAGGTCCTCCCCATTCATCCATTCGTTTGTTGTGGATCGGAGATAAAAATTGACTAATTAAATAACCGTGTGCTGCATGGATTTGTACACCAGTAAAGCCTGCTCGCTTTGCTAATAATGCTGTCTGAGCGAAACGATTAATAATCTCTCGGATTTCTAACACTGTTAAAGCCCGGCACAATGGAAAAAAGCGCTGTAGTTTTGATTCAAATGGAACAGCAGAAGGTGCCACCGCTTCTTTTACGACCCCTTTGAAAACTTGCTTACCTGGGTGATTGATTTGCATCCATAACTGAGTGTTGTTTTTCGTCCCAGCATTTGCCCACTTTTTAAACAAAGAAAGGTTATTATCATCTTCTAAAACAACATTTCTAGGTTCTCCTAATGCTCTTCTATCTACCATGACATTTCCTGTTACTACTAGCCCAGCACCACCCTCTGCCCAAGCTTTATATAATCGCAGAAGTTGATCATTCGGAAGGTGGTTTTTTGTAGATAACCCTTCACTCATAGCAGATTTAAAAATACGATTTTTAATTTTTACTTTATTACTTAATTCCATTGGTTCGGATAATAGGGTTGTTGAGGACATACATAAACTCCTTTTTTAATTTTGTTATGACGATTACTTAAGCGCTCCTCCAAGGCTCTAGTCTCCTGATGCCGTGATGATGTTTCTCAGAAATATGTTAATGAACAAGACACCTGTCCGAAACAGGTGTCTCATGATTATCAAGAAAAAGCTTTTTTGAAATCATTCATCACTCGACGCTGACGTTCAATGTAACGCCATACCCAAATGACGAACAAGATGGCAGCGATGAATAAACTAGCTATAATCCACACATTTAGAGTTAAATACAAGTAACTAATCGTAAGTAGTAATCCGGTGAATAAATGATGAATCGCCGTATGAGCATTACTAGATATAATATCTGTAGAAGGTTTATCATAGTTTCGTTGCGCATACTTAATGGCCTGAATCATAAAAGGTAAAGATAAATAAGATAGATATATACTATAAGGCGCTATGTCAAACAGCGGTAACATAGCAATTATACTATATCCTATGATAAACAAACTAATTAAGACGTTTTTAGATCCTTCTTTTCCTATTCGGACAACTAATGTATTCTTATCTGATGCTTCATCCGCAGCAGCATCTGGGAATTGGTTAATTAACAGAACATTAGTAATTAATAATGCAACAGGAACAGAAATAAGGAAGACTTCAAGGGAATATGATCCTGTCTGAACGTAAAAGGAACCTAACGTCATCCCAATACCATATGTGGTTGCTATCAATAATTCAGCAATACCTGGGGATAAATTGATAAATGAAAATTTTCCTTGTCCATTTGTATAGAAAAAGCCAGCTAATAAACCGTAAGCGATGAGTGGTAAAATCCCCCAACCACTTTGAAATACTAGAAACAAACCAATTAATCCTGCAGTTATCGTTAGTAAAATTCCGAAAAAGCCCATGTCCGCCTTTGAAATTAAACCTAACTGGATCATTTTCGATCCACCTGTAAATGGTCTAATACCTTGTGTATTGTCTGCATCTCGTTCTGCATCTTTCCAATCATTAATCATGTTCGTGCCTGCTTGAACCATCAAACCGCCTAATAGGGTGAGGATAAATAATGACCAAGTAAACATTTCTGTTAACGAAAAAGCCATCGCACCCCCTAGTAATAATGGAATCAAGGAAGCGGTCAATGATAGTGGTCGAACGGCCTCTTTCCATGCTCTAAATCGAGATTTCAATTCTTGACGATCATTAGAAGAATCCTGATTTTCTTTAAACTCATAAACGGTTGGTGCTTCCCCTTGGAGAATTTCAGGAACATATCGGTATTTAACTGTAAGGGGGGTAATTTTAATGAATTCCAACCGATCGAGTGCCTCCATGTCTTTGAATTGTGCAACAATTGGGGAACGAGGTGCTAAGAGTTGAGCTGCCTTTTCTCTCTCTTCATCTGTTCTTACAATCGAAGCACGCCCCATAATCTCGCATTCTTCCATTTCCATAAAAGATTTCCCTTGGTGGATTAAAATAGCCGTTTCAGGAATGTTGCTCCATTGAATCACTTTCGGATCACCTTTCATACTCGTTAAATATAAATGAAAGTCTTCGTCTGCAGCAAAGTGCATCATTCGTTGCCTAGGTTTACCCATGTTTGATGTTCCAACGGAACCTACTTCTGCTCTATTTAAGTATTCATAGATCTCTTTTTTAGTTCTTTCTGCCATGGTGGATAATCCCTCCTCTATATTTATTCACTTACATTAACGAATGTATTTCGGGCTAACCTCGCTTGAGGCTTTAGGTGACCTGCTCCATTTACCTCGGGTAGATGTCCCCTTACTTTTTTAATTACTGACTTATTCCCTTTTAACCAGCGTTTAAAAGGGAATGTGACAAACTGAGCATTCACCCCAATTCCAATATGAACAGTCAATGACCTTGTGTCATAAATAGCCGTATGAATCGTTCCAGACCAATTGCCATAGTCCACTTTTGCTATTCCATGCTGTCGCTCATTTAATAGCTGAGACATCTCCTTTGCAGTAGGATTTTGCTGTTGAAATTGTTGAAGAGTAATAAGTCTATTTTGAGACTCTTCAATTTTATAGCGATTTTCTTTTTGTTTGTTTTTCGTTTGAAAATGATTGGTACAAGCTCCTTGATGTTGTTGAAAAACTTCCACGCCTTGTGCTGAACCTTCCACTACAGCTGCATTTCCATGATAATCTGCTAGAGAGTAATTAAACGCATGGCGATGAGGGATTTTTTTCAATGTTAGTATCGCATCTGTTACATTTTCACATGAATCTAATACGAATCGTGCAATGCTCGTGCAAATAAATCCATCATTTGGTCTCAATCGATTAACAAAGTGATACCCGATAGCTAACCCTTTTTCATTCATACCATCCATGCGACCTATCATTCTTTGCGCAAAACCAATATGAGCAAACCCTTTATGAGGCTGCCAAAGTACAAATCGACCGTCGTAAGTTTTGGGATGATAGTCATAATTTCTACCATAAATCCCATTTGCCATGATCGCACTACATCCAGATTTACGCCAACTTTGTTGATAGCCACCGTATTCATGCATCACATCTTGTATGGACCATTCCAACCCATCTGCAATACCTTGTATTTCTTCCATCAACTGGGGGGAGTATTCCATCATATATTCCGTAGCCATTTTATAATCTGTTGTGTATTTTTTTATCGACTTTTTACGTCGTTTAGCGTGCTTCTCAAATAGAGGCATATTAATCAAGGAATATGCTTGTTCTAATCCAAAAGTATACGCATCACCCCGCCCTTGGATAACATCAACTTCCATCCGCATCATCGCTTAACTCCTCTGCTAGTCTTAGATTGATTGTTGAATGATTCGAATAAATACTATTTTTGTGTAAGTGTTTATAAACTTAAATCTTTGTTAAGTGTATTATATCGATAAAAGCTCAAAAGATAAAAAATAATGCACTAAAAAACTAGAAGGAGGTCCTTCTAGTTATATTAAAATCATCATTATTCTAATAAAACGCTGTTAAGATCAATGATTCGTTGATTCGTACTTCCTCGAAAATGCAAGGTTGTATCTCTTAAATTCTGTATGAAAGGTCCGTCTACAAGAGTATCGATATAAGTTAACAACGTCTTCTGATATTCATTCCCATGGCTGTGTAACCATTCAAATGTATAACCCGTATAACACCATATATTTTTTTCCATTGCTTTAATCTCTTTTGCTAATGGGATAATTTCCATTGCTTGATGAAAAGGTTCTCCTCCAGAGAAAGTGACCTGATTTAATGGAAAATCGGTAACTGTTTTTAGTAAAGCATCTACTGAATAAAGTTGTCCATTCTCATATAGCCAGCTTTCTGGATTGTGACAACCAATGCACTCATGAGGACAACCAGCAAAAAACATCGTTGTTCGTAAGCCTTCTCCATCCACAATAGAATCATGAATAATTGATAAAATCCGGATCATAAGTGTTTTACCCGGTTTTCTTCTTCTTTTCTTTTTGCTTTATTCCACCTTTTCATATCCCCAACAAGGTATCCCGTAATTCGCCTAATATGATGTAATTTGTGTTCATCCATTTCTCCACAGGACGGACATTGTATATTGATTTCACCTTGATAACCACATGTCATACAATGATCTACGGGATGATTAATCGAACCGTATCCAATGCCTGATTGTTTCATATAATCGACGATCTGCATGAGAGCTTTTGTGTTTTTACAAGCATTACCGTCAAGCTCTACATAAGTTATATGACCTGCATTACATAATGCATGAAAGGGTGCTTCTAGTCTAATTTTTTCATGAATAGATAGAGAATAATGAACGGGAATATGAAAAGAATTTGTATAGTAGTCCCTTTCGGTTACATTAGTAATCGAACCGAAATCATTACGATCAGTCTTAACAAATTTTCCTGACAAACCTTCTGCTGGCGTAGCAATGACTCCAAAATTCACACAATAATGTTGCGTTGCTTTGTCAGCTGCTTGTCTAAGTTTTGCAACAATCTCTATTCCTAATTCCCATGATGTTTTAGACTGTCCGTGATGTTCTCCAGTTAAAACGACTAGCGCTTCTGCTAATCCAATAAATCCTAGGCTCAGTGTTCCTTGTTTAATTACCTTTTCTACCTTCTCATTTAATTTTAGTTGGTCTCCATCTTTCCATATCCCTTGTGAAAATAAAAAAGGGAACTCTGCAGCAACTTTGTCACATTGATAGCGATAACGATCGAGCAATTGTTGAATGACTGTTTCAATCGCTTCTGATAAGCCAGACCAAAATTTATTCCTATCTCCATTAGCTAATAATGCTAATCGAACAAGGTTTAATGAAGAAAATGACAAATTCCCTCTACCGACAGACGTTTCTTCTCCGTGTATATTAGCCATTACCCTTGTTCGACATCCCATATAAGCAACTTCTGATTCTGGTTCACCATTGAAATATTGCTTATTGAAAGGGGCATCCAAAAAACTAAAATTCGGGAATAACCTTTTACTGGTTGTTAGTATGGCTTTTTCAAATAAATCATAATTAGGATCTTCTTCCTTCGCATTGACACCATTTTTCACTTTAAAGATTTGTATTGGAAAAATCGGCGTTTCGCCATTTCCTAATCCATTTCTAGTCGCTTGAAGTAATTCATCTACGAGCATTCTCCCTTCAAATGATGTATCCGTCCCGTAATTGATCGATACAAAAGGAACTTGGCCACCACCTCTAGAATGCATGCTATTGGCATTATGAATAAATGCTTCACAAGCTTGAAACGTTTCTTGTCTTGTTTCGTCCCAAGCAAACGCCTCTAATTCTTTTTCATTATTAAAGGATGTTTTATGTTTCTCAATCAATCGTTGTTTCATATTTTCATATGATTTGCGGACGAAAGGTGCCAAATCATAATCGAACTTTTGAAACGATTGACCGCCGTGTTGATTGTTTTGATTCGATTGCAAAATAATCGCTGCAAGGGACATGGCTGACTGAATCGATTTTGGTGCCCTGATATGACCATGTCCTGTATAAAACCCTTTATCCAATAACTTGTCTAACGGAATTTGGCTGCATGTCGTTGTTCCTGTAGGATAAAAATCTTTGTCATGAATATAGAGAATGTTTTCATTTTGAGCTTGTTTTGTTGTTTCTGATAACAGAAACTCATCTGTATACCATTTACACGTTTCTGATGCGAAAGTATTCATTTTACCCAACGGTGAACAGCCGTCAACATTTGCATTTTCTTTTAATGATTCACTGTTTATTTGTTCAATTTCTTGAAAAGATTTGATTAACTCCTTCATCGTTTCTCCCCCTAAATTAACAATCTTTACAGATCGTCAAACCCGTTATCCTCTGATACTTTTGTATATTGTCTTGATTTTTGCTCGAAAAAATCAGTCTTCCCTTGGTTCACATCTTCATAAACTTTAATCCATTTCATCGGATTGGACCGATGTCCCTCAAATGGTCGTTCAATTCCTAATTCATTTACACGTTTATTCGCCATGAATTTGATATAGTTTTCCAAATCGTTGATCGGAATTTCTGGTATCTTTTCACCAATAATGTGATTCGCCCATTTGATTTCTAATTCTGCTGCATGTATAAACGTTCGTTGAACGAAATCATCTACTTCCTCTGTTTGAAGTTCTGGAAATTCCCTTCGAAGTTCTTTAAACAGATTTGCAAAAAGAAACACATGAAGTTGCTCATCGCGATTGATGTAATTGATCATTGTCGATGTAGAGACCATTTTTTGATTTCTTGCCAAATGATAAAAGAAACTAAATCCTGAGTAAAAGTTTAAACCTTCTAAAATCACATCGTAAACAATTGATTCTAAGAGCGTCCGAGGAGTCGGATTATTTATGAATGCTTCATATCCTTCCGCGATAAAATCATTTCTCTCTCTCAATATAGGATCATGTTTCCAGTATTCAAATATTTCATCTTGTTCATCTTTGTTTACAAGACTCGAAAGCACATAAGAATAGCTTTGGTTGTGAACCACTTCTTGGAATGCCAATACGGTCATTAGGGCATTTAGACTGGAGTCTGTTAAATACTTCGAAACGTGCATGGCATAATCTGTTTGAATGCTATCAAGAAAGGCCAATAAACCGATAATTTTTTTAAAAGCTTCCTCTTCTGTTTCGGATAAATCTGCAAATTGTTTGGCATCTGAACTCATATTAATTTCAAATGGTGTCCAGAAGTTGCCTAACATGTTTTTGTATAGAGGATAAGCCCAAGAAAATCGAACATCATCCCAGTTCAGTACGTTTGAACTTTCCCCTAAAATAATTCCTGTAGAAGAATTCGGTGCTTGTACATCATATAGTTTTCTTTCCGTTAACTTTGTCATTGTTTTCCCTCCAATTAACTTGAGCAGCTTTCACAGTCTTCTAATTCACTAGAAGTTGAGCGTACATAATAAGTCGTTTTCAATCCGTTTTTCCAAGCATCACTATGCAAATCGAGTAATTCTTTCGCTTTAATATTATTTTTCACATATAAATTGAAAGAGACAGATTGATCGATATGCTTTTGTCTGGCTCCATTTTGTTTGATACTCCAATGCTGATCAATTGTATGGGCCGGCTTATAATACCATGTCGTATCTTGATTCAAGTTAGGCGCAGTCACTGGAATTTTGTAATTCTTTTTTTCCTCGGCATACTCTTTTTTAAAGATAGGGTCAATTGATGCCGTAGCCCCTGCGATCAGAGACGTACTGGAATTTGGAGCTACAGCCATTAAATACCCGTTACGTACTCCTTTTTCTTTTACTTGTTGCTTCAGGTCTGACCATCTTTTTGAATGGTACCCACGACTATCAAAATATTCTCCAGTAGAATAAGTGGACCCTTCAAAAACAGGGTATGACCCTTTTTCATTCGCAAGTTCCATGCTAGCTTTCACTGTATAATAATGGATGTTTTCATAAAGCTCATCCGCATATTGCACAGCTTTTTCTGATTCCCATGGAATTTTCATTTCTGCAAGTAAGTGATGCCAACCAAATGTCCCTAGACCAATCGCGCGATATTTTTGATTCGTCATTTCGGCTTGAGGGACTTCGATCGTGTTCAAATCGATGACATTATCGAGCATTCTGACTTGAATGGGAATCAGTCTTTCAAGAACATCGTTTTTAACAGCAGTCGCTAAAGAGATCGAACTTAAATTGCATACGACGTAGTCACCTGCTTTTTTCGTTGTAATAATTTCACCGTCACTAGTCGTTTGTTCACGTACTGTCGTCGCACTCATGTTTTGCATAATCTCTGTGCATAAGTTTGATGAATAAATCATTCCTTCATGACGATTAGTATTCATACGATTCACCGTATCCCTGTAAAACATATATGGTGTTCCTGTTTCCAACTGTGAAATCATGACTCGCTTCATAATGTCTATAGCTGGAACTTTCACAGAAGATAAGTCTTCATTTGCCACACATGCATAATAATAATCTCGAAAGCTTCCTCGTCCCTTTCTCTCGTCATAAACATCTTCTAACGAAAATCCCATCACTTGGCGAACTTCGTGTGGATCAAATAAATGCCAATCTTCTCTAGCTTCCACCTTTTCCATAAACAAGTCTGGAATACAAACACCAGTAAATAGGTCATGTGTTCTCTGACGCTCATCTCCATTATTAAGTTTGGCATCAAGAAAAGAAAAAATATCTTTGTGCCAAACATCTAAATAAACAGCAATCGCTCCTTGTCTTTGGCCTAGTTGATCGACACTGACTGCGGTGTTATTTAATTGCTTCATCCATGGAAGAACGCCGGATGATGTTCCTTTAAACCCTTTAATTGTTGAACCTTTTGCACGAATTTTCCCTAAGTAGACACCTAATCCCCCTCCGTTTTTGCTAACGGTTGCTGCGTCTGTATTACTATCAAAAATGCCTTTTAAACTATCATCTACCGTATCTATGAAGCAGCTCGAGAGTTGACCGTGCGTTTTACCGGCATTTGCAAGTGTCGGAGTAGCAACAGTCATATACAAATTCGAAAGAGCCCAATAAGATTCTTCAACTAGTTTTATTCGTTTTTGCTTAGACTCTTTAACCATCAAACTCATCGCAATGATCATCAATCTTTCTTGGGGTAATTCAAGCAATTGTCCCCTATGTGTTCTTGCCAAGTAACGGTCAGCCAGTGTTTTTAACCCGATGTATGTAAAGAATTCATCTTTCTTTTTATCGATGTAACTCCCTAAATGTTGTAATTCTTCTTCTGAGTACTCTTCGATTAATTCTTTTTTATAGAAACCTTGTTCAACTAGTTGTTTGATTAATAACGAAAATTGTTCGTAAGCTGGGATGTGACGTTCAGATGATACTTCCTCATATAGATTGTGAGAATATAGTTTTGATGCAACAAAGGTCCAATCAGCCTCTTGAGCAGTTAACTGATCCAACGCTGCCATAACTGGAATATTTGCTTCCGTTTGGTGCTGGCTTGTCATGGCCTTTAATCTTTCTAGGAACGGTTTCCATGTTAGGTGTGGAAATCGATGCCTTAATTCTCCTATGATTTCATCTAATCCATTCTTTGTAATAGTACTTTTGCTCATCTTATTCATCCTTTCAAAGTGTAGTAACTAACTCATTTGTGAATAGCGAATGCAACGGTCATAATAGGAAACGTCAAAGCATACAAAAAAGCCCCCTTGATTTCAAGGAGGCTGATAAAACGGCAGGTTAGGTCTGAAGACGAAGTTAAAAAATCGCAAAAAGCGATATCCACTACCGTTTCTCATTCTCAACCCCCGAAGATCAGAAACTATAGAAAATCAAGGCAGGTCTCCTGACTTATGCTTCACTCTACTTTGAGCCTTCCCATATAAGCACCATTTCCATGACGTTCTTATACAGTGGTTGTCTCAGTTCGTCCACATTTACAGTTGCGGGGACAGCTCCAGATTTACACTGAATTCCCTTTTAAGCCTCTTTAGAGGCACCTGATATTCCGTTCATATAAAATTGTATATACTATATATTGACATCACTATTAATTTTTTTGCAATATATTGATATAAAAACAGAATAACGTATTTTTTTATGAAAAGCAATGGTTCTTTTCCATTTTGAGAAAACATGTTATAAAGTCTTGAAAAGGGAATTATTCTCTAGTAAAATATGTACCTGTGTTTTAAATCGGAAACTACGTTGAAAGGAGTAATGAGTTATGTTAGCTCCTGCCGTTTATGAGCCAAAGCAGGATAAAAACAAAGAAACATTAATCGAAGAAATGGAAGATTTAGAGTTTCAAATGTTTCGAATGCAAGAAAACATGAAAGAGATCGCTAAAAAATGGAACGTTTTAGGAATAGATCAAACAAAAGAGGAAAAGTGGGTTATTGTCTATTCTTCAGATGATGGTAACGTTTGTAAAATAATGGCCCATGATTGTGAAGAAGCTTTTCAAGGTAATTGGGCTTTTTCCATTCACGCGCATTATAAGCCAAACTATCACATTCACATAGATGATATTCGAGGAGAAGAAAATCGCGGTTATGGATCCGTTTGCATGAAATTTCTTAAAGAATACACCATCGATCAAAATATCCATACGATCTCAGGAGACATCTCACACCGAGACTGGGACCACTTAGATCGACTCATTCATTTTTATAAGAAGCATCATTTTTATCTAGATCTTGAGCATTCAGAACAAAAAGGTGAAATTTATTGGCATCCTTAAATGAATCAAAAAATGGAAAGGGAGGTGGCGATAAAACCACCTCCCTTCTACCTTATTATTTAAAACTAGCTCATGTATTTTCAATTGGAACTTGGACATCCCACGGGAATGGATCAGTCATCTTTGTCCAATCGGTCTTCATCTCTTCGTCCGTTAATAAACAATTATTCAGTTCAGAAATGATTTGAGCTTTATCCATATCCGTCCCTATAAAAACAAGTTCATTTTTCCGATCTCCAAAATCCTCATTCCACTCCTCTTTCATGTCTGCATTTTCTTCTAAAAACTGCTGTTGTTTCTCCGAAGACATAGAGGCAACCCAAAACGATACTGGCTCTAAGGAAACAGAGGGTCCTGCTTGCGACATTAATAAAGCTAAATCATTACGAGTTGCGCACCAAGCAATTCCTTTCGCTCGAACGACCCCTTTAGGGAAATCATCTCCCCATTTGAAAAATCGTTCAGAATGAAAAGGTCGCTCACGTCGATATACAAACGAGCTAATCCCATACTCTTCTGTTTCTGGTACATGCTCTTCTGCTTCTAATTCTTTTAGCCAACCTGCAGACATACTTGCTTGATCAAAATTAAATAAATTTGTATTGATAATTTCTGAATAAGCTACCTTTCCGTGATTGCTTTTGATGATTTTTGCATCAGGCTGTAGCTTTCGCAAAATACTTTCTAATTTATTTAATTGAGGCTTCGTGATCATATCAGATTTGTTAATGACAAGGACATCACAGAATTCTATTTGATCAACGAGTAAATCTGATACATCTCGAATATCATCATCTGTAGCTGCTTGCTGTCGTTCTAATAAACTTTCCCCAGACTCATAGTCGTACCAAAAACGATTCGCATCGACGACCGTAACCATCGTGTCCAATTGACAGCTTTCCGTTAAATCAACACCAACTTCTTCATCGATATAAGAAAAGGTCTGAGCAACAGGAACTGGTTCTGATATACCTGAAGATTCAATGACAATGCAGTCAATGTCCCCTTGCTTTGCTAGTTTGTCTACTTCTAAAAGCAAATCTTCACGTAATGTACAGCAAATACATCCATTAGACATTTCTACTAGCTTTTCTTCCGTTCTTCGGAAGCCTCCTTTTTCAACAAGCTGCGAATCAATATTGACTTCACTCATATCATTAACAATCACAGCAACTCTCAATCCTTCACGATTATCGAGAATATGGTTTAACATACTCGTTTTACCTGCACCTAAATAACCGCTTAAAACGGTTACGGGGATTTTTGTATTCATATTTATTCAGTCTCCTTCGATTCAAATCGTAATTATTACTATTTAATATCTTACAAACGATTAGCTGATTTGTAAAGCAAATCATTATCTTACTTTTAGAAAGATTGATAAAATCAATTTATAAATAGCTAGAATAAATCTGTGAGGAGATAAATGATTATGTGGAGAAAAATTAAAAAACATGGATGGAAAATTGCAGTTGCTTTAATGACAATTTTGATTGTTGGAGGTTATTACTTATTACGCCCTTACGAGCCAAATCAGTTAGCGATGGAAGCCTTAAAAGGTGATCAGCGTGTTGATGTGGAGGAAATCGATCAGATCATTTATTTCAAATCTTATGAAGAAACGCAAGGTACAGTAATATTTTATCCAGGTGGATTAGTAAAAACAGAAGCCTATGCTCCTCTTGCATATAATTTGGCGCTTAACGGAATGGATACATATTTAGTTCATATGCCTCTGAACTTAGCTGTTTTTGGTGAAAATCGTGCCTCGAACCTCAATTTTGACGAATTAGAGCAGCCCATTGTTATTGGTGGACATTCACTAGGTGGAGTGATGGCTTCAAGATTTGCAACAGAAAACGAAGATCTTGTGGATGGTGTATTTTTCCATGCTTCTTATCCAGATGAGGACGGAGATTTATCAAACAAGAATCTTTCGGTGCTCTCCATTACAGCAACAAACGATGAAATATTAAACTGGGAATCACATGAACAGGCACAAATATATTTAGGAGAAGAAATAACGAAAATTGTCATCGAAGGTGGAAACCATGGTCAATTTGGATCCTATGGTCAACAACGAGGAGATGGAGATGCTGAGATAACAGAACAAGAGCAACTTCAAGAAATTACGGAAGCTATGCTTAATTGGATCCAAATAAATTGATAGCAGAGAGTTTAAAGGTATTGTATCCAAATCAAAGATCACACAATTTTTTTGTGCATTTAATTTCAATACATCCCTCCTCGTAAAAAGAGGTTAATGGTTCTATACATTCCCTTCTTTTTTATTTCGGTGGTTTACTGAAAGTAGCCGATGGTTTAATCAACCGAGTAATTAAACTTAATAAGTTATATTCTCCAGTAATTGCTTTTTTAGTTAAACGTCTCTGAACTAGTTTTACAATAAAATCGAAATCCCTATTATCAAACGATGACCAGACATCCCGAGCGACGATCCCTTGATGGTATGTTTTCCAAATTGGCTTTGTTAAATTCTCAAACTCTCCCATACCCAACAAATCTTGAGCGGCATATACTCCTGTTAACATATGAGTGAAGTACCCTGCTCCAATATATGGAAGTGCCGAAGAATAACAAGCGCCTATAAAAAAAGTATTTCCTATTCGTGGGTAGCGACAAAGTCCTGTCGCTCGATCATTTGCCTGATATTTTTTATTCGGGACGTGAAAAGACATTTGAAGGTTTTTTTCAGCACGTTCCATAAATGTTTCCCAATAATGATCTAATCCTCCATCACCAATGTGTTCTTTCGAAGGAATGGAAATGCCCAAACAAGCTTCTTTTGAATTATACGGAATAAGAAATCCATACCCTTTGGGTGCGATATTATTATCCAACCATGCTGTAAGCTCATATCGGTCAAAATTGCCTTTGATATTTTTCCAAGTAAGCGATCCTTGTTTCTCTTTCTCGAATAACCCAATTTTAGCCGTGAATTCTTCAGGTTCGGCTGTTGCAACTAAAACGTGAGAGTATTCGTGAAGTAACTCCTCGTAGCTTACTTTTGAATTGAAGTGAATAGGTGTCTTTATTTGTTCTTTAAGTTGCAAACTGATTGATGGTTTGTGCTGTGAATTTTGAATAAAATATCCGAACTGACCGTGAATAGACACCTGTTCACGTTCAGAAAATACTGTCAACTTACGGATATTCGCATCAGGACGGATAATGATTCCGTGTTCCTCTGTCATATATCTGACGACATCTCCTGTCAGGGGAGAAAGATTTGAGAACAAAACATGCCCGCAATCAAATAAATCGCCAACTTCCTCTTTTATTTCAAAAATATCAGGAAAAATGCCATGCTTCTCCAGCGTAATCGCTGCACATAAACCTGAAAAGCCAGCTCCTATAATAGCTACTTTCATGAAAGCACCACCTCTTTGAATACATTTTTATATTTTGTACAACAATATAAAAAAATATGACAAAGAAGTTTGATAGCTCAATTACAAGAATATGAAAGCTAAAATTTATACCCCAGATCGAAGAGTTGACGATTTAATTTTTGAAAATATTCTGTTGACACTCTTCCTTGAGCACCTCTTAATATTTCTGTCGCATAGTGTTCTGGTGGTGCAGTAGAAGGTTTTTTATCTATCACCGTAAAGGTTAAAACTTGCTCTACTAACTCTCCATTAATATCAACATTGACAAAAGTAGGTCGATAATTATGAGAATAGACCCCTTCCCGTTGAAACAAATAATTAATTGCTTCTTTTGGTAAGCTATACACAATTCCTTCTACAAATTCGTTGCTATTAGTTTCTATAATGTCTGCTCTAGCACCGTCTGGTTGCGGAAAGGAATAGGCAAAGCGATAACCATCTAGTTTACCGATTTTAACTTCCTTTGAGAAATGTTCAATCATTCCTGCTTTTTCGATCCGTTCTGTGTCCATACAAGACCCATAAGCAAAGTAGTATACATGTGTGAACGATTTAAACCACTGGTGGACATTCCAATCTTGAAATGGAATTGCTTCTCCTAACGATTTTTCATGACGTTCATCTAACACATATCCCCAACATGTATAAGTGTCTTCATCTGTTGTCACTTCTTTTTTGCAGCGATAATAAAGGTTTGACTCTCGTCCTTCTTCATACCCCTCCAGAACATCTAAACTATTGAGGGTTTCTTTGTTAACCTGATAAATTTCACCAAATACGTTCAGGTTATCATTCAGAAGTAAGGCTGGATAACCATGACCTGTGTCATAAAGCCCACCTATTATTTTGGCTTGCTCTGATATAAGGACTGCATTTTTTAATAACGCATGATTTGTTTGATTTTTCCTTAACGTTCCATAAACAAAAACATAATCTTCTCTATTATTCATTCAAACACACCTTCCTAAATAGTTTATAAATTAGTGCTGTTATTGCTCCATCTTGATATTGAAAAACTGCTCACTTAGATCCCTAAAAGTGTGATTTATAGAGGTAGCCTAGAACAAGACAAGGGGCAGAGTATTTATCCTTTAAAGAAAGTCTATCTTTATCGTAATCTATTCATTAAACAGCCCATTTTTTGTCTGCAGTAAATGAAACAGTTAACCATTTATTATAAGGAATCTTAGACAGTAATAAATCTAGTTCTTCCCTAACACGATCTTGTTCACTAATTTTATTAATCGGTTGAGATATATCATCTTCAACTATAAAATCTACTTCTATAAAAATACCACTACCTACTTTTTGTACTCGAGTGATCGATTCATGAATATGATATTTCTCTTCTAAAGACTCAACTGCTTCTTCAATCATCTGAACCAATGAATGGTCTGGTGCCATTCCGATTATCTCTCTTCCATTCTTAAACATTTCTGACAACGGTACTTTTAAGAAATATATAGAGACGAGCAAAACCATCACTGGATCTACATATGGGATGATATAATCAAACGGGGTGAACACGAGGGCAAACGCAATGAGAAAACCGCCTAGTACCCCTGCACTTAATAACATATCCATGTACCATTGATTCGCTTCCGCTTTTACAAAATCTGATGATGAACTAGTTTGTTTTCTTCTTAAATACTTGAAAACGAAAAAACATGCAATAGTTGAAATAGCAGCGTAACCTAAAGCGATTCCTACGGACACTTCTCGACCACCAGATATCAAATCACTTATCGCAGAAATCATAGCAGCAATACTGATGACACCAATCATAAAATATTTAAACATGATTACTATCGGTTCAAGCATATCTTTTCCATATGGGAACCTTCTCATATCATGCTTTCTAATAAACTTTGCAGCAACAAATGACATGCCTGATAGAAGTACACTAATAAAAGAGTATAAACCATCAAACAGAATCATCTGTGAACTAGCAATCAACCCCAAGGTAACGCCCCCTGCGGCAAAAAACAATGCACCCATTACCGAAAATTTAAGTAATCGATCTTCTAATGAATGATCATATTCCATTTTTCCACCTCAAAAAATATATTCTGTACCTAATCATATATCAAATGAAAGAACTCTTCAAAACAATTGCTTTAGGTTGAGTTATGTTTTGAAATAAGAATAAGTACAGAAATACATCCATTAGTTTACATAATATTATTATCGTAACTTAAGCTTTTTCAATCATTTTAATCCTCTTTATTGATAAATCATTTAACTTTTCGAACATCTCTTTTTGTTTCTTTTGAAGCTGATAAATCGTTTTGTTAACGAGACTATTTGTTGCCTCAATTTGATTTGCTGCATCTGAAATTTTATCATGAACCATCCAATTGACTATTATTCCGTCGAAGAAATAATCTGCGAAAGTGAGAAGTTCTCCAATATTTAAGTCTACTTTCATATGATTTTTAATATCCAATAGTTCATCTTGAAACTGCCTTAACCTTCTTTCAGCATGGTGAACGGTTTCTTTTGCTGTATCTAAATGACTATGTTTTATTGCGGTAGTTATAATACCTCCACCAAACAAATCAAAAGTAGACCATCCTTTTGCCTTATCGAAAGAAGCGGATGCTTTGTTCAAAGCATTCTGAGCAATCTCTCCTGCATCTAGTGCTTCTTGAACCTCTTCTATTTGCCCTGCCAACTCCGCTTCTTGTTCCGTGATATCAAATAGTTGTTGACTCCATAAACTCGTTTCATTGTGAATCAACTCTTCTTTTCTATTGATTAAAGAATGATAGTCTCGCTCCACGTCTCCTAGTTGATTGACAGAAAATTGATACTCATCATGTTCGGCTTTTAATTCCTTTAACGTTTGATAAGCTTCTTGATATTTTAATTTTGCTTTGACAACCTCTTTTTTTCGTTCATCCATTTTTTCTTGCTTATTACCAGCGATGGTAGAAAAAACATTCGCCAAGGAAAAGCTATGTAATTTTTCAACATCCTCTTTTTCTAACATTAATTCATTCTCCAATGACTGTACTTCTTTTTCATTTAATTGAAGACTTTCCTCTAATCTTCCAAGGTGTTCATTCCATTTTGTGTGCTTTCGTATTTTCTCTTTCACTTCTCTAATTTCTTCATTCAAACTTATCATGTATAAATCCCCCTTCATTTTTTATACGAACTTAAATAAAAAATGTTCCACAAAACGATAATTTTATAATTAATATCCAAACAAATAATTGGTCTTCTGTTGCCAAAAATGGAAAAACGTTCCTAATATATATTAGGAACGTATGTATTACATATTACTTTTAGTATCAAATGCATCTCTTAATCCATCACCAATAAAGTTAATCGCTAATACTGTCAACAATATGGCTAAACCTGGTGGTACCCATGCTTCCGGATGTTGTGTTAATACTCTTAAACTTCTTGCTTCGGTAACCATATTTCCCCATGTCGGTGTAGGTTGCGGTATACCAAACCCAATGAAGCTTAGACCAGATTCAATGATGATTAAAGTTGCCATCATAATAGTTGCATTTACTATAATAGGTCCAATTGCATTTGGCAAGAAATGTTTAACTATAATTCTTAAGTCAGAACATCCAATAGAACGTGCTCCTATAATGTATTCTTTTTCTCTTAATGATAAGAATGTTCCCCTCAATATCCTCGTAATATTAGGCCAAGTTGTTAGAGCAATGATTGTAATAAAAATACCAATCGTCACACGATCTAAAATTGCCATGACTGTTAATACTAAAAGTAAGAAAGGGAAAATTAACATTAAATCTGCTGCTCTCATAATTAAGCTATCTACTTTACCCCCATAAAAACCAGACAAAGAACCAAGAACAACGCCAATTGCCAATGTGAATAACATCGCAAAGAATCCAATTAAAAGAGACACTTGCGAGCCATATACGAGTCTAGAAAAATTATCCCGCCCTGAACTATCCGTTCCAAGCCAATTTTCTCCACTCGGTTTCTGCATAACATTAATTAAGTCCGATTGCCTCGGGTCATGTTGTGCTAGTAAAGGGGCGAAAACAGCAATACTAACCATAATAATGATGATAACAATTCCTGCTACAGCTAACCGATTACGAAGAAAGCGACGCATGGCAAGCTGTAATGGACTTTTACTTTTTTCTGGTTGTGATGATTTTACGTCTTCTGTTTTTCTAATTCCCAATGCGCTCACCTCAATCGTAACGTATTCTAGGATCAACTATTGCATAAAATATATCTGCTAATAGGTTTCCAACTAATATAGTAACAGCAAGTATTAAATTAATCGCCATGATTACAGGATAATCACGATTTTGTATTGAATTCAAAAACAATGTTCCTAACCCTGGATAATTGAATACAGCTTCTGTAATAACGGCTCCACTTAATAACGTTCCAAACTCAAATCCTAGTAACGTTATAATAGGTATTAAAGCATTTCGAAGCGTATGCTTGTACAATACAGAACCAGGGCCTAACCCCTTTGCTCTAGCTGTACGGATAAAGTCACTTCCCATAACTTCAAGCATTTCTGTTCTTAAGTAACGCATATATATAGCCGTGCTTGCTAACCCAAGAGTAAACCCAGGTAAAATTAAGTGACGAAGTTTATCAATAAAATACTCAAATCCTGTTAGACCAACGGAAGAAACAGTTCCTTGTGATGGGAACCATCCCAACTGAAACGAGAAGAAATAAATCGCTATTAATGCAGCGAAAAAGTTCGGTGTTGCAAGACCGAGAAAAGCAAATGTTGTTGCACTATAATCAAGTAATGAATATGGTTTTTTAGACGAATAAATCCCTATAGGAATGGCCACAAGAATCGTGACTGCAAGTGCAAATAAAGATAGATATAATGTATTCATTATTCGTGATGTTACTAACTCAGAAACTGATCGGCCTGTGTAATGCATCGATTGACCGAAGTCACCAACTGCCACAGAACTAAGCCAGTTCCAATATTGCACAGGAATTGGATCGTTCAATCCTAGTGCTTCTCTTCGCTCTTCCAATACTTCAGCTGGAATATCAGGATCTAAAATCTCCCCACTCATCGGATCACCTGGCGCTGCTTGGGCTAATCCATATACGACCACTGTTACTAAGAAGAGCATTGGAATAAACTGTAAAACTCTTCTAGTTATGTATTTATACATACAGGTTTCCTCCCACTCAATAAAAGGGGCGCATGGCTGGTCTAGACCATACGCCCAAATATCATTTATCGTTAGCTAATATTATTGTTCTAGATACCATAGATGAGAATCATCTAGGATTTGATGTGTTTTAAATGTAATACCTTGTAAATTTGCATTGTGTGCATAAATAACATTTTGTGAATACAAAGGAATAACTGGAAGTTGCTCAGACATATATTCGCTCCACTCGTTATACTTTTCTTCTCTGTATTCTTGATCAAAAGCGTCAGGAGCAGTAATTGCTTCTAGCATTAATTGATCAAACGTCTCATCATCGTAACGAGGATAGTTATATGCTGCTGTAGACAAGAAGTAACCTGATGGATCTGGATCACCAGAAGCTAGACTCCATCCAGCAAGGTAAAGATCCATATCTGTATCATTTTCTTCAATTCTATCAAAGTGAGCACTGGCCTCACGTGGACTATTTAAGTTCACTTGAATGCCTACTGCTTGAAGGTTTTCTTGAATAATTGGAGCTGTTCTTTCGCGAATCTCATTCCCTGTTGGGTAATCAAGATTTAACGTGAACTCTTCTCCATCTGGGTTGGTTCTGAAATCGCCATCCCATTCATATCCAGCTTCATCTAAAATTTCATTTGCACGATCTTCATTGTAATCATATTTAATTGGTGCATCTTCATTGTATGCCCATGAAGCTTCAGGGAATGTTGCGTGCATGACCTGACCCGCTCCATACATTAAACCATCGACAAAACCTTCTCTGTTAATTGCATGAGCAATTGCCTGGCGAAGTGCTACATCTTGCACTTTTTCATTTGGAACCCAAGAATCTTTATCTGTAAGACTGTCATTAGGTCCGTGATTATGTTTAAATGCCATATATTGATAACCTAAGTCTTGCAATTCAAGGATTTCAACATTGTCCATCGCTTCTACGTCTTCTCGATCAGCTGCTGGAACACCACCTGGTCGATTAAGTAAATGAATTTCGTCATTTTGAAGCATACCTGTCATAATTGCTTGGTCAACTACTTGCCATACGACACTATCTAAATAAGGAGTACCTTGCCAATAGTCTTCGTAAGCTTGAAGGATGTATTGCTCACCTTCTTGATATTCAGTAAGGTTAAAAGGACCTGTTCCAATAACTTCTTCCGCATTATAAGCTGATGAATGTTCAGCCATTTCTGCTACTGGAATATCTCCTAAAATATGTTCAGCTACAATAAAGAAACTAGTATCTGCTAAAGCTTTAATGTTTGGTTCAGCAAAAGTAAATTTAACTGTATAATCATCAAGAGCTTCAACACCTTCTAATGTATCCGCATCTCCTGACACATACTCTTCATATCCTGCAAGAGTGCTGGCATAGTTTGTTCTTACCCCACCTGCTGCAACATAATCAGGGTCTGCGATAGCTGTGTAAGTAAAGACAACATCGTGAGCTGTCATTGGCTCTCCATCATGCCAAGTAACATCTTCTTCCAATTGATAAGTTAATTCTGTAAACTCATCATTAAATTCCCAGTCATGAGCTAATCCAGGAATAAATTCTAAGTTTTCATCTTGTTTCACAAGGCTTTCAAACGCTATATCTAAAATATTTGCGTCATAAGCAGAACTGTAGAATAAAGGATTAAATTGGTGATCTGGAGCTGAATACATTGCAGCTGTAATCGATCCACCTGATTGAGGTTCTCCGTCAGAATCCTCTGCATCATTATCATTATTATTGTTGTTAGCATCATCGTTGTTATTATTCACTTCATTGTTTACGTCGTTACCGCCATTTTCTGTTCCTTCTTCGTTATTTCCACCACAAGCTGCAAGAGCAACCATAAGTGATAAAAGAAGAACAATCATTAGCCAAAAGCTTTTCTTCATAATACTAATTCCCCCTATTTTTTAATCTTGACCAAATGAAAACCTTAAATAGTTACAATACTTTGCTGCCTTTCTTGCCTCACCTCCCTTAAATCATCAAATTTAGGCTAAATATCAGCTTTGTAAATCTTCAGATGATTTAGATTCTGGGTTTGTATATAAGTGGCAAGCAACGTAATGTTCTTCTCCCATATGTACAAGTTCAGGTCGATCAACTTTGCAACGGTCATGTACTTTCGGACATCTTGTATGAAAAGCACAACCAGTTGGAGGATTGGATGGACTAGGTAAATCTCCTTTTAACGGAGTCTTTTCTCTTACATTCAAAACATCTGTTGAAGGAACAGCTGCAATAAGTGCTTGTGTATATGGATGTAATGGTTTGTCATATAAAGATTTCTTCGGTGCAATTTCTGCCATTCTTCCTAAATACATGACCCCTACTCGGTCACTGATATGTTTGACCACACTCAAATCATGAGCAATGAAAAGATATGTAAGTTCAAATTCATCTTGTAAATCTTCCATTAAATTTAATACTTGTGACTGAACAGAAACGTCTAATGCAGAAACTGGTTCATCACCAATAATAAATTTAGGTCTTGTAGATAAAGATCGAGCGATTCCAATTCTTTGACGCTGACCACCAGAGAACTCGTGAGGGTACTTCATCCTTGCTTCTGGACCTAAACCAACTTTGCCCAATAAATCAACAACCATCTGTTTTCGATCTGCTTTTGATAATGTATTTTGAACGATCATAGGTTCTTCTATTAATTCTCCTACACTCATTCGTGGATTCAAAGAAGCATATGGATCTTGAAATACCATTTGCATATCTTTTCTTAATGGTCTTAACTTCCCTTGCCTTAAACTAGCAATATCTTCATTGTTGTAAATAATTTCGCCTTCTGTCGGATCCAACAATCTTAATATCGTTCGCCCGAGTGTCGATTTTCCTGAACCAGATTCTCCTACAATCCCTAACGTTTCTCCTTTGTAAATAGTGAAACTAATATCATCGACTGCTTTTACGTGACCAACCGTTCGCTGTAATACTCCACCCTTAACCGGGAAGTATTTTTTTAAATTCTTTATTTCGAACAACACTTCTTGTTTTTTACTAGTTTTACTTGACATGAGAGACTCCTTTGCCGCTTCCATCGTATAATACACAGCGGACTTTGTGATTCAAGCCATCTTCAATTAACTCCGGAAGGGCTTCTGTACATTGCTCCATTGCATGTTTACATCTTGGAGCGAATCGGCATCCTTGAGGAAAGTTATGAGCTGGTGGAACCATTCCAGGAATGGATTCTAACCGCTCTGTATCTTGTTCAATTTTCGGCATACTATTTAAAAGACCTACTGTATAAGGATGTTTTGGATTAACGAATAACTCTTTAACAGAAGCTGATTCGACGATCTGTCCAGCGTACATAACAGCTACACGATCGGCCGTTTCCGCTACAACTCCAAGATCGTGAGTAATCATCAAAATCGAAGATCCAGTTTTCTTTTTCATATCTAACATCAGATCAAGAATTTGAGCTTGTATTGTCACGTCAAGAGCTGTTGTAGGCTCATCAGCAATAATTAATTTAGGAGCACAAGATAGAGCCATCGCAATCATTGCTCTTTGACGCATACCACCTGAAAGTTGGTGTGGGTATTCATGAAAAATATCTTCTGCTCTCGGAAAACCAACAAGTTTCAATAACTCAATCGTTTGTTTTTTCGCTTCTTTTTTTCCCATCTTTTTATGCTTTCTTAAAGGCTCCGAGACTTGAGTTCCTATCGTAAAAACTGGATTTAACGACGTCATTGGCTCTTGGAAAATCATCGCAACGTCATTTCCTCTTGTTTCGGTCATTTGTTTTTCATTAAGTTTCAATAGATCGATACCGTCAAGTTCAATAGAACCATCTACAATCTTTCCTGGTGGACTTGGAATGAGTTGCATAATCGATAGAGCAGTAATACTTTTCCCACTACCAGATTCTCCAACTATCGCAAGTGTCTCTCCTTTTTCGATGTAAAAGTCTATGTTGTCTACGGCTTTGGCAACTCTTGTTTTATCTATTTTGAATTGTGTTTTTAACCCTTTAACATCTAAAATTCTGTCTTTCTTCATTCCTGCACCTCAAATCAAAATAATTTAATGAACGTTCCAATTAAACCAGTATGTTAATTCTTCTTTTGCTTACGCAATATTCGTTTAAAATGAATATTCGGAAAATTTTAGGCTTTTAAACTTCTTCACTTAAGGAATATAGGAAAAGGAATCTTTATATTGTTTTAATTCAACATTCACTTCTTCACTCTCAATACCATCAATTTGAGCTAATTTTTTATTAACAAAATCCATCAATTCTTCATTGTTTTTAAAATAAGCTTGAATAATAATATCGTGAGTTCCGGAAAAAGCCCCTACAAAACGAACTTCCGAATAACTTCTTAATTCTTCTGCTATTTCCTCATGTTTTCCTAATTTTGTTGTTATTCCAATAATAGCTTGAACGTTCAATCCAATTTTATTTGGATTAGTATGTATAACAAATTCAAAAACATCATCTTTTAACATTCGATTGATTCGAGTACGAACTGTCCCTTCACTCACATTAAGTAGTCTAGCTATTTCGGTATATGAGCATCTACCATTTTCTTGTAAGTAATTTAAAATTGCTAAATCCTTTTGATCAAGTTTTCCCATTAGATTATCACATCTCTTTACCTTTTCGATTGAAATTGCTAAATAAATTACGAAATTAATCGTTTTTCTTTAAATATTCTGCGTATTCCGAAATCATTTAATAAAATTAGTATAATTCAGTAAATTTAGAATTACAATATAAATTTCAAAAATTGTGAAATAATCTAACATAAAAACTAACATTTTAGCGAAAACCTTAATATACCAGCAAAAATTATGTAATAAATCTAATTTAGTCTAGAAATCCATAGAAATATACATACATTAAAAGATGTGTATTCTATTTATAAATTAAAACCCCCTCTGTTATTAAACAAGAGAGGAGGACGTCATTATACAATTCACATTCTTTATCACATAGTCAAATGACATGTTCGATAAATTACATCTAACTGTTGGTCTTTTCTAAGTTTAATAAAGTTACAAGCATATCCTGAAACTCGAATAGTGATTTGCGGATAATGGTCTGGACATTTCATGGCTTCAATCAAATGTTCTCGATTAATGATGTTCACATTCATATGATGACCACCTAAGTCCATATAACCATTTATAATCCCAATTAAATTAGATATCACCAATTCTTTTTCACTACCTAACGCTTTAGGTGAAATGGAAAAAGTGCAAGATGTTCCATCTTTCAATTGATCATAACTAATTTTAGCAATAGAACTAAGGGAAGCTAGAGCGCCTTTTTGATCACGCCCATGCATTGGATCTGCCCCAGGAGCAAATGGTAATCCTGCTTTCCGACCATCTGGTGTACTTCCTGTTTTTTGACCGGAAATGATATTTGATGACATTGTACACACAGATAACAGCGGTAAGGAAAATCGATACGTATAAATATTTTGAAGCTTAGAAAGAAACATGTTAGTTACTTGTATGGCTAATTCATCAACTTTCGTGTCATTATTTCCATACTTAGGGAAATCTCCTTCAATTTCAAATTCTTTCGATAAACCATTACTCCCACGAATAATTCGGACTTTCGCATATTTGATTGCACTCAGACTATCTGCAACAACAGACAAACCTGAAACACCAAGCCCCATCTTTCGTACTGTGTCATGATCGTGAAGGGCCATAGGCATGCGTTCATAAGCATATTTATCATGAGAATAATGAATCATATTTAAGGTTTTTACATAAAGAGAAGCTAACCATGCTAATACTTTATCAAATTTGTATATTACTTCATCAAAATCCAAGTAGTCTGATTTTATTGCTTCTATTTCAGGAGCTACTTGTTCGCCCAAAACTTCATCTTGCCCACCATTAATTGCATACAATAATGCTTTTCCAAAGTTCGCAACTCCTCCGAAATATTGGACTTCTTTACCAATTCTCAGAACAGATACGGAACCTCCAATAGCATAATCATCTCCCACTGCTGCACGTATTCGATCATCATTTTCATATTGAATGGAACTCGTTTTAATACTCGTTTTTGCACAATAATTTTTGAAATTATTAGGGAGTTTAGTTGACCAGAGTACTGTTAAATTAGGCTCAGGAGATGGACCTAAGTTCGTAAGTGTATGAAGAAAACGATAAGAGGTTTTCGTAATCATAGGTACTCCATTCATCGCTATTCCCCCAATAGATTCAGTAATCCACATTGGAACTTCTCTAATGGGATGGTTATCTAACGGCGTTCTTAGAAACCTTACCAGTCTTAACTTCATCACAAATTGGTCAACAAGCTCTTGTGCTTGTGACTCATTAATGAGACCTTCTTCCAAGTCTCTTTCGATATATATATCTAAAAAGGTTGATATTCTTCCGATGCTCATACCTAATCCGTTTTGCTCTTTTATCGCGGCTAAAAAACCAAAATAAATCCACTGAAATGCTTCTTTTGCAGTTTTAGCTTCATGTGATATATTAAATCCATAGGATAAAGCCATTTGTTTAAGGTCAAATAATGCTTGTATCTGTTCTGAAACTTCCTCTAACTGACGAATGACATCTTCTGTCAACATCCGTTGTTTTTCTAACTCTTCTCTTTCAATCCATTTATCTCGTATTAGTCTATCAACACCATAAAGCGCGATTCTGCGGTAATCGCCTATTATTTTACCTCTTCCTTGAGTGTCTGGAAGATCAAAAAAAACACCTGCATGTTTAGCAAGTTTCATTTCTTCAGAATATAATTGGAGAAGATTCTTTTGATGCGTTTTTCGGTTAAGTAAAACGGACTTTTCTAGATTAGAATCTAATTTGTAGCCATAATGTTCACAGTTTTGTTTTATAGTTTGAATGCCGTCATAAGGAATAATTCCACGTTTTAGTGGTTCATCTGTTTGCAAACCTACAATTATCTCTAAATTTTTATCAATGTACCCAGGATCGTGAGAGGTAATGGTTGATACGGTTTTTGTATCAATATCTAACATTCCATTCTTTATTTCTTCTTGTTCAATGAGAATTTGAACCTTTTCCCATAACTTATTTGTTCTATTTGTAGGTGATTCAAGGAAGTCATCATTTCCTTTATAAGTAACCATATTTCGTAAAATAAAATCTCTAACATCAATTTCTTCACACCATACACCTTGTTTAAAATTTTCTACCGTTTGCATTGCAATCTCTCCTCTATGAAATCATCAAGAGAAATAAAGATATGTATAGGAGGATAAACCTCCTATACATATTAGAATTATTTTCTAAACGCCCTTATATGCTAAACGATAAATTTCAGCTAATTCTGTAACTAGAGGAAGTTTAGGGTTTGCAGTTGTACATTGATCTTCAAATGCTCGATCTGCAAGATAGTCCACTTTTTCTTCAAAGACTTTTTTGTCTACTCCACATGCTTCAATACTCATTGGAATATTCATTTCTTTTGCCATTTTAATAATTGCTTGGGCAAGACTTTCTACACCCTGTTGGGTATCTTTTGCTGGCAAACCAAGCATTCTAGCAATTTCAGCATAACGCTCATCTGCTTTAAAATGGTTGTATTTAGGGAAAGATGCAAATTTCCTTGGTTTTGTAGCATTATATCGAATGACGTGTGGCATCAAAATGGTATTTGCACGACCGTGAGCAATGTGGAATTCTGCTCCCATTTTATGTGCCAAACTATGATTAATTCCTAAGAACGCATTAGCGAATGCCATACCAGCAATGGTGGAAGCATTATGCATTTTTTCACGAGCTAATTCATCATTTCCATTCTTGTAAGCCTTTGGTAAATATTCGAATACTAGCTGGATTGCTTTCATAGCTAATCCATCCGTATAATCATTCGCTAACACAGAAACGTAAGACTCAATCGCATGTGTAAGGACGTCCATTCCTGTATCTGCTGTCACAGAAGGTGGGACTGATTTAACGTAAACTGGGTCAATAATCGCAACGTCAGGTGTTAACTCATAATCAGCCAATGGATATTTTACATTATTCTCTTTATCAGTAATAACAGAGAATGACGTTACTTCTGAACCTGTACCTGATGTTGTAGGAATTGCTACAAATTGGGCTTTATTTCCTAATTTAGGATATTTGAAAACTCTCTTACGAATATCTAAGAATTTTTGTTTTAAACCATGGAATTCTAAGTCTGGGTGCTCATAGAAAACCCACATCCCTTTCGCAGCATCCATCGCAGATCCTCCACCTAATGTTATGATTACGTCAGGTTCAAATCTAGCCATCGCTGCTGCTCCTGCCATAACTGTATCAATAGATGGATCAGGTTCTACATCTGAGAAGACCTCATATTGTACTTTATCTTCTCGTTTGTTCAAGTAGTAAAGAACTTTATCTACATATCCCATCTTTACCATCATTTCATCTGTTACAATCATAGCTCGAGTAATATTAGGCATTTTTTCTAAATATTGAGTAGAATTCTTTTCAAAGTATACTTTTGGCGGAACTTTAAACCACTGCATATTATTTTTTCTCATCCCTATTTTTTTGAAGTTTACAAGATTAATTGTACCTACGTTTTGTGAAACGGAATTACGTCCGTAAGATCCACATCCTAGTGTTAATGAAGGGAGGAATCCATTATAAATATCACCTATTGCACCTTGAGAAGAAGGAGCGTTTGAAATAATTCTTCCAGCTTTCATTTTCATGCCATATTGACGAATGACGTCTTCTCTACCTGAGTGAATAACTGCAGAGTGACCAAGTCCTCCAAATTCGAGCATTTCTTCTGCTCTCTTAAAACCTTCTTCTTGATTTTTCACTTTAAAACACGCAAGTACTGGACTTAATTTCTCTCTTGATAATGGAGATTCAGGTCCGACCGTTTTTAATTCAGCAAGTAAAATCTTCGTTTCATTATGAACGGTAACTCCGGCCATTTTAGCAATTTCAGCTGCTGGCATACCAACAATCTTAGGATTTACTGCACAAGTATCCTCATTAATTACTAACGTCTCAACTTTTTTGCGCTCGTCTTCCGTTAAGAAATGGCAGTTGTTTTCTTGTAATTCTAATTTTGTCTCTTCATAAATTTCTTTATCAATGATAACTGCTTGCTCAGAAGCGCAAATCATACCGTTATCAAACGTTTTTGATAGGATTAGATCGTTGACAGCTTGCTTTACATTAGCAGTTTTTTCTATATAACAAGGTACATTTCCTGGTCCAACACCTAATGCTGGTTTTCCAGTGCTGTATGCTGATTTCACCATACCAGCTCCGCCGGTTGCCAATACAACAGCCACTCCTGGGTGATTCATCAATTGTTGCGTTCCTTCTATTGATGGTTTTTCTACCCATTGAATACAATTTTCTGGCGCCCCCGCTTTAACAGCGGCCTTGTAAACTACTTCTGCAGCAGTTGAACTACATTTTTGTGCTGATGGATGGAAAGCAAAAATGATAGGGTTTCTAGTTTTAATAGCGATCAGTGCTTTGAACATTGTTGTGGAAGTTGGATTTGTTACAGGTGTAACTCCAGCTACAACCCCAACAGGTTCAGCTATTTCGACCATTTCTTCATGTTCATTTTCATGTACAATTCCTACTGTTTTATCATGTTTAATCGTATTATGAATATATTCTGTAGCAAAAATATTTTTGATAATTTTATCCTCATAAACACCGCGTTTTGTTTCTTCCACTGCCATTTTTGCTAAAGGCATATGTTGGTCAAGTCCAGCTAACGCCATTTCTTGAACGATATGATCAATTTGTTGTTGATCATATTCAAGAAATTCTTCAAGTGCTTTTTTTCCATTTTTCACTAACTCATCAATTACTTGAACTGTCTCATTAACTTTTGTCATCTTCTTTTCATTTACAGCCATTTTAATTCCTCCTAAAGATTATGTGATGTGTTTCACATGTTTTCTTAAAAAATAAATCGCCTTGCTGTTCTGTTGATTACAATTGTATTATAGCGCGTATTCACATAAAATAAAATGACCAATTTGTGAAATGATTCACATTCACAATGATACCGTATTCATTTTGTCGATTTATTGACAGTTCCTTTCAACACTTGATTTTCATTGTTTTTTTCATAGCAAACGACTCAAATAAAATAAATCTATTTATATTTTGTTTTTAACACTATGTTGTTTTGTTTAAAATAAATAGAAGCGAAAGTTCGTGAGTTCTGTCTTTACTAATTGTATCTTTTTTGAATATAGCTAAATAAAACGAACTCCATTATGTAAGATCATTCAGCTACCTTCTATATAATTAACAATATTGTAATACATTTATGTTAAAAGGTATTTATTTTAACGTATTAATAGGATAATATATAAACTTGTGTGAGAAAATTATATAAGGGGTTTTAATATGGACATTGTAGAACAAATTACGAACTTACAGTTGTTGAATCAATTTTGGATTCTTCTGTTTTTTCTAATACCTATGGTAATTATATCTAGAACAGTTGTAGCAGGAACAAGGTACTCTCCAATACTTATTATAGTTATCTTCGGATTGTCGTTAGGTTACATATTAGTTATTAGTGATGTTTCCACTCCAGGCTTATCAGAATTTCCTTTTGTCAATTTAATGGCTAGTACGACAATCATCGCTTTAACAGTTTCCTTTTTTGTAGGGGGACAAGAATTACGAAAAATTCTTGGTAACAAAAAAGAAATTGCAGATAATATGGTTGTTCCATCTGAAGAAGAAACAGTGTTAGGAACGACCCGTACACAATTTATTTTCATTTTACGTTCTTTCTTCTTACTATTAGGTATTGAAGGTTTAATTAGACTTATTCTAGGTACAGGGCAAGATGCTATGTTAAGTAATTATTATCCACTTATCGCCTACATCGGTCTTGTTGGTGCTATTATTTTCATTGATAACAAAGCGCGAATAACAAATAAACGTTTATATATAAGAAAAGGATTAATTGAAATCACAGGCATTGTTGCCGTTTTGTTTCTTTCCTATCAAGTTGCGCAATTGATTAAACCAATTATCGCTCTTCCACAAATTTTCTTTGCGATGATGATCGCAGCAGCTATTGGGGCTGTCATGTACCGCTGGACATTTGGTCCGACAATTCGAGCGCTGTTATTCGGAGGTATTCCAGTTGTTTTAGCTGCAAACTTTATGGTTGGTGGTTCCAGAATAGGAGAAGCATTTACGATCGACGGCATGAATGCTGTTCTCGCATATGGATTTTTCGGACAATTGTTATGGATGTTTGGTGGTATTGCGTTAATAATGTATTTTTCAAAAACAACGAATGCAAGAAACTTAGCACCGGGTATGGCCGGTGCACTATCTCACTCAGGTTTAACAGGGGCTTGTACAGCTGGGGACTTTGGAAATGTAGCAGCAAAAAGAGCGCCAATTATGATCAACATTCCGTTTTTCGGTCACATTTTTGTTTTCTCCATTTTGGCTATTAGTGCAGAGAGAGGAAACTTATGGTTATTACCTTCCTTTATTCTCGTGTCGATTGGTATCCTTTTGACGATTTATGCGTTACGCAACTTAAGAGATGCACAAGGGAATGATAAAAAAGAAGTCAATGCCTTAATGCAGTTTTCATTCGGTTGGCAAATTTGTGCAGTATTCGGTGGGTTAACACTATTGAGTCTAAGTGCTATGCAAATGGATTATGGTGCGATGGCTCAAACAAGTGCTATTTCTCACTTCGGGTTATTTGCAGCGATTCAAGAAGGTATGTTTGGTGCAGATGCTGCTGCACTCATTCCGTTTATTTTCTCTATGCCTTTCTTAGTTCACCCATTAGTATTCTATATGTTTGGTAAAGCGATGGAAAACGATGGTGAAATGCCAGTAAAACCAGTATATATCCTTGCTCTTCTCGGAGTAATAGGAGTTACTGGTGCGCTGATCATCTTTTAATATGAATATAACTAAAAAACCATTCCACATTTAATTGTGGAATGGTTTTTTATCGAAATTTAGCAAGAACTCTCTTTCCTCAAACATTGGTTAGAATTTAAGTAGTGGGAAGTTCACATATACTGTATGCCTCTTTTTTCAGCCGCACGTATTAACATACTTAAACTCATTAGTCTCTGTATAAAGTAATCAAGTTCTTGAGTATGAAAATCATGAAGTGAAATCATATCGTGTTGATGAAGTTCCCATTTTTGTAATATCATATTAATTTTATCGGTATCCTCAAGGCTTAATGTATGATCTATCTGAGCTACATCCGTATAAAAAATTCCACTATTCCAATCAATACATGAATTTAGATCCATCTTAAGTTTAAAAGACTCCTGTTCGTTTGAAGTTGCCTCTTCTTTTGTTATTTCTTCTAAAAGAACAGTTAGAAAACGAGGTTTTTTCAAATATCCTTTAACATTTTCATAAGAAAGAACAAGTCTCCCCTCATATTTTAAACGATGATGATAATATATTTGGAATGTTCTTTGTTTACAATTATCATCTCCGCTTACTTCTGTTGATAATTCTTTATCAGCAACAAGAATCGAAAAGTCTGACCAACTAGTGTTCAAGTCAGCTCGTAATAAGCTTTCTGCGAAAAGAATAATTTCATCATTTAAACGATAATTATTTTGTTGTGTAATCGAAAATTGTTCATGAGGTTTATTTTTGCTATTGTTCAGTTCTTCTAATTGACTAGCTCGCAGCTCAACATAGTTAATTTTCAAATGGTCAAATAGCTTTTTGTGCTTCTCACTGATTCCTATGCTTGCTACTATGAAGTTTTTATTAGAATTAGTTAATAAATTTTTTGCCATATCGTCAAAGAATTTTCCGAGCTGATTTTCTACTATCGTTTCGTGAAAATAATAAACAATCCACATTTTTTTATTTTTATCTTGGTAAATCAATTGAGTCATTTTTTTCGAAAAATAAGTAAATGCTTGTTTAAAAGAAAATGTTGGGTCTATCATTTCTGGGTGTTTTTTCATCAAAAGTATGAAGTCATGTTCGTTGTTCATTTGAACATCCTCTCTCCAATCTAAAAAGCTGTCTTCTATGTCACGTTATTTTATAACCTATATTTTTGTTTGGTAAACATGTTTACTACTCATATCATTAATCATAGTAAAACCCTTGTGTTAAGCACGTCATGCAAATTCACAAGGGTTTCATTTTATTTACCGTTTCACTATGTAGTTTTAATAGGCTTCACAATAAATATTTCATGTTCTTTTAGAGTTTTTTTCTGTTAATAAATATAGAAACCAAACAGCATGATTTTGTTCCTCTGCTGCGGCTCTTTCAAATTGTCTTCTAAATAAAGGTGTTGGCGCTTTTGTGCTTAAATTCAAATACAACTTGACATTTTTTTGTTCGGCTTTAAATAAATCAGAAAAATCTTCTTCACTATTTTTAAACCAATCGTTAAATATTACAGGATCCGGTTTCCTTCCTGTTAAATGTTGATACATGTCACTCAATTGTTCGTAATGTTTGTTCTCATCTTCCATAATAGTTGCAATCACTTCTGTTTGATGGTTGTTAGAATCATGAATGAGTTGTTGATAACGATGTTTTGCTGAATACTTCTGATTAATTGTTTCTTTAAGCTCATTTAAAAATACTTGATAGTCATTTTCTAACTTTATCTTTGTAAAAGAATTCATCTCATCACTCCATTTTTTCCAGATATTATATCTTATGCGAAGATTTAATCTTTAGAACACTTTTCTGACCTCGTAATTATCATCAATAGATGTTATAATTCTTAACGTAATTTAACGTAGAGGATGAGATATATATGATTAACGTAACAGATGTCAGCTTAAGGTTCGGAGACCAGAAGCTGTTTGAAGATGTGAACATTAAATTTACTCCAGGAAATTGTTATGGACTTATTGGAGCAAACGGTGCAGGGAAATCTACTTTTTTAAAAATATTATCAGGAGAAATTGACTCTCAGTCAGGTAATGTGCATTTACCGCCAGGACACAGGATGGCTGTATTAAAACAAGATCACTTTGCTTATGAAAGTGAGCACGTTCTTGAAGTGGTCATGAGTGGTCATGAGCGGTTATTTAGTGTTATGAAAGAAAAAGACGAGATTTATATGAAGCCAGATTTTTCTGATGAGGATGGCATGAAGGCAGCTGAATTAGAAGGTGAATTTGCTGAAATGAACGGCTACGAAGCGGAATCAGATGCTGCTGTTCTTCTCAAAGGATTAGGAATAGATGAAACAGCTCATGACAAAAAAATGGCTGAACTTACAGGTGGAGAAAAAGTTAAAGTATTATTAGCTCAAGCGTTATTTGGTAATCCAGACGTCTTATTACTAGATGAACCTACAAACGGCTTAGATATTGAAGCAATTCAATGGCTTGAAGACTTTTTAATTAATTTTGATAATACTGTCATCGTCGTTTCTCATGACAGACATTTTCTAAACAATGTTTGTACGCATATTGCTGATGTTGACTTTGGTAAAATCCAAGTTTATGTTGGTAACTATGACTTCTGGTATGAGTCTAGTCAACTTGCACTTAAAATGGCTCAAGAACAAAACAAAAAGAAAGAAGAAAAAATCAAAGAACTAGAAGCTTTCGTTGCTCGTTTCAGTGCAAATGCATCTAAATCTAAACAGGCAACTTCTCGTAAAAAATCGTTAGATAAAATCCAACTAGATGATATCAAACCTTCATCTAGAAAATACCCTTATATTGCTTTCAAACCAGAACGCGAAGTTGGAAATGATCTTTTAACTGTAGATGGATTAACAAAAACGATTGACGGGGAGAAACTACTTGATAATGTTAGTTTCACATTGAAAAAAGACGACAAAGTCGCATTAGTTGGACCAAATGAAAACGCGAAAACTCTTTTAATGCAAATCTTAATGGGCGAAGTAGAACCTGATAGTGGTTCCTATAAATGGGGTGTCACAACATCTCAATCTTATTTCCCAAAAGACAATACTGCATACTTTCAAAGAAATGATTCAGACCTTGTTGACTGGCTTCGTCAATATTCACCTGAAGATCAAACAGAAACGTTCCTTCGTGGATTTTTAGGAAGAATGCTTTTCTCTGGTGAAGAAGCGAAAAAGAAACCAAGTGTCCTTTCTGGTGGAGAGAAAGTTCGTTGTATGCTTTCAAAGATGATGTTAAGTGGAGCAAATGTCCTTCTACTTGATGAGCCAACAAATCATCTTGACTTAGAATCAATTACCGCTTTGAATAATGGTTTAGTAAATTTCAAAGGATCATTGATTTTTACGACTCATGACCATCAATTTAATCAGTCCATTGCAAATCGTATTATTGAGATTCGAGACCAAGGGGTCTTCGACAAAGAAATCACATATAATGAGTATATTAATTTAAAGGTGAAAGCAAAATAACCTTTAATATGTTAAAAGAGTCAAACCGAGAGTGTTTTCTCAGTTTGACTCTTTTTTTGAGACAATTAATCCTTCATAACAACTTTATTCAAACTTTTTTTGTATCGAATTTAGAAGTTCTTTATCCATTTTTCCAGACTCAAGCGACTGCATGTCAAAATCAATTCCTAATTTTGTTTGGAAATCATCTCGATGCTCTTCATATAGAATACCCGTCACAAGACCATTATTTTCTCGTATGCTTTTCACGGCTTCATCACGAGATTCAAAAGGTTGTTCAATCGTTACAAGATTCTCTTTATAGTAATCGTACGTATTAATTTTATTAAATGTAACACACGGACTATAAATGTTAACATGAGAAAAACCACGATGTTCTATCGCTCTTTTGAGAATATTACTTAATTCCTTAATGTTTCCTGAGTAGCCTTGAGCAACAAAAGTCGCTCCGTTAATAATAGATGTAGAAATCGGATCTACTGGATATTCTTTATTATCCGTTGCCGCAGACTTTGTAACGAAACCATGTTGAGATCGAGGAGATGTCTGCCCTTTCGTCAATCCATAAATGTTATTATCCATAACAATATAAGACATGTCTATATTACGTCTCGAGGCATGGACAAAGTGACCTAATCCAATACCATACCCATCACCATCACCACCAGAGGCAATGACTTTAAGATCAGGATTCCCCATTTTTACACCTTGAGCAACTGGGACCGAACGTCCATGAATCGAATGAAAACCATTACTTCGTATATATTCAGATACCTTTCCAGAACAACCAATACCTGAAATAATCGCAAATTCATGTGGTTCGTATCCTAGCTCAATGATCGCTTTTTGAATACCTGCCATGATACTGAAATGACCGCACCCAGGACACCATGTAGATACGTCTCCTCGTAAATCTTTCATCGTAGCCATGATTACACCACCTTCTTCATTTGTTCTAGTACTGTTTTTATCATAAAAGGATTCCCATCAAATTGGACAATACTATCTGAATGTTCATGAATAGGTAAATACTGTCTCAATAACAACAAGAGTTGACCATTGTAATTATTTTCAACAGTAATGATTTTTTTGTTTTTGAACAATGAAGTTAATTCATTTAACGGCAAAGGATAAAGTTGCTGAATATGCAAATGAGCATATGTTTCATTACCTTCTTCATTAAGCTGGATCATTGATTCACCAATAGCTCCATAAGTTGATCCCATACCTACGAGTAAGACGTCTGCATCTTCTGGCTTAATATCTCCAGAACTTTGAAGCTTAAACGGTTCTTGAATCATCGCATTTTTCACTTTTTCTAATCGTTTACGCATCATCTTCACACGTAATTCAGGATCTTCTGATATATAACCATCTTCTCCATGTTCATTAGAACTTGTCAAATGTAATCCATTTTTCATTCCAGGTTTAGGTCTTGGCGAAATTCCATCATCTGTCAATCGATAACGTTTAAAAAACGCTTCATCGTACTCAGCAGCTTCTTCATTAGTAATAAGTTTCCCACGATCAATATTTACACGACTATGATCGAATGATGGGATAGTCATTTTATTCATCGATAAACCAAGGTCCAGACCAACAATGACAGGGCATTGATAAATTTCTGCTAAGTTGAAACTTTCAGCAGCTATATAAAACGCATCTTCAATTGTGGCAGGATATAATACTATTCGTGGTATTTCACCATGAGTGCCATAAATCATTTGTTGTAAATCACTTTGCTCATGTTTTGTTGGAAGTCCCGTAGATGGACCACCTCTTTGAGAATTCACAATCACGATTGGTACTTCCGTCATCCCTGCCATCCCTAATGCTTCTGTTTTTAAACTTAATCCCGGTCCTGAAGTACTAGTCATTGCCCGCACACCACTGTAATTGGCTCCGATAGCAAAACAAATTCCCGCAATTTCATCTTCTACTTGCATCACAGTACCACCAACAGCAGGAAGTTCTTTCGCAAGCCATTCCATTACTTCACTTGCTGGAGTAATTGGGTACGCACTCAAAAAGCGACACCCTGCCATTAAACTACCAAAAGCCGTCGCTTCATTTCCAGATATGAACAACTGATCTGTTTTATCAGATTTCTCTAAAGAAGAAATGCGATGTGATAAATGTTCATTAGTTAAATCATACCCTTTTTGTACTGCTTGAATGTTTGTTTGAATAACCCCATCACCTTTTTTTGCAAATATTTCTGAGATAAAGTGACTCAATAAGTCTTTTGGCAAATCGATAAGCGCAGAACTTATCCCAATTGCGATCATATTTTTAGCTAATGGATTACCTAATTCAGTTGCAATTTTTTTCATTGGAACAGTTAATATATCATATGACATCGAACCATCGTTTTTTGTCACACTTATTTCTTTGCCTTCACGTATCACAACGGCATCATCTGACAAATAACCCTCATTTACTTCCAACGATTCCTTGTCTAAACAAAGGAGAATATCAATTTTATCCCCAGCATAATAGTTTCTTTCTTTAGTGGCCTTTAATTTAAAATTAGAATGGCCGCCTTTAATTCTAGACATAAATTGCTTATAGGTTGAAACTGAATATCCATATTTCACTAATGTTTTAGCAAATAACTCACCAGTGGAATCAATGCCCTCCCCCTGCTGACCTCCTACCATCCATTCAATCGATTGTCTCATGAATAACCTCCTTATAGTAATGAAAACTTATTAATCTGAATTTTACCACATTTCATTCATTATGCGGTAAAGAAACATTTATTGTCACTTATTGGTTGGAATTATTTTTCGTACAAAACCATCATCATAGTTAATAAATTTGGTTCTATTATCGTTCCATTTAGATTTTTAAGGCTGTTTTCTATGAGATTGTTGCTATAACTGCTTAGACACACTCGCTTTCGCTACAAGCGGACGCTTTCTCGAGAAAAACTACTTACAGGATCTTCAGTTGATACAATATCCGCAGATGTTGGATAGATATTTAACATAAATAATATGCTTTAATAGAATTAATAATTGTATTATTCTGACTTTTTAATGTATAGATACAGAGAATTTTTACCTTTTATTTCTTTTCCAGTATTATTAAGGACATCATCAAGCTTATTAAATTCTGACATAAGATGTGCCTCATCAAACGGATGGTTGGGCATTTCAGCTAATCTATCAACCACCATTTTTCTGAACTTTAAATACCCGCTCACCTTATTATTTGAATGTTGTTGAGCTAAACCTGCAATACTAGCAAACAATTTTGCTAATTGTTTATCCTCTCCGTTTAGTAACATTTCTCTGCCAATATCATGACCTTTAATGTAATCTTTATCAACATTGATTGCATGAAGAAATTGTTCTAGCCGGTCATGTATCTTTTTATCCATATTTTTCTCCTTTCTTGATATTCTTATGAACGAGTGAAGTGAGATCTAAAGTATCGGTATTTATACCTATCATACATAAATATCCCGAATAACTCAAAAAAGCTACACAAAAACAGCAAAAACGCTACTCTTCTATATGAGTAGCGTTTTTATTTAATCTTAATTTGTTATAGGAAAAGTAGGGCGATGATAATCCTTTACTCCCATAATCGCATCGATATTAATATAGCCATATACGTGCGGTTTCATCATTCCACTTTCATGAACATCTTCATAAATTATGACACTTTCTAGCTTTTGTGGATCAATGGATACTAAAACTAGGGGGTCATTTTTTAACATTAACTCATCGACTAGATGTTCCGTTTGACCAGGGTTAGCACATGGAATATAGCCTCGATCATCAAAGTCAGATGGCCAATACTCATCTTCCTCTTTAGCTAATTCCCACTCTTCCTCAGTTAAAACATAATAAATCATCTAAATCCCCCCCTCAAAAAAATTGTATCATTGATGATTAATCTGTTTTTATTATAACGAATGGATTGTATTTATTGGTGTCAAACTAGTGACAATTTAAATTGTCACTATTAATAATATGTTTATATCACATTCCGTTCACTTTTCTCCATTATTATAAATAACTAATACATACAAAACAATCATTTTTACACAGAAAAACACCTCCGGATGTCCGGAGGTGTTTTTTATTCCCTATCATGAAGATGTTGTGAATTGTTCCTCTTCTGTAGATCCTTTAAGTGCAGTGGTAGAAGAGGTACCACCTGATACTACCGTTGATACAGCATCAAAATAACCCGTACCTACTTCACGTTGGTGTTTTGTTGCTGAATACCCATCTTGTTCAGCAATGAATTCTGATTCTTGAAGTTTAGAATAAGCTGTCATTCCGCTTTCTTTATATCCTTTAGCCAACTGGAACATACTATGATTTAAAGCATGGAAACCTGCGAGCGTTACAAACTGGAATTTATAACCCATCTTTCCTAATTCATCTTGGAAACGAGCAATTGTTACGTCATCAAGTTTCTTTTTCCAATTAAATGAAGGTGAGCAGTTATATGCAAGTAGTTTACCTGGATATTGTTCATGAATGGCATCTGCAAACTGTTTTGCTTCTTCTAAATTAGGTTCTGATGTTTCGCACCAGATCAAATCAGCATAAGGTGCATAAGCTAAACCTCGACTAATCGCTTGATCAATGCCTGCATTTGTTCTATAAAAACCTTCAGGCGTTCTTTCTCCATGAATAAATGGGTGATCATATTCATCCACATCGCTAGTAATCAAATTGGCTGCGTTTGCATCCGTTCTAGCAATGATCACTGTTGGAACACCTGACACATCTGCTGCTAATCTTGCAGAAATAAGGTTTTTCACTGCTTGTTGTGTTGGTAACAATACTTTCCCACCAAGGTGTCCACATTTTTTCTCAGAAGAAAGCTGATCTTCAAAATGAACGGCTGATGCACCAGCTTCAATCATGCTTTTCATTAATTCAAATACATTCAGCTGACCACCAAAGCCAGCCTCTGCATCGGCTACAATTGGTGCAAACCAATCTCTTTTTGCTCCACCTTCACTATGTTCGATTTGGTCCGCTCTAGTCAAAGCTTGGTTGATCCGTTGAACGACGTTCGGAACACTATTTACAGGATAGAGACTTTGATCAGGATACATTTGCCCTGAAATATTTGCATCAGCAGCAACTTGCCAGCCGCTGAGATAAATTGCTTTAAGTCCAGCCTTTACTTGTTGGACTGCTTGGTTTCCTGTTAGGGCACCTAATGCTGCAATGTAGTCTTCTTCATGTAACATTTTCCAAAGTTTTTCTGCACCTCTTCTTGCTAGTGTATGCTCTACCGTTAATGAACCAGATAGCTGATAGACATCTTCCGCAGTATATGGTCTTTCTACCCCATTAAAGCGCTCGCTTTTCCAAACTTTTTCTAAATGATTGATCATTTCTTCTTTTTTCATGTTAAACCCTCTCCTTTTGTTTAATCATATTTTCATAAGCTGGTATCGTCATAAATTCTTCGAAGTCTTTTTTCTCTACCATTTGTAATAATAACGTCTTTGATTCTTTAAACTTACCTTGCTCTATCATGGATCGACCAAATGATTTTTCTAGTTTATCCATCTCTTCTTCTATCAATTGTTTCACTAGATTTTCTGTGATTTTATCTCCACTTTTGAACTTTCCATCTGGATGATGAATCCACTGCCATATTTGCGCTCTGGAAATTTCAGCAGTAGCAACATCTTCCATGAGATTAAAAATTGGAACTGCTCCTTGTCCTCTTAACCAAGCTTCCATGTACTGTATTGATACAGTAATATTTAATCTTAGTCCTTTTTCTGTAATATTCCCTTTAGGAACAGCTAACAATTCTTTTTCCGTAATCGCATAATCGTCCCTTTGACGATCGACTTGATTTTGCTTTGGCATATGTTCATTGAATACATCTAAAGCAATGGGAACTAACCCTGGATGTGCAACCCATGTTCCGTCATGACCATCCTTTACTTCCCGTTCTTTATCTTCATGGACCTTATTCATCGCTTCTTCATTTTTCACAGGGTCATCTTTCACTGGTATTTGGGCTGCCATTCCTCCGATCGCCTGTGCTCCTCTTTTATGACACGTTTGGATGACATATAGAGTATACGCTCTCATAAAATTCGTCGTCATTGTCACTTCTGATCGATCAGGCAATATGAAAGCTGGATGATTACGTAAGCGTTTAATATAACTGAAAATGTAATCCCATCTACCACAATTGAGGCCAGCACTATGATCACGAAGTTCATATAATATTTCATCTGCTTCAAATGAACCAGTAAGCGTCTCGATAAGCACTGTTGCTTTAATGGTACCTTTATTTAACCCCAGTTTTTCTTCAGCAAAACTGAAAACTTCATCCCATAATCTCGCTTCTTTATAGCTTTCTATTTTAGGAAGATAGAAATAGGGTCCAGAATTTCTAGTTAATAATTCTTTCGCATTATGATAAATGTATAAACCGAAATCAAATAATGATGCTGAAATTGGTTCCATTCCAAAAAATGCGTGCTTTTCTTCTAAATGCCATCCTCTAGGTCTTACAAATAATGTAGCTACCTCTTCTTTTAATTGATAAGATTTGCCGTTATCAGCTTCAAAATCAATTTTTCTGCGAATCGCGTCATACATATTTTTTTGACCGTTCATTGTATTTTGCCATGAAGGAGAATTAGCATCCTCAAAGTCAGCCATAAACACTTTCGCTCCAGAGTTGAGAGCATTAATGACCATTTTTCGATGACTTGTAGGACCGGTAATTTCTACTCTACGATCTTGAATATCATCCGGAATCGGCTTAATCTTCCATTCTTTCTCTCTAATGTGTTTTGTTTCAGGTAAATAATGCGGCAGTAGTCCACCATCAATTTCATCTTGACGTTCTTTACGTAATGTTAGGAGTCTCTTCCTTTCTTCTCCAAAACGATGATGGAGATGTTGCAAAAATTCTTTCGCTCCTTCCGTCAATAAGAAGTCACAACCTTCAGGTGGATTCTTAGTAAATGTTAGTTCCTGCAAGATGCTTCATCTCCTCTTCTCGATACTGTTATAATACAGAAAGTATTATGTAATGTATTGTATAACAGAGAGAAAATATTGCAACCCTTTTTTCAAAAAAAACATAGCTAATTTTACACAAAAAAACTCAAAGCCTATTCTCATAAGCTTTGAGTGTAAAAAATTCACAATCTTTTTTTAGTAGCTTGCCAGTTTTTTTCCCACCTGTTAACTGCCCTTCGCTTTGCTGAAAGAAACTATACACAAGTTTAGGTCTACGCATTTATTTCATTTTACATATTCTCGATCGCCACGCGACTACCTTTGCCTCCGGATTCAGCTGGCGTGACAATTAGTTTTCTTGGAAGTCGCTCCCTTAATTCTGGCACATGGCTAATAACCCCTACTGAAAGTTGATCTGTGTGCAATTGCTCAAGCGCCGTCACTACTGTTTCTAGTAATTGAGGATCTAGCGTACCAAAGCCCTCGTCTAAGAAGAAGAATTCTAGGGCGTGATCTCCTTTTAATTGGATCGATGCCGATAGTGACAGAGCTAATGCGAGAGAGGTCAAGAACGTTTCTCCACCGGATAGCGTTGTGACAGGGCGCTTTACTCCGCCATTGGCATCGTCTCGCATAATAAAACCACCGCCAGAATCAACTTCTATCGCATAGCGACCTCTCGTTAATACGCGCAGCCGATCTGACGCCAATTGACTCACTTGAACAAGCTGTTCTTCAGCAATAAATTCAACAAATTCTTTGCCACGGAAAACTTTATCAAGTTTCGCTAACTTCCCATGTAACTCTTCATATTCTTTTCGTTGTTTTTCAAGGTTTTCAAAACGATCGGCTTTCTTTGTCAATTCATCATAGAAATGCTTTGCCGCTCCAACTGCTGTTTGAAGCTGTTCTAATCTCCCCTTCGTTTCTTTATAAACTGTTTCCATTTGTTTAAATGATTCTTCTGTCATCACATCATTTTGTAATTGTTCTTGAAGTTCGCTTTGCTTAAGGGTGGAGTCGCGGCATTTGTTGTCATAGTCCACCACTGTTTTTTCCCACTCTTTGATTGTTGCCGTTGGTTTCGTCCACTTATCGACGTCATTCATTTCACTAAACGAAGATTCTTTTCGTTGCTCATCCCATCGATTCAGTGAACGTTCATAGCGAATGTTTGATTCTTTTAATGAATGAGTCTTTTCTGCAAGGGCCGTTTCGGCTTGGGACAATTTCTCTTTCATGCGATCAAGCAGATTTTTACTGTCTGCTGTTTCTGAAATCATCTTATCTAATTCAAGCTTTTTCTGATGTAATTGCTCGTCCACATCTTGACCCTTCACAACTTCTTGGATATGACGATCCATTTCCTCAATTGTTTTTAGACGCTCATCATACTCCGATTTATATTTTGAGATATCGACTAATCCTTGCTGGATTTGCTCATTTATCGTTTCCAATTTTTGATGAATCTCTTCGATAATTGGCACACTCTTATCAATTCTCATTCTAAGAGCATCCGCGTCATCTTCTCTTTTTTGTAAATCTTTCGCTACATGATCAATTTCACTGTAGTTAATTGTTTGGAAACTTTCTTGCCACCTGACTAATGCCTCATCATACGTTTGCTGTTTTTGTTTGTTTTCTTGAAGAATCTCATCGTAACGAGCAATAACTTGAGTGAGTAGGAGCTCCATTTTAGATAACTCTTCATTCGCAGTCGTGAGTTGCTGACGTTCTTGCTCCCATGTACTGAGAAGAGTGGTAATCGCTTCCTGCTCCTTTTCCCATTGATGCATCTCCTGCTGCCATTGAGCCAAAAAGTGTACGTCATTGATTGAAAGGAAATCAAGTTGTTCTGTAACAGGATCATCTTTTTCATTGAATTCCGGTTCAACTGGTGACTGCTGTGCCGTTTGGTTTAACTTCCAGATCATTTCATCCATTGATCGCTCAAGATGTTGGGCATTTTGTTCTAATTCTTCTATTTGATTGCGATTTAATGATCCATGACCGTCATCAATAGCACTAGCTACTTCCCCTTGATCGAGGTAATGGTCTTTAGAGCCGCAGACAGGACACGGTGAGCCATCTTTTAACGTGTGTCTTAATTGAACAGTCGCCATCTCCAAGCGATGGTCTTCTAACGATGTTTTATGTTGAGAAATCTCATGACCGACTTTCGTTATCTGCTTTTTTTTATCCATGATCCCATTGTACCAACGATTAATCTGAATAAATCGTTGGTTTAACTTTTCTTGCTTTCGTTCATGATTCCATTTGACTTCCTCATGTTTTTTTTCCACTGTTTGCTTTTCTTTTGCGATCTCCGTTTTTTGTCGTTCTTTCTCGCGGATTTGATCTTCTAGATGACGCAACGTAAACTTTTGTTCATTGGCTTGTTGAACCGTTCTTTTTTCATCTGCACTAGGGAGAATGCCTGATAACTGTTCTTTTAATTGACGTTGACCCTCTTCGTATTTCGTTCGATTCTTTTTTGTTACCTCTTGTTCATTTTTCAGTTTCTCGATATGCTGTTTCAATGAATCAATCTTCTTATGCACAAGGTCGGCGTCTGATTGACGTTTTTTCATGTCTTCGGTCTTCGTCTTGATGTGGCGAAGATTTTCAAGTTCCATCTTCAGCGGCACTTCATGATTCTGCTGATAATTATAGGCTTTTTCAAAATGTCCGTTCGTCAATTCAACTTCTTTAGTCAAGTCATTTACCGTTTGTTTTGCTTCTTTTTCTTTCTGTTGCCATTGGGATATCTGGTCTTTACTTTCCTTTACTTCTTTCACATACGGAAAAAGAATATTCGCTTCTTTTGCTAATTTGATTTCTTCTTTTTTAGAAGACATCTGTTCTTCTTGACGGTCTAATTCTTTGATCTCCTCATTGACAGATTGAAGTTTCAATGACCAATCTCTCAATTGTTTTGCTTTATCGTAATCTTCCTGGCTTTTCTCCATAAGCTGATGTTGTTTCGTAATATCTTTTTCTAACTCTTTCACTTGAACCTTCGCTTGTTCCAACGCTTCCTTGGACGCTTCGCCAAGTCCAGCTTGTTCTTTTTCTATCAGTTCTTTCTCATGTTTCGTTGCCATCAGCCGTTGCCTTAGTTTGTGATTGAGTTCGTCTCCGTATTTTTCCAAGTGAAACAGACGTTGCAACATTTGTCTTCGTTCGGTTCCTTTCAAAGATAAAAACTCAGAGAATTTTCCTTGTGGAAGAACAACCGCACGTGTAAAGTCGTCAATCGATAACCCGAGTAAAGACTCGACTTCCCTTGTCACATCTCCCGCTTTATCAGCGATTACTGCTGAATCCTCAATTACATGGATAAAACGAGCGGTTGCCTGACGAAGTCCGCCATCTTTCACTCTTTTAAACGATCGTTCAACTTTATATTTGTTTTCTCTTGTCCCTTTTCCTAGAGAAAACGTGAACGAGACCGCTAACTGATCTTCAGCATGATTCAAAATCCCTTGGGTATTACTTGGAGCTCGTTCGACTTTTCCATACAACGACAATGTCATCGCATCTAATATCGATGATTTCCCGCTGCCTGTTGGTCCAAAGATACCGAACACACCCCCTTCGCAGAGAGCAGTGAAATCTACGACTTGTTTTTCACGAAAACTATGAAGTCCTTGAATCGTTAATTCGATTGGTCTCATTAAACTCCCGCCTCCTCATCATTAACCATCTCTAGAAACAGACGAGTTAGTTCGTCATCAGGGCTCGCGCCGCCTGTTTGACGTTCATAGAACTGCTTGAATAGTTTATCGATCGCCACATGTTTTCTTTCTGGTCCATCCACACGTTTGGTATCAGGAAAAATAGGTCGAATCGTTAGTAAACGCGGATAATTTTTCTTCAGTCGATGAATGTCTTCCATCGATGGCGTATCATTCATATGTACATCAAGCTCAATCCACGCTTGCGCATCTTTTTGGATATCCATCCATGAATGTACTTGAGCCAATCCTTCTGTCGCCTTCCACTTAACGAGCGGCCGTCCTGATCGCAAAAATACTTCTTTTACGTCTGCCGCCTCACCAGGTTCTACATCAACGATTGTGACTGATTTTGCGTAGCCTGCTTCCGAGAAACTAAACGCTAACGGCGACCCAGCATATCGCGCCGGAGCTTTGGATAGCTTGATGTCTTGTGGACGGTGAAGATGGCCGAGCGCCGTATATTGCACGTGTTCCGGGAGCTGTGTAGCCCGAACCGTATACGCTCCACCGACTTCAATTGGTCGTTCTGACTCTGTACTCGCCCCACCAGCAACGAACAAGTGACTCATCGCAACGCGAATATCATTCTTTGAAAACGAAGACGTCAGTTTTTCAAAAATTCCGCTAATTTTCAAATCATACGCTTCTCTAATCGCCAATTCATCATTGATATCTGTGAAACTCTCTTTCAAACGAGATTCTGACGGATAAGGTAACCCTGCTACACAAAGTTGGACCTCACTTCCGTCAATCGGAATCTTAAGTGGATCAAGAGTTGGATAGCCTTGAATATAAATCCGATGTTTTCTGAGCAACGTTCTTGCCGCCGCAAGTCGATCTGGATGATCATGATTTCCGGCGATGATCACAACAGGACGCTTTCCTTTATTTGATAAACGAGCCATACTTTCGTAAAACAGTTCCTCCCCTCTAGCAGAGGGATTCACGGAGTCGAACACATCTCCTGCCATCAAAACAGCATCGACTTTTTCCTCATCGGCAATCTCAACTAACTCATCAAAAAACGCTTCGTGTTCTTCATGGCGATCTCGCCCTTCAATCGTTCGTCCAATATGCCAATCAGATGTGTGTAATAATCTCATCATTTTCCCCCTTACATCTTAATTAGGTAATCTCCATCAAACATATATAGATAACATTCATCGACAGATTTTGACCAACTGTCACTCAAGGCCTCTCGATACAATTCAATCTGATAACGGTACTGTTCTCTGAAATGCTGTTTTATTTCTTCAGTCGTTTTGTCTGGGAATCTAGCAGCGATCGCATCCGTTTTATAGTCGACTAACACAAGATTTCCTGTTTCATTCCGAAAAACAGCATCAATTACCCCTTGCACAAACACCGATTCATCCTCTGATTGCTGCCATGTAGTGTACGCTTTCGATGCGGCTACATGATAACTAAATGGGATTTCTCGTTCGATTTCCGTTGCCAACTTCATTTGCTTTCCGATGTCTGATTGCAGAAACTGAACGATATGAGCGACATTGATTTGTTCTGCTTCTTCGGTCGTGATGATTTCCTTTTCCACGAGCTTGTCTCGTTCCTTTTTAACAGACTCAGTGTCAGCGTCGACCGACAATGAAATATGCTGCATCATTCCGTGCATGAGTGTCCCCACTTCAGCAGGAATAAACGATTTTTTTTGCAGAAATTTAGGGCGATCGGCGTATTTTGACTGAAACCCTGTTGCCATCATCTGTTCGCTATACTCATCTTGCATCTCCCGCTTCAAATCACTGACAGATTGCTTGGCTCTGTGAACAGTAGCATCTTTGTACTTATAAGACCACTCCAGTTGCGATACCACTTCGTCTTTAACAGCGGATTCGATGGGAATTGGTTCTAGTGCCTGTAAATGACCGTCAATTTCGTCGTCTGTTGCCTCGAGAACCGTCTCTTCCTCTTGAAGCGACCCTTTATCTACAATATCAACAATCCATGCTGACGGGTCATTACTGACTGTTTCATCGACAAGGGAAAAATCCACATCAAATTCGGTTAGTAATGGAAACACGGATCGGTGCCGGAAAATGGCCGGTGCAATCCAATCGAGAAAGCTCCCTGCCTTTTCTCTGTTCACGTTTGGCAATAGCCAGCCCGTTTGGTTGATCGGTTCACTCCACTTTTCCAACGATTTCTCGGTATCTTTCACCGTTCCTGTTAAAAACAACTTTTCCTTCGCTCGCGTTAAGCCAACGTAAAGAACGCGCATTTCCTCTGCTAACGATTCGTGCTTAATTCGTTCCTTGATCACCTGTTGTGGGATCGTTGGATAAGATAATCTCATGTGAGGATCGATTCGTTTCGAGCCTAAACCTAGTTCTTTATGAAGGAAGTAGTCTCCGCGAATGTCTTGCCTGTTGAACATTTTATTCATCCCTGCCATGAAGACAACAGGAAACTCTAGTCCCTTACTTTTATGAATCGTCATCAAACGAACGACATCTTCTTGCTCGCCTAAAGCTCTCGCGGTTCCAAGATCATCCCCACGTTCTTGCATTCGCTCCACAAAGCGTAGAAAGCGAAACAATCCTCTAAACGAGGTCGACTCATAGGAGCGGGATCGGTCATAAAGGGCGCGTAAATTGGCCTGACGCTGCTTCCCGCCTGGCATCCCACCAACATAATCAAAGAATCCAGTATCTTGATAAAGTTGCCATATGAGTTCAGACAATGACCCAGATCTAGCGCGTTTTCTCCATATAGATAATTGTTCGATAAACGACCGACAGCGATGTTTCAAAGACTCATCGTCGTTTTCATCACTTGCGGCAACTGTTAATGCTTCATAAAATGACGTACCTTTTGCCAACAAGCGAATTTCAGCCAGTTCAACTTCTGTTAGATTCATAATCGGAGAACGTAAAACAGATGCGAGCGGTATATCCTGATATGGATTATCAATAATCTTCAACACCGACATCATCACTCGAACTTCGATGGCTTCAAAATACCCGGTTGATAATTCAGCGTATACAGGGATTCCTGCTTTTTTACATTCCTCAAGAATCGTTTCCGCCCAGGGCATGGATCTCATCAAAATCACGATATCACGATACGTAATCGGACGAGTTCGCTTCAGGCCTTTGTCAAAAATTGGATATTTCGACTGAATCAATTGTTTCATTTCCGCAATCATTGCTCTTGCTTCAAGTTGGGATGTTTCCAGTTCCTCTTCAAAGGATTCATCCGTCAAATCGTCATCATCATTCCTTTGTCCTTTGTTTTTAACCGGCTCCCCTTTGTTAATCAAGATCAAATTTGCTTCTAACCCTTCCTGCTCTGGATAACCCTCGTTTCCAAGCTTGAGTTCAGCAGCGTCGTTATACGCAATTTCTCCTACTTCTTCATCCATCGTTTGTCTGAAAATAAAGTTCGTCCCGTCCAAAATTTCAGCGCGGCTACGAAAGTTTTTCGATAAGTCGATTCTCATGCCGCTTCCTGAACCATCTAACTCAAATTTCTTGTACTTCTCCATGAAAAGTGTCGGTTCTGCGAGACGGAATCGGTAGATGGACTGCTTTACATCTCCGACCATAAATAAGTTATGACCGTTAGATAACAAATTGATAATCGTCTCCTGAACAAGGTTTGTATCTTGGTACTCATCTACGAGAAGTTCAGAAAAGTAATTGGCGAATTCATCCGCCGCTTTTGATGGAACCAACGAACCCTCAGTTGACTTCTCCTGATCAGATAATACTTCCAAGCAAAGGTGCTCTAAATCACTGAAATCGAGGACACCCTTTTCTCTTTTTTCGTGCATATACCGCTCTGAAAAAAGATTGACGAGAGTCGTCAACTTTGAAATCGTCGGCCCCATGAATTGTAGATCTTCTAATACAGAATCCGGTTCCAGTTGGAACAAAGACGACTTGCAGCTATTCACCACGTCTTTCGCTTGATCTCTCAACGCTTTCGCTTTTTCTTTCAACCGACCATCCACTTGATCTTTCTTCGTAATCGATGGAATACGACCGAAATCAATGTTCTTAAAGTGATCAAACATGTCTTGCCACGTCGTTGATGATGCTATGTTTTTCACCTGAAGCCGTTCTGCTTCCAATGTTTCAACATATTTCAACGGACCTTCTGGTTCTTCGGTGAATATAAGAGCTTTTTCAATCATTTCCATTGCTTGGGACAACTGCTTACGAACATGGTTCATCGCTTCTTCTGTCCATGGCAACTCATCAATTGATTCCACGTGCTCAAGCTCGTATCCTGCTGCGATGTCATCCAACCATTTCGTTGGCTGTGGATTGGACCGAGAGAAGTTATATAAATGAAGAACAAGGCTACGAAGTTTATCATCACTTCGATCCCCGCTATATTGGTCAACGAGATCAAAGAACGTTTGATTTTCTTCTGTTCCATACTCCTCTTCAAAAAGATCGTCGATGACTTCTTCTCTAATTAGTTGTCCTTCTGTGTCATCTAAAATACGAAAATTTGGATCAATGTCAATGTCGTAATAATATTTTCGAATCACGTTCATGCAAAAGGAATGAAGTGTTGAGATGTTCGCTCGGTGTAACAAAGACAGTTGACGACGCAAATGCAATGAACGTGGATCATCGTTTAATTTCTTTTCGATTGCTTCGCCAATGCGATGACGCATTTCGGCCGCAGCCGCGTTCGTAAACGTCACAACAAGTAACCGATCAATATCAATCGGATTGTCCGTATCAGAGACTTTTCGAATCATTCGCTCGACTAAAACAGCTGTTTTACCACTTCCTGCCGCGGCGGCAACGAGGATGTTGTTTCCATCGGCTGAAATCGCCTTCCATTGATCGTCCGTCCATGTCACGTTACTCGGTTTCGGTGTGAGATTCATCGGTTTCTCCTTTCTCATCGCGGATAAGCTCCAAGATGTCATCATTCGATTTCCCTGATAAATGTCGATAGTCATTTGACTCGATGCTAGGGTCAAATTGACAAAACGATTTATAGGAACAAAATGTACACGGTGTCTGCTGTTTCTTTTTATATGGGGTTAAATCGATATTCCCTTGCATGATCGATTCCCCGACTTTTTTCACGTGGTTTCGTAAATACGAGCGAAGCCATTCATAGTCAGTATGAGAAATGACTTTTGAATCGTTATAAGCTTGACCATCTTTTTTCAAACCGACAGGAACGATGTCAGATCGACCTATATCAAGCCCAAGGTCCATCTGTTTAATGGCGTTTAATGATGACGATAGAAGACCTTTCATTTTGAATTCCTTTAAGATCTTTGCCTCAATTTCTTCTAGAGACAATTTCTGATCCGATTGAATCATTGGATTGTGCACATGAAAATACAGGACGCCAGCTGGTGTTACTTCAGTCCCTAACCATTCTGAAGCATAGCTCACAACCACATCTAAATAAATCAGCATTTGCAGCGCTAGTCCTTCATAGACGTCATCAAGTTTAATATCTTTACTACTAGACTTATAATCTAGAATTCTGACAAATACGCCCTCTTCGTCTTCGGCTTTGTCGACACGATCAATCCGACCGATCAGTTCAATTTTATGACCATTATCTAACTCAAACGTTAACGGAGGAAGCTGTTGTTCAGGTCCAAACCCGACTTCAAGACCAGCAGGGGAAAAACCCGTTCTTTTAGCTTGTTCTGCCAAAACCGTCGACGCTCTTGCGACAACTTCTTCTAATTTTTGTTGAATATACGTAAATCGGCTAGAACTTAATAAGATTTCTCGTTGAATTTTTGGTGCCAAATTCCCTACAATCGTTTTCGACATCGACGTCGCCATGTCTTTCGTTAAATGAGAAAAGTCTTTTCCATCATGACGCAACGCTTCAGCCATTTCTTTTAATGCCGCATGAAACAGCGTTCCAATATCAGGAGCTTCAAGTTTAAACGTTTCTCTTTCTTTTAACTTCAACCCGTAATTCGCAAATTGTGAAAACGGACAAGCATTGTATTGTTCCATTCTTGACACGCTCGTTTTCAACGTTGTTCCATATAGTTCTTCAGTCAAGTATGTCGGTAAATGAGAAGGTTCGTTTTTATAATGCAAACTTTTCAAGACGTGCGACACTTTGCGGTTCCACGTCGGTTGATTGATAAACCAGTTATACACATCCCACCACATCGAAGAAACGTGATACCCCCGTTGCCAGCCTTGCAGCTGTTGCGTTAATTGAGACAATGTTTTCTGCGGGTGGGTGATAAACGTTTGTTCTTCTTGTTCACTAACTTCCAATGGTGAATCAAAAGCAACTTCGACCTCCATCTTCGGAAACAACTCTTGAATATAATTTAACATCATTGATGGCTGGAGACTTCGACCTTCCTCATCAGCCAACGGATAAGTGAAATATAACTTTTCTTGTGGAATTGCTTGGGCCATATAAATCAGAAAAGATTCATTTAACAGCTGTCTCTCGGCTCCTGGTGCAAGTTGTACACCTTGTTTTTCTAATTGCGTCCGTTCCTCTTCAGAAACGAGACTGCTTTCATCTGGTTTTGCCGGAATCACGCCGTCGTTCACACCCATAATAAAGGCGCAACGAACATGCGATAAGCGAGACATTTCCATGTCGGCAATCACCACTTGATCAAAAGCAGGTGGAATGATTGAAAAAGTCAATCCTTCCAAACCTGTATCAATCATCTTCATAAACAGATCAAAACTGACTTCCTCTTCTCCACTGATCTCGACCATCTGATCCATCAAATGAATGATTTGATTCCACAATTGATCATGCTCATTCGCTTCTCGTAAATCTTCTAATTCAACCGCTTCATTTCGCAAGAGTTCTAGTTTCTCTGCAGCTTGAACGTCTTCTAATAGTTGAAATAGACTGTGACAATATTCCTGAACTGTTTTTGCTCGTTTCACCCTAGTCTGAAATTGAATCAGTGGGTTCATCAGTTGCTGACGTAAATCATTGATTTCGATTTCAAACGTTCGTTCTCTCGTTGTTTGTTCCCCGTCATGTTCGGCCGTTGTTGCCATTCGTTTATACGTCCAAGGTTGATCGGAGTACCATCGTTTCCCTTTAATGCCATAGGAGAGGACATAATTTTCTAGTTGATCGACTTTTTCACGGATATTCTTAATATTTAATGGAAAGAGGATCTCCGTTTTTAACGTGCGAAACACCGCTTCATAACCCCAATGCCGCTGAATAACTTCCATTGACGAACGAATAAATTCGACAAGAGGATGGTTCAACGCAGATCTCTTTTGGTCTGTAAAAAAAGGGATTTTTTCGTCGTGAAATACTGTTTCGAAGTAATCCGAGTACTGACCAACATTCCTTAATAGTATGGCAATCTCTCCATAACGGTAGCCTTCATCTCTCACTAACGAGATCACTTCACGAGCGACTTTTTCTACTTCTCCTCTTCGATGAACGGCACTGATCATTCGAATTCCTTCATGATCGTTTGTCGGGATTGCTGGTCGTCGATTTTGGTTCGCTTCTAAATAAGCTAGTCCTTGAGAACGAAACCGTTTCTGTTCTTGGAAAACGTTTGTCGTTACGTCTGATAGCTTGCACTCTTCACATAAAACGTTTAACTGTTGATACGTATTGCCCGTCTCATAAAACAAATCAAGTGGATGAAGAATGTCATCTGTTGCTAAAGGTTGATCCAACGTTAAAGCAATGTGCACGTCTTTTACCGTTGTAAACAACGTCCGAAGAACATTCATCTCAATGGGGGTAAAACTATGAAAGCCATCGATATAAACGATCGCGTCTTTCAGTTTCGATGATTCGCTCATTTTCTCGGCCAAAAGCTGTAGATAATCTTCTGACGCTATGTATTTGTCGGCCAACTCCTGTTCTACTCGAGAAAGGATCCGATGAATATCGTGAAGTTTATCTTGTAACGTCCGTTCTGTAACAGAATCGTCAGCAGAGTTCTGTAATCTTGTTAGTTCAGTCTGTAACACGTCTGAATCAATATCATAACGCTTGAATTCTGTTAACATTTGTTCTAGTTGTTCTACAAAACCTTGACTCGTTGTCGCTTTTTGAAATAATTGAAAGTGTCGCTTTTCTCTTTCAATTATTTTTCTTAAAAGCATCTGAATCCCTGATTTTTCTATATGATAGCGGGTTAATCCACCGACTTCTTGTAAAACTCTTAACGCTAATCGAGAAAAGCTTAATACTTGTGTACGCGTCATCCCTTTTCCGAGTGATGTGACAAGATTTTTCTCCGCTTGAAACGTCATTTGTTCTGGAACAAGATAGATTACAGGCGTTCCCGTTGGATTTTCTTTCATTCTATGAATCATTTCCGTTTGCATTTTTGTTGTTTTGCCAGAGCCTGAGCGCCCTAAATAAAAGCTGATAGTCATATGGTTCACCTCATTGGATGGAATTAGCTACACAATCATACGTTCGTACACTATTGTATCAAAAATTATCTTTTTAAAATAGATTCCTTTCCGATACAACGATTTAATTATCGACACATCGTGATATAATCAACGAACAGAACACAATAAACGTTTTAGTATACAATATTTACTAAAATACATAGCTTCTTACACCTACTTAACGGAGTGAGTCACGATGGACATCAAACCTAAAAAAAAGTCATGGATTGGAGGACGTGTAATTAAAACGGCCATATCCGTGTTTATTACGTCTTTCATTTGTTTAGCTTTTAATTTACCTGCTATTTTCGCCGTCATTACAGCGATTGTAACGATTGAACCTACTACTCACGATTCGATTAGAAAGGGGATCGTTCGATTTCCCGCTTCTGCAATTGGGGCAGCACTTGCAGCGACTAGCGTTTATTTTTTGGGAGAAAGTGCTCTTACATATACAATAGCTGCCACATGTACTATTATTCTTTGTCAAAAGTTAAAATTATACGAAGGAACCCTTGTTGCCACATTAACATCTGTAGCGATGATTCCTGATTTACAAAATTATTTGCTATTATCTTTTCTAATAAGATTAGGAACAACTTCCATTGGAATTACCGTCTCCACATTAGTAAATGTCTTAATTTTACCAGCAGATTATTTAGATGATATCTCTTATAGAAATCGTCGACATATTGATCAAATAAAACAAGCACTCGTAGAATCACTCAAACGATTAAGAGACGGCTACACTCCTCAACAACAAAAAAATGATGGACCATATGAAACTTTAAATCGACAGTTAGCAAAAACAGATCAGCTTCTATATTTTCAGAGGAAAGAACTCAGGTACCACCGCTTCAAAATAAAGAAATACAGGCAGTTTTCATTTGAAAAACAAACCACTCAATTTATACAAAGAGCTGCATTACACTTAGGAAATCTTCAATACATTCAAAAAGCGATCAGCTTTACGGAATACGAACAAAATATATTAAAACGAGCTGAAGCAGAATTTAGTTTTTTACTGAATGAATTAGATAAACCCATTGATGATAGTTATTTTCAGTTCATTGATGATTTAAATAATCACCTTCAATATGAATTTGCTCAATCAAGACCTTTAGCTGTGCACCAGCATACCAACCATGATCACCAATTAAGTGAAAAAGTAATTTTATTTTATGAATTATTGGCAATCCATGATTTAATAGAGGACCTCCATCATCACTTTTTAAAAAATCAACCTGTTCCCGTAGAGAAATAATTTTGAGTTTCCAGCTTACAGTTTTTAAACGAGACTCGCTAGTGTTGTTAACAATATTTAGATTTTATCGATGAAAAATAAAGGAATGGTCGCTGAATCACGACCATTCCTTTTCTATATTTATTCAGGAAATGCCTTTGTCTTGAAATTATCTTCGACGTTGCCTTCTTTTGATAAAACGTTTTATGATAGAACCTGCCTTTAACATAAGAAGTATCTTTGGAATATTTAGCCTCATTATCTCTCCTCCTTCTTTTACCAGACCTTTTATAAGGAGTGCTTGTCCTTGCCTCAAACAAAAAACATGGTCAAACAGCATTCGTAACCTCATAAGAAAGCATCGTTTGCTTTAAGAGAATCAGTTGTTAAACTGCTCCTACTTCACTTGTTTATTTTGCCAAGGATAATCATCTTGTTCAGAAAATATAACTGCTTTCTTTTTCGTATTGAAACGACTTTTAAGATACGCGTTTCTAGGTCCTAAAAAGCGAAATCCGTCAACAATACTATAAGGCCACCAACCAACACCTGAAATATTCAACATATGTTTATAATGCAAGATTGGGTGTCTTTCCAACCTCTTTAGAGCAAACATTCTTGATTTTTGATACCACTTAAACGGCCATGTATAAGCAAGTGCCGACATATGACTAAGTCTGGATAAACGATCAGATCGTTTTTTGCGAACTTTCTCATAATATTTTAAGTAATGAGATTCAAATCGTTGTTCTTGGAACATCCAAACTAGTAATTCACCTAACACAACAGCATCTTGAATAGCTAAGTTCATTCCTTCTCCTGCCATAGGATGAACGGTGTGTGCAGCGTCTCCTATTATGACTGCATTCCCTTTAACATATTGATGAATATTATGACGAATTGGAATCATTAATTGTATATCTTTCCACGTTTGAATCGACTGGACATCCTCGTATAAATCAGGTTCAAATCGTTTAAATGGTTCATGAAACGTATGGATTCCTTCTTTTTTCATTTTTTTATATTGACCTGGTTTTATTAACATGACACTTCGAACTTGGTTATCAGGTAATGGAAAAAGGCCAATAAATGAATCATGAGATGCATACATTCTCGCTTCTAGAAAATTTTCAGGTCGAGGAAATGTAACCGTTAAAAATTGATGGTTGTATTGTGTTGTCACTACGTGCTGATTCATCGCTTTTCTCATTAAGGAAGAACGCCCTTCAGCGCCCACAAAGTAATCCGCCTCTACTTCCATCACTTCATCATTATATCGAACCTCTGCTCGATCATATTGCTGATTTTTTTCATCTGTTTTTGTGAACTTTTGAAAAGTTGCAGGGTTCCAATATTCAAAACTTGTATAGGACTTAGCCTCATTTAAAAGTATTGCTTTTAATTTTTCGTGTGGGATCATTCGTGCTTCTGGAAAAGGACTGTACAAACGATCATATTCTAATGGAATATACAAAGCTTTCTCTAATGATCCATCATGTTTTTGTTTCATTTCATACGTATGAATGATAGGTAAAGAAAGACTTTCAGCAACGATAGGTTCAGAAATCCCCATTTCTAGAAAACCTTCCAATGACTTCGGTTGCAATAATTCTCCTTTGTAAATTTTACCGGGTTGTTTCGTTTTTTCTATTAACAGAACATTTATATTTGCTTTGGCAAGTTTAACGGAAAGTGTTAATCCTCCAACCCCTCCACCAATGATAACAACATCATATCTTTTCAAAACTTCACCGCCTCTAAAACTAATACGTCCATCATTTCATTTTTTCATCTGACAACAGATGAAAGTCCATGTTCTTTTTTTTCATTACATTTCTACTGATGAAATGAATGGAAAAAACAACTAAAAAAGTTACCAATGTAATGACAACCATCCTTGTATTTAGGTCTACAAAAGAAGCCCCTAGGAAATTAAAAGCAAGCGTTCCTGGTATAATACCTACCATTGTAGCTGTCATGTATTTTTGCAGTGGAATTCTAGATAGTGCAGATAAATAACTGACAAAATCGAAATTTATAACTGGAATGATTCTTAATGCTACGACGTAGAAAAAACCATTTTCTTCGATTTTCTTTTGTAATTCTTCTCCTTTTCCTTGCCATGTGTTTTCTCTGAAGTTGTTTCCTAAGTAGCGGATAACAAGGAAAGATAAGAACGCCCCTGACAACGAGCCGATATAAGTTACAAGTGGACCAATGAAAGGACCAAAAGACAGCCCACCCGCAATCGCTAATATGGAAGCTGGAAACAGAACAAATGGACGAAAGCTGTAAATACCGATAAAAATGAGTGGTGCCCAAATTCCGAATGATAATATAGCCTTTTGTATTTGTTCAGGGTCAACGTTAATGTAAGCATGATTAATATAAATCAATGAACCAATGACAATTGTAAATGCAATAACTTTTATTAGTAATTTTTTAGTCATCTCTTCGGTGCTCCCTTTGAACATTGTCTTGTTCATACACTATATATAACCGTTATTAAAAAAGACTAATCATTGGATTACCATTAATAAAAATGGTTCTGCTTATTTTACCCAAAAAGCCAAACGTAATATTTAGTATTTATAGATTCATTTTACTTAATTTATACTCCAGTCTCAATGAAGGTGCATTATACAAAGGATTACACCCCATTTTTAACAAAATTTGTTTATAGTTAAATGAATTTTTAATGATTAATGAATTTTTTGTTGCAAATTTTAGTCCTATTTGATAAGGTAGTTTCAAAGTTCATAATATTTACTTCAATACATTTGAAGTGAGTTTAGAGGTGCAAAGATCATCAGTACTTGATTGGAAGAGTATGTGCTCTGAAGATAATCTTGGAAAGGGGTGTTTGCCGAAACAATGAACGAGTCATACGTTTATTGTTGGGTCTGTGATTGAATAAATGCAGAACTGTCGTATAGTCATTTGACTATATGGAGGGCTATCTCACGCTGGATTACCGTTTAATTACACTTTCTAGCAGCAACGAGACCCTCGTTGTTGCTTTTTATTATTTTTTAGCGGTTGTTTATGCGATTTAGCTCTATTCAAGAACTTTCATCTTTTGATGAAAGAGACAAATCTGTTGAATAGAGGTGTTTTACATGAATTTCGGACAAGTAATAACAGCTATGGTCACACCATTTGACCAAGAAGGAAACGTTGATTTTCAAGCAACTAGAGAATTAATCCAACATTTAATCACAAACGGTTCTGATGGCATTGTCGTAGCAGGTACAACAGGAGAATCTCCTACGTTAAGTATTCAAGAAAAGGTTGCCTTATACGAATTTACAGTAGAAGTCGTAGATGGCAGAGTTCCAGTCATTGCTGGTACAGGAACAAATAGCACGAGAGCAGCAATTGAGCTAACTGAATTAGCAACAACAGCTGGGGTTGATGGCGTCATGCTAGCAACACCATATTACAATAAACCTAACCAAGAGGGCATGTATCAACATTTTAAAGCCATTGCTGCATGCACTCATTTACCTGTCATGCTTTACAACATCCCAGGTCGAAGTGCTGTGAATTTAGTTCCAGCTACAGTCATTCGTTTATCTGAAATCGAAAATATCGTCTCTATTAAAGAAGCGAGTGCAGATTTAGATGCAATGGCTGAAATTATTGACAACACTCCGGAAGATTTCACTTTATACAGTGGAGATGACAGTTTAACGTTGCCGATTTTATCTATCGGAGGTAATGGAGTCGTTTCTGTATCATCTCATATCATTGGCAATGAAATGAAAGCGATGATTACAGCTCACGAATCAGGACAAACAAAATACGCGGCAAAACTTCATCGCGAATTATTGCCGGTGTTCAATGTGATGTTTAGTGCACCAAACCCAACACCAGTGAAAGCTGCATTAGAAATGGGTGGAATAAAAGTTGGTTCTGTGAGATTACCAATGGTACCTCTCACACCAGAAGAATCTCAAAACGTATTCAAAACGATTCAAAGTAGAATTTTTTCTTCTGCTGTATAAAAGCGAGGCTGCCATTAACTGGTAGCCTCTTCTTTATTAGTCCTCTTCATAAACATGAGTGAAAGTCTAATCATATCACGACACCATATTCCATTTTTCTATTAAAGTTTTGAATATTTTTCAGTAAAAAATCTTGTTTCATTTCCGAAAAAAGACTTCCTTACATATGAGAATATGCAAGTTGATTAATACTTGAACTACCAGTCGCAACTTCCAAGACTTTCACATTTTAGATTTACATCGCTTAATAGCGACCACCATTCACTTTACTAATACTTCTTTGATAACTCGTTTAATTTTGTTGTTGCTGACAAGCATACCTGTTTTATCTCTTCCGTAGACATCATGAAGTGATCAGCTGTAAATGCAATAGGAGATTTACCATCTACAATTAACTTTCCATACTCTTTCATATTCGACTTTTCTACTTGTCTAAAATACCCGTAAATTGATTTTTCAGGTTCAGATAGCTTTTTAATTAATTGATCTCTCCGTTCAAAATAGGCATCTTTCTCATAGTCTGTCATCATTGTTCCTCCCCCATATTAACCGACAATGTAGTTTATATCTTATTGATATAGTTTAATCATCAATTAATTTGCTTGTATTACCTTTTCTTCATGATTAATTCATTTTCCTTTTAATAATTAATTTAACTATACATTAATTCTAATAAAGAACAAAAATACTCGAGATTTACATACCAAAATTGTGCCTGTTACAGTAATCTTAATACACATTTGGAGGGATAGATTTTATTATAATACAAAAAAATGCTTTAATATCAAGTATTAACTCATTATAATGATCGTTAAATTTAATCTGTTTCAACAAAATATTCATTCTGTTATATTTTTCATGAAAGTGTCACATTTATCCCTTGTTGTCATCCTTATTTCCTTTTATACTTAGGTTATACTAATAGTGTGAAGTGATTCACAATTGTTTAATTTAATATGACTTATGAATAAACAAACAAAACTTTATGGAGGCGTTAAAATGAGTAAAACAATGGAAAAAGTTAGTCGACCAGAGTGGTTAAATTTTAACAGTGGGGCTTGGGAAAAAGAAATTAATGTCCGCGATTTCATCCAATCAAACTACTCGTTGTATAGTGGTGACGAAAACTTTCTAGAAAGCGCTACGGATGCAACGGAAGAGCTGTGGAAACAAGTCATGTCTCTAACAACGCAAGAGCGCGAAAGAGGCGGAGTCTATGATTTAGATACGGAAATCGTCTCCACAATAACGTCCCATAAAGCCGGGTATCTAGATCAAACAAAAGAAAAAATTGTCGGTGTGCAAACAGACATTCCATTCAAACGGTCAATGCAACCATACGGTGGAATTCGTATGGCCAAGGCTGCTTTAGAATCTTACGGATATGAATTAGATAAAAATGTTGAAAAGATTTTTAGTGATTATGCTAAAACACATAACCAAGGCGTGTTTGATGCGTATACACCAGAAATGAAGCTAGCTAGAAAAGTCGGAATCATTACTGGCCTTCCTGACGCATACGGACGAGGACGAATCATCGGTGACTATCGTCGAGTTGCATTATACGGTGTAGATTTCCTTATAGAAGAAAAAATCAAAGAGAAAAATAGTCTATCAGGAAAAATGTCCGAAGAAGTTATTCGTTTAAGAGAAGAAATATCTGAACAGACACGAGCCCTTAAAGAATTAAAAGAACTTGGTAATATATACGGATTTGACATTTCACAACCAGCAACAAATGCTAGAGAAGCATTCCAATGGCTTTATCTTGGATACTTGGCTGCAGTAAAAGAACAAAATGGTGCGGCAATGAGTTTAGGTCGTGTATCAACGTTCCTTGACATTTACATTGAACGCGATCTCGAAAATGGAACATTAACGGAAAAGATCGCACAAGAATTAGTTGACCACTTTATTATGAAGCTTCGGTTAGTGAAATTTGCTCGCACACCTGAATACAACGACCTTTTCAGCGGTGACCCAACTTGGGTAACGGAATCAATCGGTGGTATTGGTGTCGATGGTCGACCACTCGTCACAAAGAGTTCTTTCCGGTTCCTTCATTCATTGAACAATTTAGGACCGGCTCCTGAGCCAAACTTAACGGTGTTATGGTCTCCTGCATTACCTGAACCTTTTAAGCATTATTGTTCAAAAATGTCCATTGACACAAGCTCTGTTCAATATGAGAATGATGAAATCATGCGACCAGAATATGGTGACGATTACGGAATTGCTTGTTGTGTCTCCGCCATGGAAATCGGAAAGCAAATGCAGTTCTTTGGTGCCCGTGCCAATATAGCGAAAGCTCTCCTCTATGCTATCAATGGTGGTGTTGATGAAAAGGCGAAGATGCAAGTTGTCCCAGGTATTGAACCAATTACATCAGACTATCTTGATTATGATGAAGTAGTTGAAAAGTACGATACTGTGTTAGAATGGTTATCAAGTCTTTACATTAATACACTGAATATCATTCATTTCATGCATGATAAGTATGCATACGAGCGTATTGAAATGGCTTTGCATGATAAAGATATTTTACGTACGATGGCTACCGGTATTGCTGGACTTTCGGTTGCTGCCGATTCGTTAAGTGCTATCAAACATTCTAAAGTTAAAGTTATCCGTGATGAAGATGGTCTAGCGGTTGATTATGAAATTGAAGGTGACTATCCACAGTATGGAAATGACGACGAGCGTGTTGATGACATTGCTAAAGAACTTGTCAGTAAATTTTCTGATATGCTTCAACAACACGATACGTACCGAAATGCAAAAACAACAATGTCCGTCTTAACGATTACATCCAATGTTGTTTATGGTAAGAAAACTGGTAACACACCAGACGGTCGTAAAGATGGCGAGCCATTTGCACCGGGTGCAAACCCACTTCATGGGCGCGATAAAAAAGGAGCCCTTGCATCATTGAATTCTGTTGCAAAATTACCTTATGCAAAGTCACTAGATGGTATATCGAATACATTCTCAATCGTACCGAAAGCTCTAGGAAAAGATGAAAATGTTCAAAAAGCGAACCTTTCTGCTATTCTAGATGGGTACTCTGAGAAAAACGGTCATCATTTAAATATCAATGTATTTAACCGATCTACATTGTTAGATGCTATGGAGCACCCAGAAGAGTATCCACAGTTAACAATCCGAGTGTCTGGTTATGCTGTAAACTTTATAAAATTGACTCGTGAGCAACAAATCGAAGTAATTAATCGAACATTCCATGAGTCCATGTAATAACTTTATCAAAAGACTGTTTTAGTAAGCTTAGACTTATTTCCGGAAGCATCAGCAGCTCCCTGCTGGTGCTTTCATACTTATAGGGGGTCATCTTATGGAAGGAAGAATCCATTCAGTAGAAACATCAGGTATGGTAGACGGACCGGGAATCCGCTACGTTATTTTTACACAAGGCTGCCTTTTACGCTGTCAATATTGCCACAATCCAGATTCGTGGGATCTTGGTGGTGGCGAAATGAGAAGTGTTGCTTCTTTGATCGAAGATATTAAAAAGTACACACCTTATATGAAACATTCCAATGGTGGTGTGACTGTCAGCGGTGGCGAACCACTCTTACAACTGGACTTTCTTATTGAACTATTTAAAGAATGTAAAAAAATAGGCATTCATACTACGATTGATAGCTCAGGAGGATGTTATTCTAATAGTGAATCATTTCAAGAAAAATTCACTGAACTCTTAGCTAACACTAATTTATTTTTAGTCGACTTAAAACATATTGATGATGATAAGCACCGAAAATTAACTGGAGTTTCAAACACCCATATATTAGAGTTTGCCAAAAAACTTTCTGATGAAAATGTACCTGTTTGGATACGCCACGTTTTAGTCCCTGGTATCTCAGATGATGAAAATGATTTAACAAACCTATCAACCTTCATATCAACGTTAAATAATGTTGAAAAAGTAGAAATACTCCCTTACCATAAAATGGGTATTTATAAATGGAATGAACTTGGTATCACCTATCCTCTTGAAGGTGTTGAATCACCAACAGAAGCTCAAGTAGATCGTGCTAAAAAACTCCTTAACATACAACAATAAAAAAACATCGTTTGTTCATTTTGAACAAACGATGTTTTTATTGATGACATCAGATTTAATAAATGAATATAGCTTACCTACTACCTATCTCAGTTTTGGATACCGTAATTTCAATAATCTATACACATTTTGTACGATGACTTTAGATACCGCATAAAATGGGATGGCTAGTATCAACCCTATTAAACCTGCAAGATTACCTGCTAGAATTAACAATAAAATAATCGTCAATGGATGAACATTCAATTTTTGTCCCATCACATTTGGAGAGATTAAATTACTTTCGATTTGCTGAATAATAACAATGGCAATAATGACCCATAATGCCGTAATAGGTTCGGTGAAAAATGCAACAAACACCGCAGGTATTGTTCCGATAAATGGACCGATAAATGGTATTAAGTTTGTAAACATAGCAATTAAAGCTAAAATTAATGCATATTCAACACCAATGATTAAATAAGCAATCAAAGAAAGTATTCCTACACATACACTAACAATCGCTTGTCCTTGAATATAAGCACTTAACGTTTCATCCATATCTTTCATAATAATTCTTCCGTCGTTCTCTTGATCTTTTGGTAAAAAACGAAGGATATTATCAGGCAATTTATTTGCATCTTTCAATAGAAAAAATAGCACAAATGGTAGAACAATAATAAGTGTAATCAAGCTTACTAACATACTGAAAAATTCAAGTAGATTACCGCCCATGTTAGCAAGTATGTTAGATAGATTATCGGTTATTGCTGAGGGATCAAAGTTTTGAAATGCTTCCTCCTCCATCGCTCTTCCTACCCATTCGTTTTCCATGAAATTGTTTAACCAAGCTTCCATATCATCAATATAGCCAGGAATATTATCTACAAAACCACTGATTTGAGTGACAAGAATAGGCCCTACAAATGTGATTAAACTGGCAACGATCCCTGCAAATAACGTAAACATAATGACGATAGACAGTGTGTTTGGAACAACTTTACTAATAAGTCTAACTAGTGGTCTTAATATGTAATAAAGAACACCACCTACTATAAGTATAGGTGCTAAAGTACTAAACGCCACTTGAATCGGATGAAAAACAAATGGAACTTGAGTAGCTAAATTTACGGCAATTAAAATTAATACAATACTATATAAAAATAGAAACCAATTTGATTTAGGCATAACAACCTCCTTTACTCCGCACATTCCCATAAATACAAGATTTTAAAACTTGGAAATAACATACAGAAGTATAACATACATATATTTGAAACTCTATTGCCTGATAATACAACAAAAAAGCGTCCACAAACCATCGCTACATCAGCAATAGAGTGTGGACGCTTAAACTAGGAACTCCTGAATCAATATAAAAATAAAAATCTTGAGCTTTCCTGCAGTATTCACTTATATCGCAGGGAACACATCTACTTCAAATCCTCTCGCTTTATAGGATCAACTCCTATTGAGATACCTTACGTAACTTACCATCCCTTAGAAGGAAGGGCAGCTATAGATCCTCCATTCCTCTCATTTAAAGAAAACAGCACCAAAACCTTCTGGAGATCAGAGTTATATTTGAAACTATATCAACTAGGAGATCTTTTCAATGTTAATAAGTTAATTTCAGGAGTGTTAAAAAGACGAAAATCCAACCAACTTACTGCATTACTACTTCCTAAGCCAGCACTGACATATTGCTTTAATCCATTGTATTCCCATACTCCCTTTACTCTATCTCGCGGTGGGAAAAACATGCTATCAGCATAAACTTCGGGTACAAATAAGGCACCATAAAAAGGAATCCTAATTTGACCACCATGATAATGCCCAGCAATATGAAGGTCATAATCTCTAAATAAAATTGACTGGTCATTTTTATATTTATCTATTCTATTATCAATTAAAGGGTAATGGTTGAGAGAAATGAGGACATCATCATCAGTCAGATCGTCAAGTATTGTCATATTATTATATAATTTCTTTTGATATTCAATATCCTTAACAGAACTGCTTGACGCCCCCTTCAATTTTTCTAATTGAGTTATAGGGTTTTTTAGTGAAATATCAAATTCTACAAAATGTATCGTTGCATTTCCTTTATTTATCGAATATAAAGATTCTAGAGATTGTACTCCTCTTTCAGACATTCCACGAATGAATTCATGCTTGTTAGCAGAACGTTCAGAAACGGATATAGAATTTTCAGGATCTGTATTTCCAGCAACATATAGAGCATGTGTAAGGTTATCGATACCTTCTAATAGCAAATATGTTGGTGTATAAATATCACTATTCTCATCGTCTAACATGTCACCAGTAAATACAATCACATCATAATCTAGTTGATTAACTTTATTAATTAATTTTACTTGATCTTCACCAAATACTTTTTCATGTAAATCTGTGACTTGTAAAATGCGAAACCCTGCTAACTCATTCGGTAAGTTTTCGATAAATATCGTTTCTTTAGCAACAATGACTCGTTGATTATCCCACATAGTATAAATAACTACTGATATAAAAACAATTAAGAACCCTGAAATAACACGAATTATCAATTTCATAGCCAACAACTCCGCTAGCATGTCTTATACACTATTTTACTAGTTGTCTTTCCTAACAATATTAGATTAGGAGAAAAGAAAAAGTCAGAAATAAAATAAGTTTTCGTTAACAAATATTATAGAAATGAATCTAGAGAGATCATATGATTGTGTCAGTCGGTATTATTTCTTTGTTTATCCCTTCAAAAAATACATTAATGTTTTTATCTGAAGAAATAATTGGTTCTCGATCCATATCACGTATCCATATTAATCCATCTTCAAGAGGATTAATTTTATTAGTTAAAGAGGGAAATTTATTATATAAGGCTATATCTTTATATATTTCCGGCATATTTAAACCAGCTTGTGTGAAAAAATTAGACGTTGTGAAAAAACGCATATTTATTTCCGTTGGATTAGGAAAATCGTTATAATCATATGCCATATCTACACCATAAACGCCATGTGGTTTCTTATCTATTGCATAAATCGTGTCAAGAGATACTCTGTTGACCTCATTGCACGAATATGTCTCACCAACACTCGTAATTCCAGTCACACCAGATAAAGTTCGATTTCCAAACCCCCAAGATTTTCGCCGTCTAGTTTGAGCCACCACCAGTTCACCTTCATACCAAATTGATAACCATGTCACAGTTTTATCAGATTGCAGTAATTCTGACGCAGTAAAATCCCCCCATCCTTTGTGTATATCTATCCAGTTTTGGGCAAATTCATAATCATTCGTTGGTAATGCACCTCTACCTCCTGCGCCAACAGTAGAACGCAACCATATATTCCCTTGAAGATTACCAAGTTGACTAAATGCTTTTTTTAAATCATTTTCATCCATAATCATCATTGTTTTCGGCACTTTAATTCCTTCTGTTTTCCAAATTTTATAAGATTTATATTTATCAGTACAGGCATCTATAACATAGTGATTAGGCATAAATACATTTGTCCCTTTTTCAATTAAATTACTTCTAAATTGAGAGGCCGCGAGTATCTCTCTATCATTCATAAAAACAGCTAGATTAGGTTTTTCTTTGTCTATAATGCTTAATAATGATTTCTTGTACTGTTTACTAAAAGCATAGTTATAAGGAATATAACGTTTTATATGTGCTCTTGATGAATATAAATTAAATGGGTTTCTGGACACACCAATAATTTCTTCATTTATTTCAGATTTTTCCCAAGATTTAATGACATTTTCACTAGGAGATGCTCCTACATCAGTAATTAATATTGTGCCCATCATTACACCCCTTTATTAGTTCTATTAGATAGATAGATTTATTAATCAAATCCCTTTATATCGCTCCATACTATAATGCTTTTTAGAACTCACTCCTTCTTTTTTAAATACCTTCTTCACAGTTATTAATAATATTTTAATATCTAAAAGGATAGATTGATTATCTACATACCAAATATCGAATCTAAACTTTTCTTCCCAAGTAATTGTATTTCGCCCATTAACTTGAGCCCATCCTGTTATACCTGGTTTTACATCATGCCTTCGTGCTTGTTCTTCTGTGTAAATAGAAAGGTAACTCATTAACAGCGGTCGTGGACCTACTAAACTCAATTCGCCTTTGATAACATTAAAAAGTTGCGGCAATTCGTCTAAACTATATTTTCTTAATGATTTCCCAAGTTTCGTTAATCTTTTACTCCCTGGAAGCAAATGGCCATTCTCATCTTTGTTTTCATTCATTGTTCTGAATTTCCAAATTCGAAACGGTTTTCCATTTAGACCAGGTCTTTCTTGTTTAAATAAGATGGGAGATCCTAATTGAAGTTTAACAACCCCAGCTATAAATAACATCAAAGGGAATAATAAGCATAATAAAGAAAGTGAACAAAGCAAATCAAAAATACGTTTCAATATTTTCACCTCCAAATCCCTGAAATTGTCCACCCTTTGTCCTTTTGCTATTTCTGTTCAACCCGTAAATTGAGTGGATGACTGTATAGAAAGAAATATTGTGTTTTGTTTTTAATAAAACTAGGCTCATATATATTAATATTTGAATCATCTACTATACTGCACGCATTCTCTTCCAAATATGTTCTGTATTGCAGCGAATAAATAGACTCAATCATGTTATACGCAGAAATTAATTCGAATTTACGTCGTAAATAATGATGTGCATCAGACGCAATGAAATGGACCAGATTATGATCTAACAAATCCCGAGAAAAATTTTTTAACCGCTTCCCATGGAGTCCAGTTACACTTCCAGCCGTTATTTGAACTAAAATCCCTTTTTTAACCATATTATATATTTTCACTGGATTTTTCCTAATCATTTTATTTCTCTCTGGGTGAACAAGTATCGGAATAAACCCTCGACTTTTTAATTCATACAAAGTTTCTTCTGTGTTTTGAGGATAACTATGACAAGGTAGTTCAATTAGAATATATCTTCCTTTATTATTTAAAGTTAAAAAATCATTTATGTTATTATCCATATCTTCACGAATATTTTTATGAAGATGATACTCAATCCCTGAAAATACAATAAGAGAAATATTTTCCTCTTTAAGAATGTGATTAAATTCATCCACCACTTTGATAATTTGCTGAGGATCATTTTCATAATAGTGATGTTTATGATGATGTTTATGATGAGGAGTTGCAAAAACATGAGTAATCCCAGAATCTGCCGCTTGTTTAGCTAATAAAATGGCTTCCGACCAATCTTTTGGTCCATCATCAAAATTCGGTAAAATGTGGTTATGGATATCAACAATCATTTCTTCCTCCTTCAATAAAGGTATTCAACCAATCAAATCAAAGTCATCTGACTTTGAACTCGACTAATAATTCGGGTTGTTTTTCTATTAATTCCCCTCTGTAGATTGGAAAATATTCATTCGTGTGGTATGTCTGTTTAATATCATTTTCAATTTCTCTGTATATATCATGATTATAAATTTTTGTTCCAATATAATAATCATAGTTATTGTTATTAGTAAAAGAAGATTTAAACTTAAATAAACCATCGTCTTCTTTATATCCTCCACCTAAATGTAAAACAGATGAACCATTCAACTTGCAATATTCAATCATGAAATCAAATAATAAATTATTAGGTTTTAAATTTAGGAACTCACTATTTGAAGCACCTAGATGATAATGAGCGTTTGTTTTACCAATTATCACCATAACTGCCGCAATAATTTCGTTTTTATACATTGCGAAAAGTAAAATTGTTTCGCTCATTGATGTTTTGTTCATTTGTTCTGAAAAGTAGCTTTTATCAAAATAGTAAAAGCTAGTAGCTTTATTTTTCTTCATTGTTTGTTTATACAGGGAGATAAATATGTTCATGTTTTCTTCTGTACTTTCTGCTTTTATACAGGTGACGCCTTCCTTTTTCGCTTTCTTAATATTACGTTTATTCATGGATGAATAATTATTTCTTATTTCTTCTAATGTCTTGTTAAGATCTACCGCGGTGGTCTTTCTGATATACTTACAATTTAAAAAACTCCCACAATAGGTTGCATTATTAATGATTGGATGAAATCTTACCGTCTCCGTAATAATATTATTAGTTAAACAATAGTATTTAAATTTATTATAGAATTCTACAACTATTTTTTTGCTTTCTCCTTCAACGATCGGCCCCCCATACCCATATGGAGTAATGATGTCATTTAATTTCTCATTTCCTATTTCTACCTTTCGTTTTATAAATGGATAAAATAATTTAGAACCTTCATTAGAATAATAGGCAGCAAACAGATCTCCATTTTCTTCGTTAGCAGATGTTTTTCCATATTGGTATGAATAATAGATATCTAAGTTATTAAATTCACTTGTAGCCATTTCCCAATCTAGTAACGAGTTTATTATTTTAAATGTAGTCATAAATGATACCACCTCCTAATCAATTTACTTTTTGTAAGTGACCAGCTATTATCAAGGATTACTTTCCGTTTCTAAATAATTTTCTGTTATTTTTTGTAAGTAATCCAATACTTCATTTCTCAAATCATCTCTTTGCAAAGCAACGTCTATTGTAGCTTTAACAAATCCTAATTTGTCCCCAACATCGTATCGATTCCCAATAAATTCATAAGCTAAGACGATTTGGTTTTCATTCAGTTTTTTAATAGCATCTGTTAATTGTATTTCCCCACCAGCTCCAGGAGCCAAATTTTCTAGAATATGAAAAATTTCTGGTCGTAATATATAACGTCCCATGATTGCATAGTTTGAGGGAGACTCATTTTGTTTTGGTTTCTCGATCAAGTCCTTTACGTGAATAACCCCATCTTCTATTGGTGTTATTTTTGGAGATACAATTCCATATTTTGAGACATCTTTATCTGGGACTTGCTGAACCCCAACTACAGATGAATTATAACGGTCAAATATATTTATTAGTTGCTTTAAACAAGGAGTTTCTGACTGAACAATGTCATCTCCTAGCAAAACAGCAAACGGTTCATCACCAATGAAATGTTTTGCACATCCAATAGCATGCCCCAGACCTAGGGGTTCTTTTTGCCTTATATAATATATATTCGCCATATTTGAGATACCTTTAATTTCTGCTAACAGGTCAAGCTTTTCTTTCTTTAGTAACGTTTCTTCTAATTCATATGATTTATCGAAATGATCCTCAACGGCACGTTTTCCTCGTCCGCTAATAATGATGATGTCTTCAATTCCCGAGGCAATAGCTTCTTCAACAATAAATTGAATTGTCGGTTTATCGACAATTGGAAGCATCTCTTTTGGCTGAGCTTTTGTTGCTGGTAAAAATCGTGTACCAAGACCAGCCGCAGGAATGATTGCCTTTTTAATTTTCATATCGTTTCACTCCTTTTAAAAGCAAATATCTTCTTTCTATATTGTAAAGGTACAAATGTTCTCGCTTGCTTTACTTCATAATAATCTTTATACCAATCTACAAATTTCTTTAATCCCTCATCAATCGTTGTGGAAGGATTAAATCCGATGGCATGTTGTATGTCATCTATTTTCGCAAAGGTTGATTGCACATCGCCTGGTTGCATCGGTAAAAATTCTTTCTTTGCTTCCATGCCTATGTGCCTCTCTAAAGTTTGAATAAAGTCCATAAGTTTAACTGGTTGATTGTTGCCAATATTATAAATCTTGTATGGGGCATAACTAGAACTAGGGTCTGGATTCTCTCGGTCCCAAAACGGGTTAGCTTTAGGTGGATGACCAATCAATCCAACAATGCCTTCGACGATATCATCTATATAGGTGAAATCGCGCATCATTTCACCTTTGTTAAACACCTTAATCGGTTTACCTTCAATGATGTTCTTAGTAAATGAATAGTAGGCCATATCAGGTCGCCCGTGTGTTCCGTAAACAGTAAAGAAACGTAACCCTGTCGTTGAAAGATTAAATAAATGACTATAGGTATGAGCCATTAATTCGTTAGATTTTTTTGTAGCAGCATATAAACTAACTGGATGATTTACTTCATCAGACGTTGAAAATGGCATTTTTACATTGGCTCCATAAACGGAACTAGAAGAGGCATAAATTAAATGTTTAATATGATGATGTCGACACGCTTCTAAAATATTAGTAAACCCTAGAATGTTAGAATTAATATATGCTTGTGGATTTTCTAAACTGTATCGTACTCCTGCTTGAGCAGCTAAATTAATAACCACATCAATTTTTTCGTTATCAAAGCATTGATTCAATGCCTGTCGATCAGCTAAATCTTCTTCGTAAAAAGAAAAAGAATCGAATGGAAGAAGAACTTCCAATCGATCCCTTTTTAATTGAATGTTATAATAATCATTTATATTATCAAAACCAATGACAGTATATCCATCTTGTAACAGCCGTTTTGATAAGTGCATACCTACAAATCCTGCTGCACCGGTAACTAAAATTTTCATTAATCATACCTCCTCAGACTCCTTGCACATAACAAAATGAAAACAACCCTTATTATAGTCTACATATCTAAAAATAAAATAAACTTTCATTTTCAATGTATTCTACTTTCTTTCTTAATCTAGGCAAAAGAGTTAATGCCCTCCGGTCAATACAACCAATCTGCGCTGGCACCTGTTTAAAACCTAAAATAAGAGCTATTGCAATTCTGTGAGTACCTCCATCAGCAAATATTAACTCCCCTTCTGGACCTATATTGATTCTAATGCCAAATTCTTCTCGATAAGCTAAAAAGCTTAATTCTTTTCTAGTTTTTAATTTCCCATCTTTTTTAATTTCTTCAAATATGCGATCTAACTCTTTGTGCCTTTTAATTATACTATTCATATTATTTGATTTCTTTTTATAGAAAGAATATTCGCCTGTATCTTCCCAGCTAGTTCCATCCACCCAATGCTTTATACAATAGTTAATTTTTTCAACTTCAGTAAGTGGTATATAATCACTTTTACTCAAAGGCCAAGATTCAATAACCTTTCCTGAATATTTCGGCCCCCACCCTATTTTCTTATGAGTATCTAAGTCAATTGCTAATAATTCAGTTGGATCAACATAGATTCTCTCTGCATATAAAGGTGCTATTTTACCATAATCTAAAATGTTTTTTATATCTCTTAAAAAAATCATTCTAATTCTAAATTTGACTCGCTTGATAAAATATTTATATTTTTTTTTCATTATGGTCATCCCCCCTTTCTATAATTAAGGCTCCCCTGAAGATATAGAAAATAAAGTTGCACTTTGTTTGGAAATCACCTGATTGCTATTTTTGAATCCAATTGAACTTTCTCCCTTGAATTAATTGTTTTCCATATTACCGTTTTCACTATCAATAAATTAGAAGGATTTTCTTTCTCTTGAAAAATATCTGGAATGTTTTCTTTTAAGTTTGTTATCATTAAATCACAATCAGGACTATTATCTATTAATGCAATCCCGCCTAAATTTAAATACTTTTCTAAGTCATTAATTAATCTTTTGGGATTTCTGTTTCCCAATTTAATATCAATTATTTTTACTTCTATTTTCCAATTTAGCCATTCCTTCACTTGATTAACAGTATCGTTATCATCTAGTATCCAAATAAACCCTCTTGCAGGTAATAATTTTTTTGTAATTGTAGTAGAATTATTATTGTATCTCATTTGAATTTTTCTGATAGTAATTCGATATTTCCAAATGTAATACTTCAACTGAGCGAAATTGGTGTTTTTAATGATGATTTTTTTAACTTCACGTTCTACTTTTTCGAAATTAATCCTTTCGAGAGATTTATGACTTAAAACATTCAAAAACTCTTCTTGCGCCCCTTTCTCAATCCCTGCTTCCTTTAATATAGAAACAAAGTCACCATAAGAGATTCTATTTATTAAAAAAGAAAAACTTGCTTGATATTTATTTTTGCTGCGTTCATCTTTAGATTTCTCTAATACTATTCTTGAGTATAGTATTAGTAATTCTATACAGGGGTTTTGAACATAAATATTATGAACGGAATCATATTCTCTAAGTTTTAATGATAGGTCATTAAAAGGAAGATTATATTCATTTACGTACTTATGTCCAATCTTTAATTCATAATGTAAATGTAAATGGACTAACTTTCCAGAAGGTAAATCTAAACCAATCCAATCTTCAATATTTTCACTTCTCTGTTCTTTTTGTGTAATAACATGAACAAAGTTTATAGACCTCAATAAAACAGAGCATTTTTCTTTCATTTGTATGGATACTAGTATATCTATATCACCAATACCGTTAAGTCCCTTGTAAACATGATCGTTTCCTTTCCAATGACAATACAAAATATTTTGTTTTTCAAATTGATCCAAAAGTTCTTTACATACATTTAACATTAATTTCACCACTCTCTTTTCACAGTTTTGCCCTCATACAAAAATGGTGATCATATGTTAGAATAACGCATATCTAAAATTTGACGCAGAATTAAAAGTTTCAATGATATATATTTATATCATGCAAAATCACATAACTATAAGAATATTTATTTAAAACGGCTCAGCTCTTCCATTATTAATTTTTTTATTTCTTTTAACTCATTTTCATAAGGTTGCGTAGCATCAATATTATATATAGTTGAATTTTCAAACTCTAATTCTTTAGTGATCTCAGCTTTTCTTTTTATTTTATCGAAGGAATGATCAGGTTTTCGGCTGATTGACACTTCTGGTGGCAAATGAAGTTTAAATACTAATCTAGGTGAGTATTTCTTCGCTTTTCCTAGAACATTTTCCTCACGATCAGCTAACTTTCTTATCACAGTTATGTGTGAATATTGAGAATATTTATCTCGGATTTTGGGACCATCATATATCCCTTTAAACTGCACTTGAGGAAAACGATCAAATATTACTATTCCACCTTTTTGTTGATATTTTTGTGCTTCCTTTAGCTTTTTTAATGATCTCTTTGATAATTTTAATAAGTCCATTGCATGAAACATAGTAAATAAAAATCGAATAAATACTTTATGTTTATTTATCTTTATGACCTTTATCTTGTTTACCTTTCCATCTTTAAAAGCTTTATCATTTTTATTGTGTTTGTTTGATAATTTATTTTTTTGTACTTTACTAATCACTTCTTTAGACCTTTTAAACATACTTAAATGTTGATCATTACTACCAAGATAAACTTTTTTACAAGTGTTATTTAAAGATAGCCATTTTTCGATTTCTTCACTAATCGTCGTTTTACCAGCACCATCTGAACCAATAAAACATATAGAAAAACCTCCATTTTTGATCTTTTCCATTCATACCCCCCCTATTACATTTTTGTGCTACATACGATAAGAAAGCATTTTCGTTGCAAATTAGTAATCAAGAGAGCAATTACAACGTGATATGAGTGTCAAATTCATGTCTGTGGTAATTTCTGTCAAAGAAGAGAAATGACATATATTAACCTTGGGCCTGATTAACTTTTATTAGTTCACCTCTATCCATCTCAAATACAACATCACAATTTTGTATAGTGCTTAATCTATGTGCAATAATAACCAACGTTTTCTCACCTTTAAGACTGTCAATCGCTCTCATAATTTCTTTTTCCGTATCATTATCAAGTGCTGAAGTTGCTTCATCCATAAATAGTATTTCTGGATCATGATAAAGAGCTCTTGCAATTCCAATTCTTTGTCGCTGTCCTCCTGACAGTCGGACGCCTCGTTCTCCAACAACTGTATCAAGTTTTTCTGGGAGACTATCTATATAATCTTTTAGTTGTGCTTGCTCGATAGCTCGAGACACTGCCTCATAATCTATTTGCTCATTTTCTATGCCAAATGCTACATTACGACAAATAGTATCATCTGATAAGTAGATAAATTGTGGTATATAACCAATTTTCTGTTTCCATGTCGTGTCGATAGTCTTTATTCTATTTCCGTCTATTTTAATTGCTCCAATAGAAGGTTCAAGAACACCTAATATAATATCAACTAATGTAGTTTTTCCTGAACCAGTTGGTCCAACAAATGCAATTGATTGGCCAATTGGTATAGAAAGAGATACATTTCTTATTGACTGCTCATGAGCATTTGGATACGTATATGACACATTGTCTACTTCAACAGATTGATGAAAGGATTTTTCCTTCGAGTTGATTGAAACTAATTCAAGAAGAGTATTTTCTATTTCCGTATTGTCATCTTCCATAAGTAAGTCATTATAGATCGCATCCAAAGCTGGCTTTTTATTTCGAATTGTTGTCATAGCACTAGTCATGCGATTAATTGATGGCATTATTCGAATGGCAGACATTGCAAATAAACTTATTGTCGCAATGAGAGTGGTTAGTTCTTGTGATTGAATCATTACGACTAATATGATTAATAAAATTGTTGCCACAACAATAGTTTCTATAAATAATCGTGGAACTTCTTTGATTACTGAATAAAACTGTGATGCTTGAGCATATTTTTGACTTTCTTTTGTATAAGCATTTATAAAGAAATCTTCTCTACCAGATACCTTAACTTCTTTCCCTGCACCTAAGCCTTGGTTTACCCATTTTATCATTTGCCCTTGAGCTTTCTGTTGTATTTTTCCAGATTTCTCGATTTGCTTTCTGAATATTTTGAAGAATAATATGACAGACACTAAGATTAAAGTTCCAGATAATAAAGTTGGTATGGGTGCAACAACTAATAGCAAAATGATAATGGCTACAATAACTAAGAGTTCTGTCATGATCATAAATGCAGGTGTTATGATGCTATTAAAAACTTTTTGAACTCCTGAATTTGTGTTTCGAACTAGATCAGCTGAGTTTCGTTCTAAATGGAATGTATAGGGTTTCGCCATATAAGCAGTTAGTAGTTTTTTAGACATTTTTACTTGCTCTCTAAAAATTAAACGGTATTTTAAATAATTAAATAAATATAGGTATAGATTCTTTAGTATGAAGACTCCTAACAACCCTATAATTGCAAAGATAAGAAAAGAATTTGTTGAGTTAAATCCAAAAAATGAGTAGATAGAAAATAATACATCATTTTGGAATATTATATCTGGATTAGTGACTATGCTTACGAATGGTGCGATAAGACCTATTCCTAGAGTTTCAATTAATGCAGCAATAATCATTAATATAAAAAGACCAAAAAACTTTTTCTTTTCTTCTTTGCCTATTAGGGCTCGTATTTTTCGGAAAGTGTCCATGCTAACGTTCACAACCTTTTTTAAATATATGATAAAAAAGTTGAATATCTTTTCACCTGTAACTCAACTTCAACTAAAATCTTTATTGTATTTCGCTTTAAAATTATAGAAGGTTTGACTGAATATTAACTTCAACTAATTCTGTACTTTTATGAGGTGAATGCAATTGGAATGAATATGTTAATCATAGAAGTTTTTAAGCTCCTCGATTATTTTATCTTTAGAATCTTTTAAATTATTATTGTTGATTGATATTACTTTCGTTCCTCCGCTTTCTAATATAGGTATTAAATCCTCACTAAATTCACTTATTTTATTAAGTTTATTTTCTAATTCTTTTGAAGTAAGCATTCGAAAACTTTCTGGAACACCTTTCTTTCTATTTTTCATTCTATCCAAAGAATTTGAAATGTTACACTTAACATAAATTACCACTTCAGGAAATTTTAAATTTGTATAAATTCTATTTATATATACATTCACATTGTCATTATTAAGTGGTAAGTTCATCATTAAAAGCCTATTCGTAAAGCCTTCATCCATTATCATATATCTTTCATCTTGTAGAGTCTTATTTACAATTCCCAATTGTGCAACAGTAATCATAATGTTTTTAATAATGTATCTTCTACGTTTTTCATCGTCATTTAATAACGTTAATGCCATTAAATCTTGCCATACTTTATTATTATCAATCATAAATATAGAAATTTGTTCGTTATAATCCTTCATAGGAGTATATGAACCTCTAAACATTCTATTAATTAATATATATCGTAAATACGTTATCTTTCCTTTCTGTCTATATTGTTTATTTAATGAATCCTTGAAAAACATATGAAAATTATCTACTTTTTTATTGTGTAATTTTAATTCTTTTGCAACCAAGTTACTTAATGTTGTTTTTCCGCTTCCTGGTAATCCCATGAATTCAATTCTTCTTACCATTTCGTTTAAGACCTCCTTCTTTAACTAATACCTACAGGTCCCAACTCATTAAAAAATATTTTTATCTTTTACTAATCAACTCAACGTTTTTATTGCTTCAAACGTCCTTTTGCAATTATCATTATCTCGCAATGTAAAAAATTCACTCGTCCTTCTCAAATATTTAGCTTCCATCTTAGCTTCATTGAGTAAGACTTTCTCAAGCTCCTCTAACAACTTTTCTATACCATTTACAACTGGGCCAAAACCATCCTTTTCATAACTAAAGTATCCAGAATGATAGTGCTTAGTCCTATAGTCTTTCTGGTCAAACTGAAAAAATATTTGAGGTTTTTTCATATAAGCAAAATCGAAAAACACACTCGAAAAATCCGTTATCATAACGGAACTGTTCATCAATAACTCCTGAACATCATATTTAAATCTATCAGCTACAATTATTCTGGTATTCTCAACTTCCTCTCTAAAAAGTGGAATATAACTTTGTATGGAATAATGAGGATAAAAGATTAACTCGTAATCAAAATCAGCAAGTAACTTTGCTAAGTGATCCCTGTTCATAAAATCAACATATGCTTGGTAGAACATACTTTTTTTGAACGTTTCTTTTTCTGACTTTTTAGCTTCTTTCGTTACGTCTGAAGCAGATAACCATTTTCTAAATGTCGGCATGACAATTATTTGTTTCTTTAGATTTTTTTCATTTTCATGTAGTTTATCAAACCTACAGAAACCTAAAAGCAACGCATTTTTTTCTGGATAACCATATTCTTTAATTATCGACTCACGCTCTTTTTCCGCTGCGCACGAAATGATGGAAAATCCAGTTTTATTAAAATGGTATTTGGGTCCTTTATAATCTTTTTCTATTCCGTGCTTTAAAAGAATATGTTTTTGCTGTTTATTTAATAAAAATGGAAACTTTTCCACTAAATTCAACCAAAAGGGAAAGGCACTATTATTAGATTGAGAATTTATATAGTTTTTTGCTGTTAGAAAAAAAATATAATGTTTCATTGAATAACAATAAATTACATTTCCGTATTTTATAATTTTAGATACATCTGGAGAATCTTTTGTAATAACATAGTAAGCATTTATATCAGGGTGATTTTTTCTTGTGTACTTAAAAAAATGATAACCATTATCTCTAGCTTCCGTTTTCTTTTCACCTATCAACCATATATTTTGTTTGTATAACGGTCTATAATATGTTTTTGCTAATATATATGCAACAAAAAATTTAAGAGCATGTATGAAGTATTTCATTTTTTTCATTTATAATAACCCCCTCCCAAGAATCTTTGAGATTTTATTGACTCTCTCCCTAGTGCAAATTAAGAATTTGATGTAGTAATCAAACATATAGCAGAATAAAACGATATTATAGCAACAGAAAATACATTGCTATGACTAACTAGCAATGTGCAATTGATAACTTTTTGCTCGACTATTATTCTTTATTTTCTAAATGTAATCCTTTTAATATCAATTCTCTATGAGCTTCACTTTCAATAGTATTTTCTATCGCTAATAACTTTTTTCTACTATACTTATTCCTCAAAAGCATTCCATTTAATAGCCTTCTATCAATTCGAGTTAACCATTTATTAAAACCTGATAATTTCCTTATATATGATTGAAAGCTCTCTTTTGCAAATTCTTGATACTTTTCTTCAATAAAGCCTTCTTCAAGTATCTCTTTTGAACGTAATTGAAATTCTTTTAATATATGTTCTCCTTTGTCAACAGCTAAACGAACACCATTATCTTTTTTCACTAATGGGATATAGTCAACAGTGAGAACGTTAGTGAAATTTAATTTTATTAGTAAACTTGTTTCCCAAAATTCATTTTTTTTAGAATAATCGAATAAGAAATTCCCTTGACCATATACGATAGTCGACCCTTTGAAATCTTCATAACTACCAATACAATGACTATGTTGACAGACCACAAAATCGGCTCCCTTTTCAGTCATTCTTCGGCACACTTTCTTAAGGTATGGTGATGGGTACCGATAATGTTCTTTCCCTCCATGATGTAAGACAATAACGTAATCACATTTTTCCTTAAGAGATGCAATATGATCAAGACTTAATAACGGATCAAATGGGTTTACACCTGCAGTCTTCGAAGTAGCTATAGAAAATTCATTTTCAGCACAAGCATATACACCAATTTTTATACCTTGATGTTGTAAAATAAAAGGTTTGGTAGCTTCATTAAGATTATCTCCTACTCCTACAAATGGAATACCTGTCTCATTAAATAGATTTACTGTAGTATTTAGCCCTTGTATTCCTTGGTCCAAAATATGATTATTTGCTAAAGTCACCAAAGAAGGCTTTAATGCTTTTATTCCATTGAAAGTTTCTGTTGGAGCAATAAGGTTTGGTCCATATTTAGGTATCGGTTCTTCTTTGTTACTTAGCGGTACTTCTAAATTTAAAATGCGGTAATCAGCTGAATTCCATACTTCAAGCAATTCTTCTCCAAATAAAGTAGTGATGTCCGCACTATTGAATAAATGCATATTTGATTCTGTTGGTGCTAAGTCACCAGCTATTATTAAGTTCATAAAACACCTCCTAAATTACTTACTTAATTTGAGTGGTAATTCTAACCAGCTACCTAATTCATAGTCATAAGATACAGGAGTAAGCAAACCAAATCCTGATCCTGGATAATAAGTTAATTCGCCAAAATACAACTCTCCATTTACCTCATAAAAATCTACTCTTAAAAAAATAGTGTCTTTCGATAGCTTCTCTGCTAATTTCACCATCTTGTTAAAATTCATTGGTTTATCTATCTTATTTTCACTCCTCGGAAAGTGCAATTCGAATGGTAATGACACCCAATTTAAATCATAATAATTTGCGTACGTTCCACCATCTTCCTTATTTCTTTTGGCACCAACATAAAAACATTTAACTATTCCGTTAAAGCACAAAAATTTATAATCTTTAAGTTCTGTGCTTGATTCATCTACCAAATACTTTTCACACACAATTTTAGGTGTTACGTTTTTATATGGTAATTCTCTATGATTCCAATAATATCTGAGTTTTAGCCACTTATTTATTTCATTTTTTAATTTATTGAAATCTATCTCTGATTTATCTTTACAAACAAATACATCCCCCGATGTATGATTAGGCTTTAATACAAATTGATTTGGTAAATTACTAAAATCTATCTCATGATAATTATTATAAACGCCTATTAGTGGAATTAAATATTGTTTTCCAATCGTTCTTTCTATATATTTTCTAACTTCATATTTATCGACCATTTTTGTATATTCTGGATTATGGTCAAATAATTTTAACCATTGAAGTTTTTCATTAAATGTTTTTGGATTCTGTAAATCTAGTTTTTTACCCATTCTTAATTTAAATTTGATTTTTAGATAGATTTTATCTGGTAATAACCTACATATTTTTGATTTAAGAAAATAAAAGATAACAATTTTAGGATTTTTAACTCCTTTAATTATTTTTCTCACCATAATATATCTCCTTAAATAATTTTATTTTGTGTTTCATTCTGAATGATGATATTTCTAGTTTCTGAATAATTACCATTTATAGATTTTTTTATATTCACTTTTTCCATACACACAATCACGCTTATTAACACAAATAGTATTTGATTGTATCGAGAATAGTACGAAACAAGTCCCCAATCGGTAACAATAGCTGATATCATAATAAACAAAGCAATTAATTTAAGTGGACTCTTTTTCGGAATCCATTTAATTATTCCATAAAGAGAAATTGCATAGAAAGAAAAAAATATAAGGAAACCTGTTAAACCAGTATTCATGAGAATCTCAATATAATTATTATGGGAATATGTTCCAAATATTTCGCGCGAATATGCAACTCCATTACCAAAGATAGGTTTATTAGCGAAAGCATCAATGCCTCTCTCTATCATATATAAACGGTATTCATCACTGCTACTTACTGCACCAGTACCAGTAAAGGTACCTATCATCTCCTCTGTTCTTTGCGCTATATACCAAAATGCTTCCACAGTATTAATTAACCAATAGACAGATGTCAGAAGTATGATCCCACTAACGAAATAAAAAATCCTTTTAAGTATTACGTTTTTCTCCGCATGTTTAAAAATAACAATTAACATAATTCCAAATACTAAAATAAATAACGCTTTTTTGGAACCTGTTAAAAATACAAAGGGAACACTTACTACTATTGCAGTAATATAAAATAAAAAAAATTTATTTCTATTAGAGAAGTTAAGCACCATATATAATGCAAAAACTGCACTGTATGCAAATGTCATCCCTAAAAAGTTTGCATTTCCGATATCACCACCAAGTCTATAACCTTGGTTACTAGCTGCCGCATGAGAAAATACACTGAACCCATTAAGACTAATTACAAGAATACTTAAAACTATCCCAGCCAAAATAAATCCATTGATTAAGAAATAAATCTTATCTTTACTGTCTAAATAGTTAACAAGAAGCACCATGATGATTGCACAAGTGATAAATGAATATATATCTGACAATCCTAGTCGCCAATCTGGCGTATAAATAATGGATACCAACAATAAAATAGAATAAAGCAAAATCGCAATAGTGTAATAATTACCTTTCAAATTTTTCTTTATAAAAATGTAAAGTACACTCATTAACATAAATGAATACAACATCAACGTTCCTAACAAAGGAAATACCTCATTAAAAGCAGATAAACTTACGATATAAAGCACAAGAAAAATACCAGTTAAATTGTTTACAATTGTATACCAATTAATTTGTTTTGATATGTTCATATAATTCACCTAAGTCTGTTTTTGAAATGGATTCATTAAATTCCAACCATTGATTAGCTATTTGTGGTAGTGCATATTTTCCATTATTTATTTTTATTGCATTTAGTGATATTTTTTTTCTTAAATGGGTATCTCTAGATACTCTTTTCATCGCATGAATTAAAGCTTCTTTATTATCAGGTGGAATTAATAATCCATTTTCTTCATCTGTAATTAGAGATGCAGGTCCTCCGCATGGACAATCTGTTGAAATACACGCTAAACCTAGAGCCATTGCCTCCATTAAAGCATTCGGCATCCCTTCATAATCCGAACTCATCACAAAAAATGACGCATCAAGTATAGATTGATGAATGTTAGTTACATTGCCTTTAAGCGTAATTTTATCCTCAAGTCCAAAATGTTTAATTAATTGTTCAAGAGGATCTCTTTCTGTTCCTTCACCATAAATATCTAGAATGTAATCCGCATTTTCTCTATGAAATATATGAAATGATTCAATAAGCAATGGTAGATTCTTTTGTTTTTCTAGTCTTCCAATTGCTATAATTTTTTTAGTTCTTTCTCCCATAAACGGTTCTGGTAAATCTCCTTTTATTGGATTTGGAATTACTATTGATTTATCTTGAATAACTTTATCGAAATAATGTTGTGCATCTTCTGTTTGAAAAACAAGTCCATCTGCCAATCTATAAGCCCATTCTCTGACTCTCCTTTTGATCACACTCTTAGGATCATGCCTAGGATCATTGCGTTCACTGACAATTACTTTGTGATCAGTAAAACCTAAAGCAAAACAAGTATATATATTAGTGACAGATAGAAAGGAGATCACAACGGAAGGTTTAAGTTGTTTTGCATACTTTCTTATTAATTTCCACCTTGATATCATTGCAGATAAACCGGCTTTTTTACTAATTTCATTACATACAGGAATGATATTTACCTTTTTATTGATCTTAAAAAATATATCATCACTTGATAAGAGTAAAATGTGTATAGTTATATCATTGTCAGCATAGTAATTTGCCAGTTCACTAATAACTCTCTGGGCACCACCATTAGCAAGAGAGGATACAATAAACATCATGCTTTTAGCAGAACGATTTATTTTCACCATACCATTCCTCCTAATCAAAATTAATTCCTTATTTAATAGATTACTTTTGTTTTGAAAATATAAAAAATGTACAGCAGTACCCATTTTGAAATCATAGGTAATTCTGTACATTCATTTCTTTTATATTTTTATTTTTGTGACATTTATTCTAAATTTATTTTTGTTTTAGCGATTAACGATGATTCTATTATTGTCGACTGTTGTTTCGGAGTGTTAACTTAGTTTAATTATTTGTTGAGAAGTAGCATTCAGAATAAAAATATATTGTTTTAAATTAATTTATAATAAAGCCAACTTTTAACTATTCAATAGTTCTTTACCATATCTTTTAAATCGGGATGATTCAATAGTTTTTTATCTACTTCCTGTAAATAATTATAGTTTTTATTATACAGATTTTCTCTTTTTTGTTGCCATTTTATATGCCTCGCTTTTACTTTTACAGGTATACTTTCTATTCCGAGTATCTTTGCAATAGACAATCTATGATTTCCATCAGCACTAAATAAAAATTGGCCGTCTCTATCTATATAAACATAAATCATATCTATTTCTGGATTATCTTTTGAGGGTAATAATATACCATTTGCTTTTATATGAAGATACATACTGTCAATTTTACTTTCATATCTATCTACAAGCTCATTTATAGTAGTACATCCAATTACGATCTTTTCTTTTTTTAACCTTTCTTCATAAATTCTAAATAATTCAGTATTTTCCCAATCTACCCCTTCTTCAAAGTGTTCTCTTATGCTTTTAAACTTACAGTCTTCTTTAATAGAATGAACATCATAATCCCAATTTCCATCCATTATTACTCCAAAACTCCACTTTTTGTTTTTTTCATTATTAATTCTTTTACTTATTTCCAATGGATTAACTTCAATTATTTTATTTGGATCGGCTCTAAATTTAAACTTATATCTGTAAAAAATATCCATAATTTTATTTTTAATACTATATATACTAATTCGCATTAATAATATGTTTATGTGTCTGATCAAAACGCTAATAATACTGAGTAAAAAATTATTCAATCCTACCTCTTTGTATTTATTCAAATTTCTTATAAGTGTACTCATTTTACACCCCCGCCCTATTAAACACAATTTAGAATCTTTAGAAGTATTTTTATAGATTGTTTTATTTACAAACAATCAATATAACAACAAAGTAATTTATTCCTAAACTTATGAATAGAACTCTTCGAGTACCTTCGCAGTATCTTCTATATCAAAAGCAGATCTTTTCAATTCAAAAGACATATTTTTCCTTTCATACCCATTTTTTAATAGATATATGTTCTCCACCCAGTGTTCTGTCTTATCATTGATGTTTAAATTTGTGATTAGATTCTCTACATTTACTTCTTTTGACACATTATCAGCTACAAAGCATTTTAGCCCCGCAGCTTGAGCTTCTACTAAGGTTACAGGTAGCCCTTCATACAATGATGGCATTATAAATACATCCATTGCCTGAAAATAGTCATTAATATTAGTAACAACTCCTGCCAATATGACACTGTCAGAAAGATCTAAACTTTTAATTTTATTTTCGATATCATTTCTTAGTTCCCCATCTCCAACTAACAATAATTTGCTGTCTGGTAATTTTGACTTTATCTGCTTAAATATATCGAGTAAAAACATATGATTTTTAGCAGGGTGAAATCTCCCAACATGACCTAATATAAAATTATTTTTTAATTCGAGTTTATTTCTTATTTGGTTTCTAGTGCTTTCTTTGTATATAAATTTTTGAATTTCAATACCATTTTTTAAAATGGTAAATTTAGTATTACCAAAAAGCCACAGTCCAGCTTCATGAGAACAAGCAAAAGAATTTGTTGCAACTGCGTTTAACAAAGGTCTACAAAAATAATGTAACTTATTTAGTTTTGCAGCATTCGTATTATGGGAATGAGCAATCAAAGTCTTTGCTCCTCCTAACTTTGCTGCTAACAAATCTAGAAAAACTGTCGATGTATTCGTATGTCTATGAACTATTTTATATTTATTATCTTTCACAATTCTTTTTATATTTTTAAAATTGTTTAACAGAGCTTTTTCTTTTGGCGAAACAAGAAATATTTTGCCTCCGAGTTTCTTTATTTCATCATCAAAGCCATTTTCACTTTTTATATTAACAACGAAGTCGAATTGAATTTTAGTTCGATCTATACTTCGGTATACATTCATTATAAACGCCTGAGCACCTGCTCTATTTAAACTTCCTATTATATGCAAGACTCTAATCATTTTACCCCCTCCTTTAATTCAGATTTACATGCATGAGTACTTCAAAATAAATAATAATAGATAACCGTTATTCTTCAATAACTATGTCCATAATAGTTCTCATATATCTGTTGTGACAAATACAACTCTTCATAGTAGTTCGACACAGATTGTATATCATATCCCGCTTCAACTATATCGCTGTAAGTGTTTATTCTTTTGAATTTTTGAGAATACCTTAATAAAATATCCGCCCAATAATCTGGACTCTTACTTAGCGAAACATACTTCACTAAGTTTGTTATTTTAACTTCATCTGTTATATTTTCTGAAATAACACAAGGAATACCAGACGCTTGTGCTTCAAGCACTACCCCTGGTAACCCTTCAAAAAGGGATGGAAATAACAATATATCCATGGCTTGAAGAATTTCAGGAACATCAGATCGAATACCAAGTAGTTGAACTTTATTCTCAATACCTAGTTGTTGAATTTTAGCTTTAACCATTTCTATTGCAGGACCATTACCTATCAAAAACAATTTCAAATTTCGACTTTTTCTAACTGCTTCTTTAAATACTCGTAACAAAAAGTCGTGATTTTTCTGAGATTCAAATCGGCCAATGTGTACGACTGCTAATTCATTTATTAGCCCTAATTCTAGTCTCTTTTCGATTCTCATTTGATTATTAAAAGAGTATTTATTTACCTGAATTGCATTCGGAATGATTTTAACGGTTCCCTTATTGACAAACTTTTTTCCAAATTCGCTTATTCCTGCTAACTTGGAAACTGCTAAAAGATCTGTCGCATAAAAACGAGTTAAGCGAGTTGTATATTTTTTAATCGAACTATCTTTATTTGAATTTCTAGCGTGAGCTATCCGCTTTGGGATACCATTTTTTTTCGCCTCATTTAAATAAATAAAGCCAGTACTCGTTTGATGTCCATGAATAATTTTATATTGCTGATGACTTTTGAAAAAATTTAGCCATGAGTTTTTGTATTCAAAGTAATTTTTTCCAGTAAAACGAGGAAAGTGAAATATTTTACCACCTAAGGACCTTATTTCTTCTGAGAAAAAGCACTCGTCCTCTGTGTGAATAGCAAAATCAAATTGTACCTTTGTTTTATCTATACAACGATAAATATCCATTGTTCTACTTTCTGCTCCACCAGAATCTAATCTACCAAAAACATGAAGAACTCTTGTTAATTCTCCCATTTTCTCATACCCCTAAAGTAATTTTTTAGTAGTTATGAATGAACCTTTCTCTTTAAGATATACCTTTAACATTGTCTATCCTTAAATGTTTATAGACCTATTTAACATGAAGCTGGTCATGTCACAACTTTATTGACCTCCTCTATATAGGCATCTACAACAATATTTCTATCAAATTCTTTTTCTACCTTTTTTCTTCCAGAAAGTCCCATTAGCTTTTTAGACTCATATTCTAACTTCAAAAATTTCTCTATCTTGTCTATTAAGTCTTTACTATCTTTTTGATTCACAATAAATCCATTTACACCATCCTCCACTATTTCACGACACCCCGCTCTATTTGTCGTAATAACTGGCCTTCCACTAGCTGCACTTTCAAGTAAAACATTTGACATACCTTCTGGATAATAAGTTGGATGAATCGTGCAGTGTGATATTTTGTGAAATTCTCTAACATCACTTTGCATTCCATGATATTGAATAATTCCTTTATCTTGCATGTATCTCAACTTCTCTTCGTAACCTTCTTCACAAAACCCTAAAATATGAAATACTGTATTAACATATTTCCCTCTAATAGTTTCAGCAGCTTCTAAATACTGATCAATTCCTTTTTCCTTCATCACTCGTGCAATGAATAAAAAATGAATAGAATCATCATTCGGATAATCCATAACTGAAAATTCATCAAGATTGACACCTGACCCTGGTATTAATCTCTGTCTACAATTAGTAATATTCTTTTTTATAAAAAAATCCGCATTTTCTTTATTTTGATAAAAAACACATAATTTTTTTTTCAAAGATAACTTATACATAAACAAAGTTGTTTTTTGTAATAGGCCACCATTTTCTACTGCAGAGCCTAAACCAGTTATATTAGCTATATTAGGTACACCTTTCATTCGACAAACAAGTCCACCGAATACATTGGGTTTTATCGTATAAGTTAAAACAACATCCGGCTTCAGTTTATTTAATAGAATCCTATATTTCATCATTAACTTTAGATCTGTAAATGGGTTCTTACCTCTCCTACTTATATCGGTGTCTATAAACTCACACCCCAACTCTGTAAGAAAGGGTATAAATTCACCATTTGGTAAAGATATATATACTTCATATTTCTTAACTAATTCCTGTATTAACTCTTTTCTAAATTTATATAAACCTCCATCATTGTTTGCTAATATTAGTATCTTTTGCATAGGAAGCTCTCCTAACGGAACATTTTTACAACGTTCACCATAGCTTTTTAATAATTCGAACAATTCTTTCTAGATCTTCTTTTGTCATCTTTGTATCGCTCGGTAAACAAATTCCTGTTTCAAATAACTTCTCAGATACACCTTTTCCAACAAAATCATATTTTTGAAAGTAAGGTTGCATATGCAATGGCTTCCATATCGGTCTTGCCTCTATATTTCTTCTTTCTAAAGCTTCTATAATATCTATAGGTTTAACCTTCCCACTAAGCGTCAGTGAACTTAACCAATAATTCGGTTTATTCCAATCATTTACTGGCATGAGCTTTACACCAGCGAGCTCACCTAGTTCTCTTTTATAATATTCAAAAATATACTTTTTCTTTTCTATCCTGTCGTCTAATACCTTCATTTGACCTCTTCCAATTCCTGCTACAACATTGCTCATTCTGTAATTGAATCCTAATTCACTATGCTGAAAATGTCTTGCTGGATCTCTAGACTGTGTAGCCCAATATCTCACTTTTGCAATTCTTTCTTCATTATTTGATACGAGCATGCCTCCACCAGATGTAGTAATAATTTTGTTACCATTAAAAGAGAAGACTCCATATTCTCCAAAAGTACCAGTATGTTTTCCTTTGTAAACAGTACCTAAGCTTTCAGCTGCATCTTCAATTAGAGTAACATGATGTTTTTTACATATCGTAACAATTTTATCCATATCTGCAGATAAACCATACAGATGCACAACAATAACTGCTTTTACATTTGGATACTTCTCAAATGCCTCTTCCAATGCTTTAGGACACATATTCCAAGTCTCATAATCACTATCTATAAACACGGGTGATGCGTGTTGATAAATAATGGGATTCGCTGTAGCAGAGAAAGTCAAACTAGGACAAAATACTAAATCACCTTCCCCAACACCTGCAGCTATAAGAGCTAAATGAATAGCACTTGTTCCCGTTGTTAGGGCTGCAGCAGCCTTACTTCCTATTTTCAAAGCAAGTTCATTCTCAAATTCATTTACGTTTTCACCAAGTGGTGCAATCCAATTAGTATCAAACGCTCTCTTAATATAGTGCATTTCATAACCCTCTTCACTCATATGAGGAGACGAAAGGAATATTCTTTGCTGTTTCTCCAAAGGTAATTTAATACTATGTTTTCTTATTACTCTTTCTACTGGATCTATAATGACATGACGAAGTGTTTCATTTCGCGCTCCTACAGTAGAAGCAAATGCCTGATTATACTCCATCTCTTTTCTTTCTTTCATAGAACCAGCTCCTCATTGTAAATGATTAAGCACCTACTATTATTAGAGAAACAAAAAAAAGAGTTAAATTAACTCTCTCCATAATAGTAATTAACTTCTTTTTCTAGTTCACGTTCATTTAGTACAACGCCTAATATCTTAGCATCTACCTTGCGCAACGATTCTAAGGCTTGTTTTGCATGTCGTTCTTCTGTTTGGCCACTACGTATGACAAAAACAGTTCCATCTACTAATCCTGATATCACTTGTGGATCTGTTACAGCATTAACAGGAGGTGCGTCAAACAAAATATAATCATAACTTTTTGATACATTATTAACAAATTCTGCCATTGATTTTGATCCAAGTAATTCACTTGGGTTTGGCGGTATTGGTCCTGAAGTTATTACATCGAGTCTTAGAATGGATGTTTCAACAACAACATCTTCAACCCTTGCTTGCCTTGTAATAATGTGACTCAAACCTACATGGTTAGGTAATTTAAACGTGTAATGTATCGTAGGCTTTCGCATGTCTGTATCTACTAATAATACCTTATTATTCTGCTGAGCTAGTACAACACCTAAATTTGCAATAATAGTCGACTTTCCTTCCCCTGTAGTAGTTGAAGTAATCATAATTTTTTTGATTTTACGATCGATTGCTGCAAACTGAATATTCGTTCTCAATGTTCGAAATTGCTCTGAAACAGTTGATCTTCTATCAAATTCTGCTACAAGACTACGTCTGTTGTCGGATAACTTCTTTTTTAATTTTTTACGCGCCATAGTTTTCACGTCCTGTTTTCGCTCGTCTCGTTTGTGCAATTTCATCCATCTTCACCTTTGAGACATCAATTTTGGAAATGGATGCTAGCAAAGGAACACCTAATATGTCTTCCACATGTTCTTCTGTGCGAATCGTATTATCCAAAAATTCTAGTAAGAAAACTAAACCAACTCCACCCATAAGACTTACAACAAAAGCGATCGTTATATTCAAGTTCGTGTTTGGAGAAACAGGTGACGGGTTAGTTGATAATTCAGCAGATGAAAGGATCGAAACATTATCAACCGACATAATATCTACAATATCTTCTTTGAACACTAATGATAAGGTATTTGCTATATCAACAGCTAAAGAAGGACTCTCATCGATGACTGATATATTAACTACTTGTGATTCACCAACATTGCTAACAGTTATTTGTCCATTTAACGATCCAGGAGATCGATCTAATCCGAGTTCTTCCAATGTAGCTTCTAAAATTCGCGGACTTGATATGATAACTTTATAAGTGTTAATTAAATCTAAATTTGTCCTTAAATCTCCTGATGAATAGTAACTACTTCCTTCATCTTGTGATTGGTTAACTAAAATCTGAGTTGATGCTCGATATGTTGGTGTTAACAAATAATAGGAAATATATGCACTTGCGGCCACAGCTAGAAAAACAATGACCAATATAATCCAAAAACGTTTTTTTAATATATTAATAATGTCTTTTATACTTAAAGTTGCTTCCATTTTCCCTCTCCTTCCCATCACTCCTATATTTAACTATAAAAATTTCTAATCCAATATAACTTTATAAGAATAATCTTCCCAATTAAGCTTCAACTGGTACATCTTTAGAGAGAATTTGCTTTTCGGGAATCTCGTTTGTTCCTTTGCTTAATTCAAGTAATCGTTTACGAAGTGCCTCTTTATCAAAAAGAGGATAACTCAATATTAAATCATTGATTTCATTTATATATATCGTTGAAGATTTACCTAAATATATTTTCGGGAAAACTTGTTTATCATCAATCTCCTCTTCATTTAATAACTCTTCATAAAGTTTCTCTCCTGGTCTAATACCAGTGAAAAGTAACGGAATATCTTCAAATGAATTTCCAGATAGTTTGATCATATTCTTCGCTAAATCAACTATTTTTACTGGTTCACCCATATCAAGTACAAATGTTTCGCCACCTCTCGCTAAGCAACCTGCTTGTATAACCAATCTAGATGCTTCTGGAATTGTCATGAAATATCTAACCATTTCAGGATGTGTAATTGTAATTGGACCACCTTTTTCAATTTGTTTCTTAAATAATGGTATGACGCTACCGCTGCTACCAAGAACATTACCAAAACGAACAACTGCAAAGTTAGTTTCACTACTCTTATTCATATCTTGGACAACCATCTCTGCCAGACGTTTTGTAGCACCCATAACACTAGTTGGATTAACTGCTTTATCGGAAGAAATTAAAACAAAAGTATTTACAGAATGAAAATCTGAAGCTTTTGCTACGTTCATCGTTCCTATTGTGTTATTTTTAAATGCTTCTTCCGGATTTCTTTCCATTAATGGAACATGTTTATGAGCAGCTGCGTGATAAATGACATCTGGTTTATAATAACCAACTACACTCAGTATCTTCTTTTGGTCTTGAATATCTGCAATCTCTGTTTCAATAGCAAATCTACCTTTATATAACTCCTTCAGTTCCATTTCAATGTTATAAATACTATTTTCTCCATGGCCTAATAAAATTAATTTAGCAGGCATATAGTCAGAAATTTGCCTGCAAAGTTCCGACCCTATTGAGCCACCTGCTCCTGTTACAAGGACAACTTTATTTGTAATAGAAGATTGAATACTTTTATTGTCCAGTTTCACTTGTTCTCTACCTAATAAATCTTCTACACTGACTTCCCTAAACTGACTTACAGATACTTTTCCCGTCACCAAATCTTCTAGCATAGGTAATATTTTTGTTTTCACTTTTGCTTTTAAACACGTTTCGTATATACTATTTAGTTGTTGACGTTTTAATGAAGGGATAGCTATGATAATATTTTCAATGTTAAATTTCTTTACAAGGACAGGTATTTCATTCACTTTTCCTACAACAGGTAATCCATAAATATCATACTGTTGCTTTCTCGGATCATCATCTACAAAAACAATAGGTCTAAGTTGGCAACTTTGACTATATAACAGTTGTCGAGCAACCATAGCTCCTGCTGAACCAGCTCCCACTATTAGTGTTCTAGTTTTATTAGGATTATATTTGCCTATTTTATCTTTCAGGACCCTCCATGAAAATCGAGATCCTCCTATTAAGATAACTTGTAAAAGCCAAGTTACAAAAAGAAGTCGATATTGAATATGAGAAAATATGACAAATTGTAATATACCAGTCAATGCAATTGAAAAAATAAGTGTTTTTAAAATTATCTTTAATTCACCTACGCTAGCATACTGCCAAATTTTCTTGTTCAGTCTAAAAAGTGAAGAAAATAAATAATAACTAGATAGAATAATAAAACTTGTTAACCAAAAATTAGTATTAAATAAGATAGTAATTTCATTTATAATAATAAAACTAGAAAAAAAAGCAGTAATGATGATTATCAAATCAGTGAGAATAAAGAAAGGTTTAATATTTCTGCTCATAATATTCCTCCTTTTTCACATTCTAGAACTCAGCATGTTATAAAATCAGCATTATTCTCGCGCCATCAAAACTTATCTTTTATTAATATTTTCTATCGGAGAGTTTTTCATCTGCCATTCAATAAACTCAATAACTTTTTCATATTCCAAAAATTTTTCTGTACTGATCCCATGCTCCTTCAACCTCTTAGCAAAACACGTCCATTCATCATTATTTGCTTGATCCATACATTGACTAGCACTAATTCCTAACAGATTAATTAATTCGACATCTAATTCATCTGCTATTTTTATTAATACCTTAATTGAAGGATTGTCATTAATATTTCTTTCAATGTTACTTAAATTAGATTTTGCAATATTTGCTTTGGTAGCTAATTCCGTCAAAGATAATCCTTTTTTCTTCCTGAGTAATTTGATATTATCTCCTATCATAAAAAATACTCATTTTTGTTTTTTTTAACTCCTTCAATCGGACGACTCGAACGAAACAAAATATCTACTGTAATGTTCTCGCTCATGAATCTTTCACCTCCAAGTTTAATAAATAGGTTTAACAGTCACCTCTCCTAATCTTTTGACTTTCTATATTCGTTAGTAAAAATATATTAATAAAGAAATTATTCGATTAAAGTCCAAACTTTTACGAATTGTATTTTATTTAATACGTAATAAAACCTAATAACATAAGATTTCATTACGTATTAAATAAAGTGGGCATTTAACCCCCCCTCACACCACACCAATGACGACAAGCGTCTAAGGTTATAAACCCACAGTATGATCGAGTATTTCCATTAATAAAGGTAAGGAAATATCACCTATAAATGATGCAACTTAATTCGATTTGATTCTATCTACAAGAAAAACTTTCTCAATAGTAAAGACTAAGTATGAAAAAACATAATAGTAAACTATTTGTAAAATAATAAAGCTCTTGATATAAATCAAACAACAAAATTGTGCTTAATAATGAACAAAAAATGTTTATAACTTATAAAATCTCTTTATATACATCTATAATAGTTCTTAATAACGAACAAGTCAATAAAAATATTCTGACAATTTACTTGGTTTTTTGTATTATTCTCTTAACTATATTTCGATAATATAAAAAAAGATTTTCATTTGGAAAATTTGTGTTAGAATATTCTTTATATTCCATTAATAAATATTACATAAAAAGGAGATGTGCCCGTGGAAACAGTAGAAAATATTATTAATAGTGTTAGTGGTTTTGTATGGGGGTTACCGTTAATCTTTTTACTAGTAGGTACTGGTCTTTATTTAACTATTCGGTTAACGTTTTTCTCTTTTCAACAACTACCTTATGCATTATCATTAGTATTTAAAAAAGGAGATGTAAAATCAAAAGGGGATATCACTCATTTCCAAGCCTTGATGACAGCTTTAGCTGCAACTGTTGGAACCGGTAATATTGCTGGTGTTGCATCAGCAGTTGCTGTTGGTGGTCCTGGTGCCGTCTTTTGGATGTGGATCACTGCTTTTGTAGGAATGGCTACGAAATATAGTGAAGCCATCCTCGGTGTACACTATCGCGTGAAAAATGATCGTGGAGAAATGTCTGGTGGACCAATGTACTACATTGAAAAAGGATTAAACATGAAATGGCTTGCAGTCCTTTTCGCTGGTTTTGCCGCAGTTGCAGCCTTTGGAATCGGGAACATGGTGCAATCTCATGAAGCTGCCGGTGTTGCTAGTCAAAACTTCAATATTCCAGTTTGGGTAACGGGTCTATTTTTATCCATTCTTGTAGCCTTGGTTATTATTGGCGGAATTAGAAGTATCGGGAAAGTGGTCGGTATCATTGTTCCTGTTATGATTATTTTTTATATTGGTGCTGGACTCTTAATTGTTCTTTTTAATGTAGCTGATGTACCAAGTGCTTTTGGTCTTATTTTTACGGATGCGTTTACCGGCCAGGCAGTTGCTGGTGGAGCTGTAGGTGCTGTGATTCAGCAAGGGGTAGCCCGAGGAATCTTCTCTAACGAAGCTGGTCTTGGTACGGGCGGAATTGCTGCTGCTGCTGCAAAAACTGATTTACCTGCAAGACAAGCGCTCGTTTCGATGACACAAGTATTTATTGATACCATTATTGTTTGTACAATCACTGGATTAGCACTCGTAATGAGTGGAATGTATGCAAGAGCAGATGAATTTGATTCTTCTGCACAGCTAACTTCTGCTGCATTTGAACAATATTTACCAGGTTTTGGTGGTATTATCGTTGCAATTGCGTTATTGTTCTTCGTATTTTCAACAATAATCGGTTGGTCTTATTTTGGAGAAAAGTGTTTCACCTATTTATTTGGTTTAAGAGCTGCTATGCCTTATCGAATCGCGTTTGTTATCGCGCTATTCATTGGTGCTGTTGTGTCCCTTGATATTGTATGGGGATTCGCAGACGTGATGAATGGACTAATGGCATTTCCAAACTTAATTGCACTACTGCTATTATCAGGCGTCGTTGTTAATGAAACGAAGAAATTTAAAAAGAAACGAAAAGAAGAGAAAGAAGAAGAGAAACGAGTAGGATAAAAGAATATAACTTTTACTGCACTTCCTTTGTTTAGGAAGTGCAGTTTTTATAGTGAGGATATTCCTGTAACTAGTTAGAATTGTGTTTTAATAGTTATTTCTACTAAAGGAATTTATAGTTTTACAAAAATTGAAACTTCTCAATCATTTAAGAAAAAAACATCGTACATCTCCCAAAAATCAGCAAAATGATCTTTAAAATTTTCTTAACTACACCCCATTTTTACCCACTTAAGACACTTACTCAAAAATCTAAAGTTTCCTAAACACCAAAAAAAGAGCTGATCATAGTTAAGTAATCAGCTCTTTCCTATTTAATTCATTCGTTAAAGTTCTCATTCCATTTAATCAACTAAAACTTTAATCAAACAACGAGCTAACGGATTCATTATGTTGCACTCTTAGAATGCCTTCCGCTAATAATGGTCCGATTGAAAGGGTCGTTATACGTTCATCTCTCTTTTCTAATGCTTGATATATTGAATTTGTAATGATCACTTCTTTTAATTGAGATTCTCGAATTCTTGTTACAGCTGGCTCAGATAAAACTCCATGTGTACAGCATGCATAAACTTCTTTCGCGCCATTTTGCAACAGTGCTAGTGAACCTGATGTAACCGTTCTTGCAGTATCTATCATATCATCCAAAATAATCGCTGTTTTTCCTTTTATGTCCCCAATCACATTAATACCATGAACGGAATTAGGATCTGAACTCCGTTGCTTATCTAAAAATGCAATCGGAGCATCTAATTTATTCGCTAATCCTCTAGCTCTTGCTGTTCCGGCATTTTCAGGAGCTACGACAACCACATCTTCTAATTTCTTCTCCAAGAAATAGTTGGCAATAATTGAATTAGCTTTTAATTGATCAACTGGAATATTGAAAAACCCTTGTACTTGAGGAGCGTGTAAGTCAACAGAAATGACTCTTGTAGCACCAGCTGCCTCAAGTAAGTTTGCTATTAATTTTGCTGTTATAGGCTCTCGTGAACGAGCCTTCCTATCTTGTCTTGAGTAACCATAGTATGGAATGACAACGTTAATGGTTTGCGCTGATGCTCTCTTTAATGCATCAATCATAATAAGTAATTCCATAAGGTATTCGTTTCCAGGCTCTGCTGTTGATTGAATCAGATATGTATCGTACCCTCTGATTGTCTCTTCAATATTCATCTGAACTTCTCCGTCGCTAAACCTTTTAATGGAACTTTTACCTAAATCAACCTTGATAAGTTTAGCAATCTCCTCAGCAAGAGGAACATTTGAATTCAGCGAAAACAACTTCATTTTTGATAAGTCTCTAGCTCTGCTCATTTTTCCCCTCCATTAATCATCATCTGTCGACTATTTTATCATATTGTTAATGACTAGTTCATGGATTTGCAAAAATATATTTCTTCTTTGCAATCCATTTGGATAAAAGACCACTATCATGTAAATTGTTCCCCTATCCATACTTAATATATCTTACAAATAGTTACGCCTCAAGTCTTATATAAGTCCCGCCTCTAGACCATCCCCTAATGAACATAACTACCATATGATTAACTTATAAAACATATAAGGTAGGGGATTCAAATGAATGTATTAAAATTATTATTATCTCGCAAGTTAATCGTTGGTTTAATGGTCGCACTTATTATCGGTATTGGTATTTTTTCCATTGATAAGCTCGAAAAAGAATTAATGCCTCCTGTGAGTATGGATGGAGGGGTTGTCTATTTAGAAAGCCCTTCTCTAACACCATTAGAAGTGGAAGAAAGAGTCACAAAAGCGGCTGAACAAAAACTAGATTCGATTGACAACATTGACTCTTATACTTCAAACTCATCAGATGGTTTCACTCAAATTACTTTTTTAACAGATAACGGGATGGGTGAAAAGGTATCAGAAGATGTGGAAAGAAATCTTCAACCTTTATTGAACGAAATTTCTTCACTTACTTCATTAAACGTTCAACAATTTTCAACAGAACAACCATTTGAATTTTATATGGATATTTCAAAAGGTAGTTTGGAAGAAATGAGCCGTTTTGCAAGTACTGTCGTAAAACCAAGACTCGAAGCATTACCAGAAGTAAGAGAAGTATCTTTATCAGGGTTAGAAGAAAAAAGCTGGAAAATCTCTTTCGACGAAGAAAAGCTAAGTGAAAATAACCTAACTGTTGATCAAGTAGTTGATTCTATTCAACTTTCAAATCAGGATATGATGTTAGGTTCTTTAGATAAAGAAGAAGGAAATCCTCAAATAAGGTGGGAACAATCTTTTCAATCTGTTTATGATTTATTGGATACGAGAATTGGAACTATTATAATTGATGACGTTGCTTCCATCGAACAAGTTGTATCTGAAACAGATGTAGAGGCTTGGAAAGATGGAGAATCAGGATTCGTTTTTGTAGAAATAGGCAGAGCAGACAGTTATACGCAACTAGATATGGCAGAAGCTGTTCGCGAAGAAGTGAAATTAATAGAGGAAGAAGGATCAGTTAATGGCTTTGCCTTAAATGAGCTTGTTGCTCAAGCAGATTATGTACAAGAAGCAATCGACGGTGTCACTCAAAATGTATTAATTGGAGGAGCAATCGCAATTGCCATCTTGTTTATGTTCTTACGAAATTTTCGTGCAACGTTAATCGTTGGTATTTCTATTCCACTCTCTATATTATTGACTTTCTCCACAATGTGGATTTTAGGTTATAGTTTTAATATGTTATCCATGATTGCCTTAGGATTAGGTATTGGTATGATGGTGGACGCGTCTATTGTAATACTAGAAGCTATTTATCGAAAGAAAGAACAAGGATTTAAAGGTGTGGATGCTGTAGTCACTGGAGTAAAAGAAGTTGCTTCAGCTGTCTTTGCTTCTATGCTAACAACAATGGTTGTTTTTTTGCCTATAGGTTTGTTCGGTGGAGATATGGGAGCATTTATGATTGTACTTTCTGTCGTCGTTGTCATCACGTTAGTAAGTTCATTACTAATTTCCTTTACATTAATTCCTACTTTAGCAGAAAACTTTTTAAAAATTAACAAGCCTAATACAAAAGCGAAAGAAGGTCTATTAGTCACCTATTATGCAAAAACGCTACAATGGTTAGCAGTTAAAAAGAGGAGAAGTTTTGCTATCATTGGTGTTTTTATTATCATATTAGCAAGCTCTCTCATGTTAACGAGCAAAATATCTGTCGTCCTTATGCCAGATATGTTCAATCGATATTCAGAACTGATGATTGACGTAGAAGATGGCTTAACTAAGCAAGAAAGAGAGAAAGTAGCAGATGCAATCCATAACCAGTTAAAACCTCTTAATGATGTAGAAAGTTATACGATTATGGATTCTAGAGATTTCTTATACGCAATAATTAATATGACAAAAGATGATGAAATTACCTTAGAACAAGATATTGTTAACGAAAACATTATCTCAGCTATTCGAGAATTGGAAGACAATCAACCAATCATAAGTGTCGGAAACATTATGGAAATGAACGGTCAACAACCCGTTCAACTAGAAATATCTGGTGAAAACTTTGAACAATTAGAGTCGGTAGCTTTGGAAACGAAAAATAAACTTGAATCGATCGATGGATTAACTAATGTTATGACATCATTTGATCATGGGCAAGAAACTGAAAAAATCGTATTAAATGAAACCAGTTTAGCCAACGACAACGTATCTTCCTTTGAAATGTTAGAATTAATTAATCAGCCTAATAACTCAGACCCTATTACTGAAATTCCTGATCACGCGTCAGGTTCAGAATGGCTACCTGTATACTTAGCAGAAGAAGAATCTCCTCAAACAAAAGAAGAGTTGCTAAATGTTCCAGTTATCACATTAGAAGGGGAAAAGAAACTATCTGATTATATTGACTTTGAAACTATATCTACTCCTTCTAATATTGAAAGAAAAAATGGAGAACGAGTTGTAAAAGTCATGGCCAACATTGAAAACCGTGATTTAGGATCTATAAATAGAGATATTCAAGACTGGCTTTCCACTCGAGAACATTCTCAAAACTACACGATAAGCTTAGGCGGAGACTTGCAAGAACAACAAGAAGCGATGACAGATTTATTACTTATATTTGCTATCTCCATCTTTCTAGTTTATGTAGTTATGACAATTCAATTTAATAGCTTAAAACATCCACTTATCGTCATGTCTATCATTCCATTTACAGCAACTGGAGTCATAGTCGGATTATTAATTACACAACACGAATTAAGCATTATCTCTTCTATGGGATTACTTATGTTACTAGGTATTGTTTTAAATAATGCGATCCTACTTGTAGACCGAACAAACCAATTAAAACGCAGAGGAATATCAACGAGTGAAGCTGTCGTTGAAGCTGGTAAAAATCGGTTAAGACCAGTATTTATGACGACGTTAACGACAGTAGGTGGGATGTTACCTTTAGCTATTTTTGGAGGAGCATCGGCAAGTTATCAAGCACCATTAGCGACAATCGTCATCTCTGGTCTTCTGTTTGCTACAACGATCACATTATTATTAATTCCGTCGCTTTACCTTTTATTAGAAAAAAAGGATCGAAAGAAACAAATAGAAAAGAAAAATGAAAAAATCGAACAAGCAAGTTAATGAATGATTATCGAACTCCCTTATATTTCGGGGGAGTTCATTTTTTAATGTTATAAACGCAGTTTTTTCTATTAAATCAGAAAATAAACGCAAGGAATAACAAGGTCAGACTCCATCAAGGTAGCAAGTGATATAAAGGAGTTCTATAAATTTCTATATACTAATCATATATTTCTTTTCATAGATAATTGTATATCCGTTAATGAAAAGGTATAATTTAAAATGTGTGAATACCACTTTTTTCATTATATAGTTGTTCTAGCTATGAAAATAAGTCTTGGGGAATAACCCATCGAATTTCTATCCGCTTCGTTTAAAACTACCTAAACATACGATTTGGCTCACTATACACACTATTTTCGTGAATACCAAACGGTAATGTTCAACAGTTGTACTTATTCATAATGAACGATGAGTGGTCACCTTTTAATAAACACGGGTGATTATTTCTATTGCAACAGAAAATTCTGGAATTTACTGAGGACGTGATCAATTGATTAAACGAAACATCCCTAACGGTATTACAATGTCTAATTTAATATTTGGCTTCTTATCCGTGGGTGCTGCTTTCATGGGAGATTACCAAAATGCAGCCATTTTCATCCTAATAGGAATGATGCTCGATAGCATGGATGGCTGGATGGCAAGAAAACTTGATGTAGAAACAGCTTTTGGAAAGGAATTAGATTCTCTAGCAGATATTGTCACATTCGGTGTCGCTCCTGCGATTTTAATGTTTGGAACAACTTTTTCAAACATGGGAATGACAGGTCTTATGATTGCTGGAATGTTCCCTGTATTTGGGGCCATTCGACTTGCTCGTTTTAATATTGATGAACAAACATCAACGAAAGGCTTTTTTACTGGAGTTCCTATAACCGCAGCTGGAGGAATTATTGCCCTTTTAACAATATTCAACTTTATCGTTCCTCAAGCAGCTATTTCAGTGATATACACATTACTATGCGTACTTATGGTTAGTAAATTAAAAATCCCTAGCTTAAAAGAAGTTCCTATCCCAAAATACGGGACAATCATTACTGTTTTACTTATCTCACTTCTTGCGGTTACAAGATTCAATGCATCGATAGAATATTCAAATTGGATCATTTTCGCCATTTTATTATATCTCGCCTTTATGCTTATTCATTTCTTTTTGAAAAAAAAGCGACTGAGTGAAAAATAATAAAAAACTACCTGATCGTTTCATAACAATGTCAGGTAGTTTTTTTACTTTGAAAAATACATACTCAATGGAATAATTCCTTTCTAAATGGATTTTTCTTCCATTACTTTATCGAGGTTTTCTTTTAGATCATATAAGTCTTGTCTTATGTCTCCTCCTTCATTAATCATATTTTCAATGGCTAAATACTCATCAATTAATTCCTCCATTTTTTTGTAATGCCTTATACCCATTTTTTCACCTCCCTTCTCTAAAAGGAAATCATGGAGATAGAGCCTCAAATAAAAGAATTAGCAAAATTTTAAGTTATCTTTAATATACACTATTTTTATGTTATTTTACAAAGCAAAGCTTTCGCTAATTTTAATGACAAGAATATTACAATTTTATTGTTAAATTGCTAAAAAATCTGAAAAAATGAAAACTTATTCAAAATAATGTTGAATTATAGAGGAAAGTATTGTAAGATTTAATAGTAATGGTTCTTAAGTAACGGAAAACATTTCACTTTAATAGAAACGATCTTGGCAAAACTGTGGAAACACAGTGACGCAAAACTACAGGGGCTAAAGCTATGCTATGCCAGCCAGTTGCCGTTTCAGGATAAACATCCTGTAACAGGATGTTTTTTTATTTATTCCTTTCAAATAGGCAATTTGCTGACTTGGTATAGTTCACTATAGTGAAATGACTATACACAAGGAGGTTCCATCATGTTAAAAACGAATACAAGAATCGATAACACGCAACAAAACAGCATCTTATTTAATGATTCAAAAGACCTGATGCCTACGTCATTAATAGAAAATGTTAGTAACCATATCGAAATGAGAAAGTTTCAATCTGGAAATAATATTAAACATTGGAATTTCTATGTTGTTGATGGATATAGTGAACAAACAAAACAGCAATTAGAAACCCATTTGCATTACGACCATTGTAATACGAGGACTCTTCTAGTGATTAGCGGTCCTCTTGATAAAAATATAATTAAATATTTGCTTCTACCGATTAACGGTATTGTATCCTTGTCGTTTCTAAACTTTGAATATGAAACTATTTTAAATTCTCTAGAAAAAAATGCGATGTTTTTAGAACAAGGATTGCACAAAAATTTAAGTTCAGAGCTAGATTTTAAGAAAACATTTTCTAAACCAATCAAACAATTTATTTTAAATAAAGACAAAATTACACTTGAATTATCTGATAGAGATTATCAAGTACTTCAACTTCTATTGGATGGCCATAGTAATTCAGAAATTGCTGAAAAAATGCATTTTGCTCGCTCTACTGTATCAACAATCATTAGCTCATTATTGAAAAAAATGCAAGCTTCTGATAGAACGGATGCAACCGTAAAAACGATTCGAAATGGATGGGTAGACTGTTATAGATAATTATATTTATGCATCAAAAAACGAGCATGTCCATCATGCTCGTTTTTTGATTGATTTCTAATAGTCATCCATGAGTATTTAATATTAATTAAATGGATAAAAGCTCTGTTAACCGATACAAATCCTTATCAAACCTTTTCTTCACTTTTAATGACTCCGTTATATCCATATGAAACAAATGACTGTCCTTTATTCCGACAACCATGTTCGTATAACCTTCAAGTAACATTTCTACTGCATGAACTCCCATTTTACTCGCTAATATTCGATCAAATGAGGTTGGATCTCCACCTCTCTGAATAAAACCTAAAACACTTACTCTTGCATCAATTCCTGCTTTTTCAGCAAGTTCGATTCTCATATCTTCCGCTTTACCAGCCCCTTCTGCTAGTAAAATGATGTGGTGCAGTTTACCTCGATCATATCCTTGATTTAATTTCTTTATCATATCTTCTATTTTCAATGGCATCTCTGGAATGACAATACTTTCAGCTCCTCCAGAAATTCCAGCATGAAGAGCGATATCTCCGCAGTTTCTTCCCATAACTTCAATAATCGTTGCTTTTTCATGTGATGTTGATGTATCGCGAATTTTCGAGATCGAATCCAATACAGTATTTACTGCTGTGTCAAAACCAATCGTAAAATCTGTATAAGCAAGATCATTATCGATTGTTCCTGGAATACCAATTGTTTTAATACCTAATTCACTTATTTCTCTTGCTCCTTGAAAAGAACCGTCTCCCCCAATTACAACAAGTCCCTCAATACTTGCGTTATTCAAGTTCTCCATTGCTTTTTTTCTTCCTTCTATTGTCTTGAATTCTTCAGAGCGAGATGATTTTAACATCGTCCCACCTTTATGGATAATATCACCCACTGAAGAGACATCCATCATAAACAGGTCTCCTTCAATTAACCCTCGAAATCCCCTGTTAACTCCCATTACTTCTATTCCATGATAAATTGCAGAGCGAACAATGCTACGGATAGCCGCATTCATTCCCGGTGCATCTCCCCCACTTGTCAAAACTCCAATTCTCTTCATTTTTCATCGCCTGCTTTCAAAAGATGTCGGACATCTAACGTATATATGTATATCATACACAGAATTTTTAGACAAATCTATACTTTATAAAATAAATATTCTAACCTTTTCTATTCATTTTGGAACGAGTAAAAGAAAAGCAACCAAATGAGGTTGCTTTTCTTCGTTTATTTATTTCATATAAGATATACCTACTATAATTAATAAAACAAATAAAACTACAATGAGAATAAATGACATCCAATCACCGTCCTTTAAAAAGATGCTCAGAAAACGTCATTGATTTATTCCAATAAACGCCATTTCAATGAACTCTTTATAATAAGGTATAGTACATCATATGCATTTAGCTTTCATTTGATTGGATGTCCGTAATTAACCCTCTAATTGGTGTACTCTAAATATTCCGTAAAATCACTTACTGGAATAGCAAGACCAACTTTTGTTCTTGAACCTTTATGGTCTAATCGCGTTGTTGCATAAACGACACCCACAACATTTCCATCATGATTAATAACAGGACTCCCACTACTCCCTTGATAAATCGGTGCATCAAGCATTAATACTGGGTTATCTCTACTTTGTGTTGTTGTAGTTCCTATTAAATCCCCTTCATTTGCAATGTAATTAAAAAAAAGCGGATTTCCAATAACGTAAACTGGAATACCTTCTTCCCAACTTTCGTCAAATTCCAAAACAGGGGGAGCATAATCACCGGGTTCAATTTGTAAAATGGAAATATCCATCTCTTCATTATTTTCAACTACACGAGCTCGATAACTTTGACCATCTTCAAACGTAACAACAGGTTGAGGATCGTTACTAACGACGTGCTCATTTGTCATAATATACCCTTCGTCTGAAATGTAAAATCCCGTCCCTTTACTATTGTCTGTTCTTACAACTACAATAGATTCCTTATACTCTTGGACCTGTTCGTTATTAGACAATTCTTGAGATGTAGCAATAAAGTCAATGGCTGGAAGATTAAATAACCTTGGCCATATTGCAAATACATTACTCAATAAAGCAACAATAAGTAAAGATGCTATTATAATTTTCATTCCTTTTAATTTCTTTTTAGGAGGAGAGTTTTTTTCTTCCACTTCTTCCTCAGGGTTAAAAAATTCTTCTTTTGTGTAATAATTTTCTCCGTCAAAAAAGAGTTCTTCTTCTTTTTTATCTATTGGATTATCATTTTCATTATAAGTGATTGCATTCCCCTCCCATTTATAACACATGCCTATTAAAATATCTTATCATATTAAAATGTATATGGAGTTGCTACAGATGCTTTTATCGTAATGAGATATATTTAGACTCTTTCATTCCCTATTGTTAACCATTCCTTTTCACTGTAAAATAAACTAGTGAAAAGAAAATGAGGTGATTTTATTGAGTGAACAAACGTCTAATATCGGTTATGAAAAGAAAGCCCCACGATTTGATAATAATGTTAACGCAATTATTTCCGCCTTTTTAGGTGCACTTTCTATTTTATTTTTGCTTATCATTGTTTATGTAGGGATGATTATTGGCTTCATTAGTATTATATTCGGTATTATAGCATTGGTCCAAATGAGAACGACAGAACAAGTAGGAAAAGGAATGGCTAAACTTGGAATCATATCTGGTTCTATAACTATTGCACTTCCTCTACTTGTAATTGTATATGCTATCACGTCCTTATGATTCTGTTTTACAGAACACAATAGGTGACTTAATTTAGGTATTTCATATTGTAGAGCAATTTATTAAAATTAGAAAACCCTACATCCTATCAAATAGGTGTAGGGTTTAAATTGTGTATTTATGCTTTTGATTTCTCTCTATCTTTTTTCATTTGTTTACTTCTTAACTGTCCACAAGCAGCGTCAATGTCTGATCCTTGTTCATGACGAACACCACACTGTACGCCATTTTTCATTAGAATATCATAAAATGTCAGGATCGAACCTTTTTTACTTTGTTTGTATTGAATATATTCATCAACCGGGTTGTAAGGGATAAGATTTACATAGGTTAATTTCTTTTTATCCTTAACCAATTCTACAAGCTCTCGTGCATGCTCTGGCTTATCGTTCACACCATCAAGAAGAATATATTCAAACGTAATTCTTCGGTTCGTCTTTTCTAAATAATAATCAACTGCTTCCATCAGCTTTTCAATCGGTTGCCCTTTGTTCACTTTCATTATTCTTGTACGAAGCTCGTTGTTCGGTGCGTGAAGAGAAACAGCTAAATTCACTTGTAGGTTTTCCTCAGCAAATTGATAAATCTTGTTAATAATTCCACTCGTAGACACTGTAATATGTCTTGCTCCAATAGCAAGTCCTCGATCACTATTTACTACCCGAAAGAAGTTCATCATATGCTTATAATTATCAAAAGGTTCACCGATACCCATAACAACAATATGGCTGACGCGTTCTTCTTTGTTCGCTTCATCCATACTCAGCTGAACGTTCATCACCTGTTGGACAATCTCTCCACTAGTTAAGTCGCGATCTTTGGATAATAATCCACTTGCACAAAAACTACAACCGATGTTACAACCAACTTGTGTTGTGACACAAACAGACGATCCATAAGCAAATCTCATCAACACCGTTTCAATCAAATTACCATCACTTAGTCGAAATAAAAACTTTTCAGTACCGTCTTGTGACTTCTGTTTTGAATGAAGTTCTAATGTTTGTATATCAAAATTATCTTCGAGAAGCTCAATACAGTCTTTTTTCAAATTCGTCATTTCTGAGAATGATGTCACTCGTTTAATATATAACCAATCCCAAACTTGATTAGCGCGGAATGCCTTTTGCCCTCGTTCCGTGAACCACGTTTTCAATTGATCAAACGTTAATCCGTAAATGGATTCTTTAGTCATTTTCGTACCCTCATTTCACAATCTCTTTATCAGATCAATTATTAATGATCTTCAAACCATCAGATATTATCTCATAAACCCCATTATAATATCAAGTAATACGCTCCATTAGATATATAGAACTGGCTAAATTCTTGTGTTGTATTATAGTTTTGCCAATTAAGAAAAAGTTTATAAAGGATGATTGTAATTAATAAAAGAAAAAAGATAGGTTCAAAAATCAAGAACCTATCTCCAACAACTAACAAATCGATTTACTATCTAAAGTGATATTTCTATTTTTTAATTCCTCTTTGAGGATAGTAACAAATTCTATATCTAGTCCTAGATTTTTAGCATTTTTATAAGCTTCAATTAGCTGCTCATCTTTTAGATGACTAATAGGTAAAGACATGTTATCCCCCCTCCATTACTTATAATTAAATTTATTATAGGAAAAAGTTGAAATGTATGAATTTCGATATAAATATGTAACTACGTTGACAGATTGTATAACAGTTGTATTACTTATTTATACCACATATTTGAAAAATCAAACATTAAAATGTTTATATAGTCATCGAATTCATACATTAATTTGATGAGTATTATACCATATGGAACATCCATTTAAGAATACACGTTCTTATTTTCACAAAATAACACATTTTAACCTAACAACCTCTTCGTGTATTAATTAAATTAATAATAAATCAGAAAAAGCGAATCATTAGGTATTACTACCTTTATGATTCGCCCAGATAATTTAAATTTATTATAGATCAAACGGACTCTATGGTAAATCGTTTCCTGCTGCTCTGTAAAGTTCGTACCATTCCTGACGTGATAGTATTACATCAGATGCTCTGGCAATATCTTTAATCCTTGATAAGTTCATTGACCCTATCACTGCTTGGATATTAGCAGGGTGTCGTAATATCCAAGCTACCGCAATGGCTGAATCTGTCACACCTTTTTTATCTGCAATCTCTTGTAGTTTATTGTTCACTTCTGGGAAGTCTTTATTCCCAACAAAAACACCTTCAATCATGCCATGTTGGAATGGAGACCAAGCTTGGATTGTCATATCATTTAAGCGACTATATTCTAAAACGTTACTATCGTGAACGATAGAAGGTTTATTTTGCATGTTGACATTTAATCCAGCATCTATCATTGGTGTATGCAATAAGCTAAGTTGAAGTTGGTTAATAATCAAATCTTCTTTAACATACTTCTTTAAAAGTTCTACTTGCAAAGGATGTTGATTACTAACACCGAAATGTCGTACTTTTCCACTTGCTTTGAGCTGTGAGAAAGCTTCCGCAATTTCTTCTGGTTCCATTAAAGCATCAGGACGGTGAAGTAATAAAATATCGATATTTTCGGTGTTTAATCGTTTCAAGCTCTTTTCCACAGATTGTATGATATGATCTTTAGAAAAATCAAAAAAACCATCTCTAATTCCACATTTTGTCTGAAGAATCATTTGTTCTCGGATAGAAGACTTTAAATCAACTGCATTACCAAATACCTCTTCTGATTTTCCTCCACCATAAATATCTGCATGATCAAATAAATCAATACCTACTTCCAATGATGTATGTATTACTTTTTCCGCTTCTGCTTTTGTTAATTTGTCCATTCGCATGCAACCTAATGCAATATTGCCTGTTTGCACATCACTTTTACCAATTGTGATTTTCTTCAAATTGACACCTCATTTCGTTTGATATATCCATTTTAACACTCCACTTGCTAACATACATCCTTTCTCTCTAGTGCAGGTTTCAATGAAAAGTACTTCCTTTCTTCATATTCTCCTGTTAATCTAAAAGAATAATAGATTATTTAATCAGGAGGAACAAATGAATTTTTTATCAGTTGATTTTGAAACTGCTTCAAGTCGAAGAGGAAGTGTTTGCGCCATCGGACTTGTCAACGTTGTTAATGATGAAATAGTTGACGAGAAATATGCGTTAGTTCGACCGAAAGATCCATACTTTGATCCTATTTGTGAAAACATCCACGGGATATCTTGGGAAGATGTAAAGCATGAACCGACTTTCGAGGAACTTTGGCCAGAATTAGTCGGTTATTTTGAAAAAAAACTCGTTATTGCTCATAATGCTAGCTTTGATATTAGCGTCTTAAGACATGTATTAGATGACTATCATCTCCCATATCCGTCGATGGAATACAATTGCACCGTGAGCATTGCAAAAAAGACGTGGCCTGAATTTTTCAATTATAAGCTTAATACCATTGCACACTACTTAGATATGACGTTCCATCATCACCATGCGTTAGAAGATGCAAGAGTTGCTGCAACTATACTATTGAAAGCATCTGAAATTCATAATGCCTTTGAACAAGAAGAATTCCTGCGAAAAATCAATTTATGTAATGGAATATTGTCTCCGGATGGCTATCTCACTCCAGGAATGAATAAGAAAAGACAACAGAGTTTAAAAAGAAAAAAGAAATCCATTAAATAAAAGAGTGACGATATTACGATTTTCATTACACTTTTATTCTCTATTATTTCGTTATAATTGGGGTGTCTTTATATGATATCCAGTCACTCCAACTTCCAATGTATAATTTTGGTTTTACTCCAAGTTCTGTTAATGCAAGTACATTTACACATGCAGTCACCCCTGATCCACAGTATACAATGATTTCTTTACTAGATTCTAAATAGTTATTCAACTCTTTTCTTAACTCTGTTTGATTTTTCCATAAGCCTACATCAGTCGTACGATCTTGCCAATTTTCTTGAAAAGCTCCTGGAATATGTCCGGCCACGGTATCAATTGGTTCTACTTTACCTTCATATCGCTCTTTTGCACGTGAGTCAATTAGCACAACTGCATCATCGCCTATTGAATCTTTGACCTCACTTTTTGATGCTATTAAATGCGTTTGAAGATCGTACTTAAAGTTCGAACGATTTGGTAAGGGAATTCGACTACTCGTTGAATATCCTTTTTCTACCCAATATTGGAATCCCCCATTTAAGACATACACGTTATCATGTCCTACATAGTTGAGCATCCACCAAAGCCGCGATGCCATCGCACCTCTCTGGTCATCATATGCAACAACAGTGCTATCTTTGGATACACCTGATTTGCGGAGTTTTTCTATAAAATCATCGATATCAGGGAGTGGGTGTCTTCCTCCATGGATTTGAACTTCTCCAGATAAATCTTTTTCTAAGTCCAAATAAACAGCTCCCGGAATATGGCTTACTAAATATTCCTCATAACCTTTATTAGAATCATCTAAATGAAAACGACAATCAAAAATAACGACGTCAGCTAATTGTTGTTTCTCGAGCCAGTCGGCTTCAACAATATTTTTAGTCAATAAAATCATTCCCTTCCATTAATTTATACTCTGTTCTGTATTCATAAGTATTTACATAAAAATCAAGTAGCTAATCCGATCGATTGGCGAACGGTCTTATCATTGTTTAACGTTTGTATCATAAAATGTGCCACATCTGCGCGAGAGATACTTCTTCCGTGTTTTGGAACCATTCCAAGAGATGTGCGATACTTTTTTGTTAGTGCTTTATCAGTTAACCCCATTGGTCGCACGATTGTCCAGTCTAATTTTTTTGTTTTGATCATTTCTATAGAGCGTCGATGATCAGACAAGACATTTCGTAACAAGCGTTGCGCAATAAAACCAGTAACACCTGGAATCTCTTTATGCACTCCAGCGCTCGCCAAATAGATTAGACGGTTAACTTGATGTTTATCCATACCTTTCAAAACATTTGTCATCATCTGTGAGGTTACGGTTGACGGTTTCAATCCTTGACCACCTAAACAAGATACAACCGCATCAACTTCGCTACTCATTCCATTGAGAATATCGCTTTCAACAAGTGCATCTCCAATGACTTTTTTTAATCTTTTATGTACGAATGGGAAGTCAGATGTCGGCCGAATAAAAGCAATAATTTCATGACCTTCTTCTAACGCTTGTTCAACAAATAATTTTCCGGTTGCACCGCTAGCTCCAAAAACCATAATATTCATACATATCCCCTACTTCCCATTTTACTAAATATCGTTTTATAGCTCTTCTATTAACTTGTTGAACTATCCTGCTTCCATTTCGAATTACCTCTTTTTTTTCCTGCTTGCGTTGTCATCAGCACACCAAAGATGACAATAACTGTTCCAGTTATTTGCATAGACGTGATCTCTTCATTTAACCACAAATATGCACCGAGTATCGTAAATACAGGTAAAAAGTTCAAGAAAATGGATGCTCTAGAAGCCCCGAGAACACCAACTGCTCTATTAAAGAAAATCAATGCTATAAACGAAGGAAACACCCCTAAATAGACAAGACCAATCACTAAGTCAGTTTGATACAATGACGGCACACCAACGATGAGCCATTCTATAGCTACAAATGGTAAGAGAACGATAATAGATATTCCTGTCATGACGAGAAGAGCAGCGAAAGCCGGAAATAAATGCATGTATTTCTTTACCATGATCGAATAGACGGACCAAGAAATAATCGCACCGATCATTATTCCATCTCCTGGATTCCAATCCATTGTCGCTATCTGAAAAATCCGACCATCCATGACAACCCATAACGCTCCGAATAGTGAAACACATACACCTAACCATTGAATTTTTATTAACCGCTCCTTTAATAATATTGCACTAAGTACGACGGTTAGTGCTGGGATAATAGTTTCTAGTACAGCGACATTTGAAGACGTCGTAAATTGCAATGATCCGTAAATAAATGTATTAAAAAACGTTACTCCAGATAAGGTCATAAGTAAAAAAGGCCACTTGTATTTTATAAATAAATTTTTATTGATCCAAGTTTTTTTCCAAGCAATAGGAAGTACGATAAGAAAAGCGAGAAATAACCTAAAAAACGCTATCGTAAATGGGGGTAATTCATTGATTGCTTTACCTACTAAAATATTTCCAGCATAAAAAATAACGACAAAAATCATTAATATATAAGAATAAACGATGGGAATCCCTCCAGCTATTTAACCATTAAGAATTACTAACTATCAACTTGATAAAAATGTTCCACTAATTAAATCAGCTTCCGCACTTTATCTTAGCATATTATTGTCATTTATCGTTCTCTCAACATGAAAAGTCAAATCGTTTGCGTCTCTATCCTCTTTCTAATAAACTAATGGGAGAAAAAGGAGGTAATCACATGACAACAGTTCATGATTTTTCCGTACAGAAACCTAACGGTGATGATATTTCACTCGATACATATAAGGGGAATGTACTTATCATTGTAAACACAGCAACAAAATGTGGACTAGCACCTCAATTTAAAGAACTTGAAAAACTTTATCAACAGTATAAGGATCAAGGTGTCGATGTTCTCGGGTTCCCTTCCAATCAATTCATGAAACAAGAACCTGTAGAAGATCAGGATATGATTGAAACTTGTGAGATGAACTTCGGCGTCACTTTTCCACTTTTCAAAAAAATTAAGGTGAACGGCAATGAAGCCCATCCTCTCTATAAGCATTTGAAAGAAAAAGAATCTGGTATGCTTAGCTCGGACATAAAATGGAATTTCACAAAATTTTTAGTTGATCAAAACGGTGACGTTGTGAAACGCTATTCACCACAAACATCTCCTGCTAAAATTGAAAAAGATCTAGAGAAGCTTTTACATTCATAAACAAAACAAAGTCCCCCACTTCGCATTTGGGAGACTTTTTATTTAACTATTTTGATTGACTTTAACATTGTGATTCTTTACAAACATCTTGTAATACTGTTTGATTTGACTCTATTTGTCTCGTTATTTCTTCTGGTTTACATTCATATCCACATATGATGAATCCATGATTTTTTAAAAATCTTGCACTTATATTTAATTCTACTTTATCAGAAACAATTAAGTAGACTTCCTCTTCATCAATGTCATGGTAATGTCTCTTCAAATAAGCAAGAGGCATACTTATGCTTCCTTTAATAGGGTCATTATGAGCCAATTGAAAGGTACGCATATCAACAATAAGAATATCATCACGGTTTTCAAATGAACGAAAGTTACTTTCAAAAATTCCTTTAACAGGAAAATACCTCATATAACCACCATATGCAATTACTATTAAAATAAAGATCATTAAAATTGTCATATATACCCCTCTTTAATAACGAATAATTAGCTTTAATAACAATCCCATTCTATACCATCAAGGGTATTTCAGTCAACTTAATGAACCTATTTTTTTCAATACCTAACATCCACACACGAATTTTCATAGATTAGTTACTAAAGAGGCTATCTCAAAAGCCATTTAAGTAAGAAAAACGAGTCAGGAATAACATCCTAACTCGTTTTGTATGTAGTCAATTTTTCTGTAAGTGACACTCTATCGTTAATAAACAGGCCACTGATTTTTTTCAGCAATTTGCCTCATGTCTTCCCCAGGATTTACAACAACCGGATGGTTTACAAATTCAAGTAAAGGAATGTCACTTTCACTATCTGCATAGGCCCATATGTTATTTATCGTCCCTGCATTAGATGTTGATGGATTTTGACTTAGCCAATCAACAATTCTTCTGACTTTTTCTTCCCCGTTTACGATTGTCCCAATTTCACCGGTACATCTACCATCAGAATCAAACTTAAGCTCTGTACTAATAACATCTACATCTAAATTTAGTTCTTTTTTAAATGCATACAAAAAAGGTTGAAGTGCTCCAGATAATAATACAATATGATCACCATTTGCTTGATGTTTGCGAATTTCCCCAACCAAATCATAATGAATGTCATTTATACCTTGTTTTATTAACCCTTCAAAAAAATCTTCTAGTTCCTTTTCCGTTTTACCTTTGAAAGATCTAGCGAACGATTTAAAAAAAGAATGACGGAAAGCATCTTTCCCTTTCGTTATTCTTACGACAATAGATTTGACTAGTCCTTGTCCTACATTCATCCACTCATTCCAAGTAAATTCTTTTTTAGCCATTTGAAACATCATTTTAAATGAATTTCCTCGATAAAGTGTTCCGTCAAAATCCACCGTTATAACCGCCATTACTATCACCTCGCATCTATTTTAATTCACAATAGTCTAGATGTAAATAATTAGAAAGTAATCTTATTTGCATGAAAACAAGCAATTCATTGAAAATATCGTCGTATTTTGTCGACTACAAGCGACTATTAGATATTGTGACAGGACTTTCATTTGGATAGTGATTTTCACGAGTAGACTCGGTACTTCTCCTATAAGAAACGATGACTTTTAAAATAAACACGAAGGCGAGAACTGAGCCAATATTAAAAAGGCTCTCATGGAAAGAGAACCTATTTCAACATAGATATTTAAAATCAATGAAGGTTCATAAAAGGGTTTTTATGAATATCAATCCACAAATCAGTTCGTTCAAAACTAGCTGCAACTTTAAGAAGTAAATCCTCTCTTCCACGCGCTGCCATAACCTGAACACCAACAGGTAGTTCGTCTTTTGTTTCATGTATAGGTAAACTCATAGCCGGTTGTCCAGTTAAATTCGCTAATTGAGTGAATGGGGTTCGCATCAAACTTTCTTCAATTAATTGATCGATCATTCCCGTTTTCAGTAATGCTTTTCCTGCCCCTAACCTAGAAACGAGTTGTATTAATGCCTTCTCCTTTTTCTTTAAAGATAGCTCCCCAACCTTAGCTTGTGTCGTTGCCGTTGTCGGTGTAATAAACAAATCATATGTTTCATGAAAGGTTTCCATTGCAATAGCAGCTTTGTCCCATTCTCTAAGTTGAAGGACAAATTGCTCAGCACTCGTTGCTTTTCCTAACATACCTAAAAGCCAAGTAGTAGGTTCCACATCATTCATCGATACTTTTCTTCCAAGTGATTCCTTTACATCTTTAAGACTTGCCGCTACTTCTCCGAAATATAACGTTAAATAACTTTTCGCTATTTGTTGTCCATCCACAGGTGGATCAACTTCTTCTACATAATGTCCTTGTTCTTCCAACCATTTCACTGCTCGGTAAACTCCTTGTTTGCACTCCAGATCAACTGAGGTACCAATTGGAGAATTTAATGAATAAGCTACTCTCATTGGATGTTTTATTTCTTGGTTCATCACATCTAAATAGCTACCATAAAATATAGGTGCACGATAAGCATTTGTCTTTTCATTGACGTAAAGAGCATCTAAACTAGCAGCACTGTCTCTGACGGATTTTGTAACGACATGTTCTGAAGATGCGCCCTGCCAAACACGACCTCGAGCAGGGCCACATGGTGTTCTACCTCTAGTAGGTTTCAAGCCAAATAAACCACAATAAGCCGCCGGAATTCGAATGGAACCACCTCCATCATTCGCTCCAGCAACAGGGACCATTCCGGCAGCGACTGCCGCTCCTGCCCCTCCGCTAGATCCGCCAGGTGTTACTCCAATATTCCATGGGTTTCTTGCGGGGCCATAAAGACTCGGCTCTGTTACTCCCATAAGTGAAAATTCAGGGAGATTTGTATGACCAAGCATAATCATTCCTGCTTTTTTCAATTGTTTCGTATACGTTGCATCCACTTTAGATCGGTTGTTTTTTAATCCTTTCGAACCAGACGTGAGCTTTTGCCCTGCTACTTCTTGTGTGTTGTTTTTCAATAACATTGGGACTCCAGAAAATCTTCCATTATTCTCATCTATTTCATTCAAAGAGTTTAATGCATGTTTATAAAATTTATGATTTACAGCATTTAAAGTAGGATTTAATCCTTCAATTTTAGCAATCGCTTTCTCAAGCACTTCTTTTCTACTCACTTCTTTCTTGCGAATGAGCTCTGCTAAACCTAATCCATCGTACTTTTCATATTCAAATCCATTCATTCCATATCCCCTCCTATGTCCATTTATTTTAAGAGTTCGATGGACATTGGGAGATTTCCTCTTATTAGGCGTTTTATTTCAAATTTAGAAATGAACCTATTTCCACTTTTTATTAATTTTAATAATTAGGAAAGATAAAAGTATAATAATGATAGATCCACCTAATACGATTGTCATATCGTTCATGTACGTCTTTCCTAAAAGAAGAACAACAGCTAAAAATGCCATTAAAGCACCTGAAATAAATTTCAACGTTCTACCAGCTTCTTCTTGTATAAAAGCTTTTCTCATCGTTACAACCATAACGGTAACAATCGTGATTTCTACTAGAACGTACATAAATAAATATATAAATAGATAACCTAGATAACTTTGAAAAGCAATACTTTGACTAGATACAATGCCATTCCAAATAATTGGAAATCCAGCTGTGCAAGGTAACTCGATCATTGATGCGAAAAATCCAATCAGTATAGAAGCAATAATGAAACCACTTAATCGTTCCGTGGAAAATAATTTATCTCTCACCTTCTGAATAAAAGCTTTCTTATGACCTGTTGAAATAGAAAACGTCATTTTCTTGTTTTCTTTTCCTAAAGCATCTCTAATATTTACCGATGCAAAAAAAGCTGCTAATGAAAATAATAAAAACCGAACCCAAAAATAATCAATGATCTGAATAACAACTGCAAACGTCCCTAAGATAAACAAACCATAAATAAATGATACAGTTAATATGTAGGTTCCTCCAACTACAAACATGAGTTTTCTAGATTTAAATCGTATAATCATACTGATCAAAAACATTAACGCCCATAAAGAACATGGATTGAATCCATCTACTATTCCAATAAGCATTGTTGTAAAAAACAAGGAGTAATTTGATAAATCCCACCCAAATAACTCCACATTTTCATCAGTCTCATCTAATGAAAACGAACAATCTTCATTTTCGTTATTCTCGCTACACGTTCCTCCTTCTGAAAAGGAAATATTTTCATCTCTACTTTCCCCTAAAAGTCGATTATTTAGGGATCTTTCGACTACTTCATTAAATCCTTGCCAAACTTCACCTTTATAGATGAAAATTGGGACAGACTGAGATGTTATATCATACTCATTAATTAATTCTATAAATCGATCTCGATCATTAGAAATTTCCACTCTTTCTATAGTAAGAGTGGTTTCTTCCTCCAATTCATCTAAAAATTTGCTCGATGTTTCACAAACAGGGCAAGACTCGCTCCACAAATAATAAAGCTGCTCATCTTCCGCATTAACAGAAACAACACTAGTAAATATGTTAAATAAGACCAGAAGTAATACTACTTTATTAATAAATACATATTTCATTTCATGACCTCCTATCACTGATACTGATACGTCATTCTTATTAAAAGGAAAGTATCTCTATTTTACCATTTTGACAATCATTTCTATTTAGAATGATTGAACTAATTAAGACATTTTTTCTCTAATGAAAAATGAAAAAAACCCTCCTACAACTAATCTGAGAAAGGTTTCTTAATGATAAATTTAAATTTTCGTAGTCGTTTCTTATTCTGATAAATTTTTAGAGGATTCGCGTGGTGAATGAATTTAAATTCGTTGCATTCATTCGCATTCTTGTGGCGCCAATGCTAAAACTTGTCACACTTCATATTTGTTTTAACGAACATCATTTCTATCTTCGTTTTATAGAAATTTTAAATGTTCCAAACACTCTTGATAATCATCGTTTTGATCTGCTTTAAATGAATTATTAACAAAAGTAATCTTCCCGTATTTATTTATAACAAATACGGACCGCTGTGCTGTCATATCTTTATTAAGTACGCCATAATTCGTCGCTGTCTGTTTAAACCAATCAGACAATAATGGAAACGGGAGTGTTCCTAAACTTGCTTGAAAAACGTTATGCGAAAAAATATGGTCAACACTAACTGCTAAAATTTCCGTTTCAAGTTTTTGAAGCAGCTCATAATCCTCTTTCCAAGAGGTTAGTTCTTTAATTCAACCAGGTGTGAAATTTAAAGGGTAAAATGCTAATAGTACGTTTCTTTTTCCTATGTAATCACTAAGTGCTATTTTTTCTTTTCTCGTAGAAGCCAAATTAAAATCTGGAGCTTGCATCCCGATTTCTAACACTGTCATTATATCCACCTTCTTTATTTAAGTCATCTGAACAACGAATAAGCTGTATTAATTATTGTTCTCCAAATTGTATGCAGTATACTTGAAGGAAAAAAGTTCTAACAATATTTAAAACATGCTGATTGAAAGGCAGGATATTTATATAAGTAAGTCGAATCAATCAATGTATTCTTTTAAAAAAGCCCCTACGGTTTCAAATGGCCAGAAAATTTGTTAAGGAGGTTAGTATATGTCAATTAACAACAATAATCTTGATCAAGATTATGACAAAGAAGGTTTGTTCAATGTTCCAATAAGCTCTCTTTTCAATAAATTCGCAAACGAACGAGATGTATCATTGGTTTATGGAGATATTATTGAAGTGAAGAACAAAAAAATTCTCCCTGTGGCAAAAGCATCTTATGCTTTTGGTGGTGGTAGTGCAAACATTGAAAAAACGAAGAAAAATTCGTCTGAAAGGAGCGGAGGTGGCGGTGGTCACTTTACGATCTCACCAATAGGAGTGTTTGAAATTACGGAAGAAAAAACGTTATTTAAACGAACATCAATGAGTAAAATGAGTTTCTTTCTAGGAGCTGCTACAGCTATAAGTCTTGTAAGCATGATAAGTCAAATTAGAAAATAGAAAAGGGGATTGTCAATGAACAATAATGCAAACAAATGGATAAAAGATTTAGATCTCCTTCCTCATCCAGAAGGGGGATTTTACAAACAAGTACATAAAAGTGAGGAATCTTTTACTCTTGAAAATGATAATGTTAGACCCGCATATACGAGTATATATTTCCTTCTCACAAATAAAAGTCCCTCTCACCTTCACCGCTTAGCATCGGATGAAGTTTGGTATTACCATGACGGTTCCCCTCTTAGTGTTCACATGATTCATAAAGATGGTTTTTATGAGAAAGTCATGTTAGGGAGAAATCCAGAAAAAAATGAACACCTTCAAACCGTTGTTCCGAAAGGCACTATATTTGGCTCATCCGTTGATGACGAAGAGGCATTCGCATTAGTTAGTTGTATGGTATCTCCTGGATTTGATTTTCAAGATTTCGAACTTTTCTCTCAGAAAGATTTATTAGCTGATTTCCCGGAGCACAAAAATATCATTCTAAAACTAGCTTATGAAAAACTACCAGAATAATTTTCTGATTACAGAAGTTTGAGTGATTGTAAAGAGAGAAAAGAGAAGAGGTTCTAATGGAGCCTCTCCTCTATCTTTATCTGTTCCATTCAAATATCTCTAACGTCTCCCTCTAAAAATCATGATGAATTTCAGCAATTGTAAAACAGCCATTAACGTACTTGCCACATAAGTCAGTGCCGCTGCATTTAAGACCTTTCCAATTCCTTTTTCTTCTCTATTCGCAATCATACCAAACTCCAGTAATTTATTTTTCGCACGATTAGAAGCGTCAAATTCAACAGGAAGAGTGACGACTTGAAACAATACAGCTCCTGAAAAGAGTACGATACCTACACCAATTAAGTTTGTCATTCCTAGTAAAAGCCCTCCAAGAAAAAGCATTGGTGCAAGTTGAGATCCTATACTCGCTAATGGAAATAATTTATGTCTTAATACAAGCATGGAATATTTTGTATCATCTTGAATAGCATGTCCAACTTCATGAGCAGCTACTGCCATTGACGATATAGAATTTCCACGGTACACAGGTTCGGATAGGCGAACAGCCTTTGCAGTCGGATCATAGTGGTCAGATAATGCTCCACTTTTCGAAAGTTCTACTCTCACATGAGACAAACCTTCTTTATCAAGGATATGTCTTGCTGTTTGAGCTCCCGTCATATTAGATGAAACTTTTACATTAGACCATTTTTGAAAGTTACCTTTTACTCTTGATTGTGCCCAAAAGGCAAGACCTAAAGCGATAATAATGAGAAAATCCATTGGATGAAAAAACACGAAACTGCCCCCTCGATGATGGTATTTTTTAAATAATGAACCAATCTATTTGCGAATACATTTTTTGTACCGGCTTTTCCAATACAATATTGTATCTATTCATTATTATAAAAAATCAATATGAACAGAAAATGAATTACTATTTTAACTAGTACGTGTATAAGCGATAAAACAGAAAAAACCCGAATAAGGAGCACTTTCAGCTTCCATTATTCGGGTTGGCTTTTTTTATTTTTAAAAACGAATGCATGATTTATAACCTAACCTTCATGACTATTTACTTGTTTACGTGTCTCTCTAAACAAAGATAAAAATAAGAATATTAGAGCAACAATATTTAAAACGAGCATTACTATATAATAATTACTTTGACTACCTTCCACTAGATAAGTTAAATATCTCACTCCATTTAGAATTAGAATGACGATCAAAAAAATCAGCGACTTCCTTCCCAACAAATTCATTCCCCCTAGATTATAATCGTTTCTTACTATGTATACATTGATATATTTATATTCACACGATGATGAACGAGAAAATGAATGCTTTACCACGCCACTCTTTGGAATTACATTTCATTTTTTATCGACCAGTGGCCTTTAGATGATCCATATTTATAACAAATTCTATTTTCCACTCTTGTATTTTATCAGTAAATCGAATTTTCATCATCTTTTGATTTTATCAGATAAAGAAATTTTATTTGGAGAATTAAACAGGCATCTATTTAAATGATAGATGCCTGTTTATTATACGAATTTATCGGATGAATCGATGTTGCAGAGTTTTTCGAAATGGTTTTTACCACCAGCTAGTATAGTAAAGTTTACCTTTTTTAAAATCAAATGTTGTTATGATATTTTTTAATTCATCTTTCGTTCTTTTCAATTCATTAAAAAAATACTTATCATATGCTGTACTCCCAAAAAAGAATCCATCAAGTGTAGGTAAGATTTCATGCGCTCTATCTTTCTGACGAAGTGCTGACCGACATGTGTTATATAACCTAATCAAGTCTTGATGCGTCACTTCATAGACTTCACATTTATCCTCTCCTTCTTGAATATTTTGCACAAACCAATGATGAATTTGATTGGCCTTTCGCCAATATAAGACAACATCTTCATTGGACATAACGTTAGAATCACTTTCCTTTTTATTGATTAAATACATGTCTAAACCCATCCTAATCAACTCCTAAGATTAAAAGGATCGAATCATACTAGGAGACTTTAACAGAGTATAATAAAATAATTTCTGAATCAATTTGAAAGTATCTCATATAGGGGTTCTTAAACTAATTGTGGAGTGGATTTTCTGATTAATAAAATCGAGAAATAAGAAATGTGTATTAGTAGCTTACACACAATGAGAGGTAGGAGAGTAAATAGATAACCTGTTATTGCAGGAATTACTCGGGAAGCAAATCATTAGGTTATCAAGTGAATATTAATCGGAAGGCAAGAAGCATTCTCACACAAATACGTGATGAAAGTAGTATCTTAGAAAACAGTCTATTAGATGATTCGTCAAATATATTATATCGCAGATAAGGAGAAAATAGAATGGATGTTCTATAACAATCTTTCAAAATATTTTTATTTCAAGTTATTTTAGCTGAAATATAATCTTTATGTTTCTTATAATTAATAAATCGAACGATCGTTCATTACCTATATTTTCTAATCATGTTAAACTATTAAACAACAAAGGAGTTGAAATGATGAGAATCAAAAATGTGTCCTTTACTTTAGGAATGCTTACTTTCTTATTACTTGCAGGCGGGTGTGAAACAAATAACGAGTCAAAAGAAACAACTGAAAATAATAATATCATCGAAGAAAATATGGAAGAAGCTGAAAATAATCAAGAGAGTTATTTAGAATCAGAAAATGAGAACACGAATAATCAAATTAATAATAATCAAGATAATAATAATGAAATAGTAACAAATGAAATGAATAACAACGAAACAAATGAAAAAGATGAAATCGTTGAAAGTGTCTCGGAAGCCTCTGAAAATCTAGATGAATTATCCGTTCATTTTATTGATGTTGGACAAGCTGATGCAACATTATTTAATTTTACATACGAAGACGAAGAATATACTGTTTTATTTGATACTGGAAACTGGAATCGAAATGATGTAAAAACTTATATAAAGAGTCAAGACATCCATTCTATCGATGTCTTGATTGGAAGTCATCCCCACGCTGATCATATTGGTCAAATGGACCTAATTATTCATGAATTTAACATAGATGAAATTTGGATGTCTGGAGATATAGCAAGTTCTCAAACATTTGACCGTGTGTTGGATGCGATAGAATCTAGTGATGCAGATTATGATGAACCTCGTTCCGGTGATGAGTTTCAGGTTGGTCCACTTACGATCGAATTTTTCAATCCAGAAAGCTTAACTGGTGATCTACATGAAGGATCTCTTTCTGCTAAATTCTCCTATGGTGAGGTATCGTTTCTCCTGACTGGTGATGCTGAATCTCAAACAGAGCGAGCAATGATAAATCGTGGGCATGATCTACAATCAGACGTTCTACAATTAGGACACCACGGATCAGACACCTCTACTACTTCTGAATTTTTAGAAGCTGTATCTCCAGAAAAGGCAGTGATTTCAGCGGGGGCCAATAATTCTTATGGACACCCTCACGATAGTGTCGTCGATAGAGTCGTTCAGGCTGATGTGACACTTTATAGCACAGTCGATCATGGGACAATCATTATGGAAACAAAAGGAAAAGATATAAATACGCTCACTAGCAGCGAAGGAACCATTTCGCCATCTTCTACTAGTGGTCAAGGAAGCAGCGATCCAACAAATTCTTCTTCGGAAACTTCTGAAGAAAGTGACGATTATTCTTCAAACGAGACAACAGCTCCTAGTCATTGTATAAATATTAACGATGCTTCATTAGAAGATCTTCAGGAGATTACACATATTGGCCCTGCTCGTGCGGAAGAATTAATTGAATTACGTCCCTTTGACTCTGTTGAAGATCTAGAAAGAGTTAATGGAATCGCTGCTGGAAGATTAGCAGATATTATATCTGAAGCGAAAGCTTGTGTAGGAGGATCTAATGAATAAAAAGGGCGTTATTGACAGATTAGAAGACAATAAATTAGCAGTTATTTTAGTAGAAAGCGAAGGATTAGAATATGTTGTTCCTAAAGAGAAATTGCCAAAAGAAGCAGGTGCAGGAACATGGCTTACTTTCGTTGTTGAAAACAACAACATGACAGATATTAGCATTGATTATGCTAAAACTGACCAATCTCTAGTCAATGCAAATGCTAAACTCAATCGAATTCGAAAAAAATCGGCAGGCAGTAAATTTAAAAAAAAGTAATTTGAAAATAATAAAGCATGAAGGAAAGCCCCTTCATGCTTTTTATAGTCGATTAATTTTCTTTTTTAGACAGCTTTAATGCTTGTTGAATTCCTGTTTTGAACGAAAACTTCCCATACATAAGAACGCCACCTTTATAAATTCGAGCTGCCAAAATGTTAATTAAGATCGCACTAATAATTAAAATGCCAATAATTAATGTAACTTCCCATACAGGAACAGTACCCATCCCTATTCGAAGGAAAAGCAGTTGTGGCGTGAAGAACGGAACGTAAGACAGAACTTGAATAAATGTTGTTTCAGGAGCATTTAAACCAAACATGGAGATGAAAAATGCTATCATCGCTAAGAAAATCAACGGTTGAATCGCTTGGTTCACTTCTTCTGCACGACTGACAAGGGCTCCGAGCATTGCAGCAATACCACCATAAACAAAATAGCCTAAAATGATAAAAACTAGTGCATAAATGATTAATGAATAATCGATGACTTCTGTGAAAATTGTCGTGATAAAGTCATCTCCACTCATCGTTGACCCAATGAAAACAGCTAATGCTAATGCTGCCAAATTCACCATTCCTGCTAAACCAATCCCTAATATTTTTCCGAGCATTTGTGTCACTGGATTTATACTTGAAACAATGAGTTCCATCACTCTCGAAGACTTTTCCGTTGCTACTTCCGTTGCAATCATGGATCCAAACGTAATGACAATAAGATAAATGGCAAAAACAAGGCCGTATACCATCCAATACGCTTGCATATGAGACTCTTCTGTTTGCATTTCTCCATTTTGACTTAAGGAATTTTCAATGAATGTAACCGGATTAAAAATCATCGCTAACTCTTCGTCATTTAAATCTAATTCCGTTGTCACTAACGTTTCTTTGACTCGTTGCACATCTTGATTCACTTCTTGTGCAACAGTAAAATCCGTTCCTTCTCCAAAAAACTCTGCTTCCATATTTGCAGATTCTCCGCTAATGGCAAGAACATAATCGTAGTTATTATCGTATGCTTCTTCCAGTGCATCATTCACATCCCCATACGTAAAATGGATATATTCAAATGCCCCCTCTTCCATTGATGCTAACATTTCTGCATACTCTCCATCGCTATCCGTATTGTCAACAACAGCAATACTAGATACTAGTTCGTCGTCATCGCTTGTGAAATTTTCTAAAATACTGTTTAAATTTAATAACCCAATAATTAAAACAACCATGATTCCAGTAGCAAAAATAAAGGATTTCGATTTAATTCTTCGACTAGCGGTATGAGTAAACGTTGTCCAGAAATTATTCATCCGAATCACCTCCTGCATGATCTATGAAAATATCATGTAGAGAAGGTTCTTCTACTTCAAATTTCCTAACAAATCCACTATTGGCTACTTCTTTGAATATTTCTTCTGCTATACTTTCACTTTCAACATTGATAGCTGCCCCATCTTTATTTTTATCAACATTTAGGACACCTTTAATATTCTTTAAAAAATCAAGTTCATAATCTGCTTTAATAGTAATCGTTTTCATTCCATAGGAACGCTTGATATCTCTTAAATTTCCTTGTAGTACAGCTTTCCCATGTTTTAACATAATAATATCTTCACAGAGTTCTTCAACATTATTCATTTGGTGACTAGAAAATACGATCGTTGTCCCTTCTCGTTGTATATCTAAAACCGCTTCCTTAAGCATATCTGCATTTACTGGGTCCAATCCACTAAAAGGTTCATCTAGAATAAGTAGGTCTGGTTTATGTATAACGGCTGCCATAAATTGAATCTTTTGTTGATTTCCTTTAGATAATTCTTCTATTCTTTTGTTTTCATACTCTGGAACTTGGAAACGTTGAAGCCAATGGCGAATTTCTCTAATAATGTCGGGTTTTTTCATTCCCTTTAACCTCATAAGATAAATAAGTTGTTCTTTTACTGTTAATTTTGGAAACAGTCCTCGTTCCTCAGGTAAATACCCTACCAATTTTGTTCGTTTATATGATAATCGTTCCGCATCCCACGTAACGAAACCTTCAGTAGGATCGATCAAGCCAAGAATCATACGAAAAGACGTTGTTTTCCCTGCACCATTAGCACCCAGCATGCCAAATATTTCTCCTTTTCCTACAGTTAACGTTATACCATCAACTGCACGATGTTCATCAAATCTTTTTTTAAGGTTATTGATTACTAACGTCATGTTTTCTTTTTCCTCCCTTGTAAGTAATTCATGATAATGAAAGAATTTTTCTTTCGGTTTATCGTACGTTTCCTTCGATCTGTAATACTTACTTCTAAATGCTCCCTCTTAAAATTCACAAGTATTTCCATTATACGATACGATTGTTTCATTTAAAAGGTTTCAAAAAATTACTCTTCTTATCTCTATGTATACCATGAATACGAATTTGAACCGATTGATTTCCTGGCAGGTTAATGAAATATTCTGAAGATATATAGACATCATAGTAAAACAGATGAAAGTAATTGTTCTTGGTAGCACAAAAGTGGTTACTTTCCTCATTTTCTTAAATATAGATATGTACACAAGCAGTTGCTTCTCATTTACATACATTGTAGAGATTTAAAATAATAAGGAGGAATCAAAATGACAGTTAAACATCAAAAATTTACCGATGATTGTGTTTGTAACGTTGTAAGAGATATTGTAGCAGCTCAAGACGCAGTAATTAAGAATGACGATTGTTGCACAACCAGTTGTGAACAGTCTATTGACCAATTACTTTCACCACGAGTGGAGAATCTTGTTAATACAACTATTCCTTTCATCCTTTATTGTAAAGATTGTACGCCATTTATCGGTAGTGGTGTATTTGAAGGTGAATTAGGAGCATCTGGAAATACTTTTTTCGGTTGCGTAGAAAGTCCCATTTTTAGAGCTAAAAGATTTGTTAAAGGAAGTGACTGTTGCGTTCAGCTAGAGTTGTTACTGCCAGTCACAGAAGGTGGGGCTACTCCCGGTCCAACAGATAGTGGTGTAAGTGATGTATGTAAGTTTTTCCCTGGTAGAAGTATTAGAGATTTCCAAGCTACTGGAATCTGTTTAACAGTAGACTTAAATTGCTTCTGCGGAATCACGTGTCTAGACCCTATTACACCTATCCCTTCTGGACAATTTTCAATGAATAGTAATGATGACTAACTTTATTTATCTTAGGTCAGTCTATCGAGCCAAACTACTTCAAAAGCTAAAAACTATCTAAAAATAAAAGCTAGGTCGGCGGACCTAGCTTTTACATTATATATTAAAAAGTTCACGCTACCTTACAGTTACCTTTTCTAGTTGTTCACTAATTTCCTTAGAACGGTTCATGGCACCTTGAATCGCTGCTTTGATCGCCTTACCTCCACCATTCGCTGCTAAAGCTTCTAACCCTGATGCAGTTGTTCCATTTTTAGATGTAATGTTTGTTCTCAGTTGTTCGGGGGATTCTTCTCTCTCAAGGATCATTTTTGCAGCACCTAAAATGGTTTGAGCACCTATCTGTCTAGCTTGTGACGGGTCCATTCCATTTTCTGTAGCAATTTTTTCAATATGCTCCATTAAATAGTAATAATAAGCTGGACCACTTCCAGCAATTCCAGTGAAAAGATCCATTTGCTCTTCATCAATGACATACACTTCACCAATGGCTTTCAGAAGAGTTTTCGCTAATTTAACGTTTTTCATCGTTACGTTTTCACCTGGTGAAATAGCTGTTGCTGATTCCTGTATCATACTAGAAGTATTCGGCATTACTCGAATCACTTGTTGGTCATCTTGTAAATGTTCTTCCATAAATGATGTAGAAATACCTGCTAACACACTCATAACAACTTGATTAGGTTTAATCTGATTTTTAATAGATGCAAGGCAAGTTTCTGCGTCTTTAGGCTTCATTGCTAAAATAATTACATCTGCAGATTCAATTGGTAAACGATCTCTCACCATTCCTTGAATCCCGTAGCGATTATGCAATTCCAGTAGTCGTTCTTCGTTACTATGATTTGTTACAATGATTTGTTGTGGTTCGAGTGTTCCTGTTTTTACAATTCCAGAAATCATCGCTTCTGCCATGTTTCCTGCTCCAATAAATGCGACACGTGTCGTTGTTCCTGACATCCATATCCAACTCCTTGTGTTGTTTGCATACCCGTATTCTTCTTAGTCCGTTTACAATCTTACCATGCAGTTAATTGACTTCAAGGGGGTTTTGTGAGGTAGTGAGTATAAACGGCAATTAGTCCGTGTAAGCGCCACCATTCACTGATTAACTTAAGGAAATCGTCAAATTTGCCGTGAGAGAGCTTGAGAAAACGTTAGACGCATTTTCAAAAGGCTATGTCCTTCCACATAAAAACCTTTGCTCAAAACAAGCAAAGGTTTTTTGGATATTACTAACAATCACGATGATAATTAAACCAAGAGACTAATCTCTCGAATCGATCAAGTTGATGGGAAGGTCGAGATAAGCCATGGAATTCATCGGGATACCTTATCATAATCGCTTCCTTCTCTATCCTTTTCAATGCGACAAAAAACTCTTCCGTTTGCGCAATGGCTACGCGGAGATCATTTTCACCATGCATAAGCATCATTGGGGTGTTTACTTTATCTACATGTCCCAGTGGAGAATGGTTGATTAGATGGCTGCTATCTTTCCAAGGGGTTCCACCATACTCATATTCGTCAGCTAACGTAATATCAGATGTTCCGTATCCACTAAGTAAATTCGTCACACTGGCGCCTGCGCAAATTGCCTTGAACCGATCCGTTTGCGTGGAAATCCAACAAGACATATACCCTCCATAGGACCAACCATGGACAAACATTTTGCTCGTATCAATGAATCCTTTTTCAACAAGTGTATCAACCCCTGCCATCACATCTTTATAATCAAGATCTCCCCATTTTTTATCGATACAACTAGCGAAATCCTGCCCGTAAGTTTCACTTCCCCGAGGATTTGTGTACAAGACAATATACCCCTCGTTCGCAAATAGTTGTGCATCAAACATAAAGGTTGGACCATAAGCGGCATGAGGACCACCATGAATAAGTAAAATCAATGGATACTGTTTCGTTTTATCAAATTTTTGCGGGTAAACAACCCAGCCATCAATTGCCTTCCCATCATTACTTTCATAAATTATTTTTTCCGAATCACAAATCAAAGTTTCTTTGAGAAAATCGTTATTTATGTTTGTAATTTGTTTTTCTTCCCCATCCCACAAGTATAATTCTTGCGACTTTGTAGGTGTTGTAAATGTATAGACCAATAGATCGTCATCAACAGCTAAGGTTGATAACGAGCGATTCTCGATTTTTAAAACCGGTTGCGCGAACAGAGATAATGGATCAACTTCATACACGTTGTTCGCCCCTTTATCAGCTACCAAAAAAATAAATTTATCTTTTTGCCAACCTCCGCTACCTGCGATCGGACGATCAAACCTTCTCGTAATATTGCTCGCGTCGCTTGGTAGCAAAGGCGTTGTTTCTTGATTGTTTTGTATCTGAGACAAAAACAAAGAAACATTTAAAAGCCATAAATCTGTTGAGGTTGATGCGCCAACTCGCTGATCGTGTCCAGAAAAACAAAGGTATTTCCCACAAGGAGACCAGTTTGGACTAGACGTAGGTCCAGGTGCATCATATAGTAAGTGTTCTTTTCCAGTATCTACTTCTATTAACCATAAATCGGATTTATCTTCAAGATCTGCTCGTTCACTATGACGAGAGCTACAGACAACGTATTTTCCGTCTGGAGATAATATTGGATCAGTATAGTCATAATCCTTCTTCGATAGTTGCTTGCCTTGAGGTTTTCGGTCCAATTCAGGTTCTTCCATTACAGGAGTAATAAAAACATGATTTCTCCTATCCCCATAATAACCATGACGATCAAAACGATAGCTGAATCTCGTAATCACTTTCACTTTGTTTTCCTTTTTATCTTTTTCATCTTCCTTGTTTTTTTCTTTATGTACATTATCAGCTAATTCTTTTAACCGTTTTCCATCGTTTTCTGGTGCTCCTTGATATGGAGTCCATTGGTCCTTTTCATGACTAAACACTTCTGAACAGTATACAATTTCATTACAATGAGGTGTCCAATGTAAAGGAGGCGACACTGCCTCCTTCGTTTTTAAACACCATGCTTCTCCACCTTCTAACGATAAAATCCAAATTTGACTTTTTTCCGTGCGAGAAGAAATAAATGCAATTTTTTTACCATCAGGTGAAAAAGAAGGGGCGCTGTCTTCACCAGAGAAAGTTAATTGCTTCGTTTTACCTAGATTATAATCATATAAATATAAATTTGATTGTGATTTGTCCTTCTCTTTATCCACTCTACTTACAACATAGGCTACCTTATTTCCTCTAGGTGCAATCGAAGGACTAGCTATACTTTTTATCCTTACGAAATCTTCCACTTCCATTTTTCTTTTCATAAATCATAGCCTCCATTATCCTCTTTTACTCTTTATTCTTCCATTCTACATTCTTATCCTCTATACTCATACTTTTTTCTCATACCTGAACCTTAATATTGTCCTAATAACCCTTTTTTCATCGCAATTTTTTCGCATCGATGAAATACAATTAACCCTAATATGAAGTAAATAAAAGAATTCAATAATAAAATAGTGACATCTGAAAAGGCAATTTCAGACAAGGTAAGATTCTCTATCATCACTGTTCGAACGAGGTTGACCCCTTTAACAAAAGGAGCAAAGGCTAATATTGGTGCTACAGATAATGGAATGAAAACTAAACCCATTAATACAAACTGAAAAATTTGTAAAAATGCTTGAATTTGTTTCACAATAATCGCAAGACCAGCAATCATGAAACTAACACCAACCATACTAACCATCGTTATTAGTATAATTGGTATCGTAGTCATTGGATTTAAATTAAGCCATTGTCCTGAGGTACCCATTGCTGCAAACAGTAAAATGATCATGAGGATCGACTGCAAGGCGAATTGTCCAATGATTCGAGTAAGCATGATTTTCCATACTCCCATCGGTGACATATATAGTTGTTCTAACGTCCCCCTCATTGCCTCAGTAACCACTGAAAATCCTATGAAATTCATCGTCAGCATCGTTAAACTCCAAAACACAACACTAACAATCGAATATTGCACATTCGCTTCAAAACTTGCCGGATCACCAATAAAGACAATCCCAAAAAATGCTGCTAAAAAGATAATATAAAAAGTAACTAAAAGCGCCAATGTATTTGGAAAATAGCGTTTCATTTCAATATATTCTTTACGAAAATTTGCCTTTAATAAGTTAAGCCATCTCATAAATAGACTCCCCTTTCACTATTTGCATAAACACTTGTTCGAAATCTATGGATGTACGATCAATACTGTCGATAATTGTTTCTACCTCTTTGAATATATCGATAAGCTCATAAATATCTTCACTTCGGTCTAAATTCACTTCAACAATAGTTTGTTTCTGTTGTTTTTTATAGTTACACAGAGGGAATTTACGAAATAAACGTTTTTCTTGCTCACGACTTAACGGTTCTCCTAATTTAATAGAATAGGCTCTTGTTTCAAAAAAACGGAGTGAATTCTCGACATTCTCATCTACAACAACCGTTCCTTTATTAATAATGATCGTTCGATCGCAAAGTTCTTGCACAACTGGCATATCATGCGAACTAATGATAATCGTACGGTCTTCCTCTTTAACAACCGTTTTAAGTATTTCTCTCAATTCATAACTAATTTCAACGTCTAACCCTAAAGTAGGTTCGTCTAATAAAATAACATCCGTATTTGCCAATAATGCCACAGCGATAGCTAGCTTTTGTTGCATCCCACGAGATAATCCATTCACAAGTTCATTCTCTTTCTCTTTCAAATGGAATTGTCCGAGTAGCTTATCTACCTGTGCATGTACTTCTTTACGAGAAAGCCCACGATTCCCAGCGAAATATTCTAAGTTTTCCCTAACTGTCAAACGCCAATATAAATTTCGATTTCCTTCTAACACTGCACTGATATGACGCAATGCCTTTAATCTCTTCTTTTGTATATCTAAACCATTAATCAAAATCGAACCTTGATCTGACTGTAATAGCCCACAAATCATTTTGATTGTTGACGTTTTTCCAGCCCCATTAGGCCCAAGTAAACCAAGCACCTCTCCACGATGAACATCAAAAGATATGTCATTTACCGCGGTAACTTTTTCTTTCGTTTTTCTTTTAACGTACGTCTTATGAATACCATTCACTTCAATGATTTTTTCCACTCTCTGCACCCTCTCTTTTTTTACTATATAAAAAATTATAAATTGATTTGAACATCCGTCACACCTGCCTTAGGTTGAATAAAACTCAGCCTCTGGTTGGATATTTATTACATTTGAGATACATTATCGAAAAAAGACAAATAATTAATGATCAGAGATTTTAGTGCTTAAACATCGATCAACTATATAACACCAAGCATAATTCTAGAAATGTTTAATAGTTATTTATAAAGAAGGACAAATCGTATTTTCTATATTAAATGAAGAAAAGAAAGGAGGAAAAATGAATACGCTTACGTCATTATCAACTAAATTAATGCAAAGGTATTTACCGGATCCTTTTTTATTCGTTGTCCATTGTTCTTATAACAAATAAACCTATCCATCCTTTCCTTCCCGAATACGCGCGGGTAGCTGCTGAAAGGCACTATACATACCCTTTCCTTCCCCAATACGCCGCGGGTAGCTACTGAAAGGCACTATCTATCTCGCTTACTGCCTTTCATCGTCGACGCTTTCGCTCGCCACGAAATTATCTAACGTGCGTTTCGTCTGCTGTAAAAAATGCGGGAGGAATTATTATTCAATTTCCCTTTTACGCTGGAATAATGGGCATGATGGTGACATCAGGATTAGCAGTAACGTTTTCGGAATGGTTCGTTGCTATTTCGACGGAAACAACATTCCCATTATTTGCGTTTTTGAGCGCTGGTATTGTGAATTTTTTTGTGCCATCTGGCGGCGGTCAATGGGCTGTGCAAGCTCCAATTATGCTAACTGCAGGAGCGGATCTTGGAGTTAGTTCAGCAAAAACTGCTATGGCGGTAGCATGGGGGGATGCTTGGACAAACATGATACAACCATTTTGGGCACTTCCAGCATTAGCTATTGCAGGTTTAAATGCTAGAGATATAATGGGCTTTTGCATTTGGGTTCTTTTTCTAAGTGGGGCAATTATAGGCATAGGGTTGACGTTATTCTAAGAATAGTCATGTAACAGAGGAATTTGTTTATATCGAGGAAATACATTGTGTAATCAAATATTAATGGATGAGGTGGAATTCTAATAACACCTCATCCTATCATTCGTTACTCTATTACATAAACTGGAATGATTAACTCATGTAACTTTGATCCGTCTTTTGCACTTTCTTCAAATAAGATCACTCTTCCTGAATAATCAACAACGTCATCTAGTTCAATAACGATTTCAAATTCTCCCCATCCAGGTCCCCCTGCAGAAGCTGTTGTGAAACCTTCATCTAAAATATAATGACCATCTTCAAATTCATATGAGACGGTTCCTTCATAGACTCGGGCTAGACCTCTTACAACAATTTCACCTTTCACTTCACTATCTGCAGCTGGTTCATAAATTTTAAATGCATCATTTTTCATGGTAATTTCACGAGAATCTTTTTCATCGATCCATAAAAAATCGTCAGGCTCATTTGCAAAAAACGGCTCTCCGGAATAAACATGACCAAAAAGCGATTCAAGTACTTTCCCTTCCACTAAAACTTGTGTCTGTGCATATCCAAATTGCTCCATTATCATTGCAATCTGAGTAGCAAACATGGATTCGCCACTTGATCCCATGCTAGTCTTTAGAATTTCTTTAGATAAACTTACGTGGGCAACACCATCCACTTCTTCAATATATTCTACGATGACACCTGAATAAACCCACCCTGATAACTCTTCATGGTCAGGTCCCTTTAACCACTCTCCAATGGCAATTTTTTCTAAATCATCTCCAACATTTATTTCTACTTCTTTTTTAATGCGATACGTATCCATTAAATCACGATCAGAGAAATAGAGAATAAGATGGTGAGTTTCCTGTTCAAGTTCTAAAGCTTCCGATTCGTTTGCTTCTCCATTTATATCTTCATTTGTTTCTTCTTTGACATTTTCAACTGGATCATTCGATTTGGTTTCGTCTATTTCCTTGTTCTTTTCCTTCTCTTTCACATTATTTTCTTCCTCATTATCTTTAGTTTGATCTGATAAATTATTTAAATTTTCATTTACAATTTGATCATTACTATTACTACTATTCGCTGCATCGTTTGAACAAGCTGATGTTAAAGAAAAACAGATAAACATAAGAAATAACAATTTTTTCATCATAAAAACCTCCTCTTGAGATTTTTTCAAGAAAAATCATGTCCTTTTCTTAACGAACTATCAATATATACACTTACATTATACAGAATTTTCTGAATTTATGTGACGTAATATTTTCCTGACTACCTCTCACACGTTTTAACATTAGATGAATAAGATACTATTAAATTAGAAAGTGATTTTCTCGAAGTCATCATCTAAAAAAATTCATTCTTCAGATATGATAGGATATAGAAACTTTATAAGTAAGGAGTATGATCATGAAGAAAAAAAGAAGACATCCACCGCCAAAATGGTCGAAGTTGAACAAAGATAATTTAGAACCTTTACAACCTGAAGCTGGCTCTTGGCCAATGTATTATTTTCGGCGTAACTTACTTGGACAAATCACTGATTTAAATGGAAAGTTAGTCCATTTTAAAATAAAGAATCCCTATTTTATTGATTTTATGGAATCAGAAATTGAGATTGTAAAAAATACACTTAATAAACTGACGAACCAAGAAAGAGATATAGCAAAGTATTATAGTTTTGGTCCACCTACAAAACAATGGACACCTGTGATTGATCGTTTAATTGATACCTACGAAGTGACACCAGTGCATACTGCTAGAATTATTGCAATCACACAGGCAGCAATCAATGATGCGATGGTCATTACATGGCGAATAAAGTATTTAACAGATATTGCTCGACCAAATCAAATTGAGCCAAGTTTAAAAATAGTTATACCAACACCCGCTTTTCCAGCATACCCATCCGGCCATGCAACGATGTCCGGCTGTGCCGAAGTCATTTTAAGTTATTTCTTTCCGAAAGAAGCCACTCGTCTTAAAGAAATTGCCGAAGAAAATGCCTATTCTAGATTGCTTGGAGGCGTTCACTTTAAAGCAGATAATGATGAAGGTCTTCGGCTTGGACGACAAATCGGAAAACATATATTAAATTACGTTAGGAGACAAAGAGACGCTGCGCGTAATTTTATAGATAAACCTTTTGTAGAAAATAAAAACGCTATCCTTCCCCCACCGCCTTATGAACAAATAATTCCATTTCCACCTCTTAAAGCATGGCATGAATAGACGAACAGTTATGGCACTGTTCGTCTATTTATATTTGATCGAGATTCAAATTAAATCGGCTTACACTCTTAAGAACGGTAGGTTATATTTCTTTATAATCCAAGTCAATTTGTTTAATTATTTTCGCAGGATTACCACCAACGACTACGTTGTCCGGTACATCTTTTATAACGACAGATCCTGAAGCAATCACAACATTATCGCCGATTGTTACACCAGGGTTAATTACTGCTCTTCCCCCTATCCAAACATTATCACCAATTATCACAGGTTTTGAGTATTCTATTCCGGAATTACGTTCTCTTGGCGTAATAGGATGAGTAGCAGTATAAATATGAACACCAGGTGCCAAGAAACAATACTTCCCTATTTTCACAGGGCTAACATCTAAAATGACACAGTCGAAATTTGCATAAAAATGGTCACCAACATGTATGTTGTAACCATAATCACATCGAAAAGTTGGTTCTACAACGATGTTTTTTCCAATCGATCCGAAAAGCTGTTTGAGTGAATCATGTCGCTCTTCTATTTCAGTCTCGCTCGTTTGATTATACTTTCGCGTGATTCCTCTCGCTACTAAACGTTCCTGTTCTAATTGGTTATCAGAAGGATTATATAACTCCCCACTTACCATCTTTTCTTTTTCAGTTCTCATCCTATCTCTCCTTAAATGATTTTTTTATGTAAAATAGAAAATAGATAATAATCCATCATCGAATAGTTACATCTTTTAAGAACTTATGATACGATTTATCTTATCAAAAGTTCGTCTTAAAAACGTTCATTTCATTTAATATTCTTAGAAAACAATCTCTCACTTAAGGGTGTGTATCACATGCGTATAAACAAATTTATAAGCGAATCCGGAAAAACTTCAAGACGGGGTGCCGACAAATTAATCAAAGAAAAACAAGTGACAGTTAATGGTAGAATCCCAAAACCAGGATATCAAGTGAAACCCGGTGACAAAGTCCTCGTTAGCGGTGACCCAATACAGATGGCCAATAATTATGTATACCTCGCATTAAATAAACCTGTTGGGATTACAAGCACGACTGAAAAAAATGTCAAAGGAAATATCGTAGATTTAGTCAATCATCCACTACGAGTTTTCAATATTGGTCGACTGGATAAAGATTCCGATGGGTTGATACTACTTACAAATGATGGAGATATTGTCAACGAAATTTTACGAGTAGAAAACGAACACGAAAAAGAATATATTGTCTCTGTGGACAAACCGATTACGGATGAATTTTTAAAAAATATGGAAGAAGGAGTAAATATTTTAGGGACAAAAACCCTTCCTTGTAAAGTATATCAAAAATCAAAATTTGAATTTCAAATCATATTAACACAAGGATTAAACCGTCAAATTCGTCGTATGTGCGGAGAACTCGGATATGACGTGTTAAGACTTCAGCGAACGCGAGTGATGAATATTACATTAGGCAATCTTCCAGTTGGACAGTGGAGGGATTTATCCAAAAAAGAACGTCAACAATTGTTTAGAGAATTAAATTACCAACCGAAAGAATGGTAAAACTACGTCCATTCAAAGAAAAACGATCAGATTTCCTGATCGTTTTTTCATAATCACTTCAAAAGCAGTCTTTGTAGTTCGTTCTCATTTACTAGGAGATCGCTTAATGTATAAGAATCAAGTACGTTCATGTAAGCTTCCAACGCTTCATGTAAAACTCCTTTTAATCGACATGCCGATGTAATTTTACATTTATTGTTTTCTTTATCAAAGCACTCAACAAGATGCAATGGTGATTCTGTATGTCGAACCAATGATCCGATATTTATATCTGAAGGTTGTTTGGCTAGTTTAATGCCCCCATTCCTCCCTCTAATCGTCTCCACAAGACCAAATTTACCCAATTCAAACACAACTTTACTTAAATGGTTGTTTGATATGTTATATAAGTCTGATATTTCTTTTATATTTGATTTTTTATTTTCAGGTTGAACACCTAAGTAAATTAAAACTCTGAGTGAGTAATCTGTATAGGTCGTTAATTGCACCATTATCACCTATTTCCATCTAAATTATTGTCATTTCACTTTACCACATAATAGATATATAGAACCACAAATTGAGCTCGTGTTTTTAAGATGTATTTAATATATTGCTTTAAAGCACATTTACCTATACAATAAAAGATGTATTTCAAATACAAGTTTTATACTGTGACTATATTACAAAAGGGGTTTTTAATAATGTCAGCACCACAATTAGATGCAAAAACGATCGAAACAGTAAAAGCAACGGTTCCTGTATTAGCCGAACATGGTGAAGCGATTACGAAACGATTTTACGAAATGATGTTTGAAGATCATCCAGAATTAAAACACATCTTCAACCAAGCTAATCAAAAACAAGGAAGTCAGCCAAGGGCTTTAGCGAATACAGTCTATGCAGCTGCCCAGTACATAGATAATTTAGAAGCAATTGTTCCTGTAGTGAAACAAATCGCCCATAAACATCGAAGCTTACAAATCACACCAGAACAATACCCTATCGTAGGAAAGTACTTATTACTTGCCATAAAAGAAGTTCTAGGTGACGCCGCAACGGACGAAATTATCGATGCATGGGAAAAAGCTTATAATAAAATTGCTGAAGTATTCATTCAAATAGAAGAAGAAATGTATAAAGAAGCGTCCAATTTAAAAGGAGGATGGGATGGATTTAGAGAATTTGTGATTGCTAAAAAAGTTTCTGAAAGCAGCGTTATTACCTCTTTTTATCTAAAATCAAAAGATGGAAAAGCAATCGCAGATTTTACACCGGGGCAGTATATTAGTATAAGATGCGACGTTGAAGGAGAAGAATATACTCAAATCAGACAATATAGCCTATCTGATGCGTCAAACAAAAATTATTATCGTATCAGTATCAAACGGGAAAAAACAAGTGACAACACCCCTGATGGTATGGTCTCTAATTTTATGCACGATTATATTAATGAAGGGGATGTTGTAGAAATTACCTCTCCTGCTGGCGATTTTGTTTTAGATATGAAAAAATCTGATCCTGTCGTTTTACTAAGTGGCGGTGTTGGTTTAACACCAATGATTAGTATGTTAAGAACGGTCGTTGAACAGCAACCTGAGCGAGAAGTTACGTTTGTCCATGCCGCTATCAATAGTGATGTTCATGCAATGGACGATCAAGTGAGAGAGTTATCTAATAATCATGAGCATGTTAACTATTATTTATGTTATGAAAAGCCAACAGCGTCTGACCGTGCGAATCAACAATTCCAAAAAGAAGGATTTATCGATGAGAGGTGGTTAGAATCTGTTTTAAAAAACAAAGAGGCAACATTCTATTTTTGTGGACCTTTACCATTCATGAAAACGATAAAACATATTTTAGCAGATTGGAAAGTACCTGAAGAAAAAATTCACTTTGAATTTTTTGGACCAGCCGAACAATTGAATTAGATTAAAAGACCGACCAAGAGTTACTTTAACTCTTGGTCGGCTTTGGTTATTGTAACCTTATGCACCTTGACTGTCTTTTTCATGCACATATTTATGTTGTTCTAGAAAAGAAATCGCACTATCATTAAATTCTGCACTCTTTTCTAAATTGCACACATGGCCACAATTAATTAACTCCACTAATTGACTATATTGGTCTGTTGGCACATGTTTTTTTAGTAGTTTAATAAAGAGATGGTCTTCACTGCCAGAAATATAAAGACGAGGAACTTTACACTTTTCAATATTACGCGAAATAGACTTAACATATTTCGTCAATTCAAACCAACGAAAAAATTCGTCTTGCCGCATTTTTCTAGCTTCCACTATAAACATTGTCCGAGACTGCTTATGATTATTTTTCGGCATCATAATGTGAGCAAACAGTTGATAAAGCCACATATATGGTACAAACTTTTTCACCATATGACCAGCTGCTAACAATGTTTTTGATAGCGTATTAAATTGCATGATCATACCACCTAATACAGCTGAATACATTCTTTCTGGATACATTTTCGCAAAATGATGAATAAGCACTGAACCTAAAGAAATTCCGATAAAATGAGCCTTTTTAATTTCATATTCATCCATGATTCTTAAAATCATATCAGAACAAAGGTCAAATGAATATCCAACGTCCCATTCTTTCATTTCCGGATTAGGATAATGACCTGGAAGATCAATCGTCATGACATGAAACCCTTTTTTAAAATGCTTTATTTGCTTATACCAAATTTTCGAGTTTCCTCCAATTCCATGAAGAAGAACAATCCAGGGAGCGTTCGGGGTTTTTTTATTCTTAAAAATTTGATGATTAAGAATCGATTTAGGTAGAGACATGATAGCATTTCTTCCTTTCTATAACAAAAGCACGAAACAATATATTTTTTAGAAATCACTATTTGAACCTTATTAACATACTAAATAAGTATACCACCCTTAATATTAAACTTGTGACCGATATTTATGGTAAAAAAAGGTCCTGTTCTAATATAACAAGACTTTTCTAGTCAATCAAATGAGGAAGTTTCTATACAGGCAACTATTCTGCTTCAACACTAAACTTGTTTTGACATATTCGTTTCCTCATTTTCACCGTCCGGTTGTTGTTTTGGGAGAAAACTTGCAACAACTACACAAGCGATAGCAAGTATAAACAAAATAATAAATACAGATTGGAGCCCTTCAGCTAAAAGATCAGGGGCAACATTTGTCCCATTATTTGTTTGCCCACCAATATGTTGATTTAATACAGTGCCAAGAACAGTAATTCCTAGAGTTTGACCTAACGTACGAAGAAAAGCATTCGTTGATGCCGCAGTGCCACGATTATTCCAATCAACAGATGATTGGACGATAACGGAGAATATCGTCATTGATAAACCAAAACCTAATCCTACAAAGAACATGATAATAATTAATGTAAAATTAGGAGTGGTATTCGTAATAAAGGTAAGGGCAAATGTTCCACCAGCAATGAGACTCACCCCAGTTAGAGAAATCGGTTTGGTCCCTAAACGAACGATAAATTGACCACTTAAATAAGCTCCTAGAGGCCAGCCAAGTGACATTGGTATTAATGTTAAACCTGAAGAAGTAGCTGCTAATTCAAGTACCCCTTGTACCCATAAAGGTAAGTAAGCCGTTAAACCAATTAATATCGATCCTAGTAGTAATCCACAAAGGTTTGCTACTAATAAATATCGATTCCTAAACAAACGAAATGGAATCATTGGCTCTTTCACTTTCAATTGAATAATAACAAAAGCAACTAAAAAAACGATTGCAGTTGAAAATAAATAAACCATGCTCTGGTCATTCCATGCAATTTCATTCCCTCCTGAAAGAAGGGCGTATAACAAAGCACCTGTCCCTATTATAAATGTGAAAGCTCCTCCGAAATCAATGGACCGTTTACGTTTTTCGATCTTTTCTTCAAGATTTTTACCTATTAAATACATTGCGACGAGTCCAAATGGTATATTAATATAAAAGATCCAATGCCAAGTTAGAAAATCAACAAAAAACCCTCCTACAAGTGGACCAAAAATCCCTGCAATACCCCAAATTGAGCCAATAATCGCTTGAGCTTTTGCTCTCTTTTCATATGTAAATACATCACCAACGATTGTGAACGTCATCGGCATTAATGCACCTGCACCAATTCCTTGAAGAGCTCGAAACATGATAAGTTGCTCCATCGATTGTGAAAGTCCACAAAGGGCAGAACCGATTAAAAAGAGCGTGGCCCCTGTGATAAAGATCTTTTTTCTACCGTATAAATCTGCTAGTTTCCCAAAAATTGGTGTCATAACAGCATATGTTAATAAATAAATAGCAAAAACCCAACTAATTAAATCTAATCCACCTAAATCTCTTGTAATAACAGGCATTGCCGTACTTATAACCGTTACTTCAATGGCTGCTAAAAATGTTGCAATAACAAGTGCAGTAATTATTTTTCGTTGATATGGATCCATCTGCGTCCCTTCTTCCAGCAAAAAACAGTCTATTCGCTCATTTTACTATCAATTAGATTAGATTACTATCATTGAAAGTTGGATAAAAACAACACCCTAAACAAAACTCAATAATATTTTTCTCAAGCAAGACAATTGCAATTTCATCAACGGAAGAGGTAAAATACACCAAAGTCAACGTTTTATATGGTAACGTCAATGTTTTAACCATTCAATCATCCATTGACTGATTTTATTGACAAGGTGTGTTGGGAATGCCAAATAAATTTAAAGTCTGTCACAAGTGCAAAGCGACAAATATTGATACACTAGTTCCAAAACTAGAACAACTAGACCCTAATGCAAAAATTAAAATAGGTTGTCAATCATATTGCGGACCTGGGAAAAAGAAGCCGTTTGTCATCGTAAATGATAAAGTCGTTTCCTCAAAAAAAGAGGAAAAACTAATAGAAAAAGTGGAGAAACGAATGAAAAAATAGATAATTAAGTTTATGGAAGGAAGCGGATTATCATTTACCTTAATCCACTTATTTAACTTTTTTATGTATATCTTTCATTGATCCAGTTCGTTTTTAGGGCTCATACTTTTGCAAGTGCTCCTTTGCATGAGAGTTATACTTAGAAGTCCCTTAAAAACATCAATCAAAAGAAAAACTCCTGCTACATTGCAAGAGTTTGTAAATGATTATTTTATTCTTCTAGAAGGGAGGCTTGACCAAGTTTCTTCTAACCAAGAATCAAATTCTTCGCCCTTTTCTCCTTCATACGTATCGTACAAATCAAGTCTCATTTTTTTCACTTTGTCTTTGAAATCTTCATAAGAATGATCCGCAGGAAGACTTTTTTTAATTCGAATGAGAATCTTTTTCGTCCCTTTAATAGGGTCTTCATTCTTATATTCTGGCTTTGAGACTTGCTCCCCTAAAGCCTTTAATTTTTCATAAGCTGCTAATTGGACTTTGTAAACTGGGTCTCCTAACATGCTATGTTTTAATAATTCCATTGTTTCTCTGTCTTTCCATTCACCTAATTCTTCCACTGCATCCAAACGCTCTCGCCAATTCGACTTCCGATTTATTGATTTTTTCAATTCTGCGAGGTTTTCTGGTCCCTCTTTATTCGTTTCATTATTACTCAAACTATTCCATCCCTTTCATTCCAAAACTCTAGGTAAGTTTTTCCTATCCATTATTGTACCATGATAATCGAAATGACATACGTACAATTTAATACTTTTACTTCAGTCATTGATTTATCTTCTTTTAATATGGTTCAAGAAACGAAAATGTTGTGTCCTCTTTTAGTGATAATATAAAAGCTTTTAATAAGTTTTTCGTAGCAATGAGATCATTCATATCAATAATTTCTAATGGTGAATGAGCATATCTCGAAGGAATAGACAAAACGCCTGTGGGAATCCCTCGATTTGCCAAACTCATTGCTCCACCATCCGTCCCTATTCCAGGAAAGATTTCCATTTGGTAAGTTATTTTATTTTTGACTGCTAATGCAATTAGATGATCTTTTACTGCCGGATGAGAAATCAAACTAAAATCAAGAACTTTAATTCCTGTTCCTCCTCCAATAGATAACGTATTATCCATCATTTCTTCTGGGGTATCGCTAACTGCAGTTGCATCAATAGCAACTGCAACATCCGCTTCTGTTTGTTTTGCTGCCACTTGTGCCCCGCGCAAACCGACTTCTTCTTGCACAGTAAAGATCGCAGTTAATGTTCCAGAAAATGATGTGTTTTCTAATTCTTGCAATGTTTTAATGAGCACCGCACACCCCGCTCGATCATCAAATCCTTTCCCAACAAAACGACCTGTTGTCTCGTTACCGAGAAAATCCATATTTGGTGCCCATGTGATTGGAGAGCCAAGTTCAACTCCCATATCAATCGCTTCCTGTTTGCTTTTAATACCTATGTCGATGTACATTTGACGATGATTTCTCACTTTATTTGCATCATCAAATTTTGCATAATGGGCAGGAATACTTCCAATTACTCCAGTTAACAATCCTTTTTTAGTTCTTATTTGAACTTTTTGTGTTAAAAGAATTCGATCATCATGACCACCTAATTTTTCAAACCGAATTAATCCATTAGATTCTATTTTTTTCACTATGAATCCTACTTCATCCATATGTGCGGTCATAACCATTGATGGCCCTGGTTGTCTGCCTTTTTTTATAGCTATCACATTTCCTAAAGAATCAATTTTAATTTCATCGACAAGTGATTTCACATTGTCGCGAATCCATCGAATCACTGGTTGTTCATATCCACAAGGTCCATGGAGAGCCGTTAACGTTTCCACTAAATTTTTCACAATAAAACCTCCTGTATTCATTAGATTATAATACCTTTTTGCTTAGTAGAGTTATTCAACAAGTGATAGTTAGACTTCTACGAATATTTTTTAACCTCACGTTCTTTTTTCTCCATAACACCCTTGCATAGTGGACAAACCTTAGGATCTAGAGTTTCTTTTTCATTTTTATTCACCTGTTTCCAACCATTGCAACGAGAGCTGGTACATTCCCAAACAAGAGCATTTACTAATTTAAATTCTCTGTTTATAGGATTACTCTTTCTTTTCTTACTAGTCTTATTCATTTCTTCATGAGATCTGGTTACTTTATCTACACCGTAAGCCTCCATGATAAATCGCGACACAGCAACTTTTCTACCTCGATACAGAGAAGGGGAACTAATAATAATTTCCTCTTTTGCTCTCGTAATAGCAACATACATTAGGCGACGTTCTTCTTCTACCGCACATTCTATCTTTTTCTTTCCTTCTCCTGCAATCAGTAAATCTTTTCTCTCGTCTGCTTCAAGCGCGGAGCTGTGTGGCAAAATTGTTTCCGAGGCTCCTATCAAATAAATAACAGGATACTCCAACCCTTTTGCTCGATGAATCGTCATTAATGAAATAACGTCATTTTCCATTTTGTTTCTTTGATTAAACATTTGGTTATGTTTATAATTAATCTCATCAATAAACTGAATATATTCTTTCACAGAACTAAATTTCTTCGCTGATGTAAGTAACTCTGATAGCGTTTCTTTCATCATTTCTTTATCTGTTGTTAGTGTTTTTCTATCATTCGCTTCCAAATATTTATCATAAAAACTTCTAACCTCTTTGATCGCTGATGTTGGCGACAATTCATGCAGTTTATCAATCATTTTCATACGTTGGTTAATTTGTTTCTTTTGATAATCTTTTAAATGCGGAAGACGCAGCAGATAGTTGACTAATTTCTTTTCGGGAGTAAACATTTCTTCAGTTTCAATGTACTTGATCGTGTTTTCCCTGTTTAAATACATGCTAGGTAAAATGTTTTCTAGTGCTATTTTGTTTTGAGGGTTTAAAGATAACCTCAAATAATCAAGCACTGGTTTGACAATCCCATGTTCATAGAACGTTTCCCCTTTAGTATATGTGATAAATGGAATTTTTTTCAAAACCATTTGATCAAAGATCGCTCGACTATTGGTTGCCGTTCGATGCAATATCGCTATATCAGAGTACTTACGTTTACCAAATTGCACATCTTTTATGATTTTTTCGACTAACCATTTCGCTTCATCATCTGTCGTATCAGGACTTAGATAGATAGGCTTTTGATCTGGATCTTTACTTGTCTTAAGCGTTTTTTTATGTCTTAACTCATTATTTTTTATTACGTTGTTACTAAGGGAAACAATATGAGATGTTGACCGATAATTAATATCTAAAGTGATTTTTTTCACTTCAGGGAAATCGTCGGAAAAACGAAGAATAATCGAACTATCTGCTCCATTAAAACTAAAAATCGTTTGATCATCATCTCCTACTACGAAAAGATGGTTAGATGGTTTGGCGATCATTTTAATCAGTTCATATTGTATCCGATTCGTATCTTGCCATTCATCACACAAAAGATATTGAAACCTCTTTTGCATTGCAGTTAACAATCGCTCATCTGTTTTTAATAATTTATACGCTTCTAATAACATATCATCAAAATCTAATAATTGTTTTTGCTGTTTCCAAGATTCATACTCTGTTAAAACAGCTTTTATTTCTTTTTCTAGAGAGTTTTCCGCTTGAATATCTTGTACAGTTTTCATGTTGTTTTTATGTGAAGATAAAATTGCTAATAGTGTTTCAGGTTCGTATAAGTCTTGTAACTTACGTTGTTTTAGAATCATTTTAATCGCAATTTGTTTTTGCTTTTCACTACTCAATATTTGTTGATTGTATCCTTGGCTCTTTAATAATCTGTAAAAAATGGAATGGAACGTTCCTGCCGTAATACCATTAACCATTTGCTTTGATAGTCCTGGTAGTTTTGCAATTCGGTCTTTCATCTCTTCCGCTGCTTTTTTTGTAAAAGTAACAAGTAAAATATTCTTTGGATTGACGTTATGTACAGAAATTAAATATCCCGTCCTCGATGTAAGAACCCTTGTCTTACCACTACCTGCTCCCGCTAACACAAGCGCTGAGCCCTGATAATGTCTCACAGCATCAATTTGAGATTGATTTAATTGCATCCCTGTAGCTTCGAGGGATCTGAAATAAAAGGCATCTGACTCTTGATCCGATACAAGATCAACACTCGATTTATTTGAAGCTAGCTCTGCTAGCGCTAATTCTAATTTTTTTGCTCCTTTTGGGTATGTTTGATAGGCATTCAAATTTTCCATAATGTATTCACCGACTTTAGGATATATTCGTTAATTGCTATTTTAAATCGTTATGGCTTTGATTTCAAAAAACGCTGAACAACTTCTAATATGTTCATATTCGCATGTAGACAACATCTCCATCAAATAGTTTAACTATTGATTTTTGAAATCACAAGCATAAGTTTCAGGTTACTTGATGTTATTATAACCTCTAATTATACATACTACTTAATAGTTTCACGCACACTTTCTTTCTTTTACTCGAACATGTACGGCAATTTCTTACCTATTCGTCTTTATGAGCAAATGTTATTCTAATTATTCATAAAACAATGTTTCATCTCTAATATAATTATAAAAAAACTTGCACTAACTCTCTCAAAAAGAGTCATGCAAGTTCTGATCACTAAACCAATAATTAATAGGCTACTAGTTCATTTCTTATTTCTAAACTCAACATCTATTTGTAACTTTTTTCTAAGTCTTCTACTAGTGAGCCAACATACGCAACAGCTTTTTGAATAGGTTCAGGTGTTGTCATATCTACACCTGCAAGTTTCATTAGTTCAAGAGGTTTTAAAGTTCCACCTGCCTTCAAAGCAGTTAGCCATCGATCCACGGCAGGTTGACCTTCTTCCTTGATCATTTGTGCTGCAGCTGTTGACGCTGTTAAACCAGCGGAATACGTATATGGATAAAGCCCCATATAATAGTGTGGCTGACGCATCCACGTTAAACCAGCGCCTTCATCTATTTCGACAGCATCTCCCCAGAAATTAGAAAGAAGTCCCATTTTTTGCTCAGATAAGATATTTGCTGTAATTGGTATTCCTTTATCAGCTAAATCATAGACTCTACGCTGCAACTCTCCTTCAAGGATGTGAGTCACGAAATTATGGTAATACGTGCCTAGAGATTGAAGAATAACCCACCTTCTCATTCGGTCATCATGAGATTGTGCAATAATATGCTGACTTAACAACATTTCATTCATCGTAGAAGGAGCTTCAATAAAGTATCTCGACGGACGAGTATTTGCTAATTTTTGATAACGACCAGCAAGACTAAAGTGTCCCGCATGACCCAATTCATGAGCTAACGTAAATGCATTTCTCATGGAGTCGTCCCAAGTGAGTAAAATATATGGATGAACGCCATAAGGACTAGAACAAAACGCACCAGATCTCTTTCCTACATTATCCGCAAGATCTACCCAGCGATTATTTACTCCCTCTTCCATGATCTCCATGTATTCTGGTCCCATCACCTTCAACGAATCAAGAATGAGTTTCGTTGATTCTTCATACGTTGTCTCAGGATCAAAATCTGGATCCAATGGCGCTTTTAAATCACTATAATACATTTTTTCTAATCCTAACATTCGTTGCTTTAACTTAGCATAACGACGCATATGAGGAGCTAGTTCCTTTTGGATTGTGTCTAACTGATTATTGTACATTTCTTTAGTCACTTGCTGATCATGTAAGAGCATGTCTGTCGCAGAATCGTAATTTCGTAATCGAGCTTCCACAACTTGTTTCTTCACTTCTGTTGCATACGTCGCTGCATACGTATTTTTATACTGGTTCATCGTCTCCACAAAACGATCATAAGCTTTCCTTCTTAACTCTGTATTCGCTGACCCTTCATACGTTGGAAAGGAGTTAAAAGTTAGCGGATATTCCGTTCCGTCATCCGTTCTAAATGATGGAAAAGTCATATCAGATGTTTTACTTCGTTCATAAATCATAAATGGTGCACTATGAATTTCACCAAAAGCAGCTAATACTTCTTCTGCTTCTGATGATAATTTATAAGGTTTTGTTTCTAATAAGTCCATCAACGGTTTGCGGAATTTGTCTAATCCCTCTACTTCTTGTATGTATTTTTCCACTGTCTCATTTGTTAACTCGAGAATTTCTGAATTGAAAAACGACGTGCTCGCACTGTAACTCGAAAGCATCGAATCAACTCTTGCAGCATTTGATTGGTTAGTGGAATTAGTACCATCTTCAGATAAGCGAAGAGATGAAAAAGCTGCTACACGCATGACCCTTTCCTCTAAAGCGTCTTTTGCTTCTAGACACTCTAACAAAGTTTCTCCACTTTCAGTAAGACGACCTTTATATTTTGTTACGAGATCAAAATCATTTTGTACCGCTTCTAATTCTTTCTCCCATTCCTCTTCCGTATTAAACAGATCTTTTAAATTCCATGTGTGCTCTAAAGGAACTTCTGAACGAGTTAACGTTTCTTTGTACTCTGTTTTCATAAATATTCCCCTTTCAAATTTTAAGAAATGACTATTATGAAAGATCACTTATATTTCGACATACGAAATATATATACCTATTGTATCCGAAATATCAGAATATTGAAATGAATAATTACTAGTTTCTTTCATATTTCATGAAAAGTATTGTTAATTTGGTATCAATATAAGAATTTGTGTTTTTAACATGGCTTCTCCTTCTAATACATTTCATTGTTTTAATTTAAAAACAACTCTGCATGTCTTTTTAAAAATTTGGCCATAATATAAATGAAAGGAGAGGATATGATGAAAATAGATATGGAGTCTTTAAGCAACCAATTGCCTGACTTTGATGATCATGAAACAGCAAGAGCTTGGTTCAAAAATAAGTTTGATGATCGGTTTTCTTTAAAAAATAGTGAAAACGATAATGGTAAAAAAGTACATTATTATCATATTATCAAAAATCCAGAAACATATAAGTTATATATGGAAAGTTTCTCCAAACCAGTTAAACATGAAATTACGGAAATGGAGACCCTAGAAAGTTACTCAACCGTTGAAATTACGGAGGATGGTGACATAAGTTTAACGTTATAAGTATAAATTCAAATAAAGGCTACGTAAATTTGGCGTAGCCTTGTTTTAACATTTATTCTTTATCTTCATCAAATGAGTCTACTTCCGAATCTGACGTTCCATGTTCACTAACCGTGTTCCATGTATCTTGTCTTAACTCTTCTTTAAAACTCGTTCCATCATGGTCTAACGGTTGAATGACTTCTTCTTCTACAGGACGTTCTCTTTTACTTTCTTGTTCAATAGCATGAGCATGATCGATACAATATTTTGCTGTCGGTACAATTTCCATCCGTTCAATCGGAATCTTTTTATTACAAACGGAACAATAACCATAGTTACCATCTTCGATCGCAGTAAGCGCCTCGTTTACTTCTTCTAATTTATCATTAGTATGTTGGTCTAACGCTTTATCTTTTTGTTGTTCAAACATTTCTGTACCAAGATCACCAGGATGATTAGAAGTATAAGATAATTCTTCTCCTTTTGAATATGTTGCTTGGTTATAGCTAGATTCAGAAAGGGATCCTTCGTAATCCTCTTTCATTTTCATTAATTCTTTTTTAAAAAATTCGCGTTCAGTTTGTTTCATCTTTGTACCCTCCAAAATAAATGCAAGATAAATTATTCAATGGTCCTTCTATTCACGAATAATCTTTATATTAAACACCCCCTTAATTATCTGAATTTATTGACATTTATTTCTTGTCGTCGTATGATTGTCTTGAATTTGAGATATTTACAATCGGATCATTTCCCATGGTTCATACAAAAATTAAAAGGTCCTTCTCCGTGCAATTTTCGAAAGGGGGTGAATCTATGTCAGATGTTAAAATAACAGTTACTGATAATGGTCCCGTTTTAGTAAAAGGCGATATTGAACTTGTAGATGGTGAGGGGAAGAAATACGAAACGAAAGGAATGACAGCTTTATGCCGCTGTGGTTTATCATCAAATAAACCATTTTGTGATGGAACACATAGTTCCGATTTTAAAAGTTGTGTAAGAGTAGACTAAAATACAACAAAAACGGGAAGACCTTAATCAAAGGGCTTCCCGTTTTTGTTGTCTCATTTAATCTATTAAACTGAAATGCTTAAACTAGGACTTCTATCACTATAATGCGTTATACTTAAGTTATCTATATTATCGACTGAACGTAATAATCAATTAATTACTAAAGGAGAGGCGCTCATGAATACTAATCAAACCATCCCACTACGAAGACTAGGTCACTCAAATTTGAGAATTTCCGCTTTGGGCTTAGGATGTTGGCAATTCAGCAAAGGTGAAGGATTTGCAGGTAAATTTTGGCCAATAATGAATCAAGATGACATTGATGAAATTATTAAAATGAGTCTTGAAGGTGGAATTAACTGGTTTGATACTGCCGAAGTTTATGGAAAGGGAGAGTCTGAAAAAGCCCTTTCCCAATCGTTAAATAACCTAAATATTCAAGAAAAAAATGCCTTAATTGCTACAAAATGGTGGCCATTCATGAGGGGAAGCAGTTCCATCACTACTACAATTGAAAAACGCCTTGAAGCTTTGTCTGGTAGAAGTATCGATCTTTATCAAATTCATCAACCTTTTTCTTTATCAAGTGTAAGAGCTGAAATGAAGGCAATGGCAAAACTATTACGTAACAATAAAATTAAAAATGTTGGTGTCAGTAATTTCAATGAAGATAAAATGCGAGAAGCACATGACGTGCTTCAAGACGAAGGTTACTTCTTAGCTTCCAATCAAGTGAAATATAGTTTATTAGATCGTAGAATCGAAAATAATGGCGTATTAGCAGCTGCAAAAGAACTAGGTGTTACTATCATTGCTTACTCTCCATTGGAACAAGGTATCTTATCGGGGAAGTTTCACCATAATCCAGAATTAATTGAAAATTTATCTGGACCTAGAAAATACAGTTCGCTATTTAAAGCTTCAGGATTAAAAAGAACAAAACCATTAATTGATTTACTTGAAGAAATGGCAATTAAATATGAGGTCAGTGTAACTCAAGTTGCCTTGAATTGGTTAATTCACTATCATGGTGATACGGTTGTCGCTATACCTGGCGCTTCAAAACCTAATCATGCGAAAGAAAATATTGGCACACTGCAATTTACGTTATCTGAAGAAGATATGGCTGAAATTGATAAGGTTTCAAGAGCTGTCGGTAGATTTTAACAACTACGATTTAATAAAATGATACAAACACCCTAGTATTTATGGGTGTTTTTGTTTTTCTTATCTCTTTAAACATCTAACGTTTTTATACATTTATGGTACGATAGTATTAAATATTGAATACGCTTTCAAATGATTGGAGGAATTATTTTGCATTATCAAACAAAAACGATCGTTCAGCAATCACTGGATGCATTAAGTGAAAATCAGGCGTTCTTAATAGATTTAAAAGGCGAAGAAAGAAATAGAGCATTTTCATCATTAGCTTCTATTTTATCTACACCTAATAAAGTGCATAAATCATTTTTAAGAATGCCTTTAGAAAACGGCAAAGTTGTACGGATACCATCATTTCGCGTTCACCATAACGATACGTTCGGCCCATATAAAGGCGGAATTCGCTTTCATGAATCAGTAAATGAAGAAGAAGTAATTAATCTAGCTTTTTTAATGACGTTAAAAAATTCGCTACACAACATTCCATTTGGCGGTGGAAAAGGTGGTATTGTAATAGACCCACGAGAGTATTCCTTGAAAGAGTTAAATATTATATCAAGGAAATATGTTCAATATTTTGCAGATGTTATTGGGCCAGATAAAGATATCCCTGCTCCCGATTTAGGTTCTAGTGAGCGTGAAATGGATTGGATGATGGCAGAATATAAAAGCATCAAACCTGGACAACCATATCGAGGAAGCTTCACTGGAAAAAGTGTCGTAAACGGTGGATCACTTGGTCGCAGAGAAGCTACTGGAAAAGGGGTTTATTTTTCTTTTCGCTATATGCTTCATGATTTTTTAACAAATCAAAAGGATTGGCTAATTAAAAATGATACAATTTATGCTAAAACTGCCATAGAAGAAGCAAAACACCCGTTAAAGATCGCTGTTCAAGGATTTGGAAATGTGGGATCGGTTGCTGCTTTAGAAGCACATTCATGCAAATATCTTCAAAATAAAGTCGTTGCTGTTAGTGATAGAAATGTTACGTTGCATAATGAAGACGGTTTGGACATACTAGGACTAGTGAAATTTATTGCAGGAAATGAAAATGATTTACCTTCAACCAACGAGCAACTTGAAAAAAGCGGTATAAAAGCAACCATTCTTGACCGAGATAATTTACTAACTTTAAATGTAGATGTACTTATCCTAGCAGCTTTGGAAGACCAAATACACAGAAAAAATATGGAACAAATAAAAGCTAAGATAATTGTTGAAGGGGCAAATGCTCCTACTACTGCTGAAGCTGACAAGTATTTAAGCGAGAAAGGTGTGATTATCATACCTGATATTTTAGCCAATGCTGGTGGGGTGATTGTATCCTACTTTGAATGGTTACAAGGAAGAAAAACACAATTTTATAATGAAAAAGAAGTATTCGATATGCTCTACCTACAGATGAAAGAAACGATGGATACCATTTTACCTAAGTTTTTCGGGGACTCCTTTCCGTTAAGACAAAATTGCTATATCCATTCTGTCATGAAGTTATCTGTCGTTTTATACAAACAAGGAAAGTTGTATTAAATGAAATCTTGATATTAAAAGAAACCCTTTCACTATTAACTGAAAGGATTTCTTTTTTCTTGTAGCCTTTTATCGTTTTTCTCTTTCTTTAGTAGATCTTCTAATTGATCTTGCTTTAAAGGTTTACTGTATAAATAACCTTGCATTTGCTCACAGCCTTGTGCTGATAAGAATTCTTTTTGTTCCTCATACTCTACACCTTCAGCAGTTGTCACATTTCCTAGTGATCTAGCCATGCTAATAATTGTTGTGATTACCGTTTTCGCGTTTTGGTCAAACGTCATATTTTTTACGAATGTGCGATCTATTTTCAATGTATTAATAGGAAATTTAGTAAAATACGCTAACGACGAGTAGCCCGTTCCGAGAAATTGACTCTACCTAGTTGATTTATTCTAAGATCATAAATTCAGAAAATATATTCTCTCCGAAAACTGGTGACGTGTATATCTGTTAATTAAATGCTGCAGAATATACATAGTTAATAAAGTGAAATGGTAATAAAAGAATATGATGGAGGGATTAATGTGACCGAAAGAAAGAAAAATAAAACAAAAGAAAATGTGAATGCTGAACTTGGTGGCATGCGTATTTATGGCACAACAAGTAATGTTGAAGTGGAGGGGTACAAAATGTCTGGTGATATTGAAAATGCTGGACAACTTGATAAAGGATTTGAACGAATGAAAGAAAGAGATGGCGAAGTAGCCGACTTTATCGTGGATGAATTACCTAAAGAAAAAAATGATTTAGGTGGTTATGATTTGGAACACCCTGATGATACAGATACAGAATCAGAAGAAAAAAATCATCAACAAACGAAATAATTAAAAAGAAAGAGCAAACCTCAATGGCTGCTCTTTCTTCTAACATCACCTCTTAAAGAAGTTAAGTATTTACCCCATTTTATTTTCATCTGGAAATGAATACTGACTTAAGTTCTTTTTAAATCTATTCATCACCCACAAATGTACATAAGCTTGAGTGAATACATAGATAAACCATGGAAGAGAAGGCGTATAATCATGAATCGCTGCTAAGCACTCATTTGTTTCTGGGATTTGCCTGAACTCTAATCTTCCTCGAGGGTTCTTTTCCGTATCAGCTAATTTGCCACCACTAATATAAAATAAAGCCCGCTCAGGAGTGCTTCGATCTTTAGAATACGAAAACTCCATTAACGGCTCTTTCAAAAAAATCAAATTAAGCTGACAATGATAGTTCTCATCTATTTTCACTTTAATTATCGGTTTTAATAATTTTGCTAACCATTTAACGTAATATAAAGCAACCCATTTTGCATTTTTTCCTGCCGGCAAAGGTAAGCGTTGAACAGAGCGAACTGTGTCTTCCGTGACGGAGGAACTTCTATTATTCTTATGAGAAAGTTTAACCTTTGTATGTTTCTCTTCAAAATCTATCGCATCTTTGGCCGCTTCCAAAAACGGTGTTTTACCATAACTAATCCCTTCTACCATTCGTTCTCGTTGAGCTGTCATTGGATGAATTAAACTCTCAATAAGTGGATAGACTAAATTTTTTGGTGTATTTGTTGTTAAACTCACCCATAATCTAGAAAGTTGAGGAGTAAAATATGGAATATTAACAAGGTATCTCTCTTTATCCAACGATTTCGCAGTTCGAATCATCATTTCTTTGTACGTCATCACTTCAGGTCCACCTATGTCAATCGTTTTCCCATAAACGTCTTTATTACCAATACTTTCCTTTAATCCAGTTAAAACATCAATTAATGCAATCGGATGCGTTAATGTGTTTGTCCACTTTGGAAGAAGCATCACAGGAAGCCTTCTCACTAGTTTAATTAATATTGGGAAAGAAGAACCTTGTGGACCAACAATCAAACCCGCTCGTAAAGTGGTAACAGGTACACTATAGGAACTGAGAACTTTCTCCACTTCTAAACGACTCTTCAAATGTCTAGATAAGTCCTCTGTATCAGGTATAAGTCCCCCTAAATAAACAATTTGTTTCACACCTTTTTTTCTCGCTGCTTGTGCAAAATTATCTGCTAAAATGAGATCCATGTCTTCAAAAGTCCCTTGTGTTAACCTAGCAGAAGAAAGCATAGAGTGAACGAGATAAACGGCGTAATCGGCTCCTTCTAAACATTCTTCGATTTCTACCATCGAAAACAAATCACATGAACGCCATGTAACTTTCTCACTACTCTCTTTTTGTTTCGATGCATTTCTTGAAAGAGCAACAATATCGGCTCCTGTTAACTCATTGATGATGTTTCTACCAATATATCCACTCGCCCCAGCGATAACTATCTTAGGTTTGGAATCTTTTTGTACATCATAAGGTGACTCTTCCATATCTTTCACTCCTGCTAAAAAACATATTTTACTGAAGATGAGTATGGGCTAATATTACTTTGATAATAGGAGAATAGTCAAATATCTTATTTTCAAGACTTACAGACCATAAAATTAATATGATAAAATAGAACTTCACAAAAACAAACTCCTATCATTAATTTCATAAATCGGTGATCTGAGAGAGGATGATGAACGATGAAAAAAATAGTTCTGACTATCTTTATTATAAGTTTATTAAGTTTTCCATTTGTATATTTTTCGATGCAACAAGATTTTGAGAATGGGTCGATGATTGGGTACATGATGATGATTATCTTTATGGCGATGATTGCATTTTTTGGTAAACTATCAAACGTAACAGTAGCCATCATCATTGGAAATATGATCTCTGCACTTTTGTCTTTTTATTTGATTGCAGATATGACAACGAATAGTCAATGGGAAGACTACTTTAAACCGCTGACTCCGATGCAACTTTTTATACTGGTAAGTATCTTGAATATTATTCCACAGCTCTTTGCAATGAAATTAGCAAGTGTAATGAAATTAAAATTAGCTTATATATGGGAAAAATAATGAAAGAGTATCATGATTAATGAAGGTTATTTTTCGAGACGTGGTGTTGACTAACATGCTCGTTCAAAAACGTTATTAATTCTTTATTTAACGATTCAGGATTATCTTGATTAGCGATATGATGTGCATCTGAAATGACGACTAATTGCGAATTAGAGCGATTTTGATCCCACTTTATTGACAGCTTTTTAATGAACGCAAGATCATGATCTCCGTAAATAATTAACATTGGTTTTTCTATAGGAGCCGAAATCCCACGAATCATATCATTTAACATCTCTTTTGTTAAATGAGCAATGACTTTTTTTCCTCTCTGAGAAGTCACTTTTTCTAAATAATTTCTCGTATCTTCTTTCAACGCTTTATGCTTTGCAAAAGATTTATACAAAGATTTGCTTGGATAAAGGTTAATCATGAGTGACATAAGCGGACTGAATAGTTTTAAAAGGGAAGAATACTTCGGGTATAGTGAGCCACCGCCAATATGAACCGTTGCAAGAACCTTATCAGGAAACATATTCTCCACATGTTGAACTACAAAACTACCAAGCGATTGACCAACAAATACTGCTTTATCAATGTTATAAGTGTTTAAGATTTCTACTAAAAATTCCGCTGCTGTTAATGAAAATTGCAGGTGATCATCTATATTTGTTGATTCTCCATGATAAGGCATGTCCCAAACAATAATACGGTAATGATGTTTCAAAGCTTCAACCTGCTTTGAAAAAGTCTCATGATTCATACCTACTCCATGAGAAAAAACAATCGTTGGCTCTCCTTCTCGTCCATGAACTTCATAATAGACCTGACCTTTATCATTTTTAAAATACACGATCATTCCTCCTTTATCTGACATGTAACACTTCATTATTTCGACTTTATTCATGTTAATTCCTTCACAAAAATCATTGAAAAGAAAACAATTTATAATATAAAAGACATTATCCTATACACCTTCTCTTATCTAAACATAGAGTTATCATAAGGGATTATGTCTTCCCTTATAACCTTTCTCATGAAAGGAGGTTATTATTGTGAGTCATAAAAATGGATTTGCGTTAATTGTTGTGCTGTTTATTTTGCTAGTTATCGTAGGAACCGCCTATACTTGGTAATTAGATATTTCCAACCTAAAAACAGAAGGCTCGACGGCCTTCTGTTTTTAGGAATTATTTTCTCACTCTTGTTACTTCCTTTTTTTCGAACATTGACTTGAAATAAGGTGTCGCAAAACTCATAAAAAATATAATCGCAAATGCCAAATACAGCATCCAAATAGACTCACTCGCATTTTCACCAAGATACGAATATAAAATTGTTGCAGGAGTTTGACCAATAGCCGAACCAATGATGTACGTTCGAAAACGAAGTGACGTTAAACCAGCTGTGTAACTAACAATTCCATACGAAACGACAGGGACAATTCTCGCAGTAATAATTGATTGTAGACCAAACCTACTGATAAACCGATCGGTCCAATTTAATGCTCTTACACTAACAAACTTTTCAACAAATGGTCTTCCTAAATTTTTAGCTATATAAAAGGCAATCGTTGCACCGATGAGCGCACTTGTCCATGAGAGAATGAATCCAAAGAAGGTGCCAAATAAAAGACCATTAGCAAATGTCGGTAAAAATGCTGGAATTGGTGCAATTAAAACGGAGAGTATCATCATAAAAGTAGAAATTATTGGTGCCCACATCCCAAAAGTCATTAAGTAATCTCTTACTTCTGATATGTCACCACTTGCTAACCTCATGACTGACTCGTCTATGAAAAGACGGACGCTCGGAAAGGATAAGTATATGATAACGAATAAAACAAGGGCAAAAATTATAAAAAGAACATTTTTTTTACTTACCATACACATTATCCCTCCTTTCTCCTCCTACTATAAACGAAACATATGTAGAAATTATGTATTTCCATAAATTATATTTTTTATCCACAACGATTTCACTTTTCATAAAATATAAAAATTAACTTGAACATTTTTAATTTATCATCTTTTAATAATTCCAAGCTATCTTCCCTATTATGAAAATGAAGAATTTAATGAAACATCTTACGATAACGACATAGTATAGAAAGACACTGCAAAGGAAAGGGTGGATTAAATGATTCATATAGTTAAATCTGGAGAAACATTAACGCTAATCTCAATTGATTATCGTACCTCACTTGAAGAAATTATTCTAGCAAATCCCGGAATTGATCCAAATATGATATATTCTGGACAATCACTTTTGATCCCTGGATTCCCACCAATTGAAACGATCCCTTATCAAATAGATGTCTCAATCGGTGAGCGTCAGCTTAAGTTATTCTATAACGGAATTATTCAGAAGCAATACCCAATTGCCGTTGGAAGAATGCTTCACCAAACACCTGTAGGCGATTATATTATTATTAACAAAGCTCCAAATCCCGGCGGAGCTTTTGGTACAATGTGGATGAGCTTGTCTAAACAACATTATGGCATACATGGAACAAACGATCCTGCTTCGATAGGCCAGGCAGTTTCAAGAGGTTGCATACGTATGTTTAACTCAGATGTGGAAGAATTAGCGTCGATTGTTCCTATAGGTACGCCTGTTACCATACGACCATGAAAAATCAGGACATATATTAAAATCGATGTATGTTATTGAAGTTCTAATTCATATATTTCAGCCTTATACCACGTAAATAAACCATCTTCCAATACGTATGACACATCAACTTTTGTTGGAATTTTCACTCCATTAATGATTTGGAATTCTTTCGCTACCCCAATACATTCTTTATAAGAATCTGATTCTGTATCGTAGCGCCATGCACTACTTTTCACGTACTCTCCTTCTTCTGTGAAAAAGAACTTCGCCGTTCCGACCAACCCTTTGTATGTCATCGTTGCTTCAGCAGTCATATTATCTATTTCTTTCCACGTGATATAAGGACTTAATGCACCAACTGGATACCAAGGTAATTCAAGCAAATATCTTTGCATCGTCGATTGATCAGCCTCCTGATTGTTCTTCACATTTGCAACCGTCAGTAATGAAGCCAATTTCATTTGAATGTCTCCTTTGCCGTCGATAAACGTATCTCTTCCTTTGACATTCATCCACGGATTCATTGCTATATCGACTTTCCAGATAAAACCTGGTTCCTGTGTCGTCACATATTGACCCGAAGTTGCTTGATACCAATTTTTTTGATCTGGCTTAAGTTTCATTCGAGCTTGGTGCTTAAATGATATATTGGTTAATAACTTTTTTCCAATTACCCCGCTGTTTAATAACCATTTCTGAACAGGTTCCGGTAAAGGATCTATCATTTCTTCTGTAATCACAGTCGTTTTATTTTCTTCTTGATTAAGTAATACATCCACCTCTTTATTTATCTGCTGGTCGAATCTTAAAGCAGCAAAAGCGAATATAATAGCAATGACAATAAATATATTTGCAATTGACCCCATTTTTGCATCTCCCCACGCTCCAAAGATGAGGACTTGTGACAAGATAACAGCAATAATGGCGTTTTTCCACCATAAGTCATGATTAAAAAACAAAAAACTCACAGATATGAAAAAAAACAGGCCTGCTCCAAGCCATAATATTCCTTGTAACCTAGATATAGGAATCGTTAATTCATTTATTTCTGCCAAATTAAAACCTTTCAAAAATCCCAATAAATGAATGATTCCGTGTAATGCCATCACAATAATAATAACTAATTTCATATAAACACCCTCTTCAACTATTAAATAAACTATTTTTACAGTACGAACATTCTATTGTTCAACAAATCACATATATGACCGTACTTTCGTTCGCTAATCCCATCCCTCGAGTGTAGTAAGTAATTTTTCAAAAACGTTCATCGTTGTTTGCATTTCTTCATCACTAACATCTCCAAATAAGTGATGTATAAAGTGATTGCCGTCTTTTTCCCTTCCTTTCCAGTAAGCATCGCTCTTTTCTGTAAGACATAAACGTAAAACACGACCATCTTTCTCATCTTTTTGAAATGTTAAAAAGCCGTTTTCTTTTAATTTATTCGCTAATTGCTTCGTATTTTGGTGAGAAGTGCCCATTAACTTCGCAACTTCACCAAGCGTTGGTTTATGTTTATCAAATTGCAAGATCATCACTGTTAAAAACCATTGGCGAAGTGTCATCCCATTTTCATCACCTAAAAATTCGTCCCCTTTCATTTGTAACTTATTCGCCAAAAAGAAAAAACTTCCAAATAAATACGCTTCCTTTTTTGTTCTGTTATCCATTTCATCACCTCTATATATGTAACATATTACATAAATACTAGGATGTCTCGAGTGAAATGTGAAATGTCTATGACAAATGTTGTTTAAACTCTTATTATCGGAATAATATCTAGTTAATATGTGATAGTTTTAAAAAGAGTCCTTGATCGATAAATAATCCCCTCTGAAAATCAGAGGGGATTATTGGCTCAATCCATCACTACTTGTCTTTCAATACGTTTGACGAGATCACGACAATTACATAGCAAGTCAAATTGTTTCGTGGATAATACACTCATATGTGCCACATCATTACGCACATCTCTTAATGAGAACAAACGGTAAATCTCATCATTTGTGAAAATACCTTTACAAATTGGACTGTGATCATAAAATGTCACAATATCATGATAAAACATTTTATCTAAAGGTTTCGTTAATTCAGGGGCACGATCCCAATTCACACTATATTTCTCAAAAAGAGTCGATTGTATATTTGCTTTTAAGATCGTTTCTATTTCATACAAAATTCTGTATGCTGATGTCATATACTCTATATCGTTTTCCATTAACAATTTCACTCCTAGTTTACATATAACCTAAAAAAATTATTTAGACCTTATTAAGCAATTTTATCTAGTTTTATAACAATTCGCAAGCGTTTTCATTTGTTATTTCATAACTAATATCGATAATCTCTTTTTTACTAGCGTTATAATCGTTCCTTCCACATTTTTAGTGGATTAAATTTAACGGCTCGGTCCTAAATTGTAATTATCTATCATTTATCTTTTAAAACTCTATTATTCAGATGAAATAATAGATCCAACCTTCTTTTTTCACATCATTGTTTTTAGGAGCTTCCGCAAGTTTTGGTAAAATAGCTCCGTTCGTTTGACTCGCCACTGCATATATCGCGCAAATACAAGCATCGTAAGCGTCTGTCCCTGGCATCGTATCCTTTGGGAGGAATTGTTTTAAATGGTCATGAACTTCTCCAAACCGTTTTTCTTTCACTAAAGCTGGATAGACTTCCAGTATGATTCGATTATCGGTTACATCCTTTTCTTTAAATGGATAGACCTTAAACTCTGCTTCTCTTTCCCAGTGCCTTGCATGAAAAATAGCTAACGTCGCGTTGTTTCCAATCCGATCAAAAACGGCAGATAACGGCTTCTTCCCAAATACTCTGTAAATTTCCTTGTCAGTGAAACGGTAAGCTAACGGGTTATAAATTTCTTTTGAAGGTTTGAACATGTCAGGTAATCCACCATCAATCAGTTTATTAAACGGAACAGGATAGCCTAACGGCGCATCAATTCCTATCACAACAACTGTATCGTCATCCAACTTATCAAATTCAAAAGAAGAATCAGCCGTTCCCGTCAATTGTTCTATAGACATTAAGGAGTCATCAGGGAGAGAAGTCTCTGTTGCTCTACCCTTCCAGCGTAACTTGTTTGATTGTCGGTCCCATTCACATATTGCCACGCCGTGATTATTTCCCATCCAACCGCCTACATCCCAACCGATGCCAATAACTTTCTCTACACTCACATAACCACTCCCTATTTTTCAGAATCATAGAATATTATGAAGCTTTCTTACTTTTCTGAGCGACATGATACTCTTTAAACAACTTCTGAAGTTGTTCGACAACATGTTGATCGCGAAGATACACTTTTTGTTTTCGATGTAGTTTTTTATCTACATGAATTATGATTTCTTTATAATCACCTGATTGTTCAAACATCCCATATGCCTCATCGCCGATTTTAATCGGAGATATTTGATAACTTTTGACCCTCTCCCATTCGTAAAAGCGTTCATCAACATATAAACCATTGGAAACAACTAAGAAACTTGGTACATGAAACGTTGTTAAAGTCATGATAGGAATATAAAGAAAGAAAAGCGACTGAGACCACGACACATTTTCATCTAACACAATTAATAATCCAAGAAAAAGCAACATCAACAAGGAAACGCCAATCGATACCCTCTTTTTTATTTTCCAACTCTTCATTTGCAAACTAAGTTTCTCCACTTTCCCTTTCGGTGTGATAATTTCCCATTCTTCCATTGGTAAAAGAGCTTCGTTTGACGACATAATCATTTTCTTTGTTCGTATATTGTGAATTGTGATCATTGTAATGAAAGATAGAAGGATAACAAGAATAATGAATTTAATAAACAAATCGCTCTCCCCTTTTAGCTAAGATTCTCATATTTTTACAAACTTCGATTCTAGTCATATTCAACATCCCTCCCCTTTTATCCTTTTCCAACTGTACTTCTCTTTTAAAAGAAAGGGATGATGAATTGTTATTAAAAAATAAGTATGTCGTAGAAAAACATTGGATTACAAACCATGTGAATCGTAGTCGAAAGAAGCTGATGAATCGAAAGTTTGGTGTGGCTCATGAAACTGCCAACAATGATGCTGATGCCCTTGCTCATGTAAGATACTTTCAAAACAACAATGTCTATGCATCTTATCATCAATTAGTAGATAGTGAACGAATTGTTGAATTGATTCCTCTTAATGAAATAGCCCTCCATGTTCGTCGTGACATGGATCGACAAACACTTAAACTTGGACACGCCAATGATAATGCCGTAGCTATAAGCCTTTGTAGAACTGGAGAATTTGCTATCGCGTATGACCGTTTCGTTTGGGCTTGGGCGAACATTTGTGTCCAATATAACTGGAACCCGACCAAAAGAATTTCTGCTCATCGATTTGAAGATCCAACACGAAGAAGAGATCCACAAAGTTGGTTAGAACCAAACGGTATCTATTGGAATACTTTTTTAAACGATGTTTCTGAGTATGTCGCTTCATGGGAATCACCGCTATCCATAACTAATATGACGAATTCGTCTTCTAAAACGAATACTAGGAACATCGTGGAAGAATCAAAAATGATTCCTTTGCCAAATAAAATATATAAAGCAACGTTCCCTTATCCTCGTGGTTCAGGGGTGCGATCAGTCCAGAAAGCACTTGTGAAGATTCACTTTTATCCCGATCGATTTGAGAAGAACTTTGGAATTGATAGTATATATGGTCCAAAAACAGCTGACGCAATAAGGAGATTTCAAAAAGTATATTTACCATATGAAGTAGACGGTATATACGGTCCGAATACTCGAAGGATGCTCTTAAAACAAATGAACTAAGCTATAAATATAAAGCACGATAGCTATGTGTATCGTGCTTTACATTTGCTTCTTTCCTTATTTCATCATTTGGGTGACCCATCAGTTAACACGTAAGGACCTACGTTAAATAATATACCGATTCTTATGGACGTATAATTATTTCTATTTCTAACGCATCTTTTTCGGTTTTCATAACAGATAGAATTTGTTTAGCTACGGTTTCTATCGTTAATCCATGAGATTTTTTTGAAGCTGAGACGCCAGCGAAATCGGTTTGCACTAGTCCTGGTGATACAGTGGAAACACGAATTCCATATTTTTTCCCTTCTTCATTCATCGTTTCAGAAAGGCCTAATAGCCCCCACTTACTGGCACAATAGACAGAAGCCATTTCTCTTCCTTTATAAGCAAGGTCTGATGCAATATTAATAATTTGTCCTGATTGATTTTTCATCATTATTCTGTAAGCCGCTTGACTGCATAGAAAAGCACCCTTCAAATTCGTATTTATTTGACTGTCCCAATCTTCTTCGGTTATGTCCTCGAATCGTTTGAAGACACCTACTCCAGCATTATTAACTAATATGTCAATTCTCCCATATTTTTCAGCAATGTTATCCATTACATCTGAAACTTCTTCGCTAGAAGTAATATCACATTGGTATGCATCAACAGTATTGTTGACCGCTTTTCTTAAATTAGCAATTGATTCTTTATTTTTTGCTAAAACAATTGGTATTGCATCTTCCCGGAGTAATAAATCAACGACACCTTTACCAATTCCTCTAGTACCTCCAGTAACGACAATAACGTGACCTTTCAGCATACGACACACCCTTTTTTCTATATTTTGATAAGTTAAATAGTTGATATATCTTCATTATCATTGAAATGGAAAACGATCTCAACAACTAGATAACGAAACGTAAAAAAAAGAATGTTACTAACTCACCCGTTCTATTAATTGATATGGAATGTTATGAAATTTATAAAAACAACAATGCTTCTCCCTCCTTTATAAATGGTGTAGCCACAAAGCAATAAATACACCAATGGAAGTCACAAAACCTACGGTCGGACCGCCTTCTTTATATGCTTCTGGCATCATTGTTGATGCAATCATGGCAATAATTGCACCACCAGCAAAACTACTTATAATAGCTTTAATATTATTTGAAGCCATTTCAAGTAATGTAGCTCCTGCTAATGAACTAATCGCAGAGAAAAATACGACTAATACCCACATCATCATAATTTTTTTATTAGTAAATCCACTTTTTCTTAATCCAACTGTACTAGAAAGTCCTTCTGGAATATTACTTATAAATACCGATACTAAAAGAGCTAAACTCACCGAACTTCCTCCAATTAAACTCATGCCTATCATTGCAGACTCGGGAAGGGTGTCCATAACTGTTCCAATGAAAATACCCATTCCTGAAGTTTTTCCTTTCTCTTTCGAATTTTTCCTTTTAATAGGTGTTAATTGATTGCCTTCGGTCAGATGATCTTTTCGATCCGAACCTTTACGCTGATTTCCACCTTTATGAGAAATAAAATAATCTAATAACGTAAAAATCAACGCACCACCTAAAAAACCTATTCCAACTTCTTTAAATCCACTAATTTCTAGCGAGCCTTCAAGCAATTCGTAAGTAGTAGCCCCAATTAGTGCCCCAGTACCTAGTGCCATAATATATCCTATTATTCTTTTTGGTATCGAAAGCTTCATCGCTAATATAGCACCAAACATTGTTGCTGATGCCGCAAGCGTTCCCCAGAAAATTGCATTCCACATTTGGAATTGCCACCTTTCCCCTCTTCTAGAGTTTGTACTAGCTTGAAGCAGACTCCTCTTTCATATAATCTCCTTCAAAGGTTTAAAAATACACAAAAGTTAAATACCATCTTGTGATATTCTTTCACCAGATTATGTTAAATACATCATCCTTTTTGAATGAATTTTTATTTCATTGGAATTTTATGTTAATATAAAGAGACTTAATTTCTCAAAAATTCCATTATTTTTGAAACTAAAATGATTTATACACGTAACTTTAAAATACGGCAGTTCACATGAAGGAGCGTTTTATGAGTAGATTGGATATCCTATTATCAAATATAAAACCAGTTGAAATAAACCGAAATGCTGGCGGATTTATTAGACTTTTAGCTTTGTTTTATGACATAGTTGTACTTTCGATGGTACTGTTCATGGTTGGTGCATTTACAACACTCTGGATGATGGTGTCTACAGACAGTCCATTTATAGCAGATCCAATTAGAACACGTGATTACATATTTAACAATGAGTTCCACTTATATTTCATTAATTGGCTGATTTTAGGTACAGTATTTATTATTTATCAATACATCTATCCGATGTTCAAAAGACAAACGTTTGGTATGATGTTTACTGATTTAACCGTCGTTGATGAGAACGAACAACATGTAACGAAAAGAAAATATTTTCAAAGAGAATTATTAAAAATTGTTCTATTCCCTACTTTTTTTCTTTCGTTTACAAAAGGAAGAAGACCATTATACGATAAATGGAGCAAAACGTACTTGAAGAAATAATACGTTATTCATTAAAAACGCTTATTTGGAAACGGTAGATGAAACAATGTTTTATAAAATGGGTTATGGATCCTCCATATGATACTTTAATTAACAATGACTTCAATGAAAACGAGACAGCCCAATTGGACTGTCTCGTTTTAATACTTTAGTTTAAGTTTTACATAAAATTTTGTAAGAACAAACGAATCACATCGGCTCCACCGATCATTGTTCCAATGGTACTTCCGATGTTACTTAAAACGACAACGAGCAATATCCTACTCACTTTGTTGTCTCTAAATCCTTTAAAATTATAAACATCGTCAGATAAACTTTCAAAGTCTCTCACATTAGGACGCCGGAAGTACGTTTGTGCGATTCCCGCAAACCACCCAGCAGCAAGCATTGGGCTTAGGGAACTTAATGGCGCCACGACGAGAGCTGTAAGAATCGCCATTGGATGACCAAAGGCAATCAATGCACCTAGCGCCGAGAATGATCCATTCCAAAGAACCCAACTAATGATTTGTTGCATTCCTGCAGCGGGATTGTTAAATAACGTGTATGCAATAATACTTATAATAAACAACGGTATCGCCCACGCAAGAATTTTAGGTACTTTCGATTTAGGTGGCTTTTCACATAAAGCTTCTAAATTATGATCTTGTTTAATTTCTTCTTTAATACCTGGAACATGGGCAGCTCCCAAAACAGCAACTACTTTGTTTCCAGGTGCATCTTTTATTTTCTGAGATAGATATTGATCTCTTTCATCAATTAAAGGTACTTTTAGTTTCGGAAATGAACGGGTAAATTCTTCTAGCACCGAATTAAGCATATCCTCCGACTTCATTCTTTCCATATCTTCTTCGGATACTTCTTCTTTATTAAAAATACTTGCGATTATCGACGTCATTAATTTCGCTTTACCCCAAAAACCAATACCATGCCAAATACGAGCAAATGTGATTTGGATATTTCGATCGGCTAAAACAATCTCTGCACCAATGTCATTCGCCGATTCAATTCCCTGAATCATTTCTTGACCAGGTTTGATTCCAAATTGTTTTGCCATTCTCTTTTGGAACGAGGATATAAGTAAATTCATTAAAAGTAAAGAAGCTTTCTTCTCTTTAATCACTTTAAAAATATCCATATCTTTCCATTGATTACCATCCGTCACAGCCTTATATCTTTGCTCATCTAGTTCCACACAGACGGTGTCAGGATTTTCTGCTTCAATAACTTCCTTTACTTGCTCCGCACTATGTTTAGATACATGAGCAGTCCCAATAAGAATGAGTTCTTTCCCATTGATATTTAATCTAGTAATGTTTTGTTCTGCCATAAACGACCTTCCTTTTCCTATTCCATTTATACTTATTATCTTGATTTGTTTTAGACTTTTTATTGGATAATGAAGATGACACTTTTTCAATTATAGCACTTATCTTTCGAAGACGTTTGAGTTATGGATAAACTTCTCTATATCACATAAAAAAATATAATTATTCTAGATAATTATTGCTTAAGTCAGAAATATTTTCTTTCCACACTCCCTTAACGTTTAATTATACTTTTTAAGAATATAAACATAAATATCCAATTGGAATCAAAAAATAATGGAGGTACTCCTCCACTATTTCATCATTTTTTTATTTTTCAACAACGATAATGGGTAAAAGGTTCCTCTCCATACAATTCCTCCACGAACTGTCGTTAATACCATTGCTCGAATGATACTGTACATAAATAGAACCGATGTGACCGGGAAAACAGCAAAGGTTTTAGTAGATTCCTTCACTTTGCTAAATGACGTTTGCAAATAGACTAGAAAAATCAATATAATTACTAATAAGTTTAATAATCGTGTTGTTCCATCAGTAACAAATAAAGCAATAAAAGGCCAAAGTTGAGAAAAGAAAATACCGAAAATAGATAAGAAAACCATAAAATAACTATAATATAATCCAGCAAACGTATTTTTCTCTAAACCGATCAACGCTTCTTTTAAAGAAGGATACCACTCCACTTTCAGATGTGATAAAGCCATAGCAACTCGTTGTTTCTTCCCGCTTTTTTTAATAGCTACACCGAGCATCAAGTCGTCATCTGGTCTTATTCTTATTTGTTTATGTGTACCAATCTCTTCATAAACATCCTTTTTTATTAAGTTAAATGCACCAATTCCGAGAGCGTGATTACTTTTATCATCGTTCGTTTTCCAAGGCCGTTTGAAATATGAAAAACCAAACATAAAGAAACTTACAAAAGCATTGGTCCAATAACTTTTAACGTCCATTTTTGGTGCTAACGTTAAATGGTCAACCTTATAATCCAACACATAAGAAACTGCTTTTCCAAGTGTATCCTGGTGAAACATCACATCAGCATCTGTAAACAAAAGATAGTCTCCTTTTGAAGCAAGATAACCTTGATAAAGGGCATGGTTTTTACCTAACCATCCTTTTTCCAGTTTTTTAATGTGGATCGATCTCATTCTAGACTCTTCTAACGATAACTGATCGATAATTTTGCCTGTTGCATCATCCGAACGGTCATTCACAACAATCCATTCAATCCTTGGATAGATTTGAGAGAATTGCGATCGTAAACTTTCTTCGATTTTCGTTTCTTCATCTTTTGCTGCAACAATCACAGATACTAATGGAGAATCTCCTTTCAAGGAATCTCGCATATGAATTTTTTCTAGCCGTGGCATCTTTTTCATTCCAAGAGATGCATCAATAAGGACAAGCACCCATAATAGACAAGTAACGGCAGCTAAATATATCATGTCTTAATGACTCCAATGTAGAATGGAGATACGTGAATTAATCTGATTATCTTTCGTTCCAAAAAAATCCCTTTACCATTTTTCAATAACACATCGTTCATCCCCTTTACATTATAATGTATATTTTCCACTCCTCTATTTGATTTAAACCGACGAACTCAGGAAACTCGAGAATCACGCAAAAAAACCCTTCCTCTATGGAGGAAAGAGTAATTGTATCTAAAACTCTTTTAGGAAATATTCAAAAGGTTTTATCTAATAAACCATTCCATATACTTATTTTTATCTAAATAAATCGATTGATTTTTTAGCTCCTGTCCTCTATGTTCAAATAGGAAAAATTCAACCTTTGCCTTGTCTAATTGTGAGTTTTTCTTATTATCTATAGCTTCATGCTTCTCTTCATAATCGCAAATAAAACGATAGCATTCCCATCTTTTTGAATGTCCCATACCTATCACCTTTACCTTTTTAATCTCATTTCAAATTTTAATTCCGTCATAAATCAAGTACAATTCATTATCGAATTTATTGTATCATAAATATGACGAAAAATAGGAAGGCATTTTTTATCGTTTTCCGACAGAAGACTCCCTCTTCCATCGCGAGAAGGGCTTTTAGCCCAGTGATAAGGGGGAGATGAATGGCGATTGGCGATAGCCACTCACCTCATGATATAATTAGAACAAACGTTCTTGTGAAATGAGGTGATGTCATGTTCGTAAAAAAAGCGTTCAAATTTCGTCTTTTTCCTAACCAAAAACAGGTCGATCTCATTCATAAAACGCTCGGTTGTTCTAGATTTGTGTTCAATTTCTTCCTCGGTAAGCAGAAGCAAAAAGACGCTTACTGGTACATCGTCGAAGACATGGTGCAAAACGGTCAGCTACCTTCAAATAACTGGAAAGGGGAGTTTTTCAACAAATACGACTCGATTAAAGCGGTTCGCCAGTTAAAAGAGCAGTATCCTTTCTTAAAAGAAGTGGATAGTATTTCCCTGCAAAAATCCGTTGAAAACCTCGCTGATTCTTACCAACGGTATTATAAAAAACAAACCAAAGCCCCTACATTTAAAAGTAAAAAGAACAAGGTACAGTCCTATACCACAAAGCAAACCAATGGAAATATCGCTGTTTCAAGTAAACACATCAAGTTGCCGAAGCTTGGTCTTGTTCGGTTTGCTAAAAGTCGTGACGTGGATGGACGAATCATCAATGCGACCATACGACGCAATCCAAGCGGTAAGTACTTTGTGTCGATCTTAGCTGAAACAGACGTCGTTGACATGCCGAAGACAAACGCCAGTACAGGCGTTGACTTAGGACTAAAAGACTTCGCTATCCTTGCAGATGGAACAAGATACAAAAACAATCGTTATTTCAAGTCGTTAGAACAAAAGTTAGCAAAGGCTCAACAGATTCTATCAAGGCGAGTCATCGGTTCTAGCAACTGGAATAAGCAACGAATCAAGGTCGCTCGAATGCACGAAAAGATGGAAAACAAGCGGACAGATTTCTTGCATAAGACTTCGACGGATATTATCAAAAATCACGATATTATCGGAGTGGAGAGTCTGCAAGTATCGAACATGATGAAAAATAAGAAAACAGCTAAATCCATCGCTGACGTATCTTGGTTCCAATTCAAGACCATGTTGAAATATAAAGCTGAATGGTACGGGAAGACGGTGGTGGAAGTGAGTAAAACCTTCCCTAGCTCCCAACGATGTTCCAATTGTGGCTATAAAAACAAAGACGTGAAAGATTTGAATTTGCGGGAGTGGACGTGTGTTTGTGGTGTGCATCACGACCGCGATAAGAACGCAGGATTAAATCTTAAAAACGAAGCTATAAGGCTTCTAACCGTCGGTGCGACGGGGATAGCCTAATCAAAACTTTCGGTTACGAAGGTGTTCTTAGGAATCCCCCACTTCAAATAGTTCGCAAGAGCAATGAAGTGGCGGGTAGTTCAATTATGAAATTATCATTATAAATAAAAGGATACAAGACTCGAAAAAATGAAGCCAATATATTCAAGGGTTAAGCAAAACTTGTTTTGATGCACTCATTAAGGATTGGTGACAAAAACACCTTCACATTCGCGACGAACGTAACAAGGAGTGACTCAAACAAATGTAGGGGGAATGAAAATGACCAAGGGTAATATCGTGCGTTCGTTATTTCTCTAATGCTTGATAAGCCAACTGATACTTCCCACCTTCAGTCACTTCGGCATGATACAATGCCTTCATTGCGTAAGGTTTCTCCAAGTCGTGTTCTTTCATAAGTACTTTTAACTGCTTTTGTAGCGCTTCATTTTCTTTAATTAATTGTTTCATTTGCGATTTAACATATCTCATCTTATTTCAACTCCTTTTCGAATAACACTCTTTCATAAGCATAACATTTAATGATGTGCACTATCATTTTTCACACAAAAATCCGAATCGCCTTGTCGATTCGGGTTAGGTACATGCTTTATTCAGTTACTAACTCTAAACACATTACACTGCAAATGACCGAATAACATGTTGTTCTATAAATTCAGCCAGCCCGTCCTCTTCATGATGACTCGTTACAAAATCTGCTTTCGCTTTAACAAAGGTTGATGCATTACCCATAGCAACTCCTTTACCTGCTCTAGAAAGCATTTGAACATCATTAGGTCCGTCCCCCATTGTTACTACTTCTTTTGGAGATATTCGATAAGCACGTAAAAGTGTTTGAATAGCTGACCATTTTGATACTCCTCGAGCAACCATCTCAAAACCATCATCCCAGTTTATCACATCCGTTGCATCTGAAAACAATGTCGAATAGTCTGAGCTTTTTTTCTCTGTACGAATACTGTATTTTAATACGTCTTGATAAGTCGCCTTTCTTAAATCACCAATATATCGAGGAGGAATTTGCCCTTCTCTTGTCCATTCATCAATTTCTGCATTTGATCGCTTACAATAAAGACCATCCGCTGCATGAATGATAACATTACATGAATCATCACTCGTAAGATGATGTAACCGTTTGTTATCTAAAACGACTGGTTTTGTTTGGATCGCTTTCCCTGTTCGTCCATCATGAATCGATGCTCCGTTTAAACAAATCATCGGTGTTTTTAAACTTAGCGATCGGTGATATGGGGCAGTAATTTCATATTGTCTCCCAGTAGCAAGAAACACTTTTACACCTTGATTAATAAGACTGTAAATTGCTTCTCTATTTCGTTTAGATATTTCGTTTGAAGTCGTTAGTAACGTTCCATCCATATCAATAAACATCGCACGTACATCCATTTTATACACCTCCATTTTAAGATAACCTTATTATAACAATCCTTTGTTAAGAACTTATTAATTGACTATGTTGTTTAAGTAAACGTCATACTTGCTAATTTAGCAACAAAAACTTTGACAAGAGCATCAAAATGATGTAAATTATCCTATGGACGAACATTAAAAAAACAAAATGAATCTAATATTCGTTTTTAGGAGTGATATCATGGATAATGCATTTGATTATGAAGACATCCAACTGGTTCCAGCAAAGTGTATCGTAAAAAGCAGATCTGAATGTGATACTTCGGTCACTTTAGGAGGACGCACATTTAAATTACCAGTCGTACCTGCTAATATGCAGACGATTGTTGATGAAAAAATCGCGATATTTTTAGCTGAAAATAATTACTTTTACATTATGCACCGTTTTGAACCAGAAAAAAGACTCTCTTTCATTAAAGACATGAACGCAAGGTTCTTATACTCTTCTATTAGTGTTGGAGTAAAAGAAGATGAATATAAATTCGTACAACAATTAGCCGATGATGGTCTCTACCCAGACTACATTACGATAGATATTGCTCACGGACATTCTAATGAAGTCATCGAAATGATACGCTATATCAAAAAAGTCTTGCCTGAGAGTTTTCTTATCGCAGGAAACGTAGGGACACCAGAAGCTGTTAGAGAATTAGAACGAGCTGGTGCAGATGCAACAAAAGTAGGTATTGGTCCAGGGAAAGTATGCATCACAAAATTGAAGACCGGATTTGGCACAGGTGGTTGGCAATTAGCTGCTCTTCGTTGGTGTGCGAAAGCTGCAAGTAAACCAATTATTGCTGACGGAGGAATCCGTACTCATGGCGACGTAGCTAAATCTGTTCGATTTGGTGCTACCATGGTTATGATTGGTTCGTTATTTGCAGGGCACGACGAATCCCCTGGAGAAACGGTTGAAAAAGAAGGGAAACGTTTTAAAGAGTACTTTGGATCTGCTTCTGAATTCCAAAAAGGTGAAAAAAGAAACGTGGAAGGCAAAAAAGTATTTGTTGAACATAAAGGTTCTTTAGTAGATACGTTAAAAGAAATGGAACAAGATCTTCAATCAGCCATTTCTTATGCTGGTGGAAATAAGTTAGAACATATTCGTCAAGTTGATTATGTCATCGTAAAGAATTCCATCTTTAATGGTGATAAAGTTTACTAATTTTTCTTTTCCATAGTGACATTTAATATAAATAATTCTCAAAAAGCGGCTAGATAGTATCTAGTCGTTTTTTATGCACCTGAATGAAATAATAAAGAGCAAGTACCCATCAGGGAGTACTTGCTTCTAAGATTTCGTCAAACAATTCCTTCATTTCACTATCATAACGAAAGGTCTCTCCACGCTGTTGATTAACATCCGTTGAAATGAGAACATCGTCTTCACGAATATCTAAGTTGAAAGATAAATTTCCACCATCGCGTTCTTGATATCCAAGACTCATAAAAAATCGTTCGCGAGATAATCGTTCGTCGACTCGTTCTGGCAAGTCCTTCTCCACTAAGTCTTGGAAACGTTCAAGCCATTCCTCATCTTCAATGATTATCGACTCCTCTTCTTCCCCTTCCACCCAAGTGCTTTGATCATCACCTTCGAATGGAGAAAATTCTACTTCAGTAATCGTCATACTAGGCCAAAAAGAATACCAAGATAATAAACGATCTCCTACTTCATGACTTAATTGATAGACTTCTGATTCTCCAGAAACCGATACGTAAGTAACCTCTCGTTGGAATTCAAAATTCAATAAATTTTTTTCTTCATTCGTTTTGGTAATTAATACTTGAAAGTCACTGTCAATATCATGATCCACAATGGAATGTTCTCCTGCCGCTAGTTCCGTGAATTCATCGATTTGCTCTTGATGACGAATTTCAAGCGTTTCATCTGTATATCTTTCCAATAACCATTCCTGTTCATCCGTTCCTCTTTCTAATGCTAAATGATCGATGGGAGTTCCTTCTTCCAAAAAAGCTCTCTTCTGACTTCCATCGCTATTTAAGAATTCAGAAGTAACAAGGATTACAAGGATACATAATGCAACAATTGTAACGACTGGTTGCCAAAAAGATTTCTTCCTTGAAGATGTGTTCGGTTCACGAAGTCGATTTTGAATTTTTTGAAACGTTTCTTCTTTTGCTTCTTCTGACCGGTTAAAACGACGGAGTTTTGTCCACTTAAGATTTGTTTTCATCTTGAAAAACCTCCTCCGATCCATAATTAACTTGTAACTTTTCGAGTGCTCTTTTAAGTGTCATCTTTACTTTTGCTTCCGACCATTCGAGCGTATCGGCAGTTTCGGCGATGGACAGTTCATGAATTTTCCTTAACATAACCACTTCTCGATACGATCGTTTCAATTTGGATATCTTTTTATATAATTCCTGCGCTTCTTCATCAGCAACGACTGAACGTTCCACATGTTCTTTGCTTTCCAAGTGAATACCGGTTTCTAATGAAAAAAGGAGAAACGGCTTTCGCTTTCGTAAATAATCAATCGTTACATTTCGAGCAATTCGAATTAACCATGTCGTCGTTTGGGATTCATGGCGAAAATGACTTTGACCTTGAAATGCTTTGACAAATGTATCCTGAGTTAAATCTTCAGCAAGTGTCTCGTCTTTTACAAGCATACGAATATAAGAGTAGATACGATCACTTTCTGTTCTATAAACCCTCTCGAAGTCTTCCATATTCTTTCCTCCCTTATCCCGTTAGACGAAGCAACATGTCAAAAGTAACACATTTTCCTTAAAAACTTATTTTTATTTCCAACTTTAAAAAGATTTACGGCAATAAAAAAAGCAATAAGCGCCATTTAAATAATCGGCTTATTGCTTTCAATATATATTTTACTGAAAAAATACTTTATCTACATTGTATTTCGCTTTCAGCGTATTCACAATATACGTTTCGTAAATTTCTCTCTCCATTGGATCATCTACGATGCACACTTCGATTTTAGTTACTTCGTTTCGATGGTTTTTCATAACTGAGACGTTATCTTCAAAGTGCTTTTTTATTCGCTGTCTGATCTTTCTTGCTTTCCCAACAAACAAGAGCTCATTGTCGGCATTATAAAACATAAAAATGCCACCTTTTTCTCTCGTAATTTGATGGAAATCCGTGAAACCGTAAATATTGCTAGCTTCTGGATCTACTTTTTTGAAAATAGTAAGATCTGGTTTAGGTATTGTAATTTTAATCACTTGCGCTCACTTCCTCATTCATTATTCTTCTAGATACTACCATATATCATTCTTGAACGCCAATGCGCTTCAAAGGGAATGCGTTAAAAACCTTTAGCAAGATCCACTTTATTAAGGAGCACCTCGTTCTGCTCCAGCTTATCGAACGTTTCTAAAAAACAATCGATTCCTTCTTCTGCAGTAGTGATCGCTGAAATATGAGGTGTGACAGTGACTTTCGGATGTGTCCAAAAAAGATCACTTTCTGGAAGAGGTTCTTCTTGAAAAACATCTAAAATTGCCCACTTCACATGCCCTTTAGCCAATGAATGAATCAATGCTTGATTTTTCACTGACTCTCCTCGTCCTACATTAATAAATAGGACGTCATTACATGAATGAAGAACCTCCTCATCGATCATCAACTTCGTATCCTCTGTTAAAGGCATCGTATTTATAAGATAATCCGTATCTTGCAAAACATGATGATAGTCCGAGTTAGACAAAAACACTTCTGTAAAATACTCTTTTGATGTTCCACTTAATGATATACCATACACTTTCACACCAAAGAATGACAGCGTTCTTGCTACCTCTTGTCCGATAACTCCCGTGCCAAAAACGACAGCCTTCTTTTCGTTTAACGGAATAGGAGCAACCATTTTCCACTCTTTATTTTGCTTCTGATGATCATATGTATAATGGTTCTGCACATCTCGTAATAGATAACTTAAACAGTATTCGCTAATTTTTTGACCAAAAGAACTTATCGTTCTCGTTAGTAGAACATCGTCTTTCCATGGAGCGTCTCTCAAAAGCTTATCTACCCCAGCTCCTAGTGAGTGAACCCATTTAATATTCCCAAAATCAAAATTTCCTGGTCGCTTAAACGATACGAAGACATCTGCCCATAAATAATCCTCAGCTGAAACTTTATCCTCTGAGATAAAGCGAAACTGTTTATTTTCTACACCTTCTTTTCTATTAACAATCGCTTCTAATTCCTTGTACATCGGACTAACAAATAAGACGTTGTTTATATTCATGCCATCACCCCTATTAGTTGATATGAAACAACTTCGGTTCTATGATCAACGTTTTTAATGCCCACCTGAATCTATCTTAGAAAGTTTTGGTCTCCTCTGACTTCCAAAGGAAATCATACACCTCTCTTATTCCCCCACAACAATGTGTGTAATTGAGGCAGAACTCTCGCATCGTTAAGTTCCTCATCATCAAGTGTTCTATCAATCAACCATTGATATTTCTTAAATAAATCTTCCGCTAATAATTGATTATTTGTCGTATCGATATCTTCGTTTCCAACTTGTAAATAAAACGAAATGTGCGGATATCGTTTCGTTATCTCTTTTGCATACGCAAAATCAACCTCATCAAATACGACAACTTTTAAACTTGTATGTTGTTGTCTTCCTTCTTCAGTTAATCGTGTAATAATAGAGTCAAGAGCATCGTAATTTGTTTTCATTTTTGAACTAGGAGGTTTAGGAGAAATCGTTAAATCATTTACATCAAGGAACCAATCTTGCCAGACACTTCCTTGCGTTTCGATCGCAACGTCTACGTTGTTTTCGTTAAATATCGTGATCAGTTGCTTAAGGTTTTTTAACAACGCTGGATTCCCTCCTGAAATCGTCACATGTGAGAAGTTACCATGAGCAAGATTGTTTAACTCATCCCAAACCTCCTCTGCTTTCATTTGAACGATCTCTTCTTTCGCACTTCCATCCCACGTAAAAGCCGAGTCACACCACTCACATGAATAGTCACAACCAGCGGTTCGCACAAACATCGTTTTTTTACCGATTACCATCCCTTCTCCTTGAATAGTCGGTCCGAAAATTTCTAATACCGGGATTGAATTACTCAACTTCCATCCACTCCCGTCTCGCCTCTGCATAACTCGTTGGTGTTTCAAACAACCTTACAAATTCTACTCTTGCTCCTTGATCAACACTCATCGTTTGATTGTGCACTAAAGACTCAGACATTTTTTCGTAAATCCAAACGACCATATTTTCTGCTGTTGTGTTCATAGGAGGAAGCGTTTCGTTAATATAGCGATGGTCAAGATGGACTTCTATTTCATTTTTCCAAATCTCTTTAATATCACCAAAATCAATCATTAATCCAATAGAATCAACAAAGCCACTTATCCCAAAAATAACTTTATACGTATGACCATGTAAGTTCTTACACTTTCCTTCGTAACAATGCAAATGGTGTGCTGCATCAAATGTAAATTCTTTGCTTACCATCACTCTTTTGGAATGATATTTTAATTGTTCCTTCTGAATATCTTCATTTATTTTTTCTAAATTCTCGACAATTTTAAAATCGTACATCATTATTCACCCTTCTCTTTCAAATACTTATCCAATCCTTTTTTGCGTAAAATACAGGCTGGACACTCTCCACAACCATCAGCAATAATCCCGTTGTAACAAGTCAGTGTCCTTTCCCGAACAAACCGAAAAGCACCTAGCTCGTCTGCTAACTTCCACGTTTCTGCTTTATCAAGCCACATTAATGGTGTATCTATAACAAACGTATCGTCCATCGCCAAATTCAGAGATACATTCAACGATTTCACAAATATATCTCGACAATCTGGATATCCACTAAAGTCTGTTTCACACACTCCTGTAATAATGTGTTTAGCTCCAATTTGTTTCGCTAAAATCGCTGCAAATGACAAAAATAAATGATTCCGTCCTTCCACAAAAGTTGACGGAAGTTCTCCATCTTTTTCTTCGATATTAATGTCTTCTCTCGTCAGTGCACTAGGAGATAATTGATTCAACAAGGACATATTTAACAGCGTATTTTTTACACCTAATTCTTTTGCTATATCTTGCGCAATGTTAATTTCTAATTGATGACGCTGATTATAGTCAAACGTCACGGCTTCGACTTCTTTGAACTTATCCAACGCCCAAAACAGACACGTCGTGCTATCTTGTCCACCACTGAAAACGACCAGTGCTTTTTCTTTCTTCATTAGTCTCTACTCCTTTATGTCCAAAACCCTATGTTATTTATCTTTTCACATCAAAAAACACCATACCCCTAAGGATATGGTGAAGTAAAAAGTTCCTTAGTTTTTTATAGAGGGTGTGAGCTAGAACCTCTCCCGAAAGTTATTCGGATTTAGATGCAGTTGTCGAATACGAATACGTAGCATTATATCACAATCAGAAACGAGAAAATATGATAATATCATATTGTACCATAAAGAACTGTTTTCCCTTCTCTTGATGATTCATAGGCACACTCGATCAAACGAGTTAACGAAATTGCCGCATTCATATCAAATTCCGCTAAATCCCCTTCTTCTTTGGAAGAGATAAATCTAACGAATTGAGCACTTGGCATGGCCTCAGAATCTGGAACGTCCTCTCTAGGGATGAGGGTTAATTCCTCGTGACCTGGTAGCTGTTTTGATTGTAACCACACTTTGAAATTGTCGTCCGATTCACCGAATATGAGTATCGTTCCCTCTGTCCCAATAATTTCAAATACATTTCCTAATTGAGATGCTACAAAAGATGTGTGCGCAGTACCTATTGCCCCATCCTCAAATTCAATGACCGTTGTCGAATTTTCATCGCTTCCTGTTCCATATATTTCATTCATTAAACAAGTTACCTTCTTTGGGGTCCCGCAAAAGTACGGTAAAAGGTATAGTCCATGACATCCCAAGTCCAACGTAGCTCCTCCGCCTGTTTGAGAAGCGTCGAACCAATAACTAGGCAACATATTTTTATTCAATGCTGCTTGATGAGCTCGTCTAAAGTACATCGCAGAAATTTTCCCTATCGTTCCCTCATCAACAAGTTGTTTTGCATATCGATATGCTCCAATAACTTTCGATTCAAGCGATACGGCGAAAGTCACGTGATTTTTGTCGACAGCAGCTTCGATCTTTTTACAATCTTCCACCGTTAGAGCCAATGCTTTATCAGAAAAAATATCTTTCTTCGCATTCGCACATTGGATGATTATATCTGTATGTGTTGTCGTTGCACATTCGACGATAACAGCATCTACTTCTTTGTCATTTAGTACGGTGTCTAAATCTTTTTCAAAAGGAACGCCAAAACGTTTCGCAAACGCTTTACCTCTCGCTTCATCATCATCCCAAACAACTTTCAATTTCGCTACCCCTGTAAGCAACGCATCCTCAACAAACCCTTCCGTATGAACGTGCCATGCTCCTATCAATGCAAGGTTGACCATAATACCCCTCCCAAATATATTCTGTATATCCGCTACAATATCTAACAAAAATAGCTAATAGTCTTATTATATACGTTTAATCAACTCTTTCAATTTACTAACTGGAAGAATAGGGACTTTTCCTTCCTTAGGAATTTTCGGTGCCTTTATTACTTCTCCTTTTAATGTAAAACCAAATTTACTCTCCCACTGCTTATAAAAAGGAAAAGACGATTGATGAAATAACGTTTTCAAAATCGAGTGTGCTTTCTCCCTGCTTTCATTTATTTCACGTATGTTTTCATTTATACCACCTATTCTCACAATAAGATAATGAATATATATTTGTTCTCTTAAAGATATTGAGTTTGTAAATAATTCATTTAAACGTAAGATTGCAAAAGAGCTGTTAATCTTTTTATGTTCCCAGTCAATTTGAATCATAAGCCTTTGAATAGAACATATTCGCTGATGTCGTTTGTATTTTACAGCTAATTCTAATGATTGTTTTAAATACATGTGAGCATTGCCCCTGTCAGTATTTTTCACGTATAAATAACCCAAGTAATATAAGTTATCGCATAGAAAAAATGGGATGTTTAATGATTTTGCTATGTTAATTGAATGAGTTAACATCCATAAGGCGAGATCCATTTCCTTAAGTTTTCCTATTGTATGTCCTAGAAGTCCTAGAGTAATAGCAACTGTTCGCTTATCTCCAATAATTAATGCTTCTTGCAGATTATGAGTTAAACATGTCTTCGCCTCTTGAAGGTAACCTGCTTTCATGTACACTTTCCCTAAGAGACCTAGGGAAGTTGCAATTCCCATTCGCTCTTTTAAGGCTCGGCTAACTTGGACTCTTTCATTTATCGATTGAAAGGCAAGATGAAGTTCTTCCATCTCAATATAAGTAAGTCCTTTTCCAGCAAATGCTTTAGCTAAAGACGATCGATGATCATGTTTATTAGCAAGACGAATGGTTTCGTTAAAGAGGACCATGGCTTCCGGATATTGTCCCTTTTCAAAGTACAAATTTCCCAATATTCCAGTATATTTCCCTTCTTGTTCAGTTCCTTTCGCCAAGTTAATGCTTCTTTGCAAATAGTCTAACGCTTTATTGTCATCGCCTAAGTATTGATAGACCATTCCTAAATTCCCTGTAACCTCAACCAGCCCTCTCATTTCACTTAATGTTTCAAATATATAAAGGGATTGATGTAATAATTCAAGTGTGTCTTGATATTTCCCTTGAAGCCTCAAGCACTCGGCTAATTGCACTTCATGTCTGCCCTTTTGTTCCAAAGAAACAAAAGAGCTAAATTGATCTAACCATTTTCTGTATGCTTTTTCAGCCTCTCTCCATTTACCAGACATTCGATAAGCATTGGCTAACATAGAAAGGGTATCTGTTTGCTTCTCCAAAGGAATGAAACGTAAAAGCTTATGGCAATAGGTGATGACTTTATCATGCGCATACATGTCTTTTGCTTCCATAAGTGCTTGAATATAATAAGGAATAGCCTCTTTTTCATATCCACCTTTTTCAAAATGGAAAGCTATTTCAGAAGATGCTATTGAATTACTCGAACTTTCGACCATCACTTTTGCAACTTTTGCATGAATGAGTAACGTAGTTGAATCACTAATTTTAAGGTCTGCTGCCTCTCTCATTCGATCATGATAAAAATCGATCCTATCATTTTTATTTTTTTTGAGGATACGTCTTTTCAATAAATCCATTAATAGATGAAGTGTTTTATCTTTGTTATCATTTAGATTGCTGAGAAAAGATAACGAGATTGGTTTTCCAATAACAGATAAATAATTGCAAAGTTCTAGTTGCTCTAAAGGTAGTTTATCCAGTCTTTGCCTCATCATCGTAAGAATTGTAGCATTCAGTTCATTTCTCGATTCGTCTTCATCAGTATGTTTAATAATTTCCTGAATGAATAATGGGTTTCCGTCACTATACTTATGAATCCTTGATGTACTAATTTTAGGTTGTTTATGAAATATTTTTACTAAACGTTCCGTTTCTGATTTAGTGAAAGGAGCCACCTGAATAGAACGTACCTTTTGATTCATATTCAACTTATCGATAACTTGATCGAGATCTGTATGTTTCTTTTCATTTAATCGAAGAGTCGTTATTATCAATAAAGGATTAAGTCGTTTTTTACACATTAATGCTTCTATTAAATTTAAAGATTCTTTGTCTATCCATTGGATATTATCTAAAATCAGTATAGCTGATTTATCTTTAAACAGTGCATGATCTGCGGCATGATACCAACTACGAAGTGACCAGTTCTCTTGTAGTTCTGTCGGTTTCTTTAAAGTTGGATACCGTTGTTTAATTATTGGCATCATTCGAGATAGATCTACTAAATGGTCTTGATCTAAAGTGTCCATGTTTTCTTTCTCAAGATAAGAAATAAAAGGTTCATAAGGAACCCCCTCATCCATCGCAAAACATTGAATAGAAATCAATGGGATCCCTTGACTGAGAGCCCATACAGAAAACTCTTCCAATAGTCGAGATTTTCCAATTCCCGCTTCTCCCTTAACTAACGTTAGGAGACTGTTATTCTCTTTTGCCTTTTCCCAACTTTCTATAAGAAACTGCCATTCTTTTTTTCGCCCAATCATAGGAATATATTGTTTATCAAACGGAACTCTATTAGAATGTTGAGAAATAAGTTGGTCATAAATGGTTATCGTGTCTGAAGAAGGCTCTAGATCAAGTTCACTTCGTAATACTTTTTTTAGGTTATTAAACTGTTTTTTTGCCTTTTCTATATCACCTTTTAATATATGGAGACGGATGATATTTAAATGAAATGACTCAGATAGTGTATCTAAATATAATAGTCGAAAGGCGAAAAGGAGCGCTTGATCAAAATCTCTATTCATCTCATGAATGTTCATAAGTTTTTGTAATGCATTTGTATAACGTAATTTCAACGTGTCACGTCTCTCTTCAACCCATTCTTCTTCTAATCCCGGAAGGAAGTCTCCATGGTAATAGTTAACCGCCTGTATCAAATCCGTAACACGATGACTAGAGGTTAAACTTTCAAAATGAAACACATCTATGTCTAATTGATTTAATGAATGCCAAATAATATATCCATTATTTAAACCTAAATGATTGTCTGCATGAGGAACGATCTTTTTAATGTGAAAAATTAATTTACGAAGATTTGTTAATGCCTGTTGTTCTGTTGTATCTGGCCAGAATTTGAATGCCAGTTGTTTTCTGTTTAATGGTAAGTCTGCATGAAGGAATAAATAAGCCAACAATAATTGAACTTTACCTGTTGGAACTTTATTAAAAGGCTCGTTTTTATAAAAACATTGAAATGTCCCAAGCATTAGGATTTTATACCCCTTCACTTTTCAGCCCTCCATTATTCAATTAATTAGAACAGTATGCATGAGAAAAAATGGTGAATGTAATCGCAAATAGATGGAAGGAACGATGTAGGAACGCTATTTTATGTAAAATAAACTGAAAAGATAAGGAAAGGAGGCTGCCAACAAAAGAAGCTATAATAGGGAGCTTTATAAACACTGATTGGAAAAGTTCACAAAGTTTTATAAACAATTGTTTTGTTGTATCTATTATAAATAACTTGGAGGTGAAGTGGTAGCAAAAATTATACGTGTGTGTTGCTTAAATAGTTATATGAGAATGATTTAATCATGAACATGAAATAACACATCCAATGATTAATATGAGGAGGCTTAAAATGAACAAGAATAAAATTGTTATTTTTAACATTTTGATCATCTTTTTGTTGAGTCTATTAGGTACTTCTGTCGTTGGGGCACACTCGCTTGGTTCCGATGTTTCGAAACAGCTAGCCGACGTTCGGCAAGCAACGGCAAAATACCACAATATCGATGTGGCGTTTAATGATGGGTATGTAACGGATTATCATTGTGTTCCTAACATGGGCATCCACCTAGTAAATCCTGATCTTTTGTTCAATGGCTTCCATGACCCTCTTAAACCTGAGGTTCTTGTTTATGAACCAAAGAAAAACGGTGGATATAAACTTGTTGCTGCAGAATACCTAGCACCGGGTGGCGAACGTCCAACCTTATTTGGCCAAGAATTTGATGATGGTCCTTTCCCTGGTTCTTATGCTCTCCATGCTTGGGTCTGGGAACAAAATCCTAATGGCATGTTTTCCCCGTACAATCCTAAAGTCACTGGTTGCAATTAATTTTCTCAATACTCGTTGCTCATTAACCACAGCTTTTTGAAGCTAGGTAATGGAGTGACGAGTTTTTGTTTATATTCGATCATAAATTAAATCAAATCATTACAAAAACAGAATTATCATTAGCCCTTAGGATATTCCTAGGGGCTATAACTATTTAACACCCTATTGAATGCATCATTTTCATTGAATGTTAGCTTATCTAATGACCATTCATAAAACATCTACATCTACATATTTTTAATACTTTTATAAGAACTTTATAAGTGAAAAATAAGCTTTGTTTGTGATAATGCAAGTATAGAAAGTAACGAGGAGGAATTAAAATGCAAAAGCAACCAATCATACAAATTAAAAATCTCAAAAAGCAAATTGGCAAGACAACAATCATTCACGGAATATCGTTAGATCTATATCCTGGAGAGGTATTTGGATTTTTGGGACCTAATGGAGCAGGAAAAACAACAACAATTCGGATGATGGTCGGCTTAATGAATATCACAGAAGGAGAAGTTTTAATTAATGGTTATAGTGTCGAAAAAAACTTTGAAAAAGCGATTGCTTACGTTGGAGGTATCATCGAAAACCCAGAAATGTATAAATATTTAACAGGGTACGACAACTTAATCCATTATTCTAGAATGATCCCAAAAATTAAAATAGAAAGAATCGAAGAAATTGTAAAATTAGTCGGTCTTGAAAAGCGGATACATGAAAAGGTCAAAACGTATTCTCTCGGTATGCGACAACGTTTAGGATTGGCTCAGGCTTTGCTTCACTCCCCTTCCGTTTTGATATTAGATGAACCAACAAACGGGCTTGACCCTGCAGGAATTAGAGAAATTCGCACGTACATTAGAAAATTAGCCGTGGAAGAAAACATCACTGTCTTTGTTTCCAGTCACCTACTATCAGAAATGCAGTTAATGTGTGATCGCATTGGTATCATCCATCATGGAAAGTTAATTAGTGTAGAAACGGTTAAAAACATGTTAGAAGATAATCAACACCTTTCTGTAAACTTCACCGTATCACCGTTAAAAGAAGCATTAAGCTATGTGAAAAAAACCAATCCAAAAATAAAAGCAGAAATCATCGATCATCGTCTCATCATCTACACTAGTGAAGACCAAATAACGACATTTGCAAAACTGTTCGTCAATAATGGATTTAGCTTAACTGGAATTCACGGAGAACAAAAATCGTTAGAAGAAAAATTTATTCAAATAACAGGGGGCGATCTACATGTTTAATATGTTTCGTTTAGTCCAAAATGAAAACATGAAAATATACAAACGATTAGGAACTTGGATTATGATTGGATTAATTCTGATGATCGTCATCTTCGCAGGTGGAATAACAAAGTATTTATTAGCAGAAAACGTCAATCTTAATTGGGAAGAACAAGTACAAATCGAAAACGCGCAGCTACTTGAACAAATCGAAGAGTATGAAAACATGCCGATGGTTGGAAGTAGCGCCATTCAACCATTAAAAGAAGATGTCATGATCAATAATTATCGACTTGAAAATGATATTCCACCTGTGGAAAATGAGACATTATGGGGGTTTATGTTATCTTCTCCTGATTTCACTGCTTTAGCATCCGTTTTTGTCATCGTTATTAGTGCTGGAATTGTTGCAACCGAATTTTCCACAGGTACGATTAAACTATTATTAATTCGACCAGTTAAACGTTCAAAAATTCTTATTTCTAAATATATTGCCACTCTGATTTTTGCTATCATCATGTTATTAACTATCTTTGTCTCTTCCCTCATAGTTGGCAGTATGTTGTTTGGATTTGATGGAATCAACTTACCTTATCTAGTCTATTCAGGTGGTGAAGTGATAGAAAGAAACATGCTTGTCCAAATCATAACATTCTATGGCTTGAACAGCATTGATATGATCATGATGGTTACCTTTGCGTTTATGATTTCAAGTGTGTTCAGAAGTAGTTCACTCGCAATCGGACTTTCGTTGTTCCTCATGTTTACAGGTCAACAGCTTGTCATGGTATTAAGTGACTATAACTGGGCTAAATATATTTTATTCGCTAACACAAATTTATATCAATATGTTGCTGGAACACCTATCATTGAAGGAATGACTCTTGCTTTCTCCATCATCATACTCAGTGTTTACTTTTTTCTCTTCATCCTTATCTCTTGGTTCACGTTTAATAAAAGAGATGTAGCGGCGTAAATTTAGAAAAACTTAAAAGGAAACCAGCTTTAGGTGGTTTCCTTTCTTTTTCGTTGCGATGTATAATAAAAATAAATCAGATGGGAAGTATTGCTTCCTGTTGACGATAGTTACGAATGATCGAAGAGAGGGATTAGCATGAATGAAGATACTATTTTAATTGTAGAAGATGAAAAAGAAATTGGGGAACTTGTTAGAGACTATTTAAATGCTAGTGGATACAACGTTATTCTCTCTCTAGATGGAAAAGATGGATTAGATCAATTTCATAAAGCGAACCCTATTTTAGTTGTATTAGATGTCATGCTACCGCACTTAAATGGTATTGACGTTTGTCGCGAGATTCGCACTTCCTCCAACGTCCCAATCATTATGATGAGTGCCAAAAAAAGTGAAACAGATAAAATAATAGGGCTTGGCATTGGTGCTGACGATTACATTGCTAAACCATTCAGTCCAGGCGAGCTCGTAGCAAGAATTAAAGCACAGCTTCGCAGATACAAAGATTTTTCGCAAATGAATAAACCTGAAACATCGAGTACCATCACATTCGATAAACTAATGATCGATGAAAAAGGATATATCGTGACTGTTTCAGGAAAGAAAGTTGATCTGTCTGCAAAAGAATTTCAATTATTACACTTAATGGCTAAAAATATGGGCCAAGTTTTTTCGAAAGAACAATTATTCGATAAAATTTGGGGTTTTGATAGTTATGGTGATACAAGTGCTGTGACTGTCTACATCAGAAAGATCAGAGAAAAAATTGAAGAAAATCCTTCCAAGCCAAAATACATTGTCACCGTATGGGGTGTCGGTTATAAATTTGATGGGAGTTCCTTGTAATGGGGTTAAAAACAAGGTTAATCATCGCATTTCTTAGTATCGTCATTTTACCTATTATTACAGCATTTGGAGTTATCTCCTTTTTTTCTTATCAGCTTGATCAACTAAATGAAGAGCAAAATGAAGAAATTGACGACGTTTTATCTGATATCAATGACGTCATTATTGATAATTATCAACACCTGGATGACCCGGAACTTTTTTTCCATCAAATTGGCTCTATTATTGAGCCATATAATGTCGAAATCATCATTACCGCTCAAGATAATGATGTATTGATTGATTCAAGTGAGATAGAAGAAAGTAATGAGGAAGACTTTATGTTCACGATGCGACAATCACAAGTTCAAACATTAGATGGAGACATCATCAATATTGAGATAAAATCAAATTCGTTAGACCTAACCTCCAATCAATCGTACAACAAAATTATTACAACCATTATTGTTAGTATTGGCAGTGGTTTGCTTGTTTTAATAGCGTTAATGATTGGTTGGACACTATATATTTCAAGAACTATTTTAAATCCGCTAAAACAAATTTACACAGCGACGGAAGAAATGACCGAAGGCAATTTAAATTATGAGATTAACTATACAAAAAACGATGAAATTGGTCGCTTTATTAAAGGATTTAACATCATGCGCGATCACTTGAAACAATCTCTTCATAAGCAACAACAGTATGAAAAAAATAGGAAAGAATTAATTGCTACTATTTCTCATGATTTACGAACCCCTCTCCAATCGATCAAAGGATATGTAGAAGGAATCAATGACGGCATTGTTCAAAACGAAGAAATGAAAAAAAGGTATTTGCAAGTGATCTTATCAAAAACGGAACAGTTAAACAGGTTAATTGAAGATCTTTTTGAGTTTTCAAAAATAGATTTAGATCAGCTAGCAATGGAAAAGGTATTAGTAAATAGTAAGGATTACTTTGATCAACTTCTTACAGAGTTTGCAATAGACCTTAATCAAAAAGAAACAAAGTTATTGGTGAAAAAATCTGTGCCCTCTTCCGTTATTCATATTGATAAGAAGCGGATCGAACAAGTTTTTACAAATCTATTGGATAATGCGGTGAGATACGGAGCTTCAGAAATTGGTATTCGTATGTATGAAAGCACTGAAGAAAAAAGACTAGTGATCGTGATTTCTGATAATGGACCAGGGATACCCGAAGAAGATTTGTCTCATATTTTCAATCACTTTTATCGAGGCGAAAAGTCCAGATCAAGAGAGCTTGGTGGCACTGGATTAGGATTAGCTATCGTGAAATCAATCTTAGAAGCACATGATGGAGAAATCACGGTGGAAAGTGTCGAAGGAAATGGAACGACGTTTAAACTGTCTCTCCCTACCATGACTAGCTAACACAAGCTTATCCTTTATTATTCCCTTTACGAACAAATGCTTTATACATGTTCGTAAAGGGAATTCTATATAAATAGTTGTTAAAGACTTTATTTTTTCACATGGAATGGGCATTTCCCCTCGATTGGTTCTGCATCATCCCCAATAAAAAATTGCTTCCATTCATTATGGGTCGGATCACCGTAGTGACTAATGTCCGGATGTGTAGGTAGATTATCCCAAACTTCAACACGCTCTCTCACTTTCTCTCTCGACATCACCCCGCCAGGTTCTGTTCCTTCTAACCCTTGAAATATCCGTCTAGGTTGAAAACCAATTACGAGACTATTTCCAAGGTCTCTTGTTTTTCGCTGCTTATAGGCAGGGGCATTTCCAAAAGCAAAAATTGGTTCTTTTTGAAAATGAAAATCCCATAAATAATGTTCAGGATCCTTCGGCTGGTCACTCGGCCATGATGATTGATCTTCATGATGAAGGTATTGCAAAATCTCCCAAAAATAATCGCGATAATATTGTATACTTTTCTCTTCTTTCTCTGGTTCAACAAATAAAAACAAACCATGTCTAGTAAGTTTAGGGGCGTCAAATAAGCCTAAAAACTCGCTAAGTGTGGCTGGAAGTGTCGACCAGTCTTGATGAGTGATATAGGAATACCTTAATTCCCCTTTGTTCTCCCCCTTCTGACCAAAGTAGCAAGGGAAATCTTTTCTCGTGACGATTTGTCGAAACGTATCGTACTCTTTATTAAACCAATCCGGAAGGGATTCGGAATCTTTGATATCTTTTTGTGTTAATAGACGAGACTGTTGTTGCGTATGCATAAGGTACCTCCCAGTTATATTTGAAATGACATGTTATCGTTATATAGACAAGTTCCCATTAATTGTATGAAATAAACAGAGTAATTAAGTAAAAACGCTTTACATCGATCCTTTTTCATAATGGGGAGAAGTTTATAACTACCTATGAAGGGTACATGTCCTTTTATATTCTTTAAGGAGGATTTAACTTATGGAAATTCCAATGAATTCTAAATCATTATGGCATGAAAACGATAAACGCCACTCATTTCCCATTTTACAAGATCATATCTCCACTGATGTAACCATAATTGGTGCCGGTACAACTGGAATAACTTCCGCTTATCTTCTAGCAAAACAAGGAATCAAAGTCACATTAATTGAAGCTGGAAAAATATTAGATGGGACAACTGGATATACAACTGCAAAAGTAACTTCACAACATGGACCAATTTATCAAGATTTACTCCATGATTTCGGAAAAAATAACGCAAAATTATACTATGAAGCTAATGAAGAAGCGCTAACTTTTATTAGAAAAACAGTTAAAGAACAAAACATAGAATGTGATCTTTCATCAGAAAATGCCCTATTATATACGACAAACGAAAAAAATATAACAAAACTGATTGATGAAGAAAAAGCCTATAAAACATTGGGGATCGACGGGGGAATTGTCAATCTTGGATCTGATTTACCTTTTAGAGTTGTAAAAGCTTTAATGATGCGAGACCAATTACAATTCAACCCTGTAAAATTTTTCGCAGGGCTTATTCCTACAATATTAAAAAATGGCGGAAGGATCTTTGAACATACAAGAGCATCTCATGTAAAAGATAAGAATATCCCTTCCGTTAAAACAACAGCGGGACATACGATTAAAAGTAATTATGTCCTTGTTAGTTCTCATTTTCCGTTCAACGATCAAGACGGTTTATATTTTTCAAGACTTCATGTGGAGAGATCTTACTGCCTTGCCGTTAAAACAAGAAAAAATCCTCCAAGAGACATGTACCTTAGCATTGATCATCCCAGCAGATCATTACGTTACGCTAAATCTGAAACTGGGGAATCACTCCTCCTTGTTGGTGGTGAAGGGCATAAATCTGGAAAGAACTACGGGAAAACTACTGAGCATTATGAACGGTTAAAACAATACACAGAAGAAAATTTCGGAGTGGAAGCCATTCCATTTCGTTGGTCTGCTCAAGATTTAAAAACACTTGATAATATACCTTACATTGGTCCCATTTCCTCTGGAAAAGACAATGTACTTGTAGCTACAGGTTATGGAAAGTGGGGAATGAGTAATGGGGTTGCAGCTGCTATGATTTTGAGTGATAGATTGATGGGAAAGAAAAATCGATATTCTGACTTGTTTGATCCAAGGAGATCAGAAAAAAAGAAAACAAATGCTGCAACTTTTTTAAAAGAGAATATGGATGTCGGAAAAGAGTTTATAGGAGGGAAACTTCATCGTCCAAATAAGGATGTGGACCAACTTTCAATAGATGAAGGAGCGATCGTCCATTACAATGGAAATAAAGTAGGTGCTTATAAAGACTCTAAAGGAGAATTACACCTAGTCGAGACAACTTGCCCCCATATGGGCTGCGATACCTCTTGGAATGATGCAGAAAGATCTTGGGATTGTCCATGTCACGGGTCACGCTTCTCCTATACAGGAGAAATATTAGAAGGACCTGCAGTAAAGCCATTGAAACAAGCTAAAAAAGATAAATAACTTAAAAGATACCTATGCTGCAACGCTGTTTTTCTATAAAAATAAATAAGAAAACGCACAATCACCTTCATCAGTTTTCCGAAGTGATTGTGCGGTACGTTTATTTCTTAATCATATCAAAAGCTTGTTGGACATCTTTATCGCCACGTCCGGAAATATTGATAATGATGATTTGATCTTTCGAAAGCTGAGGAGCTAATTTTTTCGCATAAGCTACCGCATGCGCACTTTCCAATGCTGGAATAATTCCTTCTTTTTTAGCTAAAAGTTGAAATGCCTCTAAGACTTCTTCTTTATTAACGGCATGATATTCCGCACGGCCACTCGTTTTCAAGTAACTATGTTCTGGCCCGATACCTGGATAATCCAAGCCTGCAGCAATCGAATACGTAGGTTGAGGATTTCCATCTTCATCAAGAAGAACTAGACATTTGAAACCGTGAATAACTCCTGGTACCCCGTGCGTTAAGGTCGCTGCTTTATCAGGTTCGACTCCAATTAATCGAACAGAAGGTTCATCGATATAATGTGCAAAAGCTCCAATGGCATTGCTTCCACCACCAGTGACAGCAATCACAGCATCTGGAAGTTTCCCTTCTTTTTCTAAAATTTGTCGTTTAGATTCCTCACTTATGACTGACTGAAAGTGTTTCACCATCGTCGGGAATGGATGTGGACCAACGGCTGATCCAAGTAAATAAAACGTATTTTCGTAGTTTTGAACTAAATCACCTAGTGCCTCATCAACAGCATCTTTTAATCTACCTTGTCCTTTATCTACAGAGACAATCTTTGCACCTAATAATTCCATTCTGAATACATTCAACGCTTGTCTTTCTGTGTCCAGTTTCCCCATATAAATGGTGCAATCCATGCCAAACATCGAACAAGCAGTAGCCGTTGCCACACCATGCTGACCAGCACCTGTTTCCGCAATAATTCTTTTCGCCCCCATACGTTTGGCTAATAATATTTGTCCTATAACATTATTAATTTTGTGAGCACCCGTATGGTTTAAATCTTCTCGCTTTAAATAGATTTTAGCGCCACCATACTCTTCTGTTAAGTTTCGGGCAAAGGAAAGAGGATTTTCTCTTCCAACAAACTCTTTTAAATAAAATTTAAATTCTTCCATAAACTCTGGATCATTTTTGTATTTTTCGAACTGTTCTGCTAACATATCTAGCACTTCTTTTAATTCAGGAGGGACAAAACTACCCCCAAACTCACCAAAATATCCTTGTTTCAATTCTACATCATTCATTTTTTTCACTCTCCTCAGCTATTCTCATCTCTGGAAGGAATCACATCGTGACCACTTCCCTACTATACTATTCACCTCTAAATCGTTATTTTATATTTTAACTAGCTTTGCTGTTGTTGTCAATTTAATTACAATTGTCGATAATGCCTACTTACTAATTTAAATACCTAGGCATTTAAATCTTTTATGTTATCTCTTCATTCCTCAACTGTAACGACTTTATTAGGCGTGACATAATAAAGTTGAGAAGTATCCACCTTTTCTCCAGTCATATGCTCCCATACTCGCGTATAAATGTCTATTTGTCCTTTGTAGTATCTCGTCAGTTCAGGAAGAACGTTCATATCCTTCGGACGATCTGTTTTAAAATCGATGATCTTCCATTTTCCTTCATGTTTGTAAATGAGGTCAATGATACCTGAAACGTATACGGTCTCCATGTTATGATGCTTGACAAGATCATACAAAGAATCACCTTTACGAACGGCTAAAGAAAACGGCACTTCCGTCAGAAGCTGATCTGCTTTTTGTAATTCCAACCATAAATATGTCTGTTCAAAGTTGACCAGTAAGTCTTTTACTTCTTCTTCTCTATCAATGGATAATTCGTGTTTTCGTAAACTTTGAATAATCCTATCTCTAGTAAGTTCCCCTTTTACATACCTCTCGAAAAGCTCATGAATAGCTGATCCCCAACCTTTACCACCACCTTTTTCTCGCTCAATTCCCAAGGTATATATTTCTGGTTTTTCATCTGTAGGACTCATTTTTGCAAAAGAGGTCGTAGCACTCTCGTCCATCCATTCCGAAAGATGAGCTGTTTCCGAATGCAATTGTGATTTTGTAATCGTTTCTAAAGTCGTTTCTTTCTCAAGCTCATTTGCTTCCGTCTTTGCTTCGTCCAATTTTCCTAATCCGTCTAGAAGCATTCGCCATGGATTTTTCGAATCTTTTCCATCGCAGCAACTAATAACTAAACCTTTCTCTGCTCTTGTAGCAGCAACATAGATAATCCGAATTTCTTCTTGAAGCAAATAAGCTCCTTCTTCCTCTTTGAAACTTTCCCACTCTTTCGGTTGAGCAATCGTTTTAGAAGCGTATCCTACTTTTTTAGAGAATTTAAAATAACCTTTTGAAGCTTGTCCCTCCCGCTTAATATGAGAAGAAATATAATCAATGCTATTTGTTTTTTTACCAGGATTCGCTAAAAATACAATAGGAGCTTCTAATCCTTTCGCTTTATGAATATTTAAGATTCGCACAGCATTCCTATCTTCATCTAGATTCACAACTTTCGATTTCGACTCCATCGTTGTTTTAATGCACTGTATCGCATCGTTATATAATGTTCTACCAGTATCCTCTTGTTTCCTTAACGCTTCGATAAGCTGCAAAAACTGTGTATATTCTCTTTTCCCGTAACCTTGCGACAACATTAAAGGATAAAACCCTATATCTTCTAAAATTTTTTCAATGGTAACCACTGGCGAATACATTACTGTCCATTTATTAAACATTCGAAGTTTTGAAAGTGCATGTTGAACAGGGTGAGTATTCGTATCATCCCATGGGCCAGGGGTTTTACTATAGATCGAAAAATTCCCACCAGCTTTTTTCCATTGATAAAGCTGTTCATCAGCTATCCCAAAATAAATGCTACGAAGGGCCGCAACAGTTGCTAAAGAATCTGTCGGATCGACAAATACTTGAAGCAATAGAACGAGTTCGTTAAATGCTTGCGTTCGCCCCATTTCCATTTCTCCACTAACACTAACGGGTATCCCCGCTTCTTCAAGTACGTTTGCATAAACGTCAATGCCAGCATTATATCTTGTTATAATCATACATTCTCGTGGTTCATGGCCTTCTTCCATAAAGGATTGAATCGACAAACAAATATTTTCTGCATCTTTTTCTAAAATGTTTTGTTGGTTTTTCGTAAATTCTGAAGGGATGGAAAGTTGTTTAATTCCTATCGGTTTGTCTGATTTCTCTTCATGATAGGCGTTTAATGAGCGATAAGCTGCTTGATATTTCGACTCTTGTTCCGGAAGATGTTCTACAAAAATTTCATTTAACCGAGTAGTAACCGTATCAACAGTTCGGAAGTTCATCGTCAGCTGCAATACATCGCCACCATGCTCCTTAATTAACTCCTTCACTTTATTGTAAATGTCTATATCTGCCCTTCTAAATCGATAAATCGCTTGCTTTGGATCTCCAACAACAAACAAAGATCCTGGAAGCGGCATACACTTTCTCCAATCTTTCTCGGTTACATCCTCTCCTGTTAAATAAAACATCATCTCCGCTTGAATCGGATCCGTATCTTGAAATTCATCCACTAACAAGCATTGATATTTTTGTTGAAAATATTTTCGAACTTCAGGGTTTTCTTTTAATAGATGACTTGTGTTGATTAAAAGGTCTTGGAAATTCATGAGAGAACGCTGTTTTTTTATACTCTCATAAACCTGTAAAGCACCTTGTAAAAATTCAATGATGATCGGATGAATGTACTCCCGCCATGCTTGTAAAAATGGAGCAATACGATCGTCGAAAAACATCTTAATTTTCTCTTTATAGTCTTTGCTATCCTCTTTTGAAATCCATCTATTTTGCGTAATATTGAAAGCTGTTTTTTTATCAAACAGGTCAAAAATATCCAACATCATCTTATTATTTCGTTTTAAATAGGTATCTTTTCGCAACGCTTCTTGAATTGCTTTTTGTAAGTTGTCAGGTCCTTTTTCGATATGTTCAGGGATCGAACGACTTGCTTCTTTTAACAATGCGATAAATGCATCATAACTTGTCATCTCAGGTTTTTTTTGATGTTCCATGACCCATTCTACATCAGGATAATTTTTCAAAGATTGGAAACGATCCAATAACGTATGTTCTTCTAATCCGATATGTCGAATCTTCTCTAAAACGGATACATTCTCTTCTTGAAGCGCTGTTAGGTACGTATACCAAGCTTCTTCTGCCACAAGAGTGTCTTCCTCTTCTTCTAGTTCCTTAAAAGTAATATCTAAGTTAGCCTCCACAGGTCGCTCTCTTAATAGACGAGCACAGAAAGCATGAACCGTTCCTAGAAAACAGCGTTCCATGTTTTGAATGGCCAGTTCTAGTCTTTGTTTTACTTCTGCATTGTCTTCCTTTTTCCACGTTTTCTCTAATTTATTTTGAAATCTCGTTTTCAGTTCATCTGCCGCTTTTCTCGTAAAAGTAATAGCGACGATATTTTCCACGTTACAGCTATCTATGTAAATTAAATTTACCATGCGGTCAACTAAACTCGTTGTTTTTCCAGATCCTGCTCCTGCTTCCACGAGAAAGTTGCGATCCAAAATATCCGTTATTTTGTTTCGGTCCCGCTGATCCATCACGCCTCTAGTCATAAGCCCTTACCCCCTTAAAGCTACGAACACCGATGGAAGTCTTGTCTTGATGCTTTAAATCGATGTGATCATTATCGTAAGTGGACCTGCGACATACCGATTTATAATCACAAAACTTACAGTCATTGCTATCATCTGTCATTGCAAAGTGTCCATGTTCAATGACGGACAGCAACTTATCTAAAATATCCCGCCCGTTTGTTCGCAACGTCTCCTCTTGAACACGCTCAAATGATTGTCCTAACCCTTTTTTCGTTGGAAATAAGTACGTACTTTTCTGAACTGCTCCTTCTCCTAATGCAAGATGGTTCTCAATGGCTAACGTATAAAGAAGATGCTGAAGTTGACGTCCGCCTTTAAATGAGCTGTTTTTATCATATCCCCAAGTACTCCCTGTTTTATAGTCGATAATATGGTACGTATTATCGTATAACTGATCCACACGATCAATTTTTCCAGCAACACGAAAAGAACCAGATGGAAGAGTAATCGTTGCCGCTTCTTCTCCATTGACACCAAATGTATATTCAAAGTACTTCGGATCGCCATGGATACTATTTTCTTCCTCTATTTTTAAGAAGGTTTCACAAGACTCAATTATTTCTTCTGTTTCTTGAAACTCTACTTTATTATTCGGAGGTGGGACGTGTGTTTTTATTTTTTCTAAGCTGTTTCTCGCGATTTGTTGAATAAATTGATGATGAACGTCCATCGAAGGTTTTTCCGAACGAATTTGCAATTCCACATAAAATGTTTCAAATATTTCGTGAAGTAAACTTCCTCTTGTTGCCGGATCTAACCATTGGTTATGATCATATTCCACTTCTTCAACTGGTTTTATTTTCAATATTTCTTGTAAATAGAATTTGTAAGGACACGTAGCAAGTGTCTCTAGTTTGCCGGCCGATATTGTTTTCTCTTTATTTTTTCTAGGATCATGCATCGACGTATCACTTTCAATTTTACCGTCATAGACAGTGAAAGAACTAGTTTCCCTCGTTTTCTCTGCCTGAAGTCCCATGACAATATGGGGAAACTCATCCAACAGAATAGGTTCGATCGTGATCTCGGAAGTGGTTGTTAGCTTGGTTGACCACCAATCTTTTTGACTAGTAAGAGATGTATCCTTGACCGGAAGCGCTTGTTTTAACCTATCAAAATCGGCTTCTTTTTCTCCGCTTTGAAATCGATAACATTGCAAAAACAAGTGAGACGGGCTTACCAGTCGATTTTCATTTACATCAAACTGACAGTAGCTCAACGTGACATGACCAGAGGAAGATGCCAACACTTGAAGCATACGATACCGTTTGTCCTTTGATTTTTCCGACAATAACGGAATTCTTTTCCCTAGCCTTTGTCGCTCTACATCTAGAAGCAACGGGTTTTCTTTACTGTCCCCAGGAAAGCGCTGGTTGTCTAACCCAACAATAAATACGTTTTCTCTACTGACATAAACCCCTTCTTCGTAGTTAGCCATGTGAAGATGTCCTGGTTTTGGCAACGAAGCACCTACTGATATGCTCAATACAAGTTCCTCGATTTTGTACATACCTTCTTCTATCGTTACTTTTTCATTTGCATACGGAATAATCGTGTCTATTTTATCGAGTAAACTTTCTTTTGCTGCTTGATCATAGGCACCGTTTACTTTACTGTGCTCCTTTACTATGTGTTTCAATCCTCTTAGTAGTGCTTCATACTCCAAATCTTTTTGTGAACGAATCTTAGGTAGAGATTCAAAAATGGTTCGATACCATGTGAATAACCATGATAGATCTTTATGTAATACTTCTAAATAAACACGTTTCTCTTCTTCTTCGACTGTTTTTAATTTCTCTTCTACTTTTTCTATTTCTGCTTGTAATTGTGATGCATAACGAGTTTCTCCCCAGCCTATTCTTGTACTTCGAAGCAATGCGGTCCAACGCATTTTCGATGGTCCTTCTTCTCCTGAATCGAGAAGTCCTTCTTGTAATAAAATAACAAAGGAACGCACACTATATGATTCTTTCATCCAATTTAGAAAAGCCTTAACGAGTTTTCCAGGGCGAGTGAAACATATTGGAATACCTTTACTAAACGTCACGGGAACTTGTTGTACTTCTGCTAGATGATACATTGCTGTTATATATGGATTGCGTTGGCTATAAAGTAAAACGCAATCATCGAAACGGAATGGATGACGAGCTATTTGTCCTATGACTTCCTTTAATTCATGTTCTTCCGTTTTCGTCGTAAACAAGCTCATCTTAACCTCATGACCTTTTACATTTACGTTTTCAGGATCGTATAGATAGCTTAGTGGAGTTGATTCCCCATCATTTGACTGATAAGGTTGCTTCATTCCAAAAACGGGTGCCAAAGGCAAGTGTATAACAATGGTGGGTAAAAAGGTTTCGAGAAATTGTTCTTGTAAATCAGTTAACTGAAGGTTATTTTGCAATAAAAATATTGCTTTTGATTGTTTACCTTTTTCTATTGCTTCGTGAAAAAGCATGAAATCATCTTTTAATTGATGATGTTGTAACATTTGTTCATACTCTCGTAAAACTAGAATGATGTCTTCCCCTTTTTTTATGGAGACGAACGATTTTTCGCTTAATAACTCACTCTTATAGCCTGCCAGTCGTAACTCTTGAATAATGTCATAAACTCCTTGACTCAGCGCTGGTGTCACTTCAAGTTCATGAAAATATGCTAGTTTATCATCAGATTTTAGCTTTTTTAACAAAGAGTACAATAAGTGTGACCCAATTGCACGATTAATATAGTCATTATGTGTTTCTGACGTTTCCATAGCTAAATCGCGAACCGTTTTTATTTTCAAGTTAATCGCTTGATGTCCTTGTTTCATAAGTTGAAATAAGATTTGTTCACCAATAGCGTATGAATCGACAACTAGTATTTTTTCATCAAACACATTTTTTTGACACGTGTGATGCAAAGATTCTATTAAGGATTTCATTGGTTCACCAACACTCCTTCGTCAGTTTTCTTCAATATATTTATAAATTCCATTGCTTCAAAACTGGGTTATAATTGTTACATTAGCACTATATCATTATCCCTGTGATTTTATCGTCGAAATTTGTTGAATAATTGGATTATCATCTGAACTTTCGTGTGTATTACTCTTCAACTTGTCTATCCCAATCAGTCGATCTAGATTTTCTTCCAATTTCATCAATCTTTCATCTTCAAATTCATTACCAACATCATGATTCATTCTTTTAACAGAACCATCTGTGAACTCAACTAGTAAGTTAAAAGAAGGACGATCGTCTATAGTTATAGCTGTTGACAGATATTCCAAATGATGAAAATCAACGTCATTTATGACATTTGCTAATTTTTGAACGTTATCCTCTGACAACTTCCATTGATGTTTACCAAGTTTAGATACACATTCTTCTCCATGCCAAAATACTTTACCTTCAGAAAAAGCCGCTACTTGATATATAGAAGATTCATCATTACAAGCTGTTCGATTTATTACTATTTTTCTAAACAATGTCACTCCTCCTTATTTAACCGTTATTTTCAAATTTCCTCTTATTTATAGTTTAGGGAGGTAAATGACAAAGGGTGTCAGGGGATAGATGTTCGTCTATCTGAAAATGAAGGAGATCTGGACAAAAAAGGGTCCTTTATAGTTGTTGCAGGAAATCAATGTCTGTCGCAATACAGCTTAAAGAACAAAACAACAGTTCAATGAACTGTTGTTTTGTTCTTATCGTTAAGTTATATAAACATACGCTAGAATAGCCGTAAAAAGATTTGGCAAACCAATCAGTACAAAGATCATAGCCATTCCCGTTCTCTCATGTCGTTGCTTTTTAGTTTCTGTATGAAAATTTGCTCTATTTTGATCACCACTACCCGTTGCCCCTGAAAACACACCTGCAAGTATTAAACAAATGACAGTTACTAATCCAGATAAAGTCAACATGATGTTAGGGTCTTGCATAACTAACGATACGATTCCTATTAAAGCAACGATCCCTAGACCAATATACAATGCATTTTTCAAGATATCACTTTTCCCTTTCTGTTCAGTAGAACAAAAGCCACTAACAATGATACGGATCATCCAGAAAATAGTTTCAATTTTACTATTATTCCAGTTTATCCCACAAAGATGATAACGCTTTTTGTTAATGTTAAAAAATATCTTCGAGACGAAGAAATGTCATTCCTTGGGTACATATACGACGCATCCTATTTTAGATGGATGATCTTGTACATAAGCATCTTTTTTATATTTTCGTAACACATGAATGACCATCAAATCTCCGACAGATGCTGTCATCATAAGAATGCCGATGATTGCAAGGAATCCATTCCCATTTAAGTATGCTAGTGTTATTGGAACAACTCCTAAAACAATTGGCAGTAAGATGGCAATACGATAATGAGTTATCTTTAATGGTACTTTGCAATGAGCATAAGGAGCGAGGGCCTTCCATAAAACCCCTAGTTTTACCTCGTTCATCTTTGCTCCTCCTACATTTACATATCCAACTATATGAAGAAGTTCATGAATAAGGATAAGAAAAATCGCTACAATAACGGCATTCAGTAGACTCGTTAATGCAAGGTTCTCAACTCCCCAAATAATGATATAAGGAATAGCAAAAACAGCGATAACGAGAAACCCCCAACCGGTAGCTACCATGTTTGTTTTAACTGGGTCCATTGTTTCATCCACTTTTCCGTATAATTCCCAAGGTTTCATTTCCATCACTATCTTTCCTTTCATTGTTTAAAAATGAGATGTATCTCCTAAACTCTGAACATGAAATGTTTCTCCATCCCACTGAAAAACAGATAGGCTTGTGCCATGAATAAATGGAGGGTCCCACATTTTTTCAGTTGGTATTTCCATCATATAAGACATGATAGCTCTTATAACAACAGCATGTGTGACAACTAGAATACGTTCATGATTATGATTATTGATTAGTTCTTGGATAACTTTTCTCACTCGATGTTTAAAATCAGTTAATCCTTCTCCATTATGTAGTTCGTGATTATACAGATGAGGTGCACGCCAAAAATTAGAAAATTCTACACTGGAATTTCTAGTAATCTCATCTTTGTTTTTCCCTTCCCAATCACCAAAATATATTTCTTTCAAACTACTATTTTTATTGATTGGAATGTCTCTTCCTCTACTAATATGTTCAGCCGTATGAAGTGCCCTTTCACTTGGGCTTGTATAAATAGCGTTGATGTCCGTTGTCTGTAATCTTTTTCCTAACTTAACGGCATTTTCTACTCCTTTGGTTGTAAGCGGGGAATCTTTCCACCCTTGCAACCGGTTTTCTCTATTCCATTCCGTCTCACCATGACGAGTGACATAAATAGTAACCATGATAATCCTCCGTTTTCCCATCATAATATGTTTAAATATCACCTACATTAATGTTAACATCATTTTCCAGCAATTTGTATTGTAGAACAAAAAAACGCATGTAGATGAGAGTCATCTACATGCGGTATAACTTCATGCTGTTTTAGCTTAATTATTAGATTCTCCAACATTGAAGGTAATCTTCCAACAATCCTCGTTATTTATATCTTTATAGAGATGAATAGATGCATTTCGCTCGATATTTTCATCCACTTCTATACCTTGATTCTTCACATATGTAATAAGTGCAGGTTTAGAGTACTTTTCTAAATATAGAACAGATAAATAATAGGTGACAAACGTATATCCGGACTCTGCCCACACTTGTACCTTTATAGGTCTTCCATCTTTTAATTGTGTCATCTCTCCACCAAGTAACACCGAGTCATTCCATTCATATTGCTTCTCGTCTTCTTTAAGCTTTGGCAAGATGTAGTTAACCTCTGACATCATCATCTACACTCCTCAATTAGTTGTTATGTACTAATTTCCTTCCCTTCAAAATTCATTTTAAAAACATGAATTCTCAGAAAATAATCATCCATCTTTAGAGTAATGAAATAGATGACAGAGGTTGTCAGGGGATAAACGTTCGGTGAATCGACATACTATTCCTTTCATCGTTTATCTTTTCGACAATAACAAAAAGTTTTTAAAAATCTTCAGGAAAAAAACCTATCCTGTGAGGTTTACGGTACAAATCACTAGAGTTAGGTTACTTTTTTAATCTGATTTCTTCTTTATAAGCAAGCTAGCCTGTATACAAGGTTAATTAAACTTCAGTAGTATACAAACTAGCCATTTTTTTAACCAAAGCACATATGGTAAATAACTTGAACTACCCGCCATGATAAACAACACGCAATAATTCAACTAAATCATTTTTGGTTACTTGTTTTGGATTACCTGATGTACATAAATCCTCTAAAGCAGAACTTGCCATATCATCAATACTTTGTTCGAAAGCATCTTCCACTATTCCCAACTCTTTAAAACTCGTAGGCAAATTTAGTCGAACATTTAATTCTTTCACTTTGTTTGCTAACTGAAGGACGCCTTCTTTTGCATAAAGTGCTGATGATCCAAGTTCTTTTAAAATTTCAGCGTATTTTTCAATTACTGGTGAACTTAATACCCAGTTATCATAAATACCTCCGTTAAATTGAATAACATATGGAAGGAGAACCGCATTCACTCTTCCATGAGACAAATGAAAGTGATTACCGACAGCATGAGCTAAGCTATGATTAATTCCAAGACCTGCATTGGTGAAAGAAATGCCAGCCATACAAGAGGCAATGTGCATCTTTTTTCTAGCTGTTGCATTTTCTCCATGCTCAAATGCTGTTATTAAATGATGAAAGACAAGTTTGATTGCTTTTAATGCATACATATCGGTGAATTCCGAAGCGTTTTTTGAAACATACGCTTCAATCGCATGGGTTAGCACATCCATCCCTGTATCAGCTGTAATCGATGGGGGCAACGATGTAGTGAGTGCTTCATCCAATATTGCTATATTAGGAATCATTTCATCATTACTTAACGGTATTTTTAACTCATTTTCTTTATCCGTAATGACTGCGTAAGACGTCACTTCAGAACCACTACCACTAGTCGTTGGAATGGCAATAAACAAAGGCTTAATTATTCCTTTACTTGGTACAAATTGTTTTTGTAATTGAAGATAAAAAAATAAAATGGCCTTTGCCACATCGATGGCAGATCCACCACCAATCGTCAATAAAACATCGGGTTTATCTTTCATATAATAAGCCAAACCTTTTTTTACCGTTTCTAAAGATGGGTCTGGCTCAACTTCAGAAAAAATCTCGTAACGAACGTTATTCTCATTAAATATGGATATGATTCGATCTACTAAACCAACCTTTATAATGACTTCATCCGTTACGATCAACGCCGCTTGATTTCGGATACGTTGTAAATAATTCAGAGAATCCGTTCCATAGATTATTTCTGGCCCTAGGAAAAATTTTGTCATATCACACCTCCAGTAAAAACAGAAACAAATCATTGGTAAGTAAAATTTTTTTTATTAATTGGAAACCAAGTAGGAGTGACATTATCTGATGGAAAGACCATCTACAAGTACACATCTCCTACTTCTCGCAAAATCTTTCGTAGATGTAAGTCCTTCACCTGTAGGGCCAGCGATTGTAAATGTGCAATACCCTTCTCCTTTAACACCAATACCTGCATAAGATGGACCATTTTTAACTAACACTGTTGTTTGAATTTTTTTTGCGAATTTTGTTAAATTATCAACATTCTTTGAGTGCATAATCGCTGTATGTCTAAATCCATGTTCCACTTTAACTGCTAAATCAATGGCTTCGTCCACATCATTAACACGAACAACTGGTAAAACAGGCATCATCAATTCCTTTACGACAAAAGGATGATCTCCTTCGACTTCCATCGTAATGGCGCGTACACTTGCATCACAATCAATGCCTAATTGTTTTAAAATATAATCAGCATTTTTCCCAATAAATTGCTTTTTAGGTTGACCATTTTCCATCACTAAGTCCATTAATTTTTGAATATCTTCCTTTTCTGACAGTTCATAAGCACCATGCTTGTTCATAGAAAACAATAAGTAATCGGTCACTTGATCAACAACAATTACTTCTTTTTCAGAAATACATGGGAGATTATTGTCAAAGCTGCACCCATCAATAATGTCTTTTGCCGCTTTTTCAATGTCCGCTGTCTCATCTACCACGGCAGGTGGATTTCCCGCTCCTGCACCTATTGCCTTTTTACCAGTAGATAAAGCCGCTTTTACTACTCCAAGACCACCTGTAGCAACAATCATACGAATCTTCTTATGAGACATCATCAATTCCGCTTCCGCAATTGTAGGTTTTTCTACTGATGTCGTCACGTTGGCAGGTCCACCGGCTTTTATAATTGCATTATTAATAAGCTCAATTGTCTTTAAAGATGTTCGTTTCGAACTGGGATGTGGACTAAATACGACACTGTTCCCTGCTGAAATCATTCCAATTGCATTACAAACGATCGTTTCAGAAGGATTTGTCGTAGGTGTAATAGCTCCTATAACACCGTAGGGAGATAATTCCACAACCGTTAATCCGTCATCACCAGAAAAGGCTAATGATTTTAGATCTTCAAGTCCTGGTGTTTTATTAACAACAACAAGGTTTTTTTGTATTTTATCTTCATAACGTCCCATACCCGTTTCTTCTACAGCCATTTTTGATAGAAGTTCAACATTGTTTCGTACTTCATTACGAATCGCTTCGATAAATATTCCCCTCTGCTCCATCGAAAAAGTTACAAGTTTTTGTTGTGCTTCGTAAGCTGCATTTATTGCTTCTTCCATCGAGGAGTAGATGCCACAACTAGGTTTATTATTGGGGAAATCTATTGTCATTTCTGACAAAACTAGTCTAATGATCTCTTCTAGCTTTTGAGTTTCTTCTGTCAACTTAGATCACCTCTTTGATTAAAAACATGTAATGCTTCTTGTGCAATCATCATATCTTCTTCTACCGATCCACCACTTACTCCAATTCCCCCAACAACTTCATCACCAAGTTTGAGCGGGAAACCCCCGCCAAATGGTACGATCCTATTTTTATTTGTTCCTTGTAAGCCGTATAATTCTGCCCCTGGTTGAATAAGTGACGCTACTTTATCCGTTGTCATTTTTAATGCTACGGAAGTATAGGCTTTGTTTTGAGAAATATCTAAACTCCCTAATAAAGCCCCTTGCATCCGATGTAATAAAACAAGATTCCCTCCGCCGTCTACAACGGAAAAAACGATTGGGACACCTATTTCATGTGCTTTTTGTTCAGCTGCTATCGCCATTTTAATAGAAAAATCTAACGTTAAGGCATGAAACGGTTGTTTAGATGCTGTCATTTTCTCCATGACTTTCTCTTTAATTTTTCCGACAAAGTCCAGATGACTTTCCGCACGGGCGATCATAAATAATGTATCTGACAAGCGATTAACATATTTGATCAGTTCAGGTCGGACTATTGACTCTTTATTCAAGTCTACAATGTGACGCTCTGCCCTTCGAATCACGGATCGAGAAAAATGCAGTTGAGCAGATGCCGTTGTATTTCCTGGAATGATAAACTCAGTTATCGGCCCTAGTTTCTTTTCGATTTGGTCAATAATTTCTTCTAGTCGATCAATATCCTGTTTTTCTACTTTTTCTTTCAATTCATGTATTGATTTTTCATCGCTAGCTAGTTCAGCACCTAGTACAAATAAATGTTTTTGGATGGAGCGTAAGATTTCCTTCAGATAAGTGTCTTTGATTAACGAATAGGCTACACCGATGGCGGCATTTGCCTCATCCAGAGTCCCATAACAGGAAACTCTTAAACTAGCTTTTGATATCCGACTTCCTCCTAAAAGACCTGTTTCCCCTTTATCTCCTTTTTTCGTGTATATGGACATAAGTTGGTCACTTCCTCGATTTCTAGACTTCTAAACTATCTATAATACCAACAATCGCTGCATCAATCGTAGAATCTCCATCGGTAAATGCACTCTTTGCGGCACTTCCATTAGAGACTAATACAATTTCACCAGTTCCTGCTCCCATCGCATCAACGGCTACTTCCGTCCTTCCTTCCTCTTCTTCCCTCACATTAATTCGTTGAACAATAAGAAGTTTTTTCCCTTCTAAATTTTCATCTTTTCTCGTTGCAACAACGAAACCAACAATTTTTCCGATATACATACTCTCACCCTCTATCGTTAGTCAATAATGATTTCCACCGCGAAATCACGAGCTGTTTCTTTCGCAAGAGGAGTGATAATAGTTTGTTGATTAAGAACAAGCACTGATCGATTATCACAGGCTTCTATAACATCCCCTCTCGTTAAAATCCGCTTTCTAAATTGGACTCGCTGTTTGAGAGGTGGTTCAACATCTTTTTTTAAACTAAATGTTCGTTTTTTTACTTCTTCATAAATTTGAGGTGAATCGATCAAATGGATCCCGTAAGATTCAAGATTACATAAATGTTGTGCCATTCGATTCAAATATGCAGGCGGAACTTTCTCAAGTTGAATATCATTTCTTAAAGGGTGCTGCAAGTCACATGCATCTCTGCAAGCGATCATAGGAGTCCCTGATATAATCCCATAAGATAATAGGTTCGAAATAGGAGTATCGGCAACTCCAAGAGATAGTTTAACGGCAGTATTTAATGTTAACGTTGGAACGATAATCATTTGACTGCCAAAATAGATATTACGCAATCCATCGTTTGTTCTTTCTAGGTAAATATTATCTAAATGTAACTCTTCTTTGATCATTTCTGGTTTGAGAGCATATTCGGCACTAATCGAGAGTAAAACTCGAAGCTCCCAGCCTTCTTCTTGCAGTTTTTTTAATTGAGTGATGGATTCATAGAATCCTAATGCTCCTCCAGTAAAAACGACCACTGCTATTTTCATTCGCTCCTCTAGCTTAAGGAGCACTTCTTCGACAATACTTTTTATGAATTGATCATTATTCATTTCATTATCACCTCAGTTTTGCTATTCAAAGCAATCCCTAACGGAGTGATTAGCAGTGGATATGCTGGTTTCACTGTTTCAATTCCAACTTCTGTTTGGAACGTCGTTTGAAATTCATCGAAACATGAAGCCCCACCTACAACATAAATTTTCTGTATATCAAATCCCCTGACATGCCGTTTAATTATCGAAGCCATTTTTTCTACGACGGGTTTGAGAATAGGATATACTTCCTCTTGCTTTAGTACATCTTTCTTTACTATTTCTGCTTCCTCAAACGATATTTTATAATGTCCAGCTAAAACTAAACTCATGTGTGTCCCACCAGTAGGTTCATCTGCTGAATAAATCACTTCACCATCTTTTAATATACTTATTCCTGTTGTTCCTCCACCAACATCCACAACTGCACCGTCCTTTAATCCTAAAACGGATGCAGCTGCTGTAGGTTCATCTACTATATTTGTGACATCCATATTCGCTGATTCAATCACGTTTGCGATCGCCTTTGAATTTCCTTTACTCGTCCCAGGGGGAATCGCTGTCGCGGCTTGGGTAAGAGACACCCCTAGAATATTTTCTAATTTAAGCTTTAATTTTTTTACGATTTTTACAGCTTCGACATAGTCGACAACAAGACCATCTTTTACAACAGATGCAGGAGTTAAAGCACCAACAATTGGTCTTCCTGATTGTTCTAATACGGAAATCACGATATTAGCGGTACCTAAATCTACTCCAATCTTAAGGGGACCAACATAATGTCCGACCTGGTCATGATCTATTGATTTAGCAAACGCTTGTATATAATTATTGACGTTGTTCAGGTTAATCGACATAGGCATTTAACCTTTCACTATTTTTCCTGTATCATTTGTTTGAATCGCCGCACTATTTGCTTCATCAGTATCTAAATGCATTTCCAAAACAAACTGATCTGATACTCTGATTAATACATGATCGAAAACAAGCCGTCTCTTTCCAGAAAATTCAACAGAAACAAAAGACTTATTTTTAATGCCATGCTTTTCAGCAAATGCAGGTGGCATGTGAATATGTCTCAACGCAACAATGACACCTTGTGTCATAACAACGATACCTTTTGGTCCTTTCAAAACAATACCAGGTGTTCCTTCCGTTTTTCCTGACTCCCGAATAGGGATATCCATTCCTAGTCGGTAACTATCTGTCAGAGATACTTCTACTTGTGATTCCTTTCTTAATGGACCTAATATCCTCACATTTGAAATAATTCCTTTATCCCCAATTAACGTCACAGTCTCATTAGCTGCAAATTGACCTGGTTGTTTTAAATCTTTCCACTTCGTCAACTGATACCCTTTGCCAAATAACGTCTCCAAATGGTCTCTACTTAAATGAATGTGCCTATTTGATACACCGATAGGAATGAAAGGTTCCTCCCCCCTATCCCTTAACAGATGCAACACGTCTTGGACAATTTTGTCTCGTAAGTCATTGTCATAAGCCATTGGTTTACCAGCTCCCATCGATGTTCACTCTTTCATTCCATGCTTTTAGGGAGTAATTTTTCTACATCTTTATGAGGTCGAGCAATGACATGGACAGCGATAACTTCTCCAACTCTTTCTGCTGCAGCGGCACCGGCTTCTGTAGCTGCTTTCACTGCACCGACATCTCCTTTTACCATCACAGTAACAAGAGCCGAACCAATTTTTTCATATCCTATTAATGAAACATTTGCTGATTTTGTCATCGCGTCGGCCGCTTCAATCGCACCAATTAATCCTTTTACTTCAATCATTCCTAAGGCTTCACCCATTGTTCTCTCCTCCAATTTCCTGATAATGTAGACACATAGATCTCAATTCTCCCTTATTCCTCGGGCATTTTGGATCTCCACATAGATTGCATTCTGCTTTCATATTTAGTATGCTTTCCTCTTCATAGCCTTGTACTTCTTTCTTTTCATTCGATTCCAACGATTTTGAATCGTTTTCTTCCGATACACCCTCTTCATCTGCATCGGAAGTTGTGTCTTTTTCATCATCTCCTGCAATCTCTGGTTCTTTTCCTTCACTAGCTTTTGGTGTTCGATCATCTGATACCGCTATCGGTTCATTTTTAGGAAAAATCATGCTTTTTATTTCTTCATTTGGACGGGAAATCATATGTTTACTAAAGACAGTATTTATTTTACTTGCAGCGATTTCTGCTGCTTGTAAAGCAGATTGCACCGCTCCAACATCCCCATCAAATTTTACTGTTATTAACCCACCACCTTTGGCTCTTTCATAACCTATAATTCTTACATTAGCTGATTTCACGGCGGCGTCAGCTGCTTCTAATGCTGCAGTCATACCAACTGTTTCAATCAATCCTAAAGCCTTCATGGATGGAAATCCCTCCTCTCCATCAAGATAATTTCATCCGTTTAATCACTTCTTTGACAATGAAGGCGATGTCTTTATCTGTAAGCTCATCATCCTTAAGTCCTTCATGGGAAACGACATTTTTAAGTTCGGACTTATCCATACTTTTAAATGGAATCCCTTTAACAAGCCTTGCTGCATTTGCTCCCAAAGCTCGTTGCTTCCATGTTTCGTTATTCTGATTAATTTTATAAAGAGGTATTTTAGGTTCTAGTTTAGAATAATGCAGAATCATGTCCCCGTTTCTTCCTATACCAATGCCAACACCTAATGGAGAACTATTAGCAGCTATAAACCCTAACTCAATCGCAGATTCCTCTTCTTTTTCAACTAGAAAGTACGGAAGCCCTTCTTCTTCAATTCCAAACAAAACTTGTGAAACATCAACAGCCTTCTCCTCATTTCCGCAATAACAAATGTGAATCGAAGGTAAGTGGGCAGGTTCATTATTATCATGTGACACGATCACTGCCCCCTTTTGCTGTGACCTAAAATCAACCCTGTTGCGACAGCATTTCTTGGTCCTTCCAAACCTCGAATATTCCCTCTCCCAGCAACTACTCCATATTGAGATAATTCACTCGTTACTAATTGAGGGATTTCAAAATCAAGCGCTGATCCACCTACTAATACAACAAACTCAATATCTCTAATGTTTCCTGTTGGACAGACCATGGAAAGTGCCCTGATCGCATTTGTCACAAACACTCTTTTTTTCGCATCTTTTCGGACAATTTTAATTTTCTCCACAGACTGTTGACCAGGAACTGCTAGCATTTCTCCTTCTTTCAATATAACCACTCTTGAGAACACATCTGGCGATAACGGTTTATCAAAAAATTGTACGGTGCCATCTTCATGACGAATATGAAACAAACTTTCTACTTTTGCTAACGGATACTTTTTGATATCTTCCGCTAAATCTAAATCATCTAATCCAAGTTCAGAATTAATGATTAATGTCACCATATTTCCTGCTCCAGCTAAGTGAATTGATGTTGTTGTCCCATCTTTCACCATAACAGAAGCGTCTGTTGATCCAGCTCCCATATCAAGAATTGCTAACGGGACACTCGTTCCTGGAGTCGTAAGCGCTCCGCGAATGGCCATATCAGCTTCTACTCCTCCAACTTCTACCTCAATAGAAAGTTCAGAATGTAGTTTTTCTGCGATCCGTTGCATTTGAAGTTTATCCGCTTTCACCATTGCGGCAATTCCAACAGCATTTTCCATTGAAAACTCTTCTGCCATGCCTCCTTTGACCTTTTGGGGGACAAATGTATCAACGGCTAACAAATCCTGAATTTTAATTTCATTAGGGTTCTGTCTCGTTAAGTCAGACATCACTTGTCTTACTCTTTCAAGCATTCCACCTGCATTTGTACCTGGTTCTCCTTTCACATCTTTAATTGGTTTTACAGCGTTTAATATTTCCATAATTTTCTCTGCACCATCGTCTACTTCCACCGTTTCTTGACGACGTTCTCCAACAAAATGTATTTTCCCAGCAGGAATGCTTCTTGCCTTTACGTCCCCTTTCGGAGTTTTAATAACTACCGCAGATCGATTTCCGATTAAAGCTCTCGCAACTGGTACGATCATTTTCGTCTCTTCACTAGATAATTCAAAAACAGTTGCAATTCCATACGGGTTAGCCAATTCATCAATCGTTCCACCTGCTTGCGCCACTTCAATTGCTGATCGCATTCCAATCGGGACTTTTTCTATTAAACTTACTTCATCAATAATCGGAATTTTTTTACTAAGTCGATTGTAAATGAGCACACCATCATCTTTTTGTGCGATAGCCCCTTGAATTTTGATGCCTTTTTCGGTTGCATCATTGATTAATCTTGCAGCATCAGCAAAATCTATTTCTTTCCCGATAACGACAATGATATTTTCATCAATATTGGAGTTGGACATGTCTTTTATATTTATAGTTATTCCAACCCCTAACCCTAATCCTCCCGGGGTTGCAGGATTGTGACCGATCATTGTAGACTCGGTAATGATCGTTTCTGTGATTGTCTCCATTGCCACATCACCGATAACAGGTGCCGCTTCATTAATCCTCACGAGATCCAAGTCTTCTATTTTAAGATTATTATTTTTTAAAGCTAGTTTTAAAGACGCTAAAACACCATGAATATTTTGCTCTGTTCCCTTTACTCCTGTAGTGCCGACAATACCACTTGCTAAAAAACGTAACTGATTATTATCTGACACTTGAGCTAAAGCTACTTCTGTTGTTGCATTACCAATATCTACTCCTGCAATTAACTGCATAGCATTACCTCCAGCTCATACGTTCAATAAGCTAATCAGTTTTTAACTGCTCTCTTTTTTCATAAACTTCTGCTGCTTCCCTAACAAATTCCGCACTGATGTTTGCTCCGAATTTATTTTCTAATTCAGCTGCAATATTCAGTAAATCTTGTTTTGAAGAACGTTTTGGTCTTAAAGCATTGTAAATTTCTAAAATTCTATCATCTGGTACACTAATTAATTCAGCTGCTCTTCGTAAATTATTAGCGAATGGTTTTCGACCAACAGAATCAGCAATTTGAGCTTGCAACTCTAATGTTTCTGGAGAAATTCGGACATCATCTGGTTTAATATCACCATTTAATACACGTTCCAATGTGATATCGTCCATCATCTTTCCAGTTTGTCCTTTTAGAAGTTCTGGTCTATTTGTCGATAGAGGATAGTCTTTCTGGGTAACCTTTTGACCATTGGTCGATTTGCTATTTTTAAACGTCGACTTTTTGTAATCCGTACCATCGGAACTTCCAAGTGAAACCATAACCTCTTTAATAATCTGTTCTATTTGATCTTGTTTCATAGCCTTCACCTCCGGTTTATTGAAATTTGACTTCTAATTCGATCGGTTTCGCATTCAAAACTACACTTTCTGTTTCTTTAATGTGAAGAAGAGCTGCCTTGGCTTGATATTTAGGTCTAGCCATTTGATCATTCCTAGTAGGAACGGGATTAGGAGATTCTCCTTTCGCATATTTCGCAGCATTTTTACCAATTGAACGATACGTTTCTAAATCAAGTAATGGAGCTTGTGGGAACAATTCTAAATTGGCAAGAGGAAGCAAATCCTTTTGATGAATGACCGTTGTTCCCTTCGATTGAATCCCAATACCAATACCAGAACCACTAAGTTTTGCACCGTCGTGAGCCATGAAAGCCACATCTGAAGTTCGCAAAACTCGAACAATTCTAGGGCTTAGACCCTCTTCTTCGATACCAGCAATGAGTTCACGTAAAACTTCATCATGTGGAATGTTTTCAATTGTTTTCGTTTGATGAATACCAAATGCTGGAGCAATTGAAATGACCACTTCATCTTTTCTTGTTCCTTTATGTGCTTCTCCTTTTTCAATAAGTTTAAGTTTATTTGTAGCTACTGAAGTCTTTGTAAGTGTTTGTGTTGAACCATCATTTGTTTGATAGTTCTTCAATACTTCTTCAATGACTTCTCGAATTAATTCTTTGTTAATTTCCATTAATTCCACCCCTTTCCTTATTTACTTGAAATCTTCAGGGCTAATCGCACCTGGAATATCTTTTATTTCGTTCCATCTTTCTTCACTCATCTGATAACCAGTTCCAGGACCACTGTAATCATTAATATCATTCACAGCACTAATGACATAAAAATCTTTATCAAGAATCGCTGATGTATGAAGATAATCACCAGAGACACGTTGTTTAAGCATATTTAAGACATTTTGTGCCACATCATTAAATCCTCGTTTACTTAGTGCCTTTACAACATCTATTCCAGTGATTCCACGGTTCATCATATCTTCCACTGCTCGTAAATCTTCAACAACGTTCCGATCTGGCATGTCTTTACTACCGTGAGCATACGTTGCTGCCTCTACTTCTTCATCCCTTATTGGAGTAAGCCCTAATTCTTCAAAGACTGCTTGGATCGCTTTTGCACCTTTGTTTCTGATACTAACAACTTCTTCTTCTGTTACAGGTCTTAAGCCACCGTCAACTTTCAAGTCTCGTTGCAAAATATTGTAATCATCGTAATCATCTGCATCGAAATTAGATCCAGCAAACATATTGTCATAGTTAGGCGTAGCACTATACCCGGAGAAGATGAAGTCTGTTCCAGGTAACATTTGCATTAGTGTTCGTGCCGTTCTTCTTATATCTGAATGGGAGAACGTTTGGTCGTTTCCTGAAGCAACTTCCATATCTAACATCGTTGTAATAAGGTTTTCTGCTAGAACTGCTCGAATACCCGAAGGAACAGATCCAGGAATACCTATACAACTGATTGACCCATTTTGAAGTCCTTGGACTCCAGCACCTTTTGTGATAAAGACACAACGTGCCTCTAAGTAAAGCATCGATTTTCCTTCCGCATATCCCATTTGTACTTCAGAACCCGTTCCTGATGTAAAACGCATTTTTAATCCTCTAGATGCGTACGCAGAAGCTAAAAATCCTTTAGACCAAGGTGTGTCATCGCCATCCACAAATACTTTTTCTGTCCCATAGACAGAAACCGTTTCAGCATAACTTGTTAAGCCTTTCATACCTAATACAAGTTCCGTTGCTTCTTCTACCGCACATTGCGTTAAAATGCCGCCACGTCCAACTTGCGAACCAACCAGAAGCGCAAGCGCATTAAATGGAGCGTAACGCCCAATCCCAACGGTTGTTTCATGTTCATCGAATCCTCTTAAACCAGCTTCCGCTGAGTCAGCTGCTATTTGGACAGGATTATCTTTGACGTTCGTAACGTGGCATTGATTTGATGGCGTTTTTCTAGCCCTCATTTTCATTACTGCCATCATTAATTCTACGACACCCATCTTACTTACTACTTCACAAATTTTTGCTGGTGTCATTGCCGTTGATAAAGGAATGATCGTTTCTCTTGGTACGTGGATATCAACGAGCATTTTTGCGAATTCCAATGAATCAATCGCCATTACTTCTTCGGATTTTTCTAGGTTAATTCCGTAATCCGCGATAAAACGATCATTAAAATCAAAATCATCTCGTCTTTTACCATCTAATTCCACAACGAGACCATTCTCAATTTTTATACTTGGTTTTGGATCGTTAGGGCTATCCATCGCAATCAGACCAACTTCTGGCCATTCTTTTACGAATCCGTCTTTATTTACTGGTCGTTCTGCTAATACTTTAAATCGTTTCGATTTCATCTTTTTCCCTCCTTTATCTGATAGTTCATTAAATGTAAGGTACCGTGACGGATTTCGGTTCACTTCCAAGGCTACCTAAAAGGGTGATTCCAACTTCTCTTGCAGCAATCAAAGCTTGGCGTACAGCTCCTGAATCACCACTAAATGTTAAGATAACCTCATTTGAAAAACTTGTCCCATTTGCTGGTGAGCTATAGCTTATGACATCCACGTTTGCAGCTTTCACAATAGTATCTGCTAACACGACACCAATAGCTGCTGGTGCACCTACAACTAACCCGAATGATTTACCAAGTGGCGCATTAAATGCTTTTTCACACGCATAACTTGCTCTTGCGGTATATTGCAACTCTATGTGGCCTGCGTCATTGGCATAAACGTCTCCAAATGTCTTATCTAATTCCTTTAACGCAACTTCCACCGCTCTTCTAGCATCGGCTACATCTTCTGCACCGAAGATAATTAAACTTCCATGGCCTGCTCCACCTTTTGTATCTCGAGGAAGTTCAATCGTTAAAATTTCCGTATTGGTTGCTTTTACAGCCTCATCGGCTGCCATAATGTGAGGACCAGCTCCAACACGAGCACCAAGAATTCCAATAGAGCGGAATTTTTTATCTAAATTCATGGCTTCGTGGACAGAAGCGTCCACATTGGCAATAATTAAACCGATTGTATCGCCAATAGCGGTTCCAACAAACTCCGTTAATCCAGACGCTTTCATTGTGTTAGGTTTACTAGTAGGTTCTTTCGGTGATGAGGAATCTACCTTTTTCATAACTTCTTCCATGATTTGCTCCATTAACTCATCCTTCATTTTCGTACACCTCCATTAAGTTTTCTTACACTATAATTGTTTAGGTAATATTGCTTCCACATCTGTATGAGGTCTTGGAATTACGTGAACCGCGACTACTTCTCCGACCTTTGCACCTGCCGCAGCACCTGCATCCGTTGCAGCTTTAACAGCCCCAACATCTCCACGAACCATGACAGTAACTAACCCAGATCCAATTTGTTGATAACCTACTAATTCGACATTCGCTGATTTAAGCATCGCATCTGCTGCTTCAATTGCTCCAATCAACCCTTTTGTTTCTACCATTCCTAACGACTCTCTCATCATAATAATTCCCTCCTTCATGATTTATTAGAAAAGCACAAAATTTCAGTTCTGTGCAGATCTAATCGTGTCGAACATCTTTTACCCATCATTACCTAGCATTTTTCGAAGCAGAAAGTTCTGCCATACTATTAAATGTAATCGCTTTCAATATTTTTATCGTTGTAGTTAATTGTTTGAATAGTATAAAAATTTGTTTACTATCTGCTCAACAAGTAATTTTTTACCCTTCTAACTGGCAAATATGATATTTTTTTGTGTTTCGAAAAATATTTTTTGAGACATTTTTAGGAAATTGTTACGCTAACGTGGGCGAATAATGCGTTTTCGTGGTTAAAATTTGAAAATTGTTACACAGCGCACTCCTTTCCAACACGTTTATGTTCCAATAAGGAGATAGGAAGGGGGCACCAAAAATATATCGTGACAATCATACAATATCTTTTTCCTCATCGATTCATTGCTCGCTAAGCCGAAAATCCACATAAAAAGATGATGGGAAAGGTGTATAAACACCTTTCCCATCATCCATAATAAAATTGACAAAAAAGTATCATGTCGTTTTTATAAATATGATTTCCCATTGAATACATAGTTATTTTTAACTAAACTTCTTTTACTTTGTTCTACCTCTTTCCGATAATTTGACGGAGTTACACCCACTATTCTTTTAAAAACTTTGCTAAAATAGTTAGGCTCTTGATAAGAGAGTTCCAATGCAATATGAATCACATGCATATCTGTATATTCTAAAAGCTCTTTTGCTTTTTCAATTTTCCTCTCCATCACATATCCGACAAAGTTCATGCCAACTTCCTTTTTAAATAACTTGCTTAAATAATGCGGGCTTAAATGAACGTAGTTTGCCGCTTGAACTAGCGTAATCCCTTGTTTATAGTTCAATTCAATATAGTTTAAAACAGCTTGAATTTCATTCTGATCATGGGAATATCCTGATAAAACTATTTTCTCAAACATTCCATCTAGTAGTTCTATTAATTTTTCTTTAAAATTATAGATCGTTAATTCGTTACTAGAAATAGACCAATTTTGATTCGAATCGATATTTTTCAACTTTTTAGATTCATAAATTTTAAACATACTCTTCGCAATCACTTGAGAATTTTCTTTAAATTGTTCAATATTCCGCCAATTCTTAATCACTTCATTTGTTAATTTGGTTAACTGTTCTTTTGCTTGACGATAGTTTTCAACTTGAATAAAATAGAGCAATTCTTCCAACTGCTCTCCTTCGAGAAACTGTTTCGAATGTGTCAGGTTTTTATACCGTTTTAATTTAGCTAAGAAATCATTTTGTTGAATAGGTTTGTTTAAATAATCTTCTGCTCCATATTTCAATGCCTTCTCAATCATCAATTCGTCATCGTAAAATCCTAATAAGATAATCATACAATCTCTGTTATACCTTTTTAGCGATTGTAGAACTTCGATTACGTCCATCCCCGCTAAATTGATGTCTAGAAATATCAAATCAGGTTGCTGGTATTGACAAATTCTTAATAAATTTTTCGTATTATTCGCTTCACCAACGATTGTTACTTCTTCATACGCTTGATTCAGAAAATACTTTATCGCTTCAATTTCTAAATACTCGTCATCCGCTAAAAGTATTTTCAACATATGTCACACTCCTTTGAATCGTTGGCAGTTTAAATATGACAGTCGTTCCATTCAACTGATTGTGGATAATTTCCAACTGGTGTCCGTCACCAAAGTGATCACGCAAAAACATATTTACTGTACTAATACTAATTCCTTTCGCTTGATTTTTCTTACAATTATCTTCCGCAAGAGCGTTTTCATATTGATCATGTGTCATGCCAATCCCATCATCTTTCACTTCAATCATAGTAAATTCATTAGAAGAATATGCATGAATTTGCACCATGCCTCCTTCTTCTTTCGGTTCTAAACCGTGGACGATTGCATTATCTACGATGGCTTGGAGAATAAGTGATGGAATTCTTGTTTTTTCTACATCTGCAGCAATACGAATTTCACTTCGTATTCGATCCCCATATCTTTCTCTTTGAATGCGTAAATATCGGTCAATTTGACTAATTTCATCCTTTAGCATCACAAGTTTATTGATATTTTGTAAGGTATATTGTAAATATTCTGCTAACACAAACACGATATTTTGCGTTCTGTTCGCATTTTCAATAATCGTCAGACGAGAAACAGTGTTCAATGTATTTAAGATAAAATGTGGATTAATGAGCGGTTGCAAAGCATTTCTTTCTTTTTCTTTTAACTCTTCATTTATTAAATCTCTCGTTTCCATTTGTTCAATTAAATTTAGTGTTTTTACATTTAATTCTTCATAAATACGTCGAATCACATCTTTTTCGACCATATCGTTAATAACAAGCGACATCATTTTTGCAGCTGAAGAAATTTTTTCAAACTTAATAACAGAAATCTCATTAAAAGATTCCATAATTTTTTCGTCTTGTTGCCACTCTGTACTCCCTGGAGTAATATATTCCAATCGAGATATTTCATGTTCATCTAGCTTCACTTGACCTGCTAGGACAGAACCTACAAATTGTCCTTTTACACTTATAGGAATAGCAAAATCTACTAGACCTGTATGACAACGATAAATATATGGTTTATCCTTACGAGCTCCTTCCAATCCCCCAAAAGCATCACACTGATAACATTTTTCACGTAAGTAGGATTCCTCTCTTATTAAATTACAAAACTTAGAGAAGTTACTATATTTAGTGATAGGAATTCCGCGAAAATCAACAGTTACGACAGCTAATCCCGTTGCTTCACCAAAACTATCTTGAATACGTTGTAATAAATCAATATCAATCACTTCTCGAAGGTTTAACACTTCCACTTCTCCCCACCTACTTCATAAGAAATTTTACATTTTTTAAGAAAACGTGAACGATTAGTAGTAACCGATTGATGTAAAGTCCTGTTATGTAAGCGCATTATTTTACTAATAAAAAAAGAGGGAAATAGACTTATCAATTTAGAAAACTAAAAACCGTTATATCCATTTTTCTAAAAGACTTCAGTAGGTGCTTTTAAGTATCACTATTTATTTGACGAAAACCTATCTCATTAATTGTCTTAAATAAACGTGAAAGGAAATATCAAAAAGAAGGTAATAATGTTCTATAGATAATGTGCGAATGAGGGCATCTTCCTAGCGAAAACGAAAGTATATCAATATATTTCTATTTATATGACCTTCAATTATGGAGGTATATGCAAGGTCAAAAAATAAAGTGGTGGGTACGGAGATTATTCTTAAATGTCATATTCTAAAATGACCAACGAGTGTATACTATGAAACTTTCATAGTAGGCTTAATAAAGGATATTTCTTTTTTTTATTATACTACATTCTTCCTCTAATTACATTGTCTACTTTTTATTGAATTAGGTTTTATATGTATGCCTTAATTTTATACTGTAGCGTCCGTAAATCATCGCCCCTCCCACCATCTTCCATTCCTCATAAACAAGTATAAGGAAACATTTCATATAAATATTATATCAGTTAAATATGCCAATCTAAATAATCAAAACACTCCTCTAAAGATTTCCTTCCCCTTCCCTTTATTTCGGGATTAATACCAGTTAAATCAGGACTATTATCTTGAATCTATCTTTTCTATCGTCTTACAATACTATTAAATGATATATTATAACTATGACTTATTAACTATAAATATTCTTTTATTTGTAATAATATATTGATTTAATTTGATTTTTTCTAACAAAAAAGGAAAGGAGGAAACAATCTATTACATTCATGGATATCAAGCTATCTCTAAAAAAAATGAGTTGGGGAGAGTTAAAAATGAAAAATCTAAAGATGAAAATGAAACTAGTTGTCATGTTTTTAATTACGGGCTTTATTCCAATAATTATTTTATCTTTTTTAATCATTAATCAAGTCGCTTCACAAATGGAAGAAGAAACGATTGATTATATTGCTAATTTCCATGAATTAATTGAAAATCGTATCAATGATTTTTATGAGAAAGCGGAAGCTGATGGAAATATTCTCGCAAGTACAGCTGATATTGCTGAGGGATTAGAGATCATAAGTGAATTTGGGGACGAATCATCTGAATGGCAGGACCAATATGATTTAATAGAACAACTTACGTTGACTGCTACGGAAGGATACGGTTATTTAGATATTTTCATTACTGATCCAACGGGAACGATCGTATTATCATCAACACAAAAAGAATTATTGGAAAATGAACGTTTATCAAGTGATATTATGACTCAATCATTGCAAGGGGAACAAAGCTGGTCACCTTTGTATTATGACGAAAGATTGGATAGGAATATTATCATTTTATCCACACCAATACGATCATTAAATCAAACAAATAACATTGTTGGTTCGGTTAATATAACATTTCGTGAAGAAAGAATAGATCAGATGGCTCATTCAGGTATAGAGATGTTAGGGACGACAGCAGATTCTTATATTATTGATGGTGATGGAACATTACTGACAAATACAATGTTAGGCGACTATCAAGAAAATGCTGTTTTAAACCATACCCTGTCAACTGAAATAATAGATTCAAATAAGCAAGCTGTTCATGATGGAAATATGGAGTTTTCTTATGATGGAATCTATGATGACTATTTAGGCAATTCCGTAATAGGAAGTTCAGGAATAGTAAGAGTAGGGAATCAACCAGCAGTTCTATTCGTTGAATTAGATGAACAAGAAGCATTAAGTGGAAGTATCGCTGTAAGAAATACTTCCATCATACTTGTTGTGGTTGTATCTATTATAGGTTTAGTCATTGCTATTTTCTTAGCTACGTCGATTAGTCGTCCATTACGAACAGCAAGAGATCATGCATTAACGGTCTCCAAGCTAGATATCTCCCATGACTTACCTGATAAGTCCCTTCAATCGAAAGATGAAACTGGCGAATTAGCTAACGCGTTACAATTAACAATTACGAATCTACGAGATATGATAGCAAATATTAATGAGGCTGCTGAAAATGTCGCAGCGACTTCTGAAGAACTAACAGCTACTTCTCAACAATCTGCTAGCGCAGCAGAGGAAGTTTCCTCAGCGATTCAAGATATTGCTGATGGTGCACAAAGTCAAGCGACGAATACCGAAACAGGAGCAGAGAAAGCAAAAATAATGGGTGACAGAATCAGGGATGATCAATTATTTATGGAAGAACTAAATAAAACATCGGACCAAGTAAGCGAAGCTGTTGAACAAGGGTTACACGAAATAGAAAACTTATCCCAAGCAAGTAAGCATAGTGAAAAAACAGTATTTGCTGTTCAACAAGAAATTGAAAGAACAAATGAAAGTTCAAACAAAATAGGTAATGCTAGTCAAGTGATTGCTTCCATCGCAGACCAAACCAACCTTTTGGCATTGAATGCTGCAATAGAAGCTGCAAGAGCCGGAGAAGCAGGTAAAGGGTTCTCCGTTGTTGCTGATGAAATTCGGAAATTAGCAGAAAAATCTAGTGAATCGACGAAGGTGATTGATTCTATGGTGGCAGATCTACAAGCTCATTCTAACGAAGCTGTAGAAGTGATGAAAGAAGTTTTATCGTCCTTTGCAGACCAACAAAAAAGTTTTTCAACTACCGAAGAAAGGTACGATAAAATTGCCTCTTTAATTGAAGATACGAAAAAAATATTAGTTAACTTAAATATTTCTGGTGCTGATATGGAGAAAGCAAAAGATGACATTGATAATTCTTTGGAAAATTTAGCTGCAATAGCAGAACAGAATTCTGCTTCAACTCAGCAAGTTGCCGCTTCGGTCGAGGAGCAAACAGCTTCTACAGAAGAAATATCTAGCTCGAGTGAAAGTCTTGCTAGTCTTGCTGAAGGTTTAAGAAATTTAATAGCAAAATTTAAATTATAAGATTATAAGAACTTCCTAAAGCTTGAACGTGGAATGGTTATATTAATATTGTATATATTCATTGAAAGACCTCATTTAGAGGTCTTTTCGCGTTGATAGATCACATTTATTGTGTGATCCCCCTTCCCATCGCACCCGAATAAAAGAATAATCGTTTTAATATAATATAAATTAACATACAACATGAGCCGCTACAAAGGGTTACGAAACAACTTTGTAGAAGTAGTAAATATGAAAATAAAAAATAAAAATAGAGGAAGGAATGTTAATGATGAAAACACCTAAGATAGTAATCCCTCTTGTCGGCTCATTATTTCTAATAGCAGGTTGTTTTGAAAATAAATTAGATGCAAATGAATTCGTCGTCAACGACATCAAACTTGGGGATTCACTCGATGAAGTAGAAGAAAACCTTGGAATCCCAAGTAATCAAGATAGTTCGGAAATAAATGGGACAGAGTTTTTGTCCTATGATTATGATCTTGTTGATCTGATTTTTCGAGAAAATATTGTTGTAGGGATCACGTCAGAAGATGAAGAATTTGAAACAGAGCAAGGAATTGCAATTGGAAGCGATCGAACAACTGTTGAGGAAGCATATGAAGAGAAGAAACAAATTAGTGATGCTTATGGCATGATGGTAAAAGACGGAGATATCCTTTTACATATGATGTTTAATGAGGATGACGTAACATCTATTCATTTGTCTGATTTAGACGAGATGGCCGATTATTTAGAAAAAGATTTTGGGTTTGATATTTATACAGCTTTTGAAGATCATACGAGTGAAATGGAACTGAAACCAATAAATTCATCTGAAATGATTTATGATTATTTAGAAGAATCGGTTCAAAAGGAAATCGAAATAGAAGACAAACAAGGACCTCTTACCGAGGCGGAAACGAATGAAATGGAATGGTATGGAGAAATGCTCGCTCTTTCAAATATTGAAGACATTGAGCCTCTAGTTGATGAAGCGATTGCTTCTGCTGATGAACGCAAATCATTGGTGGAAGAGGAACAACTAATTATGGAACAATCATTTTCGATTTTTCAAGAAGCGGAAGCATTCACAGAAGATATCAATGACGAAGATGCTAAAAACTATGCTGATGAATTCGTCATAATCATGAACAATCGTTACGATACGTATGAAGAATTGTATGACACTTATCTTCAATCTATTGAAGAAGACATCCTCTTGTATGAAATGGTGAAAGATGAAGAAGTAGAACTTGAAGAGCTTCAAGAACAGCATGAAATGGTCAATGAAATGTATAATGAAATCTCTGAATTAAATGAACAATTTAATCAATTAACAGCGGAATTTAATGATACGAAGCTAGCATTTTACAATGAAGCTGGAGTTTTAGAATAATAGCGATTTTGATTAAATTACTTTTCAATGTAATAGGAACAACCCACTTAAAGAGGTACAAACAACGTCTACTAACGATGTTCATACCTCTTCTTTATTTTGAGTGAGTCAGCTTTACTCTTACGATTGTTTTTTCAAAGAATATTGCTTTTGATTAATCTCACTTACTACTCGGATCATTTTTACCGAATCGATCCATGAGGTAAAACAGCATGGATTCCTTTCACACCATTTACTACTTGGGTAACGCGTAAATCAACGGCCACACTTGCCAATGCTGTCGCTTCCGTTTTTCTCAGATGATGGTGTTCGATCATTAATTCAACCATGTCATTAAGAGCCATTGCTGCCGCTTCATTTAAATCTTCATGAAAACCAAATGTAATCCAACCTGAAGGTGTATTTGCGCGAGGTCGTTTTAACGACATGTCTTCCTTGACGGTTAATGTCAAATCGACACGGTCCATCGGACATTCTATTGCTGTTCCAGACACTTCCCCATCTCCTTGAAGAGCGTGACCATCTCCAACTGAAAACAGCGCTCCATCAACAGATACCGGTAAATATAGCTTGCTACCTTGAACTAACTCTTTGCAATCAATATTACCTCCGCAGTATCTCGGTGGTGGTGTTGCATGAACACCTGGTTCTAAAGGCGCCACGCCTAACAATCCCATAAAAGGAGAAAGACCTAAGTGAAACTTTCTCTTGCCTATGTAGCAACTGCCTGTCATCGTGGTATGGTTTAATTCCCAATTCAAGGAAACTAGATCATCTTCTGCAATATCGAGTTTGTCATTTTCCCAATTACTTACCCCACCTGCCCAGTTTTGACCGTATGAACCTGGTACAATTTCATTTAATCGAACTTCTAGAACACTACCAGCCCTTGCACCTCTTACAAAAATCGGTCCTATCATCGGATGCCCGCATTTCTCCTCTTTCTCTTTTGAATCAAAAAACTTTCTTGCTTCCCCCTTTGATTTCGCATAGCCCCATTGAATGTCAGGTGTTGTTAAATGAAGCGAATCTCCAGAATCAATCGCTAAAATAGGACGATAATCATGATTAAACGAACCATGTAAATGATCTGTTTTCAAACCTAATTTATGTATCATCATCATTCTCCTTTTTCGAAAAAATATAGTTAGCACTTTCTTTTTGTTTTGTTCTTTTATTCTAGGGAATCAAACTTCAAAGATATATGAATGGTAGAATAAAATACTTGTCCTTCATTCTTTATCATACCTTTATTGAAGCTTATATAATAGACATCCATGATTGTTAAAAAATTAATTTCAAATAAAACGATGACAATCTATTCATTCAAATTTTCTTCCACTTGGAAGTGTTCACCTAAAACTTCTGTTAAATAATGAAATGGAGTCGTTTCTACTTGCCCATATTCTTTCTCTGTATATAAATGAGTTGCATTCGGTAATTCATGTTTCAACTGCTTTCTCAATTTTTCACCTGATTCATCAGCATCAACAAAAATATAAACGTCTAATTCTTCCACGGGCAAAATCAATTCCTCTAATTTTTCGTCGCTAAGTGTTCCGTAAGTACAAATGATCTCCACCTGTTCTTTTAGCACTTGCTTCACGCGCTTTCGATCACTCTTCCCCTCAACGATCAATATTTTATCGCTCATTTTCCATCATCCCTTTTAAATACTGTTAGTCATATTCTGCCCTGAAAATAGAACGTTGATCGCTTTTAACTTTATCTTGTTTGGGAAACATCATCTTTCCCTTTCCTCGGAGAAATTAGCAAGTCTTTTCAGGTTATCGGCTTACGGAGTCTAGTCATAATCCTAACTTCTGCCGAACGAAACGTTCACAAATTTGTCACACTATTTTTATGAAATAAGGGTAAAAATATAACTAAGAATAGAATTAATTAGTTAACCCCTTTGGAGACTCAGCCATGCGGTTGGTTCCCATAAAAACCAACACTTCAAAAATAATCTGATAAGGACTAGAAACGGGATTGAAAATAATAATGATCTAATCACCGTTAACTAGATGAGAGCCATATCAAAAACGATTATATTTGAACACTGCAAAAGAGGAAGAATCATGTAGGCTTGGTAGTTGTTCCATGATCATTAGTTGAAAAAATGTTACGTTGATCCGCTAGCCGATATGTAAGGCACTTTATTTTCGGAAAGATCAACAATTTCATTTAAAACTAATCATGCAACGCTTCTAACCCAATGATTGAACCTTATATGCAGAATGGTGATCAACGGAAGCAACTCACTTTTCATCTGTATAATAATGAAAAGTAAGGAAGCTGGCCTTAAAAAAGCCGTTGGTGTGATGAAATCAGAGTCGAAAAGTGAAATGGTTGAGTCCCCTAAGGTGTTAACTTAAAAGTCATCCTCTATAAATTAGAGGATGGCTTTTTCATTCACCTAAACATGAAAATAGGTCCGCTTTTCATTGAAAGAATTTAATTCGATTTACAAAAATATAAAAAAGCAAGATTCATTTCAATTTACCTCCTGAGAATGCTATTGATATATTTAAAAAGGAGGTACTTCTAATTTGTATAATAATAAAACAATTGCAGGAACGGACATTAACGAAGTGAAAAGGCTCAATAATAAGTCTGGGTTGACTTTCAATGAAGCAAAAATTGCCTTAACAAAACAAAAGAACACCCAATCAGAAAAACCAAAATCATAAATAATTCTTTTATAAAAAGGAGGTGCCTTCATTCCAAATCGCAGAGGAAGCACCTTCTTTATTAACCTTTCTCGAAAAAAACTGGTGCATACGCATAAATAGCCGGTGTCCCTCCCGAATGAATAAACAAGATGTTGTCACTTGGTTGGAAATAATCATTTCTAACAAGATCAATGAGTCCAGCCATCGTTTTGCCTGTATAAACAGGGTCTAATAGTATCGCTTCATTTCTTGCGACTAATTTGACCGCTTCTACCATCTCATTTGTTGGCAATGCATATCCTGGACCAACATAATCATCAAAACACAACACCGTGTGCCGTTTGATTGGTTCATCAATGTTAAGATGAGTTGCTGTACCTTTAGCTAGCTCGTACACATTCTCTTCTTGGATTAATTTTTCTCTACTAACATTGATCCCGATCACCTTTGTTTTGCTTTTCAGTCCTTGAAAACCAGCAATTAAACCTGCATGCATTCCTCCACTACCACTCGTGCACACGACATAATCAAAATAATAATCGAGCTCTTTTCCCTGCTTTTCAATTTCTTCTGCACATGCTGCGTAACCTGTTATTCCTATCACATTGGATCCTCCAACGGGAATAACGTATGGTTTTCGTCCTTCTTTCCGCATAGCCACTGCTGTTTTTTCCATTTCGGCGTAAACATCTGTTCCATTAGGTACAATTCTAAGTGATTCGGTCCCCAAAAGCTGATAAAGAAGAAAATTCCCATTCGTTTGTGTATCAAATTGGTGCACTTCATTTTCTTCTAAAATAAGAATACATGTTAAGTTTTCCTTTACACATGCTGCTAATGTTAATCGACAATGATTCGATTGTATCCCACCAGCCGTAATGATCGTGTCCGCCCCTTTTGCTTGAGCATCTGCAATAAGAAATTCTAATTTTCTAGTTTTGTTACCACCCTCGGTTAGGCCTAGTAAGTCATCCCGTTTTATAAAAATATTTGGTCCACCCAACGACTCAGCTAACCGACTTGCTCTTTCCATTGGTGTTGCTGATTTTGTATAACAGTTTCTAGGATACTGCTTGTAATTCATCTGCAAACCCTTCTTTCTCTATCACTTTTTCATATTTCAATTGCCAAATTTATACACATATAATAAGATAAAAGATACGTTTAAACCTTTCTTCGAATAGTATTCATTTTCTTTCTCATTTTTAAAAAAATAGATTTTACTAATGGTAAAAAAATAGGGAGGTAATAAAAATGAAAGAGAAAAGCCTATATATTGGGATTGGATTATTGATTGGTGTCGGAATTGGTTTTGTTAGTTTTTCAAACTTAAAATTGACGAATATTGGTAATATTGAAAAACTAACGGTCATTCAAGTCTTAGATAAGGATCCAAAAAACACTTCTACGTCCGAATGATAAATAGTAGCCATGTTATAAATGATTTTAATAGAATGTTCGAGTTACTTTTTTGAAAACTCGGTTCTTATTTATCCTTTAATAATTTGAATAACATATATTGTAATCAGATGATCTTTATAAAAAAATATCCATGGAATAACTATTTCGATTACCTTAATTTTTTGGCTTATATCGACTATTCAACAAATTTCTTCAATCTCCTGCAATATTTTTATGAATCGTCGTTTAAAAAACTGGAAGAACAAAAAGGAGTAACTTTAAATAAACATTACGTAAATAAATCGCGATTAGGCCGATTCATTTCTAATTCCTTCGATGAACCGCTCCAATCTCGCCAATTAGACCGATTCATTTCTCCTTCCTCCGATGAACCCCTCCAACTTGATTGTTATATACAGTCTTATAAATATTATCTAAACAAAGAGAAAGTTGTAAGGGCTATGACATCTCCCTTACAACGAATGATTATTCTTGTAAATCCGTAAATCCCCTCAATGTTAGCTTAGCAACTACTTCATACCCATTTCCTTGACCTAATGGCCTAACGATAACCGTTCCCATGTTTGGAATTTGCCCCAAACCAACCCCTTCTGGAAAACTATGGGCAATAATCAAGGTATTAGTCCCTTGAGACGGTGAAGTTTCCAAAACAGAGTCTACCTGTTGAATGATTCTTTGTTGTTCTTCAAAAGTAATGTTTTCAAACAACCGATAAACTTGAAACCAAAATGGCTCGACTCGAACATTCTCCTGTCCAAAAGCTAAGTTAGCTGTTTCTATACTTCTACAGAAAGGACTCGTCTCCACGGGAAATTGGACTGGAATATCTAAATTGCGAAACCCTTCCCCATAGGTGACTGCTTGTCTTCTTCCTGTCTCTGAAAGATTTCTTTGTGTTGCGCAATCTTGAAGATCGGAATCGGCTTGATCAACTCCTACCGTTGCTTCTCCGTGCCTAGCATAGAAAATATATCCACCTTCTCTGAGAGAACTTAACAAAGATCGTGTTGCCAATTCCTCATCATGATCTGGAATGTTTCCTTGTCTGTCATTTGGTGATTGGTTTTTCGGCATGGACGCTTCAGCAGTTAACATCTTATAACGACATGCTAGTGCCTTGTTATAATATTCTTGTTCTCCATATTGATAATATAAACATAGGTTGTTTTTGGATCCATTTTTTAACCGTTCATAATACGTTGCTTGTGATTGATAATAATCTGCAAGTTGTTCAGGGTGTTCCATATTACCTTTGTGTGACTGGTTAATCATTTGAACTTCTCCTTTCTAATAATCATTTCTAGACGTTATTAATGTATGTCATTCGCCTTGAATTGTTAAAAATCAGATGAAGATCGTTGGGTAAAAGACTGTTACCACAACCACATTGGCATAATTTGGAGTGTTTACCCTCGTCTATTAATCCCTTAGGATAGATAATAGTAAGACCATACTTTTAACAAAGGAAGGAAGGATTGTATTCTATGAAAAAAATATTCAAAGGTTTCGTAGCATTAACGGTAGCGTTTGGCCTCTTTGCAGCTTCAGCAAATGCAACTGAAGCAAGAGGTTACAGTCATTTTGATGAGCCACCGTTTGATTCATACAAAGTATCTAAAGGAGACTCATTCTTTTATATTGGTCAACGTTACGGGGTTCGCACGCAAAAATTGATGGATTTAAACCCTGATGTCGATCCTTATAACATGCAAATTGGCTCGTCTATTAAACTAGTAGACAATAAAGTTTCAAATGATAGCAATGACAACTCCAGTTTTGCCAATGCTTACGAACAAGAAGTACTAAAATTAGTCAATCAAGAAAGACAAAACCGAGGTATACAATCGTTAAAAATGGACAATCAAGTGGGAAAAGTTGCACGTGCAAAATCGCAAGATATGAGTGATAATAACTATTTTAGTCATACCTCTCCAACTTATGGTTCTCCATTTGATATGTTGAGACATTACGGAGTCAATTACCGAGCAGCGGCAGAGAATATTGCAGCTGGGCAACGATCTCCTCAGCAAGTAGTTAATTCTTGGATGAATAGTCCTGGTCATAGACAAAACATTTTAAATGGCACTTATACGCATATTGGTATTGGATACGTGAATACTAATTCGCAATATAGCCATTATTGGACACAACTATTTATCTCTAAATAAGTTTGATCTGGCGACTTAATGATAGAAGCATAAAGCCTAAAATAAAAGAAGATACCCAACCTCATAATGGTAGGGTATCTTCTTATTTAACTATTATATCAGTTATTTCCTGGACTCATACTATCTCATTAAGCTCGGTAACCATAATGACAACTGTGGAAAAATCACGATGATGATGAGTACAATGATAAACAGTACAAAAAATGGAATGACTCCCCTGATTACCATTTCAATTCTTTCTTTTGCAATTCCACTGACCACGTATAAATTCAATCCAACCGGTGGGGTAATCATCGCTAATTCCATATTTACTATCATGATGATTGCAAAATGGATAGGATCAATTCCAAAATGAATTAGTATTGGAAACAAAACTGGTAAAGTAATTAAAATAATAGATAGCGACTCCAAGAATGTTCCTAAAAGAAAGAATAATAAATTTACTACAATAATAAATATCCATTTGTTCATATCACTTTCCGCAACCCAAGCCCCTACCGCTTGAGGAACTTGAGAAGTAGTTAAATATAACCCAAACAATTTGGCCGAGGCAATAATTAAAAATATCATCGATGTTATGTTAATCGTTTCTGTTAAGATCGGACGAATATCTTTTAAACTCATCCCTTTATAAACAAAGGCAGAGATGACAACAGCATAAGCAACAGCTAAAACGGAAGATTCGGTTGGCGTTGCTGCGCCCGTATAAATACTTCCTAGTATGATAATCGGTAGGAAAGCCCCCCAAATTGCTCTAACCGACTTTTTCACCCGTTCAGCCATCGGTGCTTTCTTATCTCTATCAAACCCTTGTTTTTTCGCATAGAAAATTGCAGAAACGATAAGAGTAACACCTAATATAATTCCAGGTATCACACCAGCCATAAAAAGCTCTCCTATCGATTCTTCCACAGTTATACCATAGACAATCAACGGAATACTTGGAGGCAGTAGAATTCCTAAAGTACCTGCTGTTGCCACTAATCCCATCGCATACTTTTTGTCATATCCAGCATAAGTCATCGCTGGAATCATGATTGCACCTATAGCCGCAGCCGTTGCTGGACTAGATCCAGAAATAGCACTAAACATCATACACGCAAGAATGGTCACAACGGCTAACCCACCAGGTAAGTGGCCTACCCATGATCTTAAAGCATCAATTAATCGAACTGAAATTCCACATTTTGCTAAAATCACACCGGTTAAAATAAATCCCGGAATCGCCATTAGCGGAAAACTACTAAGAGAGGAGAACACCCTAACTGGTACCAGATTCATATTAAAGTTATCTTGCATTAAGACCAGACTCGTCGCCATAAACAAGCTGATAGCAACAGGCACTCGCAAGAACATTAAAATAAAAAACGTGAGAAATAATAGAATAATCATATTATTCTCCCACCCATCTTATCGAATGCATTAACCTTTCAATGAATCGCAGTAGGAACATGAAACCAGCTATCGGTAAAACCAAATATACAATCCAAAGCTCTATACCAACATCCAAGGAAACCATGCCCGAAGAAAAACTTCCAACCACTAATTGATATCCATAGTAGGTAAAAAAGAAACAAAAGAGAACTCCTACTATATTTGCAAAAATATCGACATATCTTTTATATGCTTTCGGTAGACGATCATAAAGAAAGTTAATTTGAATATGGTTATTATTCCTCAAAGCGATGGGGGTGCCGAATAAAACCCCCCATACAATCAGATACGTAGAAATTTCCACTACCCAAGATTTAGGGTCATTAAAAACATATCTCATAACTACTCCATATAAGATGAGAAGAATTCCTAATGTTAAGAATGTCCCAGCCAAAACATCCTCAATCAAAGCCCACCATTTTTTAGCACGACTCATCCTAACCCCTCCTCTTTAAGACAAGAACATCCATTTTTCTGTATCCTTTAATTCTACTATTTGTATGATATTTTCTTTTAGTTTTCTAAGGATCTAATTCCTTCAATTAAATCTTTAGTAATAATTGATTCAAATTCCTCATAGAGAGGATCCAAAGTGTCGATAAGTTTCGCACGTTCTTCTTCTGTTAATTCAATTACTTCTAAGTTTCCTGCAGCTTTAATCTTTTCGAAACTTTTTTCATTTTCTTCTTGTGTAATTTTATTTGCAAATTGAGTCGCTTCTTCGAGTGCTTCATCCACTTGGTCACGAACATCTGTAGGCATCTCATCCCAGAAACTTTTGTTCACTAAAATAGCCCAGTCGATCCTACCGTGATTGCTAACTGTTAAATAATCTTGCACTTCCTCATAGTTTAGCGTATCGATATTATTAAATGTATTTTCCGTTCCATCAACCGTTCCTTGTTGCAAGGCAGCATAACTTTCACCCAATGAAATGGTTGCCGTTCCAGCACCTAACTTTTGATAAAAGGAGTCCAGTACGCTGCCAGCTTGAACGCGAAAATTAAGACCTTCGAAATCTTCAGGTCCTCTCAAAGGCTGGTCGCTAGTCGTAAATTGCTTAAATCCATTTTGCCAAAATGCTTTCCCCTCAAGATTATTTCTAATTATCTGCTCTGAATTCAATAAATCTTCCGCTAACTCACTTTCAAAGAATGTCATCACATGGTCATGGTCTTTGAACAAAAAAGGTAAGTCGACATATTGCCAACGAGGATCAAATGTAACCAGCTTCGTTACTGCAGGGGCTATCATCTCAAGGTTTCCTCCTACGATTGCCTCAAAGGATTCATCATCATTATATAATTGTGCAGCAGGGTATACTTCAACCTTCACCCGACCGTCTGTTTTTTCATCAACTAAGTCTGCAAATTTATCTGCAGCCATTCCTTTCACACTCATTGCAGCGTTTACAAATGAAAATCTAATTGTAAATTCCTCTTCCGTTACGCTTTGATTTTTCGTTTGTTCTTGCCCATCTCCTACCGATCCCTCTCCACCACATGCAATAAGTCCACTTAAAATCATTGTAAAAAAAGAAAACTTTAATAGTTTGTTCAACATTTCACTCACTCCTCCTAAAAAAAATGATATTACATATCCTATAAAGATTTTTTCTCGCTCAAATCTACTTATCTTCTTAGCAGTTTCCTTAAACTCTTGATTCTTAAGTCTTATCCTCTATCTTCTTGAGCAATGATACTTACCTTTATTGTACAACGAAAAAAAGGCATCTTTCTCTCAAAATTGTGAGGGAAAAATGCCTTTTTTGTATTTACTTTAGTAAACTTTTCAAAATAGCTCTTCATAGGTCTATTGACGACCTCTCTTGCGACCGTCTTTTAATAGAACCAGCTCGCTTTGGTCACAAGACGACCTCTCTTGTGACCGTCTTTTACCAAAATCTACTCAACTTGGTCAGAAATGCGTAGATGACATGTTTATTGGGCACTAATCGGTTGCTTTAGTGACCCTAAATTCCATTTTATTGCATTTTAGGGGCATTAATTACTTGCTCTAGTAACCCTAAATACTTAAATGGCGCATTTATAGGGCACTAATCGGCTGCTTTAGTTACCTTAAATTCCTTTTTATTGCATTTTAGGGGCATTAGTTGCTTGCTCTAGTGACCCTAAATACGTAAATGGCATATTTATAGGGCACTAATCGACTGCTTTAGTGACCCTCTTTTTCCAAAATAGCTCTTCATAGGTCGCTAGTTGACCTCGCTTGTGACCGTCTTTCATCAAAATCAGCTCATGTCTGGCACAAGACGCCCTGTTATTGCTTGTTCACACATCCAATAACTCGCCGCCAAACTTCAAACCCAAAACCAACATCCTCAAAAACCAAAACACAAAAAAAGACACCCTCATAAATGAGAATGTCTTAAATGCCCAGCGGCGTCCTACTTTCACAGGGGGAGATCCCCCAACTATCATCGGCGCTGGAGAGCTTAACTTCCGTGTTCGGCATGGGAACGGGTGTGACCTCTCCGCGATCGTCACTGGACATATGAAATTGACAGGTC
>NZ_JARZHF010000006.1 GCF_029891575.1 Salipaludibacillus daqingensis | reverse complement strand
TTGAATGGAATCCAACACTTCGCTTTGAAGAGGTTGCAACTCCTTTTCTTGTGTTAAAGACGTATAAACTTGTCGGATATAAAAGTTGGTTGTGTTATGCATGTTCTTGGCACGTTGGCACATCTCTTGAAAATATTCGTGCATTCGGTGTCCTTTTTTGACACAAATTTGCATGGTTTTGTAGTTTGCCATTTGACCTTCACCCCCAAACATAAGTTCTAATACGTTTATATTACCCAAAAAATTATAAAAATTCTAGTACCAAAACCGCCAATTCACCTCCCACCTAAATTTCTATCGAATTTTTGAGGAAGGAATCCTCTTGGCTTTAATGATAGAAACTATCGAAACAGCCACAGTCTCATCTATCCTTTCAAATTTATAGTTTGACTTTATACCCCTGTAGGTATATTATATAAGAAACAGCTTATTAATAGAAAAGGAGACTAACAAAATGAAACAAATAAATGTTCAGCAAGTAGAAGAGAAATTAAAAAATAATGAGGACGTAACATTAATTGATGTAAGAGAAACGGATGAGGTAGCTGCAGGAAAAATTCCAGGAGTTATAAATATTCCGTTAGGACTGATCGAATTTCGCATGCAAGAATTAGATAAATCTAAGGAGTACGTCATGGTTTGTCGTTCAGGTTCTCGAAGTGGACTAGCTACACAATTTTTGCAAAGCCACGGATTTAACGTAACTAACATGGGTGGCGGGATGATTTCTTGGCAAGGTGATGTGGAAACATCTAGACAAAATAACTACACAATGAGCAGGTAATGTCGGCTTATAGTTATAGCATGTCTGCCTCGTATGACAAAAGCATTTGAATGAGGCCATACAAAAAAAGATATAGTTTATTCTGCCAAGTGCTATTGGAGAAAACTTTAGTTGGACGTTATCCTTTAACATTAAAGTAATGAATTTTAGGTACACAAATATCCCCCTGCACTCCATTTCAATCGGAACTGCAGGGGGAATTTTGTGTTAACTATTTCGAGAGTCGAATGACGTGTGAGAACCGTCCGAGACCAGTGAAAAAGTGTTATATTTTCAGAAACGTTATTAAAATTATAAGTTGAGATGCATAAAGGCTTGATGATCCCTGCGCAAACTCGCTTTCCGCGGAGAAGTCGTCAAGCCGCTTCGGACTTTGTCCTGTAGGGTCTTGACTGACTTCCTTTTCCGCAGGAGTCTCGCTTGCTCCAGTCTCATCAACTACCTCTGCAATAAGTCAAATTGGATTATTATGCATTCTAATTTAAGTAAATTGACTTTTTCAGCAGTCTCGAACCGTCCCCATTCACCACCGATTCAACACCGGGTTACCCATGTTTTACCTGATAACCCTTGTGGTACAAGTCTAATAAGGGGGATTTTGTTGATGAACGTGAAACAATGGGCAATAGAAAAAAGTGTATTTATTTTTTCCGCATTAATCATCTTGTTTGTCGTCCTTTGGGGGGCATTTTCTCCAGAGGCGATGACTAGAGTAATGGAACAAATAATGAATCAAATGATACAACAATTCGGATGGCTTTATGTCATCTCTACTTCTATTTTTATTGGTTTTTGTTTATTCTTAGGATTTGGTCCATACCGGCATATGAAACTAGGAAAAAAACATGACAAACCGGAATATACATATTTCACTTGGTTAGGGATGCTTTTCGCTGCAGGCATGGGCGTTGGCCTTGTTTTTTGGGGTGTAGGAGAACCACTTTCTCATTTTCACTCTCCTAATGGAGGAATAGAAGCGATGTCCCAAGAAGCTGCCGAACAAGGACTTCTATATGGAATCTTTCATTGGGGTATTCATCCTTGGAGCATCTATGCCATCGTGGCGTTAGGTTTAGCATTCGCTAAATTCAGAAAGAATCTACCTGGATTAGTAAGCTCAACATTTTATCCATTGATTGGAGATGGGGTTTTCGGTTGGCAAGGAAAAACCATCGATGTGATTGCCATTGTTGCTACTACAGTGGGAATTGCTACGTCATTTGGCATGAGCACACTTCAGGTGGGAAGCGGACTATCACACCTTTTTGGAATATCGGCAAATAACATCATTCATTTTACAATTATTGCTATTGTCACCGCAATATTTCTTTTCTCTGTTCTAACAGGTTTAAATAAAGGCATGCGTTATTTAAGTATTTCGAACTTAGGTTTGGCCGGTTTTTTACTTCTGATTGGCCTTATCTTAGGTCCCACTGTTTTCATTCTTGAACACTTCACGCTTACTTTTGGCCAATACTTCACCCAATTGCCAGAGCTTAGTTTTACCACATCACCTTATACTGAAAACGAATGGATGGGAGAATGGACGTTATTTTACTGGGCATGGGTCATTTCATGGAGTCCTTTTGTTGGCACCTTTATCGCAAGAGTGTCAAAGGGACGATCCTTACAAGAATTCATTTTCGGAGTTTTATTTGTCCCTACAGTACTGACGATGATTTGGTTCGTGACATTCGGTGGTTCCGGATTATATTTCGATCTATTTGAAGGCACATCTATTGCTGAAGATGTCGCCTCTACACCAGAATCTGGTTTGTTCCTCGTCTTAGAACAACTGCCAGGTTCCTTCATTTTAAGTATCGTTGCATTGATCCTCATTTCTATTTTCTTTATCACGTCGGCGAACTCTGCAACCTATGTACTCGGTGTTTTCGCTTCATCTGGAAATTTAAATCCAAAAGCTCGCGTATTATTCATATGGGGTCTATTAATTTCCGCGATAGCCTCTGTTCTTCTTTTAAGTGGAGGATTAGAAGGAATGCAAGCCGTCGCAACGATCACCGCATTTCCATTTACATTTATTATGTTTGCCATGTTAGTTTCGATCTTCCGTTCCTTGAAAAAAGAAGGGATCGACACATCCAAAGTTAAAGAAAAAGAAGATTGGTAATCGTGGAGACAGTTCTATATTAGTGAGATCACATTCAAACTAGATTCCGAATTGAACTACCGCTAGGCTAAAGCCGTAGCGGATTCCTAAGTACGGGGTTCTACTGACCCCTAATTGATTAGGCTATCCCCGTAGTTCCTACGGTTAGAAGTCTTATTGCTTCTTGTTCAAGATTAATACTTGCGTTAATATCTCTATCGTGGTGAGTATGGCACGTAGGACACTCCCATTCACGCAATGCAAGATTCTTAACGTCTTTATTTCGGTAGCCACAAGAGGAACATAGTTGGCTTGAAGGGAAGGTTTTTCCTACTGGAACAACCTGTTTCCCATACCAGTTCGCTTTATATTCAAGCATAGTACGGAACTCTGACCAACTTACTTCACTAATAGCTTTTGCTAACTTGTGGTTCTTTAACATATTTGATACTTGCAAATCCTCCATTCCAATAACGTCGTGGTTTTTGACGATATTGGTACTGACCTTGTGCAAGTAGTCTGTTCTAACGTTTATGATTTTTTCGTGAATACGAGAGACTTTCACTTTTTGCTTTTGATAGTTTTTCGCTTCACGTAAAGGTTTCTTCTCTTTCATTGCCTGTTCTTTACGTCTAGAAAGGATACGTTGAGCGTCGGCTAGTTTTTTCTCCATCGTTCGTAAAAAACGAGGATTTTTATAGACTGTACCATCTGAAATAATAGCGAAGTCCTTTAATCCAACGTCCATACCAACAGATGACCCTGTTTTAGGTAATTCATCTACCTCTGTTTCTACAAGGAGAGATACAAAATATTTACCAGTAGGATTTCGTCTGACGGTAGCACTAAGAACACGTCCTTCCACGTCACGACTTTTGGCGAATTTCATAAGCCCTAACTTCGGTAGTTTGATTTTATTATCAAAAATAGCGATATTCCCGTTCGTTTGCTTTGTCGTATAGGATTGAACAAGGTTCTTTTTGGACTTGAAACGAGGTGCTTTGTTCTGTTTCTTGAAGAAACGACTAAAACTGTCTGACAGATGCTTAACGCTTGTTTGTACAGCGATACTATCCACTTCTTTCAGCCACTCGTATTCTTTTTTTAATTTCGGAAGTTGAGATGAACAAGTGCTGTACGTTAAGCCTTCCCCTGTTTTTGTGTAGGTGTCATTCCATCTACCTAAAAAGTAATTGAACACAAAACGCGAACAACCAATCGTCTTAGCGATTAATATTTCTTGTTCGTTATTCGGATAGATTCGGAATTTGTAGGCTTTGTGAACGAGCATTGACAGTCCCCCCCTTCAAATGATAGTATATACTAAATGTATACTTAAAGGGTGTGATAGTCAAGTGGAACGTATACCGAAATTGATTAAATTTCCTGCTGATTTAGTAAAGAGAATAGAAGAATACCAAACAGAAAATCATATATCATCTTTTGCAGGTGCAGTGTATGAGTTAATCCGCAAAGGATTAGAGAAGTAATGGATTATACTTCTGAAAATCACAGTAAGCATTTGTTGGTCTGTCACTTAATATTCGTATGCAAATACCGAAAAAAACGTTTACTAAAAGTAGGTCAAATCGTTAAATGCGAAATTGATTTATTTCAGGTCACTACGGGTGGGAAATTATCGAACAAGAGATAGACCAAGACCATATCCATATCTTAATCCGATACTCTCCAAAGTGGAGCGTTCTTGAAATTGTTAGATTGTTAAAGCAACTTACAACTTATCACATTTGGAAAAACACAGAGAATATCTTTCTCGACACTTTTGGAAGGAACGCACATTTTGGAGTGATGGTTATTTCTGTTGCAGTATAGGTAATGTTAGTAGAGAGGCAATACAAAAGTACATCCAAACTCAAGGAAGTTAGGGCTTACATCCCCTAGCCTAAAGGCATAGGGGTTTTACGCCCCTCACTATAAAAATGAGAGACTTTTTCACTGTCCTTGGTCCCGAACCGTCCCCTTGTATCACCCTATTTCATTGTATAAATCCATAAAATAGTATAAATGACATAATATGTATAAAAAATAGAACTAGTATAATCGACAAAAAGAGATGCTATAATTTATATAGCATCTCTTTTTCTGATGTTATTCTACGATGGAATTGAAAAAAATCTATCTACTATTGACTGACTACATATGAATGGGTGGCAGATCTCCAAACGGTTCGTTCACAACATCATTCATAAAATTCCCTGTGCTCATTGTGATTAAAACAGTCATGGCAACTAATAGAAGATACTTTTTCACATTCTCACCTCGCTTACGTAAGTATTCGTTTTTGATAATTCTATTTTGTCATATATGGAAAAAATACGTGATTGACGTCTGCTATCATTAGGTAAGTTTACATACAAAAAAACTACATAATTTGCCATAATACGAAATAAAGTATAAAAATACTTATTTTTTAGGTGGGATGCTAAATGGATTTCCAAATCGGACATAAAATTAAAGAACTTAGAACATTTTTTAATATCTCTCAGTCTGAGCTTTCCAAGGGAATATGTACACAAGCGTTAATCAGTCAAATCGAAAGTGGAGAAACCCTTCCATCAGCTGAAATTCTCTATCATATTTCCACAAGATTAGGTACAGATATGAATTTCTTTTTCACGATCACAGAAACACCTAGTCAAGATTATGCTCGCTTAGTACTTGAAGATCTTGATAATGCAGTTAGACATACGAAATATGAAGAAGTTCTAAGCATTGTAAAAGTAGAAAAAAAGAATCCATTATTCCAACAACACCCTCAATTACAACAAACGTTGTTATGGAGAGAAGCTATATGCACATTTCATTTACATCTAGATTTAGATAAAGCACTAATGTTGATCGATCAGGCTCTTGATTTGAGAGAAACAACAAATAAAAATTTATCCGTAGAAGAAATGAAAATCCTAAACAGTAAAGCCATATTACTTAGCCAATCTAAGCAAACAAAAGAAGCCAATCGGATCATCGATCGGTTACTGGAAGATATTAAAACATCACCGTTATTAAAAAATCCTCGAATTGCTATAAACATTTGTTATAACGGGAGTAAGATTTCTGTTTTACAAGGCAAAATAACAGAAGCAATTAAAAGAGCGGAACAAGGGATTAAACTTTGTTTAAAACATGAAGAACTTTATTTGTTAGGAGAACTTTTCTATCAAAATGGGCAGTCTCTTTATCTCAAGTCTGATGAAAATGGGACTGCATCTATCAAACTAATGGAAGATGCACTTTGGATCTTTGATCGAACAGAGAATAAACCGTTCTATGATTTAGTCGAAGAGGAAATCAATCATATTAGTGAGAAAATCAAAAAAGCGCCATAAAAGGCGCTTTTTTGATTTTTACGTCATTCATTAATTGATCTCCCCCGCTTCCGTTCTTTAGAAGTAGAGACAGGTCCCCTATCTTCTTCTTGTTCTCGTTTTTTCAGTCTATAAAATAATGACTTTAACTCTCTATGAAGCTTCTTTTGCTTGTCGCGCCTTTTCATGTGAATCGGGGCTTCTTTTTGATCAAATGACAAGAGAATTCCCTCCTTTTAATAGCTAGAAGAATACTCAAAACTCTTTACTCAGAGTTAATCCTTATTCTCCATCCAATACCGAGTGAATCATTTACCGCTGTTCTCAACTCACAATCTATGTGCAGCAATTTCCAGCCTATCCCCTATCATTTACATTTTTTTTCTCATAAAAACGAGCGCAAGCAATCTACCATCCCTTTCCATTTTGTCATATCTTTTAAAAGTGTGTATTAGCGATTTAACACTCTCTGCAAAGAAGAAACTATTCCTACCTTCGTATACTGCTAATTGTTTTAACTCATATAAATATACTTATGAAGAAAAAATTTCGCACCGAGAAGAATGTCCTTCTCGGTGACGATTATTCCACCACTTTATCCAAATGATATTTACTTGGCTTTTTTTACTATCAAAAGGTTATTTTACCTTTGTTTTGCCAATACTATGATTATACAGAGATCTAGTTTTTATTAGGAGGCATAGAGTGATGAGAGAAGATTCCTTTGCAATTGGGTTGTTTTGGGGGACAGTATTTAGTATTCCAGCATGGCTTTCCATTTTCGGGTTCATTAAATTAGTCCTTTGGGCCATTTTTTAATCATTTCCAATCGGTTTCATATCCTTGAATGAAGGGAACTACACGTTTAAGGAGGAAATAGTAAATCTCCCAACTCTTTCTTTTTTAAAAAATTGGAGGCGATTTGATGAAACGTATATGGCACGAAGCTTTAGTAAATTATCACATGTATCGTTATAATCGTTATACCGATGATGATTATGAAAAAAGAAGCATCGTCATAAAAAAAGCCTTTTACCATCAAGATCGATTATTAAAAATACAAGTCGCAAACCACAATAAAGTTGCTAACTAATTTGAAATTCGAATGGATCTCTTATCATGACTGAATTGTGAGTGAAATATCGGAAAGGTTCTCTGAATCACTTGAACCGAATCGTATAATAAAAGTAATGATGCAAAGTATAAATAACGACCGAGCGCTGACAACACTCGGCCGAGCAACTACATGCCGTAAGAAGAGCGGCTGACCTCAAGAAAGAATGAACATCAATTACTAAAAGAAGTAACTAGCCTTAATCCATTGTTCGTGGTGGGGCAGTTACTTCTTTTTGTTTAAAGTGCCGCACGGGGACGGTTCTCATGCGGCAGGCACAAAGCTTTCCAGTCGAACGGGGATGGTCTCTCTAATCTTTTCTTAGCTTCAAGCTCCTTCATCTTCGAAGTCTGCTTGATCCATGTCAACTTCTGTTTTTTCTTCCTCAGGTTCATCCGGCAGCTCTTGCTCTTTCCCTTCCATTTCCTCAGTTAATTCTTTTTCTACAGTTTCATCTATTTCACTTTCTACATTCTCGGTATCAGGACGATCTTTATCCTCATCTCGCTTTTTGTCTTTTTCTTTGCCGTTATTCGTTTCATTATCTTTGTCTTTATTCTTGTCTTTATTATCTTTTCTTTTACTCTCGTCTTTATCCTTGTCTTTATCGTTGCCTTTGTCTTTTTCTTTCTCTTTTTGCTTTTCTTCTTTTTCATCTACCTCTTCGTCGTCAGTCAGTTCGATTGAAAAAGAAAAAGTTTCTTTATGGGTATAGATACTATGGGTGTCTTGAACATTCGCACTAATAATAAAAACGGAACTAAACAGGATCATTATAAGAGCGGCTGTTTTTTTCATAGGACACTCTCCTCTTTAAATAAAGAAATGCAGGAAGGATCCCCCTCCTGCACCTCCTTAAAATCTTTTATTAACGAAGGTCACGGAAATCCACGAAGTTATTGTGGTCAGATCCTTCAATTCGAATATTGTCCTTGTTCCCATCAACAAGGGATCCAGTAAACTCTTCCCCACCCGGGAAGTATGCAGTGGCAGATTCACCTTTTATAACAATTCTCACATCATTAAAGCGCTCACGGTCACCATTACTAGCCAAGATAGCACTAGTTACAAACTCCTCTGCAACAACTTGAGAAGCTAAGATTTCAATTTCGAAATCTAAATCTTTCCCTTGGTAATTTTCAGTCATTTTTACGTTGTTATCCACATCGTCTTTATTTCCAGCTTTCCACTCATAACCTACTGCAAATGTACGCTCGTGATGGACGTCTGAGGTGAACAGATTACTTTGAAGTTCGTCATTACTCATTTTTTCTAAAGAATCCCCGGTAGTTTCATACCATTGTAAAGTAAAAGGTCCATAGTTCGTTCTAGCACTAGAACCTAAATCATGACCATCTACTTTTAGATTAAAATCTAGCTCGACATCAAGATCCGATGATACACCGGCACGGCTTGCAGACACTTCAAACAATCCACTTGTACCTGGCTTAATATTAGTTAAGGAATGACTTTCATATGCACCCATTTCCATAACAAATTCAGACGCGCTTGCTGTTCCCTCTACCGTCTCTTGCGCTTGAAACAATGCATTTGATCCAAGGCCAATCCCTGCTACTAATCCCCCTGCTATTGCCACACTCAATAACCCTTTGTTACGTTTTTTCATTTACAAACTCTCCCTTTTCTAAGTATTTTTTGTTCATGAATCATCTATGTAAAATGATAGAACAAACACAACAAGTAATTATTACGGAAAAACTAAGCTGGAACTTTTTCGCGTTTTTTCTGGCGTCGAAATCGGGTGACCGTTTCATCTATTAAAACTAATAAGACAGGTGCACAGACAAGTAGTAGAAAACCCTGCCATGTCCCGAGAAATGAACTAATAGAACCTAAGTAAGGAATAGAAAATACTACTTTGGATTCTAGCCGATCTTCTGTAACAAGAATCGAATCAACAGCATTATTTGCATCGCCTTTCGTTTCAAAAGCAATGTTCCCATTCTCTTTAACTACATTCGTCACTCGGTGTGTAACAAGTTCAGGACTGTTCTCTGCAAAATACGTAATTACATCATTTACTTGTACTTCCGAAGCTTCTATATCTATTCCTATAGCCATATCACCAATCTTATAATTCGGCTCCATGCTCCCTGTTAATACATGGTAGAAATTCACTCCAAACAAGGAACCTCTGTTATCATTGTCACTAAATGTAGTCACAGCTACCAAAACGAAGAGAGCTCCCACAGTAGTAAATAATAGATATTTTACAAACAGTATCATTTTAGTCATCCTGCACCTCTCCTTTTTAATAGATATTCTACAATTCAATTCTTTATATGGAATATAAATGCATTTTATGTTCTTAATTGAGAATATATGTCAATTCAAATAGTACGTTATTAAGAACAGTTAGTCAAGACTATTTGGAATTTATTTTTAAAAAAGTATTTAACACTACATTAATAGGAATAAAATACATTTAAACACACTTAATAAAGAACATTCCCTTTATGACGTTTAACCCTTAAAATAATTCTCTTTTTAAAATACAAAAAGAGAGCCCCCATTGAGGACTCTCTTCTCCACTTCCATTCTCTGAAATTATTTCGAGGTTCGAATGATGCATGAGAACCGTCCCCACGTATCAGTTGTGATAAACTAGCCCTATAATGAGATATGGGAGGGTGCAGGATATGACAATTAGTATTCAAGAAACGTTAAAGCTTCCAATCATGAATCATATGAAATTACTCGCTGGATTTAACGGCTTAGATAATCAGATTAACTGGGTCACCATCGTTGAAGTCCTTGAAGACGTCGACCGTCTCCAACAAGGGGAATTTTTACTGACGACTGGATATGGGTTATTTGAAAATGAAGACCAGATAAAAAAACTAGAGGAACTTTTTGCCCTTCATAAATTATCCGGCATCGCCATTTACACTGGTTTGTACATAGATGATATTCCTGAACGTTTAATTCATGCTGCGAATGAAAATAATTTACCTTTATTTGAATTACCATCGAACATTAATTTTTCAGCAATCACAAAAGAAATATTAGAAAGTATCGTCAATAATCAGATGGAGCAATTGCAATACTCGTTAAATATTCATAAACAACTTACTAAACTTGTCTCGGAAGGACAAGGATTTTATCCAATTACGGAAACGCTCTCTAACCTTACTGAAGGCAATGTCATCGTCTTCAGCGAATGGACGCAGCCGATTCACTATGTTGAAAATAACCATCACATTAGTTTTACAGATGATGGGACTCTGTTAATAAATGGTGAGAAAATGGATCTGAAACAAACGCTACAAGAAATATATCAATCTCAAAAACCTGAAAAAATATATCATCCTCATTACTTTATAATCGTCCATCCTCTCATCGTCAATCAGTCGGTTTTTGGTGGAATCGTTTTGGTAAAAAATTTAACAGCCTGGAGTTATGCGGATGAAATTGCCATTGAACATGCAGCAACTGTTTACGCGATTGATCATCTAAAAAATAAAGCCGTCGAAGAAACGCAAAGCAGGCTTCAAGGAGATTTTCTCGAAGAACTTCTACAAAGCCGATTTGATAACGAAAAAAACATCATCGAGCAAGGACAAAAATTTGATTACGACATCACACAGCCCCAATCTGTCATTCAATTAAAATTACCGGATAAACTCGATGAAGTTGAGAAAATATATTATTTTGATAAATTAAATCATCTCGTTAAACAAGTTCTAACGAAAAAGAACATCCCTTCGATTCTTCGTACATCTTTTAATTCTGTGATAGCGCTTTTTCATGTTCAGGGAAACACCAAGCAGGAACAAAAAAAGGACACAAAAAAAATTACAGAAAGTATTCTTAAAGAATGGAAATATTTCTACTCAGAAATTCCAATTAACATAGGGATTGGAAAAAGTTATAACCGTCCTTCCCTTCTACCTAAGAGTGCAAAAGAGGCTGATCAAGCAATAACGTTCATTAACTTGTTTGATAACAAAGAAATCATCCATTTTGAAGATTTAGGAACATACCATTTGTTAATTGAAATGATGGAAGTTGGCTTAGATTTAAAAAGCTTCTATGAAAATAACTTAGATCCTATTTTAACCCATCGAAAACAAGGCATTGACTTATTCCACACATTAGATATGTTTTTTCAAAACGACCGAAACATACAAACAACCGCCGCCAAACTTTTCATCCATCGGCATACGTTAACGTACCGATTAGCTCAAATCGAAAAAAAGACAGAGCTTTCTTTGAAATCACAAGATGATATTGTGAAATTGCAGCTATCGATCATGGCTTATAAAATCGTCCATTACGTTTATAACAATAATGGATATAATTAACATCTAGTCAAAAAACTAGGTGTTTTTTTGTGTTCATGATGAATCTTTTTTCCGGAAATTGGTTGATTATACATGATGTACAATTTTACCCTTACAAAATTAATATGAATGGATAATTGTTAGTTCCCCTCTCAGTGATAAAATTAATTCATAATTCATAATTATTAAAAAAATTAACTAGTTTCATCATCAATTTTCTTAAAAAATGACAAGACGATCAGAGTAATAATCATATGTTGAAAAATTATTTAATCTGTTTAACTTTGATGTTGATTTTCAATTAAGGATGCTTGCTTTTTCCGTAAAAGGCTTGCTCCTTCCACTAAAATCAACACTGTCTTTTCATAACGTCCATTCAAATTTAGCGTCATCTCCAAAACGGAGTATTTATATCATTATAGGGGGAAGTAAAATGACATCATTTTTTCGAAAGTGGTTACTTACGACAATGGCGACTGGAGCAGTCTTTGTTTTAGTTGCATGCGGTGATGGGAACGACGAAGTAACGGGTAATGACGTGGAGGCAGACAATGGTAATGCAAACAACAACGAAGCCGCGGATGGTGATAGTGCTGATTTAACATTGGATGGCGAAACCTTTGTATACGCTCTTTCTGGAGAATACCGACCGTTCAGTTATGTGAACGAAGACGGTGAGCTAACTGGATTTGACGTGGACATTGGCATGGCTATTGCCGAAGAACTAGGGGTAGAAGGAGAACCTTATCGTATTTCGTTCTCTGGAATTATTCCAGGACTACAAGATGATCGCTACGATGCGATCATTGGAAGCTTAGGTATCACGGAAGAACGGCAAGAAACGGTCGATTTTTCTGATCCATATTATATTTCCGGTGCCCAAGTTTACGTGAGGTCAGATAGTGATATTAGTTCGATTGATGATATCGATGAAAACACCGAAGTCGCCGTATCCTTAGGGTCAACGTACGAAGATATGATCAAGGACTATACGGAAGATGTGTCTACGTATGATTCGGATGTGGTCGCGTTACAAGCATTAGACCAAGGCCGCCACGACGCAGTCGTTACCGATCGATTGATTGGTCTGATTAATATTGAAGAACAAGACCTTGATATTGTGATGGCAGGGGACCTCATTGATGTGGAACATATGGGCATTGCTGTGAAAAAAGGCAATGAAGAATTACTTGAGGCCATTAATAATGCGTTAGAGACGATCAAAGAGGACGGACGATATTTGGAAATTAGCGAGCACTATCTAGATGAAGACATTAGTCAAGAGTAGATACCAATGCCACTCTTTTAGCACCATGATGGATGACAGATGAAAAGAGCTATGCAAATGTGACTGGCGACATTATCTCGCGAAAAAAAGGAAGAAAAAACGAGACTTCCTTGGAAGAACGAGCTAAGGGAGACCGCAAGTATTTAGAATAAAATAGCATCACATGGGCAACAATTTTTTGTCCATGTGATTACTTATTTGAGGTGAAAAATGTGATAGTAGGCAGTGTATTTGATGTCGGAACGTTTATTAGTGAATTACTTCGAACCTACCCGTTTTTTATAAAGGCAGCGATCATTACGATTCAATTGACGGCTGCATCGGTTTTCATTGGTACTGGAATTGGCATTATTTTTGCGTTATTAAAACTATCTCCTATGCGTGTATTTCGAGTGATCGCGAACACCTATATTACGATCATTCGAGGAACTCCCCTCATCGTCCAAATATTTGCGTTGTTTTACGGTTTCTCTCAAATTATTATGCTTTCTGCTTTTTGGTCAGCAGCCCTTGCTTTAGCCGTTCATAATTCCGCATATATTGCGGAAATTTTTCGTGGGGCGATTCAATCGATTGATAAAGGACAGGCGGAAGCTGGTCGATCGCTAGGAATGTCGGAAGGATTAACGATGCGCAGGATCATCATGCCTCAAGCTATGAGACGAGCCGTCCCTCCTTTAGGAAACCAGTTTATCATCGGTTTGAAAGATTCTTCTTTAGCTGCATTTGTGGCCGTAGATGAATTATTTCGAACGGCTCAAGGAATAGCTGCTGGAACTTATAATACGATGGAAACGTACATTATTGTTGCGGTATACTATTTATTGTTAGTCTTGGTTTTCACTGTTATCGTAAATGAAGTAGAGAAACGAATGGCGAAGAGTGAGAAATAGGAGGTCTCTTGTATGAAAGAAATGATACGCGTGGAAAAATTAAATAAATCCTTCGGTGATTTGCACGTTCTAAAGGACATTGATTTAACCGTTAATGAAAGTGATGTCCTTTGTCTTATCGGGGCTAGCGGCTCTGGAAAAAGCACCCTTCTTCGGTGTCTTAATTTCCTCGAAATCAAAGATGATGGCATCGTTGTTTTTGAAGGAGATCAAATCGAACCGAAGACCCATAACTTAAACGAAGTTCGGCAAAAAGTCGGCATGGTGTTTCAGCACTTTAACTTATTCCCCCATAAAACGGTTCTCGAAAATGTCACCGAAGCGCCGTTGATGGTGAAAAAAACAGATAAAGCGACGGCGGAAAAAGAAGGCAAAGCATTGTTAGATAAAGTAGGGTTGGGCGATAAATACGATGTGTACCCATCCAAGTTGTCTGGTGGACAAAAACAGCGAGTCGCTATCGCTCGCGCGTTGGCGATGAAACCAGATATCATGTTGTTCGACGAACCGACATCTGCCCTAGACCCGGAATTAGTTGGCGAAGTGCTCGAAACAATGAAAGACTTGGCAAAGGAAGGCATGACGATGATCATCGTCACCCACGAAATGGGATTTGCGAAAGAAGTAGCCGATTATACGATCTACATGCACGATGGACGGATTGTAGAAAGAGGTTCGTCGAAGGAATTATTCGACAACCCAAAAGAAGAACGAACAAAGGAATTTTTGAGTAAAGTACTGTGATTGGTGGGGAGTGGGTGGTGAATGGGGACGGTTCTCATGCGGAATGCCGCAAGAGAACCGTCCCCATTCCCTTTTCCAAAAGAAAAACCCTTCTATACTATTAGAAGAGTGGAGTACAATTTTTTGAGGATTGAAAAAAATCATATGATGAAACCAAACAGTACTGAATCTACTTATTTTCCGACCAGTTCAACCGAATTTACTGAGTTTTGAATTCGATTCTTTTTTATCTTCTTTAGTAAATTCTTTTTCTGCCTGCTCTTTCTCTCTCATGCGGCCAAAAAAAGATTTCAATTCTTTTTCCAAATACTTTTGCTTCTGTTTTCGTTTAATTTCTACTAAATTGTTGTCATTACACATAATTGTACCTCCTCTATTTTTTTTCGTAATAGTGGTTGGCTAATAAATGCTTGAAAACTACTGATCTATGTAAAGCTCCATAACTATTTTATAATTTATGTAAAAAATTGAACGATCTTCAATATTAAATACCTATTGACTAACCTCCTCCTCATATCATGACATATTTCTACAAAATTTGTATCCTTCAAATATAGCCAAAATATCGTTAAAATCATATGAATACTTCCATTTACACCCCTATCTACATATCGTTATTAATATATTAATAAATGCTTAAATTATATATGGAAGTAGTCATTACTTAGCTAAAGTAATAATATTTGCTCTTATTTTTCTAATAAGTCACTGGGATTGAACCGTGAGAAGTTAGTGAAAAGTCAAATGGGGGTAGTTTCAGAGCGTTGCTTTCAGAGGAAGATGCACTTTATTTATTTCGATGAAACTGTTTCGTTGACTATAGGGACTACAGCAAAGAAGACACAGTGAAATGAACTGGATGAAAGATTAAGCTGCTGGTCCACTTTTCCTGTGGTGAAAGGGAGTTGATTCTGAGAGCATTGTTTTCTAACAATAGACTTATCCACCGTCGCACCCGAATTCTCCACACACTTCATGATGCATGAGAACCGTCCCCATTCGGCACAAAAAAAGCTGCCCCCATTGAGCAAAAGGGGGCAGTATTAAGGGGGGGGAACGAATTAAGGTGGAGCGAAAAAATTATATTACTTGTCCACTCACTAGCTTACTAATAAGTGAAACAAAGTTTTTAAAGAAATGAGTGTGTTGCTGCAACATGAATCATAATCACAAGTTCTTAGTATACGGCAAAACTTGTTGTGCTTGAACTTCCTTCATATCCATCTAGAGAAGTTTGTGCTTGTACTTGATACGTTCCAGTTGCGGTGTTACTACTTGTGGAAACAGTCCACGTCGCAACTCCTGAAGTATTCGTCGTTGCATTATTTGTAATTGTTGAGCCATTTGGACGAGTGATAGTGAATAATACGTCTGCATTAGACAATGCTTGCCCGTTTGCGTCATTCACTTCTGCTGTGACCGTCACGTTCTCTCCTCGATAGTAGTAAGTGTAATTTGTCGAAACATCGGTGACAGTCTGGTAGTTCTCATCTTCCCCATTATCGCCATCATCTTGCTCACCACCGGCTGCTTGAACAGCAGCAAAAGTATCAACAATACCATTTCCATATTGATAAGATCCGCCTGCATCTTGTGCAGTATCACTTAATATATGACGAACTTCTGAGACCGATAAATTGGAATCAACCGCTCTAATCATCCCAGCAACACCAGCGGCATGAGGAGCAGCCATCGATGTTCCAGACAATGTTCGATATTGACCATTCGGATAAGTACTGTAAATATTAGAGCCTGGAGCCATAACCTCTAACCCGTCTCCGTAGTTAGAAAAACCAGACCTTGATTCAGTAGAGGTAACAGAACCTACTGCAATTGCGCCATCATAAGCAGCGGGATAAGAAATTCTTGATGCTCCATCATTACCTGAGGCTGCAACAACGACTGTTCCTGAGCTAATTGCCGTTTCAATCGCATCATTCGTTCCTTGATGGTATCCGCCTCCACCAAGTGACATGTTAATAACATCAGCATTTATATCTGCAGCATATAAAATACCTTGCTGAATTCCAAATGACGAACCACTTCCATCATCACCTAATACTTTGACAGAAACGAGCGTGGCATCTTGCATGACACCGGACACATCACCATAGCTTGCAACAGTTCCGGCAACATGAGTACCATGACCTTGAACATCCTCAGGGGTTCCTCCTACAAAGGTTTCGCCAAGGCTCGTATCTACAAAGTTACTCAAACTTGGATGACTAGAATCAATTCCCGTATCTAATATAGCAACGGTCACATCACTACTCCCTTGGGTAATATCCCATGCTTGTGGAGCATTGATCATTTCATAATGCCATACTTGATTATCGTGCATGGATGTCTCCACTTCACCAGCAGTAGTTACATCTTCAGCCATATTTATTTTGTAGTTTTCTAAAACATAATTAACTTTTAACCCTAAGTTTCTAAGCTCACTTCTAAGCTCCTTTTTTGCTTCGTTAATGGAATCATAGTCTTCCGTAGCGTACTCTACAAGATAAACGTAACCCATTTTCTTCACTGCATGTTGTGAAAATTCATCACTGAAGGCGCCAACAGATTTCCCAGCGGCATTTCTAGCTGGTTCTTCTAATAATGAATCTTTAAAAACAAAACCACTACTTTCTAGATCCTCATTATCCATCAATAAATCCGTGGTGCTAGTCATCTCTTGAATATTAGGGTTGTTCGATTTTCCGTTTTGTTCTACTGATATGATTAATTCGCCTTCAATATATTCCTCGTCATTCACGTCATCACTGGCAAACGTATTTAATGAAAATAGCGATAAGAGTAAAACAATTATCATAAATGATATTCCGAACATCTTTTTCATTATTGAACATCTCCTATAAATTATTTAATATTCTGATAAATTCAAATAAAAAAATAATTGCATCATAACCCACCATAAGGATACGGATTATGATTTCTAGTAAGTTTACAAATGATTCATTATGCTGGCTTCTTTTATTATGAAAAGTGATCTAACTCATTTTAAAAAATAAATGAAATTCTAGAATTCATGAGGCAGGTCAAGAGGTGCAATAGTGCCTGATCTTTCAGCTACCTGATAATTTTCTCCCTCCACCGCAAAAAAATTTGAACTCATTCCAAGGACTAAAACAATTGCAAATATTAATTTCATGTTATATATCTCTCCTTTTCTTGTAGAATTAATTTCATCATACCTACTGACGAAAATGAAATATACATAATATGAGTACTTTCATATTATTCAATTATTTTTTGAAAAAATAGGCTTTTTAAATCCATATATTGGGCATTTCGTGAGGTTGTTTACACACCTCTTTCGTCCACTTCTAAAAGTCCTCTTATTTTTTGTAGCCATTTCCTTATACTGTATAATTAAGAGGAAGAAGGAAAAGTTTTTTAAAGGTAAGGAGTGGGATTGTAAGATGGGTGTAAAAGAATTAGGTCAAGAAATTATCTACCAAAGAAAACGACACAACATGACCCAAAAAGATCTCTGTCAGAATGTTTGTACCCAATCGGCATTGAGTTTAATAGAAAGAGGAATAACGAAACCTAGTCTCGAAATTATTTTCTACCTATCCTTAAAGCTTCAAAAACCGATAAGCCATTTCTTACAATATTTATTAGATGATAACGCAGAATATATCAATAAAACTGTTTTTTTCGTCGAGGATCTCGCCCTTACTCAAAGGTTCGAGGATATCTATCATTTAACGAGAAAAGAGCTAAGCAGCATAAACTCTTCCCCACGTTCATGGTACGAACAATTTCTCAGGTGGATGCTTACGTGTAGCGAATATCGTCTTAACAAAATTAGTCAACGTGAAGCAGTAGGCGACCTAAAAGAGTTACTCAAAGATGATTATGATTTAATTAATCATAAAGATTTTCTTTACTACAAGATTTTAAATTCGATTGCTCTCATACATGGCGAAAACCAAGATCTTTCGTCCGCTCTAATGTATTACAACAAAGCATTGAATAGTAACTTCTACCAAGAATATTCATCTGCTGTGCACCAACCGCAGATTTACCGTTTGAGAATCCTATATAACAAAGCGAAAACGTTATATGATCTTGAAAAATACGATGAAGCTGTTTGCACCCTTAAAGAAGGAATCGAACAGTCCAAAATAAACGAAAACATATCGATGCTCGGCCAATTTTATTACTATTTAGGACAAACCTATGAAAAACAAAACAAAGACTCGGCTTTCATCAAAGAAGCATATGAATCCGCCGAGTTTATCTTCCGCTTCCTAGACAAAGACCTCTACCTCGACATTCTCTATGAACTAAAAGGCCAGTATTTCAAGAAGGAGTGGTGAAGTGGGTGGTGAATGGGGACGGTTCTCGTGCGGCAATCAGGTCCATTTTTAGTGCAGGTTAATTGGAAAATGAGGCTTATACGATACTTACTGGTTCTTTCCCCCACATCTTAAGAATTAACGTGACCGCTTCTCAAATTCAACCAACATTCTTACTCAGCTTCATGACATAAATAAACTTTTTAAAGCATTGGATATAAGTATTCCACTGCTTTTTTCAGTTTAATGGAATATTCTTTCAAAAAATATATTATTTTGAAAGGGTTTTCTTATATAGGCTTCGAATAGTACACAGAGGTGTTTTTTTGATTATTTTAAATATTGCGAACTTGTTGTGCGGAAAGGAGGCTTATCTTCATTTTTCAAAAATAAAAATAATGCAAGGAGATGAAAATGTGAAGAAAAGAATCTCATTGGTTTCTATGACTTTTATTCTATTGTTAGCATTTGCCTATCAAACAGTTGGACTAACCGATTCTTCATTCGAAGAAGTGATTGGCGATCCATTGGTTCCTGGAACGATTTCGATTGGTACATTGCCTGAAAATCCAGAAGAAGATAAACCTGTCATTGTTTTTGTCCAAGGCTTAACGAATAATTCTACAACATGGTACCAAGACAACGATATGTACACGTTAGCTCAAGAAGAGGGTTATGAAACTGCTTTTGTTGAGCTGTACGATTCAGGCGGTTCACCGAAAAGCTACTGGGATAATGGAGAAATGCTCGCCAATCAATTAGAGGACATTTCCGAATATTTCAACGGCAAAAAACTTGTTATTGTTGGATACAGCAAAGGGGGAGTGGATGCGCAAGTAGCTTTAATTTATGAAGGCAAACATCCTTTAGTATCTGACGTCGTAACGATAGGATCACCACATCATGGCAGTGAGTTAGCTGATTTGGCAAACAGCACTTCCTTAGGTTGGTTAGCTAATTTGATCGGTCAAAACAGCGAAGGAACCCAAAGTTTACAAACAGGTGTGATGAACCATTTCAGAGCGGAAACAGATAGCAGATGGGAAACGCAGCAAAACAATTATTATACGATCGCCGGAACACGTGCTGGCCCTCTTTTTAGCAGCTACTGGTGGGGTGGAACGGTCATTCCAGGGGAAAGTGATGGTGTCGTTAGTTTAGAAAGTACTCACCTCCCTTACGGAAACATGCTTGCTATTCGCAACTGGAATCACGGAGAAGTCCATAAAGGTTCCAACGCTTTACCCATTTTTAAAGATCACTTATCAACCTCTGAACCGATGGAAAATGTAGCGTATGATCACATGTTCGAAGCATCAAATGAAGAAGATTTAGACCTACTCGTTCGCGGGGGGGCGCAATTTGGATCGGCCGAAGAAAGCTTTTTTGTGGAAAACGAAGTGGAGAAAATCACCGTTAATTGGATGAGTGCAACAGAACTAGATAAGGTGGAAATAACGAAACCAGGAACGAAAGAAACCGTTATGCATGATGTAGAAGGCGAACCTGATACAGAGTATTTTGCCGGGGCGTGGCATCATACCATTGAAATCGATAACCCTAAAAACGGAGAGTGGAAAATCCGTACACATACAGAGGAAGAATCTGCGTATGGACTTATCGTGAACTTTGACTCAAAACTTAATAATCAGATGAGTTTTGTTGAGGATCGAGATAAGAAAAACTGGAAATATGAAACAGATTTTGCAGCAGCAAATAGCAACCGAAACCTCCCGTTTGAAATGTTTTATGAAATAGACTTCGTTCCTAGCAAAGGAACTGCAAACAGACAGATTGGTCATAAGATACGAGACTACAAACAAAGTCAAAAACAAAATGAAAATAACAGAGTAACCATTCCAGAACGTGGCGAAGGTTCATATAACGCAACGATTGACATTGAAGGCGTCACCCCCTCTGGTGATAAATTCCAAAGAACCATCATTAAGTCCATCTACATCGACGATCAAGGCGAAGCATATTAAGTTCGAGGTGGGGAAATGGGTGATGAATGGGGACGGTTCCCATGCGGCAATTCGGTCCATTGAATGGGGAGAACTGGACCATTGTCCGCCCTCCCCATTTTCTCCACATCCCATTGCAACCTAATCCGCTCTAGTACCCAATTAGCTCTCGATTTCTAACCACCCATCACCTTTCTAAGCTCTATATATCAGATTACTAGACACACCCAATATTCTTGCTACCTGTCGTTTTGATATGCCTTTCACTTCTTTCACTTTCCGCAACAATTCATCTCTTTCTCCCTTAGCCAAACTCTTCACTTGGGCTATCTCATATTTACCAAGAAACTTTCGAATTTCAATCCGCGCCTCTTCATCCGACATTCTTCGCCTCACATAAATATCCTCACCCAAACATTCTTCCTTATTTTTTTGTTCATTAAATTCCATAAACCTTGTTTTTGCCACACGAAAATCATCAGAAAATAGAGACAAAATAACACCCAAATCTGACATCCCACTTGAACGATTAGTTTTCCCGTAGTACTCCAGACAACTGCTCCAACGCCAGTTTATCGCTCGATCAACTATTCCAGCTTTCACCGGATTTTGATGAATATATCTAATGACAGTCAGCAAATATCTGACATTTTCAACACATTCACTTTTGAAGCGATCCTGAAAAAGGTGCCCGGATGTCCTATACTTCCAGTTATAATAAGCAACATAACTAACAGCCAGACGCTTCATTGTAGTAGAAATCTCCTCATCCCCTTCTTTTAAAAGAAGATGAACATGGTTATTCATTAAACACCAAGCAAACACTCCCATTCCCGACTTCTCCTTGCAACGAGCCATCGTCTCAAGGAACTTCTCACAGTCACCATCATCATGAAAGATCTCCTGTCTATTCGCACCTCTCAACATAATGTGGTATATCCCATTGCGGCTTTTCACCCTTGCTTTACGCGGCATAGCTATCCCCCCTGCTATCGTTATTGTTCATTAAAGCTAATGATTAAGACGTGCCATTAGTTTTGAAAAACAAAGAGGAAGGTAAGGTATGACCAAAGGATATTTGTCGGCACTCAACTTTGGCATTATGAAGGTAGAAAAGCATCTAAGATAGTTAGGTTTCAAAAAAGAAGAATGACTTTCGTTGTCGTTGCAGTTAGTAAGGCGAGGCGATCGACTCTTGAAGTTCGATGTCAGGTAATGAATAAAACGGTTGAAGTGCACTAAGAATACTGGAATTCTGAGTGAAAGAATTGCATCTATCTCTGAAAAAGAACAAACAAGTCCCTTATCCTTAGGTATTATTGCTATAGAATGAAAGTTTTTTAAAAGATGTGCGTTCAATTCAAGGAGAAATGTAAATCATTTAGTATACGGAGTATTTCTTAAGAGTATCGTATTCGTGGAAAAATAAGTGAATGTCACTAAAGCTATCATATACTTTTTAGAAAACTTTTTCAAATGACAAGCGGGTGACGAATGGGGACGGTTCCCGTGCGGCATTACCGCATGAGAACCGTCCCCATTTGTCCATTCCTCACACTATGCTCTGTCACACCATGGTAGATTGTCTATACCCCCTACCTGGTTTTGCAGTTTTATTTCTAGCTCTCTACAATTGTCTTTTGAACATATGACCCATTGGACAGAAATACGTTCTCTATTGTCTTGAATATCTCTACCATGTTTTTTGCCGGCAGTGGAATCCCCTCGCCAATATTGTTGCATTCTCCATCGAATACCTTCTTTCCTAGTCGCTTTGCCAACTTTCATCAACTTTCCATTTAAATAAAGCTTGTACACGCCAGTCCTTCTAGGTGCAGACTTTGTAGCTTCTTCTAAACTCATCCTTACTCCAACATTACTTAAAACAGCATTAGCAATTGACTTAAATAAACTCATTAAATATCCCCCTAAAACACGACTGCCAACATTTATTGTATATACCTATTTCATTATACCTACACGAAAGAGGAAAACATATATATAAAATATACATTTTAAAAATATATACAATAGTCCTGAAAAAATAAGTAGTTTGTGGGGGGGGTTGGAAAAATGACTTAGGCTCTCTCGAACATTATCTTTCTGAGATGAATTGGGAGATTTCTCTTTTTGATGTTCCGTTAAATTATAATTTTTACGAAGCATCTAGTCAGGGAGGAAGCTACGATATGAGAAATATTCTCGGCGGTTCTCTTGTTGAGAGTCACCCTGAACATGCCGTAACATTTGTAGAAAATCATGATACTCAACCTGGTGAATCACTAGAATCTTGGGTTGGTGATTGGTTTAAGCCTCATGCTTATGCAACCATTCTTACACGTGAAGGTGGATACCCATCGGTTTTCTATGGCGATTATTATGGGATAGAAAACGATAATATTAGCCCGAAAAAAGAGATGATCGACAAGATGCTCGAAGTGAGACAAGACTATGCTTATGGCACACAACACGACTACTTCGATCATTGGGATATTGTTGGGTGGACACGAGAGAGAACGTCTTCTCATTCTAATTCTGGGATGGCAACGATTATGTCTAACGGACCAGGCGGTTCTAAATGGATGTATGTCGGCTCCCAGCATAGTGGTGAAACGTGGACAGATACAATGGGGAATTCCACTGCTTCCGTAACTATTAATAATGACGGATGGGGTGAATTCCATACAGATGGAGGCGCTGTTTCAATATATATTAATCAATAACTAAAACAAACAAGAGTCACCTAGGCATAAGGTGACTCTTGTTTGTTGATTAGTGGGGACGGTTCTCGTGCGGCAATGCCGCATGAGAACCGTCCCCATTCATCGTCCCCACCTCTTCACCTAATCATTTTGCCGAGGTGTTTTACGGTTGGTGTTAAGTTCATAAAGAAATACGTTTCACGAAGTCTTCGGGCGTCGGCACTGTTTTTCAAATAACCGGCTCCGCCTGCATGAAGCATCGCAGTGTTAACTGCTTCCAGAGTGACATAAGCAGCATCTTTTCTTATCGGTAGGAGGTCTTCCCATTTCACATCTGCCGATGAATGTTGAAAGATGTTCCCTAATGCTTCCTCAATCGGCTTTAGTTTTCCGACCAAATCCTCTGGTTGAACTGGCAAATATTGATTGCAGCCATTTTGTTTGTTCTCATGCTTTTTCATTGATGAGATTGCTGCTTGCGTGACACCGAAACCTAGAGGAATTTGATAAGCAACAAAGTAGGGACGGATTTGCTTAACAAATGTATCCGCATCTTCTGAAAGTATTTGCTCATCCGGAATAAATACATCTTCAAAGCAACACGCGTAAGTTGCGCTCCCGTTCAATCCAAGATAAGATACTTTTTCCTTGAGCGACAGCCGTTCCTGTTCACAAGATATTAGCGCCATCACGCGCTGGTCATCTTCCGTTGCCGCAATGACACCGAACCAGTGCCCATCGCCTAAATTGGACACTGCAGGCAACACGCCAGATAAAAGGTATCCACCCTCTGTTTTCCTAGCTTTCAAGTGCAATTTTTCCAGACCCGCGTAATATTTCATCGGATTCGACAACCCCGTTCCACCTAACACTTCCCCACTCTCTAGTTTTGGTAAAAGGCGCTGTTGCAACGCTTTATTCGGAGTATGACGGAGGTAAGTGAGAGCCGCCAAATGACACCACAAATTGAATCCGGTTGTCATACAGTATTTCGATGTTTGTTTCACTACTTCGATCTCACCGGCTGCTGTCTCTTTCAGCGTTTTCCCTTCAGAAGAAAGGTAACCCGCTTCACCAATCGCCTGTAACACTTCTTTTGGATAGTACGCTTGCTCATCAATCTGCCTAACGATCGGTTTCAACTTTTCTTTTAAAATATCATTTAGTGGTTTCACTTTACTTTTAAGCACTCCTTCACTTCCCTCCTGTCATGCAAAACAATTGTTGCCTTACTTTTTGTTTGAAGAAAGCTGCGTAATCGAATCGATCGGTGCTTTCACCGCTTCGCGAGCTCGAACGACAGCATCGTCATCTGGTGCATCATAGAAACATAGACATTTACTCATATCTTCACACACATACGTGCGAGAGAAAGACACTTCAGGAACTTCAGCATAATGAACCGAATTGTTTTTCTTACGCTCCAAATATTGATCCATCGTTAAATTCTCCGGTAAGTTCCACTCCACTAAATAGTTGATCTTTTCCTTCTGCTTTTTCGCATCTTCTAACTCTTGCCCAACAATGCGAACCTCTTTCGTTAATGTAACTGGCACTCCTAACGTATCCAATGACCCTTTCAACGCCTCTTCATTCTCTGATTCAAAAATAAAGAATGCTCGTGAGAAATCACTTGCTACCTGCACTTCGATTAATTCGTTTTTTCCAACCTGTGTTTGTAATTGTTCAACCTTCGCCTCAAAAGCTGATTGCTCTTTTATATTTTCGTTTAACGTTGACTCGACTAGAAAAAGTCCCATATGAATCACTCCTGTTTTAATATTTTGGTTATGTGAGTTATTTTATTATACTTAGTTAAATAAATCAACTCACTTGGTTTTTTGTATCTTACTGGGTTATACTAATATGAGAATATATTTCCATAAGGAGTTTTGATTGAAATGAAAGAAAGATATAAACTTCCCTGCAACATCGCTCAAACTTTAAATATTGTCGGCGACCGATGGACGTTGCTGATTCTTCATGACATCCTCATCGGTAATACGACATTTAACGAACTAAAGAAAAACCTTGAAGGTATTTCTGCCAATATTCTGTCTGACCGATTGAAACATTTAGAAGAGGCCGGATTAGTAGAATCATCTGTCTACACGAAACATCCCCCTCGCTATCAATACACGTTAACGAAAAGCGGTCGTGAGCTGGAACCAGTTTTTGATGCACTCCTCATTTGGGGTCGTCACAATTTGGATTATTGCTACAAAAAACTCGTCCATACGGAATGTGATCATGAGGTCGAGTTGCAATATTACTGCCCGTCTTGCGAAAAAATCGTAGACAAATCAGAAACAGAAACGATCCCTGTAGAAAAACGAAAAGTCAGTCTATAATTCTATCTTTGGTTCTCCCGTAGAAATGTTTCTACGGGATTTTTTCCATCAAGAACTTTGCACACCCCACTGTTTTCCAACCCATTTTTCAAATAAGCCAATTGATTTATCTAAGAGAAGTCCTAATATTCCAATGAAGAATATTCCGGCCAATACTAAGTCAAGATCCAATGCATTTCTCGAATCAACGATCAAGTAACCAAGACCTGATTGGGCACCGATCATTTCCCCTGCAACTAAGAAGATCCAAGCTGTTCCAACCGCAATATGAAGACCATTTGCAATGTAAGGAAACGCTGCTGGAAAAATAATTTTAAAGAGAAGCGACGTCTGTCCAATTTCGAGGTTTTCAGCCAGCTTCAAATACGTTTTATCAATTTTTTTCACAGCAGAGACCGTCGAAAGCAACACAGGGAAAAAAGCAGCAATAAAAATGATCACAATCGCTGGCATATTTCCGATACCGAACCAAAGCACAATAAATGGTGCCCAAGCAACTGGTGCAACCGGTCGCAGAACTTGCACAATGGGATCAATGACTTTCCATAATTTTTGCGTGCGCCCGAGAAATAATCCTAACGGGATCGCCACAGAAACCGCAATCAGGTACCCTACGAAAAATCGAAATAAACTTACCCTTACATGTTCCGCTAACGTCCCGTCTTGGATGAGTGAAATAATTCCGTGAAACACCATTAATGGCGACGGAAGAAGGGCTTCTGGGTAATCACCGATAAAAATAACGAACTGCCAAACGCCAATAACGAGAATAAAAGCTATCGAAAAATACATGAGTGTTGTTAAGTATTTCATTCGTATCACATCTCTTCTTCTTCAAAGTAAGATTGATCAATAAATTCATCATATTCTGGTGGCACATCGGAAAGCTGCATGTCAATCAGTCGCTGACGTAAATGTTCATATTCGTTTTCACCGATAGACAAGTCATCATAAGTAATCCAACCTAGCGACAGTTCCAATACTTTTTCATCTACACTGAGATAATTTTGATGGGCGGCTAGTGACTCTTCCGTCATATCTCCTGCCCTTGCTCCCGCTTCTAAGTATCCGGCAATAAACTCTTCCGTAAGTTCTGGAGCATTTTCCATGAAATCATCGCGTAAGACGAGGGCACAGCATAAACAACTGTCTGGGCAAAACTGATTTGATTGGTAAAGCACATGACCGGCTTCCAACGTCACTCCGAGTGCACCGAACGGTTCCGCGACAATATAGCTTGAAATTCTGCCTTCCGATAGTGCTGCGGGCATTTCCGGTGGAGGCATTTCTACAACGTTCACATCCTCATATTCCATACCTTCTCGTTCAAGCATTTCATCAAGAAGCAAATTATGAGCAGAAAGCGTGTGCGGAATCGCAACCGTTTCGCCTTTTAAGTCTGCAACTTCTTCTACATCATTTGCGACAACAACCGCGTTTCCTTCACGGTGGCCAAGAGCAACAGCACTAAGGCCAATCCCCCGCTCTTTCGCTTTCATTGCTAATTCGAATAACACGGATGCGCCATCAATTCTTCCGGCATTCAGCGCATCCATTAGCTCAACCCAACTTCCAAATCGAACGAGTTCCACTTTCGCGTTGTCGAATAATTCGTCTTCAAATTCTTTCGCAAAATAAAGCGGAGCCGCATGGGTTATTGGCAAATGACCGATACGAATGACGTCATCTTCTCCTGGAGAAGGTCTGCCACATGAGGATAAAAAGATGGAACTGACGAGCAAATAACGCCCTAACTTATGTGACACTTTCACTTGAATCCTCCTCCTTTCATCGTGTTGTGTGATAAGACATGCTAAATATTAAAATCTAAATCGTCTAATTTTTGGCTAAAGTTGAATTCGTCTAATATCCACTTTCGGTAGTACTGAAAATCACTGTGAGCACGATCTCGTGGTTTTGGTAGTTCAACAGATATTTTTTTTCGGATCACACCTGGGTTTGCATCCATAATAAAAATGCGGTCGGAAAGGTAAACTGCTTCATCAATATCGTGCGTCACCAAAATGATGTTTGTTCCTTCTTGTTGTTTGATCCGTAGTAGCTCATCTTGTAAGTAATACCTGTTGAACGTATCGAGCGCCGCAAACGGTTCATCCATTAATATCAGTTCCGGACGAATCGATAACGCCCTTGCAATCGCCACTCGTTGCTGCATCCCTCCGGATAGTTGAGATGGAAATTGATGCAAACTGTCTTCTAACCCGACGAGTTTAAGGTAAGTTATCGCTCGATCTCGACTTTCTTCTTTGGACAAACCTTCTGGTTCCAAGGCAAGTTCGACATTTTTTAATACAGTTCGCCATGGGAGCAATGCATAAAATTGAAACAGCATAATCGCTCTCCGAGACGGTTTTGTTACCTGTTTCCCATCAAAATGTAACTGTCCTCTTGTTGGCTGGTCGAATCCTCCAATTAAATTTAGCAGCGTGCTTTTACCACAACCACTTTTTCCTAAAATCGAGATAAACTCTCCTTCTTGTACGTCAAAATCGATGCCACTAAGAACTTTCTCTTGTTTTCCATTTTTCGCGAATTCTTTATCAACGCCTCTTAATTCAACTAAGTTCTTCGTTGTCAAAGTTTTTTCCATCGTACACCTCCAGCACGCCACACGAGTCCGTCCGTGCCGAACAGGGACGGTTCTCATGCCTCATTCATTGTGTTTTTATTTAGTTTAAAAGTTTATAATTAATAATTCCAATCTGTTTACTTTGTTTTAATCATTTTATTATACTTAGTTGAAAAAAACAACCTTAATAATAAATTATTTTCTGAAATTTCCGCTATCCTTTTCTTGGAAATCTATTAAATATGAGAATAGTTGCAAGGGTAATAAGGTGAAGGTGAATGAACGAAAGAGAACATGACAATAACATTCTTATATTCATTTTTGCAATGGTTCCCCCTCCTGAATGGTATATAAGTCGTAAATTAGACAAGGGTTTATTTGAGAAACAATTGGTACTCTCGGTTGCTAACAATGTTAAAGAAATAATAAGACACCAAAACCTTATGCGAACAAGCATGAAACTCTCTATTCCCTTCGACATTTTGATGCAAGAAACATGACGCTCGAATACCGTCTTCATGTTTCAATGCCGAACGAGAACCGTCCCCATTCCCCACCCATTCCCGATTCGTATACTTCCGTATACTTACGCAAGCTTGATCTTTTTTATAAGATATTAACAAGTATATGGAGGTGGTTTCATTGGTAAGGATTTTTTAGTATTCACTTCATGAGTTTTAATTTTTAATGGCTAGGCTTGACAGACATAAAGATTAGGTTAGGAAATACACCCTTACCTTTCCTAACCTTGCAAGATCTATGATTTTATTAATACGAGGAGTGAAAAATGATGAAATGGCTGATGCCCTTATTCATAAGTGTTATTTTATTAACCGGTTGTGGTTCGTTTACATTTTCTGACGATGATGATGGCGAAGTGAGCATCAATCTTTTTGGATTATTTAGCGGCGACACAGATGATGCCATCACCGTCACGGATAAAGATGGCGCAGAGCAGTCGATAGGTTTTAAACAAGACGATGATGGTTCCATTGAAGTATCTGGGACTAGTGACGACGGTGAGGAAACATTTTCATTCGGAGCTGGTGCCTCATCTGAGTTACACGAGGAGTTCCCTAAAGAAATCCCCTTTCCAGATAGCGCTCAAATCGTCGGGACCCAACGAGTAGCAGATGAGAACGAAGTGATGTTTACCGTACAGTTTATTTTTGAAGAAGACGCAGCAGAAGTTTATGAGGTTTATAAAGATTTCGTTCATGGTCAAAATTACGATGACGTTCAAGAAATGGAGACAGATGTAAACTTTAGTGTTCAAGGTGCGATGGAAGATAAAAGCAAGTCTATTTCGCTTTCAGTTACGAACTATGCCGAAGATGAAGAAAATATGGCTGTATTAATCGTCATAAATGACTAAGTCAGGTAATATTGATAAGTAATTTAACATCCATTTCCATTATATCCCACGTTTTCTGCGTGGGTTTTTCTTTTGTGAGTTTGACACGTATATTATGTAACTGTATATTCATAGTAGTAATGTAATAATCATAATATTCAGTTAAATATAACTCTAACTAAATAAATGCAATTAAATCAGTCATTATTTTCTAAAACAATCTGTATTTCCAACAATAATATTCTGGAAAAATATAGTAAATATAGATGAATATCAACAGAAGATGAAATACCTAGACCTATCATATATTCACTTCCACAGTAATTAATGATAAACAACATTGTATAGATTAATCCTATTATTTCGATTCACGAATGGTCTATGAGAACCGTCCCTGTTCGGCACTCATTCGGCTGGCCTGTTCGGCACTGTTGGCACACACCTCATTTTCAGGAAAGCGGTGATGGAACACGATGCATAAGCACCAACTTAATCAGAATGACACACGAGAACCGTCCCCATTCGGCACTTCATCCACCACTTTCGGCATGATTGGTAGGGATGAGGAGGTGAGGATGTACGAGGAGTTTCTTGCTAAGGATCAGTGGAGGGTAATGAATATTTATGGGCAAGGGGGCATTGGAAAAACGTATTTGCTTCATGTGTTGGAACAGCGTTCATTAAATAATGGGGACATTTTTATTCGAATGGATAGTTTGGATTTCACTCATACGCCTCATGACTTTGTTGCGCATATGAATCTAATCATTGGATCGTACATCGAGCCAATTAAGGATGCGAATCCGACTATCTATGAATTAAAAGCAAAACTTGCTTCGTTAGTGTTGTCGTCCCGCGTGATTATCGCCATCGACAATTACGATAAAATGGCTGAGATCGATCGCTGGTTTCGGCAGTTTTTCTTGATGCACATCGATCCTGCGGTGAAAGTAGTGATCACGGGTCGGCATCAGCTCCGAGGTGAATGGGCTGAATCACCTATTTGGGCAGCACAAATGACATCTACTCCTCTTCGATTTTTTAAAAAAGAAGAAATAGCTCAGTTTCTCAAACAGAAAAATATTGAAGAGGAAAGCACCATCATTTCGTTGAGCGATTTCACAGAAGGACACCCTTTAGCCCTCGCCCTGGCAACCTTATCTGTCAAAGAAGAAGTGGGGTCGGACGAATACTCGAGCGAAAATAATATTCAACATGTGTTGTTAGCGTTAACGAAGCGTTGGCTTGAAGAAGTGACAGAAGAGGATATTCTCGAATTGATTGAAGCCGCGGCTATGGTCAAGCAGTTTAATCAGCATTCCTTATCCGTAGTAATTGGTCGCGACGTTTCCTATAAACGGTTCATCGAACTAACAAACCTGTCGTTTGTGCAGAAACTTCAGAATCACTGGAGTTTTCACGAATTGGTTCAAGACGCTATCAAAGTAGATTTATTGCAACGCTCTCCAGACAAATATAATCGTTTGAAAAATAAAGTCGTTAGTTACTATAAGAAACGTCTTATCCAAACGAGGAATCCAGATGATATTGCGATGTTCTTCTATCATATCGGCGATGAACTCATCCAGTCCGTCTTTTTTCATTCTAAACCGACGACGAATCGAAAGTTTTATATGGAAGTCGTGGATGACTATAACTTTGATGATGTGATTCGTTTTTTTGAAAAAAAGAAGTATGATGTTGGGGTCAGTAAAGCGCAGTTTTATAATCGTGTATCAAATCAGACGTTCCGTTTTTTTGCATCGTTTGAACATAACAAAAAAGAGCTAGAGTTTATCGGTCCTGATTACATTAAGAAGATGGGGCTCGACTCCACCAAATTACTTCGTGATTATTCAGGGAAAATTCACGCCATGTCTGTTGTTGTCCCGGTCCATAAAGGAACGATCGACGCATTAAGTAACGAACCTGTATCCCGAGCTTATTTTAAACAGTTATCCAAAACGGATTGGCAGCAGTTAAACTGTCCGAAAGAAAAAACGAAGGCCTATTTTATTCGCTTGTTGGATTATGTGGATGCGACCGATAAAGATACGCGTATCGCGGTCATGTACGACTTACTCCCCCTCTTGTTAACCGGGGCAAAAATTATCGTTTCATCTCCGCTCCCTTTTTTTCAAGCGTTAGTGAAGAGTTTCGGTTTCACGGAAATTTCAGCAGCCCAGCATGATGATTACGGTAAGGATAGTATTTCGCGTACGTATGAACTCGACTTAGCTCCGGACCGTTTGGCTGAGTATATGAGCAGCCTTTCTGAGGACTTAACAGAATCGAATCAATATAAGATCGTGTCTGACTACTTACAGTTAACAGAGCGAGAAGCTGAAATCTTAAAGCTAATCATCGAAGGTCATACGAACAACACCATCGCAAAACAGCTGTTCGTCGCCGAAATCACCGTCAAAAAACATATTTCAAGGATTTTCGCAAAAGCAGAGGTGAAAAATCGCGCTCAATTAGTGAAAAAAGTCATGGAACAATTTCAATAAGAGAATACAAGAAGAACTCCTTTCATCAACGGAAAAGAGTTCTTTTAGTTTGAATTTAGACAGATTGCTCGCTTTTTTCTAATTTCAATATATTGTATTTTCCGATAAGCGGTAATGGCTTTTCCTGCCCTTTTGCCGCGTTCATGATTCCCATGATCATAATAATCATAAAAAACACCCATGCAGCAAAATATAGTAGTCCTCCGAGTAATAACCCTACTAACGCACCCAATACCGGGATGTTGCCAAGTATAAATGTTGCAACGCTAGAAATAATAAACAGTCCCGTAAACCCGATAACCCCAAAGATTAACAATACAAGTCCTTGATTCGTATGGTATTGCGCAAACCGAGATTCTTTCGCCGCAAGTAACGGAATGAGAACGAGAATTCCTAAATAAGCCAGGACCGCCATCAATTTATTATCCTCCGCATCACTGGCACTTGATTTCACTGCTGAACTCACATCTTCTGCCATGAATATAACCTCCTTTTCTACTATTATCTAACTATTCTTACAAATTAACTTTAGCATAAGCCGCTCCCGTCCAAATAGTATACGTAAGTATACTTTTGAAGAACGTGGGTGGGGAACGGGTGGGGAACGGGGACGGTTCTTGTTCGGCAAACCCCAACTAATTGTCGCTGGTCGTGATCACTCGAGGGGCAAGAATTTTTCTCCTTTTGATCGGATGGACACTCATCTTTACCTGGATAATTGTAATGGAACCAGCAATTCGTTTGTTTATAGCAATTGAAAAGAGTGAACAATCATAAAAAGTGTTTAAAGATCACCTATTTTTTTATTTGCTCCCTGTTGTTGTGACCGCCTTTTCCTAAAATCAGCTCACAACTGGCTCAAGACGCTCCTTCTTGTGACCGTCTTTCACCAAAATCGACTCGCAACGGGCTCAAGCGGGCTGCTCTTGTGACCGTCTTTCATCAAAATCAACTCGTAACGGTCACTCTTAATTATAGATAAACGTGAATGCACCCACTTTTTATTGAAATTCAATATAAGGAACACTCGTACAGGATGGAACACTCCCTTCAAAAAGCAAAAGAAAAAGGTATTGTCATGTTAAGAACTGGATTGGATTGTTTAGTTCAGTTGGTCGAAACCCTAGAAGACCTGAGTCGAATCATTGATAGAGGAACATATAAACTTGAGACTTGGATATCTAGTTTGAAACAAAATGCAGAATACGAGAAGCCTGTCAGAAGAAGTTCTATAAGATATAAGTCATCAGGGAAACAACAACACCCTATAAATAATAAGAATGAAGAGTTTGTTCTCGCCGCTCCTTAAACATCTTTAGAAGAGTTTGATCCAGACCAATTCACCCAACGACCTAAATGGAAATAGACACTTCATTTAAAGATGCAATTGGAAGGACGAAACCTATAAAAAGTCAGTCCATAGCTAACAATAAGCTAACCACCTACTAAATACGGGTGGTTAGCTTATTTGATAATTATCGCCACTTGCTTCTATATAAAACGGGTTCATGATTATGATCTTAATTAAAAGGACGGGACTTCTTACCTCCCAAAAGGAAGCACGAGAACCGTCCCCATGCTTCCCCTAAACCAACACAACTTTCTTTTCGTTGGAATTAACAAGCAACGCATAGACTTTTATACGATTTGGAATCAGAGGGTGGTTCTTTATGATGTTTTTACTTTGAATTATTTGGTTTTCAACGCTCTCTTCTTTTCCACTTAACCAATAGTATAAATCTTTTCCTATAGGTTGTTTTAAATATTCCAAAGTCTTTATCGTTTTTTCTGTAATTCCATCTTCATTCATTTGCGTTAAGATTTGTTCTTTCTCTAATTTAGCATATTTGGCAAACTGTTCTCCGATAATATAAACTTCATCTACATTGTCTTGGTAAACACTAAGAATAATATTTCGAATGATACTATCAAAAGGCTGAGAAATGACGTTTCCATAACTTTTAATTTGTAAAACTTGTTCTTTCATTATGTTCAATTCATCTAACACAAATTCCTCTAGGTCATTGCTAACACAAGTCACAAATAATTTTTTTGCTTTCTGAACCCCATTCTCACTCTCCATTAGTTGCATGATGACATTCTCCTTTAAAAGAATTTTATAATACTAAGCCATGGTCTATCAGTGGAACTCACACAAGAGTCTTTTCCCCCTTCAGACTAAACAATCCATGCTGCAAGTTGATATAAAATTGGGATTCCAAAGATTAAATTAAAAGGAAATGTGATCCCCAATGCTAAACCAAGATAAATTGAAGGATTCGCATCAGGAACGCTTGTCTTCAGTGCCGCTGGTGCAGCAATATAAGAAGCACTAGCTGCTAAAATCCCCATTAACGCCACTCCTCCTAATGAAAGTCCAGAAGCATAACCGACAAAGATGCCTAATACACCATAGACAAGTGGTATACAAACAGCAAATACAATTAATTTAACACCATGTTTTTTGATCAAATCTAATCGTTCTCCAGCCATAATCCCCATATTTAAAAGAAATAACATCAGGATGCTATTGTACAAATCCATAAAGAGTGGTTGCACAATGGGAAGTCCCTCTTTTCCAACTATTAAGCCAATGAACAAACTTCCCAAAAGCAGCAGGACACTTTTTCCAAAGAAGCTTTCTTTTAATACATCTATATTTATCTTTGGAAACGAAGGGCCGGCAACGATTCCTGCTACTTCATGCTTTGGAACGAGGGGTTGTTTTTTACTTTTCTTAATCATTCCAAAAATGATTAAAGCAACAAGGATTCCTGGAATTTCCATTAATACAACCATTGCATTCATGAAACTTTCGTAACTTGTACCCTGATTCTCTAGAAACGTAAGTGCTGCACCATATGTGACAATGCTTACCGATCCATAAGTTGCAGCTAATCCAATAGCATTATTTATATCAATTTTTATTGTTAAGCGTAGGATAATTAACGTAAGGATCGGAGTAATCACACCTATAAATAACGTCCCTAATATCGGGTGGATGACGGTTTCTAGAGAATAATTAGAGAGTTCAATCCCTCCTTTCATCCCAATTGCCACAAGTAAATAAATGCTTAAGGCTTCACTTAAGGCTGAAGGGAATTTCAAATCTGATTTAAAAATCGCCGCTATTAGTCCTAATACAAAGAATAATACAACTGGAGAAAGCAAATTTTGTATCATGATATCGAACATATCTACTACTCCTCTTTTTTATTAATTTCCTAGAATATAAAAAAACCGACACGATATAGAAGGATGTGATTTGCACCTTCCAATCATTGTCGGTTTATCATTAACTCACCTTTTAAGAGGTGTTTTAATTAATCTACCAGATTAAGTTGTAACAGTTTTGTCTCAAGGTTTTCTTTTAACATAAAGATAATGACTCGGTCTCCATAATGACACTAGTATCCTTTCAGATTCTGGGAAACTTTACTTGAAACAGGAAAGCTAATTTTCACATTATCAATACATATCATTAATAATATGCTAATTTATTTTAGTTTCAAGTGTTTAAACTATTCGGATATTATTAGGTTGTTTAATTAAATATAATATATAAAATTAGAACAATTCTGTCAACATAAATAAAATGACTCCTCCTTTGACCAAGACTAAGTAGCCACTCTACATCGAAGGAAGCATAAGAGCCATCCCCATGCTTCTAGCGGTGCAGTTCAAAGCCTTTTCCCAAGCTAATATCGACACAGAATCGCCCTAGTTAGACCTGCCCCACCTCGTCAACTCACCTCTCCAAAAAAAAGCCCGACGGCAAAGGTGTTTTTGCCGTCGGACCTATTCAAATAATTCTTTTTTGCCGCACGAGAACCGTCCCCATTCGGCACCCATTCGGCACTCCCACTAACCGCTTATTACGACCATTCCTCTCTCAGTTCATTGACGCTGTCTCGGAGAAGTTCTTTCACTTCTTCCGATGCGTCCCTCATATGATTTCCATCAATGATGGAAAGGAATCGATCAAGCTGGCTAAATGCTTGTTTTTCTCTGCCATTATTGTAATGGTCCACCGCATTTTCAAGCGCTCCCGTTAATTGACTGGACGCTCTTTTGTTGATTTCCCCGTCTTCTTCCAAACGATCAATAATGTGATAGAGCTCTTCTGCAGTCATTGGCTCCTCAGCAACAGTAATAGTTCCATCAGCTGTAGCTGTTGAATGGTTTCCTGCTGCATCCGTCATGCTAATGTTGACCTCTGCATTTTCGAAGTTCCCTTCAGGAGCCGTCCACGTTCCTTCATAGAAACCAGGTTCTACCTCTTCCATTTCATTAATGGCAGCAGGCTGATTACCACTCGGGATACTGACCGTGAAACTCGCTTCTCCACCTTCAGAATCACTCTCGAAAGAAACAGTTACCGTGTCACCAGGCTCTATTTCCATATCTTCCGCTGGTTCAATATTCTCAATCGAAGGATCTGTCCAGTCAACATAGACAGTGACTTCTTCTGTTGTGCTATTTCCAGCATGGTCCACAGCTTCAACAGTGAAAGTATTTTCCCCTTCTTCTACAATGATTTGTTTCGAGAAGGAACCGTCTTCTGCAAATTCCGTATCCTCTCCATTGACAGCAATAGAAGCTAAGTTTTCATCATCAACTGAACCTTCTACGTTAATGACTTCATTGCCTGTAACAGAACCGTCTACTGGCGAATCAATCGTCACGTCAGGATCAATCGAATCTTTAATAACTGTGACACTGTCTGAAGGAAGTGGAATACCTTCTGCATCACCTTCTGCAAAAATCTCGTTATCCCCTTCTTCCAAATCAATCGTCGCACTAAATGCTCCATCTTCCATATCGGCCACTGCCGCTTCTTCACCATTATTATATACAGTGACATCTCCATCACCAGCAAACTCACCAGTTACTTCGATAGAATCTTCCGAAGTAAACATGCCATCTTCTGGCGATGTCAGTGTTGGTGCATCAAGAGAGTAGGCGACATTTGCACGGATCATAAAGTTACCATTATCGAAGTGAGGTTCAAATGATCCACCGATGTTCAAGTAAGAACGCTCTGCATTTGGCTGCTCTTCATCTGTACCAACTGCAGGTGAATAATCTCCTATTTCATCTTGCAACGTCGAGATGAAGAAATCATCTTCTGTTACAAAACCATGATCCGATAGATCAATATAGTTCCACTCCCCGCGATCTACTTCTACTAAGACAGGTTCGATCACCTGTTCATTTGGATTGCCATTGTCATCTGTATCGTACACAACAATGTTGATTTCATTCCCCCCAGGCACAGGGAAATCATCACCATGTATGAACATATTCACACCTCGAAGTTCAGCCATACCATCTTCTGGTGTAAACTTCACCGCTAATCCATTTCCTGCTGCGTTTAACACTAACGCATTTTCAGGCTGTCCATTATCATAAGCGATTTCATCTTCGTATCCTACAAATTGCTCCAACGCCACGTCAAGAACGAATACTTCTCCATCTTCAACCGTGACATCAAATTCATTCGGATGGTATCCTTCTGCGGAAACTCGAACAGTATAGTCTCCTTCATAGATACCTTCCATCGTGAATGCACCAGAGTCATCCGTATAGGCAACCGGTACATTTGGATCTTCGATGATACGTAAAGATGCGCCCTCAACGGGTTCTTCCGTATAATCATTTGTTACAGTACCTTCAATATCTCCAGTTGCTAAAGGATCTAGCATGAAGTTTTGGTACGTTGTTTCATCTTCTTCAACTGTGACACTTGCTTCAGCTGGATGGAATCCGTAAGCTTCTGCAAGAACAGTTACTGTTTCCCCATCTTCTGTTGCACTACTTCTAATCGTATACTCTCCAGTTGTTGGATCCGTCTGTGTTGTACGGTCCGTTTCTACAATTGTTACTGTACCGTCAACTGGTAATCCATCTTCTGAAAGGACACTTGTAGCACCGCCTGAAACTTTTTCAAATTCATACGATGAAGCATCATTTTGAAGCGTGTGTTCAAAAGTCGATTGTGGACCGACTTTTTCTCGTGATGAATCAATGGATACTCGCTCTGTTGAAGGACTTTCCACGACGTCGTCTGTACTTTCAAACGATCCAAGTACATACACATCATCGATGTACCAACCAGGACGAGTAACGGACCCATCTGTCTCTAATGCAAAACGGAATTGGATCGTTTCACCAATGTAATCATTTAGCGAAACTGCTTCTGTATTCCAAGTTTCAAATACATCCGTGTAACTAGTAAGGGTATCCCAAGTAGATCCACCGTCAGCAGTTACTTCCACATATCCGTAGTCAAAATTATTTTCGATGTTTTGCCAGTAAGTGAAATTCAACTCTGCGGTAGTAAGGTCAGCGTTTAATTCCATTTCTGGACTCATCATCCAGCTATCTTCATTGTTGTTGTAATCTCCTGATAGATTCGTAGCCAAGAGGTTTTCTCCAGCAAAGGCTTCTTCAGGTCCAGAAGTTGGTTCGCCCCATTCCCAACTATTGTTTTCGCCGTCTGTCGTAAAGTCACCATCGTTTTCATCAAAGTCCGTGTGGAAAAGCACTTCGATTTCAGGTGGTGCAGCCGACGTTTCATTGGAATAGTCGCTTTCGTTTCCAGAGTAGTCAAATGCCGTCACAACATAGTAATACGTCTCCCCAGATTCCCCTGTATTATCATTAAACTGAGTACTCGACGTATCACCTATTTTTTCAAAATCCGAGCCAGACGTTGTGGATCGGTATACGTTGTAACCAGCAGTGTCCGCTGCTTCAGACGCAGTCCACGACAACGTAATACCTGTAGAACTAGCCGTTGCTTCTAATTCGGTAGGCGCATCCGGTGCTTCGGTATCTGCCCCTTGAAGTTCTACATCATCCAAATACCAACCTAAATACTCGATAATCGCATCAGATGTTAGCTCGAATGCTACAAAAATCGGGTCATCGGAGCCGACATATTCGTTTAAGTCGATATATAAGTTTTCCCACTCTTGACCTCGTTGAGATATGGTCTCAATCGTTTCCCACGTTTCACCAAAATCGGATGAAATGTTGACATATCCGTAATCCCAACCAGCTTCAATGTCGTACCAATGACTGAGACTTAATGAAGCTGCATCCGAATCCCTTAAATCGATAGGTGGAAGAACTAACGTGTCGGCTGCATTTGGCGGATAATTTCCGGCAAGGTTTGTACCAATCACGTTATCTCCTACAACTGGGTCCGGGCTATCACCAGAAGGCTCTCCCCACTCCCAGCTTCCACCCATCGTCCAACCGAGAGGGAATTCTTCAAAGTCTTCACTGTACTCATCCGGCACAATACCGAATTCAATATCTACCCAATTCACGTCTGTCGATGTCGTGTTTCCACCGAAGTCATGAGCGAAGATTTGATAGTCAAAACCTGGTTCCATGGCATACATATGAGGAATCGTCGCTTCATACGTTCCATCTAGATGATCCCCAGATGTGAGAGACATGTCTATTGAGATGTCCTCATCAAACTCCTCATGACTAACAATTACTTCTGCTTCTACGACTGCAACATCATCAGAAATTTCTGCTGTGACTGGTAGGTCCATCCCGGAAAAAGAAAAGTCTAATGGTGTGTGCTCAATTGTTGGAGGCTCTTCATCGGAACCTTCGGATAACACTTGACCACTAACAAATCCTGTTCCATCAGCTATCATCGCAACAGCTTCATAGGCATTAACTAAACCTACCCCATACCCATCATTCGGGACGTCTGAGTATTGGTCATCCGTTAAAGGTGTTGCTGTTTCGTCCATGATTTCCTCAATCTCATCAGGCGATAAGGAAGCATCAATCGAAAGCAGCATAGCTGCAACACCAGAAATATGTGGGGAAGCCATTGATGTCCCATTCCATCCACCTTCATATCCGCCACCTGGAACTGATGAGCGAATGTTTACCCCTGGTGCGGAAATGTTTGGCTTTTGATCATCATATTGTGATGGGCCTCGACTGGAGAAACTCGCAACTCCGTTATTACTATCCGTAGCCGCTACGGCATAACTTTCTGGATAGTTTGAAGGAGGAGTAACTGTTTCAGCGCCGGGTCCTGAATTTCCGGCTGAAAAAACTGGTAATTGTCCAGCATCACGCCAAGCTTGGACCATTGGACGATACCACTCGTCAACTCCTGGTTGACCGCCCCATGAGTTTTGTACAATATCAGGAGCTAAGTCTGGGTCACCATTTGGTGCAAGCATAAATTCACCAGATGCTAACAAAGCAGCTTCTGTCCCACCAGCGGCAGTGAAGGCACGAGCGGCAATCCACTCTGCATCAGGTGCGACTCCAACGATGTTTGTTTCATCTGGTCCTTGACCCATAACCGTACCTGTTACATGGGTACCATGACCATGTGTGTCAGCTGGAAGTTCAGAACTTCCCGTAGCGTCTAACCAGTTTCCAGTTGCATCTGGATTATCTGGATCTTCTGGATCATACCCACGGAAATTTTCTTTTAATGCTTCATGATCCCATTGAACACCAGTATCAATGACACCAACGACAATTCCTTCTCCTGTAACACCAAATTCGTTCCAGGCGTCCGGAGCAAGAACTTGATCAATGTTCCATTCCACTTCGTCGTTATTGACGGCCGGAGAGGAAATAGGATCTTCTGGTTTTTCAGGGTGAATGATGTCTACATGATCATTGTCTTTAATTCGCGCGACATCAGAAGAATAAGAAAGTCTTTCAATAACGTCTTTTGTCGCTTTAACGGAAATGACGTTCATAATATAGAAACTTTCGATATCCTTGACTTCACCTTGTTCTTGGGATTTTTCTAAGGTAGTTAAGAGAGGTTGTTGTGTGGTTTCTGCAGTGGTGCGTAATGTTTCCACTACAGCATGTCTTGCTGCCATTTTTTGATTGTAGGCTGTGGAATCAGAGCCTAACTGTTGTTTTGCAACAGCTGCGACTTCCGAAGTATCTACTTGCTCTGTTAACTCGATTAACACATCTGCATACTTTTCATCTTCCAATTGTTTCATGACGGAAGAATCAATTTTTTCTGCTGCCGTTGTTTCGTTTTGCTCTTTCAAAGTCGTCATCTCACTAGAATTAGCTGCATTAGTAGACTCTGCAAAACTAGTGAATGGGGTCAAAACTAGCAAAAATACCATCAACATAGCGAACAATGAACGTATCTTCCTCTTATTATAGTACATTTTATTCCCCCTTTAAGTATGGTCCGATAGGCGACATATGAAAATCTCCCCTCCTTTTTTGCACCATATTACCTATCTATCAATCTATTTTTATATTATTTTAATTTTCAGGTAATATCAAACTTAGATGTTAATATTTACTATAAATAGATATAATTTACGACAAATACCGCAACACGAAACGAAGTTATTCGATCTGAAATTCACTATAATGAATTTTTCCCCTAAAATTCACGACAGAATTATATAAAATTTATGCACGAACAAGGCCTTTAGAACCTTTTTTCATCTATAGGAAATTTTGGTAGGGAATGGGTGGGGAATGGGGACGGTTCCCATGCGGCAAAACTAAGCAATTTGTCACTTGTTCGTAATCTTTTGAGAGGAAAAGTTTTTTTCGTAAAATCAAAACGTTTTTGGCTCAAGACGCTCCCTCTTGTGACCGTCTTTCACCAAAATCGACTCGCAACGGGCTCAAGATACTCCCTCTTGTGACCATCTTTCACCAAAATCGACTCGCAACGGTCTCAAGACGCCTCCTCTTAACAAGATGCTCCCCACAGTTGAGAGATTTTGAATGTTACCTAGGAACACGACACATCAAGATTGGTGAGTCTTTGTTCCTTCTATAAAACATGGATCGGTCGATTCACTGCCGAACAAGAACCGTCCCCATTCGGCACCACCGTTCGGCACCAGGCAACGAGTATATTTCTCTATTTCTTGTTAAAAATGGATGACTAGTTAGGGGGTTTACAGATGCGACCATTAGTAGCGTCATCTATGATTATTATCGTGACTTTTTCGCTGATTGTTATCAGTGTCGCTTCGCAAATAACAACTATAACGATAGATTCTTCTCTACACGAAGTTTATAAAAACGAATCGTCCTTGATTTTTCTTATGGATATAAACAGTTCATTTTATTCTTTATACTCTTTTCAAGGAAACCCTGCATTATTAACTAGAAAAATAGGTCATTTTGTTTTGTATGGGATACTTGCAAGCTTCATCTTTGTCATTCTTTCCATCAAACGATGGTCGCTACGGCGTATTATCGCTATTGGCACCTCTTCTTTTATAGGGCTCCTAGATGAAATACACCAGCACTTTTTAATCAATCGTTCTGGACGACTCCTTGATGTATACATAAATACAGTAGGCAGCATTTCTTTTGTATTGCTAACACTTCTCTTGTATTATTTAATTTCTAAACGTGAGTCTACAAAAAAACATCGAAACAAATCTTTTGATTCAACTGGGTGAAACGAAGATAAGACCTGATGAATCGCAAGTCTGCCGCATGAGAACCGTCCCATTCGGCACGCTAAATTATGCAAAACATCTACGATTGTTATACAATGATGGCAACTAATGTTGGAGGGGGTTGTACTATGAGCCGAACGAAGACTATCAAGAGGTCGCGTATCAAAAACTATTTTGATTTTAGAAGAGATCCGTTATCGTTTTTTGTAAGATTGCTCCAAAAGGGAGATATTGTTTCATTAAATACAGGGCTTGTCCCTTCTTATATTGTTAACTCTCCTTCCTTCGTTCAAGAGATATTAGTAACCAAGGATGCTTTTTTTCGGAAGGGACGTACGTCTAAAGTTTTGACAAGAACGATTGGTGATGGATTACTTACAACTGAAAAATCCACACACAAAAAGCAAAAAAAGTACTTTCAACCTGTTTTTTATAAAGAGCGTCTCATGCGCTACGCCGATACAATGGTATCGGATTCAGAAAGTCTAGTAGCAGAACTGGAGCAAAAGGACTCGTGCCTATTAGATGAAGAGATGATGGAGCTTACGCTATCGATCATTTCGAAGGTCATGTTTGCTACAAATGTAGATGAAAAGAAAAAAGAATTGGCCGCTGCTGTCAGCGCGACGATTAAACAAACGGCGAACAACTTATTTTCACCAATCCTATTACCTCTGGCTGTTCCGACAAAGGGAAATAGAACACACCGAGACGCAATCAACAAGTTAGAAAACGTGATCTATCCTATTATCGACGAGGCAAAGCGAAACCCAACAGCATACGAAGATACGATGGTTGGCTTATTGTTGGATTCAGCAAAACAGCCCGACGCCCCTCCGATATCTGATAAAGAACTTCGCGATCAAATGATGACGATGCTACTCGCCGGACATGAAACGTCAGCCAATTTGTTAACGTGGATCTTCTATGCCTTGTCAAAAAATCCTGAGGCAGAAGCAAAATTCCATGAAGAAATTGATCAATTAGACTCGTTAACGGAAACCCCTTTTGAAACGTACCGGAAGCTAACGTATACAAATCAGATCATTAAGGAAACGTTGCGATTATATCCCCCAGCTTGGCTTATTTACCGAGAGGCAGACGAAGATGTGGAACTATTAGGTGAAACCTACAAAGCTGGAAGTACTTTCATGATCGCTCCTTACTCGATTCATCGAAATGCGGATATTTTTCCAGATCCAGAACAATTTAAACCAGAGCGTTTCTCAGAGGAAAACCAAGAATCGATCCCGACATTTGCATACTTTCCATTTGGTGCTGGATCAAGGAGTTGTATCGGCTATCGTTTTGCGATGATGGAAACGGCGCTCATCCTTGCCGTTGTAGGTAAAAGTTTAAGATTCGAGCGTGTCGATGCTGCTCCAGTTGAACCTGAACCGTTAGTTTCCCTTCGAGTCAAAGATGGACTTAACATGAAGGTCGTTTCGAGGAAAACAAACTGATGAATTGGCGTGTGGGAGGTCACAATATATTCCTGTGAGGGTATCTAGCGATATTCGTGTAATCGCTGTTTCAAGCGAGGATTACTCAAGCAAAAATAAGCCATGCGGAGAATGCAAATCCACATGGCTTTCGAATTATTTGTTCACTATTGTGTTTCTACAATCTCATGTTCTTTTCAAGGCGATTAATTTGTGTATCATGCTTCCCTACTTTTTCACTTAAATAATCAATGTCGTATATAAATGTATCCATTTTCTTATTTATGATATGAAGGGTTCCTTTCACATCTTCTTGTTGGCTTTTCTCCATCTGATCTAGTTTATTAGTTACAGTCATGAATTGATCATCCACGTGATCGAACTTTTGATTTATAATGTCGAATTGCCCGTCCACGAGATCAAACTTATGGAAAACTGTCGTAAACTGCTCGTCCACTTGATTAAATTTATGATTCACATTCTCAAATTGTTCATCTATGAGATCAAACTTGTTAAATACCGTTTCAAACTGTTCATCCACTTTTTCAAACTTATGGAAAACTGTCGTAAACTGCTCGTCCACTTGATCAAATTTATGATTCACATTCTCAAATTGTTCATCTATGAAATCAAACTTGTTAAATACCGTTTCAAACTGTCCGTCCACGAGATCAAACTTATGGAAAACTGTCGTAAACTGCTCGTCCACTTGATTAAATTTATGATTCACATTCTCAAATTGGTCATCTATAAGATCAAACTTGTTAAATACCGTTTCAAACTGTTCGTCCACTTTTTCAAACTTCTCGTCGACATCATCAAGCCTTTTATACACTTTTTCAAACTTCTCATCTACATCATCAAGTCTTTTATACACTTTATCAAACTGACCGTCCATCTTGTCGAATTTTTTTGTTAAAGCGTCCAGCAATTTCTCGTTATCCATTAGAAATCACACCCTTCATCTTATGTTCATTATAACACTTTAGAAAAATTGATTTATGGTACTTTGTCTTTAATATTGCTGCTGCATTTGCTTCCCTTTTCTCCACCTAAAATATCAATTCGGTAAATCAATAGTCTCCCTTTATGATTCCACCTCTTTCATCAATAAGATTAGACTTCACTTAACGCTGATTTCTGTTCTAAATCCTAAGAGTATTTCAAGGGAATGTTCATTTTCAGAGAATTACTGCTTGTTGTTTTCTTTCTATAAGCTTTGTATAGAAGGTTGCGACCATAAGTAAATATCCCTTCTAGATTAGCGATATAAGAACAATTATTTAATATTCTTTTCAAAATAGGTGAAGTGATTGCTTCATGATGTATCATGTAAAAATGGATGGTATGAAGGAGGTGGTTTGCATTAATAAGAGATGTAATCCCTTCCTACAATGAGGTGACAAAGCGGAAATTTCAGTCATTCTTTTGCATTTAGAGGAGTTCCAACAGAAAGCAAATACAAATGAATTTTATATTACGTAGCAATAATCATTAATGACATATCAGTATCGTTTATTCAATCAAGAAAATTTCAGCACTATAGTAATTAAGAGAAAGAGACAGAGGGCAATTCACTTCTTCGATCTGTTCAACAAAATTTACGACAACATCGTTAAGTAACTACCTGACAGAACATTTGTTCCCTTCATTTTATTTTAATTCAATATTGATTCACCGTCAATTTTTATGTATCACAAATCAATTTACTTCATATAGGCAAATTTTGTATTCTTTTATTATGACGTATTTTTAATCATACAAGAGTATTGGAATAGTAATACGCTTTTCACGTTGGCTAGTTGAAGACCTGGTACCTAGAAATGGGCACTCTTTTTACATGTAGATTTTTATAAACTAGTCACCATGTCTAGTCAGTAATAAAGTTATAGACAATAGATAGAAGTTTTTATGTCAGGGATAAAATCTATTTAAATTGCTAATTTTGTCACCCAGTGCCGCATGAGAACCGTCCCCATTCATCACCCGTTCATCACTTTCATAGTGTGATGCGGAAGGTGGTGCCTACTCGTTTTTTGCTATCTATGTCAATTTTTCCGCCTAGTTTATTTATCGTGCTATAGACCATGAGCATACCGAGACCTGTACCTTCTTTTTTTGTAGAATAGTACGGATCTCCCATACGCGCGACTTCTTGTTCTGTCATTCCAATTCCTGAATCTTTGATTACGATGATAATTTTGTCGTTTTGGTTTGAAACATGAATAGAAAGGATGCCTCCAGATTCTTTCATCGATTCAATACCGTTTTTGTATAAATTAATGAGACACTGCTGAATTTGGTTTTGGTCGAACTTTTTATACACCTTATTATTAAACTGAAAATCTAGCGTGACTTGATGCATGTTTGCATAGGCAACCATAATATTATTGACGTATTCGGTTTCATATTTCAAATTAGAATGTACCATGTTTTTCGCTTGAGGTTTGGCGATCGAAAGAAAATCACTGACAATATTTTCTGCCCGGTTCAATTCTTTGATGGAAAGGTCTATATAACCTTTTTCTTTTTCATCTATATTTTTGGAAGTATGTAAAAGTTGAAGGAAACCACTTGTCACAGTCAAAGGATTTCTTATTTCATGAGACACACTAGCCGATAATTCACTCATGAGATGAAGTCTATCAGATTGAAAAAGCCTTTCTCTCGTTTTTACATTAACAATAATTTTTTCAATTAAAATCATGATAATAAACGTGGCAACAACATGTATGATTAAAACACTAACAGCCATCTTCCAATATTCTTCCCCTACTGATGGATAAAACGGAATGATTGTCGTAAAAAATAAAAGCATTGTGACGAAAGTAAGCACGACCGCACTGACAATCCTTTTTCGAGCTCCTAGTTTCATAAATCTCCCACTCCATAAAGGGATAAAGATAACCATCGCTGTGGAGAAGTAAAAAGAAAATAGCATGCCATCTCCACCGAGAAAAAATCGATATATATTTAATACGAGATAGAGTGGAAAAGCAATAATGTAGCCACCGAAAAGGGATGAAATAATATATGGTACATATCGTAAATCAAACATAAATCCAAAGTCAGCATCTAATCGAATAGGAAAAGTCATACATAATACCATCGAAACGGACGATAGGAAAAAAACGAGCATTTGATTTTTCTCTAACAGAACTCGATTCTCAAAAAATATTAGATAGACTACTACAGGAAAAAGTAAAAACAGGAAATTAATTAACAATATCTCAGTCAACTTGTCCACTCCTTTCTATCATTAATTAGAAAATAGTGATTTCAATAATCAAAGCAATATGTATAAAAAATCCTTTAATATCAACATTTAGGAATGAAAATTCACAAGACTAATTGTTGGTATTATACCATGGTTATTGTCGCTTATAGGAGAGAGGAATGAAAACACGGAATATTTTTTAGCACTAGATGATTAGTCTAAATGATAACGAATAACAAACAACGTTCTCACCTTCTTTTATAGGATAGTGCATAGCAAAAAATCCCTTGGAATTTCCTCTCCAAGAGACCCTCATTCTGACTGTATCTTTGAACCATGCCGAACGTGCCGTGCCGAACGGGGACGGTTCCTGTTCGGCACTAACCTCACGCTTAAAATGTTAACGTTACTTCTGCATCTTTTGCAAACTCTAAGAATGTGACTGCTCCACCAACATCAATCCCATCAACAAAGTCTTCCGTTGTTAACTTCATCAAGTCCATCGTCATTTGACAGCCGATAAATTTTACATCTAGATCTTGCGCCATTTCCACTAAGTCTGGAATTGATGGGAGATCCCCCTCTTTGAATCCTTCTGCAATGTGCTCTTTTCCTGCTGGTACTGGGAGTTGCTTATAACCTTCTTTATGGATTAAATTCAACCCTTCAAACGTGAAGAAGATAGCTACTTCTTTGTTACTTGCTGCAGCTGCTGTTGCGATATTATATACTTTGTATGCATCAAATAATTCACCATTACTTGCGATAATAGCAACCTTGCTCATTTCGTAACTCCTCCTTTTAAGTTTTCTAACACCGCATCTGGATTAAAACCTAGAACCCATTGACCGTTGACCTCTGTTTGCGGAACGCCTAGCTGACCAGTTGTTGCAACTAATTTTTCTGCTGCTTTTTGATCTAGTTGAACGTTCACCTCTTTAAATGAGATTCCTTGCTCTCTCAAAAAATTTTTCATCATTGTACAGTAAGGACATGTGTTTGTGCTGTAAAGTGTTACTTGATTCATTTTGAATTCCTCCTCATTATATTTTAGTTTCGTCATTATTCATTTATACCCCTAAAGGTATATTTTAAACCAAAAAAATTTCATGGTATTTTCAGATATAGATAACAAAATCTCCGAAACATTTAAGAGTGTTACGTAATATTAGTTATCGTGAGAATTGTTTCTTCGTCTGTCTGATACCCCTATAGGTATTATAATAATCAATCTACAGGCTTTTGTCAACTTAATGATTCGTATGAAATTTGAGCGAAGTTCTTAATGGAATGATTAATAGATTTTGTCACCTTAAACGACCATTAATTGAATGCTTCCGAACCTAGTGAGCTAACACATGCAAGTTCTACTTCCCCTTTAATGCCGCACGGGAACCGTCCCCATTCACCTGACCACATTTAGAAACAAAGGGACGGTTCGGGTCTTGAATAAGAACTTGTCCTTCTAAAATATTACAAAAGCGACCTGAACATAAGAATCATCCTTGTTCAGGTCGCTTATATTATAGCTCCGATGGAACCATTAAAAAAGAAAATATCATTTCAATCCATGCTTCCTCACTTTTTCTAATTAATGAGTTTAGCTATCTTAGCTAAAGTAACTTCATCTCCAATTCCATTTACTTTTAAGCCATAATATAACTGGAATTCTTTCACTACTCGTTCTGTTGATGGACCATAGCTGCTTGGAAAATTCATCGAGACAGGGAAACCGACCTTATTTAAATCTTCTTTAATCTTTATGGTCTTTTGGTTGTTTTGACCCCTTCTTAATGGACTTGATAGTACTTCTTTTACCTTTAATAAACTTACTTCATCTCCAATTCCATTCACTTTTAAACCGTAATATGATTGGAATTCTTTTACTGCTCGTTCCGTAGATGGGCCATAGCTGCTTGGAAAGTTCATCGAGACAGAAAACCCTAGCTTATTTAAATTTTCTTTCATTTCGATTGTCTCCGGATTATTCTCGCCTCTTCTTAATGGACTTGATAGAAACTCTTTCACCTTTGCTAAACTTACTTCATCTCCAATTCCATTCACTTTTAAACCGTAATATGATTGGAATTCTTTTACTGCTCGTTCCGTAGATGGGCCATAACTGCTTGGAAAATTCATCGAGACAGAAAACCCTAGCTTATTTAAATTTTCTTTCATTTCGATTGTCTCCGGATTATTCTCGCCTCTTCTTAATGGACTTGATAGAACCTCTTTCACCTTTGCTAAACTTACTTCATCTCCAATTCCATTTGCTTTTAAATCGTAATATGATTGGAATTCTTTTACTGCTCGTTCCGTAGATGGGCCATAGCTGCTTGGAAAGTTCATCGAGACAGAAAACCCTAACTTATTTAAATTTTCTTTCATTTCGATTGTCTCCGGATTATTCTCGCCTCTTCTTAATGGACTTGATAGAACCTCTTTCACCTTTGCTAAGCTTACTTCATCTCCAATTCCATTTGCTTTTAAACCGTAATATGATTGGAATTCTTTTACTGCTCGTTCCGTAGATGGGCCATAGCTGTCTGGAAAGTTCATCGAGACAGAAAACCCTAGCTTATTTAAGTTTTCTTTTATTTCGATTGTCTCTAGATTGTTCCGACCTCTTCTTAATGGACTTGATAAAATTTCACTTATCTTTTTTAAAGTATTATCATTTATCTTCCCTGTGACATCCAAACTATAATATGCTTGAAAATCTCTTAAAGCTGACTCCGTTTTACTGTCCAACTTACCATTTGGATCTTTTATCTCTAAGAAACCTAAATTTTTTAAATCTTTTTGCAATGCTAATATTGTTTCATCAATTTGAGGTAATTCATTTCCTTTTTTAATTGGCGCTTGCACTAATCCATATCCATACTTGGAATCTCTTCCTTCTGATCCTAAATCTATTGATGTATCTCTTAATATTTTTCTTAAGTCTTTACTTCCCATGCTAGGATAAGCTACTTTTAATAGTGCAAGAATACCGGCAACATGAGGAGATGCCATACTCGTTCCACTCATACGAGTATAATAATTGTTAATATGTGTGGAATAGATCGATACTCCCGGAGCAGTAACTTCTATTTCAACTCCAGTGTTTGAAAAGGAAGCAATTTCATTATTTTTATCAATAGCAGAGACAGCAATTACGTTCGATAAGGCAGCCGGATAGCTCACACTACTCCCGTATTCATTCCCCGCTGCTGCAACGACTAAAATCCCTTTGTTTACGGCATTTGCAATTACTTCTGCTAACGGAAAAGAATATTTATTAGACCCTAAACTTAAATTAATTATGTCTACATTTTCTGATATCGCCCAATCAATTGCTTCTATTAGATTGGTTGTCATGATTTTTCCATCAATATCACTGACACGGGCTGCAAAGATATCCACCTCAGGAGCTACACCAACAACACCAATATTGTTGTCTTTTGCGCCAATAATACCAGCTACATGTGTCCCATGACCATCCGCATCTTCACATGTTAAGGCATCCGATGCCCCGTAACATCCTACGACATTTAAATCCGGGTGAGAAGTATCAACTCCACTATCTATAACAGCAACTTTCACACCTTTACCAGTAAAGTTATTACTCCAAGCTTTAGGTGCGTCAACACTCTCAATCCCCCAAGGTGTTGTTTGACTTTGAATGTAGTATTGTTCATTTTTTTCAACTGATACGACGTTCGGATTATTCACTAATCCTTTAATGGCATGACTAGGAATAGTTACTGCTAAAGCAGGGATGTTATCATACTCATGATGGGTGGTTCCATTTGCATTTGCGATTAATCCCTTGTTGGGATTTTCTTTAAATAGAACGATAACTTTCTCTTCGTCCTCTTGCTTCCCATTCTTTGGGGTACTTGAACTACCTCGCTTGTTATCTTCATCATCAGTATAATCAGCTTCTGCTTCTTCATATAAGACTTCACTTTCATTTTCATCCGTTAAAGTAGAATCTTCTTGTTCTTCTTGTTCTTCTTGTTGCTCTTGTTGCTCTTGTTGCTCTTGTTGATCATTATCATCAGTTTCTATAGGATATTCGTCTGCTTCAACTGCATCTATATCTTCAATAGTATCAATTATTTCAGTTTCGTCTATTTCTACGGGAAGTTCTTCTGAAGCCCCTACATACATTGGTAAAACAAGGTTTAAACTCATAATTAATAATAAAAACATAAGAGATACTTTTTTTCTTTTCATATACCAACCCCCTCAAGTGTTTTAGTCTAAAAGACTATATCTTTAGTATCGTTTAAAAGAGCTTCCTTTTCAATCCTTCTTTTACACTTATTTATTTAATTTCTATCATCAAAATTAAAAACTAACTCAAAACAAAAAACACCTCGAAATGGAGCAATTGCTTCCATTCGAGGTGTTTATTTTCAATCTAGTTTTCAGACAATTACTCTATTAATCTACTTCTACGATTTCAACTCGACCTTCGCCGTCTTCGTAGTCAACTGCTCCTTCTGATTCCATTAGATCTTCCATCAGTTGGAACATTCCAGTCGTTACGTAACCAGCAGCATCTTGAACTACTGTTGCTGCTGAAAAGTCATAACCATCGCCGCCTTCGGCCATGAAGTTATTTGTAATTAGCGTATACGTTTCATTGTCATCGATCGGCTCGCCATCGACATACAAATCAGCGTCGACAAACTCGTCATCCTCATTAACATAAATCGTGAATGTTAATCCCGATGTTTGTAGGTCATTTTGAGTACGATAAGAATAGGAATATTCAATCACATCTCTTAAATCTGCTCCTGTGATTTCCAATTCACTCAGTTCATTACCGAAAGGTTCTACAGTGTAAATATCGCCTGCTGTAATATCACCTTCATCGATATTGGCACGAATTCCACCGTTATTTGTAATCGCCATGTCAGCATCCAATGCCTGCTTCATAGAATCTGTCCAGAAATTACCTAACGATGTATCTCTTTCCCAACGAGCATTTCTGCTTAACCCAGTGTTCGTAACACCTAAGACTTCTTGAAGAAGTTCTTCTGCTTCAGCATTATAAGCATCAACTTTGTCTTGAACATCTGGATTCACATCCGTTAGATAATTAACATCTTGCAAGTAATAGTCATTGAACGTCACATCGGTTCCATCAAATTCAAGGTTGAAGTGACCAACAAATGATGCGTCGCTTCCCGCTTGAACGACTGGCGTTCCGTTCACGATGTCTGCTTCAAAAATCCTACTGTGAGAGTGCCCACCGATAATGACATCGAAGAAATCAACATTCTCTGCAAGATTTTTATCAGCACTATTACCGATATGCGTCAATGCTATAAGAATATCGGTTTCATCTTTTAAGTAAGCATATTGTTCAGCTGTTTCTACATAATCATAAAACTCAATTCCAGCAATACCAGAAAGACGAGTTGCTGGTGGGTTTTGTGTTAAGGAGAAAACCCCTACATCCACACCGTCAATCTCATAAATCTCATACGGCTCTGGCTGTTGAATAGGCACTTCTGGGTCAACGACTTCCATGTTCGCACTTAACCAGTCAAATTCTGATTCTGCTTCTCTCGCTGCAAACGCATCTTGTCCATAATCGAACTCATGGTTTCCTATAGCCATTGCATCAAGACCCATTTCATTTAACAAGTCAACAATTGGCGCTCCGTCTTGTAAGTCAACAACGGCATTACCGCTAAAAATATCGCCTGCATCTAAGTATAGATAATTGTCAGCTTCTGCCCCTCTATCATTAACGAAGGCGGAAACTTTTCCAAAGTTATCAATCTTTGAATGAATATCATTCGTGTGAAAAATATCTAAAGACAAACTTCTTCCATAATCAAAATCGATCTCAAAATCATTAATTGTCAGTGTCCCTGCCAAACCATCAAGATCATCGTTTGCATGTTCCACCGTTACGAGTGAACGATCTTCTGAGGAAACTGCATAATCCGTTAATTCTGGAACAACAACGGTTCCATCCTCTAGTTCTACTTCCACATCAATCATCCGATCAATTTCCAATCCTTTTGGGTACGTTTTATCAAAATCAATAACAAAACTTGTAGAATCAATCACTTCCACATCTTCAATCGCTCTTTTCGGTCCTTGAGAGTTATTTCCGCTATTTCCTCTTTCTTCACTCGCAGCTTGCCCATTAGCATTTCCATTGCCTTGATTTGCTGTAGCCATAGGCGCAAATGAAGAGGCGACGAGAATCCCTGACATGACAGCCACACTAATTTTCCGATACATCTTTGAACGATCCTTCATAAAACGATTTCCTCCCTTAATGATTAAGTGATAATCTATCGTTCTATTACTGATTGAAGATAGTAATAGCAAGTAAAGTATAATATTATACGACAAGTGATGTAAACGTTAGATAAACAGACGTCTGACCAATTCATGAACTTATTCCCATGCCTAAAGTAGCTGTTTCACTATCATTTTAATTATCATGTTTCATTTAATTCGAAAAACGAAATAAGTCCATAATTATTTTTTAGAAAAATAAAAATATTTTAGCTTCCTCTTCCTAACACTGCCCTATCTCTATCAAGGCATAACGTATTTTCTAATCCATGAATAAGCTTAATCTAATCGAATCAGTCGTTTTACAAAAAATAAGTACTTCTATCTCTATTTAATGGAAAAAAGCGAGATAAAAAGCGAATGAAATACAAATCTCTTTGCTTTGAACTAATCATAGAGCCGAAACTAATAAATTCATCATACTTTTTACACCCAATAGATAAATCAACTTTCATTAAACGTCGTATAGTCCTACTTAAAATATGTGCAACATGGGGACGGTTCTTAAAGGAATCAATCGGAAGTTTTGCCACATAAAAATGATCTGGTCGTTGCTCACGTTTAGGTTTCGGTGTGCTCCTCCAATACAAAAATAGCCTCTCGGTAAGCTAAACTCGCTTACCAAGAGGCTATTTTATTAGATTAGAGGTCTAGCTCAACCATTTTCATAAACAAGATCATTCGGTAATACTACTCGTAACTAACTTTAAGACCATTCCTCTATTAACTGTTCTCCACTATTTTTGAGAAGTTCTTTCACTTCCTCAGAAGAATTTCTCATTTGATTTTTATCAACTGTGGAAAGGAATCTTTCCAAGTGGTTAATCGCTTGTTTCTGTCTTCCACCTTCGTAGTGTTTCTCAGCTACGTTTAGTGAATTCATTAACTGTTTACTTGCTGATTTTTTGATTTCTCCATTTTCCTCTAAGTCACCAATGAGGTGATAAAGTTCTTCTAGAGAAACTGGATCTTCCCCGTTACCATCGCCCGGGTCTTCTCCATTTCCGTCACCCGGATCTTCGCCGTCACCATCTCCTGGATCTTCTCCATTTCCGTCACCTTCAACCACTTCTACTAATCTTACATTGTCAATGAAGAGGTCATATGGGACTGCTAGTTCAGGATCGTCTTCTCCTCTACCTAAACCGAACATCAATCTGAAGTCTCCAGCAGATTCTACGTTAATGTAACCTTCATATGTTTCCATGGAACTTCCTACATTGAATTCCATAATGCCTGACTCTGATCCCGCAAGCTCTACACTGACATTGCGGTCTCGTTCAGATCTCATGTCGAATTCAACTTTGTAGTTACCCGTTGGTACGGTCACATCTTGCATGAACTGAATATGCCACCATTCCCAACCAACTTGCTGAATCGTTGCTTTTAATTCTTCATTTTCGATAGAGAAATCAGCTAAACCAGCCCAACCCTCATAATCTCCTAGATTAAAGACGTTCCATACGATCGAATTCTGCTCATCACCAAATTCAGTTGTTTCTTCAAATGTTCCATCAATGATTAAGTTGTCACCAACTTCTTGCCAATCTTTTGATGGGTCTAACGGTTCTTGATCTCCGTCACCTGGATCTTCGCCGTCACCGTCACCTGGATCTGTCGGTTGCCCTGGCTCTGGGTGATCTGCGTTTGCATCTTCATAGACACGTACATAATCAACTTCCACTTGACCTGGGAACTCTGTTGTTCCATCAGGGTCTCCGCCATACCAGCCGCCAACTGCTAGATTAAGAATTAAATAAAATTCTTGATCAAATGGAGCTGGATATTCACCATTAGCTGTTCCCCACTCTGTTTTCGTTGAATACAATTCGTCATTAACATACCAGCGAATTTCACCTGGCTCCCACTCAATGCTATATTCATTGAATTCAGTCGTAGATTGTCCTTCAGGGAAATCATATTCTGCCGCAGAATATGTGTTAAATGGCCAAACATCACCGTAATGGATCGCCGCTCCCACTTTATCTGTTTCAGAACCTCTGTTTTCCATAATGTCAATCTCACCAGATGCTGCCCAACCACCGTAAATGTCATCTTGTGGCATCATCCAGAACGCAGGCCAGTAGCCTTGTCCTTCAGGAAGTTTCATACTTGCTTCAAATCTTCCGTAAGCTTGACTGAATAGTTCATCTGTCAAAACCTTTCCAGATGTGTAATCATATTCGCCTTGCTCATCACTTACCGTTTCTTCACGAGCTTCAAGAATAAGGCGCCCGTCTTCTACCCGAACGTTGTCTTCTTGGTAGGATTGTTTCTCATTATTTCCCCAACCGTCTATCCATTCGTCACCATCGTAGAAACCATTTCCGATGTCAATTTTCCATTTAGAAGTGTCTAATTCAGTTCCTTCAAATTCATCACTCCATGTTAACTGCCAATCATGTTCTGAATCTGTTGGATCTGTTGGTTCGTCTCCGTCACCTGGATCACTCGGGTCAGATGGTTCAGAACCATCAAAAGACAAACTATATGGAAGTTCAATACTTGAAGCTTCATCAGGTGCATTTACCTTAAGCTCACCATCACTACCACCAATTGCGAGTGAAACTTCCACTCGAATTTTTCCATTTGTAAACTCACTATAGGAATCCCCTGTTACATTTTGAGTGAATTCTTGCGTGAATTCCTCATATGATTCTGATTCTGTATTTCCATCCGTTGCTAACCATGGTGTTTCTTCTGTCCGATCCCAGTTACCATCGCCATTAAAGTCGTAGGAAGCTTTTGCTACAAAGTCTAATGCGATATCTAAACCGTTCAAGTATAAATTAGCCAATGTATTTCCAGATCCATTATATTCACCGGAAACATTATCAATCTCATAAGTCAATGTTTCTCTAGATTGAGGCAATATATCGGCCTCTGCAGAAGTTCCAGGCTCAACTGATAATTCCCTTGATTCTTCTCCGCCTATAAGGAATAGCGTGTTATCATTGTTACCTTGATCACCATCTCCAGTTGATGGAGAACCTGCTTGTCCTAAGAATTTCAAATCATCAAAGTAATACGTATCTCCTGCTCCTTCATTTCCAAAATCGAAAAAGATAGAAATCATGTTAAACGTATAATCATAAATTAAGTACTCTGTCCCTGGAGACTGATTTGAAAAATCAAATTCTAACGTTTCCCACTCGTTCGAAGTCGTTGTAACTGCTCCAGTTTCAACCGAACGTGTAGGGTCGCCCTTTTCTTCAGCCTTGAGTCTAACTTCGATTCCTTCTTTGGGTGAAAATACTTTTACTGACATTTTTGTATTAGATTCAGTAAACGGTATTGCTTGAATTGTATTTTCTGGCGCTTGTCCAAAGGTCGTTCCGGCCCATGATGCGGCACCTTCACTTTTCACTACTTCAACTACTTCATTTGACGTATCTGTTGGATCCTCAACGATGCCAGATTCTGCACCCCCAAAATCATCAAGAACGTATTCAACACCACTTTCACCAAAGTTTACTAATACTGTTTCGTCATCGCCTTCGCTATGCTCATTCGCTTGAACGAACACACTGAAATTTGGAAGCATTAGTAAAAAGATCATAAACCAACTAAACACTTTTACTTTCATAAACAATCTCCTCTCATTTTTTCAAATTAAAAATTAAGTAAAAATACGTAACAGACAACGGGTCAGACAGTAGTCACCTCCTTAGATTAATCAAATGATCGAAAGCGCTTTCGATTTGTCAGAAAATTAAAGGTAGACATTAAAATACATATCTACTAAATTAAATCGACCTTCATAAAAGAACAAAATACATGTCTCACAATCATCCAAAGCGCTTTCGAATTGGCAGATAATTTGAAGTAGATGAGAAAATACACCTACTTTTTAAAACTCATGTCAACGTATCACTCACTAGAATAAAAGTTCACATCTTCCTAATTAATGCTTCTAGTTGAATCTCTTTCAACCAATGTTACTGGAATGGTAGATACTGAAACTTCTTTCACTTTTGTATTTATTTGTTTCAAAAGAACTTCCGCTGCTTTCTCTCCAATTCTATCCATATCTTGCCGAATGGTAGTCAATGCTGGGGAAGTATGTTCTGCTAGTTCAATATCATCAAAACCAATAACGGAAAAGTCATCAGGTACTTTCAAACCAGCTTCCGTAATCGCTTTCATTGCGCCGAAGGCCATGTTGTCACCCGCTGCGTAAATAGCCGTCGGTCGATCATCTAATTGGAGCAATGCTTTCATCGCATTATATCCACTTTCAGTAGAGAAAAGACCTCCATCAGTAATGTATGATTCAGGAATATCTAACTTATGTTGTTCCATCGCACTTATGAAGCCTCTAAGTCTTTCCAATCCAACAAATGTTTTCTCATGCCCTGCGATATGGGCAATTTTTCGGTGTCCTAATGAATACAAATAATCAATCGCCAACTCACTGCCATGAAAATTGTCACTATAAACAACACTTGATTTAGAACTATATAAATCTATCACGACATTTGGAAGAGAGGATTCCATGATTTTCTCTATCTCCACATCATCATAGTTAGAACTAACAACGGCAATTCCATCCACCCCTCGGTGATAAGCATGGTCGAGGTAACTCTTTTGAACTCCACCAACATTTCGAGTCAAGAAAATTAAATCATACCCGCACTGCTCAGCACTTTTCTTAAATCCCTCAATAACTGAGTTGAAAAAGGGGTGTTTGAATCCGACTCCGAGATCTTCTACAAATATAATCCCTAAAGCCCAAGACTTTTTCGTCGTTAACGTTCGAGCCACGGAGTTAGGATAATAATCCATCTCCTGAACGGCTTCCAATATTAATTTCTTTGTCTTTTGACTTACATCTGTATAGTTATTTAATGCTCTAGAAACCGTCGTGATTGAAAATCCAGTCTTTTTCGCAATATCATAAATAGTTGGCATTTTTTCCCTCACCTATTTCGGAAGCGCTTTCGTAAAGTATACCTTGTCCTTAAAATCATTGTCAATGCTTTTTTTCTGAATTGTTCAACAAATAAATCAATTGTCTTACAGCCTTCGACTCTCTCCCAACGTTCAGGTATATTATCTACCCGAACTATTTTAAAATTTTCCCCTCTTAAAAAACTAGTTATTTCCCCTCCTCAATTTAATTCAATGAAAACTTTCCATAGCGCATATAATTCCAAACTATATTCCTACTTTTCAATGCCTTTGTCGAAAAAACACGTTTTATATACAAAAGTCCCGAAAAATAATCCTATCTTTTAGCAAAAAGTCTCTTGTATAATAAAATGTAGTTTCAATTACTATTCGATAGAGGGGAATTTCACATATGCCATACTATAATCTTAAACGGATCTGGACACCTTTGGAGTTTGTGGGAATCAAACTTTTACAAGACCAAGAAAGTAAGCGGATTTTCAGAAAAAATAGGCTGGGTCAATTAAAGAGGTTTTGGTAGATCATACAAAAAAGAGAATACCCTACCAAGAAAAGAGAAATCAATCTACGGACTCTTTTCTTATTGATGCGCGGGTGATGCGTGGGGACGGCTCTCACGTTTCACTCAATGCCACATAAGCCCCCAATTCCCTCACTCAACACATTAGTTATACTTGGCTACATGCTGTATAATGAGAATACATATTAGCTAAACGGATCATTAATGAGGGGCGAATATAATGAAAGTACTAACAATAACGGCTTGGGCAGCTCTATTAGTTATTATTCCTGAGTATGTATTGGGAATGGAAAGAAACATTTACTTTTATCTCCTTGTTATATTGTCTTTCTTTATAGGGGCATTTGCCATCAACTACTTATTTGATAAAAAAGAAAGTATAAAGTGATAAGTGGGGACGGTTCTCGCGCACCACTCAATGCCGCATGAGAACCGTCCCCATTCACCATTCATTCACCCACCACTCATTTACCAAACAGATTTTTTCAAATAGTGGTAAAGGCCATTCTCTTCGTTTGTGTTGTCTGTGACTTCTTGAATTTCCTGTTTCACTTCCTCACTTCCATTCTTCATAACGGCAGACTTTCCTGCGAAATGAAGAAGTGGTAGATCATTGTTCGCGTCACCGACAGCTAATAACTGTGAGTGATCAACAGAAAAATAGTTTAATAGTTTTTTGACACCAGTCGCTTTATTAATTCCCAACGCCATTACCTCAACATTATTGTTCGATGAAGAAGAGGTTGAGAATGGGTATGTGTCTTTTAATTGATAAAGCTCACCTATCCATTTTTTCATTTTTTCAAGATCTTTACTGAAAAAATAGACTTTAATGATTTTTGACTCAGGATATTGTTCAACCCAACTTATCTCCGACTTCACTGCGGCAGTTCTAGATTTCCACTCATGTTCTTCCACCGTTAATCCTTCGGTATAGGTTACTTCATTCACTAAGCTAGCTTTATCTTCTTCAAACACAAAGCGATGCCCTTGGAACGGATGAATTTCATAGTAAAGACCATGACTTCTGGATCGCTTAATTACTTCATCGACAAGATCCCTTTCTACTTCATTTTCAACGAGGATCTCACCCTCCGCTTCAACGACCATCCCATTTCCGCCAACAATGCCATCCACTTTTACTTCATCCGGAAGGACATCTTTCACTTCTTTCAACGTTCTTCCTGTTGCTAAAAATAGACGGATACCCTGTTGACGATATCCCGCTAATAAATCAACCAATTCATGACTGATTTGATGGTTATCATTCAACAGTGTGCCGTCCATATCGAGAGCAATTGCTTTTACCATCATCGTTCACCTTCAACTATATCTTTGATTTTTGCAGCTAATTTTTCCGGACTCAAACCATGCATGTCTAATAGTTCTTCATTTTTCCCACATTCACTGTACTCATTTTGAATGCCTATTCGAGTTGTTTTAACTGGTCGTTTGGAGGAAGTCACTTCGTTCACTAAACTACCAAAGCCATGTCGTACATAGTGTTCCTCTATCGTAATCAGATGTTTGTGATTATGGGCCAAATCTATTATCGTTCTTTCATCTAGTGGTTTTAACGTCGGAAAGTGAACATGAGTAATCAAAATCCCTTCTGCTTCCAAACGCTCCAATGCTCTTTTCACCCTTGGGCTCATAGCCCCAGTTGATAAACAAGCGACTCTATCTCTGTTCTCTCCACGTTTCAACCATTTCGCTTTTCCAATCACGAACTCTTCGTCTGATTCATCTAGAAAATCGACCCCCTCATCTCTAGATAACCTTAAATATGCCGGGCCATCATACTGATTCATCGCCTTCATGATACGTTGAACTTCTTTCGCATCCCCTGGTGAGAAAACGAGCATGTTAGGCAGAGAAGTCATTAGTGCGATGTCTTCAAATGAATGATGCGTTTTCCCTGTATTACTTGTAAGTAACCCACTATAGGATCCTACGAGTTTTACATTTAATTTAGGTTGATCTACACTGACTACCAATTGATCAAAGGCTCTTCTAGTAATAAACGCAGTAAAACTACATGCCCATGGAATCATTCCACATGTCGCTAATCCTGCAGATACTCCAACAAGATTTTGTTCTGCAATTCCCATTTGTAAAAAAGACGATGGATTCTCTTTTTCAACCAATGCAAGTCTTGTGGAATTACCTAAATCTCCATCTAGCGCGACCACTCGTTGATCTTCCAGTGACATCTTCGCTAGCTCCTTACCAAAAACATCTCTCATACTTTTTGTAGAAACAGTCATGACAATCCCTCCTCAAGTTCGCTGATAGCTTGATGATACTCAGCTTCCGTCGGTACTTTAGAATGCCATTGAAAGTTCCCTTCCATAAAGCTAACACCTTTTCCTTTTATCGTATTTGCAATAATAGCGATTGGCTGGTTATTTTCAGTGTTTTTCACTTCTTTAAGAGCAGTTGCTATTTCGTCCAGATTATGACCATCTATCGTCAACACTTTCCATCCAAAAGCTTTCCACTTTTCTGCATGGCATAGCTCAGGAGCTTGCCGGTGAGAAATATCATCTTGTTTCCAACCATATTGCTGTAACCGATTATTATCAATCATCACGACAAGGTTATTTAATTTGTAACGTGAGGCAATAGCTGCCGCCTCCCATACCTGTCCTTCTTGAGATTCACCATCACCAATCATGACATAGGTGCTATACTCTTTTTCTTGCAATTTGGCAGCTACTGCCATCCCAACCCCTGCGGAGATCCCTTGTCCTAAAGATCCTGTCGACATATCGATACCAGGTAACTTCGTCATATCAGGATGAGCTTGGAGGCGTGAGTGCAAATCATCAAAAGTGAATAATTCCTCATAAGGGAAATATCCTTTCAAGGCTAAGGCGACGTAGAGCGCGATACCGGAATGTCCTTTTGATAACACAAATCGATCTCTATTTTCCCAATATGGATGATCAGCTTTCACATTCATCGTATGAAAATAGAGAACAGCCAGCATATCGGCGGCAGATAATGGCCCACCGATATGCCCTTGTTTTTGCTTAAAGACAGTCGTTATAATTCCTTTTCTAATTTCTGTTGCCTTTGTTTGAACGTCCTCCATCAATACTCCTCCTCGCGGGTGACCGAGAGGACGGTTCTTTTGGTTGACCGCAGGAACCGTCCCTCTGGTTAGCTAAATAAGTTAGCTAAAAGACCGATCAATATCCCTATTACTCCGAAGTCCGAATCGCCAAAGGTTGTATTTTCAAACCCTAAACCTCCTAATACCGGAAGTAACAACGCTGGAATGAAACTGATGAGGACACCGTTGGCAAATCCGCCTGCTGCCGCTCCTACTTTACCTCCCGTAGCATTACCAAATACTCCAGCTCCAGCTCCTGTGAAAAAGTGAGGAACAAGGCCAGGAATAATGAGGGCTAAAGAGAAAATCCCTAAGAAAAACATGCTGATTAATCCTCCAAGGAAACTAAACAAAAATCCAATAATGACAGCGGTAGGCGCATAAGGGAAAATAATTGGAACATCAAGCGCTGGTTTTGCACCTGGAACTAATTTCTCAGCGATCCCTCTAAATGCAGGGACAATTTCTGTAAGGATCATTCGAACACCAGCCATAATGATACTAAAGCCAGCCGCAAATGTGATCCCTTGCATGATACCGAACATGATGAAGTTTTGATCTCCCGCATAAGTGGAGACTACATCTGGTCCAGCTACTAATACAAGAATTAAGAACATTGTTACCATCGTAAGAGCCGTAGAAAGTAAAGAATCTCTTAGAAATGATAAATGTTCAGGAACTTTAATGTCCTCTGTGCTCTTCTTTTCATTACCAACCGCTTTACCGACTAACCCGGCTGTAATATAACCAACTGTTCCGAAGTGCCCAATCGCAATATCATTTCCACCTGTTACTTTTCTCATAAATGGTTGAGCAAGTGCTGGCATAAGAACCATGACAAAACCAAGAATAAGGGAACCAACAATAACTAATGGAAATCCTGTAATACCAGCCGTTCCAAGTACTGCCGATAATAAAGCAGCCATAAAAAATGTATGATGCCCAGTTAAAAAGATATATTTTAATGGAGTAAACCTTGCAATTAAAATATTAGCTATAAAACCAAAACCCATAATTAAAGCGGTCTCTGTTCCAAGAGTTTGTTGAGCCAAAGCTACAATGGCTTCATTATTTGGAATAACACCTTGAATGTTAAATCTATCTTGAATAATTCCTCCTAAAGAATCAAGAGATCCTATGATGACACCCGCTCCAGCTCCAAGAATGATAAACCCTATAATACTTTTCGCTGTTCCAGAGAAAATTTTAGCAAACTTTGCTCTTTGTAAAATTAAACCAATCATAACGATTAAACCGACAAGCACTTCGGGTAAACTTAGAATCTCATTCATTAGAAATTCGAAAAATCCCATGATTACTCACTCTCCATTTTAATTATTTGTTATTTTCCAAAAATTCGTCGATTGCTTTTCCTACTTCTTCTTCACTCGCCATATTCATGATCGCTTTGACAGCTGATTTTCCGCCTTCTAATTGGGAGGCAAATTCGTTATTCGTTAAAATCAGATCTGCCTGAACACTTTCTGCTGTTCCGATATCTGTCGCTTCTACTTCCGCATTAATCCCTTTTTTCTGAATAACCCGATCTGCTGTCATTTTCAGCATTAAACTAGACCCAAATCCCATTCCACACACTGCTAATATTTTCATTTTAATTTCCTCCTATTATTTTCTTTCATTGTGACTCCTATTATTTTCTTTCAATATGACTACTATTATTCAAAAATTTCATGTAATTCTTCTTCAGAATTTGTATTCATCATCCGAGTAATCATCTCTTCATTTTCAATCAAAGAGGATATTTCCTTTAATAAATTCAAATGCGATTCCGAGTCTTTTGCCGCTAAACAAATAAATATTTTTGCCTCGGAAGGTTTCTCCGCTTCAGCTTTATCAAAAAATACCATTTCCTGAAACACGGTTACGGATAAACCAATCTCATTTACGCCTTGTTCTGGACGTGCATGTGGAAGAGCCACATTAGGTGCAATCAAAATATAAGGACCTAATTCTTGAATATTAGTGATCATCGCCTCCACATAATTCGTTGTTATTTTCTGTTCTTGTAAAAGGGGTTGAGCACTTATTCTGATCGCATCCATCCAGTTATCAGCTCGTTTTTCCCACTGGATATATCGTTTGTCTACCTTCATTTCTTCCATGTCCTCACCTCGTTGATGTAGTTAACTTTGATTAATTTAAAATGTCTTTCAGTGGGTCTTCATTCATCAGTACTTGATGCAAATATTGTAGTTGAGGAAGATGAGCCTTTTTATCCGGCGTCGCCATAAACAGTACCGCTACAGAATGAAGTTTCCCCTCCACAATGTATGGTTTGTTTAATTGAACCAAACTAAAACCCGGTTTCAACACATTCTCAGAGTCCGTGTGTAAAAATAATAGTCCTGGAACCACTTCATAGATATACTTATCAGAAAACACCGTTCTTTTCATATCTTCTTTAAACCCACTACTCACAAAACCCTCGTTTTCCAACAAGGCAACGCCTAAATCAATGACACCTTCCAAACGAAACGGTTCTTCTTCATACTTCGTCATTCTTTCTTTTGGTATTAACGCGTGTATCGATGGATCTGTTCCATTTTTCACTTCAAAACTTTGCTGATCTTCTAAGTTCGTCATAAAAGACTTGATTTTCTTTAATTCTTCCTTCGTTATGACTGGTTTGACAGTGACATAGGGATAAGGACTATCATGTAATGAAACGGAAGAAATAATAAAGTCAGGCTTCCCCCAGTCATCCTGTTGGTTTAGTTCAGAAATGGATAGCGTTTTCTTCACTTCTATTTGTGGAAAATGCTTTTTCAATGTCGACGTTAATAATCGACTAGTAGCAATCCCACGCGGACACAAAACCCATACTTGATAACGTTGATTCTCAAAAGACGACTCTTCATAGATCGTTGCCATGCTGATCGACATTGAGATAACATCATCCATTAATAGATTTCTTGTGTTCATTTGATGATCTAATAATGTCTCCCAAATATGACTGACAATAAAGGGGTATTGGCCTTCTATATCTTCTTTTAAAGGATGAAGAAAAACGGTATTGTACTTGCTTGCCCATTGAAATTGGCTCCACTCTCGGTACATGTCATTCATTTGACTTTCATTCAAACCTTTTAAGCCTATTCGATTAACGACCTCTTTTATAAAAGTCTTATACGTGAGGTCCTTGTTATAGTTATCCTTATCATCATGAGGAATTCCTCCAATGGCCTTCAAATAGATATACGCGAACTCTACTTCTTCCTCCAACATCGGAATATCAAAACTGCTCGTTAACTCTTTCCACAATTCGTAAAACCAAGTTTCCGGTTCTACCTCTCTAAAGTTCGTTTTAGTAAGAAATTTTCCTGAACGATATCTTTCTAAGTGGAGTGCCCACACTCTAAAGAAAGAAGGAACGGTCTCTTTTGCCTCCATCAATGCTGTACTTGTTTTGAAAATTTGATCCATATCCTTCATCGACAAATGAGACCAGTTTAATTGAGGAATAGGGTTTATTGTATCCCATGAGTTCTCTAATTTTGCCATGACGGTTAATAATGCAAAACGCTTATTTCGCTCTTTTCCATTTACTTTAAATCCTTTTCTACCTCTATCTAGCTTGAGATGAAAAGGCTTCAACCAACTCTCTACGTCTTCCATTTGCTGTAACACCGTTCCCTTGCTCACATCTAACTCTTCCGCTAGTTGCCTCAAAGGTTGCCAACTTTGATTAATGATAAGTTCATGAACAATGAGCAATAAACGATCTTTGATAGAAATAGATCTTCCAAAGAAATTAAGAGAGTCATAAATCTGTTTTATTTTCTCAGAATCTGGATACTCCTTCAGATGCCATAACCCTCGTCCCGATTGATGTTCTAATAAAACATCAAACTCCTTCAACCAACACGAAATATTTTCCACGTCGTATCGTATTGTTCTTTCACCTACATCGAACATATCTTCAAAATCTTTTATTTTAAATTGAGTTCTACCATCCAAAATCATTTGAACTAACTGCCTTTTTCGACTGTTCATTACATTCACCTCCCTTCTTGTTAAATTGATTATAAACCTATCCAAGAGATTTTTGAATGCGCTTACATTACGTATCTTTTCAGAATTGTTTGAACTTAAATAATCGTAAAGGGCGAGTGGGTAACGGGGACGGTTCTCGTTCGGCAAAAGGAGGAACGGGGAGGAGGAACAGGGACGGTTCTCGCGCGGCAAAAGTCGGCTGTTAAGTTCAATTTAGGTGGTTAATTGAAAATCAATCATAATAAAATCTTGAACATTCGAGGTCATAAACAATGGATGACTTCCATTAGACCTTACCTATGGCCTTGCGTCTTTGAAAGAATTTCATTAGAGTAATTCAGGAGAAATAGTAGTGCTATAAAACAATATAGCAGTCGATTCGATGAATTCGACGAACTAAAAATTAATGCCCCATATACTATTAAAGTGCTCATAAAAACGAAAAAAATCCCAAAAACCTTCAGAAAGCTAACTCATTCCGAAAGGTTTATACTTCTTTCTTTATACGCATGCCAACACATCTCCCAGTTAACTCTTGAATTATTTTCCTATAAAAACCGAATGGTGCCAGCAAAAACAATGTGTTATCCAACTTCAAAAGAACAAAAGAAGCGCAAACTAACGCTTTTCAGTTAGTTTGCGCTTCTTTCATATTATAAGTGAGAGCTCTTTTGCCGCATAAGAACCGTCCCCATTCACCACCTTTGCCGCATAAGAACCGTCCCCATTCACCACATTCACCACTCATTCACCACAACCACCACTCTCCACTATTCCACTTCTTTACGAACTAGCCGTTGGATAATGTGCTGTGATATAGGGTTTGTTTTCAATGTTTGAAGAAGTTTCCAAGTTGTTACATATACTGTTCCTTTACCGTGAAGCTGCCGTAGAAATGATCCGCCAACTTGACCGATCCAGCCTTCGAAATAAACGCCAAGAATATCACTATTTTCAGCGTATTGACTATTTCCAAACAAGTAAACAGTTCTACCACCTTCTTTACTATAATCAGAAAATGGAACAATATAATCAGGATAGATCCCTTCCATCTCCCAGCCCATCTCTTTTCTTAGAGGTAGGTCGTCAAAAAAGGTCGTATTTATAGCCTGCATGGAAGAGGTACGCTGCCAGCTTTCTGCAGGAGGTAATTTTTTAAACGAGTAAAATCCCTTCTCTTCGATCTCATCTCCGTTTTCTGCGAAAAACAGAACCATCTTCCCTTCTTTTGCTCCTTTTGCCACTTCCGCAGTCCATTCGGCTGCCAAAACAACATCCGCTTCATCGATCGAATCAGTCGCTACTGCTCCCGATTGTTCCAAGACCTCAACAGTCTCTTTAGACAAGGCTACTGGCCAAAAACGATAGTTAAAATGATCCACTGTTGGGGCAAACATCATTTCTTCTGTCACGTACCACGTATTCCCCACTTCTTCCGATAACCGGATACGCATTTCTTTTAATTCAGGCTGGATCACCTCTGGAACCGTAAAACGGATAGCCTTATCTAGCTTAACGACTGGCGCCTCGCTGAAGTCAACAGACACAGAACCTTTTAATGGAGTATCTGAAATTTCCCAATAAAGTTCTCCTTTCAGCTTCCGGTTACTATGGTTCGATATCGTAATATCGATTGTAACAGAATCTCCGCACATGGCATTTCTATTTGAGATATCTGCGATCACAGCCACTTCTCCGTTAAATGTCAGCATCTCTTCTGATGAAAATTTCGGCTCACGTAAATAATCCAGCCACCCGTTTGTTTCCCACTCTACATCTGTAAATTCCGTCACAACATAACCTGTTAACTCTTCTCGTTTTCTCATTTCTTGTATTAATGATTTTACTCCACGGAACATTCTACTCCGCGACGTTTTAGCAAGCTCCTCGAAATCACCGAAGATTTTATCCAAGCCAAACTTCTGGAAATTTAGCTCTGCCGTTTTGGGAGATTTATAATCTTCGTTATGAGTTTCATCTCCTTGATTTAGAAACCACCATGGTTCTGCCTCGTAATGTTCGATTAAATTATCGACACTCGGAAGCCCCCACATACCAAATTCAGAAACGATGACCGGTTCCTTTCTTGACTCATATCCATGAACAAAATTTGCTTCCTTATTTCCAACAATAAATGTATCCAAATCTTTTTCCCATTCGCTTTTTTGCTCCGGCAACGTGAAATAACGGTGGTAGTCATTTATATCTGTCTTCACATGGACCCATCCTGAATTATCACAAATCAAACGAGTGGGATCGATTTTTTTAATTCGTTCGTACAATTCCTCCACGTGTATCTGTTTATCTTTGTCTTTAGAAAGGGTCCATTCAAGTCCCCATTCCTCGTTATACAAAGACCAAATAATAATAGAAGGATGATTATAATCCCTTTCGATCATCGCTTCTAACTCTTTTTCAAAACGTTTCCTCCCTTGCTTCGTCCATTTAATATAATTGGGAGGTTCCGCCCATATTAACATCCCCATGCGATCTGCCCAATAAAGATATCTAGGTATTTCAATTTTGATATGTTTTCTGAGCATATTTAAACCCATTTTTTTCGCTTCTTCTATTTCATTGATAATATAGTCATCAGACGGTGCTACATAAATTGTATCTGGATAATATGCTTGATCTAGGGCCCCACGAATATATAATGGCTTGTGATTGAGATAGAGCGTTCCATCTTCAAATGAAATGTGCCGCATGCCAAAAATAGCTGATTTCTGGTCTCCATTTTTAAGCTCTCCTTGAATCTGATACAACGCAGGATGCTCAGGGGACCACTTTTCTGACCCTTTCATGGAAACGACATAGGTCGTTTGTTTATCGAGCAAGGACACTTGAACCGGCTGTCTCGTTTCTTTCTTGCTATCATCTGGATATGACAGACACATCATATCCATCACCACAGGTTCAACTGGTTTTTCTGACAACGTTACGGTAACTTTCGCTTCCTCTTTATCTATATCAGGCGCGACATGGAGGCTTTCTATGAAAATCTCATTCTTCTCTTCCAACCATACATCTTGCCAAATACCGCTCACTCTCGTATACCAGCTGCCTTGTTTTCCGATAGGAATCTCCGCATTATCTTGAGGATCGTAAACTTTTACGACGATACGCTCCTTGCCTGAATGATTTAACTGATCCGTAATATTAAAGGAAAAAGGAGTAAAACCACCTTCATGTCTTCCTGCAAATTGACCATTCACCCAAATGACTGCTTCATAATCCACTGCTCCAAAATGAAGAAAGAGTTTTTTGCCTGCATCGAGTTTTTCACTAGTAAACTCTTTTTCGTACCAGGCCATCCCGGTATAATGAATAAGCTCCCCCCCTTCTCTTTGCCAAATATGTGGTACTTGTACTTCCATTCCTTCTGGAAGCGCCTGAAACCAACTGTTCGTTTCTCCAGACTGCGCTGGATCTTGTTTAAATTTCCAAACCCCATTGAGGTCAATTGTTTTTCTCATATCTGTCCCTCCATACTTTACTTAATACCTGTCATTGCAACCCCTTTAATGATTTGTTTTTGGAAAATTAAGAAAAATATTAATGCAGGTATACTTGCTAGAACATTTGCAGCCATCGGTACTGTTAAATCTGTCGTAAAGCTACTTTGGAAAGTTGGGATTGCCACCGGCAAAGTCATCATACTTTGATCATTGGCCACAAGAAGAGGCCAAAGGAAGTTGTTCCACGATTGAACAAATACGAATATTGCCAGAGCCGCCATGGAAGTTCGAGAAAGCGGTAAAAAAATACTCCACCATATTCTGAACATATTCGCACCATCAATTTTTGCTGCTTCCATCAGTTCATTTGGTATGCCATCATAAAACTGTTTTAAAATCAACACACCAAGTGGTAAGGCAATTCCTGGGAGAATCAGCGCAGGATAGCTATTTACCCATCCTAAATTAACAATCATTTCAAATAACGGAACGACCGTTGCTTCCACTGGAACCATCAAACCAGCTAATATGAGTAAAAACACAAACGTTTTTCCCTTAAAAGGGATTCTCGAAATGGCAAACGCTGCAAGGGAACTAAATAAGAGCGTTCCTGCGGTTTGAATAATAGCAACAAACACACTGTTGATAGTCCATCTCCAGATCATCGAAGATTCCTGCACCCTTATATAACTTTCCACTCCGTAAGGTGGAGTGAGCAACTCACTCACGACCGTTACAACGGAATTGATAGGTTTAAAAGATACCCAGAACATCCAAATGATTGGAATCAACATAAAAGCTACCAGACCATAAGCTACGATATATACCAAAATACGGGATCTTTTTTTTCTGTTTTTCATACAGATTCCCCCTTATGCTTCTTTCTTAATAAGTAATTTATATTGAATAAACGCAAAGATCATCATCACGAGAAACAGCACATAAGACACGGCAGAAGCATAACCTGGGTTCCAGTTTCTAAAACCTAGTTCATAAATATATTGCACTAATGGACGTGTCGAAGTCCCTGGTCCGCCTCCCGTCATAAGCCAAGGTTGACCAAATAACTTAAAAGAGGCCACCGATTGCAAAATGACGACGAGTGTCAGAACACCGCGCAACGAAGGAAGTGTGATATGCCAGAATTTTTGCCATGCATTGGCCCCATCCATATCCGCTGCTTCATACCATTCATCAGAAATATCTTGAAGACCAGCTAAAAACAACACCATATTAAATCCGACTGTCCACCATAGTGTCGCAACCAAAATAGAAAACCACGCAAGCCCTGTCTCTCCAAGCCAAAAGATTTCCCCTTCAATCAGCCCGATAGACTGAAGAATTTCATTTAATAAACCAGTGTAGGGTTGGAAGATGAAAACAAAGATACTTGTCATAACGGAGATAGACAGCATATATGGAACGAAAAACGCTGCTCTCATTATTGTCGTCCCTTTTAATCCGAGGTTAACTAGCAATGCCATCATAAGACCGAGAACAACAATGGAAGGTGTAGAAATCAACACAAAGATCACAGTATTCCATAGCGCTTCCCAAAAATAAACATCCGTTAGCATCGTTGTATAATTGCTTAACCCAATAAACTCTCGGTCACCTCCAAAACCACCAGTTGTCAAACTGATAATAAATCCTTCAATAATCGGATATACCATAAAAATGAGATATAAAAAAACAAAAGGGAAAAGAAATATCCATGCAGTGATATTCATTTTCCATCTCTCTCTTTTCTTGACCTTGGAAATTTTTTCTCTTTTCTTTGGAAACGCTTTGTTTTTCTTTCCTTCGGTTTTTGACAATTTACAGGCACCTCCCGCTAATAAAGAGGAGGGGAACAAATACATTTGTTTCCCCTCATTAAATTAATTTTGATCGATTGTATTTTGTGCATTTTGTTCCGCTTGTTCTAATCCTTCTTCAGGAGTCATATCACCATTTAACACTTGAGAGAACTGCTGAATCATCACATCATTCACGGCTCCCAGTGACGGGTGATTAGGCATATATTCTACGTCTGCAAGAACTTCCGCATATCCCGGACGATACTCAAGCTCTTGATACTCTTCAGAATCTATGATGGACGGTTTAGCCGGTACATGTCCTGCTTGCGCCCAAAAAGCTCCATTATCAGCTAGCCAATCTGAGAATCTAAGTGCTGCAAGTTTTTGTTCTTCATCGTCTTGAGAAGGTAAAATCAACGTATGAGAATCTCCCCACGTTTTTGCGTTATCAAATAGTTGTGGAATCGGACTTGCTCCAAATTCAAGACTTTCTTCTTGTTCATAATTTCCAGTCGCCCAAACACCAGCAAAGTTAAATGCTGCCCTACCTGAACGGAATAAATCATAAGCATTCGAGACATTCTTAGGCCATAATCCTTCTGTCACCATCATTTCCATTGTTGAAAGTGCTTCTACCCCTTGCTCACTATTCATCGCTGCTTGATCACCATCTATATAACTGCCACCTTGCTGAGCGTTCAACATATACCATATCCAAAATGGATAAACTTCATTTGTATTTGATACAAAAGGAAACACATCGTCGTCAGATACTGTTTCTTCTACAGTTTTTAAATCATTGATAAACTGATCTATTCCTCCGTCCAACTCATACTCTCCATCGTCATTAAGAAGCCCTGCTTCTTCTAAATGCGCTTTGTTGTAATACATGATCAACGCATGCGCATCTAACGGAACCGCATAATGCTGATCATCAAATATCGTCGCTTCTAATTGATTTTCACTAAATTCTCCCCAATCTACTTCTGCTTCTTCCGCTAATCCATCCAGTGCTTCCACATTACCGCTAGGAACTAATTCAATTAGCCTTGAAGCATGTGAAATAGCTACATCAGGACCACTTTGCGAATTCATAGCCGTTCTAAGCTTTGTATAATACTCATCCCATTCAATGTTCAACATACTGACTTCAATATCCTCATGCTCTTCATTAAACTGATTGACGAGACTTTCCATATACTCTCCATCTCCACCGCTGAAAGGAACCCAATAATCAAGTTCAACAGATGAAGCGCTTTCATTTTCATCCGAACTTGTTCCTTCTTCGCCTTCCGCTCCACACGCTGCCAAACTGATTACCATAACAGACATCAACAATACAAATAAATAATTTCTCACGTTTTGTTACCCCCTTAGTTAATGTTGTCTTGCTCAAATTTATTGTAACAGGTTTTATTGTTTTATTCAAACTATTTTGATAATAAAAAAATAAAAAAATACTGTCTTTTCGAAAAAGACAGTTACATAGATTGATCAATTATTGTTAGGAAGTTGCTTGTAACGCATTGTCATAAGCAGGTCTTGGTCGTAATTACCAAATTTAGCACCAAATAAATTTAACCCACCTTTATTGATTGCATCCTCTTTTATTCCAATTTTAACGGAAATAAAAGGAAACTCTTGTATTTTTAAGTCATTAATTGTGATTCCTCTATTTAATTTCACCCCATCTAGAAAACACCCATTTTTTGTTATGATGAATTTTTTTAGGATGCCATGTTGTGTATAATTTTTTAACCACCATTCAGGTGTGTTAAAACCTCTCTCTCCACCAAAGTCACTTGGTGAGGTCCACGTTCCAACTTCTTCACCATTCACCCATACCGTAATATCAGACGGCCAGTCTTTTTTATGGTAAGGGGCTTCGGAACAAAGTTCTGCGATAATCTCAAGCTCTGTCGCCTCCGTACCATGTGGCAACCGATTAGGAAAGCGATATTCTACAAATCCGTCTCTGAAAAACAATAGTTGCGCCATTTTTCTACCTGGTTCATAAAAAGATCTAGGATCATCTTGCATCCCAATATAATCATGTTCCCCTACAATCCCACAGCTCGGTTCCACGCGGCAGTCGACAAATTCACCAATCGGCATTTCTATGACTACCTCATTTTTGTTATCTCCATTTTCATTATGAAACAATTCAAGCATAATTCGATCATAGTTAATCGTATTTACTTTTTGCGATCCTCTTCCTGGAACCATTTCAGTAGAAATTAACTGGACGTCTTCCAACTTTTTCACGTTGGCTGCAGTTGTAGAAAACGGAAGATTTAATTTTTCTGCAAGCTCATTCACGTTATGAGGCTTTTCGCTCAAGATTCTGAGAATTTCTATTCTATGTTTATTTGCGATTGCTTTTGTTATCTCCAGTGCATTATCAAAATTCAACTGCAGTGTCTTCATCAATGACCACCCTTTTATTACAAGTTTTTATATAATAATTATAGCGGTATAAACAAATTCTGTCACACTATTAGGTTAAAGATTATTTTTTTGTGGTGGGGAATGGGGACGGTTCTCATTCGGCAAAAGTTAAACTTAGGTACTCTTTAGTAATGAGTCATTTATTTAATTATTAACACCGTATGTTGAAGAAACACTCCCACCTCTCATTAAAGCAGCCATCCAACATGCAGAATTGGAATCTATTCATCCTTTTCTTGACGAAAGTGGAAGTTGAGGTAGAATCTTAACCGCTCTGTCTCTTCTTCAAGCAAAATAAATTTAGTCACCTTTCTTTTTCTTAAACGAGAAACTAGAACCGGAAAAATTCAAATATTATTCTATGCCAAATAGCGTCCGCTTTATTGGGAAATAGCTATCTGATTGAAGAGTTTGATTCTTTTTTTCTTAGACTCTTCGATACAAATGACCGAACATCACTTAAATAACCTCGATCAATTGCTTTATCACAAAAACATCCAAAAAATTGAAAAACCTTCTACTGAGAAGGTTTTGAGTGCACTATTTACTTATCCAATTACAACTGGTCACCATAATAGAAGATAAAACCAACTTTACCTCGTCAACTGTTAGAAACAACCTTAATCAGCTTACAGAATTAAATATGATATTCAAAGACTACCGAAAGCGAAAAAGACGCTAATATAAATATGATCTGACCCCAAATTTCCCTCTAACTTGGATGCATGTTCAGAAATTTCTTCGTGTTTTTAAATGTTTTTTAGATTGATCAACCTAAAAGAAGAGGTATCTCTAAACCTAATTAATTTTAAAAACGAGTCAGTGATATCCACTCTGACTCGTTTTTCTTTTATTTGTTTCATTTACCTAAAGCAGGCTAGCCAAAGTTTCAGCTTCTTTTTGCCACATAAGAACCGTCCCCATTAACCCCCCATTAACCCGGCGTTAATTTCCAGTGGTTCTTTGCTGTTGGCATTCATCGTAAAAAGCCATAATAAAACGTTTAATATTCAAACGAGACTGGGGTGACTTTTTTTCCTGACTATGATGATTCAGTTCAAAAATTCGTTGCTGAACTTGATCAAGGTCAAAAAATCTCATTGCATAATAATCAAACTTTGGATGAGTGACATCCATGGCACCAAGAGAAGAAATATGATTAAATGCTTGAATAACAGCCCTTCGAACCCTTTGTTCAGTTGCTTTGATGTTCTTCGAACTGGCTTGTTGACCACTAATACAAAGACTTGATACCCATAATTCTTTTAATGAAGAAAAAGTAGATATTTTTTCGGAATTAATGGCACGGAGGATATCGGTAAGATCATCTGCACCTTTTTCATATCTTATGCCCAGATCTGAGAGAACGGTATCAGCATTCCCAATAATATCTACATCCATTGAATCTTTTTTTGTGACCATCTCATCATTACTGCCAACCCACTCCAAGCTATTTTTTATTTGAGTCATTGATCTCTCTAGTTTAAGATTTTTAGAAACTTTTGATAAAACGGATAATACCTCTAATCGATTAACAGGTTTAGTGATATATGCCTCCACTTTGTTCTGATATGCCTCGGCAATAATTTCTTTTGTTTCGACTTGTGATATCATCACTATTTTTCCAACGTAGTCAGAGTTAATTCTTTTGACGGTTTCTATACCATCTTCTTCCGGCATAAGTAAATCAATAATAAGAATATCTGTTTCAGTCTGGTTTAACATGTATGAAAAAACATTACTGCCATCTTCAGCTTCTCCGACAACATTCCCATTTTCCATTTCTATTATATGTTTCAATATTCCTCTTACAGCAGGATCATCATCAACTATAAAATAATTCATTAAAATGCCTCCTTCTGTTCAAATTCAATATTCCGAGGAATGATGACCGAAAAACAAGTTTGAATATTGGAAATTGACTCAACCAGTTTGATATCTCCATTGTATTTATTCAATGAGTGTTTAATATACGATAATCCAATACCGTTTGACGGATTACCTTCGTCATTAAACTTCGTTGTAAAACCAGGAGAGAAAATCAGAGATTGATTATGAAAAGGAATCCCAGGTCCGTTATCAGTAATATGGATACGAATGAACGCATTATTATCTGGATTCTCGATCTGAATATCAACGGATCCCCACTTTTGAATAGATTCGATTGAATTACCAATTAAGTTATTTAACACTGACATCGTCAAAAACGAATGTATCATATCATTTTTATTATCAACTGTGACAGAGAATATTATTTGTTTATCTAAATAAGCTGCATACGATTCATTTGATTTAATGACAATTTCAAGAAGCTCGCAAATATTCAGGTGCTCAGTTTTTTTTTGATCTTTGATTATTTGAGCAAGGGAAGCAAAAATTCTTTGGTGATCTTTCTTGAAATCATGCACTTCGCCAGCCATTTCAAGTATTTTTTTTGATGATTGTGATGCTTGTTCTTCTTTTAATTGCTTTGACAGATAATAAAGATTTGATGTGATTTTTTCTGCTCTTGAGATAGAGTGTTTTAATTGAACACTCTCAGCGTATAAATCAGATATTAATAAAAACATATGATCACTTTGTTTCTTTTCTTCTTCATGCTTTGTCTGTTCTTTGTTATAAAGGATAAGCATGAAAAAACCCATCACGAAAAAACTTCTTAAAATCGCAAGAAAAATAACGGTGCCCATAAGTGAGAACGACGGATCCGTAAGTGATAAAGTGTTTCGGACAGCCAGCTCTGCGAAAGATGATGCTGTATCAAGTATGATGGCATATATGCCGATAAAACCAGGTCTACTGTAAAATCGTTGTAAATAGAATAGCCAAAATAATATCCCATAGATGCAGAAAAAAACAATTACTGGAAAGTGAAGCATTAAAGCGTCTGATAAGGGCACTTGATCCACAATCGAAATAATCGTTCGTGATGAAAATAATGTAGTCCCAACAACAACCCCTGAAAGTATTGGAGAGAGGGAATAAAAATATAGTAAAAACAATAAAAAGACTGGAACACTCAAAGTGATAAAAAAAGATGTTTCCATTTCTATTAAATGAAATACATCTGAAACTACAATTAAAATAACCATAGCGATATACAAAAGAATGATATTCACGTTTTTTCGTTTCACTTTAATCACCACTTAATTCCATTTATATCTACTTATATTTTATCAATCAATTGATAGGCAATAATTCTTGATTATGTCGAAATTTTGACAGTTTCATTTTTTTCAGTAGAACTTTGTAGTTTTTTGAAGGAATCAGAGTACAGTATCTTTAACGAAAGAAATAGGAGGAGGGTTCAGATGAAAAAAATCGCATTAATCACAACGGGAGGTACGATTGCAAGTAAACAAAACAAGGAAGGGAGGCTTGTATCGGGAGTTTTAGCTAGTGAAGATTATTGCGATCTCGAAGAAATACCAAGTGATACAGAAGTAACAATCTTTTCTTTATTAAATAAACCCAGTATGCACATTTCATTGGAAGATTTGGATCTAATCGCTGATAAAATTTTAGGTTTGTTTGATCAGGGTTTTCACGGTGCAGTCATCACTCATGGAACAGATTCACTGGAAGAAGCAGCTTATTATTTGGATTTGATTATAGATCATTCCAATCCTGTTGTAGTTACAGGATCACAACGATCTTCAAGTGCTTCAGGGAGTGATGCCGATACGAATTTAATTCAATCCATATGTGCTGCATCATCTGACAAACTATTTGGAATTGGCACTGTAGTTGTCTTTAACGAAAGAATATTTTCTGCTAAATATGTGAAAAAGGAGCATGCATATAATCTACAAGGCTTTGAATCTTTTGGTTATGGTCATTTAGGAACGATTGACGGTCAAAAAGTAATCTTGTATCAGAAGCCGGCAGATCGCCAAGTTTATCCACCAGTAGATAATGTCATCCCTAAAGTAGAAATAATTAAATGTTATCTTGATGCGGATGGCTTATTAATAGATGCTTGTACTAATTTTAATGTAAAAGGGATTATATTAGAGGCAAATGGTAGAGGACAAATTGCTCCCAATCAAATGGAGTCGATATTAAAGGCAATCGAAAAAGGAATCCAATTTGTACTTACAACATCGAGTGAACAAGGAAGGGTGAACACAACATACGACTACTATGCCAGTGCCCTTCATTTATACGAAAATGGTGTTGTTTTGGGCAGTGATATGAACTCCAAGAAAGCTAGATTGAAATTAATTGCACTTCTTCGCTCACACACAGACGTTAATAAAGGATTTACAGATTAATTAAGGTCATTTATGTGAAATGATTCACTTATAAGGAGATGATTTACATGATATTATTTGCTCAATTAATCATGCTGGCAACTTTAATTTTGATGATTACTGGGAAAACACCTCTCTACATGACAGCCATTATTGGTTCCACTTTAGCTGCCATCAGTGCAGGGTTTCCGTTGTCAGGTGATGCAGAGATCACGGTACTCAGCTTAGTCAATGGCAGCCTGCATCCAGTCATTGCTGATATGGCAGGAGTGTTGCTTTTCATTGGTGTGATGGAAAAAACAGGTTTTTTAAATGCGATCATAAGAAAAATTATTTTATTAGGAAGTAAAATCGGTGGCGGACCGGGCATCGCAGGTGCGGGAAGCGCTGCTGCAGGTGTAATTGGTGGATTAACAGGTTTTACTCAACCCGCGATTACTGCAGTAATCACAGGTCCCGCTGCAATCAAACTAGGTGTTAATCCCAACAAAGTAGCGGGGATTCAAGCTCATGCAGGTCACCTAGGTAACTTCGGTGGCTTTACCCATCCTACATTGTTAGCAGTTATTGCAACTGCGGGAATTACCTTTGGATGGATCAATCTAATAGGTGCATTTGTGGCAATGTCTATCATTGGAATCAGCTATCTTCGTTTAAAACGTGAAGAGAGAAGTAATGATATCAAGCTCACTGAACAAGAAGTAAACAGTATACTTAAGGATCTCGAAGACATTGATAATGAAAGAAGCTTCATACTGGCAATCATTCCTTTTATCGTCTTAGTCGTAGGTTTCTCTGTCGGATACCCTGTGTTTATAGTTGGTGTCGCTTCATCAATCCTAGTTGCGATATTTGCAAAAGTATCATTAAAGAAGGCTGAGGAAATGATGCTTGAAGGCGTAAAAAGAGTGGCAGTTCCCTTAATTGCGACTTTAGGTTTTCTTTTTATGTCATCTGTGATTCAAAATATCGGTATTGTTGATATTATGGCTGACTGGTTTGATCCATTACTAACTTACTCACCTATTTTGGTTATGTTAGCCGTATCGGCACTGGCAGGACTTATAACGCAATCAAACGCTGCTTCTGCTGCAATTGTCATCCCATTCTTAACCATAGTTCTTCAATATGATGTCTCTCCATTGGCAGCTGCTGCTGCAGGTGCTGGCGGTTGTGCAATTATGCAATATTATTTAACGGGTGGACCAGTTGCTGCCCTAGCAACAACGGTTCCAGTTGTACCAGGGTCCGATTTAAAATTAGCCAATAAGTTCCAAAGACCGTCCATTCTTGGTGGTTTAGCAGTATTATTTTTCGTCGTACTGTTTATTAATTAATTAAAACTAATAATCATCTATTCATCAACAAGAACACAGGTGTGAGAATTGGGTATATCTCCATGCCACACACTGTGTTTTTGTTATGGTGAATTCTGTAGTTATGGAGGAAAAAATAATGAATGGGAATACACACCGTATAGAGAAAGATTTTCTTGGTGAAATGAAGATTCATAATGAGTGTTATTACGGAATTCAAACATTGCGGGCTGTCGAGAATTTTCCAATTACCGGTCAACATATCGATGAGGAGCTGATTTGCGGGATCGGTATGGTCAAGATTGCTGCAGCACGAGCGAACCGTAAAGTGGGTCAGCTGGGTGCTCATCTTGCAGATGCCATCGAGCAGGCTGCCATGGAAGTAGCGAATGGTCGCTGGAACGATCAGTTTATCGTCGATCCGATTCAGGGCGGGGCCGGAACGTCCGTTAACATGAATGCCAATGAAGTCATCGCCAACCGGGCTCTGGAGATACTCGGTGAAGAGAAAGGTAATACAATGGTGCTCAGTGCTAATTCTCATGTCAATATGTCTCAGTCCACTAACGATGCATTTCCTACGGCATTCAAACTTGCTTTATTGAATCGTCTAAATCAGTTGCTACCTGCAATAGAATCGCTACAAGCTTCTTTTCTGGAAAAGGCTTCGGAATTTGAAAACTGTCTAAAGATGGGTAGAACCCACCTTCAGGACGCCGTTCCGATTCGACTTGGCCAGGAATTCGGTGCCTATTCAGCGGTGCTTGAACGTGATATCAAGCGCATCCGCAACGTAATAGAGTCTCTTTACGAGACAAATATGGGTGCAACGGCCGTAGGTACCGGGTTGAATGCCGATCCGGATTATATTCACATTGTAATTCAAGAATTGGCTGAGATTAGTAGTTTTCCGATGACAACATCACCGAATCTTGTCGACGGTACGCAAAACACTGATGTGTACGTGACTGTATCAAGCACCATGAAAACGGCAATGTCCAACCTGTCAAAAATTTCCAACGATTTGCGGTTAATGGCTTCAGGACCGAGGACAGGTTTGAATGAAATACTCCTGCCACCGAGACAACCAGGCTCTTCAATCATGCCTGGAAAAGTAAATCCGGTTATGGCAGAAGTCGTAAATCAGGTTGCCTTTAAAGTGATCGGAAATGATGTAACAGTTACCCTTGCATCCGAAGCTGGACAGTTTGAACTAAATGTCATGGAGCCTGTTCTTGTTTCAAGTCTCCTCGACACCATCAGAATGATGACAAATGTGATTGACGTATTCGATCGTCATTGTATTCAGGGAATTAAGGCTAACAATGAGCGAATGGAACAGTACGTGAATCAAAGTGTAGGGGTGATTACAGCAATCAATCCGCATATCGGCTATGAATCGGCGTCATCCATTGCCAAGGAAGCCATCGCAACGGGACGTCCGGTCCGAGACATCTGCATAGAGCGCGGCGTCCTTTCAGAGGATGAGCTCGATGAGATCCTCGATCCTTATGAGATGACCAATCCGGGTATTTCTGGAAAATCGCTAATTGAACAATAGAAGGAGTGACTGTTGTGAATAATGACCGAACGTTTTTTTGGAGAAAACTTCATTCTCTGTCAGGGGTGATTCCCATTGGAGTTTTTCTTTTCGTTCACTTTGGTATCAACTACACGGCATTTTACGGAGAAGATGCCTACAACACTGCCGCTGCGATGATGGGAAACTTACCGTTCAGGTACGCGATGGAGATCTTCATTATCTTTATTCCGTTGCTGTTTCACGGGATATATGGGATTGCCATTGCTAGGGAAGCTAAGAACAACTTATCTGTTTACCGTTATGAAAAGAATATGTATTTTTATTTCCAACGTTTATCTGGCATTGTAGTATTTCTCTTCTTAATTTGGCATGTGGGCACGACGAGGGTACCTGCTGCATTTGGAGCCGAAGTAAATTATGATATGGTGGCGAACCTCGTTTCCAACCCGATCTATCTGATGTTTTATATCGTCGGAATTTTGATGACGACCTATCATTTCAGTAATGGCTTCAGAACGATGCTGATTACATGGGGAATCACTGTAAATCAACGAAGTCAGAAGTTCGGAATAATACTTGGTATATTAATGTTTATCGGGCTTTCAGCGATCGGATTAATAGCAATCTTTGCATTTGTATGATGAATCCAACAGGAGGCAAATGGAAATGAATAGACAAAAAATAGCAGTTGTGGGCGGTGGACTAGCCGGCCTCATGGCGACACTAAAAATAGTCGAAATGGGCATGAACGTGGACCTCATCTCACTGGTAAAAGTGAAACGATCCCACTCCGTTTGTGCACAAGGAGGAATTAACGGGGCGTGTAATATGAAAGGAGAAAATGATTCACCTTGGGAACATTTTGATGACACCCTTTATGGGGGTGATTTCCTTGCCAATCAGCAGCAGGTTTGGGGCATGTGTCAAAAAGCACCAGAAATCATCTACCTCTTTGACAGGATGGGTGTGATGTTTAATCGGACGCCTGAAGGCCACCTCGATTTTAGACGTTTTGGAGGTACACAACACCGGCGGACGGCTTTTGCCGGTGCAACAACGGGGCAGCAGCTTCTTTACGCCTTGGATGAGCAAGTTCGAAAATATGAAGCTGAAGGACGAGTCACGAAGTTTGAAGGATGGGATTTCGTTTCGGCAATTATTGATGAACAAGGAATTTGCCGCGGACTGACTGCACAAGAGATGATTTCAATGGATATTAAAGTATTCAAAGCAGATGCGGTGATTATAGCAAGCGGCGGTCCGGGAATGATTTTCGGGCGATCAACGAATTCATTAATCAATACAGGCTCAGCTGCAGGTAAATTATATCAGCAGGGTGCAATTTATGCGAATGGTGAATTCATCCAAATCCACCCTACTGCCATCCCGGGAGAGGATAAATTGAGGCTGATGAGTGAGTCTGCAAGAGGAGAAGGAGCAAGGGTATGGACTTATAAGAACGGACAGCCGTGGTATTTTCTTGAAGATAAATATCCGGCATACGGGAACCTCGTTCCCCGTGACATTGCCACTAGAGAAATTTTCGATATTTGCGTGAATCAAAGGCTAGGGATTGACGGAGAAAATAAAGTCTATCTTGATGTCTCACATATCAATCCGGAACGTCTCAATGTAAGGTTGGGTGGAATTCTTGAGATTTATGAAAAATTCATGGGGGACGATCCGAGAAAAGTTCCTATGAAAATCTTCCCAGGTGTTCATTATTCAATGGGTGGACTATGGGTGGATGACCACCAGCAGACTAATATTCCCGGCCTGTTTGCAGCAGGAGAATGTGATTATTCCCAGCACGGTGCGAATCGTCTTGGTGCCAATTCTCTTTTATCAGCGGTTTATGGTGGAATGGTTGCAGGCCCTGAAGCAGCGACGTATGTCCGCAATAACAGTCAATCCGTGGATGACGTTGACGAGCGAGTCTTCACCTCTCAGCTGAAAGCCGATAAGGATGAAATCACTGCGATTCTCAGCATGAACGGCAGTGAAAACCCTTATACTCTCCATCACGAAATGGGCGAACTAATGACGGAAAATGTTACAGTTGTAAGGGAAAACAAAAACCTTGTCAAGGCAGATGAAATGCTTACGGAAATGATGGCAAGATATAAAAACATAAACGTTCAGGATACGACGAAATACCATAATCACTCCGTTTCTTTCATTCGAGGACTGAGTGGGATGATGGATTTGGCGAAAGTGATCACACAAGGTGCTCTTCACAGAAATGAAAGCCGCGGGGCTCATTACAAACCGGAATTCCCTGACCGGAATGATGACGAATGGTTAAAAACCACTATGGCTGCATTTGATACGCAAAAACGCAATCCTTCCTTCAGTTATGCAGAAGTGGATACATCGTTGATTGAACCGAGAAAACGAGATTACACCCAGAATAAAAAGGGAGGTGTAACATCATGACCGGTAAGACAGTTCATTTAAAGATTAATCGACAAGATGGACCTTCTTCCGAGCCCTATGTCGAAGAGTTCAATGTGCCATGGCGCCCAAGCATGAATATTATTTCAGCATTGATAGAAATTAGACGCAACCCGATGAATATCAACGGCGACGAAACCACCCCTGTTCAATGGGAGTCCGTGTGTCTGGAAGAGGTTTGCGGTGCGTGCTCAATGCTCGTCAACGGGAAACCGCGACAGGCATGCTCAACCCTTGTGGATACACTGGAACAGCCAATCCATCTGGCTCCTTTAAAAACATTTCCATGTGAGCGGGATTTAATGGTGGACCGTCAAAAGATGTTTGATGCATTGAAGGAAGTAAAAGCCTGGATTGACATTGATGGCACTTACGATATGGGACCGGGACCGAAGATACCTGAAAAAGATCGGCAATGGGCTTACGAATTGAGTAAATGTATGACTTGCGGACTTTGTTTTGAAGCGTGTCCAAACGTGAACCCATATTCATCGTTTATCGGTCCTGCGCCTTTGTCTCAAGTACGTCTATTTAACACGCATCCGACAGGACAGATTCAGGCAGAAGAGCGACTTGATCAGATTATGGGTGATGGCGGGCTGACGTCTTGTGGAAATGCGGCAAACTGCGCTGAAGTCTGTCCAAAAGAAATCCCTCTGACACATTCCATTGCAGAATTAAACAAGGCCACAACGCTGTATTCATTTAAACGATTCTTTCAATTGTAAAACGAAAAAAGCTATAATGAAATGAAAAATAACAAGATGATCCGGTCAGTATCTATGATAATGATTCGGATCTTACGGTTTTCCTATTCAGGAAACCTGTGTAATGGACAAGGATACAAAAACGATCAAAGACGATAAAAGGATATAAATTATATTCTCGAAGAAAACTGTTTTTTGGACAATCGATTTTACCGACTTAAGTTTAGAGGACTTTCCAAAACAGCCATGTATTGTGGGTCCTCTTTACATTGCCAATAAGTAAAAAACACATGAAAAAAGAAATCAAATAAAGTCAAACAAGACTTCACATTAGGTAAGTAAAGATCCTGTTTGACTTTATATTAACAATTATATACAAAAAAACCATAAATTAAAGGGACCAAACAAGGCTGCTTATACAACAACATTTTGGGACACGCTCTTCATTTAACTACTCTTTTGCCACATGAGAACCGTCCCCGTTCACCACCCATTCACCACTCCTACTCAAACAATCCGGGCAACCAAAGGACGCTCGCTGGGAAGAAAGAGATTAGTAGAACAACAAGAATACCTGTTAAGAAATATGGGAAGATGTCTTTGACTGTGTCTTCTATTTTCACTTTTGCAATGTAGCACGAGATAAATAATGTTGCGCCAACTGGAGGTGTAAACATACCTAGTGCCAATGTGACGAGCATGATCATCGCAAAGTGCATCGGATCCATTCCGATAATGTCTGTCGCAATCGGCATGAAGATCGGAATGAATAAAAACAAGTTAGGAACAAGCTCCATAATCATTCCGGCAATCAGCATAATTGCGATCATCACCATCAAAAGCCCCCACGGCGGTAAGCCTAAGCCTTCCAAGTTATCGGAAATCATCCGCGGAATGCCTTCTGAAATAAGTACCCATGTAAAAATCATCGACGCACAAATCGTCACCATGACAATACTCGTTCCACGCGCCGTGTCTTTTAACGACAACATAATATTTTTCCAGTTAAGCGTTCTATAAACAAACACGCCGATGATCAACGCATAAACAACCGCTAACGAAGCCGCTTCTGTTGCCGTGGCTACACCAGTAATAATCGCCGAAATTAACAAAATCGGCAGTAACAACGCTAACAAAGCGTGGCGGAAGTTTCGCAAAAATTCCATAAAAGTTGGTTTCGACTCACTAGGATACCCTCGCTTCAATGCGATCAAAACAGTTGTCCCTAAATAAGCTAACCCAACTAACACACCAGGAATAATCCCGGCAATAAACATTTCTCCAACGGACAAATTAGCTAACCAAGCAATGATAATCATCGTCGAACTAGGAGGAATGATAATACCAACAACCGAACTAGAAGCATTAATCGAAGCAGCGAATCTTGCGCTATACCCCTTCCGCTTCATCTCCGGAATTAATACACTTCCCGTTGAAGCCGCATCAGCAACGGATGAACCAGACACACCCGCCATCCCCATGCTTGTGACAACAGAGACGCACCCTAAACCACCGGGGAGTTGACGAACCATCGAATCGGCAACTTTAATAATTCGCTGTGCAATGTTTCCGTGAATCATTAAATTACCAGCAAGAATAAAAAAGGGAATCGCTAGAAAGGCGAATGATTGCGTATTAGAAAAGAACCGCTGTGCAAACATTTCCAGAGGAATACCTGTAACTAAGATATACATTAATGCCGAAGCCCCCATTGCAAATGCAATCGGAATGCCCAACACGAGCAATACAAAAAAACTAGCGATCATAATCCATATCATCTAAAGTATCCTCCTCTCGCTGCACGTCTAATTTATTCGTCAAGATTAAAACGATTTGATAAATAAGAATGATACTGATAAAAACAAAAGACACCGTCAAAGAGCCAGACAACCACCCTCTTGAAATTCGGATGACCGGCATGAGTTGACTTGAAACATTATCCACGTACTTAACACTGGCAATGACCATGTACACAGAGAAGAACAACATAATTAGCTTCGAAAAAACATAAAGCCCCTTTTGCATCACGTAAGGTAATCGATCGCGAAAATAGGAAACGGCCAGATGTCCATCTTCTTTCGTCACACTGATCGCTGCTACAAAAATCATCCAAGGGAATAATAGCTGTGTTAATTCATTTGAAAAAACGAGCGGCGTACGAAAAACGTACCTACTCAGCACTTCTCCAAATACAATAACGGTTAACCCAATAAGTAAAACGGAAGCAGCAATTTCTGTCCAGCCGATGATATAGTCAAACCAATTCTTTTCTTTCTTTGCATTTACTTGAGCCATATTATTCCCTCCCTAATAACACAAGGGACCTGTCGAAACAGGTCCCTCAAAAGTTTCAATCAATTAGATTAATTATTTCGATACTCTTCAAGGAAGTCCTGCATATCTGCGATGATTTCTTCTCCCATCACATCAGACACTTCGTCATATACTGGTAAAACAGCTTCCTGGAAAGGCTCAAGATCAGGATACGTCACAACCTCGAACTCATCTTCCGCACGTTCAATAGCAGCTTCTTCTTCACCTGCAATGAAGTCACGAGCAGCATCGCGAGCATGCTCCGAACCTTCACGGACAATCTCTTGTAACTCTTCATCTAAACTATTGAATAAATCATCATTCATAATGAAGTAAGAATAGTAATACGTGTGATTCGTTATCGCAAGATAGTCTTGAACTTCTTGCATATTTTGATCATAAATGCTTAGAAGAGGGTTAAATTGCCCATCGATAACCCCTTGAGACAACCCACTGTAAATTTCTGTATAATCCATCGTTGAAACAGATGAACCAAGGGCATTAAACGTCTCGATCAAACTTACATCATTAGGCGATCGAATCGACAATCCTTCCAAATCAGACGGCTCTTCAATTGGTCTCACACTATTCGTAATCTGCGCGAAGCCAATTTCTACATCATTTAACGTAATAAACCCTTGCTCTTCGCCCAACGCTTTCAAGTCATCGCCAACCGGCCCATCAAGCACTGCATGTGCTTCTTCAAACCCTTCTGTCAAAAACGGAAGAGATAAAGCGGCATATTCTGGAATAGCCCCAGCTAGCTCGTTCGCACCAGGTAACGCCATATCCAACGCACCAACTTGAACAGCATCGATCATTTCCGGAGAACTTGCGTACGTTTCATTTGGGAAGAACTCAATATCTACTCTTCCATTCGAAGCTTCCATCACATGTTCTGCGAATGCTTTTGCCGCTTCCCCTTTAGAATCATCATCAAGACCTGAGTTCCAGCCAATTTGCCATTCATATTCAACTTCTGCTTCTGCTGCCTCACCGTTATTATTCGCTTCGTTGTTATTTGTCTCATCTTCAACAACATTGTTATTTCCTTCATTTACTTCCACATCTGTCTCATCGTTGTTTCCACTATTTCCACTTTCTACTCCGCAAGCACTAAGAAACAAAGCAGCTGCAGTGAACATGGATAGTTTCCATCCGTATTTTGTCATCATGACCTCTCCCCTTTTTTCATATAGTTATAAACTACGACGCGGAACATAACTCTTCTAATAGATTTTTCAATACATGAACGGTTTGAACACAATCATCAAGTGAAGACCACTCCGCTGGGTTATGACTAACCCCGTCCTTACTTCTCGTAAACAACATGGCAATATCTGTTTGTCCACCGATAATCATCGCATCATGACCAGCACCACTTGGAAGGAAATAAGGCTTTTTATTTAACGATTTTTCCATCGCCTTCGCTGCTTTTTGTTGCATCTCTTCCTTCACCTTTACTGGAGGTGTCGACATAATTTCAGTTAATTCCACCTGAACATTTCTCTCAGCTGCAATTTGTTTTCCTTTGGCAAAAATATCTTCTCGAAGCTGATCACGTGTATCTTCATGAATATCACGAATATCGACCGTTAACTGGACTTCTCCTGGAATGACATTAATCCCATTAGGTTTCACAAATAGTTTCCCAACGGTTGCCACAGCAGATTCACTAACTTTTGATGGTAGCTTTTCTATCTCCGTAATAAAGTGACTCGCCGCAATCAACGCATCTTGTCGATCATTCATCGGCGTATTCCCAGCGTGTCCAGCAGAACCGTAAAAGCTCACATCCACCCAAGAAGGTCCGGCAATTCCCTGCACGACACCAACGGGAAGATCTTCTTTCTCCAGACGTTTTCCCTGTTCAATATGCACTTCTACAAAAGCTTCAATCGAGCTGAAGTCACGTTTTGCTTCTTTTAACGTTGCCAAGCTGAGATTATTCTGTGCGAGAACTTCCTCAAATGACTGCCCTTCCGAATCAAACAACGTTTGTTTTTGCGACAAATCAAATGTTCCAGTCATCGCCTGACTACCAGTGAGGCCACTTTTAAAGCGTGCCCCCTCTTCGTCAGTAAACACAACCACTTCATACGATTTTTCTGGTGTGTATCCCGTATCTTTCCAAGCTTGCACTACTTCAAGAGCGGAAAGGACGCCAAGTGGACCGTCAAAGTGACCACCATTTGGAACACTATCTAAATGGGACCCAGACATGATTGTTGTCGTCGATGAAACGCCTTCTATTCTACCAATCACATTCCCCGCACCGTCTTGATTCACGTGAAGTCCCGCTTCTTCCATCCATTTTTTCACTAAATCTTTCGCCTGTTGCTCTTCTTTTGTGAAAGAGATACGGTTACAACCATCATCTTCTGTTAGACCAATTCGGGAAAGTTCATGCAATCGTTTAGCTAAACGACTTCCGTCCACACCTGAATAGGATAATTCTGACTGATATGATTCCATGAGTGTCTGATACATAGGTGCCTCCTGTGACCGAAAATAAATTGATAACTTAAATTATAAGACAATTTAGTAAATTCAGATATGTCTTGATAACACAAACATAACAAGAGGTTTTTATCGGTATCAGACAAATAAGCCTACAATACCTGTAGGCTTAAAGCTAATCGAATATGATGATAAGAAAAACGACGTATACCACGATAGAAACAACGTCACTTCTTATTTATATAATGGTAAATATAGATACCAAGCTGAAGCTCAAACGCCTTTGAACCACTGACCTTATCAATACCAAGAAGATTCTCCATTTGTTTCAATCGATATTTAATCGTATTGACATGAACAAACATCGTTTTAGCCGTCTCAGCCATATTGTTATTCGATTCCAAATAATGGTGTAGCGTATCGAACAGCATCGTGTGGTAATGTTTGTCATTATCAATGATCGGTCCAACCGTATCGTCTACAAAATCTTGGAGTTCATTCCATTCCGTGTTCAGAAGCAACCTTTGGATTCCTAATTGATGAAAACTAATGACGCTTCCCGCTTGTCCTTTTTTCTGGATATATTCGATACACTTCTTAGCGTCACGATGACTCGCCCTCACGTCTTTCACATCTGAAACAGATCGTCCGATACCAACAGCCAAGCTTAATTCAAACTCATTTAACGTATGTTCGGAAATGGCTTGAAAAATCATTTTCACCTCTTTGTAAATGGTCTCTTCTGATATATCTTCTGGAATTGCAAATAAAAACGTCGTATCTAAATTCTGATCCAGCACAAACGTTTTATACTGGTAGTTAGATACTTCGTGGTAAATCAGTCGGAGCAACCTATTTTTTTCTGTTGTTAAATGCTTGATCGACAACATCGGGTTAATAATCGAAAGCTGAGCGATCACGTACTTCAAGTCCATTGAGGTAAAGTCAGGCATTTTAGCAATTTGATTAATCGCCATCTCATTCCAGTCACTGTAGAGAAGCTGATCGAGCAAATATCCGGAATGTTTCAATTCATTCAAGGCTGTTCGTTCTCGGCGCGTCATTTCCAAGGCGAAAATAACACTCGTCTGTTCAATCGCGAATCGATCTAATGGGTCAAGCTCCGCCTCATCATGAACAAGGATCGTTAAATACCCAATCGTATACGAATCGGATTTCACAGGGAAGAAAACCACTTCCACTTCGGATTCATTTAGAGGTACTTGGATCGTTGATATCGAATTTTCACTGACGACATGACTAATCGTATCGCCTAGTGATCCCCGTATATCATTCGCATCTTTCACCGCTTGAGAAGAAGAACCTTCCAATACATCAAAAAATTCATTATAAACGGCTACACCGTGTTGCATTAACTCACCAAGGCTTTTAGTAATTTCAGCGATTCCTCCTTGGGAGACTGCCACTTTTGATAATTTTTCATGTATTTTGTTCGTCCGTTCATTTCTTGAAAACAACGTGGCATTTTCAATCGCAATCGTTGCTTGCGCTCCAAATGTTTCTAAAAGCTTCAGATGCTCTTCGTCAAACTGAACAGTTTTATCATAAATATCAACCGTCAGTACCCCAATGCAATCGCCTTTGACGAGGAGTGGAACACATAACGCACTTTGTGGGTATTTATTTTCCCCAAGAGCTAACATGTGGAATTCCTTAACCTCTTCACTAATATTGGACATATTTTGTTTTGTTTCTGTATGTGAATGAAATATTTGACCCTTTCGAGCCTGGAACGTGATCCCACTCATCCCCTCTCCTGGTGCGAGATGAGCATGTTGTAAATACTTCATATCAAAACCGACAGCTGCTTTCGGATATAAATAATTGTGTTTTTTATCATATAAAAATAAAATACTGGCGTTCGATCCTTCCAGCACATTCAGTACTTCACGAATCATTTGATGAAGAACCTCATCTAAATCCAGTGTCGATGTCATCACCCGTGCAGAACTAATCAAACTCAAAAGCTTCTTTTCTGTTTCCAAGATGCCACCCTCTTCATCGTTAGTTATCGTCTATTGTACCAAAATCAGAAAGAGGACGTTTCTGTACAAACACTTTTAAAGATCAAGGTATCTCTCAAACACACCAAAAAACACGTTAAATTGTACGTTTATCGCACAACTTAACGTGTTTATTTCATTATTGTTTTCGGTTGATGACAATTCTATTGAACATATCCTGTTTTAAAGTACCTTTTTCCATTTGCTTTTCCATAGAACTTTAAGCGAAATGACATAACGTAATGAAAATCAGTAATGCGTAAAAGAAAATCCGTGTTGACTGCACCGGTTTACTGTAAATTTAAAATTATTTAGCTTATTAAGATACGTTGCTGATGCTTCATGAGGCTCCTTGATATCTCGGAACGAATCTTCCACTTTAATAATGTTTGAAAAGGTTTCCAATAAATCGAAGACATTCTCACCTTTTTTAAGGGCTTTTGCTATGTGCTTTGCAGAAACAATATCGATCCCTTTCCCTGCTTCATTTCTAATTGCCATAGCACTTTTGGAGGCGGAATTTTTTTTCGTCATTAATATCTTCACCCTTCCTACTTGTCTAATCTTGTTAGTATGTAGATAAAAGACTTTCCACTTCAGTTTACTTCTGCCTTACCCCTATTTATATAAATGTAAACCACGTTATATTACTTTTTCATTAAAAATCAATGGTAAGAATTGTTTCATATTTACCCTTAAAAAAATAGCGAGTTATTAAGATCATTTAATTCTTTACATAGATCTTTCTATCCTTCGTAATAATCTAAGTATATTAGCAAAACCTTCTCCGTTCAATGGGACATTTGGACACATATCTCGTAAGTATCCCTTGATATAATCATACTTCTTACACACATATAAAACGAAAATTCAATTTAATGAAAATAAGCTCTTAAAACAATGATGAGTGTAAAGATGAAACCGACTTTTTTTTCCACCTTAATGTGATATCTCTCACTTTTATTTTCCTTTCCCTCGTTTAAGATAGCCTAAAGGCATAAAGTATCGAATTTATATGTTGAAGGGAGAATAACAAGTTGAAAAGAACTGATTTACCAATCGTCTATTCATGTTCTGGATGTTCCTCAGCTGCACAAACGGCTAATATGATTGCTATTAAGATGGATCGAGAAAAAATCGCCGAAATGTCCTGTATTGCTGGAGTAGGTGGCGATGTCAAACCGCTAGTTAATACAGCGAAATCTGGACGGAACATCATTGCAATTGACGGGTGTCCCTTGTCCTGTGTTCAAAATTGTCTAGCGAGGCACCAAGTAGAAGCAACGCACCATTTTGATCTGTCTGTCTTTAAGGTACCTAAAATCAAAGGCGAAGACCCTGACCTTTCTCATTACACTAATGCTTACAATCATATTATGGAACGCATTGGCGTATGACCTCTCAACGACCAAAAACCCCTTATTCTAGACAAAGAAAAGCCCATCCTGTTTTTTCCAGTAATGGGCTTTTCGCTATTAAAACGCTTCACGAAAGATCTGACAATTTTACAAAGGAGGAACGAAAGAGCTAAACACGTCTAAAAGCTCTTTAGGATGAGATACAATTTTATCCGGATGAACAGATTCGACGGATTGTTTTCGGTTGCGGTGATTCATCCAGATGGCATGCCATCCAGCTTGTTTGGCACCTACGATATCATTCTCAAAGGAATCACCAATATAAACCGTTTTTGATCGATCTAATGAAAGCTCATCTTCAATAAATTGAAACGCTCGTTTCGTTGGTTTTGCATGTCCAATCTTTCCAGAAATAAAGAAATGCTTTTCAGGAATCCAGTTCGCTAGATTTAACTGCTTTATTTTCATCGATTGATGTTCTTCCTCCCCGTTCGTGAGAACAGCAAGCTGTTTATTTCTTCTAGACAACAAATCTAATAGTTCTTCCATTTCATCAAATAATTTAATTTTTTGTTGCTCCTCTACATATACTTTCTGAAATTCCATCGCTTTTTGATCACTCACAGGTAGATCAAACTCCTGACATGCCGCTGTTAAACGATATATTTGCATATCTAATAGGGGTATTTCACCAGTTTGGCTTTTTTCAAATAATGCATCGCAATATTTTCGACTAGCTATGTATATTTCCTCTATTTTTTCATCAGTAAAAGGGACATGAAACAACTTTCTAAATGCATTTCTAAAAGGGACCGTTTGATCATATAAAGTGTCATCTACGTCAAAAATAATCGTTTCCACTGTCACCAACCCTTTCTTTTCCACTCCTATCTCCTATCATATCACGACACGAAAGATTGTAAATCAATCAATAATAACGATTACAACTCAACTATCTCCACGAAAATAGTTGATGAAAAACACAAATCAAGCCCCTTTGAGCAAACGCTCAAAGGGGCTTGATAAATCGACTTCTTAATTTGCTTCTTCAATCGTAATCCGGCCTTCACCATCTTCATAATCCAAGGCCCCTTCAGCATTCATGATGTCATCCATCAGTTGGAACATCGCATTTGTGATGTAACCAGCTTCTTGTTGAATGATATCAGCAGCAGAGAAGTCGTAACCACTTCCACCTTCCGCCATGAAGTTATTTGTCACTAGCGTATACGTTTCGCTTTCATCAATAGGTTCCCCATCTACAAATAAATCAGCATCCACGTATTCGCCATCTTCATTCGTATAGATCGTATAGGTCAAACCAGACGTTTGCAGATCAATACTATTACTTCTTGAGAAAGAATATTCAATGACATCTTTTAAATCTTCTCCAGTAATCTCCATTTCACTTAGCTCATTACCGAAAGGTTCAACTGTGTAAATGTCCGCAGCTTTAATGTCACCTTCTTCAATATTCGCGCGAATACCGCCATTATTCGTCATTGCCATATCAGCATTTAACGCATCTTTCATCGCATCGGTGATGAAATTACCTAAAGAAGTGTCTCTTGTATAGCGTGCATCACGATACAACCCTGTATTTGTGTAACCTACAACTTCTTCTAATAGTTCTTCTGCTTCCGCGTTGTATGCATCAACCATGTCCTGGACACCTTGATTAACGTCCGTTAGCTCTTCCACATCTTGCAAATAATAATCATTAAATGTCACATCTGTTCCGTCAAATTCTAGGTTGAAGTGACCGACAAATAACGAATCACTTCCGGCTTGTACAACAGGCGTTCCATTTACGATCTCTTCTTCAAATACTCTAGTGTGAGAATGCCCACCGATAATGACATCAAAGAAATCAACATTCTCCGCTAGATGTTTATCAGCGTTATTCCCAATATGCGTTAAAGCAATCAAGATATCTGTTTCATCTTGTAAGTAAGAATACTCTTCCGCTGTCTCTACGTAATCATGAAACTCTAGTCCAACAATACCAGATGGACTTGTTGCTGGTGGGTTTTGTGTTAAGGAGAATATTCCTACGTCCACCCCGTCAATCTCATAGATTTGATAAGGTTCTGGTTGTTGAATGGCAATGTCTTCATCGACAACTTCCATATTGGCACTTAACCAGTCAAAGTCTGCTTGTTCTTCTCTCGCAGCAAATGCTTCTTGACCATAATCAAATTCATGGTTTCCAATAGCCATCGCGTCTAATCCCATTTCGTTTAACAGCTCCACAATCGGCTCACCATCTTGCAAGTCAACGACCGCATTCCCACTGAAAATATCCCCAGCATCTAAGAAAAGGTGATTATCTGCCTCTTCTCCTTTTTCATTGATAAATGCGGACATTTTTCCGAAGTTATTAATCTTTGAATGGATATCATTCGTATGAAAAATATCTAAAGAAAACCTGTCTTCCTCTTCTTCAACATAATCAAAGTCGATTTCAAATCCATTAATAGATAATGTACCTGCTAATCCATCAAGATCGTCGTTTCCATGTTCCACCGTTACAAGTGATCGGTCTTCCGACGAGACGTGATAATCTGTTAATTCTGGCTCAACGACCGTTTCATCAGCTAACTCCACTTCTACATCAATCATTCTATTAATATCCAATCCTTCTGGATATGTTTTATCAAAATCAATTTCAAAACTAGTAGAATCTACAACAATTACGTCTTCAATAGCACGCTTCGGGCCATGAGGTGCCCCGTCACTCTTTTCCTTTTGTTCTGCCTGTCCATTTCCATGGCCTTGGTTTGCAGCAACCGGAGACAAGCTAGCAAATGACCCTGCCATGAGAATGACTGCCATTAAAACCATCACGACTTTCTGATACACTTTCGATCGATTCTTCATCATACGATTTCCTCCCTTAAACATAAGTATTGGATAATCTTTGATTCTATTATCTTCCTGATAGCCAAGATAATACTTTTAAAGTGTAAGCTTGATTTAGTCTTCACGTAAACCTTACTAATTAGAGGATTAAGCACTTCTGCACATGACGTGCGTACTAAATTATACCAATCTATTGTAGGTCCTTCGTAAAAAATTTCTAGCTTAAGCTAGAATAATAGTGTTCGTGAAAAAACGTCTTCCCCTTCTCACTCACTCCCACCTCAGCGACTAAAACCTTCGCCTTCTGTTACTTCTTTAAAAACGGAGAACCAATCTCCAATACAAAATTCTGTCTATTCTTTATGGTTAAATATGGAATTTAACGTGCATAATGAGCACTTCTCTTCGAAAAGGCATGAACAATTAGATACGTACGTTATGAAATTAGTCTTGTATTTTCGAATGATAAGAAGAAATGAATGAAATGGGACGTATTGTACCTACTTTCAAAAATATACCTCTTCAGAAAAACGCCATGCCACTTCGTTTCACTTGATACTTTAAAGCCCTAGCAAACGAAAAAGTTACTGCCCATGTATGATGAGGTAGCAAGTTTCAAAATTTTTACATTAATATACAAATTTTGACGAGAGTCGGGTCTTAAAAACTAAAAAAGCGTGTCTAAATGGATTACTCATGACGATTAGAATATGTGTTAACATATGGTAACGCTACCAATTACCTGACTATACATACTAATTTGTTCGATTTGTCTCGTAATTGGTTCTTTAAAAGATTCTTTATCGTTTTTTAGCGGAATGTACTCTATTTGAGGAGGTGAAACCGACTAAATAATGGAATAAGCTAGCGCTTTATTTTTTCGGTTAATTTAAAAAACAGGAGGTATTTTATGTTACAGAATTGGAGATTTTCTCAGGTTTTTAAAAGAGCAGCAATCCTTTCATTACTATTTATGTTCCTTTCACCAATGGTGACATTCGGTGAAGAGCATGATGAGAACGATGACCTTCATGAACTATTGATCATGACAACGACAGACATTCACTCTTATCTAATGCCTTATGACTACATGAACGATACCGAAGTAGATGATTATGGGTTAGTAAAAACGGCCACATTGATTGACCAGATTCGAGCGAATCACGATAATACGATCTTATTTGATAATGGTGATATTTTTCAAGGCAGTCTTCTTGGAGAACTAGAGGCAACTGTAGAACCTCTTGAAGAAGGCGAGACACAAGCGATTATTAAAGCATTTAATGAATTAGATTATGCTGCAGCATCAATTGGTAACCACGAGTTTAACTTTGGTTTAGACTTTTTAGACAATGCCATTGAAACATCAAACTTTCCTTGGTTAAATGCCAATGTGTATGAGGCTGGAACAGATTTAGAAGAACACAGATTTCAACCGTACGAAATCATTGAACATGAAGTAGACGGAAAGACGATTACAATTGGTGTGATTGGATTTACTCCTCCACAAATCATGCAATGGGACAACCTTCACCTTGAAGGAAATGTCGAAGTAGAACACATTGTCGATTCAGCACAACGATACGTACCAGAACTAGCGGAGCAAACTGACTTAGTGGTTGCTCTTGCCCATACCGGTGTGAACACGGGTGACCGTGAAACAGAGCACGCTGCTGTTAGTTTAGCAAGAGAAGTGGACGGGATTGACGCCCTTGTTATGGGTCACGCACACCAAACATTCCCTCAAAATTCTGGGTATGATGCCATTGAAGGTGTCGATGACGAAGCTGGAACGATCCATGGTGTACCTGCTGTCATGGCTGGTTCTTGGGGAAGCCACTTAGGTACGATTCAACTTGACCTTACAGAAGAAAATGGAGAATGGACGGTTGTCAGCTCCAAATCAGAAGTAACCGGAGTAGAAAACGTCGAAGCTGATCAAGGTATCGTCGACTTAATTGTAGATGTTCACGAAAGAACACTAGAATACGTTGATAGCGCTGTTGGAACAATGGCGGATAGCTTTAACACATTTTTCTCTTTAGTGATGGATAATGAAGTTTTACAGTTAGTGAACGATGCTCAGTTATGGTTCACGGAAGATTATTTAGAAGGAACGGAATACGAAGATAAGCCTTTATTGTCAGCAGCTGCTCCGTTTAGAGCTGGATACAGAGGTGGCTACACAGAAGTTGATGCCGGGGACCTTAGAGTAAGAGACCTCGCAGATATTTATGTGTATGATAATACGTTACAAGTCGTCGAAGTAGACGGTGATGGATTAAATCAATGGTTAGAACGCTCAGCGGAAAGCTTCAACCAAATTGATCCTACTGAAACGGATGATCAATCATTACTCGCTAGTTTTAGTGCGTTTAACTATGATGTCATTGAAGGTGTCGAATACCAAATCGATGTCACACAGCCAATCGGAGAGAGAATTACAGATCTAACGTATGAAGGAGAACCGGTCACGTCAGATATGGAATTCTTAGTAGCAACAAATAACTACCGTGCCGGCGGTGGTGGTGATCACCTAGCAGGATTAGATGCACCACTGGTTGATTCATTACAAGCGCTAAGTATCGAAAACAGATACGTCATCTTGGACTATATTCAAGATTTAGGTACAGCTTACACGCCATATGCGTCCTATAACTGGTCGATCAAACCTGTAGAGACGAATGGTAGAGTGTTATTTAATAGTTCTGCCGATGGAGCAGCCCACATCGAAAAACTAGGATTAACAGCCGTTAGCGCAACAGGTGAGTTAATTGATGATGATAATAACGGTGCGGTTTACACGTACAACTTCACGGAAGAAATGCGATCAGGAACAGATCAGCCTGATTTAGAAACATTGAAAGGCGTAATGAACGATTACGTTGATGCAGGTGAGCTTAGTGGGCCACTTGAAAATCAATTAGGGAATGCGTTAAAACAGGCCAAACATCATGAAAGTAATGAGCGTTATGCACAGGCCAGCAAGTTTATGGATAATTTCTTGAAACATTTAAATCGTAAACAGAGTGACCGACATATTGAAGAAGATGCGAAAGCAGACCTTCAAGAGAAAGCAGAACAAATTATTGAGGATTTAAACGACAACTAAGTTTAGAAGGGGACGAAGTTTAGAAAGTAACGGATTTTAGAAGATAACGGAAGACCCCTTACAACTAATAGTAAGAAATAATGAGCTAGGACTTAACATGTCCTAGCTCATTTTCTATGAAAATCCGTTTATGGCTTGAACAGGTAGCTTATTTTGTTCCTGTTCGGTGGGGTTGGACTCTATATCGCGTGGTTGGGTTACTATATCGTGTGGTTGGGTATTATTTCGAGGGTTTGGTTTACTTCCCTTCACCTTCGCTACTCGCTCGCGTCGGGCACTATGTCGCTTGCTTGCTTCCTTTCACCTTCGCAACTCGCTTCCGTTGGGCACTATGTCCCTCGCTTGCTTCCCTTCGTCATCGCAACTCACTCGCATCGGGCACTATGTCGCTTGCTTGCTTCCTTTCGACTCGCTACTCGCTCGCATCGGGCACTATATCCCTCGCTTGCTTCCCTTCGGCATCTCAACTCACTCGCATCGGGCACTATGTCGCTTGCTTGCTTCCTTTCGCCTTCGCTACTCGCTCGCGTCGGGCACTATCTCGCTCGCTTACTTCCCTTCGTCATCACAACTCGCTTCCGTCAGGCACTAAGTCGCTCGCTTACTTCCCTTCGTCATCACAACTCGTTTCCGTCCGGCACTATCTCGCTCGCTTACTTCCCTTCGTCATCACAACTCGCTCGCACCCGGCATTATCTCCTATCTCCTATCTCCTATCTCCACCCTTATGAAATCTCATCAAAACGATACCCCCATCCCCCAAAAAACAGGATGCCCCCAAAAGTAACTTTAGGTAACATCCTCATTTCCTTTGTTATTTTTTCGAATTTTTCTCTTTGTTGGGCCGTGTCTTTTTACCTTGTTGTTCCTTTTTGTCTCGTTTTTCTTGTTTCTTCTTTTCTTTTTTCTTTTCTTCCTCTAAGACATCCACGTTTTTATACAACAAACCGGCAACAATCGCTGTAATCGGAATCGCGTAGATTAAGCCAATACTACCTGCTAAAATACGAACGATCTCCGTTGACATGGCATCCATATTCACGACCCTAGCAAAAGAAATATTGTGAGCGACTAACACTAACAGAAGCGACATCGACGCCCCTGTATAAGCAAGGATAAGCGTATTTGCCATTGTGCCCATAATATCTTTTCCTAAATTCAATCCAGATTTAATTAAATTCTTCGTGCTAATAGCTGGATTACTTCGTTTTACTTCATCGACGGCAGAAGAGATCGACATCCCGATATCAAGAACAGCACCTACCGCACCAATAATCATCCCTGCAAATAATAACCCTTGATAATCGAAGTCAATTTGCTGTGGAATATACATAAGCATTTGTGTTTCGTCGCCACTTAATCCAGTTAACCTCGTTAACCTCGTCATCACCCAAGCTAGGATTCCGGCAATGATCACCCCACCAATCGTCCCTATGATGGCTGCTAATGACTTCCTATTAAACCCACTAATAATTAAAACAGAACTTGTTGCGATAATTGAAGCGACAAAGATCGTCACAGGAATAGGTGGCAGTCCTGCTAAAATAAAAGGTATGAGCACCTGAATAACAAGAAACGCTGTCAGTGCTAACGAAACAACCGTCTTAATCCCCTTTATGCCGCCAATTAACACAAGAGAAAAAATAAAAAAGGCGGTTAAATAACCTAAATAATGATCTCGTGTTAACTCCCTCACTAACGTTCGTTGAATGACCCCATCTTCACTCTCAATCCATATAAGAACACGTTCGCCTTCTTGGAAATAAAAATCTTGAGCAGGGTTACCAGATAATGTTTGCCTTGCCGTTACAGTTTCTCCTTGGAATTCCCCTTGTTTCACTTTCACTACAATTTCTTGCACTTGCGGTGTGTCTTCCAAGATTTCAATAATTTCCCCTCTCACCGTTTCAGATGAAACATCCGTTTCCGGGACAGAAATGATGTCGTCGGACTCGCCAAAAACATTGGACGGCACGATGAAAAACAAACCGAAAAATAAAAAGAAACAGACCCACGTTTTTTTCATAACATTCCGAACTCCCAACGTAAAAAAACCCCAAATCTAGGTGTTTTATATAGAGTATGTATGCTTAACATTTGATAGATAAACTCGCCTTAAAACTACTAATATAAAGTCGTAAAGCATGTCTAATTATATCATAAAAACTAGCAATTTCGACAAAATCTAGCGAATGATGGGAGGTAGAAAATTGGGTTTGAATCGAATGAGAAAAGACCACTCTCTTCTAGAATGGTCTGAATGAAAAGCTTAATAATTGGAACATTGGAAACATCAAACGAAAGTCGAAGAAATATCGTTGACCCAATTTCAGTGTTCAGAAAGAGATCTATTTTCCTCAAGACGAATAGCGGAGACGTTCTTTCTGCTTCTCAACCTTAAAGTGATGGTGTGCAGGCTTCCATTTTCTGATGATAAGGGATACTACAACTAATGGAATAAATGCAATTAGATACACTTGAAAAATTTGTATGTGAGGATCATGGGTTTCTGTTAGCGGAAGAACAATCGTCGTTATAACCGAAGCAATAAAATACGAAGCTACCGATAAGCTAAACACGATGAAAAGACTAATCCCTCTAAATCGTTTCAATGCATAGCCGTATAACACATGGCTGGCGCCTAGAACGAACGCACCTGCTATGAGCCCGAATAGGGTCACTTCCCCAGAATCCATATTTTGTACTGAAGTGAGATACCATTGCTCAAGCAACATGGATAGTAAAAGAAGAACAGTCCCGACAGCAAAGATATGCCTGAATCCCCACTTGAATGAAACGAAGGTATCCTCATCCAAATGTCGAGATTCTCCTTTCTTAAACGTCGGCATATGTTTGTAATCTTCTTTTTTGTTTCGGTTGATGTAAGAAGAAATATTTCCGTTAAATGTAAAGGCTTTTTTATGAATATCAGACTCGATAAGCTCAGGAGCTTCGGACTCTTTATATAGATCATTCACTGCTTCATCTGTCAGATACAGCTGCAATCCTGCCTGCTGTGCTCTAGTGAGCCAAGTATTCACATCTTCATCCTCTATAAATGTCACACGAGAATAATAACGCAACCCATTTTCTTCAAATACAATAAGAACTACCGGTACGTAAAAATAATATGTATAGGTTTTGTTGCTGGCTCTGTGAGAATAAAATAATTCGTGTGGTGCTAGTAATACCGTATTGACAGATTCGATAGGTATCTTAAAAGTCTCAACAGGCTGTGCTCTTCCTTCTTCGAAAACACCATCCCATAAAACGCCTTCTTCCTCATCAATTCCGTATCCTATAAATCTATCCAATTGATTAACCTTTTTAACCAAATGAATACCTATAATAATGAATGCAAACCCTGCTCCCCCTAAAAAAAGATAAGCTACCATCTCCTTAATAGAAATGGAAGCAATGATCATCACCAGTCCAGAAAGGAAGAAAAAGCCGCACATGAAATAATACATTCTAATGTCGCCTTTACTTTCTTGTAAATCATGCGTTTTTCCATCCATATCATCACCTACCCTTACCATTACTTGAAATAGTTTTAAATTATACCGAATGAACACTCTAATCATCTATATTACTATAAATTTATGAAATATTGTCATTATTAGTAATAAATAGGTATATAAGGCTAATGTAACATCGCAGTCATCTCATAGAATTTTAAACGATAGTAAAGCCAAGAAAAAACGGTCACCTGTAGAAGGTGACCGGTATACTCGACATAACAACGTTATACCACTTTTTTCTCGTAATCTCTTGGCATCACTATCTACCTCTTCTTCACTTGATTCAGGTCGTTTTTATGTGCTAAAACTTCCGTTTGAACCCTTTTAAACCCGTCCCCTCCTTCGCTCATAAAAAAAGCATGTCCTCGGCAGATTATTTAGCCATGGAACATGCTTGAAATTTAATAGTTGAGATCGTCGATTGCTTCGTAAAATTCTTCTTCATCCTCTATGTTTAACAAAGACAGCGCAGATTCTCCACCCGTGGTTACATAGTTTAAATCAGCACCATTTTCGTAAAGTAATGTAGCCATATCTTTTTGACCGTAAGTAATGGCTAACGTGAATGCAGTGCCAATTACATCTTCATGATCTGGATTTGCACCGGATTGCAATAGAAATTCCGCAACTTCTACATCATCATGATATACAGAATAAATAAGAGCAGTTGATCCTTCATAATCTACCACGTCAATGTCCTCTCCAGAATCCAGAAGCCATTGCATCTCTTCTAAATCTCTATCGATTGTCGCTTGAATTAATGGATGTAAATCCTCATCATACATCCATTCTTCGTCAAATGTAGACAATGCAAATTCTTCAAAAAAATGTTCATAAGCTTTCGCCGCTCCACTGAAGCTTGCTATAAAGATCACGTAAATCAACACAGCCGAAGTACTAAAAGCAGTCATACCAATAAATACTTTCCTATTGCTAACTTGAAAATCAGAGCCATGAATAGCTTGAATTCGGTGAGGAAGAAAAGGATGTGTAGATAATTTTTCGCTAAGCCACGTCATGGCATCGTAATCAGAATGAATCTGTTCTAGGTAGGCCTCCACATTTACTTCCCGATAAAGTTTTTTTCCAATACCAAGAATGGTTAAAGCCCTAGTTGCCGCTTCACGGTCACCGATGGCTTCTGCTGCAATTTCGTCACATGTGTATTCGCACGCACGACTGTATGCTTGACCTAAAAATGGAATGAGTTGAGCCGGAAATAGCCACATCTGCTTAAGAACGTGTTGACGTTTAATATGGGCAAGTTCATGAGCAATAACGAATGAGAGCTCTTTCTCCCCTTTTTGACGAGCAAGTTCAAATACTTCAGAGTATAAAACCACCATATGTTTGCCGACAAATCTTGAAGCAAAAGCATTTAATGCTCCATCTGAATGCATGACGTATACATCTGGCACTTTCTTTAATTGTAACGATTCAGATAATTCGACGACTTTGTGATGGATCTCTGGAAATTGTTTTTCAGTAACTTTCACACTATTCCCTTTGATTGTTCCTAACATGAACATTTGCATCAAGGCAAAAACAAAAACCAATCCTATAACAATACCGATCCCTATAATTGTAAATATGGAAAATATATACACCAATGCGCTTGTTAGCGCACAGAGGAGAAAATAGAACTTTTCTCTAGACTCATTCGTCCTCACACTCTTACCTCCTTGAATTTAGCTAAATATACCACTTTTTTACTATATGATTATTTTTCCTATTATTCAAGCTTTTTCTTTTTATGAAGCCTTTAAATAAAAGTAGGTAGACCCTGCAAGTCTGAGGAGGCTTTGTTGTTCGTCTGCAAATGCTTGACTAACCATGGGGACGGGTTCCTTCGGTCAGCTAACGACGATTCTTTTTCGACCACAAGAACCGTCCCCGCGGTCTTCCGCGGTCTTATTTTCATTTGCCACGAACGTTTTTTAGCTTTAAGATAAAAATAGAGTCATAAATGAGCGTTTTATAAGAGAGGGAGGCGAAAAATGAAGAGCGAAGAACCACATTTCATTACGAAAGCTAATCAGTTGTGTAAAGAGAGCGGAATGGATCCAAATGTCATCGCTTCTCCGAAAATACTATTGTCCGATCAAGAAATGAAGAAAAAAAGACATTCTTACAATGAAATTTTGTCGGTTGTTCGTTTTTTCTCGAAAAAACTTTTAAAGTCTTTGGAAGGGACTCCCATTTTAGTCGTTATCTCTGATTCTGAAGGGTATTTACTAGAGATGGAAGGTGACGAAACAATAAAGCTCACAGTGGAACAATTCGGCATTAAGAGTGGGAGCTTGTTTAGGCAAGAAGATACGGGAACCAACGTCATCAGCTTAGCCTTACAACATCGTCAACCTATAAGTCTGATTGGAGATCACCATTATCATACGTTTCTTCATGAAGTAGCTTGCTACGGAGCTGCATTCCATTATACTGATGATGATAATTTACTAGGCAGTGTGTGTATCATGATGCCCATTAAATTTCAGAATCCACTATACATAACGATGTTATCTCAAGTTGTCGATTCGATTGAGAGAGAGTTACTTCTAAGAAAACAAAACCATAAACTTCATATCATGAATCAAATCATGCTTAGCAGAACGAGGAATGGAATTGTCATCACAGATGAACACGGGGTGACGACAGAGTTTAATGAATTTGCTGAAGAAATTTCTAACCGCAGCAGAGAATCTGTCATTGGACGGAGCATCTATGAATCTGAATTAACGGGTCATTTTTTCAAAAAGGTGTTAGAGAAGGAAGAAAAATTTGAGGACGAAGAATTAAATTTTATCAACCAAAATGGAGATCAAATTGTTTGCTTATTTGATGCTCAACCCATCTATAGAGATCATAAGGTGATAGGTGCGTTTGGGCAATTCAGAGATATCACTGAGAATGTCAACACACGGGAGAGGTTATTTCAATCAGACCGTTTAAGTGTCATAAGTGAACTATCTGCGAGTGTCTCACATGAAATTAGAAATCCTTTAACGGTCACGAGTGGCTTTCTTCAACTTTTAAATCGTTCCCCGAACGTAGATGTGAAGGAAAAAGGATATATAGAACTTTCATTACAAGAATTAAACCGTGCCGAAAAAATCGTGAGCGACTTCCTTTCACTTTCCAAACCACAAGCTCAAAATATGGTTTATTCAAATTTGAAAGTAGAAATCGAGTACGTAAATAACATCATGATTGCATACGCAAACTTGCATCAAGTTAAGCTTGATTTCCATTTCAATAATGGGTTGTGTAATAATTTCGATCAAAATCAAATTCAGCAGTGTTTGATTAATTTGTATAAAAATGGTATTGAATCCATGTCTGAAACAGGCGGGATTCTTACTGTTCATATTGAAGAATATAAGGGCAATATTATCATCTTCATAAAAGATTCAGGAGTAGGAATGACAAAAGATGAAGTATCACGTATGGGAGATCCTTATTACTCTACAAAAGAAGAAGGAACAGGGCTTGGAATGCTGATGGTTTATAGTACGGTATATAAACACGGAGGGAAAATTGACGTCAATAGTGAAAAACACAAAGGCACAACCTTCCAAATCACCTTTCCAGGTGTTTCCTGTCCCTCCCCGGTTATTGTTTGATCCTGTCAAAAAACCAAAGGTATAATATTTAGAAAACTGCCATGCATGAGGTGAAGTACTTCACCTCATGCATGGCAGTTTGTTTGTATTTGACTGTGGGATTTTGTCCCTTCCCTGGAAGGTCCTATGATGACGGGTAGGCAGTAAACTATATCATTTTAGGAAACCTTACCTACTTTATTTTCGTATGGTAATTATCTGAAAGGAGAGGTGAATATGCCTTCACGTAAGCCTAAAAAACGATGGAGACAGATTGAAATTTTATGTTTTGTAGCTATAGGACCAATACTTTTTGGACCCTTTATTCCTTATTTTATATATGGTCAAGTTTATGAGGACCAATTTTATGCATTTTTACGAACTGGCTGGGGAAACTTCATTCGCATTTTTTATATGATTATAAGTGTTCACATCCTTTCATTAGGTTTCTTTGCCGAATTAAAAGCCAAACCAAAGTGCAACTATAAACGTGACCAAATCACAATTAAGCATTACTATATCATTGTAGCTCAATTCGTTGCCGTTATAATTATCGGCGTGACATTTAGACAATTTTCACCGTAAAAAGAGACCAAACCGGTGAAAACGGTTTACAGCAGAAGGTTTGAGCCCAGAGAAACTTGAAAGTCTGCTCGCATTTGAACAAGATTTCAGAAAGTCTAAGCAATAGACTAAGATGAGGTAATGGTATGAGAACGAAAACGCTGCACGACGGCCAAAATCAAAACCGCGACTTCCTTCTTCTGGACTATCAAAAATTTTGTGTGCTTAACCTACATCCGAAAAACGACCTGAACGTGAGCAATTATCACGTCCAGGTCGTTTTTATGTGGCAAAACTTCCGATTGATCCCTTTAAGAACCGTCCGATCGGTATAGTTATTCCACTTCTTCCTCTTCCTCGTAATCTCTTGGTGTCGTTTCTTCTGCCTCTTCTTCACTTGGAAGTGATTTACGGTATCTATCTCTTACCGTCGGCAGTTCGGTATCAGCACGAGAGGCATCCACTTCATAAAGGCTACCGTCTCCGGCCGCTCGGATAACACTCATCACCTGTTCTTGTGCGTGTCTAGTCAGCATGCCGTTTGATGTCTGTCCGACTTCACTCTGCGTTTGACCGCGAATTTCTATAAGCAGATTTCCGGATCCGGCAATTCCGTAAGCATTTCGGGCAATTTCCGGAGCATCCCCACCAGGGAACTTATTCACATTAGCATAACCATACTGTTCCATATGATCCATAATGACAACACCCATTTGTTTCGACATTTCTAAAGCATCATCTGGAACATCAGGATTTGTCGGCCATAGAATGGAACTTGTGACCGCTCGCTCATCTTCATCCACGTAGCTGAACTGATTATGAAGGTCCAGCATCAGTTTCGGTTCATATTTCTTGTAGGTATCCACAACCGCTTGCGCCTCCGGAACCGGATTAACAGGATAGCTGTTCTGGAATTCTACATAGATGTCTTCCCCGTCTTCTAACGCATCCGTAAGTTGTTGTCCATATTTTTCAAACGTGTACATGACAGGGATTTCACTTGAAATTGAATAACTGGCAAGTCCCGGTTCATCGTTATACGCCACAACGCCAACCGCACCAGCTTCATATGCGTTAGCAGCTTTATTCGTAAAAGTGTTTGATCCTCGGGAAACGAGGGCAATATTTCCTTCCACTTGTTCTTTGATTTCATCGGTATACTCGTCACTCGTACCGAATCCGACATCAACAAGATTACCTTCGACTCCGTCATACTCTCGAGGAGACCCTGTTAAGCTTCGACCATTAATCAAACCAAACTGCTCAGAGTAGATACCGGCATGATTATATTGAAACAACGCGGAGTCTTCCCAGTCAAACCAGTGGTAGCGGTTAATATCCCAACCAGGTACACTACTCGTAAAGAAGCCGTGGGACGTAAAATGGTTCGGAGCTCTCCAATCACCATTCGTTCGTATCCCTAACTCCGCTCCATCCGGATTAACACGTGGAAGCATGTACACCGTCACCTCTTCGCGAAGCTCTTTCGCTTCCTTTTTGTCTGATGTTAGGAAACGTAAAATATTGATCGCTGCTTCTGCACCGTGCGGTTCATTTCCGTGCTGCTGGTTTTGAATCATGATTGTCTCAGGACCATTCCCGACCGTAGCCATATGAATCTCGTAGCCCATATTCGTCTCACCAATAACTTCACGCTCCATTGTTCCTTTTGAATTCGCTTCAATCTGATTCAACGCTTTCTCAAGCTGTTCATTACTCATAAAACCCTCTGTGTTATGATTTGCTTTTCCAGGTAAAAAAGGCCCACCAGGTGTACTTGAACCAATAACCGGCAAGGCAAAGACGAGTACTAACAAGAACGTCAAAGCAACTGTAACTATTTTTCGCATCTTATTCCTCCTAAAGTGTAAAAGTAATGACGACCAGTTCCTCGCGACAAAAGCATGTCCCCGAAATGTCTTTCCGTTATGATAGAAACAATCTAAGCTATGTGTTCGTCCCTCCTTTTTTAAAACTTAAAATTGTCTTAATATTGAAAATGTTATACGAACACAATCTCTTTAGCAACACGAACAAACCTGCGCAACGTCTTGTGCCCCGGGATGAAAGTCCTTTCTGATTCCATGATTGATTTATCTGCTGCCATTCACATGATTTACCAGTTGTAAATGTAAATAAATTGAAAATAATTCCCCTTTTTAATTTTTCATCAATCTATTATATTTTGAACTGATTAAATAAATTTTCTATCTAAACCTGCCGTATGATTCCTTTCGACCACAAGAACCGTCCCTGCGGTTTCCCAAGAACCGTCCCTGCGGTTTTCCTGCGGTTTGTGCGGTTTTTTTTCGTTGTATAAGGGGTATATAGATGAAAAGCAAGATAATTCATCAGGATGAACGGAGACAGTTCTATGAAAAAACGACATTTGATTCTTATTAGCTTCTTACTTATTTACGTTTCGGTTATCGCCTACCACCAGTTAAAAGATGTTCCCGAAGGTGTTTCCTATAGTGGTGACATGCACTCTCTCGCTGAAGAGGATGTCTCGTTTATCTATGACCTTACATACGAGCAAGACGGAGAAGAAATCTATGAGCACTCTATTTTTGACGAAGTATTTTCTCTTATAGAGGAAGCAGAAGAATTTCTCATCGTTGATATGTTTATGATCAATGAATCTTCCGATGAATCTCGAGACTTCCCTTCTCTGAGTGCTGATTTTTCGGCAAAAATCAAGCAGCAAATGGAAGACAATCCAGATTTGAATGTGATTATTATTACAGATCATGTCAACACGACTTACCGTTCTCATGAAGCAGAACATATTGATCCTTTAGCTGACTTAGGAGCTGAGGTCATTTATACAGATCTGACAGAATTACGTGATCCTAACTTGCTTTATTCCGGGATATGGCGGATGTTTTTTCAATGGTTCGGCCAGTCCGGAACCGGTTGGCTTCCAAATGCACTTGGAAGCACCTCACCTGACGTGACGTTTCGCTCTTATTTAAAAGTGATGAATTTGAAAGCAAATCATCGTAAGGCCGTGATCAGTGAAAATAGTGGCATGTACTTGTCAGCGAACGCACACGATGCCAGTGCCTATCATTCAAATATTGCTTTTCGTGTAACGGGACCTATTTTGCAAGATATGATTGAAGTGGAAAAAGCCGTATCGGCGTTTTCAGGAGGAGATGACTCTCTTTTTCCAACAAACATCTCTGCCTCGGAAGACACGTCGAATGAGGGACCGATTCAAGCTCAAGTGGTCACAGAGAGGGAGATTGAACACGCCATTATTGACGCCCTTGATCAAGCAATGGAAGAGGATGACGTTTGGATTGGCATGTTTTATTTGTCTGATCGTCATATTATTGAGGCGATTGAACAGGCAGCGGACCGAGGAGTGAACGTCCGGTTGATTCTCGACCCAAACGAAAATGCTTTCGGTCAGGAAAAAATTGGCCTACCAAATATTCCTGTTGCGAGTGAGCTTTTAAATCGTGACGACAACAACATTCAGATTCGCTGGTATAACGTAAATGAAGAGCAATATCATTCTAAAATGATCTACGTTCGACGAGGAGATGAGAGCCAAGTCATCGGTGGTTCCACGAACTACACGTCACGAAACTTGGACGACTATAACTTAGAAAATAACTTGAACTTCATTGCACCGAATAACAGCGAGTTCATTGAAGAAGTCGATGACTATTTCACGCGAATATGGCAGAACGACGACGCTGAATATACCGTCGATTACGACACGTATGGCGATAGTCTCAGCTCTGCCCGATATGTTCTCTACTTCATGCAGAAGACATTACGAATGACGACGTATTAACCGAGTGGAATCGGCCGGGATTCGGCTTGGATCAGTGAAAAAGTCGACTATAATTCGCCGATTAGACCGATTCATTCCTTCTCCCTTCGATGAATCGCTCCAATCTCGACGATTACCAAACTAGAGGGACTGTTCTTCCGGTCATCTGTTGCTCTAAGTTCATTCTGATATTCCTGCTACTAATTTTTCTTGAACTTTTAATGATGGCTTTTTTGCCTGAGTATCGCGACTTCCTTCTTCTGGACAATCAAAAAATTTACGGACATTTCCTCAATTTGAAAAAGACCTGAACGTGAGCAATGATCACGATCAAGTCTTTTTTATGTGGCAAAACTTTCGGTTGATCCCTTTAAGCATCGTCCCCGCGGCCACCACCTAATCTTGCAAAAGTCGCTCTTTTAGTTCATTTAACAGGTGGTCGAAGAGAACGACATACTCCTCTTTCACATGCTTATAAATCTCTAAAGCAATTTCCTCATCATACGTATGAGAAGTTCTATTTCTGTCCTCTAACATTTTCAGCCACTTTTCGCCTTCTTGAATTAATCCGTCTTTAAAAGCTTGCCTCATCGCTTTTCTTGGGCTAGTCACTTCAAGATGACCCTGATATTCTAAATAGGTTTTCATCAGCTTCCAAGATAGCTCATAAGTAAATTCAAAACGCTGAATCGTCGCATCAATAACTAAATCATCTAGTTTTGGATCCCTCTCCAGACTTTCATGAAGTTTTTTATTAGCCTTTTCTAAATCAACGAATTTGGCTTTTAGTTTATTCATGTGATCAATCATCTTCCCTTCAGAACTAGTTGAAAAGATCGTTTTGCCTTCTATATCAATGTCATGTTTTAACTTATCGTTACTTATTGCGTCATAATCAAGCACATCTATCGTATAAATAATACGTTCTTGTGAAAGCCGATCTTTAATTTCGTAAAGTTGTTCGCTATTTTCTCGAAAAACAATGGCTAAATCTATATCCGAAGCTCGTTTGTAGTCTCCCCGTGCCCTAGAACCAAATATCATAACCTTTTCAATGATTTCTGCAAAACTTTGAAAAACATCAATTATTTTATAAAAATCATTTCTACTTAAACCATACAAGTTGCTAGTAGTCATCAATGGTTCTCACCACACTTCTCATCTGATTTTATCAAGTTACCTCTATTATATACCTATACCCTCTTTAATTAAACCAGGAACGTAATTGACCGCGTAAACGGTCTGCAGAGGATCAAATACCCGATTTCAGAAGAGCAAAGCAATCCATAGATTACCTACACAGAACATTTACCTTTTTTTAAATACGCTCCCCCTTTTTAATTTTTCGTCTGTACTTATTAATTGAGAGATGATTATTAAAAGGGAGCGTGATGAGAGTGAAAGGATTCAAACGATCAGTGATTAAGGAAGAATTGGTAAAACTAACAGGAGACTATAAGCTTGCAATTATCTTAAACCAGATGATTTATTGGTCCGAACATTACAGGTGCTTTGACAAGTTTATTGCCGAGGCGAAAAGATGGTATGAGGACTCGGAATCAGACCTCACTCGCGGGTGGTTCTATAAAACAGAGGAAGAACTTGCTGAAGAGACGTTGATCAACATCGATCAATCGTCGATTCGTGGATTAGTGGATCAACTGGTTGAAGCCGGTTGGTTAGAGGAACGGAACCATTCGATCATGCCGTTTGATGACTCAAAGGAATACAGAGTGAACCTCAGAAACATTCAAAAAGACTTGAATCGGATGGGATGTTATTTAGAAGGATATACAATTGATATTCCCCATCCTACAGTAGATTAGGAGGGAGATGAAAAGAGCATTTTCATCGAGACGCAAGGTAAGATGGTGTATCACTATGGCATGGAATGAAAATCCCCCAACTCAATGAAGTTGGGGGATTTGATTTTGACTTTAATTCTATATTAATGCAGACCGAGTGAAGTTTCCGCTCTTTTGCCGCATGAGAACCGTCCCCATTCACCCTTTGTCTCAAATAAACCACAAAATTTTATTTTTTTCGACATATTATGCATTCTTCGAAATTCTAACATCTCCGCCTAGTTACTGGGAAATATGACATAAAGATTAAAACTACACACAAAAAACGACAATAATTGACATGGCGTTAGTGAGATAAAAGTCATATGACCATTGTATTTATATTGTAAATATATAATAATATGATATGAGTCATTATGCTTATAAATAAACCAAATTTAGATTAAAGGAGTGACTTTTTAATGAAATTTTGCACAACCTGTGGCACTGAGCGAGATCCTAACTCCCTCTTTTGTCAAGAGTGTGGCACTAAGTATGAAAGTACCTCATCTGGAACGAAACCTGATGAAATTAATCAAAAACCGGTTACAAAACAAACACCATCGCCTCCTGCCACACCTCAGCCAATAAAACTAACAAAAAAACAGAAACAAATCTTTGTTGGAGTAGCTGCTGTATGTCTTTTAATTTTCGGACTTTTTAAGGTAGGAGAATCACTAACAGACGGTAAAAAAGTGGCGGCAGGGTTTCGAGATGCCGTTGTAGAGCAAGATGCTAATACAGTTTTAGATTATCTAACAGCCGAAAACTGGGACGGTGAACTAACAGAAGACCATGCAAATGAAATTATTTCATACTTTCATAGCGATACGATGACACTAGGAACATTTGAACAGTATATAGATGAACAAATCAGTGTATTAGATTCAAATGAAGCATCAGCGGCCGAGGGCTACTATACAACATCCGGTCTTGACTCCCTCTCTTTTCAAAAAACAGGAAAAACATTCCTTTTCTATGATAAGTATGAATTCACATTAGAGGCATTTCCTTTACTTGTTTATTCAAACCATGAGGACACCACATTTTTAGTAAATGATGATGAAGTAGAAAAGCGAGCAACACCTGAAGGTTTCTACTCATTAGGGGATTTTCCTGTAGGTACATATGAAATAACGGGATTATTAGATACGGAGTATGTGAGTCTAGAAAACGAGATATCTTCGTATCACTATTATCAAGACGACCCTATCCATCTAACATTTGACCTTCAAGAAGTTTATATAAACACAAATGTGGGAGAAAGCTCTTTGCATGTAAATGGAAATGAGTCAGAGGTGACAATACCATTTGAAGGCAACTACTTCGGACCTGTCGTATTAGACGGTTCCCTTCAACTACATCTAGAAAAAGAAACACCTTTTGGAAACCTTTCTACTGAACATATTACCCTTGAGGGCAACCAATATGAGTATCAACTTGACTTTGGACTTTCAAGTTCCATATTAGACGAAGCCATAGAAGATCTAGCAGCAGATTTAGAAGATAGTTATGATCGTTTAAAAAGTGGAAATTCTGATGTAGAAATACTAGAATCGATAAACGTTTACACAGATGATCACTATATTGAATATTCTCAAGATGCCTGGTACTTAACCCTTGAGTCAGAAGAAAAATGGCAAAGGGAAGTCTCCACATCATGGTTTAATGATTCTTCCACTATTCAAGAAGAAACAGATTATAAAAACTACACATTGATTTTTTCCGAGGAAGATAGTCAATGGGAGTTGGAAGATCATCGCACCATAAATTACCTAACCGTTTCTGATGAGACGTTTTCTCCTATCAAGATTACCGATGACGATGACATTACTGAACTTATTTCAGAAGATCAGTTACAACAGTATCGAGACGATATTGAAGATGAATTAACGAATTTGTTTTCTGATTACTTCTTCGAATTTGCTGATGCAACGAGAAGTCAAGACACATCGGAAATTGTCTTATATATCGATGAAGACTCGACTGATTTCATCGAAAAAAACAAGAATGAAATGGAAGAATTGATAGATGATAACACCACGAAAACCCATTTAACGACATTCGACCAGGATTACTCAACGGATGACGAAATAACTTATGAAGTCATGATAACAGAAAGTTATTCGATTGATTTAGATGATGGTCAAACTTCCATTAAAGAAGAAGAATACACATTTGATGTGAAATTAACGAGTGATGGCTTTAAGATTGTAGACCTTTTAGAAAGCGAAGTAATTAGTACGGAAGAACAATAATAGGAGGAGTGTTATCATGTTTTGTGATAATTGTGGAAAAGAAAGTTCAAATAATGCAAAATTCTGCGGAGGTTGTGGTCATTCGTTTACGGAAGCCGCTTCTCAATCGCACGTAGTGAAAGAGGAGGTAGCAGCAACAGCTTCTACTCCTGTAGCAACAGAAACGACGCAAAGTTCACCTGAAAATGACTACGTTAAACAAGGGAAAGTAATTAGTAAAATGTACGGAGGGTTCTTTCTCGCTTCTTTAAAAGCACCGTTCAAGCACGCCAAAACGATTCAGGAAGCAACGATGACAAATGGAATGATTGCTTTTTTCTTATTTTCTTTGTTATTACCTTTAATTTCTTATACAGAAGCTCGGAACCTCTCACCGGTTAACGTTCCGTTTGGTTCCATCGTCGTTTCTCCTACCATTGTCATCTTCCTTTCTCTGCTTACAATGTCTGGAGTTATCTTAGTATCTCTTAAGTTGATGCAAGTAAACGCAAGTTATCAAGTACTCGTCAATCGATTAGGAAGTTTGCTAACTTTACCAATCGCTTTATTATCCGCTTCCTTTTTATTTAGTTTGATTTCCATGTCTTTTCTTTCCATGTTTCTTTTAATACCAGTTTTATTAATAGTCCCAATTGCCGTATATGGTACGATTTTCTCTTACGACAATCATACTACTAAAGGCCTCGATCCCTTTTATGGTGTTCTAACATCCATGATTGGTTTTGCGATTATTTCCATGATCGTATTTATCGTCGCTATTGACTCCATGTTAAACAGTATTCGTAATTCTGTTCCTTTGTTTTAAGTCTTATTGGAAAATACAATTATTCTTAATAAAAAGTTCTCCCTTCACGGATGAGGGAGAACTTTTTGCCATAGCTTTTCACACTTTATTCTAATTCCAATTTTCATACCGAGATGGAAGTGACGCTGTTTTTAAATACGTCCCCCCTTTTTTAGCGGAAACACTCCTCGAAAATTTCGGCAATAAAAACGGTGATGCTTGAAGTCCTCTTCTTCATACATCACCGTTTGTTCCCTTTCCCATTCATCAAACTTCGGCTCTTTTGCCGCATGAGAACCGTCCCCATTCACCACTCATTCATCACCCCTACAGTGTTTCTAGTTGATTTAAGATGTGCTCGTATTCGTTATCATGATGGACGTGGAAGAGATCTGCTTTATCTAATAAATGGACGATGAGAACTGTTGATAATCCTGTCACAATACCGACGATGACGGTAGACAGCGCGCTAGCAATGGTATTGAGTGGCGGAAATACACTTGTCCACTTCCCGATGAATTGATCCACTGCTTCTTCCAAGGCAATACCTGCTGTCACGGTTATCCCTACTGCCATAAGTTTTGATGATTCGTGAGCCCTTTGAGATAACGTCATATCTTTAGGAGGATGGACTAATAGCTTAATAGCTTTGAATAGAGAATAAATTCCCTCCCTAATCATTCTCACCGTCCGTTTTCCGGTCTTAATAAACATGTTAATCAACGTCGTGACCATATTTGAGAGAAATCCGCTCAATGCTCCATCCTTGAAGCTTTCAATCACTTTTTTCCACTTGCTTAACACGTTTTTAGCCACTCTTGTTAACCTTTTATTTAATACCTGAAAAAATGAGCTGTCGCGATCTCCGCTTTTATATCCATGATTTTTGATGTCTTTCACTTCATCAAATAGAGCAATCACAAGTTCTCTCATCACGAGACCAATGGCTTGTTGTTTTCCCATGTTCGCCGCTTCTACAGCGCCCGTTTTTGCGATATTCGTTGAATAATAAGTGACTTTTTGTTTCGTCGTTGGCCGGTGCTCATCAGTGGCTTGTTTTGCTTTTTTATATTTAGGATTCACTCGACGGTTATCTATATTATAGAACTTCTTGTTATCTATCTTTCTCCCGTTAGCTTGGGTCGAGCGGAACTCATCGAAGTTCGCTGCATTTTTTGACTTATTTAAGCTTTGATCTGTTATAGCATAATTCCTTTGATCTCTAGCGAAAGCTTGTTTCTGGTCTTTGCCTAACATGAATCCACCTTTTCGGTGGAATTCTTCTAGCGGGACAATATGATCGACATTCGCACGAAATCGAGGGATCTTTCTCCCCGTGTATTCATCCGTAAAAATATCCTTGGATTCCTCTCGCCGATTTCGGTAGTCATCCGCAGACTTTTTATAATCATATTGCTTGTTTCTCATATCTTGACTGTATTTCTCGTTTTCCTTCGCATAAATACCTTGTTCTGCATTGTGGAGGGTGGTGACATTCCCACCCTCTTTGTCGTCGAATAAGTATTTAGCCAACCCAAAAGGTTTAATCATAGCATCTAATACAGAATCACGGCATTCGATCAGCAAAGCTTGTTCGTGTTCAGGGGTAAACTGCAAGTCATGAGATATAAGGTATTCCTTCACCTCATTTTGATAATCTTTCCAGCCCACTGATTCCGAAATCTGCGGAAGTTCGTCATATGTACCAATCGTTTCTGTTGCTGCCGATTTTTCCTCTTGTGAAAGTTCTAGTATTGATGAAGACGGAGTGACTTGTGAAACATCTTCCTTGTTCAAACCTAATAGGTCAAACAGCTCCGTCATTTGAACTTCCGCTTTATCTATTTCCGTGCTCTGTTCCATTGAGGTCGATGAAACTTCCTCCGCTTTATCGAATAAATCGTGTAACCGATCGCCAGTCTTTTTTAGTTGATGTCGTTGAGCTAACAAGGCTTTCTCCTCTTGAAATTTGCTCATCGGGGTTTGACTCCTCTCCATGTAGAACCTCTTCCAAGTTCACACCTTTTTCGGATAACTTTTTGATAGCTTGCGAGAAGATAGATAACTCTCGTCCAAGTTTATCTAGCTTCTTCTTATTAAACTCTGCCTCAAGCGCCACATCAACGACCAGTGTTGCGAAGTGATTCACGTCCTCTGCTAAATTATTAATCGTTTTTTGATTGTTTCTAATAATTCCCTGAATAATGATTTCTCTTTTCTGCGTCTTCGATCGTTCAGACCCGCCAGTTAACCACTTTACGCCTTTGTATACGCCTACCCCTGCGACCAAAAGGACTCCTATCCCTGTCACCATCGAGGAGAGCCCAAGCACCCCACCTAAACCTAAAGCTGCTAGCCCAGATGTCAGTCCTGCGGCACTTAATCCAGCCACACTACCGCTCATGTAAATGGCTGCGATAGGGACGCCCACTGCCGATGCCTTTGCTGAAAGATCCTTGGCATTCTCAATAATTTGATTGTCTTTCACTTCTCCACGCATGATCTTTTCATCATTAACAATCCCTTGTTCAATGACTTCCACCTGTTTATCTTCAATCTTAAATAAAGACAAAAGAGGAGAAAGATTGGAAAATTCCCGATAGGAGCAAGGACCAAATTTCACGCGGTTCACGCGAAGAAGATCTTTCACTAAAGAGATTTCAAGAGCTTCCTCTGAACCAGATGGCACATTGGCTCCCATCGTATCTACTAAAGAAGTAACGGTTTCTTTTTTTTCATTTAACCCTCCGATAAAGCTACGAATTTCGCTTCTTAAATTCACATCAAAATGGAGCTGAGCCATCAATGTTTGAATTTCCGATAATGAGGCCCCATCCATTTCCCTCTCTTCATCCAACACACTTAAAATGATTATCTTGAGATAACTTAATTTTACTTTATCAGGCATATCTTCTAAAATAACAATTTTATCTGTTTCATCGACGTTCCCTTTCGATTTCATTTCGATGACTTCCATTAAAAACTCATACAAGTTTTCCCCATGAATATAGTTGGGATTGATCCCCATCATAAATGTTTGATCGTTCTCAAAAATTTCAAGTTGTAATTCTATTTTATCCGGTTTGTTTTTACGTGGAATTCTTTTCTCCACTTTCTCTACTTTTACAAGTTCACTGAAGTTAATCGCAAGTGGTGCTGAAAGGATCTCTTTGTAGTAGAAACCCGCTCTCGTGATTAGATATCCCTCTTTTCCACTCTTAAATGTCGTTGTATCACAAAGTGCTATCACATTATTCGGAGCAATACCTTGCCCATATGACTTTATAGCATTCATTAGTTTTTTCTCAGGAATATGCTCGTTCTCATAAACTTCACCCAATTCACCTTTCATGATCTGACTATAGGAATGAATTACTTTATCGAAATCAATGACTGTATTTTCTTCTTGTGTATTCATAGGTCACCTCACATTTATTAGCACTGCGACTATCTTCTAAATTTCCTCCACTTTCAGTGATTTACCCTCTCTGAAAAAATCAGATTCAACCTGGTTATAACCATTTATTTCTACTATTCAACTTTGATCGGACGTAGGCAAAAAATCGTTTTATTGCATATTTGTCCATCCCTAAATAAACCCTTAAATATGAGTCTATTATACCATAATTATTTTACCAGAGTGAGAAAGAGTACGGTTATCTCGGTCAGTAATCGGTCAACCGTATAGCAATTAATGACAATTAATAAATGGAGTTTTATCTTCCTTAACACGAAAACTAGAGGACCGTTCCTTTTCGACCACAAGAACCGTCCCCTTGGTCCGGTTTTACCTTAAATAGTACTATTGATATATTTTTTTGGTTTTAATATAATTATTAAGAACTAATACTTTAGTATTATAAAACACTATTTAGGTAGTGTTTATCTTTTTGAGAGGCGGTGTTGATGAGCCGGGTTATCAGATGATTTCTAGGGAACCCGATTAGTTTAATTAACTGATCATATGATTTAAGCGCTTTGAATGATTACTCTGCTTTCTAACTATTTTCACACTACCATTTCAATAGATTAATATATATAACCGCAGGTAATTACGTATTTAAAAAATGAACGGAAAGGAACAACATAATGAAAAGTATAAAAACAAAATTAATTTTCTCATTTTCAACACTAATATTAGTCATTTCCATATCCTTAGGCTTTCTCATTCTGCAAGATGCAAGTAACTCTATTGTCAATGAAGCGGAGTCTGGTTTGGAATCATTATCCTCTGAAGGAGCTAGGTTAACGGAAAGCCGACAAGAAAGTGAATTTAGATATTTAGATGGCCTGACAAACATGGAACAGTTAAGCAACCCTGAGGAAGAATTGGAAGTTAAAATGGATATTCTTCTAAATGAAGTCGAAGAAACTGATTATTTGAGAATTGGCGTTTCTGATCTGAACGGTAATTTATACCTTTCTGATACTTATGGAATTAATAATGAAATCGTAGACATTAACGAGAGAGAATATTACCATGATTCTATGGCTGGGGAACGAGGAATGATGCCGCCTTCCATCAGTGTGAATGACGATGATGAAGGACGCATGATCATTGTTAGCTCTGTTCCGATGTATCATAATAATGAAATTTCCGGAGTTTTAGTAGCAGTGGGAGATGCAAACTATTTAAACTTAATTGTTGATGATATGGGGTACGGCGAACAAGGGTATGCTTATATCGTAAATGAAGTGGGTACTGTTATCGCTCACCCTAACCGTGACTTGGTCTTCCAAGGATTTAACCCAATTGAAAGCGTGGAAAGTGACCCAAGTTTGACTTCCCAAGCCAATTTATTTGAACAATTTCTAGAAGATACAAATGGCGTTGGAAATTATACTTACGAGGGAGAACAACTTTACGCAGGTTTTTCACAAATCGAGGGGACAGGTTGGACCTTAGTCATTAACGCATTCGAAGAAGAGGTATTATCTGCCATTCCGCCTTTGCAAATCAAAGTAATGATCGTAACCTTGGTAATCTTAGTTTTGAGTATCGTCCTTACTTTTTTCATTGGTAGTTCGATCACGAACCCGCTCATCACGATTACGAAACATTCCAATAAAATGAGTAACTTAGATATTACGGAAGATGTCCCACATCATTTACTGAAAAAGAAAGACGAGGTAGGTAGATTATCCAACGGATTGCAAACGATTACAAATAATTTGCGAGAAATCCTTAAAGAGATTAATCATTCAGCTACTCAAGTTGCCGCATCGTCCGAAGAATTAACAGCTACTTCCCAACAATCCGCATCTGCTTCCGAAGAAGTGGCAGTGACCATTTCTGAAATTGCCACAGGTGCTAGTGAACAAGCTCAAAACACAGAAGATGGATCTTCCAAAGCTATGCTGTTAGGCGAAGTGGTAGAAAAAGAACAAGCTGTGGTCAAAGACCTAAACGAAGCTTCCGCAAGAGTAAGTCAAGTTGTCTCAGAAGGTCTCAAAGAAATTGACAAGTTAACAACCATTTCGGAGGAAAATTATCACGCTACAAAAGAAGTGGAACAAGGCATCATGAAAACGAATGATAGTTCTAAACAGATTGGGGAAGCAAGCAATGTCATTGCAACCATTGCCGAACAAACAAATCTTTTAGCCTTAAACGCTGCAATCGAGGCTGCTAGAGCTGGAGAAGCAGGAAAAGGTTTCTCTGTAGTAGCTGATGAAATAAGGAAATTAGCTGAACAATCCACTACTTCTACCAAAACGATCGATACTGTAGTAAAAGAGTTACAAACAAACTCAGAACAAGCAGTAAAAATCATGGAGAAAGTCTCGTCTATCCTCATCGAACAAGAAAAAACAGTTAGAGAGACAAAAGGAAAATATGTTACCATCAGCGAAGCGATGACTTCTTCAGAAAAAGCAGTAGAAAATTTAAATTTATCAGGAATAGAAATGAAAAATATTAAAGACGAAATAGTCAATACGTTGCAAAGTTTGTCGGCCATTGCTGAAGAAAATTCAGCTTCTACAGAAGAGGTTTCTGCTACAATGGAACAACAATCAGCTTCTACTATTGAAATTTCAAAGTCAAGTGAAGGTCTTTCAGAATTAGCACAAGATCTCCAATTATTAATTAGTAAATTTAAAGTTTGACGAAATGGATACTGACCGAAGGAACGGTTCCTTCGGTCAGTCTTCCCTATACTCTCTTCTTAACACATCACCATCAATAACTCATATGACCGGGAGGGTAACCCTAGGAGTGACACATTAATCACTCGTTCAACCAGAGAAACCGTCCCGGTTTGTTTTGTTTGATAATTTCTGCAATTCTACTTTTAAATAGTGATTTTTCTCTATCATTTGACTCATTTTATTTTCATAATGTTTGGCTTCCTCCATTGATATCTCAGCGTTTAATATTTGTTCCACACTGTTTTGATCTATTTCTTCTTGCTTTCGAGACATCGATACTGCGCGCCAACAAACAATGAAACAAACACCTTTCAAAGCTATGAGAGCTATAATGATTGCGGTACTCATATCATACACCTTCCTTTGTTTTAAGTAGGTTATTCGTTTCTTAACTCTTCTATTTGTTTTTTTAATTCGTTATTTTCCTTTTCTATCGTATCCATTTGAGATTGATAAGATCTCATATTAGATGAAGAATCATGACAATTGTTGTTAGAATGAGCGTTTCGCTGATCATTTTGTGCCGAACTCTTCTTTTCGCCCTTTGTTCCACAGCAACCACCACTAGAAACTTTCATCCCTTTTCTACAGAAAAGCATCATGAGAATAAAGACAATTACTAAAAAAAAGGTTATCGTTGTAAATTCCACTTCCGCACCTCCCTTTTCATGACTCACGATAAAATCTATGATTCGTTACATTAAGCTGATCAGCCGCAACTATTATTGCGTTCTTTTAAGAGATTCAATTTCTCTAGCGAGATGCTCATTCTGTTCTTTGAGTGTATTTAAATTATTTTGGAGATCTTTTGCTTGTGCACTATTTTGATTCGTTTGTTTTTCTTTCCCATGAGTTCCTCTCATAAAAATGATCATCCCTACCATCATTAATGGACAAATAAGTAAAATCAAAAATGCTAAATTTTCCATACCATTCTCCCCCTCTACTTTTTTCAGTCCCCTTCAGTATAGGAAGAAATTATGGTGAAAGCATGAAGATACGATAAACCATTATAATTTGATTAATAAATTTATCTAACAGCGTATTTTGACAACTACACTGTTTTTCCATATTTATTCGTTACCTTATATATAGTCGTCAATAAACAAAACCATTTGAGGAGGTAAACAGATGTTTAAAAACAATAAATTAATCATGGTGATCTTTAGTTTTATCATCGTATCTGCAGGAATCATCTCTTATATTTCACTCCAAACAAAACAGCTTTCTTCTCCTGTATTTTACGTAGCCAATGCAGGAGATGGATCGGTGTCAGAAGTTGATCTCATCCAAGATGAACCGATAATGTCCATACCGACAGAAACGGAACAATTATCTCATGGTATTGCTAAATCTATTGAGAGACAAACTTTGTACTATGGTACAGGTTTCCAAGGAAAAAGTCTTCGTGCCATGGACCTCGAAACACAGGAAACGATAAATGAAATGGAGTTTGAAGAAGGCATTCATGGGATTGACATTCACCCAAACGAAGATTTCCTTTATGTTTCATTAATGAGCGGGCTTGGTGAAGAAGGGGGAACATTAGCAGTGATCGATACAGAGAACTTTACTGAGATCACCCGCATGGAAACAGATGATGGTCCTGCACATGTCGATGTCTCTAATGATGGAAAACAAGTTTGGGTGGCAAATGTTAATGGAAACTCGGTCAGTGCCATCGATGCTTACACTTTTCAAGTTTTAGCAACAATTGATGTGGGTGACGTTCCTAATGAAGTCGCCTTAAGTCCTTTAAATGATTATGCTTATGCAGCCAATGTTGAATCGAATACGGTAACCGTCATTGATATGAACACATTTGAAGTCGTTGATGAAATAGAAGCTGGAGAAGGTGTTCACGGAGTAACAGTCACAAATGACGGGAAACAAGTTTGGACCGCTAACAACCATTCCAATGATGTATCCGTGATTGATACGGAAACACTTTCCATCATAGAAACGATTGACACTGGCTCCTATCCAAATCACATATCTTTTTCACCAGAAGATGAAATAGCATTTGTCACTCATAGGGAATCCAACACTTTAGTTATCATAGACCAAAATGATTATTCGATTGTCGAAGAGATGGTGTTAGGCAGTGAACCTCATGAGATGACGTTAAAAGGCATGGTAGAAGAAGATAGCATTTCCAACGAAGACAACGAGAGTGATGAAATGAAGAAAAATAACTTGATGGAAGGCGAAACTTCTGCTGAAAACGTAAATATATCGGCTACAGTTCTTTCACCTTATCACAGTGAGACGAAAACACTGGTTCAAAATGAGGTAGGAGAAAATCCTTTTAAATATTTCACATTAAAAATAGAGTTGGAAACACACTCTGGTGACCTTTCATCCAATCCCTTTGCTGAAAATGTCGTACTTACTTCCACTCAAGGAGTCGAGATTCCAATTTCAAAATGGATCGAATTAAGTCAAGATTCTCATCACCCTCAATATTTGGCTATATTTGAGAAAGTTTCAGATGATAACATAGCTTTGTTGGCAAAACCTGAAGATAAACTCTCATTAAGATTCGAACCATTTATAAATCATCCTTTAGAAATTACTTTGAATTAACGTTATCAAGGGAACGATTCTTTAAGGAATCAATCGAAAGTTTTGCCACATAAAAACGACCTGAACGTGTTTGTCGCTCACTTCAGGTCGTTTTTCAGAATACTCGGGATTGGAACAAACGCATGGCTAAGCAAAGTTTCGGCTCTTTTGCCGCATGAGAACCGCTCCCATTTACTCTTCATGACGAACTGGAGTGACAGGCACACCTCCAAGTTGCCATTCACGTTTGTACATATAAATTATTGTTATCATTATCTAATGTTCCATCAATAACAAATGGTGTTTCTAGTACTTTAGATATTTTCAGTAATGTCTCTAATTTCGGACTAGTTAGTCCCGCCTCTATTCTACCAATTGTAGACTTAGGGATCTCAGCTAAATCAGCCAACTGTTGTTGAGACATTTTTAATTCGTGTCGTTTAGTTTTGATTTGTGCAGCTATTTCCCCTTCAAATTGAAGGTTTTTCACGTAGTCTTCCCCACGGATTTCAGAATATTTTTTAAAAAAGTCGCTCATGATTCTTATCTCCTTTCATCTTAATAAAGGTTTGGATCATCCATACAGTAATCTTTATAGTTCAACTCAGCCGGTATTAGATCATTCCGTTTAATTAATCCGTTGTAACGTTTATCAAAGTGGTAAAGCAGAATAACCTTGTGATAGTTATGTATCGCATAAATGATGCGATAATTCCCTACCCTACCACCTCGTAAACCCCACCTATAAAAGTTTTTATAGGATGTGTGTTTAATTATCTGTTTTATAGATGGAGGTGTTGCATCAACTGTCAACTTATCATTATCCTCCGGATAGGGGTTGATACTTATGATAGTAAGTTGTCGAGCGTATTCATCAGCTATTTTACACCATAACCCTTGCTTACCTTTTCTTACTTCTTGAGCAGAATTAATTAAAATTTGTTCTTCAAATTTTTTTACGTTTCCCTTATACACTACATTAAATTTTTTGTACTCTGACATTTAATTTGTCCTTTTCTTTATTATATTATTACCAATATGATAGCATCTATGCTATTGAATTTCAATATTACTGTATGTTATTAAAGTAATTCTGACAACATCAAACTTGAAGAAAACCATAAAAAATGCACCTCCAATTGTTAGATAGTGTCTAACAATTGGAGGTGCAGTTCAATTCAGGAATTTTTCTCTTCTTTTTCAACTTGTTGATGGAGGTTACTGTTCATAGTGGTGTAATAGTAACTTCCCTGAACACATTACCCGTTGGATCCTGCTCAATGACCGAGCAGGATATCCCGATTTCCACATTCAGCTGTTCCTGTACCCGATGGATGTAACCAACGGAAAATTCAATGTACTTATGTTCACGGTTCACTTCGTAACCTGCTAATCCTTGCTCGTCAAACAATCGTTTCACTTTATCAATGTCCTCACCGAACACCTTAGCAGACTTCAGAAAATAGTCTTCTTCTGAGAAGGTTCTGACCGGATCATCCGTGATCGCTTTATTCTGCTGATACAACTGGCCTGTATGCTTATTCTCCAGTGAGCAGTAGTGTACACCAAGGGACAATCCCTTCTCTACTGAATAAAGCAGCAGTTCCTTACACATTCTCTGGCTCTCATCAATCGCCAGTCCACCGGCGTACCAGTAGTTGTAATAGGTCTCAAAAGGCGGATACTTCAACTTGAAACCCCGCTCAATAAACGGTGCAGGATTTTGGATTGGAAAGCAGAATTCAAGCAGGTTAATGCCATCAATTCCGAGTGAATCCAGCCTCTGAAGCAATTCTTTCATTTCCGAAAGCGTTCCAGGAATCACCGGCATCTCCACGACAACCTTTGGAACAAACGACTTCGCCTGCTTCATCAGATTGAACAACTTCTCATGTTGATCTAATGTCTCGTCCTGTTTGACGCTGAAGCGGATTTCATCAAGTCCCGCATCGCCAAGAGCTTTCAACAGTATCCGGTTCAATAAATCGCCTGCTGTGTATAGCCGTGTATAAGTTTTCGGCGAGCGCTCCTGAACAAATTGGAAAAACGCTACACTTTCCCTCGGATGTAGCAGGGGCTCTCCTCCAGTTAAGGCTATATGTTCAAACGTTTCACCCTGATTCAGTAACCGCTCGAGTTCAAGTACAGGGTTATTGTTCCTTACCTGGAACTCAGCATAATTTTCCTGATTATTATTAAAACAAAAATAACAGGACTTGTGACATTTAAACGAAATAAACGACGTATGGCTTTTTTCGCCTGTTTGACAGGCGACACATGCAGGGGAAATCCAATTCACGAAATGACTCTTGTTATGATTTCTCGACACAACCCTTGCGTCTTCATCGAAGTTGAGATTACATTCCCCTTCCGAACAGCCGAAAGAAATCCCCAAGGATTCGATAGCCTGATCCGTCTGCCTCCGGATCTGTTCATACCTCCTCAGATACGCCTGAAAATCAGGGTTCTGCACGTGTATCAAATCATTCGTCATGCTTTTCATGTTGGACATCCCCTTTCATGTGAATCAATCATTACCCAATAAACATCGGTACGCCTGTTGCATAGAATAAATAACGACCGAGAAACTCACCGACAAGAATCATTGAAAATGCGGCATAAAACAAACCGTACTGCTTCGTTTGTATCGCTTTGTTTCTAAACAGTGCGTACAAGATCAAACCAATCCCTCCCAGTGACAGTGCCCATCTTAGCATTATCGACCAAATATGCTGATTGGACATCACCTCAAGAGACTGAATACCTGACGCTCCTGCAGTTGTTAATCCGCTCAAAAAAATAGGAATATACGCCAATTGTACAATTAATACCACTCCACCGGTTACAGCCAGAGATCTCAGAATAGTTTGAACCTGTTCCGTCTTTTCAATGCTCACCCTCATGATTATCAAGATCATGATTGATGCCCCGAAGAAAACTGCTGTTCCAAAGAAGGTCAAATACGTATTAAAGTTCGACCAGGCCGGGATGATGGATGTGGCGTAAATGCTAGCCATACTGACGATGGCAGCGGCCCCTACCATTACCGTCACCCAGCCATACAAGGTATTCCACTTCCCTTTCCGGTCAAGAATAAAGGCCACAGCCCACATCACAAAGAACAAGCCCGTAAATAGAATTTCGCGACTAAGCCAGGATGTGGAAACGTTCATGATCGAACGGTAAGCGCCAAAAGGATCTCCTAGATGGAAAGCCGAAAGCAAAATCCCGATGACCACCAATGGACCTGTAAAAATCAATCCTGTTCGGGTGATTTTTTCCCGAAGGTTTATTTCTAACTTAGACTGACTGCGAACAATGACAACAAACATAAACGTTCCGACAGCCGCTTGCATCATCAGCGTAAACAACAGTAGCTGCCATTCTTCAGCAAGTACATGAAACATTTGAATTACCTCCTTTACCCCTTATTTTTCAGCCTCAGGAATTGCATTAACGATGACGTTCGGATGTGTGATGCCTTTATCTGCAAAAACCTTCAGTTCAACACCGTCTCCGTACTTCGCCCGAAGCTCCTCCATGTCACCAAAATCGAGAGCACGCATCACGCAGGCATCCACGCATGCGGGTTTCTGACCTTCGTCGACCAAATCAACGCAGCCGTCGCACTTGCCCGCTTTTCCTGTTTCACGATTGTATTGAGGCCCTTCATAGGGGCAGGACCATAAACACATTTTACAGCCAACGCATTTATCATCGTCATGCACCACCAATCCATCTTCAGTACGTTTATAAATCGCCCCTGTCGGACAGTTCTCCGCACACTTCGGTTCATCACAGTGATTACAGCTGACTGACAGGAAGAAACCCCACGTATCCGGGAATCGTCCTCCTTCGAATTCATACACCCGCCGGTAGTTGACGCCAACTTTTAAGTCATTGACATCTTTACAGGAAACGGAACATACCTTACAGCCTGAACACACTGTTGAATCAATATAGAATCCTTTTTGTCCCATGATCGGTCACCTCCTTAGAATATCACCCGTTGATCCCAATGTTCATCGGACTTTAACGGTTTGCCATTGTATTTCTCCACAGTTACGTTGCATGTGTTCCAAGGCTCTTCACCTTGACCGCTTAGATGGGCACCATTCAGCATGTTCGTCGCGCCAGCACGGTCAATGCCGGTTTCCTCATCAAGATCAACCCAGGCTCCTTCACCCAGACTGACCACACCAGGCATCAACGTTTCTGTCGTAAACAGATGACGGATTACCTTCCCATGACGGCTTCGAATCAGAACGGTTTCGCCATCTTTTAAACCCAGCTTATCAGCGTCGCGTTTGTTCATCACAAACTCCTGCGGAAATGCTTCACGGAGCTGTGGCACATTGTCAAAAACCGAATGGCTTCTTCTTGGATAGTGAATGGTAACAAGCTGGAATGGGAATTCACCTTTTTCTTTGTTTTCCCAATCCTCAAATGTGTCCTCATACCCTTCAATCGGCGGCTCGTATTTTGCAATTGGCGCCAGTGTGGTAAAGCCGTATGCTTCGATCTCATCGGCCAGTGTCTGGCAGTGAATTTCAAGCTTTCCCGATTCTGTATCTAGTGGATTTTCTTCTGGATCATCCACAAATGCCTTTCCTTTAACATCACCTAACTTATCATCCGGTGAACGCGGCACTTGGTAAGATCCTTTCTCCAATAGCTCATCCAGCGCGATTCGGCCCTTTTGGGGTTCACCTTCAACACCCCAGTCCTTGATGTCTTCCTTTGTAATCGTCACCAGCAGCTCATAGTCTTCCCCGTTGTCTTTTATCACCTGTGAACCTGCGAGACTGTTGAAAAATTGCTGCTTCTCACTGATTGGATACAAGGTCTCCTCATCAATACCAAGACGCTTGCCCAGCTCAATTTCCATCCACTCTTCGGTTCGCGCTTCAAAAAGCGGTTCCGTTACCTTGTTGGCAATAAAAATCGCTTCAGGGTTTCCTGTGTTGATCCGCCCTTCTTTTTCCCATTCAGTCGTTGCCGGGAGGACGATATCTGCGTATTTGGATATGGTGGAAAGCACAATGTCGTTCGTGATAATCGAATCAAGCTTTCTAAAGGCCTTAATCCCTTTTTGGATATCCGACGACTGATTCAGGAAATTATCGCCACTGCCGTTACGAACTTTCCAGATCATGCGGATATCACACGGAACCTTACCGCGTACCGTCGCCGTGTATTCACTGTTCAAAATCGCATCATAAGTTTCCGTATACGCCATCCCATGGAAATCCGTACGCTTCGGTTCCGCAAACCGGTAACCGTCATAAGGACCGAACGTCACTCCCGGAAACAAAGGATTTTCTGGATTTTCGATTCCACGGCCACCTGGCATAACAAGGGTTTTTCCACCGTAGCTTTGATTCCGTGCATAGTTCAATGTAAAGACACCGGCACCTGGTTTACCAACGTTACCCGTCATCCAGCCAACCGTCAAAAATGCCTGACAGAACTGCTGTCCCCGGTAAGTTCTCGCCGGAGCAAAAGACGATTGGAAGATCATCGGCTTCGTCGTACCGATTTCCTGTGCGAACATCCGGATCTTTTCCGGTGGTGTGCCACAGATTTCCGAAGCCCATTCTGGAGTTTTCGGAACACCGTCATAGGTCCCCAGGACATAATCCTTGAAGTTCTCTTCAGGATCAGCGCCCCCTGGCATATTGTCCCGATCAAAACCAACGGTGCATTTGTCCAAGAACTCCTGATCCTGTAAATCATGTTCGATCATATAATGAGCCATTGCCAGAAGCAATGCCGTATCCGTTCCAGGCCGACACGGAATAAATTCTGCATCCAGTGACTTGATAGACGGATTAATAAACGGATCGACAAAGATGAATTTCGCTCCTGCTTTCTTTGCCTGAAGCAGGTTATACTGCGGATTTCCACCGTTACTCCATGCCGGATTTGATCCCCACATGACAATCAGCTTGGCATTTCGCCAATCGAGACGATCACTGCCGCCCCAGGAAAGGTTAGCTGCCATATGCTGTTGTGGCTTGCCCCATGCACCTGATGATGAAGACCCCCATCGGACCAGTGCTCCACCATAGTGATTTATCAATCGGCTCGAACCGATAATCGATTTGTTACCGTAGTTTTCTTTCACGCGCTTCAGTTCATCTGCTACGAGATCCAAAGCCTCATCCCAGTCCAGACGCACCCATTCATCACGGCCGCGAAGCTCCTTGTTACCTCCGCCCGGTTCCCAGTGCTTGCGTTTCATCGGGTATTTCAACCGGTCCACACCAAACACCTGATGGCGTTGGGAACGTCCGCGGGCACAACCGCGCTGCTGCGGATAGTCCGGTGTATCCTCATGTGTATCATCTGTTTTCTGCTTCGTTACAATCCCGTCCACAACAAATCCTTTATTCAGACAACGTCCACCGCAGTTATGCCAACAGGACGCTGCCACCCAGTATCCTTCTTCTTCCAACTTTTCCGCAGCCACCTTGGAATCAATCTTCTTGAGCCCGTAAGTCGGTGCTGCAGCTGCTGCAGTTAATGCCGCTGACCAGCCGATAAATGCCTTTCGACTGAATTTTTTATCCAGTGCTTTTTTAACCAGACTTGCCATTTCAATCACCTCCGAAGATCATTCGTCATTTAAGACATTCCGCTTTTAATTCATGCAACGCATCTTGGTCAAGTGCAGTCACTCCATCCAACATCTTAACGGCTCCACGGTAAAAATCCGTATCCGCCGAAACGGACACATTATGAATGAATGCAGGCAGCCAGTTTCTGAGATGACTGTCCAGAAACGACTGTTGATCCGCCAATAGCTCCATCAGACGGAGCAAGTCCTCCTTTTCATATGCATCCCTCGTCATGCAACTCAGCTGGTACATAAAATCAAGTTCCAATCCTAGGTGATCATCAGCCTCCTTGTGATACTGAGCAGGTAAAAAACTGTATTTTAAATAATGAAGGCGAATTTCCCTCGTTTCGTTTTGAAACAGAAGACCATCCTTGTTCGTGTAGGCTGATTCCCAAATCGGTGCCGGTAATCGGTAAGGCCCGATAAACATACGGGTGTAATCCCAATGCAATGTGTCCAGAGTCGCTTCTTGTGACAATGTGTTTTGCATAAGCTTTTTACCTTCTGCCAGTAGTGATTCATCTTCTTCAAAAGGCATCTCACCAGCAGTGATTTCGTTAATTTCATCCAGTAGCATCTGATCCGGCTCTTGCCTGAACAGTCGTCTTAACAAGTCATAATAATAAATACGGACTTCCATCAGTGGTCGAACGTCTAGATCTGTTGCTTGTGTCATCGTATCCCTCCTCCCTTACGTTTATTAGAATGTGAAAAAATGAACTTACTTACAGTTTAGTTCATTACACTAGGTTTGAAGATGTGCTTCTGCACATTATTCATGATCACAGACTGTGACGCATCACACCGTTAGATGGTAATTAAAGGAGAAAACATGTCTGAATTGTGAAAACACATAAAAAAGCAACCCCCCTCAAAAAAGAGAAAGTTGCTTTTTATGAAATCATGACAAATTTTTGACGTTTGTCTGAAAAAAATCGATAGTGTGAATTTTCACGGCGATGCTAATGTTCACGAAGTCCTCATGATTGTAAATATCAACACCGAGCAGATTGTTGACCTTTTGCAACCTTTTTCGGAGCGTATTCGGATGAAAATGCATCGCTTCAGCAGTATCCTGAACACTGGTATCATGAATTATCCACTGCTTCAGTGTTTCCAGATAGTCCGTTTGGTGCTGTTGATCTGAGTCGATCAAGGGCTGGAGATAAGACGAACTGAATTCCACCAGATGATCCTGATTCAAATAAAAAAGGAGACGAAGTACACCTAAATCTTCGATATGAAACACATTATTTTCCCGTGACCATTCATGACCGAGCTTCAGGGCCATCATCGCTTCCTGATAACTCTTGTTTAACTCCTTCGTTTTCGGGTAGCATTTCCCAATTCCCGCTTTAATAATAATACCTTCGGAATCTTCCATATAACGTGTGATCACTTTTTGCAAATACTCTTTTAACCTCCCGCTTAGACCCATCCTAAGAATCAGCACAATATCATTCTGAAACGGTTCGATCATTCCCGTAGGATGATCCTGCCTGAATCGTTTCAACAATTTATCAAATAGTTCAGTGCGCCAGCCTTCATGCAGAAGATGTTGACTGTTCTCACCTGCAGCAACGCGAATAACAACCAGCTCGTTAGGTTCATTGAGATTCCAACCCCAAGTGGCAGCCTGCTCTAGCAGCGCTTGTTCCGATTTGAAGTTATTATATAGAAGATCGTGGAGGAAATGACTCTTGAATGTCAGATGCAGCTCATCTACTTTTTCCTCCTGCTGACTAACCAAAGAAAGCAGGAGCGCGTAATACTCAAGCAAACGCCCATACCATTCCACGTCGGTTTTAGGCGTGATTAGAAAATAACGGATTTCTTCTTGTACATACACCGGGTAACAGGATAACGTTGTGGACTGATTACCCGCTTCGTAAACAAAACGCTCTGGATGAAAATAATACAGCTGTAGCCACTTGCTCCTTGACTGAATCAGAAATTGCATCCAGTCCGATGACGCCTCCGGCTCATATGGACGTGTGACTGATTTGAAGTTCTGGTCCATCACCGTAACCGGTTGAGCCATCGCCGTCCTTATAGACAGGGACCGTTGGAATAGCTCGTCAATCGTGGTACCGTGAGTGTCCTGAATCAATCGATAGTTCGATGAGGCTTTTTCATGTAATACCGTTTCTTTTAACGGATACGTCAAATGAACAACAGGTACCTTGAACAATTCATAAATCTCCTTAAGCTGTTCCCTTATCGGCAGATCACGCGGATAATAAATCAAAACCCCCACCACTTGCGGAAGCTGCATGATCTGCAGGACATCATCATCCGACAGACGTTTTCGGTTTTCGTTTACGTATGGAAGGTACACGAGTATGTCGGAGGATGTTCCCGTGTCAAACGGTTTTGAGGAGATACTGTCATAGTTGATCAATTCCGCACCAACAGGGGTGATCGGATTTACATGTTTAAACGGGAACGAAAGAAGAAAATCCTGCAATGTTTTCATAATGGACCACCTTACAGAAAATGTTGTTTGGATTCAGTTTGCTTTTTGATGATGATGGCTGGTGAAGTAAATCGTGATATGGGTACATCGTTCCCACTATAGCGCTCAGACACTGCCACGATATCTGACAATTTCGCATAGTTCAGCGCATCCGTGGGACAATTAGCCACACATACTGGCGCCAAACCTTCACTTAGCCGCTCGTAACAGAAGTGACATTTATCTACTTTTCCGGTAATAGGATTCAGCTGCGGGGCATCAAAAGGACAAGCTTCCACACACAGCTTACACCCTTCACAATGCGTATCATCATGAACCACGATGCCATCCCGCCGTTTTGTATAATTATTATTAGGACAAATGGTTACACAGACAGGGTTTCGGCAGTGATTACAGGACATCGATAAATAGACGGGATAATTCGGATCTCCCGTGCGATGCTGTATCTTCCGCCTCGGCAAATCCCCCTGTGCTGATCGGTGTTCCTGATAACAGGAAGCACTGCATGAGTAACACTCAATACAGCGATCAGCCTGAATGATAAAGTGATACTGTTCCATCCGTCCCGCCCCCTTTACAGCTGACAATTGTGTGAACTCGGCCTTTTCCTGATATTGTTATTATATACTAGAAGAAAAGTCGCGATAGTAAGTATTCATTACAATACAGTGACATTATCGGATTGGAGGGATAGCGCGATGCAGATGAAAAGACAAGTCTGTCCTAGAAACTGCTTCAGTACATGCAGTATGATTTCACACGTGGAAAATGGCCAGTTGGTGAAGGTCGCCGGAGATCCTGATAATCCTTATACAAATGGAAGAATTTGTGCCAAAGGACTGTCCTATGTGGATCAGGTCTATCATAAAGAGCGGTTGAAGTACCCGATGTATCAAAAAACCAAAGGAAGCGGTCGATTTGAACGAATTTCATGGGAATCTGCCTATGAAATTATCATTGACCAGTGGCTTGATATTGACCGGAAATACGGTTCCTTACTTCCTATTGGTCTTTATAAATATACCGGTGATTTATCTGTAGGTCACTATGCACCTGAGGAGTTTTTTTCGAGCATGGGCCCGACCACACGAATTGTTGGTTCTCCATGCGCCGCTGCTGGATTCGATGCTGCCTTCTACGACTTTGGTTGTGGCCGATCATCAGATCCCGAACAACTTGAAGCAGCCGAACTGATTATCATTTGGGGCGCGAATCCCGCTGTGACTTCGATTCACAGCATCCGCTATCTCGAAACCGCCCGAAAAAAAGGAGCAAAGCTTGTGGTCATCGATCCGATTTTGACAAAGACCGCACAGCTAGCGGATTATTACTTCCAAATCAATCCTGGATTCGACGGTTTACTTGCAAACGAATTAGCGAAATTTCTAATTGATCATGATCTGCAAGATCAAACCTATATCAACAAGTATACGCACGGATTTGACGCCTTTCATCAGGCTCTAGCAGGTTTGACTGAGGACGCTGTTCTTGAAAACACCGGACTATCCCTGGATGCCTTGTCTACACTGAAGAAACTTCTTGCCTCATCATCACGAATATTTCACTGGATCGGTCTCGGTTTTCAACGTCATACGAATGGCGGGCAGATGGTTCGGACCGTAAACGCTCTCGCTGCGGTTCACGGCATGATTGGCAAACCCGGCTCCGGCGTTCACTACGCCCACTCAGACACGTGGATCTTCGAGAATCAAACGGCCTTTTTCAAGGAGCATTTAGAAGAAACAAATCGCATACTTCCTTTAAACCACTGGATTGACCTCGGAGGGACTGTTCTCGACCCTCCGCTTGAAAGCCTCTGGATAAGCTGCCGAAATCCATTGATTCAGGATCCACAGCCGAGTCAAATTCGGGAACACTTGAAACACATTCCCTTTGTCGTCACTGCGGAACTGTTCTTAACTGAGACTGCCAAGTGGTCGAACCTCGTACTTCCCGTCACCACCTTTTTTGAAGAGGAGGATATTGCCACCAGTTACTGGCATAGGGGATTTGCTTTTAACGAAAAAGCAATTGAACCTTATCACGAAGCTAAATCTGATTTTGAAATTATGAGCGGACTGGCCTGCCGCATCGATGAGCGATTCCACACGCCTTCATCCTTCCCTGCACATTTGACCAAGCGGGAATACCTGAACCGGCAGTGGAACAATGATGTACGTCGCCAATTTGGCTTTAACGACGTACACGAAGCAGCGGAACAAATCCACTACCCTGAAGAGAAAGTCATCAGCTGGGATACCCATGATTATTTGACGCCTTCCGGTAAATTCGAGTTTTATTCCGAACAAGCACTCCAAAATGGACTGCCGCCACTCCCGATCCATAAACAGTCAGTTGTTCAAACAAATCCCGACTTTCTTCAGCTGTTCACTCCTCATGATTCAAGAGGATTGAATTCCCAGTTCAAGCATACCGAAGCCATTCCTGAACGCATGATGCAGGTATACATCCATCCAGACTTCGCCGCAAAGGCTGGTATTACTGAAGGAGACCTCGTGAACGTATTCAATGAACACGCCAAACTGACGATGAAGGCATCCGTAACGAAACAAGTAGGCCGAAAAGTGGCCCTGATCTATCAAGGAAGCGCCATATCCGTAGACCAGGCAGTGAATCAGCTTGTCAGCGTAATCGATTCCGACATGGGCGAAATAGCCTCCGGTTCAAAAGGTATTGCCTACTACGACAGCTATGTCAAAGTGAAACCCATCTCATAACGTATCCTCCTCGAATGTTGATGATGACGCGAGGCCAACAGCATCCATATGGTCATACTGGTCAAAAATCAAGTGGGATGCTAATAAAACAAAGTTATATAGACCTTTACGAAACCTTGTCAGGTCTAGCAACAGGAGAAATATTTGAAATTGATCCTGAATTTTATGACACAGAAATCCCAACGTTTAGTCCGTGGATCGGAAGACCGAATTAATATGTAAGACAAGCCCTCGTCATTCCAATTACGAGGGCTTCCTTCTCCCACAACTAAAATCCTTTTTTTGACAAAAGTTCAAATGTAATCTACTCTATTATTATTCTTTTAATATATAGAGATGGAAGTAACGATGACTAAACTTTTTTTATTGATTATTGTCTTATTATTTTTGGATTTATTGGGATGTTTACATTTCTTAACATGTAAATGTATTTAGGCGATCCTTTTTTAAACGCAGTCAACAATTTATTTATTTTATTAGTAATATTAGCGAATGTTATCGATATTAAGAAAAAGCTTTAATAAAAAAACTATAAATAAATCATTTTCTCGGATTACTACTCATTAGGAGGGTTCTTGACACAAAGTGTTGCTTATAATATCGGAGAAGGAAATTTTGACCAGGAGTACAGTTGTATTAACACTTCCCTTGCTAATCGTTTTTAGAAAATGGTTTAACTAAATGTATACGGAGGAAGGTTAAAGTCTAATCCTTCCGTAATTTAATAGAAAGGCGGGAGTGATAATAAAAAATTTAATGAAATCTTTCCTGATTCATGCATTAATCCTATTAATATCTTTACCTATAATATTATTATTCATTGGTTTTTTAGCAATGGCATTAGTTCATCTATCATTTGATATGACATCTATAGAAAGTGTCCTCCTGTATTCAGCCTATTATATTGTTCCTTCGATACCTTTGTTTGTAGGATTGGGAGTAAGCATTCGGATGCTCAATGATAGGAAGAGCTCTTTTATTATTTTCTCATTCTTTTTATTCCTGTATTTACTCTATATGTTCCAGCCTGCACTTGTTAAATTTTTCAATTAACAGTTTATTTATATATTAGACGATAATGACCAGTGATGATGAAGACTTTCTTTCAAGAAGTGTACATTTTCTACTATGTGGATATCTCCCCTTTAACCACAAGAACCGTCCCCACGGTTGGATTCGTTATGAGTGTGGCCAATATGTCCAACAACTTCGTAATGAAAATCAACTACAATCATGGTAAGAGGAACTGTTAGAGGAAGTTAAATTTATGATGCACAAAGTGCCGAAGACTAGCACTCGTCATTTATACGAGGGCTCATCTTCGGCTTTTAAAAGCTTTTTCACCTGTAAGCTTGTACTCCAGTTTTGCTTGCTGGCGCTTTCTGTCCTGTGCCGCACCTATCTTGTTTGTTTCTTTTAACTAATGAAAACTGAGCAAAGGTTTCGGCTCTTTTGCCGCATGAGAACCGTCCCCATGCATCACATGCATCACCTAAATAAACTCCCCCGCCCAAGAACTGGACGGGGGAGTTTTTCAACCGGTGAGAAGCTATTATGTGATTCAAAGGGGGATGAATGGTACATATGTCGCAAATCACCGGTTTACTTCGTGATAGAGCTTTTCAAATTCAGCTTTTGTCGGCATCGCCGGTGCTGTCCCGAATTTAGTTACGGACAGGGCTGCGGCGATGTTGGCTTTTCCGCAGGCATTCTTCACCGATTCACCCTCAGACAAGAAGTGGCAAAATGCCCCGTTAAATGAATCTCCGGCACCGGTCGTATCCACCACATCGACGGTTACACCGGCCACTAGTTCATCATACTCCTTGTTTGAGAGATAGACACCTTTTTTTCCGAGGGTGATAATGACGGTCTCGACACCCATCTGATGCAGCTTGTCCGCCGCTTCACCTGCTGTCTTCTCATCCGTCACCCGGACACCCGTTAACTCTTCCGCTTCCGTTTCGTTCGGTGTAATATAGTCCACCATAGCAAGTAACTCTTCAGAGATATCCTGATAAGGCGCCGGGTTCAAGACAACGGGCTTACCCAGTTCATGAGCCAGGCGGATGGTTGCGTCAATGGCTTCCATGGACGTCTCCAGTTGCAAGAGCACCACGTCAGCGTCCGTCATGCTGTCTCGAAGTTTCTCCACTTCTTCAGCGGTAATCGTTCCGCAGGCACCGAGACTCACCACGATCATGTTCTCTCCTTGTGGATCGACCGCGATTAGTGCTGCCCCCGTCGCTTCATCCTTGGTCTGGATGATATACGATGTGTTGATGCCTTCCTGATTAAAATTATTTAATGCATCGTCACCGAAGAGATCCTTCCCCAACTTGGTCAAAATGGTCACTTCTGAACCTAGCCTTGCAGCACCAACTGCCTGGTTCCCGCCTTTGCCACCGGGTCCCATCTGAAACGGTCCTCCAAGGACCGTTTCACCAGGACGGGGCATTTTCGGGGTACGTGCAGTCAAATCTGTCACATAACTTCCGACAACAACAACCTTACTCATGTCCTCACCTACCTTGTTTCGATTTCATCCACATTCTCTTCTGTCACAAGCTGATTCTCAAGGGTAATCATCTCATCGACTTCTTCCCCGTTAAGAATCTCTAGGGCAGTCAGCATGGCATCACGACCCAGGAAATATGGTGGTTCTGCAATTGTTGCTTCAATACGTCCTTCACCAATTGCTTCCATCACAGGATCAATCGCGTCGGTCCCGATCAAAACCATTTCATCCAGACGTCCTGCTGATTCAACAGCTGAAAGTACACCCATAACCATCTCATCATTCGCGGCATAAACAGCATCAATATCAGGATTCGCCTGTAGAATATCTTCCATGACATTCAATGCTTCCCCTCGGTCAAAGTTCGCTGATTGTGCAGCAATGATTTCAATGCCGTCAAACTCACTGACATGGTCATTGAAGCCTTGACTTCGGTCACGTCCAACGTTGGTTCCGAGAATACCCTGAATTTCTACAACTTTTCCTTCGCCACCCAAAGCATCCGTGACATAATTCCCTGCAATGTTACCGGAACGAAGAGCATCAAAACCGATGTGGGCAAGTACTTCTCCGCCGGTTGCTTGACGGTCCACGGTAATGACCGGTACACCCTGTTCATTAGCCATCATGACGATTTGCGCCGCTGCATCACTGTCCACCGGATTTAAAATCAGCAAATCTGGATTTTGAATCAAAAGGTTCTCCACGTCGGAAGACTGCTGTCCAGTATTACCCTGAGAATCCGATGAAATCACATTAATCCCCTCAGCTTCCGCCGTTTCCAACGCACCGTCATTCAGATCCACGAAGAACGGATTGGCCAGTGTGTTCATAGCAAGTGCCACTGTGAATTCTCCATCCCCTTCAACCGCGGCATCATTATTCTCGTCATCATTGTTCTCGGAGTTATTATTCGACTCGTCATTATTTGACGGATCATTGGCTACACCATCATTCGCATTTCCATTATCCCCACAAGCGACCAGCATTAAGACAACCAAACCCATCATCAGCGTAACGACCCAATTCTTTTTCATTCTAAATCTCCTCCATTTACTTTCCTATTTTTGATAATTTACTGTCAAGAAGGACTGCTACCAGAATGACTAAACCTTTTGCGATGTCTTGATAGAATGGCGAAACGTTCGCCAGATTCAAAATATTGTCCAGAACCCCCATAATCAATGCACCAATCAGCGTTCCGATGACACCCCCTTTACCTCCAGTTAACCGAGTACCCCCGATAATGACTGCTGCAATCGCATCCAGCTCAAGCATTTGTCCGGCATTCGGCTGTGCACTCATGAGTCGCGATGTATAGATTAATGCAGAGACCGCTGCAAACATACCGGTCAGGGCGTAAACGCTGATTTTAATCTTCGTCACGTTAATCCCTGACAACCGCGCCGCCTCTTCATTACCACCAACGGCATAAATATTTCGGCCGAATGTCGTGTTCTTCAACACCCAGTACATCACAGCTATGATCCCTAGCATCAGGATGACTGGAAACGGGATCCCCAATATCCTCCCACCACCGATAAAACGGTACGTCGCATCCGAAATCACCGTCGGACTTCCTCCGGTAATGACCAGGGTGACACCCCGGGCAATGACCATCATGGCCAATGTTGCAATAAACGGTGGCACATTCCCTTTTGCAATCACCACGCCGTTAAATGCACCGATCACGAGACCTGCAACCAAGGTTAAGACAATCACCACAGGCAACGGGAAACCCGCCGTGAGAATCCCTGCCGCCACAGCTCCTGTGACTGCCATCACCGAGCCGACGGATAAATCAATCCCACTAGTAAGAATGACCAGTGTCATCCCCACGGCAATAATGCCGACGATAGACACCTGTCGAAGGACATTCATCAGATTCGTCACTGTGAAAAATACATCGGAAACCATACTCGCTACAAACAGTAATAATATGAAGATAATTAATACACGAAACTTATCGAGAAATAAGGCTGATTGTAATAAACGATCATTCATCCATTCTCACCGCCAACTGCATACGCAAAGATTTTTTCCTGGGTTGCTTCATGGATATCGAGCTCCCCGGTAATACGACCTTCGTTCATGACCAATACCCTGTGGGAAAGACCGAGAATTTCAGGCATTTCCGACGAAATCAAGATGATACCCATCCCCTCATCCGCCAGATTCTTAATCAATTTATAGATTTCTGACTTTGCACCCACATCAACTCCTCGCGTCGGTTCATTGAGAATCAGCACCTGTGGCTTTGTTTCAAGCCATTTTCCCAGAACCACTTTTTGTTGATTGCCGCCGCTTAACGTTCTCACTTCCACTTCAGGAGTAGATGTTTTGATAGAGAGCTCCTTGATCCACTGATTGACAATCGTTTTCATTTTTTTCTTCGGCAAATACCCTCTGTTGGAAATCGTTCTGTAATTCGGCATCAGGATATTTTCGGCCACCGACAGTTCCAGCACCAGTCCTTCACTTTTTCGGTCATCGGTCAGAAGTGCAATGCCTTCCGAAATGGCCTGCTGCGGGGAACGGACCGACGTGCCGTTGATCCTTACCTCTCCGGACTCAATGGACAATAAGCCGAACATCGCTTTCGATAAAGCGGTCTGCCCGGATCCCATCAATCCGGCAACGCCTAGAATCTCACCCTTACGCAGGGTCAAATTAACATCGTGCAGCTTTCCTTTCACAGAAAGGGATGAGACATCAAGCAGATTGTCTCCCGACTGGATATTCCGCTCGGGATAAATATCTTTCAATTCACGTCCAACCATCATCGATATGATTTCGTCTTTATCCGTATCCGTAACACGCCTTTCGCCAATCAGGTGACCATCTCGGAGAACGACTGCTTTATCTGCCACACGAAACACTTCTTCAAGCCGATGGGTGATAAAGATAATTCCGATGTGCTGTTCGTTCAACTCCTTCATCAGTTGCATCAGATTATCGGTTTCTTCATTATTCAGCGTCGCACTTGGCTCATCCATAATGAGAATGTTTGCATCAAATGACAACGCTTTGGCAATTTCAATAAGCTGCTGCTCGGCAATGGAGCACTCCATGACCAGTTGCTTTGGGGAAAGGTGGCCAATTCCCACTCGTTTCAGAAGTACTTCTGTTTCACTGAACATCCGCTTCCAATCGACCGTACCAAAACGATTCTTCTTCATTCGGCCGAGAAAGATATTCTCAGCGATACTCATGTCTCTCAATAGATTAAATTCCTGATGAATAATACTGATTCCAAGCTGCTGTGAATGCTTCGGTGACTGAATGGCGACTTCTTTTCCTTCAAGCAAAAGTTTCCCGCTTGAGGGCGAATGAACACCGGCAATGATTTTCATCAGCGTCGATTTCCCGGCACCATTTTCACCGAGCAGTGCAACAATTTCATCCCTGTTCAATTCAAAATCGATTCCTTCCAGCACTTGGACTGGACCGAAGCTTTTATGAACATCTTTCAGTGTTAACAAACTCAAATTGTCACCCCCTTTATACCGAGAATCCTTTAGTAAACAACGCCTCCAACTAGTATGACGTTGGCATAAGGTGTGAATTCACCTGAGCGAATCAGTCCACGGGACTGTTTCGTGCGCTGTTTGAAATCATCATGTGGCAGATAGGCAACTTCGATCCCTTTGAATCGTTTCAGAATGTCCTGTTCCATATCCGGACTCTTCGCTTTTATTTCTTCCGCGAGAATGATCTTCTCCACGGAGAATTCCTTCAATACCTCATCCAGCAATTCCAGAAAAGGAATCATGCCTTCCTTTAACCCGAGATCAATGCGGGTATTGACCTCCTCCGGTATCGGCAGTCCTGCATCTGTGACCACCAGCTCTTCCATATGTCCAGTTTCCGCGATTAATTTAACCAATTCCGGATGCAATATTCCTGATTTTTTCATTCAAATCTGCCTCCTTTGTGAAAATCTAAACGTTTACATTTTAGAATATTGAAAATATTATTATGGTCGTTTGGATGAATCCCGAATAATCAGGGATGGCGACATAATATATTCCCGTTTGTGTTTGAATTCGTTCTCGTCATCCATACGTGCTCGTAAGTAATCGAAAGACACCTTACCGAGATGCTGCATATTTCTCGCGATCATCGTTAAGTTCGGCTTGTGGAAGGTGGAAATATCAATATCATCAAATCCAATAAATCCGAGATCCTTCCCAATCTCCCATTGCAGCTCATTCATGGCTTTTAATGCCCCCATACTCATCAAGTTATTGGATGAAAAAACCGCATCCGGCTTGTCCTCAAGCGAATAGAGTGTCCGTGCAGCCTGATACCCACTCTCTTCACCGAAATCCCCATCAACAATCCACTCCTCCACAATGTCAATGCCGTGATCATTCAGTGCTTTTTTGTAGCCTCTGTAACGCTCAAGCCCTGGTGTTGTTGACTGCGGGCCACGTATGATGGCGATTTTACGAAAGCCCTGATTGGTCAAATGCTGAATGGCTTCATAGGCACCTTCGCGATTACCGGAAAGCACCGTATCCACTTCATAATGATGAAGCTGACGGTCCACGGCAACTACCGGGATATCCGAGTCCATAAACCGTTCAAGATGTTGTCCGTATTCATTGGACGTTGTAATAATTAAGCCATCAATACCCCGTTCGAGAAAATTGTCCAGCACATTACGTTCAATATCCTCTGAATCTTGTGAACTGCTCAAAATCGTGTGATAGCCGCGTCTGACAGCCTCCCGCTCAATGCCGGAAATAACCCTTGAGAAAAAGGGGTTCGTAATGTCGGGAATCAGAACACCGATCGTTTTAGTCTCCTTACGCACCATGCTTCTCGCAATGGCATTGCGAACATAACCAAGCTCTGCAATGGCCTCAAGAATCTTCTTCTCTGTACGGGGCTTGACCCCGCCTTGCTTGTTTACAACCCTCGACACCGTCGCCACAGAGACATTGGCAAGACTAGCTACATCCAAAATCGTTGTCTTTTTCTTCTTCACAAAAACCACCGCCCGACAAAATCTAAACGTTTACATTTTAGGTCAATAAAAAATATAAAGCGCTTACATAATATGAATCTATCACAACTCTTCAAATAAAAGCAAGCTTTTTTTAAACCTTATTTTAATCCAAATAATAGAAGGTAAATCCTTAGGCAAAGGTGTTCGGATTTAACCTTACTTATCGCTCAACATCAATTGTGGAGTGGCAAGCACCACCCTAATTGTGTTTCACCCCCCCTATATTTTGGGTATTGTTAGGAAGAATGTTAAATAAAAGAGGAGACTCAAATGTTTAAAGAAATGATGGATTTATTTGAAGAGAGTATTATTATTACGAACAAAGATTTACACATATTATATGCGAACGAATCTTACTTGAACTTATTCGATGTGACCTTTGAAGAATTGCACGGGAAACATCTTCATGAGATTTTTCCTAACACGACATCTGAGAACCGTGTGACTTCTAAAGCGATGAAAGCTAAACAAAACATGATTTTCAGGAAAGTTCATATGGAGTGGAAAGGCCGGAAAATGGTGTTAAGAGTACAGACAAAAATTCATTACGATGAACAAAATGAGATTGAATTTGTCATGACTCAGATTGAGGATGTTACGGAAGAGGTGAAACAACAAGAAGAACGAGAAGCAATGATCAAGGAGATGACCATCAATATCATTCCAATGACAAAAGAAGTAGGAATCCTACCGCTTCTATCGATCAATACAGAAGACCAAAAAGATATTATCATTGATCACACATTAGAACAATGCCGTCATTTAAACATTCAATACCTAGCCATAGACTTGTCTTCGTTGCATACCATCGACGAACAACTTGCCTACATTATTGAACAGCTGTTGAGCACCTTAAAGTTACTAGGTGTCGAAGTGTTTCTTTCAGGCATTCATCCAAAAATTGTCCCGTCCATTCATAGCAGATACACTCACTTATCTAAGTATTCCACCTACCAGACACTTCACCAGGCAATTAACGAATTGCTCCGGAACTCGAATGTAGAAGAAGAAAACAGACACATGGATAAGAGAAAACGGCTATATAAAAACTGACAGTAAATTCTAATATACTTCAAGCCATACGGACCTCCGTATGGCTCATTTTGATTGGGGAGCGATTCGTCAAAGTTAGAAAAGAAAAAGGAATGACGATTGAAACCATTAATAAGGCTACAAAACCCCGAAATGCTTTTTTCTTTCATTTACTCCATATATTTCTGTTTTACTATTGTTATAAAATCTCACGAACTAAATATACTCACTTTTCAAAATAGTTTGACTTTTATTGAATCGCACTATAAACTATGTTTGAAAATAAAAAGAAACAACGGTTCTATTTAAGAACCACTAAATTCATAAATATGGGGGGTTGGTACATGAGTTTAAAAACTTTAGAGAAGTCACTCCAGGTGTTAGAATTTTTCACCTCTGAGAAACCGAAGTGGAAATTGCGAGAACTTGCCCGCGAGTTGGAAATTAACCATAGTATCGTCTATCGCATCCTTTCGACATTTGAAAGGAGTGGCTATATTTATCAGAACAAGGATTCAAAAGAGTACGAGCTTGGGCTTAAATTTTTGGAATTTAGTCGAATCATGGATGACAACCTTAAAATCACAGAACTTTTGGAACCAATCATGTCGGAGCTCACAAATCAGTCTGAGGAGAGTGTCGTCTTTACGATTCTTGATGATTTCTACGGCCTTTATTTTAAGATCACGGAAAGTCACCAAAATGTACGGTTTGCTGAATCAATTGGACGCCGGTCCCCTCTTTACATCGGCGCTTCACACAGAACGATACTTGCTTTTCTACCCGTTGAGGTGCAGGAAGAAGTATATCAAATGGGCAAAGAATCTGGACATCCCGCTACTTCTGATCACCAATCTTTTTTCGATAAGCTACAAGTTATTCGAGACCAAGGATGGTTGTTTTCCTCCGGCGAAACATTTCCTGATGTGAGTGCGGTCTCAGTGCCAATATTCGATTCACAACATCGAGTCATTGCTTCTCTTTCCATTGCCGGGCCGAGCTATAGGTTAACGGAGAGCGCTGCGACTGAGAAAATTGATTTACTGTTTGAAAGTAAATACAAAGTACAGCGCTTTTCCTCAAAACTATCTTTTCCAGTCAAACGTCCCGAGATGCTGGCTACAGAATCTCATTGATCTTAAGTAAGGAGGCTTCTGATGGAACCATTACTAAAAGTTGAAAATCTTGTAACCGGCTACCGGACGGAGCAAGGGCTCGTCAAAGCTGTGGATAATATTTCATTCGAAGTAAACAAAGGAGAAACGGTCTGCATTGTCGGAGAATCTGGTAGTGGAAAGAGCGTAACATCTCTCAGTATCATGCGTCTTGTTGACTTTGAAAACGGCGAAATTATCGACGGAAGTATTCATTTTCAAGACAAAGATCTCGCATCCTTATCTAATGAAGATATGCGTTCCATTCGCGGATCAAAAATATCGATGATTTTCCAAGAACCAATGACTGCATTGAATCCTGTGTTTACGATCGGCAAACAAATCATGGAAACTTTCTATTTTCATCGTTCCTATTCAGGTAAAAAAGCGAAACAACGTGCGATTGAGTTACTCGAGTTGGTTGGTATTAATCAGCCGGAAGAAAGACTCAAACAATACCCTCATGAGCTATCCGGTGGCATGCGTCAACGCGTCATGATCGCAATCGCACTAGGCTGTGAACCTGATTTACTCATTGCAGATGAACCGACAACGGCTCTCGATGTGACGATTGAAGCACAGATTTTAGAGCTACTAAAAACAATTAAACAAGAAATGGAGATGTCGATTCTTTTGATCACCCACGATATTGGCGTCGCAGCAGAAGTCTCCGATCGCATTATCGTCATGTATGCGGGCAAAATTGTTGAGGTAGCTCCTACCATAGAGCTTTTCTCGCAGACGCTCCATCCTTATACAAAAGGGTTGTTAGAATCTGTACCGAAAATGTCTGGTGAACGAGGCGTCGAACTTCCTTCCATTGAAGGTACGCTTCCTGGAATTCATTCCATGCCCATTGGTTGTCGATTCGCGCCAAGATGTCATTATAAAACCGAAAAATGTGTACAAGTCGAGCCTCCACTAGAAAATCACTATGGTCACCTTGCCGCTTGTTGGCACGCGGAAGAAGTGCGAAACGGAACACTGGAGAAGGGAGAAACAACATGAATGTCGTCCATGGAACCGACCACACCCAGACTCCTCCATCTTCAGAAGAAGTTCTGATCCAAGTAGAGCATTTGCAGAAATACTTTCCGTTAAAAAAGAAGAAAATCTTCGGTCCTCCTGAGGTCGTGAAAGCTGTGGATGACATTTCTTTTAAGATTTATAAAGGAGAAACACTTGGTCTTGTTGGAGAATCAGGCTGCGGTAAATCTACTTTAGGTAGAAATTTATTGAGGTTGCAAGAACCTACTGGCGGAAAAGTATTTTTGCGAGATGTTAATTTCACAGATCTCTCCAAAAAAGAACTTCGCTCCTATCGAAAGCATGTACAAATGATTTATCAAGACCCCTTTGGCTCCCTCAATCCTCGCTTTACGGTGGGACAAGTCATTGGAGAAATGTTAACCATTCACAAGCTCGCTACTGGCGATGCCCGAACAAAAAAAATAAAGGAATTACTTGCACTCGTAGGGCTCGATCCTGATCGAATCGATAATTACCCACATGAATTTTCTGGAGGGCAACGTCAGAGAATCGGCATTGCCAGGTCCCTTGCCCTTGATCCTGAATTCATCGTAGCAGATGAACCTGTATCCGCTTTGGACGTCTCCGTGCAATCACAGATTATTAATTTATTAATTCGTTTAAAAAAGGAACTAGGACTTACGTTATTATTTATCGCACACGGGTTGAACGTCGTCAGACATATCTCCGATCGAGTCGGAGTGATGTATTTGGGAAAATTGGTTGAATTATCTGGTACAGATGATTTATTCGACCATCCTGCACATCCGTATACCGCTGTGTTGCTCTCTACGGTGCCCGATGCTGACCCAGCTGCAAGAAGAGAACGAATTGTGCTAAAAGGGGAGGTCCCTTCCCCAATAAACCCACCATCTGGATGTCGCTTTCGAACACGTTGCCCACTAGCCACTGAGAAATGCGCAGAACTGTTGCCCGAACTAGAAGAGATTCGCCCCGGTCATCACGTAGCGTGCCATTACCCTTTGGAAGAGGGAGAATCTTTGAAAGAACGCATCTCGAAAAATGACAAAGGAGCTGTAAATCTATGAAAACTCAAAAAGTCGCAAATGCCAAAAAATATGATGGCTACAAATCATTTCAGTATTTAGAAGAAGGTGTAGATTATCAACCCTATAAGCTAGCGAAAGAAATTGAGAGAGTTCCCGCTTATCACTATGAAGTAAGTGAGGAGCAAGAAGAAGAAGTAAGAAAGATACTAGATGAAGAAAACATTGCCTCCATGCACGAACACACCTTTATTTGTCCGGAAGATGTCTCACAAATTTTCGAATTCCGCCGCCAAGGCCGTGATTGGACAGGCTATGAAGGTGTGAGTGTCTCCGGTATGGACGTGATTTTCGAAAATTTCATGGATGGCACTGCGATGATTACGTCACAGGCTGGTTGGAAATGGTCTGACGTGATTCACGATTTAGGTATTCGCTTTAGCGACATCGCTCATCAGGATATGGTCATTAAAGCGGAGCGAATAAGTGACTTATACCGTGCCAAAAAAGAAGGAAAGGTAGCTTTTGTCGCTTCTTTAGAAGCATCTACCATGATTGAAAATGAATTGGATCGCCTCGATGTGTTATACGGATTCGGTGTGCGGTGTATGGGGATTGCCTACTCTGAAGCTAATCAACTTGGTGCAGGACTCCGCGAACCCAATGACGGCGGGTTAACGGTGTTTGGCAAGCAAGCGGTAGCACGAATGAACAAACTTGGAATCACCATCGATGTCTCTCATTCCGGTGATCAAACAGCATTAGATACGATCGAAACAAGTACGAAACCAATCTCGATGACTCATGTAGGAGCAAGATCTTTATGGAACACGAATCGTATGAAGCCCGATCACGTCATTAAAGCTTGTGCAGAGAAAGGCGGTGTCATCGCAGTAGAAGCCGCTCCTCATACAACAATTACCGCTAACCACCCAAAGCATAATATTGAGTCTTTCATGGAGCACTTTGAATACCTCGTAGACCTTGTAGGTATTGATCATGTTGCATTTGGCACAGATACACTTTTCGGTGACCACGTCGCTCTGCACAACGTTTTCTCCCGACAACTTTCCATAGCAAGCTCTCATAAGGGACCTAGCTTTGAAAAAGTCGACTATGTCAAAGGGTTAGAAAACCCTTCCGAAGTGTTTCCAAATATTGTCCGCTGGTTAGTAAAACATGGGTATTCCAGAGAAGATGTCCGTAAAGTAGTTGGCGGAAACATCTTCCGCATTTGTGAAGAAACTTGGGCAAAATAAAAAGGAGGAAAACACGATGAAAAAGGTTCTGTGGATAGCGTTCTCAATAACTTCTCTTCTGTTTTTGGCAGCAGGGTGTTCCTTCGACAACAATGATGACGGAGACGTTACGAACAACGCTGGAGCATCTAATAATGAAAGCTCCGAAACTAATGGGAACAACACAAATGACAGTGAGACGAATACGAACGATTCTGAGGTAGCAGCCGGTGAGCCTGGAGGCCGAGTATCCATTCCTATCGTAGCTGATCCAACGTTTAACCCTTGGCACCCAAATGCGTTTGCAGAGTCAAACGTCATTAACCGAGTTCTCTTCTCCGGTCTGACAAAGCCAGGCTTAGACCTTGTCCCAGAAGGAGATTTAGCCGAGGATTGGGAAACTTCCGATGACCAATTGGAATGGACCTTTCACCTGAGAGATGATGTTCTTTGGCACGATGGAGAACCTTTCACAGCTGAAGACGTGGCCTTCACATTTAACGAAATTACGTTAAATGACGAGCTAGGAGCAAATAACTCTTCTTACTTTAATGAAGTAAATGAAGTGGAGGCCGTCGATGATCACACGGTTATCTTCCATATGAATTCTCCCGTTGCGGCGATGCCAGCTTACTTGAGTTTTAACACGGAGATCATTCCGAAGCATATTTTTGAAGGAGAAGAAGATCCGTGGAGTGTTAACTCCTTTAACAAGGACAATCCAATTGGAACAGGACCATTCAAAATGAGTGAGTACACTTCCGGACAAAGCGTCTTGCTAGAACGCTACGACGATTACCACGGAGAAACTGCCCTGCTAGATGAAGTGGAATACCGCGTCCTCTCTGACGTAAACACGCACGTTGCACAAATCATGAGTGGCGAACTTTCCATTTTCGCTTTGGATGATTTAGCTTCTGTCGAACAATTAGAAAATACAGAAGGCATAGATGTCTTATCCCGAGAAACACCACGCTTCTTTTGGATCAGTCTAAACCAAGAAGATGAACGTTTTCAAGATACGGAAGTTCGTCAAGCGATGGTCCATGCGATTGACCGCCAAAATATAATCGATACGACGTTACAAGGATTTGGAACCATTGCCAATCATGGTATTGCCCCTGCCTTAGAGGAATATTATAACCCAGACGTTCCAGGACTTGAGTACGATCCTGATCGCGCTATTGAGCTTCTAGCTGAAGCTGGTTGGGAACAAAATGAGGATGGGATTCTTGAACGAGACGGGGAAACGTTTGAAATCGATTTTGAAATTGGTATTCAAGGTGACTTGGAGCCCATCTCTCAGCTTGTTCAACAGTATTTAATTGCGGTTGGATTTGATATAAACCTCGAAACGATGGAATGGAATACGATGATCGATAAAGTTGTGATTGATCGAGATTATGAAATGAGTCTGAACTGGTGGAGATACCCAGCAGATCCTGACTTATACGCTTACCTTCATTCCTCAAATGCAGGGACAGGCAATAATATTCCTGGTTATCAAAATGACGAAATGGACGCGTTGTTAGAAGCCGGATCGCAAGAAAGTGAAGTAGCGGATAGAGTCGAGATTTATCAAGAACTTCAGGAATTAATGGCAGTAGAACAACCGTACCTATTCTTATGGTATCCACAGGAAGCTCAGATCAGAATAGACAGCTTGCAAGGTGTCCCTGAACTCGCTTTTGGCGATGCGCTTCATTATATAAACGAGTGGTATTTACAAGAATAAGAGTCGCTTGTCTTGCACGGAAAAATTAGATTTGACTTAATTTCTTACAACATTTTCCCTGCAACACGTAGTATTTTCACGTATATTCTTAGGGCCATCTCCGCCAGATACGAGGGAATGGAGATGGCCCTTCCTAATTGATCAAAAAGGGGATGCAGTCGTATGAGCCGTTTTTTGCTGAACCGCCTCGGCCAAAGCATTGTGTTACTACTTATCGTTTCCGTAATTACCTTTTTTCTTATCAATCTAGCACCTGGCGGACCTTCCGCTGCGATGCGAATGGATGCCTCAGAAGCAGAACGACAGGCGATTATCACGCAACTCGGATTGGATGAGCCTGTAGTGGTTCGTTATGCTCAATGGCTTGGTAGTGCTGTGACTGGTGATTTCGGTGTCTCCTTTTCTACGAGCGAACCCGTCCTAGAACGGATTTTAAGTCGAATCCCTTACACCATTGAACTCACATTATTTACTATCTTGTTCGCCGTTTCTTTTGGTATCTTGTTTGGGATCATCTCTGCCGTGAAACGAGGAAGCCTCCGAGATCATGCCATCAATTTTATTAGTGTAATCGGATTATCCATCCCTGCTTTTTGGCTCGGTTTAATGCTCATTTTATTATTTTCTGTTCAGCTTGGATGGTTACCTTCTTCTGGAGTTGGGGCAGATGCAAGAGGTGAGAATTTCTCCCTCCTCGGATGGTTAAGCTACCTTTTCATGCCAGTGCTAATTTTATCTACCACTATATTACCTAACATTGTCCGTTTCACTCGCTCTTCTATGTTAGAAGTAGTCAACCAAAACTATATTCGAACTGTAAGGGCAAAAGGTGCCAAAGAGCGCTATGTCATTTACGTCCATGCGCTTAAAAATGCATTAATTCCGGTAGTTTCCATTATTGGCGTGTTAATTCCGCGTTTGCTTAGTGGGGCTGTCATTACAGAAGCCATTTTTGGTTGGCCAGGTATTGGCTCATTAATTATTCAAGCAGCGCAAGGAAGAGACTACCCATTGGTCATGGGAGTTACCATGTTTGTAACAATCGTCGTGATCGTGTGTAATTTACTTGTCGATCTCGTTTACTCAAAAATAGACCCAAGGGTAAAAAATGTCTAGCTAAATGAGGTGAAAATGATGAAGTCTGCTTCCACATTGATCGACACAGTTCCAACACCTAAACAAAAGCAGGTAAAGTCTACTGTCTTCAGTAGGTTGCGCAAAAATAATATTGCATTCGCAGCCTTCCTATTTATCATTGCGCTTCATTTGCTAGTCTTTATAGGTCCGCTTATTTGGAGAGTGAGTCCTGAGGCATTGACTACCCATGGGGCTCTTACAGGTTGGAGCTTACAGACACCTATGGGAACAGATGAAATAGGAAGGGACGTTTTGGCAAGGATCCTTCATGGCGGCAGAGTGACACTCTTAGTCGGACTCACCTCCATGCTGTTTTCCGTTTTCCTCGGAGTTGTTGTTGGAGCGTGTGCCGGATTCTTCAATAAAGTAGTCGAATCGATTTTAATGAGAATTACAGAAGCAATGATGGCGATACCAAACTTTTTCTTTGTTCTAGTTGCCTTGACCGTACTTGGCACAAGCCCTGTCATGGTTGTGATCGTCATCGCTGTATCTTCTTGGATGGAAATTGCAAGAGTAGTCTATGGCGAAACATTGAAATGGAAACAGTATGAGTTCGTGGAAGCTGCCAATGCAGCCGGAGCTTCGCCACTACGGATTTTAATACGATATGTTATCCCACAAATTTATCCCTCCATCATTGTTGCCGGAACTCTTTGTATTGCCTGGGCGATCCTAACAGAGAGTGCAATCAGTTATCTCGGACTCGGAATTCAGCCACCGACTCCTACATGGGGGAACATGCTTCAAAATGCTCAGCAGTATATATGGACAGCACCTATTCTCGGAATATTACCGGGTGTGGCGATTACGCTTATCGTATTGGCATACAATTTCCTCGGTGACGGATTGCGGGATGCTCTAGACCCGAAAGTAGTGAGGAAAAAGTAAGGTTGGCAGAACTAGGATAAGATAGTTTCCAACATTAATATTTAACAATCGGTACTAGAAAGGAGACTAACAATGTACATTACGCTAAACGATAATAAAATCTACTATGAAGTGCATGGGAACAAAAATGGAGAAACGATCTTTTTTATCCATGGAGCTCCAGGAATCAGTGATTGTCGCTCGGATATCCAATCGTTCTCTTCTTTGACAGATGAGTTCCAGCTCGTTTTCATGGACATGCGGGGCTCTGGAAGATCAGAAGGAAAGCGACCTTTCACACATGAGCAATGGACCGCGGATATCGAGGCTCTGCGAGAGCACTTAATGGGAGAAGAAAAGGTGCATATGCTCGGTGGATCGTATGGAGGCTTCCTTACCCTCGAATATGCGCTTCGTTACGGGAACCATCTGAAACGAATCGTCCTGCGAGATACTGCAGCAAATAGCGATTTTAATCAACTATCGATTGATCGCGCTCTGGAAAGTAACTTACCAGGTATTAACGAAGAAAGAATTCTTCGTTTGTTCCACGGTGAAGTCCACTCCGACGAAGAGTTAAAAGAGATGTTTTGGTCGATCATGCCACTTTACACCGTAGAGTTTGATGAGCAAAAAGCAAAAGAACGCTTAGAGTCCATCTACTTTCACTTTGAAACGCACAACGATGCATTTCGTTATAATAAGCCTAAGTACGACATTGTAAATCAGCTTCCCACTATCAAAAACGATACGCTCGTGACGGTAGGTAGACATGATTGGGTCACACCCGTCATCTGTTCAGAGACCATTCACGCGAACCTTCCTCACAGCAGGTTCGTCATCTTCGAGAATAGCGGACACTCCCCTCACGCTGAAGAAGCAGAAACATATTTGCCGATGATGAGGAAGTTTTTACAAGAGGGAATTTCCTAACAAAAGTGTGAAGGGAATTCGCTGATATCGTCTCGTCACAAAATAGTCTCTATATAGGTAGAGGAAACATCGCATGATTTAATTAGTCCCTTTCCAAGAACGTACATGTTGCACATAACCTTCGTTATTATGAATGAACCTACTTTAAAATGATCATTGCGAGAGTAGAATGCATAGTTATTCTACTCGATTTTATCTTGATCATGAGTTAATAGAATAGGTATACCTTAATCTATTTACTTAACTAGGCATCAGTTCTAAACCTCGTTAAGATTCAGAAAGACTTACATCAGACTATCAGATCGGACTTTACTTAGAAGGATATACCATCGACATTCCCCATGTAACAGTCGATAAGGTGGGAAATGAAAAAGAGCATTTATCTCAAGATGCAAGATAAGTTGCTGTATCACAATGGCGTGGAATGAAAAATCCCTCAACTAAATAGAAGTTGAGGGATTTGACTTTAACTTTAATTCTATATTAATGCAGAATAAGCAAAATTTCGGCTCTTTTTGCCGCATGAGAACCGTCCCCATGAACCACTCTAGCAGTTAATAAGTTGTTGATGTTATTTCCCAGTCTTCGTCGGCAAGGATCCAAAGTTGGTCGTACGTGCCGTTCACCTCTAACCACACATTGTATTGTTCATCTACAATGAAATCGTACACATAAATATCCAAGACTTCTTCTGTTTCGCCTAGCGCAACTGCTTCCGTATTTGCATATTCATAGAAAGGAGTACCAGCGGGAAGAACAATATACTCATAGGAAAAATAGTAACCTAAGCTATCCGCTTCTTCATACTTTAGTGCGGCTTCTTCTCTTTCTTTTCTCTCTTCTTCCTCTTGTGCTAGTCTTGCTTCCTCTTCTTCTTGTGCAATTCTTTCTTCTTCCTCAAATGCCACGATTCGCTCGTCCATTTCCTCTTCAAGAACTGCCAATTTGTTAGTTAATTCTTCTCGAGAAATCCGAGTTGCTTTCGCTGAATCGCTTTCGAAAATAAGTTCATCACTGCCATTCCATTCGACATAATCTGATCTGCTGTTATCATCAAAATAAAACGTTCCAGTTGAATGTGTATCCCCTTCCACGCTTACATCAGAAATAATTTCATATTTTTCAAAATCACCAAATTCATGAATTGTCCATTCACCATCAGTAGCTACTTCAAACAACATACCATTACTAAATTCCCAATATCCAGCGATGTCATCGATAGAAAGCAAATTGTGATACAACAAATAGTCATATAAATAAATTTGCGAGTAATCATTAACATCACCTAGTTTTTCCACAGCATCCGAGCTTCCTATTTTCAAAAATAGTTTGTCCTCATCTGTTACAAAAGCTAATACGGATTCATTTGGAGACATCGTTATATCTTTCACGTCTTTAGCAATTTCCACTAAGTTATTCTCATCATCAATCGAAGACAGCGTGTGTGCCGAGTTCAAAATATAAACCGTGTCATTCGTAATGTAAGAGGATAAAATATCATTGGACAATTCGTCGGGCGCATCGTCTCCTCTATTTTTCAAATAAAGATTGTTCAGTTCATCCGTATAAATGACCTGTTCTGAATCCGGTGACACTTGGAACGACGTCACGTCCGAAGCGATCGTCGTATTTTGATCATCGGTCAACGACTTTAACATAAACTGCTCAGAGTCATTTAAGTAGTAAACATGATTTCCAGCAGGATCCGTCGAAAATTGCTTCACATCCGATGCAATCCAATTTAACGTATGATCTTCCAGGTCCAATGAGAACAATTCCCCACGATCCGTCTCAAAATTAAAGTCAGTAAGCATTAACAACATCGTCTCATCTGCTGTTAATTGGATGTCAAACACATCACTAGCTTCAATTCTTCTATTTTCACTATCTTCAAACGTGTGTACATAAAAATCATTTTGAGTATTTTCATAGAATACATATTGGTTCTGCGCGCTAATTCGGTAGTCAATAACACTCTGAGCTATTTCAACATCGCTCTCGCCTTCTTCTTTCACAACTAATCGACCGCCGTCGTCTAAGTAGTAAAGGAAACTTCCATCAGAAGACAAATCAAAGTTATAATAACTCACATCTGTAGCAATTCTTTGACGATCTTCCACTTGCTCTCCACCAATATTTTGAATGTACAAATCAAACACATCTTCTCGCAAATAGGCTATCGTCGATCCATCCGCTGAAATTTCCACTGAAAAACCATCAACCTCTGTTGCAACAGTATTCGTCGTATTTTGATCCTTATACAAAAAGAGTTCTTTCTCTTCATCTAAATATAGGATTAATCCCGAGTTTGGTACTATCCAAAAATGGCCTTCCAACACGTTAGTAGCAACTCTTACTCGATTCTGCTCTTCGTCCAGCGTATACAGACTTCCCGTATACTCCTCATCTTTGTCATGAATAAATAAAAGTAATTCGTCCTGCACGACATCACTAGCATCTGAGGTAGCTTCAGATTCAATAACAGAACTACACCCCGAAATAATTAATATAAATAATATCAGTATCGTGATAGATTTGTATTTTCCACTCAACGTAATTCCCCCCTTATTATTTTGAAAATCATGACTGCATCCCCTACTTTGTATATTTATCATATAATCAACTATTCTTTTATTAAGTTGTATGTAGTGAATTCCTTCGCCAACCGACTATCCTTTCGATGACATCGTTACCATCACTCCTCTCTACCATTTGTCGCTTAATGTTAATTATTTCTATAGATTTTATTCCTACTCCTATTTTACTATAAAAAGTCCTAACATTCGCCAAATATTTCTCGAAAAACATAGGACTTTTCCACAATAATGACACACACTGAGAGTGATCTTGTGAACGGTACTCATACTTTCGTCTTAAAATATACCTCTTTTGCCGCATGAGAACCGTCCGAGACTGCTGAAAAAGTCAATTTACCTAAATTAGAATGCATAATAATCCAATTTGACTTATTGCAGAGGTAGTTGATGAGACTGGAGCAAGCGAGACTCCTGCGGAAAAGGAAGTCAGTCAAGACCCTACAGGACAAAGTCCGAAGCGGCTTGACGACTTCTCCGCGGAAAGCGAGTTTGCGCAGGGATCATCAAGCCTTTATGCATCTCAACTTATAATTTTAATAACGTTTCTGAAAATATAACACTTTTTCACTGGTCTCGAACCGTCCCCATGCACCACTCACAACAAATCATACGCCTCTTCTCGTAGCTTTTTTAGAGCGGTTTTTCGCCACGTTTTCACTGTTGAGACGGCAACATGATACATTTCGGCGATTTCCTGTGGTTTGTGACCATTTAAAAGACCTTGAAGAACCCATCTTTTCTCACGAGGACTTAAATTCGTTCGTGCGAGCCAGTCATAAAGAAGGAGCATGTCTTCCGCATTCGTTGTCATTGGATTCCATTCATTCATGTCCAGTGGTTCCGTCACCACATTTCTCGTTTGCCAACGGTCCTTTCTCTCTAATGATTGTTGGATTCGACCATAGACATAGCTCTTCGCATAGGCTGCAAACGCTCCACGCTCACCATCATATCTCGACCACGCCTCATACAACGCAATTCGCCCCGTTTGAATATAGTCTTCTTTATCACTGCCTAAATTCCACTTACGAATTAACCCATACACCATTGGCATATACTGTTCACAAATTTCTTCAAACTCTTGCTCCGTTTCAAATTTCTCCATGGGATTGCTCCTGCTTAGAAGCGCGCTTCCGCTTATTCCGCGGTACCCTTAGTTTAGAGCGCTTTTAACCAACAATCGAATCCCCATTTCGATCGTTTACGTACTGAAACAGCAGATTTCACCAGACTATACGGCACGTTTTCCTCTATGCAAATGTGCTATTTACTATGAATTTACAAATTGCCAATCTTTTTGACTTTCTTGCTTCTAAAAAATTGAGAAACCTCTCTTAAATCTACACAACCTCGATCTGAAAACAGCCTCTAACAAAGTTGTTAAGCATACAAGTCCGACACTATTATTCATCAGTTATTCCTTTCCTTAGCTTTCTAGTCATTTAGGATGAAAATGTCACCAAACAAAGATGCTCCGATAAAGGAAGCACAAGAATCAAAAATTGTGCTTGCTTAACCTACATAGAAAAACGACTTGAACGTGGCAACAATCACGTTCAAGTCGTTTTTATCTGGCAAAACTTCCGATTGATTCCTTTTATAACAGTGCTACGCTTCTTCTAGTCCGATTAAGATGGTTGGAAGCAGAACAAAATCGTTCGCCCCCATACTCCTGATTTTATCAGGGAGTGTCAACTGAAGGGTGAAACTTCCATCTCCCGCTTTTTCCAAAACGCTGGAATAAACAGATTCTCTTTGCCCCAATACAAGTAGTCCGATATCCTTCCATAACACTTCCACGTCTTTACAGTACGACCGATATGCCCTTAGATACTTCAACCTAAATTCCTCATCCTCTTCCCCTTTGATCAACTCGTCTACCTCGCGAATCTCTATCGGCCAATAGATCAGCTGCATCACCACATCCTCCATCCGAAACTTCACTGTCACATCATTCTCATTTCCTTCTTCTACTTTAATCATTATGTAACCCTCCCTCATTTTTCTGCTTTCATCTAGTAAGTACAGCTGAAAAAGAAAAAGGGAGGAGGTTGTGGTTGTTAAACATTCAATAGCTTAATTAAAGAAAATTGATTGACATTGCGTTCAACCTTTAGTTAGTTAGTTTGTTATAAATTTTTTCAATAACTTTATGCCAGTATCATGCTCCGCAACTTTTATAGCCATTCCTTCAACACTAGTGTGCGAAGTAGTCGCCATAATAACGATATAAATCATCAAAAAAATAGCGCAATGTTATAATTTAAGTTATTATAGATAATAATAATGAAATAAATATCATAGGAGGTCTAAAATATGAAGAAACCATACAACTTACCATTCCTCCCGATTACATTTGACCCTGAAACAGAACTTTTGTTTTATAAAAAAGTAGTTGAGGCGACAGCGGAGTTAGAAAAGTTGAAACAAAAACTTCATTATTCCATAGTGAACGAATCTTTTATTCAACTTATTACACTGCATGAGTCTGTTCAATCTACAAGAATCGAAGGAACTCAAGTCACATTTAGTGAAATGCTTGAAGACAAGGTGGAGGAAAAAACGGATTGGGAGAAAATAGAAGTAAGAAATTACCAACGTGCATTAAAAATGGGTGTGGAAGCGATCCAAACTGGTTATCCATTAACAGAACGACTCATTCGTGACATGCACATAGAGCTTATGAAAGATGCAAGGGGTTCAACTAGTTCATCTGGTGCATACAGAAAAATCCAAAACTTTATTGGTCCAACAAAAGATATCAAAGATGCATCATACATCCCTCCTGAACCTCAACTAATGGATGAATATATGACTAACCTTGAAAGATATATCAACGGACATCCGTATCAAAATAAGGAAGATGAATCATTACATTCGTTAATAAAAGTAGCGGTTATCCATGCACAATTTGAGTCCATTCACCCCTTCCTAGATGGAAATGGAAGACTAGGTAGAATCTTAGTGGTATTATATCTCCTCCAATCCGACCTTATTGACTCCTCATTCTTTTTCTTGAGTGAAGAGATAGAGAAAGAAAGGTTCAAATACTACGCTATGTTAAATGCAGTACGTGGAATTGGACGCAAAGAACCTGACTGGAAAAGTTGGATTGTATTTTTCCTTGATGCGACGATACGGATGGCTAAACACCAATATAGAAAATTAGATGCAGCTGAAAAATTATTTAATGAAGGTCTCTCTAAATTAGAGCAACCAGCTTCTAGAAAAGTATGGGGAGCTTTGTTCTCTAGTCCAATAGCCACCGTCCACCAACTTCAAAAAACAACAGACTTAGCAGCTCCGACTATTAGGAAAAGTTTGAGGCAATTAGTTCAGCTAAATATGATATTTGGAGACGATAGAAGAAGAAACCGCAGATTTTATCAATATGACTTAATTAGAATTATGTCTGAGTAATTAAAAAACGGTGGATGGGCTTTTACTGCCAAAAAGGAAGCAAAAGCCCCGTCCATCTGTTCTTTACAGACGCTTTCGCCTTATTGTAACCCAGAACCAAAAATCCCCCTCAGGATAGTCTCCAGACTCCTCGATTCTATACGAAGTCCCGACACTTTACCACAGCCTGTCTCAACAATGGAGATTACTAAAGACTTCTTACAACCTCTGAATCTCCAATTCTTTCGACATATATCTACAAAAGTTGGGAAGTTACAGGCACCACAGTCCAAGGTATAATTAGATCAGAGGAGGGAATTCATTGGAAAATCAGGAAAGAAAACTCATTCAAAGTACGAAGAATTTAAAAAGAGCACTGGAGAGATTGGAAGAAGCTTTGCAAGAGGATTTAAACAATAGCCTCCTTGTAGATGGAACAATTCATAGATTTGAATTCACAATAAAGTTATATTGGAAAACCTTAAAAAGAGTGTTATTGTCGGAAGGAATTGAAGCAAACACTCCAAAAGAAACCCTGAAAGAAGCTTTTCAAGCCGGATGGTTGGAAAATGAAGAAGCTTGGTTACAAATGCTGAAAGATAGAAACTTAACATCTCATACGTACGATGAAGAAACTGCTTTATTAATTGTTCACAATATAAAAGGCTACTTACCAGAGATGAAGGCCACATTTTCTAAAATCAATTCTAAAGTCAACGGGAGTGATGAATGATGGGAATCCCTAAGCCTATTTGTCATCAAATAATTAATATTAGTCAACAGTTTCCCGATATAAAAGAGGTTCGTTTGTTTGGCTCAAGAGCTTATGGTGATCATCAACCTCGATCAGACATCGACCTTGCTATCATTGCCCCTGAAATTTCTGATTATGATTGGAGATTATTCAGCGAAAAAATCGAAGAAGATATTGAAACTCTTTTGAAAATTGATCTAATAAGATGGGATAAAGCCTCCTCAAAACTTAGAGAAGAAATCGGCCACCATAATATTGTTTTGTATTTGCAAGAACCTAAACGTTCACAGCAATGATAGTTTCGACTGATCATATAATGATGATCTTCCTCTTCCTAGAAAAACAAATAATAACTTACAGACAATCATTACCTGCCTTTTATTTAACTCCCAACGGAAACATAATTACATCTACCTTCCCCTTCCGTAGTTTCACTATCATTGGCTATCGGATACTCTTCTTCACGCATGACAGTTTTCTATTTTCTATATTTATAGCATACGATCCTAGGATTCTTTTCGACAGAAATTCACAAAGTTAAGTGCCTAGCACCAAGCCTTTGAAAACTCACTTTCAAACTTTAACACTTTGCACTTCCTTCTGAAGCAAGGTAAGCGCAATACTTCCCCATCTTTTCTGCCCTCGTTCCTGAGAAGTAGTCCAAGAGAATCGTCATGTTCAAGAAAGGTGTGTGTGCGGTGGGAGTTCCTTCGTAGTGACGATAGCTGCTCCACCGATAATCACCAGGTTGTTTCACCATATGTGCTTCGACGGGATTAAGATGAATGTATTTACTTGTTTCGAGTAACCCTTCGCTTGTGGTAATGATTTTGTCATAATACCGTTTCTCAAAAACATGGCCTGTGACTCGATTCTTTGTGTTGTAATAATCGGCATAGCGTTTATTGATCAACGACATCACTTTAGAGATCGTCTGATCTTTCGAGCGCATTTGCAAATGGATGTGATTCGTCATGAGGCAATAGGATGTGAGTTCAAAGGGGTATCGTTCGAAAATGTTACGGAGCATATAAAGATAAGTCAGAAAATCATCTTCCTCTTTGAAGAGGGCGTCTCGCCTATTGCCACGACAAACGATATGATAAAAGTCATTTGGTTGCCATATTCGCGGCTTTCTTCCCATATTGTCACTTCCTCATCGTTTTTGTTCATTGCCTCGATGAATGCGCCTCAATTGGACTTGACGTGACGATTTTAGCATACAAAGCTGACATGACAAGGTCTTTCGACTCTTTGACCAAAGCATCAGGCAACCCAACAATACTAACGCCTTCAATCCCCGGCAATAACTGTACTTCTACTTGAACTTTGTAGCCTTCCAGTCCCTTCAGCCCAATACTAGTATAACCGTAGCCATGAGCATCCCTCCCCACAGAACATCAGTTCTTTTTATATCATTTTAATCCTATCCCCATCCAAAATCAATCTCTATCATTCGACATATTTCGGGTAGTGACTGGCACCAGACCAAAAAAGAAAAAAATAATAATTTATTTTAAAAGGTGCCATATATGATGTGGAGTATCATGTACATCCATTTAATAATTGAGTGAGAAGGGGCTCTTTTAAATGGATTATTCTAAACAGCACGAGAAAAAATTAAAATGGTTCGGCAAAGCAGTTCGTCACGTTAGAAAACAAAATGATATGACGATTCAAGACTTAACTGACGAGTCTGATATTAACGAAAAATATATAAGTAGAATTGAAAATGGACAACGAAATATCACCCTCACTACCTTGTTCAAAATTTGCGATGGGTTAGATATTGAACCTTCGAAGCTACATGAAATTGCAGAAGAAATTCAAAGAAACTCAAAATAGAATTTCTCCCTTTGTACTTCTCACCACTCCTTTATAATCACTACGACTTTCCCACACTAAATGGTACCTGCTGCTTATCAACATTTTCAACTGAACTAGCAGGTTCACACACTTTACCAGGCCTTCATCATGGATTTGATCCTTTCACAATTAACATTGTGAATAAATGAGCAATACCATTCAAAAAAATACAAAGAGTCCTTTTTATAGAAGAACTATGATCTATTATTTTTATCCTTATATGACAACAAGGAGGTGATGCTAGGCGGTCTCATTTATAGCACTTATACTATTATCGCACATTAAAAAACGCAGTATTATTTAAGAATCTAATCCACTAATAAACGAATCAGGGGTGTATAAAGAATGAACGAGCAAATTTTCACTATATTGAACAGTTATACGATCAACAAAAAAACGGTCGCGCTTCTCCCTGCAGCAAACACTGAATACCAAACGATTGTCATCGAAGTAGACAACACTTTTTACGTAAATAAAAAACCGATGCAACTCATTGAATCAGCTTGTATAAAAGGTGGAGCCTCCTATGACGGCAGACGTATTGCCGCAATTCAGCAGTTAGGCGTCTATAAGAAAGTGCCTGTTGCTATTAACACCTACGAGAACATCTACGCCTTCCCTACCTGTTCACCAACCCTTTTTCACTGTCAGTGGATTTTCTACACGTACATACAAAAGATTGAGCCCGTCCCTAAAGTTGCAAATCAATCCAGCATTACCTTTACAAATGGCAAACAATTAATTGTGAACGCTTCACCTAAGACCATAAAAAGACAAATGTACAGAACGGCCCATTGCATCCATCTCTTCTCTCAACAATGGAGACACGATCTCTAATATAACAAAAAGCGAAAAAGAGGATGAGAACTTACAACCACTCAGACAGCCCATCCTCTACTTTCAGACAAGAAACGATCTTAGTTAGACGACCACTACTAAGAAGCTCCTCACAAACTCCCAATCTCCAATTCTTTCGACATATATCTACAAAACCCCGGAAGTGACAGGCACGAATCCAATTTTGAAATTTGATACAACCACGCATGGCCAGTGGCAGCCACCGGATTTCCGATTCAGTTCTGTACTGGTTATTCTATATAGCTCGACAATACAACGAATATACGTGTATTTCCTCCATCATTGTTATTATAAGTTTGTTTTACCAGTGGTAATCCATAAAAAGATATTTTATCACCTTTCACATGATGCGAAGCATCTAAGTCTAATAACTTATAATTATACCCTTCTGCATCTGTAACATAAAAATAAGAAACTAGCTTTTTCTCTCCTTTAAAGTCATTCCAATGTACATCTACAGCATCATAAATAATTCCATTTCTATAAATAATTTGTCCATCGAACTTTGAAAAACTTTTTTCTAGCTCTTTACTATTAATAGGCATATCATAGAAATCTAATATATTTAAAATATCTTTTGTAGGAAATAAATCAGGATAATCGTTAATTAACTTGTGTGAATTCTCCCCCATTTTTGAAGTATTTTCCTCGTCTTTAATATATTCATTAATATATCCTGCTTTTGAAATATCCGCAGAAACTATTAACATAGTGATCATAATTATTACAATTAGAAAAATTAAAGAACTAGCTATAAGAATTTTTTTCTTCATAGTATGTGCCTCATCTCTTATCTATTTAATTGTTATATCCTTAAAAAGTAATATCTGCTTCTAAAATCTCTTTGAACTGGGAAATGGAATCGCGTAGACAATTTCTTCACGTGGATTAAAAACTAAGATGATGATTTTTTTCCGAGCAAGAAAAGAACGAAATCGCTTCGGGATGGAAAAGTCAAAACTTGAAAGCTATCTAGCTAAATATATCGTATAATTAAAATTCTAAGTGATAATCTGGAAGTGACCAGTCACCAGTCCTTATAAACAAAGCAATGTGTATAAGAATGAACGAGCAAATTTTCACTATATTAAGCACTTATACCATCAACAAAAAAGAATCGCACTTCTCTCTGAAGCAAACAACGATGCAACTCATTGAATTAGCTTATATAAAAGGTGGAGCCTCCTATGATGGGAGGCGTATTGCGGCGATTCATCAGTTAGGCGTCTATAAGAGAATTCCTGTTGCTATTAATACCGACGAGAACATCTATGCCTTTCCAACCTGTTCAACACTGTCACTGGATTTTCTTTGCGAACATATAAAAGATTGAGCCCGTCCCTAAAGTTGCAAATCAATCCAGCATTACCTTAAAAAATGTCAAACAATTAATTGTAAACGCTTCACCCAAGACCATAAAAGACAAATGTACAGAACAGCCCATTGCATCCATCTCTTCTCGCAACAATGGAGACACGATCTCTAATATAACGCAAAAGCGAAAAAGAGGATGAGAACTTACAACCACTCAGACAGCCCATCCTCAACTTTCAACGACCACTACTAAGAAGCTCCTCACAAACTCCCAATCTCCAATTCTTTAAACATATATCTACAAAACCCGCGTAGTGACAGGCACCAGGTCTAAATGACGGCTCTTTCTGTTACGGCAGGGGTTTTAGCTTTTTTATAGTATACGGCAATCATAATTATAAGCTTTATAATGGAAGCAATAAGTGCTGCATAACAAAAGCCTAAAATACCATTTATTTGAACTAGAAAAAAAGCCATCGTTACGAATGTAACAATATTTATAATATTTAACCATATCTGCCACGTTATATTACAAAATTTCATAATTACAGGGTTAATTACTGTGCTAACCATTGTGATTATAGCCGTTGAAGTAGTAATATAAATTAATTCCAAAGCTTCTTGAGCATAGGATGGATATAGAAAAGTTAAAATAGGCTCACTGACTAAAATTACAAAATAATAGCTTAATACCCCCAATATACTTGCAGTAAATAACAACATTTTAAAATATCCTATCTTAAAATGATTCATTTTAGATAAATATGTTAATAATACATTATTTATTGGTGCGACTCCCATAGAAAGAGTTTTACCAAATAAAGTCGAAATGTGGTAAACTGCAACCATTTTTGCACCTAGGATAGGAAATAAAATCAATTTGTCAATTTGTGTATTGGCTGTACCTAGTAAAGCTGCTATTAATATTACAAGGCTATGCTTAGTAGTTCTTTTGAATAATTGTGTAATTTCAAATGGCTCACGAAGTAATTTTGTTTTAATCATCACATAAATTAAACTTATTAATTCGCCTGTTAAATATATTAGTTGCCATAAATCTGTAAGTAAAAATAGAATCATCCCAACCATATAGCCAATAACTAGAATGATATTACTATACAGAATCCCTTTAAAATAAATTTTCAATCTAAATGATACTAGCAAGTACCTTCTTACAAGTTGAAATATTGATATAGAGACTATTAATCCAACATTTAAAGGGTTCAGAAAACCTTCATATAAATAAGTTCCTATCGATAATAAAATAATATTAATAATACAATATGCAATTAATAGAACATTAAAGTCTCCAACCTTGTTTAATTTTACATACGTATCATTTAATAGTAAACGAGAATTTCCTAATGAAACGCTAAATGATTGAGCTGAGATAGTAATTAAGCTTATTAGTACTAAAGCTAAACCATAGTTGGCATCATCATATCTACCTGCTACAATTGGCAATAAGGCAAATTGTAAAACCAATACAGGAATAATTGTAGCAAATATATTTACTAACATGTCTCCTGAGATTTTTCTTATTTTTTTAATATATAATTTCTTCACTAACATACCTCACTTCCATTAACTTTAAACACTTCATAAATATTAATTAAATGTATTTAAAGCAGGAATCGAAAACACTATTAAACATGAGAATTGGAAAACGTATTTCACCTTGATAGTTGTTTCTCTTGGTCCTTCTTCGCTAAAATAGGATGCTCCTTTTCTGTTTTGGTAATTTATCAAATCAATTTATCTAAATCAAAAATTGAGATGATTTTTTCATCTTACCTCTAAAATAAAATACTCAATTTCCACTTTTTGAATGAGAACATGAATAAAAAAGGAAACTCCTGAAAGGCTTTTGAAAGCTTTAGGTTGAGTATTTGGATGACACCTCAGTCGTTTCCTCATATCTTTAAAGTATGCTCAAATAATAATTTCATTTAATTCCTTTGTAACAATATATACCTTTATTTGCATATTCTATCGCATTATTTAAACCTTCTTTAGCATCTATTAACACAAAATCAACATTTGAATTACGTACATGCTTTCTATTATTAATACTGTTTAATATTTTCTTAAATACTTTATTATTGTTTTTATGTCCTGGTTTTCTTATTACCATCTCTTTTTCATATTGAATTTTATCCTTAATTAAAGTTGACCTGTATTTATAGGACAAAAGATTTGCAAGAGCAGGATTCTTTTCTTTTAATAAATATCCAGCACAGTGAAATAATGATATTTGGGTCGGTTCTTTTCCTAAACCAATAAATAAAACTTTGCTATTATCAAATTTAGATAACAAATAATAAGGCGAATTATGATCAAATCCATACTCACTATTAATATGTTCCTTTGTCAACTCAACTGCATTCTTGCCGCTAGCACTTATAGAAAAATGAGTACAAGCACTTCGCACTGTATTTGGTTGTAATCGAAAAATCTCGGATAATACACCAGCACTAGAAGGTGTACATTCTACATCTAAATAACTTCTTGTCGGTCCGTAAGACGGCATTAGTAAGGTGCCCTCTCCTCCTAATATTTGTCTTAAGACTTCTATCAACTCGTCTGGCTCGCCTTGAAAATTGTACAAATCTCTCCAAGATGCATGCACTAGAAGATTATCTCCTTCTTTTATTCCTAGTTCTTTTAATACAGAATATATTTGTGATCTTGATATTGGTTTTTTATAAATTTTCTTAGCGAACTGTGTTTTCCTTCTTCTTATATTCGCTGAAATTGTTTCATATTTGCGAATACGAAGTATCTTTCTCAATGTGTATCTCACACATTTACTTAACATAAGTCCTACTCCCTTCAAATTTAGATACTTCTAGATAACTAAAAAATTCAATTGTTACTAGTATTTTATTACTCTTTTTGTCGAAGTTAGATACAAATAAAAAGTCAGAAAAATACCTAAAGCCTTTGCAAATGGAGGGCTAAACCATTTACAACCATTCAAAAATCCAAATTTTATTACCTGAAGAAGATTTCTGTCTACCTCTTGATGCAAAGTATAGGAACGCCAAAAACAACTGAAGGATCTCATTTAGAGAGTCTAAGCCAACTTTATCAGACACGCTTTGGACAAGGTAAAATAAACATTGGAACGTTTAAACAGATTCCCCACCCTATCATAAACTGCTTGGCCTATTTTGGGGTCCCAAGATAAATTTAGAACGTGCCGAGAAAAAGCCCATTAAAATAATCTCTTCCTTTCCAAATAGAAGAAAACCCCAAATGAAAGCTTTGAAAAGGTATCAAGAAGCAACTAAACTACGCAGAAAAAATATGAAGTATTTTGAAAACTTGCCTTTAAGGAGGGTGCTAATCATTACAAGAATCTTTGGTATTTAGGAACTTTATAGCTTTCAAAAAGTAGCGTTTGGTGCAAAGAATCCGTTAGTACTGTCAACGGATGGTCATTTCTCGATTACCTTGAAGGTGGTACTAATAACATAGGACACGACATGCTAAGTTTGTCGAAAATTATGTGGAGCGAAACAGCGTTTCCTCAAAGGGTATCTTAGTCGATAATATCTACTTGACTCAAGAAATTAAGATACAGGTTAAAAACGTACTATTCGATTAAGTGCTCTAAAGCGCGTTTTACACCTAAGCAAGAAGATTAAGAACAAAAACGGATCGCTGAAAGCCGCACTCGTCGTATATCACTCCAAATACTGGATCTCAACTCCTCCAAAGCTCTTCGAAAGATTTTTTAAGCTCATTAGGCATAGCATGTTTTAAAAGAGTGAAATTCTAGTATTATATTCAGATAATCATATAGTTATTCATTTATCCCTATTTGAGGTAAAATTATTTTCATTTTCGTGGTAATAAATATAATATGAAACATAAAGCTATAAAGCCATGCGTTAAAAGAACAGTAAAGAAAAATGAGCTAACAAATATAAATGCTAGTGTTATACCTGAGATTATTAATATTTTTATATCTAATCCTTCTGTACATGCATCTAAAATCTTTAGTGCAAATACAATTAACAGAGGCATTATAAGAACGCCCAAAAAACCAAAGTTTGCAATAGCATCACTAAATAAACCATTATTAGCAGCCATTTCAGGTTTATTAAAATACTTTATAGCAATAAGACTGTCGATAGAAATGTAAGGAGATTCAAACCCTATATGTCTTAAGAAACTTTGTCTGAAGTAATCTGGAGAATTACTACTAAAAAAATCAAAATAGTAACTGTTCAGTAAATTTGGAACAAATAATACTCGTCTAATTACGAAAGCAACAATTAAAAAGCTATTAAGTATATATACTTCTAGTAAAGCAATAAGATTAATAGAAAAAAATATAAGTGGCAAAATTATTTTATGCTTATTTTGAAAAATTAAATACAATAAAATTGCTAAAACTGTTGTAAAAAATACTGTCTTAGATCCGTTTATAGAAAAACTTAATAATTGGATAAATGTAACAATTCCTGCTTGTAGTTTTTGTTTTCTAGCCATGTAATATACAATTAATACAGGATTTACAGCTTTAGCAGCTGCATAAATATAAGAAATCATAGTTGGAAGATTAAAGCTTCTAGCATCCATTCTAGAATCATAAACATTAAGTAAATCAAAAGTGATTCTAAAACTGGTATAACGAATAGATATATATATAACTACAGCAACAAAAACAAAAATAATAATGTTTATTACAAAATTCGATAATTTATCATTTTTTAATGTTTTAAATTTTATTGTAGGTATTAATTTGTAAAAAATAAAAAATACTAACCAATAAATAATATGGCTTACAATAAATAACGATGAAAATGGATGGAATGCTACCATAGTGGTAAATGGTAAATAGGACAATAAAAATAATAAAATTATAATAATACTGGATAAAGACTTTTTATTGTTTAGTGCTGTAAACAAAGGGATAAAAATTATTAAAATAATCCATGATAAAATGTATTTTTCATAACTAAACGTAGAAAGAAACCCAGTATATCCAAATATTGGTGACACTGCATTAAAATAAACAATATCTAAAACTATCCTATACAAACTTATTCCTAGAATAGTTATAATTGTCATTTTACTAATTTTCAAATCTCTATTTTTCCAAGGCATAATAAGCTCCCTTACAGAATTAAAGCATGTAGATTACCTAATTAGACATAATTAATAGGTTCTATTAATTTTCACTTCCAAATTATTACCTCTCGAATAATCTTTTGTCCTATCACTTTATGCAGCTTTTCAACTCTAGTAATCAGGCTAATTGCTTGAGAGTATGTACCTTCACCTTGATTAATTAGCCAATTAGAAGACTTTTTAGAAAATGACATACCAGTCTTATATCCAGGATGAGTTATTCTTATTACTTGCATTATTACACGATTATGTTTACGAAAAACAGAACCAAAATTATATCCACTAGCATCTTGATTGCTTTGACTAATATTAATCCGCTCTTGTCGAATTTTCTTCAATTCTTCAGGATATCCTTTATCAAAGGTAAACGTTACTCCTAAAACTATTAATTTATTATTATTTTTTTTAAAAATTGAATCTCTATATTTAAAATTACATTCTTCTTTACTTAATACTTTAATTACACCTTTATCTAATACACGAACCTCTTCTATATAATCGCTAATTGAAAGGCCATGAACCTTTCCTCTTCCGGCATTCATTGCTACCGAACCTCCGACTAACGCAGGAACTGAAAATAAATATTCTATTCCTCCAAAACCCTTTTTATTTATTATGTTGATTAATTTTTGTAATTTAACTGAGGCCCCAACATAAAACTTTCCATCTCCTAATTCCATTACACTATTATCCATTTTGATTAATGAAACAACATTTTTATAGGTTTTTTTATCATTGATTAGTATATTTGAACCGCCACTTATAATATAATAATCCTCTTCAGATAATTGATTTATTAAATCACTTAACTCTTCAATGCTCTCTGGAAAATAGAGTTTTTCAGCATAACCGCCAATTTTAACAGTAGTATAGTTTTTCAAACTCTCATTTGATAAAATTTTCATTGCATTAACAACATCCTTTAAAATAAATTAATTTTTATGAGATTTAACTTTATCAATATACTTTCTCAAAACAGATATGTGTGAATATGTTCAATGAATACTAATTAAAACCTTGATGCTATATACTAACTATGAATTGCATTTTTTAAATAATCTATTGATTTTTTTCTATATTCATCAATACATTCTTCTACATCATGAAAATTAATTGGTTTATTTATGTCGTTAATTGTCATTCTTTCATTTAAAATACGATCTTCAAGGCCTGTAATTCTTAAAATATTTAGAACTCTCTCGTCCTTCCCCTTGTCTCCTGTCAATACAGCGACAAAAGGAACATTTAAAATAATCGCCATTGAAATACAATGAAACGATGCTGATACGACTAACTCCGATTTGGCAATTGTTTCAATAAATTTTATTGGTGAAATTGAGTAAGCAACTTTTACATTAGTGTCTAGAAAGTCCTTAATTTTTAGTTGGCTTGTCAGTTTATGAATTTTATATCCATCTATTGAAAATCCAGTTTGCGAAATGAAGTCCTCAAATTGAGATGGCCTATTAGTGTAACAAAATATTATTTTTTCCTTTATTCTTTTCTTTTCAATTAAAGATTCCCAATGTTTTTTATCTAATAAAAATACTGGATCTAAAACAAGTTCAGCATCTCGCCGCGTTAAATCTCTAATTAACTTAACACCATAACTTTCTCTCGTTGAAATGTGTTTTATCTGACTTAGATTTGTAGTATATTTACCTTTTAATTCTTCAGGTATGGTAGCCAAACCAAAGCTTGATGAATAAGCAATCTTTTTATTATAGTCCTTAACAAAATCCAGAAAAAAAGCAAAATCCTTCCCATTATTACTATGATTCCACACTTGATCACTACCTACAATAAACTTGTTATATTTCCCATTAATTTCTTCAAGTTCACTACTTGAGGTATAAGATTTCTCTGTAATTAAAAGTTTTTCTTTATAAAATCTCTCAAACTTAATACGTCTTTTATTCATAAAAAGGCTACCTACACAATACTTTAAGGCAGATTTAAATTCTTTCTTTTTTAGTTTTTCTTTCACATGATTACTCATACTATAAGCATCCTGCCTATACTGATTCACATAATTTATTATTTCACAATCAACACCTAATTTATTTATTGCTTGTTGAGAAGCATACACTTGTAATGCCGCTCCATAGTTTAAGGCATTATGAAATGTCATTAAGGCTACTTTCAAGTTATTCCCTCTCTCTCTCTAATGAATCTTGATAAAAATTATTTAATTTTTCTGCAATTCTTACCCAATCGAACTCACTTGAGTTATTAATACATCTAGTTGATATAAGTTTATAATTGTCTAAAATCTTTAATATACTCTCCGATATATATTCAGAATTATAGCTTGGCACTGCATAACCAACACATCCGTCTTCAAAGATACCATCAAATCCTTGGCCTTGCGAATAAATTACTGGCAATCCTTGAGTTAATGCTTCAGCATAAACACGCCCAAATGATTCAAAAATGGAGGGCATAACATATATATCATTTTCTCTATATACATTAATAAGTTCTTCTTTGGATAAATAATGAATAATATTTACAAAATTTTCTTTTTGAATATCCTTAAGAACCTTTTTATCGATTACTTGTCCAACGATAGTGAATTTTACATTATACCCCTTAGAAATTAATAAATTAATAGCTTTAATAGATGTTTTTAAATTTTTATTTTTGTCTATTTTGCCAACACATAAAATTCTAATTTCTTTTTTGTTACTAAGAGACTTTACTTCTGCTTTATTAGTTAACCAAAATTCTTCTAATCCATTGCTAATGACAACACTCTTATTGTTAATGCTTTCTTTATAACTATTTTTAACATATTTATTAATAAATTTTTCTTTATAGGGCACTGACAGAAAATGTACCCCGGACGCATTACTAGCTATCTTATTTGCTATACTTACAAATATAGGGATTTTAAGGAAAATATTAATATCCGTATTTCTCACAGAAACTATATAAGGAACTCCAAAGTATTTTTTAATAAGGTAAGCTACATATCCACCATTTAATAGCGTGTGAGAATGAATTAAATCATAGTCGTCAACACTACAAGATGATGTGATTGATTTATATATTTTTCTTTGTTTAGTGTAATAGAAAAAACGATCCCATTTATTAAAACACTCTTTATGAATAACCGCATCATCCATTATACTTTTGTATTTTTCATCCACTTTTGAATTCTTCACTACAGCGTTAAAAGCTTTGACTTCATGACCTAATTGTTTAAGTCGATTCATAGAATTACGAAAAATCATAGCTCTATGATAAAAAGTACATAAATATAAAATTCTCATTTTTCAATCTCCAATAGTATTTTTTATAAGTTTACAATTTATTAAGGATTATTGATATTATACAAAAAAACAATTTGTAATAATTCCATACTATCTTCACTTCGGTTTTATTTTATAAACTCCAATACATAAAACCACTTTCTTCGTATTCTTTTTTATTTAATACACTTTTTAAATCAATTAGAACTTTATTTTTATCAACATACAATTTTTTGTAGAAGTCCACATCATAACTATCTTTAAATTCTTTATGAGCAACCGCTAAAACTATTCCATTAAGATTATCTAGGGTATCTTTGTCTACTAAGTTTATTCTATATTCTTCCCATACTTCTTCTTTATTAGCTAATGGGTCATGAACTAATACATCTACACCAAACTCTTCAAGTTCATTAATTATATCGATTACTTTTGTATTTCTAACATCCTCACAATCTTCTTTAAAGGTAATTCCTAATATAGCTATTTTAGCGCCTTTAACTGGCTGGTCAGCTTTAATTAATTGTTTTATTATGTTATTAGCAACATATTTACCCATATCATCATTAATTTTTCTTCCTGCAAGAATAATTTGCGAGTGATAGCCTAATTGTTCAGCTTTATACGTAAAATAATATGGATCAACACCTATACAATGACCACCTACTAATCCAGGTGTAAACTTAAGGAAGTTCCACTTAGAACCAGCTGCTTCTAATACTGCTTTTGTATCAATATCCATTTTGTTAAAAACCATAGAAAGTTCATTCATAAAAGCAATATTAATATCTCTTTGTGAGTTTTCAATAACCTTTGAAGCTTCTGCCACTTTTATTGATTCAGCTCTATGAACTCCAGCTTCTATAATAGATTCATATACGTTCGAAATAATTTCTAGAGAGTCCTGATCTGATCCAGAAACTACTTTAGTTATTTTCGTCAATGTATTAATTTTATCACCTGGATTTATTCTTTCTGGTGAATAACCCACTTTAAAATCAATACCAAATTTTAAACCAGATTCATTTTCTAAAATAGGTATGCAAATCTCTTCTGTTGTGCCAGGGTAAACAGTTGATTCAAAAACTACTATAGCCCCTTTAGTAAGATTTCTTCCTACTGTTTTACTTGCTCCAATTATAGGTGTTAAGTCTGGGGTCTTATCACTATTAATCGGAGTAGGAACTGCAACAATATGAAACTTACAATCTCTTAATTTGCTTTCTTCATTTGTAAATTGTAGAGTCGTATTTTTAACTGCTTCATCTCCTACTTCATTAGTTACATCAATCCCATTTAGATACTTGTCCAACTTTTTATCGTTAGTATCATAACCTACAACCTCAAACTTCTTTGCAAATTCAACAGCTAGTGGCAATCCTACATATCCAAGACCTATTACAGAAATTGTTTCTTCTTTATTAGTTATATTGCGATATAGATTCATAAGTTAATTTCTCTCCTCATTTATACACTTTCAATAACACCAATCTGTTTTAATGTTAACTTTTCAAAATCAAATTCACTTGCCACTTCTCGAGCATTTTCACCCATCAATTGATTTTGATCGTCGTCACTGCAAGCATCTAGGACTGCCTTAGCAATCTCTTCAGCATTTTGTACAGGAGCACTAATTCCACAATTTGAACGCTCGCAAATACTATAGCCTGTTGAATATGTTTGAACAATACATCTTCCGGCAGCCAAATACTCAAAAAATTTGTTCTGACTTTGACCGTATCTATCAAGAGAAGTACTCGAATTATGCAATATATTTATGTAAGCTTTTTTAAGAATTGAAGGCACATATTTCTTTTCAACTTGTCCCTTGAATATAACATTAACGATCCCTTCGTCTTCGCACCGTTTCTTAAGCATTACACTTTCATCGCCAGAACCATATATTAAAAATCGTATACATGTCTCCCCTTTATCCTGTATTAATTTTGCTGCGTCTAATAACAATCCAATATTATTAACTTTTCTAATAGAACCCGCATAAACAACATTCTTATAATCTTTATTTTGTAAATCTGCATCAAAGATCTGGTAGACTTCACTGTTTCTATCAAATGTATCAATAACTACTCCATTGCTGATGTGACTGACCTTTGCTAAATCAATTTGATTGTCCCATCCTTGGTTAATAATATAATCTTTACCACCTTCCCATGTCATGATGATAGAGTCTGCTTTTTTATAAATCCATTTTTCACCTTGATATAACAATTTAGCTATAATACTACTTCGTTTTAAAGCACCATATGCTACTATACTTTCAGGCCATAAATCTCTTACTTCACAGATACAAGGTATATCAAATTTTTTCGCTAATTTTATTCCGGCTACCAAAGTAAGTGGATGAACACTGGAGGCAATAATTACATCCGGCTTCCCATGAATTACAGCATATTCCTTCGCTACAGGGAAAATATTTTTATAAAATGTTAGCATATTTTTAATTCTTTTCTTTCCACTCCCCTTATAATCTGGAGTCCTAACAAAAACAAATGGAATACCATTAACCTTATCTGAAACATATTTTTTACCATTGGTATCAATATTTTCATTTGAAAAATGATCTGTTGAGGCACAAAATACAGTAGGATTATAACCTTCTTTAATTAGATTCTCTGCAAAAGAATAATGCCTCCCTGCTTGATCTTTAAACATATTAGTTGCATAATGATTCCAAATCCAAATATTTTTTTTCATCCTCTATCCCATCCTCACACAAGCTCCTATATAAGTTCAAACATGTATTATAAACCCAAAAAAACTCTATCTTGTTACAAGTGTTATCTTCTACTCACTTAAGCATTTATTTTCATGGAACCTATTTTTTTTACAGGTGCCCCTATATAAATTCCAGGTTCATCAATATCTCTAACCACCACAGCCCCTGCACCAACTGTACATTCTTTAGTGATGTTTAAGTTATTACTAACTACACTTCCAATTCCTACCCACGTACCTTTACCAATTTTCACATTACCTGCTATATTAACCCCAGGCGATACATGTACATAATCCTCAATCACATTATCATGATCGACAGTAGCCCCAGTATTGATGATGCAACTTTTTCCGATTTTAGTACTACAGTTTATAACTGCTCCAGCCATAACCGTCGTTCCTGAATGAAGCACCACATCTGTTCCAATGATTGCACTTGGATGAATCAGCACTGGTATAGTAGCTCCAGCTTCCTCAATCTCTTCTTGAATAACTTGTCTTATTTTGTTATGTCCAATTGCTACAAATATCTCACAATCATCGATATACTTTCGATAATCGTCTACTTTTCCAATAACCTTTAACCCAATTGACGATTTAATATTTGTATTATCATCTAGGAAAAAGATACTCTCCCATTGTTCCATTTTTATTGCGATATCAGCTACCACTTTCCCATGACCACTTGCACCAATAATAACTAAGTTTTTTTTCATCGAAATACCCTTCTTTCTTTAATTTCCTTTGAAAGGTTCCATTGTCGCTGCAGTCTCTGAGTTAATACCTTCTCTAACAAACACTTTTTTTAATGTAAGAAAAATAATCTTCCAATCACCTAAAAAGGTTACATTATCAACATAATTAACATCGAGATTAAATTTATCTTCCCAACTGATAGCATTTCTACCACTAATCTGTGCTAACCCTGATAAACCAGGTCTAACCTCATGTCGACGTTGTTGATGATTACTATAACGGGGCAAGTACTCTATTAATAACGGACGTGGCCCTACGATTGACATATCTCCCTTAAGAATATTAAAAAGCCCTGGCAATTCATCCAAAGAGCTCGACCTCAAAAGCTTACCGAATTTCGTAAGTCTGACACTGTCAGGTAATAACTCTCCGCTCTCATCTTTTTCATCAGTCATCGTTCTAAATTTATACATCATAAAAATCTTCTCATTCAGACCTGGTCTTTTTTGTTTAAACAATATAGGACTTCCTAGCTTAGTTCTAACTAGTAACCCCACTGTCAATAGTAATGGACTAAAAAAAACGACCGCTGCCAATGACAAAACAAAATCCATTGGTCTCTTTATAAAATTTTGATAAATACCTGTTTTTTTCGGTTTCATATTATTCACCACAGCTTTTTAATAGTCTTTACTGTTCGTTCTAGTTCCTCATCCGTCATCTTCGTATCACTCGGCAAACAAACACCATATTCAAACAACCTCTCCGCTACATTCGTTCCAACATAATCGTATTTTTCAAAGTACGGTTGTAAATGCATTGGTTTCCAAATTGGTCTAGCCTCAATGTTTTCTAGTTCGAGAGCTTTCATCACTTCAATTGGTTTCACCTTGCCGTGAAGGGTCATACTACTCAACCAATAGTTCGGTTCATCCCAGTCGTTAACTGGCATAAACGATACACCTTCTAATGATCCAAGCTCACGCTTATAATGATCAAATATATACTTCTTCTTGGCGACTCTTTCCTCTAACACTTTTAGTTGCCCTCTTCCAATGCCAGCAGACACATTGCTCATTCGGTAGTTATACCCCAATTCACTATGCTCGTAGTGACGAGCTTGGTCTCTTGATTGAGTTGCCCAAAAGCGAGCTTTCTCAATTCTTTCTTCATTTTTTGAAACAAGCATACCACCACCAGAAGTCGTAATAATTTTGTTTCCATTAAAAGAAAAGACTCCATAGTCACCAAACGTACCTGTATGAGTTCCTTTATAGTAACCACCAAGTGATTCAGCTGCATCTTCAATTACTTTCACGTTGTAATGACGACAAACCCTCATAATCTCATCCATATTTGCCGATAAACCATATAGATGAACAACGATAACCGCTTTAACGTTCGGATACTTCTCGAAAGCTTCTTCTAATGCTCTAGGACACATATTCCACGTTTCTTCATTACTATCTATGAAAACTGGTTTAGCATTTTGATAAATAATAGGATTCGCCGTTGCAGAAAACGTTAAAGTTGGGCAAAAGACAATATCTCCTTCACCAACACCAATCGCTTTTAGTGCTAAATGGATCGCTGCGGTACCAGAACTTAATGCTGCAGCATGCTTGCTTCCCACTTTAATTGCCAATTCTTTTTCAAATTCATTGACGTTCTTACCTAATGGAGCAATCCAGTTCGTTTCAAAGGCTTCTTTAACGTATTCCATTTCATAACCCTCATCACTCATATGTGGTGATGATAGGAATATTTTCTTATTCGTTATACTCTGAGTTGACAATCTTATAACGCCCTTTCTCGGAGAATACTAACATTTATTCTAATTCATTTAGTGGTTAGCAAGACCGAAGGTCCAATGCACTCTTTAACAACTAACCCCTAACCAACTAATCACTGCCCTATTTAACCACACTCAAATGCCGCAACTGCTCCACCCTAAACCAAGCAATATCCAGCACCCTTTCCCTTACTTCTTCTCTTGTCATATAATGAAAATCTTCCACCAGTTCATAAATCACATTTACATTCACCGGAGGGGTTTTCCCTCGATAAATCATCGGGTAGATTTGCTCTTTGTGTACTTCGTCTTCTCCTAATAACTCTTCAAACAACTTCTCCCCCGGACGCATGCCAGAATAGCGAATCTCGATCTCATCTGGTTTGTACCCACTCAAACGAATCAAGTTCTTCGCAAGATCAACGATTTTAACAGGCTCTCCCATATCAAGGACAAACGTTTCGCCACCTTCAGCTATAGAACCTGCCTGCAATACAAGTCGGGATGCTTCCGGAATCGTCATGAAATAACGCGTCATCTCGGGATCAGTTACCGTTACCGGTCCACCCGCTTCAATTTGCTTCTTGAATAGAGGAATCACACTTCCGCGACTGCCTAATACATTCCCAAACCGAACGGCAACGAATTTTGTTTCACTAATCATATTCATATGCTGCACGATCATTTCCGCAATTCGTTTTGTTGCTCCCATGACGCTCGTTGGGTTCACTGCTTTATCCGTTGATACCATTACAAACGCATAAACACCCGCTTCATGAGCTGCTTCCGCAACATTTTTTGTCCCGATCACGTTATTTTTAATCGCTTCGTGAGGGTTTCGTTCCATTAACGGAACATGTTTATGTGCTGCTGCATGGTAAATCACTCTCGGCTGGTGTTTTTTCATAACCGCAAGCATTCGGTATTGATCTTGCACATCGGCAATTTCCGTCACAATTTCAATCTCTTTATATCGTGGTCTCAATTCCATTTCAATTTCATAAATGCTGTTTTCCCCGTGTCCTAGTAGCACTAGCTTCTTCGGTTTAAACTTTACAATTTGACGACACACTTCCGAACCGATCGATCCACCAGCACCAGTAACAAGAATCGTTCTCCCAGTTAGTTTTTCACCAATTTTCGCTGTATCTAAATCTACCGGCTCTCGACCTAATAAATCTTCCACTTGTACGTCGCGCATTTCATTTACAGATACTTTCCCTGACATAATGTCTTCCACAGAAGGCATGATTTGCGTCCGCACTTTCGACTCCGAACATTGTGTGAAAATTTCATTGAGGTTTTGCTTTCCTAACGATGGGATCGCAATAATAATATGTTCAATTTTTTTATCTTCGACAACAGATTGAATAGCTTTCATTCGTCCTAATACAGGAATACTCATAATCTCTAAATGTTGCTTCGCTGGATCATCGTCAATAAACGCCACCGGATACAATTCCGACTTTTCACTGTTTAGCAGCTGTCTAGCTACCATCGTTCCGCCGTTTCCAGCACCAATAATTAACGTTCGTAATTGCTCTTGCTGTGGTTTCAGCTTTCGATCACGATACAATCGCCACGAAAAGCGCGAAGCGCCAATCAACAAGATATGTAACATCCACGTCACAAGTAACGTTCGTGAATAAAGCATCTGAAATCCAATTAATTGAATAATCCCCAATGTTCCAATTGACAACGAGACCGCAACAAAGATCGCACTCAATTCTTGGATACTAGCATACGACCATACTTTCTTATATAACTTAAACAAATGAGCATATAGATGATGAATGAAAAATAATGCTCCTGAACTGACTAACAGAGCCATCGGAACAATTTGTTGTGTCGGTATTAACAACCAGTAGCTAAAATAAATCGATAATAAGACAATTAATGAATCCACGGTTATTAATAAACTTAACCTCCATTTATAACTCACCGAATATCTTCCCCTTTCTAATCTAACGTCGTGTACAATCCACAAAAGCCATTCCATATTGTTGCGTTTGAATTAAAGCTTTTAAAGTAGTTGAAGTTAAAAACGCTAAACCATAACACGCACTTTTTGTCGAATCATGGTTTAACGTTTTTACATGAAGGTAATAGAGAATATGGAACGTTCTAATCATTTATAAAACAGGCATTAAACCCGACCTCACACTTCACCAATGGCAACCGATTGCGCCTAAGGTCGTTCTAAATAAAGAACTAACCCACAGAAAAGCCGAGCTTCCTCCATTGATAAGGGTATAGGAGAAATGACCCTGAAAGCCTTATTTCTTTGTCATTCGACAAAATACTCTTATCAATTGTCGAATTGTGTACTTTTTCACTTACCATTCGACAATTTTCGCAAAATTCTGAACTGAATTATCAGACTGCGACCTCATAAAACGCAAAAGATACTTTCTCTCTTTACAGAGTTGAAGTATCTTTTTATTCGCTTCTCTTGTACAAGGACTCTCCTTCATACAAACAAGAGTTATGAATGAAATTTAGTGTGATTAGAGTGCGAGTAGGTTTGGATATAGGAAGATAATAGTATACAAAAGCAGTTTCGTAGATTTTTCTACAGGACCTTTGATTCAAAAAACTTATATTTAATTTCATAATTGTTATAATTACCTAAGTAAGTTTACCATATTTCAACGACAAAATGTAGGTATATTTTACAAATTTTATATGATTATTATATAAACATGTCAATAAATAGACAAATTTGCTAGGTTTTATGAACCATTTCTTAGCATTGCCTAATATGCAATGATGACGAAAGACACAAAAGTTGTCTAAAATAATCCAAATAACTTTTTCTTCTTCACTTTCTCAGGAGGTTCGATCATGACATGATCCCCTTCGAGCAAATAAGCAGCATTTTCTTTGAAGAAATAAACAAGGTCTCCCCCGAACTCCTCATCAATGACTCGATAAGCATCCGTCATATGAAACGTCCGATTTGTCGTATTATGCGCATCCGACGCTACAAAATGCGTCAAGTTCGCTTCGACTAAATCTAACGAGAATTCTTTGATCTTTTTTCCGAACTTCCCTGCGACACTAGCAGCTGTTACTTGTGTTAATGCGCCATTTTTAACAAATTCATATAACATATCCGGTTTCTTCATAAACACCTGGTTTCTTTCTGGATGAACGATGACCGGTATTTTCCCGGCTAACTGCAAATCGTATAACAACTTTTTACTGAATCGTGGCACTTGCGCTGACGGAAATTCGATAAACACATACTGTGTATCGTTCAAAGGCAAAACGAGATCATTCTGCAAATCATCTAGCAGCTCTCCATAAATGCGAACTTCTTGTCCAGGTTTGATCGTAAGATCAAACCCGTTTTCTTTAAGAAGATCATTCGCAATATGTGTCGCTTTCATAATCGCATGCTTCTCATTTTCATAGCTTCCATTTTGGTGATGAGGTGTCGCTATAATTGTCGTGATCCCATCTTCCATTGCGGCTCTGGCCATGTTAAGAAAATCCGCTTCCGTTTGCGCACCGTCATCTAATCCCGGTAAGATATGACAATGAATATCAATCATCTTGCCTATCTCCTTTCAAGAAACTTATGTAGATACATATGGTAGGTTACGAAATCATAATAAAATCCCATGATTCACGATAACAGAAACTAAAAGAAAAAAGAGAGAGTATTAACCCTCTCCGTAATAGTAGTAATACTGTGAATCTTCCATTTTGCGATCATTGAGTACTGCCCCTAAAATATTCGCTTCCACTTTCTTCAACGAATCAACCGCTTTTTGCGCATGCTCATCCTCTGTTTGTCCACTTCGAATAACTAAAATAGCTCCATCTACTAGACGCGACAAAATTTGTGGATCTGTCACGGCATTCACCGGTGGGGCATCAAACACAACGTAGTCATAAAGTTTCGATACAGAATTGACAAACTCTTTCATTGCTCGTGAACCTAATAATTCACTTGGGTTTGGCGGAACTGGTCCTGAAGGAAGCACATCTAATCTCGGAATAGACGTTTCCAACACAGCTTCTTCAAATGTCGCTTGCTGCGTCACCACAGTTGTTAACCCTGTTAGGTTCGGCAACTGGAAAGTGAAGTGAACCGTCGGCTTTCGTAAGTCCGTATCGACGATCAATACTTTATTATGCTGTTGTGCGAGAACAACACCTAAATTTGCAATCACCGTTGATTTCCCTTCCCCTGGGGAAGACGACGTGACCATCATCGTTTTTATTTGTTTATCAACCGAGGCAAATTGAATATTCGTTCTCAATGTACGAAACTGCTCAGAAATGGCCGATTTTTTATCAAATTCGGTAATTAATGCTCGTTGTTTATCTGAAAGTTCTTGGTTTCCTTTTTTACGCGCCATGATTTTCACGTCCTGTTCTTGCCCGTCTTGAATGGGATAACTCTTTCACTGTTACTTTCGATGCATCAATCGTTGCAATCGATGCGAGAACTGGAATTCCTAGTTTGTCTTCCACATCTTCTTCTGTTTTGATCGTATTATCTAAGAATTCTAGTAAGAAGGCTAACCCTACAGCCGCCATCAATCCAACAACAAAGGCAATCGCCATGTTCAATGTTGGATTTGGACTTACCGGGGAAGGTGATTCAGATAGTTCCGCACTCGTTAAAATCGACACATTGTCTACGTTCATAATCTCTACAATGTCTCGTTGAAAAACAGTTCCAAGCGTATTGGCAATTTGCACTGCCATGGCTGGATTATCGTCCTCTACAGTGATCGATACGACCTGAGAATCCCCTTCACTACGAACGGTAATTTGATCCCTTAATGCACCAGGTGAACGCTCAAGATTTAATTCTTCCAACGTTGGTTCTATGATTCTAGGAGATGTAATAATCACATTGTACGTATTAATTAAATCTAGGTTTGTCCGAAGATCACCTGACGTATAGGCTTGACCTTCTTCCTTTGATTGATTGACTAATAGTTGAGTAGAAGCAGCATAGGATGGTGTTAATAAGAAGTAAGATACAGCAGCACTTAATGCTACCGCTACGATTGTTATAATAATAATGAGTCGAAGTCGTTTCTTTAACGTGCCTACAATTTCTTTCAAACTAATTGTTTCTTCCATGGTTTCCTCCTGAAAAATGTAAAATCGACAAAATTTATGGCATTAGCTCTCCTTATGCTATCTGAAAATGGGAATAAAGTAAATCGTTTATGGCAAATACTTTCAAATTATAGAAAATTAGATTGCTAAGTTTTGTCAATCTCATTATACTAAGCTTATAACAAATTACGTTTAAGAGGAGAAATGACATGAGAAAAGCATTCATTATTATCGGATCGCTGTTGCTGGTGTTTCTAGTGGCCGTCGGCGGATATGGATTCTATTTATATAAATCAGTTCAGTCAACGATCGATACACAGATGCACACGACATTAGACCGCGAAAAGACCGACAAGAGAGACATCGAAGTAAATATGGATGAAAAAGAGCCACTGTCATTTTTGCTATTAGGGGTCGATGCGGAAGAGTCCACAACTGGTCGAACGGACACAATGATGGTTATTACGGTAAACCCAAATGATCAATCGATGAAGATGGTTAGTTTACCTCGTGACACTCGAATGGAGATTGTCGGACGTGGTTTTGAAGACAAAGTCAATCACGCATACGCATTTGGCGGTGCTGATATGGCCATCGCTACGGTAGAAAATTACTTTGATATTCCGATAGACTACTTTTTAACCGTTAATATGGAAGGTTTTAAAGAAATGGTTGATTCTGTAGGTGGAGTTACTGTCTATAATGACTTTGATTTCAGACAGAGTGGGTATGACTTCCATGAAGGGGAAAACTTCTTAGATGGCGATCAAGCTCTTGCTTACGCTCGAATGAGAAAAGAAGATTCTCGTGGAGATTTAGGTCGAAACGATCGTCAACGTCAAATCGTTAACGGCATGATTAAAGAAGGAGCACAATTCAGTTCGATTACACGTGCAGAATCGATTCTAGACGCCATCGGTGGAAACATGGTCACAAACTTAACATTCGATGAAATGGTGAAGTTGCAGTCAAATTATCGTGATGCTCGTCATAATCAAGAAACGTATGAAATTGAAGGTTCTGGAGAAACGATTGACGGTATTTGGTACTTGATGGTTCCTGATGAAGAGCGCCAACGCATTAGTGGTGAGTTACAAGCTCACTTAGGAATAGATGGGGAATCTGTTGTTGTAAATGATGAGGATGAAGATGAAGAAGCCGAAGAAGACTGATTGTAGATAGGTTTAGGGCAAGGCACTTGATATGGTGCTTTGCCCTTTTTTGGTTGGAGAACGTGCTCGTTCTTTCTATAGAAATAGAAGTTCTATTAGTAACGAGATGTTCTAACGGATTCTCTTTATTTGACCGAAAGCGGTGAGCGACAGGTCCTGGAGACGACTTGATTTTTCCAAGCAAAAGAAAAACTGCCCCGCAGATATGCGAGACAGCTTGGCGTTCTTTATTGTCCAATTTCTGTTGTGGATGTTTCCTCTTGGTCGTCTATTTCTTCCCTGTGTTCATGATCATGTTCATGATCGTGATCGTGTTCATGTTCATGTTCGTCATCTGTTTCAACAGAAGAGGCAACTGTCATTTCATCAATGATGCCTAAATGTTTCTGGAGTCGCTGGCTTGTTTCTTCTAAAGACTGTTCATCAACGTTATAATAATACACGCCATCTTGCATGAGATCTGTTCCATCAAAGCTTAATGATTCAATGTTGTTTAAATCATTCGCATATGAATGCATCGAGACAATGTCATTGAAACTCATATTCATGTGAAGGTTTCTTCCGACGGTATCCATTAATGAGTTGAAGTTCGTAATCGAGCTAAAGGAAGCTACTTCGCGAATGACTGATTCCATGACTTCCTTTTGGCGTTCGCCTCGACCTAAATCACCTGCTGGATCGGACTTCCGCATTCTTACATACGCCAATGCTTCTTCGCCATTTAATATTTGCTCGCCTTCTTCGATCGTTAACGTTCCGTATGTGGCATTATCCGTTTCGGTGAAAGTCATTGGTGAATCAACCGTAATCCCGTTTAGTTCATCAATAATTTCCATAAATGCGTCAAAGTTCAACGATACGAAATAATCAACTGGAATATCTAGCATATTTTCTACGGTATCTAGTGTCATGTCGATCCCACCAAACGCGTGGGCATGGTTTATTTTATCTTCGCCGTATCTACCGACAATTTCCACTTTGGAGTCTCGTGGAATATTTAACATTTTAATCGAGCCTTCTTCAGGGTTAAATGTGGCGAGTACCATCGCATCTGTTCGTCCACTTAAATCTTCATCTCTCGTATCGAGTCCAAGAAATAGAACGGAGATTGGTTCGTTACTAGGATTTACTTTCTCCTCGCGGAACTCTGAGCGTTCTCCTCTTTCTAAATCTTGCTGCGCACTAGATGTGACGTTCGCGACTTGTGTTGCCATGTAAACTAAAGCGCCACCAGCTAACAAAAATACTCCTAAAAATGTGATTAACGTGATTTTAAAAATGGAACGTGGTTTCTTTCCTTTTCCCTGTTTCGATTCATACCGCGATTGCGCCACTGTCGACACTCCTTTTTCGTATCTAAAAGCTCATTTATTATTGTCATTATTTTGAATATTTTCGTTAAAACCTCAACTAATAATTTTACTCTAATTTAAGAATCTAGTAAAGGTTATTTTTTGGAATTTCATCGTTTCATAGGGATTAGTGGACAACCTAGGTGGATTTTGTTGTTTGATGGTCAATTTTACTCGTTTTTTGCTCGAAAGATTCTTGCCTCTGTGAATATTTGGATGTATTGTAGAAATGAAGAGAAAAAGGAGTGGTCATATGCCTAAAGTAAAAAAAGCGATTATCCCTGCTGCAGGCTTGGGGACGAGATTTCTGCCGGCGACAAAAGCACAGCCGAAGGAAATGCTGCCAATTGTCGATAAACCAACGATTCAGTACATTGTAGAAGAAGCGATTCATTCTGGAATTGAAGATATCATTATCATTAGTGGACGAGGAAAACGTGCGATAGAAGACCACTTTGATAAATCTTATGAGTTAGAAGAGACGTTGTTGAAAAAAGAAAAGTTAGCGTTGTTGGAAGAGATCCAAGGTATTTCAAATATGGCAAATATCCACTACATTCGCCAGAAAGAGCCAAAAGGGTTAGGACATGCTATTGGGTGTGCGAAGCACTTTATCGGCGATGAGCCGTTTGCTGTGCTGTTAGGAGACGACATTGTGCAAACGGAAGGGAAACCTTGTTTGAAACAATTAATCGATGTGTTCGAACGGTACAATTCCTCCGTCGTTGGCGTGCAACCTGTTCCTGATGAAGACGTGTCGAAATATGGTATCGTGTCGCCGAAGTCATCTGAAATCGAACCAGGCGTTATTCATGTGAAAGACCTTGTGGAAAAGCCAAAACTAGAAGATGCCCCATCGAACCATGCGATCATGGGTCGCTACGTGCTTCGTCCGGAAATTTTCGACATTTTGGACGAGCTTGCTCCAGGTGCTGGAAACGAAATTCAGTTAACGGATGCGATTAAAAAGCTCAATGAGACGCAAGTCGTTCTTGCCTATGAGTTCAGTGGGAAGCGCTACGATGTAGGAGACAAGCTTGGATTTGTCAAAGCGACGGTAGACTTTGCCTTGCAGCGTGATGATTTGAAGCAGGACATGTTGGAGTACTTAGAAGAGATTTCGAAGAGACATTTGAAGTAAGGGCAAAGATTAAAGTGTTTTTGGCTCTCCTATTAGGTAGGAGAGCTTTTTTTGGTTGGTAGAGATTTCGGCGGATTCGTGGGTGGGGGAGTTGGCGGCTTTTGGCGGGGGCTCTAGTGACCTTTCTTTTGCTAAAATGTTCGTTTAGGGTCACTAGTTGGTCGCTCTAGTGACCTTTCTTTTGCCAAAATGCTCGTTTAGGGTCACTAGCTGGGCGCTCTTGTGACCGTCTTTTGCCAAAATCAACTCGCTTCGGTCACAAGACGCTTTCTCTTGTGACCGTCTTTTACCAAAATCAACTCGCTTCGGTCACAAGACGCTCTCTCTTGTGACCGTCTTTTACCAAAATTAGCTCGCAACCGGCACAAGACGCTCTCTCTTGTGACCGTCTTTTACCAAAATCAACTCGCTTCGGTCACAAGACGCTCTCTCTTGTGACCGTCTTTTACCAAAATCAACTCGCTTCGGTCACAAGACGCTCTTTCTTGTGACCGTCTTTTACCAAAATTAGCTCGCAACCGGCACAAGACGCTCTCTCTTGTGACCGTCTTTTACCAAAATCAACTCGCTTCGGTCACAAGACGCTCTCTCTTGTGACCGTCTTTTGCCAAAATTAGCTCGCAACCGGCACAAGACGCTCTCTCTTGTGACCGTCTTTTACCAAAATCAGCTCGCTTCGGTCACAAGACGCTCTTTCTTGTGACCGTCTTTTGCCAGAATCAGCTCGCTTCGGTCACAAGACGCTCTCTCTTGTGACCGTCTTTTGCCAGAATCAGCTCGCTTTGGTCACAAGATGCATCCGCTCCACAGTATAAAAAAACCCGAGCATCAAATGATATGCTCGGGTTAAACAATTGTTTAGTTATAGTATGCTTTAATGCCTCTAACAATTTCATTGGCCATTTTATCTTGTTGATTCAGTAGTTTATTCAAATCAGATTGATTGGACATGAAACCTGGTTCAATTAATACAGCAGGCATCCTCGGTCCAGTTAGCACTTGGAGATTCCGCTTCACAAGGCCGCGATCTCGCATATTCATTCCACTAGAAATTGCTTTTTGCAATTCTGTTGCTAATCTGCGGCTTTGAGCTGGGTACTGAGTTTCACTATAGAGAACTTCGGAACCGCTAGCAGCCGAACTTCCAAATGAATTGGCGTGAATACTTATAAACAGATCGGCGTTCGATTGATTCGCTAAGGAGACGCGAGTTCCAATGGCAATGAAACGATCATCGGATCGGCTCATAACGACTTTGGCACCTTCACGTTCCAATGCTTGTTTCACTTTATTACTTAAGTTGAGTACGATTGTTTTTTCGTAAATATTACCATTAACTGCTCCCGGATCATGACCACCGTGACCTGGATCAAGGAAAATGGTTTTTCCAGATAAATTACCAGAACCACTTGAGCTATTTCCAGTCTGATTGGCCATCTTTACGTAATCAGCGTGAATATATCCCCATCGACTGCCTACTTTGATTTTGTACCAGTTTCCTGTTTTTTCATGAAGGTTGACGGTCGTTCCGCGACGCAAACTACTTATGATGGAAGAACTCGATGAGGCAGATGCTCTTACGTTTAAGTTTGTTGCCGTCACTTCACCGTTTCCAAGAGTTGATGATGAGCTGTCGGATCCGCTTGATGACGTCGATGCTTTCACAAAGCTGTCATGAATGTAACCATCACGACTGCCTACTTTGATCTTGTACCATGAACCACTTTTTCCAAGTAAGTCTACTTTCGTTCCTCGACGCAAACTACTTATGATCGACGCACTCGATGAGGCAGATGCGCGAACATTTAAGTTACTTGCCGTCACTTCCCCACTTCCGAGATTTGATGACGAGCTTCCTCCTGATGAACTGTCAGATCCGCTTGATGACGTCGATGCTTTCACAAAGTTACTATGAATGTAACCGTCGCGACTTCCTACTTTGATCTTGTACCATGAGCCACTTTTTCCGAGTAAGTCTACTTTCGTTCCTCGACGTAAACTACTGATGATCGACGCACTCGATGAGGCAGATGCGCGTACGTTTAAGTTCGATGCGGTTATTTCGCCTGTTCCAAGATCAGATGACGAGCTTCCTCCTGACGAACTGTCGGATCCGCTTGATGAACTGGATACTTTCACAAAGTTACTATGAATGTAACCGTCGCGACTTCCTACTTTGATCTTATACCATGAGCCACTTTTTCCTAGTAAGTCTACTTTCGTGCCTCGACGTAAACTACTAATGATCGACGCACTCGATGAGGCAGATGCTCGTACATTCAAGTTGCTTGCCGTCACTTCCCCGCTTCCGAGGTTTGATGAAGAACTAGAATTATTCGAACTCGTTACTTTCACATAGTCACCATGAATAAATCCATCACGACTGCCTACTTTGATTTTGTACCATGAGCCACTTTTTCCAAGTAAGTCTACTTTCGTGCCTCGTCTCACACTACTTATGATCGACGCGCTCGATGAAGCTGAAGCTCTAACATTCAGATTGGTTGCCGTAATTTCTCCGCTTCCAATGCTTGAAGCGTTACTCCCATTACTTGTGCTCGTTACTTTAACAAAGTTACCGTGTATGTATCCCCAGCGATTGTTAAAACGAACTTTGTACCAGGAGCCTGATTTTTCGTGGAGGTCCACTTTTGCTCCCCGAGCATACCCACCTATCACACTCGAACTTGACGAGGGTTGAGACCGGATATTGAGTGACGAAGCAGTAATCTCTCCTTTTTCCATCGTCTCCGCATGAGCAAAATTGATGGACCCTTGCCCTGTTTCAATGATAAATCCAACAACTAAAATCATGGTAAGAAATAAAAACCCTACTTTTTTCACATGTTAGCCTCCCTTCTCTGTTCCTATGCTATGAATCATCCATAACTTAAAAAGTACTTCCAAATCACATCTAGCAAACTAGCTAAACCAAATAAAAACACACCTAAACAAGCGACACTGACGGGCGATCCCCAACGTAAATTCTTCATGATAAATCCTCCAATATAATTGGTAATATTTACTTTACCGTATCTTTATTCCTGTGTATATAGTAAGAATTGCTTTGTTTTTTCGACTAAATGAACCAAAATATATAAAATTAGCTTGATTGTTTCATATATGGTTATTATTACCATCAAAAAGGGGAGTTGTCGATCCATATAATAATGCTCCTGTTAGCCTTTCTTTCATTTGCCCAAGCCTCTTCCTTTGAAAATAATACCAAAGTCTTTCCTCGGCATTTGCACAGGATTTTTCAAAGCTAGTTTGAGTGTTGTTTGATACAGGAATACGAATAAAGAATACGATAGTTTATACGAGGAGGAATAAGAAATGAAAGCATTAGCTCTTGAAAAAACAGGCGGTCATTTGAAAGTGATGGATGTACCCGTTCCCGAACCTGAAGCTGACCAAGTTCTTGTAAAAATACATTCGGTCGGATTAAACCCGGTCGATTATAAACTTGCAAATAATCCGTTGCCAGAGTGGGAGTTTCCCCACATTTCAGGACTTGATGTAGCAGGTGTGGTGGAAAAAACAGGTGCAAACGTGACTGATTGGCATCCCGGTGACAAGGTTTATTACCACGGCAGCCTTGCCCATCAAGGCGGATTCGCAGAATATTCGATCGCCCGTCAAGATGTGCTCGCTCCTCTACCGGAAGGACTGAGCTTTAATGAAGCAGCAGCTTTACCGACTCCTGCATTTACGGCTTACCAGTCACTAAACAGAAAAGTCCCTTCTCGCAAAGGACAGACCATTTTAATTCAAGCCGGCGCCGGTGGTGTTGGAGGGTTTGCCATCCAGCTCGCCCACCTGAAAGGGCTTGATATCATAACCACTTGTTCTCCTGAAAATACGGCCCATGTTAAGAAACTTGGCGCGAACAAAGTCATCGACTATAACACGGAGAACGTTGTTAAAGAAGTGCATAAATACACGGATGGCCGCGGTGTCGACATTGTCATGGACATGGTTGGCGGCCAGGCAGTATCAGATGCTATGGATATGCTCGCATTTAACGGACATCTGGTAAGTGTCGTTGACCTTCCTGATATGAGCCAGTACGCACCTAAATCGCTCGCCCTCTCCATTCATGAAGTAGCCTTAGGATTTGTTTACCGAAGCGACGACGAACGGCAAATTGCCGACCTCGGACATATCGCCAAGGAAGTCGGAGAGTTAGCGGCAAATAAACAGCTTGATCCAATGTTAGAAGATGTCGTCACACTGGAAGCCGTTCCAGAAGCCCTTTCAAAAATTAACGAAGGCCACGTGCGCGGCAATATCGTGTGTCAAATAGTGGATTAAAGCTAATGAAAGAGAGTGTCCCAAAAGCTTGTACTTTTAGGACACTCTCTGGTTCGTTTTTTTCATGATAGTTCGTAAATCTTCCTCTGTTCGAGACTAACTTGACTCTTTTCGCATGCGTTAGTCCCGTATATCCTCGATTCTCTTTACTAATTCCTCTTGATTACCTTACTCACATTTTCTTTCTACATCGTCTAGTTTTTAACAACTTTTTTTGGACAACCGCGGGGATGGAACTAGGTTAAATCCAACAACTAATAAAACGGTAAGAAACAAAAACCCTACTTTTTTTCACATGTTAGACATCCTTCTCTGTACTTATGCTATGAATCATCCATAACTTAAAAAGTACTTCCAAATCACATCTAGCAAACTAGCTAAACCAAATAAAAACACACTAAACAAGCAACACTGAGCGATCCCCAACGTAAATTTTTCATGATTGATCCTCCGATATAATTGGTAATATTTACTTTACCCTGCGTATATAGTAAGAATTGCTTTGTTTTTTCGACTAAATGAACCAAAATATATAAAATTAGCTTGATTGTTTCTAATTAGGTTATTGTTAACAATTAAGGAGAAGAATAGAGAAAATAAAATGACATCTTAATCCTTGTTGTAGCAAGCTTTTCAACCTTAGTTTTAAAAAAGTAAATAAATCTCATAAAAAACGAAACTTTCTATTCCTATTATCGTCAAAAATTGTGTCGTCTTTTAGCGGATAAAAAATGCTATAATAAAAATTGAGAAAATTTATGCTTATTACTTTGTTGGAATTGAATAGTTATGTAAAAATAAAGTGGTTCACACCATGCTTCCATTTTGACATAACCGAAAATTAGGGGAGTGTCCTTCTTTGACAGATTTAAAACGATCAGATAAAAATAACAAGAAAAAATCATCACCTTTTCGCCGATTTGTAAAATATACGTTGTTTACGTTACTTGGAGTGTTGCTTATCGCTGGAGGTGTTGCTGCCTACATGATTTATCAAATTTCCAGTGCGACAAGCGGGTCACAAGAAGAGTTGGATCGCGGAGACAAATCGGAATTCCGTGAAGTGGCCGTCGATCCAGTGAATGACCCGATATCCGTCTTGTTTTTAGGGTTGGATAGCAGGGAAGATGATTTATCCGGACGAACGGATGCGATGATTCTGGCAACGTTCAATCCAGATGAGAAAACAATCAAGATGTTAAGTATTCCTCGCGACTCGTATGTCGACATTCCGGGCAGACAGAACAAAGATAAAATTAACCACGCTCATGCTTTTGGTGGGGTGAATATGACGATTGATACTGTGGAGAACTTATTTGATATTCCAGTTGACTATGTCGTTTCATTGAATTTTACAGCGTTTATGGAAATTGTTGATACGATTGGTGGCGTCGAAGTCGATGTGCCAATGCCAATTAGCGATACGGATAATGCTACGTACGGCACAATTGAAATTGACGAAGGGATTCAAACGCTAAATGGCGAAGAAGCCCTTGCTTATGCAAGAATGAGAAAACAAGATCCACGTGGCGACCTTGGACGTGGCGACCGTCAAAAAGATGTAATTGAAGCAATCATCAAGCAATCCGCTAATTTCAGGACGATTACTCGCTTCGGTTCACTGATGGATAGTCTTGAGAGAAACCTTAGTACGAACTTGAGCTTTGGAAACATGGTAAGCATGCATTCCTACGCTGGTGAATTGGATAACATCGAAAGTTTAAGTCTTGAAGGGGAAGATTCAACGATTGAAGGTGTCTATTACTATCAGCTTTATGATGAATCCGTTAACGACATTTCAGATACCTTTAGAGATCATTTAGAAATTGCACATTCAGAAAGCTTTGGAGTCTCCAATGAAGAAGCCGCTGAAAGTGAAAGCGAAGGGACAGACCTAGGAGAATAAAGTGGAAAGACCTAACCGAGGAAGAAGTCGGTTAGGTCTTTTTATGTCGGTGCTCTGCTATCAACTTTACTTTGAAGGTATTTGGCAAGCATTTTGTAGATCACTCAATAAGGAAGGCGTCGCTACAATCAACTGTTCTTTTTTTAAATACTCCACTTGATTATGTATTTGAGAAATAACTGTTCCACCTACTTCTTCCACGATAAGCTTTCCAGCACAGTAATCCCATGCCGAAATGGAATCACTCACAAAAGCATCTAACCTTCCTTTTGCTACGTAGGCCATTTCTAATGAGCATGCACCATATGCACGGATTCCTCTTGCCTTTTTCACAATCAATTCAAGTCCTGGTCTTTCATAGAGGTAATCCGTATTGAAACTAATGATCGCTTCAGAAAGAGGAACCTCCTTTAATGGAGATAGCCGTTCCCCATTCAGATATGCCCCTTTCCCATGTTCAGCAAAGAAAAGTTCATCATGCATGACATCATAAACAAATCCCCATAGTGCTTCACCATCTTGGTAGACTGCTAGAGAAATGGCGAAAAACTGTTTCTGATGAACAAAATTCATCGTCCCATCAATCGGATCAATGATCCACACACGCCCAGTTAAATCAGTTACCTCGTCTGAAATGCCTTCTTCCCCTAACACTTTATCATCTGGATAGTATTCTTTTATTTTCCCAACAAAAAACTCTTCCGTTTCTCGGTCCACGTTCGTAACGAGATCATTTGCATGCGCCTTTGTTTCCACTTGTAACGTTTCTGTTAGTCTCTTACGAATATTTTCTCCTGCTTCATACACCCACGTTTCAACTATTTGCTTCATCTTCATCTACCCTTTCCATATCAGGGAATTTTAAAGCCATCCGATTCATGAATATCTCAATTTCCCATCGATTTATTAACCGTTTACGACTTGAGCCTGATTGGGAAATATCATATTCGAGAATTGGGATACTAGATGGGTCAATCGCTTCATCAGGTGAATTAGCCAACTCATGAGTTAGAAGTTGATAATTACCTACTTGTTTGCCAATTTCTTGTGCTTGCTTCGTTAGTGCCCAATCAACAAATATTTTTGCCTCTTCTAAATCTGGCGCGTTTTCAATAATCGCCACAGCTCCAACTTCATAAGCTGTCTGATCTTTAGGAAAAATCACATTTATATCTCGAAACCCTTCTTTGTAGAGCTTAATCGCATCTTGCGCAAACATGATAGAGATAGCGCTGTCTCCCATTGCAACACTTCGACCATTCGCATTTCCCGAATACGTATACTCCGAGACATTTTTATCAAGTTCATGTAAAAATTCGAACCCTTCTTTTTCACCGTATAATTGAGTGAATAAACTCAGCGACAAGTATCCTGTTCCGGAGCTTCTAGGGTCAGGTAAAGATATCCAATTCCTGTATTCTTCACGCAACAGATCTTTCCACGTTTGAGGGAGTTCCAATCCTCTATCAACATGCCATTGCCGATTCGCAACAATCGATAAGACACCAACATAAATTCCGGTCCAATAACCATTTTCATTTTTATATTTATCAGGAATAAAAGATGCATTAGGTGACACATATGGATAAAGAAGACCTTCTTTTTTTGCTTGAGCAAAAATGTCAGCCGGCCCTCCATACCATACACTAGCAACCGGATCTTCTGATTCATTTTGCAAGTGGTCAAGAATATCACCGTTACTCATTCGGATGAAATTCACCTGAATTCCCGTTTCTCGTTGAAACTGTTCCATCGCTTTAATTGCATGATCAGGATACATACCAGCGTAAACACTTAATTGACCCGATTCCTTTTTTGTTTGACATCCTGAAAGAAGAACGAAAACTAATAGAAGCCAAACTAAGGTAAAACTCACCTTGTTAATCATATTTTATCACTCCATCATTCTCAAGCGCTTGGAACGACATGCAAAGATGACTGAGCAAAGCTAATTGCTACTTTTTCTCCTTCTGCATAGATCTTACCACCACTTGGGTTCGATACTACGGCTTGTAAAATAGTACCGTTAAACTCTAGTTCATACTCTTGAGTTTGCCCCATAAATGCGCTTTTGACAACCTTCCCTTCAAAATCACCTTCATCACTGACATGAATGGATTCTGGTCGAATAACGACTTCTACTTGCTGTCCTACTTTAAACTCTTTCGCATTTTTTTGAGATACAAGTAATTCATTATTACTGTAAATCACTTTTAACTGATTTGAATCTACTTGAGAAACTTTACTGGGAAGAAAGTTCGCAGATCCAATAAAATCAGAAATAAATTTAGAAGTTGGTCTTTGATAAATCTCCATCGCTGAACCTATTTGTTCGATTCGTCCCTCGTTCATGACAACAATTTTATCACTTAAACTCATTGCCTCTGATTGGTCATGAGTAACATATATCGCAGTAATCCCTACTTTTTGTTGGACACGTCGTATTTCATCTCGCATCGTTACCCTTAATTTTGCATCTAAGTTCGATAACGGTTCATCAAATAATAAGACACTCGGCTCCATCACTAGCGCTCTAGCTAATGCAACCCGTTGCTGTTGACCACCTGATAGCTGGTTTGGCATTTTATCACGATGAACATCCAAATTCATAATTTCTATGACAGGCTCTACTCTTTTATCAAGTTCTGAATCACTCAATTTTTTTATTTTTAATCCATAAATTATATTTTCATATACACTCATATGTGGGAAAAGCGCGTAAGATTGGAAGACCATCGTACAGTCTCGTTTATTTGCAGCAACGTCTTTCACATTTTGTTCACCAAAGTATATATCTCCGTAAGAAAGCTCTTCAAATCCTGCAATCATTCTTAAAGTGGTTGTCTTACCACACCCTGAAGGACCTAACAATGTAGCAAACTCCCCCTTCTCGATAGTGAGATTCACATCATTAACTGCTTTTACTTTATTACCTTGATCATCTGTAAATTCTTTCGTTATATTTTTTAAGGAAACTGATTTTGAATTCATCGTTCTCAAACCTCCTAGATGTAAGTTCTAATTTGAAATGCTTGCTGAATCTGTGGTAATTTTATTCTTCTTCATTCGTTTTTTTGCTTTTCTTTCATAAGAAAAGAATTTAACCGAGAAATTAAGCAACAAGAGAGAAATTACCATTATAATGATTAACAACGTACTATAAGCACTCGCTACACCAATTCGCCCTGATTCTACCTGAGATAAAATGGAGGCTGTAATTAAATTGTATCGAGCCGATATAAGGAAAATGACCGCACTCATCGCTGTCATACTTTTCACGAATGTATAGATTAATGCACTGAAAAATGCAGGCTTAATTAAAGGTAATACAATGGCGAAAAATGTTTTTCGGCCACTAGCTCCTAAGTTTGTCGAAGCTTCTTCAATGGACGGATCAATTTGCTGAAGTGCTGTTATCCCAGACCGAATACCAATTGGCATCGAACGAATAATAAAGGCTGCAATAATAATTAGCGCCGTTCCCGTAATTGCCAGTGGTGGCGCATTAAATGCAAGAATATAAGAAATACCAATAACTGTCCCAGGAATCGCAATCGAGAGCATGCTAACCGATTCCATTGCTTTTTTTCCTGCAAACTTTTTACGTACTATTAAAAAGGCGATGATCATAGCTATAAGTCCACCTATAGGTGTAGCAATTAATGAAAGTTGGAGAGTATCCACAATTGCTTTTTGTCCAATCGAAAAGACAAACTTATAATGATCTAAAGTAAAACTGTTATCAATGCCCCACAGCCTGATAAACGAACCAACAGGAACTAATAAGTAAAAAAGCATGACTGTTGCAGATAAAGAATAACAAGTACCAATCATAAATCCTCTTAGTTTACCTTTACCAATCATTTTACGGTCAGAAGTGGGTTTACCAGTTACAGTGACATAACTTTTCTTCCCAACCCAAAATTTCTGAATGGAAAAAACAACTAGTGTAATAGTTAAGAGCAGCATCGCAAGAGCAGCACCAGCTTGCATATTGTAGCTTCCCACTGCTTGAAGGTAAATTTCTCTTGCAACGGTATTATAGTTACCACCGATGGTCATTGGATTACCAAAATCAGCCATCGACTGAATAAAAACGAGAAGGTAAGCATTTGCAATTCCAGGAATCGATAACGGCAACGTTACTTTTTTGAACGTTTCCCATCGACTTGCTCCTAAGTTATCACTTGCTTCTTCAAGAGCTGGACTGATCGAACGAAGTAACCCCGATAAAACGAGAAACCCTACAGGAAAGAAACTCAATGTCTGGACTAATACGAGGCCATGTAAACCGTAAATGTTTGCATTTTCAATTCCAAAGATCATTTCTGAAATAAATCCACCACGACCGAATAATAAGATAGCAGAAAGTGCAATAACAAACGGGGGTGAAATCAAAGGTAAAATGGCTATCCCGTTAAATATTTTTTTGAAAGGTACAGCTATATAAGCAAATGTATAAGCGAAAAAATACGCAATAACTGTTGATAATGTTGCTACAATAATGGCTAACACTAACGAGTTCACGAGTGAAGTGAAAAGTTCTCCACCAGATAAAACACGTTGATAACCTGCAAGAGAAAAACTTCCCTCACTAGTAAAACTTACGATGAATATTTTGAAGAGAGGATACGCAATAAATGTGATGAGAGAAAGCATAATCAAACTGACCATCAATAACAACAACGGTTGCTTAAATAATGGTCTAATATAGTTTTGATAGTAATCCCTAAGCATTTGAATCAATCTCCTTTATGGAAAAGGGAGACACTTTGATGTCTCCCTCCCTATTTACTTATTTACTTCGTTGTCCCATTTGTCGATAATTTCTTGTCGAAGTTCTCCAGCACGAAGTGGATTAGATTCAATTAAGTTCAAATCATCTAAATCTATCGCTTGCTCTGGTTGTTGAGCATCGTGATGTGTTAAGTTTTGGAAATTATCTGTTTGCTGCCCTACTTCTTGAGCGGTAGGTCCCGCAGCCCAATCAATGAATGCTTCCGCTAACTCTGGATTTGGTGCACCATCAATGATCGAAACGGAACCAATTTCAAATCCAGTACCATCTTCTGGTGTTGTCATCACAAGATCAGAATATCCTTCATTTTGAAATTTAATGATATCATGAGCAAACAGTATCCCTACTGCTGCTTCACCCATTCCAACCATACGTCCAGGTGCAGCACCACTTGTTGTATATTGCTGAACGAGAGGATGAAGTTGGTCTAAGTATTCCCATCCTGCTTCTTCATTTTCTTTTCCTAATACTTCAAGTACAGTGTAAAGAATCGTGTAAGCAGTTCCTGATGATGCTGGGTGTGCCATCACGATTTCATCTTCATAAACCGGGTTCAGCAAATCTTCCCAACTCGTCGGTGCTTCTAGACCGTGTTCATCTAAGAAAACTTGGTTCGAAGCGAATCCTACAGGACCTAAGTAAACTCCTGTCCAATACCCATCTTCGTCACGGAACTCTTCAGAAATGCCTTCTACTGCAACATCTGAAATATAAGGTTGTAATAGATCTTCTTGTTGAGCTGCTACAAACGTATCTGCAGGGCCTCCATACCAAATGTCTGCTTGTGGATTGTTTTTCTCTGCACGTACTCGAGCTAAAATTTCACCAGCTGACATTCGGATCATATCAACATCAATTCCAGTATCTTCTTCGAACTGATTAACAGCTGCGATCGCATGATCCTCTTGGAACCCAACATATGCCGTCAACGATCCTTCTAATTGTTCTTCCGTTGCTTCCTCTTCATTATTGTTCTTTTCTTGTTCATTACTGTTATCTTGATCCGCTGTTGCCTCTTCATTACCATTACTGTCGCCGCAGGCAACGATAACCACTCCTAAAATAAGTACCATAAAAATAAAAGCTAATTTCTTCAATGTAAATCCCCCTTCAATTAAGATTAACTTCATCATAAATGAATACGCTTTCAACAAATAGACCAAGTTCCTGCCACTTGAAACGGCAAAAAAAAGTTACCCCTTTATTGGAGTAACCAGCCTAGTAATATACCGATTATATTAAGATCAGAATCCCCATAAGTCGTCCTCATAAATCCCAGTTCTGACATGAACCCTAGTAAAAATAATGGAAGTACCGTAATCAGTACCCCATGAAGAGCTGTAGAAACAACCAAACCTTTTCCGCCACCTATTTTATAAGCAATGACTCCTGCTGCACCTCCAGCAAAGAAGTGAGGAATGACACCAGGAATAATAATTGTAAATTGCATGGAAGCCATTACAAACATCGAAACTAACCCTGCAAAAAAACTGATGAAAAAACCGAATATGGCAGCATATGGCGCATAGGTAAATAAAATTGGGGCATCAAGGGCAGGAATAGCATGTGGAATCCACCTTTCAGCAATCCCTTTAAAAGCAGGCACAATTTCTGAAAGCATCATTCGTACCCCTGTTAAAATCACATACATACCAGCTGTGAACCACATTGCTTGAATGACGGAAAAAATGAAGAAGTTTCGTCCTGAAAATAACTCTTGCATCATTGCTGGTCCTACGAATAAGCTCGAAATAAAGAAAAGCATAAAAGAAAAAAAGCTAATCATTAAAATATGATCATGCATTAACGGTTCCAATTTCTGAAGTGATTTAGGCATGGTTAAAGGTTGTTTCGGCGGTTTAAATAATTTGGCTACTGTTCCCGAAAGAACATATCCAATGCTATTGAAGTGAGCAATTGCAATCTGGTCATTTCCTACTGTTTTTCTCACAAAAGGTTGCGAAATTGCTGGAGCCAATGATAATGAAAGGGCAAGGACTCCTCCACCAACTACATAGTTTAACGTTGGCGTCAAAATAGAAGTCATTAATACGCTTGTAATTACAGAAGACATAAATAATATATGATGACCCGATAGAAAGATATATTTTATCGGAGTAAAACGAGCAATTAAAAAATGTCCTACCATCCCAATCAACATCATGATGGCCACTTCTTGTCCATAGTTTATTTGAACAAGAGCAGTAATCGCCTCATTATGGGGAATAATTCCAATAACTTGAAATCCTTCTTGAATCATTAACGTTAAATTAGACAAGGATGCTCCTGCTGCAGTAGCTCCAACTTGAAGAAGAATGTAACCAACCATTGTTTTTACGGTGCCACTGATCACTTCATGAAATTCAGCTTTAATTAAGATAAGTCCAATAAACGCCACCATTCCTAATAGAAAAGCAGGCTCTCCAAACACCCCTCTATTAATTAGGTCTGTTACATTCATACATCATCCAACCATTCTCGTAAGGCATCATTTTCTAGTAACGTGTTTCGAATATGAGCACTATCTGCGATATATGTAAGTGGAATCAATGCCACACTCTGCTGGGATGGTAAAGATGAAATGATCTGTTTCGCTCCAATAATCATCTCTGCATTGGAAAATCCAACAGCACTTACATCAGATTGTTCAATATAAACAGGAATGTTCCATTCTTTGAATATTTTTTTTAACTCCACCTTCAAAATGACACTCGTTCCTAGTCCACCTGAACACACGACAAGAACACGTCTCATTCAACCCCCCCCTCTCTTTCTCTTAGCCATTCCCAAATGACACTTGTTTGGCTTTCTATTTTTAATTTATTCGTAATCGTTGGTTTATTAACAGCATCAATTAATAACTCTACTGCTGGCAAATGGTCATGAGGATTTTTGGCAGCTAACAAAATCACCCACCAGACACGATCTTCATTTGGTCCAAACAGAATTGGTGGATCACAAGTCATCATACTGAAACCACTCTCTATTACTTGATCACTAGATAAATGAGGGAACACTATCCCCTCAGCAATTAAAAAATGGTGATCTTGATTCGTAATGTAATCAATTAATTCATCCGCGTATACGGGTGTTGTTTTGTTTAATTGAACTAAACATTCATTTAATTCTACCATCACTTTTTCCCAAGAAGAACGCTGTTGAGCAAGTAAAATACACGATGGATGGGAAAGAGAAGTGATGTTCCCTTTCGACGGTTGTGTTGTCCCTTTGAAATAATGATACAATTCGCGGAACATTTTCGACTCATTCTCTACTACTGCATGTTTTTTCACTAACTCATGAACCTGCTTCACAGTATTTATCACATCTACTTCATTCTTTTCTTCCATCTGAGAGACACCAAGTAACTCTTGAATTTTCGAAGTCTCAAAATCATTCAAAAAAGGACTAACCTTAAGCCAAGGAACGTCGACATTCATAAGAGAAACGGTGGAGAGAATCACATCTGTATTTTCTTTTGTTAACGATCGAACTTTATTGACAGAATAAACACCGTGTACCGATGCTTGAGGAAATTTTCTTCTTAGTGAACTTTCTAACAATGAGGATGTTCCAATTCCCGAGCTACAAACAATAGCAACTTTTTTCTTTGGCGTTGACACTCGGTTTTCTATCCCACTACATAAATGGATTGTTAAAAAACCAATCTCATGCTCATCGATCGACTCAAAAACACCTTTAAACTCAGCAAGGATAATCTCTTCGACAATAAGGATATACTCTTCGTAATCTTTCTTTAATTCATCTAGTAAAGCATTCTCAATTTGAAGACCATACTTCATTCTGTGAAATGCTGGTTTTAAGTGAAGAGCTAATCCTTCAATGATTTTTGGTTTATTCGAAAGCTTTACTTTTCCTTTCTTCTCAAACGCAAAAACAAGCCGTTCTGCCAATTCCAAAAATTTTATATCTCCTTTAAGACTATCATACTTTTTTTTCGCACTTATAAAATACAATGTTGAAAAAGCTACTTCTGATTTTGGAAGGAAGCAGGATAATGACTTTACAACGTATGCTTTCAAGTTTTTTTCGATCGCCTCATATTCACTAGTATCTAGTAATTTTTCTTTCTTATTTAACCATTCTGGGGGGAGAAAATGAGAATAAAACATACGTGAAAATTGAACGACTAAGACAATAAATAAATGATATAAACTAGACCCGGTATACTCAACATTCAACTCTGTTTCTATCCCTTGAATCACTTGAACAATTTCTTTTTCATCAATAAACCTAAAATAGCGATTCCAAATCAGTTCTATTTCTGTTTCTTCCATTTTGAACGTTACAAACAGATTCATTAGTTTTTCTTCTTCAAATAAATCCAACAATGTATCAATAAATAACCTTCTAATATTTATCTCTTCTCCGAAGAATTGTAATTTCCCTTTCGAACGGGATAACTTGAGACAATAATCACTTGCAGTAAAACGCTTCAATTCACTGATATCATTTTGCATCGTATTATGGCTGACATCAAACTTTTTTTCCATTGAAGATGCATCACTATCTCCTTGAAGGATCATAAGAATCATATGTCTCTTACGATTAGATCCACTTAAAAAAATAGGTTCGGATTCCAACCGTTCCAATAAGTCCTTTTTCTCTAGATCAGAAAGCACTAAGCGAGCACCATGCTTTCGATGCCTGTCCAACTCTATATTCGAATGTAACAACCACTCTTCTAAGCTAATCAAGTCCTGCCGGATACTTCTCAATGATAAATCATATCGATCAGTAAAAGACGTCATAGAAATATAATGATTGTTGTTTATTAAGTCATTCAACATTTCCCGTTGTCTAATCGTTAACATCGTTCTCTCCTTTTACTTTTAGCTTTGAAAATACTGTTTTAAATAACATATCACACATTTTATTAAGAAGGACGACTACTAGTAAAAAACTGATAAAAGGTGAATATATTCTTTTACATTTAGCATACAAATTGGAAAGCCTACCTTAATTCAGTATGATCTGGTTATTCATTTTCACTTCAATTAAGGTTATCTAAATATAAGAAACCTCAGCAAGCAGACCTTATCATTGTCTACTTGCTGAGGTTTTGGTAAAAAAGACTTAAAATTCCAATGACCTTACATTTTTAGGGTCAACACGTCGGAGAACACCCATTTCTTCTCGCGTCGGTGCTTTCGTGTATTCTATATGATCGTATTGCAGTTTAAAGCCTGTATTCTCCTGTACTTCTTCTACTGTCGTATTCGGATGGATGGCATCTAACATTAATCGACCATCCCTATAACCAAATACACAAAGAGGCGTTACGATCTTCCATAAGTTTCCTCGAGTTGTCACAAAGTCCACGTCTTCCACAAACGTTCGTCGGTCATGTTTCGTACGCCAAATAATCGCTTTTTTTGCTGTAGGAATTAAAACAGCACTTCCCGCTCCTCCTGGTAGCCTTACCTTCGGCTTTTTGTAAGGGCCAATGGTCGATGCATTCACATTTCCTTTCACATCAAATTGAATGCCACCTAAAAACGCGACATCCAACTTTCCCCTCATAGATAGATCGAAAACTTCAGCCAAAGAAAAAGAAGACTCTGCGCTTCGTAACAAATCTGGACCAGCGGACGAATATGTCGTCTCTCGTAAACTTGTAGGATTCACTCCTCCTGGAATATTCAAGTGTACGAGATTTGGCGCGTGTAACTGCTTAGCTAACTGCATAGCTACCATTGGAAGGTGCGATGAAACGCCATGAAATACCGTTTCGCGATCTTTCAGTAATCTTGCAATGACACAAGTCATCAAATCACTTATTTGCCATTCTTTATTTGTTGAATGAACATTGCCCTCATACATTACCACGACCTAACACCTCCGCTATTCCGCCCTTTTCCGATAAAAGATCGATCTGCCTTCTCATAAGTTTTAACCCACGACCGAAGATCTTCCATTGATTTCGTTTCAAGAAACGTCCGAAGTTCCATGTCCTGCACATCATACTTTCCTTCACACGAGCAAGGTTTCGCACCGTTAGGAACATGAACCACGGCATCGACCAAAAATCCGGGAATATCTACTTTTTCAGCGCCGCTGTTCAACTTCCCCTTTTTCACAACCGTTTCTGCCGTAATCACCACTCGTTTCGCCGCACGACTAATCAATATATCCTCGTATTGCGCCCCATGAATGATGGCATTCCCTTCTTCATCACACATATGCGCATGAATGACAGCTAGGTCCGGACGAATCGTCTTTACGAGCGTTACTCGTTCAACTTCGTCACCAGGATTCTCTTCAGCTGATTCTTCAAAAGGATTTTCTACAACCATAAAATAATCGTTCTCGACTAATAAATCTCCGTATTTTAACCCATGAACTGGCATAAACGGGACATTCATTACCGCTCCTCGTAACGCACAGATCACCGTATAACACGCATGTTCATTTGCTTTAACCTGTCCCGCTTCTACCGCCTTACGATAATAGCTCGCAAGCCCATACTTTGTCTCATAACTGACAAATCCCGCATGAACGGTATCCATTAAGCCGAATGCACACAAGAGATCCACATCAAGAGCAGCGGCTGTTTTTGCTACTTGTAACTGCTGCTTGTTTTGCCGGACCAACTCTCTCACAAATGCCATTGGCGCTCGGTGAAGGGCATTTCCGCTAAACGTCAATACGTCTCCATCCTTTACGAATGACTGGACTGCTTCTTCTAATCCCATCCGCTTCGACACGGTCACCAACTCCTCATTCATTTCACTGCATTGCTTGCAATATGCATCGCATCCCACACACCTGCAAACGGTGGTGCGTAACAAAAATCAACCATTCCAAACTGATCTGCCGTCATCTTTGCATGAATGGCTACTGCAAAAGCGTCGACTCGAAGAACAGCACCTTTTTCACCGACAACTTGAGCCCCTAGTAACCGTCGACTTCGTTTTTCACAAATTAACTTAATCCATAGCTGAGTAGCATTTGGGTAATAACCTGGATGATCCATCGATTCCACAAAAACAGTTGTGTAGTCGATCGCTAATGCTTTTGCTTCTTGTTCTGAAAGCCCGGTTCTTCCCATTTCCAAGTTAAAGATTTTAATCGCTGCGCTACCAAGTGTGCCTACATATTTTTCGTGAGATCCCGCTATATTCGCGCCAGCTAAACGACCACATTTGTTGGCATTCGTTCCTAACGGAATATAATCATTCTCTTCTTTTACCTTATGGTAAACTTCTGCACAGTCGCCTGCTGCAAAAATATCTTCTACATTCGTTCGCATTTCTCGATCAACGACAATTGCCCCATTTTTAGCGAGTTGAATACCGGTACCTTTCAAAAACGAAGTCGCCGGTCGAACACCCAGTGACAATAATACAAAATCCGTTTCATACGATCCGCGATTTGTCATGACACTGCGAACATTACCTAAAGAATCGCCTTCAAAACGTTCCAATCGCTCGTCTAAATGAAGAGACACGCCATGGTCAATCAGTTCTTTTTCTGCTTTCTCTGTCAGCTCTCTGTCAAATGGACGAAGAATGCGATCCTCCATCTCAATGATACGAACTTCCTTCCCTTGTGTTGTCAATGCCTCTGCCATCTCAATTCCAATGTATCCTCCACCGACAATCGTCACGTTTTGAACTTCAGGTTTCTCAATGATTCCCTTGATCTTTAATCCGTTTTGCATTGTTTTTAAAAGATGAATCCGCTCTAACTCAATACCAGGAAAATCTGGCACGATTGGAGCTGTACCAACAGAAATCATTAACCGGTCATAAGACTCCAAAAATACTTGTGACGTCTCTAAGTCCCTTACCATCAGCTGTTTTTTTGCAGGATCTACCTTCACGACTTCGTGTCGAAGTTTCACTTGAATGCCTACTTCATCAAACTGTTCTTTGGACCGAGCTATCATTTTTTGATGGTCGTCATTCTCATTTGAAATATAATAAGGTAATCCGCATGCACCATACGTCGTAAATGCTCCTCTTTCATAAACGATAATTTCTGCTTCCTTATTGAGACGTCGAAACTTCGAAGCTGCAGACATTCCGGCAGCTACTCCACCAATTACAAGCAACTTCATAGGCCCGGACTCCCTTTCTCTAGTTCTTCTATACGTGACTTAACATCTTGTATCGCAGCAACTGTTGATTTTTCTCCAACAAATGCCTTCCATATCTCATCATAAAACGGTTCCATGAATTCTCCCATCCTTTCACGAACAGGCAGGGGTTCTGCTACTTCATTCAATAACTTCTCTTGCACGTCATACCATGGATACTTCAATCGATCCGCTTCATACGAGCTTTTTCTAACTGGTGCTCCAGCAAATCGACCAACTTTCTTATCTACTCCAAGAGACGTTAAATACTGAAGGAAATCATGAACGTCATCCACTTGAGTACATGATCGATGAATCGCAAAACTCCAGGTCACATTCCACGCTGTTTGAACGACTGCAAAGCCAATATCTTCACGGTCTTCCATGCGTTCATCCATCACAAACCCTAATTGACCACCCCACGTCACAGCCATCGCACAATTTCTCTTCTGCAACTGCTCACGAACATCATCATTCCCGAACTTCTCTGTCCCTTCAACAGCAACATCACGTAACGAACAATAGTTGTCGAGTGCTTCTACTGCAGATTTATCATGCTTAAAAAGACTTTTTCCTTCTTCACTGAAGACATTTTCTCCTGCCTGCCTTAAGTACGGGAGGAAATCTAAGAATATCTCGCTCTTATCCCCCTTTAACGCAATCCCTTTCCAAACTCCATCATGCCCGTGACAAGCTCTTGCTGCTTCAATGATTGTGTCGGTATCGATCATTGACGGTAAGGAACCATATGCTTTTTCGACGACACTTTTTCGATACACGAGAATGTGCCCATCACAAAAAGAAGGATACAAATACCGTGTTCCGTCTACATACATTTCCTTCCTTACCAAAGGCATCACATCGTTTTCCATCGGATGATGAAATGGGAAGAGTCGACCTGCTTTGACAAAGTCCTTTAACCATAAATGGCCGGCAATCATCATCACGTCATAACCGAGATCTTCTTCAAAGGAACGAAGGAGGCGAGAATAATAAGTCTCAAATGGAACAATATCAAACACGATCTGAACGGCCATTTCTTGTTCATATTTTTGAATAATTTCTTGTGTTTCATCTGTGTACACAAAAACTGCTGGATCTGCTACAGCTAATACATGAATGGTTCTATGTTCCATGTTCCTCGCCTCCTTACTCGTTTTCGAAAACTGGTTCCTTGTCTAAAATTCCAATGACGAGCATGTCTATTGGTGCCTCACGCTGAAGCCCATATTGCACTGACTGTCCCGATGTCAACAAGACATGTTCTCCTCGCCCTGCTCCGATATTATCCGCAGCAACAACATACTTCGGCTCTTTCGTATGTTTTAACTCAATGACGAGTAACTTATAGCCTTGCAATCCTTCATACTTTCGACTCGAAATGACATTGGAAATTACTTTGCCTATCAACATGTTCGTCACCCTCCGTTATTCCGTAATCAACTTAACCTTACCTTGACCATTAATCATAAATGCATTGGCATCATCCGTATCAATATGCATATCGAGCGCATAGGTATCCTTCACTCGGATCGTCACATTTTTCATGACGCCCGCTTTTTCACCAAACACTTCGACTGCTACTTTCTGCCCATCAACAACGCGATACAGTTGCGCATCTTTAGGGGTCATGTGAATATGGCGATCAGCAATCATACACCCTTCATCTAACTGTAAACGTCGACCGTTTGGTCCAATAATCGTAATCGGTGCTGAACTAGCTAAATGACCGGAGTGTCTAACAGGAGGATCTAACCCTAATACTCGAGCGTCCTGTCTCGATACTTCCACCTGTGTCTGACCGCGAGTCGGTCCTAAAATGCGTACCCTTTCGATTGACATTCGAGGTCCTTCTATCGTCACTTGCTCTTCACAAGCGTATTGATTCGGCTGAGAAATTTGTTTGAAAGGCTTTAACTCATATCCCTCTCCATACAAATAAGCCACATGCTCCTTCGAGAGATGGATATGACGGGCAGAGACACTCACTGGAATCATTGCAGTGAGTTCTTTTGATCCCGTCACTTCCACTCCTTCTGCTCTCAATACATCCACTACCGAAGCGACGACCTCTCTTATGAGTTCCTCACGCTTCCCCATCTCTTTCACACCTTTACGATGACTGAATCATCGGTAAAATTTTTGCTACATCTTCATGAGGACGTGGAATAACATGGGCCGCAACTAACTCACCTGAACGCTGAACCGCTTCCGAGCCCACGTCGATCGCAGCTTTCACCGCGCCTACCTCTCCTTGTACGATGACTGTCACAAGACCCGATCCAATCTTTTCGCTTCCTACTATTTCTACGTTAGCTGCTTTCAACATCGCATCTGCCGCTTCAATTGCTGCTGTTAACCCTCTCGTTTCAATCATGCCTATGGAATGGTTCATTATTTCATTCTCCTCACTGTGTATTATTTACTTTTAGGAAGTAAGTGGCTAAGTTCATCATGCGGCCTTGGAATAACATGAACGGCTACGAGCTCTCCAATTCTCTGAGCTGCTTCAGCTCCAACTTCCGTTGCCGCTTTTACTGCACCAACATCCCCTTTAATAATGACGGAAACTAATCCAGAGCCTATCTTTTCACTTCCCACAACTTCGACATTAGCAGCTTTGAGCATGGCATCTGTTGCTTCAATCGCTGCCGTTAACCCTCTTGTTTCAATCATCCCTACTGATTCATTCATCTTCTTCATCCTCCTTTAAATTAAGGGTTTCCCCTGTCGGTTCTTCTTTCTTCCAAACGAGATAATCCATGATTTCTTTTGCGGGGTTGGTTATCAAGATTGCCCCTTTCAAATAAGACGATGTAATTTCAGGACTCACGTTTTTGACTAACTCAAGCGCTCCCTTTACATCGGAAATCCCACCACCAATGACCAACGTAACTAATCGTCCCCCTAAATAATTCTCACTGGACAGAAACGTCACGTTTGTCCCTTTGCATACTGCATCCAACAGCTGTGAGGCGATAGTAAAGTACTTTACTTCAATTAACCCAATCGCTTCATAGTTGGTCATGTTTCATCACCTTCTTCACGAGACTCCATCACGGTTAAACATCCCTCGTACGGTCTAGCAATCACTTTCGTAACAACTAACTCTCCGAAACGATGAGCTACTTCTTCCGCTACTTGAAGGGCAGCTTGTACCGAAGCCAAATCCCCTTTGATCGCAACTGTGACATACCCGGCACCAATCCTTTCCACTCGGTCCACCTTTACATAAGCGGCCTTCACCATCGCATCGGCACAAGCAGATGCGGCGATATAACCAATGACTTCAACAAACCCATAAGACTGATACATTGGCATCCTCCTTTACCTTGGTGCCTTCCGCTTCACTTTCCCAAGAGACAATAATCCACTCAATTCTTTCGACATGCTTGGTACCATTCTTATCATCACGTCTTTTTCCGGTATATACTTTATTGCCTCTAACTCAGCGATAGCCAATGCTTCTTTAACGTCAGAAATTCCACCTGAAAACTTAACCTGAACAACAACGGGAATGTGCGCTTGATCACCTGCTACAGGATTATTGCAATCAATGCCTTCAATCTTAATTTCTGCCGTCTTACACGCCTTATCCATCGCCGCCATCGCCACACTAAACCCTAAGACTTCGAGCATTCCTAGTGCTTGACTCATCCTTATCACCTGCACCTATCCTATAATTCGAAACCCGCCTTCTGCTAATACACAGCGTCGCTTTCTAGTAAACGATCTCGCAGACGTTACGCCTTCCCCTGTCGGTCCAGCAATGGTCATCGTTGTATATCCCTCACCACCGAAACCAACACCCGCTAATGACGATGCATTTTTCACAAATATTGTCGTTTCAATCGCACGTGCAAATGTCGACATACGATCCACATTTTTGGAGTGGATAACCGCCGTGTGTCGATTTCCATGCTCTGCAGAAACAGCTTTATCTACCGCTTCTTCAAAACTATCAACACGAACAATTGGTAACACTGGCATCATCTGCTCTAGTTGCACAAACGGATGCTCAAAGTCTACTTCACAAAGTAGTAATCTCGCATTCTCTTTACGAATGCCTATCTTCTGAAGAATCTTATTAGCACTCTGTCCAATCCATTCTTTTGATATATGATATGTTTTCTTCGTTTGTAAGGAGCAGCCAGGTGAAGCATTTTTATCTAATCTATCTTCTATCAATACAAGATTCATCACTTTCTCAAGCTCATCTCGATTCAAGACATAAGCGTCATGTTGCAGAAATTGATAGATTAAATCATCTGCTACCTCTTTAAGGACAAAAACTTCTTTCTCTGCAATACATAAAATATTATGATCAAATGAGGCTCCAAGAATAATCGACTTTGCTGCTTGTTCTAAATTCGCTGTTTCATCCACAATAACGGGAGGGTTTCCTGCACCAGCGCCAATCGCTTTTTTTCCTGATTGCAAAAGGGATCGGACCAATCCTTGCCCACCTGTTCCTACTAGTAACCTTACTTTCGGATGAGCTGCTAATTCTTTTAACGTCTCCAATGTCGGCTCTTCTATCATTGAAATCAAGTTTGCTGGTCCACCAGCATCAACGATGGCTCGATTGATTACACGAACTAAGTGCCCGCAAACTAACTTAGATGACGGATGGACATTAAATACAACAGAGTTCCCTGCAGCAATCATCGACAATCCATTGTTCACAATCGTTGTTGTCGGATTTGTAACGGGTGTCACTGCAACAATCACACCATATGGGGCATCTTCTACAATCGTCAATCCGTTATCTCCTGACATCGCCTCCGTGCGCAAATCTTCTACGCCTGGGGTTTTTGCTACGACTAACTCATGTTTTAAAACTTTATCCTCGATCGAACCTAATCCCGTCTCCTGAACAACGCGTTCAGACAAATCTCTTTTTTCTCTTAAAACAACGTCTTTTATCGCTTGCAACACTTTTGTTCGCCCATCAAGAGATATGTTTTTAACGAATGTTGCTTGAGCTTTTACTGACTGTTCGACTGCCTCATTCACATTTGTGAAAACACCATCATCATCTCTTTGATTCAAAGTTGAAGATGAATTTCCAGTTAAGGAAATCGCTTTCATTTTTTTCGGAATAATAGGAGAGGAAGTTGTTTGATGAGCGATTCCTTCTCGTCCATCGAGTTCCCTCTCCACATTTTCCATGACAGACTGAACAATCTTTTGAAGCGCTTCTTCAGAAATTGACATGGTCGCACCTCCATTTACCGTTGATATTTCTTCAACACTTCCCGGGTGACTTGTTCAACAATTTGCTCGATATTGATCGTTTTTTCTTCCTTCTTTTCCTCCACATGACATGGTGGCGTTCCTCCTGTTTTAATGCCCAACTTGTCACGAATGGCCAGTAAGTCAGAAACTTGGGTGCAATTTAATTCATTGCTTCGCTGGATAATATTCGTGGAATACATCGTCATCAATGCATAATGCTCTAACGACTCCATCCGGTAATATGCTTCGATTAAATCTCGTCCCCATGTTAATGCTCCATGGTTCGCTAATAACACGGCGTTGTAGTCGCGACAATACGGTGCAATCGATTCTGGCACTTCTTCCGTACCTGGCGTAGCATATGGGGCAATTGGGACTGTCCCTAATAACACGATAGCTTCGGGTGAGATTGGTTTATCAAGCTCCACACCTGAAATAGCAAAAGATGTAGCAACTGGTGGATGAGCATGTACAACTGCATTGATTTCTGGATTTTCTTTATATGCACGGATATGCATCTTTACTTCTGAAGATGGTTTATACGTGCCAGATAAAACCTTTCCATCGAGGTTCATTTTCACCATCATATCTGGACGCATAAATCCTTTACTTACTCCAGTTGGCGTGGTCCAGATTGTGTCTGGTCCACACTTCACAGAAATATTCCCATCGTTAGCTGCGACGAAATTTTTATTGTAAACCCTCTGGCCAATATCACAAATCAACTTTTTCGCTTCAAAATCAGAATAATATGTTGGTTTCTTCATGGGAAACCTCCCCTCTTTCCATCCTTCTTTTTCTTTATTTTCTTCTTTTATACGTAATTTGTCAATGTTTTATTTGGTTTTGTGTTGTTTTATCTTGATTTTGTTGTTTTATATCCTCCATCTCTCCTTAACAATATGGTATAATACCCCTATAAACATCTATAAAAGTGAGGAGAGCCACCTATGCTACCCATCGAACGAAAAAACCAAATCAAAGAAATGATTATTGAAAAAAAGAGCTTAACAGTCGCTCAAATGACAAAACAGTTTAAAGTTACTGAGGAAACGATACGACGAGACTTAAAACAATTAGAAGAAGAAGGAATTCTGACCCGAACTTATGGTGGCGCCTATATTTCTGAAGGCGTCCAAAACGATGTGGACATTAACCTTCGAGAATACATCCATGTTGAAGGAAAGAAAAAAATTGCAAAAAAGTGTTTATCCTTCATTCATAGTGGGGACTCCATCTTTCTTGACGCATCAACAACATCACTCATGATCGCAAGTATGTTGAATAATTTAAATCTCACCGTTGTTACCAACTCCATCAAAGTTGTAAATACATTAAACGACAGTCCGAATATCAACCTTGTTGTCATTGGTGGAACTTTTTCTCGCTCTTCCCAATCAAATCTAGGTCGAGCCGCGGAATCTGACTTGCTTAACTATTTTTACGATGCTGCATTTATTTCATGTCGGTCTGTCAGCATGGATCACGGAATCACCGATTCCAATGAGCTTCAAGCAGGTGTAAGAAATATCGCAGCGAAACACGGTAATCAAGTATTTTTAATTGCTGATTACACTAAATTCGATAAAACATCGTTCATCAAGATATGTGATTTTGATGCTTTTCAACATGTCATCGTTGACGATACGTTATCCGATGACTGGCATACGTTTTTCGAAAATTTACAAATTACTTTACATGAAGCATGATCTGCTCCCGCTGCCAATCGCTCTAGCGAAAGGGTGAATATATCCAGGTAGTATTGAAAAAACGAGTCAAATGATATATATCTGACTCGTTTTTTGGAATTCAGAACGGTATTGGAGACACTCTCCTTTGGTTAATTGTCCTTGAACAATACTTTTAAACTGTTTTCGTATCCGGGATATGCGATCCCTTTTTCTGTAACAATCGCCGTAATTAACGAATGATCCGTGACGTCAAAAGCTGGATTATACACTTTCACATCTTCTGGTGCCATTCGTGTTTCATACCACTTGTCTGTTACTTCTTCTGCGCTACGATTTTCAATTTCAATATCATCCCCTGTTGCACAAGCGAGATCAATCGTCGAAAGCGGCGCACAAACGTAAAATGGAATGTTGTAATGTTTTGCTAAAATCGCAACTCCTGATGTTCCGATTTTATTTGCCGTATCCCCATTGGCAGCTACACGGTCGCAACCGACCAACACAGCCTGAATTTTCCCTTCTTTCATGACAATAGAAGCCATGTTGTCACAAATGAGTGTCACATCTACTTTCGCTTGTTGTAATTCCCAAGCGGTTAAACGAGCCCCTTGTAATAAAGGTCTTGTTTCATCTGCAAACACTTTAAAGTTATATCCTTGTTCATTCCCTAAATAAATTGGTGCCAACGCCGTTCCATACTTGGCTGTTGCTATTGTTCCTGCATTGCAATGAGTTAATATCCCAATATTTGGCTTTAATAAAGTCAGTGCGTGTTCTCCAATTGTCTTACAAACTTGTTCATCTTCATCGCGAATCATTTCTGATTCATGATAGAGGGCATGCTTCACTTCAACTGGCCCTTTATTTTCTTCCATTTCCTTTACAAAACGACGCTCCATCCGATCTAGAGCCCAGAATAAATTTACGGCAGTTGGTCTGGACGAAGCCAAGTATGCTTTGGCCTTCTTAAAGTCTTTATAAAATGCCGCTGTCGTTTCTGCACTAGACGGTTTCACCGCTAAATAAACACCATACGCAGCAGCAATACCAATAGCGGGAGCCCCCCGGACCTTAAGATGATAGATAGCATCCCATACTTCTTCCACTTTTGTTAACGATAAAAAAGTCATTTGTTCAGGTAAGACAGTTTGATCTAGAAGAACCAACGTATCGTTAGCATCATCGAGACGTACCGACTGAATGACGTTCCCTTCCATAGCGCTCTCTCCTCTTTTTTAAATCTCGTTCATCTTCTGATTCAAAATTTCCATATAATTCTCACCAGAATGTAAGTTTTCCCGTTCAAGAATAAATGCTTTCCCAACAGCTAAACAAACCTTTTCCGCTCTTGTTCTCTTTTCAGCACTTTCAATGGATGTTAAGTCTTTTACATGAGCAAGACCAACTGTCCGTCTAATCAGTTCACAACCAGCAATTCCTGCAGTATCTTTCAAAATGGATGCTAAATAATGATCCATAAACCCTGGATACTTTGCTGTCTGTTCCGTTACATAGGTGTCCCAAGCAACTTTAAATTTATTATTAAATAAATCGATCACATCGGTAATCGTTTTTTCTAAAAATCCTACATACTCTGATTTTTCAGAGCCTTCATCCATTGTCACCACACCATTTACGTAAGCAAAAATGAGGTTTGCAATGACATTTCCCACATCGTAGCCAGCAGGTCCATAAAAAGCAAATTCTGGATCAATCACCTTTGTTGAATCAGGTTTAATAAACACTGAGCCCGTATGCAAGTCACCGTGAATCAGTGACTGGGCATTTGCCATGAAATCAAACTTTAGTTTCGCAGTCTCTAACTTCAAGGCATCGTCACTCCAGATTTCCTTTTCAACGAAATCACGAGTGCCAGCAAATACGTCGTTTCGAACACAATCAAAGAATGGTTCCGTAAATACTAAATCCTCACTAATTTCACACAGTTCTGGATTAACAAACGACTTCACTAAGTCCTTCTTCTTTTTATGCTCCATGACAACATCGGAACTTAGAAGCAACGTGTTTACCATAAACGTTGTAATATGATCTGCAAACAAAGGGAAGGATTCTTTATTCATCAACGCATCACGCATAATCGTATGATCAGACAAATCTTCCATTGCCGTGCAATTCATAATCGGATCATAATGGTAGACCTTCGGAACAAACCCTTCTGCTAACTCATCATGAATTTTTAATATTTCACTTTCTATTCTGTTTCTATCAGGCGATAATTTAAACTCGTCTGAAATTCTTGCCACCGGTCCAGCTTGTTTAATAATGATAGAATCTCCATGAACTTCATCTTTAACGAGGAAAACATAGTTCAGATTTCCATCACCAATTTCTTTACATTCGAGCTTTGCGTCTTCTTTGAAAAAACTAAGTTCCGTTTTCACATATTGGATGACATCCTCTTCTTTCATCGTAAAGTACTCCGTTTTAAAATCTGTATTGGACATTACGAGACCCCTCCATCCTTATTTAATCTTGTAATATGTTAATGCAAGCGCTAAAGCAAGTACAGTTCCTTTGACGATATCCATTGCATAATAAGGAACCGACATCATGACTAAACCATTTGCTAGAATTCCAATTAAAACCGCACCAATAAATGTTCCAAAGGCATTTGGTTTTCCAGCTCCTAGTACTGCGAAACCAATAAATGCAGCAGCTACCGCATCCATTAAATAAGGTCCACCGGCATTAATTTCTGCCGTCATTACTCGAGAAGCTAGAACCATTCCGCCAATGGCTGCAAAGGAAGCTGATAGTAAATATGCCAATATTTTATATTTGTTAACTGGTATTCCAGATAATCTAGCAGCTTCTTTATTGCCACCAATGACATACATATACCGACCATGTTTCGTGTACGTCAAGAAAATATGTACGACGACGACAACGATAAGCATGATAATAATAATCCACGGAATTTGCCCTAGTTTCGCAAAAAATGGTGAAATTTGTCCTTCTGCATACGTCCCATCAGACATAATCATATTTTGAGAAATCGTTGCTCCTCTCGTGTAGCTTAGTGCCACCCCTTGAATAATAAACATCGTTGCTAGAGTCAAAAGTAAATCTGGAATTTTAACCTTCACGATCATAAATGCATTAAAAGCACCTACAAGTAATGCCGCCATTAATCCTGCACCAATTGCAATGACAGCTGGCTGTTGATACCAAACAAACATAGATATGACCACTGCGTTTGCTAGAGATGCAACAGACCCTACTGATAAATCAAAACCATCCACAGATAAAGATATCGTAATACCAACTCCAATAATCGTTACGATAGAAATGGACCGAAGAATATTTACAAGATTACTCGTCTGTAAAAAGTTTTGGTTCATGGTAGAGAAAAATATAATTAATAATACAATGAGAATGAGTGTCCCATACTTGTACATAAAGTCGAATAGATCAAAGCTGTGGCCGCTTTTTTTCGTATCAACTGAGTTTGAATTGCTCATACTAATTTCCCCCCGTTGAATAAAGTAGCAATTTTTCTTCATCTGTTTCTTCTTTCATCACTTCATTCACAATTCTTCCATCAAACATGACATAAATTCTATCGCTTATTCCCATGATTTCTGATAGTTCACTAGAAGCATAAATGACAGATTTCCCTCGTTCTGCTAAGGCAGTTATCAAATTAAAGATATCTCGTTTCGCCCCTACGTCTACGCCTTTTGTGGGCTCATCAAAAATATAAACTTCTGCATCTGCAACAAGCCATTTACCAATGGCAATCTTTTGCTGGTTACCACCAGACAAATTCTCCACAATCGTCCGTTCAGATGGGGTTTTCACCCCTAGACTTTGAATCATTTCACGAGCTTTTTTAGCTTCAGACTTAAAATCTAGAAAACTAAATACTTTTAAAAAGTTATTTAAACTAGCAGCTGAAAAATTAGTCACAACCGTTTCATGAACTAAGATACCTTCTTTTCGACGTTCTTCTGGAACAAGCGCAAAACCAAGCTTTACTGCATCATAAGGGGTGCGTATTTTTACTTTTTTCCCACTTAAAACGATGTCACCATCAACCTTTTTTGCCACACCGAATAGAGCTTTACAAAACTCTGTTTTTCCCGCTCCCACAAGGCCTGCCAATCCAACAATTTCACCTTTCTTTACGTTTATTCCGATCTCGAAAATCTTCTCTCGATCAGAAAGACTCATTGTTTCAAGAACGACTTCTCCAATATTGGCGTGTCGAGGTGGAAATTGCTCATCTAATTTCTGACCTAACATATGTTCAATTACACGATTGATCGTCGTCTGTTGGATATCCTCTTTAATAATGAATTTACCATTACGCATAATTGTTATTTCATCACAAATTTCGAAAAGTTCAGGAATTCGGTGAGAAATAAAGATAACTCCTACATTACGGCTTTTTAAATCGTTTACAATCTGAAACAATTCATCTGTTTCCGTAAGGCTTAGAGGAGCTGTCGGTTCGTCAAGGATTAAAAATTTACATTCCTTTGATATTGCACGAGCTATTAAAACCATTTGCTTTTCTGATAAAGATAACTCACTAACTAGTTTTCTGGGAGAAACATGGACGTTCATACTTGTTAGGATTTCTTGAGCTCTTGAGTATATATGTTTCCATTTAACTACTTGTTTCTTCCCCATATCGCTAACCGTTTCATTCAACATGATATTTTCTGCTACGCTAAGGTATGGTATCAATGCTGTATCGACTTCTTGGTATACGATTTGAATCCCTAAATCTTGTGCATCCTTTGGGCTACGTATACTTACTTTTTCACCATTTAAATAAATTTCGCCTGTATAATGATCATGAGCTCCACAAAGAACTTTCATCAGTGTAGACTTACCAGCTCCATTCGCCCCAATTAAAGCATGGGAAACGCCAGTTTCCGTTTCAAAGTTGACTTGATCAAGAGCTTTGACCCCTGGGAATTCAATTGTAATATCTGTCATCGATAATTTATTTTTTGCCATGCTGAATAACACCTCTTTCAAAAAAAAGGGGAGATCGGATCCCCCCTTCAACTCATTTAGTTATTAGCCTTCAGCGTTTCCATCCAATCTTCAAGAAACTCGTCTGATTTACCCCACTCTGGAATAATATTTTGTAAACTTTCCATATTTACAGCTTCATCACTCGTTTGAAGTTGTTCTTGAGAAATGAGTGTCGCATCTAAGTCATACGTTACAGGTGTTTCTTCACCAGCAAGTTTCTTAGCAAGTATTCGCATGTTTACAGAACCAATCTGCTTTGGATCTACAGCTGCCGTATACTTCCAAGGGCTATCTTCTTGCTGCATAATCTCTAAGTCAGCATTCGATACATCAATACCATAAATATCAATTTCATTCCGATTAACTTCATTTATAGCTCGCGCTGCTCCAATTGCGAAGGCATCCCAAGTAGCAAAAATGGCGTCAATTTCTCCTTCAGGATAAGCATTAAGCATGGCTGATACTGCGTTTTGTGTTTGACCAGTTGTATCTTCAGCCGCTACTCCAAACCGATCAACTTCAACTAACCCTTCGTATTCATCCATATATTCTTGGAAGATGTTATTTCTACGAACCATTGGTGGAAAACCGTCAACCCAAAGATATACAATATTTGCTTCTCCATCGTGGTCTTGTACTAATTGTTCGAGAGCAAGAGTTGCTAGAGCTTCATCATCTTGAGACGTTGAAGTTACTCCTTCGATATCTTCTAATTCAGGAACCGAGTCAAAAGTTACTACTTCAATGCCCGCTTCCCGTGCTTCATTCACTGCATCAAAAGTAGCTGAATCATCTCCGTGTGAAATAATTAGTCCATCAACGTTCTCATCTATCGCTTGAGCAATAGCATCGTGGAAACGAGCAGAATCTCCGTTTGCAGTAAAGACGTCTACATCAAAACCAAGAGAAGAACCTTCTTCACTAGCACCTGCTAAAAACTGGGCTGTGTGATCGTCGCCTCCAATTTTACGAATGACACGAATTTTTGTTTCTTCATCCCCAGCAAAACGCTCAGGTACGCCATCCATACTGCCTTCCGCGTTTTCATTCTCACTATTATTTTCTGTATTGTCATTATTATTCCCAGATGCTTCACTTGTATCTGCGTTTTCATCACCACAACCAACTAACAAAACAGACGCCATCAACGTAACCAACAACGATTTACCAAAAATCCCCTTTTTCATTTCCTTGCCCTCCTTATAGTATCTGTAACAAACCACTAAAAAAGCGCTTACAATTCTTACTATTAAGGTGATAATATCATATATACAAACTTTATACAAGGTTTCTTTTGTGTTTTTATTTGATTTGTGTTGTTTTGTATTGTTTTTGTTGTTTTGTTATTTGTATCGAAGTTTCAACGAGAGAGTACTTTGGATTAGAAAGTATTGTTTAGTTTCAAATAAAGACATTTACATTAGCTATTTTTCGTCCCTCTAAATCTCTTTGTTGTTCTAATAAATATGTAACAATCATGAAAGTTTATGGTATTTCGCGCTTTTGTGTTACTAGGTTTAAAATTTCGGGAACGAGTTGCATAAAGTAGGTACTATAAGTGGAAAAACAAGAACACTGATTCAAAATTATTTTTTAGTGCCATTAATTATGTATTTACAGTTTATTTGAAAACAACCAGGAGGTATTTTTTATGTACGTAGGATATATGAGAAACCAGCTTAAACCTAAGAAGTTCGCCAAACTCTTAGCTAGAACAACGAAGTCTTATGGCATTGATTTTGTTCACTGTCTTCCAGAGGATGTTGACTTTGACAAAAAAGTTATAAACGGACAAGTGTTAGTCGGAAATAAATGGGTTTCTAAAGAAGTTCCAATTCCACCATTTATTGACCTTTCTTCTTACTGTTTTAGACATAAAAAGGTAATTAATTTCTTAAAAGAACATAGCACTTTATCTATCGATCGTCGTTTAGGTTCGAAGGATGTTGTAAATAAAAAAATAATCGAAGATGGGGAATTTTCACACTTAATCATCCCTTCAAAAACAGTTGAGGATTTCGAAACTTTCTTTAGCTTTTTAGAAGAGAATAATGAAATCATTATTAAACCAATTAATGGCTCAAGAGGAAAAGGGATATATAAGCTTTCCATAACCGAAAATGGTTATTTATTAATTTTTGATAATAAAGAAGAGGTTCTTTCTAAAGAAGAACTATATGATTTCTTCGAAAAAATTAATTATGATCGATTCCTTTTCCAAAAGTTTATCCATTCAAGTACGAAAGGTGGAGACCCTTTTGACTGTCGTATTCGGTTAGAGAAAAATGGCAAAGGTTTGTGGGAGGTGGCTATTTACCTTGTGAGGATAGGCAGTGGAAATAAAGTTGTTTCCAATGTTTCTAGTGGCGGTAGCGCAAGCAAATTAACGCCTTTCCTGAAAGCCAATTATGGCGAAATGGCTACTCTTCGAATTAAAACAGCAATTAAAGAAGTAGCTGAGTTTTTACCACCTAAACTAGAAAAAATGTTTGATACTAGACTAACTGCATTAGGTTTAGACATTGGTATTGAAAAAGATGGTACTATCTATTTATTTGAAACAAATACTACTCCTGGTCCTGAATTTGCGTTAGGTGAAGTTGCTCTATTAAAAGCTGAACATTATCATTACATGCTAAATAAAAGTTCTCTTAGTCATCGAGCATTATAAATCACAAAACAAAACCTAGCTGCCTCCATTGGCAGCTAGGTTTATTTAAGTTAGCGATCGGTAATATTCCACCGTATTTACTAAGCCTTCTTCTAGTTTGGTTTCAGGTGCCCAATCAAATTCTTCCGATAATTTACTGTAGCTTAAATAACTATGTTTGATGTCGCCTTTTCTCTCTTCCACGTATAATGGATCGAAATTTTCACCAACGGCAGAACAAAGCTGTTTCAGTAACTCTTCCACACTTGTCATCGTTTCCGTACTCACGTTATAAACTGGATTCGGTGAGGCTATCTTATCTGTTTTTTCAAGGCAGTCTACTACAGCACGGACAACATCTTTCACGTACACGAAGTCACGGGTTTGCTTGCCGTCTCCTTGAATCGTTGGCTGTGTCCCTTCGATTAGTTGCTCAATAAAAATCGTAATCACACCGGCTTCTGTCGCCGCGCTTTGCCGCGGACCAAACACGTTCGCAAACCTTAGAACGGATACGTTTAGATCATATAACCTTCCGTACGCTTTCACATATTCCTCTCCGGCCAGCTTGGAAACACCATAAGGAGAAAGAGGAGCAGCGCTGGCTTGTTCTGATACAGGAAGAACTTCTACATGTCCATAAACCGCTGCGGACGATGAATAGACGACGTTCGACACGTTGTGCTTTCTCGCTCCTTCTAGCACGTTTACTGTTCCGTGAATATTAATGTCCAAGTCGTTCTGAGGACTTTCGAGAGAAGGCCCTACTTTACTCTGAGCAGCTAAATGAACGACAGCGTCAATCGTTGCGTGTTGACGGAATGTTTCCGATACGGTTTTCTCATCCCTCACATCGCCTTCCACAAACGTTACAAGGGAGCTTGGATTAATATTTTTCTTATCTCCAGAGGAAAGGTTATCAAGAATCACAACTTCATGTCCTTTCTCCACAAGAAGATCTGTGACGTGTGAACCAATGAAACCGGCTCCTCCAGTGACGAGTACTTTATTCATATCAAGCGTCCTCCCTGTTATTTCATCTACTTAAACGTTCAATTTCGAGCGTGATTTTTCTTTTTGTTCTGACTTATCTTTCTCATCTTCGTTGCCAGTATCCGTACCGGGCTTATCATCCGATCCTTCTGCTTTTGTTTTGTCAAAAATAACGAGGAACGTTTTTAATAAAATAATGATATCTAACCAAAGGCTATAATTACGAATGTAATAAAGGTCAAATCTCAGCTTATCATCGACTTGGGTACTATACTTGCCCATTACTTGCGCGTAACCAGTAATTCCTGGTTGTACTCGATTTCGGTAACCGTAATGGTAATATTTCTGCGATAGTTGTTTAATAAAAAATTCCCGTTCCGGTCTTGGACCAACAAGGGACATGTCTCCCTTAATTACGTTAAATATTTGCGGTAGCTCGTCCAGTCTTGTAGAACGAATGAACTTACCAACTTTCGTAATACGATCATCATTAGACGTTGCTAAAATTGGACCTGTACTATTTTCTGCGTCGCTTACCATCGAGCGGAATTTATAAATGGTAAACGGTTTGTCATATTTTCCTAATCGTTCTTGTGAGTAAATCACCTTACCCTTAGGATCTTCTAGCTTCACAATAATCGACACAATGAGTAGGACTGGTGATATGACCACAAGGATAATGAAGGAGGAAACGAGGTCAAAGACTCGCTTCACAAACACTTTGTCCCACGTGACGCCAAATGGCTTCACTCCCATGACGAGCGTATCCTCCAGTGGCGTGATCGTCGCTCGCTGTAGTAGCAATTCATACAGCGTTGGAATAACGTAAACGACTTTGTTTCGCTCCATCGCGTGATATATGACTTGTGATTTCGTTTCTTTGGATATATCGGTGCACAACACAACATAATCAGATTCTTCAAGATAGTAGTCAATCTGCTCAATCGTTGCGTCTTCTTGTATATGCCTTACTTTTGTTCCTTTTAACATCGGGTGTTTGATTTTATCAATTAGTTTCGCCGTATTGTTTTCGTTTCCAATCAATAGTACTTTGCCAATGACATTTCCCCGAGTCAGTTTCAAATACAAAACTTTAAACGAGACCATTAAAATAACTGCGAATACACTGGCAATGACAACGACAGAACGCGGCATCGCAAACTCACGGAATAAATACGACGCTGCCATCGTAAAGAATGTCATCATCGCAACGGCGACGAGAATTTTTCGTACGATATCACTTATCGAATGTTTTCGGTCTAATGAATAAAGTTCATAAACGGAAATAAAAAACAAACCGATCAGTAAAATCCATGGCAATAAGGCAATAAATGCTTCCCAGTTACGGCCTGGGAAATCCAAATATCGAATGTAAAACGCACTGACATAAGCGGCTAATAAACACGCTAAATCCCCTAATATCAATATAAATTTATGATTTCTAGAACCTTCCATGTTCGTCATTGTTAAAACCTCTTTCTATATCGTTAAAAAGCGGCAGTTCATTATTTCCATTATCCGCTTCTTCTAATCATTTCTCGACTTACATTATAATATTAATGAAAAGGTTTAGCCACCATAATTAAATATTGGATGAATTGGAGAACATTTTATCCTAGTTTTTACACAAATCGATGGAAATAACATTTTAAAACGTCCATGAATGGTGTATGAAATAAAAACTGCACCTCCTACTTGTTAGATGATTGTCCAACAATTGGGGTGCAGTTCAATAACGGACGTTTTTTAATCCATCAAATATCTATGAAACTATGAAAAATTATTTATATTTTGGAATGTCAAAAACCATCATTGGCTGATCTAATCGATCGTACATGTTTTTGATTGTAGCCACTTGTTTTGCTGCCCATCCCATGTCTGAAGCATATTGTGGAAAGCCAGGATTTGCTGGATTCCAGCGCATTTTATAGAGAGTATCTTGCCCATAACGATTATGAATATAGCGCTCGCCAATAAATTTAGCACCACCTCTAATAGCAGCTTCTGGAGTGAACCATCCTAATTCGTAAGCTCGAACAGCCCCTGCTCGATGAGCATCTCCGTCAAATGCTCCGATTCCGAACATATTGTAGGTAGTTTTAGTATCAGATAGGCTGTCTTTATTTCTTTCTGTCTCTAAAACTAACGTACCACTTGAGTTCTTTCCAACTCTGATTCCTGTTGCCAGCTCAGACTTTCCTCGGTTCGTTTCTAAGAAAGCATGTGCAATGAGGTAGATTTCGTTCACACCATGATTTCTTCCACCATCGATAAACGCTTGCCCTTTTCCACTCAAAATTCCTTGATCTTCTAGAATCCGATTAATTTGATTACTAGAAACATTAGGACTGGATGAAAGAACTAAATGTTGAAAGTTATCTTGTTTCTCTGGGTCAAAAAATTCAAAAGCGTCTGCTCGTTTTGCATTTCGCCAAGTTTGAACGGACAATTGAGTCCATGTAGAACCCTTTTCACGAACAGCATACTCTTTCCCGCTTGTAGTTCTGTAGTAAAGGTGACTACTAGTGCTTCCAGTTTCATAGACATTCGTTGCTGTTTTAACTTTGGCAAAAGATCCATCTATACGAGATAAAGAGCTATGAACGTATAAAGTTTTGCCTGAATATTTCATTTTATACCAATCACGATTCCCTCCAACGGAGTTCCCTCTAACCGTTTCAATATATTCAAACTTGGTCCCATTAGTTAAAGAAGTTTCAATATTATCCTTTGTTGAGTCAGGCTCCGTTCTGACGTTCACACTAGAACCAGTTATTTGACCACTTTCAAAAATATCTAAATCTGATGTTCGAACGAAACCTGGATTGTTTCGATATCTATCCGTTTGCGGTGGTAAACTCATACCCATTTGAATGTTAAATGCATCATTAAGTGAGATATCATAAGAAGTACGAGTGAAAACCGGTTGTCTTTCATAAACACGGTTTAATACTTCAATAGTTATTTCATCTAATATTCCGCTTACAGGCAACTCCATATCTGTTTGGAATTCTTTTACTCTTCGTTCAGTAAAATCTCCAAAATAATCAGTAATATTAATACCACCATAACCAATATCATTTAATTTTCTTTTGAAATCTTTCATATCAGAATGACTTTTACCGTTTTGATATGGACTATTAAGTATTTCATCTATTTTTGCTAACGTGACGGAATCTCCAATACCATTAACTCTTAACCTATAATGAAATTGAAAATCTCTTACGGTTTCTTCTGTAGACGGTCCATAACTATTCGGGAAATTCATGCCAACTTCAAATCCAAGTTTGTTTAAATTTTGTTTCAACTCTGCTGTTTCATTATTATTTTGTCCTCGCCTTAACGAACTATTTAATATTTCTTCTATTTTAGCTAAAGTGACTTCATCACCTATTCCATTTATTCGTAATCCATAATATCTTTGAAACTGCTTCACTGTTCTTTCTGTCAATGAACCATAACTATTAGGGCTATTCATCGTCAATTCAAACCCTAAGTCAATTAAATCTTCTTTTAATTCGGCTGTCTTTTCATTGCTTTGCCCTAGCCTTAATGAACTATTAAAAATCTCTTCCATTTTATTCATTGTGTCAGTGTCACCTATGCCGTTTACAATTAATCCATAATATTCTTGGAACTCCATTAAAGTACTTTTTGTGGATGGGCCAAAACTATCCGGGTAGTTCATACTTACATGAAACCCTAATTGATTTAATTTTTCTTTTAGCTGTATAGTCTCACTATTATTTTTCCCTTGCCTTAAAGGACTAGCCATTAATTCCTTTAGCTTTGCCAACGTCTCTTCGTTAGCAACTCCGGTTTCTTCTATTCCATAAAGCTTTTGGAAATCTTTCACGACACTTTTAGTCGTATTGCCATAATAATCTGTAGGATTATCGGAGATATGAAATCCTACCTCACTTAGATCAAGTTTTAACAATAATACATCTGGTCTTTTTAAACCTAAAGAAAGCTTTTGTTTAGATACGTCATTTAGTTTATCTAAGGTGACTTGATCACCTATTCCATTAACTACCAATCCATAGTATTTTTGAAATTCTTTCACTGTCTTTTCTGTTGATGGACCATAACTTGTTGGAGAATTCATACTTACAATAAAACCAATCTTGTTTAAGTTTTCTTTTAATTCAGCAGTTTCTTCGTTACTTTGACCTCTTCTTAAAGAACTTTTTCGTATTTCCTCTACTTTCGCTAACGTTGCTTCATCACCTATACCATTTACATTTAAACTATAATATTTTTGGAATTCTTTAACCGTTTTTTCTGTTGATGGACCATAACTTGTCGGATAATTCATACTTACTTCAAATCCGATTTGATTAAGTTTCTCTTTGAGAACTGCTGCTTCTTCACTGTTTTGTCCTCTTCTTAACGGGTTACTTATAATCTCATCAAGTTTATTTAGAGTTTCCTCGTTAGCTAATCCCGTCACTTCTAATCCGAAACCATTTTGAAAATCACTAAGAGCCTTTTCAGTTGCGCTCCCAAAAGTATCCATCGACTCTTCAGGAATAGAATGGAATAATTCAATTAACTTTGTATTCAATTCATAAACTTTCGGACTTCTTGAGCCTGGCTCTAAAAACGAGTTTACGACTTCATTTAATTTGGGTAAAGTAACTGTATCTCCAATCCCATTTACTTTTAACCCGTAGTATTCTTGAAATTCTTTTACTGTACTTTCAGTAGATGGCCCATAACTTGTTGGGTAATTCATGCCTACACTAAAGCCAAGTTTATTTAATTTTTCTTTCATATCTGCAGTTTCATTATTATTTTGTCCTCTTCTTAAAGGACTATTAAGTGTTTCTTGCACTTTGGCTAACGTTTTTTCATCACCAATACCTGTTACTGGTAATCCAAAATAGTCTTGGAATTCTTTTACTGTTCTTTCCGTTGACGGACCGTAGCTCGTAGGAAAATTCATACTTACGTGAAAGCCCAGTTTATTCAAGTTTTCTTTTAGTATTGCTGCTTCTTCACTATTTTGTCCTAATCTTAAAGGATTGTCCAAAAGTAAGTCTAATTTTTCTAGCGTTTCTTCATCAGCAATACCTGTCACTTCAAGACTGTAATATTCTTGAATATCTTTAATCGCTTTTTCTGTATCGCTACTGAAATAGTCATTACTTGATACATCATATGATAATTCCATTAACTGCTCATTTATTTCACTAATAATTGGCGCACGAAGACCAAGTTCTAGAGGACTATTCACAAGTTCGTCTAATTTTCTTAGCGTAACAGAATCACCAATTCCATTGACTTTTAATTCATAGTACTCTTGAAATTCCTTCACTGTACTTTCTGTTGAAGGACCATAACTTGTCGGGAAGTTCATCCCCACTTCAAAACCAATCTTAATTAAATCTTCTTTTAGCTTTCTTGTCTCGTCGTTATTCTGACCTCTTCTTAATGAACTGTTTAGTGTTGATTCAACTTTAGCTAACGTCGTTTCATCACCCATTCCTGTGATATCTAGTCCATAGTATTCTTGAAATTCCTTCACCGTACTTTCTGTCGATGGGCCGAAACTAGTTGGATAATTCATCCCCACATTGAAACCAAGTTTAATTAGGTTCTCCTTTAATTCTTTTGTTTCCTCGTTGTTATCACCTATTTTTAAAACTGTTTCTTCTTGATCTTGTGTTTCTTCCACATTCTCTTGATCTTGTGTTTCTTCCACATTCTCTTGATCTAGCGTGTCTTCCGCATTCTCTTGGTCTTGTGTTTCTCCCGTATTATCTTGTTCTTCAGCTTCAACTTTATCAAACGACATAACTGTTAATCCTACTAAAATAGTAAGTATTATCATTAGATTTCGATAAACCATGTTTTGCGTCTCTCCCCTTTGAAATCTACATTAAGTGCTCGCGATTCCTCATTATTATTGTTGGAGCATGGACAATATAAATTGTCCATGCTCCAATACATACTGGCATATATTGTTCATTAAAATAATTGTACCTTAGATAACTAATGAAGATTATTTAAAGTAGTTAATTAACCCATCTCTAATCGCTTCTGCAGACCGTTGACGATAAGAGCTTTGTCTTAATTTAGCTGCATCTCCTGTATGATCCATAAAACCGACTTCTAGAAGTGCACTTGGGATTTGAGTTTCTCTAATCACGTGATAGCTTGCTTCCTCAACTCTTCTATAATGAGTACCCATTTTTTCAACAGTTGCATCTTGCAAAGCATGTGCAAGCCTTCGACTATCTCCTCTTTTGTAGCCACCATGCCAAAAAGTTTCTGTTCCATGAGCAGAACCATTAAACGCATTAGCATGAACAGAAACAAAAACATCTGCATCAGACCGATTAGCTAAAAATGATCGTTGACTCAAAGACAAGAAAAAGTCTGTCCTTCTAGTCATTATTACTGTTGCCCCAGCATCTCTAAGAAGTTTTTCTGCTCTGTTGCTGATGTCTAATACTAAGTCCTTCTCAAGCATTCCACCACCAATGCCACCTGAATCTTGTGCACCGTGTCCTGGGTCAAGGTAAATTGTTTTTCCAACAAGTGGCCCTGAATTGGCAGACTTATTAATAGCTAGTTGAATGTAACCAGCAGAAACATAACCAGTTTTATAACCATCGTATTTAATACGATGCCAACTATTTATGCGAGAACCACTATAAGTTGATAAGATTTCTACCCTTGTACCTCTTCGAATGGAGTCTACTTGACTTCCATTTGGTGTGGATCGCACATTTAATGAATTAGCCGTTGAGTATCCTATAATTGAGTTATCAGCAAAATCATTTTCACTGTAAGAAAAAGCTTCTACCAATTCTTTTATTCTTGTTAACGTTTTATCATCAGCAATCCCACTGACTTTTAAGTTATTCTGTTTTTGAAAATCTTTCACTACAGCTTCGGTTGAAGGTCCATAGCTAGTCGGGAAATTCATGCTTACTGAAAAGCCTATTAGATTTAAGTTTTCTTTTAATTCGGCGGTTGCGTTATTATTTTGTCCTAACCTTAATGGACTGTTTAAGATCTCATCGATTTTTGACAAAGTAACCTCATCACCGATACCTGTCGCTTTTAGTCCGTTGTACTTTTGGAAATCAAGCACAGCTTTTTCAGTAGAAGGACCATAGCTTGTTGGGAAATTCATCCCTACTTCAAATCCTAATTTATTAAGGTTTTCCTTTAATGCGACTGCTTCGTCACTGTTCCTTCCTTTTCTTAGTGGACTAGTTAGAAGTTCATTTATTTTCGCTTTGGTTATGTCATCCCCTATACCATTTGGTACTAGTGAAAAATACTCTTGAAATTCTTTAACTGTCCTTTCCGTTGATGGACCGTAACTCGTAGGATAGTTCATCCCAACATTGAACCCAAGTTCATTAAGTGTCTCTTTTAAATCAGCCGTTTCTTGATTGTTTTGACCATTTCTTAACGGTGAATTTAAAAGATTTTCGATTTTTTCTACTGTCTCTTCTCCAGCATTCCCACTAGGCTCTAATCCATAATAAGTTTGAAATTCCTTTACAATTTTTGTTGTTGTACTTCCATAATAATCTGTCGGATTATTTGAGACATGAAAACCTAAGTCACTTAGCTTATATTTTAATGACAATACATCCGGTCTTTTAAGTCCGAAAGAAAGTTCATCGTTAGATACTTTCTCCAATGTAGCCAAAGTTACCTGATCACCAATTCCATTTACTTTTAACCCATAGTACTTTTGAAATTCTTTCACTGTGCTTTCCGTTGAAGGACCATAACTAGTAGGAAAATTCATCCCTACTTCAAATCCAATTGAATTTAATGTTTCTTTCAAACTTTGCGTTTCATTATTATTATTCCCAAGACTCAATGAGCTGTTCAAGATCTCATCCATTTTCGCCAATGTCACATCATCACCAATTCCATTAGCAACTAAATCATAATATACCTGGAAATCTCTCACTGTTCTTTCTGTAGATGGACCATAGCTATTTGGGTAGTTCATTCCCACTTCGAAACCCAAACGGTTTAAATTTTCTTTCATTACTACTGTCTCATCGTTATTATTTCCAATCCGTAGTGGGCTGTTTAACACTTGATTCAATTTAGCTCTTGTTTCATCGTCTGTAACACCTGTTACTTTCAATCCGTAATATTCTTGGAATTCCCTTACTGCTCTTTCTGTCGTTTCACCATAGTAATCTATCGGATTACCAACAACTTCAAAACCAGCTTCTTTTAAATCCTCTTTCAAAATAGTTACATCTGGACGTTTCAATCCATAGGTTAATTCAGAATCCGTTATCTCTTCCAATTTCGCTAATGTAACAGAATCTCCAATCCCGTTAACTTTTAAACCGTAATATTCTTGGAATTCTTTTACCGTTTTTTCTGTTGAAGGTCCGTAGCTTGTTGGATAACTCATCCCTACACTAAACCCAAGTAGATTCAAGTTTTCTTTCATTACTGCTGTTTCATTATTATTTTTACCTCTTTGTAATGGGCTATTAAGCGTTTCTTCGATTTTCGCTAACGTCTTAGTATCACCAATACCTGTTATTGATAGTGAATAGTATTCTTGAAATTCTTTTACTGCTTTTTCCGTAGATGGGCCGAAGCTTGTTGGATAATTCATGCTTACTTCAAAACCGAGTCGATTTAAGTTTTCTTTAAGGATAACTGCTTCTTCACTGTGTTTGCCTTTTCTCAAAGGGTTATCAGACAACTTGTCTAATTGATTTAAAGTTTCTACATCAGCAACTCCTGTTACTTCTAATCCGAATTCATTTTGAACTTCCATAATTGCTGCTTCTGTTTTTCTGTCGTAATAATCCGCCGTTGCAACATCATATGATAAAGCCTTTAATTGCTTATTAAGTTCGTATACAATTGGAGCTCGAAAACCGTACTCTAGTGAACTATTTACAAGTTCTTCTACTTTTCCTAAAGTAATAGAATCACCAATTCCATTGACTTTTAAATCATAGTACTCTTGAAATTCTTTCACGGAGCTTTCCGTTGATGGACCATAACTTGTCGGGAAATTCATTCCCACTTCAAATCCAAGCTCCATTAAATTTTCTTTAAGTACTCTTGTCTCTTCGTTATTCTGTCCTTTTCGTAAAGAACTATTTAACGAGTCTTTTACCTTAGTTAACGTCACTTCATCTGCTATCCCTGTAACTGTTAATCCATAATATTCTTGAAATTCTTTCACTGTACTTTCTGTTGATGGACCATAGCTTGTAGGGAAATTCATTCCCACCTGAAAACCAAGTTTAATTAAGTTTTCCTTTAAAGTTTGAACTTCCTCATTATTGTCCCCATTCTGTAAAACTGTCCCTTCCTCCATTGCTTTCGCTGTTTGACTAGGTATGTAGAATAAAGAAAAAACAAGGAAAACAAGAGAAATAACCACCATCTTTTTGTTATTCACTAATTAGCACCCCTTCATATCGACTCTAGTAAAAACCTTCACATCCCGTTCACTAAAAAGAACACAAAAACCACATCTAAATTCTAATTTATAGATATGAATAGATTTAACATGAAAATAAGATCATATTTTGTTTTGATTTTACTAAGCCACCCCCATTTGAGTACCAACATTATTCTATTAGTACAGGAATTTTTGATTCTGTCCCAAACTTATTGATATATAAATTAAGATGATTTAGTTGCTAGTTATAAGCGTTATATATTACCACAGTAACTATAGAAAATTGTTTGAAAATAAGTTGACAACATCCACTAAATTATATCTTACTTTCTTATACATTTAATGGGACTTTTTCCCTTAGTTTCAGTTATATAGTTTCATTTTCACTTATGTATTAAACTAGGTGCGTTATTACTAGAATTAATAATATATCTAACCAAAAAAACCACAAATCCATAATCTTGAATTTAAGAATCAAGATTATGGATTTGCGGTAAGTTATATAAAAATAATAATGCTATTTATTTTCCACTAGTGTGTAGTGATTTCCAATTCTAACCGCTTCTTTAGCTAACAGAAAAATAGGATCAATGACTGGGATTTTTGCATTTTCATCATTTAACACTAAACCTAACTCGGTACATCCTGCTATAACAGCGTCAACATCTCTATCTTTTAATGTTTCTAATACATTTAATACGCGACTAGCTGATTCATCTGATATATTTCCACCTTTAATACCATCTTTATCATAAATTGCTCCCATCAATTTATTTTGTTCGTGTTCATCCAGTGTGTATATCGTTTTAGTTAAATACTTCTGATAAACTCCTGATTTGACAGAACCAGTAGTTGCTAAAAGTCCTACCTTTTCAATAAATGGAAAAGTTTCTTTAATGTGCTTCTCGACTAATTCAATAGCATTAATGATAGGTATCGGCGAATGATATTGTAACTCAGTGATGAATGAATGAGCTGTCATACATGGAATAATTGCGACGTCAGCCCCAGCATTATATAGCTTGATAAGATTATCTTTCAGTTTAGGGAGCGGACTTTCTCCTTTTTCCAAAATATATTTTGATCGATCCGGTATTTGTGGGTCATTAATTATTACCATGTTTACATGTTCTTGATCTGAAGTAGCAACAGTGTTATTCACAATTCGACTAAATAACTCCACTGTTGCTGCCGGCCCCATGCCTCCTAAAATTCCTATTGTTTTATTTTGTAATTCCATCTCTATTCACTTCCTACTATAACTAAATCATGATTTTTCTTACTCGATAAATTCGTTGCAATTTTAGTTTAAAGGACTAGGGTCATGTACACAAGTTTTTAAATTACATCAATTTTTTATTTTCTTAATTATGGTCCTTAAAGGAGACGTATATCTCCAAGAACGACTGTTAATTACAGCGTTGTATTTTTCTTCACTTATGAATTGATTATTTGGATTCTTCATGTTTTTAGTTTGTTTATTTTTTTTCTTTGGCTGTGCTTTCATATTACTTTTTATTTCAAAACCTAGCTTTAATGGTCTATCCCATTCATGAGAAGTTACCTTTTCTACATCTGATTTCACAGAACCTTTTAGACATACTTTTTTAAAATCTTCTAACTGCTGTTTATTTGCACTCGCTACGACAACTACAACTTTTCCGTTCATTAAATTTTTCGTATAACCGTTTAAACCTTGTTTTAGCGCTTGTTTTCTTATCCATTGTCTGTAGCCTACACGTTGAACTTTTCCAGTTACAATATATTTGCGAGTAAATAATTTCCCTTCAGGTGCTGGAGCTAATGTGAGGGAATTGACGATCTTATTTTCAAAAACTTGTTTTACACTCTTAAAATCAAAGTATAATTGGCTTTTTTCTAAATTAATCGTCTCTGGAAAATAATAATCAATTATTGCAGAAGGAATATCTCGAGCTTGCCCTTTCCCTGGAAATACATGTGACCCTATTATTGCAGTTCCATTTAATTCTATTACTACACCAATATCATTATCAATATCTACAATTAGGTCCAATCCAGCTTGATTAAGATTAGGTATAGATGCGACTGCATTTACAGCAATTGACTTAATATTATCTGATAATTCATCTGTAGAATCCACGGGATCTCCGCCAGAAGAAAGACTATTTTTCTTCCTTAAAAATATTTGTTCATCTTTTTTAATAATACTATTTAAATTATACCCATACTCTTCAATACAGTTAAGAACCTCATAATCTATTTTGATTGGACGTTTAGATAAATGCGGGTTTGAAAGTCTTTCTGTATTTTTATTTTTTATTAGTGTTTCGATCTTACTCATACCATCACCGATGACATTTGGTGGAAGCTTTTTTATTGCCCCTATTACTTTGTCACCGACAACATAGACGCGATGTTCACTACCATTAACATATTTCTCAACGATAACATCAGAATATTTCAATTCATAACGAACATAATTATATGCATTTTCTAATTCAGATTTATTATTTATATTCGCAATAACACCTTTTCCTAAGCTCCCATTTGTTGGTTTTACCACTATAGGGAACCCTAGATTTAAACCATATTCTATAATTTCTTCTATAGTAGCTTCGTTACCAAACCTTTTCCCTTCAGGAGTTGGTACATCATTTTTTTTCAAGCGTTCTTTTGTTTCTTCTTTATTTTTACAAATATTAATCGCTTCTTCACTTACTTCATCACCTCTAGACCTAAAAAAGAAATGCTCACTTTTATCAGAGCTCAATCGATAAAGTTTAGTAGGTAAATTAAGGTTGCCTTCTTTCTTTACATTTCCTTCTTTTGAATCACTAGGAAACCACTCTAATTTTAAGCCGCGTCGCCAACCTTCTAGAGCTATCAAATATGGACATAAAGAAACTCCTCTAGCATCTTTAACCATCTTATTCGTTACATAGTCCAAATTGTTGTCATTAGTATTACTCACATTTAATCCTCCGTATTTTTAGTAGTTATAATAATTAATTACATGTTAATTTTTACAGTTAATGTTAAAAATATTCACCCTTAAAACGTATATTATATTCCTATATAACATAGATAATAGGTATAGAAAAATTTATTTTTTCACTTCATATTTTTTAAAATTTCTCTAGGTTTCCTAATTGGTTTAGTAAGTCGCCAGGATCTACTATTTTCTATATTTTCAATTCTTTTTTTATACGTTAAAACTTCTTTTTCTAATTGTTTAATCTTTTCTTTATTGTTATTAACTTTTAAAGGTTTTCTCTTTTTCTTTTTAAGAGGTTTTGTTTCTTTTTCATCTTGAGTATTTTCACTTACCATATACTTATAATACTCAGACCTGAGTAGACCTACTTCAGCTTTAAGATGATCAACTATTGGAGCACTATTCACTTCAAATAAATATATCTCTCCACTTTGATCAATACCTACATCAAAACCTAATACCATTAATTTTTGATCTCTATATTTTTCTATTTCTTGAGATAATCCAAGGCACACCTGTTTTGTATTTCGATAAATGCTCTCCCATTTCTCTCCAAAATTACTTTTGAGAAATGTTTTGGGATTACAGACTCCCCCGCCTTGGTGGATATTGGAAGTTATTTTTTGTCCAAGACCAATTCTGATATACATTTTTGCTATGACCCATTCACCTTTTCCGTTTTTTTCAACGTGAACCCTACAGTCATAAGGGTCTTCTCTAGATGTTTTTGAAGATACATATTTTTGAATAATATAATTATTACTCTCTATATATTTCTTGTAAAAATCATAAAATTCCACTTTTGACAAATTAAATTCTGTTTTTTGATATTCACATTTATAATAATCATCGATTTTTGTTAATGAATAAACACCTTTACCTTGTTGACCTGAAATAGGTTTTAACACTACTTTATTATAGTCATTAAGGAATTCTTCAATATTACTTTGGTCAGATACCTTTTTCGTTGGAATTGCGAGATGTTTAAAATTATTATTGTCTAACAATAGTTTTTGCAACTTTTCCTTTGACATCCGGTTTTTTCCATCATCTGATAATTCTGCTTTATCATTTAGATAATTCATAATTTCTGTATATTTAAATGAATAGCTAGTAACATCTATAAAACTTGGAATATCTTTTTCAACTGAAATCCATTTATTATTCAACAGCATTTTACCTTTAACTTTATGACCACTCATATCAATATCCTTTGGTCTAAAATAGATAAATGTTAGATTATGGTATTGGCAAGTCATCGCTAAAACTTTTGCAATCTTAGGCGGTTTTATATAGTTTCTCATAAAGCCTACAAGCATTATTAGTCCCCCATATTGTCAAACAGTTATTTAATTTATTTCTTTTTGTTCTTGTTAATTGTGTCACTAACTTTCCTAAAGGGTGAAGTATATCTCCAATACTTACTTGTAATTATTTCATTGTATTTCTTATCTTTTTCAGATAATTGCTTCTTTAAATCTTCTATGTCTGATTTATATTTCTCGATTTTTTTATTTTCATTGGTTTTATTTTTTTTCTTTTTCACGGTGCCATTAGCGTTCTGACTAGTATTAAGAACTTCGAACCCTTGAGTGATTAATGCTTTCCATTCGTTTTCTATCATTTCTACATTTTCATTATCAAAATTATTTAAAATACTTTCCTTAAACTCTTCCATATTTTTTTTATTACCAGCAGCAACAATAGAAAATTCTTGCTTTCCTATTTTGTTTATATATCCGTTTATATTTAACCTAGTGGCCTTTTTATAAACCCTTTCTAGGAAAGTATTACTTTTTGTAATCGACGAGACTTTGTATTGCTTTGTAATTAAAGGTTCTTTTGGTATTGGTTGAACTTTTACTTCTTTAACTTTGCCACTCTTAATAATATCCCAGCAGGAGCTAAAGTCAAAATATACCTTGTCATAATTATTATTATATTTTGATGATGTTTCTGGAAAGTAATAATCTATGATAGCTTTTGGAACATCTCTAGCTTTCCCATACAATGGGAATAAATGCCCTCCTACCCCCGCTCGACTATTAACTTCTATCACCACAGCTTTATTTTTATTTTTGTTGTATAAAACATCCACTCCACATTGACCTAAATCTGGGATCGCTTTAGAAGATTCAATCGCTGTTTTTTTTACTTCTTCCCCAATTTCATCTGTATAATCAATAGAATCTCCACCCGTGGATAAATTTCCTTTTTGTCTTAAGAAGAGTAGTTTTCCATCTTCTAGTACAGATTCTAGAGTATAGTTTGCCTTTTCAATATGTTTTAGAACTTCTCTATCTATATTAATTAGTCTAGTATGCATATTAGGAACTTTTTTTCTTTTGTTATTTTTTATTTCAATTAATTCTTTAATTGTATGCTTCCCATCACCGACGACATTGGCGGAGATTCTTTTTATAACTCCAACTACTTTTCCATCAACTACATAAACTCTGAATTCTTCCCCGGCAAAATATTGTTCAACAATTACTTCTGAATAATTCATATTTATACGCACTTGTTGCAAAGCATCTAACATTTCTTCTGAATTTTGAATGTTGGATATTACTCCTCTTCCCCTTCTCCCATCAATCGGTTTCAGAACTAAAGGATAGCCTAATTCTTCTGAATATTTTAATATATGACTATCAGAGACATCTTTATTGAAACTAGAGCCTAGAGGGACAGAGACTCCGGCTTTTAACAGGTAATCTTTGGTTAATTTTTTATTAACACAAATTGCAACTGCTTCTTCAGAAACTTTATCTCCTCTAGTGACAGAGAAGTTATGTTCTCTTTTACCATTACTCAATTTAAATCTGACTAAGTTTTTACTACTTACACTTACAAATGTTAATGTTAAACCTCTTCTCCATCCTTCTAGGGCCATTACATACATATCAATTTTATCTCCGTACGCAATCTTTGGTATAGATTTATTTAAATGGGGTAACCACTCATAATTTTCTTCACTCATGTTTTTATCCCCTTCATAATAAAGTTACTCTCAAAGCATTAGATTGTTTATGTAAACAATCCGTAGATTATATCAATCAAACTAAACAGAGCCAATACTTTACCATTTATTCTTTTTTAATAGTCTTTTTGAGATTATTTTTTGCAGAGCGCAGAAGTCCACTCGCTTTCCAAGATCTACTTGTGACAATGTTTATATTATCTTTCTCTAAATGATACACTTCTTTCGTTAGCTTCTTGTGTTCTCTTCTTAGTCGCTTAAGTGCCTGATTGACGCTTTCTTTTTTACTGACATTAAAGTTTTCATTAATTTCAAATCCAACTTTTATTGGTTCTTTCCATGATTCTTCATTTATTTTTTCAACTTTAGCAAGATGCGTTAGTCCTTTTATATATTTTTTGAAATCATTTAATGTTTCCTTTTGGTCACATCCGACAATCAAATCAATTTCACCATTGAAGTTTTTATTTATTCCGCCGTGAATTCCATTATTTTGCGCATAAATGCTAATTGCATGATGAAAACTTTGACGATTAACATCTCCTGTTAACGAGTATTTCTTTCTAATGAGTTCTCCTTTAGGAGCCTCGTTAATTTGGACCTCAATGGCTGATCGATTTTCTAACGGTTCCATTGCTGTCAAAAAATCAAAGTAAACTTTTGATTTTGATGTATCTATATCTTTCGTTTCTGGAAAATAGTAGTCTACAATTGCTTTAGGTATATCACGAGCTTTTCCTCTCAGAGGGTATAAAATACCTCCAATTTGTGCTGTAGCATTTAATTCAATAACAACGGCAGATTCTTCAAGTGGTTTTGAGTCATCAACAATAATATCTACTCCACCATGGTTAAATCCAGGTATCGCTTTAACCGCTTCAATCGCAACATTTTTATAATGCTCTGGCATCTCGTCCGTGACATCGATCGGATCGCCACCAGAAGAAACGTTTGTTTTTTCTCTTAAATATATTTTTTCTCCTTTAGGAGGAATACTTTCAAAGTCATAATCTGCTTTTTCCAAAAACTCTTTTATTTCTATATCTATATCAATTAAACAGCTATGGAGCCTAGCGTTCTTTTTACGCTCCAAGTTTTTCAAGGTAATTAATTCTTCAATCGTATGAATGCCATCACCTTTTATATTTGCTGGAACACGGTTATAGGCTGCAATGACTTTATCTTCAATGACATACACACGGTATTCCAAGCCTTTTTTGTGTTCTTCTAATACTACTTCGACATATTCTAAATGATTTCTAACGTAATTAATCGTTTTCCTTAATTGCTTTTCTGATTGGATGTTCGTTACTACACCATAACCTAAACTTCCATTCGTCGGCTTTAATACAACAGGATATGTTAATTGTTTTGATGCTTCAACGATATCATCTTCGCTATGAGTTTCATCAAACCCAAACCCTTTAGGAATAGGGACACCTGATTTTTCTAACCATACTTTCGTTAAATCTTTGTCAGAACCTATTTCCACCGCTTCACTTGTCACCTTATCTCCTCTTGTCCGAAAGAAATAATGCGTTTTCGTATCAGAACTTAATGAAAATAGTCTTCCTGGAGGATTCACTCCAAATACGACCATATCTTTAAAATGGTCACTGTCTTTTGTGTACCATTTCAAGGTTAACCCCCGTCGCCAACCTTCCAAAGCAACAGTATAAGCACATAGTCTCGTTTTCCTTGCACTGTTTACGATATCATTTGTTAAATGTGGCAATGTGATTGCTTGATTCATAATAATATACCTCCAGTTACCATTCTCACCTTTTCACCCTAAACATCTTAAATGTGTCTCCTACAACTCTTATAGGGGAAGAGATTTTCCAAGAAATACTATTTCTCAACTCTTCATTTCTTTTCTTTAATTTTTTATATTTTTTTTCCGTTTGTTCCACTTCTACTTTTAACGTCTTTAATTCTTCCAATTGTGTTTTTAAATCAGCTTTTATTTCAAATCCTATCTTCACAGGGCCATCATAGGCAGATGATTCTACCCGCTCTACCTCAGATCGTTCAGGATCTTCCCAAATCGCATTTTCAAAGTCATTAACACATTCTATATCTTCCCCAGCGACAATAACTTCCATTGAACCATCACTTAGATTCATAACAAATCCGCTTAGATCTCGCTCAAATGCCTGTTTTCTAAGTCCTCTGTGGTAATCTATTCCACCTACATCTCCATATACTGTATATTTCACTACATGAACCTTACTCAAAAAAGCAGGACTAACCGTTGTAATCAAACTCGTTTTCGATTTCAATGGGAACAACACATCCGATAGATCAAAATACAATTTTTCTTTTTCTACTTTCACATCTTTTGTCTCAGGAAAATAATAATCTATAATTGCAGAAGGAACATCAAATGAAGGACCTTCCATAGGAAATAACAGCGATCCAAGTTGAGCAGATGGATTAATTTCCAATACCGCTACTTCGCCACTTACTTTATCCCAAATCACGTCAACTGCAGCATGAGGCAAGTCATCTATAGCATTTACAGCTTGTATAGAAACTTCACAAACTTTCTCAACAGAGTCAATATCCATACTAATAGGATCGCCACCAATGGAAATATTACTTTTCTCTGTTAATTTTACGATTTCATTTTCTTTGACCACATCATCAAGAGTGAGGCTATTTTCTTGTAAATATTTAACAACTTCCTCATTAATAACGATGGGACAACTAGAAAGTCTAGGGTTCATATCCCTTTCTGCATTTTTGATGTCGATTAATTGTTTAATCGTATGTTCTCCGTCGCCCATTACATTAGCTGGGATTCTCATAATGACTCCGACGACCTCTTGATCGACAACATATACCCGATATTCATCTCCTGGGATAAATCGTTCAACAAGATAATCTCCAGGTTCTTCTGCGTTCTTTTGTTTTTCTAACACGTTCGTTAATTCTTCTGAACTCTTAATGTTAGAGTATACACCACGACCAAAACTTCCATCGATCGGCTTTACGACAATAGGGAAACCAAGTTCGCTTGCGTACTGTAACACAATTTCAATCTCCGCTTCCGCCTCGAAAGTTTTCCCACCTGGAACAGAAACACCATTTTTTTGGAGAACATCTTTTGTACGATGCTTGTCCATACAAACTTCAACCGCTTCATTCGATACGCGATCGCCTCTACTTCTAAAAAAACAATGAAACTGTTCATCTGAAGCGAGCGAAAATAATTTACCTGGCTTTTCCACATTCCATACGTTCATACCCTGAAACGTTGGCGCATTTTTTGCATACCACTTTAGCGTTAAGCCTCTCCGCCATCCTTCTAATGCGATAGCGAAAGCATCTAATTCAGGTCCTTTTGCTTCTGTCACCATTTCTTCAGTTAAGTGGGGCAAAAAGTTTTCGTTGGGCTTATCCTCAATCATGGTTGTTCCTCCTCATCGACCTTCCAAGTCTTTTCATGTTTGTAGTATATATCTTTAAACTGACTAAACTCTTTTCCGTTCATTAAGTCTTCTACTATTCTATATTCAGCGTCCAAATAGAGCTGACCTAAACGACGATCTGTTTCACCGTCAAATTCATCATAGTTACCTGGTTTCGGAGTGAATTCTCCAAAAACAAAATCCCTTTCAGTCTTTAAAAAATCGACTCTCATAAACGGTACAGGGATTTCGGTACTAATATCTAAAGCTATCTGTAATTCTTTTTCTGTAAAACCACTACCTAGAAAAGAATCTTCTTCATATTTGCCAGTAATAATCTGATTTCCTAGACCATCCCACCAACAATATTGGATGCGAGGTGATCGAACAATTTCGAGAACGAGACCTATTTTTCCATAAAAACAATAGAACTTCATATCCCTCGCAGGTGTTTCAGTTTCATGTTCAATGACCAGTTCCTCCATGAACCATTCGTCATTTTTCACCAGACCGTTCGACAAATCTTTACCCATCCTATATTTTAATTCATCGTACCCTTGAAAAATAGTGGAATCTTTTACTCTTTGGATCTTTTTTTCCGAATATATGATATAAACGCCTCTTCCACCAGCTGAATCAACTGGTTTCACGACTATTTTTTCCTTGAACGGAACTTTATCTAATCCATAAGTTTTTGAGCTCGTTTCTGGTCTACGAATATTTAATTCATCGACGAACTCGTATGCACTCGATTTCGTATCCAACATCTGTTCATACGAAATATGGCGATTCTTTCTCATTGTTGAACGAAAAGCCAAACTCGTTTTAAAAGAAGAAACGAGCTGATGTTTTTCAGTACGCTCGTCTTCTAGATGGCGAATCATTTTTTCGGGAATTTCCCCTATATCATATGATTCCATAACTTTCGTATAGATGAGGTTCTTTTTGTCAAAGTCATTTGTATAGTTATATTGATTCACTATAGCATCCAAAATTAGTTTTTTATTTTTTTTCGTTTGTTTTACGTCTTCTATGATTGAGAATAGCATTTCCATTGATTCTGTTTCTTTACTGATTTTTCTAATCGTCTCTTTTGGTATTTTCTCAGATTCATTAGACATGATGCGCAGGTGATCATTACGGATTTCAAGCTTTTCTGTTAAAAAGGAAATTTGCTGAGTTAAGTAGTAGTTATCTTTTTCTAGTTCATGAATGCGTTGTTTTTTTGTGGTTGGTTTCCAATTAAGTATTCGTGATAAAATCCTGAAAGGTTTTAGGATGAGTGTTCCGATTTTCCATACTTTACTATTTTTAATATGTTTATTTCTTTTTTCTAACTGCCGATTTTCTTCCTTTACCTTTTTCCAATCGTTTTCTTTTTTCACCTTATCTATTATTTGGTTTCTTTGTTGATCATCCATTTCCATTCCCCGCAATCCGTGCGATATGTTTGGAATAGCCAAAATTACTTTCGACATAGGCTAGCGCTTTGTCCACTTGTCCTTTGTACATCGTTGGATCGTTCATTAGTTTGTCTATCGTCTCTTGCACGTTATCTGCTTCGGCATATATCGCTGCTTCTCCGAATAAATCCTTATATTTTGGTTCAATAATGACTGGCACACCGGCTGCCATCGCTTCAAAAATCACGCGGCCAAATGCTTCGACCCAGCCAGAATGCGTATAGTAGACAAACACATCCAGATCTTTCAAAAAGTCTTGTGGGGATTGTTCTCCAAATTGTTTTACATGCCAGTTTTTTGGGAGTTCTCCCATGACTTTCTTGGCACTGTTTGCGCCACCTAACACATGAATTTCATAAGGCGATGTGGACGGATAAACTTTCTCCATTTGCTCTCGAGTTTCTGGCCATTTTACGTATTGATCTCTCGAGTGACGCCCAACACGAATCACATCTTGTTTTGGAATATACTCGTCTCGTTTCCATTCCTCCACATCAATGATGTTCACCCAATCTTCTCTTGCTAAGTTGATCGCAGCTAAATCATCTTTATGATGTTGTTCTAATGCTTTACGGATTTCTGGTCCAATCGGGTACCATGTGCCACTTTGTCCAAAGTATGTTTTCAAGTTTTGTAAACAGTCTTTGATATAGTAAAGGGTTTCCCCCGTTTCGCTGTAGTCCCGTTTCGGCGGTTGGTTGACGATCACTTCCACCTTGTTCGCTTTCACATCCGGCACGTATTTCTGCCACTCTTGTAAGGCAGGTGGATGTCGCACAATAAGAACGTCACAACTCACTTCTTCTCCGTACACAAGCATCTGCACGAGATCGCCATCGATGACATCTCGGACGTTGGAATTTACTCGTTCCACCGAGTTTAAATCATACCTAGAAAGCTGGATGAGTCCGGTTCGAAGCCCTTCTCGTTTCTGTGCTTTGATTTCTTCAATATTAGACATGTTCGTTCCACCTAAAAGGCGAAACTCAGAGGCGATGATCACATCAAAGTGTCTTCTTTCACCCTTTTGCGGTTTTCCATCAGGTTTCATTGGCACGGGAACAGGAAAAGGCCTTGATTTCATAGGAAAAGGGTATGTTAAACTCGCTCCGCTCTCGTGATAAGTCAAATAGGCTTCACGATGTTCTTTTCGTGCGCCCATGAAAAAACCATGATAACCAAACTTCGAACTTCCTGTAAGTGAATTGGCAGTTTGTCGTTGAAACGAATAAATACCGTCTTTTAAATCTGTCACAGCACCTTTTCCAAACACTCGAATCATCCGCTTTTTAAATTCAGCATCCGCACCGAATCTGACGCTATCCCAATACCCGATTTGTTCTCTTACCTTCTCCGCTTTAAACATCAATGAAGACATATTCGGGAACGCATATACTCCTGGTTTCCCTCTTCTAAAAAACGTCAATTCTTCTGTTACTCTTGCTTGCAACGATGTATTTGCAATCACTTCTGGATGAGTGGATAAATGATTTGCTTGATACGCAATTTTTTCAGGGTGTGACCAATCATCCGCATCATGAACCGTAATATAATCCCCGTTTGCCACGTTTAACCCTTTGTTCCTTGCTATATAAGGTCCAGAATTTACTACGTTTTGATAACAAGTCACTCTAGAGTCCCTTTTTGTATAGGCCTTTGCCACTTCAAACGTTTGATCTGTACTACAATCATCTACGACAATGATTTCTATATTCCTCCACGTTTGATGAAGTAAACTTTCTATCGCTGTCGATAAATTCGATTCCGAATTATAAGCTGGAATGATGATGGAAATTTTTTTATCTTCTAATTGCCTCTCGTGATCGCTCTTTTCATCCAGCATTACCCGCAATCTATCATAAACAGTTGTCTCGTCGCCATCATTGTCAGTCCCCACGTCTATGCTCATTTGCCCGTTCATTGATAAAGCTTCATTGATGACGTTGACCTTATCAGAAATATTTTCTTTCAAATTAGCCATGCCAAAAAATAGATCAACGTGTGTTTCTTTTTTCATACGTTCATCTAATTTATTCACAGCTAATTCTTTCATTCCTAAACCAGCGTATATTTCGGATTCCATTAACACCATTTTTCTTTTTGGGATGATCCCGGAAGGCATTTTAGTTAGTTGGGTCAAATACATCATAGCCTTTTGCAAGTCTTTAACCGTCCCTTTATTTGCATACCAACTAACTAGTTCCCACTGAGCAAGTTCGACAAGGTACTGGTTGTCTGACCGTTCAATAACTGTTTCCAGTTCCTTCACCGCTTTATCTTCAAAACCTAATTCATACAGACGATAAGTTAATTGCTTGATCCGTTTTTTGGCTTTTTGCTTTTTATATGGCTTACTGAAAACGTCTTTATAGTTTCTTTTTCCAGTAATGATTTTTAAGATTTGCCTAATGTAATATTTAACCTTCTTCATCTTTCTAGCAACTCGCATCGGTAAAGACTTTTGATACGATTCAAATTGTTTCTCCAGCTCTCTGTTTTCTTCTAGCAGTTTTTCATGAAGGATGGCCTCATGCTTCCATTGATGTTCCAAATCATTCGGCTTGGTGTGATCATGATTATATGAAGTTTTACGCCCCACTTCCATCCCTCGCAATCCGTGCGATATGTTTGGAATAGCCAAAATTACTTTCGACATAGGCTAGCGCTTTGTCCACTTGTGCTTTGTACATCGTTGGATCGTCCATTAGTTTGTCTATCGTCTCTTGCACGTTATCTGCTTCGGCATATATCGCTGCTTCTCCGAATAAATCCTTATATTTTGGTTCAATAATGACTGGCACACCGGCTGCCATCGCTTCAAAAATCACGCGGCCAAACGCTTCGACCCAGCCAGAATGCGTATAGTAGACAAACACATCCAGATCTTTCAAAAAGTCTCGTGGGGATTGTTCTCCAAATTGTTTTACATGCCAGTTTTTTGGGAGTTCTCCCATGACTTTCTTGGCACTGTTTGCGCCACCTAATACATGAATTTCATAAGGCGATGTGGACGGATAAACTTTCTCCATTTGCTCTCGAGTTTCTGGCCATTTTACGTATTGATCTCTCGAGTGACGCCCAACACGAATCATATCTTGTTTTGGAATATACTCGTCTCGTTTCCATTCCTCCACATCAATGATGTTCACCCAATCTTCTGTTGCTAAGTTGATCGCAGCTAAATCATCTTTATGATGTTGTTCTAATGCTTTACGGATTTCTGGTCCAATCGGGTACCATGTGCCACTTTGTCCAAAATACGTTTTCAAGTTTTGTAAACAATCTTTGATATAGTAAAGGGTTTCCCCCGTTTCGCTGTAGTCCCGTTTCGGCGGTTGGTTGACGATCACTTCCACCTTGTTCGCTTTCACATCCGGCACGTATTTTTGCCACTCTTGTAAGGCAGGTGGATGTCGCACAATAAGAACGTCACAACTCACTTCTTCTCCGTACACAAGCATCTGCACGAGATCGCCATCGATGACATCTCGGACGTTCGAATTGACTCGTTCCACCGAGTTTAAATCATACCTAGAAAGCTGGATGAGTCCGGTTCGAAGCCCTTCTCGTTTCTGTGCTTTGATTTCTTCAATATTAGACATGTTCGTTCCACCTAAAAGGCGAAACTCAGAGGCGATGATCACATCAAAGTGTCTTCTTTCACCCTTTTGCGGTTTTCCATCAGGTTTCATTGGCACGGGAACAGGAAAAGGCCTTGATTCCATAGGAAAAGGGTATGTTAAACTCGCTCCGCTCTCGTGATAGTGTTCATGAGACTCAGCATATTCTTTTCTAGCTCCCATAAAGAAACCTGGAAAACCAAAAGCAGAATTTCCAGTTAACGAATCCTCTGTTTGTCGTTGGAAAGACATCGGTGCAGACGATATTTCTTCTATCGCCTTCTCACCAAAAGTTTTTTTGATTCTCTTTACGTATTCAGAATCTCCGGCAAATCGGACAGAGTCCCAAAAGCCTAGTTTATTAAACACTTCTTCTCTTCGAAACATAAAGGAAGAAAAGTTCGCGAACATATAAACGCCAAACTTGCCACGGCGATAAAAATTTAAATCATTCGATAATCGTGCCTGATTACTAAAGTTCCCAATTAACTTTTGATTTTTTTCTAAATGGCGAACTTGCAGTTCGATTTTTTCTGGGTGAGACCAATCATCTGCATCATTGATCGTGACGTATTTTCCTGTAGCATGTTGTAAGGCAACGTTTCTCGCCACATATGCCCCACTATTGATAGGTGTTTGATAAAATTTAACAGCTGAATTTTCTCTCATTAAACCTTCTATAACGGTGACTGTGTTATCCGTACTGCAGTCATCAACAACAATGATCTCGATGTTTTTCCACGTTTGATTTAGTAATGAATGTAACGCAGAAGCAACTTTGTCTTCCGCATTATAGACCGGTACAATAATGGTCACTTTTGCATCTTGATTACTAGTATCCTCATGAGTCGTGGAAGGTATCGTCGTTAATAAATCATATTTATGTTCTGCTTGAGGGTTATTCATAAGAGCTATTTCTTTCCTACCTTCTTTTCGGTAGATTTGATTAACCCATTCTAGTTTCTTTTCGTCTTCCTCTTCCAAATTCGCCATGGCGAACACTGTGTCATGGTGGGTGTCACTTTTAAGTAACCTTGCGATAATTTTGACAGCCGTCTCTGCTTTCCCTAAAATATGATAGCTTTCCGTCAACATGATGATCAGCTTACGCAGTCGGTCACTATCTTTCTCTACTGTAAGTAATTGTGAACCTAGGTCTATTACTTTTTTAGCCGCCTCTTCATTCTGTAAGTTGGCATGCCAAACAATCAGCTCATACCCAGCCATTTTCTTCAAGAAAAGATCTTCCTCTTGCTTGAAGAGAGCTTCTAAATCTTCTAATGCTTTCTCTTGAAAACCTAGGCTTGTCAAACGGAATTTTAATCTATCTACTTTCTTTAATTTGCCACGTTTATCGCCTGGTTTAAGTATCTTTTTTAAAAATTCTTTTTGATCTGTCGTTAATATTTTAGACAGTCTCTCTTTTTGGCTGGACTTCAATTTCTTGTAAAGAATCCATTCTATGGCATTTGACACTGACTTCTTTGCTTGCTTGATCATATTTTCACCACCTTTATCTCTTTTTAGCTTTTAGTTCTTCTATTCTTGAACGGTATTTCTCTACAGCCTCTTCTGGCTCTCCGTCATACATGATTTGACCTTGTTCCATCCAGATGACGCGATTACACATCTTCTTAGCTGTGCTCATACTATGAGTCACAATGATTACTGCTTTGGATTGACCCATGATTTCCTGAATCTTTTCACTCGCTTTTTGTTTAAACGCCATGTCTCCCGTTGATAATGCTTCATCAATAATAAAAATATCTGGCTTGAGCATGGCAGCAATACTAAAACCTAATCTCGCTTTCATTCCACTGGAATATTGCTTCACAGGTTTATCTATGTGTTTATTTAGTTCTGAAAAGTCTACGATTTCCTCGTAACTATTATCTATTTTTTGCTTAGGGATTCCTAGTAGCATCCCATTTAAATAAATGTTGTCTTCGCCAGATAGTTGCTCATTAAATCCAGCACCATAACTTAGTAGCGATGTTGTTTCGCCGGTCATTTCAAGCGTCCCTTCATCAGGGCTTAAAATGTTCGTTAGGACTTTACACATCGTGCTTTTCCCAGCCCCATTATGCCCGATAATTCCTACCACTTGTCCTTCTTTAATATCAACAGATATGTTTCGCAACGCCCAAAATTCATTTCGATTCATTTTAAATGAAACACCCATATTTTCAGCTTTAATCACGGAGTCATTTTTTACAGTTGTTGTGATTTTTTGTAATTCAACTTTCGCTGTTCTTTGCCTTCTAGGTGGAACAGTTTTCTTATATTCTTTGATGACATCAGCTGGTTTGCCATCTCCTTTAATTACACCTTGATCAAGCCAAATCAATCGGTCACAGTTTTTCTTAGCAAACCTCATACTGTGCGTCACAATAATAACCATCTTCGCTTTTTTAACTAGTTCCTGCATTTTTTCTGCAGCTTTTTCCCCAAATTGACGGTCACCCGTATTTAGTGCTTCATCCAAAATCAAGATTTCTGGGTCTAAATGAGAAGCAACACTGAAACCTAACCTTGCTTTCATTCCACTTGAGTAGTATTTCATTGGACGTTCAAAAAACTCATTCAGTCCGGAAAAGTCTTTAATTATTTCAAGATATTCGTCAATCGTCTTACGATCGATTCCAAGCATCATTCCATTTAAATAAACATTCTCTCTCCCAGTCAATTCTTTTTTGAATCCCATTCCTAGAGAAAAAAGGGATGATACTTTTCCATTGATTTGAAGGCTTCCTGAGTCTGGATGGAGAATTCCTGTAAGCATTTTACATAAGGTTGTTTTCCCAGAACCATTCGATCCGATAATCCCGAGAATTTCCCCTTTATATGCTTTGAAATCCAAGTCTTTGATTGGCCAAAACTTATCATCAGTTTTTTCCGTTTTTTTCATTGTAAGTACATTCATCATTTTCGATTTATAATCGTCTTTATGGTGACTTGCATTGAAAAAAACTCCTAGACCTTTTGCATCTATAATTACTTGTCGATCTTGCGGTTGATTTTCCATTTTACAAACCCTCTTTATAACGCTTTTATGATTTTATGTTCATTTTTACTGTAGTAATAAAGTGCAAGGATACTTACTAATATACTTGTTACTCCTATAATCAACAAACTGGATATATTCGGTGTTGATTGAAACATGAGTACATCTCGGTATGACGTAACTATGATTGCAACAGGGTTAATCTCTAATACCCACCCATATTCAGGTGGCAATCTCCCACCTTCCCAAATGATCGGGGAAGAATAGAATAATACTCTCGTCACATGAGTCAGCAAATGATCCATATCTCTGATAAATACGGTCACATAAGCTAATATAAAACTTATTGCAATTAAAAAAACCAGTTGAACTACGATAATTAGTGGCATAAAAATAACTTGCCATCCTGGGACAATTCCATTCACGATAAGGAAGATTGCAATGACCACGACGCCAAATGCAAAATTGAACATCTGCGTAAATGTAAAAGATAAAGGGAAAATAGACTTCGGTAGATAGACTTGATTTATGATGGAAGAGTATTTAATAATTGCTTTTGATGACGTATTGATTGTTGTCATAATCCATCTCCATGCAATTAAACCAATAACAAGGAAAACAGCAAAGTTGAATTCATCGCTCCCCCTACCCAAAATAACTGAAACCAAGAAATAATAAACAACCACATTCAATAATGGATCTAACAACCACCAAAAATAGCCTAAATAACTATTTCTATGTTCTGCTTTTAAGCCTGATTTTACTAAGTACATTAATAAATCTTTTCTTTTTATCATTTCAGCAATATACGTTTTCATACTTTCTTTAGACACCGCCTATTCTCATTAGAAACATAACTACTATTTCATATATTTCATCGTTTTGTTTATAGCAAAGTGAGCAAAGTACCAAATACTTTTCAATAAACTTAATTTCTCTATGTCTCGATACACTTTCCAGTTAAGTTTCACCATATTTAGCTTGTTACTAGACAAGGAACTACTCATCTGTCTGTATTTTGCGAGAGATTCGTTCAACCCGTATGCTAGTTGTCCTTTTTTCGTTATCTCCAACCATAGTACATAGTCTTGCCTTGCTCTAATATCAACCATTTCCACTTCCCCAACTTTTTCTTTGTCTAGCATTACCGTTAGGCAACCGATTGTATTTTGTTTTAACAAATCTTTATAGTTGGTCGAAGGTGGAACTTTTTCACTTGCTTTTATCCATTGTCCCGTTTCATCAACGATAGAATAAGCAGTATGGGAAAATCCAATGTTCTTCTTTAACATGAAACTAAGTTGTTTTTCAATTTTTTCTGGCATCCATTCGTCATCGCTATCTAAGAAAGCAATAAACCGCCCAGTGCTTTCACGAATTCCGATATTTCGAGCATTTGCTGCACCTTTATTTTCTTCGAGAGGAACGACACGAATACGTCTGTCTTTTTCTTTATATTCGTTGATTAGGGAGACCGTCTCATCAGAGGATGCATCATCAACAATAATCATTTCCCAGTTTTGATACGTCTGTTGTAAAACAGAATTAATGGTTTTACTAATAAATTTCTCTGAGTTATATGAAGGTGTGATAACAGATACTTTCGGTTGGCTGTTGATACGTGAATTCATAAAATTCTCTCCACCATTATATATTATTTTCTTTCATTTATATAAAGCTCTTTTAATTTTTCTGCTTCTGCTTCCCAATTCAGTTCATTCAACACAGCCTTCCTGCCCTTCTCACCCATTTCTTTTGCTTTGAGTGGATTCTCTTTTAAATACATAATAGCTGCTTTTATTTCTTCTTTACTATTAGGGTCAACCACTATTCCACATTGATACTTCTCAATAAATTCTTTCCACTTCGGAAAATCAGAGCAGATGATTGGCATTCCTGCAAGCATATACTCAAAGAACTTTGTCAATTCTTTCCTTCTATAGTGTTCCGAGTCAGGGAAAATCGCAATTCCAGCTAACCACCGGTTCTCCTCATACGTTTGATCGATAATGTCTTTCGTAATAAACTGGTCAATTCCAGTCACCGACAAGCGTTCAGAGTAGTCCCCAGCTAGGCTCTTCATCGCTCGGTAAAGATCACTTGAACACTTTCCAATGAGATGAACGTGAATATCCTCGTCAATCGCTGGAAGTAACGCATGGAGCATCGCCCCACGATCTTCTGTTACATTCCCTGTATATAGCAAGTGCCGCTTACTGGAGAAATCTCTATCTACGTTTACAATGGAGGCCTCCGACACTTTCGGGTAGTTCAAGATACATGTACCCATAGGATACTTTTCTTTATAATATTTTTCTGCTAAAACTACTTTCATCGGAGAAATCGTCATTTTTTCGACTAATTTATAAACCTTACTAAACATGATACGCACCGATTTAATAAAGTAATCTCTCGTGACAATACCACTTTCATAATCTTCATGAACGTCGTATACAACAGTATTATTTTTCTTTTTTAATAAACGCCCTACAGGAAGTAATTCCGGGTCATGAAAATGATAATAATCCGCTTCTAGTTGCTTTGCCTTACGATAAGCCTCTATAGGGGAAAGAAGCATACTGACAAACCTATTTTTGTACTTTTTGAGAAAAATAAGTTTTACCCCATGAAATTCTGTTGGAACATTGTCTGTCTCTCTCACTAATAGTGAGACATCAAAGCCATTTTGAGCTAGAGACTGGCACTCCTTAAACATAATTCTTGGGTCCATCGGATGATGCACGGTCGAAATATGTACTACTTTGCCTTTATCCCTCATAGTGTCACCTTCTCCAACTACTTACTTAATACTTCTAAAAAAACTTCTTCGTATTGTTTGACGATAATATTAGCGTCAAAGTCTCTTGCTCTTTTCTTACCCTCTGCAACGTTTTTCTGCTTTTGTTCTTCGGTTAACGTTAAAGCTTCAATCATGTGTTTACTCATTTCTTCTGCATTCCCTACTTCGCATAAATAACCGTATTTTCCTTTGTCTAACACTTCAGAAGGTCCCGATTTACAGTCTGTCGAAACGACCATCGTTCCAGTCGCCAATGATTCCGCGATAACATGACTGAACCCTTCATGTTTAGAGCTAAGAGCGAATAAATCTGCTTGATGAATATACTTATAAGGGTTTTGTTGAAATCCATAAAAGTATACGCGGTCGAGAAGGTTATACTGATCGGCCAATGCTTTAAGATCGTTTTCCAAGTGTCCTACCCCTAAAATCACGAGTCTCGAATCCACTCTGTCTTGAACTTTTCTGAAAGCTTCAATTAATGTCCGTTGATCTTTTTGTTCAACGAGTCTTCCAGCAGTAATAATAACCTTTTCATCAGTGTCAAAAGCCTCTCGGTGCTTTTCTGGAATCTCTTCTATTAATTGCTGGTCGATTTTTTTTAAGTCAACCGGGTTATAAATAACTTTGATACTATCTGCTTTCAATTTATATTTGTTTACGAGGTTATTTTTTACACCTTCTGAAAGGGAGACAACTTGGTTTGAAAGACGATATACCATTCCAAAAAAAATAAGTTGAATATCTTCCTTTAAGGTACCGCCTAAATTATCGGCTTCTCTAACGACATTTTTACTTTTCGTAAACGAAAGTTTATTTGCCAGGGTAGCAATCGTATTCACTCTTGGAATCGTGCTGAATACAAGGTCTACCTCTTCATCTCTGATAATTTTAGCTAACTTAAAAATAGATTTGCTCAACCGCTTCGTTTTAAGCTTGATAAAAGTAACATCCCTTTCAATATCTTTCTCATAACTTCCGTCAAAATCTAACGTAACTAAGACCGGTTGAAATTTATCCCGATCTAAATTATTAATAATATTGAGAAGGGTACGCGCAGCGCCACCAGCTCCCATTTCGTATATATAGAAAAGTATTTTAACTTTCTTCATGATATATCTTCCTCTCGACATGCAACTCTCTATTTTGAGTAAGTATTCAATTGAACATTATATCATAGAAAATGTGCAGATTATATTTTTAATCAAGTAGGATATTGGTTCTTAATTTGATACCTTTTGTCTCTTTAATAAATTATCAAAGACAGTTTATTGATTTAATTTATAATTTCATATAAAAAAATCTCTTGTTTTCTATCATATAGTAGATAAAAAACAAGAGATTTTATATTAACTGACAGTTATACAAGTCTCCCTTTGTTGGTAAAAGAAGACGAACTAATTACCAACTAAGTAAAAAACTTATCGTATTGTGTCAAAACTATTACGGAAACTAGTCAAAATATTAAATCATATTACAAATATTACAGAGAGATTAGAGTTAGTTAACTTATGGGAAAATCTATTGTTTGTTGGGAAATTATTAGATAGACTTGGTCTTGTAATCAAATAGATTTAAAAACAAGGGGAGAGTTAAGTTTATGAAAAGAGTAGTTATGAGTGTTATTTTGGCAGGTAGCTTGTTCGCTATGCCAACATTATCAGACGCAGCATTGGGAGATCAGACATTAAGAGAAGGAGTTCGACACGGAGACGTTGTAGAATTGAAAAGTGCTTTGCGGGACACAGGGCATTATACATACAACGCATCAACTAATTTTTTCGGAAATGAAACAAGAGCAGCAGTTCGTGATTTTCAACGTAGTGCCGGTATTACTGTAGATGGCATCGTTGGACCTCAAACGTTTCGTGCTTTAGGCGTTTCTAACTCGTCAAACTCTAGTGCAACAACAGTATCAAACTCTAATTCTACGATTTCTTTCAGCACTATCTTACGTTCTGGTGCTCGTGGAAGCCAAGTTCGTCAATTACAACAAGCTTTAGCAGACCGTGGATTCTCTGGTGGTAACTCAGGCATATACGGACCTAAAACACAACAATCTGTTCGTGATTTCCAACGCAGTGCTGGAATTACTGTAGACGGAATTGCTGGACCACAAACATATAGTGCAATTAATGGTACGTCAGCTAGTTCAAGCAGTTCTTCAAGCTCTAGCTCAAGCAGTGCTACAACGGTAAGCAGTTCGTCAGGTAGCAACAGTGGATTAGTTTCAGCTGCAAAAAGTCATATAGGTACTCCTTACGTATGGGGTGGTACAACAACTTCAGGATTTGACTGCAGTGGTTTCATCCAGTATGTATTCAACCAACAAGGCAAGAGCACGCCAAGAACAACTGCTCAAATGTATAGTGCAGCAACAAAAGTTTCTAACCCACAAGTTGGAGACATCGTATTCTTTAATATTTCAAGAGCTCCATCACACGCAGGAATTTATATCGGAAATGGAGAGTTCATCCACGCTGGTTCTTCTACTGGTGTAACCATTTCTAACTTGAACAGCGGCTACTGGAGCAGTCATTACATGGGTGCTGGACGACTATAATCAATCAACTTACTAATACACTACATTCAATCTACTAAACATCACGACTATACTATTCAACAACTACTAACCCTTTTCCCGATAATATATTCTCTAAACATCATGATACAAACATCCATGAAATCCCCCCTCGTCCAGGGGGGGATTTTTTTATGGCGTTTATTGGTTTATTGTTTCGTAGGAAGACTGATAGGGATGTAAATACTCCGTTTGGGACATGATTTTCTTAAACGAACAGGAAGTTTATTCATAAAAGCTGAAACATGTTAGAACGATTTTCCGACTAAGCATATGAGGAGGGATTTTGTGAATAAATATTTTATAGGAAGTATAATAACGTCACTATTTTTTCTAGTAGGATGTCATTCATCCGATTCCATTTCTAGCAGTGAATTAGATGAGTATGTTGTTTCTCAAACAACAGATGAGACTATCCAAGATGATTTTATCTTTCGGCTTGTTAGCGAAAAGAAAGAATATAACGAAGGGGAAGAAGTGGCATTATATGGAGAAATAGAATACATTGGCGAAAAAGATGAGGTAACAATTTATCATTCTTCTTCGGCTGTCCTTTTTCCAATGGAAGAAAAGATACGAGGTTATGACATAGGGTTTGCTGTTGATGATATCGGATTATCTACAACGCTTAAGCAAGGTGAACCTTATCAAGAGAAGTATGTAAAAAGCGGTAGTTATAGTCCAGATCAAGACCCAGAAGATTACGTTAGCTTTATTCGAGATTTTTTAAATAGAGATGATTTTCCTTCTGGCTACTATGTTGTAGGTGCCTATGCGGACTTTTCTGTTGATGCAGAGGAAAATGAAGGAAGCCGAGAGAGATTTAAAATAGAAGCAGCAGTCGATTTTAAAGTCATTGAGTAGTTTATCTAATGATTGATGGATAGACACAAATTCACATGCAAAATATTGGCATAACTTTAACTACCTTTTGATTGTCATTTATGATTTTGCAACAGGATAATACGATACGACCCGTTAAAAATCCATGCTAATTCTACTCTTTTATGTGTTAATGTTCTCTAAATAGAAAAAACTGCACGCGGAACACCGCATACAGCTCTTAATCTTATCCTATAGTGTTAGTTTGCTCGTCTTGCACCTAAATAACGCTGAGACCAGTAACTATTGCTTAAACTCGTCACAGTGACACCTGTGGACGATCCACTATGGATAAATTGATTATTACCAATATAAATTCCATTATGTGATGGACCTGTTTTATAAGTTTCAAAGAAAACAATATCCCCTACTCGTGGTTTTGATACAGATTTCGTCGCATTCCATTGTTGTGCAACGGTTCTTGGTAAATTAACACTGTTGCTTCGGAAAACGTGTTGAATAAATCCACTACAATCAAATCCTGACGCTGTTGTTCCTCCCCACAAATAAGGCACGCCAATAAAGTTCGACGCATCAGCAATAAGGTTCATGGCATTGAAACTTTGACTCGACCCAGACCCCGACGTTGATTCGCTCATATGAACAGCTGCTACTTCTTCTAGCTTGTCCAATGTCGCTTTTGTCGCAATCCCATCATCGATTAATCCCCATTGCTTTTGGAATTTCTTTACCGCTTCTTTTGTAACTGGTCCAAAATATCCTGTTGGATTTCCACCAAAGTGACCGGTAGCTTTCAACATATTTTGCAATTCCGTTACACCTTCGCTTCGAACACCTTCTTTCAATGTTGAAGGTGACGATGAGCTACTAGAAGAGCTAGATGAGGAAGAACTGCCAGAAGAGCTACTCTTCACACCTTTATCAAGCTCGCGGAATGTTTGTGGCCCAAATACACCATCGACGGAGATGTTCGCTTGACGCTGCAATTGACGGACAGCATTTACTGTTAGAGGACCGTAAGATCCATCAACGGATGAAGTATAGTAACCTAGGTCTTTTAATCGTGTTTGAAGTTCTCTCACTTGGCTACCCCTTGCACCTTGACGTAATACTACACCAGAAATATCTGTTGACCCACTGTTATTTGACACGTTTGATGCGGAACTGCTTGATGAACTAGAAGAACTCGACGAACTAGACGTTCCGGAGATTTCTCTGTTCACTATAGTCAACGTTTGTGGCCCAGCTAACCCGTCTACAGTCAAACCACGGGCTTGTTGAAATTTCCGAACAGCCTGTTGCGTGAGATTACCGTAGCTCCCTGTTACATTTCCATTGTCATAAAACCCTGCTCTTTTCAAAAATGCTTGTAGTCTCTGCACATCGTTATTTCTTGTACCAGCCCTCATCACTTGACTCGTATTGTTGATAGGCGATACAGATGTGGAATTACTAGAATTGGATGCACTTGATGATGATGAGCTGCTTGAACTTGAACTACTGTTAGAGGATGACGAACTTGAACGATTGCCGTTTAGCACGCTGAATGTTTGTGGACCTACAATGCCATCTCGAGAAAGATTGTGATCTCTCTGGAAATTCCGGACTGCTTCTCTCGTTATTTCTCCAAAGTAGCCAGTTGCTGTGTGAAAGTTGAAATAACCTTCCTCCTTTAAACGCTCTTGTAGCACTTTCACTTCGTCATTTTCCATGCCCATTCGTAACGTATTGTCACCAAAAGATGCTTCGGCTAAGTTAGGCGCAAACAAAGCTGCACCGACTGAAGCAGCGGAAACAAACAGTGTCGATCGAACTTTAGATTCAAAAAAAGACATACATTCACCCCTTTTATGTAATTTTACTTCAAATATACGGCTTAAATTAGTTATAATAGACTATAGTTGCAACCATCTTACCAAATTATCTGATATATTAGTAGGTTCGTTTGTACTATTTTATAATATTTGGTAAAAAGTCACGTCTTAAGATTGTTGACTTGCTTTTTAGTAACAAAAAATGTCCTGATTTTCGACTTAGATTAGTTATCGTTCTCGTTACTAGTCAGTAAAATTAGTGACGCGTGACAATCTATGGATAAAATTTATCACTAGATGTATCGATTTCCTCCATCTTTTGCAAATGAAATTTGAGTCCGTTAAATTTGGAGGATTTTACAAAGTTGAGATGCCCCTGCTTAAAAATGTTATTTGGCTTAATTTCGATTACCACCTACATTGCACCACCTAATATTTAGTCTATTAACCTCAAAAGATTAAAAATATAATTTCACCTTTCATTTTGAAGCATTTATTAATTAAATTTTATTATTTATTATTTTTTTCTTTAAAATATGTTTCATTTATTTTCTAGGCGGGTACAATTAAAGTAGGAGTTGAAATCCACCACTTTCATCTCTCCCCCCTATCATTTTTTATAAATATGCATTCGAAGGACCGTTCCTTCGATAAGCAAGAAAAAAGCGACTCTCCTTCGTCCCAAGGAGTGGTCGCTTTTTTCTTTTTGTCGTTTTAATAGTATCATTCTTATTATTTTGCAGATTAGAATAATGAACAATGTATCAACAATCTTGATTTTCTATTCTTAACATGTTTGTTTCCTTGATAATCACCATATGGAATTTAGATGCTTCAAGTGCTGAACGAAACGATTGTTTTTTGAAGAAACATAGGAGTTATTTCATTTATTCAGGTTTTTGTTAAGTGGTTGAAATTCTTATGGTTCTCTCACTCTCAGATGTGCCGCTGTCACTCAAGGATAGAGTGAGACATCTTTGTTCCTCTCATCTATAGATCTCTTCTCTGAGCAATCATAAGCCTTTTCCGTAGCTTTTCGCCTCAAGAATACGAAAACCCACTTAAAATTCACTGGAGCAGTCCATAAAAAAAAGAGATGAGCAGAGCTCATCTCGTATAATCAAATCATTTCTATTTATTATTCGTTTGCTGCGTTGTTATCTTCCATGTCGTTACCCATGTCTTCATTTTCATCCATTGGGTCTTCGTTGTTCATGCCTTCATTTTCATCCATTGGGTCGTTTTCCATGCCGTCGTTATTCTCTACGTTCATGCCATTGTCATTGTTAAGACCTGGATCATTGTTTTCTACATTGTTGTCTCCACATGCTGCTAAAACACCTACTGCTAAAACGCCTGATAAGATTGAAAGTGATAATTTTTTCTTCATTATTTATTCCTCCTGATTTTTGGTGCTACATGTGAGTAATCTTTTTATGTTCTTTCCGACTCACAAGGTTGACCTTATTTCTTTTGATCAACTGCGATAAGCTTAACGCGAGAAATCAATTGTTACAATAGCATCCTCTACTTTTCGTTACTCTTCCATATTTTCTCATATTGTTGTCGCAAACTATGATATAACTTTATCGATTGTTTTTATTGTGTGCTTATCCTTGCATAGTACTTTTTCAGAAGGCTCTCTTAGCGTGTGGTAGAGATCCTAAAACTAAAGCGAAATACGTTCTACCTACTTCTGATGTTCAGGAGAATAGGTTTAGCAAACAGACAAATGAAAAAAGGCGTGCACAGATGCACGCCTTTTCCCATGATATCATTTACATGTCGTTGTTCATGTTTTCTTCCATTGGGTCATTATTTAACGGCTCGTCGTTCACATCACCGCATGCGCCTAAAAACCCTAATGCCAAAACACTGGACAACATCGTTAACATAAGCTTTTTCTTCATGACTTCTTCCTCCTTCGATTTTTTTAAAATCAAACTTGAAACAATCGTCAAAAGCTGTTTAGCTTATCTAACACCATTATGAACGTCAACTTACATGTCGTTGTTCATATCATCATTCATGTCATCGTTCATGCCGCCATTGTCATTCATCGGATCATTGTTTAACGGTTCATTTTCCACGTCACCACAAGCTCCTAAAACACCTAACGCCAATACACTAGACAATGCTGTTACCATTAGCTTTTTCTTCATTTTTTATTCCTCCCTTTGCAAAGTAATTTATATTAATAAAAACTTGCAGACACGAGTTTTAAAAAATTATGCGTTATCCTCATTATCCATATCGTTGTTCATATCATCGTTCATGTCGTTATTCATGCCATCGTTATCCATGTTGTCATCCATGCCATCGTTATTCATGTCGTTGTTCATTCCGTCATTATTCATGTCGTCATTCATTCCACCATTGTCATTGATAGCTGGGTCATTTTCCACAGGTTCATTCTCCGCGTCTCCACAAGCTCCTAATACACCTAACGCTAAAACACTAGACAATACTGATATCATTAATTTCTTTTTCATTTTAATTTCCTCCTTATTATTTCTTACTGTATATTGTGATACTTTTTAAGCAATTTTATTGATAATTTTGATGATTTAATTCAACTGCTTATTAATAATCGTTGTTATCGTCTTCGTTATCATCAAAATCGTTGTTCATATCATTATCCATGTCGTCATCCATATCGTCATTCATGTCATTATCCATGTCGTTATTCTCGTCATGGTTCATGTTGCCGTCGTTGTTGTTCGTATCAACATTAACGTCATTTCCTTCGTTTCCTTCATTCTCTACATCAATGTCGCTATTGTTCTCTTCCACGTCAGCTCCACCATTTGTTCCGTTATTATCGTTAATTTCTACTTCTTGATCTTGATCTCCGCATGCAGCTAAAATTCCTAAAGATAGTACTGCTGATGCTGCTGTTAATATTGCCTTTTTACGCATAAATAATTCCTCCTGTATGATTTTCTAAGATTGAAATTGCTATAATAGCATTGTTTCTATACAGTCTATTTCACGTGACCTCGTCTTCAAAACGTATATCGTGTTATTTTGATAATCTCCCACATTTCTCACACAGAGTCACATATTTATATAAAAAAGCCTACACAACAGGCTTTTTATAGCTGATTTCATTTACAATTAGAGCTGGAATGAAAGAATGTTTGATAAACAGGTTTAGTTTAGAAGAGAAAATTAGCTAATTAGTGTTTAAAAAATACAATCTAAAGGGTTATTTTGATTTTTGTAATTATCGGCGATTCTTTTAAGGTGATACTTGTCGATCGGTGTAGTTTAGTTGCCCTTATTTTCATTTATTGCTCGTTTAGGGTCACTAATCGGTCGCTCTACTGCCCTTTCTTTTACCTAAATGCTCTTTTAAGGTCACTAATCGTCTGCTCTACTGCCCTAAATCAATCACAAATCCTCGTCTAGGGTCACTAATCCGTTGCATTAAACGATAAAACCAACACAAAAAACTTCCCAGCTACGATTAATCGTAACTGAGAAGTTTATGATGATTACTGTTGTTTTTCTCCTAAGGCAAACATGAGCTCCGCTTCAGCAACCGTTTGGCCGTCTACGGATGCTGTTGCTTTCCCTTTTCCAATCGAGCCACGTAGGCGAGTCATGACGACTTCAAGTCGAAGCTGATCACCAGGTTTAACTTGCCCTTTGAAACGACAACCGTCAATCCCTGCAAAGAAAGCAAGTCTTCCGCGATTCTCTTCTTTTTTCAGCATCGCCACGGCACCAACTTGCGCCAACGCTTCAATGATTAGGACACCAGGCATAACCGGATAATCTGGGAAATGACCGTTAAAGAACTCTTCATTTGCTGTCACGTTTTTTATACCTACCGCGCGTTGCCCTTCTTCTACTTCTAAAATGCGATCGACGAGTAAGAATGGATAACGATGCGGGATGATTTCCTTTATTTCTTCAATATTTAACATCTCTTTATGACCTCCTCATATTAATAGGCAATGATTCTCCTGCCTTTAGTTTACGTGTTTTTTCGAGGAGACACAAGAGGAGCTGAACACGTTCACGGAAAATATCCGCACTCATGTCCAGCTCCTATTTATCATAAAATGAAAATTATCGTTGTCTATCTGTTCCTTGAAAAATTAAGTCATATATATGATACCAAGTATCTTCTTTAAACACATCCATTGGATTACCGCCTCCTCCAATAATTCCGTACCCTATCATCGCGCCTAATGCTAAACTTCCTAGAAGTGCTGCGATAACAATGACGAGACGAACCCAAATTGGAATTAAACGAATGCGTCCTTTTTTCTCACGCTTTCGTTCTTTTCGTTTTTGTTTCTTTTCTTCCCCTGTTTCCACCGTCTCTTCCGCTTCCTCTTCTTCAAGATCGCGTGAGATCTCCTCTTCATCTGTTTCTAGAGGGACTGCCACAGCCGTCTTATGATATTCCACAGTGTCGGCGTCATTTTCTTCTACGCTATCCTGTTGCTCCTCCGACTTGATTGGCTTCATTTCAATCGTTTCCGTAAGATCCTCTGACTGAGAGTCCTTTACCGAATGATTAGATGCATCGTTTTCCATCGACGTATCGGTTTCACCCTCCGAAGGTTTCCTTTCCTGCTCGTTCTCTTCGTTTTTAGACGGACTTCCCTCATCAGAGGTTTCCGTTGTTGACTCAGATGGTTCAGCAGATTCGGCAGTCGATGACTGATCGCTTTTATCAGAAATAAACGGTCTCATGTAGTCATCTTCTGTCTTTTGATCGTGTGATTTATTTGATTGTGCTTGGTGGTTATGATCAGACTCCTTTTCAGAAGAATGCTCGTTTCCTTGCTCTTCTTCCGACTGGAACTGTTGATCGTTCTCTTTACTCATGACTAACTCCTCGTCTGTTACGTTTTTCCCCAACTATCATAACACTGATTTAAAGAAGGATGAAGCAAAAAACGCTCTTCTTAACAGATTTTCCGACCTACTTAAACAAATCGTCAATATTTTTACCTTAAATTTGTCACTAATCCCATCATTTGGTCTGTAATGCTGATGGCTTGGGAATTAAACTGATAAAATCGTTGCGCCTCAAGCATGTTTGTCATTTCCTTTGACATATCTACGTTGGACATTTCTAATGAAGATTGTCGGAATACGTCTGTGCCCGCCGCTTCTTCTAATACGTCAGCTACCTCTAATTCTAATTCTTCAAGGTCTGGAAAAACAAAGTTGTTTTCTCCGTTATGCTGTAAGAGCTGAGGTTTCGTAATATTCACAAGTTGAAGTTGGCCAACGTTTTCTTCCACGCCATCTTCATTTGTAACTTGGATATTCCCTGACTCCGTAATGTTAAAACTTTCATAGTTTGCTGGGAGTAATATTGGATTGCCATCTGCAGATAAGACATATTCTCCTTCGGAATTCACGAGGAAGTTTTCGCCTTCACCATTCGGACTTAAATAAAACGCACCATCTCTCGTAAATCTCCGTTCGCCTTCTTCTGTAGGCGAGATTTCAAAGAAATAACCTGGTTGAGTTAACCCGACATCAAGGTCACGTCCTGTTTCCTGGATCGATCCTTGTTCGAAACGAAGCGCTGTTTGGGCCACAGCTGCTCCTGAGCCAACACGAATACCATTCGGTGTCGTTCGTCCTGTTTCAAACCTTTCTTGCGATTGATTGTTTACTTGTTGGATAAGTAAGTCAGAAAAACTAGTATCGCGACGCTTATACCCGTGAGTATTCGCATTGGCCAAGTTATGACCTGTGGAATCTAACTTTTTCTGAATCTGTCCCATCGTGACAGCGGAATTAATCATCGATTGATTCAATCTGATTCACCTGCTTTTTTTATAATGGACGTGCTGTCCGTATTTATTTTTTGCTACCCTAAAAATATAGCAGAGAGTTCCGGCTTTATGCCGTTCCACGGAGCAATCGGTTAGCCAATGCGGCCGATATCGTTCACTGCTCGTTCCATGCTTTGGTCGTAGGCTTGAAGCATTTTCTGGTTCGCTTCAAATGATCGAAGGGCATTCATCATTTCTGTTGTCGTTTGCTGAGCATCCACGTTGGAGCGCTCGATAAATCCTTGTTGTAACTGGTACGTGACGTCTCCGTTGCCGATAGCGGTAACGACATCATTTTCCCCTTCGTAACGAAGGAAGCCATCGCCTTCTTTTACTAGCTGCGTTGGATCAGCGATGACAGATACCCCGATTTGCCCGAGTAGTTCGTCGTCAGCTGAAAAAATCTCGCCTTCCCTTGTGACACGAATGTTTTCGTTTTGCACGTTGATCTGTTCGCCATCATCGCCAAGAATGTAATGACCTTTGGAAGAAGTCAGAAATCCTTGTCCATCGATGGTGAAGTTTCCGTTACGCGTATAGCGAATATCACCGTCGTTATTCAACGTTTCATAAACGAGCATCGCATCTTGCCCTGACTCTTCATCTGTTGGGACGAGTCCTTGAATCAGGGCGATATCTGTATTATTGCCTGTTTCTTGCATATCTCCTTGGCGGAAGTTAGGCGTTCTTTCCTGCATGTAAACACCTGTCGCTAACTCACCAACGTGATTGGATCGTCCAAATTTCTGATGGTCTGTTCCCATCGCTTGAATCATCATTTTCGGAAATGTTCTCATCGATCCTTGATCGCCTTTGTAACCTGGCGTATTAATATTTGATAAATTATTCGTCAACATTTCTTGACGACGCTGCTGGGCAATCATCCCTGACCCCGCTGCATATAACCCTCGTAACATAGACTTCACCTCGTTTTTTAATGGCTTTGAAAAACAATGTTGATGACTAGCCCCCATTGTTGTAGCGGGTCAATCATACGGCCTATCTTCTATATCGGTTGGCAAAGCCTGTTTATAAACTCCGCAAACGTATTCGTTTTAGTATCTCTTTATTATCTTATACTTTCACTCTGTTTTTATTAATACGATCTAAGTTTTCCAACATCATACCTGTCCCATTTGCAACGCAGTCCATTGGATTTTCGGCAATAAAGACAGGCACTTTCAACTCTTCAGCAAGAAGTTGATCGATGCCGTGCAAATAAGCTCCCCCACCTGTAATGATCACACCGCGATCGATAATGTCTGCGGATAGTTCCGGAGGTGTCTTTTCGAGAACATTTTTCGCTGCGTGGACGATATGATAAACCGCCTCTTCCATGGCTACGCGAATTTCTTCTGATTTTATATTGATCGTTTTTGGCAAGCCGTTAACCATGTCTCGTCCGCGAATGTCTATTTCTTCATTACGGGCACCTGGAAATACGGTTCCGACTTCTTTCTTGATCGTCTCTGCTGTCCGTTCTCCGATTAATAGCTTGTACTTCTTCTTTATATAATGAAGAATGTCAGCATCAAAACGGTCACCAGCAATTTTAATGGAAGATGCGGTCACGATGTCTCCCATTGATAGAACAGCCACGTCGGTTGTTCCGCCACCGATATCGACAACCATGTTTCCGCTCGGTTGATAAATATCCATGCCAGCGCCTACTGCTGCAACTTTTGGTTCTTCTTCTAAGTATACGTTTTTGCCACCACTTTTTTCCGCTGCTTCACGAATTGCTTTTTGTTCCACAGACGTGATGTTTGTCGGACAGCAAATAAGAATCCTCGGTTTAACGAACCAGCTTTTAACTCGTATTTTTTCAAGGAAGTGTTTAAGCATTTGTTCTGTCGTTTCGAAATCTGCGATCACCCCATCTTTCAATGGGCGAATGGCAACAATATTTCCTGGCGTTCTTCCGACCATCCGAAACGCCTCTTCTCCGACTGCCAATACCCTTTTTGTTGATGTATCAATCGCCACGACAGCAGGTTCATTTAACACAATCCCTCTGCCTTTTACGTGAATCAATACGTTCGCCGTCCCTAAATCAATTCCAATATCCCTTCCAAACATCTGTAATTTCCTCCCCGGTTCATTTTGAATGTGGTGTTAGATCATTTAAGTGTCGTTAGTTGCAATATATGTCCGGTTCAAAAAGCGTCTCTTTTTGAACACATATGTGTAGTCTCTGCATTCATTATATTATTTTATCACAATTTGTCATAACTAAGGGAAGGTTATGGAATCTTTTATAGGAATATGAACGGATGTTTCCATGAAAACTAGAACACTCCGTCCTCTTTATTTCTTTATCTGAAAAATCATGGGTCACTCGCACCACCAAAAATGGCAACGACAGGGAACACCCACTCTTCCAATAGGGCGGGTGCTTTTTCTTTCACCTTGCCGTTAGTAAACGGTGAGGATGTCTACAATTTTGTTTTTACCATGTTCGATTGTTCTCCTCCTGGCTGTCTGTATTTGACTTTTGTTGCTTCTCCCCCGCGAAGGTGTCGGATCGATTTGTGATAGTTAAGCACTGCCTTCACTTCGTTGGCTAACTCCGGATTAATTTCAGGCAAGCGTTCTGTCAAATCTTTATGGACGGTGCTTTTGGAAACACCAAACTCCTTTGCGATGGTCCGGACTGTTTTTCTCGTCTCTACGATGTACCTTCCTATCTTGATGGTCCTCTCTTTGATGTAATCGTGCACATCTCTCGCCTCCCTCATCATTCTGCAATCCAAAAAGACGGAGAAAAAGACAGTCTCGTTAGCGGTCCGATGATGAGTGTAATATCCCTCTCCCTTTCTTCCTTCGTCCCGCTCGTCTGTCATCACCCTCATTCTCTTTGAACGACCTTCTCATGTTGTAATGGTTGTGCTAAGGTTTGTTAAATTTTATTAGACAATGAGGGAAGATATGCCTAAAAAGCACAAAAAGGAAAAAGCTAGAGGGTTGTCCTCCGTGCTTTTTCCTTTTGCTTTAACGATAGAACCTAGTCTAAAACCATAACAGAAGCGCTTTGCTACCGCTATTGCTGTAGATTTTCCCGATCGTTTTTTATGGAGATGTGCTTACTAATTATTCGTCAGAATCATTCTCATCATTTTCATTCGAATCTTCTTGCTCGTTTTCGTTTGAGTCGTTATTTGAGCCTTCAGATGAATCTGAGAAATCTTCTTCAGGATCTGGCATTTGCTCTGGAGCTTGTTGCTCCTCTTGCTCTTCTTCCGAGAAGTCAGGCAAGTCCGATAATTGTTTGTCCATAAAATCTAATGGATTCACTGGAACTCCTGCTTTTCGAATTTCAAAGTGAGCATGGACACCTGCGTCACGATTATAAAGGTTTCTACCTGCTTGTCCAAGAACATCTCCTTGTCTTACCGACTGTCCTGTCTCAACTGTCACATTTTCAAGACTTTGATAGATCGTTAGCGTATCCTCATCGTGTTCGATGTGGATGACTTGGCCAAATAGCGGATCTTCTTCTGCTTTTACGACTGTACCACTTAAGGTTGCAGTCACGTCAAAAGTCGATTCATCTTCTTTCGCTAAGTCAATTCCTTTGTTCTGATAGTAATAGTTGTCGTAGTGGATCAATGATTGTTTTTGCTCCTCTACTGATGCTTCATAGTCATGAAAGGTACCTACAACTGCAACTTCTTCGTCATCCACAACAGGCATATCAAATACCTCATCATGGGATACTGCTGGGACTGCTTCTTCGTCACCGTTTTCTTCTCCAAATGGATTCTCAGCATTTTCCTCGTCGAGACCTTCTATATCAAACTCAGAGTCTCGTTCTAGGTCAGCTAAATCTTCATCTGTTGCGGACATCCACAAAAATGTCGTTAATACGATTGCGGATAATCCTAAATACAATGCGGGCATTGCCCAGCGTTTTTTCATTAGGCGTTTCGTATTCGCCTTTAGTTGCTCCCACTTGGAAGCTTTGTTTTCTTCATGATTGTTCATGTAATCACCACCTCAGCAATCATTCTGATCAAATCACTGAAAGTTTATACATTATTTAGAAAATTTTATTTACTAGAGTGATTGCGAGGAATGAAACCTAGCAAGATTACTTGATAGAATGAATGAATCGATGCACCAACCTTTGCTATATACTTGAGCAAAACTAGCATCTAGCAATCCCACGTCGTTTAGCCGCTTAACTAGTCTGTTAAGGTGTACCTTTATTTGTTTTGGTTAGTTTTTGGTTGGAGGAGCGGTGATCTGTTTGTTGGCACAAGCGGGCTGCTCTTGTGACCGTCTTTCACTAAAATCAACTCATCTTGGTCACAAGCGGCTCTCTCTTGTGACCGTCTTTTACCAAAAATCAGCTCGCTACGGTCACAAGCGCCCTCCTCTTTTGACCCTCTTTTACCAAAATCAGCTCGCAACGGGCACAAGCGGCCTCCTCTTGTGACCCTCTTTCACTAAAATCAACTCGCTACGGTCACAAGCGGCCTCCTCTTGTGACCCTCTTTTACCAAAACCAGCTTGCAACGGTCACAAGAACCCTTTTCTCCCTAAAAACAATACTAATTATTGACCATTATTTGCTAAGACATTTTTGGATAAGCCATTCGCTAACATAAAAGGAAAAGTAGCACCGGCGTGGGTACTACTTTTCCTTTTATGTAACCATTACTTATCATTTACGAACAAGTCACGATGGGGTGATCCCCCATCTACTCATTCGCAAAACTCACTTGATCGCCATCTAGCATTTCATTATTTACGAGCACCGATGAAGCCTCTTCAATGTGGACGTTGTGATAGTAGTGATCGATAATCTCTCGGTATGTTTTTCCAGACTTGGCCATGCTATCTGCACCATATTGACTCATGCCAACACCGTGACCCCAACCTCGTGTTTGAATGACTACATTGTCTCCATTTCGTTCCCAGTCAAAATCGCTAGAATCTAATTCCAAAGCGTCACGAATCTCTCTACCTGAAAAAGTCTGTTCCCCAATTTCCACTTTGGCCACTCTGCCACCCGTTGTTCTAGAAATAATCTTCCCTACTTCCCCATCTGCTAGTTGGACACCAAGTTCTTGTTCAAATTCATTTACTGTCATTTGTCGATCTCCTTCATAGCGAGGAGAATCTTTATCCCATGGACTTTCCACACTTCGCAAGTATGGAATTTCATTTTCCCAATATTCTTCTGAGTTTTCCGTGTAACCATTGCTCGTTGAGAAAAACGTTGCTGTAATCGGTTCTTCTTCATAGGTAATTATTTGCCCTTCCGTTTCTAGCGCAGCTTTACGTACTCGTGAAATTTTCCACTCATAATCATTTCCCCATGTTTCTTTCAGTTCATCGTCGTTTTTGTAAACTTGGTGCATTACGGTGTCAGTCACGTCGGCCCCTTCTGGCAAATTCAAGTCATTTCCATCTATCATTTGTCGGACTAAGTAAGTTCTTGCCGTCAATGCCTGTGCCTTCAGTGCTTCCATCTCATAAGATGCTGGCATTTCTGATGCAACCACACCAATGATATATTCTTCCAAAGGAACTTCTTCTATCATTTCATTATTAGATCGGAAAACTGATACACTTTCGATAGACATCCCATCTTGTCTATTAGCATCCTCATTGTTCCCTTCTTCTAATTCCATTTCTGTTTGACCGAATTGTTGTTCATTCTCTTGCATTGTTACTTCCAGATTGTTTCCTGGAGAGTCACTTGAAAAAGCTGTAACTAGGATGACGGGCACAACTAATATCCCCATCATAAAAATTAAAACCACTGCCATCATTCCTCTGATCATTCGATGTCCTCCTTTTTCGTCCCCTTGCTTAAGCACGTCTCATCACATATCTATGAACTCTATTGAATGATTAGAACAAAACAGAGATCATTTAATAGAAACATGCTAGCAAGTCGGTCAAAAACGCTTTTATCGCTAGCGTCGACGAAGGCTTGGACTTTTATTCGGGTGGACTCTATTAATGTGTATAGTAACCGCTTTGAGATTTGATTATCGTTGTGTCTACTTTCCCTTGGTGCCTTTCATCGCAAATCCTCTCGCTCTTCAGGCACTTTGCGGTGTGTGTTTGTAATGTTTTAACCACAAAAAACCTCCATGAGGGAGAGTCTGTTGTTCAGACGGCTCCCCCATGGAGGTTTGGGTAATCTTCGTTATTCTTCGGTGTTCATCGATATTAATCGATATAAATAAGATAGCAAGAAGAATGTATTAAGAAATTAGGAAGCAAAGTTTGGATCTAGTCTTAGTGGTGCTGGTGCTTCTAAGTTTTCTAATTCAGCTTCTTCATTAATGCGTTCAATATCTGCACCTAGTTGGTGAAGCTTTTCAGCAAAATCAACATAACCACGGTCAATGTGCTTCAATTCTGTTACGCGGGTGTAACCATCTGCTACGAGACCAGTTAATACGAGGGCTGCGCCTGCTCGAAGGTCAGTAGAAGCTACTTCCGCTCCTTGAAGATCCATTGGTCCATTGATGATCGCAGCGCGACCTTCAATTTTAATGTTTCCGTTCATACGGCGGAATTCTTCCACGTGCATGAAACGGTTCTCAAAGACAGTTTCTGTGATGACGCTGGCACCTTCTGCTCTTAGCATGAGGGCCATCATTTGCGCCTGCATATCTGTTGGGAAACCAGGATGTGGCATCGTTTTGATGTCGACAGCCTTTAGTTTATCTGGTCCAATGACGCGAACGCCGTTGTCTTCTTCAATGATTTCAACGCCCATTTCTTTCATTTTTGCAATTAAAGGACGTAAGTGTTCAGTTAAAACGTTATCGACAAATACATTACCTTTTGAAATTGCTGCGGCAACCATGTACGTTCCTGCTTCAATTCTGTCAGGGATGATTGTGTGCTCAGCACCTACAAGTTCATCTACCCCATCGATGCGGATTGTTCCAGTACCTGCTCCGCGAACTTTTGCGCCCATGGCGTTTAAATAGTTAGCAAGGCAAACAATTTCTGGCTCTTCTGCTGCGTTCTCGATGATCGTTGTTCCAAGAGCAGTAGTAGCGGCCATCATAATGTTCTCTGTTGCTCCAACACTTGGAAAGTCCATGTAAATTTTGTTTCCAACTAGACGGTCGTCCACTTTTGCTTCAATGTAACCATTTCCAATTTCAACCTTGGCACCCATGGCTTCAAAGCCTTTTAAATGCTGGTCGATTGGGCGTGATCCAATTGCGCAACCGCCTGGCAATGCAATACGTGCATGACCGACACGAGCCAATAATGGTCCCATGACGAGGAATGATGCGCGCATTTTTCGGACATACTCAAATGGTGCCTCAATATTTAACTCGTTTTCTGCATTAACTTCTATATGGTTTCTTCCATCATAAGTTACTTCTGCATTTAGGTTCCGTAAAACTTCGTTTATCGTGAATACGTCAGCTAAAGCTGGTACATCATAAATGTGACTCTTTCCTTTACTTGCTAGAATAGATGCAGCGATGACTGGCAAAACAGCGTTTTTAGCTCCTTCGACACGGACAGTGCCACTTAGTTGCCGGCCACCACGGACGATTATTTTTTCCAATATATTCCCCTCCGCGTCCTGATTGTATACTTTAATAATATTCAATCATATTCTTTCGTGTGCCATTTCATTGGCATTCTTTTGTTTTTGCATAAATAAATCCAGTTGTTGCGTCGTTTGTTCACACAATAATTGCTCGGTTCAAAATAACATATTGCTCATTTACCATTATTTTTGTCATTACGACGCTAATTAGTCTGTATGGTAGTACGATCATTACTGGGATTAAGTTTCATTCAATGTGGGTTCGTTGCTAGGAATAGTTCCATAAGCGTTGTCATATATCGTTGCAATATTGATGCTATTCAGTTCTAATTTTAGTAATCAAGTGTCTTATAGAAGTTACTGACATTTCTTCCGCCGAACATGTTTCCCATTTTTTTAATAAAACTGCCTCGTTCAATAATGCTCTTATTAAAATTGTTGCCTTGAATGGGCTAAGCATACATGGAAGTATCCGTTAATAAACGGAAAGCACAGCGACTGTCATCCACTCCTATCTTTAATCATTTCATTAAAAGAGGTAACGGATCGATGTAGACCAGTTTAAATAATTCAGTAAAAAGCTGGTTACCATATACGTTAGCGAAATGGTAAGAATAATCATCAAGCTCTTTGCCTTTACCCCGTCAGGATCTTTGACAAACAAGTCGATTTTAATCGACTGGATTGACCACCATACGACAACGAGAACCATCAGACTTATTAAAATGTTGAATAATGACTGTTGTCCCATTGATTCGATCATGATGTGATACCCTCCGAGATGTACTGACCTTTTGTGAGATCGATTCCAGTGTGTGTTGGAATGCCTCAAACGTGTGCACATGTTACTCATTGTTTATCCTTGAAAAATACAATGGATAACCTGGCACAAACCTAATCATAACGGATAAAGTCCAATAACGCTACTGATTATTTAACTTTTTCCAGCTTTTTTAAATAGGTCTTTTGTACGATTTTTAAATGAGAGCGCTATCACGACCTCTTCCTAATCGTTCCTAGTTAATCGTCAATTGTTGGAATTGTCTGATAATATCGGTACATATCGAATTTTCCATTTGAAATGATTTCACGCGTGTCTGTTTTTTTCTTTAAAGGTACCTCAGCTCCTTACGAGTACATTTCACAGTTTTGTTCATCGTCAAACCTTTTTTAGGGATTTTTTTTATTTTTATCTAAAAAAAGGGTTTTTATTAAACACTGACTAGACACACCTTTCACAAAGGTGATACACCACTCGTAAAAATCTGATTGACACGTTAACTTATGATGTCAAAGAAATATTTAATACTGATATTTTCCAACAAAACGATCACTCACAATTTGGCAAAATTCGACTTGATGTATCTTAAGGTATGTCGAAATCTGATGAAATGAGAAGAAAGGCTTTTTTTCTTCCGTTGTGCGCTGTCATTGGCTATTGTTTTCAACGAAAATCATTTAAAACGTAGGTAAAACAAAAAACCTCTTTCGACACCACTATGGGTAACGTTCGTCGAAAGAGGTCTTGTTTTGTCCGTTAATTTTTAAACGTTTTCTAGAATAATGCGAACCAGTTAAATGTGTTGAAGACGTCGAGTACGATGTTTGGCAAAATACCGAGGATTAGCGTTACGGCTAGGGCAACGGTAATCACAGCATTTAAGCTTGTTGGTACTTTCAGTTCTTCGTCGTTTGCTTTTGGCGCGGTCATAAACATTTGCTTGATAAAGCCAAAGTAATAGAAGAATGACACGACGCTCATGACGATCATGATGATCGCAAGCCAGAGCATATCAGCGGCTGCTGCTCCAAAGAAAATGTGTGCTTTCCCGATAAACCCAGCAGTCAGTGGAAGACCTGCAAGGGATACGAGGAAGACGGTCATGGAGATCGCTAAATATGGTGCGCGCTGGAATAACCCTGCGAAACTGCTTAAATCGTTTGTTCCTGCATCTTCTGTGACGAGGGAGATGACGGCGAATGCGCCTAATGTCATCATCAAGTATGCGATGCTATAGAACAAGATCATGTTGATGGAAAATGTTCCGATAAATGGCAAGGCTGCAACCGGAACGAGTAGATATCCTGCTTGTGCAATTCCTGAATATGCCATCAGTCGTTTTGTGTTTTTCTGTGTTAGTGCAATGATGTTTCCTAATACCATTGTTACGGCTGCTAATACCGCAATGATCATCACCCACTCTTCGTGAACTCCTAGGAATCCGAAGGTGAAGACACGTAAGACAATGGCGAATCCGGCGATTTTTGAGACAACCGATAGAAAGGCAGTGACGGGTGTTGGTGCTCCTTCATATACGTCTGGTGCCCACATATGGAATGGAACGATGGAAATTTTGAACCCGAATCCAACTAACATAAAGATTAAACTGATTGTCATAATCACGGTGTAATCTGCAAATAACGTCGGCATGACTTGCCCGATTTCTAGTAAACTGGTCGATCCTGTTAGGCCGTATAAGAACGACATTCCGTAAAGGATAAACGCTGAAGCCGCTCCTCCGAGTATGACATATTTCAGTGCTGCTTCCGTTGAGTGACGGTGATGTTTTTTAAACCCTACGAGGGCGTAAGAGGAAATACTTAAGATTTCCAAACCGATGAACAACGTGATCAAGTCTGCAGATGAGACCATGATCATTGCACCTAATGTGGCAAACAAGAGAATCGAATAATATTCGCCTTGATATATTTCTTCGTTCCGGTCTAGGTAGTGAAGGCTGATCATAATGACCATCGCTACACCAACTAATATGATGAGTTTAAACACCATCGCGAATGAGTCTATCAAGTATAGATCGGCAATTTGTCCGCCGGAGTTGTTCATGAAAAGAACAAGGACTGCGGTCACAAGCAAGGAAAGCACCGATAGTTTACCTATAAACGGTTTTTTTCCATGAATGCCGGTCATAAAGTCAATCGTAAATACTAATAAGGCTAAAGCGGCCAAAACCATTTCCGGAGTTAATAAAGACCAGTTGGCATCAAAAGCTGTCATTGTCTTTAACCCCCTATCTTCGACACGATGTCGATTACTGTAGTGTTTATTACGTCACTTAAGATGTGTGGGTATACGCCAATGACAATGCTTAACGCGAGCAAGCCAATCATTGGTACATATTCCATCGGACGGGCATCTGCTAAGCCAACGAATTTCTCTTTCATTGGTCCAAATGTTGTCCGTTGCACCGCCCACAATAAGTAGGCAGCCGTTAAGATAATTCCAAGTCCGGCGATGACACCAAATACGGTTGCCGCTGGAAGGATCTCTGCGGATGCGCCAAAGATTCCGATGAAGGCGAGCAATTCACTGACGAACCCAGATAGTCCCGGAAGTCCAACAGAAGCCATGGCTGCCGCTAACGTAAACCCGGCTAAGATTGGAACAGACTTGGATAAGCCGCCAAGCTCTGAGATCGTGCGTGTTTTTGTTCGTTCGTAAATAGCTCCTACCATGAAGAACAGCAGTGCGGAAATAAATCCGTGAGAGACGAGTTGGAAAATCGCCCCTTGCATGCCGGCTGTCGTGAAGGATGCAATTCCTAGTAGAACGATCCCCATGTGACTGATACTTGAGTAAGCCACCAAAGACTTTAAGTCTGTCTGAACGAGCGCTAGTAACGCCCCGTAAATAATGTTAATGACACCGAGTAGCGCAATTAAGGATGCGAATCGTGCTGCTTGGTCTGGTAAGATACCAACCCCAACTCGGATTAATCCGTAACCACCCATTTTTAGAAGGACACCGGCAAGAATCATACTTGCTGCTGTTGGTGCTTCTACGTGAGCGTTCGGTAACCATGTATGGAACGGGAAGACTGGTAGTTTGATCGCAAACGCTACAAACAATGCTAGGAATAGCGCACCTTTGACGGCACCTGTTAACACGTCTGGATTAGCTGGGTCTGCAAAAATTTCAGCCATTCGAATCATACTAAAGGTTGTTTCTTGCATGTTCATTGCTTCATACGCTTTGTAGAACATAGCGATGAAAGTCATGAACATAATCGCACTTCCCAGTCCTGTGTAAAGCAAGAACTTAAAGGATGCGTACTCTTTCATTTTTCCTCCCCATATACCAATTAAGAAGAACATTGGGATAAGCGTTAGCTCAAAGAATAGGAAGAATAGGAACATGTCTAGGGCAACGAAAACCCCGAGCATCCCTGTTAATAAAACGAGTGTCCAAAGATAAAACTCTTTGACGCGTTTTTCAATTGAAAAGGAAGCAAAGATTGCTAGTGTTGTGACAATCGTTGTTAACACAATGAGTGGTAACGACAAGCCATCCAATCCAATTTCATAGTTGATTTGTAAAAAGCCAATGTTGAACCATTCTGCTGTTGTTGCATATTGCAATCCAGTAGCGCCTCGTTCAAATCCTGCCCACAAGACGAGCGAGATGACCAATGCAATTCCTGATGTGATGGCAGCTAGTGAACGAATCACATTGACGTTTTCCTTAGGAATCGTCATGATGATAATCGCACCGATGAGTGGTAAAAATACGAGCCATGTCAAAATGTTTAGCATCATCCGAAATACCCCCTTAGAACGAAGGCAAGTGCGATGACAACAATTCCTCCGAGGATAGACACGAGACCATACGTCTGTAGTTGGCCATTATGCCGTCTTCCGGCAGTACGTCCAGTGCTACTCGTTGAACGACCGATCAAGTTGACAATGCCATCGACGATGCTTTTGTCCATTTCCCAGAAGAATCTTCCGATTGCGACGGTTGGTCGAACAAAAACAGCGGTATAAACTTCGTCTAAATAATATTTGTTTATGAGAAGTTTATGAACGCCAGGTGCTTTACTGGCAAAGTAGTCTTCTGAAATCGAACCTTTATAGTACATTGCCCATGCTAAGGCGATACCTGCCCCGGCAACGGCTAAGGAAACAAAAGCGAGCCATAGTTCACCGTGTGGCTGTGATCCTACATTGATTCCTTCTGTTAAGAATCCTTCTAATGGATATCCCAGGAATGGTAAATTGACGAAACCAGCAACGACTGCCATGGATGCCAACACAATCAGTGGGAATGTCATGAAACCTGAGTTCTCTTTTGGCGAATCATGATGATCATGATCTTCTGCCGGTGAGACGTGAGTTTCTTCGTCCATCGAGTCATCCCGCGGGTTATCCGCTTCTGCTACATCTGCTGCTCCATAGGCGTCAACGCCTGGATCATTAGCATGCGCATCGTCGTGGTCTCCACCGCGATACTCTCCTGTGAACGTTTTGAAAAACAAGCGGAACATATAAAATGCTGTCATAAATGCTGTCACAAGAGCGATGGTAAATAAGAATCCATCTCCATTTAACAAAGCGGAAGCGAGAATTTCTTCCTTACTCCAGAACCCTGCTAATGGGAATACCCCTGAGATCGCTAAGGCACCAATCAAAAATGTGATCGATGTAATCTTCATTTTTCCCCAAAGTCCACCCATGTCTCGAATATCTTGACGGTGGTGAACCGCATAAATCACACTTCCTGCTCCGAGGAAAAGGAGCGCTTTAAAGAAGGCATGCGTCATTAAGTGGAACAAACCTGCGACATAGCCGGCTGTTCCTAATGCTAAAATCATAAACCCTAGCTGACTGATGGTGGAGTAAGCCAATACCCTTTTGATATCGGTCATGACTAACGCCATCGTTGCAGCAAAAAAGGCAGTAATTGCACCTGTATATGCGACAACAGTCATCGCTGTAGACGAAGCTAAGAATAAAGGATACATTACGCCTACTAAGTATACCCCTGCGGCAACCATTGTTGCGGCGTGGATTAAAGCACTTACCGGTGTCGGACCTTCCATTGCATCCGGCAACCAGACGTGAAGCGGGAATTGTGCGGATTTACCGACAGCACCCATGAAAATAAGGAGTGCGATTGTCGTAATCAACGTTTCGTTGATCATTCCGCCTTCCACTGCTGCGTAAATGTCTGCGTAATCGAAACTTCCGGTTTGATTGAAGAGAATCACTAAACCAATCAATAACCCAACGTCCCCGATTCGAGTCGTTAAAAACGCTTTTTTGGCAGCTGCGGCAGCTTCTGGTTTAAAGTACCAGAAACCAACGAGTAAGTAAGACATGAGCCCTACAAGTTCCCAGAAAATAAAGAGTTGTAATACGTTCGGAGCTAGAATAAGTCCTAGCATCGAGAATGAAAATAGTCCAAGATAAGCAAAGAATATATGAATTCGCTTATCGTCATGCATGTATTCACGGGAGAAAATGTGAACGACCAAGCTGACGAGAGTAACGACAATGAGCATCATCGCGTTCAATGGTGTTACTTCATATCCCATGCTGATCGTAAGTTCTCCAAAGGTTATCCAGTCAATTACGTATGTGTACGTTTCTCCGCCAATTCGTTCAAACAAAACCATTACGGAAAGGATGAACGACAGGGCCAAAGCTGTTATCCCGACATATGAAGATTTTTCTTTAAGAAATCTTCCGATGAATAACAGAATAAGGAAGGCGATAAGCGGAAAAACCGGGATTAACCAGGCATTTTGTATCATACCATCACCTTTTCTTCGATTAGTCTCTTACTATAAAGGGTGTTAAAAAGTCGAGAACAGGTTGTTCTGCTTTTCAAGCACGTCTGATTTTCTGTTCTATGAATTACCATTTACCACCGTAACAGGTCATGTTTAATGACATCGATGGAGTTTCGGTTGCGATACAAGGCGATTAAAATGGCTAGCCCTACTGCTGCTTCTGCTGCTGCAACAGTTATGATAAATAGGCTGAACACTTGCCCTGAAATATTCGCAAACGGTCCGATCGCTGAAAAGGCGACAAGGTTAATATTCACTGAGTTGAGCATAATTTCAATACTAGCTAGAACAATAACTAAGTGGCGTCTCGTTAACACCCCGTATAATCCGATACAAAATAAAATGGCTGCGAGGGCCAAAAATAGCGTAATAGGCACCATATTATTCGTCAGCCTCCTTTCGTGCGATGACAACTGCTCCGATAAGGGCAGATGTTAAAAGGAAAGCCGATCCAAGAAATGCGATGAAATAGTGTCCATATAGCTCAAGACCGATCGCTTCCACGCTACCAACGTACGGCTGTGGTGTAGTTGGCAGATCCATTGAAAAGATGCCGTAAAGCATGATTCCAAGTAGTGTGGCAACCCCTAGAAAACTGACTACTTGTTGTATTTTTCGGGGATCAGGACCGAACCCAATGTTTCTGTGCTCGGTCATCATCATACCGAAAACGAACAAGATTGTGATGGCTCCCACGTAAACCATGATTTGAATAATCCCGATAAATTCTGCACCTAATAGAAAGTACAACCCAGCTATGGCAAAAAAGCTGAAAGCCATCGATACCACTCGGTGTGAGATGGTTCTTAAGGCCATAACTAGAACAGAAGACACAATGGCGATTAGTGCAAGGATAATAAAGAAAGTCATTTGCGCGGTCACTTATCGTCACCTCTTCCCTTAGTGGCATCGTCGGTTTTTTCAGGATTTTCTTTTGACTGCTTTTCTGTTTCTTCCGACTTCCCTGTCTTATCTGACGGCTTTTCTTCTACATCTTCTTTTTTCGCTTCAGCAATTGGCTTTTCTGTATCTGCTGTTTTTGCAGTGTCAGCTTTTGGCTCAGCTGTGTCTGCCGTTTTAGCTGTGTCTGGCTTTGCCGATTCCGATTTAGGCTTTTCTGCGTCCGCTGTCTTGTCTTCCGCTTTCGCTCCAGCCGTCACGGCTTCTTTTTCTTTCTTTTCTGCGGCAGCTTTCTTTTTCTTTTCCGCTGCTTCTTTTTCTTTCGCCGCTTTTTTCGCTTCTTCTTCTGGATCTGGCTCTGTGTAGTTTCCATACACATGGTTATCCGTTAACCAGTGAATATCTTTGAAGTGAGCAGAACGGTTGAATTCACTTAAGTTGTCGTAACGAGCGGTCATGACAATCGCTTCTGTTGGACAAACTTCTGTACAGAAGTCACAAAGGATACACCCTTGGAAATCAATATTATACGTATCAATTATTTTTTTCTTCGGGTTTTCTTCGCTCTTTTTACCTGTCAACGTGATAACGTCCGTTGGACATGCCTGCACACATAAATTACATACAATACATTTTTCCGGAAAAAACCGGTGTATACCGCGGAATCTTTCAGGCATAACCACTTTTTCCTCAGGATATTGGATGGTAATATTCTTTTTTCTAAAATAGTTTAAGGTTACGCCAAACCCCTTTAATAATCGAAACATTTTATCACCCCATCCACACTTTGATAATCGCCGTAATCACAATGTTGAGTAATGCTATCGGGATGAGCACTTTCCAGCCGAAGTTCATAAGCTGGTCAACACGAGCTCTTGGCAATGTCGCTGTTAGCCAGAACCAAATGAACATAACTCCAACAACTTTAAGCATGAACCAAACGATCCCTGGTAAGAACGCAGGTCCTAACCATCCGCCCAAAAATAATATTGTTGCAAGTCCTGCAATGGCAATCGCGTACGTGTACTCTGCCAACATAAACATAGCGAAGCGGAACCCTGAGTATTCGGTAAAGAAACCACCGACTAATTCTGATTCAGCTTCTGGTAAGTCAAATGGTGAACGGTTTAATTCGGCAATCGAGGAAATCATGTAAACAACAAATCCAAGGAATTGCGGAACGATAAACCAAACGCCCATGCTTGCTTGATAGTTAACGATATCTGTTAAGTTCAATGATCCTACCATGATGATAATCCCAATAATCGATAAGACGAGTGGTAGCTCGTAACTAACCATTTGAGCAACCCCACGAATGGAACCTAGTAACGAGTATTTGTTATTGGAACTCCAACCACCCATTAACACACCTAGCATTGTAATCGAAGACACCCCTAAGAAATAAAGGACGCCGATGTTAAGATCTGCTCCACCTATTGAACTACTGTAGACGAGCACAGCCATGACTGAAAAGGCTGGCGCAAACGCCAATACAGGTGCAAGGACAAAGATTGGTTTGTCTGCTTTTGCAGGTATCACGTCTTCTTTTAACAATAGTTTTAATACGTCCGCGATCGTTTGAAAAAGTCCCCATGGACCGTGGCGGTTCGGACCGTTTCTTAGTTGAATCGCACCGATGACTTTACGTTCTGCAAGGATAGCGAACGTTACACCGCCTAATAACACACCCATCACGGTTACGGCATATATAAACATCATCAAATAATCCACTATGCATCGACCTCCCCGAGAACGACGTCTAGGCTTCCAAAGATCGCAACGAGATTTTGAATAGATTCTCCGACGAGTAGATCTTGAAGAATCGATACGTTTACGAAAGATGGACGACGAAGTTTAATTCGGTAAGGCTTATTTTTTCCATTACTGATAGCGTAAACGCCAATTTCACCTTTAGAAGCTTCCGCTCTTCGATAAACTTCCCCAGCCGGCGGTTTGATCATCATTAATCGTTTCCCTTTTTTCGTAATGATGTCGCCTTCTGGAATTTGCTCACAAGCTTGCTCGATAATCTTTAATGATTCGAACATTTCAGCAATGCGAACTTTGTATCTTGCAAAAACATCCCCTTCTTCACGAGTAGGGATATCGAAATCAAATCGGTCATAAATCGAATATGGTTCTGTTTTACGAACGTCGATCGCAACGCCACTTCCTCGTGCAATTGGACCGGATAAGCCCCAATTGATCACTTTCTCTTTTGACAATATTCCGACTCCAATGGTTCGGGCTTGAAATATTTCATTTCCAGTAACGAGTACATCGAACTCTTGAATGTTCGTGTGCAACTCTTTTACTGTTTCTTGTACTTTTTCGATCCATCCCTCAGGTGCATCCCATTTCACTCCACCAATACGATGGTAGTTAAACGTCATTCTCGCTCCGCTTATTTCGTTGAGACGATCGAGGATCGTTTCGCGGTCACGGAATGCATATAAGAATGGACTCATTGCGCCAATATCTAATAAATATGTTCCCCACCATACAAGGTGACTGGCGATTCGGTTTAATTCCATCGTAATCACACGTAAATATTCTGCACGTTCTGGAACTTCCCACTCAAGTAGTTCTTCAATAGCTGAACAATACACATAGTTATTGGTCATAGCGTTCAAATAATCGAGACGGTCTGTATACGGGATAAACTGTGAATATAAAAATCTCTCTGCTAATTTTTCCGATCCACGGTGCAAATATCCCATAACTGGAATCGCTTCTTTGATTGTCTCCCCATCAACTTTTAGCTGCAAACGGAATACTCCGTGTGTACTTGGGTGCTGAGGACCCATATTGAGCGTCATCGTTTCTGTTTTTAACTCCGACATTTACTTTGCACCCCCTAATCCAAGCCCAGAGCTTTTTTATCTGTAATATAATCTTTTCTGAGCGGATATCCTTCCCAGTCGTCTTCGAGCAAAATACGTTTCAAACGCCAGTGACCTGGGAAGTCTATCCCTAGAAGGTCAAATGTTTCGCGTTCCATGTAGTCTGCTGATTTCCAGATAGGTTCTGCTGACATTACAGTTGGTTCTTCTCTGGATGTGTTCACTTTCACATATAAATACTGATCTAACGTTGTTGAGTAAAAATTGTAAATGACCTCCATATGTTCTTCGTAATCTACGCCAGTGACGCAAGTTAGAAAATCAAACTGGAGTTGTTCATCATCGTGAAGAAGTTTTGCAGTAGCTAAATCCCACTTTTCAGTACCGAGAATGACCATCGGCTTCCCGAAGTTTAATTTGGATTCTACTATTGATTCTTCTCCGTGGAGTGTGTTAAATTTTTCAACAATCAGGTCGAGAAGCTCTTGGCTCATCCTTTTGGCACCCTCTCTCCTTTTGCTTCTAAGCGAATCTTTTCACGTAGTTTGTCTACGCCGTCTAATAAAGCCGGTGGAGTTGGTGGGCAACCGGACACATAGACATCGACCGGAACAATTTTATCGACACCGTTCAGGACGCTGTATGCTTCCTTGTATGGTCCTCCACACGTCGCACAGGAACCCATCGCAATCACCCATTTAGGCTCAGGCATTTGATCGTACAACGTTCTTAGTACAGGAGCCATCTTACCTGTTACTGTCCCTGCAACGATCATGACATCGGAATGACGAGGCGATGCTCGGAAAATAACTCCAAACCTATCAAAGTCGTACCTCGATCCACCTGTTGTCATCATTTCAATCGCACAACACGCTAAGCCGAAACTCAATGGCCAGAATGAGCGTGTGCGTGACCAGGCTTTTAACTGATCGACTTTTGTAAAAAAGACGTTCTTCTTTACATCCTCAAGGATTCTCGGATCATACTGTTCTGTTTCACTAAACCCTTTTAGTTCCATTCTAGCACCTTCTTTTTCCAAGAATAAACGAGACCTAAAGCTAGGATAAAGATGAATACGAGACCCATGTTTAATCCAACCCAACCTAACTGATCAAGCGTTACAGCCCAAGGAATTAAGAAAACGGTTTCAATATCAAAGATTATGAATTCTAACGCTACTATATAGTAGGCTACATGATATCGAACCTGAGCGTCTCCTTCAGGCTGAATTCCGCTTTCGTATGTCGTGATTTTATCAGCATACGGGTTCTTCGGTCTTACGAATCGTCCAAATGTTATCGACACGATTGGTAAGGCAACCCCTAGTAACATAAAAATCAAGACAAGTATATAATTGTCATAATAAACACTTAACCCCATACGTTCACTCCCCTCCGTAAAGTATTTTCATTTTTACACCAACTCACACTAGAATTATAACAAAGCAATGAAAATGATGTCTATATGATTCGGAATTCTCAGATAAATACTGTATATATAGTGTTAATATCGTTTAAGCGTTTGTTTATGTGAGATTTGGGAATATGGATGTCCTGTAAAATGTTGGTGTATAAGGATTTAGACTGTCTTGATAGGTGTTGGTAGGTGTTGTTTGAGCTGTTGTTTTGGCAATAATAATTATTATATGATAATTATTATTTCTAAACTTATTTAATGGGTGTTTTGATCTTTCTCATTTGCTGTTTATAGTAGGTGGGATTTATTACCATTTATTTCGTTGCTACAGATTTGAATGTATTTTTACATTTTTCATTATAAAACCTGTATTTGTTAGTGGGTACGTTTATTATAACTGATTTGTGAAAGTATATTCAAGTACTATAACAGTAGTATATCTATTAATATAACAGTTCCTTTTGATATATTTTAGTCTGTTTAGTTTTGAAAATGTGTCCGTTTCATGAATCTTATTTGAGCTGAAAATTTATTTTTTTGCGTGTTCATTCTCAATGGTGAATTTTGGTGTGCGGAGACAGTGGCGGGGGGACTTGTGACCGTCTTTCATTAAAATCGGCTCATGTCGGGCACAAGCAGGCTGCTCTTGTGACCGTCTTTCATCAAAATTAGCTCATGTCGGGCACAAGCAGGCTGCTCTTGTGACCGTCTTTCATCAAAATTAGCTCATGTCGGTCTCAAGCAGGCTGCTCTTGTGACCGTCTTTCATCAAAATCAACTCATGTCGGTCTCAAGACGTCCTCTTTTGTGACCGTCTTTCATCAAAATTAGCTCGCAACGGTCTCAAGACGTCCTCTTTTGTGACCGTCTTTGCCCATTTAACTTTATCTATCAAATTCATTCCTGTTTTTATTATTTCTATCAATTATCAAATTTTACTTGTTAAATATTTCTACTTATCATAATATATAAGGGAACGTACGATCTAAATCTGTATATTTAATGATTTCATTTATTGAAGAGAAACTCCCTCACATACCTATCCGTCTGTCATAAACTATCAGATTTAAAAACGTTCAATAATTTAGAACAGGATGATGCTTATGATTATGAAACCACGAAAACTACCGAAGGAATTATTACTCCTCCGGATGTTAAAACCTCGTATGCTTTTTTCAGAAGAGCATACACTCCAGTACGAAAATATGGAGAAAGGATACGAAGGGGAAGTCATATTTGACTCCTGGCTTAAGAACATAACTTTCGATTCAATCATTTTAAATGACCTGCTTTTAAAGGTAAATCAGAGTGAATTTCAAATAGATTCACTGCTAATTTATTCAAAAGGAATCATCATTTTTGAAGTTAAGAACTATAGAGGTGATTTTTATATTGATCAAAATGGAAAATGGTTTACAATCTCAAATAAAGATATTCAAAATCCAATTCTTCAAGTCCAGAGAGCTGAAACACTTTTTAAACAATTACTTCGGCAATATCGTTCCCCTCATTTTCAATTAAAACCCTTCGTGATTTTTACAAATCAAGAATTTACGTTGTTTCAAACACCGTTAAATCTCCCTTTGATATTACCTAACCAGATAAATCACTTTATGTACAAACTTAACAATACTTCCACTTCTAATTTAACTCAGCAGTATTACGATTTAGCAAACAAATTACTAGCTTCTCACATAGAAAAATCACCATATTCACGGTTGCCAAAATATGAATTTGATCACCTTGATAAAGGTGTTGTATGTCCCCAGTGCCAATCTTTTATGTCTGCACAACAGCATAAGTTCACCTGTGACTCATGTGGTTTTATTGAACCAAAAAGTATTGGAATTATTAGGAGCATTAATGAGTTTCAACTTCTTTTCCCTGATAAAAAAATAAAATCTAAAGACATTTATGATTGGATTGGCCATGTTGCTGGAAGGAAAACGATCAGGCAACTTTTAATTAAAAATTGTAATAGAGTTGGTTATGGTGCTGGAACATTTTTTGTCTATGAAGGTACACTATGAATTATATTTATTGAGAAAGGAAATTCAAAAGGGATTCGTCCTTCATTATTTTAAAACCAAAATTAAATACCTATTTTTGGTAAAGAACTAACTACGACTTAACATGCATAATGCATCTTTCTTGTGACCGTCTTTTACCAAAATCAACTCGCATCGGTCATAAGACGCTCTCTCTTGTGACCGTCTTTTACCAAAAATAGCTCGCAACTGTCACAAAACGCTCCCTCTTGTGACCGTCTTTCATCAAAATCAACTCGCATCGGGCACAAGCAGACTCCTCTTGTGACCGTCTTTCATCAAAATCTTCTCGCTACAGGCACAAGGCGCTCTCTCTTGTGACCGTCTTTCATCAAAATCCGCTCGCTACAGGCACAAGGCGCTCCCTCTTGTGACCGTCTTTCATTAAAATCGGCTCGCAACGGGCACAAGCAGACTCCTCTTGTGACCGTCTTTCACCAAAATCAACTCGCAACGGGCACAAGACGCTCTCTCTTGTGACCGTCTTTCATTAAAATCGGCTCACTACAGGCACAAGGCGCTCTCTCTTGTGACCGTCTTTCATTAAAATCGGCTCGCAACGGGCACAAGCAGACTCCTCTTGTGACCGTCTTTCATTAAAATCGGCTCGCAACGGGCACAAGCAGACTCCTCTTGTGACCGTCTTTCATTAAAATCAACTCGCATCGGTCACAAGCAGACTCCTCTTGTGACCGTCTTTCACCAAAATCAACTCGCATCGGGCACAAGACGCTCTCTCTTGTGACCGTCTTTTACCAAAAATAGCTCGCTACGGACACAAGCGCCCTCCTCTTGTGACCGTCTTTCATCAAAATTAGCTCGTAACCGTCACAAGAGAGTCGTCCAGACAAACTAAAAGCAAATGCGTGCCTAAGTTAGCCTCTCACAGCCTTTAACGATATTATTTCCCGTACATATGAGGTAATGATTGATTTGCCTTTAGATGAAACACAAAAACGCCGTCCAGCCTCGTATGAGGGTGAACGGCGCTCGGATAGAACTGAATTACATTTTGTTCTCTGAGACTTCTAGACGGTTGACGGCTCGTTTGAGGGCCATTTCCGCGCGTTTGAAGTCGATGTTGTCTCTTTTTGCTTCCTCTAGGCGGCGCTCTGCTCGTTCTTTGGCAGCACGGGCACGAGTGATATCGATATTTGATGGCCGTTCGGCTGATTCAGCGAGAATGTTCACTTCGTCGGACCGAACTTCCATGAAGCCGCCGCTAACAGCGATGAGCTCCACTTTCGAATCTTTCTTAATGCGGATGGCACCAACGGTAAGGGGCGTCACTAAAGGTAAGTGACCAGGGAGAATCCCTAATTCACCTTCGTAAGCTTTCACGCTCACCATCTCTGTTTCTCCACTATATACACTGCCATCAGGAGTGACGACATTGGTTTGCATCGTCTTCACGGTTCACCCTCCTTATGAAAGGGACGATTCATCAAAGCATCATCGCCGGGATAAGAAATCCGCGGCAGTGACCTTTGCGAATATCGCTTCCTATTGCCTGTTGCATTCATTCTTCCATCTTAGTAAATAAATGTTACTTCGCTTTTTCTAGGACGTCTTCGATACGGCCCACGAGACGGAAGGCATCTTCTGGTACGTCGTCGTATTTACCGTCAAGGATTTCACGGAATCCTTTGATGGTTTCTTGGACGGGTACGTACGATCCTTTTTGTCCTGTAAACTGCTCGGCCACGTGGAAGTTCTGAGATAGGAAGAACTGGATGCGACGGGCACGGCTAACCGTTAGCTTGTCTTCATCAGATAGTTCGTCCATCCCTAGAATAGCGATGATGTCTTGTAGTTCTTTGTATTTTTGAAGCGTTACTTGGACTTCTCGTGCTACGGCGTAGTGCTCTTCTCCAACGATTTCTGGAGAGAGGGCGCGTGACGTAGATGCGAGTGGATCCACGGCTGGGTAGATACCCATTTCCGAAAGTTTACGCTCAAGGTTTGTTGTTGCGTCCAAGTGGGCGAATGTTGTTGCTGGTGCTGGGTCTGTGTAGTCATCGGCAGGGACGTAGATCGCCTGGATCGATGTAACAGAACCTTTTTTCGTTGATGTGATTCGCTCTTGCAGCTGACCCATCTCGGTAGATAGTGTCGGCTGGTAACCAACGGCAGAAGGCATACGTCCTAGGAGGGCGGATACTTCCATACCTGCTTGTGTGAATCGGAAAATGTTGTCGATGAAAAGTAGCACGTCTGCGCCTTTTTCATCACGGAAATGTTCTGCCATTGTGAGTCCAGTTAAGGCAACACGCATACGTGCGCCTGGTGGCTCGTTCATTTGACCGAAAACCATGGCTGTTTTGTTGATAACGCCAGAGTCTTTCATTTCGTAGTATAAGTCATTTCCTTCACGAGTACGTTCACCAACACCTGCGAATACGGAAATACCACCGTGCTCTTGGGCGATGTTGTTGATGAGCTCTTGAATTAATACGGTTTTACCTACACCGGCACCACCGAAGAGACCGATTTTACCACCTTTTACGTAAGGGGCTAGTAGGTCAACTACTTTGATTCCTGTTTCTAGGATTTCCGTTTGTGTTGATAATTCTTCGTAAACCGGTGCTTCACGGTGAATCGGGTCGCGCTGAACTCCTGGGTTGATTGCTTCGTCTAAGTCAATGTTTTCCCCTAGTACGTTAAATACTCGTCCGAGCGTATCGTCACCGACAGGAACAGAAATTGCTTCTCCTTGATCAATCGCTTCCATGCCACGAACGAGACCGTCTGTGGATGCCATTGCGATTGTACGAACGGTGTCATCACCTAGGTGAAGAGCAACCTCAAGTGTAAGAGCAACGTCGACTTCTCCGGAAGATTGGGCTTTATGGTCAACCTTGATAGCGTTATAAATCTCAGGCAGTTGGCCACGTTCGAATTGAACATCGACAACGGGACCAGTTACTTGAGTGACGCGTCCTATATTCATCTTCTTTCCTCCTTTTCAGAAAGGTGAGTGCTTTCGTTTTGCTTGGAAAACGACGGATCGATTACTTTGCAAAGCGAAGGACACCTTTCGAAAAAATACCAGTATTATTGATTAAATGCGACTATGTCGCTCGTTTAATAAGGTTAGTTCTGGGCAGATGCTCCGCCGACAATTTCGTTGATTTCTTGGGTAATCGCCGCTTGACGAGCTCGGTTATACTTCAGAGTTAATTCGCCGATCATGTTGTCTGCATTATCTGTAGCAGAACGCATGGCGGACATTCTTGCTCCGAATTCACTGGCTTTTCCATCAAGCAATGCGCCGAAGATCAAACTTTCCGCATAGTGTGGAAGGAGTTGTTCTAGAATCGTTCCTGCGTCTGGCTCATAAATATAATCCATGACACGAGCAGGTGTTTGTGATTCTTCTCCTTCACCTTCAGCAATATCAGTAAGTGGGAGTAGCTTGGACTCGGTCACTTGCTGGCTGATGGCACTAACGAAATGGTTGAAGTGAATGTAAACTTCGTCAAACAATTCATCTTCAAACATTTGTACGGTTGTCGAAGCGATGCTCTTAATGTCCGTATAGTCTGGCTGATCGGGTAAACCAATGATTTCTTGAAAAATTGGCATATTTCTCTTTTTGAAAAAATCACGTCCGACGCGTCCCATGACGATAAGACCGTACTCATCAGTTGATTTATGACGTTTATTGATCGTGCGCATCGTTTCGCGAAGGAGTCCACTGTTATAAGCTCCACACAACCCGCGGTCTGATGTGATCACTATGTAACCGGTCTTCTTCACTTTCTCACGGTCGGTTAGCATCGGATGGGATACATCATCTGAACCTGCTGCGATACTCGATACGACTTCCCGAATTTTATCAGTGTAAGGTTGGAATGCTTCAGCTTTGCCTTGGGCGCGGTTAAGCTTGGCAGCTGAAACCATTTCCATTGCCTTTGTGATTTGTTTCGTTTTTTTCGTCGATCCAATTCTTGTCTTTATATCTTTTAAAGAGGCCATCGTTCTTCACCACCTTTTGTTGAAAAGCGTAAGCACCTCGTTTACGGGAGGTTTCCTCGTTGATGGTTTGGTCCATGGTTGAGGTCATTCTCGTAACTTTGGTGCTAGACGCCTATCCTCTTTTTATCTTCGAGTCGTTCTTAATTCGTTTGGAATGTTTTCTTGAAGTCTTCGATCGCTTGTTTCATCGCGTCTTCATCAGCAAGTTTCCCTGATTCTTTGATTTGAGCCAAGAGATCCTTTTGATTGTGCTCCAAGTATGTGTACATTTCCATTTCAAAACGACTAATATCTTCTACTTCTACATCATCTAAGAAGCCTTTTGTTAAGGCGAAAAGGATGAATACTTGTTTTTCAACAGCAAGCGGTTGGTGAAGGCCTTGCTTCAGTACTTCTACTGTTCGCGCACCACGGCTCAATTTCGCCTGTGTGGATGCGTCAAGGTCTGAACCAAACTGGGTAAATGCTTCTAATTCACGATAAGATGCGAGGTCAAGACGCAGTGTCCCGGCTACTTTCTTCATCGCTTTAATTTGGGCAGATCCCCCTACTCGGGATACGGATAAACCGGCGTCAATCGCTGGTCGTACACCTGAGAAGAATAGGTTCGATTGAAGGAAAATCTGTCCGTCCGTAATCGAGATTACGTTCGTTGGGATATAAGCTCCAATGTCCCCTGCTTGTGTTTCGATAAATGGGAGGGCCGTAAGTGAACCGGCTCCTTTCGCATCACTAAGCTTCGCCGCACGTTCTAATAGACGTGAGTGAAGGTAGAATACATCCCCTGGGAAAGCTTCCCGACCTGGAGGACGACGAAGTAGCAAGGAAAGTTCACGGTATGCGGACGCTTGTTTCGTTAAGTCATCATAAATAACGAGGACGTGTTTTCCGTTGTACATGAATTCCTCACCCATCGTTACCCCAGCGTAAGGTGCAAGGTAAAGAAGTGGTGCTGGTTGTGACGCACTAGCTGTCACGACAATCGTGTAATCAAGAGCTCCGTGCTGACGAAGTGTGTCTACCACTCCAGCCACCGTGGATTCTTTTTGTCCGATTGCCACGTAAATACAAATCATGTTTTCTTCTTTTTGGTTAATGATCGTATCGATCGCAATTGCTGTTTTACCAGTTTGACGGTCTCCGATGATCAACTCACGCTGACCTCGACCAATTGGAATCAAGGAGTCAATCGCTTTGATTCCTGTTTGTAGTGGTTCATGAACAGATTTACGGTCCATAACCCCTGGTGCTCCACCTTCGATTGGACGAGTTTTGTTTGTTTCAACAGGACCCATGCCATCAAGTGGTTGACCAAGTGGATTAACAACTCGACCAAGAAGTTCTTCGCCTACAGGTACTTCCATGATACGTCCTGTACGACGAACTTCGTCACCTTCACGAATTTCTCTAAACGGACCAAGGATAATAATCCCGACCGTATTTTCTTCTAAGTTTTGTGCCATTCCCATGACACCGTTTGAAAATTCAAGTAGCTCTCCGGCCATTGCGTTTTCAAGTCCGTGAGCCACGGCGATTCCGTCCCCGACACGGATGACGGTTCCTACATCGTTAACTTCAATTTCTGATTGATAGCCTTCGATCTGTTTTTTTAACAGCGAGCTAATTTCATCGGCTCTGATGCTCATTTCCTTCACCCCTATCTACTAACGTTCCCGTGAATCATGCGCGCTTGAATGCGTGCAAGTTGGTTGGCGACGCTTCCATCATATACGGTGTCTCCGATACGTACTTTCAGTCCACCGATAATGTCTGCGTCTATGATATTACGAATGATAAGCTGTGCTTTGCCTGCTCGTTTCGCGAATACAGTGGCAACAGCTGATTTTTCTTGTTCTGTTAATGCTTTTGCTGAATGAACGGTTGCTTCGGCGATCCCGCGTGCTTCGTTGGCTAAACCTTTGAAGTTGTCAACGATGGGATCAAGGACATCGATTCGTTTGTTGTCGATTAATAACAACAAAAGATGTAAAACGTGTGTGCTCACTTTTCCAGAGAACGTCTCTGTTAAAATATTCTTTTTCTCTTCATCTGTAATGTTTGGATGTCTAAACCCTTCGTCAAGAAGGTTCGAATCCTCAAATACTTGTGACACAACGGCAAGGTCTTCTAATGTAGCTTCGAGAGTCCCTTGCTCTTTGGCAAGCTCAAACATAGCATAGGCGTAGCGGTAACCTACTGGATGTCTCCTCATAAATCTTCGCCTACTTCTTTAAGTGTATCTTGGATGAGCTTCTCCTGCTCTTTTTCATCGAGTTCTTTCTCAATGACCTTCGTTGCTACAAGTACAGACAAGGTCGAAACTTGCTCACGAAGTGCAGAGATGGCTTGTTCTTTTTCTGTATTGATTTCAGCTACGGCTGATTGTTTCATACGATCAGCTTCTTTTCTAGCATTTGCTAGAACGTCGCTAGCCTGCTGGTCACTCATTGTTTTCGAGTTTTCAACAATTTCCTTTGCTTCTTGGCGGGCAGCTTGAATCGCTTCCCGTTGTTCAGCTAAATATTTCTCAGCGTCTTTACGGTTTTTTTCCGCGGAAGCAATTTGATCGGCCACGTGTTGTTCACGCTTTTCCATCATATCCATAATAGGTCCGAATGCAAACTTTTTCAAAAGCCACAATAATACACCAAATGCGGCAATTTGATAAAGCGCATTGACCCATTCTATTTCATAGATATCAAACAACGAATTCGCCTCCTTTTTTCTCAGTCAGTGCTGTAAGAAAAGCGTAAGGTGCCTGCCTTGATAGACAAGCGCTGCTTCTTCCTGTGCAAGATTTACTTGCAACATCATCTATCGAAGTCTTGAGGCTTTTCGTGATGGTAAGCTCATGAATGATAGCTTGACAGCATGATAGAACCTTATCCTTTCTTACTTTAAAAGGAATGGCGAAGATTGTATGAATAACCTTCTTCGCCATTTTTATGAAGCACTGTTACGTTTAAACGTCTAACAGTGCTTTTCATTTAAAAAATTTCGCTTACATGTTTCCTAGTAATAAGAAAGCAATAACGATCGCGAAGATTGGAAGTGCCTCTACCAATGGAACACCGATAAACATGACTGTTTGAAGTGGTCCGCGAATCTCTGGTTGACGAGTAATCCCCTGTAGTGTTGCTCTTACAACGATTGCCACTCCAAATGCTCCAGCCACAGCTGCTAAACTTGCTACAATTGCTACTGCAATAGCGATAGTACCCATAATAAAAATCCTCCTTAGATATTGTATAAATTTTAGTTTTTTTATGAAATAAATCACCCTTTAACATATGTAAAAGAGTTCTTATTCAAGATGTTTAATAGTGCTGTCTTTCTTTTTTCAAAAAAGTGTTAATGTTCTTCACTAACCTTATGCGACATATACACCATCGTTAGCATACAGAAGATAAAGGCTTGTAATGAACCAATAAATACGCTGAATGCTTGGAAAACAACGAGTGGTAAAAATGCGGCGAATGCCCAAAAAATACCTGTTGTTGCACCAAGACCCACGAGCATGACCATGATCATTTCTTTCGCAAAAATGTTGGCGTAAAGACGCATGCCTAACGTGAGTGTGTTGGAGAAATCTTCTACTACTTTAAACGGGGCCATGAAAAAGGCCGGACGGAAGTAGTCTTTTCCATACTCTTTTGGTCCTTTTAGCTTCCACCCATAAATGTGGGTGAGGATGATAATAAAGGCTGCCAATGAGATCGTTAATACTGGATTCGATGTCGGTGAATTCCACCAGACTTCATGATCTGCTGTTGCTAGCTCAAATGGAACCCCCATCATGTTCGCTACGAACACATAAAGAATGATGGTAATGCCTAGCATGACAAAGTTCTTTCCTTGCTTCCAATCCATCGTACTACTAATAATGTTTTTGATAAATTGAACGAGGTACTCCAAAGCATTTTGTGCACCTGTCGGATACATTCGAATCTTCCTTGACATGAAGTAAGATACAAAGAAGACAATAGCCATGGCGACAGTAGTCAAGATCAAATTAGGAATATTTACCGTTAACCACGGAATCCCAAATAGATCCATCTTTAAGAATTTACTATCCAATCTTTTTCACCTCTTTTCTCTAATTGCACAGAGTGTTTCCAATGTTTTTCTAACGGAGCCTTGAGTTATTCTCTGGTCCTGTTTTAAAAACGAGGCAGTCACTCTTGATCTGCAAATGCCTTGCTGTGGAGAATAGGATCTATCAAGAGGATGATATACGTTACTGCCAAACCTATGATCACTCCTGTTAGATTCAAATAGTGAGGAAACTGCTGGGCGACTATGATCGCAACGACCACAGTGATCATTCTCCCTAGCGTACCAATTGAAAACCGAAATTTGCGGTCTGATAGCGACTTTCCAATGCGCTTCACTTGAAAGTATGTAGTTAATAAAATCACTAAACTGAAGCTTGTCCCAAAAGCCATCCCCATAAAAAATGCTGGTTCAGAACTGAACAAAGCTATGATCACCAACAAGGCTATGAAGATCGCCGTGTAAATGGAATAGCGCTTAACCAAGACGCGAATGTCGTTCATGCTGAATCGTCTCCCATAAATTGCTGAACCGCTTTGAAAATGCCATAAATAGCTGTTGCTAAACCAACGAGCATCCCTAATACGAGATAAAGCCCGCCACCATCGAATCGATCATCTATCCATCTGCCACCAAATACACCAAGTATTATGGATCCGACAAGATAAGAGCTGATCGTCGTCATGAGCGCGAATGCTTTCATTAGTTGACGATTTTTAGAAGGTTCAGACATCGTTCCCCACCTTGCTGTTGAATTCATGTTCAACATAAATTTTGATAATGGTAGATATCCTTTGTAATCGTACAACAGGCAAGGGTCACTGTCAATATAACTTGGGGTAGGAAAACACAATGAAAACGAATACTTAAATATGATGAAACGCTTTCAGGTTTGTTCACAAAAAATACAAAATATGATCTTTTGCACGTTTCTATTATACATAAATTTCGCTAAATTGTCTGTTTAATTTCCAATAAAAATAAAGTCTGAATTTTCAGTATAGAGAAGTATTTTTCAGGTAAGGGCTCATCTTACTATTATGGAGCTATTTTCCAGAGTTTTGTAGAGGGAAAGAGGTGTTCCGGGCAATAAAATACCCAGAACGTTTGTATATAAATTTGGTAGCAATGGATGTTATTGAGGCTGAGTTTTAGTATATATTGGAAAGAAAGGTGACTCTATCTCGTTCTGAATTTTTGTTCTGCCTTTCTGCACGTACGTTACCTCGTTTTCCTACTTGGTCAGGTGTTTTTTGAGGGAAGGTTGTTTTCTCGTGTTGCAGTCGCTTAGCTTAATCCCCAATAAATAGCATTTGTTCAATCGTATCTTCTTGATCTCCCTTTCGAGCAAAAATCAGCGCTTTGTATACACCAACGTCTATATCTTCAATGACAATGTCTTTTTCAAACATGCCGCGATGGATATCTTTCTCTACATCTAAATAGGATAGAAATTGAAACGTGTCAGGGTCATATAAGGCAATGCCTAACTCGTCTGCCCCACCTGGTAAATACACTTCATAGTGATAATTTTTTGGTTCTTCTTTATGCTCCATCATAAATGACATTAGTCTCGGATAGTTTGGTTCTTCGACAAAAAAGAGATAAGGGACATGTGTCACATCATCGCCGCTGCGGACATTGATGCGATCATGATACATTCCCTCTTCAAAAACAGACGGAAAAACATCGACAGAAACGGTGACATCCTTTTTTTCACCTGGCTTTACGTAAACGGAAAAAGGTACTTTCCATTGAATCCCATCTGGCACATCAAACGGTGGCTCAATCGTGTATTTTTTCGCTTCATCAGATACATTTTCAATCGTCAGCGTCACGTCTTTTTCTAATCGACTTTCTGTACGAAGCCACTGTCCGAAACTAATTTGTCCTGGATAAACGAGAGTTTCTGCGGACAACGCTTTATTTAGTTGGATTCTTCCTGTTCCTTGTACGTGTGGAGCGTGCGGATTGCCATCGCTATCATACAACGTTTTTGCCGTGTTCATTAAAGAAGCTTTGATTTGTTCCGGCGTCCAGTCTGGATACTTTTCTTTGATCAAAGCCACCGCTCCTGTCACATGAGGTGCAGCCATGCTTGTCCCGTTTAAATCGAGATACCCTGATGGGATCGTGCTATCAATTTGAACTCCAGGTGCAACTAAATCAGGCTTCACTTCCCACGTATGAGTAACTGGTCCCCGTGAACTAAATGGGGCGATTTGATCCTCTTCTTCTCGATAAATCGTGCGGATATGTTCGTCATTATTTTTTGCCAGGATCTCGCTGAGCTTTTCCCCGTCCTCTTTTGTGACACTGACAGCAGGAAGATCGACGGGTTCCTCCAACATACCAGCAAACTCTCCAGGCTGGTGATTGTAAACGATGAGTGCTTTTGCTCCTTTTGCTTTAGCCATTTTTGCTTTCATCGTAAAACTAATTAGCCCCCGCTTCGCTAACACGATGCTATTTTTCACATCGATGCCTTCATAATCTTCCTGCCGTCCAAGTCCAACGTCTACAAAAGGGTGAGAACGTTTGAATTCCCACTTTGCTGCTTTTTGCATCGGTTGCAATGGGATTTCACTTTTACGTTCGGAATCTGTGATCAAGTATGGAATTTCGAGTGGTGGTGTCGACGCTCCGACTGAAATGGCTTTTGTCGACGTCCCAGGTGACCCAACGGTCCATAAATTCGGTCCACTATTCCCGTTTGATGTGACCGCAACAATGCCACTTTCCACTGCTTTATCAAGGGCTATACTCGTCGGCCAGTCAGGCCCGTTCACCGTATTTCCTAACGATAGGTTGATCACATCCACCTCATCTTCCACAGCCTTTTCAATCGCTTCAATCACCTGTTCCGTTGTCCCCATCCCTGTTGGACCTAACGCACGATACGCATAAATTTCTGATTCAGGCGCGACCCCTTTTAGTTTTCCGTTAGCAGAAATAATTCCTGCTACGTGGGTACCGTGGAACGTAGGTATCCCTTCATCTCTCAGCGTTTCCATCGGATCGTCGTCTTGGTCAATCACATCAAAACCACCGTGGTAACTGTCCTTTAAGTCCGGATGCTCATAATCAACTCCTGTGTCGATCACCGCGACCTTCACGCCTTTCCCGGTGAGGGTGTCATCAGCTCTGGTGAAAAGGCTCTTCGATTCACCAGAAGTTCCGCCTATAAACGGAATACTTTCATCGACATAAGGCTCATAATAAGCTAACTCATCCACTCTCGATACGCCTTCCATATTAGCGATTGTCTCAAGGTGATCTTCGGAGAGTTGTATTGAAAAACCATTGTATATTCGTCCAAACATTTTGCGGAGTTCGACGCCATCGACGGTTTTTTGAAGTTCTTCGGCGAGTTTCTCTGGATTGTCTTCTGCTTCAATAATGTAAATCGACGACTGTTCATTTCTCGTGCCAATCGCTAGTACATCATCATCGATAATAGGTCTGTTCGGAAAAATGATTGGCTTCTTTTCGTCATTGCGCGTTTGAGTGGGTTGTGCTTTTTTGATTTGGTGCGTCGCATCGGTTTGGTGCGCTGTTTGTGTTTCTGTTTCTGCTTCGTGTGGCGTTTCTGTCATTTGCGACGTTTTAGCAGCGTACGCTGGATCGTTTATTTGTGAAATTTCTATCGGATACTTTGCCTCTGCTGTTTGGGCAGCTTCTAATGCGTGCGCTTTTTCTGTCATTTGCATCGCTTCCGCTGCGTGCGTCGCTTCCGATCCTGCTAGCGGAAAGAATAATATTGAAGCTATGCACACGAGCCAGACTGCCACTATTTTCTTTGATAATGTGCGATCGTTATGACTATCTACCAATATCCATCCCCCTTTCGTAAGCATTCATGCTCCTCTATCTTTTGTCATTTGTTACTGTTTTATCCTTTGAGATTCTAGATTTTCAATGGAGGGGCTTTTGATGGTTTTTATTAAAATTAGTCATTTTGTCTTTTTTCTGTTGGATCGTCATTAGTATTGGGGATTAAGTGACCCTTAATCGCTCTTTTTTCGCTGGATGGGGCACTAGCTCGCCCCTGCGTGACAACGTAACCTGAAACAACGTAAAAAACTTACCAAAAATAAACAATTATTCTTTTGCCTTGATCCCTCCTGTTTGATTCTAGTCACTTACTGCCTTTCAACGCCGTCGCTCTCTCTCGTCGGGAACTATGAACACCCTCTTTAAACATCAAAAAAGGAGAAAGCCGCAGCTCTCTCCCTTGTTAACGTATTTTCATTTGTATCGCTCAGCGAACTCGAGCGTCGATGATTACTTCGTCCCGAACAGTCGGTCACCAGCATCGCCCAAACCAGGAACGATGTAACCTTTTTCATTCAATTTCTCGTCCAGCGCTGCAAGATAAATATCCACGTCTGGATGAGCTTTCTTCATCTCGTCAACGCCTTCAGGAGCAGCAACGAGGCACATCAATTTGATGTTCTTTCCGCCACGATTTTTAACGACATTAATCGCTTCGATCGCCGAGCCACCCGTCGCAAGCATCGGATCCACGACGATTAATTCACGTTCTTCAATGTCCTTCGGAAGCTTCACGTAGTATTCCACTGGCTTCAACGTCTCCGGATCACGATACAACCCAACGTGACCAACCTTCGCCGCAGGAATTAATCCCATGATGCCATCAACCATGCCTAGCCCAGCACGAAGAATCGGAATGATCCCTAACTTTTTCCCAGAAATCGTTCGGCACTTTGCCGTCGCTACCGGGGTCTCCACCTCAACATCACGAAGTGGAAGCTCTCGCGTAATTTCAAACGCCATCAAGCCAGCAATCTCATTTGTTAACTCACGAAATTCCTTCGTACCCGTCCCCTTGTCCCGAATATACGTCAGCTTATGCTGAATGAGAGGATGATCGAACACATATACTTTACCCATGAATTCCCGCTCCTTTTTCCAATATATTTCAGCTTTTCCCAACCCATTTTTAGACAAAAAAAGCCAATCATTTATGTACTTCTAGGAAAGTTTACACAAAAAGACCGCCACATTCAAGACCGAATTCGACATTTTCACCGATTCCACAAATTCTCACCGATACAACTCAAAAATTAGCACCCGCCACAAAGACAGGTGCTAACAACATTTACCATATTTTTATTCGTAAAGCGGGAAACGCCCCGTTAACTCAAGAACCGCTTCCTTTGCATTTTTCAAAGAATCTTCGTCATCCACATTCTTCAACACAAGCGCCATGATTTTACCCACACTCTCAAGCTCTTTCTCCTTGAAACCACGAGACGTCACAGCTGCCGTACCGATGCGTAAACCACTTGTAACGAACGGGCTTTCTGGGTCAAACGGGATTGTATTTTTGTTCGCTGTAATCCCCACATGGTCCAACGCTTCCTCCGCGATTTTTCCTGTCAAAGATAACCCTCTTAAATCAAGTAATACTAAGTGGTTATCCGTTCCTCCAGAAACAAGATCGATGCCTTCCTCTTTCAGAGAGGCGGCTAGAGCTGCGGCATTCAATTTAACTTGCTTAGAATAAATCGTGAAATCCTCTTGTAACGCTTCGCCAAATGCAACGGCCTTGGAAGCAATCACGTGCATAAGCGGTCCACCTTGAAGACCTGGGAACATCGCTTTGTCAATTTTCTTTGCATATTCTTCTTTACAAAGAATCATACCACCACGAGGTCCGCGTAGCGTTTTATGTGTCGTTGTTGTAACAAAGTCAGCAAATGGAACAGGGTTTTGGTGATGACCTGTTGCGACCAATCCGGCAATGTGAGCCATATCTACCATGAGATATGCATTCACTTCATCAGCAATTTCACGGAACTTCGCAAAATCTATTTCACGAGGATACGCACTTGCTCCAGCGACAATCATCTTCGGTTTATGTTCGATTGCCTTCGCACGCACATCTTCGTAGTTGATCGTGCTCGTCTCTTTATCGACACCATAATCAACAAAGTTGTACTGCTTCCCACTGAAATTCACGCGACTACCGTGAGTTAAATGGCCTCCGTGTGACAAGTCCATACCAAGCACTGTATCTCCTTGATCAAGAAAGGCAAAGTAAACACCCATGTTTGCTTGGGCACCAGAATGGGGTTGTACATTGGCATGTTCTGCACCAAATAGCTTTTTCGCACGATCACGAGCGAGGTTTTCTACCACGTCTACGTGCTCACACCCTCCATAGTAACGTTTGCCTGGGTATCCTTCTGCATACTTGTTCGTTAAGACAGATCCTTGCGCTTCCATGACTGCTTTTGATACAAAGTTCTCCGATGCGATTAATTCAATGTTATCTTGCTGGCGTTTAAGCTCAGCCTCCATCGCTGCAAAAACCTCTTGGTCTTGTGTCCTTACATGGTTTAAATCTTGTTTATCGATCGTCGTCATTTGTCAAAACCCTCCCTGAGCTCATTCACGCTGACTATGTTCCAAATTGTCTATGCGTTGTTATCAATCTGTGTTCTATTCTATACGTTTATTCGTCAGATGTAAAAGGTCAAACGACTTGTCAGACAAATGTATCCGTTACCAATTGAAATGTTCACGAATTTTCAGTCTATTAATGGTAAACATGGTAAGAACATTCACAAACCTTTGAACATCGATTACCTTTTACATTCATTTTTAAGTATTTTTGGTTAATGATACGGCGATTGGTGCTTTGACAGGTTGGGGGGGTTTGTACATGTTGGTATTTTTTGGCGCTGGCTTACTAGTGCCCCTAATTATCAAAAATCATCTCGTTTAGGTCACTAGTTGGTTCCTCTAGTGACCGTCTTTCATCAAAATCAGCTCACAACGGTCACAAGCGACATCCTCTTGTGACCGTCTTTCATCAAAATCAGCTCGCAACTGTCACAAGCGACATCCTCTTGTGACCGTCTTTTACCAAAATCAGCTCGCAACGGGCACAAGCGACATCCTCTTGTGACCGTCTTTCATCAAAATCCGCTCGCAACTGTCACAAGCGACATCCTCTTGTGACCGTCTTTTACCAAAATCAGCTCGCAACGGGCACAAGCGACATCCTCTTGTGACCGTCTTTCACCAAAATCAGCTCGCAAAGGCACAAGCGACATCCTCTTGTGACCGTCTTTCATCAAAATCAGCTCGCAACGGGCACAAGACGATCTCTCTAGTTGCGTTCTCTAATTGTATGTGCGCTCTCCCCCTGACTCATCCCAACCCCACTCAAGCTGTAAAAATCTAACAAAGGAACCCCGAGACGATGCTCGAAGCCCCTTGCTATAGTTTATGCAATTAATCGCTTTTGGTTAGTGTGTAAACGGCTCGTGCACCGCCGATTAGTTTAGGCCTTGTTTTTGCTAATGTTAGATGGGCTTCGCCGATGCTTTTCACCGACGTGCGCACAGGTACGGCTACTTTTTTCAAATGCATGCCAATGAAAGTGTCACCTATGTCGATACCGGCATCAGCCGCTACTTCTTCGACAACAACTGGTTCTTCCATTTTCCCATATACGAATGATGCCATCGAGCCACCAGCTTGTGGAACAGGAATAGCTGAAACGAGTGGTAACCGGTGCTCTTTTGCGACGCGTTTTTCTAGAACGATCGCGCGATTTAAATGTTCACAGCATTGAAAAGCGAGTTTCACTCCCGTTTTTCCAGCAAAATTGCTAAGTGCTTTCCATAGTTCCGTGGCAACTTCGGTTGTGCCGGCGCTGCCGATATGCTTGCCGATCACTTCGCTTGTGCTCGTTCCAATGACGAAAAGATCTCCGTCTTCTAGTTTGGCTATGTCTTGAAATTCCGTGAGTGCCTGGGTCAGTTGGGTCGCAATTTTCTCTGAATGACTCATCACCGATACCTCCATCCGAATAGGGGTCGTACATCATGTTGCGCTGATAATAGTCATCGCAACGTCCGTTTCACCTCGTACTACACTAAACCAAAATCTAGTCTACGCTTCGTAGTCTGAAATTTTTTCAATACGACGGGCGTGGCGGCCACCTTCAAATTCTGTTGTTAACCATACTTTGGCAATTTCTTGTGCGATACCTGGGCCAATGATACGCTCGCCCATCGCTAATACGTTGGAATCGTTGTGTTCTCTCGTTGCTTTTGCAGTGAACAGGTCGTGAACGAGGGCGCAGCGAATGCCTTTCACTTTGTTGGCTGAAATGGACATGCCAATACCCGTCCCGCATATAACGATGCCGCGATCCGCTTCTCCATTCGCAACCATTTCAGCTGCCGGAATACCGTAGTCGGCGTAGTCAACGGAATCGGCACAGTCGCACCCGACATCTTTTACTTCATGTCCTAACTCTTCAATTACCTTTACGATTTCTCCCTTAAGGGCATAACCTGCATGATCAGATCCAATTGCAATTTTCATTCGTGAATACCTCCATTTGATTATCTTTCTTAGGTTATCTGTTTGTAAGCTTATTTATGAGGGCTGTTTTCTCTCGTTCTGTGTTGATTTTGTAAAATCATTCATTCGCTTCAGCATCGATGTTATTTTCAAACAAGCGTTTGATTAAACTGTAAATCGACGGATCGTATTTTTCAAGTTATTCGCTTGATCTAGCAATATTTCTGCGGATGCAGCGATTTCTTCCATCACCGCTGTTTGCTCTTGCGCCGATGACGTCACGTCTGCTGCTCCAGCAGACGTTTGTTCGGCGATGGCCGCTACGTCTTGGGATTCGTTTGTCGTCGCTTCGATCGCCGTCATTTGTTTATCAACAAGAAGCAAGATTTCGTTGATGGACTCCGCCACTTCGTTGACAGAGCTCGCCATGTCGGTGATGGCTTCGTTTGTTTTGGTGCCTTTTTCAGCTTCTGAGTTAGCTGCACTGACTTGATTCGTGATTTGTGTTACAACTTGGGAAACTTCTAATTGAATATTTTTGATTAAGTTGGAAATGCCTTGAACAGCTTGGCCACTTTGGTCCGCTAATTTACGTACTTCATCTGCTACAACAGCAAATCCTCTGCCTTGTTCTCCGGCGCGAGCGGCTTCAATTGATGCGTTTAAAGCTAGCAAGTTCGTTTGTTCAGCAATGTCCCCAACAAGAGAAATGATCTCTCCGACTTTGGTGGCGTTTGTTTCCAAACGATGCACCGCCGTTAATGACGTTTCGTTTTGTTTAGCTAACTGCTGAATGCCACCGACGAGGGACTCCACTACTTGCCTACTATCTTGCAAGGAGGTGACCATCTCTTTGGATAGCTTGTCCGAACTTTGAGCATGACTTTGTACTTTCGCAGCCATTTCCGTGACTTCTTCCATACGGCTAGCCGTGTTTTGGATCGCATTGGCAGAGCCTTCCGCACCAGACGAGATTTCTTCTACCGTTTGGCTAATGTTTTCCGCTTGCTCCGCTGCTGCTGACGATGACTCTTTCATTTCAATGACTTTTTCGTTTGTTGCTGAAAAATTTACGTTCACTTCTTGGACCATGTCTCGTAAGCTATCGACCATATGATTGTGAGCGATGGCGAGAGATCGCAATTCATCGTTTGAATTCGGTATATCCACATTTGCGCGAATATCTCCGGCGGCTACTTTGGTTGCTGCTTCTTCCAATCGTTGCAACGGTTTGACGATCATCCCGGCGCCGAAATATCCTAAAACCCCGCACCAGAACACGCCTAAAATAAACGTTGCAATAATGAAACCGTCACTACTTAACCCGAAGTTATCTGCAATCAAATCTGATAAATAAAAAATAAAAAATGCACTTGTCACATATGTAAGCCCAGCCACCGAGCAAATCCCGATGACCATTTTTTTGCGAAGTCCAAACTTCTCTCTATTCATTTGTAAACTCCCCCAAATTCCCCCAGTTAGTTTGATGTGTCCCCTTTTTTCAATCGCAGGAGCAAATCATCAATCGCTTTTTCTATTTCTATAAATGTTTGTTCATACGTGTCTTGATCGCCACCGAAAGGATCTTTAATATCTAGCGATGGTAAATCCCATTCTAGACGGTCAATCGCTGCTTGGTGAGGGTGAAGCTGGTTAAGGAGCTCTTCCTCTAATGCAGACTGATTATTGATCTGTTTCTTTTGGTTATATTGTTCTACTTTATCTTGGTTATTCGCTAAGAACGATGCTCGCTTTAATTCCAGTTGGGTCACATGATCTTCTAATTCTGCTAACTTCTTTTTCACAGTAGGATCATTTAGCGCAAATTCTCTCAACGTAAATACGTAAGGTCTCATGTCAGGATACTGCTCTATCACCAATCGTTTATGTGTTTCTGTCATCGTTAGGATCACGTCAGACCAACGGATCAACTCTTTTGTAAGTGTTGCTGATTGATGACTTTCCATGATACCTCGTTTGGCAAGCGCCATTTTCGATCCTTCTGACATTGGCATTCCTTCTAGGCCATGAATACCTGCGGACCGCGCTTCTAGTTTTTCTGACTCTTTTTTATGCTCAAAAATCGCCTCTGCCATAGGACTTCGGCACGTATTTCCTGTACATACAAAAAGGATTCTTTCCATTTTCGTCACACCCTTACTTCCTGCTTTAGTATTGGAATTTTTTGTCCTTGTCTCATGAAAAGTCTAGGTATTTTTCAGCCTATATTTTGACGGGAACATGCAAATTTCTACCATTATTGTACAACTTCTCATTATTTTATCATACCTAACGGACAAATCCTTCCAACCATTCGATAAATCTTTTGGATTATTTTTTTACTATGCCCCTACCATCATTTTTACCCCGAAAAAGATCAAAATAAAACCACCGATCCACTCACTTTGATTTCCGACGAACGGCCCAACCTTTTTTCCGAGCAAAAGCCCTGCCCACGTAAAGGTCGCACTAAACAACGCGAAACTCATGACTGTCACCCAGGTTTTTAACCCGATCATGCCGAGGCTTAACCCTATGGTAAAACTGTCGATACTGACGCTTATAGAAAACAAAAGGAGCCCGATACCCCTTGGCGAAAATATAATCGATGATTCTTGACGAAAAGTGGATAGGAGCATTTGAGAACCGAGGATCACGAGGCCACTACCACCTACGAAGTGCGCGATCGTCCCCATCATGTATGAGAGAAGTTGACCGATAAACATCCCTAAGAGTGGCATCGCTGCGTGAAAGATACCAACCGTTACGCCAATTAATACGATGCGTCGATAGTTGATTCCAAGCAATCCAAGCCCTAACGAAATAGAAAAGGCGTCCATGCTTAATGCAACTGCCATTATGATAATTGTAACCATCTCTGAGAACACAAAATCCCCCCTTGGACAACTACTTAAATTTATGCATGTCCAAAGGGGTTTAGTATGATTATTTTCATTTGTTTTCGTGTTGATGAATGATCATGCCACCTGCTGCTTTTCTTAAACGATTCATGATCGCACTTCCTAGGTCAGACTCAGGAAATACTTGGGCAAAAATCACGTCTACTTCGTTTTTTGCAAATGATCTTAGCGCCGGATATAACTGTTGAGCAACAGTGGATAAGTCAGCTCTTGGTCCGATACGCACTTCTTTATGAGCCGTCGTTAGACCGTGACAATCATCGGTGACGAGTGCCCCTACTTTTTTTCCGGAAGCCTTGGCATCATCTATTTGTTCGCAAAAAAAGTCTCGATCCCCTTCCACGAGAATGAGTGGTGCCGTCGGGGCATAGTGGGTATATTTCATTCCGGGTGAACGCGGAGCTTGGTCTATTTCGGTTAAAGCCGGATCAACTAGAACCTTTCCTACGGCTTGTTCTATTGCTTCTCTCGTTAACCCGCCTGGGCGCAAAATCATCACGTCTTGTGATGTGCAGTCAACAACGGTTGATTCAACGCCAACCCCTGTCTTACCTCCGTCCACAATGCCGGCGATTCGACCACTTAAGTCTTCATGCACATGGGCAGCCGTAGTTGGGCTCGGTCGACCTGATCGGTTCGCGCTAGGTGCAGCAACAGGACGTCCTGCCGCTTCAATGATCGCTAGTGCCACCGGGTGATCAGGCATGCGAATCGCTACCGTTTCAAGTCCAGCCGTCACCTTTGTGGATAACGTGCCATTGTGGCGAAACACGATCGTTAATGGCCCTGGCCAAAAGGCATCCATCAATGCTTTTGCCTTGTTGGGAATTTCCTCCACATACCGCTCCACCTGGTCTTCTGAGGCGATGTGGACAATCAATGGGTTGTCTGACGGTCTTCCTTTTGCTTGAAAAATCAAGTTGATCGCTTCGTCCGATTCGGCGTTCCCACCTAGTCCGTAGACGGTTTCTGTTGGGAATGCGATGACGCGGTTTTGCTTTATGTGTTCTGCCGCTTCCAGAATTTCTGTGGAAAACGTTAAGTTATCCACATTTCTATCCACAGTCCATGCTATTGTTTTGTCATTTATCATCTCGATCGTTCCTCCTTGCTGCTCATTATTGTCCGTTTGATTGCGTTCAATGTCAAGGGGAATCATCGTTTTATCATGGTTTGTTTTTTTGGAGGTTCGTTATTCGGTTCACGTTTCTACCGATGAGAAGCAGAGCGGTTTCGTTCGTCAATAACGATTAAGTAGTGGAAAAACAAAACGTTATCCACAATTAATGTGGATAACGATGATAATTTTGTGGATATGTCTGTGGAGGAGTGGGTATAAGTCGCTTATTTACCCACAGGTCGATGTTGTCGATAAAGATACCCTCGTTTATCAAGGTACTTTGCTACTTCTGGAATTTGTTGCATGTCTTCTGATAATTCCTCTTGAGGGACTTTGGAAAACCCTAGTTTTTCTAACATGTCACTTGCCTGGGTCGCCATGACGTATACGACGTCGGCTTCTTTTTGCCAAGCATATTGCAGCGCTGTCTCTAACATCTTTAACACGAAACTACCATTTACCTTATCTGCATCCACGATAACAGAGCGTATGAGCGTTTCCCCTTCTGTTACGGGTTGCAATGCTGCTGTGGCAATGATTTCTCGTTGATCACCTTCCGCTATTATAAACAGTTTCCAATCACGAAGGATGAAATCTTGCGGTACACCCGCTTTACTAATAAAGTGCTGGAGTGGAAGCACATCTGCTTCTACTGCTTCGCGTATAATCATACTCATCGATATCCCCTCTTTCTCGTCTAGCTCTATCCCTGAAAAAACAAGAGCTATAGTAAAACAGCTTGTACTATAAACTATTCACGAGATGAGAAAATATGATCTTTTTCTAAAAATGATTATTCCTTTCGTTAATAATTGCTGTTTTAAAAGGAAAGATAACGCTTCCAATATTTGTGGATAAGTTGTGGATAGTTACGCATATCACGTGATTTTTGCCCAAAGACTCTTAACAACATCTACAACGAAAAAGGATACTTCTACTTCTTCTTCGTCTTCCACATCATCAGCCGCATACGCGGTTTTCTCTTCGTCTTTGTCGGCTACGTCTACGAAACAGAGCGGTGGGAATAGTACGCACCACCAGTTATCCCCAAGTCCGTCCCCAAGTTCGATAAAGACGGCTTCATATTCTCCTTCTGGATAAACTCGGTTACCATATTGTTTGGTTGGAAAGTCGGTGTCATCTAAAGATACTCGAAATGATGTTTTCTTGCCTACTTTTTCTAACTCATCGCTAACTATTTGCTCTAGTGCTGGCATTCTAGATTCGATTTCTTCTCTTGCATCTTCTAAACTAGTAAGGTTGCCTGTCCATTGGCTGATTTGTCGGTTCACCTCATTGCGAATATTGATCTTCACTTGCTGGTCAACAGGTGAATTGCTGTTGGATTTAATACGAAGCCGAATGGACTCCTCAGGAACCGCTTGCTCGTCCGACATTGCTGGCATCGATAATGCTGACGCTCCTGCATAGTATGGATAGAAGATATGCGCCTCCCAGGATAAAAATAGTATGGAAATAATAAATAATACATATAATGGCATTTGCACAAATCGTTTGTGCTTGTTTAATAGATTTAATTTCGTCATCGTGTTCATCCCCTCCCTCATGTTCCTCATTGTTGGCAAACTAGTTGGAAAATAAACAGGAAAACGTCCGACAAAATGAGACAAATGAGAGGTGAGGCTTGTGACAGTCATTTGCGAAAATGGCTCGCATCGGGCTCAAGCGCCCTCCTCTTGTGACCGTCTTTCACCATAAACTGCTCGCATCGGGCACAAGCGCCCTTCTCTTGTGACCGTCTTTTACCAAAATCGGCTTGCATCGGGCTCAAGCGCCCTCCTCTTGTGACCGTCTTTTTCCAAAATCGGCTTGCATCGGGCTCAAGCGGGCTCCTCTTGTGACCGTCTTTCACCATAAACTGCTCGCATCGGGCACAAGCCCCCTCCTCTTGTGACCGTCTTTCTCCAAAATCAGCTCGCATCGGGCTCAAGCCCCCTCCTCTTGTGACCGTCTTTCTCCACAAACAGCTCGCATCGGGCTCAAGCGCCCTCCTCTTGTGACCGTCTTTCTCCACAAACAGCTCGCATCGGGCACAAGCGGGCTCCTCTTGTGACCGTCTTTCTCCACAAACAGCTCGCAACGGTCTCAAGCGGCCTTCTCTTGTGACCGTCTTTCTCCAAAATCAGCTCGCATCGGGCTCAAGCGCCCTTCTCTTGTGACCGTCTTTTTCCAAAATCGGCTTGCATCGGGCACAAGCGCCCTCCTCTTGTGACCGTCTTTTTCCAAAATCGGCTTGCATCGGGCTCAAGCGGGCTCCTCTTGTGACCGTCTTTCACCAAAATTAGCTCGCAACGGTCTCAAGCGGCCTTCTCTTGTGACCGTCTTTTTCCAAAATCGGCTTGCATCGGGCTCAAGCGGGCTCCTCTTGTGACCGTCTTTCACCAAAATTAGCTCGCAACGGTCTCAAGCGGCCTTCTCTTGTGACCGTCTTTCTCCAAAATCAGCTCGCATCGGGCACAAGCCCCCTCCTCTTGTGACCGTCTTTCTCCACAAACAGCTCGCATCGGGCTCAAGCGCCCTCCTCTTGTGACCGTCTTTTTCCAAAATCGGCTTGCATCGGGCACAAGCGGGCTCCTCTTGTGACCGTCTTTCTCCACAAACAGCTCGCAACGGTCTCAAGCGGCCTTCTCTTGTGACCGTCTTTCTCCAAAATCAGCTCGCATCGGGCACAAGACGCTGACACTCACTTCTTATCTCATTTAAGCGGACGGCTCGTATCAACAGCCTCTCTCTTAGAAATACAAAAGTCCGATCCCAGTCAGTTTGGGATCGGACTTGCTCATCACTCTTTTAGTTTTGCTAAGACGATGCGTTGGTTGTTGTTAATATCGTTTATGATTTGAAGGCTTGCTGTTTTGGGAAGTTCTGCTGCCAGTATATCGCGGACGGCTTCTCCTTGATCATGACCGATTTCGAAGGCGATGATACCTGGACGCAACAGCATCTTTGGAATTTGTTTTGCTAAACGTCGGTAAATAACGAGTCCATCTTCTCCTGCGAAGAGAGCCGTTTCTGGTTCGTGCTCGGTGACGTTTTCTTTCATGCTTGCTCGGTCTACTTCCGGAATGTAAGGAGGGTTTGATACGATAATCGATGCTTTTTTTCCAGTTTCTAGAAAGGGCTCTAGAAGGTCTCCATCGAAAAAGCTCACGTCTGCTGCGAGATTGGTTGCATTCTGTTTCGCGACAGCGAGGGCTTCGGAGCTGATGTCTGATGCGAAAACGCGACTATTTGTAAGCTCGAGTGCCAAGGTGATGGCGATGATGCCGCTTCCTGTTCCTACATCGACAATTTGTAGCGGTTCCTCTTTATTTTCCCCAATACGCCCGTCCATTGGTGGTTGTTGATTTGCTCCAACGCCTTCATGTCGTGCGTTTTCTGGATTTTCCGCGATATGGTCGTCCAATAATCGTTGTTGATTATTTCTCACGCCTTCATGTCGTGCCTTATCGTCCTTGTGCCTTCTCCTGGGAAAGACGTCATCGGTGGCGCCTATGATGGCTTCGATGAGTTCTTCGGTTTCGGGTCGTGGGATGAGCACGTGTTTATTGACGGTAAAGTTGCGTCCGTAGAATGTTTCGCTGCCGGTAATGTGTTGGACAGGTATGCCGGTGGCGGCGAGTTTGACGTCGCGGACAAATTTCTCGTGCATGTCGTTTGTGAGTTGGGTTTGTAACTCGGTTAGCATTTGTGTTCGGGTCCAGCCGGTGTGGTGTTGCAGGAGCCGGTGGCCTATTTGGTGTTCGTAATTGTTAGCTTGTAAAAAAGACGAAGCCCAGTTGAGGGCTTCGTATACTTTGGTTGTTTGGTCGTTCGTCATGATTATTTATTCGCTTCTTCCATGAGTGATGATTGTTCTTCGATGATGAGCGCTTCGATAATTTCATCGAGCTTACCTTCGAGAATTTGATCGAGCTTTTGAATCGTCAGGCCGATGCGGTGATCGGTGACGCGGCTTTGTGGGAAGTTATATGTGCGAATTCGCTCAGAGCGGTCGCCTGTTCCGATAGCCGATTTTCGGTCCTGATCAATTTCTGCTTGGGCTTCTTTTTGCAATTTGTCGTAAATTCTTGCGCGAAGAACTTTCATGGCTTTTTCTTTATTTTTGATTTGTGATTTTTCGTCTTGACATTGTACGACGGTACCGGTTGGCATGTGGGTCAATCGGACGGCGGACATCGTTGTATTAACGCTTTGTCCTCCGGGTCCGCTAGACGTGAACGTGTCAACGCGGATGTCTTTCTCGTGGATGTCGACTTGGAATTCTTCTGCTTCCGGTAAGACGGCTACGGTTGCTGTTGACGTATGAATACGACCACCTGATTCGGTGGATGGAACGCGTTGGACTCGGTGTGCTCCGTTTTCATATTTCATGCGAGAGTAAGCGCCTTTTCCGTTGATCATGAAAATGACTTCTTTAAAACCACCGATGCCTGTTTCGTTCGTTTCGATGACTTCCATCTTCCAGCCGCGCGTTTCTGCGTAGCGAGAGTACATGCGGAATAGGTCGCCGGCAAATAATGCGGCTTCGTCTCCCCCAGCGGCTCCACGAATTTCGACGATCACGTTTTTATCGTCATTTGGATCTTTTGGTAAAAGAAGAAAGTGTAATTTATCTTCTAATGGCGGGATTTGTTCTTCGAGCTCGTCGATTTCCATCTTCACCATTTCGCGCATTTCATCGTCAAGATTGTCGTTAAACATCTCTTTCGCTTCAGCGATTTGACTTTTGACATTTTTGTACTCGCGATACGTTTCCACTGTTTCTTGTATGTCTGATTGTTCTTTCGAATAATCGCGCAGTTTGTTCGTGTCGCTTGTGATATCAGGGTCCATAAGCAATTCATTCAGTTTTTCATAGCGGTCTTCTACCGATTCTAGGCGGTCAAACACATTCTTCACCTCATTTTAATGACTCTTTTAAGTCTTTCTATAGTATATGACCTAAGTTACTTAAAATCAATCTGTTATTGAAATGTACTGATATATAAGTTGCTTTTTATGTTTTCAAAATACCCTATAAAGTATACGTTTTTAATTGGATGTTTTGTGGAATAGATAAAGTAGATAGCTGAATCATTGGTTTATCCGTTATCGAAAATTGGATGGACGCGATTTTTTCAGCAAAGAGAATGAACATTATGGAGGAGGAAATGAGATGAATGTGGTGATTATTGGTGGAGATGCAGCAGGAATGAGTGCGGCGATGCAGGTGGTTCGCGCGCAACCGGATTGGAACGTGATGGTTCTTGAAAAAGGAGCGGTGTATTCGTATGCCCAGTGTGGACTGCCATATTACATAGGTGGGGTCGTTCCTGAACGAGATGATTTGATTGCACGTGAGATTTCATTTTTCCGAGAAAAAGGGATCGATGCTCGTATTTATCATAAAGTGCAAGACGTGGATGCGAAAAACCAAGTGGTGAAAGGCACGGTGACGGACTCTGGGAAGCCGTTTGAAGTGAGCTATGATAAGTTACTCGTTGCGTCTGGGGCATCACCGATTCTGCCTCCGTTTGAGGGCAAAGATTTAACGGGCATTCATGTGTTAAAAACGATACCTGACGCAGAAAAAATTGTGGAAGATATGAAAGAGGACGTGTTAAACGTCACGGTTGTTGGTGGCGGCTACATTGGCCTTGAAGTCGCGGAAAACTTGGTGGAAAAAGGGAAAAAAGTGAGGATTATCGACTTAGCTGATCGTCTCGGCACGGTTTATGATCCAGAGATTAGCGAAATCATTCAAAAGGAAGCGGAAGATAAAGGGATTGAAGTTGTGTTGGGAGAATCGGTCGAAGCGTTTGAAGGGGAGTCCCGGGTTCAAGTTGTTCGTACCGACAAAGGCGAGTATCGAGCAGACATGGTCATCGTCGCGATCGGCGTGAAGCCAAACAGTAGTTTTGTGAAAAATACTGGAATACACTTGCACGAAACGGGTGCGATTCTCGTTAATCCTTATATGGAAACGAGCGTGAAAAATATTTATGCTGCGGGAGATTGTGCCACGCAGTATCACCGAATCAAGGAAAAAGACGACTACATTCCGTTAGGCACGCACGCCAATAAGCAAGGCAGGATTGCTGGGGTCAATATTGCTGGCGGATCCAAAACGTTTAAAGGAATGGTCGGAACGTCTGTGATGAAGTTCTTTCATTTAGCTGTTGGAAAAACGGGATTAGGGGAACAGGAAGCGAAAGATTTAGGAGTCGATTATAAAGTAATTGGTTATGACAGTGCTCCTCACGCTCACTATTACCCTGGTGGAGATAATATGTTCATCCGAATGATTAAAAACAAGAAAACAGATCGCCTTTTAGGTGTGCAAGCGATTGGTGGTCACGGCATCGATAAGCGAATCGATGTGGCGGCAACAGCGTTGTATCATCAGATGACGACAGAAGATATGGAAAACTTGGACATTAGCTACGCGCCACCATTTAATTCTCCATGGGACCCTTTGCAACAAGGAGCGCGAAGGCTGTAAGATAGACAGATTTTTTGCAAGATAGCAGGTAACAAAAATGGATAGAAAAATGCCGCAGCACCTCCATAGGTGCTGCGTTATTTACATTTGTCGTTTAGCCGCGTGCTTGGATGATCGGCTGAAGTTGTGATGGTTTAGAAACCTTCCAAGCTTTTGCGTCGTGTTATTTCATGAAATGATTAATGATCACTTGATACTCGTAGGCTGGATTCGCTTCAATAAGACGTTCTAATATGGAAGCGGTTTGTTCGATTTCCTCTTCTTCGGTTAAGTATTCGTCGAACATGACGTTTACGTAAGCTTTTTCTCCAATAAGCAAAACCATTCCAGGCGTTACTCTAGGCATATCGTAAATAAGCCCTTCTATTAAAAGTTGGTCGTCCCCCTCCATTGGATGCGGCGTTTCTAGGTAACGACGACTTTTTCCGATATACGTTTCGTCCGCTTTTAGGCTATGAGTGGAAATGTTGCGATCGACCATATTATGTGCCGGTTGCTCTTCTTGCAATGCTGTTCCACTTTGAGCATTTCCCTCTTCTTCAGGGGGCTTTGACTGATTGCAGGCACTCATAAATACGAGTCCAATCGTGAAACAAACAATGCTTTGTTTTGCGTGCATGATCATCGCTTCTCCTTTCGAACATCGATTGAATCGCTTCGTTGTTTACTCTGTTTCTCCATAAATTTTCACTTTATAGTCGTATTGAGGGTTTGTCCTCGTTAATTCTTGTTCGATAAATGCTTTTTTCTCCTGCTCTTCCTCTCTCGTTAACATTCTTTCAAACGAGATGTATACCCATGCTTGACCGTCAATAATGCTAACAAAAATTGGCGTCACATCCGGCATGTCGTAGAGAACGTCCTCTATTTGGAATTCATCGTCCGCTTCTGTTTCCGTTATGATTGATCTTCCCTCGTTTTCGGTACTTGTTAGATCGAAAGTTACAGCATGCACTCTTCCCTCTAATGTCTCAAAAAATGAGACACTCGTGACGTTAAACACACAAAGTGATATTGACACGTATAGCATGATTTGTTTGATCTTCATCTTCCTCACCTCTTCGTAAAAGCTTTGCCTTATGAGTCTTTATGCATACATAAAAAACGCAGCTCCAGCACAGCAGCTACGTTCTACTAAATACATCCATTTCCATTTGGTCACCTTTTCATGTTTTTGCATCAAATATTCTCACTTCATAATGATAGCGAGGATTCGCTTCTATTAATTTCTGTTCCACGTATTTTTTTTGTTCTTCTTGCTCATCTTTGTTCAAATTCGTTTCAACTGTGACATTTACCCAAGCCTTAGACCCAATAAGAATAACCATACCAGGAGTGAATCCAGGCATGTCGATAATAGTCGCTTCAATCAGGTCTTGATCATTGCCCTCGGTTTGTCTTGGGGCGTTTAGTGACCTGAAACTTTTTCCAGTTACATTAGCCTCCAGCTCTGGATCATAAGCGTCACTTTGATGATTAATGAATCCATAATTAGCCGGGCCAGGGCCAAATAAACTTCTTGACCAATCTTTCTGTGTGCTGTTTCTTTCTCCACGAGTTTCCGATTGTGCCTGCGCTTGTCCTTGTGCGTTTCCTTCCACTTCAGGTGGATTTGGACGATTACATGCGCTTATAAAACAAAGTGCTATCATAAAACAAATCATCATTTGTTTTGTGTTCATTTTCATCACCTCTTACAATAAGGGTTTCCGTAACAGACTTTTTCATGCAAAAAGAAAACGAGTAGAGACAGAATATTTTTGGAAAAATAGCATGAGAATAAAGACCAAACAGAAAAAGCTCTCGCTGTCGCGAGAGCTTGAGGTCATTTATATTTTGGCTACTTAGATTAGCATGCATTTTCATCATGTTTTTCCAATACGTTCTAGATTAATTATTTGTTGCAATCGTGCGATCTTTGATATCATCTAGCACTGGTTGCCCTGGAACTTCATGGCAGTGTCTGCAGCGGGGCTCATATGATTCTGATGCGCCAACAAGGATAATTGGATCATCATAAGATGCTGGACTTCCGTCAATTAGGCGTTGCGTTCGGCTCGCTGGTGACCCGCATGATAAACAAATCGCTTGAAGCTTCGTAACTGTTTCTGCTAGTGACATTAATTCTGGAACACAACCAAAAGGCTCGCCACGGAAATCTTGATCTAACCCTGCAACGATGACGCGGATGCCTTCATCAGCCAAATGTTGCACGATGCCTGTGATTTTATCGTCAAAAAATTGAACTTCGTCAATGGCAACAACTTGTGTATCTTTCTCCATATTATCCAAAATGTCTGTCGCCTGCTGAATTGGAATCGCATAAACTTTTGTACCGTTATGTGATACAACTTCTTTTTCGCTGTAACGATTATCCATAATAGGTTTGAAAACTTGAATTTTTAAGCGCCCAAAGCTTGCTCTGCGTACACGTCGAATTAGTTCTTCTGACTTTCCAGAAAACATGCTTCCGCAAACGACTTCAAGCCAGCCCTCTCTCCTCGTTAAATGCATAATATGACTCTCCCGTTCTTTTATGGCTTTACTTAATGAATGACGTACTTCTTCATGGTGATTATAGTCAATGTCTCTAACTATGTATCATTAAATTTATAAATAATAACATTTTCTTACATAAAGAGACTTTTTTTGACATTGATTTTCAAAAGATGACTTCTCTATTATAGTCGCTCATCGATCATCAAAACAATCACTTTTTCATAATTAGGTCCATTTACTTTTTTATGTGAATTTCTTGATTTTTGTTACCTATTTTTGAAAAAGATAGTTGGATTTGGGCACATTTTGCCTAAGTTCTAGCTGACCTTTAGGTTTAATCAGCTCATGTCTGGCACAAGACGCCTTCTCTTCTGACCGTCTTTCATCAAAATCAGCTCATGTCTGGCACAAGACGCCTTCTCTTCTGACCGTCTTTCACCAAAATCAGCTCACGTCTGGCACAAGACGCCTTCTCTTCTGACCGTCTTTCACCAAAATCAGCTCACGTCTGGCACAAGACGCCTTCTCTTCTGACCGTCTTTCACCAAAATCAGCTCGCATGGGGCACTAGGCGTCGCTTCTAGTTACCCTTAATTCACTAAATCAACTCGCATGGGGCACTAGTCCAGGACACCCTCGCCAAAAATGTTTCAAACTAATCAATTAATCGTATTTTAGACACAAAAAAACAGACAAGGGCAACCCCCTTGCCTGTTTTATCATGTGGTTGTAAATTACATACCGTATTTCTTTTTGAACTTGTCCACACGTCCACCTGCATCGGCAAATTTTTGTTTACCAGTGTAGTATGGGTGAGAGTCAGAACTTACTTCAACAGTAATAAGTGGGTAAGTTTCGCCTTCGAACTCAACTGTATCTTTTGAGTAACGAGTTGAACCTGTCAAGAACATAAAACCAGTACTTGAATCCTTGAAAACTACCTCACGATATTCTGGGTGAATTCCTTGTTTCATCCTTTTCATCTCCTTCCGCCCTGAATCTTTCGAAACAGAGTTACGATTCCAGTCTTTATTAGACCTTTTTCACACATGACGAAATTATAACAACAGTTTACTAATATTGCAATAGAAAGTATGAAAAAGAATCGTCATACGTTCGTTCAAGTATATGCAAAGTTTATTGTAAAAAAGTTGTTGTCTAATAAAGTTAGTAAACGTTTCCCGCCATTTAACAGTTAATGATTACGTCGTACGGCGTGCCTTACCAGATTTTTCTTGTTCAAATGACTCGAAAAATTCGACGTTTGTTTTCGTATTACGCACTTTTTTCAAGAAGCGATCTAAGAAATCCGGAGAGTCATTCATTGTTTTTCGAATCGCCCATAGGTTCTCAATTTGATCTTGTGGTAATAAGAGCTCTTCTTTACGAGTACTTGAGCGACGAATATCGATCGCTGGGTAAATTCTTCGCTCTGCTAGTTTACGATCTAGGTGAAGTTCCATGTTACCCGTCCCTTTGAATTCTTCATAAATCACATCATCCATGCGGGATCCAGTTTCCACAAGCGTAGTAGCAAGAATCGTTAAACTTCCGCCTTCTTCAATGTTTCTCGCAGCACCAAAGAATCGTTTCGGACGATGGAAACTAGCTGGGTCAATACCACCGGAAAGCGTTCGGCCACTTGGTGGAACGACCAAGTTATAGGCACGCGCTAAACGAGTCAAGCTGTCCATTAATATAACAACATTTTTCTTCGATTCCACAAGACGCATGGCACGCTCAAGAACGAGTTCTGCCACTTTAATATGATTTTCTGGCACTTCATCAAACGTAGAACTTACTACTTCCCCTTTGACGGAGCGTTCCATGTCGGTTACCTCTTCCGGACGTTCATCAATGAGTAGAACCATTAGTTCCACATCAGGATGGTTTTGAGCAATGCTATTTGCCACTTCTTTTAGCAATAATGTTTTACCAGCTTTTGGTGGTGCAACGATAAGTCCACGCTGACCAAAACCTACTGGAGAAATCATGTCTAATACCCGTGAAGCGATCATGTCCGGTTGATATTCTAACGTGAGCTTATGATCTGGGTATAGTGGAGTGAGCTGTGGGAAGTGAGGTCGTTCTTTTGCTTTCTCGGGGTCTTCACCATTTACAGCAGCTACTTGAAGCAAGCCATAATAACGTTCGTTTTCTTTCGGTTTACGAACCTTCCCTGAAACGGTGTCGCCATTTCTTAGTTGGAATCGGCGTATTTGCGATGCTGAAATATAGATATCTTGAGAGGAAGGCTTGTACGTGTTCGATCGTAAAAAACCGAATCCTTCTGTTGTGATGATTTCAAGAATCCCTTCCATAAACATCAAGTCTTCGTTTTCTGCTTGTTTTTTAAAAATAGCAAAAATCAGTTCTTTCTTCGTTAATTGACTGTAATACTGGACCTTTTGTTCTTTAGCCAATTCATATAGTTCCTTTAGTTTCATGTGCTCCATTTGTTTCAATGTCACAGCCATGCGATTCATCACACCTTTTCATAATTTGATTCCTGGTATCTGTTTTAAAACACGTCTAAACGATCTTCTAAAGCTAGATATTTATTAAAAACAGCTATTGAATTAGATCTAGAATGAGGATAGTAGAAATAACACTAGAAGCTATTGCAGAAGAATCGTGAGGCAGGAAGTAAAGATTATTTATATTACGTAGTTTTCTTATTCATTTCAGTCTTGCCTGTTTCACCCTTAATCTAAGCATATTTTTGATTGGAAAACAAGGGTTGTCCGTTTTTTTAAGACGAATGCCACATCAATGTTTCAAGTTAATTCGGAGTAAATACGAATGAAATCAGCTAAGACGGCAAAAAATATTGTTGATTTTAAAAATCGCGAGAGACTCATGGAAATAGCAATACTCCATTGAAAAGCGAGCTTATTGTTCCTTTTCAATCTAGTTTCAATGCGATCTCAGAATCTTCGAGACTTCCTTCATAACAGTTATTTTTCCACAAATTCTAATCATTTAAATTTCTAAAGGATACTTGGCGGCAAGGCAGCCAAGAAAGACAAGCCACCTTGCAACCATCGTAAACCAATTTTATTCACGCCAATTATTTATGAGTTATAAACTTTTCATTTCTTCTAACTCTTTAGCATTAAGAGCTTCACGCCATATGTTGGCCCCTAGACCTTTTAGTTTCTCTTCTAAATAGGCGTATCCGCGATCGATATGGGTTACTCCAGTTATTTCTGTAACCCCTTCTCCCATTAAACCTGCCACAACAAGCGATGCTCCCGCTCGTAAATCGCTCGCTCTTACCTTTGCACCTTCAAGGCGAGAACCACCATTGACGAGAGCCGAACGGCCTTCAACCTTAATGTTCGCTCCCATACGTCTCAACTCATCTATGTGTTTAAACCTTGCCCCATAAATGGTGTCGGTGACGATACTCGATCCATCTGCTTTCGTTAGTAAACTCGTAAACGGCTGTTGTAAATCCGTAGCAAACCCTGGATAAACAAGCGTTTTAATATCTACCGGATTCAGTTCAGGTTGCGTTTCTATATAAATGGAATCATCTCTTGCTTCCACATGAACACCCATTTCGCGAAGTTTGGAGCTTAATGACTCCAGGTGAAGCGGGATAACGTTATCTACGATGACCCCCTGCCCCATTGCTGCAGCCATAATCATATACGTTCCTGCCTCGATGCGATCTGGAATAATCGAATGACGACAGCCATCCAACTTGTCCACCCCGTCGATACGAATAACATTCGTTCCAGCACCTTTGATGTTCGCTCCCATGCTAGTAAGCAACGTTGCTACATCAATGATTTCTGGTTCTTTTGCTGCGTTTTCAATAATCGTTTGCCCTTTTGCTTTCACAGCGGCAAGCATAATATTGATCGTAGCTCCTACACTAACAACGTCAAGATAAATCCTTGCGCCAACGAGCTCATCGGCTTGCAGATAAATCGCACCTTGTTCATTTGTCACTTTTGCGCCAAGCGCTTCGAATCCTTTAATATGTTGATCAATAGGTCTCGGTCCAAGGTTACATCCCCCTGGAAGTCCAATGGCTGCTTTTTTGAATTTCCCTAACATTGCCCCCATCATATAATAAGACGCACGTAATTTTTTGACTCGGCCATTTGGGAGCGGCATCGAAAACATGTTTTCTGGGTGAATCACTAGCGTGTCCTTTGTTAATTCTGTGCTCCCGCCGATCTCTTCGAGTAGGTGAGCCAACGTTTCTACGTCAGATATATCGGGCAAGTTGTCAATTGTAACCGTTGAATCTGCCAGTACCGCAGCAGGTATTAACGCTACGGCACTGTTCTTTGCTCCACTGATTTGAACGGTGCCTTTTAACGGGTGACCGCCCTCGATCAATAGTTTTTCCATAAAAACAGCTTCCCTTCTGTCTTGCAAAATTAATCATCTCTATCTATTATCTTAGTTTCCATTCTACACGATGTACCGACCAATTAGACAATAAATTTTTCTAATATTTGAAAATAGCTTGATAGAGAAGGAAAGACACCTCATCATAAAGGTGCCTTTCTATATCCTATTCACTTATCTTTTTTCCCATAACTACTTGTTTGCTTTATTCCAGTCAGATAAGAATGTTTCAATTCCAGCGTCCGTTAACGGGTGTTTTACGAGTTGACCGATCACTTTCAATGGAACTGTTGCAATATGTGCTCCTCGCATAGCTGATTCCGTTACGTGCTGCGGGTGACGAATCGATGCGGCGATGATTTCCGTATCAATATCATGAATGATGAACATTTCAGAGATGGTAGAAATGAGGTCTAACCCATTCTGACCAATATCGTCTAGTCTTCCAAGGAATGGTGAAACGTAAGAAGCACCTGCCCGCGCTGCTAGTAACGCTTGATTTGCCGAAAAAACTAGAGTGACATTCGTCTTAATATTTAAGTCGCTGAACGTCCGAACAGCTTTTAATCCTTCTAGTGTCATCGGAACTTTCACGGTAATATTCGGGGCAATCGCTGCCAGTTCTTTTCCTTCTTCAATCATGCCTTTGGCATCTGTCGCGATAACCTCGGCACTGACTGAACCTGAAACAAGACTGGTAATTTCTTTTAGGCGTTCATGGAAATTGATTCCCTCTTTTGCTACGAGGGAAGGGTTTGTTGTTACCCCAGCTAGAATTCCTAATGAGTGCGCTTCTTTAATTTCATCTAGATTTGCCGTGTCAATGAAAAATTTCATCGTTTCACCTCTCCAATTTGAGTTGTCTTTGATAGCGCTTACTTAAAAGATGGGAATGTAGCACCAACGACCGTTGGTGCTACCGTCTAACATTTATTTAATCGTTGTATTACGCTTTACCTGAAGAACCGAATTCACGCATTTTACCAATCACTGTTTCTTTGATTGCTTCGCGAGCTGGTCCAAGATATTTACGTGGATCGATCATATCTGGGTTTTCATTCAACACTTCACGAACACGCTTCACAGAAGTGATTTGGCTCTCCGTGTTAACATTGATTTTTGCAGATCCGAAAGAGATCGCTTTTTTAATGTCATGTGTTGGGATTCCAGTACCACCGTGAAGAACAAGTGGAACTGCAGTTAATTTAGAAATTTCTTCCATACGGTCGAAACCAAGGTTTGGTTCCCCTTTGTAAGGTCCGTGTACAGATCCTAATGCAGGAGCGAAACAGTCAACGTTTGTTTCACTGATTAACTTATCACACTCTGCAGGAATAGCATATGCTGCTTCTGCGTCACTAACAATTAGGTCATCTTCTTGTCCACCGATGCGGCCAAGTTCTGCTTCCACAGAAATACCTAACGTGTGAGCTACGTCTACAACTTTTTTCGTAAGTGCAATGTTTTCCTCAAGTGGGAAATGAGAACCATCGATCATAACCGAAGTAAATCCTGCATACATCGCTTCTACACACTTTTCAAAGCTTGAACCGTGGTCTAAGTGAATCGCCACTGGAACTGTCGTTTCATACTCTGCCATTAAAGATTCAACCATCGCTACAACAGTGTGGAATCCACCCATGTAACGTGCTGCCCCTTCAGAGACACCTAAGATTACTGGAGATTGCTCTTCTTCTGCCGCTTGTAAAATAGCTTGCGTAAACTCAAGGTTGTTCAAGTTAAATTGTCCAACCGCATAAGAGTTTTCTTTTGCTGTTTCAAGCATTTCTTTCATTGATACTAAAGGCATTCTAAATATCCTCCTTTGAATTCACGTGCATGATTAATCTGTCTTGAGATATCGTTTTCCACAAAACAAACATACAAATAACAAGATCATTATGTTAACAGACCTTAGCATTCCCAAACTTATTATTTGTACACTTCGGACGTTTACGTGAAAAAAGCCATGAAACTAAGCTCACAGCAAACCATGTCTTAGACAGACTCACAGGAACATTATAGCATATAGCTATTATTTTTCACGTAAATTATATGAAAAATTCGTGGACAAACGATTTTAATCTAGCGATTCGAAAAATTCTCTGATCTCTCTGCGCACTTCATCAATATCAAACGGCTTGGCAAAATGCGCTTTTGCCCCTAACTTTTTTGCTTCATTTATCATTTCAAGTTCTCCATAGGCCGTCATCATAATCACATTTGTTTCTAACTTCCGATTCCTTATTTCTTGCAGAATTTCTAACCCGTCCATTCCAGGGATTTTCATATCTAATAAAACGAGATCTGGATTTTCTTCTTTGATTATTTTTAAAGCCTGATTACCATTAGAAGCATCGAACGTTTCATAACCGTCTTTTTCAAAAACTTCTTTTAATAACACTCGAATGCCGAACTGGTCGTCAACAATTAATAGCTTTTCTGTCATATAAGATCCCCCTTTAAATCATTTAAATCATCTAGTTAAGTGTCGTCGTTCGACGTGATCTTTACTAATAACTAATTTCCGCTAAATATGAGGTATTTCCTGCCTACTTATGTATGAGATTATCGATTATAAGCGTCCTCTGTAAATTTAACCCTTTTCTACCATGTCTTTAGTATAATTATAAGCAATAAATTACGAAAGAGCAATCGTTTAAACTACATTCGTTCTTATTAACGAACATTTTTTGTATGATAGTCCCTCCCCTTCCCCCATATTGTATTTTCCCTACAACTAATTTTATCATTTTCCCTCGACTTTTAGACTAGTAAAATAGAATAAGGTATGATGAAGTCGAACAATACTCCATTTTATATTGAGTCTTACTCCGAACAACATGTTTTTTTATTTTTTTAAATAAAAGTATTTGTTCGCAAAATAGAAAATATATTAACGAAAGGATCGAATGGACAATGAAGATTTTTGAAACACAAATGAAAGGGTTAATCGAAAAACTTAATCACTATGAAGAAGACCTCGAGGATGCAGCAAGAGTGATTGCCCAAAGTATGGTAAGTGACGGTCGTATTTTTTGGCATGGAGAAGAAGAGATGGCTGGAATCGTGTCTCAAGCATGTTTCGGTGCTGATAAATTTAAGAATAGTTCTGTTGCAGACGATCAAACGATTTTTTCTCCAATGGATACGCTAATTATCGCTAGTCCAACTCTTTCTGTAACGCAGGTTAAACGACTGATAGAGAAAGCTTCGGACGCATCCGCTTCTGTCATTACAATTTATTCCCATCACAATGATGGACAAGATGGTGGGGATTTCTCTTTTTGTACTGGTGTGAAGGGTGGACTCGTTCCTATGGAGTCAGGGGAGAGAATCGGGACTCCTCACCTTCTTGTCGCCCTCCAGCTTTATTATCACCTGTATTTTGCAGTCATGGAAATGCTAGAGGAACATGAAATGTTGGAATAATTTTCGCTTCCCTTTTCATAACTAAAAAAAGCCTTTGACAGGAAGCCCATTAAGGCAGCCCTATCAAAGGCTTTAGTGTTATTTATCTTTTGAACATGCGCGAATAAATTCTCTAAATAGTGGTTGAGGTCTCGTTGGGCGTGACACAAATTCAGGATGGAACTGAGACGCCATGAAGTATGGGTGATCTTCGAGCTCGACAATCTCAACAAGTCGTCCGTCTGGGCTTAGCCCTGAGAAAACGAACCCTTTCTCTTCCATTTCTTCACGATACTGATTGTTAAACTCATAGCGATGACGGTGACGTTCATAAATGACTTGCTCCTCATACGCAGCATAAGCTTTTGTTCCTTCTTGTAATTTACAAGGTTGGAGGCCTAATCGAAGCGTACCACCGTAATCTTCTACGTCCTTTTGTTCCGGCAACAAATCAATGATGGCGTGACTTGTTTCTGGATTCAATTCAGCGGAATGAGCATCTTTATAACCTAATACGTTTCGGGCAAATTCCACAGATGCTAACTGCATTCCGAGACAAATACCTAAGAACGGAACATTATTCGTTCGAGCGTATTCAATCGCATTGATTTTTCCTTCAATGCCTCGGTCACCAAATCCTCCTGGTACAAGGATTCCATCCACATCGGCTAATTTTTCTGCCATATTTCCATTTGTTACTTCTTCTGAGTTGACCCACTCAATTTCCACATCTGCATCAAACATGTATCCGGCATGCTTCAATGCTTCTGCGACTGATAAGTATGCATCTGGAAGCGCAACGTATTTTCCGACTAAAGCAATACGAACTTTCTTCGATAAGTTCATCACTTTGTCTACTAGACCAATCCATTCTGTCATATCTGCTTCCTTACAATTAAGATTCAAATAATTGCAAACGAACTCATCGAGCTTTTGCGCTTGAAGTTCTAGAGGGACTTGATAAAGTGTTTCTGCGTCACGAGCTTCAATGACGGCATTTTTGTCGATATCACAGAATAAGGCAATCTTGTCTTTCATCTCTTCTGGAACAGGACGTTCTGTTCGAACAACAATGACGTTTGGCTGAATGCCTAAACTTCGAAGTTCTTTGACACTGTGTTGTGTTGGTTTTGACTTCATTTCCCCAGCTGCTTTTAAATAAGGAATCAACGTACAGTGGATGTACATCACATTCGCTGCACCAACATCACTTTTAATTTGGCGAATCGCTTCTAGAAATGGCAAACTCTCAATGTCACCGACAGTTCCACCAATTTCAGTAATAACAACATCTGGACTGCCTTCGTGTGCTGCACGGAATACGCGGTCTTTGATTTCATTTGTGATGTGAGGGATGACCTGAACTGTTCCACCTAAGTAATCACCGCGACGCTCTTTTTGTAAAACGGAAGAATAAATCTTTCCTGTTGTCACGTTGCTGTACTTCCCTAAATTAATATCAATAAATCGCTCATAGTGCCCTAGATCCAAGTCGGTTTCTGCGCCATCGTCTGTAACGAAAACTTCCCCGTGTTGATAAGGGCTCATCGTTCCTGGATCTACGTTAATGTAAGGATCAAACTTTTGAATCGTTACTTTCATTCCGCGGTTTTTTAACAGTCGCCCAAGAGAAGCGGCAGTAATTCCCTTTCCTAATGACGACACGACTCCACCTGTGACAAAAATATACTTCGTTGACATCGTTCAATCCCTCGCTTTTTTGTTTTTAGCTCTGTTTTTTTGCTGAACGTCGGACACGGGTCACTCCCCTATTGCTTTGTTGCCGAATGACTTTCCGTTAACTTACGTTTTTAACATCCTAAAGTTTTGGAAAACAACATGTTACAGAGTCTTTTTTATTTTTTATTCCATTGTGGGGTATGTCAGTTGTTCACTATCTCGGATTTTTTATTTCTACAATCAAACGTTTCCCATTTTCTTTCGTAAAAATTTAAAAATCCGTATAAACAATAAAAAACAAAAGGCCCCTCTAATAAACCTGACAGAGGGGGCACTTTTGTTTTGGTGAGAGAATATTCCATCATTGGCTATTCTCGATCTATTTTCACGCATTTTTTAAACATATGTTTTGTGAAGCCCAAAAATGATTTTAGCGAGATCTAGCAGAAAAGTCAAGCGCGTTTTTCTTACTTATCCTCTTCTTCGTCTTCTTCATCGGAATCTCCGCCTATTGTATCAGGAAATTCCTCATCATCTAATTCATCATAATCAGTATCTTCCTCATTTGCTAAATCGTCTAATTCATCCTCCAAGTCTTCGAATTCATCGAAGTCTTCTGGATCTTCATCAAACTTATCTTCATCTTCCTTGTCTTTCGCTCTCTTTTTACGAGCTTTTGATGCTGCTTGGGAAAGTTCTTCTTCTGTTTGGTCAAACGGGTACCATGAACGAAGTCCCCAACTATTGTCACCAAGGTTAACGAAACGTCCATCAACGGACATCTCCGTGTAAAGATGGGAAATTCGACTTGTTAGCTGTTCATCAGCTAACCCCTTAAATCCACCTACACGCTTTAGTAATGAATGGTACTCTTCTGGTTTCTTTTGCTCTTCAAGAATAGCATAGGCCACTTCAAGCATAGATACTTCTAAAACTTGTTCTTCTGAGTAATCTTTTAATTTCATCATTGGCACTTCCTTTCACTATATAATCTAAGTTTCATTGGTTTTCATGTTGTTGTGTCAGTAGTTGAACCTACTTATGATTCCGAGTCATTGTTAACGGTTTGTCAAATCCATACCTTCCATTATAAACACAATACTACCATTTATGCTAGAGGAAGGTGAAGTTTACAAAGAAATTAGTAAAGAAGAGAGATAGTGACGCATATTTTGAAGGTTTGTTAGGCTCTGTTATTGTGCGAATCAGACAGGTATCAGGCAAGGCATCCACTATTGACCTTTCATGCGTCATATTGACTCGTTAGGGTCACTAGATGACTCCACTACTGACCCTTCTTTCGGAATCAACGTCCCCAATGGGCACTAGACGCTCCCACTAGTGACCATTCATACCTAATTTTGACTCGTTAGGGTCACTAGATGACTCCACTACTGACCCTTCATTCGAAACCAATGTCCCCAATGGGCACTAGACGCTCCCACTAGTTACCATTCCATTCTAATTCTTGCTCATTAGGGGCACTAAACTAATCTCCCGACTTATCCGCGCCACCCTCAACCTCAAAAAGGAAGAAAACTGGCCCGCCAAGGCCAGTTTTCTCGTCGACTATTTTATAAGTTCCTTCGATACTGACCGCCAACTTCGTACAAGGCACCGGTAATTTGACCGAGACTAGCAACTCGGACCGTTTCCATCAATTCTTCAAACAAGTTGCCACCAGATAGAGCAACGTTTTTCAATCGCTGCAATGCTTCTGCTGCCTCTTTGTCATTTGCTTTCTGGAACGTTAGCAAGTCGTCAATTTGTCCTTCTTTTTCTTCGGTGGATGCTCGTGCTAACTCCATATCGAAATCGTCATCAGATGGAGGGTTTGGATTGAGATACGTGTTTACGCCGACGATTGGCAACTCACCGTTATGCTTTTTCGTCTCATATAACAACGACTCTTCTTGAATTTTTCCACGCTGGTACTGGGTTTCCATCGCCCCAAGCACACCACCACGGTCATTCATTCGCTCCAATTCTAATAGCACAGCCTCTTCGACTAAGTCCGTTAATTCTTCCATAATAAACGACCCTTGCTGAGGGTTTTCGTTTTTGGCAAGTCCCATTTCTTTCGTAATAATCATCTGAATCGCCATCGCCCGGCGGACGCTTTCTTCCGTAGGCGTTGTTACTGCTTCATCGTACGCGTTCGTATGAAGCGAATTACAATTATCGTAAATCGCCATTAATGCCTGCAGCGTTGTACGAATATCATTGAAATCCACTTCTTGTGCGTGAAGGGAACGACCAGATGTTTGAATGTGATACTTTAGTTTTTGACTACGTTCATTGGCACCGTATTTATTTTTCATCGCCACAGCCCAAATACGACGAGCGACGCGGCCGATGACCGTGTATTCTGGATCTAGCCCGTTGCTGAAAAAGAACGATAAATTTGGTGCAAAATCGTCGATGTTCATGCCCCGGCTTAAGTAATATTCCACGTACGTGAAGCCGTTCGCTAACGTAAACGCCAGCTGACTGATCGGATTCGCACCGGCCTCCGCAATATGGTAGCCACTAATCGACACCGAATAATAATTCCGCACGCGATGATCGATAAAGTATTGTTGAATATCCCCCATCATGCGTAGCGCAAATTCCGTCGAGAAGATGCACGTATTTTGGCCTTGATCTTCTTTAAGAATGTCCGCTTGCACCGTTCCGCGAACGACGGCTAACGTGCTGGCACGAATATCTGCCTCTTCCGTTGCCGATGGCTTACGACCTTCTTTTTCTGCAAAAATCTCGATTTGCTGATCAATCGCGGTGTTCATAAACATGGCGAGAATGATCGGTGCAGGCCCATTGATTGTCATCGATACGGACGTGGAAGGATCCACTAGGTTGAAGCCGTCATATAACGTTTTCATATCGTCTAGCGTACAAATGCTGACGCCACTTTCGCCTACTTTGCCGTACACATCTGGACGATGACCAGGATCTTCCCCATATAACGTGACCGAATCAAATGCTGTACTTAAGCGTTTCGCATCATCGCCTTCGGATAAGTAATGGAAGCGGCGGTTCGTCCTCGCTGGACCACCTTCTCCAGCAAACTGGCGCTTCGGATCTTCTCCTTTTCGTTTGAACGGAAACACACCAGCCGTATATGGAAACTCCCCTGGAACGTTTTCCGAACGGATCCAACGAACGATTTCTCCGTAGTCAGCAAACGTTGGCAGTGACACTTTCGGAATATCAAGTCCGGATAACGTTCGCGTCTGCAAGTCCGTCACGATTTCCTTGTCGCGGATTTTCGTTACGAACTGATCTTGTTTATAGGCGTGCTTCTTATCTTCCCAACGATCGAGTGCTTGCTTCACGTCTGGCACAAGTGTCTCTTTGTAATGGTCCCTTAGTTCAAGAAGTCCCGCTTGATCGACAGACACTTCATCGTGTTCATTCAACGCATCTAACGTGCCTTGAAGTTGGAACCAGCGACGTGCTTTTTTCACTTCCGCCATCGTTTCCTGATGGTATCCTTTCACCGTTTGCGCAATTTCTCGTAAATAGTGTATTTGCTCTGGTGGAATCACGGCGTTTCGTAGCTGAATTTCATCGTTTTTCCCCAAATCGGTCTGCCAGTCCACATCACATTTGTTATTGATAATTTGCACAAGTTCGTAGAACAATTTATTTGTTCCTGGATCGTTAAACTGGCTCGCCATCGAACCGAACACAGGCATTTGCTCTGGTGATTCTTCAAACCGCGTGTGGCTTCGTTGAAATGCTTTGCGAACTTCTCGAAGGGCGTCTTCTGACCCTTTGCGATCAAATTTATTTATCGCAATCGCATCTGCGAAATCGATCATATCGATTTTTTCCAGCTGAGACGGCGCACCGAATTCGCTTGTCATTACATACATGGAGACGTCAGCTACGTCGGTAATCGCCGCGTCTCCTTGACCGATCCCACTCGTTTCGACGATTACCAAGTCAAAGCCAGCACGTTTCACGACTGGAATGGCTTCTGTAATCGCTTTCGACAACTCTTGGCGGCTGTCTCTCGTTGCCAAAGAACGCATATACACATTTGGAGAATGAATTGCGTTCATGCGAATACGATCTCCAAGCAGTGCGCCTCCTGTTTTCTTTTTCGTCGGGTCAACGGACAAAATAGCCACCGTTTTTTCTGGAAACGCCATCATAAATCGGCGAACTAATTCATCGGTTAACGAACTTTTACCCGCTCCACCCGTTCCTGTTATCCCTAGAACTGGTGGGGAAGGTAATTCCTCTTCATGAATCGTCTGTTGAAATACTTCTTGTTCATCTTTTGTCATTGCCTCTTCAAACGCTTTTTTTTCAGCTGTTGTAATGAAGCGAGCAACGGCGCCGTCTTCTTTTTTCAACAAGTGAGCACTAGAAAGCTCTGAGCTCTCACTTGTGGAAAAATCGCATTCACGGATCATCTCATCGATCATCCCTTGAAGGCCTTGTTTCCGTCCGTCTTCTGGTGAAAAAATTCGTTTAACTCCATGCTTATGGAGTTCTTTCATTTCAGATGGAATGATTGTTCCGCCACCACCACCATAAATGTTGATTTGGCTAGCACCTCGTTCTTGCAATTGATCATACAAATACTTGAAGTATTCCACGTGACCACCTTGATAAGAAGAGATCGCTATTCCTTGAACATCTTCTTGAATGGCGGCTTGCACAACTTCATCCACCGAGCGATTGTGTCCTAAATGGATGACCTCGGCTCCTGACGCTTGTAACATTCTTCGCATAATATTAATCGATGCATCATGTCCGTCAAATAGACTGGACGCTGTGACAAATCGCACCGGATGTGTAGGTTTATACATCGTCATACCGTCCCTCCTGTTTCTCGTTCGATCGTAGCTCCTGGTTTAGGTAATTTCACACCAAAGCTTTGCAGAAGCTGATGAATTTGCCATTTGCAGTAAGAATCAATATCGTAGTCTCGTTGGATCGCCCAGCGACGGAATGTCCACATATGGCCAGCGACTAATATATTATGACAAGCGAGCGAAAATTCTGACTCGTCTAAATGGACGATATCCTCACTTTTAGCAACTCTTAGTTCTTTCTCAAACATCGCTTTCATTTTTAATTCTTTTTCTAAAACGTAGGAGAGCGCTTCGTCTGACAGCGACTTAGACTCTTGATACATCACAAGAACTTCATCTTGCAAACTATCAATGACTCGGAAATAAGCTTCAATGACTTGATGAAGCCTATCCAACCCTTGCAGTTCTCCGTCCATTAATTTTTCCCACTTTTCGACGACTTCATCGTAAACGGCATCACAAACGAGGTACAAGATGTCTTCTTTTGAACCAATATATTCGTACAACGTTCCAATGCTGAAACCTGAAGCTTGAGCCACTTCACGTGTTGTGGCTTTGTGATACCCTTTTTGATTAAAAAGGGTAACGGCTGCTTTAACAATTTGGCTCCGGCGTTTTTTAATTAATTTTTGGTCTTTCACTAAAGAAGGCACGTTTTTCTTCTGCAAAAAAATCACTCTCCTCTCTATTCCTTAGCAGTGATTCGTTTCATCCATCGTTTATAAATTTTTTCCGCTGATTCATATGGATCCCTTTGCTCAGCTTGTTCTGGTGTTTGTCCTTCGGTTTCTTTAAGCTCTTGTTGAATAAGCGGTGCGAAATCTGTTTTCAGGCGTTCTACTAAACGGCGTTCGATTTCGACCTCTTTCTGACTGAGTCGTCGTTCAGTTTTCTCTTCCGATGATAGAAGGTGATCATGGTGATTTTCCAAAGCTTCCGTCACTTCCTTTATCCCTTTTTTTTCGGTCGAGATCGTTGCTAAAATTGGCGGCTCCCAATTTCCTGGAATATGGGTAATATGAAGCAAATCTTCCAGCTCCCCTTTCAGTTGTTCCACTCCTGGAAGATCTGCTTTGTTAATGATAAATAAATCAGCAATTTCCATAATCCCAGCTTTGAACGCTTGAATCATATCTCCACCTGATGGGTAAAGGACGAGTGCGATCGTATCGGCTGTTTTCATAATGTCTAATTCTGACTGGCCAACACCTACGGTTTCAATAATAATCCGATCAAACTTTGCTGCTTCCATTAGTCTCACAGTATCTTGGCAAGCTTCTGATAACCCTCCAAGACTTCCTCTTGTCCCCATGCTGCGAATAAATACACCATCGTCTTCTTCATGGTCTCGCATACGGATACGATCACCGAGCAGTGCCCCTCCGGAAAATGGGCTTGTCGGATCAATGGCTACAATAGCAACCGTGTCCCCTTTACGTCGCCATTCGCGAACAAGTCCATTAACGAGAGAGCTTTTCCCGCCTCCTGGTGATCCGGTGATACCAATAATGTGCGAATTCCCTGTGTAAGCATAAAGTTGTTTCATTAATTCGCGATGTTCCGGTTTGCGATCCTCCACGATGGAGATCGCTTTTGCTAATGCTCGTTGATTGCCGTTTAAAATTGGATCAATCTTTGGTATCTCCATCGCGTGTCGCCTCCTTACCTTGATTTTAGGTTATCCATTCGGTTGATGGATGTCATACTGGAAGAGCTTGTGTCTCTTTCTCTGCAGAAACAGCCTATTTCTTTCCGTTTCGTTAGTATACCATCATCAGTCTTTTAATAGCATTTTTGCAATAACAAGACGTTGTACTTCGTTTGTGCCTTCATAAATTTGCGTAATTTTTGCATCGCGCATGTAGCGTTCCACCGGATAATCTTTCGTATATCCGTAACCACCAAATACTTGCACTGCTTCTGTTGTCACTTCCATCGCTGAATCTCCAGCAAATAGTTTCGACATGGCCGATTCTTTCCCGTAAGGAAGGTTTTCAGACTCTTTCCAAGCCGCTTGATACGTTAAAAGGCGAGACGCTTCTACTTTTGTTGCCATTTCAGCGATTTTAAACCCGATTCCTTGCTGCGCGCCAATTGGCTTGCCGAACTGTTTTCGTTCTTTCGCATAGTCCACCGCAGCGTCAAGAGCTCCTTGGGCAATCCCAACAGCTTGAGCGGCGATACCATTTCGGCCACCGTCCAACGTCATCATCGCGATTTTAAACCCTTCTCCTTCTTTTCCTAGTCGGTTTGCTGCAGGTACGCGAACGTTATCAAAGATAATTTCGAGTGTTGGCGATGAGCGAATGCCGAGCTTTTTCTCTTTTTTCCCCATCGTGAAACCTTCCATGCCTTTTTCTAAAATAAATGCCGTACAGCCTTTGTGTCTTAAGTCAGCGTCTGTTAAGGCAAAAACCACGTACGTATCGGCTTCTCCACCGTTTGTAATAAAAATCTTGGATCCATTAAGAATATAGTCGTCGCCGTCTCTTTTAGCAGTTGACTTCATATTGGCAGCGTCACTTCCAGCACTCGGTTCTGTTAATCCGTAAGCACCTAGTTTCTTCCCTTCTGCCATCGGTCGTAAAAATTTCTGCTTCTGGTCTTCTGTACCGAATTTGTAAATTGGCCACCCTGCTAAGGATAAGTGTGCGGAAAGCATCACTCCAGTTGAGCCACAAACACGAGATAGTTCTTCGACTGCAATGACGTAGCTTAAGTAGTCTGCGCCAATTCCACCGTACTCTTCTGGCCACGGAATGCCGGTAAGTCCTAGCTCTCCCATTTGGTCGAAGATTGCTCGGTCGAACCGTTCTTCCTCATCTCTTTCTGCTGCTGTTGGTTCTACTTCATTTTTGGCAAAATCACGAACCATTTTACGAATCATTTCTTGTTCGTCTGATAGTTGAAAATTCACTTTTATTTCCCCCTTTTTATAACTGTTTTCTTAGATATGCTGAAAACGTCCCTCTGGACTTTAATCTCTTAACAGTTTGTTGCTAATGACTACTCGTTGGATTTCATTTGTTCCTTCATAAATTTGTGTGACTTTGGCGTCGCGGAAAAACCGCTCTACTGGATAATCTTTTGTGTACCCATAGCCACCGAACACTTGGATCGCTTCTGTTGTAATATTCATGGCCGAGTCTGATGCAAACATTTTCGCCATTGCTGCTTGGTTCCCTGCTGGTAATCCGCGGGACACGAGATCCGCCGCTTGATAGGTTAATAGTTTTGCCGCTTCAAACGTTGTCGCCATTTCTGCAAGTTTAAAGGCCACTCCTTGCATCTCACCAATCGGCTTGCCGAACTGCTTTCGCTCTTTTGCATAAGCTGTTGCTGCTTCCAGTGCCCCTTGGCAAATCCCAAGTGACTGTGCGGCGATACCGATTCGTCCCGTATTTAAATTGGACATGGCAATTTTAAATCCTTCGCCTTCTTTCCCTAACAAGTTTTCTTTAGGTACACGGCAGTCTTCAAAAGAAAGTGGCGTTGTGTTTGATCCATGGAGTCCCATTTTTCTCTCTTTCGGACCAACAGAAAATCCAGGTATATCTTTTTCAACGATAAATGCGCTAACGCCTTTTTTTCCGGCAGCAGGGTCTGTCTTGGCAAAAACAATGTACGTATCTGCCTCGCCTCCGCTCGTAATCCATGCTTTCGATCCATTTAGCACATAGCTGTCACCATCGAGTTTGGCCGTTGTTCGCATGCTAGCAGCGTCACTTCCAGCACTTGGTTCTGATAGTGCAAAAGCGCCAAGGTACTCGCCTGATGCTAACTTTGGAATGTACTTCTGTTTCTGTTCTTCCGTCCCGAAATATAAAATAGGATTTGTACCAACGGAAGTGTGTACCGATAAAATAACCCCGACCGCTGCACTCACTCGTGATATTTCTTGAATGGCAAGAATGTATGACGTGTAGTCCATTTCCGAGCCGCCGTATTTTTCTGGAATGGGGATGCCCATCAGTCCAAGCTCCCCCATTTCTTTGACGATGTGACGCGGGAATTCATCCGTTTCTTCCATATGCTCTGCTGCTTTGGCCACTTTCTCCTCGGCAAATTTGTGAACCATCTGCTTCATCATTTGTTGTTCGTCTGTCCAGTTGAGATTCATTGATGCCCACCTACCTCTTTAAGTGCTATAGTTGTAAAAACCTCGTCCTGCTTTTTTGCCGAGCCAACCAGCCTTGACGTATTTTCTCAAGAGTGGACACGGTCTGTATTTATCATCTCCGAATCCTTCGTGGAGCGTTTCCATAATGTACAAACACGTATCGAGTCCGATGAAATCAGCCAACGTCAACGGCCCCATTGGGTGATTCATGCCTAACTTCATCACTTCATCCACGTCTTCTGCTGTGGCAACTCCTTCAAAAACCGTGTATATCGCTTCGTTGATCATAGGCATTAAGATTCTATTTGCGACAAAACCTGGGAAATCGTTCACTTCGACTGCTGTTTTTTTCAACGATTCGGCCATTTCCTTCACTTGCTCGAACGTCTCATCGGATGTGGCTAAACCACGAATGACTTCGACGAGTTTCATTACTGGAACAGGATTCATAAAATGCATGCCAATTACTTTTTCTGGTCGTTTCGTTTCAGCGGCGACTTCCGTGATCGGAAGGGATGACGTGTTTGTTGCAAGAATCGCGTGATCTGGCGCGAATTCGTCTAATTGAGCAAAGATCGTTTTTTTAATGTCCATGTTTTCCACTGCTGCTTCAATGATGATGTCTTGATTTTCTGCGTTACTGATCTTTGTGGAAACGTGAATTTGTCGCAAAAATCGGTCCATGTCTGACTCGGAGATTCGCTCTTTGTCCACTTGGCGTTGGAGTTGTTTTTGGATGCCTTTTATGCCTTTTTCTACGTATTCTTCTTTTAAATCATGTAATGTTACGTCATAGCCGTTCATGGCGCATACTTGGGCGATACCTGCTCCCATTTGTCCTGCGCCGATGACCATAACTCGTTGGATTTTCATCTCGTTTTCACTCTCCTTTATCGCTAACTCGTTCCTTTATTTCAATTCGGTGGTTTTGCCGCGCGGAATTACTAGGACTGCGCGCGATAATCCCATGTGGGCGCGCGTATTTCTGGGTTGGGCGCGCGCAATAAGCGTCATTGCGCGCGCCCAACACATTTTCTCCCAAAATTACACTTCAATCATGATCGCATCGCCTTGACCGCCACCGCTACAAATCGCAGCAATCCCAATTCCGCCTCCGCGGCGTTTCAATTCATAAGCTAATGTCAAGATGATTCTCGTACCACTAGCACCGATCGGATGACCAAGAGCTACAGCTCCTCCATTGACATTTAGCTTGTCAGGATCTAAGTCTGCGATTTGGCCACTTGCTAATGAAACAGCAGCAAATGCTTCGTTTACTTCAAATAAGTCTATATCTTCCACTGACTTGCCCGTTTTTTCTAACAGCTTATTAATAACAAGTCCTGGCGTTTTCGGGAAGTTTTCTGGTTCCACAGCAAGTTGTGTATGGGCTAGGATCGTTGCTAGAGGTTCGATTCCTCGTTCTTGCGCTTTATCTTCGGACATTAAAACAACAGCTGCCGCTCCGTCATTTACACCAGGTGCGTTTCCAGCGGTAATCGTCCCGTCTGATCCAAATACTGGGCGTAGTTTCGCCAAACGCTCTACCGTTGTATCTTTTCTCGGAGATTCATCATGTTCCACGACGAGGGCGTCGCCTTTTCGCTGTGGCACTTCGACCGGAACAATCTCTTCGGCAAACTTGCCTGATTCTATCGCTTCCCCTGCCTTTTGGTGGCTGCGGTACGACCACTCATCTTGTGCTTCTCGTGAAAGGTTATGTTCTTTTGCAACGTTGTTTCCGTAGTTCCCCATGTGCACACCTGTAAATGTGCACGTCAAGCCATCATGAACCATCATGTCATGAAACTTTTGCTCGCCCATTTTAAAGCCAAACCGAGCTCCTTTGACGAAAAATGGAGCTTGGCTCATTGACTCCATGCCTCCTGCAACGATCGTATCTTGTTCGTTCGCACGGATGAGAATGTCAGCTAATGTGACACTTCTCATTCCTGAAGCACATACTTTGTTAATCGTTTCTGTCTCTGTTTCCCACGGGATTCCGGCTTCGTGCATGGCTTGTCGTGATGGCAATTGCCCTTGTCCTCCTTGGAGAACGGACCCAAAAATAACATGACCAATATCTTTTCCTTCTAGTCCTGCTCGATCAAGCGCCCCTTTGATAGCTTTCCCGCCTAATTGAGATGCTGTAAAGCTGGAAAGTCCACCTCCTAATTTTCCAACAGGTGTTCTTGCTCCACTGACAATGACCGTCTTACTCATACACTGTTTCCCCCTTTTTATGACTCAAGTGAGTGTCGACAAAGTGCAAATGTACGCTTCTCAACGCTTTGTGATCGAACGCTCACTCGGTATTAAAGTAAATAAAATGAAGCGCTTTCATTTTAACTGTACTCCTATTGTAAAACATAACGATTCGGATGTCTCGCATAATCCATAGAGACACCCGAATCTTTTGAAAAATATTAACGCACATATCCTCTTTTAGACGCTAACAGCCTCTTCTTTTTTGACAATCGATTTTTCTAAAATTTCTACGATATCCATCGTTTTTACATCTTCTTCTACTTCTTTCGCTTTTGTTCCATCACTTAACATCGTGAGACAATATGGACACGCACTACCAATGACGCTTGATTTCGTCTCTAATGCTTGCTCTGTGCGAGCTTCATTGACCCGTGTTCCTGTATCTTCTTCTGTCCACATCATTCCGCCACCTGCGCCACAGCACATGCCATTTTCACGGTTACGTTCCATTTCAACTAATTCGATTCCTGGAATCGCTTTTAAAATTTCACGTGGTGGATCGTATACATCGTTGTATCGGCCAAGGTAACAAGAATCATGATAAACGATTTGCTCGTTCACTTCATGTGTTGGTTTAATTCGACCTTCTTGGATCCATTGGAACAACAGCTCCGAATGGTGGAATACTTCCGCTTCAAGTCCAAAGTCTTGGTATTCATTTTTGAATGAGTTGTAAATGTGAGGGTCCATCGTGACGATTTTCTTCACACCGTTTTTCTCAAATTCTTGCACATTTGCCGTTGCTAACTCTTGGAATAGGAATTCGTTTCCGATTCTACGTGGCGTATCACCGGAGTTCTTTTCCTTGTTTCCTAGAATCGCAAATTTTATTCCCGCTTCGTTCATGATTTTTGCAAACGATTGAGCGACCTTTTGACTACGCTTATCATAAGAGCCCATGGATCCAACGAAGAATAAGTATTCAAATTCTTCTCCACTCTTCTTCAATTCTTTCACTGTTGGAACGTCGATATCGTCCCGTCCATCACGCCAATTTTCACGCTCTTTTCTGTTAATCCCCCATGGGTTACCTTGCTTTTCGATATTTTGAATCGTTCGTTGAGAATCTGGATTCATTTTACCTTCTGTTAATACGAGGTAACGACGCATGTCGATGATTTTATCTACGTGTTCATTCATAACAGGACATTGGTCTTCACAGTTACGGCATGTCGTACAAGCCCAAATTTCTTCTTCTGTGATGACGTCCCCAATTAAATTAACATCGTAAGGGTTGAAATCCAGCGCAGCTGCTGCTTCTTCTGTTCCTGTTGCTGCGAGCTGGTTTCCTTTCGTATGACTGAATGCAAAACTTGGCATCCAAGGGTTTCTTGACGTAACTGCCGCCCCTTTATCGGTTAAGTGGTCTCGCATTTTTAAAATAAGGTCCATTGGAGACAGCATTTTCCCTGTTCCTGTTGCCGGACACATATTTGTACAGCGACCACATTCCACACAAGCATATAAATCTAGTAATTGTTTTTGATCAAAATCTTCAATTTGATTTTTTCCAAACTTCTCAGCATCTTCGTCTTCGAAATTAATCGCTTCTAATTGTCCTCGTTTGTGCGTTGGTCCTACCCAAACGTTCGCCGGTCCAGCAATTAAATGCGCGTGCTTGGACTGAGGAATGTATACAAGGAAGATTAATAGGAACAACAAGTGCGCCCACCAAAAGACGAAGAATCCTACAGATGCTGCTGTTGGACTGATTCCGGCAAAAACAGTAGCAATTCCTGAGGCAATCGGCTCAGCAGCCGTTGTCGATTTGTCTAGCCAGATCATTTCCATTCCCTTTGCAAATAACTTGGAGATCATTAATCCCCCAATGAAAATTAAAACAAGTCCTGCTTTGAAATTCCGCTTCAGACGTACAAGCTTTTCCACGTAACGTCGGTGGAATGCCCAAACTACGGCAACTAAGATCATTAATACAACAATCTCTTGAAAAAAGGTAAAAAACGGATATAACGGACCTAATGGTAAATGTCCACCAGGATTCAATCCTTTCCAAATTACATCAATAGCACTGAACTGAACGAGAAGGAATCCATAGAAAAACATAACGTGAATAATTCCGCTTTTCTTATCCTTCAATAACTTTTTCTGTCCAAAAACCATCGTCATCATGGCCTCTTTACGTTCTTTCATGGTCATAATGAATTCTGCTTTCTTGCCTAACTTGATATATTCCATCCTCGTTTGCACTAAAGATGCGAATAAATAAACCGCGTAACCGGTTACAAGAATGAACATGATCCAATTAATAACAATCGGGTTCATGGAACCAGCTCCTTTCAATGTAATCAACCTCAATTTGATTTTTATTATAGCACAGATAATTATGAATGAGTATTCATTCATGAATATTTCTTCAAGAAATATTTTAGTTGTTTTTTCCTTCTCTTTGTCATTTTTTATCATTTAATATTAAGTTTTCTCAATTGTTACTCTTTATCTACTTTATTACAGTTCGAACAAACTTTGGATACTATTCCTAATAATCGTTGAAATAACAAATAAAAAACAACTTTATTAAATTAATTTACTTTAAACCATTTACAAATACCCTCAGTTGTATTAGATTAGTATTTGTACTTATCAATAATAATTACAATTTTATTAGTTGAGTCGCGAAAAACAATTTTCTCTTCGAAATCACCAAGTAATTTCCGATTATTGGATATTACTTCTGTCTTTTACACAAACTAACGAAATACATTTTGGTTATATTTGTAAAAGTAATGACGTCATATGACATAAAAGTGAATTTTCACTACTTGTCATTTTATGATAGTAAAGAACAAATCTACATTCATTTTGAAAGGAAGTAATATCGTGTTAGATTTAATCATTGTCGTCTCCATTGCTGTTATTGTCGGTTTAGTTAGTCACATCCCTATTAAATCTAGTAGGCCTAGAATCACTTCTGTAAAGGAGTGGAAACAAAATCGCTTAAATGAACATGAACGAATGATCTATGAGTGGCTCACTTCAAAAGGATATTACGTTAGCTGCCACATCCGAGAGCAAAACAAAGTGATTCCTCTTGCACTAGAGCCATTCCGAATTGCATTATTTGAGAAAAATAATAATCAATTGTTGAATCAATTTAGGTTGATTTACTTCTCTCTAAAAGGTTGGAAATCTGTGTTTTTCTCCAAAGAAGTGACGGAGGATGAACTTAAAGGCTTGATTTCAGAAATCGAAGCTTTACATGGTAATGTTTCCAATCATCTGAAACATGTGCAGTAGTAATGCCAAGGATAGTTCGTAGGAAAACATGGGAGCTCTTCCATGACTTTTCTATTATCAGATTAGCCAATCATCAAGAAGAAGCTTCTGAGTTTTCTCCTTATTTGTTACATTTTCTAGTAACAACTATAAAGAGAACTAGAAGCTTTTTTTGTTTATTTTAATCTTTAGAACGATTCGGTCTTGTATCTTTTAGTGAATCGGTCCAATCTCTGCCCTTGCATCGATTCGGCTTTCTATCTCCTTTTGAATCGGTCCAATCTCATCTATCTTTACCTAGCGAAAATTTTTAAAGGAAAATGATAGTGATTCCTTCTAAGTATGATTGAATACCATTCGCATAGGGAATGATATTTCCCATATTGATTATTTTGAAAGTTGGGGTTGTATGATTATTTTTCTTGGTATCTTTTTGTTCCTTATCCTATGGATCACTCTCGATTTAATAATTGGTACTCGAATCCATCGTTCCCGTCTTACTAAAATACGGGGAAACATCATTCGGCAAAGCCACTTACACTTTTTTTCCCATGGAGACAAATTATTTGATCATATGTTTCAAACAATCGACAAAGCTACGGATCACATTCACGTTCAATTTTTTATTTTTCGCAACGATCATATCGGTCAAAAATATCTCGATCTACTAAAGGAAAAAGCAATCGCTGGGGTAGATGTGAGGCTTCTTGTCGATTTTGGAGGTTATGCTATCTCTAAAAAAGAAAAGAAATCTTTGAAAAAGGCCGGTGTACAGTTAGCAAAAACAAATATACCAACGTTCCCACTTCTATTTTATTCGCTCAATGAACGAAATCATCGGAAAGTAACTGTCATCGATGGCGTTCACGGATACATTGGTGGGTTTAACGTTGGAGATGAATATTTAGGACGAGACCCTGAGATGGGTCGATGGCGAGATTACCACCTTTACCTTAAAGGGGATGCGAGCAAAGATTTGCAGGAGCAATTTGTGACAGATTGGAATCGAGCAACCGGGTTGAACGTTCGTTTAGATGATCTATATTCCGCTCCTGTCACTCTTAAAGACTCGACTCCGGTCCGGATTGTCCCGACGAACGGAGGTCATGTCATTGAAACGGTGATCGAATTGTTGAACCGTGCGAAGGAATCCGTATTCATCGGTACCCCCTATTTCGTTCCAGGAGAAACAGTGAAACAAAAGTTGTTAGATCTCTGTGAACGAGGTGTTCTCGTAAAAATACTCGTCCCAAAATATCCGGATCATCCTTTTGTTAAAGATGCTGCCTATCCTTATTTTTACGATTTAGTAAAAGCAGGGGCTGACGTAAGGCAATTTTATGAAGGCTTTTATCATTCTAAAGTTCTTGTTATCGATGAGCATTTAGCGGATATTGGGACGTCGAACTTTGATAAGCGAAGCTTTCACGTCAACAAAGAAGTCAACTGCATTATCGAGAGCCCTCATTGGGTTCATTCGACAAAACAAGAGATTGAGAAGGATTTTTATGAAAGTGCGGAAAAGATTACGCTCGAATCGATCGAAAATCGTACGATCATTGAAAAGCTGAAAGAAAAAATTGCCACTCTCTTTTCCCCTTTTTTGTGAGCGTTTTTGTTTCATAAATTCAAGAAAGGGAATATAATATAACGTAAGAGATATTTTCTATAAAAAAATAATCATCCTATCCCCTATCGCGTCATGTATCAACTACGTTTTTCGAGTTGGAAGATTGTTGGGTAAGGTGATTCATTTCTGACATTCATATGTTTTTGAACACAATTGTTTTTGCTGTCACCAATAGGTGGCAGCAATTTCTGGTTTAATGGCCTTATTGACGATGATAGTCTTTATCAACTAAAGAAGGGACTGATTCCTATGGAATTAGAGCAAGCAAATTCAACTGTGACAACAAAACCGTCTTCTTATTCCTCTTTTCTAGAAAAAATCGTGTTACACCGCCAATTAGTTATGTCGTTAGCGGGTGGAGGATTTTTATTAGCTGGATTTTTAGCAGAATTTGGAGAAGGATCTTTATGGGGCGTGGCAGCAGTCATATTTTACGTTCTATCTTACGGCGTCGGTGGTTTTTACAAAGCGAAGGAAGGATTAGATGATTTAATCCAAGATCGTTCTTTAAATGTCGAGGTGTTAATGATCCTTGCTGCATTAGGAGCGGCCTCGATAGGTTATTGGAATGAAGGGGCTATTCTCATCTTTATTTTCTCCTTAAGTGGTGCAATGGAAACCTACACGTGGCAAAAAAGCGAGAAAGATTTATCTGCTCTTGTTAAAATGGCACCACTAGAAGCAAATCGCGTTACTGATACAGAAGAACTCGAATTAGTATCGGTTGATGAACTTCAAATTGGCGACCGGATTATGATTCGCAGTGGCGAACGAGTTCCCGCCGATGGAGTTGTCACTCGTGGAACAACATCCATAGATGAATCCACCATCACGGGGGAATCTGTTCCTGTGAATAAAGATATCGACGATGACGTTTTTAATGGAACGATGAATGAGCGTGGCTCTATCGTTGTGGAAGTGACGAAAGAAAACGCCAACTCTCTTTTTCAAAAAATGATCCGGCTCGTGGAACAGGCTAAATCCAACCGTCCACCTACGCAGCAATTCATTGAGAAAGTGGAAGGACCTTACGTGATTACCGTGTTAATTCTCGTTGCTCTCATGCTTGTTGTTCCTCCTTTTGTCTTTGGCGCTCCGTTTCAAGAAACCTTCTATCAGGCGATGGTGCTTCTCGTTGTGGCGTCTCCCTGTGCTGTTGTTGCGTCAGTGATGCCGGCACTTCTTGCAGCGATTTCCAACGGAGCAAGACGCGGTGTGTTAATGAAAGGTGGCACCTATTTGGAGCAGCTATCCAAAGCTCAGGCCATTGCGTTTGATAAAACAGGGACGATTACAAAAGGCGAACCGACTGTGACGGATTTTCATATTTTTCATGAGAATGACCGTAATCAAATTCTTGCTAATGCTGTTTCGATTGAAAGGCAGTCGAATCATCCGTTAGCGAAAGCGATTGTTGCTTTTGGTGATAAGGAAAAAGTAAATGGGGCTGAAATGATTCAATCCAGTGAAGATATAACCGGCTATGGTGTGAAAGCTCAAATCAACGAAGAAACATGGATGATTGGGAATTTTGAGATGATGAGCCAATTTCAAAGCAATCCTTCGATCGATCATACACTTGAAGAAAAGTGGCAAGGGGAAGGAAAAACAGTTGTGTACATCTCTCGGAACAATGAAGTTGCTGCGATGTTAGCGATCAAAGATGAGATTCGTGAAGAAGCTAAAGAATTAATTGCCGACTTGCACAAACTAGGTATGAAAACGATTATGATTACTGGAGATCATGAAGCGACAGCGAAATCCATCGCAGTGGAAGCAGGATTGGATGACTGGATATCGCATTGTCTTCCAGAACAGAAAGTTTCTGAGATTGAACGTTTACGAGAAAAGTACGGCTCGGTGGTGATGGTTGGTGACGGCGTCAATGATGCCCCTGCCATGGCCAAAGCAGACATCGGGATTGCGATGGGTTCTGGAACCGACGTTGCCATTGATACGGCTGACATTGTTTTGATGAAGAGTGAGTTAAAAAAAATTAATTCATCCTTTAAATTATCTAGTCGGTTAAATCGAATCGTAAAACAAAATCTCGTGTTCTCCGTTTCTGTGATTTTACTGTTGATTGCTGCGAATTTTGCTCAACAGCTTTCCCTTCCTCTTGGCGTCATTGGTCATGAAGGAAGTACGATTCTCGTCATTTTAAATGGCTTAAGATTGTTGAAATAATCATTAAGTAGACATAAAAGGTACTGCACTCAATGAATGAGCGCAGTACCTTTATTTGTCAGTTGGTGGATTAGGCTGTATTTGATACAAATTGCTTTACAATTTGTTTGACGGCGGATGCTCGTTTTGTCGGAAGTTGATGGGCTACGTCATCAATAAGCACTGTCTGAACCGGACCTGGTGCGTATTTTTCAAAGGGAAGTCGGTAGTCGTGAACGTATTCATCCCTACTACCATAGAGAAGGAGGATTGGGCAATTGATATCCTTCAACCGATCCGTCGCTTTGTATTCAAGTCCAATTCGATAGTATTCTTCTAATAACTCAGGCGACATTCGTAAAATATAGTCCGACAAATCTTTCCTTATACTCCACTCTCGTTCATGAGCGATTGCTAAAGCAATGGAAATGAGTTTCATTTGTTTTGCTTTTGCTGCGAGAATACCGATACGAAATTCATTTTTCAGTAAAAATGTGCTCACTTCAGAAAATCCACCCATTAAAATGAGTCCACGAACTCGTTTAGGATAGCGAATCGCTGTTTCTTGTACGATTGATCCCCCGTTTGAATATCCACAAATGACCGCATTTTTCACTTTGGCTGCGTCTAGCACTCTTATAACATCGTCTGCAAGTAATTCCATTGAAAGCGGCCTGCCGTCATGACCGCTCCTTCCGTTTCCGCGAAGATCCATTGTTATCACGGTGAAATATTTTGCTAATTCTAGTTTTTGCCGACGAAACGTCACGTGCCCCATAGAAGGCGGATGCACAAAAAGGAGCGGAATTCCCTTCCCCTCCTTTTCAAAATATATCGCGTCTTTATTTCGGTCTTTCGTCCATGGCATTTGCTTCACCCTCCATCGTTCTGTCGCAGATGTGGTTAGGTTATGCCATGATTCGATTTTCTATCCAAAAAATGTAGTAGAAACATACTGGAATAATTTGAAACCTAAGTAGACTCCAAATATACCCATGACACCTGGTAGTGCTGGTGGTGCTGGTATAGGTAGCTTAATAAGCGCAAAAACAAATCCTACAATCGCCCCTGCAATTAACGCTAAAATAACTTCTTGCATTTTTTTCACCTTCTTTTGTTTGATAACGCAACCATTGTACGTCATTTGTTCCATTATAGTTTGACAACTATAAGCTCTCTCTATCCTAACAGAAAGAGGTACGTACATCTATATTTTTCTAAAATTTAATTATGTAAATTTTTCTTACGAGGAATGGATAGAAAGATTAATTTGTTAAATTGCTTTTTTTGGGGGCTAGACGGCAGACGGGGGCTCTAGTGACCTTTCTTTTGCCATATTGCTCGTTTAGGGGCACTAGTCGCCTTCTCTACTGTCCTTACTCAATCAAAATTGCTCTTTTAAGGGCACTAAATAGTCTTTACCACCTTCATCTCCACCTCCCATAGCAAATATCCGCCACAACAACAACCAAAAAATCCCCTCGACCGGCGAGGGGATTCCAACTATCTATTACATTTTTTCTGGGGCTTTTACGCCGACAAGACGGAGCGCATTGTTTAATGTGATTCTGACAGCTTCCATTAAAGCTAGGCGAGCTTTTGTTAATGCTTCGTCCTCACTAATCACTTTTTCTGCATTATAAAAACTATGCAACGCTTGCGCTAATTCGTGAACGTAATTCGTGATGCGGTGTGGAGATCGGCGTTTCGCCGCATCTGCAACTGCTTCCGGAAATTCTCCAATTTTTTTCATTAAATCTTGCTCTTTCTCGGCTTTAAGGCTAGAAAGATCTGCGTTTGTATCAACGGTAAATCCTTTCTCTTCACCTTGGCGAATCATGCTACAAATACGAGCGTGCGCGTATTGCACATAGTAAACAGGGTTTTCATTGGAGCTCGATTTCGCCAAGTCCAAATCAAAGTCGAGATGGGTGTCGGCTGCTCTCATGGCAAAGAAGTAACGCGTTGCATCAATGCCAACTTCTTCCATCAACTCTCGCATCGTTACGGCTTTCCCCGTTCGTTTACTCATCTTCACTTTTTCGCCGTTTTCAAACAAGTTGACCATTTGGATAATTTGAACGTCTAGCTCGTCTTCTTTGTGACCAAGAGCTTGGATCGCCGCTTTCATCCGTGGGATGTAGCCGTGATGATCCGCTCCCCAAATGTTGATCAATTCATCGAATCCACGAGCAAACTTATCTTTATGATAAGAAATGTCCGGTGTTAAATACGTATAAGAGCCATCGCTTTTCACGAGTACTCGATCTTTATCGTCGCCGTATGTCGTAGATCGGAACCATGTAGCGCCATCTTGCTCGTATGTTTCGCCTCGTTCTGTCAACTCTTGTAAAGCTTCCACTACTTTATTGTTCGTATAAAGGGATGATTCTGAGAACCAGTTGTCAAACTCAACGCGAAAGTCCGCTAAGTCGTTTTTCAGCTTATCTAACTCACGCTTCAATCCGTACTCACGGAAAAATTCCCGTCGGCCTTCCACTTCCACATCTTTAAAACGATCTCCATAGTTATCCACGATTTCTTTCGCAAATCCAATGATATCTTTGCCTTGGTAACCATCTTCAGGCATCGCTACGTCTTCGCCTAACTCTTGTAAGTAACGCGCCTCTAACGATAGTGTTAAATTGTCAATTTGATTTCCTGCATCGTTAATGTAATACTCTCTCGCTACCTCGTAACCTGCTTTTTCCAACACGTGGCTTAACGAATCTCCGACTGCCGCTCCACGAGCATGTCCAAGGTGCAACGTCCCTGTTGGGTTTGCCGAAACAAACTCCACTTGAACTTTTTTGCCATTCCCGACATTTGTTTCACCGAATGCTTCTTTTTGACTAAGAACGGTGGCGACAATGTCTGTTAAGTAATCTTTTTTCATGAAAAAATTAATGAATCCCGGTCCGGCAATGTCGAGTTTTTCTACTTGAGCTGCTTCATAATCGAAATTCGCTTCAATATCTTCGGCAATCATCTTAGGTGCTTTTTTTGCAACACGGGCTAATTGCATCGCTAGATTCGATGCGAAGTCACCGTGCGTTTTGTCTTTTGGTGTTTCAATAATGATCGTCGGTATTTGTTCCTCTGATGCTAGTTCGGCTTTTTTCACAGCTGCAATAAGCTGATCTTTCAGGCCATCTTTTAACTTTTCTACTTGGCTCATGGTTCGTTTAAACCTCCTTGATTTTTACGTACATATCGTAATTTCCAGTATCAGACCCTTGCAGCTCGAGCGCATATTGCAACACAATAAACCCTTCCTGTGCGTCTTGATCCCAGTCATAATCTATTTTACTCGTATCTGTCCGCATACTCATCGGTCCGAAAGCACTATGATACATCCCTTCCGTCTCTACTCCCGGGATAAACCGTTGATTCATCGTAATCGCACCTTTGCGCTGAACAGTCATTCCTTCATCGGTAAGCCTTACCGTCTGCGTTGTGGATTGCTCTTGTCCTTCTTCTTTCGGTTCCGAAAAACGAAGGACGGTCAGTTGTCCACGCTGAAATAGTTCACCGGTCGCTTCCATCGTATGGACTTCTTTTCGCTTGCCATCTTTGATGGTTGTTTTCATTTCAATCGTTACTGCTAGTCCGCTTGAAGACATGGCGTTTGATCACCTGATCCTTCCTTTTAATAACTTATCTATTATAACGAAAAAGGTAGCACGAGTTCAAGAGGCAGGTTTAATCGTTCTCGTTTAGGGGCGCTAGTTGGTCGCTCTAGTGACCTTTCTTTTGCCATAATGCTCGTTTAGGGGCACTAGTCAGTCGCTCTAGTGACCTTTCTTTTACCATAATGCTCGTTTAGGGGCACTAGTCAGTCGCTCTAGTGACCTTTCTTTTACCATAATGCTCGTTTAGGGGCACTAGCCAGTCGCTCTAGTGACCTTTCTTTTACCATAATGCTCGTTTTAGGGGCACTAGCCAGTCGCTCTAGTGACCTTTCTTTTACCATGCTAGTGAATTGGGTTGCTAGAAACAAAAGGCCCCAATTCAGTATTCAACCGAAATGAGGCTCTCGTATTCTTATTTTTTAAAGCCAAGTAGCATTTCACGGATGAATTTACTTGCTGCAATCGACGTTTGTTCTGATGGATCATAAGCTGGGGCAACTTCGACTAGGTCACAGCCGACAACATTTACATCAGATCCAGCAATCAAATGGATCGCTTCTAGAAGCTCTTTCGATGAGATTCCACCCGCTTCAGCTGTCCCCGTACCAGGCGCAAATGCTGGATCGAGAACATCAATGTCTATCGTCACATATACAGGGCGTCCTGATAGCTTCGGAAGCACCTGCTTTAATGGTGCGGCCACCTCAAACTTGCTCATGTGCATGCCAGACTCTTTTGCATAGTCGAATTCTTCACGCATGCCTGAACGAATACCGAATGAGTAGACATTTTCCGGTCCGATTAGTTCGCATGATTTGCGAATCGGTGTCGAGTGAGAGAGTGCTTCCCCTTCATAGGACTCTCTTAAATCGGCATGAGCATCAATATGAATGACAGCGAGATCATCGTGTTTTTTGAACATTGAGCGGATGATTGGCCACGTGACCAAATGCTCGCCACCGAGTCCAACGGGAAACTTCCCTTCCGCAACGAGCTGATCGGCAAACTGTTCAATCATATCAATGCTTTTCGCTGCATTTCCGAATGGCAATAGCATGTCGCCGGCATCGTGCACTGAAATCTCTTCTAAATGCCGATCCAAATAGACGCTGTATTCTTCTAGGCCGATGGACGCTTCTCGAATTCGGTTTGGACCGAAGCGAGAGCCTGGGCGAAAACTAGCGGTGAAGTCCATTGGCATTCCAAACAGCACGATATCTCCTTCGTCATAGGATTTATCGGCCATAATAAATTTTCTTCCTGAGTAACCTTCATCGAAAAACATCCGATTCCCCCCTTATTTTTTCAACAAATCAGCCACGAACTTAGGCAAGGCAAAAGCAGCACGGTGGATGTCGTTTGTGTAATATTTCGTATCTAACTCATGGAAGCGTTCTTCCGTTACTTCTAGTGGATCATATGTTTTTGAACCGAGTGTAAATGTCCAAAGGCCACTTGGGTACGTTGGAATGTTGGCAGTGTATAGTCGTGTAATTGGAAACGTCTCCGACACGTCTTGGTATGCATTTCGAATCAGGTCTTGTTGGAACCAAGGGTTGTCCGTTTGCGCAACAAAAACACCATCATCTTTTAATGCTTTGGCAATACCTTCATAGAAACCTTTCGTGAATAAGTTGACGGCTGGACCAACGGGTTCCGTGGAATCAACCAAAATCACGTCATATTCTTTTTCACTTTTGGCTATGTGCATGAAACCGTCGTCCACTTGGACGTCTACACGAGGGTCGTCCAATTTGCCAGCAATTGTCGGCAAGTACTGTTTGGAATACTCAATGACTTTGCCATCAATATCAACGAGTGTTGCTTTTTCTACTTCAGGGTGCTTAAGAATTTCTCGAATGACGCCACCGTCTCCCCCACCAACGACGAGGACTTTCTTTGGGTTGGGATGGGTGTGAAGTGGAACGTGCGCGATCATTTCGTGATACACAAACTCATCTTTTTCTGTTGTCATAACCATGCCGTCAAGTAAAAGCATGTTGCCAAACTCTTCTGTTTCGACCATATCCAGTTGTTGAAAATCTGTTTTTTCACTGACATACGTCTGCTTGATTTTTGCGGTAATACCAAAATTCTCTGTTTGTTTCTCTGTGAACCAAATACTCAATCTCGTCACCTCTTCTAATTTATCGGGTTTCCCCGTTTACAGTATGTTTATTTTCATTTTATCCATGAATGAAACTACAGTAAAAGTATATCGAAAACAGACACAAATGAATACTCCCGCCACTTAATTTCTAACGAAATTTGAAGTGGGGGTTTCTAGGGTATCGACTTTCAAGATGACGATTAACCGCTAGTGGAGTTGACACAGTGGTGTGCTAAAAACACCCAACCCCG
>NZ_JARZHF010000005.1 GCF_029891575.1 Salipaludibacillus daqingensis | reverse complement strand
AGCGTTTGAAGAGACAATTTCAAGTGTTCAAACATTATTGAAACCAACTTCATTGGTTTTACAATAAAAAAAGTAATCCCAAAGGCAAGACCAATGGGATAGCGGGGTTGGGTGTTTTTAGCACACCACTGTGTCAACTCCACTAGCGGTTAATCGTCATCTTGAAAGTCGATACCCTAGAAACCCCCACTTCAAATTTCGTTAGAAATTAAGTGGCGGGAGTATTCATAGCGCTACCCGATATATATTAATTTCACTGCAAAATCTCTTATTAAAAATATATAATTTCAGAAAGTGATCTCGAAATTTCACTTTAAAAGAGTGATCTCTTCTTTTTCTTTACTTAATCGTCATTTCTAGTTTTTTTCTTTTTAAAAAAAGCAGGTGTGTATCATATCGCTGGGCGATACAAACTCTACAAATTCATCACGAAACCCCTTTACACTTAATAGTAAAGACGATATACAGTAGTCAATTGCAAAATTATTACTCCAAGGAAAGCAATAAAACGGCAATTAAAATAGTAAGACTCACTAATTGAGAGTATATCGCCTAAGGCTATATACTAAGTGTATTTGTACAAGAACATTTGTTAAAGAGAGATATGAAAAATGCGAGGAAATATATCAAAGTTTCCCGGGAAATGTCGTATGAAAGGTAGAGTACGGAATGAATCAATAAAGGAACATTAAAAGTTGTATCAGCGTGAATCCCGATATCCTCAAAGATTAAAGTGAAAGCGATTGATAAATCTTGCTCAAACTACTTGACAGTGTTTATAGCGGGAAACGATACGAATACAAATATAGGCGATACAGTAGAAGACCTTTAGACTCAATGTACCTCAATGGATATTTAATGTGTAATATTAAAGCGATATGTATCTAATAATGTGATATGATTAGTTTAATTAAGAGTGAAACGGTTACCTACCTTGTTAATACAAACTCCTAACATATAAATACACGCAAGAAAATTATTTTTCCCCTGTATCACTAGGCGGTATGAAGGACAAATTCATTAAAATTTCCATATATGATAGGGTAGACCCTAGATAACAAAACAAAAAGTAAAACAAATGATTACCTCTTCTAGTGCAACTCACTGTTTCAAATTAAGTGAATTCAGCTGGTGTATTGTTGATAATCTGGAACCGTATCGGCACCCGATACATAAAGATAATACTCATGTTTATTGTTCGAATGCTAAAGCGATATACTATTAAACCAAATTCGTAACTTGAATCAAGCTAATATGCTTGATAAAATTATCGTTGAGGCTGTTGATATTTCCGAATACATTATTTCTTATCTTTCATAGATTACCTATAGAAATAAGCTTTTATATTTCGTATCGTTGGGCGATATATAGTGCGATTCTATCTCAAAAAGTGCACGTTTAATAGAAAGGGAGACCCGCTATGCGACATGATATTCAACAAAATGAACGATCGTTTACTACAAAGGAAGTGGCAGAAACAGTTAGAATAGCTACCCCTACTGTTCGAAAGTATGGACAAATCTTAGAGCGAAATGGATATGAGTTTTTTAAGGATGAAGATCGACGTATCTTTGTTCAATCTGACGTTGAAGCACTTATAGCGTTACGCGATACGAATAAATCCCTAGACGATACAGCAAAAGACATTGTGACTCAGCAAAAGGACAGGTTAGAGGGATCTAAAGAGATTACGGTAGCCGATACATATAACAATTTGCCTGACGATCCGAACCAGTTACATGAATTTATGAGCTTCTTAGCCAAGGAACTCGCAGCTAGCCGAGAAATGAATGTTCAACTTGCAAACGATATGTCTCAGCTAAAAACAAAGGTTGCACAGCTCCAGCAAGATCATCATGTAATAAGTTCTGGTATTGGGAATTCAGCGCAGAAAACGCAAGTGAAAATTGAAAAATTAACCGAACAGCAAAAAACGAACTACGAAAAAATGCTAGAACAAGAAAAACAAAAAAGTCAATTTTTACAAAAAGAAATACAAAATATGCGGGAAGAGCAAAAACAAGAATGGCGTTCGCAAAATGATTTTAATAAACGTTTAGAAGAATCGATAAAAAAACCTAAAGGGAAATTAGGAAGGTTTTTCTCGATTTTTAAATAATGAAAGATTTGAAAGTTCTTTTTGGTTAACTGTTATTCAAATTTTTAACGCAATTTAAAAGCAAGTGACTCCTTATCCATAGTCAAAACGCACATATTAAATTTAAAGAGGCAGCCATTAAGTTTTTGAACTTTTTGATATGCCTCTTTTTGATGTTTTTAAAGGATATATGTATTTCATTTTTAGCAACATAAGAAGCGCTAGGAAAGAATATGAAGTGGCAAAGAAAGGGACGATTTCATGGATGGATGATAAATCACCCTTCTCCAAAAATCGTCCATTAGATGCTTTTCTTTATTTCTTCCACTGTTGATTCCACTTGAGAGCGGGACATTTTTTCTCTTCCATTTTTCATAGCTTGAAGTGTTTTCTTCGCTAGTGCTAATGGAACTTTGCAGAATAACAGAACGCTCCTGCTATCAATATCTTTCATATATTGATCACCTAAAGCTAGATTTTTTTCTGCGTAATGAAATAAATCATCCGTGTCCCAACCATATGGGAGGAAGGTTACACCTCGCTCGAGATCCTCTTGCTGATTTCGAAGAATATTAACCGTTTGAAGTCCTCTTCCATAGGCAATGGCTAAATCACGATCTGTTTTCGTGCCGTCTCGCCATTCCCAAATATCTGAAAGCATCACTCCGACTAGTCCTGCGACATAATACGTGTAATCATTTAAGTCTTCTTTGCTTTTGATGTGCCAATCTTTTCTAGCCCATTTTGACATCCCATCAGCCATGATGCTAGTTGATTCCTGTACTTTATTTACAATACCCGATGGACAGAAAGTTATCCAATCACCTAGTTTCAACGTTACTTCAGGTAATTGATGAGAGTAAGGTGATATGAGCTGAAGGTAGGCCTTATGATCAAATGGATGTTTTAAAAGAGAACTCGTTTCTTGGAGTAAATAATCTTTTGTTGCTGGTTCGAGGTCCTCATGATCTTCTATTTCATCAATGGCACGCATACATAAATAGGCTGATGCTACCGTTTTTTTCAACGTAGGTTCTAACAGCGTTATAGGGATGTAGAAAGTTCTGCTTGTTAGCTTAAGCATCCTCATTGCTTCCACGTATCTTTTTTTACTTTCTTTCACGGCATTTTCCTCCTCTTTTAGATTCAGGAAACATGTAAATTTGAAATAATGATATCATTGATAACCTAGTCTTACAATAGACAAAGGTAGAAGAAATTATCCACTGTGTTCATAGTGTTACTAGAAATAAATTTTTTAGAGATAAGGAGTGGGTAAATGTATATTCAAAACCCTGCGAATTTATTGAAGAAACAGCGTGATCTTACCTTGATGGCTGTTAACGATATGCAGTATATCGCTATTGCATGTGATTCAGACGGTGGCATAGGAAGTAAAGCTCAAGATGTAGTGAAAGTGAGTGAAGAGATCATTGCTCAGTTTGCTACTCGCGTTCCATTGTTTGAGATCATTTCTTGTGGTGCCAAACCTTTTATGGTAATTGATTGTTTAACAGTTGAAATGGATTCTGTAGGAGATAAGATACTTTCAGAAATAAAGCGATACGTCCGTGAAGTCGGTATTTTTGAGGATGTTCAGTTTACTGGTAGCTCAGAGGAAAATGTTCCGACCGTTCAAACTGGTATTGGAGTGACGATTCTAGGGCTAGTTGATCAAAAGGACTTCTCCATTGGAAAATCCCTATCAGGAGATAAAGTCGTTTGTATAGGAGTGCCCAAAAGCGGTCCTCAGTATGAGATTCATCCAAATGATAAAGAGATAGTGTCTTTAGGAGATTTAATAAAATTAAGAGGATATCCAAATGTTCGAGACATATTACCTGTAGGGTCACAAGGAATTTCCTATGAAGCAGACCAGTTTGCTCAAAGCGCAAGTTTAAATCTTCAATTGAATCCTAGCTGTGGGATAGATTTCAACCAGTCAGCTGGACCCTCTACCTGTGTTTTATTATCCGTTAATGAAAAGCATATTCAAGAGATCATGAAACTTGTCCGGGCTCCTGTGACAACGATTGGTGAGTTGATTTGATATATTATTAATTTAAAAAGATAATTCGGTTTAATCCTTCCTTCTCTAATTGTATTCATCGCTTTGGCAAGAGGGACAGTAATAACAACGTCTGCTCGCAGCTTGAAATTTCAAGATCGGTGTTCCACATGTGCGGCAAGATTGCTCTTCTCTATTAAAAACCCAATGGCGATACTGATTACGGTTTTGACCTTTCGCTTTTAACTGAGAAGCGAGGTTAAAATCTAGCGTAATACCATTATGCTCATACGACTGCCACATGAGGTCAATCGTCGCTTGAGCTGCTCGTTCTAACTGGTCTGGACTGCAATCGATCGGACGAGTCATCGGATTGATTCCTGCAACGTAAAGGATTTCGCTTCGCAAATAATTCCCAATCCCCGCAACAAATGATTGATCTAGTAAAAGGGATGTCCATTTTCTTCGGTAAAATCGTTTGCTCGTAAAACGACTTAAAAGATCGCTAACGGTTACGTCTTCACTTAAAATATCCGGGCCCACTTTTGCAATAAACGGATGACCTTGTACCTCTTCATCTCGTAATACTTCAATATCTGACGCACTATATAAAAGGGCAGACTTCTGTTCATTATGAATCGCAAGTCGAAGTTGTCGATTCGTTTTAGGGTAGTTATACGAATTGCGAATAATCCATTTCCCATAAAGTTGGTTGTGAGAATAAATCGTTAATCCACAGTCAAAGCGAATTAACATTCCTTTTCCTTTCGTATCAACTCGTGTAACGTTCGCTTCTTTTAACATTTCCTCATAACCTTGTAATCTTTCAAAGGCAAAAAAAATCTCGAGGATTGGTCGACCTTTGATTGCTTTTTCTACTTGATCGGCAGCTATTCTAATTTCGGGACCTTCTGGCATGTTATATAGCTCCTCTCCTCTGGTCAATGAATGTGATTGGAATCTACTTAAATCAGATATAATATTGTACGTATTATCCGAAATTATACCTGTATTAACAGTCTCTAGACAACTGAAGTGAATTTCATTTGAGTAGTAACGTATTTATTAGAGGGTTTACGACCAATTAGCCTAACCTTTTAGACATTTTTGGATAAAAATCGAGACAGAAATCCATACTAAAAAGTAGATACTATGCTAATTGGAGGTGATGGAATGAATCATATGACGAAAAAAGAGTTGTCGTCGATTGAAGATGAAATTCGTGCCGAAGAAATTACAGCTAAAACGATGAATTGGTGTGCATCTCAGTGTGACGATGTGGAGCTTAAAACGCTTCTAGAAAAGTTGGCGGAGATACATCAGCTAAATGTAGGTGAAATTTCTACATATTTTAATAGGTCAGGATTAACTCAATAATGAGGAGGGAAGAACATGCCAAATAACATGGAAGGTCGCGGTTTAACTGATAGAGAAATGTTGCAACTTTGTCTGGAATTAGAAAAGGGAAGGTGTCGAAGCGTTTCAAACACATTGTTAGAAACGAGTCATAAAGAATTGAGGGACATTTACCAAAATTGTTTTCAAAAAGCTAGTAGTAATCAATTAGAACTATATGAAACGATGCATTCGAAAGGATGGTATGTCCAAACGGAAGCTTCAACAGAGGACGTCAACAGAGTACAAGAAGAAATGCAAAACAACCTTCACCCTGACAACCGATTTTAATTGTAAATGTGTGATATTGAGGTTGTGTTAACGGTTCAATGGTGTCTTTTCACCGAAATCGAACCGAAGTGATTCCAAAAGTTGATAATCTATTGTTTTGTTTAAGATCGCACAAACCCTCTTGACAACTATGCGTATGTTGATGACGCTTTTCATTTGCGTCATTTTTTTATGAAGTAAAGGTTGAATAATCAGACTAATTAACGTATATTAGAAACATACTGACCGGTTAGTAAACAGAACAACCCTCGAAAGTAGAACGTATGAAAGGCGTGGGAAACATGAATTTCGATTACTCTGACAAAGTAAAAAAGTTGCAAGAGCAAGTAGAAACGTTTATGGAAACAACGGTTTATCCGAATGAGCGAGTGTACGATGAGTTTATTGACATGCAAGCGAACCCGTGGAAATCCGTACCTCCAGTCATGGATGAGATGAAGGCGAAAGCAAAGGAAGCAGGCCTTTGGAATTTATTTTTGCCAGACAGTGAAAGAGGCGCGGGTCTAACTAACTTGGAATATGCGCCTCTTTGTGAAATCATGGGAAGATCGATGATTGGACCTGAAGCTTTTAATTGCAACGCACCTGATACAGGGAACATGGAAGTACTCGTACGATACGGTTCGAAGGAGCAACAGGAAAAATGGCTTACTCCTTTATTAAATGGGGACATTCGCTCGTGTTTTTCGATGACAGAGCCGGATGTAGCATCATCAGACGCAACAAATATCGGTGCTAGTATCGTTCGAGACGGTGACGACTATGTGATTAACGGACGGAAATGGTGGTCTTCCGGTGGCGGTGATCCGCGATGTAAAGTAGCGATATTTATGGGGAAAACAGATCCCGACGCGAACCGATACGAGCAACAATCGATGATTCTCGTTCCGTTAGATTCGCCTGGAGTAACAATTAATCGGAATGTACCTGTGTTTGGTTATCATCATGCTCCTCATGGACATGCGGAAATTGACTATAACAATGTTCGAGTCCCTGCATCGAATATATTGTGGGGCGAAGGGAAAGGATTTGCGATTGCTCAAGGAAGGCTTGGACCAGGGAGGATTCATCATTGTATGCGCCTTATTGGTTCTGCGGAAAGAGCATTAGAGGAAATGTGTAAACGGGTAACAAATCGAGTGGCTTTCGGTAGACCGTTAGCCGATCAAGGAGTGATCCGTGAGTGGATAGCTGAGTCACGAATAGATATTGAACAGGCAAGGCTTTTAACATTAAAGGCAGCATACATGATGGATACTGTCGGAAACAAAGTCGCCAAAAAAGAAATCGCGATGATTAAAGTCGTTGCACCAAGCATGGCTCTTCGCGTGATTGATCGAGCAATTCAAGCGTTTGGTGGTGCAGGAGTAAGCAATGATACGCCACTCGCTCATCACTGGGCAACGGCTCGAACGCTCCGAATTGCTGATGGGCCTGATGAAGTGCACCGACGATCAGTAGCAAAACTAGAATTAAAACAATATTCATAGTTTTAGAGATGGAGGGTTATTAGATGCGTGTACAGGAATTATTTGATTTAACAAATAAGACGGCAATCATTACAGGGGGTGGCCGAGGACTTGGCGAACAAATCGCAAAAGCTTATGCCGAAGCAGGAGCCAATGTCGTTCTTTGTTCGCGGAAATTAGAGGCTTGTCAAGAAGTGAGCGATGAGTTGCAAAAGGCTGGGACAAAAACGCTTGCGTTGACTTGTGATGTGACGAAAGAAGAAGATGTGGAAGCGGTTGTGAGTAAAACAATGGATACGTTTGGCAGAATTGATATTCTCGTGAACAACAGTGGAGCAACATGGGGAGCTCCTGCCGTTGAGATGCCGGTGGAAGCTTGGAAAAAAGTCATCGATGTGAATGTTACAGGTACATTTTTGATGTCCAAAGCGGTAGGTAAAGTGATGATCGAACAAAAGGCTGGAAAAATCATTAACATTGCCTCTGTGGCAGGGTTTGGCGGAACAGATCCGGAGCTCATGGATACGATTGGGTATAATACGAGCAAAGGTGCCGTCATGACTTTCACAAAAGATTTGGCAGTGAAATGGGGACAATATAATATCAATGTGAATGCCATTGCTCCTGGATTTTTCCCAACAAAAATATCGAAAGTGATTATCGAGCAAGGAGGTGACCAAATTCTAGAAAGGACGCCGTTAAATCGATTTGGCTCGGAGGATGACCTTAAAGGTGCGGCCGTTTTTCTAGCGTCAAGAGCAGCTGATTTTGTTACGGGAGACACAGTAGTGGTGGATGGAGGAACGCACGCGATGACCTAAAATACAGCGTCTCTCTGTGTTATAATGTGTGGAAAATAGCCGATAAAGAGAGGGTCATAGTTGTGAAGGAAAAAATACTAGAAAAAAGCATTGTTTTATTCGAAAAAAAAGGGTTTAGTGAAACGTCGATCCAAGATATTGTTGATGAATTAAGTGTAACGAAGGGAACGTTTTACTATTATTTTAAAAGTAAAGAAGAATTATTGATGGATATTCATCTTCGTTATATTAATGATATTGTTCATAGACAGAAGGAAATAGTGGAAGACGTAAAGAAAGATAGTAAAACAAAGTTGTTTGAAGTTGTCTTCATGTTATTGAGCAGTATTAAAACGCAAGGAACGAGTGCAAGGGTTTTTTACCGAGAGATGCGCAATTTGAGTGAGGAGCATTTGTCGCAAATCATCCCTACGAGAGATAAGTTCTTTTCTCAGCTAAACGGAATTATTGATGAGGGCATGGGCAAAGGCGAATTCCGAAACGATCTTCGTTCAGATATGATTACTTTCGCAGTTTTAGGTGCATGTAACTGGAGTTACCAGTGGTTCAACCCAAACGGTCCCGTTCCTGACTATGAAGTAGCGGAAATATATTTGGAAATCTTCTTGAATGGAATTAACGCGGAGTAACCTTAAACGAGAGTGTATACAGGATCGTTGCTGGTCCTCTGCTTTGAACATACTAACTGGTTAGTCAACGGAGTTTGAACTGAGATAAAATGAAGTTCTATTAAAGGAGGAAACGAAAATGCAAGGAAATAGTTTGCAAAACGTGTGTGTTGTTGGGGCAGGATCGATGGGGCATCAAATCGGGATGTTATGTGCACTAGGTGGATGTGAAACGGTCATTCAAGATGTGAACGAAACATCGCTTGGAAAAGCAAAGGAATCATTGGCATACCAAATAGATAAATGGGTTCAAAAAGGGAAGATTACGGAAGCAGAAAAGGTAGCCGCATTTTCGCGCTTGGCTTTCACAACAAGTTTGAAAGAAGCAGCATCGAACGCTGACTTTGTCATTGAAGCTGTCGTTGAAAAATTGGACGTCAAACGAAGCGTGTTTGCCGAACTTGATGAGATCGCACCAAAACATGCCGTTTTGGCAACGAATAGTTCAACGATTGTAAGTTCGTTATTGGCTGACGCAACAAGTCGTCCAGAAAAAGTATGTAACATGCACTTTTTCTTTCCTCCTCTCATCATGGATTGTGTGGAGGTCGTTAGAAGTGAGCAGACGTCAGAAGAAACGGTGCAAGTAACGATGGAGTTATGTGAAAAAATCAATCGTACTGCCGTTCTTTTGAACAAAGAAATTTCAGGTTTTGTTGCGAATCGTATTCTCGGAGCTTTATCAAAAGAAGCGGTCAAGCTATATGAGGAAGGGTATGCTAGTTTCCAAGATATCGATCTTATTACTACGAAAGCACTTAAACATCCGATTGGACCGTTTGCGTTAATGGATTTATCAGGAATTGACGTCGCGTATTACGTGAACCAGCAGCGGTACGCCGAAACAGGTGATCCAGAAGATAAACCGGCTAAATGTATCGAAGACAAAGTCAAAGCAGGGACGTTAGGACGAAAAACGGGTCAAGGTTGGTATACGTACGAAAAAGCATAAAAGAGGGGTGTTCATAATGAAGGAATATGTATCTGTGGAAAAGAAGGACGGCGTAGCTACGATAACGGTTGATCGACCTCCGTTGAATGTATTAAGTAAACAAGTGTTTAAAGAGCTAGGAGACGTATTTGATTCGCTTGAACATGATAACGAAGCTGTTGCTGTCGTTTTCACAACAGCAGGGGAAAAAGCGTTTGTCGCTGGGGCTGATATTAAAGAGTTCCCTGAAATGATTGGCAATAAGGACATGAAAAAGTCCGTTATGGAAGGTCATGACGTATTGAATCGAATTGACGCCTTTCCAAAGCCAACGATCGTCGTTCTTGATGGATTAACTCTCGGTGGCGGATGTGAATTAGCGTTAGCTTTTGACATCAGAATAGCGGAAGAGCAAGCGACGATTGGGTTACCGGAAATCAAGCTAGGCATTTTTCCAGGTGGAGGAGGAACGCAGCGCTTGCCAAGACTTGTTGGAGAAGCAAAAGCGAAAGAAATGATGTACACAGGAGAATCGGTGTCGGCGGCAGAGGCGAAAAGTATTGGTCTCGTTAACCAAGTAACGGCGACGGGTGAAGGAATCACAGAAGCGATGAAGATGGCAGGAAAAATGAGTGGTTATTCCCTTGAACCGTTATCGCGTATTAAAAAAGCAGTAAATCAAGGGATGGAACTGAATTTCAACGAAGCGATTGAGCTAGAAGCAGATTTATTTAAACAAGTGTTTCATACAGAAGACGTAAAAGAAGGACTGAATGCGTTTATGGAAAAACGAAAGCCTACTTTTTCACATAAGTAGGTTGGTAGTGGACGGAAAAGGAGGGGATAGAACCGATGAAAGATACAATTCCAGTAAGAAAAGGCGAAGAGCTCGATACGACGAAGTTAGAACGATTTGTCAGAGATTACATTAGTGGACTTCCGGAAAATAAGATGACGGTAGAGCAATTCTCATCAGGGGCGTCCAACCTCACATATGAATTAACGATTGGAAGTTGGCAAGGAGTGCTTCGAAGGCCGCCTCATGGTCCTGTTGCTCCGAAAGCACATGATATGAAGCGGGAGTATACGATTTTGCGCGAACTTCACCCTGTTTTTCCAATTGCTCCGAAACCGTTTGTTTATAGCGACGATGATTCGATCGTTGGAAGTCCATTTTTCATTATGGAGCGGAGAGAGGGGATCGTGCTAGATACAGAGTTTCCGAAAGGGATGAAACCGACAGAAGAAACGTGTCGAAGAATTTCAGAAACGATGGTTGATACACTAGTTCAGCTCCATGACGTTGATTACAAACAAACGTCACTTGCGGAAATGACAAAACCTGATGGATTTATGGAACGCCAAGTTCATGGGTGGATCAAACGGTATGAACGAGCGAAGACAGATGAAATTCCAGGGGTAGAAAGCTTGAAAGCATGGATGATAACAAACATCCCAGCCTCCCAAGAAGCAACTGTGATTCATTATGATTACAAACTAAACAATGCGATGTTTTCAGATGATTTTTCTAAGATGATCGGTTTATTTGATTGGGAAATGACAACCGTTGGAGATCCATTGGCGGATTTAGGAGCAGCGATGAGTTATTGGTTGGAAGAAGATGATCCAGATCTGTTGAAATACGCGTTGGGTAAACCACCTGTCACCGTTTTACCTGGATTCATGACGAGAGAAGAATTTGTTCAGGCCTATGCGGAAAAAAGTGGTCGAGACGTTTCTCACTTTCATTTCTACTTTACGTTTGCCTTATTTAAACTGGCAGTCATTTGTCAGCAAATTTATGCTCGTTGGAAAAAGGGTCAAACAAACGATGAACGTTTTGCAAAGTTGAACTACTTTGTTCAGCAATTGATCGATCAAGCGGGGAAAGAAACCGAGAAAGCTCGATGATTTGATAGGGAAGGGACAAACCTCCTTTCTACTAGCAGGGCGGAATGGATATGAGGAGATTAACATGAAAAAAGTTCATCTTCTTTTTAAAAAAGAAGACATTGATCAAGCAAAGATAGAAGGGAAAGTAGCGGTCGTCTTTGATATTTTACTTGCTACTTCTACGATTACCGCAGCCCTTCACGCCGGTGCGAAGGAAGTGATTCCTGTATCAACGAAGGAAGAAGCAGAGAAAGAAACAATCGGAAGAGAGAAAAATAGCTATTTACTCGTCGGAGAATATCAAGGGAGAAGTTTGGACCACTTTCATGAGCCTAATCCTATGAAACTAAAAGAAGTGGTCAACAAGAAAACGATGATTCTATCAACGACAAATGGAACCGTCGCTATCAATCGAGCTTCGCTAGCAAAACATGTGTATATCGCTTCTCTATTGAACGGAAAAGCAGTCGCAAATGAGATTATAAAAAGGGAGAAAGATGACACGATCGTTCTGATTTGTTCCGGATCTTCTGGAGAGTTTTGTATCGAAGACTTTTATGGAGCAGGTTCCTTTATTGCCAGCTTGATGAGAGAAAGCAATGATCGCTTGATTCTTTCAGAAAGTGCGTTTGCTGCCCACGAATTTTATAAAAATCGTGAGCCTAAGTCGGTGATTTTAGAGTCACGCGTTGGACAGATGCTTATTGATTTAGGTTTTGGCGAAGAAGTTGACTTTGTTTCACAAAGAGATATCATGTCTGTTGTTCCACGATTGGTTGACCAAAAAAGAATTTGCCTGACTAACCAAGAGCAGATTATCGGAAAAGAAGGAGGTAGTGATATTGTCGAAAGAACAAACAAAACAGTACGTTAGTGGAGGAAGTTTTCTATTAACATCGATGGATGAAGAGCGGATATTCACACCAGAAGATTTCACGGATGAACAGAACATGATTGCAAGAACGGCAAGTCAATTCGTAGAAAAAGAAGTAGAACCCCATCGAGAAGCGATTGAAAAACAAGACTTCAATCGAGTCGTCACCATTCTCAGGAATGCAGGGGATCTAGGGTTGCTCGGTCACAGTATTCCTGAAGCGTATGGAGGACTTGGCCTTGATAAAATAAGTAAAGGACTTGTAGGAGAAGCCGTTGGAAAAACTGGGAGCTACGGTGTTGCCCATTCGAATCATACGTGCATTGCGACTCTGCCGATCACTTATTTTGGAACGGATGCTCAAAAACAAAAGTATTTACCGAAATTAGCATCTGGTGAATATATTGGCGCTTATTGTTTAACAGAACCGTCGGCGGGGTCTGATGCATTATCAGCAAAAACGAAAGCGGAATTATCGTCAGACGGACACCACTATTTGCTTAACGGAACGAAAATTTATATTACGAATGCTCAATTCTCGGATACATTCATCGTTTATGCGAAAGTAGATGGAGAGAAATTTACTGCATTTATCGTGGAAAAAGATTTTCCTGGTCTATCGCTAGGACCAGAAGAGAAAAAGATGGGCATCAAAGGGTCCTCGACAAGGTCTGTCATTTTCGAAGATTGTCTCGTTCCAGTAGAAAACGTATTAGGAGAGATCGGGCGTGGACACATTATTGCATTAAACGTGCTGAATCTTGGGCGATTTAATCTAGGTTCTGCCTGCGTTGGTGCAGCAAAGTATGGGTTAGAACTTGCGATTGCTTATACGAATGAACGGAAACAGTTTAAAAAGACGATTGCCGAATTTGGAGCAACGAAAGAGAAAATCGCACAGATGGCATCGAGAATTTATGCGGCGGAATCACTTCAGTATCGAACAGCAGGGTTATTGGAAGAGGCATTAGGTGATTTATATGACTCAGATGATCACAAACTCATTGGAAAACGAATGATGGAGTATGTCATGGAATGTGCCGTGTGCAAAGTATATAGTTCCGAAACGCTTGATAAAATCGTCGATGAATCTCTGCAACTTCATGGTGGAAATGGCTTTATTAGTGAATATCGAATTGAGCAGATGTATCGTGACTCACGGATCAACCGTATTTTTGAAGGATCAAATGAAATTAATCGTTTGCTCATTCCTGGGTTGTTGTTTAAAAAAGCAGCAAAAGGTGAAATACCGATGGAAGACATCATCGCTAACGCAAGAAAGGAAATAGCTAAAAAGACAGAGGGGGTGCTTGCCGAAGAGATTCAAGCTGTAGCATCGATTCGTCGTGTGTTTCTCATCTTAGCGGGAGTTGCCTATGAAACGTTAGGTGAAAAACTGGAAGATTCCCAAGAAACACTCATGAAACTATCAGAATTGGCGATTCAGCTTTACGCAACAGAATCTTCCGTGCTTCGCTCGTTGAAAGCGGTTACAACAAATGGGTTGGAGAAAGAAAAAATGAAAGAAAATTTGGCTATTTCACTCGTTAGTGAGTCGATGTTAGATGTGGAAATGGTTGCAAGAAAACTAGCTTCAGGCATTTTGTCAGGAACGCAATTAACAGAAGTAACGAAGATGATTTCTGCTGAATTAGGCGCATATTGCGCCGAAGACGTCGTGCTGCGCAACAGAGAAATCGCCGCTCAATTAAATGAGAAACAGCGATACACATGTTAAAAATGATATTAGTTGGACAACGAACGAGAATTATCACATAAAAGGAGAGATTCCATGAAGGCGATACAATTTCAAGAATTTGGCGGACCAGAGGTATTACAGTTAACGGACATAGAGAAACCAACACCGAAAGGTCATGAAGTATTGATCGAAATTAAAGCGATCGGCGTGAACTATGCGGACACGGCAAGAAGACAAGGACAATACGTTGTTCCGACGCCACTGCCATTCGTTCCAGGTGCTGAAGTAGCAGGAACCGTGGCGGAAGTTGGAGATAAAGTCACTGGGGTAAAAGTAGGGACAAACGTTGTGACTTTGTTAGGGGCAGATAAAGCAACGGGATATGCTGAATATACGATTGCCGACGAACGGGGACTCATACCTATCCCAGAAGGAATCGATTTTGAACATGCCGTAGCTTTACCTCTACAAGGATTAAGCGCCTATCATATTTTGAAAACGATGGGACGACTAGAAAAAGGAGAAACCGTTCTTGTTCACGCTGCCGCTGGGGGTGTCGGAACGATTGCGGTGCAATTAGCTAAATTGTTTGGCGCAGGAAAAGTCATTGCTACAGCTAGTTCATCCGAAAAACTACAGTTAGCAAAACAACTAGGGGCAGATGAACTCGTCAACTATACAGAGGAAAATTGGGAACAAAAAGTATTAGACATCACAGATGGCAAAGGTGTCGACGTTGCTTTAGAAATGGCTGGGGGTGAGATTTTCGATAAAACGTTATCGTGTTTAGCTTCGTTTGGACGTCTAGTCATTTATGGTGTCGCAAGTGGTGAGCAGCCAACGCTTCACCCGTCTATTTTAATGGGGAAAAATCAATCTGTCATTGGATTCTTCTTGCCGCAGATCATGAAAAAACCAGACCTTTTCGCGTCGAGTTTACAAGAGTTACTCTCGTATACACAAAAAGGCGAGCTGAAATTGACGATTGGTGGAACGTATCCTTTAGAAGAAGCGGCGAAAGTTCACTCGTTAATGCAAGGAAGAAAAACATCAGGAAAACTAATTTTAGTTCCATAATTTTTGAAGGAGGAAAGAGTTAAATAGGCATGTCCAACTTGGAAGCGAATATATTGAACGTAGAGGAGATCCATTTCTTCACAATACATTTTAAAAGGTGGTAGATTCATATGATGAAAGGTAATTTGCTTATATCATCCATGATTGAAAGAGCCGAACGTTTTTTTCCGAAAAAAGAGGTTATTTCAAGAACATCTACAGGTATTCAGCGCTTCACGTATGCAGAGATCGGTAAAAGGACACGACAATTAGCGAGCCGACTGAAGGAATTCGGTATTGAAAGAGGTGATCGAGTCGGGACATTAGCTTGGAATCACCATCGTCATTTAGAGCTTTACTTTGCGATTCCAAGTATCGGTTCCGTGCTTCATACGATTAATATCCGACTATCACCAGAGCATATCATCTACATCATTAACCATGCAGAAGATGAGTTAATTTTTGTCGATGAAGATGTTTTCCCATTAATTGAAGCGGTTCACGATAAGCTTAAAACAGTCAAAGCATACATTGTCATGACGGATCATGAATTACCATCGACAAAAGTGGAAAATGTATATTCTTATGAGGAATGGATTCGAACAGGGGATGAGACGTTTGAATATCCAAAGGACATAGATGAAACAGAAGAAGCTGGCATGTGTTTTACGTCGGCGACAACTGGAAATCCAAAAGGTGTCATATACACGCATCGCTCCACTGTTCTTCACAGTATGGGGCTAGCATTTGCAGATACTGTTGCTGCTTCTGAGTCAGACACCGTGATGCCAGTTGTTCCGATGTTTCACGTAAATGCTTGGGGGATGCCTTTTATTGCCACATGGTTAGGAGCAAATCAGGTCATGCCTGGACCGCGATTTACGCCAAAAATTTTAGCAGAGCTGATTCAAGATGAGAAAGTAACGATGACAGCCGGTGTTCCAACGATTTGGTTAGGGTTACTCAAGGAACTTGAAGAGAATAGTTACCGAACCGATAGTTTACGAGCGGTTGTTTGCGGTGGATCAGCGGCACCACTTAGCATGATCAAGACATTTGAACAGAAATATAACGTCCCGTTTTTACATGCGTATGGAATGACAGAGACAAGTCCTCTTGCGACCGTTTCCCGTCTGAAAAGTTATCAAGAGGACTTACCTGAAGATGATCGTTTCAATATTCGCGCGAAGCAAGGCATGTTAGTACCAGGGCTAGAGATGAAGATTGTCGGAGGCCAAGGAGAAGTAAAGTGGGATGATGAAGATATGGGTGAATTATTGTTAAAAGGCCCATGGATCGCCGACGATTATTTCAAAGATGATCGCGGAGAGGAAACATTTATTGATGGCTGGCTTCATACAGGTGATGTGTGTACGGTCGATGAAGAAGGTGTTATTAAAATAGTTGACCGAACGAAAGATTTAATTAAGAGTGGAGGAGAATGGATTTCCTCCGTTGATTTAGAAAATGCGATTATGGCTCATGAAAAAGTATTTGAAGCTTCTGTTGTTGCGATTCCTGATCCTGAATGGCAAGAACGGCCAGTCGCCTGTGTTGTTGTGAAAGAAGGAATGGAAGATATGACGAAAGAAGAGTTACTCCTGTTCTTAAAACCTCAATTCGCAAAATGGTGGTTACCAGATGACGTGATTTTTATGGATGAAATTCCGAAAACATCCGTCGGTAAATTTTTGAAACGAGCCTTGCGTGATAAGGTGAAAGAACATTATGAATTAGCATAATAAATAGTTTTATTTTGATGAGCCCTCATGTATGGTAATATGAGGGCTTTTGCATGTCCAGGTTATATTTGTGAGGGTATGTTGAAGGCGTGTAAAGTTTGAAACTAGATACCTATAATGGTATATTATGAAATAGAAATAATGAAACTTGGAGGCATGCACTATGACTAAATATATCGATGTTGCCATCATTGGTGGAGGAATATCTGGCTTATCTGCAGCGGTTTATACAGCAGAAGCAGGGTTGAAAACAATGGTGTTTGATACGGGAAAATCACAGATTAAACCAATTTCAACTGTATGGAACTTCCCAGGGATTCCTGAAGGGATTTCAGGACAAGATCTTCTTGCTAAAATGAAAGAGCAAATGCTGTCGATGGGGGCAGAATATATCGAGGCGTCCGTTCGTGAGTTGAAACAAAAAGAGGAAGCGGAATCACGATTTCTCCTCGAAGTTTCATCGAAAGATAAAGAAGTGGATGAAGTAGAAGAAATTTCGGCGAAGTATGTCATTGTCGCATCTAATGTTCATCTAAAACCATTGCAAGATATGGGCGTGGAGACAGAGGTCAGCCCAGCCGTTCCAAGCGGTAAAATCTCTCGGGTAGTTGGCGGATCGTGGAACGGAGAAACAAAAATACCAGGGCTTTATGTGGCAGGCCTTCTATCAGGAATTTCAACGCAAAGCATTATTGCTGCTGGTCAAGGAACCCAAGTTGCGATGGATATCATTTCTTTGGAAAAAGGCAAAGCCCACGTATGGCATGACAAGTAGTTTTTTATTCGATGAACTATCCTGATTTAGGATAGTTTTTTTGTGTTATTTATTTGGGGACAGCGGGGAGGAATCGGGCACAACAGGCGAGGACTAGTTAGTTAGTGCCCAATGAAGCTTGAAAAATCGAGAGCAGGGTCACTAGAGGCGAGGACTAGTGCCTATTAAGACAGGAAAAAGGGAGAAAAGGGTCACTAGAGGTGTGAACTAGTGACCATTAAGACAGGAAAAAGGGAGAAAAGGGTCACTAGAGGCGATGGCTAGTAACCATTAAGACAGGAAAAAGCGAAAGAAGGGTCACTAGAGGCGATAACTAGTGCCCATTAAGACAGGAAAAAGCAAAAGAAAGGTCACTAGAGGCGATGACTAGTGCCCCTTTCTAGCTAAAATTACCTTCCAATGGTCACTAGATTACTAGCGCCCAACCCCAACCCCAAAACCCAAGCATAACCAAAACAAAAACTATTCAAATTAATACGAACTTGTCATGCCACCATCAGCAACGAACATTTGCCCAGTTACATAAGTGTTCATTCCAGAACCGAGGAATAAAACGATATTCGCAAATTCTTCAGGTAAGCCATAACGTCCAAGAGGGATATTTGCTTCTGCATTTTCACGAACTTCTTCAGATGTTTTATGCTGAATTTCTGCTTTCTTTTGATCTAGACTTCTCACCCGATCCGTATCAATTCGCCCAGGACCAACAGTATTTATTAATACACCATCTCCAGCAATTTCATTGGATAAAGTTTTTGCTAATCCAACAATGCCCATTCGGTAAACGTTAGACAGCATAAGTCCATCGATCGGTTCTTTGATGGAGGACGAAGTGATGTTAACGATTCGCCCTTTTGATTTTTTCAAATAAGGCAAAGCATACCGAATCGTTCTCACCAAACTCATTAGTGTCAGGTGAAATGCCCATTCCCAGTCGTCATCTGTTAAGTCATCAAACCCACCAGGAGGGGGACCGCCTGCATTATTAATTAACACGTCCAACCCTCCAAATTTTGAAACTGTTTCTTCGACTAGTTGCTTCAGGTCATTACTCTTTGATACATCGCATGGATGATAAGCGATTGTTCCTTCTGCAGTTTCAGAAATTTCTTCTGCCGTCTTTTTAAGGTTTTGTTCAGAACGACTCGTAATCATCACGTTAGCTCCAGCTTTTGCATAAGCTTCAGCTGTCGCTCTGCCAAGTCCTTTGCTCGATGCTAGTACAAGCACATTTTTCCCTTGTAGACTTAAATCCATTTTGACCACTCTCCTTCGATTTCTGATGACCGAAACGTATGCAGTTGGTCATAAGTTGGTTTCAACGCATCGTAAAGGTTACGATAGATTGGATAAAGGTTCCGGTAAATTTCTTCATTTTCCTCATTAGGAGAAATGACGTTTTTCATTGGAATATGTTGTTTGATGGATGCTAAATCACTCACTTCACCAATCGCAAGCAAGCTAATCCACGCTGCCCCCCAAGCAGAGCTTTGATGTGATTCGGGGAGATGGACTTCTTGTCCAAAAATATCTGCAAGCATCTGTACCCAGAAGGATGACCTTGCAAATCCACCACTGGCATACAAAGTAGACGTTTTTCCGGCTAGTCGATTCAACGCTTCGCTTACATTCAATAAGCTAAATAAAACGCCTTCTAATCCAGCTCTTGTCATATGTTCTTTCCGATGATCCATCGATAAACCGACGTATGCTCCACGCGCTTTCGCATCCCAATGTGGAGCGCGTTCTCCATTTATATATGGTAGGAAAATCAATCCACCAGCACCAGGAGCAACGTTCTCAGCGGCACGAAGCAATAAAGAATGGGCATCACCGCCATGATGCAATGCTTCCTCAACTTCTTTTTGACCTAACACGTCTATTAACCACTGCAAAACAATGCCCCCGTTATTCGTTGGGCCACCGATAATCCATAAATCATCGGTAAAGGAATAGCAAAAAGCTTCTTGTCTCTCATCCGTTTGAGGACGAGCAGACATTTGGCGAATGGCTCCACTTGTACCAATTGTGATAGCTGTTTCCCCTGGATTAATTGCGCCAATTCCTAAATTCGCTAGTGGTCCGTCACTACCGCCCGCTACGAAAGGTAAGTCGACAGGAACTCCCATTTCCTGAGCAATATCTTTCTTCAACCCTTCAAATACAAACGTTGGTGAAACGGCTTTTGAAAGCTGGTCGCTATGAATGCCAGCTAGTTTCAATGCTTCTTCATTCCACTCTTTATTTTTCATATCAAATAGCCCTGTAGCTGATGCAACGGAATAATCAACGGCATCGATACCAAACCATCTAGACGTTAAGAATTCCTTGATGGATAAAAACTTCGCAGCGCTATGATACGCTGGGTAATTATTTTCATGCATCCATATTAATTTTACTAACGGCGACATAGGATGAATCGGGGTGCCAGATTGGAGATAAATTTCCGTTCCTAACAACGAGTTTTTTAGAGCTATTGCTTGTGCGTCACTTCGTCCATCCGCCCATGTCATAGATGGGGAGAGAGGATTATTTTCCTCATCAACGCAAACCAAAGAATGCATAGCAGAAGATAATCCCACGGATAAAATTTGCTCCCCTTTTATTCCTTTACTTTGTAAAGCGTTTTTCATTGCGAGAATAGCACTTCTTTCAATCAATAGCGGATCCTGTTCCGCCCATGACGGATGAGAATGGAAAACCGGATAATTCTGTTCATCTTCTGACACGACGGTTCCATCCTTTTTGAAAATGACTGATTTGGCACTAGTTGTACCAATATCTAGTCCTATGACAAATTCTTTCATCATAAATTGTGGACCTTCCTTCTATTTAAATATTAAATTATATTCTCGTACTCGAGATGGCCTTACGCATCTTTGTAATCGATTGTTGCATGAGGTCTTTTCGACCAATGCTTACATTCACATAAAGGGCGTCAATAATACTAAGTTGAGCAAGCCGAGATGATAGTGCTTCCGATCGGTAATCTGTTTCCTTTGACACTGTGTATAAAGGAACATCAACGCCTTCACTTAACGGAGATTTTGCTAGTGTTGTTATGCCAATGGTTGTTACCCCTTGCTCCTTTGCTACTTCAAGTGCTTGTAAAATATCTCTGTTTGTTCCTGTATGGGAAATAAGGACAACGACATCTTTTTCTGTGAGCTGTGATGCAGACATGACTTGGAAATGGGAATCGCTATAAGCGATCGTCGGGATGCCTGTGCGCATAAATTTATGATGTGCATCCATAGCAATCACACCAGATCCCCCGTTTCCATAGAACTCTACTCGGTTTGCAGCCAACAACATTTGTACAGCTTTTTTAAAACTATCTCCATCAATGACGGATAGCGTATCTTCTAATGTACGGATATTTGATTTAAATACTTTTTCCGCTACTTGTTTTTCGTCATCGCCTTCTTTAATCGTTTCATGAATATCTTTCATTCCGGTTACAACTTCTGAAGCAAGGGCGATTTTCATCGCTTGATAACCTTTGAAGCCAATTCTTTTGCAAAAACGGAAGACAGTAGCTTCTGCAACATCTAAAGTATCAGCGACTTGGCTTATCGTAGAATGAATGATTTCTTCAGGATGTTCCAAAATATAATCAGCAATTTTTTTTTCTTTTTCACGAAAACTACTATAGGATGCTCGGATACGGTGTTTGCAATGGCCACTTTCTGTTTGGTTCATGAGATCCCCTCCTTTTAATGTAAGAAAAGTATAAACAAAACAATTGATCCTAATATTAATCACTATTATTGGTGTATTAATGCCATTATATATGAAAAGAGAAAATAAAAAAATATTTTTTCATAAAAACCCTTGAAAAAGAAATATTTTATCATATAATAAGGTCATGAAGAAATTAAATTTCACAAAAGGAAAATAGAAGGACATAGGAGAGGAGTGAAATGATGAGATTAGGAATGATTGGGCTTGGCAAAATGGGTTACAACTTGGCACTAAATCTGCTTGATCACAAGCACGAGGTAGTTGTTAATGATGTGAATAAAGATCAAGTAGATGGATTGAAAGAAAGCGGTGCTATTCCTGCCTATTCAGTAAAAGAGGTGGTCAATCAGTTGGATAAGCCAAGAACTATTTGGTTAATGGTTCCAGCTGGTGAGATTACGGAAAGTCTAGTTAAATCGCTTTACGATTTATTAGATGAAGACGATGTCGTCATTGATGGAGGGAATTCTAACTACAAAGATTCAACAAGGAGAGGAGAGTTTCTAAAAGAAAAAAAGATTCACTTTGTAGATGTTGGCACAAGTGGAGGAATTGAAGGAGCAAGACAAGGCGCTTGTATGATGGTTGGAGGACCAAAAGAAGTTGTACAACGAGTAGAAAGTATTTTCCACGATACGACAATTGAGAACGGTTACCTTCATTGTGGCGATGTAGGCAGTGGTCACTTCTTGAAGATGATTCATAACGGGATTGAGTATGGAATGATGCAGGCTATTGCCGAAGGTTTCGATATTCTCGACAAAAGCCCGTTTGATTATGACTACGAAAAAGTAGCAAAAGTTTGGAACCATGGTTCTGTGATCCGTTCATGGTTAATGGAACTTAGTGAAAGTGCCTTTTCAAAAGATCCAAACTTAGATGGAATTAAAGGTGTCATGAATTCATCTGGTGAGGGGAAATGGACAGTGGAAACTGCCTTAGATTTTCAAGCCCCAGCTCCAGTAATTGCATTGTCACTGATGATGAGATATCGCTCATTAGAAGATGATACGTTTACAGGCAAGGTTGTAGCAGCTTTGAGAAATGAGTTCGGTGGGCATGAGGTTGTGAAGAAGTAAAGAATGTTGTCAGGAGAATGGTTGTGTCAAGGGTACGACGGTGAGAGAAAGCAAGATTGCTTTCTCCGATCATCAAAAATTATTAGGGGGAAATAACATGAATAAGAAATTATCATTATTATTTGTTGGCTTGTTAATGTCGTCGATGCTTTTAATAGCTTGTGGTGGAAACAATAATGCAGAGGAAGGTTCAGAAAGTAATTCAAACGATAATAATACAGGCAATAACACAGAAGTAAACGAAGATAATATGAATGACCCTGAAGCGGCAGCAGATGCTGAATTTACTATCCGAGCAGGAATTGGTTTAAACAATGAACATCCGCAGTATAAAGGATTAGAAAAATTCAAAGAAATTGTGGAAGAACAAACAGATGGTGCCATTCATGTAGAAACGTATCATAGTGGACAATTAGGTGATGACCGGTCAATGATGGAAGCGCTTCAACTTGGGTCACAGGAAGTAACAGTCCCTTCGACGGCACCAATTGCTAATTTCATCTCTGAGTTTTCTATTTTTGACTTCCCATTTTTGTTTCCTAACAGTGATGTTGCTGATGAAGTATTAGATGGGGAAGTAGGACAAAAATTCCTTGATATGCTTGATGATCAAAACTTAAAAGGATTGGCATATTGGGAAAATGGTTTCCGTGATTTAACAAACAGTGACAGAGAAGTAGCAACAGTGGAAGATTTTGAAGGATTAACGATTCGTACAATGGAAAACGACCTTCACTTAGATGCTTTCCGCGCAATGGGAGCAAATCCAACACCGATGGCATTCACTGAACTATTTACAGCGCTTCAACAAGGTACAGTTGATGGTCAAGAGAACCCATTTGCAACTATTTACTTAGAAGGTTTTTATGAGGTTCAAGATTATGTTTCAGACACTCATCACATTTACAGCCCATTTGTGTTCATGATGAGCAAGTCATTTTATGATAGTCTTCCAGACGATTATCAAGAAATTGTTGATAGTGCAGCACTAGAAGCTGGCGAATATCAACGTGAGTTAAATCGGGAAGCAAATGATCAGTATTTAGAAGAATTGATTGAAGAAGGAATGACATTTACAGAAGTAACAGATGAAGCTCGTGAAGAAATGAGAGAAGTAATTGAGCCCGTAATCGAAGAGTATGCTGCTCAGTTAGATCAAAGTTTAGTTGATGAAGTATTCCAAGCAATAGAAGATGCGGAATAATAAATAAATGTTGGAGAGGCTTGTTTTACCAAGCCTCTTCTTCAAAAAGGACAGGACGAAATAATGTTTTGTCTTTTTTAAAGAAGAGTGGTTGGTTCATGCATCTTAAGAAAATAAAGAAAAGTAGAAAGTGAGGGATATTATGAGAGTAGTACATTGGATAGATGAGCATTTTGAAGAAGTGTTATTGATCATTTTTTCAGTAATTATGGTTGTAACAATTGCTTTACAAGTATTTATGCGTCATGTGATGAGCTCTTCTCTTTCGTGGTCGGAGGAGTTAGCGAGGTATTGTTTCATTTGGCTTGTGTATATAGGGATTAGTTATGGCGTGAAGAAGCAACGACATATAAAAGTGGACGTCATGCTTGTTTTACTAAAAGATAAAGGGAAAGTGGTTTTAAACATTATCTCTAACTTCATATTTCTTGCTTTTGCTATATTTGTAATCATTTATGGTTATGACATCTCCAGACAACTACTTGGTTGGGGGCAAACGTCTCCAGCACTTCATATTCCAATGGGAGTCGTTTATCTGGCTACACCAGTAGGTATGGCTTTGACATCAATACGACTGATTCAACAATTAATAAAGCAATTTAAAACATTATTCGGAAAAGATGATTTTGTAGTAAAAACAGAACATGAGATTCTTCTTGAGAAGAAAGAAATCCAAGATCAAGTGGAAGCCGCCAAAAATAAAATGAAATAGGAAAGGAGGATGTATCATGACGGCAGTAGTTTTATTTGTAAGTTTTGCAATTTTCTTATTATTAAGCGTTCCTATCGGTATTGCTTTAGGGTTAGCCTCATTAGTAACAATTCTTTATTCAGGGTCATTACCATTAGAGTTTTTAGCTCAAGGGTTAGTGACATCCGTTGACTCCTTTCCTTTAATGGCGGTGCCCTTTTTCATTTTAGCAGGTGAGATCATGGGGAAAGGTGGAATATCAGATCGATTATTTAACGTAGCTAATAAAATTGTTGGTAATAGAACCGGTGGATTTGCTATTGCAACGATTGTTACTTGTATGTTTTTTGCCGCAGTTTCAGGTTCAGCTCCAGCTACAGTTGCAGCGATTGGAGGGATTATGATTCCAGCAATGGTTCGAATGGGGTATGATAAACGATTCGCAACTGCAACGGTTGCAGCTGCAGGGTCATTAGGCGTTATCATTCCTCCAAGTATACCAATGGTTATTTATGGCGTTGTCGGAAGCGGTGCTACGATTGGTGATATGTTTCTTGCAGGTATTATTCCAGGTGTACTAGTTGGATTTGGATTAATGGTTTATGCGTATTTCTATTCTAAAAAAATGGGGTATAAAGGTTCGGAAGAAAAATTTTCATTTAAAGGATTGCTTGATGCTGTTTGGGATGCAAAGTGGGCTTTGTTAGTACCTCTTATTATTCTTGGTGGTATTTACGGTGGAATATTTACACCTACAGAAGCGTCTGTCATAGCTGTTGTTTACGGATTACTTGCAGGACTAGTCTTATATGGTGAATTGAAATTCAAAGATTTACCTAAAGTCATTGGTGATGCGGCTCTAACTACAGCAACGATATTAATTATTGTTGGAACGGCTACAGCTTTCGGGCGTTTATTAACAGTTGAACAAATTCCAAACCAAGTAGCAGAAGCAATGTTAGGTGTATCTGAGAGTCCAATAGTAATCATTTTACTAATTACATTATTATTGCTTGTTGTAGGTTGCTTTATGGATACATTGGCAGCAATTATTATTTTAACACCAATTCTGTTACCGATTGCCGTAAATATTGGTTATGATCCAGTGCATTTTGGGATTATCATGATTGTTAACTTAGCAATTGGATTTATAACACCTCCTTTAGGAGTAAACTTATTTGTCGCCTCAGGAATTTCTGGGCTATCGATTGAAGCGATATCAAAAGCGATTATCCCATTCTTTATTGCTATGCTCGTAACATTGATTATAATTGTCTTTATTCCACAGTTATCATTAATGTTTTTGGGATTCGGACTAATGTTTGGTTTTTAACGTAGGTAATGTGATGACTGCTGAATTCAACTCAGCACGAGCTAAAAGAAAATGTAATACCCCCCTTTTTTTAGTGCTTAACATTTGTTCCGACAACCGGAGTGGACATATGTTAAGCACTATTTATCTAAAATTAGGAATGTGTAAAATAATGAAAAGGAGAGATTAACGTGGCAGAATGTAAACAATCAATTAGTGTTCATGTAGATGAAGCGCAAACTATAACAGAGTTAAGTGGTCAGTTGCAGAAATTCAAATCAGATATTTATTTGCAAAAAGTTACAAGAGGAAATGTATTGGAAGTAAATGTAAAAAGTTTTCTCGGTCTTGTGACGCTTCATATTGAAAATGGGGATACTATTTTAGTTCGGGCTGTAGGGGAAGATTGTGAAGAAGGATTAAAAGCGGTAGTCGATTTCTTCACTAAATAGCAACTTTCTGAGTGAGAACGGAGCATGTTCAAAACGGTTATAGAAAAGGGGTGGATAGCTGATGGTACGACTTAATTGGGTTCACCATGTTCATGGCGTATTATTTATATTTCTGTTAAGTTCTGGCCTTTTTCTTTACTTTTCTCCTTCTCGGACGTGGTTTAATGAAATACAGTTTCCTCTCGTCACTTTTCACTTATGGATTTCTTTCTTCTATGGAATTGTAATCTTATATAGTTTACGCTCTGTTTTTCAACATATTAGACAAAAACCATATATAAAAGGGTTCAACGTTTGGCTAAACGTATCATTTATCATTATTTGGATAATATCTGGATTATTCATGTATTTTCAAGCATTTTTGCCTGTTCAGGTTGGGAATATGGCGGTTACTATCCACGGATGGGTTACGTTTTTGTTTTTACCTTGGGTCCTCATGCACAGTATCGGTCACTTATTCAACATTAAATTGCCTTGGCCTATATGGTGGAAAGGGAAAGCGAAGCCGCCAAAATTAGTAGAAGAAAATCGTCTTGATCGAAGGGATTTTGTTAAATTCACTTTGTTGGGCATCCTTTTCATATTTATTGGAGCGGGAATAAAGTGGCTTCAGCCGATTCTTGATGTAGCTGGCGAGGAAAATAAGCGAAGTGGTTATTTTAGAATTTATAACGTCACGAGTGATTATCCGCATTATGACAATGATAATTGGCAGTTAACCATTGATGGGCAAGTAGATAAATCTGTCGTTATTACAATGAATGATATTCTTCGAATGCCATCTAAAACAATAATCGATGACTTTCATTGTGTAACAGGTTGGAGTGTTCGAAACTTGGAAATAAAGGGTGTTTTAATGAAAGATATATTTAAAGAATACGAGATTATCCCTTTGACATCATTTGTTACTGCTTATTCTGGAGATAATGTGTATTATGATTCCTTTACAGTTGAACAATTGATTGAAGAAGAGGCAATGGTTGTTTTTCAGTTTGATGGAGAAGAGTTAGTCAATCCACAAGGTTATCCTTGTCGTTTGTTTCACCCTAGAATGTATGGCTACAAATCTGTGAAATGGATCGAGCGACTGGAATTTACAGAAGAAAGAGTAAGAGGGTATTGGCAAGTGAGAGGAGACTATGATCTCAATGGCTATTTTTAAACCAATGAAAAAATGGATCATTCCTTTAACTGCCATGATTGTAGGAATAAGCATTGGATTTAGTTTCTTTCCAAGTTCTCAGGATCATCACTACAACCAATTAATGACGTTAATTAATGAACAGGCTTCTCGACATTTTGAGATGGAAGGAACGTATTTTTTCAATGAAGATAAAGCATTGTCAGCGGAGGGATACTGGTCTGAAGAACTCACGATGTTTCGTGTGACGACACCGGTTTCAGATGATTCGAGTTTTATTTTTGACATTTATATAGAAGAAGATCAATTTTATGTTGAGAGTAATGGAGACTGGACACAAGCTTCAAAACCTCATTCCGTTATTGATCAAATGGCTCCTTTAGATGATCCTTTCACATGGGCAAAAGGTTTTCTAGAGAATGCGGATCAACTTGTCTATACGAAAGAGGCTAGTGAAAAAACATATACAGGAATCTTTGATCATATGGAAAATGCAGATTTCATGGGCTACAGATTAGAAAAGCAAAATGACAGTCACCTGTCTTTTGTATTCGATGAAGACGTATTGAAAAAAATGCATATAAGCATAGAGCCAATTCGACCTGATGATATTGGTATATTTGAAAGGTATCCTGAATTGCTGGAATATGAGCTTAGCTTTCTAGAAACAGAAAAAGTAATGCCAGATATCCCACAAAAAGCAAGAGAAGCAGAACCTCTTGATTAATAAAAGAAGTACAGGCTGACAGTCGTGAACTGCCTCTTTAGTTAAGCTTATGAAATAGTTGAACCTAATGTCAGCTCATCAACCATTCCATCATAAAAGGGACAACGGCATATAACACGGTGGTTATGCTTGCTGCAATGAGCGCAGGTTTTAATTTAAATTTTGCATAATCGATGACAGAAAGACCTAATATTTTTGCAATCGTAACCGTATCATCGCTTAATGGTGAGGCGAATGCTCCGAACGATCCGCTAGCAAAAACAGCACCGATAACTAACGGAAGAGAGACATCTGCTGCAAACGATAGAGAGACTCCAAGGGGCATTAAAATTCCCCACGTTCCCCAAGCTGAACCGATAAAGTAAGAAATGGTTGCACCAAATAAAAATAAAAGTGGCGTAATAAACGCATGTGGAATCCAGCCTGTGTGCGCTGTAATAAAACTCGAAAAACCTAAATCATCGGTGACAGATGATAGTCCCCAAACGATAGTCAATAAAACAATGACTGACATTAATTCATTTCCCCCGACAATAAAGCTATTGATAATGTCTGAAAGCTTGAATTTCTGAAATAACAGCATAACGATAGAAATAAATACAGTAATGATGAGGGCAACAACCATGGCTTGCAGAACATCTGCCCTGATAAACGCTTGAAAAAAGTTACTCCCTGTTTCTTGACCATCCCACCAAGTCAAAAACAGAGTCAGACTAATGACTAGGATGATGGGAATGAGAAGATTCCACGGCTTTGTTGGTAACTCTTTTGCGACAGCAGGGTGGCAGTTGTGCCAATCATCTTGCTCTTCATTTACATCTTTTTCATTAATTTGTGTTGGGGCGTCTGTATGAGATGGGTGAAAAAAGCTCAAATAGATCCCTAGGAAAATGATCACAATAGCGAAAAAATTAAACGGAATACTTTGAATGAACAAGGAATAAGGGTCTTGCTGGCTCCCTTCATTTTCAACGGATATTTGAATGACAGACACCATGTACCCGACAAAAGCGGTTGCTATTGGAATCAAAACGATGATAGGTGTTGCTGTCGTTTCAATGACAAAACCAAGTTCTTTCGTCGACATTTTGACTTTCGTTAATAGTGCTTTCATGATCGGTGCAATGGTCACAAATCGAAAAGTAGGGGCACTAAACGTACCAATCGTTGAAATGTACGTTAAGACGAGTGCTTGTTTTTTTGTCGTGATTTTTTCTGAAGCTGTTTCAACAAATCCTTTGATCCCACCGCTATATTTGATTACTCCAACAAGCCCCGAAAAAGCATATAAAAAAACAAGAATACGAATATTATTTTCATCAATTAAGGCTTCCACTACATATGTAAGCATCGTTTGGATGCCACCTAATAGTGAGGGAGAAACAAGGTAAGAACCGACTAACAATCCAATGATTAACGCCGCGAGTACTTGTCTCGTGTAAATTGCAATCGGGATTACTAATAAAAACGGTATAATGGACATCCAATTTCCAGTCATTGAGGCATCTCACCTATCCAAGGAACTTTTGTAACACTTATTAGGTTATGGAGAGATCAAGATATTATGTAATGTTTTTCGGACGAATACGAGCTTACAAACAAAAAGTAGTACAGAGTTTGTCCTAAATAGATATGAAAAAAATATGCATGTAGCTCCCTTAACTTAAATATATACAAGAGGGGAGGGGGCTAATAAATACATGAGAATGCTTTATTTCTCTTTGTACTTTGTTTTATTAGTTGGGTGTACACAGTCAGAAGAGGTGGATGTTAACAAAGAAGAAAAGGCAGAAGAAAAACCCCAACTGAATATGGATAAAGAAACAGCTCAACAAGATCATGAAACAAATGCTAGCGAAGAGACAGAAGAATCTAAATTGGAAAAAGCCAGAGAAGATCTTTCGTTAGAGCAACAGCCAATAGACATATTAGATTATTCACATTTTCATTATGATGAAACAACAGACGTTAATGAACATGAATATCACGTGGAAAGTTTTCCAGAGAAGTATTCAAATATCAATGGTATATTAACCTTTAGGGGAGGTCATTTAAGAAACTCACCTTCATTCGGAAATAGTAAGGTTATACAAAAGAAATTAAAGAAAACATGGTGGATGGCAACCGGTCATAGCCCAGATTGGGGTGGCGGGGCAGGTTGGACCGGACAACCGGTCATCATTGAGTGGGAACCTGAAGTAAAAGAGATGATGAATCTAAAGGATGAATATAAACAAAAGAACAATTTCAAAGAAGTAATTTTAGGTTCTTTAGATGGCAACGTTTATTTCTTGGATTTTGAATCAGGAGAAAAAACGCGAGACCCAATTAACATTGGGAATCCGATTAAAGGAAGTGTTTCCGTTGATCCTAGAGGATATCCCCTGTTATATGTCGGAGATGGTGTCCCTGAAAACGCTGAGATAGGGTGGCGTATTTATGAGTTAATCGATCAAACGATGCTGCATTTTCAAAAAGGTGTAGATTCAAAAGCGTTTCGATCGTGGGGAGCTTTTGACAGTTCAGCCATTGTAAACAGGGAGACAGATACAGTCGTTTTAGGTGGAGAAAATGGGATGTTTTATAAAATAGGTTTGAATACTCGTTTTGATATAGAAAACGAACAAATAGAAATCCAACCAGAAGTTTTTAAATACACTTATCAAATAGAAGGAAACGAGTATCAAGGGATTGAGAATTCAGTAGCGGCTTATAAAAACATTGCCTACTTTGCTGATAATGGAGGTAGTTTGCAAGCGCTAGATATAAGAAATTTACAACCTATGTGGGCATTGCCAGCTTTGGAAGATACGGATTCAACGATTGTCATCGAAGAAGAGGATGATGTTCCGTTTCTCTATACAGGGACAGAGGTGGATAACATCGGAAGAGACGGGGATGCATATTTAAGAAAAATAGACGGATTAACCGGAGAGATTATTTGGAAAAGAAACTATTCCGCGTTCTATTATCCAGGAGTTGTCGGTGGTGTATTAGCCACACCAATTGTTGGAGAAAATGAGTTAGAAGATGTTGTGATTTTCACGATTGCAAGACACCAACAGAGGTACGCTGGAATAATGGTTGCGTTAGACAAAGAAACAGGAGACGAGGTTTGGACTTGGGAAATGCCGAATTATGCATGGAGTTCTCCTGTTCCTATCTATGAAAGTGATGGAACAAGTTATATCATTCAAGCGGATTCTGTAGGAAATATATATTTATTAAAAGGTGCAACAGGTGAGATATTACATGAAATCAATGTAGGTTCCAATATAGAAGCGTCCCCAGCTGTATACGAAAACAAGATTGTTCTAGCATCAAGGGGCGGTAAAATTTTCGGGATATCGATAAAATAAAATTAAAATCTAGGGCTGTCTCAAAAGTTAGACTTTTGGAACAGTCTCTTTTCGTATTCTTTTTGAATGAATGCAATAAAATCATTAAGATAAAGGAGTTTGTACATACATAATTTTGAATGTCTAAGCAACAATAATAGATAAATAGGACTGGCTAATCAACACGTGGTCATTAAAAGCTACATCTGTTGGGAAGATTCGACATCTAAGGGGGATCATTTAATGGGAAAAGACAACAAACAACAGAAAAAAGAAACAATGGACTTAGAAAATTTTCATCAATCAGATTACAAAAAAACAGACGAACAATCCAAAGGACTCGCCGTGACTCATGAACAAGTTTCGGATACGTTTACGAAAGGAACGATAGATGGGAAAGTTGATCAAGTTGATGAGGAAGGTAACTTAATTAGTCATGAAGGAGAAGAAATACAAAGGAAAAGAAAGGAGATGAAACGATCAGGTCATCTATAAATCAGCAATCGCAAAGCGTAACTTATACATAAATGTTACGCTTTTTGTGTGACTTCATGTTACATATCATCTTATACAAGATGAGAAATATCCGTTGAAACGGTTGTTCCACCAATGATTGTTCCATCCTCTTTAATTGGTGCTCCACATACGTCGTAGGTGTAAAGTTCTCCATTTGATAAGGGGAAAGTAATATTCCTGCGTATGAGAACACCATCTTTAATGACGTCGCTTTTTAGTTTCATTAATTCGATCGTACCAGAGTTATTTTTGATTTCTGTATCTTTTTTGCCTAAGATGTCAGAGTTATTAAAATCCGAGTGGGGATAAAATATCCATGTGTATCGTAAATCCAAATCAAAATGTGCAATAATAATCGAGCTATTATTTAGCGCAGTATAGAATGGGTCTGCCAATTCAGCGAAAAATGCAGCAGCATTAAATGATAAGGCCCGAGCAATTTTTTTGGCAACAGGAATGCTAGGATCACGTAAACCATTTTCAATTTGTGCGTAAAATCCACGGTCTATATATGCGATAGAAGCAACTTGTTGTTGCGTTAAATTTTTGTTTTTTCTAAGGTTTATTAGCCAATCTCTTTTCACTTTAATCACCTAGCACTTCTAAGAATTAGATGGACAAATTCCTGTTATTTTTACAATCTTATACTTCCCTAATCATTATATTTGTCAAAAACTGACTTATTAGATCAATCTGATAAAAACTATCATAGACATCTTTAGTATTTGCACATTTAGATGAATATCATAAGTTTTTTAGTTATTTTTCCATATCATTTCAGCAAGTTAGCTTTTTCAGAGTATTTAACAGTAAACTGATGAGCTGCTAAAATTCGAAGGAAAGTTGAGGGAAATAGAGGGTCTGCCAGATTGATAAAGCGAAGTTGTGTCGTTAACAGCATAACGGTACCGTTCTATTAAATAGTTATAAATATACTCAACCGTGCAATATATTTGTTCAAGTATTATAGTACCAAAAAAGGAAAGGCTTTTTTGCGTCTTATTGCCACATATTACAACCTTGATAGATGGTATTATGAAAATAACCCCTTTTTCATTCGCTTAAACCTAATTAAATAACGCTATAAGCCTCCATTCTAGTAATTGATCAAATGAAAAATAGGTTTAAAGGTGATGATATCGAATAGCCTTTTTTTATTATGTGAAAATACACGTTATTCGACTTTCGGATAAAAGGTGGTTGAGAGGTGAGTAAATGAATGAAATAGGAGATAAGCAGTTGGTTGAAGCGTATAATAGAGCGATTAAAATGAATTTAGATGTGGAATTTATTAAACTATTAAAAGCAGAAATGGTCAAACGAGGTTTGAGATAAATTTTATTGAGAAAAATTCTCTATTGTTAACCTAGTACGAATACTTTTTGGCGAGAACATCAATCACCGATTGACGTTCTCGCCTTTTTCTATTTAAAAAACGAATGATTGACTTTTTCCTTAGTGATCATTAAAATTGGATCGTTGCGCTTTAACACTTAAAAGCACTTAAGTGAATTTTCGGACTACTCCACCTATGTTCAATGTTATTCAGTTAAGAAAGAAGGGATGAATCATGAAAAATAAATCTGATCGACCAATAGAAGAGAATAACGACAAAAAGAAAGCTAAGACTGTCAGTGGGTGGGAAGCTTTTGCCGTTTTAGCTATTATTATCTCTACAATCGGCATTTCCTTGATCTTTTTAGGAGCAGAACCTCACGTGCCACTGTTTATGTCCATTATCATTCTTGTTGTATACAACCGAGTGAAAGGTCAATCGTGGACGATACTCGAAAATGGTATTGTGAAAGGAATTCAATCGGGTATCATCCCGTTAATGATTTTTTTGTTCATAGGTGTGTTAATTGCCGTCTGGATGAGGTCTGGGACGATACCAACACTTATAAATTATAGTTTTCATTTGATTTCCGTCGATTACTTTTTACCTAGTGTGTTTATTGTTACTGCTGTTATAGGGATTTCAGTCGGTAGTTCCTTTACGACGGCCTCAACGATAGGTATTGCATTTATGAGTTTAGGGAGTGCCTTAGGTTATGATCTCGCGATGGTAGCGGGAGCCGTTGTATCAGGAGCGTTATTAGGGGACAAAATGAGCCCTTTATCTGATACAACGAATCTTGCTTCTTCCGTGTGTAAAGTCGATCTTTTTGACCATATTCGTTATATGTTGTGGACAGCAGTTCCTGCTTTTGTGTTGAGTTTAGTCTTGTTTTTTCTCATAGGACATAATCAAGACCAAGTTGTGAGAACGGAAATAAATGAATGGATGACAGCTTTGCAGGAGTCGACAAATGTGCATGTCATTGCATTGGTTCCAGCTATTGTGATGGTTATTTTGGCGATGAAAAGAGTCCCTACGTTGCCTACAATGTTAACAGGTATTGGTGCTGGCTTTTTCATTACTCTCCTCCTTGAAGGGCAGGTTAACCCTCAAGAGTGGATGACGCTAATTCAACATGGTTTTGAAATGGAATCGGGTAATGAGCAAGTAGATTCCCTTTTGAATAGAGGTGGAATCCAAAGTATGATGTGGGCCGTTTCCTTACTACTCCTTGCTTTAAGTATGGGTGGAATGCTGTCAGCTTTAGGAACGATCCCAGCATTAATTCAAGCGATTCAACGTTTCGTTTCAACTACTGGACGTGCCGTACTTACTGTTGTTTTATCAGCAATCGGTTTGAATATCAGTTTAGGAGAGCAGTACATGTCCGTTGTGCTTACAGGTGAGGCGTTTATTGATAGATTCAAAGAGATGGGCTTAGAAGGGAAACATTTGTCTAGAGCACTCGAATCTGGAGGTACAGTGATTAATGCACTCATTCCATATGGTGTGACGGGTGTCTTTATGGCTAGCGTTCTCGAAGTGTCTGTGTTGAGCTACTTACCATTCGCTTTTTTCTGTTTATTATGTCCCCTTATTACGATCTTTTATGGTTTTACAGGAATTAGTATGAAAAAAAGAGAGATAAATGGTTAAGTTATTTAGAAACATGCCCTTCAATAGAAATTTCGTTAACATTCCGTTCATATTCTTGTGTAAAAATATAGTGAACTGCAGTATGCTATAAACGATGAGAAAGAGATGGCGGAAGGGTTGAGTAATATGAAACGTCCGATAAAAATCTTAACGATTGAGGATGATCCGAACATCACGGAATTAATTGATATGTATATGCTGAAAATGGGATACGATTCTGTTGTTGCTTCAGATGGAGAAAGAGGGTTGGAGCTTTATTTTGAGGAGGCCCCTGATTGTATTGTGTTAGATCTTATGTTACCAAAAATAGATGGATGGGATGTCTGTCGAACGATACGAATAGATGATGCATCGACACCAATTTTAATGCTTACAGGAAAAGGAGAAAGTTACGATATTGTCAAAGGGTTAGATATTGGTGCGGATGATTATATTGTGAAGCCATTTGATCCAAATGAATTAAGTGCAAGGGTGAAAGCAGCATTGAGAAGAACCAATAGGTCGTCGGACACGAAAGAGAATCTTACTTTTTCGAACCTTCATTTAAAAATGAAAGAGTTTAAGGTGTTCGTTGATCTAATGGAAGTACTCATGGCTCCAAGAGAAATGGAATTGCTTTATTATTTCGCTGCCAATCCTAAGCAAGTGTTGTCAAGGCAACAATTGTTAGATCGTGTATGGGGATTCGAATTCGACGGAGATCCACGCACGATAGATGTCCACATAAAACGAGTGAGAGATAAATTAGCTTGCCACGGTGCGAAGTGGTCGATTACAACAGTAAGGGGAATAGGTTATAGGTTTGAGGAGAAAGGCGATGTTTAAAACGAGTAAAATATTCATGAAGCTTTTTCGCAGTTACTCTCTGATCATTTTGCTGTCTTTTTTGCTCTTTGGACTCGTGTTCATTTACCTTTTTCATATTAATCTATATAAAAACTACGAAGAAACCTTTTCCCACCATTACGACAAAATAGAACAACATATGAACCTGGTAGATCGTTTTGAATGGAGTGAAAGCGAAATAAGTCTATCGTTAGAAGCAGCATTGAATCATAAAGATTTCAGCATTATTATTTACGACTCAGCTAATCATCCGCTGTTTATTCCAGACGATGAACGAGCGATGGAACATGAAATTGATTCAGCTCTGATTGAGAAAGCAGCTTCAACAAAGATGATTTCAGAAGGGATTAGAGTAGATGGGAATTTAAGTTATCTCATTGCGTCAAGCCTTCAAAATAACATACGTGGAGAAGAATCGCTTATCATGGCGATGGTATTTCATGATTTGGATCATCAATATAAAGAAATGATTGTCATGATTTTGATCACATTTACGATCACCATTGCGTTTGCTGGGATCATTCTTTGGTTTATTTCTCGAAAAATCACGGCTCCATTAAGGGAAATGAATCAGATTGCTTTAAAGTATGCGAAGGGGGACTTCTCTCCTTCGGTTGAAGTGAAAACAGACGACGAAATTGGTCAATTAGGAGAAACCTTCAATTACATGGCTGATGAGTTAAACAGCCTTGAAGAAATGCGAAAAGATTTTATAGCCAATGTGTCTCATGACCTAAGGTCCCCATTAACATCGATAAAGGGATTTTTAGTAGCCTTGCTTGACGGAACAATCCCAGAAAAACGAAAAGAACATTATTATTTATTAATGAAAGATGAAACAGAGAGAGTCATTAAATTAGTGAATGACACATTAGATATGACACAACTAGAAGCAGGCCAAATTAAATTAAACCGTGATCGTTACAATCTAACGAGGCAATTACAAAGAATTGTTGTGAAGTTAGAACCTCAATTGGATAAGAAGAGTATGAAGATTGAAATTATCCCAGATATAGAAGAATTATATGTATTTGCTGATAGAGACCGCATGGAACAAGCAATCCTCAATTTATTGCAAAATGCCATCCAATTCTCCAAACAACATTCTATCGTTTCTATTTTTCTAAATGAAAATCAGGACGGTGTTCAAGTCAAAATCCAAGATCAAGGAGAAGGCATACTGGAAGAAGATATTCAGCATATTTGGGAGCGATTTTACAAGACAGACAGGTCGCGTACGAATAAAGTAGGCACTGGAATAGGACTTTCTATCGTCAAGTCAATCATGGACCTACATGACGTAACGATTCATGTCGACAGTCAAATAGGGAAAGGTACTAGTTTTACATTCTCCCTTCCAATAAGTGTGGAAAATAAATAGAAGATCGGTCTCACTCTGTGCTACTCGGGTGAGACTTTTTAGATTTTAGAAAGGAAGTTCGCGTTCGTATAAACTGCAGATGTTATTCAGAATAGTTATATCATATTAAAAGTATTCTATTTGTTAACCTTCCGTTCACATTCCCTTGATAATCTTTATTTGTAAGGGAAAGACAATACGACCTCTTCCTCTTATAGTATTTTTCTTCGCTTATACACAAGGTTTAACATAGCCTAATTTATTAAAAAAAGGACGGATAACATGTATTCTACTTACTATATTTTTCATATTGTTGGTATAGCTTTATGGATTGGTTCATTTGCAGCATTTGGTTTTTTGTTGCGGTCGTTGGTTAATCAAAAGGAACCAATAGAAACATACTCCTTTGTTATAAAAAGGATACGATTATGGGTTAATACTGGCGTATTTCCAAGCTCATTCATTGTCATGATTACTGGTGTGCTGATGATACTACAATTTGATCGCGATACACTGCCGTTCTATTTGCAGTTTATGGAACAAGCGGGGTCTATAATTATCTTGTCTACGATCATATCTCTGGCTATTTATAGTAGAAAAATCAGTGGAAAACTTAATGGGAAAGAAATGAAAAAGGAAAAAAGTCTGGAGTCACTTACTCTTATGTATACGAACTTCCTTTTTGGCTCTGCGGCATTAGCATTGATTGTTGTGATTATTACAGGGATGAGGATAATTTAAAAAGGACAGGTATGTTAGGGAGATGTTACACTTTTCTAACAAATCAATAGTATGATAGACTTTTTCCTTTAACATGGTAAAATATAATAAAAGAGGTCGGAAAAATCAGAGGGGATATCAGATGAAACATTGGTTTAAGAAAATATCAGCCGTATTAATGACAATCATGACATTAGGAATGTATATTCCTCCAACATATATGGATGCTTCCGCAGAAGAAGACAAAGATAATCTCTTTCCTGCCAATGAAAATATGCAGAAGGATGTTGCCTTTTCTGATGTAGATGACCTTGAATCGATGTTCGATTCGGACCAAGACTTCTCGAGTATTGACTCAAGTGAAGATTATATTCAACTATTTACCGAGCAAGCAAGAGAGCAAACATTTTCAAAACTAGGTCCCCGAATTGCTAATAAAGTAGAAGATGATTTCATGACTGAAGTTTTTCCCGGCATGGAAGAAGTCATAACGAATATTTTAGATGAAATAGATGAAGAGGAATTTCCTTTTATAGAAATAAATGAACAACAGTCGTCTGTATATGGCGAAAAGATTTTTAACATTTATGATAATCAGTCAAAAGAAGATGTGGCTAGATTCCATGTACGAAGAGATTTACGTCCAAAAGAGGGATATTGGTTTAACTTTCATTATCATTTACGAGATGATAACTATGAAGAACATCACGCCATTGGCGAGATTTATTGGGATAAAAACACCCCACCGAAATGGATGTCATAACACTTAAGAGAGAATGTGCATGGAAGCGCATTCTCTTTTTGCTATAATGAAATTGATATATATTATCGAAACTCGTCTGAGGGGTAGGAAGGAGCATATTTTGTTGATGCTATTAAATAAAAAACTATTTGTTAGTTTTATTTTATGTTTTATCTTTTCTATCGTACTAATAGAAGATGTAGTAGATGCAATGGAAATTGTGGAACTAGAGGACTCCATCGATATGATTCCATTAGATGCATACATAGAAGTACTTAAAGAAACTGAGAATGAATGGACGATTGAGGATGTCACATCGGATGAATTTTCTGAAGAGTTCGAATTAAATCAAGGGAGTGCACCGAGTTATGGTTATACATCTTCTATTTATTGGGTAAGGTTTCAAGTGGACTACCAACAAGTCTCAGAAAAGTGGTTCCTCCAATTGGATAATCCTACGATGGATTATTTCACTTTGTACATGTCAGATAACGAAGTGGATTTTGAAAAAATGGAGATGGGGGATTTATACCCATTCGAACATAGGAAACTTAATAACCGTAATTTAATTTATCCTCTCTCCTTTTCGTCAGAAGGAATGTATACTTTTTATCTTCGATTTGATTCGAGAGGCTCCATGCAACTTCCACTTACATTGATGAATCAAGATGCTCTCATGAGTGATAGTACACAAGACTATATTTTCTTAGGGATGCTCGGTGGTATTGCTCTAGCCATGGCGCTTTATAATTTATTCGTCTATTTTTCATTAAGGCACCGTAGTTATTTGTACTACGTCTTATTTATTTTAATCAATTTGTTTACCTTTCTATCTTTCTCAGGTTTAGCCTATCAATTTATTTGGCCTGAAGCGATTTGGTGGAATAACCGTTCTATCGTTTTTTTCATGATAGCATCTAATATTCTCGCCCTTCTCTTTACGAATAGTTTCCTTGAACCATCTAAATTTATTCGAGGGATGAAAGCTTGGTTTTCCTTCTTTATATTACTGAACGTGATGATATTCATTATTTGGATTTTTTCTTATCCCTTAGCTCTTAATTTAATAGTTGTCATGACGGGTTTATCCGTTATATTTATCATTACTGTAGCTCTCATTACGTTGAGAAAGGGTTTTCGACCAGCACGTTTTTTCCTTCTTGCATGGAATGTCCTTGTTTTTGGAGTGATGATCTCTATTTTGACAGATGTTGGAGTGATTCCCTTCACATTTTTCTCAAAATACGCTTGGCAGATGACAACATCTGCGGAATTAATTTTGCTGTCTTTTGCTTTAGCTGACAAGATTAATACGATGAGAGTAGAGAAAGAGAAAGCAGAAAAGGAAGCGATTGAAAGCCAACAAGAAGTGCTAGCAAACTTGAAACGAACAGATAAAATGAAAGATGAATTTCTGGCGGTGACCTCTCATGAATTAAGAACACCATTGAACGGTATCATTGGCATTGCGGAATCGATGCACGACGGTGCGGCTGGTAAACTGAACGATCCGGTAAAAGAAAATTTATCAATGATTATTGTAAGTGGAAAAAGATTAGCTCATTTGATTAATGAAATTGTTGATTTTTCCAAGCTAAATAATCGCGATATGGACTTATCCTTAAAAGAAGTAGATGTAAAAGAAGTTGTTGATATGGTTGTGAACATATGTAGACCGCTTCTGAAAAATAAACCTATTACGTTAGAAAATGAATTACAAAACCCCTTACCAAGTGGGCTTGCTGATGAAAATAGATTTCAACAAATTCTATATAATTTAATAGGAAATGCAATCAAATATACGGAAGCGGGCAGAGTAGTGATTCGTGCAGATGTAGAAGAGGACTTTATTAAAATAGAAGTAGCTGATACGGGAATTGGAATTCCTGAAGACAAATTAGAATCAATTTTTTTACCATTTGTCCGAGTTGATAAAGAGGAAGATGGATATGTTGAAGGCATGGGAATAGGTCTTAACATATCGAAAAGGTTTGTAGAGTTACAAGGTGGAAAAATGACAGTGGTATCAGAGGAAGGGGCTGGTTCTGTTTTCAGTTTTACCATTCCAAGGTATAAATATGATGAAAAGAAAACGGGGGAAAGTTTACCAACGAAGCCTATAGCGTTGGAAGCACCTTTGTTATCCGTGGAACAAAAAGAGCGTGCTATCGAAAATAATAATGGGAAAAAGATATTGGTAGCCGATGATGAGCCGATAAATTTACAAATATTAATAAATTATTTAACATTAGAAGGATATCAAGTGGTGACGGCGTCTAGTGGTCAAGAAGCAATCGATAGTCTAGAAAAAGACCCTTCTTTTGACTTAGTTATATTAGATATTATGATGCCAAAAGTATCAGGGTATAAAGTTTGCCATGAGATTAGAAGAACGTACTCTTTTTCGGAACTTCCAGTTTTAATGTTAACGGCAAAAAATAATATAGAAGATCGTTTAGCTGCATTCGAAGCAGGAGCAAATGATTACTTAGTTAAACCTTGTGATAAAAGAGAACTGTTAGCTAGGACAAAAACATATATTCATTTAAGTGAGGCAGTGCGAGAAACGAAAGCACGAGCCCGACAATTAAATACGATGAATGTTAAACTAAAAGAAATGAACGATATATTGGAAGAAAAAGTAATTGAGAGAACCAAAGAACTAGCTGAAAAAAATGTTCAATTGAATAAGAAGAATGATAAATTAGTCAATTTAGAAGAATCCAGGATTCAATTATTATCAAATATTTCTCACGAGTTAGGTACGCCTATTACCTTTTTACAAGGCTATGTGCAAACGGTTAAGGAAGGTTTTATAGATGCGAACAATCCAAAATATTTAGATCTAGTGGAAAATAAAGTGAAACTATTAGATCGACTTATCCATGACTTATTTGATCTAGTGAAATTTGAATCTGGTAAAATGAGTATGAAAATTGAAAATGTGGAAATACGTAGTTGGTTATCTCAAGTTCATGAGAAGTTTGTTTTTGATATTGGAACGGAGTCTATTTTTTTTCCGGAGCCTCTCATAACTAATTTAGATAAAGGTAAAGAGGGAATTCTCTCAATTGATTTTGAACGGATGGACCAAGTGTTTACAAATCTTTTTCACAATGCGATGAAACATACTTCTAAAAACGGAAAAATTGAACTATTCGCTTCCGTTTGTTTTAACAATGAAGATGATTCACTGATTGAGTTTGATGGAAAAGTTTTAATAGAAGTAAGAGATAATGGAAGTGGGATAGATGAACACTCATTACCTTATGTGTTTGACCGTTTTTTCAAAGAAAGTTCTAACGATAATGATAGGAGTGGCACGGGATTAGGTCTTGCAATTACCAGAGAAATTGTTGAGTACCATAAAGGTGAGATATGGGTGGAAAGTGAAAAAGGAATATTTACGTCTTTTTTCATAACATTACCAATCATACTTATAGATAAGTCTAATTGAACCAAAACTCTTCTTTAAGGGGTGTGAAAGATGGGGGAAAATAAAATTCTCATAGTTGAAGATGATCAAGACATACGTGAACTGACTTCCTTATACCTTCAGAAAAAAGGATTTGATGTTTTCACTGCAGAGAACGGTGTCGTAGCATTGGAAATGGCAAAAGAAGAATCTCCTGAGTTAATTTTATTGGATGTACTTTTACCTGGAATGGAAGGTTTTGATGTGTGTAAAAAATTAAGAGAGCACACAGAAGTTCCAATTATATTTATGAGTTGCAAGAGATCTTCTAATGATAAGGTGAGAGGATTGAACGCAGGTGGAGATGACTATATTACGAAACCGTTTGACCTTGCAGAATTAGAGGCTAGAATCAAAGCCAACTTACGAAGAAATGTTTCACTCAGTCGACCCAAAAAAAATCGCATCCTATCATCCGGCGGAGTTTCTATTGATCTGAATAGTTTTGACGTATATGTGAAAGGCAACCAAGTATCGTTATATGCAAAAGAACTGCAGCTCCTTTTGCTATTTTTAAAAAACCCAAATCAAGTTTTTAGCTCGGAACAGCTCTATAACCAAATATGGGGAGTCGATCAATATGGAGACTTAAAAACAGTTTCTGTTCACATTCGAAACTTACGAAAAAAAATAGAAGAAAATCCGGCCAATCCAGCTTATATCCAAACGGTGAGAGGTTTCGGCTATAAGTTCAAAGAAGAGAAATAGAAGAAATTAGGAATTGTTGGATTGCACTGTCTAAAAAGGGAAAATAGAAAGTACTGTGTTATTAAAGCGTGAAATTGTTTGAAACACCTGTAATATTATGTCATTCTATTGATGTCTCTAAAAACAGAAATAAAGATACAAACCCTTGTTCTATAGTGATTTTCTTTTTAAGTTACAGATGTTAGTGCCCAATGAATTGTCATTTGGTGGTATTCTTTAACTAAATAATTGAATTTTTGTGACGTGAAAATCATTCTAAAAAAGAATGATTTTTTTCCTTTATTTAACTTGGTTTTAACCTTAGCCGTGTATATTTAAATTCAGACAGGTTGACTAAGTCATAGACATTCATTCAATGGACTGCTAGGTTAAAAGGTTTTACATGGTGAAAAGTCGGAAAATTCAAACGTTAAGGAGAGGGGAAGATTTGGTTTTGCTCATCGGTTTGAAAAAAAACTCTCCTACTAGTTAAAGGCAAACTTGTCTAAAGGCAAGGACGCAAAGCTACGGGTCTAAGGGTCTTCAACTTCGGACTTATGATCGCCGAGCTACCTATTAGGCACTTGTGGGGAAGGAGGTCTAGGGCCGTGATGGAAAAAATGTACACAACCTTAGACAAAGAATGGGAGCAAATGATGACAGAGGCAAGAAAAATTGGATTGAAGCCAGAAGACGTCCGGAAATTTCTTAGACAAAAATCAGCAGAACAGCATTTCAATGTGAATGAAGCCTCAGGAAACGTATCTTAATGATACTTCTTACGATACTTAGGTAGTAATTCGCACGATGTCGATAAAATAAATAAGTTTAGCTGATTTTATGAAAGCTGCTCCAAATTGGAACAGCTTTTTTTCTTATGATAAAAAGCAACAATTTTTTAGAAAAGAACCAAAAATTAATAGAAAATCGTCAGTTGTCCAATCAACTATTCTCAACCATTCATGTAATAAAAGGAATGAGATTTTGGAACAAAGATCAGTTTAGGAGGAGAAATAATGGTTAAAATCTTTATAGATCCTGGTCATGGTGGGAGTAATATTGGAGCGGAAGGGAATGGAATGCAAGAGAAAGATATAGTTTTGGACATTTCCAAACGAATCGTTACTCAATTAAGCGACTACAGTGGTGTTGAAACGAGAATGAGTCGAAAAGATGATCGATTTGTTTCGTTATCGGATCGAGCGGAGCAAGCAAATACATGGGGAGCAGATTACTTTATTTCTGTTCATGTGAATGCTGCAGGCGGAAGTGGTTTTGAAACATATATTTGGAGTGGCGATGTACCTGAAGAAACAACAAGAAAGCAAGGGGTTATGCACGCTGCAATTATTGATGAAATTAACGAAACAGACCGGGGGAAAAAACGAGCAGATTTTGCTGTCCTTCGGGAAACGAGTATGCCTGCCATTTTAACAGAAAACCTATTTATTGATGATCCTGATGACGCTGCAAAATTAGCTGATAGTGATTTTTTGGAACAAATCGCGCAAGGTCATACAAATGGGATTGTGACTTTATATCAGTTAGATGAAAATGGATCTGGTGAGGTGGATGAACAAGATGATGATGACACTTTATCACAAGGGACAATGAGTACGATTCAGTCGACATTAAACAATCGATATGACCTTTCCATCGCTGTAGATAACATTTATGGACCGGAAACAGAAAGTGCGTTAATAAAAGCATTGCAAAGAGAGTTAAATAGTCAATTCAATCGTGATCTTAAGGTAGATGGAATTTGGGGACCAAACACGAGAAGGGCTGTCATCAATGTTCGAAGAGGCGCACAAGGCAATATCACTTGGATGATTCAAGCGACTCTTTTTGGTAAAGGTTTTCCCCCAGGGCAGATTGATGGCATTTACGGACCTCAAACAGAGGCGTCAGTTAGAGAATTTCAAGAGTATGAAGGGATAACTGTGGATGGAATAGTTGGTAGAGAAACTTTTTCGGCAATGTTTGGCTAACAGCGGAATTGAGGGGGATGAATGGAATTAGTGACCTAAAAGACGTCAAAAAAGCTAATTAGGGTCACTAAAGGAGGGCACTAGTGACCATTGAATTGAAAAAAGAGCAATCATGGGTCACTAGTCGGTAGCCTTAGTGGAATTAATTCGTTTGCCAGTAAGTGAATGGAAATAAAAGCTAATCCAATAAGGAAGGCATCAATAGACATTTTTCAAACTCCTTCGATCATCATAGTTTTCTATATAGTTTCCTAATGAAAGGGAAGTTGGACTAAAAAATAAGCTTTTTGATGATTCACTGTTAATGTTGAAAATGACACTGGAATTCTTCGAGTAATTACTCAGTTTCCTCGGAAAAAATGTGGGATTTTTTGTACGACATGCGTCTCCTAGATTTTAACAGGATTAACAGGCTTAACAAATCATCAACATCAAAAAGACACTAGGTGCAAATTCAAACCTAATGTCTTTTTGAGTTATTTCTTTTTTCGTTCGACTTCGGTTGGAGGATAACCGGGATTAGCATGAAGATCGTAGAGATCGTCCAGTTCTTTCGCTATTTCCAAATCCGAATCGTCCCTTACGATATCTTTTGTCGGTGTTTGAGGTAGTTTTTGTTTATTTTTATCACGAGCACGTCTATTTCTTGTGCTGCCCATATGAACAACTCCTTTATTCCTAATATTTCCCATCAAAGAAAGCAAGGTATTCCACTAGAAAGTCGACCGCATTGTCCACTGCAATCTAAGGGTGGAAGGATGTCCGCCAATTTTTGTAGCGTCTCGTCTTTCCCACGGGAGACTCTCGGCTTTTTCTAATATCAACATTAACCTTTAACATAGCTTTTGAGAAAACATAAAAGGATATGTTATGAAAAACATGGATTATTAATAATTTCAGCTAACAAACGGAAAAAATGATAAGCTTACGGAGAGAAATTTATCTGTTTGTCACAAAAGTGTCATAATATAATGAAGCATCTTTTGTGCGATCTATAAAGGCATCCTTTAAAATAGAAGGTATTAACCCTATAAACAAAGTGGAAAATGAAGATAGCACATTAACTTCCGTTAGGAGATCATTCGATATGAATCAACTTAAGCAAATGGCACAATCCCAGAGAAAAAGCAGGTCAACTCTGATGGTATCATCTATTTTGATCGGTTTATCGATCATTGCCCAAGCGTATTTTATTGTGGCAATTGTCGATCATGTATTTTTGAACGATGGAACATTTCAAGATATTATCCCTTGGTTAGGGGGACTTTTCATTGCCCTATTAGCTCGTGCAATGTTTTCTTATGTGAATGGTCGAACAGGTTTAAGGATGGCATCAAAGGTCAAATCTGATATTCGAAAACAGTTATTACAAAAATATGCTCGAAATCCTATGCAAGCTTCGATCAAAGGACAATCAGGAGAAAAAGTCAGCGTCATGCTTGATTCAGTAGATGAAATTGAAAGTTACTTTCGTCATTATTACCCGCAAATGATTCAATCGACCATCGTACCACTGATGATGTTAGTTGCTGTTTTTTCATACAACTGGGTTTCTGGAGTTATTTTAGTTGTGACGGCACCGTTTATTCCTATTATGATGATCATTATCGGGAAAAACACACAGAAAAAATCAGAAGAACAAATGGAAAAGATGGCTGTTTTTTCAGGAAGGTTTTTAGATATATTGCAAGGACTGTCAACACTGAAGTTTTTTGGACGTGCGAAAGACAAAAGAGAAGACATTCGAAATAGCAGCATCGATTATCGAGAAGCGACGATGGATGTGTTGAAAATCGCCTTTTTATCTTCGCTTATGCTTGAATTTATTTCTATGCTCAGTATTGCGCTAGTAGCTTTAGAAGTGGGGCTTAGACTCGTTATTTACGATCAGTTAACATTTTTCACAGCATTTTTTGTCCTCATTCTTGTCCCTGAGTTTTTTGCTTCTCTTAAAGAGTTAGGAAGCGCCTTTCATACAGGGAGAGGAAGTATGGGCGCAGCAACTCGCATATCAGATGAATTAGAAGAAGAAGAGCTACCAGTTCATTGGGGAGATAAATCGCTTGATGTGAGTGGAGGTCCACCCACGATAGACCTTCGTGGCGTGCATTTCTCTTATGGAGAAAATCGGTTTGCATTAAAACAAATCGATGCGAATGTACCACCAAATAGTGAGGTAGCGATTGTTGGACGAAGTGGTGCAGGGAAAACGACCTTGCTTCATTTGCTGTCTGGTCTAATAGCGCCAACGGATGGATCGATCGATGTAGAAGGACGTCCGTTATTTGATTACAAGGAATCAGATTGGTTTCATCAACTAAGTTATATCTCACAAAATCCATACCTTTTTTCTGGAACAATAGAAGAAAACATTGCATTAGGATTAACGGATTTTTCTAGAGAAGAAGTCGTGGAAGCGGCAGAACAAGCAGGAATTGCCGAGATGATTTCAAAGCTTGATAAAGGGTACGACACGAAAATCGGTGAAGGGGGAAGAGGGTTATCTGGTGGAGAAAAGCAGCGAGTTGCTATCGCTAGAGCCTTTCTGAAAAAACCGACAGTGATCCTTTTTGATGAACCGACAGTTGGCCTTGACTTGAAAACAGAGCAAATTTTGCAACGATCAATGAAAAAACTTGGTCACTCGTCTACGGTCATCACTGTTGCACACAGACTTCATACGATCATGAGAGCGGACCAAATTTTATTTATCGAAGATGGAGAATTAGTTGCAAATGGAACGCATGACGAACTACTACGTAGCTCGCCATCTTACAAAAACATGGTGCGTGTTCAGCAAGGAGGCGATGCAGGATGAGAGAAATAAGCATGATCATCACACTGATGTTAAAAGAGAAAAAAGATGTCCTGTTATCCATTTTATATGGGTTCCTTGCAGGTATGGGGGCCGTTGCGGTATTTGCCAACAGTGGTTACTTGATCTCAAAAGCGGCCATCATGCCACCACTATATGTGCTAACGGTGAGCATTGCTTTGCTGAAGTTGTTTAGCTTCACACGAGCACTAAGCCGATATGCGGAACGATACTATTCTCACCGAGCAACATTTACAATATTAAGTAACTTACGCGTGCATTTTTTCGAAAAAATCATGCCGTTAGCGCCGCAAATCTTTCAGAAATACCGTAGCGGGGATTTATTGTCTCGTATTGTTGGCGATGTAGAAAGTTTGCAAAACTTCTTTTTACGAGTATTTTATCCACCATTTGTGATGGTGACCGTATTTTTAGCGACGATTGCATTTACGATGTTTTTCTCCATATATATTGGTCTGATCTTAATCGTTGGAGTTGTTCTTACTGGCTTTGCCATTCCTGCTTGGTTTGCTGTTAAACAAAGCCATTTGGAAAGGCAAGTAAGAGAACAACGAGGTCAATTATCCGTATCAGCGACAGAATTTCTGTATGGGTTTCGAGATTTGAAAATCCATCAAAAATTAGCTAAGCAAGAAAGTGATTTAATCGATGCTTCGGATGCATACATTCATGAACAAGAAAAGGACGGGAGACGAGCGTTGTTTAGTCAATCATTGAATAATGGCATTACGATGATCATTTCTTGGTTTGTCCTAGCAGTAGGCGCTTACTTCGTTTCAATAGGAGAACTAGAGGGTGTTTTCCTTGCAATGCTCGTGATGGTTTCTTTAACAGTATTTGAGAACGCTGTGCCAATGGCGGCTTTTCCGAATCATTATGAAGAAAGTCGTTTAGCTGCAGCGAGGTTGTATTCTGTAGTAGAGAACGAAGAAGCTGAGCAAACGAGGTCGGAGGAGGTTCTTGAGAAACTAGAGAATAGTCAACCATGGTCACTTACGATGGAAAACCTTACGTTTACTTATCCATTTGAAGACCGACAAGCCTTGCATGACATTAATTTAAACATCCCGATTGGTTCAAAAACTGCCATTGTAGGTCCGAGTGGATCGGGGAAATCAACGTTACTCCAATTATTTTTAAAAGTGTACGAAGCGGATAGTGGACATGTACTCATCAATGGAAAAGACGTCCGTAAAGTAGAAGAAGAATCCATATGGTCTGGAACAAATACCCTTCTCCAAGATCATCATTTTTTCTATGGCACGATTCGCGAAAATTTACAGCTCGCTAAAGACGGCTTAACAGATCTACAGATGAATGAAGCGTTGGCCAACGTAAAGCTAGAAGATTTTTCGCTAGATGATTCGGTGCTTGAAAAAGGCGAAAACCTTTCAGGTGGTGAGAAACAACGTTTATCGATAGCAAGAGCGTTATTAAAAGGAAGTCGCCTCTGGTTATTAGATGAACCAACGTCATCAGTCGATGTGTTAACCGAAAAAGTCATTTATGAGCACGTTTTTGATCAAGCATCAAACGATACATTACTACTCGTGAGTCACCGCTTAACAGGGTTGGAAAAAATGGACCGTATCGTTGTCATGAACGAAGGGACGATATTAGAAACAGGAACGTACGATCAATTAATGAAGCAAAAAGGCTATTTTTATGAGATGAAACAAATTGAAAAGAGTGTTTTTTCAGCTTGATAATTATGAGAGCAGACTTCGGAAATAAGAAGTCTGCTTTTTGTTATCTAAAGTAAATACAACAAACAGTTTCGATTCACTCTTATACAGACTTTTTAATAGAGATAAAAATGATTTCTACTACCAAAGAAAGAACCCACCAAATTGGTGGGTTCTGTTCATTAGGGAGTAGCTTATTTCACTTTTGATAACGTTCCTTTAGCAATGATCGCATGAATATTGTCTTTGCTAGTATTTCGTTCTACTAACGTGTTGCCGTTGCTTTTGCACCATGCGTCAACATCACGAGCAAATCCAGGATCTGTTACAGAGATTTTTACTGTTTGACCATCTTCTAGTTCTTTCATTGCTTTGTGTAAATTCATGATCGGACCTGGACAAGAAAGGCCAGTAGCATCAATAATGACGTCTGCTTCTTTCGTTGAAGACTCATTTGAAATCTCATTTTTTTCACGCTTCAAGTCATCTTGGAAAGAGTCAGAACAGACATTTTTCACACAAGAATACGTTTTGTATCCACCGCTCAGATTAATTGGTTGGAATCCGTTTTGCTCAAGGATTCTTGTGGCCAAGTACCCTCTTAAGCCTACTTGACACGTAATATAAATCGGCTGCTCCGCTGGTAATTCCGTTAGACGGTCACGTAATGTGTCTAGTGGAATGTTGACGGAACCTGGGATTGAGCCCATTTCCACTTCTAACGGATCGCGGACATCAACGAGGTATCCACCATTTGCGACGATCTCGTCAATTTTATCATGATGAACGATCTCTAATTCCCCATCTGCTACGTTGGATGCCACGTAACCGAGCATATTTACTGGATCTTTTGCCGAAGAATATGGTGGTGCATAGGCTAATTCTAGTTCTGGCAAGTCGTATACAGTTAATTTCCCTTTAATAGCAGTTGCAATGACATCAATTCGCTTATCGACTCCGTTAATACCAACACCTTGGGCACCATAAATGGTTCCATCTTCAGGATTGAACGTAAGTTTTAATGAAACTGGGAACCCTCCAGGATAATAACCAGCATGAGAAGCAGGGTGAACGTGAATGGCTTGATAAGGAACGCCTAGCTTTTTCAATGTTTTTTCGTTATTACCTGTTGCAGCAACGGTTAAATCAAATACTTTCGCAATCGCTGTACCTAATGTCCCTTTATAAGCGATATTTTTTCCATAAATATTATCTGCTACAATTCTTCCTTGACGGTTTGCAGGCCATGCAAGTGGCACCATTGTTGGCGTTTGTTGATTATAATCTTTTACTTCAATCGCGTCCCCGATCGCAAAAATGTTAGTGTCCGCTGTTCTTAACGTTTCGTCAACGATGATTCCACCGCGCTCACCGACTGGCAAGTTAGCAGAAACGGCTAATTCATTTTCAGGACGAACCCCGATAGATAAAATTGTGAGGTCACTCTCTAATTTTTGTCCGCTTTGTAAAACGATATTCTTTCCGTTGTCCGAAAAAGATTTCACACCATCATTTAAAATTAATCTCGCTTTACTGCGAAGGTGATCGTGAACGATTGCAGCCATTTCGTAATCAATAGGAGCCATGACTTGATTAGCCATTTCCACGATCGTAACGTCAATTCCACGCTCATGAAGGTTCTCTGCCATTTCCAAACCAATGAATCCACCACCAACAATTACTGCTTTCTTAGGTGTCTTGTCGTCAACCCATGCTTTGATTTTATCTGTATCTGGAATGTTTCTTAATGTAAACACATTGTCCGTATCATTCAACCCTGGAATAGGAGGAACGATCGGTCTTGCACCAGGAGATAGAACCAACTGGTCATAAGATTCTGTGTACTCTTCCCCTGAAGCAACTTTTTTGACTGTTACGGTTTGATCTTCACGGTTAATTTTTGTAACTTCCGTTAAGTTGCGAATATCGAGATTGAATTTTTGTGACATTCCTTCAACTGTTTGTACGAGAAGTTTATCTCGATCTTCAATCGTTCCACCGATGTAGTATGGAAGCCCGCAGTTAGCGAATGAAATGTGTTCTCCTTTTTCAAAAACAACGATATGAGATGTTTCATCAATACGACGAAGCCTTGCAGCAGCCGTAGCTCCACCTGCGACTCCACCGACAATAATAATTTTCTTAGACATTATAATTACCTCCAAATGTATTGTTTATTTCTATTGTTTTAATACCTATAAGGGTATATTAAACGATTATTAACACTATGTAAATGCCTTTAAAGGATAAGATGTGACTGTTCTGTGAAACATGACACAAATAAAAAAGAAGCCTTATATGGGAAGGCTTCTACAAAGTTAGTTATTTTGTTTTTCTGCGATTTTTTTATATTTCTCTAAAACTCTAGAGTCATGGTTCGGATAATTAGCTTCAAGGAAATCTTGAAAGTGAGAACCGTAAGTCATTATCGTTTTCTTTGTTCCAAACGGTTTCCAAAATAATTTGTTCAAGTAATACTCCCATTCTTCCAAATCCCCTGAGAGATTGTCTCCTCTTTCAAATCGGTGAGTAAGTTCTTCTAATTGCACACGAACAAGACCGATGTTCATGAAATAAATCACAAATAAGATGAGTAAAACACCGCTAATAATAATAAAAGTCCACATGAACGATTCCTCCTTCTTGCTCATTACGATGCAGGGTGAACATAAAAAAATCATAACATGTAACCGATATTTTTGTCGTCAAAAAAGAGGTTGCAAGAATACTAGAATGTTGTGTTAGTAATTGAAATACCAACTATATCCAGTTATTCTAGTAGTAAGAGTTGAGGGAGGCGTTTAGATGGATCGTTTAAAAAGGTTGACGACAATCAGTTTTCTGTTATGTATTGCTATTGGGTTAGGCATATCCTTCGTCATTGGAGAAGCAGATTCAACGTATCATTCCGAGTTAGAGGGAGATATTGGCTATTTAGCGAGCCAAGAAAAATTAGAATCTGATTTGTTTGATTTGGCCTTTGATACGACATTCAAAGGACGGGTCCATGTGTCAGACCAAGAGAAGGTCAAAATGGTCTCGTCATTTATTAACATCTATGAATATGGCGAACACGTAGCACAATTTCCACTTGGTTCTTTACATTACGATGATGAGTTCCCTTTTGACTACCCACACATTGATTTCGTATTAGGTGGAATCAATCATAGTGATGAAGAGGAGATAGAGGAAGGCTTTTATTGGACCAATGTTGTTCAAGTTGGTGAGGGAAGTTTAAGAAGTCATTTGGATATGGCCGATGAAGGTCGATTTTCATTCTCGTCAAACGAAGAGGTTGGAGCAGTGAATGATGGAGAGCTGGTGTTACTTGGGGTTGCTCTGATGGAAGGAGAAGCGGAAATGCAATCCATTTCAGGAGATCGTGATCGATTTTACCATTGGGCTGAAAACAAAGAAAAAGTATTTGCATATGAAGTTCTTATTTCTTCTGGTGACGAAATGGAAGAGACGTGGGATAAGCGATAGGGAAAAGAACCGTCATCATTGATGACGGTTCTTTCTGTCGTGTCGGCTAACGTTTATTTGCCTTCTTCCCAAGTGTCTACTTCTTTTTCAGCATCTTCTTTAGACTTTCCGTATCTTTCTTGGATTTTTCCTACAAGTTTATCTTTATTACCATCTACTTCTTTCACATCATTATCTGTAAGTTTTGACCACTTCTTTTTCGTCTCTCCTGTTAGTTGCTTCCATTTACCTTTTAGTGTATCTCTATTCATGCGAATCTCTCCTTTGAGTATTAATAATTGGTTATATATATGGTGTACCACGTTAGTTTTCCGATAAAACGTTATTGGAGGAATTTGGTACAATAGTCGGTAATAAACAAAACTAATTAATAGGGGAGAGTATTGATGGACATATATACATATAAAACAATGGATGGTGTTGATTTAGCAGAGCTGATTCGGAAAAAAGAAATGAAGCCTAAAGAACTGGTAGAGCTAAGTTTCCAGCAGTTAGAGGTCGTGAATTCATATCTAAATGCAGTTACTCATCACCGGAAGGAAAAAGCGTTGAAAGAAGCTGATCAATTTGAGACGAAAGGCGGAGAACTAGCAGGTATCCCAATTTTATTAAAAAATATATCCCAGGCTTTGGAAGGAGAGAAATTAACGGCAGGGTCGAAGTTACTCGTGGAAAATGTGGCAAAACACGATTCGAACTTGGTAAAAAGACTTCGTAACGGTGGTCTGATTGTTGGCGGGCATACAAATACTCCTGAATTTGGGTTGAAAAATATTACAGAACCAGAGAGTCATGGAGCAACGAAAAATCCTTGGAATACAAATTATTCTCCAGGTGGTTCCAGCGGTGGTTCGGCTGCCGCAGTTGCATCTGGGATTGTACCGATTGCAGGAGCCAGTGATGGTGGTGGGTCGATCCGAATTCCTGCTTCGTTTACGGGATTGTTCGGATTGAAACCGACTCGAGGTCGTACGCCAGTTGGACCTGGTGCAGGTCGACAATGGCAAGGAGCAGCGATTGATTTTGCATTGAGTCGTACTGTGCGTGATAGTGCCGTCATGCTTGATCTGTTGCAGACGGTTCAAGCCGAAGCGGCTTTTCAAACCCCATTATTTCCTAGTCGTTACAAGGACGAGGGAGAGAAGAAGTGGGACAAACCCCTTCGAGTAGCTGTTTCAGACGATTCGCCTGTTGGTACACCAGTCTCGGATGAAGCACGCAAAGCTGTACGGGAAACGGCAGAATGGTTGGAAAGAGAAGGGCATCATGTGGAAAAGATTGCACCAAAAATCGATGGCGTATCTTTGATGCGGCAGTACTATTTGATGAACAGTGGAGAAATGTCTGCTGTTATTCACTCTCTAGAAAAAGGAATCGGCAGGACGCTTACGGCAAACGACATGGAAATTGAAACGTGGTTATTAAATCAAGCGGGGAAATCTGTTTCAGCAGCGGAATTTTCCTTGAGTTTGGGCGCATGGGATGTAGCTGCAGCGGAAATGACCACTTTCCATGAAACGTATGATTTTTATGTGACACCGGCGACCGCTTTTACGGCTCCAAAGGTCGGCGAGTTAACCCATTCCGCTGAGCGCAAGGGTGAGTTAATAGAAGCGATGGAAAAAGCGGATAAAAAAGATCAACAACAGCTTATTTATGATATGTTTTTGCCGAGTTTAACCTACACGCCCTTTACGCAATTGGCTAACTTAACCGGACAACCGGCCATGTCTGTTCCTGTGCACGTGTCGAAAGAGGGAATGCCTCTCGGTGTTCATGTGATGGCGTCAAAAGGAAGGGAAGATTTGCTGTTGCGCCTCGCTTTTCAAATGGAACAGTCGGCTTTGTGGGAAGGGATGAACGGAAATCCGTGGTATGAGCGGCGAAGATGAAGGTGATGAGTGGGGTTTACGAGTTTGTGCGTGAAAATATGAATTTGTGCGTGAAAAAACAAATTTGTGCGTGAAAAATAGGGTTTTATGCGTGAATTAGAATAATTATCGCCCAACTCAACAAACCAAAACAAACAATTTATCTTTTTAGAGGTGAAATTAGCAATTCTAAATGGGGAATGAACAACTTGATACATAGGTAACGAGTTTCAGCTTTTCTAGGCAGGGTAAAAGTAACTGTTATCGATATTTTTATATAAAGTGATCTAAAACGTTCGCTCCTTCGTTAATTAAAGTAAGGAGACTATCTAGAGTGAGGAGATAAAGATGGGAAAACACGAGGACCTTAAGTTTTATGATCGCCTGCGAGAAGGAGATAAGCAGGCTTTGGAAACTCTTTACGACAAATATGAGCGTCTCCTTTATTCTTTTTCATATAAAATGGTGAACAACCCTGAGGCCGCGGAAGAAGTGGTTCAAGAGGTGATGATCAAGTTATGGAAAGGAAAGGGAGGTTATTCGCCAGAATATGGAAAGTTCTCATCTTGGCTATTAACAGTTACTCGACACACTGCGATCGATTATTTGCGAAAGCAGAAAAAAGTCAGCACAGAAGAAGTTCACACAGAAGTAGAACTTCACGATAGCGAGCCTCCGATCGAAGAAGTGTTAGAATGGAAAGAAAAGGGAGAACGATTGCATCAAGCGATGAAAACATTAAAACGAGAACAACAATTGATTATTGATCTATTTTATTTTAAAGGTTATTCTCAAAAGAAAATATCAGAGAAAGTGGATATTCCTTTAGGAACGGTGAAAGGGAGGATCCGTTTAGCATTAAAACATTTAAAGAGTGAATTATATGAGGAGAGGGGGGATTTACAATGACAGAGCGCATGTGTGAGCAAGTCATCGATTATTTTAATGATCAGCTATCTGATGATGATAAAAAAATATTTGAAGAGCACCTGCAAAATTGTGAATCCTGCAAAGAGGAGCTAGCAGAGTTGCGCGAATTAACGGATGATCTTCCTCTTATTTCGGAACCGATGGAACCTCCTCGAGGAATGAAGCAAAGAGTATTATCTTCTGTATTCGATGATGAAACAGAAGATGAAACAACCGATTCGAAACTACTAACACCAATAGATGAAAAAGTCACGGAAGAAAAACCATTACCTGTAAAGCGAAAGAATAGAGGATCAGCATTTATTTATGGATCACTTGCAGCTGCTTTGCTACTATCCCTAATAGGGAACGGGTACCTTTGGAACGAGCAGCAAAACTTGAGCCAAGATAAGCAACAATTAATGATGGAAAGAGATATTATCGAATCGGATTACCTTGCTTTACTGGAAGAAGAGGAAGAGGGTACAGGAACATCTGATGTTCTATTAACATCGAATCTTGCTTCTGTGGAAGATGAAGGGACGCAAGGGCAAGGAACAGCGACGATTATTTCTGAAAACGGGAATGTTGATTTAGTCATTCAAGTGTCTGATATGCCAGAAGCTACCGGAACAGAAGTTTTCCAAGCATGGGTGATCGATGATGAGACGCCTTATCCGACAGGAAGCTTTAATATTGATGAAAACGGAAATGGTGCTGTGACATTTAGAATTAGTGACATGGGAGATTTCCAGATTGATCAAATTGCGATTACGTTAGAACCACAACCTGATAATGAACAACCAGAAGGGCAACTCTTGTTAGCCTCTCAATAACGAATAAAACTACCGATCATCAAAGTCTTTGGACTTAATGGTCGGTAGTTTTTTAATTAATGCTTAAATTTCAGAAATGTATTTCGTGTGAAAACCTAGTCATATCAACAATTTCAAAACTTTTATAAGTTTTTTTACAAAAAAATGATCTAAAAAGTGATCCATTTGATTTTCCTTTCCGTTATCTAGGGTAAGAAAGAAAAAAACAAAAGAGGAGATGTTTAATATGAATTGGAAAAGATCATTAGCAATTGTACCACTTAGTGCAACATTATTATTCCCAGCAGGCGTTTTGGGCGCAGATCACGGGGAAGAAGAAAAGATGGATCAAGGTCAGGAGCACGAATTGAGTGTTTCCACACCGGCATCTGATTTGAGAGCAACATTGGATATGTACTTATCAGAGCATGCGTTTCTCGCAGTTGTTGCCATGCAAAAAGGCATTGATGGATCAGAAGACTTTGAGGCTGCAGCAGCATCATTAGCGAATAATACTGATGACTTAACGGGAGCGATTGCGAGTGTTTATGGCGATGAAGCTGGCGAACAGTTCCGAGGTATGTGGGAAGATCACATTGGTTTTTTCGTGGATTATGTAACAGCAACAGCAGAAGATGATGAAGAAGGACGAGAAGCAGCATTAGCAGCTTTGGATAACTACAAAGCAGACTTCTCAGAATTTCTTGAATCTGCGACAGATGAAAGGTTGGAAGCAGGTGCATTAGCAGAAGGTCTTCAAATGCACGTCAATCAACTAGTTTGGGCATTCGATCAGTATAACGAAGGTGAATTTGAATCAGCTTACGATAATGTACGCGAAGGGATTCACCATATGTATGGTGTAGGAAAAGGATTATCAACAGCAATCGTTGATCAATTTTCCGAAGATTTCGACAGTTCGCACCCAGACACTCCAGCAGCAGACCTTCGTGCAGACTTAAACCATTTGCTTTCTGAGCACGCCGCACTAGCTACATTAGCGATGCAAAAAGGAATTGATGGTGCCGAAGATTTTGAAGCAACAGCTGGAGCTTTGAATGAAAATACAGAAGAACTTAGTGGAGCAATCGCTTCTGTTTACGGTGATGACGCTGGAGAAGCATTCCAAGATCAGTGGAGTGAACATATTGACTTCTTTGTTAACTACGTCGTAGCGACAGCAGAAGAAGATGAAGCAGGACAACAAGAAGCACTAGATAACTTAGATGGATACCGTGTTACATTCGCAGAGTTTCTTGAAACAGCGACAGAAGAGCGTTTAGATGCTAGTGATTTGGCTGACGGACTGCAAATGCACGTGGACCAGTTAGTTGGAGCATTCGATAGCTATGTAGAAGGTGACTATGAAACTTCTTATGAAAACATTCGTGAAGCATATGCTCACATGTTCGGCGTAGGTGAAGGGCTTTCAGGAGCGATCGTTGACCAGTTCCCTGAAAACTTTGAATCAGATATGCCAAATGAAATGCCAAAAACAGGTATGGGCGGTATGAGTGACGCTAACCAAAGTTCAACTTGGATACTATATACAGTGGCTTCTCTTTTCCTAGCATCATTCATCATAATGATTGCAAGAAGAAAAGCTGTTACGCAACAATAGGTTAATAGATAATTTTAGCTTGAAAACAAAGGTGATGAGGATGAAAAAATGGATGCTCGGTTTGCTAATGCTGTTAGCTGCCTGTTCAACGGAGAATGTTGAAAATGTAGATGGTAGTAGCGGCAATATGAATACTACTAACATGACTGAAAACAGCATAACTGACGTCGTCGAAGAGGAAGTGGACGAGGCTGACCAAGTGTCAGCCTCCCCTTCCTTAACACTTCCATCAGAATTAACTGCCGGCGGTGACAGCTCTTCCGTAATGAGTTATGAAAGAGAAGGTATTGTTCCACATCGTATTGAAATACCAGCCATCGGTGTAGATGCAACAATAGAACATGTCGGATTACTACCTAGCGGGCAGATGGATGAACCATCTGAAATGGATGATGTAGCTTGGTATGAAGGTGGCTATATGCCAGGTGAACAAGGAAGTTCTGTTTTAGCAGGGCATGTTGATAGCAGAACGGGACCAGCAATTTTTTTCGACCTTCATAAACTCGAGCAAGGAGACGAAATCATTGTTACGGATGACGAAGGTGTCGAGAAAGTCTTCGTTGTCCAAAAAAGTGAAAGCTATGATCGAAACGATGCACCATTACAGCAAATATTTGGTTATTCGTATCGTAGTCAGCTAAATTTGATTACATGTACAGGAGAATTTAATTCAGAAGCGGGAACACACGATGAGCGACTCGTCGTTTACACCGTTTTGAAAGATGATTTGTAGAAGAAATGAACCTGACCGGATTGTGCGGTCAGGTTTTTTAGTGGCTTGTGCGTGAAAAAGAAGAGTTTGCGCGTGAAAACCAGGATTTGTGCGTGAGAATCGGGGATTGCGAGTGAAAATAGGGATCTTCTGCGTGAAAATGAATGTTTTATGCGTAAACTAGAATGATTATCATCCGAGCAACTCCAACCAAATCATAAACTTCCATGCAATCACGTTGGTCCACATGTTAAAATGTGGTTATTCAAACTATAGACAGATGGCGGTGAGAAAGATCGAACCAATATTAGAACTAAAACAACTATCCAAAAGTTTTGGCAATGCGAATGTGTTACATAACATCGACTTAACCGTCCACAAAGGTGAGATTATCGGATACATAGGACCGAACGGAGCGGGAAAAAGTACGACCGTTAAAATCATGCTCGGATTAATTGATGAGTTTGAGGGAGAAATTCGTATTTTTGGCGAAGACATTTCCAAAGGTGACCCTGCCTATAAAGGAAGGATTGGCTATGTGCCGGAAACGGCTGACTTATATGAAAATTTAACAGCATACGAATATTTAACATTTATCGGTGAATTGTATGGTATGGAAGAAGAGGCAGTGGATCAGAAAGCGAAGCAGCTAGTGAAGCTTTTAGGAATTGAGGAAGTGTACCATTCTAGAATCTCTTCTTTCTCAAAAGGAATGAAACAAAAAGTGCTCATCATTTCAAGCATGATTCACAACCCTGACTTGCTGTTTTTAGATGAACCGCTTAGTGGGTTAGACGCTAATAGCGTGATGATTGTGAAAGAAATTCTTGCAAAACTGGCGGCGGAAGGTAAAACGATTTTCTACTCGTCACACATTATGGAGGTTGTGGAGAAGATCAGTCATCGAATCGTGCTTCTTGCTGACGGAAAGCTCGTAGCTGACGGGACGTTTGAACAACTACAAGGTCAAAATAAAGATGGGACACTAGAAGAGATCTTCAACCAGCTCACAGGTTTCGATGAGCATGATCAGATCGCTGAACAGTTTGTCTCTATCGTTAAAGAGGGATAACCGATGAGAAACTATCCTTCTCTCAAGTTTATCGATTTGTTTGAAAAAATATTTCGCTTTTTTGATGTGAATTATCCACTGATGCGTAAAATCCTCCAGATTAAATTAACAATGGACCGTAGGAGAGCTCCGACCGTTTTCAATGAACGGGGCAAAAAAGAAGAGGACGATGAATCGAATAAATTTTTGAAATCATTATGGATTTATGCCTTTTTAGGGTTAATTTTAGTTCCATTTATTTTAATTAGAGATAGCTATATTTTTCCGATGAGCCTTGTATATGGCGTATTGATGTTTTTACTAATGACATCGATGATCTCAGATTTTTCGCAAGTTTTGCTCGATATTAGGGATAAAAACATCTTGAACACGAAGCCGGTGGATAAAAGAACGGTGAATGCGGCAAAAATTGTTCACGTGAGCATTTATATGTTTATTCTCACAGGAACCATTACTGGAATTCCGCTGCTTGTTAGCTTGATTGCCAGAGAAATTCCGTTTTTTCTCGTATTCCTTGGTCAGATCATTTTAATCGACCTGTTCATCGTTGTCGTAACCGCGCTATTATATATTCTTATCCTTAAATTTTTTGATGGGGAAAAACTAAAGGATATCATTAATTACGTGCAAATTGCCTTGTCGCTATCGATTGTCATCGGGTACCAACTTGTTATTCGTTCGTTTGAGTTTCTAGAGTTGGACTTTTCGTTTGCGGCACAATGGTGGCAAGTGTTTTTACCACCGGTTTGGTACGGTGCGTTGTTTGAAGTGTTATTAGGCCAATCGCGTGACGGTTATTTGCTACTATTTTCCGTGCTAGCTGTCATTATACCGTTTCTTTCCATCTATATTTATGTGAAATCCATTCCTTCGTTTGAGCGGAACCTCGAGAAGTTAGCCCATCAAGGCGCTGCGAAAAAAACGAAACGTGACCGAATCGGACCGTGGGTTTGTTCGACGAAAGAAGAAAGATTATTTTACAACTTTGCTAAAAAAATGATGAAAAACGAACGTCAATTTAAACTAAAAGTGTATCCATCGTTTGGTTTGTCGTTTATTATTCCATTCATTTTAATTTTTAACGAACTTCGCATGAGTTCATTTTCAGAAATTGTCGATAGCCGGTATTTCTTATCTGTTTATTTCGCATCGATGATGATTCCTACCATTATCCTCATGTTGAGGTATTCGGAAAACTATAAAGGATCTTGGATTTTCCGAGCGCTGCCAATTACAAGCATGACTCCTTTGTTCAAAGGCACATTGAAAGCTTTTATGGTGAAATTATATCTTCCAGTGTTTCTAGTATTAAGTTTTTTATTGATGCTGATCTTTTCGGTTGGTATATGGTTTGATCTGATTGTCGTCTGGCTCGTTTCGAGTTTATTTGTATTGATTTGCTTTAAGTTTCTAAATGAAGGGAAGCTTCCGTTCTCCGAGTCGTTTGAGATGACACAACAAGAAACAGGTAAAATGTTTTTGTTGTTTATACCAATCCCTATATTCTTCGGGATTCACTTTTGGATGACAACCTTCGAATACGGTGTGTATATCTACGGAGCCGTTTTACTGATTGCAAATATCGTTTTCTGGAGAAAACTATAATTATGCTAGGGAATCCTAACGGGTTCCTTATCGTATAGCAAAATTGCAAATAGAGGTGTATCTATATTTGCAGCCTAATTTAAAATGGCTCCGTTCAAATTTGAACGGAGCCATTTTTACACTTATTAAACTTTCTTTTTCATATAAACTCTAGTTCACCAAGAATCAGCTCTTTCCTTTACTATACACCAGGTGCAGGAATGATCGTCACGATCCAAAAGCTTAGCACAGCAAGAGCTCCTATCATAAACATGAAGAACATCCATGTTAGACCTTTTCTGTCTAATGCAGTACGAGCATTACGCAGTAATACGCCAAGTGACGGTAAATTACTCATGCGTAGCATAACTAGTTCAAGCGCAAAGAGTATTGTCGTAGCGGTAGCTGACACCATACAAAATGGGCAAATGGCTCCAATAACGAATAATTGCAAATAAACAAAGAAAGCTGAAGACATCACGCCAATCGCTGTCAGCGGTGTTAAAATTTTGAGCACTAAAGGATGACGTGAGTGAAACCACATCCCTGCGAATAATAACACTGTAAGATAATAGAAGGCTCCCAATAAAGCCAATGGGATACCAAACACATAAGCCCAATCGCTAGTCATAACTGCCCAAGGTGTTCCTGTTACATCGAATCCAGCGGGTAAGGGCAGTACCCAGAAATGAATGCCACTTAAGAAAACACTCACTGCCCAACCAATCGCAGCAACAGCAGTAAAGACAGCAAACAGCTTAGGTACCACTGATCCATAAGCATATGAAGTATCATCGGTAGTTTCTTGAGTTACTTCTCTTCCAAAAGTAAAAGTTCTTTCATGTAATATATCTTTCATCGTTAACCCTCCATCAATAAATATTTTGTAATACCCCATCAGGTATAAAAGTATTATAAAATACCATAAGGGGTATGTCAAGAGGGTGTCTACATAATATTAAAGAGCAAAAGAATATAGTGATACTAGTTAGCTGCCTTAAACGCCAGCAAGCTTTAGGTCTTCTCACATAAAAAATGTCTATCAAATGAACAAACCATTTGATAGACAACCTATACTAAATTTTCTTAGTTTGAGATAGGCAACAGAACCCTCTAGGGGAACCCAGACCTTATTTTCGTTCTTATCGATTCATTGATCCTCGTTAAAGTTCAAGTTTCTCTCCTTTTTGCAGCCCCTCTTGTTGAATCGTTCCTTTTGGTAACTCCAACACAGATTTTGAATGGGCAACAGGAGGGACGAACCTCCATGGTTTTAAATTCTCTATCATATGAACGATTCGTTCGTTTTTATCTAAAAACAACACGTCGATTGGAAAGTTCATAAAACATGTATGAATAGAATTACACGGCTTAATCCACAGTGCCTCATTTTCGATAGGTTTTCTTCTAAACATCAATCCCTTTAAACGCGTAGCAAATGTATCGGCTTTTTTGACAGTTCCTAATTCTAAGCGGGAAACCTTTGCTAATTTGGTATTTTCAATCATGAATAACCCCTCCTTTTTCGTTAAACTTTATTTGTTAAAAAGTATAAAAAATTCTAAATAAAGCACAATTCGCCATATTTGTAAAAAAAACTTCTTTTTTTATTAAAAATATCTTTACAAGTTCATTATAACGAACTATACTAAAAAGTACAAACAGGTTCTTATTTAAGAACAAAATCCTCAACTTTTGAAAGGAGGATCAATGTGTATAAACGAATCTTAATGTTCGCAAAAGAGGAACAAGGTTCTGGAATGGTTGAGTACGCATTAATTATTTCAGGGATTGCTTTAGGAGCGTTTGCAGCCGTTATGTCATTTGGGACAGGAGTTTTAGAGTTATATGAAAATACCATTGAAAGGCTCGAGTGGTAGAAAAAAATTAACGAATAACCTAACATGATTTTTTGTTTGAGAAAGTTAGTCGTAGCAACGTTTTCGTTCTATATAGTGGAATTAAACGAAAGTTATTCAAACTTTTTTTAAAAAAACACTTTACAAATTCATTATAACGAACTATAGTAAGAGACAGGTTAAGTTCTTAATAAAGAACAAAAGCGATTTGGAGAATTTCCAGGGAATAGTTGGTTGAAAAGGAAATGTCGTCATTGCTTTTCAGCCAATTAAATATAAAAATCCAAAAAACTCAAGGAGGAATTATTATTATGATGGAAAAAATGAAGAACTTAGTGGTGGAAGAAGAAGGACAAGGAATGGTGGAGTACGCATTGATTATTTCATTAATCGCAGTTGCATTAGTAACCATTTTAGGAACACTACAAGGTGGGATTTCAGACGTATTCCAATCGATTGTAGACGCTTTTTAATGAGTAGTTATAAATTATCATGAAAACTTGTCCTCAGCCCTACTTTCCTAAAGTAGGGCTCTCATTCTAAAACAGGGGGGAAAGGCAATGCCATTTCTCATTACTATCATATTGGCCGTCGTATTAGTCATCTCGTTTATTACCGATATTCGTACGAGACGCATCTTAAATATCGTAACACTTCCAGCAATTTTATTCGGTCTTATCTATTATACAGTCACTCTTGGTTGGGAAGGTTTGTTGTTCAGTGGAGCTGGTTTTCTAGTTGGTTTATTACTTCTTCTCATACCGTATCTCTTAGGGGGGATGGGCGCAGGAGATGTGAAATTGTTAGCTGCAATTGGTGCGTTAACAGGTGTCTCGTTTGTTTTCTACTCATTTATTTATACCGCTATTATAGGCGGAGTCATTTCGATCTTTCTAATTATGAAAAAAAGAGGCGTTGTTCATTCGATCAGGTCCTTCATATATATGCCATTACTGAAAAGTACGAAAGGAAGCTTCACCTCCCATTCTGATAGAATTACGTTCCCGTATGGTGTGGCGATTGTCTTCGGAACAGTCATTGCATATGTAGGGAGAGTGTGGGTATGAAATCGCAAAAAGGTCAGTCGCTCGTTGAATTTGCTTTAGTTATTCCTCTATTAATTGTTTTACTTTTTGGAATAGTTGATTTCGGAAGAGTGTTCCACACCTATTTAACTCTTGATCATGTTGGCAGAGAGGCGGCAAGAGCTGCCAGTGTTGGTGCAACAGATGGGGAAATTATTAGTATTGCTGAAAGCAATGGATCTAGTATTAACTTAACGGGAGGTCAAGTGACGATAAGTCCTGCTGGTGAGAAAAGTTCGGGTGAAAATGTCACAATTACAATCACTTATCCAGTCGGTTTTTTAACACCAGTCATTGGCGATATCATAGGACCACTTGAATTATCAAATACAACAGTAATGAGGTTGGAGTAAATGAAAAAAATTCGTGAAATTTTTCAAAAAGAAGATGGGAATGTATTAGTCCTCGTTGCCCTTTCTATTGTTGTTCTTCTGGGGTTTACTGCAATGGCTGTAGATGCTGGAAGAATGTATGCAGAAAAAAGTAACTTGCAAAAAGCGATGGATGCCTCCGCTCTTGCAGGAGCCCAAGTTTATTATTCGGAAGAAGACTCTAAAGTTAAAGCAGTTGAAATAGCTGATTTGAACGGGTTTACTATTGATGAAAGTGATGTTGTCGTTGACGAAACGAATAAACATGTGAAAGTGACACAACAATCAAATATCCCATTAACGTTTGCGAAAATTTTAGGAATAACGGATGCAGATATTGGTGCATCAGCAACTGCTGCGATTTTTCCTTTAATTCAAAGTATCGGTATTGCTCCTATTGCAGTAGATGAGTCAAGTATTCCAGATGGAACATTTCTTAATTGCGAAAACCCTGGAAACAAAGTGAAAGAAGTGAATTTTAATAGTTTAATTAAGGGGAACGCAAGCGAAGACTATAAAACTGGGTTTAAAGATGGTTACGAAGAAGGTTACATTGATGGGTACGATAAAAATTCTGAAAGGTCATTCGACGGTAGTTATGCAAATGATAATGAAGAAGGTTTTGCTGAGGGCTACGCAGAAGGATTTGAAGCAGGGGAAGCAGATGGAAACGATATTGGTAACAAAGGGAACTGCGGTTTTCTTGCAATAGATGGTTCTGGAGCAAGTGCTTTAAAAGAAGCAATTTTAAACGGAACAGAGAGAGCAATAGGGGATGATCTTGAAGAAGATACGGAACCTGGAAGAAGTCAAGGACCTGTTAAATCAGCGATAGAGGAATTAATATCGAGAGATGTAAATGGAGGAGAAGAGAGAGCGCATTGCCAAGATCAAGACACGGCGGACAGTCGATGTGAGCGTGTCATTACTGTTGCCGTAGTAGCAGAAGGCGCTTTTGATAACATTTCCGGTCGAGATACTTTAGAAATCATTGCCTTTGCTTCTTACTGGCTGGAAGGAATGGGCACAGGTCAAGATAAACATCGTATTATTGGACACTTTATCGAAATGGTTACTCTTGGTGAAGGGGAAGAAGGAGTAAACGAAAAAGGTGCGTATAGTGTTAGATTAATAGAATAAAACATCATGAAAATTAGAAATTAAGGGAGGTCTTACGGTCCTATGAAAACGAAAAGACTTTGGATATGGTCGCTTATATTTGGGGTAATGGCTTCGTTATTAGTATACGGATTTGTTTTTATGAACTTGACTACACCGGCATCAAGTGAACAGTCAGAACCAACGGAAGAAGAGTTAGCAGCAGCTGCTCAAGAAGAAGAGGAACGACTTGCAGATGAGGCGTTTAATAGAGAGAAAGTTAACCCAATCGTAGAAATTGAAGATGGTAAACGAGCCATTTCTTTAAAAGTAGCTCAATCAGAAGAAGGTGTTTCAGGCTATATTGAACCGAGATCGCAAGTAGATATTATTGCTTATAGCACTGATTTTGAATCAGAGGAGTTAGAAGATTCAGAGACAACGGAGGGGTCAGGAGAAGTCGAGGAAATGGAATTTCTAACAGCTGAAGTTATTTTACAGAATGTGAAAGTACTTGCTTCAGGAAAATCGGCGGACACTGATAACGAAGCACTAAGCTATGAAACGGTCACAGTAGAAGTGACTCCAGAAGAAGGAGTGATGCTCAGTTTAGCTGCAAAAGATCAGGATGGTTTTTACTTTATGTTACGTCATGAAGAAGATGATGATGTGCTAGAAGACACCTTGAGACAGACTCGACAAGTTGTGAAAGGGGAGCGTTAACCATGGACCTCCAATGGCTTTTTTATTCCGATACGAATGCTAAGGCAGAGATTTTGGAGGAAACTCTTCTGAAGCGGCAGTATGCAATGAAACGAATCACTTATTTAGAAAGGCTGTTTGATTACTTAAAGAAAAACAGTCAAGTTATTTTAATCATCAAAGCAAATACAGTATATAATGTCTATCAATTATCTGAAGAACTCTCTGTAAAATATCCTCATGTCTATATTATTTTGATGGTTCCAGACAACATGGAAAATGTTAAAAAGGCTATGCAGGCAGGGGCTTCTAATACGCTTCGATTTTCTTCTGATAAAGATGAAGTAAGGGAAGTCATTGTTCAAGCTGAGAAATATATGCATCATCGTTTTAACCAAGAGGATGTACCTTCGATGCATATGCTTACGAGTGATAATCGTGTTATTTCTGTTTGTAGCACAAAAGGTGGCGTCGGTCGTACTTCCCTCACGGTTAATTTGGCGGTAGGATTAGCCAAACAAGGGCAAAGAGTAGCTGTTCTAGATGGAGATGTTCAGTTTGGTGATGTGGCGATGTACCTTGATTTAAAGCCGAAAAAAACGATATATGAGTGGGTGAAAGAAGGAGAAGCGCGCAAAGAGTTGGATATAGATAAGTATATGACGAAACATGATTCAGGTGTTTCTGTTTTAGCGGCTCCTAGTCGGCCAGAGTTTTTTGAAATCATTTCTGCAAAAGACATCCGGATGGCGATCGAAGAACTGAAAAAAATATACACCGTTATTTTAATAGATAACTCCTCTTATTTATCTGAGATCAATTTACAATGTATCGAAGAGGCGGATGAATTGTTATTTATGACAAATGGAGATTTACCGTCTGTAAGGAATTTGAAGCTTTACATGGATACATTAGCATCATTAAATCTTACGAAAGAGACAAGACTAATTTTAAATCAAAAACATAAGAAAAGCTTAGTAGATGGGAAGAAAGTATCTGAAATTACTGGGCTTCCAATTTATGCGTCGCTCCCTAAACAAGAAAATATCGTTGATGCGTCCATTAATGAAGGGTTGCCCTATGTTGTGTCTCATCCAAGAAAACCGTTGTCGAAAGAAGTACTTAAACTTTCTGGGAAGCTTGTGTCTTATGGTAACTCAGGAGATGAAAAAAGTATAAAAAAAGTTAAACGACGTTTTGCTGAAGCGAAATAAAAGGGGGGAATTATATGTCCTTATTCAAAAGATATAGTCATGATGTGAAAGAAGAGGAGCCGAAAGAACAAACCCCTGTCAAAACTCTGGAGAAAAAAGAAGCGAAAGTAATCACTACCAAAAGTTTTAAGGAAGTACCTCCTTCTCCTACGAAAGAATTTTGGGAATTAGAATCAAAAATACACTCAGAACTAGTTGAAGAACTGAAGCGGAAAGCCCCGAAAAATCAAGAAAAAGAAAAGGAACTCATTGAAGAACTTGGTCAAATGATGATAGAAAAACAAGCAGACCGATTAACATATGAAGAGAAAAAGCAATTACTCTCATCAGTGAAAAATGAGTTATTAGCATACGGACCAATCACATCACTTCTGGATAACCCGGATATTAGTGAAGTAATGGTAAACGGTGCCAATGACATCTATTATGAAACAGAAGGGAAGATTCTAAAAAGTCATTTAACTTTCCGGGACGATCAGCATGTGAGGCGTGTTATCGAGAGAATCGTATCCCCATTAGGCAGAAGAATTGATGAAAGTTCACCAATGGTAGATGCCCGTCTTCCAAATGGTTCCCGTGTAAATGCGATTATTCCACCACTGTCTTTGACAGGGCCATCCATTACGATAAGAAAATTCTCGGAGACACCTTTTACGGTAGAGGATTTAATCCAATTTGGAACAATAAGTGAAGACATGGCTCACTTTATTGATGTGTGTGTAAAATCAGATTTAAATATCTTTATTAGTGGAGGGACTGGTTCAGGAAAAACTTCTTCATTAAATGTTCTCTCTTCATTTATTCCTAATGATCAGCGAATCATTACAATTGAGGATGCAGCCGAACTAAAGCTATCACAAGATCATATTTTATCATTAGAATCACGTCCACCTAATATAGAGGGGGAAGGACAAGTTACGATTCGTGACCTTGTTAGAAACTCATTGAGGATGCGTCCAGATCGAATTGTTGTAGGGGAGATTCGTGGTGCAGAAGCATTGGATATGCTTCAAGCAATGAACACCGGTCACGATGGCAGTTTAAGTACTGGTCATGCCAATTCCCCAAGAGATATGTTATCTAGGATAGAAACGATGGTTATGATGGCGGGATACGAATTGCCTGTAAAAGCCATTCGAGAACAAATTGCTAGCGCACTTGACTTGATTATTCAGCAGTCTCGTATGAAAGACGGAACGAGAAAAATCACTCACGTCACGGAAGTTTTAGGCATGGAAGGAGATACGATTGTCCTTCAAGATTTATTTACTTTTAAAGAAACTGGTGTAGATGAAAATGGGAAAATATATGGTGAATTTATATCCTCGGGTATTCGTCCCAAAATTGCAGAAAAAATTGAATTGAACGGTTATAGTATTCCTGCATCTTGGTTCGCGGGAGGCTGGGCGGATGAATGATCTAGTAATTCTCTTCATATTGGTTATTTTATTTTGTGTTAGTTTCTACTTTATATTTTCTAATATTTCTAAGAATCGTAAAATGGATCGACGTACGAGAGATTATTTGAAGGTCAATGAAAAGGTAACAAATGAAGAAGAGGAAGAAACAAACAAAAAAGGTTTAGGAAAGTCCTATGTATCCATTCTATCTAAAGCATTTCGCTGGATTCCTTATAGTAAGAAGACAGAGAAGCTCCTTCAACAAGCGGGAACGGATATGACACCTGCAGAATTTTTCGCTTTAAGAATTTCTGCTGCTGGAGCATCTGTTATCGTTGTTTATTTCTTAAATGCTCATTGGATATGGATGATTGTTGGAACCTTGATTGGTTTTTTAATTCCTTCAATCATTGTTCGCCGTCAGCGAAAGAAAAGGTTGGATCTTTTAACGTATCAACTCGTTGAAACATTAGGGACAATGGCAAATTCATTAAGGGCAGGATTTAGTTTTATGCAAGCGATGAAAATGGTGTCAGATGAGATGCCTGATCCGATTGGACCAGAGTTTGGTAGAGTTGTAAGAGAAACGAGTTTAGGTGTTCCGGTAGAAGATTCTCTAAAAAAAATGGTGGAAAGATTACCGAATACGGAACTAGACGTTATTGTTCAAGGAATTATTGCGCAACGAGAAAGTGGTGGGAACTTAGCTGAACTTTTATTAGCGATGGAAGAGACGATCCGAGGAAGAGTAAGGGTGTTGGAAGAACTGAATACACTCGTCGCTCAAGGAAAACTATCTTCGTGGATTATTACTGCTCTTCCTATTGCTCTAGCTACATTTATCTATTTTACTAATCCAGACTATTTAAGTATTATGTTCGAACATCCTTTAGGGTGGTTCCTAAGTATTTCAGCATTAATTTCTATTTTCATAGGCTGGTTATTCATTCAAAAAGTAATAAAAATTGAGGTGTAGACATGGTAGAATTCCTTATATGGTTTGTCATAGCGGTGTTCTTTATATTAGTTTCTGCTGCGTTGATGTTCACTATTTTTGGACGAAGCATTGTAGTAGAGCAAAGAATGGATCATTATGTGGGTGCACCGGCGAAAGTTAACCAGACTAGTAATGAAGATGGCACGGAAAGACAATCACCTGTGATGGAACAAGCGAAAAAATACTGGGAAAAAGGTGTCGATTATACGAGTGAACGAGTAACGAACAAGGAAAAGAAAAAACTTGATCTTTTGCTAAGGGACGCTGGTCTTTTGACAAAAATGTCAGCAATTGAATTTCGTCTCATTCAGTTAGTTGGAAGTATTGCAGGAGCTGTCGGAGCGATTCTTTTGTTTTCACCAGCAATGGAAGAAGGGATTTTAGTCGTATTAATGTCCGTAACAGTCGCTCTCTTAGGTTTTAGACTCCCAATCTTTTATATAAAGAAAAAACGGGATCAACGCATTAAACAAATCGATTTAGATATGGCTGATTTTTTTGACACAATCAATTTATTAATTGAAGCAGGTGTAGGGGTAGACGCTGCAATTAATAATGTTTGTCATAAAAAAAGAGGACCCCTTTCGGATGAATTTTTACAGGCACTTGACGATATGAAACGAGGAAAATCGAAACGTGAAGCCTTCCATGACTTAAAAAGGAGAGTCCCATCAGATGCGTTACAAAGTGTCATGAGTTCAATGATTCAAGCGGATCAGCTTGGTATCGGAATGTCGAGGGTATTGAAAAATTTAACTGTACGCATTCGTGAGCAGCGACGAGAGAAAGCGCGAGCGCAAGCGATGAAGGCACCAGTTAAAATGTTGTTCCCAATGGTATTCTTTATTTTCCCAGCATTATTTATCGTTATTCTCGGACCGTTTGTTGTTGACTTAATAGTGAATGGATTGTTTTAAATGATACGAACATAACAAGACCAACGCCTAATGAAAAGCGCTGGTCTTTTATTAGTTAATTCACCGGAACATAACCAGATTTCTCGACCAATTGTTGTCCTTCATCTGACAAAATCCAGTCGATGAAATCATCAACATGGGGATTATCAGTACCAGCAGTTACTGCATAAAACTCGGAAGCAATAGGATATTCATTGTTTCGAATCGACTCTTTATCAGGATAAATGCCTTCTATTTCCAAGTGTTTAATATCGCCATTTTGAACCATCTCTGTTGAGAAATATCGAAACGAGAACCCGATAGAATTACTATAGTTACGGTAATCTGCTGTTTCTGAAATGATTCCACCCATGCCACCGACTACATCTTCTGTTGGAGGCTGCATGAGGGAATGATTTTCCATTAAGGTTTCCAATGCGGTTTGACTTCCGCTGTCTTCCGGTCTTTGGAAAGCTCGAATCTCTTCATCCTCTCCTCCAACTTCGCTCCAATTTGTTATCTCTTTTGAATAGATCTTTTGAATCTCTTCGATGGATAACTCATCTACTGGGTTACTGGCATTTACAAAGAACACAAAAGCTTCGCGCCCGATTGGTGTCAGCTCTAATTCCACTCCCGCTCGTTCGGCTTGACCCTCTTGGCCCATAGATGGTCCGGCAACAAAAATGATGTCCACTTCCCCATCGATCAGTCGATCATAGGCTACATCTGTTTGTGTAGAAACCACTTCACTGTCTTGAAAAGAATGAGGATCATATTCTTTATCAGGGTAAACTCCATGAACAAACGCTGCGTAAACGGGATAAAGTGCAGTTGCTCCGTCTAGCGTTGGTAATTCTTCATCTATACTTAAACTCGCTTCGGACTCCAAATTGGCTATGTTCGTCCCTTCTTCAAAAGGCTGATAGTCATATAAATCTACTCCTCGCTCTGTCATTTTCAGACTGTCTATGTAGGCGTTATATCCCCAGTTGGCAATGATTGAAACGATAACTAGACCGGCGAACGAAAGGGAAGTTATTTTGAGAATCTTTCGCTGGATTGATGTGAAAAGCTTGAGAAATATGAGAATGATAAGCAAAATGGCTACTATAACGATTAATGGTGTGTAAAAAGTTATCCCACCCATAAGTGCTGAAAAAAATGCGCCGGTGTATCCGAAAAAAACAATTAGTCCCGTTAAAACGATAAAATACATGATTCTAGTACCAATCGAATTGTTCATTTATCGTGTCATCCTTTCTCTAAATATGGCTAGTTGCTTGAATTTGCTGTTACGGCAACTCCGCCAGCCATCGCTGCTACCATCGCAGCTTGTTGAGCTTGGATAATCGTTTCCATCGTCGTATAAATACCTGCCTCTAACATTTGATTATCCATTTTTTCTCTAATGACGAAGTTCACTGCCATGATTGTGTTCATATCTTTCTGCCATTTAAACCACTTAGCTTGGTTAAGCTCACCTTGTATTGCTTCCACTTGATCAAGGTCCTTTGCTGTTGCATGTGTAATTGCCAGAAGTCCAATTTCCGGATAATGCATCGGTTTGATTTTGATTTTGCGCCGTCTACATTGGTCTGATAATTCCAAGCAACGAGTAATAAGGGAATCTGCGGAAGAGCCTTTATCCATTGTTAAAATATGACTTAAAAATTGCAGGTCATTTCCTTTTCGGAATCCATTTTGATCTAGCTGACGGTAGAAATGTTCTACTTGATCCATGATTGGTTCTATTTCTTCATCGAGTTGTGCGAGTAAAACGGATAACGGATAATCATTTTTTGACGTGAGAAATGGATGGTGTTCTTTCATTCCTTTATGGACTTCAAGGGAACGTTGAATCAAAGCTTGATGTGAACGTTCTTTGTTGTCATCTGACATCATCACTAAAGCAGAAATATAAGTGAACGTCCCTTTTTTGAAGCCGCCTCTCACAAGTTTATCGTATAAATGCGTTAATGTTTCAAATTTCTCATGAGGGTGATCAAATCGTTGAATAAGCATTGCAGCAGTTGTGAATCGTTGATGGGAACGCATTGGTGAAAATAAGGGAGACTTATTTTTGATGTAATCTGCTAGATCACTATAATCCTTTAAAACAAACGGACTCCCTTTAACAATATAAAAGGAAGCTGCCATCATCAATATTCTCTGGTCACTTGCTTGCCAGCGAAACTTCGAACGCATCTGTTTGTAAATATCCTGATATTCTTTTGCAATGTCATTCATCATTATTTCCACTCCTTTTTATATAAGAAAAGTGTAAAAGTAACAGTGTAGAGAAATACTTCATGCAATATCTTCTAAAACCTTATACGATAAAAGAGCAAAGAAAGTTTCTACATTTACTGTAACATTTTTGAAATGGATTCGTTGTATTGGTGAAAGGGGGTTCAGAGGGTGGCGAAACAGAATGAGAAGTTAGAAGATATTTATTTAACACATGCAAAGTCTCTCTATTATTACTTGTTGCAACTCTCTGGATCTCCTGAAGTAGCAGAGGATTTGCTTCAAGATACCTTCCTGAAGGCAACGATATCACTGAATTTTTACAAAAATGATGAAGTGAAAAGTTGGTTGTTTAAAGTGGCTCGGCATGCTTACTTTGATTACTGGCGTAAAAGAAAGCGTTGGGAATGGGTGCCTTTTGTCGAAAAAATACATAACAAAGATCAAGTATTTCATCCATACGAAACGCCAGAGTCTTTTGTGATCGAGAAAGAAAGTAGCGAAAACATCAAGACAGTATATGGATTCATGCCAGAAAACTATCGAACAATTCTATTTCTAAGAGAAGACGAGAAATTTTCTTATGAACAGCTTGCTGAGACATTGGAGATTTCAGAAAATCAGGTGAAGGTCACGTTACATCGGGCAAGGAAACGATTTGAGGAGCTTGTTCAACAATATTTTTAGAGACGGTTAAAGAAGGAGAGAGTGATCATGACGGAGAAGTGGACAGATAAAATGGGGAAGAAGGCACTCAGGCGTTACCGATTCACGTTAACGCTGAAAATCATTCGCGTTCTCTTGATTATCTTATTTATAGGAGTTATCTATCAAATGGTTCTGCAAATCTCTTATTCGAAAACAGATAATCAAGAGAAGTTGCAAACGTACGCGCAGCTAGCAGCAGAATGGACGATGCCGGGTGTGATGGTGGATAGGCATGGGAACTTTGGTGATATTTCCGCTCTGATGACGGAAAGAACGTTGATTGATTTGAAAAAAAGAGTCGGGAGCGCTGATAAGGGGATAGGGACAAGAGAAATTCATAAACCGTTGGTGACATCTTTTACACGGATAGATGATACTATTAACGATCAGGATGTTTACTCAGAGTATCAATTTTATTTGCCATATGATCCAAGAACAGATAATCAGCTTGCAGCATCGTCAGGGGAAGTTGTATGGGAAACGCTTGAGAGGCTTCATGAAGGGACTGTGACGGAAATCGCTTTTTCATTTGATGAATATTATCGTACTGAAGAGGTTATGGAAATTTTTGATGATTATGATTTAACCGTATCGTGGCTCCCATTGTATATGGGGGAATTAAAAAACTTTGATACCGACTGGAGTGCTGGTGGCGATACGCTAAGGGTCGATCCGTGGGGATTATCGAGCGCCCAGTACTTTGATGAAAACTGGCGAAATCATCAAACGGGTTATCTATCACTTGGAAATATAGAAGAAGTTGAAACACAAATGATTCATAATATGAATCTTCTCTATGAAGAGGATGAATCGTTAGCGGAAGCGATGTTTCAAGTCCCAAAGTTCGAAGAGAGGGTTGAATTTTTAGAAGAAGAAGGATTTAAAGTCTATGGAGCGGTTGTGACAGGTCCTTCGAAAGAACTGCTGAAGTTGCAAGAAGAAGAGATGATTCGTGGTGAGCAGATCGGTCCTATCGAGTATTGGAACTGGTCGCCGACATATTAATGAAAGGAGTGTGATAAAGATGATAACATCCGTCAATTGGCCGGTCATCATTATTATGTTATCTATCATGATCGTCTTGATAGCAGGTGTATCTTTTTTAATATATCGCAGTCAGAAGTAGCGTTTATCAGTTGAATAAAGGCTATCCTAAAAAACTGCATTGATAATTCTAGCTTTTGGACCTACGTTCTATGGAGTAATCAGGAACCTAAATTTAAACGAATCCCACTTGATATTTTATGACGTGGGATTCGTTTTCGTTTCACCAAGCAATCCAAGAGGGTCAATGGCTTGTTGTAATTCATTTGTCATCAATCCCATTTCTTGAAGAACTTGCGTTAACGTTTTATTTTCCGAATCTGCTTGCATACCTATTTTTGATGCTAGGTCGTAACCTATTTTAGGATTTAATCCTGTGACTAAAGACAAGCTAGCATTCATCCAGTTGTTACATATTTTTTCATCAGCTTCAATTCCTTTAATGCATTGTCCGGTGAGTGTTTCTATCGCATTGGACATGATACTGATGGATTCAAGTAACGTGTGAGCAATCAAAGGCATTAGTACGTTTATCTCTAATTCACTCCATGTTCCTGCAGCGGAAACGGTCGATTCATAACCAATAACTTGTAAACAGACCATATGGGTCATTTCAAGAATTGCGGGGTTTACTTTACCAGGCATGATGGTTGATCCGGGCTGAACGGAGGGAAGGGTGATTTCTGCTAAACCTGTTCTCGGACCAGAGCTCAGTAAACGTAAATCACTCGTGATTTTGATTAAATGGACAGCGAGTTCTTTTAATACAGACATCGTTTGGATCGCGGCGTTACGGTTTTGCATAAAACTAAACAAGTTCGTTGGTTGTCGGAATGGGAGGTTTGTCCGATGACTAATTTCTTCAACGACTTTTTGCGGATATTGCGGGTTCGTATGAATGATCGTACCGATGGCATTTCCGCCTAGACCAAGCTCATATAATGAATCTAAGGTTGCTTCGACTTGTGTATACATAGATTGGATCGTTCCTGCGTAACCTTCGAACTCTTGTCCTAACCGCATAGGGACACCGTCGTGTAAATGGGTCCTCCCAGCTTTTAAAATCGGCATAAGTTGTTGAGATTTGTTTTCTAGTTCTTGCTGTAAATCGAGGATAGCAGGAAGAAGTCTATTGACCATCTCTTCAACCGCAGCGATATGCATGGAAGAAGGAAATGTATCATTTGTGGACTGAGCTTTGTTCACATCATCGTTTGGGTGAACGCGATAAGTACCGATTGGTTGGTCAGATATTTGTTCTAATATCTCTGTTGCTCGGTTTCCGATTACTTCATTAGCATTCATGTTTTGAGACGTTCCTGCACCCGCTTGATAGACGTCAACAACAAAGTGGTCATCCCATATTCCTTGAATGACTTCTTCAGAAGCATCGATGATCGCTTGCCCAATATTTTCAGGGAGTTCGCCTAATTCCATATTAACGGCTGCGGCAGAGGCTTTGATGATACCTTGTGCACGAATAAAAGAGCGTGGTAGTGTCATGTGACTTATTTGAAAATTCTCTACGGATCGCTGTGTTTGCGAACCATAATAAGCTGTCGAAGGGACAAGGATATCACCTAACGCGTCTGTTTCAACTCTATAATGTTCATTGGAAAGCATGGTGATTATCTCCTTTGTTTCGTAATTTGTGTGTTATTAATCGGTATTATGACCAAGCGTTAAAATGGATTCGATTACTCTTTCGTGTAAGGAGTTACTGTTTGATATATTTGATTCATCTGTTCGGCACACCACTGATATTTTTGCTTAGCTTCTTCATTTTCTGTATCAAGAGCGAACAGTTCTAAATCAGCTTGCACTTTTTTTAGACTTGCTTCGAGTAAGGGCAATTCGGTTGGGGCGGCTACTTGCATGACATCATCATATAAATCAAAGGATAGTTGACCGTATTCATCTACTTGAGCGACAAAGACATTATCTACTGCGGCATCTCGTTTTTTTAGTTCCGATATAAGCCAATCATGGCTTAACCCTCTTGTTGCTAAAGGTTCATGAAGGATTCTTCCATCCATAATCACCGTTTCTGGTTCTTTAATGGGAGGGACTTTTTGTTTCATAATTTGAGGGGTAATCGGTTGTTGTTCTTGTTTAGTTAGAATGTTTAATTCTCCACTTCCTTCCAAAACTGCGAATTCAACATCGGCATACTGAAACACATCTTTAGAACGAAGTCTCGATAACAAATCGTCTGTCGTTATTCGTTGCTTTTTCATATTGTCTTCCAGTATTTTTCCGTCTTTGATGATAGGAACCCCATCACCATAAAAAAAAGAGCGGAAGGTTTTATTTTTTTGGCTCAATAAAGATGTACCAAAAATTAAAATACCAAAGACAACTATGGCCGTAATAGGAAGGACAATTGGAATGGTTAACTGAATAGCCCCAAATGCGACGACAATGGCCATAGCTCCAAGAATGCTAAATTCAAATAAAGAAGATTCTCCTAGCGGTTTTCGAACAAATACTTTGGATAATAAAAATAAAACGACAAAGCCTCCTAAACTTCTGAGCGCAACTTCCAACCATTCTGTCATGAATATCCCTCCTTTTTACTGTTGTTGGTATTGCGGTTCTTCTCTTTCGATTTCGCCTTTTCTCGTTTGGATTTGTCGAATGACTTCTTGTGTATTTATCGCACTTTGATAAAAGGCTTCTTTTGCTTCGCGATCGTTTGTTTTTGCAGCTAACGAATGTAATGTTGCTTCGATCGATTGAAGAGAAACGAGCGTTCCGTGAACAAGGCTTCCTACTGTCATCATTATTCTCCTTTCGTTTATTAAGTCGATGCGTTCGGACTAGCTTCAATAGATACAGCGTGTGCAATACAAGGAATGGACTCTTTTTGTTGGAAAGAGATAGGTGACAACAAAGCTCCTGTTGCAACGATGAGCATCTTTTGAATGTCACCGTTTTTCATTCTGTTTAATAAGTGGCCGTAAGTAACGGCAGAGGAACACCCGGCACCGCTTCCTCCTGCTTGTATTGGTTGACTTTCGCGATAAATCATTAGGCCACAATCTTTTATTGTGTCTATAGGAATGTGTAGTTCTTTATCTTCAAGTAATTCAAGCAAGATTGGCGAGCCGATTTTACCGAGGTCCCCTGTCGCAATCAGATCATAATGGTCAGGTGAAAGGTCTCTATCGCGAAAATGAGCGACGAGGGTGTCTGCTGCAGCTGGTGCCATGGCACCTCCCATATTAAAGGGATCGCTTAACCCCATATCGATTACTTTTCCAATCGTAGCCGATGTTACGACTGGACCATCGCCAATGTTAGCAACGACAGCGGCGCCTGACGCTGTCGTGGTCCACTGGGCTGTAGGTGGTTTTTGGGCGCCGTATTCCGTTGGATATCGAAATTGTTTCTCTGTAGCGGCGTTGTGGCTTGAAGCGGCAGTGACAATTCGTTCCGCACCGTTTGCATTAATGATCAAGGCAGCGAGTGCCAAACCTTCCATCGATGTGGAACATGCGCCAAATAAACCTAAATAGGGCATTGCTAATGTTCTGCCTGCAAAACTGGAAGGAGTTAATTGGTTAATTAAATCACCTGTGAGCATAAAATGGATATCTTCATTTCTTAATTCAGCTTTTTCGACTGCCCTTGTGATGGATTCTTCAAGCATAACCTTTTGGGCTTTTTCATAAGAATCCTGTTTGATCCACAAATCTTCGTGCAACAAATCGAAATCATTTGCCAGTGGTCCATTCGCTTCAAAAGGGCCACCTACGACGCCTGTAGAAATGATCACTGGGTTATTCTCAAACTCCCATGTTTGATGCCCTTTTAACATGTAGCACCTCTCCTGACTGTTGTTTTTAATAATGGTAAGAGTTATTTGCAAATCGCACATGTTATCTCTCACGATGATAAGAGTGCTCTTCGCTATGTAAAGAACACGAACCAGTCACGCCTGATTCGTGTATTCTGGAAATTACTGTTTGTATTGTGGTTCTTCTTGTTCAATTTCCTGTAATCTTGGTTCAAGTCCAGTGACAACGCCTTGTGTTTGTTGAGCCATCTGTTGAAAAAGCTGTTTCGCCTGTTGATTTTCTGTTTCTAATGCAAATGTTTCTAAACTTGCTTGAGCACTTTTTAACCCAGCAATTGTTTGTTTCATCTTTGCTCCAACTGTCATGAATGCATCCTCCTAAAAAAATTTAGTATGAAAAATCTTATTTCCTTTATTAGGTTGTATTTATTTTCATAAATTATAAATAGAAAATAATTGTAAATAATCGTTTGAAATTAGGTGATCTGATGATTTTTCCAAACGAAAATCACTTTCGTTGAGTTTCTCTCAAATGACTTGTTATAATGCTACTTGTTAAATAGATGAAGGAGTGATCATTTCATGAATATGACAACACATCCAAATGATTTAGGCGTATTCCAAACAATTCAGGAGCGACATACCGTTCGAAAATATGAGCGTGGAGTGGAAATTCCTGAGCAGGAATTAAATGAAATATTAGAAGCAGCAACGCAAGCTCCATCGTCTTGGAACTTACAGCATTGGAAGTTTCTTGTGATTGACGATGCAAAGAAAAAAGAGCAACTGTTACCTATTGCATATAATCAGCAGCAAATTGTCGATAGTTCAGCGGTGATTGCTATTCTTGGTGATCTGGAAGCAAACAAAAATGCAGAATATGTTTACCAAGGGGCCGTAGACAATGGGTTTATGACAGAAGAAATAAAAAATACGTTAGTGGATCAAATCAACGGTGCTTATAAAGGAGATTCCCCTTTCCCAAGGGACGAAGCGGTATTAAATGCTTCTCTTGCTTCGATGCAGTTAATGCTAGCAGCAAAAGCAAAAGGGTATGATACGTGTCCAATGGGCGGCTTTCAACGAGAGCGATTTGTTGAAGAATTTAACGTACCTGAGCGATATATTCCAGTGATGTTATTAACGGTAGGTAAAGCGGAAAAACCTGCTCACGAGACTGGACGATTTCCGTTAGAAGACGTTGTTGTAAAGAATACTTTTTAAGAAATCAAGCGAGAAGAGAACTATCCACGTTGAATGGATAGTTCTTTTTTGTAAGTAAATGTATATGATCAAACTAAATTCAACATCATTTTTGTGTTTCATCCTTTAGGCTTGTAAAAAGGCTTGTTCGCTGTTTAATCTACGTTAGAAAAGGGTAAAAATACGATAGTCACATCGCTGTGGGAGGTGGGAAACATGGATAAACAAGTTGTTGCAGTTATGCACTCGTTGGAACAAAAACAAGGAGTGTTAAGAGAGCTTGAAATCAAAGGAGTGAAAGAAGAAGATGTTCAAATTCTGCATCGGGAAGATGAAGAAGCTGAACAGTATCAAAAGTACTTCAAACAAGGAGATTATGTTGTTATAGTGGAAGTAGAAAAGGACATTGGACATATTCCTGTTGAACAAGAAGAAACTGTAAATGAACATCGGACTCCAAAAGGCCATCATCATCAGCCTCACCACCAAATGAAACACGGATTATAATAGTCATCGTAAAGGTCTCGGGACAAAACAAATCCCTGGGCCTTTTTTGTTTGATATTTGGACAAGTTTGGATGAATAAAAGTTTGCGCAATCACCAAAAACACACAAAATTATTGTTAAATTAGGGAATTATAGACAATTTGAATAAAATAGAGGGTTATTAAACGAAATTTCATGTTTTTCGTGGTATCATAGATTCAGATTAACGATGGAATTATCGTTAAAAAAGTTCGAATCTTCCAACATAAATGAAGGAGGTCCCCCATTGCGTAATCGTCCAGAACCATCGGTGGTGAAACAACCACATATTCATAGATTAATTGAAAATGTAGAAAAAGTAGTGGTAGGAAAAAAGCGAGAAATTGAGTTAAGCCTTATCGCCTTATTAAGCGGGGGGCATGTACTATTAGAAGATGTGCCAGGAGTCGGAAAAACGATGATGGTGAGAGCTATCGCAAAATCGGTTGGTGCAGATTTTAAAAGGATTCAATTCACACCGGATTTATTACCTTCAGACGTGACTGGAGTCTCTGTTTTTAGTCAAAAAACAATGGAATTCTCTTTTCGACCAGGTCCTATCATGACGAATATTGTGTTAGCAGACGAAATTAATCGTACGTCACCAAAAACACAAGCGGCCCTTCTAGAAGCATTAGAAGAAGGAAGTGTTACGACAGACGGGGAAACGAGAGAATTACAAGACCCGTTTCTAGTGATGGCCACACAAAATCCGATTGAGTATGGTGGAACGTATCCTTTACCAGAAGCTCAGTTAGACCGATTTCTCTTTAAATTCAAAATTGGCTATCCATCTAGATCGGAAGAGCTTGAAGTATTAAACAGAGTGGAAACGCGTCATCCGATTGAATACCTTGAGCCTGTATTAAGTTTAGAAAATATATTAGAGATGAAAAAAGAAGTGAAAAACGTTTTCGTTAACGAAAATGTAAAACAATACATTATTAATATTGTTAACGCTACAAGACAACATCATTCTGTGTTTCTTGGGGCGAGTCCACGTGCATCGATTGCTTTAATGAAGGCCGGTCAAGCATACGCTTATATGCAGGATCGTGATTTTGTCGTACCAGATGATATTAAATATTTAGCACCTTATGCATTGCAACACAGAATGATTTTAAATTCGGATGCAAAGTTATCCAATGCAACGAACGAGCGAGTCATACACGATGTAGTTGAGCAAGTGCACATACCAACAGGGAAAGAAACAGCTCGATGAAGGTTAGAAAAATAAGTAGTCGTCTGAGACCTATTTGGACGAGCGTGAAACTGCTATCGAAAGTGTTGTTTGTGATCGGTTTATTTGTTGCGATTTTCAGTTATGCCATGTTTCAAGGTGGTTTTGTCAGCTGGTTTTTATTTTATAGCATGGCAACGTTAGTCATATTAATGCTCGTTTATGCATTGATCCCTCTAGGTAGTTTTGAGATTGAGAGAAATACGGGTGAGGGAGCCGTACCATCCGGATCGGAATGGAAGGCTGAATTAACGATTCGAAGAAAGTGGGCTTTCCCGTTTTTGTACTTATCGGTAGAAGATGATATGGAGGAAGGGCTTCGGAAACAAATGCCACCTCATGCAGCCAAAAATATCTTTTATCCGACAATAAAAAAAGAACTTCATTTTACTTATGGTGTACCAGAACTGAAACGGGGACAATACAATCTTTTGGGCGTTCATTTATCTACTAGTGATATGTTCGGATTATTTCAAAAGAAAAAATTTGTGCCAATCAAAGAAAATCTTCTTGTTTATCCTAAATATCATGAGATTGAGCGATGGTCGGCATATGAAAAACACGAGTCAGAAACGATGCTGTCATCGCAAGATTTTGTAGAAGATATGACGTCCATTGCCGGAGCGAGAGAATACGTTCCTGGTGATAAGATGACGAGCATTGACTGGAAAGTGACGGCAAGAACAAATAAATTAATGACGAAAGAATTTGAAGAATACATTGGTCAAAACTTCTTGATCGTGTTTAATAATCATATTCCGGATGATCGTTTTGCAACGCTAGATGCTTATGAAAAAGGGATTGAGCTAGTTACCTCGATTATTATGTATGCTTATAAAAAACGTCTGCAAGTAGGATTATGGACGTTAGGAAAAGAGCGAACATTATTTGATCTTGATTCTGGTGGTGATCATCAGAAAAAAATGGTTACGCACCTTTCTCATATTCAACCAGATTATGATTCAAATTTTGCTGCAAAGCTTTATGATGCGGAAGATAAAATTCCAGCAGGGGCGACGGTCATTCTTGTGTCGGCGGAATTGACAGATGACTTATTAAATAGAGTGAAAATCCTCGTTTCTAGAAGGGTTCAGGTGTATTTTGGTTTGATGGATAAAGGCAACCAAACGGATTCGTGGGAACAAAAGAGATTTGAAGAATTGAAGCGAATTGGCGCGGAGGCCTATCTATTATCAGGCGGAAATTTGGACGATGAAGTTACAACTTACGAAGGTGATTAAATGGGAAGACTGAGAGCTCAGCCAGCTAATACGATAACTCATTTGTTTATATATATCCTAACTTTACTCCTGTTATGGGAATGGTTAAGACCAATTCCGGTTGTGACAAATACGGCAGATATTCACTTATTTGTCTGGTTTGCCTTTTTTAGCGCTGCACTTATTTATTTGCGGGTTCCTTATTGGCTGACAGTCCCAATTTTATTGACCTCTAGTGTATATGGCTTGCATTTTATTTTTCATGAAGGAGCTTTTCTTAGTCGAGAAGGTGGTTGGGAAACAGTTAAGTTGTTTTCAAGTGAATTTTGGTTTAATTCGAGTCTAATTATTTCTGGTGAATTTGCTAACCTCACTGATCCATTTCGGACATTTCTTTTATTTATGTTGTTAGCGTTGATTTGTTACTTGCTTTATTTCTGGATTTTTGAGACGAGAAGAATTTTTGTGTTCCTTTTATCGACAATTATTTATATTACGATTTTGGATACATTTACGCCAATTGATGCATCATCAGCTATCGTAAGAATTGTGGTTATTGGATTTTTTATGCTGACATTGCTTCATATGTTGAAAGTACAAGAACAAGAGATGAAGATTGGAAGGCGAGCGACGTCGTTTATATCACCAGCTTGGATGTACACACTGATTTTCATGATTGGAGTGGCGACTTTTATCGGAGTAATTGCACCAAAACCGGAACCTCAGTGGAGTGATCCTGTTCCACAGATGAGAAGTTTTGTTTTAGGGGAAGGGTCAGGAACTGGTTCTGGGATCCGTAGAGTAGGTTATGGGGAGAACGATGAACGCCTTGGTGGCGGATTTGTCCAAGATAATAATCCGGTATTTCGGGCCGAAGTGGAGGATGCGTCCTACTGGCGTGGAGAATCAAAACACTATTATACGGGGCAAGGTTGGATTTCAGAACCAACAAATGTGGATTCAAACTATATTTTTGAAGATGAAATTGATTATTATATGTACGATGACCTTGCAGAGTTGGAAGAACGAGAAGTATCGATTGAAATGGAAGAAGGAGTTGGATTTTCCCATTTCTTTTATCCAGGTCAATTGAAGCAAGTCGACTTGGAGACGTTGACGTACTTAGCTGATGGTAATGAAGGGGATGTCGGTCAACTAACGTTTCAAACAGATGTTGTTGGCGGGCGAGTGGAAGCTAGTTCTGAGCAATTTGATACGACGTTAAAGAGCTATGATTTAATTTATGATGAACCGACTTTTCCGATTGAAACGTTAAAAGCGGTCGATGAAGATGATCCTGAAGATGTGAAAGAATTATACCTTCAGCTTCCAGATGACTTGCCAGATCGAGTAGTGGAATTGGCCGAAGAAATTGTTGAGGATGAAGATAATCGTTACAATATGGCTGTAGCTGTGGAACAGTATTTTTCGGAAAATGACTTTGAATATGAGACGTCCAATGTTCCTGTTCCAGATGAAGGGGAAGATTATGTTGATCAATTTCTGTTCGAAACACAGCTCGGCTATTGTGATAATTACTCTACGTCCATGGCTGTGATGCTTCGGGCCTTGGATATTCCGGCAAGATGGGTGAAAGGTTTTACTGCTGGGGAAGAAGTGGATGAAGCAGATGGCGATCGTTCTGTTTATGAAATCTCTAACTCAAATGCGCACTCATGGGTAGAAGTGTATTTCCCAGGAGTTGGGTGGGTACCATTTGAACCTACCCAAGGGTTTGATAACTACGTAGAATTTGAAGAAGAGGAAGTAGAAATTGAGTTAGATTTGGATAACGGTGCAGATCAAGATGACATGCCAGATGCTGGTTTAGAAGAAGAGTTCCCAGAGTTGGATGAAGAGTTAGAAGGGGCAACAGGTCAAACAGATTCAGGAACGGATAGATTTCGCGGACAGATGTCGGAATTCGTGACTCTGAAAGCAGTCTTGATCTCGATATTTGTGTTGGTGATGACGATGGTTATTTACGAAAAACAGAGTCGTTTGCAAAACTATTATTTCCTTTGGCATTATCGCATGATCGGAAACGATAATCGTTACACCATTGCTTACCAACGATTAATGTGGATCTTAGCAAATGAAGGATTACCTCGAGGCGAAGGTGAAACGTTAAGAGAATATGCGACACGTGTGGATTTGGGTTTGAACTCTCAATCCATGTCAAAACTGACGAAAACGTATGAGAAAATTTATTATGGTAAGTACGAAGCGGACGGGGAGTGGACGAAGCTTCAAAAAGATTGGGAAGAAATTATTAAAGCATTGAACGCTTGACCAAGCGAAATGCAATTGATAAAATGAATCAGTCCACATCCGTGGTAGCAATTGTATTTAAAAAAATTAGAAAACTATTTGCCTCATATATCCTTGAGAATACGGCTCAAGAGTCTCTACCGGGTTGCCTTAAACGGCCTGACTATGAAGGCGGACATTTCTTGATTCTTAAACTGGAAATTCTGCCTTCGTATTTTTTTTGATACGAGGAGAGAATTTTCAGTTTTTTTTGTAAAGGTAAGTTAGAATTATTTTTTTCGCCTAATGGGCTTGTAAACTTAGGTGAAGGATGCGAAGTAGACGGTGAACAAAAGGAATAGTGGTAAATTGAGTTTCAATACTGATACATACCGGCTACACTGTAGCTGATGAAAAAATGAAGAGGTGGAAAATAACTATGAAAGAAATCAATGAAAAAGTGATTGTTCTAGACTTTGGTGGCCAGTATAATCAGCTAATTGCTCGTCGTATTCGAGACTTAGGAGTGTTTAGTGAGCTAGTAACTCATAAAATTACTGCAGAAGAAGTAAAAGAAATGAATCCAAAAGGAATTATTTTCTCAGGAGGTCCAGGAAGTGTTTATGCTGATAGAGCGCCTCGTTGTGATGAGGAAATTTTCGACTTAGGAATTCCGGTTCTAGGAATATGCTACGGTATGCAGCTGATGACACATCATTTCAAAGGTCCAGTAGAAGCTGCGAACCATCGTGAATATGGAAAAGCAACAATCAAAGTGGAAAGCCCTTCTAAATTATTTGGTAATTTACCAGAGGAGCAGTCTGTTTGGATGAGCCATGGTGATCTTGTAAAAGCACCACCAGCTGGATTCAAAGTTGATGCGACGAATGTTTCTTGCCCTGTTGCAGCGATGAGCGATGAAAGTCGCGGACTTTACGGGGTACAATTTCACCCAGAAGTCCGTAATTCTGAATTCGGTAATGAGATGTTAAGAAATTTCGTTTATGATGTTTGCCAATGTGATGGTAAATGGTCAATGGAAAACTTTATTGATATTGAAGTAGATAAAATTCGTGAAAATGTTGGGGAGAGAAAAGTTCTTTGTGCCTTAAGTGGAGGAGTTGACTCTTCTGTCGTAGCGGCATTAATTCACAAAGCAATCGGTGATCAGCTCATTTGTATGTTTATCGACCATGGGTTACTTCGGAAAAATGAAGCGGAAAGCGTGATGGAAACATTTGCTGGCCGATTTGGGATGAACTTAGTCAAAATAGACGCTCAGGAACGGTTCCTTACGAAGCTTAGTGGCGTGAGTGATCCAGAACAAAAGCGTAAGATCATTGGTAACGAATTTATTTATGTTTTTGAAGAAGAAGCAGGTAAATTAACTGACGTAGACTTCCTTGCGCAAGGTACACTTTACACTGATATCATTGAAAGTGGGACTGCGACTGCCCAAACGATTAAATCTCACCATAATGTCGGTGGGCTTCCAGAAAACATGAAGTTAGACTTAATTGAACCGTTAAATACTTTGTTCAAAGACGAGGTACGTGAAGTTGGTGCGGAGCTTGGTTTACCAGATGAGATCGTATGGCGTCAACCATTCCCAGGTCCTGGTTTAGGAATTCGTGTACTAGGCGAAATCACGGATGAAAAGTTGGAAATTGTTCGTGAATCTGATCAGATTTTAAGAGATGAAATTAAAAAAGCAGGCTTAGACCGCGAAATTTGGCAATATTTCACGGCACTTCCTGATATGCGTAGTGTTGGTGTAATGGGTGATGAGCGAACGTATGACTACACAGTTGGTGTTCGTGCAGTAACGTCCATTGATGGAATGACATCGGACTGGGCGCGAATTCCTTATGATGTCCTCGAAATTATCTCCACACGTATTGTCAATGAAGTAAAGAACGTCAATCGTGTTGTGTATGATATTACGTCTAAGCCACCAAGCACCATTGAGTGGGAGTAATTACTGGTAACCATTTCAAAAAAACACAAGACAGATTGTGATAATCGAGTAATAAACGAATGAAACATCTAATTTGATTATTAATATTCGTGTTTTGTATTGACAATAATAATGTCGGTTTGCTACACTAACGATTGTAAAAAACATTTGTCGAATGTTCGTATAATTTCGGGGATAGGGCCCGATAGTTTCTACCGAGCTACCTTAAATGGCTCGACTACGAACGATGAAGATAGAGATACGTGTAGCATGTGAGAAGAAGAGAGTTCTTTTTCTTTCATACGTCTTATTTTCATTGTTATGTACGTTATAGAAACGTTAAGCTCTGATTCCCTTGTAATGGGAGTCAGAGCTTTTTTTGTGGGAACAGAACAATGGTTGCACCTATTGTAATGAGTAAAAAAATGATTTGATAATGAGAGGGAGTATGAGAGAGATGGACCGTTACTTTCGTTTTGATGAATTTGGGACAAACTATAAGAGGGAAATTCTTGGTGGTATTACGACATTCCTTGCAATGGCGTACATCCTATTTGTAAATCCAAGTGTACTAGAACCAACGGGAATGGATACAGGTGCTGTTTATGTAGCAACGGCTTTAGCAGCAGCTATCGGTACGATTATTATGGGTGTCATTGCACGATATCCAATCGCTTTAGCTCCAGGAATGGGATTGAATGCTTTCTTCACGTATTCCGTTGTTTTAGGCATGGGAATCCCTTGGGAAACAGCTTTACTAGGCGTTTTTGTATCAGGACTTATATTTATTATTATTACATTAGTAGGCATAAGAGAATTTATTATTAACGCTATTCCGGCAGAGTTAAAATATGCAGCCGGAGCCGGTATTGGTCTTTTCATCGCTTTTATTGGTTTACAAAATGCAGGTATTGTTGTTGGTTCAGAAGCAACGCTCGTTGAAATTGGGAACTTAGGGAATCCATCTACGTTACTAGCGATATTTGGTATTATTATTACCGTTGTATTTATGAGTATCGGACTTCGCGGAGGAATTTTTTACGGCATGATTTTGACTGCGATTGTCGGAATGATTTTCAGTGTTGTTCCACTACCCGATGGAAGCCCGATCGGTTCTATTCCTAGTTTAGCACCAACATTTGGTGCTGCCTTTAGTCCGTTTGCAGAAATGGGACTTGGTGAAATTTTTACGCTTCAGTTAATGATTGTCATTTTAACTTTTCTGTTTGTTGACTTTTTTGACACGGCTGGAACGTTGTATGCCGTTGCAAACCAAGCTGGTTTTGTGAAAGACAACAAGCTACCTCGTGCTCAACGTGCTTTATTAGCCGATTCATCCGCAACATCTATCGGTGCGATTCTTGGTACGTCGACAACGACGGCATATATTGAATCATCTTCAGGGATAGCTGCAGGAGCTAGAACCGGTTTTGCTTCTGTTGTCACAGGTATTTTGTTTTTAGTCGCTCTCTTATTCTCTCCACTACTAGTCGTCGTAACGGCATCCGTCACAGCTCCTGCATTAATTGTAGTTGGTGTGTTGATGGCTGGATCTTTGGCTAACATCGATTGGAAAAAATTCGAGATTGCCGTTCCTGCATTTTTCACTGTTATCGCCATGCCGTTAACGTATAGTATTGCGACAGGTATTGCGTTAGGTTTTATCATGTACCCGATCACGATGGTATGTAAAGGACGTTATAAAGAAGTTCATCCTATTATGTATGCATTATTAATTGTCTTTGTCCTATACTTTGTCTATTTAGGAGAATAATCCTTTTTAATAAAAGCTGTTTCTTTGCTAGTGAAAACTGGTAGAGGGCAGCTTTTTTTTATTTGATAGGACCTTCATCAGGAAAACGACCCTTGAAGCGAACGCAGTCCCTTGAGATAACGAGTATGAAGAGTAAATAAATATGGGAATAGTAGGAAGTGGAATGAACAAAACGTTATTCTCAAGTGATGAGGTGCAGAAATTCATGAGAAACTTCGTTCGAAATCATCGCTTTTTATTTCTCTGTTTTATGACTCTATGGCTAAAAACGGTGATGGTATCTACTATTATTTTTCACGTAAATCCTGTAACTGTATTTCAAAAAATAATTTTTATGATTAATCCATTATCATTTATGCTCATTGCTTTTGCCATTGGATTAGTTTTTAAGGAAACGTTTCAACGGTGGTATTTATTCATACTTTCTGTCTTTATGACAATGATTTTGTATAGCAATGCTGTGTACTTTAGAGAGTTCACTGATATTATTACACTTCCGATGCTCGTCATGAGCGGGAATGCAGGAGATTTAACGAGCAGTATTTTTGAATTAATTCGTTGGTATGATGTGTTGTTCTTTGTGGACATCATAGTATTCGCAATACTACTCTGGAAGAAACGCAACTGGTTAACCGTCACTCAAATGACATGCAAAGAAAACAAAGTTCTATTTGCAACTGCAATTTTACTAGCGTTGGTCATTATCGGACTTGCTCAATTAGAAAAACCACACAACATAGAAACGAAGCGGTACACGTTTGATCGTGAGTGGTTGATTCAACGGTATGGTTTATATAACTTTTACGTTTATGATGCTTTCATTCATACACGAACGGAAGCTAAATCGATTTTAAGGGAAGAGGATGCTTGGAACGAAATTTCTGAGCACCTGATGCGTCATCGTAAACTTCCAAATGAAATTTTCCATAAATTAGCTAATCAAAAAAATGTCGTTGTCATCTCAATGGAATCGGTGGAAAGCTTTGTTATTGATGAAACGATTGATGGGAAAGAAATAACACCTTTTTTGAACAGGCTAATCGAAGAAAGTTACTATTTCCCTAATTTCTATGACCAGACTGCACAAGGAAAAACGTCTGATGCAGAGTTCTTAGTGAATACTTCTCTGTATCCATTAGGAAGAGGCGCAGTTTTTCATACGCACAGTGGAAACGAATATATGGCATTGCCTGAAATTCTTCGCCATCAAGGTTATTATACAGCTTCTTTGCATGCAAATGATCGTACTTTTTACAATCGAGAAATGATGTATGACGCTTTGGGATATGAAGATTATTATTCGGAAAGCTCCTATACAATTGATGAAACAAACAGCGTTGGTTGGGGATTGAAAGACGTAGATTTCTTTCATCAGTCGATGAATTATCTACAAGAATTCCCTGAACCGTTCTACGCTACTTTGTTAACGTTAACGAATCATTTTCCATATGAATTAGATGAAGAAGATCACTTTATCGATCCCTACACGTCTTCAAGTAATGTATTAAATCGATATTTTCCAACAGTGAGGTATACGGACGAAGCGGTTCGCTTATATTTTGAAGCCATGAAAGAGGCAGGTTTGTATGAAAATACAATCTTTGTCCTTTATGGGGATCATTTCGGTATTGCTGAAAGTCACAACAAGGCAATGGGGGAATTCTTAAATAATAAGGACATTAATGAATTTGAGAATGTTCTCTTAAATCGTGTTCCCCTCATCATCCATATTCCTGGTCAAGAAGGAGAAATACGTCCAACAGTTGGTGGGAAAGTGGACATCAAACCTACACTGTTAAATTTACTCGGGTTACCTGAATCTCCGGAAGGGATGTTCGGAACAGATCTGTTTTCTACAGAAAGAGAATCGTTTGTTGCATTAACTGATGGAACAGTTGTAACAGACGAATTCGTATACTCCGGGGAAACGTGCTATGATGCAGAACTTGAAACGGAAACGTCAATAGGTTTATGTGATCCGATACGTGAGCGGGCAGATTGGGAAATGTTTTATTCAGATAAAATTATATATGGGGATCTCTTACGTTTTCGCTAACTACGGTGAACTATAGTCCGAACTATTCTCTAAGGAAGTTCATATTCTTTTATCTATGATAAAATAAATTCACAATCGGTCATAGATGAGGAGAGACAATGTAGATGAATACTCCAGTGCTACTCCGTTTACATTGGGAAAATGATCGTCCGTGGATACATGTGAAGAACACAAAATATACGTAAGTTTTAAAAGACGGAAGTTCGAGTTCCTATGTGCACATAGACAAGCTGTTCGAACACATCGTTACGCTGTTCATACTCATAGCGTAACTATTGCGACACCCAACAAGTTTGATCTAAATTCCACATAAACAATTTTAAAAAGGAGTGTTTGACTATCAATTTGAAGCAATTAGAACCTCTGTTTTTTCAAAAAACTACGCTTGAATTAGCTCAGGCTCTCATAGGGAAATTACTAGTAAAAGAAACAAACGAAGGTATCACTGCTGGATGGATTGTTGAAACAGAAGCTTATATTGGGCCAAACGATCGTGCGGCACATAGCTTTAATAATCGGCGTACGAAGAGAACGGAAGTGATGTTTGGCCCGCCAGGTTTCACTTATACGTACGTCATGCACACCCATTGTCTCGTCAATGTCGTCAGTGGCAGTGAATCTAGTCCCGAGGCGATACTCATTCGGGCAGTTGAGCCTTATGTAGGGATCGATTTAATGTGGGAACGGCGACCAAAAGTGAATAAAATCGAGGATCTGACGAATGGTCCGGGGAAGCTAACGAAAGCACTCGGTATTGTAAAAGATGATTATGGACGACCTTTGGATAAACCTCCCCTTTTTATTGCGGAAGGAAAAACGCCAGAAAATATAAGAGTCGGTCCTCGAATTGGAATAGAAAATAGTGGGGAAGCAAAAGATTATCCGTGGCGCTTCTGGGAAGCTGGAAATGCCTTTGTTTCTCGCTTTAAAAAAAGACGAGACTAAAAAATGCTCTGTTACTAATACTAATTTTTCCCCATCTTCGTTTGAAAAAACACGATTTTGATGAAATGTAAGTGACGTCATCCCCCACGATGAATCAATCTCTTTTCTATGTAAAGCGTACTCATTTTATCTATTTAAATTTCGCTAAATTTATTACATTTGCGTGATTGTTCAATCTTCTTTGTTTAAAAAAGAAGGAAGAGAATAGCATGACAAGATGTATTTTAAAAATATGGAAAAAGATAGCATAAACTCTTCTTGTTCGGGACATGATAACGGAAAGATATGCGAATAGGAGGGATTCTATTGCCAGCGATTGTTTCAGTAAGTACAGAAATGCCTCCGTATCATATGACGCAACAAGAAACAAAAGAGTTAATTTACCATTTATTTTCACCATCCACTCCTCATGTCGATCGATTGATCAGCGTGTTTGATCATAGTGAAATCGTAAATCGGCAATTCATGGCACCAAAGTCTTGGTATGTTGAAGCTCATACGTTTGCAGAGAAAAACGCTCTCTATGTGAAATCAGCAGTAAAACTAGGTGTAAATGCAGTGAAGTCATGTATAGAAGATGCCAAAAAACATGTAGATGTGGATTTAAAAGATGTAGATGCGCTCATCTGTGTGTCGAGTTCGGGAATATCAACACCAACGATTGATGCAAAAATTATGAACGAGCTTTCTTTTTCTCCTCATGTAAAACGGATGCCTCTTTGGGGGTTGGGGTGTGCTGGCGGGGCAGCAGGATTAAGTCGGGCTTATGATTATTGTAAAGCCTATCCTCATGCAAAAGTACTTGTGCTCTGTATTGAATTTTGCAGTCTCACTTTCACGAGAGATGATCGCTCAAAAAGTAATATTGTCGGTACGTCGCTTTTTGGGGACGGGGTTGCGTGTGCGTTGATTACCGGAGACCAAATGGAATTTCATCAACATACAAATGGGACAAATCGTCCATATATTAAAGAAGTCCAGTCTACATTTATGGAAGATTCGGAAGACATTATGGGATGGGATCTTCAGGAGGATGGCCTACACGTTATTTTTTCTAGAGATATCCCTAATGTCGTTGAGAAGTGGTTGAAACCTAACGTGGACGGATTTCTTAAAGGGATGTCGGTAAATGTCAAGGATATTCAGGCATTTGTTGCCCACCCTGGTGGGAAAAAGGTACTTACCGCATATGAACAAGCGTTAAATTTTTCCGAGAGCATGACAGAAGTTCCGAGAAAAATCTTGTCTAATCATGGCAACATGTCATCTCCTACCCTGCTTTACGTGTTGAAAGAGTTTATGGAAAAACCATTTAATCATGGGGATATGGGATTAGCAACCGCACTTGGACCAGGATTCTCTTCTGAACTTCTTCTATTAGAATGGAGGGATATTAGTTAATGTTGTTTTGGGTGCTTTGGACAATGATCATTTTTCAAAGAGGTGTGGAGCTTTTTTACGCGAAGCGAAACGAACGGTGGATGAAAGCAAAAGGGGCGATGGAATTTGGGCGAAGTCATTACAAGTGGATTGTTTTGCTTCATGCAAGCTTTTTCCTATCGCTATTTATCGAATGGCATCTCGGAGTAAAAGAGCTACATCCTCTTTGGGGATTATTGACGGTCGGATTTATTCTATTACAAGGATGTCGGATTTGGGTCATTCAATCATTAGGGAGGTTCTGGAATACAAAAGTATTAGTGTTGCCTGGTGAAAGACTAGTAAAGAAAGGAATATATTCCGGAAAAATACGACATCCGAATTATGTGATCGTAAGTTTGGAAATCCTTCTGTTACCCTTGATTTTTCAAGCATATGCAACAGCAATTTGCTTCACGATTTTAAACGGAGCTCTCCTCTTTTTCATTCGAATTCCAATTGAAGAGCAAGCGCTAAGAAGTTATCGCTCATAAAGAGATTCAATCGACGTAAAATAGCTTCAAAAATGGACTTTATGTGAACAATCGTACAAAAGGAATAAATGATACTGGTTCTCATTGTATACTAGTAATTGAGAACGAATATCATTTGAAGTTCTTTATTGAGGGAGCGATGACGATGAAACTTACAGAGTTAGCAGTAGGGGATAAAGCAACAATTGTTGATATGTCAGGTTGTTCGCGTATGATTCAAAAGCGATTGACTCAACTTGGTATCGATGACTGTGCAGAAGTGTGTGTTCAAAACAAATTACCTTTCGGAGGACCTTGCTTCATTCAATGTGAGAATCAATGCATTAGTATTAGAAAAAAAGATGCTATGTCGATTGAAGTTTGCCAGGAGTCAGTCATATGATTGCGCTCCTTGGAAATCCAAACACAGGTAAAACATCACTATTTAATGCATTAACCGATTCGTATGAATATGTAGGGAATTGGAGCGGTGTTACAGTTGATAAAAAAGTCGGTAACCTTAGAAAAGGAGGCGAACTAGTCGATTTACCGGGCGTTTATTCTTTGAACCCAGTTTCAAAAGATGAAACAGTCGTTTCGACATTTTTAATAGAAGGTAATTTTGATTCCCTTATTAATATTGTAGATGCGTCTCAGTTAAATCGAAGTTTACACTTAACGATCCAACTTCTTGAATTTGGTTGCCCATTTATAGTGGGACTAAATATGGCAGACGTCGCTCAAACGAGAGGCATTAAAATTGATGTAGAAAAAATGGCTAATTTTCTTCAAGTACCAGTAAGATCGATTGTTGCTAGAAAAAAGCAAGGAATTGATGAGTTAGAAGCTGATTTAATAAACATAAAGAAACAACAGGAACATGGGCAAGTTATTTTATACGCAAAACCTTTAGAAGCACTTATTCAAAAATTAGAAGGAATATTACCATTAGACTTGCCAATAAATAAACGGTGGGCCGCAATACAATACATTGATGATAATCCAGTAGTAAAGGCAGAAATTCAAAAGTATATGAACGACGAAACAATGAATGAAATAGTAAACGAGCATATGACGAGGGAAAATATTACTGAGGAACAACTTCGGCGATTGATCCGTCAAGGACGCGAGAAGTATATTCATAACTTAATAGCTGAAGTTGTAAACGATCAACAATCAGGAGAGAAATCCTCGACGGAAAAAATTGATAAGTTTGTGACTCACCCTGTTTTAGGAATTCCTACATTTATTGCTCTCATGTATTTGATGTTTATGTTGACATTTAATTGGCTTGGTTTCCCAATTTCAGATTTGCTAGAAGGTGTTATTTCAGGGCCTATTACAACCGGATTGGAAGCGGGGTTAACGTTCATTGGTGCTTCGGCGTTTTTAGAATCAATGATTTTAGATGGGATCGTCGCTGGAGTTGGAGGAGTACTCGTATTTGTGCCCCAAATTTTTATCTTGTTCTTTTTTATTTCTCTTCTTGAAGATTCAGGATATATGGCTAGAGTTGCGACTGTTATGGATCGCCTCATGCAAGTGATGGGCTTAAATGGTAAGGCATTTATTCCTATGATTATTGGGTTCGGTTGCAATGTTCCTGGGGTCATGGCGGCACGAACAATTGAACAACCACGCGAGAGATTAATTACGATTTTGTTGACTCCACTGATGTCTTGTTCGGCAAGGCTTCCTGTTTATGCATTGTTTGCCGGTGCATTTTTTGCACAGCAACAAGCATTTGTTGTTCTTTCTCTATATATTTTAGGCGTCGTTCTTGCGTTACTGATGGCAAAACTATTATCAAAAAGTATGTTGAAATCAGAAGAATCATTTTTTATTATGGAACTTCCACCTTATCGAATCCCACAACCTTTAACGTTATGGAGAAGTACGTGGGAAAAAGGGAAAGGGTTTTTACGAAAAGCAGGAACGTATATTTTTGCCGGTTCGGTAATCATTTGGTTGTTAACATACACTGGTCCTGGAGGAATCGGCGTTGAAATGAACGATAGCTTTCTAGCAGCGATTGGAGGATGGTTTAGTCCATTGTTCGCCCCTCTCGGTTTTGGAACATGGCAAGCGTCAGCTGCGCTAATCACTGGATTTCTAGCGAAAGAAATAGTCGTAGCAACGATGGCAATCTTATATGTTGTACCGGAAGCATCGATGCATTTGGCTTTATCAGAGGCGTTTACTCCTATTGCTGCATATAGCTTTATGGTATTTATTTTAATTTATGTGCCATGTCTTGCAACAGTTGCCGTTATCAAAAAAGAAACCGATTCTATGAAACTCACTTTATTTAGTATGGCATACGCGTTTATCTTGGCTTATGGATTATCATTTCTCATCTACCAAGTAGGAACAATTTGGTTTGCAGGATAACAAGGGCGGAGGCGTTTTTTATGGTTAGTTGGATCATTGCAAGTATCATATTTCTCTATGCAGGTTATAGCTTGTATACATTTATTTCTAGAAGTAAACAAGGGAAGTGTGCAGCTTGTGAATTAAATAAACATTGTGACAAAGGGACAAGTTGCCCTAGTGAAGGTAATCAATTGATGTTTGTAAAACAAGGTTCAAAAACGAATAAATAAAGGAAAAGATCAGGTGAAAACGAAACATTTCTGTTTTTTGAAAATAATTAACTAGGCATGCAAAAGGCCTTCCCATTGTAGATTGTCTCTAACAATTGGAGGGCCTATCATTTTTGTGCGACTTTTTAATATAAAATCATGAAGAACAATCCCTCACTAAACTTTTTTGCTTATATAGAGCCAGTAGCCAAGACCGACTAAAATGGTTAATGACATCAAGCTCGTAAGGCTAACTCGAAGTAAAGTATAATCTACCGTTTGTCCTCCTGTGATAAATATAATTAAAGCTAATCCTCCCAATAAAAAAGTAAATAGAAACCTAAACAATTTATATCCCATATATTGTGTTCTTTCGTCTTTTCCTTCTCTCCTTACTAAAAAAATTAAAACTAAAAATGCAAAAAATGCGACGACTGTTATACCGTTTGTTACATTGATTAACATCTCCATGAAGATCACTCCTCTTTCATTTTTTTATACTGAAACACATCAGTTATTTCCAATTCAAACGCATTGGCAATTTCAAAGCCTAATGTTAATGATGGCGTATATTTTCCCTTTTCAATTGAAATAATTGTTTGTCTACTCACGCCAATTTTTTCGGCTAAGTCTTTTTGTGTCATATTTCGTTCAGCCCTCAATACATTTATTCGATTAGATAAAGAGCCGTTGATTACTACCATTTTTCACACCTCCTTAGTAAAGTGTTCTTTACTTATAGTAAAGTAAACTTAACTTAATGTCAAGTTTACTTTACTTTAATTCTTAGAAATAATAGGAAAAGTATTTAAAAATCTCGAATCGATCATAACCGCTTCTATCTCTTAGCGTAACTTTTGGAAAAAATGCCCTAAATGGTCGATTTGAAACGTTGTTTTAGACAAAAAGAATACAAAGGTCAAAAAAGGTTAAACTAATTGTTGACCTTTCCTGACCTTCGTTTTATAATGAGATTAACTAATAGTCAAAGATAGTCAAAGTCAAACTTTGATGAAGGAGGAGATATGATATGAGAACGTGTCAACATTGTCAGCAGAAGGAAGCAACCATTTTTTGGAGAGTAAATGTCAACGGACAAGAGCAATCAGCGGAACTATGTTCTACTTGCTATGAAGAGTTATCCCAACATGCAAACCAAGCAAACCAAGGTCAAGGAAAGACAACGTCATTTTCCTCTACAAATCAAAACTCAAATGGGGGACAGCAACCTCAGACGCAGCAAGAACAACAAAAAGGTGTTTTGGAAACGTATGGTAGAGATTTGACAGAGCAAGCGAAAAAAGGGTTGATCGACCCCGTAATCGGTCGAGAAGATGAAATTCAACACGTTGCAGAGGTTTTGAATCGTAGGAATAAGAATAACCCTGTTTTAGTAGGTGAGCCTGGTGTCGGTAAGACAGCGATTGTAGAAGGGCTCGCATTGAAAATCAACGAAGGGGACGTTCCTGCAAAACTACAAGGAAAAGCCATTGTCTCATTAGATGTGGCGTCCATTTTGTCTGGAACTAGCTATCGAGGTCAATTTGAGGAAAAAATGAAGCAGTTGGTCGATGAATTGGAACAGAGCCCTGACACCATATTATTTATTGATGAAATTCACCAGTTAGTTGGTGCAGGAAAAACGGAAGGGTCAACGGATGCTGGAAACATTTTAAAACCAGCGCTTGCAGGCGGACAAGTCCAAGTTATTGGAGCAACAACCTACCAAGAATATCGTATCATTGAAAAAGATGCGGCACTAGAACGACGGTTTGAACCAGTTGATGTAAAGGAACCAAAAGTGGAAGACATGGTAGCGATTTTAAAAGGTTTGGCACCTAAATACGAGGCATATCATGGAGTGACGTATCCAGAGGAAGTATTAGAAGCGTGCGCGAGGTTGTCTCATCGTTATATTCAAGATCGACGTTTGCCAGATAAGGCCATTGATTTACTGGATATTGCCGGTGCGAAGATCAACCTTCGAGAAGGCACTGGCAATAAAGATGAACTTGAAGCGCGGTTGAAAACAATTGAAAAAGAGAAACAAGATGCAGCAGAAAAAGAAAACTATGAACAAGCAGCCAAATTACGTCAAGAAGAACTAACATTACAAGAAAGGCTAGAACAGGCGTCAAACGAAGCACTTGTTGTCCAAATAAGTGATGTTCAAGCCATTATTGAACAAAAAACAGGAATTCCAGTACAAAAGTTAGAACAAGCAGAACAAGAAAAGCTTCAACACCTTCAAGAACACTTGGCATCAAGGGTAGTTGGTCAAGAACAAGCGGTGGAAGCTGTAGCAAAAGCGGTTCGACGAGGACGAGCAGGTTTTCGCAGAGAAGGTCGTCCGATTGCATCCTTTTTATTCCATGGACAAACTGGTGTAGGGAAAACAGAGCTTACTCGAGCACTAGCTGAAGAAATGTTCGGAGATCGAGAAGCAATGTTACGGTTAGATATGAGTGAATTTATGGAAAAACATACGGTGTCTAAATTAATTGGTTCTCCTCCAGGTTATATTGGTCATGAAGAAGCGGGACAGTTAACTGAGAAAGTTCGTCATCGACCGTACTCGATTGTATTGTTAGACGAGATGGAAAAAGCTCACCCTGACGTGCAGCATATGTTTCTACAAGTACTTGAAGATGGGCGTTTAACAGATAGTCATGGAAGGACGGTAAGTTTCAAAGATACGATTGTCGTCATGACAACGAATGCGAAACCTTTAGAAGCTTATTTCAAACCTGAATTCATGAATAGAATCGACAGAGTGGTTCAATTTGAAGCATTAGCAAAAGATGACCTTCAAGCAATTACTAAATTAATGCTTGAAGAAGTGATGGAACACAGTGATGAGCAAGGTATAACGTTAACATTCACAGATGCAGCGATTGAAGTATTGGCTGAAAAGGGCTACGATCCAAAATACGGAGCTCGTCCATTAAGAAGGACAATTCAAGAAGAGGTAGAAGATCGAATCGTCGACTTAATGATGGAAACAGAGCAAATCGATTCGTTAACTGTTGATGCAGCTAGTGGAGAGATAATCGTAACTCAGACAAAATAAATAAGAGTAAGCCTGATGATGGTAGTAAGTTCTACCTCATCAGGCTTTTTTATTTTGGTGTAGTTTGCTTGGAAGAATTAATTTAGAGCGGAAAAGAATTTGATTAGCTAAGAACTTGTGGACAAGTTCTAGCGAGAAATGGAAAGAAAGGTCACAAGAGTATTCATACAATTAGAAATTGTAATCTCATGTCAGTTATTGTGAGAATTTTTGTTTAATTTACACTATCTATTTTATATAAAAGCATTTAAAATTGCAGGAAATAGATGATAAATGAATATATACATAGATATATTGATTTAAATCATTATTTTAGAAGTATATGATTGTTTTTAGATGTAAATTGAGATTTATGGGGGTATGGTGATGTTGTCAGCAATGATGGATTACGCTGTTGGTATGGTTATCATCATTTTAGTCATTAACATCGTATACGTAACGCTTTTTACTGTGAGGATGATCTTAACGTTGAAGGGGCAACGTTATTTAGCGGCTAGTGTTAGTGTGGTAGAGATTCTAATTTATATTATCGGGTTAGGAATTGTCCTAGAAAACTTAGATAGAATAGAAAACTTAATTGCTTATGCGATCGGTTATGCTATTGGTGTTTTGGTCGGAATGAAGATTGAAGAAAAGCTTGCATTGGGGTATATTACTGTTAACGTGATTACAAAAGAGTATGAACCGGATATTCCAAATAGTCTCAGAGATAAAGGATACGGTGTGACAAACTGGGTAGCTTATGGGCGCGAAGGCGAACGTTTAATGATGGAAATCTTAACATCACGTAAATATGAAAGAAAACTATATCAGCAAGTGAAAGTGTTAGATCCATCAGCTTTTATTATCTCTCACGAAACAAAAGCATTTTTTGGTGGTTTCTGGCTCAAAGGAGTGAAACGATAATTTTATGGCAGCAAAAAAAAGGAAGCAGCGGTTTTATGTGGAAGAAAATGAGACGATTGATCAGTGCCTTTCACGAATGCAAAAGGAAGGGTTTCAACCAGTTCGTCGAATGGAAGAGCCAGTGTTAAAAGAAGTAAAAGGTGGCAAGAAAAATGATGTGGAAGTCGCTTATCAACGCATTGTTTTTGAAGGGAAACCGATAGAAGAATAACCCACTTCATTTTAGAAGTAACCCGAGCGAGCAATTCATCTCAATTCGGGTTACTTCTTTCCATTTTTTTCTCATCAGAGAAGGAAAGTGCATTATAGGTTCGTCGAAGTGCATTATAGATTCGTCGAAGTGCATTATAATGTTGCAGAAGTGCATTATAGAACGTCCGAAGTGCATTATAACATCACGAAAGTGCATTATAACAAATTACGACAGATTCCAACAATTTTCGCACTCCCCCCTTCAACCGCTCAACCGCCTAGAGCCCTAAAACTACTCCCCCCCCTCGAAAAGAAAACACATAGCCTCAAATACAATAATTAGCATTTTTACAAACGATAGCAAATGTCTACCGGGCGAAAACACGTAATGGGAGCTAATTCCGAACAATAGCTTATTATTAACTATCAAATGTTCGAAAAAAGTTGACTCATTCGAGCCAAATTGGTATGATAGACATAACAAAACAATACGTTACCTCATATAATATCGGGAATTGGCCTGAAAGTTTCTACCTGCTGACCGTAAATCGGCGGACTATGAGGGAGATGGACACAAATGTACACACCAAGAGGACAAGTTTTTTGTTGCGCATTTTTTTATGTGCGGTTTTCTGACATGTGTAAACATCTAAACGTGTCTTATTGTCCCTCATTGAAATGGACGATAAGACACGTTTTTTATATGTTTTATTAATCGGTGATTTAACATCACCTAAAGAAAAACGTATAATGGAAGGTGTTGAGAGTTTATTTCTCGGTAAGGGCAGTTTTAGCGGCATGCAAAGCTATTCTTGTAGAAACCAAACTTAGGAGGTTTTTTATATGACAGTGAAAGTCGGAGTCATCATGGGTTCCACATCTGATTGGGAAACGATGAAACATACCGCAGAAACATTAAAAGAACTAGGAGTTCCTTTTGAAACAAAAGTAGTATCGGCTCATAGAACGCCTGACTTGATGTTTGAGTATGCTGAAACAGCAAGAGGACGAGGCTTAGAAGTGATTATTGCAGGAGCAGGAGGAGCTGCCCACTTACCCGGTATGGTAGCAGCAAAAACAACGATTCCAGTGATTGGAGTTCCTGTCCAATCAAAAGCACTTGATGGGATGGACTCCCTATTATCTATCGTACAAATGCCAGCGGGTGTACCTGTTGCTACAGTGGCGATTGGAAAAGCAGGAGCAATTAACGCAGCACTGTTAGCAGCTCAGCAACTATCTATTCATGACACAGAGATTCATCAAATGTTAGAACTTCGCCGTGATAAAAAACGACAAGAAGTGATGTTAGAAGGGGAGTTAACATGAAAAAAGAGTGGATTGCACCAGGCAAAACTATTGGAATTCTTGGCGGTGGACAACTTGGTCGTATGATGGCTTTATCTGCTCGTGAGATGGGGTATCGAGTGGCGGTGCTTGAACCAACGCCTGATTCTCCTTGTGGACAAGTTTCAGATAACCAAGTGGAAGCAGAATATGATGATTTAGAAGGGGCAAAGAAATTCGTCGAACTTTGTGATGTCCTGACATATGAATTTGAGAATATTGATGCTAATACTGCTACGTGGTTAGAAAAACAAGTATATCTTCCTCAAGGAAGTGATTTATTAGAAATAACGCAAAATCGTATTCACGAAAAGCAAGCCATTAAATCATTTCAAGTTCCTGTAGTTCGTTACCGAGCGTTAGAAACAGCCAATGAATTGCAAAAAGCCCGTGAAGCGCTAGGACTTCCAGCTGTGCTGAAAACAACACGAGGTGGTTATGACGGCAAAGGGCAACAAGTAATAAGAACGAACAATGATATTGCAAAAGCTTGGAAAGAGATGGAAGGGAAAGGACCTTTTGTCCTCGAATCGTGGGTTGATTTTGATCAAGAAATTTCTGTCGTCGTAACGAGAAGCAGTACAGGTGAAATGACAACATTTCCAGTTGCAGAAAATATTCATGTAAATAACATTTTGCATCAATCGATCGTGCCAGCTAGAATCCCTTATGAGATTGAAAAACAAGCGATTGATATAGCGAAACATTTAGCCGAATCGTTCCACCTTATAGGAACACTAGCTGTAGAAATGTTTGTTACGGATGATCAGATGGTTTATGTAAATGAACTAGCACCAAGACCACACAATTCCGGTCACTACACGATAAATGCTTGTGAAACATCGCAGTTTGAACAACACATTCGTGCCATCTGTGGGTGGCCATTAGGTAAAACCGATTTATTAAGACCTGCTGTTATGGTGAACATTTTAGGAGAACACGTAGATGAGGTATTGGAAGGTTTGTCTGACTTACCGACTGGACATGTTCATCTATACGGAAAGAAAGAGGCACGACCTGGTCGAAAAATGGGGCATATCACATTTTTAACTGACGATCTTGAGAAAACATTAAAAGAAATTAACCAGTCACCCATTTGGAAGCTGGACAACCCCGAGGAGGATGAAGCATGATTGAACGTTATACGCGCCCAGAAATGGGAGCGATTTGGACAGAAAAAAATCGATTTCAAGCGTGGCTTGAAGTAGAAATAGTGGCTTGTGAAGCCTGGGCTGAACTTGGAGATATTCCAAAAGCAGATGTGGAAAAAATTCGTGAAAATGCTTCGTTTGATGTGGAGAGAATTCATGAAATAGAAGCGGAAACAAGGCACGACGTTGTCGCGTTTACTCGCGCTGTTTCTGAGTCATTAGGGGAAGAAAGAAAGTGGGTTCACTACGGACTCACCTCCACAGATGTCGTTGATACGGCCTTATCGTATTTATTAAAACAAGCAAATGAAATTCTTGAGAATGACTTAATAAATTTCATTGAGATTCTCAAAAACAAGGCGATGGAGCATAAAACTACAGTCATGATGGGACGTACTCACGGTGTTCATGCTGAACCAACAACGTTCGGGTTGAAATTGGCACTTTGGTACGAAGAAATGAAACGAAACTTGGAGAGATTCCGTCAAGCAGCAGAAACAGTGAGAGTAGGTAAATTGTCAGGTGCTGTTGGCACATATGCGAATATTGACCCTTCTATTGAGAAGCACGTCTGTGAAGGATTAGGACTTGAAGCGTCACCAATTTCAACACAAACATTACAGCGCGATCGCCACGCTCATTACATGGGAACAATTTCCCTTATTGCATCATCTATTGAAAAAATGGCGGTTGAAATTCGAGGCCTACAAAAAAGCGAAACAAGAGAAGTAGAAGAATTTTTTGCGAAAGGGCAAAAAGGGTCATCGGCTATGCCACATAAACGGAACCCAATCGGTTCTGAAAATATGACTGGTCTTGCTCGCGTCATTCGCGGACATATGTTGACAGCATACGAAAACGTAGCGTTATGGCATGAACGAGATATTTCCCACTCCTCGGCCGAAAGAATCATCATTCCAGATGCAACGATCGCTCTAAATTATATGTTGAATCGATTTGGTAATATCGTGAAAAACTTAACGGTATTCCCTGATAACATGAAACGCAACATGACACGAACGTATGGATTGATTTACTCTCAGCGTGTTCTATTATCGTTAATTGATAAAGGCATGTCCCGTGAAGACGCATATGACCTCGTTCAACCAAAAGCAATGGATGCATGGGAACAAGCGGTTCAGTTCAGAACGCTTGTGGATGCGGACGATCGAATTACAACTCATTTATCAAAAGAAGAGTTGGATGATTGTTTTGACTATCATCATCATTTGAAACATGTAGACACGATTTTTACCCGTTTAGGATTAGTTTAATTGCGTATTAGCTTTAAAGAAGTAAAAGGTACATAGGGGGCGGCAAGTTCGCTCCTCCTGAATGTGGAAAATTCCCAATATTCTGATGAGAATAAATAGGAGGCGGCTTTGGTGGATAAAAAAGCATGTTTATATGAGGGCAAAGCGAAAAGAATCTATGAAACGGAAAAACCAGAAGTGTTATGGGTGGAGTACAAAGACGATGCAACGGCGTTTGATGGAAAGAAAAAAGACGTCCTTCTAGGTAAAGGACGTCTTAATAATGAAATCAGTTCTCTTATTTTTTCTACACTAGCAAAACAAGGCATCAAAAGCCATTTCATTGAGAGGTTGTCTGAGACAGAGCAACTGATCAGAAAAGTGACAATTATTCCAATTGAAGTTGTCGTGAGAAATGTCGCTGCTGGCAGCTTAGTGAAGCGGTTAGGATTGACTCGAGGACAAACATTTTCTGAGCCAATAGTAGAGTTTTACTATAAAGACGATGAGCTGGGTGATCCACTCATGAATGAAGAGCATGTTCGTGCGATGCAGTTAGCAACAGACGAAGAAGTGCTTGTGCTGAAACAAAAAGCGAAAGAAGTGAATGAGCAATTGATACCACTTTTTGAACGCATCGGAGTTCAGCTGATCGACTTTAAATTAGAATTTGGCCGCGATGCTTCTGGAAATGTATTATTAGCAGATGAAATATCGCCTGATACGTGTCGCCTTTGGGACAAAGAAACAGGAGAATCGTTTGATAAAGACTTGTTCCGATTCGGACAAGGTAATTTGCAAGAAGGATATGAAACTATTTTTGCAAGACTAGGGGGACAATAATAATGAATTATGATGTAAAGGTACATGTAACGTTAAAAGAAGGCGTATTAGATCCACAAGGTTCAGCGGTGAAAACGTCGCTGCATCACCTCGGCTTTGCTGGAGTGGAAGATGTTCGTATCGGCAAAGTAATGAACCTTCGTATAGAGGGAACGAAAGACTCGGTTGATGGACAAGTGAAAGAAATGTGTGACAAGTTATTAGCGAATCCTGTTATTGAAGATTATACGTATGAAATAGAGGAGGTTGTCTCCACATGAAGTTTGCCGTCATCGTATTTCCAGGTTCCAACTGTGACATAGATATGTTTCATGCGATAAAAGATGAGCTTGGTGAAGACGTCTCTTACGTGTGGCATGACGAAACGAGCCTTGAAGGATTCGATGCGATTCTTCTTCCAGGTGGATTTAGTTACGGAGATTATCTTCGGTCAGGAGCGATTGCAAGGTTTTCACCAATCATGAAAGCAGTGGAAGAAGCTGCTGCTGCGGGAAAACCAATTCTAGGTGTATGTAACGGATTTCAAGTTTTATTAGAGGCAGGACTCCTACCAGGCGCCATGCGACGAAATTCTAAACTAACGTTTATTTGTAAGCAAACCGAGCTTGAAGTAAAACAAGGGGATACGATGTTCACTCAAAGCTATGAGGAAGGGGAGTCGATCACGATTCCTGTTGCTCATGGAGATGGGAACTATTATTGCGACGAAGAAACATTGAAGAATCTTCAAGCAAACAATCAAATTGTATTTACGTACAAAGAAGATATTAATGGATCAATCGCAAATATTGCTGGAATTACGAACAAAAAAGGGAATGTGCTCGGAATGATGCCTCACCCTGAGCGTGCTGTGGACGAACTCTTAGGTTCAGCAGATGGATTAAAACTTTTTCAATCGATTGTTAAGCATTGGAGGGAACAACATGCCATTACTTCATGAACCATCACCTGTGATGATTAAAGATGAGAAAATATATAAAGAAATGGGTGTCAGCGATTCGGAGTTTCAAATGATCGAAGACATTTTGGGGCGTCAACCAAACTATACGGAACTAGGGTTATTTTCCGTGATGTGGTCAGAGCATTGTAGTTATAAAAATTCAAAAGTCCTGTTAGGAAAATTTCCAACGAAGGGCGATAAAGTATTGCAAGGTCCTGGTGAAGGGGCTGGTATTATCGATATTGGAGATGAGCAGGCGGTTGTTTTTAAGATCGAAAGTCATAATCATCCGTCAGCGATCGAGCCATACGAAGGAGCAGCGACAGGTGTTGGTGGGATTATTCGCGATGTGTTCTCCATGGGAGCTCGTCCTGTTGCACTATTGAACTCTCTTCGTTTCGGTGAATTGAAAAATCCACGAGTGAAATATATTTTTGAAGGTGTTGTAGCAGGCATAGCAGGTTACGGCAATTGCATTGGGATTCCAACGGTCGGTGGCGAGGTGCAGTTCGACCCTTGTTACGAAGGCAATCCGTTAGTAAACGCTATGTGTGTTGGACTAATAGATCATAAAGATATCCAAAAAGGTCAGGCAAAAGGTGTTGGAAACCCCGTTATGTATGTGGGAGCGAGCACAGGTCGCGATGGAATTCACGGAGCGACATTTGCCTCAGAAGAGTTAAGTGAAAAGTCAGAAGCGAAACGTCCAGCTGTTCAAGTTGGCGATCCTTTTATGGAAAAATTATTAGTAGAAGCTTGTCTTGAAGCGACGAAACATCCGAAACTAGTTGGCATTCAAGATATGGGAGCAGCAGGTCTTACATCTTCATCTGCAGAAATGGCAAGTAAAGCAGGGTCTGGTATTGAAATGAACTTAGATGACGTGCCGCAACGAGAAAAAGCGATGACTGCTTACGAAATGATGCTGTCAGAATCACAAGAGAGAATGCTTCTTGTGATGGAAAAAGGCAGTGAGCAAGAATTCATTGATTTATTTGAAAAATGGGGCTTAGAAGCGAAAGTGGTCGGAAAAGTGACAGATGATCACCGATTGAAACTTGTTCATCAAGGAGAAACGGTCGCAGATGTCCCAGTTGATGCACTTGCCGAAGATGCGCCAGTTTATCACCAGCCATCAAAAGAACCAGCTTACTTCCGTGAATTTCAGGAAATGAAAGAATATCGACCAGAAATAACGGACTACGCAAAAGCGTTAAACGATTTACTCAAGCAACCGACGATTGCTAGTAAAGAGTGGGTATATGAGCAATACGATTACATGGTGCGAACGAACACCGTGGTCGCTCCAGGGTCCGATGCTGCCGTCATCCGCATTCGCGAAACAGAAAAAGCACTAGCAATGACAACAGACTGTAACTCTCGTTATATCTATTTAGATCCATATGAGGGCGGGAAACTTGCTGTAGCAGAAGCGGCAAGAAACTTGGTGTGTTCTGGTGCGGAACCATTAGGTGTGACCGATTGTTTAAATTACGGAAGCCCAGAGAAGCCAGAAATATTTTGGCAATTGGAACGATCGACAGACGGGTTAAGTGAAGCGTGTGAACAACTGTCCACACCAGTTATTGGTGGGAACGTGTCATTATACAATGAAACAGCTAAAGGAGCGATTTATCCTACACCTGTTATTGGGATGGTTGGTTTGATTCATCACTTAGACCACATTACGAAACAGTCGTTCCAACAAGCTGGAGACGTGATTTATCAACTAGGCGAAGCGAAACCGGAGTTTTCAGGAAGTGAGCTACAAAAGCTTACAGAAGGAAAGATTTTCGGACCATCGCCTCTCATAGACTTGGCTTTGGAAAAATCAAGACAAACGCGAGTGCTCACAGCAATTCAACAAGGTACGGTGCAGTCAGCTCATGATTTATCAGAAGGCGGATTCCTTGTAGCGCTAGCGGAAAAAGCATTTGGAACATCGTTTGGAGCAGAAATAACGTTACAGGATAACGATATTTTAGCAAGTTTCTTTAGTGAATCGCCTTCTCGCTATATTTTGACTGTTAAGAAAGAAGATCAGATAGAGTTTGAGAAGCTCATTCCAGACGCAAAAGCAATTGGAATGGTAACAAAGGCAGCGGACATTATCGTGAAAGATAAAAAAGGTGAATTTCTAATTAACGAAAGCGTCCAGCCAATGGAGGATGCTTGGAGAGGTGCTATTTCATGTTACCTGAAATCAAAGGATTAAACGAAGAATGCGGCGTTTTTGGAGTTTGGAATCACGAAGAAGCGTCTCACATCACTTATTATGGATTACACAGCCTTCAGCACCGTGGTCAAGAAGGTGCTGGTATTGTTGTGACGGATCGGGAGAGACTAAAAATTCATAAAGGGATGGGCCTCGTTAATGAAGTATTCAATCCTGACATACTCGATAGTTTAAAAGGAAACGGAGCGATCGGTCACGTTCGATATACGACGGCTGGTAATAGCGACTTCATCAATTGTCAGCCACTGCAGTTTAATTCACAAACAGGAAGTCTAGCATTAGCTCATAATGGAAATATAGTCAATGCGACAGCGTTGAAACGCCAGTTAGAACATCAAGGCAGTATTTTTCAAACGACTTCAGATACAGAAGTCATTGCTCATCTTATCAAGAGAAGTGGTTACCCGGACGTAAGAGATTCTGTGAAAAATGCACTAACGATGGTGAAAGGGGCTTATGCTCTTGCTGTCCTTGTAGAAGATTTCATGATGGTTGCCCTAGATCCGAACGGACTGCGTCCTCTATCGATCGGAAAAATGGGAGATGCCTATGTTGTTTCTTCGGAGACGTGCGCGTTTGATATTGTAGGTGCTGAATTTGTTCGGGAAGTTCAACCAGGAGAGTTAATTACGATTGATGATGAAGGACTTCACATTGAAGAGTTCTCTCCATCAACAAAGAGAACCATTTGTTCCATGGAATATGTTTATTTCGCTCGACCAGATAGCAACGTGGAAGAAATCAACGTCCATTATGCTCGAAAAAATCTTGGCAAACAGTTAGCCAAAGAGTTTCCTGTCGAAGCTGACGTCGTTACCGGTGTGCCCGATTCGAGTATTTCTGCAGCAATTGGTTTTGCTGAAGAAACGGGAATTCCTTATGAATTAGGGTTAATCAAAAATCGCTACGTAGGACGTACTTTCATTCAACCTTCTCAAGCATTACGTGAACAAGGGGTAAAGATGAAGCTTTCCGCCGTTCGAGGTGTTGTAGAAGGAAAACGTGTCGTCATGATTGATGATTCCATCGTAAGAGGAACGACAGCAAGGCGAATTGTTAAACTACTTCGTGAAGCAGGAGCGAAAGAAGTGCATGTTCGTATCAGTTCACCACCGATTATCAACCCTTGTTTTTATGGAATTGATACGTCCACGAAAGGTGAGCTTATTGCGTCAACCAAAAGTCAGCAAGAAATTTGTGACGAAATGGGAGCGGACTCGTTATCCTATTTAAGTGTGGATGGCTTAATGGAAGGTATAGGACGTTCTGATAAAATGGAAAACTGCGGGCAGTGTTTGGCTTGTTTCACGGGTCAGTACCCGACTGAAATCTATCCAGAAACAGATCATCCTTATGATAAAGTTTTAGGGGGGAAATAACGTGGCTAAAGCATATGAATCTGCGGGCGTGAATATTGAGGCAGGATACGAAGGTGTCCGTCGCATGAAAAAACATGTGGAATCGACCTTACGAAAAGAAGTGATCGGTGGTCTCGGTGGCTTCGGCGGTATGTTTGATTTATCTCAATTGAATTTAAAAGAGCCTGTTCTTGTTTCTGGTACGGATGGCGTTGGAACGAAACTTATGATTGCCCAAGAAATGAACAAACATGACTCGATTGGAATCGATGCAGTAGCCATGTGTGTCAACGATATTATTGTTCAAGGCGCATCACCATTGTTTTTCCTAGATTATTTAGCCCTTGGCAAAAATGATCCTGTACAAGTTGAACAAATTGTATCGGGTGTAGCAGAAGGCTGCCGTCAGTCAGGTTGTGCATTGATCGGTGGAGAAACAGCAGAAATGCCAGGGCTCTATGATGAAAAGGAATATGATGTAGCTGGATTTGTTGTCGGTGCTGCTGAAAAAAGCGAGCTTTGGGGAGCGACCAGAGTATCAGAAGGAGATGTCCTTATTGGCCTTCCTTCTAGTGGTGTTCATAGTAATGGATTTTCCCTCGTTCGGAAAATTGTCAATGATGCAGGATGCACATGGAAAGACGTGGTTGTAAGTGGCGATAAAGAAGAATCATTAGGTGACATGATGATGACACCAACGAGAATTTATGTAAAAGCTTTGCAACCTTTTATAGGCACGAATCTTATACAAGCTGCGGCTCATATAACAGGTGGAGGGTTAGTGGAAAATGTTCCACGTATGTTACCAGAAAGTCTAGGCGCAGAATTACAATTAGACGCCTGGGACGTGCCACATGTATTCCAGTGGTTGAAAGAAAAAGGCACATTAACAGAAGAAGATCTACTCGAAACATTTAACATGGGCATTGGTCTAGTTTTAGCCGTGAAAAAAGAAAATGTCGCTGATGTCATGGACGGCTTGAATTCATCTGGAGAATCTCCTGTGGAAATAGGAATTGTTAAGGAAGGCGAGGGTCTTAGCTATAAAGGGGCGCTGAAAAGATGGTGAAAATAGCAGTTTTCGCATCAGGAAGTGGCAGCAATTTTCAGTCGATTATGGATTCAGACATTGATGCAACCGTTGAACTTCTTGTTTGTGATAAACCCGGAGCGTATGTTGAAAAACGAGCGGAAAAGCATCGCGTAGACGTATTTTCTTTTACAGCAAAGGATTACTCGTCCAAAGCTTTGTTCGAGCAAGAAATCTTGAAGGAACTTCAACGACGAGATATTGAGCTACTCGTATTAGCTGGATACATGCGACTTGTTGGACCAACCTTGTTAAGGGAATTTCAAGGAAGAATTATCAATATTCACCCTTCTTTATTGCCTGCTTTTCCAGGACTGGATGCGATTGGGCAAGCGTTTGAAGCAAATGTGAAAGTATCTGGAGTGACGATTCATTTTGTTGATGACGGAATGGATACAGGACCAATTATTGCTCAAGAACCTGTTAGAATAGAAGAGACGGATACAAAAGAAGATGTGCAGCGAAAAATTCAAGCAGTAGAGCATATCCTTTATCCGAAAACAATTCAAAATGTGATTTCACAATGGCAGAGGAGCGTGAATTAAGTGAAGAAAAGAGCGTTAGTAAGTGTGTCAGATAAACAGGGGATTGTCCCTTTTGTTCAGCAGTTGGTAGACATGGGTGTGGAGGTCATTTCTACGGGAGGAACGAAGCGTGAGTTAGAAAAAGCAGGTGTTGATGTTATAGGGATTGAAGACGTGACAGGATTTCCTGAAATGATGGATGGACGAGTTAAAACGCTTCACCCAAATATTCACGGTGGATTACTTGGCGTGCGAGAAAACGAAGAGCATATGTCTGCCTTGAAACAACAAGGGATTGGTCTGATTGATTTTGTTATCGTCAATTTATATCCATTCCAGTCAACGATTGAAAACCCAGACTCTACGTTTGATGATGCCATTGAAAACATTGATATTGGTGGGCCTTCGATGATTCGATCTGCTGCAAAAAATCACAACGATGTGGCAATCATTGTCGATTCAGCAGATTATGATGTAGTTTTGCAAGAATTAAAAGAATTCGACGGAGAATTACCGAACCAACGAAAGCGAAAACTTGCAGCTAAAGCATTTCGCCATACGGCAGCCTATGATGCGTTGATTGGAGAGTACTTAACGAAACAAGTAGGGGAAGATGCACCAGAAAAAATGACGATTACATATAACTTAAAGCAAATGCTACGTTATGGAGAAAATCCTCACCAGCTAGCTGCTTTCTACGAGCGCCCACTAGGAAATCCGACGTCGATTGCTCATGCGAAACAGCTTCACGGAAAAGAGCTTTCTTATAATAACATCAACGATGCGGATGCAGCGTTGGCTGTGATTCGTGACTTTCATTCACCGGTAGTCGCTGCGATTAAACATATGAATCCTTGTGGCGTTGGTTTTGGAGAATCCTTGGTCGATGCTTATACGAAGGCATATGAAGCAGATCCAATGTCGATTTTTGGTGGAGTTATCGCGACGAATCAAGAAGTGGACGAAGAAACAGCCTTGAAAATGAAAGAAATTTTCCTTGAAATAATCATTGCACCTAGTTTTTCTGATGAAGCGCTAGAAGTGTTAACACAAAAGAAAAATATTCGTTTGTTAACGGTGAATCTGGCGACGAATCAGATGACAGAACAGCGAATTACTACTGTGTCTGGCGGAGCACTTATGCAAGAGACCGATACGCTTAGCTATGAAGATGTGGAAGTGACGATTCCGACGGATCGAAAACCGTCTGACCGTGAATTGGAACAAATTAAATTAGCTTGGAAAGTAGTTAAACACGTGAAATCTAACGCGATTGTATTAGCAAAAGAAGATCAGACGATTGGGATTGGTGCTGGACAAATGAATCGCGTGGGAGCGGCAAAAATTGCCATCGAACAAGCGGGAGACAAAGCGGATGGTTGTGTCATGGCTTCAGACGCGTTTTTCCCTATGAGTGACACGGTAGAAACAGCAGGCAAAGCGGGCATTCGTGCCATTATCCAGCCTGGAGGTTCGAAACGGGATCAAGAATCGATTGATATGGCGAACGAATACGGTATCGCGATGGTATTCACAGGAGTAAGACACTTTAAGCATTAATTTTTAATAACGGGTGGGGGAGGATCTCTATGAAAGTATTGGTTATTGGTGGCGGTGGACGAGAGCATGCATTGGCCTGGAAGTTTGCCCAGTCAGAACGTGTAACAGAAGTATTGGTAGCCCCAGGGAGCGACGGAATTGACGACGAGCAAGGCTGTCGATCGGTAGCAATTCGTGAGGACGATCACGAAGGCTTAATTGCATTGGCTAAAAAGGAGAATGTCGCCTTGACGATGGTCGGGCCTGAAGCCCCTCTTGTCGCAGGGTTGGTCGATGATTTTCTAGCAGCGGGTTTAACCGTGTTTGGTCCTTCGAAAGCTGCAGCGGAGATTGAAGGAAGCAAACAGTTTGCCAAAGATATCATGAAAAAATATGAGATCCCCACAGCTACGTATGAGTCATTCACAAACTTGGTTGATGCTAAAGCATATGTGAAACGTGTTGGAGTACCGATTGTTGTGAAAGCAGATGGTCTCGCAGCAGGCAAAGGTGTCGTTGTTGCAGAATCAGAAAGTGAAGCGCTGACGGCATTGGATGAAATGATGACTGCGAAGAAATTTGGCGATGCTGGGGCATCGGTTGTCATCGAAGAATGTCTTCGAGGAGAAGAGCTATCGTATATGGCATTTGTGCATGGAAAAACGGTTGTTCCAATGGTCACAGCACAGGATCATAAACGTGCATTTGAAGGGGATACTGGACCAAACACTGGAGGCATGGGCGCTTACTCTCCAGTCCCTCATTTAGACGGGGATTGGCTAAAAGAAGCGGAAGCAACGGTGCTTCGTCCAATGGCAGAAGCGATGGTAGCCGAAGGTGTTCCATTTACTGGTATTTTATACGGCGGATTAATGATTACAGAAAAGGGACCGAAAGTAATTGAATTCAACGCACGATTTGGTGATCCGGAAACGCAAGTAATTTTGCCGAGGCTAAAGTCTGACCTTGTAGACGTGATCGAAAGAGTGCTAGATGGCGAAGAAGTTTCGTTATCTTGGACAGATCAAGCGTGTGTAGGCGTCGTGCTAGCATCGGAAGGTTACCCAGGAAGTTATGAAAAAGGAATCCCATTCCAGTTGCCTGATGTCAATGATACGGAAAATCAACTTTGGTTTCATGCAGGAAGTGTGAAGGATAAAAACGAAGTCGACGGATGGAAAACAAACGGCGGAAGAGTCTTGTTGTTGTCTACGATGGCCCCAAGCCTTAAAGTAGCGTTAGATGGTACATATGACGTGCTTAATCAACATTCGTGGAATGGTCTTTTTTATCGAAAGGATATCGCTCACCAACTGAAGTGAGTTTAGAGGAACCCTATTTTGTAGGGTTCTTTTTTCTGTTCAGAAAAGGGAGCGCTTTTAAGATGTGTTGGTGCGCTCTTGAACGAGGTTGGTGCGCTTTCAAACGAGGTTGGTGCGCTTTCAAATTAGTTTTGAGCGCTCTCACGAAAAGGGAGCGCTTTTAAGATGTGTTGGAGCGCTCTTGAACGAGGTTGGTGCGCTTTCAAACGAGGGAGATGGGCTTTCAAATTAGTTTTGAGCGCTCTCACGAAAAGGGAGCGTGGAAAGACGGTCACAAAAGCTTCGTGCACACAACAAATTTTGATACAATTTCAACTGTCGAATGATTGAAGAATTTTCCTCTCTGATGTCAGCAATATTCTCTTGTGCAAAACTTATACGTGGAATATAATTACAAGAGATAGTCTTTTATGAAAAAGGTGCAAATGCACTGTCATGCAAGTAACTTCAAAGTTTTTCTTATGCACGGAAAAGCTTTTTTACATGTCATTTACTTTCATGCGTTAATGTATAAAACAGTGCGCGAAAGTAAATTATTATCAATAAAAGTCGGAATTTTCAGTTTAATTGACAGTTAGGAGTGGGTTTCATGAGTGAAATACATAGAGAAATTTCTTCTTCACAAGGAAGTTATGGAATGGTTTCCACGGCTTCTAAACAAGCGACAGATGCAGGTGTAGAAATGCTTCGTCGCGGAGGAAACGCCATTGACGCAGCAGTTGCTGCAGCATTTTGCTTAGGTGTATCCGAACCGCAAGCTTCTGGAATTGGTGGTCAATCAATGGCTCTTGTGCGTCTCTCTGATGAGAAAAGAGTGTTTGCTCTTGATGGTTCTTCTCGAGCACCATACTCTTTGCAACCAGCAAAAAATCCGAAAAAACCGATAAAGTTTGGTCTTAAATCATCCACTGTTCCGTCGACACCAGCTGCCCTCGGTTATTTACAAGAATCTTATGGAAAGTTACCTTTAGCCGTAACGTTGGAACCTTCCATTCGTGCGGCAGAAGAAGGAGTTAAAATTACAGAACTCATTCATCGTCGGATGAAAAAGGAAGTGGAACATCTTAGAAAGGATTCATCTGTTAAGCGAATTTTTTTCGAAAAAAATCACCTTAAAAACATTGGAGATATGATCATTCAACCAGAGTTAGCTGAAACGATGAGAACGATGGCTGAAAAAGGTTGGCGTGATTTTTACACAGGATCGATTGCTGACACAATTGTCAAAGATATGGAAATTAGGGGTGGCTGGATCACAAAACTCGATTTGAATCAAATTCCATTTCCCGTTGAACGAGAAGTCCTTGAAAGTACGTATCGGGATTACGATATTTATACGTATCCCCCACCAGGAGCAGGGCGAGTACTTGTTCAAATTCTAAATACATTAGAAGGGTTTCCTCCCGAAACGCTTGATCCAAATGAGCCAATTGGAGCTGTTATATCAGCATTAGCTTTTCGATTCGCACTCAATTATCGAGAGAGAATGCCGATGCATCCGGATCACTATTTGCAATCGGTCAGCCAAATGCTAGTTGATAAAGGGTATGCAAAAGAAATCATTAAACGAATTCATTATATTTATAACATGGCTTTGAAAGATACGTTTTTGCCTCCACCAACAAGTGGAGAAACGACTCATTTATCTGTAGTTGATAAAGAGGGAAATATGGTAGGTATTACACAATCTATTGAACTTGTTTTCGGTAGTAAAACGATGGCAAAAGGACTTGGATTTTTTTATAACAACTACATGAGTGCATTTGAATACAAAAACATGGCACATCCATACTATTTGTTGCCTGGAGGCAGGCCTTGGAGTAGTGTAGCGCCAGTATTGTTATTTAAAAAAGGAAAACCTCACTACTTACTCGGCAGTCCTGGTAGCAGCCGGATCTCAACCACTCTAGCTCAAGTCATTGTAAGGCTTGTTGATAAAGAAGAGTCCCTTGAAGAAGCCATATCAGCTCCACGATTTCACGCTTCTGATACAGGTGAACTGTTGATTGAAAAAGATCGTTTTCAAAAAGACGTGTATAAAGCTTTAGAAATTTCAGGATTTGATCTGAAAAAAAGGGATCCATACAGCTTTTACTTAGGCTGTGTACAAGGCGTACAAATGCCTATGAAATGGCGTGAACCATATAAAGGAGTGGCTGATCCAAGACGAGATGGAACAGCACTAGGTCCATCAGAAAACGAAACGAATATCTAAGACAGAGAAAAAAACATTAAAAGGGGTTGAACATTAATGAAAATTGCCGTGGTCTATAACCGTGAAAGTCAGGCGGTCATCAATCTATTTGGAACACAGAACCGAGAAAAGTACGGAATGGAAACAATTAAAATGATTAAAGAAGGCTTACTATCAGGCGGGCATCAAGTAAAGACATTTGAGGGAGACAAAAATTTAATTAAAAAGCTTGAAGAATTTATGCCCACGGTAATCTCCGGTGAACGCCCCGGATTAGTTTTCAATTTGAGTTACGGCATTCAAGGTAGAGGGAGATACATGCATGTACCAGGAATGTTAGAGATGCTTGGTGTTCCTTATGTCGGTTCTGGACCAGAAACACATGCGCTAGCTCTTGATAAAGTAGTAACGAAAATGATTCTTTTACAACGAGGGTTGCCAACGCCAAAGTTCACTGTATTAGATACACCAGATTCGCCAGTAACGGAAGATTTAACGTATCCGTTGATTGTGAAACCGAAGGATGAAGCGGTATCTTTTGGACTTAAAATCGTTCATAACGAAGAGGAGCTCCGTGAAGGTGTGAAAGTGATTTATGAGACATACCATGCACCTACTCTTGTAGAAGAATATATTGAAGGACGCGAAGTGAATGTCGGCCTATTAGGAAATAATCCCGTTCAGGCCTTACCAGCTGTCGAACTTGTGTTTGGCGAAGGGCCACAAATTTTTACGTATGAAGATAAAAAGAATAAAAGTGGACGTACGGTAGAAAAAGTTTGCCCAGCTAATTTAACAGAAGAAGAAGCGGAAAAGATACAGCAACTTGCGATTGAAACGTTCAAAGCGTTGAATTGTTATGACACGGCAAGAGTTGATTTTCGAATTGATAAACAAGGTAATCCATACATTTTAGAAGTGAATTCTATGGCTAGTCTTGGGTCGGACGGTTCATTTGTTTTTGCGGCAGAAAAAATCGGTTTATCTTATAAAGATCTCATGAACAGAATTATTGATGTCACATGTGAACGATATTTTGGAGCTGATTTCCTTGTTCCAGCGGATGAGCATATGCAAAAAGCAGATGTACGTATTTTCAATCAATTAACGAAGAAACGAAGCGCAATGGAAACGGAATTAAAAGCATGGACAAACATTTCAAGTCGGACTGAAGACCCCGTTGGACTTAGTCGGATTCGAAAAAAATTAGAAGAACGATTAAATAAATTAGGGTTAAACCCTTTAGAATCATGTACAAATGGTCGATCGGCTTGGGCTTTTGAAACAGCAGCAGGGATGCAAGGAGGAACGTTACTTGTTGTTCCAATCGATGTACCTGGTGAGCGAACAGGATTTCCGATTCCTTTTCGTACAGAACAAGAGTGGTTGTACGGGGAGGGAATAGCGTCAAGTCGTGGTGGAATAGTCACAATGCTTTCCGCTTTAAATGCTTTAAAGGAACAGAAGTTACTAAGCAAAAAAAAGGTAGGCGTTCTTTTCTATTCAGATGAAGGAAGGGGAATGCGGTACAGTTCCTCCATGGTCGAAAAGGCAGCCAAGTTAGCTGCAGAAGTCATAGTTTTGCAACCAGGTTTTACGGATGGAAAAGTGGTTCATCAACGGCGTGGAACGAAACAATTTAGCATTATTGTTGAAGGAGACCCCATTCGAATTGGAAAAGAAACGAAATCTGTTGATGTTCTGAACTCATTCATTCAAAATGCCCAGAAGCTTCAGGATTTTAATAATCGTAAAAAGAAATTAGCTGTTTCTATCCAAGATGTTCGATCGGAACGTTACTCTGTTTTGAAACCTCACCGAGTCTATGCCACGTTATCGATCACGTATATAGATGAAAAGTTAGCAGTCGAAACAGAAAAAGCAGTGAGAGAACTTTTTAAATCACAATCAAAAGGGATGCGAACACATATAGAAAAATTAGTAGAGCGATCGCCATTTATTCGAAGAAAAAATAACGAATTATTAGAGAAACTAACCGACTTAAGTTCGAAATGGAATTTACCTTTTGGCACGGAATCAAGTTTGTTATCTTCAGCTGCTGGTGAAGTTCCTAAAGGGACAACTGTTGTTTGTGGATTTTCGCCTGCAAGTAAAGGACTGTATATGCCAGAAGAAGCACTCCATAGAAGTGAATTGGTTCAGCGTTCGTTACTTTTAGCTTTGTACCTAAATGGTGAATGAGGTGGAGAAAATGTTGAAAGAAAAACTTCCTATTCTTATTTCTGTTCCGCACGGTGGACAGGACATTCCTGATGAGATTCAGACAACGTGTTTGCTTAATGAAATGGATATTTTGCTTGATGGGGATACGTGGACAAAAGAATTGTTTGCCTTTGAAGACCTCGTGGAGGAATTTCATCAGATGGATGTGGCGCGGATTGTGATAGATATGAACCGTTCATTAACCGATTTACCACCTGAAAATCCAGATGGAATTGTGAAAACATTGACGGTGGACGGGGGGAATGTTTGGGACTCTCCTTCAGGCCTCAATGAATTGGAGCGGAAGATCGTCATTGAAAAACATTATATGCCTTATCACCAAAAGTTAATCGAAGGGGCAAAAAATCCTAATGTAAAACTTGCGATTGATTGTCATTCTATGCTTGATTATGGTCCTAGTGGGAATGGGGAGGAATGGCAACATCGACCGTTATTTTGTATAAGCAATCGTGGCACGAAAATGGCTGAAATGGATGCTGAACCATTAACAGCACCAGTTGAAATGGTGATTCGGTTTAAAGAATTGTTAGAAACTAAATTTCAAAAGTATGCCGTTAATGATAGGGATTTTGTGACATTAAATGACCCATTTAAAGGTGGGCATGTCACTCGGTATCACGGAAATATTGGTGATACGCCTTGGATTCAGCTGGAAATCAATCGAATGCTCTATTTACCTGAGACACCATTATTAACAGTGGAACCGGATGATTTACAACGTGTTAAATTAGAAGAATTTAGAAATATACTTTATGACGTCTTCTCAGAGCTTGTAAAAGGAGTTCACCCGATTCATGGGAAAGAAGCATTGTAGTTTTTTTCGGAAAAATAGAACGAGGAAAAAAGGATTCGAATCTATGATCATTCTAAATTATTTAGATTTTTATGATGACGTGTGAGTTAATTCGTCAAAGAGAGGGTATAGAATTAAATGAAGACTTTTATGACTGATAAATGATTGACACCTATTTAGTCATAAAAAATACTTTGAATTTTCGTTAAGTGGCGGCGTTCTTTCTCCATCGTTTATTTTCTAAATAAAAGGGGAGATTGGAGATGATTTTATGTCAGCGACAGTTGCAATCGTACTTGGATTAGCTGTATTGGTGCTGGTAATGATCATTCTATTTTTTGTTAATAATCGAAAAATGGAAACAGTTGATGTCAATCTTAATTCTCAAAGAAAATGCGAAAACTGTCATTTTGTGATTCCAAATGATTATCAAAAATCATTATGTCCGCAATGTAAAACTTACTTATCTAGATAAGTCGTGTATACAATCATTATTTAAAAGACGTAAAAATTGGATGACAACTTTTACGTCTTTTTTGTGTATTTTTAAGATCTGGAAGTGGCACTGTGGCACTGCATAAGCTTATTTAAAAACTCTTAAAACATAGCCGCCGCAACCACATTGGTCGATAAATTTCGTTGTAATCGTGTCACCGTATTTTTCACGGATTAATAAAGATAAATAGTCGTCTGGGTTTCCGAAAACATCAGGAGTGACAAGATTGACGTAGCACCCGTCTGCTGTTTCATCAATCGCTTCTATTGCATGGCGAATCACTAAGTCTCGATCTTCTGCGTACTCTCCGTGTTCTAAGCTTGCTGACCAATCTTTTGTTTCCATATAGACATCACCTTTCACCTTTCGTAAGGAAGATTTACTTTTATTTTAATTTGGAGGATTGTTACTGTCAGTGATGTAGATCATTCAGATTAGTTTTTTACATGCAGGAGGGGTGGGAAAACAGCGGAAGTGCATTATAAGTTGTTGGAAGTGCATTATAAAATCGCAGAAGTGCATTATAAGTCGGAGGAAGTGCATTATAACAAAAAACGACAATTATCGCCATCGCCCCCGGCCGATCTGTGAATCTATAAAAAAGGTATTGACCGCGCTAACGGCCAATACCTCTCTTTTATTCATATAAGATTGGTGAACCTGGTCCAAGATCAATACCAAGAAGCATCCAAATAATAAGCATGATTGTCCATGCAATCGTAAAGATAATTGTATAAGGGAACATTACAGAAATAAGTGTTCCAATACCCATCTTTTTATCGTATTTTTGTGCAAAGGCGATGATAATTGCAAAATACGTCATAAGTGGGGTAATGATATTTGTCGTTGAATCGGCAATACGGTAAGCCATTTGCGTCATTTCTGGCGAGTATCCAAGTTGCATCATAATTGGAACGAATACTGGCGCCATCATTGCCCACTTCGCAGATGCACTGCCGATGAAAAGGTTGATGAAACCGGCAACAACGATAAATCCTAAGATCAATGGAATACCAGTTAAGTTAGCTGCTTCCAACGCTTCCGCACCATATACACCTAGGACAAGTCCCATGTTTGTTTCAGCGAAATAGGAAACAAATTGACCAGCCGTGAATGCTAATACGATAAACATTCCCATGGCAGCCATGGTTTCTGATAGTTGGTTGGCGACGTCTTTATCATTTCTAATGTTCTTTGTTGCCATTCCATAGAAAAGACCAGGAATGAAGAATAAAATCATAATAATTGGAACGAGTGAGTCCATAAATGGCGATTGAATAATTCCTCCATCATCGGCTCTTAACGGTCCGTTTGCTGGAACAATGGTAAGGGCGAAAATGATGATTCCGATAAGGAAAGAAAGGCCTGCCCAGATTAATCCTTTTTTCTCAATTGCTTCAAGGCCTTTTAAGTCCTCGCGATATTCCCCTTTATATTCACCCAGGCGTGGTTCCACTATTTTTTCAGTTACCCAAGCACCAACAAATGTTAATATAAACACGGAGACAATAATAAAGTAATAGTTCATTGCAATGTTCATGCCTTCAGCATAAGCTGGATCAATAATCGCAGCAGCTGAAATAGTTAGTTCACCGAGCAACGGATCAGTTGCAGATAAAAATAAATTGGCACTAAAACCTGCGGATACACCTGCAAAAGCAGCAGCGAGACCGGCAAGTGGATGACGACCAATTGCGGCGAAGATAACTGCACCTAAAGGCGGTAAAACAACATATCCGGCGTCAGATGCGACACTGGACATGATCCCTGCAAAGACAAGACCACCAGTAATTAACCGTTGTGGAACGGATAAAACAAACCCGCGCAAACACGCGCTAATTAAACCTGTTCGCTCAGCGAGACCAATACCAAGCATAGTAGCTAGTACTACACCTAATGGAGCGAATCCGATGAAATTATCAACCATACTGGAAAAAATATATTGAATCCCTTCAGCATTCATGAGGTTTGTTACTTCAACCATTTCTCCTTCTTGACCAGGGTGTTCCACGCTGACTCCTAAGCTGGACACGACGGCCGATAGTCCAATTACTAATAATGCTAAAATAGCAAAAAGAGTAACAGGATGAGGTAGTTTGTTTCCGACATATTCAACCATGTCGAGGAATCGTTGAAATAACCCCTTACGTTTTTCTCCCAATGTGAAAACCCCTTTCGGTAATAGATGTAACAAAAATAGAAAAATTCAGATTTCGACATCCGCTATTTTCATTACAACATGTTTTATACTCGTCCCTAGTATAAAGGTACATGACCAAAAAATGAACACGCTTTCAAAAAGTGGGAATAATGGGATTTTTCAGGCAATTCGTGGTAGTGAGAAAATTATCGTAATAAACTTAAATATTAGAAGTTAAATGAGACATTTATCTCGCTATTAATGTAAAAAGGAATCCGAAATAATCGGATTCCTTACGTGCATTATTTCTTTTTTAATATTTCATCTCTCGTTCCATGATCTTCAGAAAGTTTTCGTTTCTTATTTAGTTTTATCCAAAAGTACACACCGAAAACAATGCTTCCAACCAAGAAAAGGAACAGAAATATGGAATCGGTGGCTACTTCCCAAATATTGATGTCTCATCATTCCTTTCAATTGATTCGCCTTTAAGATGGATTTACCGGAGAATATACATCTTCATCGAACGTGTCATCTGTTTGTCTTTCTTCATAAAGATAAACGACAGGGCAAAAACGAGTGATTCCTTCTGCTACTTTAAGTGCACCCATCATCACAGAAAATAAAGGGTAATTTCTCCTTGAGTGTTTTACTAATGCTGCAGTACCCCAACCTAATAGTGTAAATCCAGCAGTAATTCTTATTAAAGCATTGAGAGTACCGATGTTTGGCTTAAGCATAGTTGACCTCCTTCTGTTTTTTAAAGAAAATGTAACAATATCTTTAGCAATGTAAAGGGGAAATATGTTAAGATTATGAAAACGATTTCTTTGCTAATTTAAAGCTAAAAAACCTTTTTTTTTAAAGAACTTGTGAAAAAGTCAACATAACAAAACATATAAACGAAAGTATCGAATAGGTGATAAAAATGGTAAAAGGATTTTCTCATTATTGGACAAAAAAACAAATACGCGAACAGCAAGCTGTTATTCAAGGCAAGGTAGCTCCGACGATGGTCATTGCTAATGCGACCTACTTAAACAGCTTTCGTAAAAGTTGGGTGACCGGGAACATCTGGATTTATGATGACCGGATTGTTTACGTAGGACAAGAAATGCCTCAAAATCAAATGGATACGGAAGTTGTCGATGCTTCGAGTGAATTTGTCGTGCCTGGTTATATCGAACATCATGCGCATCCGTTTCAGTTATATCATCCCCTTACCCTTGCTAAATATGCATCGGAACGTGGCACAACAACACTTATAAACGACAATATGCCGTTCTTTTTTCATTTGTACAAAAAGAAAGCGCTTACTTTATTGGATGACCTACAAGAGACACCTGCAACGATGCTTTGGTGGGCTAGATACGATGCCCAAACGGAACTGAAAAATGAATACGACGTGTTTGCAGACTCTAATTTGAAAGCTTGGATTGATCACCCTTATGTCGTTCAAGGTGGAGAATTGACTGACTGGGCTAAAGTGCTACAAGGCGATGACCATATGCTCCATTGGATGCTGGAAACGAAAGATGTTCGCAAACCGATTGAAGGACACTTTCCTGGAGCAGGCAAGAAGACGCTCTCACAAATGGCTCTAATGGGAGTTGATGGAGATCATGAGGCTATGAGTGGAGAAGATGTCCTTAAACGACTAGATGTTGGAATGACGACTTCCTTACGTTACTCATCGATCCGACCTGATTTACCAAATATATTGCGCGAATTACATGAACAAGGGTTTAACCACTACGATAGACTAATGATGACAACAGATGGATCGCCACCCCACTTCATGAAAAAAGGAATGATGGAGCATTTAATTCAGCTTGCATTAGACGAGGGAGTACCATTCATTGATGCAGTTAATATGTGTACGATCAATGTGGCCACCCATTTTCATATGGACGACGTCATTGGAATGATCGCTCCCGGTCGGTTAGCTAATCTCAATTTTTTGAGCAGTAAAGAAGATCCTTTCCCTACGGATGTTCTTGCTAAAGGGACGTGGGTTCGCCGAAAGAACGAACCTTGTTTCCCTGATATCCGTTTCGACTGGGAAAAATACGGTTTCACTCCAATGGAATTAGATTGGGATTTAACAAGAAAAGACTTTCACTTTTCTATGCCATTAGGGCTTGAAATGGTTAATGAAGTGATTATGAAACCATATCAAATTGATCGCGACTTAACTTGCGAAGACCTTGGAGAAAAGAGTGATGAATGTTTTATGATGCTTGTTGATAAAAATGGGAAGTGGTTAGTCTCAACGTTAATCAAAGGATTTGCCAAGAATATTTATGGATTTGCTAGTTCATTTTCTAACACAGGAGATATAATTTTGATCGGAAAAAGTAAACAAGGACTATTAGATGCCTTTAAACTATTAAAGGAACAAAAGGGAGGAATCGTCCTTGTAGATCACGAAGATATTGTAGCAAAAGTATCTTTACCAATTGCAGGGTTACTCTCAGACTTATCAATGGATGGAGGGTTAGTAGAGGAAGAGGAAAGCCTTCGAGAGGCTTTATCTGCAAGGGGATATCGTTATAGTGATCCTATTTATAGCTTGTTATTCTTTTCTGCAACGCACTTACCTTATGTTCGAATTACACAAAAAGGGATTTTTGATGTGAAGAAAAAAAGGGTACTTTTTCCTTCGATAATGCGTTAAACTATAAAAGTAAATAGGGGTTTGGAAGGTGATGTCCTACATGAAGTGGTCGAAAGTAATCTTTTATATGTTATTATTACTTCTCCTCGTTGTTTTTGTTGCCTGTAGTGGAAACAATGAAGAAGTGGTGGAAAGCGAAACCGTTGATGAACCAGAACAGGAACAGGAAGAAGAAGAGCCAGAGGAAGAAGAACCTGAGCCTGAATTTGCAGGTGCTTATCCATTGACGGGATTGGAAACAGATGAAGACGTTGATCATCGTGCTTTCGGTGTCATGGTCGAAAACTCTAATGCAGCAAGACCGCAAACTGGACTATATCAAGCGGATGTCGTATATGAAGTTTTAGTCGAAGGACGAATTACGAGACAGCTAGCATTTTACCATAGTCACCAGCCAGATCGAATTGGTCCAGTCCGAAGTGCTAGAGATTACTTCATTTTTTTGAACAATGGGTATGATGCGATTCATACGTCCGCGGGAGGAAGCCCTGGAGCTTTAGACCTTGCTGAACGTGGAGAAGTCGCCTTTATTAGTGCGTTAAATTATGATGGACAATTTTTCAGTCGATCGACTGATCGCTCAGCACCCCACAATATGTTTACGACATATGAAGATCTAGAGGGAGCAGCAGAACATATCGGTTTTGATGTTGAGGATCGAGAACCTCCTGCTTTACCATTCATGGAAGAGTTGGACGACTCTTTATCCGAGATAGAGGCATTCACCGTAGATATTAATTACGGTAGTTCTACAAATAATGTTCGATTTGAGCATGATGAAGAGGTCGGTGGTTATATTCGCTCAGTTGGTGGTGAAAGAGTGGATGACATGGAAACAGGGGAACATGTTGCTCCTCGTAACTTGTTTATTGTGGAAACCACGCACCGTGTCATTGATGACCAAGGAAGACGAGATATTGACATAGAGACGGGTGGAAACGCATACTTAATACATGATGGTTCCGTTATTGAAGCAGAATGGGAAAACGTCGACGGTGTTATTCTGCCTTTCAAAGACGGAGAACCATTAGATTTCTTGCCAGGTCAAACGTGGATAAATTTAGTGGAATCATTAGATGACATTTCGTTTCCACATGATGAATGAGTGAGATGAAGAAAGGATGAATTCATGACATGCAAATCGATAAATTAAGAGGAAAAGAGTTAGATCAACTTTTCAAAGCCATTTTAAGTTTGAAAGATGTGGAAGAATGTTACACTTTCTTCGATGATCTCTGTACAATGAATGAAATTCAATCGTTAGCACAACGGTTGGAAGTGGCGCGCATGCTCATGGATGGCGACACCTACCAACGAATCGAAAAGGATACTGGTGCTAGCACTGCAACAATTTCAAGAGTGAAACGCTGTATCAATTATGGAAATGACGGTTACAAGTTTGCTTTAGACCGAGTCCATGAAAAATAAAGATTGATTCCATGGAGACCTGGCTGCGCCGGGTCTCTTTTTGGTAGATTTATGGTGTGTGTTTGTTTGTGCGTGAGAAACGTGTGTTTGTGCGTGAAAATACCAATTTGTGCGTGAGAATACCGACTTATGCGTAATTCTTACATATAAGGATATTTATTTGGCAAGTTGTACTTACTAGATTTGCTTTTTCCACTAACTAATAGTTTCATGTCTTTACATAAATAGTTAACGACATTTCTAGAAGACACCCTCAAAAACCACCTAGCTTCTGCGTTTGTTATCGTATTGCCAATCAATAATGAATAATCTTCTAATGCTTGCTTATGAGCCGTCTTGGATGAAGTGCGGCATGAAGAGCAGTACCATTGGCCTTGAGAGCGGATAATCGAATAGCAACCGCACGCTTCGCAGCAAACTCCAGTAATGAGTTCATTTCGGTTGATCAGATACTTTTTTAATACGTCCTCTTTTTTAGGGACGTCATGTTTGACGATTGCTTTGCCTATTTTTCGTAAAGTCTTTTTATCCAAAAAATCAGTTGACATTTTGTCATTTAATTTTTTCAGGTGATCAAGAACAGCGTGAGCATGAAACACATGATCAGCTATTAGTTTAAAGTTATTTTCTATTTCAATCGTTGTCGTTGGATAGCTGATGACAACAAATGGATAGATAGGAATCGTGGTAGAAAATCGGTGATTTTGTAGCCATTTAAGGAGATGTGTTCGTTGAAGGAAAACTTGACTAATAGGGTCGCTGCAACCTTCCTGCTCACCTTGGACTTTGCGAGTCGCTTGCTTGAGTGCAGGATTAAAGGAGATCGTACCACTCCAGTTTTTCACTTCAAAAAGACAAAAGTAAGAACGGACCAATAAAAGAGTGTCTACTTGAAAGAAACTTCCGAAGTTGTCTCGAAGTCGTAATCCTTGAATCAGGAAGTGGGGATCTGTGGTGAAAAAGTTTAAATAATGGTCCAGTTGGAGTTCGCCACGATGTCCTTTTTCGAACATGATTAGATCTTTTTCAATGGATGGTCTTCTATGGTCATTATTGGGGAGTCGACGCAGAAGAGCTTTCAATTGAAGAATGATAAGAGGGATGGAGCGTGGTTTTAATATCAAAATAATCACCTCATAGGCATATTTGATTACTGGAACATACTTTCGACATTTGTTAGTAAAAACCTTTCTTAAATTACGCTTAAATGAGGCGAATTTATGTAATTTTTGTCGATGGACGAGCTTGTGTGAGTGCTTATTAGGAACAGGTGGGCTGTTGTGCGTGAAAAATGAGAGTTGTGCGTGAGAAACGAGATTTGTGCGTGAGAAACACAGTTTGTGCGTGAGAAACACAGTTTGTGCGTGAAAAACAGCCCTTTATGCGTAAACTAGAATGATTATTGACTCGAAATGCCACTCTTCCAAACAATCTTAGACAAATTAACAAGTTTAACGTCTTGATTGTCGAGTCTCCTACTATTTTTTGATATACTATTCCACAGACGATAACGCAATGGATGATTGGAGATAAAATGATGAAAGTTTATTACGAATGGAAACACGTTTTTAAGTTGGATCCGAACAAAGATCTGTCTGAAGAGGCATTAGAACAAATATGTGAGTCTGGAACAGATGCGGTAATCATTGGAGGAAGTGACGGTGTCACAGAAGAGAACACCCTTGATTTGCTAATGCGAGTCAGACGCTTCAGTGTGACATGTGTATTAGAAGTTAGTAATCTCCACTCTGTCGTTCCAGGATTTGATTACTATTTAATTCCGTCTGTTTTGAATACTAGGCATACCGCATGGCTGAATGGATTGCACCATCGTGCGTTAAAGGAATTCGGTCATTTAATGAATTTTGAAGAAGTATTATCTGAGGGATATTGCGTCCTTAACCCTGAATCGAAAGTGGCTCAGTTAACCGATGCAGATACAGAACTTGATGAGGAAGATATTGTTGCGTATGCTCGGATGACGGATCAACTTTTTCATATGCCAATCTTTTATCTGGAGTATAGCGGGATTTATGGCGAGCTTTCAACGGTGAAAGAAGTAAGTCGAGTACTAGAGAAATCACAACTTTTTTACGGTGGAGGCATTGAGTCTCTTGAGCAAGCGGTAGAGATGGCAGAACATGCGGATACAATCGTGGTTGGTAACATCATATATACCGATTTGAAAAGTGCGCTGAAAACTGTTGCTGCAGTAAAAAATTAAGTGTACAAACGGCTGATAAAAGGGTAAAATAGCATTAATTAGAACGTACGTTTGGATGGTGAAATGATGAAAAGTGAATTATTGGAAGGATTAAATCCGGAACAACAGGAGGCAGTCAAACACGCAGAAGGACCGTTGTTGATTATGGCCGGAGCAGGTAGTGGAAAGACGAGGGTGTTGACGCACCGAATTGCATATTTAATTGGGGAAAAAGAGGTACCCCACTGGTCGATTCTTGCGATTACCTTTACAAACAAAGCGGCGCGAGAAATGAAAGACCGAGTAGCGAAAATCATAGGTGGACAAGCAGAAGGAATGTGGATTTCCACGTTTCACTCCATGTGTGTGAGAATACTTAGAAGAGATATAGACCGGATTGGTTTTAATCGAAACTTTACAATCCTTGACTCGACGGATCAAAAAACGGTCATCAAACGTCTAGTAAAAGAAATGAATATCGATTCGAAAAAATTTGATCCACGGACAATCCTTGGTTCAATCAGTTCAGCAAAAAATGAATTGAAAACGCCGGCAGACTTTGCGAAAACAGCGAACAGTTATTACGATGAAACTGTTCATAAAGTATATGAAGCGTATCAAAAAGAATTAAAGAAAAACCAAGCATTGGATTTTGATGATTTAATTATGACAACGATCAAACTTTTCAAATTGGTTCCTGAAGTGCTTGAATATTATCAACGCCGCTTCCGCTATGTCATGGTGGATGAGTACCAGGATACGAACAGGGCACAATACGTGTTAGTGAATATGATGGCAGATCGTCACAAAAACATTTGTGTCGTTGGGGACTCAGATCAGTCGATTTATCGATGGCGAGGGGCAGATATCGGAAATATTATGTCCTTTGAAAAAGATTACACAAATGCCACGGTCGTCATGTTAGAGCAAAACTACCGATCCACAAAAAGAATTCTTGAAGCTGCCAACAAAGTGATTGATAAAAATACTGGAAGGAAGCCGAAGAATTTATGGACAGAAAATATCGACGGGGAAAAGCTGAGTTATTATGAGGCTAGTAACGAGCATGATGAAGCTCAATTTGTCGTTGGGAGAATACAAGAACATATCAATAGTGGTAAATATAAAGCGTCAGATGTGGCGGTTCTTTATCGTACGAATGCTCAGTCCCGTGTGATCGAGGAATTATTCGTTAAGTCTAATTTATCTTATACGATTGTTGGCGGTACGAAGTTCTACGATAGAAAAGAAATCAAAGATTTGCTTGCTTATTTAAGACTCGTTGCCAACCCTGACGATGATATTAGTTTAAGACGAATTATCAACGTACCTAAACGTGGGATTGGAAATACAACATTAGATAAAATTCAAGAGTATGCCAATCATCATGATTTATCTTTGTTTCAAACAATTCAAGAAGTTGATCAAATTGGATTGAGTGCTCGTTTCACGAAGATGTTACGAGAATTTGCTGATCAACTGCGCGGTTGGGTGCAGATGCAAGAATATTTACCTGTCATGGAGTTAGTCGAAGAGCTGCTAGAAAAGACAGGGTACAGGGAAATGCTCAAAAATGATAAGAGCCTTGAAGCAGAGGGGCGATTAGAAAACATTAATGAATTTTTAACAGTTGCAAAAGAATTTGAAGAAGTGAATGAAGATAAAACGTTGATTGCATTCCTTACTGATTTAGCATTAATAGCAGATATTGATAAAGTCGATGACGAGGAAGAAGCTAGCGAAAAAATCTTACTTATGACACTTCACTCAGCAAAAGGATTGGAATTTCCACTCGTTTTCCTAATCGGTTTGGAAGAAGGGGTGTTTCCTCATAGTCGAGCGCTAATGGAAGAAGTAGAAATGGAAGAAGAACGAAGACTTGCTTATGTAGGAATTACTCGTGCTGAGCAGCGACTTTACTTGAGTCGGGCACAAATGCGGACGCTTTACGGCCGAACGAACATAAATCCACCGTCACGTTTTCTTAGCGAAGTGCCTAGTGAATTACTAGAAACAATAGGAAAAGAAAAGGCGGCAACACCACCTTGGATGCAAACGTCTCGGAAAGGTCTAAGTGCTTTAAGTACATCCAGCAACGGAGGCAAAGCACCGACACGGTCACCGCAAAAACAAAGAAAAACGGTATCAACACCTCAAACGACGACAACAGAAGGTGCTTCATTTGAATGGGGAGTTGGAGATAAAGCGCTTCATAAAAAATGGGGAACAGGTACGGTCGTTAGTTTGAAAGGGAGCGGTGAGAACGTCGAATTGGATATAGCATTTCCTCAAGTCGGCGTGAAAAGATTGGCTGCAAAATTTGCTCCGATTACGAAAGGGTAAGGTGAGGTTTCCATGTCAAATGATCAAGTGAGAAAGCAAATCGATCAATTAACAGATCAATTAAATGACTATGCTCATCACTATTATGTCTTGGATCAGCCGAAAGTGACGGACGCTGAGTACGACCAGCTTTTGCGCGAGCTAATCGATTTGGAAGAAAAGCATCCAGACATGAAGCGGGAAGACTCACCAAGTGAACGTGTTGGTGGAGTAGCGTTGGATCATTTCAGTAAAGTGCAGCATGATGTTCCTATGCTTAGTTTATCCAACGCTTTTGATGATAGTGAACTGCGCGATTTCGATCGCCGTGTCCAACAAGGATTAGGTCATGAAGCGACGTATAGCTGTGAGCTAAAGATTGATGGACTTGCTGTTACTCTCAAGTATGATAATGGCCGTTTTGTTCAAGGAGCAACTCGTGGAGATGGATCGACAGGGGAAGACATTACAAGTAATTTAAAAACGATTGCGTCGATTCCACTTAAACTGAATGAAACTGTTACCATTGACGTGCGTGGCGAAGCTTTTATGCCAAAAAGTTCGTTTAATCGATTGAATAAAGCAAAAGAAGCCAACGATGAAGCACTATTTGCTAATCCAAGGAATGCAGCAGCAGGTTCTTTACGTCAGTTGGATCCGAAAATTGCAGCGAAACGTCAGTTAGATATATTTATTTACTCTGTGGGTCAATTAGAGGGAAAAGAACTCACATCCCATCATGAGTCTCTGGAGTACGTTAGTAAGCTAGGTTTTAAAATTAACGACCAAGCAAAGCATTGCAAAAATATAGAAGATGTCATTGAATTTTGTGAAGGTTGGTTAGAAAAGCGTGCGGATCTTCCATATGAAATTGATGGAATTGTCATCAAAGTGGATCGTTTGGAAGATCAAAGAACGTTAGGTTTTACAGCAAAAAGCCCTCGCTGGGCGACAGCGTTTAAATTCCCAGCTGAAGAAGTTGTTACGACATTAAGAGATATTGAATTAAGCATAGGCAGGACGGGTGTCGTGACTCCTACTGCTATTTTAGATCCCGTATCTGTAGCAGGAACAACTGTCCAACGGGCATCTCTTCATAATGAAGATTTAATTCGTGAGCAAGATGTGAAGATAGGCGATAAAATTACGATTAAAAAAGCTGGAGACATCATTCCTAAAGTAGTCAATGTCCTCACAGACCAGCGGACTGGCGAGGAAAAAGATTTTCATATGCCAACGGAATGTCCGGAGTGTAATAGTGAATTGGTTCGAATAGAAGGAGAAGTGGCATTACGATGTGTTAACCCAAAATGCCCTGCACAAATTCGCGAAGGATTAATTCACTTTGTATCTAGAAATGCCATGAATATTGATGGTCTTGGCGAACGTGTTATTACACAATTATTTGAACACGAGCTAGTGGAAGACGTAGCAGACATTTATCGTCTTGAAAAAGACGAATTATTGAAGTTAGAGAGAATGGGTGAGAAGTCTGTTGATAATCTGTTGAAGGCGATAGAGGTTACGAAGACGAACTCTTTAGAAAAATTATTATTCGGACTTGGTATTCGATATGTTGGTTCCAAAGCAGCAAAAACATTAGCCATGAATTTTGAAACAATGGATCAACTAAAAGAAGCTTCGATCGACCAATTAGAAGCAGTAGATGAAATTGGGACGAAAATGGCACATGCGATTGCGACTTATTTCGATAAAGAAGAAGTTCATTTATTGTTGGAAGAATTGGATGAGTTAGGAATTAATATGACGTATACAGGACCAAAGCTCCAGTCTGCCGAAGAAATCGACTCTATTTTTGCAGGGAAAACGATTGTACTTACTGGCTCGATGGAAGAGCTATCTCGTAAAGAGGCGAAAGAGAAAATTGAACTTTTAGGTGGCAAGGTAACTGGTAGTGTTACTGCAAACACAGACATCGTAGTGGCTGGTGAAAGAGCTGGATCAAAGTTGAAAAAAGCCAATGAACTTCAAATTGAGGTTTGGGATGAAGCGAAGTTACTAACAGAACTAGGTTTAATTTCATAGATAAAACTACGTAAAATGTTAGGCTAGACCGCGCCATTGGTTTGTGAGAAAATGGCAAGTAGAACTGAAAAATAGGCAAGTCGATTGAACGGTTTGTCAGGTTGCGACGCCATAAAGTCGATGGCGAGGAGTGTGAATATAAATGAAAAAGTGGAATATACTTAGTCTTTCGTTTGTTATTCTTTTGACAGGATGTATTCCTGCTCTTGAAAGAAGCGAAGAAGATGTGATCATTGTAGAAGAAACAGAGGAAGAAGAGGAACAACAATACGTCATTACACCTACCATTGATTCTCCTGATAACTTTTATCGTAATGTGTTAAGAGATGGAAAGTATCACAGGAGTGAAGCGCGGGGAAATGTAGCTCATGCTATGGAAAACCGAGTGGATTTAAATCAATTCGAGATGGGGTTAATTGAAATTGCAAGTGGCTTTTATGATCAAGAAGATTACTACTTTCAAGAAGGACAGCACTTGGATGGGAGCAGGATAAATAGTTGGTTACGTCGGTATGACCCTGATGAAGATGGTAATCAATTTGGATTGAACCCTTCTCTTGGAGATGGAGACGATGATGAAGAAAGAATGCGTAGCAATCCGCTTGTATTGTCTCATATTATGGAACATAATTACTTTTATGGTAATGAAGAAGAAGGTGTCAATCTTGGCGGGGTCGTCATCGGACTATCACTGAGATCTGTTTATTATTTCCGAACAGTAGATGAAGATGGGGGATACTATTTCCATGAAGAACCATTAGATCCTGAAGAAACATTGGAACAAGGGCGCGAAATCGCTCAAGAAATCTTAGAACGAATGAGAGCAATGGAAGGTTTAGAAGAAGTACCGATTACTTTTGCTCTATACCAAGAAGAAGAAAGAGGGTCGGTGGCTCCGGGTTCTTTTGTTTCTATGGGAAATGTTGAGAGTGGTCAATCTGAGATTCAAGGTTGGGAGTCCATTAATGAAGATTTTATTGTATTCCCATCTCAACGAGCAAGAAATGACCAACCAAATTTATCTAGTAACTTTTCCCAATTTAGAGAGGAAATAGAAGAGTTTTTTGATCGCACGGTTGGTGTCGTTGGAAAAGGTCGTTACAAAAATGACATGTTAGAAGAATTAAAAATTGAGCTGAACATTCAGTCTCATGGCAAAGCGGAAATTATCGCTTTAACACAATTTATTAGTGGTCGAGTAGAATCAACGTTTGCTACACAAGTGCCAATTCATATCTATGTCGAATCTGTTAACGGACCTGAATCGATTATTATTCAATATGCGGACCAAGAACCTTATATTCATATATATAAATAACGTAATGGAAACTCCTGGACATCAATGTTCAGGAGTTTCTTTTGTACTAGAATAATTTAAAGGGACATAAGGTAAAATAGGAACATGTTATGAAATAGGCTATTAATTTTCATTTTTTTTGATGAATATATATGACCCATTAAGTCTGCAAGCGTAAATGAAAGAAGATTATTTGTATAAAAATACAATTACTGATTATTAAAACAATATTTGCAATGTTCTTACAATAAATATGTGATAAACTTCTGCTTATGCTTTTCGTTTGAGATTTGAAGGTATATTGAGAAAATTCAGATTAATGTATAGTTCTGTATATTTAAGATGGTATTTTATTCGTATAATATGCTATGATAAATACATCTTTAGTCTTAATTTTCTTGAAATTCAATATGTGAGGGGGGGAACAGTATGGAACACTCATTGACAGCAGCGACGTGGTTTTTGTTATTTGTTCCAATGCCATTATTAGTGATCTTATCAATTATTACATTCTTTACTGAGAGGAGAGGATAGTCATGGAAACTTCGACGTTAATAACGTTTATTATTTATCTTATAGGTATGTTAGGTATAGGACTAGTAGCTTATAAAATGACAAATAACTTATCGGATTATGTATTAGGTGGACGCCGATTAGGCGGTGGGGTAGCCGCACTTAGTGCTGGTGCTTCAGACATGAGTAGTTGGCTATTACTAGGACTACCAGGAGCGATGTATGCAGCTGGTATGACAGAAATTTGGATAGGAGTCGGGCTTGCTATCGGTGCCTATTTGAACTGGCAGTTTGTTGCAACTCGATTACGTATGTATACGGAAATTGCAGGAGATTCCATTACACTTCCTGACTTTTTTGAAAACAGATTCAAAGATGACACGAAAATACTGCGTATTGTTTCAGCACTTGTTATATTAATTTTCTTTGCGTTCTATACATCCTCCGGTTTAGTTGGGGGAGCGATTTTATTTGAAAGTTCATTTGGATTTAGCTATACACAAGCGTTATGGATAGGTGCGATAGTTATCATATCCTATACCTTCCTAGGTGGCTTCCTAGCTGTTTCGTGGACAGACTTTGCACAAGGTATTTTAATGTTCTTAGCTCTAATTATAGTTCCTGTGGTAGCTATCTCAGATATGGGAGGTTGGGGTGAAACGGTTCAACGAGTTGGCGATATTGACCCAGCTTATTTGGATGTTTTCACTGGTACAACCTTTTTGGGTATTGTTTCCTTACTAGCTTGGGGGCTTGGTTATTTTGGACAGCCTCATATCATCGCTCGTTTTATGGCGGTGAAATCAAAAGATGAAATTCCAAAAGCACGTTTAGTTGGGATGTCTTGGATGGTATTTGCTTTATTCGGTGCTATATTCACAGGTTTTGTAGGGATTGCCTACTTTGCTGATGCGCCTCTAGCGAATTCAGAAACAGTTTTTATTGAATTTACTCAAGTGTTATTTAATCCGTGGGTATCTGGGTTCCTATTAGCTGCAATTTTAGCAGCGATCATGAGTACAATTGACTCTCAGTTACTCGTTTCATCAAGTGCGTTAACAGAAGACTTCTATAAAGCATTATTCCGTAAGAATGCTTCCCAAAGAGAGTTAGTCATGGTAGGTCGTTTAGGTGTTGTTGCAATAGCGTTGTTTGCGATTTTCTTAGCTTACAATCCAGAGTCTACAGTCTTGGATCTCGTAGGTTATGCGTGGGCAGGTTTTGGTGCAGCTTTTGGTCCTGTCGTGATCTTAGCACTTTTCTGGAAAAAGATGACGAAGTGGGGAGCTTTAGCAGGAATGGTCGTAGGTGGAGCATCCGTTATCCTTTGGGATATTATGTCTACCCCACCAATGGATCCGGCAACTGGTGAGCGAATGGCTCAGGCAGAAGCTCTTATTCCATTCTCCCTTTATGAAATTGTTCCAGGGTTTATCTTAGCTTGGATTGCTATTTACGTCGTATCTAAACTAGGTGGCGAGCCAGAACAAGAAATTCAAGATCAATTTGAACAAGTAAAAGAAAGTTTATAAACTTAAAAAAACATGAGAGCTTTCAAGTGGTCGCTATCAAGGGACTGCTTGAAAGCTTTTTTAGGTCACGCAATCAAGTATAATCGCCCCCTCATGATAAGTAGCAATCTAGCGTAAGTTCTAGCAACCAGAGTGGCTACTCTAGTGGAAAAGGAAGAGGTGACGATCCTTGTGTGTGTGTTCGATGAAACAGAAGCGTTTATCGAGGAAAGCGTTCGCTTGAAAGGAATTTTAAATAAGATTAAAGTTGAACAAGTCCTAAAGAAAAAGAACAATAATATTTTATATCAAATTATCTGTCTGATTGCTTGTCTAGAGCATATTTGGTATGATCATACTATTGTAAAGTCAGGTATTGAGCAAATATTCTTTCAAATTGTGGAGGTGGATGCAGTGGAACGAATTACGAAAGAACAAGTAAGGCACGTTGCGAAATTAGCAAGGCTTGAATTTAAAGAGGAAAAGATCGAACAATTAGCATATGAGTTAGATGAAATCATCAGTTTTGCAGAGCAATTAAATGAATTGGACACGGATAACGTGGAGCCAACTTCTCATGTTTTAGACGTGAGAAATGTTTTACGAGAAGATGAAGTGAAACCGTCATTATCTAGAGAAGAAACGATGAAAAACGCACCAGATCAAAAGGATGGGCAATTCAAAGTACCGTCTGTGCTTGAATAAGGAGGGAAACAAATGGGATTATTTGATCATAAATTACGTGATATCCATGAGTTATTACATAATAAAGAACTTACTGTAACAGAGTTAGTTGAAGAATCATACAAACGAATTGAAGAAGTGGACGAAAAAGTAGGTGCTTTTCTCCGATTAAACAAAGAAGCAGCGCTCAAGCAAGCGGCAGAGCTTGATGATCAACTGGCTAAAGGGCAAATTCAGTCAAAAGAAGTTCTTTTTGGATTACCAGTAGGGATCAAGGATAATATTAGTACAAAAGGATTGAAAACGACATGTGGAAGCCAGCTGCTCGATAATTTTGATCCATTATATGATGCAACGGTTGTAGAGAAACTTGCTTCAGCCAACACGGTAACGATTGGGAAATTAAACATGGACGAGTTTGCCATGGGCTCATCAAATGAAAATTCCAGCTATAAACAAGTGAAAAATCCATGGGACCTGTCGCGAGTTCCAGGGGGATCAAGCGGTGGATCTGCTGCGACGGTAGCAGCTGGAGAAGTTCCTTTTTCATTAGGTTCTGATACAGGCGGTTCGATTCGGCAACCAGCAGCATTTTGCGGAGTTGTTGGATTAAAACCAACGTACGGTCGAGTATCACGTTATGGGTTAGTTGCCTTTGCATCTTCATTGGATCAAATTGGACCAATTACGAGAAGTGTAGAAGACAATGCTTATGTTTTGCAACAAATAGCAGGATATGACAACCGAGATTCAACAAGTGCAGACAAGGATGTTCCAGATTATCTTGCCGCCCTTGATGGAGATATTAAAGGGATGAAAATTGCTGTGCCAAAAGAATATCTTGGTGAAGGTGTTAATGAAGATGTGAAAAATCAAGTGAAGCAAGCTCTTCAGCATTTGGAGGACTTAGGTGCTACATGGGATGAAGTATCCTTACCGCACTCTAAATATGCTTTGGCTACTTATTACTTGTTAGCTTCATCTGAAGCATCGGCCAATTTAGCTCGTTTTGATGGTATTCGTTATGGAGTAAGAAAAGAGCAAACGAATTTAATTGACACATATAAACAAACGAGAACAGATGGATTTGGTGATGAAGTAAAACGTCGAATCATGTTAGGGACATTTGCTTTAAGTTCTGGTTATTATGACGCGTATTATAAAAAGGCCCAAAAAGTTCGTACGTTAATTAAACAAGACTTTGAAGACATATTTTTAAATTATGATGTCGTAATAGGTCCAACAACGCCAACAACAGCGTTTAAACTTGGGGAGAATCTCGATGATCCGCTTACGATGTATGCGAATGATATTTTAACGATTCCAGTCAACTTAGCTGGTGTACCAGCCATTAGTATTCCTTGTGGTTTAGCAGATGGACTACCTGTAGGATTACAGATTATCGGAAAACATTTCGATGAAGAATCAGTTTATCGCGTAGCGCATGCTTTTGAACAAGCAACTGACTATCATAAACAAAAGCCAGAGCTATAGAGGAGGGAGGCAAAAATATGAGTTTTGAAACAGTAATAGGATTAGAAGTACATGTGGAACTTAAAACGAACTCAAAAATATTCTGTAGTTGCTCAACGGAGTTTGGAGCACCGCCGAACACCCATACATGTCCAGTTTGTCTCGGTCATCCTGGTGTTTTACCGGTATTAAATAAACGAGCTGTTGAGTTTGCGATGAAAGCATCGATGGCATTAAATTGTGACATAGCGGAAATGACGAAATTTGATCGAAAAAATTATTTCTACCCTGATAATCCAAAAGCTTATCAGATTTCACAATTTGATCGTCCAATTGGGGAAAATGGCTGGCTTGAAATCGAAGTGAACGGTGAGAAAAAGAAGATAGGAATTACGAGGCTCCATCTAGAAGAAGACGCTGGTAAACTGACGCATGATGAAGAGGAAGGGCATACGCTTGTTGACTACAATCGCGTAGGAACACCACTCGTTGAAATTGTCTCTGAACCAGATATTCGAACGCCAGAGGAAGCATATGCTTATTTAGAAAAACTAAAAGCGATCATGCAATACACGGAAGTATCGGATTGTAAAATGGAAGAAGGATCCCTTCGATGTGATGCGAATATATCTTTAAGACCAAAAGGACAAAAAGAATTTGGAACGAAAACAGAATTAAAGAACTTAAATTCGTTTACGAACGTATTAAAAGGTCTTGAATATGAAGAAGTTCGCCAAGCAGAAGAACTTTCAAATGGAGGAGAAATTCTTCAAGAAACGCGACGATGGAATGAGCCAAGTAAAAAAACCGTGTTGATGAGAGTGAAAGAAGGTTCTGATGACTACCGATATTTTCCGGAACCAGATTTGGTTAATTTGTATATCCAAGAAGACTGGAAAGAGAAAGTTCGTCAAGAGATTCCGGAATTGCCTGACGCGAGACAGAAACGATACATTAACAAATTTGATCTCCCTGCATATGACGCTGGAGTTCTTACCCAGCAAAAAGCAATGAGCGATTTTTTTGAAGAAGGATTAAGTCAAGGTGGCCCAGCTAAACCACTATCCAATTGGCTTATGGGTGAAGTGAATGCCTATTTGAAGGACAAAAATAAAGAAATTACCGATATACCGATGACACCGGAAGCCTTGGTTAACATGATTAAATTGATTGAAAAAGGAACAATCTCTTCAAAGATTGCAAAAAAAGTTTTCAAAGAGTTAATTGAAAACGGTGGAGATCCTGAAAAAATCGTCAAAGACAAAGGTCTTGTACAAATTAGTGACGAAGGTGAAATCCGCAAAATGGTAAATGAAACGTTAGATAGTAACCCACAGTCTATTGAAGATTACCAAAATGGGAAAGACAAGGCAATTGGGTTCCTTGTAGGACAAGTGATGAAAGCTTCTAGAGGAAAAGCCAATCCTCAAATGGTGAATCAGCTACTAGTTGAAGAAATCAAACAACGATAATATGAAATGCCTCGTCTATGTGAATCCATAGATGAGGCATTTTTTAAAAGATAGGTAATATGTAGTTACTTTCTCGTGGAAAAAGACTTGGAAATGGTAACAGAGTCTTATTTCAAAAATTTGGTCAAATGATGAGTTATATAGAGGATACGTGTGAATGATAAGGAAAAGTATAAGTAAAATAACGGCATTGATAGATACAAATAAATAAGAGAAAATACGCTGCAATAACGTTCTTTACACTATTACTCCGTATGTTATAATCACAAACATGTGTAATGAAGCTATGATGTATAGACATGTAAAAGAAGCAATAGTATCAAAAACAACTAGTAGATATAGAAAGGTTTGAATTAAAGCGAATGAAAGATTTTCTGAAGTTTATTGTAAGTATCGTTAGTATCGTTGGTTTCTTTATTGTCGCAATAGCTGGGACAGTATTAATCACTTCGGCATTTTTAGGAGCAGAGATCATTGTAGAGTCATGGACAGCTCTTTTTGTGTTCGCATTTGGTACATTTTTATGGATTGTCCCTTTGCAAGTGATTGATTGGATGAAACTCATCCCTGTTCAAAGAAGAATGAGGAGAATTCTTTATCCATATTTTGTTACGTTTATTCAAGTAGTATTTTTCGCAGCTTATATGATTGGTCTTAATGTAACAGTTAGCAACATCATTTTTACAAACATAGGGCTTATTACATTTATTTCTGTGATCGTTCTCGTTGCGAAAGTGATCTACACACAATTTGTTCTCTACCTTCGTAAATATAAACAAAATCGTCTGAAAGTATCTGCATAAAAAGGTGTGCCAAAATGGTGCGGCACACCTTTTGTTCATATTAAAAGATGAAAAGAGTCCAGAATATAAATAATGATCGAACTGGCGCTCAAAATACCAGTTGTTGTAGCCATATTCACATGCTTTTTTGAGTAAAGAGAACCTTTGTTCATCCATACGATAACAGAGAGTAAGACACCGATAAAAGATACCCCTAGCGAGATCATTTGATTGGAGGCAGGTGTAAATAACATAAAAGTGAGAAAGTAAACTTGATATCCGATAAGAAAAATAAAAATGTAATCAATGGATCTTCTCACTGTAGTTCATTCTCCTTTCACGGTTATCGAGGATAGTCCTTGCAATGTTAATCATCTCAAATGAACATGATTTGCTCAATAACCATTGTGTCTTTTTGTTACGATTTAGTCACAGATTTTCTCATAACGATGAAAGGCATGTCCCAATTCCCAACTTGCGTAAAAAAAATTTCTCCAGAAATAAACCCTGCTCTTTGATAGGTGCGAATGGCCCGGTCATTAACTGTGGCCACCACTAATCTTACTTCGTTAACGGTTAGGTTCTTTTCTATCCATTGAAGAATAGATGATACGAAAGAAATTCCTAATCCTTTACCAGTAAAATTAGGGTGAATGCCTAACCCCAAGTCAATCACATTCTCCATGTCATCATAGATTTTCGCTTGATACCCGCCTGGCACTCTTGCTTCATTACCGATACAAAAATATCCAAACAAAGGTTCTTCGGCTGTTGATACAAGGTAATAGTCTTTAGACAGGAGGGCGGAGATCGTTTCCTGTGATCCATCCATGCTATAAAGTTCATAAGGAGATGGATATTCCCAAAATGAGATGTTCGTAGCTGCATCTTTCGTCATTTTCTTTATTTGATAGGTTTCATTATCATGGGTCATTGATTAATACCGTCATCAATACCATCGCAACTAACGCTCCAACTACCTGAAAAGAAGTTTTTATCCACGTATGCAGTGCCACCTACTTCTTCGCACAACTCAGTCACTTGGTGCATGCTATATTCGTTCATGACAACTAGTACAATCATTAAAATAGATAAACTAGTTGAAATAATTAAAAACGCTTTTTTTGTCATGGGAACGTTCACCTCCGATAACTTGATTTTACAGGAATAGGTAAGAGATGTCATTGACCGAATAAATAAAAAAATGAAATCGTTAGATAATTAGAGTAAATAAGCGGAAGAGATAGGCAAATAGAAGGTAAACAGTTGTAACTAAATATTCTGAATGTTTACAATAGATAATTAATTGTATAGTATACGTAGTAAGCAATAACAATTGCTAATTCGAAACGAAAGGAGAACGGCTTTCGAGTAGCGAATAATAATCTAAACAGGTTTTCTGAGTGAGTACTTACAAAAGGATGTGAATCCAATGACGTAGGTGAGCGAAATGTACCAAAACCGCAACACCGGTACATGGGTGACTCAAATTGAAACATCTGCTAGATAAAAAGGAAGAAGGTTTTGAATTACATGATTGAAGAAAGTTTAATGTGAGTGACCCTTTGAATCCATACAAGGATGAGGGTCACTTTTATTGTGCAATTTAAAATTGAATCCAGAGTTCTAACTAGGGATCAGTTATTTTCAATGGAAGAAAATAGCTTATTCGTTCTTTTTTTCTGTGTGAAGTGGTATACTGACTGTCATAAGAATAGTTAGAATGCTATGTACAAAAAATAAATGAATGTTTAAACGTATTCGCTTCTATAAAGGCCATGTTATCGTAGTATGTTGATTTAGAATATAGCCGTTCCACAACTAGCAGCAGAGCCGTGAACTTCCTAAGGAAAGTCTTGCGGATTTTTAACATCAAACAGAGACATTAAACAGAGCCGTAAACATAAGTGAATCTGATGGAGGAAATTCGATGAAACGTGCAAGGTTAATATATAACCCTTCTTCTGGAAGGGAACATGTGAAAAAACATCTCCCATACATTTTGGAAAAACTTGAGACATCTGGGTATGAAGCATCAGCGCATGCGACAACAGGGAAAGATTCTGCGAAACACGCTGCATCCTTGGCTTGTGATCGCAATTATGATCTTATTATTGCAGCTGGTGGTGATGGAACCATCCATGAAGTCATTAACGGTATGGCAGAAAAAGATAATCGACCTACGCTCGGTATTTTACCTGGTGGAACTACGAATGATTTTGTACGCGCCCTACATATACCGAAAAACATTGAGGAAGCTTGTGATGTTTTAATAGATGGTCGTCAACAGTTAATTGATATTGGAAAAGTTGGTGCCAAATATTTTATGAACATAGCCGGAGGAGGTACGCTAACGGAGTTGACATATGAGGTGCCAAGTCGTCTTAAAACAATGATGGGCCAAGTTGCTTATTATGTTAAAGGATTTGAGAAGTTACCAAGAATCAAACCGAATCGGGTGACGATCGAATATGATGGAAAGTGGTTTGAAGGGGAGATAATGCTATTTCTCGTTTCTAACACTAATTCAGTCGGTGGTTTTGAGAAACTTGCACCAAATGCATACTTAAATGATGGACTGTTTGATTTAATTATCTTGAAAAAGACGAATTTAGCTGATGTAGTGAGGTTAACAGGTGCAGCTATGCGTGGTGAGCACATTCATGATGAAAGAATCATATATGTTCAAGCAAGCAGAATTAAAATCCATGCAGAAAACGAAGTTCAATTAAACTTAGATGGAGAATATGGTGGAAACCTCCCAGGTGAATTTATCAATTTACACAATCATATTGAGCTTATCGTACCAGATAAACAGTTAAGTTGTTTTCAAGGTTTATATTAACGATTTAAAGGTTGGTGAGCGTTGTTAATTGATTGAAATAAAAAGGCAGAGGGTTGTTATCCTCTGCTTTTTTGATAAGGGTGTGAATCTATTCGATCAAATTGTTGAAGCATTCGAAGTGTTTGAACAGTGAGGAAACCTTTCCATTCAGGCTTTGCATCCTGCTCCCAAACATCAATATATTGTCCCCATTGCCAAAAAGGAAGCCATGAGCCATCTTCATGTTGCTGCTCAATTTCGTAGTCTAGATTTAGTTGAACGTACTTTTCCAATTTAGGGTACAGAGAAGCATCAGGACTAGAGGCAAGCCATAATGGTTTAGCACAATAACCACCCCAATCTTGTGGGTCTTTGGTGACGACTTTTACAGCAACATCTAATATATGTTCCATACACTTCTTTTTAATAGAGTGGTCTGATAATTCTTCGATTAACCTTAAGTAGCAAAGAACTTCATGGAATTCAATGTTTCCTCGTCGTCCTTCTAAATCTTGCATCACCAAATCATCTAATTCCGGTAAAGATAAATGATGATCCACCTTTGAGTAAGCATGGAAATAACCGATTATTTCAGCACCTGGATTTGCTTGAAAGGATGTTTGTTGATCGCTTCGTGATCCCCACCATTCCGCGTGAGGGTAGGTTTTCATTTCTGGAAGAATTAATGGCCAGTGACCGAATCGATCATATGTATCTTCTAAATATTTCATTGTTGATTTAATAAATGGATGACGCCAAGGGGTATTTACATTTCTGGTATATTGCAATGCTACAGAGGTAGCTATAGGACTTGATTGCGGCATTCGAATATCAGGTTCTATTCCATGACCTATACCACCATCTTCATTTTGGAAATGAGCTAATTCATTAAGGACTGCAATATTTGAGGCATTATTAAAGTAGTAGTCAAATAGTTTTCTATCAAGTGGACGAGCATGGGTCATAATAAAATCAACAGCTTTCAAAAACTGATCTGAAGAAAGTTTTTTCATTAATAGCACTCCTTTTAATCAAAAATGAACGTTTCGGTACAGTTCAACATGTGATAATCTAGCGAGACTATGAAAAAATTGTAAAAATGAAACATTTTACCAACTTCCCCGTATAGTAAAATATGCTCTTTTCTATATACTACCATATTTCGAAAAAATATCATGTGTGAAAAGTGATGGTTTCAAAGATTAAATGTTCTAAAGGAGTGAGTGTATGAGTGATACAGTGATGGAAGTAAAAGGGCTTACGAAACAAGTAAGTGGAAAGAAACGAATTGTCCACGATGCTTCATTTGTTATGAATAAAGGTGAAATTCTCGGTTTATTAGGGCCTAATGGTGCAGGGAAAACGACAACGATTCGAATGATCGTTGGACTGATTAATAAAACGGAAGGGAAAGTATTTATTAATGGTGCTGACTTAGACAAAGAAGGACTTGCTTGTAAATCTGATATTGGAGCAATTGTTGAAAATCCATCTTTTTATGACTATATGAGTGGATACAAAAATTTGCAACTTTATGCTCGAATGTCCAAAAATCCAATTACAAAAGAACGTATGGATGAGGTTGTAGAATTAGTGAAATTAAGTCACGCCATCCAAGATAAAGTGAAAAAATATAGTTTAGGGATGAAACAGAGATTAGGTGTGGCTCAAGCAATTTTACATAAACCGGCTTTATTAATTCTTGATGAACCGACAAATGGTCTTGATCCAAAGGGGATTCGTGAGCTTCGGGATTACTTACGACAGCTTGCAAATCAAGGTATTTCAACGCTTGTATCTTCTCACTTGCTTTCAGAAATGCAACTAATGTGTGATCGGGTCGTCATTATGGAGAAAGGGAAAATCATTGATGTTTCCAATATTTCCTCATTAAGCGAAAATGGTAATTCTGATAAATTAATCGTTTCCATTGAAGTGAAAAAAGAGCATCTACAACAAACAGAACAAGTAATTAAAATGGTGGATGGTGTAAGTATCGTTAAACAAGAAAATGATCATATGTTTATTCTAGAAATGAACCAAAATCTTGTCCCTACGTTAAATCGTAAGTTAGTAGAAGCAGAAGTTGATGTTTATGGAATTGAATCAAAGAAAACGTCCCTTGAAGATAAATTCCTTGCCTTAACATCAGAAGATAACGTTCAGATGAAGGAGGGGCAATAACCAATGGGTGCATTACTAAAAAATGAGTGGATCAAACTGTGGAATAAAAAACAGACGTGGTTTTTCCTAGGAGCAATTGTTATTATTATGATCGGTTTAACGTTTATCTATCAATCCTTTATTGCTGATTCAACGAACCAAGGTGAGGGAGAATGGACAATTGAGTTAGAGACAGAGATTTCTGAGCAAGAAGAGATATTAGAATCAGGTACGGATGAAGAGTGGATGGAAGCTCAGGCAGAACAGACGATTCAAGAAAATGAAGAACTACTTGAAGCAGGGATCAATCCTAATGAAATGAATAATATGATATTTATGAACGAAACAGTCCTCAGTGTCGCATCATTTATTACGCTTTTCACTGTTATCGTTGCAAGTTCGATTGTTTCTTCTGAAATAGATAACGGAACGATGAAACATTTACTCATTCGTCCGTATGAAAGATGGCAAGTGCTACTTTCAAAGTTTATAACAGTAGTAGCTTTCTCTATAGTTATGATGGTTACGCTAATATTAACAAATATTCTTATGGGGACAATCTTTTTTGGAACAGGGAGTTATTCATCGCAAGTCATGGAAATGAGTTTTCATGGCGGACCACTTTATACAACAGTTGCTAATATTTTTCCTGCAAAAATCGGATTGTACTTTTTGAACATGCTTATGTTTGTGATCATTTCATTTTCTCTTTCTATTTTGTTTAAGAGTCAAACATTGGCAGTAGGTATTTCTATATTTATTTTGTTCTCTACTTCTGTATTGCAAGGATTCTCTTTGTTACTAGCAGATACTGCATGGTATAAGTTTATCTTTTTACCGCACTTGGATCTACCTGCATATGCCGTAGTAGATGAAATCATGCCAGGTGTAGGAATTGGGTTTTCATTAACAATATTAGCTATATATGCGATCGCATTTATAGGGGCAAGTGGTATCTACTTTCAAAAGAAAGATCTCATGTAAACTAACGGATACTATTTGATCTTAATGAGCTTAATAACAAAACAAAAACCCCTGAATTTTCAGGGGTTTTAAACTTAGTTGTTTGCGTCGTATTCTTTTTTTGCCTGTCTTAAATAATAAATAAATGCTGCGCCACGAAGGAGACCTTCGAGGTTAGTTCGATCAACAGCGTCTACTCCAGATTTTGCTCTGTCCGTTTTACCAGACGTATACTTAACCAAAGTAGAAGTTAAATGCTGCGCAGATGTCCCTGTGTCATGAATAATATCAAATAGTGGGTTGAGTTTTGAAATTTTTTCATTTACATCAACTAGCGTTTCATTAGCATTAAACAGAATGACCGTTGCTTCTCCTGTGACTTCCCCGATACTTTTGTTAACCGTTGCCACAGTGTCAGCTGTATTTCCTAATGTGGCCGATAGCTTTTTCATAACAGGAATAAGAATGAATACGAGTCCTGCAAAGCCAAGCGATAAAATAAATACACCTATACCTAACCAATCCATATGTATCACCTCGTTTAAAATTTACTTCCTTATGCTGTGGATCCTTGATGTAAAATAAGTTGATCATTTTTGTTCAAATGCGATAAGTTAATTTCGCTGAGTCTCTATAGCTTCTAATAGCTGGGCGATGTATTCCCCAACTAAAGGTAAGGAGACCGTCTGAGTTAAAATAAAAAAGAAGAGTCCTAGGAAAATTGCTGTTCCTAATGTAAGTCCAACACCACGGGCAACTCCTGCTAGCAGATTGACTTTAATCACTTCTTTTTTATTTGTAAAGTGATAAGCCATGTCCTTTAATCTGCCGTTCGTTGTCATGTCTTCTAAATTATCAAGAAGTTTTTCAAACCTCTCGTTTTCATCATGACGCTTTTCATCTCCACGATTTTTCGAGGGGATTTTCCGTTTTTCTTGTTCTTTTGATAAAGCCAATACAAGCACCCCTTCATAAAAATAAAATATAGACAGGTGCTTAAGGTTTACCCCTTACTATATTATTGTAAACCAATTACAGCATTGGTACTAGTCTAAAACAGCGGATATATGAAAAGATTTCACAATTTTATTATATAAAAAAGAGATTGAATTGCTTTCGATAGTACGATTGTTTTATAATTACTGTGAAATAAATTTCGATTATAAATGAATAAAATTTCATTATTTTGAAAGCGTTTAACTATTTATTTGGAAGAAGGTGATGGATGGTGGATCAAGAAAAACGTAACAAAGTTATTGAGGCTGCTCGTATGTATTATGTATATGACTACAATCAAAGTGTCATTGCAGAAAAGTTAGGTGTGTCACGTCCCACTGTGTCGAGATTACTTGATTTAGCTAAGCAAGAAGGAATTGTTGAGATCAACGTTGTTGATCCTGAAGAAGATACGGTACATATGACAAAGAAACTAGAAAATAAATACGGACTGAAGAAAGTTTTTATTGCCCACACGCCTGATGATGAAGAGCAAACGAAGTACTATTTAGGAAGAATGGCGGCACAATATTTGAATGAAATAGTTAAAGATGACGATATTATCGGATTAACGTGGGGAACAACGCTACATAAAGTTGCCAAAGAATTAACTCCAAAAGAAGTATCAAATGTAAAAGTCGTCCAATTAAAAGGTGGTGTCAGTCATTCAGAAACAAACACATACGCAGGGGAGATTTTACATTTGTTCGGTCAAGCTTACGATACCATTCCCCATCATCTTCCGCTTCCAGCAATTGTTGACCACGTCGTTGTAAAACAAGCAATGGAAGCAGATCGTTATATTAAAAATATCCTCGATCTAGGCAGACGTGCGAATATTGCTATGTATACGATTGGACCGATTAAAACGGAATCGATTTTGTTTCAGCTTGGTTATTTTTCCGATAACGATTTAAAGGTGATATATTCTAAAGCCGTTGGGGACATAAGTTCGCGATTTTTTGATGAAAAAGGGGATATATGTCACTCAGAACTGAATGCAAGAACGCTAGGCCTCGATTTAGAAGAACTGCGCTCGAAAGAGTATTCCATACTAGTTGCTGGAGGCGAAAATAAATTACAAGGTATACGTGGTGCTTTAGTAGGAGGATATGCTAATGTACTCATCACGGACATCCATTCTGCTAAACAATTAATGGAAGAGGAGTCATTATCGGGATTGGTCTGAAATCGCAAAATAAGCTATAAGTAGAGAGTAATAGAATAAATGAAAAAAAGTTCATGAAAAGGTTTACAAATATTCACGTCATCTGCTATAGTCATACTTGTTAACAAGTTGTTAGACGTCTGAACAATATAAACATACATCTTATGACGAGAGGTGACTAACATGAATATTTTATGGGGATTTTTGGGTGTTTTTGTTGTACTATCTATCGCATTTCTTTTATCTAGTAATCGAAAAGCGATCAAACCGAGAACAATTATCGGTGGATTGGCAATACAATTTATCTTTGCTTTTACTGTCTTTCAGTGGGAATTTGGAAGAGATCAGCTACAAAACTTAACTGGACTTGTAAATAACGTCGTTGGGTATACAGATGAAGGAATTAATTTCCTTTTCGGAGGATTATTTGAAGCGGAAGGTGTTGGCATGATTTTTGCCTTTCAAGTACTAACCGTTGTCATTTTCTTTTCTTCCCTCATCTCTGTGTTATATTATTTAGGAATTATGCAAAAAATTATCAAAGTGATTGGTGGAGGATTGGCAAAATTACTTGGTACTAGTAAGCCTGAATCATTATCGGCAGCAGCGAATATCTTCGTAGGACAAACAGAAGCGCCGCTTGTTGTACGACCATTTCTCGATAAAATGACTCGATCAGAATTATTTGCTGTCATGACTGGGGGACTCGCCTCTGTTGCAGGTTCGGTGTTGATTGGGTATTCCTTATTAGGGGTTCCACTTGAATATTTACTTGCGGCAAGTTTTATGGCTGCTCCATCCGGGTTGATCATGGCAAAAATCATGTTACCTGAAACAGACCCTGAGGCAACTTCTGATGAAAGAGAAGTTGAAATGGATGATGATAAAGAGTCCTATAACGTCATCGATGCAGCGGCACGAGGAGCAAGCACTGGGCTTCAGCTAGCTTTGAATATCGGTGCCATGCTATTAGCATTTATTGCATTAATCGCATTAATCAATGGACTTCTTGGTGGTGCAGAAACAATTACGAATAATACCGTTAACTTCTTTTTAAGTTTATTTGGTTCCGATGCTACCATTAACTTACAAGGAATTACTTTAGAGAACATTTTCGGTATTCTTTTTGCCCCGTTAGCATTTGCCATAGGAGTACCTTGGGCTGAAGCGTTTCAAGCAGGATCTTTTATTGGACAAAAACTTGTTTTAAATGAATTCGTAGCTTATGTAGCATTTACAGATGTTATGGAAACATTATCTCCAAAAACCATTTTAGTTGTTAGTTTTGCTCTTTGTGGTTTCGCGAACGTATCCTCTTTAGGGATTTTACTAGGTGGTCTTGGTCGACTAGCTCCTAGCCGTCGAGGAGATATTGCAAAATTAGGAGTTAAAGCAGTTGCAGCAGGTATGCTGGCGTCACTTCTTAATGCGTCTATTGCTGGAATGTTCTTTTAAGAGGGATTTTAAGTTAGTTATGGGAATACGTATCTGGAAAATCAGGATTTATGTTGGACAAAGTCAGATTGTGCGTGAATATAGGAGATTTGTCCGTGAAAGATCAAGTTTATGCGTAAAAGTTTGATTTTACCCATAAATAGTATAATTTTCTTTTGGAAATGAGTTAAAATAAACTTAGGTATATGAAAGGATGAGTGACATGAGTAAATCTATCGGAGCTATTATTGATCACACACAATTAAAACCAGAAACAAAACAAGAGCAGATCGTTAAACTTTGTGAAGAAGCAAGAGAGTACAAATTTGCATCTGTCTGTGTCAATCCAACATGGGTAAAGAAATCTGCAGAATTATTATCAGGAAGCGGCGTCGATGTTTGTACTGTCGTTGGGTTCCCTTTAGGAGCGACAACTCCTGAAACAAAAGCATTTGAAACAAAAAATGCCATTGAAAATGGTGCAACAGAAATCGATATGGTTTTAAACATTGGTGCACTAAAGGATGGAAACAATGACCTTGTGGAAGCTGACATGCGAGCAGTTGTGGAAGCAGCTAAAGGAAAAGCATTAACAAAAGTGATCCTTGAAACTTGTTTATTAACGGATGAAGAGAAAACTCGAGCATGTGAAATTGCTTTGAAAGCTGGTCTTGATTTTGTGAAGACATCTACTGGTTTCTCAACTGGTAATGCGACAATAGAAGACGTAAAGCTTATGAGAAGTGTCGTTGGTGATAAAGCTGGTGTCAAAGCATCAGGAGGCGTTCGTAGCCTTGAAGATGCACAAGCGATGGTGGAAGCAGGAGCGACGAGAATTGGAGCAAGTGCTGGCGTCTCTATCGTTAAAGGCGAAACTGCAAAAAGTGATTACTAATTTATAAAGGAAATAAAAGAGCAGCGAATGCAAATATTCGCTGCCCTTTTTTTGTTTTAAAAAAGGTGCTGTCCCCTCCCATTTTACTAAAAGAAGACTGCACCTTTTTAAATTAGTTTTCGTTAATCGCTTTGTATTTATTAGAAATGGTCCCGGCTGAAACCGTATATTTTTCAGCAAGTTTCTTTTGAGAAACGTGAGTGGAATCATGTAACTTGCTTATCCAATATTCCATTGCGGCCGCAAACGTTTCAGGTTTCTGAATTCTTGGAGATTGCTCTGTTGCATAGGAAATCCACGTGACTTTCGCTTGTAAATAGTGAGCGAAAGAGATCGAAGACCAATCTAATTTATCCATTAATAGAGTTAAGACTTGTTTGCTTTTGTTTTCTAGACTCTCTTCGGCTTGGAGTGTTTTTCCTGAAACGGCAATCAAACTGAGAACTTCAAGCACATCATGAAAATGTCGCGTAAACATTGATTGCTCTGTCTCATTGCTTTTATGCTTAGATAATTGGCTAACTTGATTCATACTTTCCCATTGCACCAAAAATGCTTCTTCTAGTTTTTTAGGGATCGCAATAGCGTCATTTCCAAGAGTGTATCCTTTTGGAGTTGGATATAAGAACCCGATTAGCCTATCGCCTTCGTTTAAATTCGCAGATGCTGGTGTTTTTTCCAATGTCATAGAATGATCTTGAAAGACGTCATAAACAACCATGTTTTTTGCGTCAGAATTTGTGATGCGAAATAACTTTGGCTCTAGAGCCTTCCAGTCTTGTAAAAATTGTTGGAAATGATCGGAATACGTTGATGAATGAGTAGAAATATAATCATCAAGTATCGTTTTATTGTTTTCTAACGGATAATTAAAAAGCATCCAATGAAACAAAAGTTGAGAAAAGGCTTGTGCATCAGCTTTTGGTAGACGCTCAAATGAATGAACGTATTGTTCGTAAACGGGTTGAATCTCCTCATCAAAGGTTTTGCTATAATCAAAAATTTTCGGTAATAGTTCGTTAAACGCCCGCTGATCGGCTTGGTCAAACGTTGGTTTATCCTGTAATTTTATTAAACAGCATTTTTTGTATTTTTTCCCACTCCCGCAAAGACACGGGTCATTTCTTTTCAGTGTTGCCATTCTTTTATTCACCTCATTGATTTAAATCGCCTTTGCTCTATCCGTGAGCAATCTCACAGTAAAGTAAGCCTTCTATATCATATCAGCCATGCTAATTTTTTCAAGAGTTCAGTTGTGGTACAATCAATGGCAGACGATTATTGGAGAGCGGAAAGGATCGAGATAAGATGAGTAAGCAACAACCCCCTGTAGAAAAAAACGAAACGGTAGATGTGACGTTTGAGGATATAACACACGATGGCGCTGGTGTAGCAAAGTTGGGCGGGTATCCATTGTTCGTAAAAGGTGGATTACCTGGAGAAAAAGCGGAAGTTAAGGTTGTGCAAGTGAAGAAGAATTATGGCTTTGGTCGACTGATGAACGTAATGAAAGAGAGTAACCAACGAGTAGACGCTCCTTGCCCTGTTTTTAATCGGTGCGGTGGCTGTCAGTTGCAGCATTTAAGTTATGAAGGGCAGCTAGAGTACAAACAAAAACAAGTCAAAGAGACGTTAGCTAGGATTGGTGGGTTAAATGATGTTGCCGTTCATCCTACTTTAGGAATGGATGATCCTTGGCGTTATCGTAACAAATCACAAGTTCCAGTTGGGGAACAAGGTGGAAATATCGTCACTGGATTTTATGCAGAAAGAAGTCATCAAATCGTTGATATAAATAGCTGTATCATCCAACACGAACACAATGATAAAGTCGTTCAGCTCGTAAAAAAATTAGCGAAGGATTATGGTATACGTGGTTACGATGACCGTATTCATAAAGGAACGCTTCGGCATGTTGTTGTTCGTCACGCAAAACATACAGATGAATTGATGGTTGTTCTTGTTACAAAAGGGAAAGAACTCCCGAACAAGAAAAACCTCGTTCATGCAATGAAAGAAGAACTTCCTAACGTGAAGTCGATTATTCAAAACATTAATCCGAAACGGACAAATGTCATTTTTGGAGAACGGTCGGAAGTGCTTTGGGGTGAGGAAGTTATTCATGATTATATTGGTGATATTAAATTTGCAATCTCCGCCCGATCATTTTATCAAGTCAATCCAGTGCAAACAAAAGTGTTGTACGAAAAAGCGCTTGAATATGCTCAGTTAACAGGCAAAGAAACGGTTATAGATGCTTACTGTGGGATCGGGACGATTAGTTTATTTTTGGCCGAAAAAGCGAAACACGTATATGGTGTGGAAATTGTTCCAGAAGCTGTGTCGGATGCGAAACGAAATGCAAAATTAAATCACGTGACAAACGCAGACTTTGTTGTAGGCGAAGCGGAAAACGTCATGCCATGGTGGCAAGCGCAAGGCATTGAAGCGGACGTGATTGTTGTTGATCCGCCTCGAAAAGGATGCGATGAAAAACTATTGGAAACGATGGCTACGATGAAACCGGATCGGATCGTCTACGTTTCGTGTAACCCTGCTACTTTAGCTCGAGATCTGAAATATTTAGAGGAACATGGGTATGAAACGAAAGAAGTTCAGCCAGTGGACATGTTTCCACAGACGACACATGTGGAGTGTTGTGTGTTGCTCGAAAAAAAATAAAATTGGTGTAAGAGGGATCAGAGAAATCTGGTCTTTTTTATTTGTGTCCGAATTTAATGTAGCAATTTTGTAGTAAAAAATAGGAATAGAAGTTTTTTCAATAGAACATCTACATAAAAGAATTTGGTATTTGTGTGAAGGTGTTAGTGAATACGTCCCTACCTTGAAAAAAGTGTGCTATATTTTATTTGAGATGAAGTGGAATTGGTACGATAGCCTTAATAGAAAACATCGATTAATTACGTGTCATTAACCCCTGTCGTAATCAAATTCTCTCTTCCAAGGCTTGTATAAGTGAGTATACCTATACTTTATTTTTTCGATAATAATAGTGAATAGGGGGAGTGTGTATGAAACAGCTAGGAGAATACCGCATCGATTCTTTTCCGTCGAGTAGAATAGCGACAATTGACATTGGCGCTGCTAGTAAAATGAAACACCATATAAGGGCATTAATAGAACTGGATGTTACGGATGCACGTCAAATGCTTCTAGAAAAAAAGAAGCAAAAGCAGAATGTTTCTTTCAATGCATGGTTAATAAAATGTATTAGTAAAGCAGTGGAAGATTGTAAAGATCTTCATGGAGTTCGAAAAGGAAAAAAGAAAATTGTTATCTTCGAGGATGTTGATATTTCGATCATGATTGAAAGAGAGATCGAAGGAGAAAAAGTTCCATTACCTTATGTGATTCGAAAGACTAATGAAAAAGGAATGGAAGAGATTCACGATGAAATAAAAGGAGCACAAACACAGTCTATCGATGATGAAGGTGATTTTGTTCTAGGAGAGAGGAAAAATGAATTTTTAATGAAAGCATATTATTCCATGCCTGGATTTATTAGAGGAATAGTATGGAAAAAAATAATTGGAAGTCCTTTTCTAACAAAACAAAATATGGGGACAGTTATGATAACTTCTGTTGGAATGATGGGGAAAATTAATGGTTGGGTCATGCCAGTAAGTATTCATCCACTTTCTTTTGCAGTTGGTTCCATTATTAAAAAACCTGGAGTGAAAGATGGAAGAATCGAAATAAGGGAGTATCTTTTTGTGACAGTTTCCGTTGATCATAATGTTATTGATGGTGCCCCTGCAGTTAGGGCTTTATCGAAACTTACAAAACTAGTGGAAAAGGGATTTGGTTTATAAAAAAATGAAAACTAGGTGATATACACTCGTCAGGTTTCTAAGAAAAAAGTGCTTTGCAAAGACTAAAATGAAAATGACGAAAAGGTGTAACAGAATTCTATTGCGCAGAGTCATTTCATCCTATATTCTGAAGGTAGGAGATATTTTTCTCGTTAATTATTATATAAACATATCACTTTTCAGATCATTGTAAATGATAATTTTTAGTTGATCATTCATAATTCTGTGTTTTTTTGTGCGTTCTTTTCTTCGATATATTTTTTTAGTGTCATTTGTGAAATGTTTCACTTATTGTAGTTTTCTATTGATTATATATATAAACGAAATGTAAAGATGCGAGGAGGATAGATTCACCGTATTTTCAATGTTAGCCCAAAAAATAACCAGTGCATCACTGGTTTATAAGGAGGAACAAGAATATGAGTCGAGATCGAGCATTTTTTTGGAGAAGGGTACATTCGCTATCTGGTTTGATCCCCATCGGAGTGTTTTTACTCGTGCACTTTGGGATTAATTACACGGCGTTTTATGGAGAAGAGGTCTATAATCAAGCCGCAGGTTTAATGGATCAACTACCTTTTAAATATGCACTTGAACTATTTGTTATCTTTATTCCCCTTTTATTTCACGGAATATATGGGATATTTATTGCTCGAGAAGCAAAGATGAAAATGAGTGTCTACTCTTACGAAAAAAATTGGTATTTCTATTTCCAACGTCTTTCTGGGATTTTAGTATTTATATTTATCATTTGGCATGTTTGGACAACTAGGGTTCAAGTGTTTTTTGGAGCAGAAGTCAACTTTCAGATGGTTTCAGAACTTGTAGCGAATCCATTTTTCCTTTTGTTTTATATCATTGGAATCACGATGGCTACTTTTCATTTTAGTAATGGACTTCGGACGATGTTAATTACGTGGGGCCTTACGGTCAGTGAGCATTCCCAGAAAGCAGCAAAATATGGAGCAATTGGCGTGTTTGTTCTTCTTACAGGTGTTGGAATGGTAGCAATATTTGCTTTTGTATAAACGGAAAAGTCTTGAGGAGGAGATACAATGAGTACTGGAAAAGTTGTTGTCGTTGGAGGTGGGCTTGCTGGACTAATGGCCACCATTAAACTTGTTGAACAAGGGTTAGATGTGGACTTACTATCACTCGTCCCAGTAAAAAGGTCACATTCTGTATGTGCCCAAGGTGGAATTAATGGTGCGATAAATACGAAAGGGGAAAATGATTCTCCATGGGAGCACTTTGACGATACATTATACGGTGGAGATTTTTTAGCAAATCAATCTCAAGTTTGGGGCATGTGTCAAGCGGCGCCAAAAATTTTGCATATGTTTGACAGAATGGGCGTCATGTTTAATCGAACGCCAGAGGGACTTTTGGATTTCCGAAGATTTGGAGGAACACAACACCGAAGAACAGCATTTGCAGGAGCGACAACAGGACAACAACTCCTTTATGCACTTGATGAGCAAGTACGAAAATTAGAAGATGAAGGTCGCGTCAAAAAGTTTGAAGGCTGGGACTTTGTTTCAGCTATTCTAGATGATGATGGAAGGTGCCGTGGCATCACAGCACAAGAACTCTATTCGATGGAGATCCATGTTTTTAAAGGAGACGCTGTTATCATGGCATCTGGCGGACCGGGAATGGTTTTCGGTCGATCAACCAACTCATTAATCAACACAGGTTCAGCTGCTGGGCGTTTATATCAGCAAGGTGCCACCTATGCGAACGGAGAGTTTATTCAAATTCATCCTACAGCCATTCCAGGTGACGATAAACTTCGCTTAATGAGTGAATCAGCAAGAGGTGAAGGTGCTCGAGTATGGACATATAAAGACGGAAAGCCATGGTATTTCCTTGAAGAAAAGTATCCTGCTTATGGAAACCTTGTACCAAGAGATATTGCAACGAGAGAGATTTTTGATATTTGTGTGAATCAAAAGCTCGGAATCGACGGAGAAAACATGGTTTATCTCGATGTTTCTCATATTGATAATGAGAAACTGAATGTGCGATTAGGGGGCATCTTAGAAATCTATGAAAAATTTATGGGGGACGACCCACGCCGTGTTCCGATGAAAATTTTCCCTGGAGTACATTATTCGATGGGAGGTATTTGGGTAGATGAGAAACAACATACGTCCATTCGTGGATTATTTGCGGCTGGAGAATGTGATTATTCCCAGCATGGTGCGAATCGATTAGGTGCCAACTCTCTCTTATCTGCTGTTTATGGTGGCATGGTAGCAGGTCCATCGGCAGCAGAATACGTAAAAGGTCTTGAACCTGCTGAAAAAGGTAATGCAACAGCTGTTTGTGAAGCACAGCGAAAACAAGACATCGAACAGGTGAAGGCCATAAAGGCAATGAATGGAAAAGAAAATGCCTTTGCATTGCATCAAGAGATGGGAAAATTAATGACTGAAAATGTAACGGTCGTTCGTGAAAATGAGAATTTACTTCGAACGGACGAAAAATTAACGGAGATAATGGAACGTTATAATGACATCGGAATCGATGATAACTTGCAGTATCACAACCATAGTGTGTCATTTATTCGAGGATTAAGAGGGATGATGGATTTAGCTCGAGTAATCATTCAAGGGGCATATAGAAGAAATGAAAGCAGGGGAGCTCATTATAAACCAGAGTTTCCAGATCGCAACGACGAAGAGTGGCTAAAAACAACGATGGCAACATATAATCAAGAAACAAATCAGCCGGAGTTTACCTATGCAAATGTTGATACTTCCCTTATCGAACCTCGAAAACGCGATTATACGAAAACGAAGAAGGCGGGTGCTCGAGCATGATGGATGAAAGAAAGATTCACTTCATTATAAGTCGAAAAAATGGCCCAAGTTCCGAAACGTATGAAGAGGAATTTCTCATTCCTTATCGTCCTAGCATGAACATTATAACGGCATTGATGGAAATTAGAAAAAATCCGTATACAAAAGATGGTCAGAAAACGAATCCAGTGGAGTGGGAGTCGGTTTGTTTAGAGGAAGTTTGTGGAGCGTGTTCTATGCTAGTTAATGGAAAACCACGGCAAGCATGCTCAACGCAAGTGGATCAACTAGAACAACCTGTTCGAATTGCTCCATTATCAGCGTTCCCTGTGGAGCGAGATTTGATCATAAATCGTAAAAAAATGTTTGAAGGGTTAAGAAAAGTAAAAGCATGGATTGAAGTGGACGGAACGTATGATTTAGGTCCCGGACCAAGAATGGCAGAAAAAGATCGACGTTGGGCATATGAATTAAGTAAGTGTATGACGTGTGGTCTTTGTTTTGAAGCTTGTCCAAATGTAAATGATCGTTCTGGATTCATAGGACCAGCACCACTATCTCAAGTGCGGCTTTTCAATAATCACCCTACAGGAAAGATGCAAGCTCATGAGAGATTAGATCGTATCATGTTAGAGGATGGTCTCACTTCTTGTGGGAACTCAGGTAACTGTGTTCGTGCTTGCCCTAAAGAGATCCCGTTAACAACTTCGATTGCTGATTTAAATCGCCAAGCAACGATTCATTCCTTTAAACGATTTTTTGGATGAAGGTGAGATGGAAAACACCGTAAAGGGTAACTACCCGATGCGGTGTTTTTTGTTGTGTTCATGTCTAGTACAAAAGAAGGCGAGATCGTGCGCAACTATTTTTAATTTTAAAATGTTTCGTTTTCTCTTTGCTTTTTTTGATAGAATGGTATGATAAATAATCGACGTAGCAACATTCTTGCTACATAGTAAAATAATTAAATGAAAAAATAGGTGAAGACGATGGATCATGTAAATACTCGTAAAGAAAAAATACAATTATTTCTAAATATATTATGGCCAATCATGGTGACACAAGTTAGTTTATTTGCAATGAATTTAGTTGATACAATGATGTCTGGAAGAGTTGGGACAGATGATTTAGCAGGTGTCGCAATTGGTTCCAGCATATGGATGCCCGTTTTCACTGGAATTAATGGGATATTGCTAGCTGTGACGACTATTGTTGCTCAACTAGTTGGGAGTGGACGGCGCGACAAAATTGCAGAGTCCGTGACACAAGCGATGTATTTAGCGATGGTGCTTGCGGTCATCGTTGTAACGAGTGGTGTTTTATGGCTTGAACCGATTTTATCAATGATGAACTTAACGGAGCCTGTGACGCATATTTCATTTCATTATTTAGTTGGTTTATCCGTAGGGATTGTTCCGTTGTTTTTGGCAAGTGTCCTTCGTAATTTCTTTGACGGACAAGGTTTCACTCGAATAACGATGATCATCATTGTATTAGCTGTTCCGTTTAATATTTTGTTGAACTATGGATTTATTTTTGGGAACTTTGGGTTGCCCGCATTAGGTGGCATAGGTGCTGGCTATGCAACAGCTGCAACGTATTGGATTATTCTCTTTTTTAGTATAGCTATGACGTTTAAATTGGAAGTGATTAGACATTATCAAATCTTTGTTGTTTGGATGAAACCTTCTTGGAAGATGTGGAAAGAGCAGTTATCGATTGGGGTTCCAATTGGACTTTCTATTTTCTTTGAATCGAGTATTTTTGCAGTAGTTACGTTGCTTATGGGAATTATGTTTACGACTGTGACGATTGCAGCCCATCAAATCGCCTTAAGTTTTACGTCATTAATCTTTATGATTCCATTAAGTATTTCGATGGCATTAACGATTGTTGTTGGTTTTTCAGTAGGTGGGAAAAGGATTCAATCTGCAAAACAGTATGGTCGTCTAGGCGTATGGGGTGGAATTGGCTTTTTAGCCGTAGGGGCGGTTTTTCTTTATTTTTTAAGGGAACAAATCGCTTACTTGTATACTAATGATCGGGAAGTAGTATTAATGGCTGGACAGTTTTTTATCATTGCGATCATTTATCAACTATCCGATGCTGCTCAATCAGGCTTGCAAGGTGTACTCCGGGGATATAAGGATGTGAAAGTACCGTTTATTACCGCTTTTACTTCTTATTGGATTATTGGAATCCCTGCAGGGTACTATTTAGCAGCTTTTACTCAGTTAGGGCCTTTTGGATTATGGGTTGGCATTACATTAGGTCTTACGTGTGCGGCAATAGGTTTTTATGTAAGACTTCAAATTGTCCAACGTCGTGCTGAAACGCAATTTGCACAAGAGTTAGAAAATAAGTAGCCTTTTTTATCGTTAGTATTGATGAAGCAATGACAGGGAGTAATGAAATTTCAGGGCTAGGAGCGAGTGCTTTTCTATTTAGTGCTTTAGCAGTTATCGGGGGAATTGTTGTTAAGTTCAAAGCTAAGTTGGGCGGATGGTTAATGCTCATCAGCGGAGTGGCCATATTAATCTCGATTAGTCTATTTGGAGTTGTGCCTGCCCTCTTATTAATTCCAGCTGGATTAATGGGGATCATTAGAAAAGCAAAAGTCTAATCAGTCGCTGCGTAAAAAGAGAACAAAGAGAATGAAATGAAACGTTTAAGTTTAGGTAACTCCATAATGAAAGCTCTATTGATATTCAATAGAGCTTTTTTGAATGGAATTAAATATTACATTTATTTAAAATACCTCTTCATCAAAATAAATAATGGTATAATTATACTAAATAAATGCTTGAATATGTCGAAATAAACAATATAAAGAAATAAATCAATTTTTTATAGTTCTAAATAACTATAACTTATATTATTTCATTGGAATGGGAATTTAATTTCATCTACAAGTAGATTGGTTTTTTCAATAGATCGTGAGGGATTACTATGTTAAATACTAGACAATCAGCTTTCAAATTTCTTATTGTTATTGTCAGTGTATTTCTTGGTTGGAATGTTATTTTCAGTGGCAATGACTGGATGATAGCTTTAGGTGGGAGTGTGATACCTATTGTTGCGGGTGGAGTAAGCTTTTTGTGGATATTCAAAGCTTATCAAATGTATTCAAGTAAACATCGTTACTTTTGGTTACTATTGAGTATCGGAATATTGATCTACCTTACTGCAAATGTGATTTGGTTTTTACAGGCTGTTTTTTTTGGGGGAACGTCTTTTCCAGACGTATCCTATTTTCTATGGTTATTAGCGTATGTCACCTTTTTCATAGCACTTATTTATAAAGCTTACTTAGTTAGTGGTTCTGTAATCGTAAACCCATATATTTTTAATATTGCTATATTTATGATCGTTGCTTCGTCATTAAGCATTCATTATTTAATTGAACCTATGATTACATTAACGGGTTCTTCCTTGTTACTAACAATCACGAATACGGCATTTCAAATAATAAATCTTAGTATTTTATTTGTTGTCACAACACTATATTATTTATCTAGAAAAAGTAATGAAAACAAAATGATGATGTTTATCATTGTCGGTTTTTCTTTTCAACTGATGGCCGATATGAGCTTAGCGTATTTAACGATTGTTGGGAGTTATGATTTAGGTAGTTTCATAGACTCATTTTGGATCATGTGGATATTAGTGATTGGTTTTGCTGGATTATATGCCCAAACGCAAGCAGATGGAGCCGAACCGAGATGGGAAATCCCTGATTTATTTAAAAATATTGACACAGTTTTCCCTTATGCTAGTAGTTTATTGTTAACTGTTTTAGTGATCCACAGTTATCAATCTAATTTAAATGCCCTTAGCATTGGCCTTAGTGTTGTATTTGTTATCATTGTTTGCCGGCAATATATTGTTATTAAAAATAACAAAGAGCTCATGAATCAATATAAACATTTAGCTTATCATGATCCGCTTACCAAATTGAAAAACCGAACAAGTTTCCAAAGAGAACTTGATTACACGCTGGAACAAGCAAAAAGAAGAGAGTCAAAAGTAGGCTTACTTGTACTTGATTTAGATCGCTTTAAAATTGTCAATGATACGTTAGGGCATCATATCGGGGATCACATTTTAAAGAAAGCATCCATACGATTAAAGAGTACACTTGGTATTCAAGATGAAATTTATCGATTAGGTGGTGATGAATTTGTTCTGATTTTTCCTGAGGGGTCAAAGGAGAAATGCAGATTAGTGTCAGAAAAAATCATTAAGGAATTTTCTGTACCTTTTTTCATAGCCCATCATCAAATTACTATTACTCCAAGCATTGGTATTAGTTTGTTTCCTGAAAACGGAGAACATTCAGGTGCGTTGTTAAAGAGTGCCGATGCTGCAATGTATTTAGCAAAAGGCAGCGGAAGAAACGAGTATCGTTTTTATAACGTAACATTACATGAGCAAATGACTCGCAAAATGGAAATAGAAAATGGCTTACGAAGCGCGTTAATAGACAATCAGATGACCCTTTGTTATCAGCCTAAAATCGAATTACAATCAAAGGACATGTATGGCATGGAGGCATTACTTCGCTGGGAGCATCCGGACTTAGGGAATGTTTCACCTGGAGCATTTATTCCTGTTGCAGAAGAGACAGGGCAAATTGTTTCTATCGGTGAATGGGTATTAAAATCAGCATGTAAACAAAATAAAGAATGGCAACTAGCCGGATTCCCTTTTCTTACTGTATCTGTGAACGTTTCTGTTCGACAATTTCAACACGGGGATTTTGTAAAAACGGTAAAGGAAACTTTACTAGAAACGGATTTAGAACCAAAATATTTAGAGTTAGAAATAACCGAGAGTATTATGCAAAATGTGGAGGAATCTTTCCATATTTTATCTGATCTTAGAAAATTAGGAGTGAAAATAGCGATTGACGATTTTGGTACAGGCTACTCTTCGCTTCATATTTTAAAAGAATTACCAATAGATACGATTAAAATCGATAAGGCATTTATAGATGATTTGTCTACTTCTTCAAATGATTCGATAGTCAAGACAATCATAAATATCGCTATGAACTTAAATCTCTTTGTCGTTGCTGAAGGAATAGAACATGAACATCAAGTAGATACATTGTTAAAATACAATTGTAATTATGGGCAAGGATATTTGTTTCAAAGACCAGTTGATGTCGCCAATTTTGAGAGATTTATGAAAAGGAAGAGACTTCTCGTTAGTCAATGAAATGTATTCGCCCAAAACTAAAAAATCCCCCTTACCAATTTTGGGTAAGGGGGGACCCCTTATTGTAATTCTTCCCAACCAACCATGCCGCCTGAAATTCCAACAACATGTCGTACAGTTTCAAAACCACTTTCTTTCAAAGATAATGCAGCTTGTTTGCTTCGATTAATTGTTCGACAAACGAGCACCACTTCTTTGCTTGAATCCAACTCATAAGCACGTTCATCTAATTCGCTTAATGGAATATTTGTAAAACCGTCGATATGGTAGTCGTTAAATTCATTTCTTTCACGAATATCAATAAATTGAACGGAAGAATTATCGTTCATATAAGCTTCTAGTTCGAAAACGAACAGACCATCAATAAGGTCTTGAGAGTGCAGCCAACCTTGGTAGCCGCCGGATAATGATTGAGCATCAAATCCAACAAAATTTAATATCCCCGCTGTTTGTGCGGCACTTTGCCCTGTATTGCATACAACCAATATAGGTTGATATTCTGGTATTTCATTCATTCGTTCACCAAGTTCGGGACGTGGAATATTGATAGACTCAGCAAGATGACCTTGTGCCCAGTCGTTATTCGAACGAACATCTAATATGAAATAGTTCTCTAACACCACATCTTCCACGGCAACTAAGTAGCGGTCGGAAGGATAGTTGTTGTAGAAATCTTTGAATTTATTTTTCAAAAGTTCCTCTTCAGAAAGTTCGGATTCATCGTTCTCCGAAGAAATTTCCACTTCGTTTTCTTCACTTGTAGAAACATTGTCAACTAATTCGTCATTTGTTACTTGTTCTATATTTTCGTCACCTGAACAGCTAGACGTTAGGAATATAGCACAAGAAAGGACAGCGATCATTGAAAATTGTCTAATAATCAAAATTTCCCTCGTCATCTAAAGAAAAAGCAGCATCTAGATAGTAAACATTCTCATATCCTAAATCAACGATTGGTTCCGAGACACCTGCTGCACGAGCACCACTAGCACAGTGAACGAGTATCGTTTGACTTTTGTCAGAAGGAAGTTTGTCTTCAACGGTTGGCTCTCCTGCAAGAATGTCACTATCAACAATGTGAATGGCACCATCGAGCATTCCGCTAGCAACTTCGCCATCTCCACGAACATCAACGATGGCATGACCACCTTCATCTAACATTTCAGCAAACGCTTCAGCTGTTATCGATCGATCAACAGCGCCGTCAGATACATCGAACTCCGCTTCGGAGCTTTCCATTCCAAACGTAGGAAGACCTGCCTGATTCCAAGCGGGCATTCCACCTGCTAATACTTTCACATTACGATGACCATCTCCTAGCAATTCATTAGCAAGAACGTGGCTTTTATGACAGAAGAACCCTCCACAGTATACGATTATTTCTTGGTCTTTATCTGCTGGTGCAAAACCTTGGTATTTATTTCCGTACTGTGTTTCGTCTACAAAAATAGCAGTTGGAATATGATTATCGAAATAGCCACTATATGTTCGAGTGTCAATGATTAAAACAGGATCAGTATCATCTCTTGATACATAACTTTCCATGATTTTTTCTTCGACGTGATCGACATCGACAACAAAATAGTTTCCTGCTGCCTTCCAAGCTGGAGTTCCTTCTTGATAGACGTATGTGTCTGTGAATCCAAGCTCTTCAGCTTTTTCTGCCGAAGATCCACTTAGAGGACAGTGTGTTCCTCCACAATAAAAAATAAGTTTCGTAGATTTATCATCAGGAAGTCGGTCTTTATAACTTTCAAATTCACTGTCTGGAATATTGATAGAACCATTGATATGGCCAGAAGCATAGACGCTTGGCGGTCTTGAATCAATTAAAGCAACACCATCCCATTCAGGAGGGACTTCGTCGTAAGATGATCGATCTTGACTTTCTGCAGGGAGTCCATCTAACAAACGTTCTAGTTGCAATGTAGAAATGTAGTTCCAATCCTCATTGTAAGGAACGTCGTCTTCACTCTCCTCATCTTCCTCCTCTTCAATAATGTAATTGGAGAGATCTTGCTCTTCTGTAGCATGGAAGATTATTTGATTTTCTTGAGAATCATCATCGCTTTTTACTGAGTTGTCGGCCTGATATTGACTTCCACATGCGCTGAGCAATAGGAGTAATAACCCGCCAATAAAGGCAGAGGTGATTCGACTCATATTTCTCACTCCTCTCTTTTAAAACCGTCTGTAGGATTTACCATTAACAATTGACTCAATCTTTTTGTCACTTCTTGATAAAAAGGGATGTCATTGAGCTGTTGGAGAGCAGCCTCAAAATCAGAGATCCAGTTTAAATGTTCATCTCGAAACGTCATCGCTGCATCCATGTCTTCTTCGATCAAAAAAGCATAAAATTCTAATTCAATAACCAGATGATCTGGCGTCATCGTAAAATTTTCTGGAATATCGAGCTGATAATGATGAAGAAGATGTTTCATATGAAGAGCGCTATCTCCCATGTAATACCCTTTTTTACTTGCTAACGGTTTGGCTGATGCTGTATCTGCACTCCATTGTTTATAGAGAGATTCAACAGGAGGTGTGAAAGGTTTGCTAATTCCACTGAACGCCTTCATGAATTGTTTTTGTAAATTGTGCTCTTGATCAATGAAATGCTGTAAGTTAATCTCTTCATCAAATGCTGACGAATATATAGAACTCATCGTGTTGATTTCATCTTCAATAGTACCGTTCTTGAATTCTTCCATGAACGCTTCATCAGGATATTTATAGAACTCTGCAAATAATTTAATGAGCGATTGATAATGATTTTTCACTGCTGTCGCCTCCATGTTTTCACCTCCTGTGATTCAATTATTTTGCTAAACTGTATGAACCTTCTCCTGTGTTAACTCTTTTTCTACGTTCTTCTTTATGAGGAGCAACGTTTAAATCGAATAGTCTTTCGGCTATTAAATATAGAAGGATCGTTCCACCTACACCAAAGCCCATCGTGGCCCATTCAGACCACAATATACCGAATTCTCTTAATTGATTTGTTGATTCAGAGCCTTGAACGACAGTTAGAGGAACAATCTGTCCTGCAAAAACCATGATAATTCGCATAGCCAAAAATCCAATTAACATTGAAATACTAGCAATCGTTAACGACAGTTGCTTGCGTTGTTTAAAAGCAAATAGAACGATGATTGGTAAGACAAACACAAGTCCGACTTCCAGTACCCAATAAGGAATGGTTAATGGTCCTCCTACCATAAGAAGAGCTGCTTCTGCTTTTCCGGGCATGTTTCCATACAAGCTATAAAACCATTTCCATATATTGAAAAAGACAGTGACGATTAACAATCCAATTAACATTTTTGAAAAAATAGGTTGTAGTACGAGGATTTTTTGTTTGTCTGATTCTGAAATAGTTTTAGTCTTAGTGAGAATGACCGTCATTAATATGGCAAACGCTAGACCGGAGACGAAAGCTAGTAAGATAAAGTAGATGGATATATACGATTCATTCCAATACCCTCTAGCGATCGACATACCAAACACTGCTCCTAGAGTACCTTGTGCAGCAATGGCAACAACTAACACAATCGGGCTGATGATCTTAATTTTCCCGTGATCCTCTTTCAATTGAAAGAAGAATTCAACGATGTGAAGCGCCATGTATATCCCGTAAAGTAACCCCATCCAGAAAATTGGTGCTTGCAAATTAGGAGAAATTAAAATATAAAATAATGATAATGGACTACCTAGTTCGACACCGATCATGACAAAGCCCATCATTAAAGTGACAATGGATGCTAACGTCAACCTTTTCGTCATAACTTCGATTTTACCCCACTTAAATACGTGGGCTAGAGAAGATAGGAAAGTTAACCCTGTGCTAATTGCTACGAAAAAAACATAGGCTGCAATGAGTGAACCCCAAGGAACATAATTGCTCGTTCCCATGACATGTTCTCCTTGAATAAATATATTAACAATTCCTACCGCTCCTATTAATACGAGAACGGAAGAGATACTTAACCACATTTTTCGATTTAGCATGTTTTTCACCTCAATTCTATTTAATGTAATAAATTCTAGGTTTTGTCCCATGTGAATCTAGTAACTGAGAAACTTCGTGTTGAGCCATCTTTTTATTGATCTCACTATTAGGATCATCTAGATCACCAAATAAACGAACTTCGTTCATACAAGTGCTAGAACAGACTGGTTGTTCTCCTTGTGTCAGCTTTTCAGGACACCATCGACATTTTTCTGCTAATCTAGCCTCATTTAACGCTCTAGCATCATATGGACAAGCTGCCATACATGCTTTGCATCCTGTACATTTATCTGCAATAAATGAAACAATTCCGTTCTCTTCTTTAAACGTAGCTTGTGTAGAGCAAACGGCTACACATGGAGCGTTATCACAATGCATGCATTGGAGTGGAATGATGTCCATCTTCACATGTGGGTACGAGCCTTTTTCAACAAATTCTAAGCGATTATAATTAACTTCTTCTTCTAATTCGTTATACTCAGCGCAAGCAATGCTGCACGCATGACATCCCGTACACTTTCTAGCATCTATTAACAACCCGAATCGAGCCATTATACGTCAGCCCCCTTTCTAACCTTAACAACAACTTCTTGAGACATAACGGCACCTGAGAATGGTTCTACTTCTGCTTTAATAAAATCGTTATAGTTTACCCCGAGATTGTAGGCTGTCTCTAATCGATCAGAGAAGCCGCCGTATGCTGATGAAATCCAAACACATTCAGGGTGAACGAGTTCTGTGACTTTGACTGGCACAGATTTTGATGCCAAGTCAGAAGTTATCGTAACAGTCTCACCGTCTTTAATTCCAAGTCGATCTGCTCTCTTTTTATTCATCCACATCGCTGTGCCATTGTATTTTTCCGTTATTCTCACTAATTTTGGATTGTTACTCGTTACATGGTGAGAATGATATGGCTGTTTCCCATGAATTAGTCGAAATTCATCATCTTTACTAGGGTCAGGACTTACTTTTGGTGCAACCCAAGTTGGGATACCTTTTTTACCATCAATACGATATATTTCTCCAGAGAATTGAATTTTTCCAGAATGGGTTCCAATGTTTGGGTTCCCGTTCATGTCGGTAGGGAATATTGGTTCTATTTTGTTCGATCGAAGTTCCACTGTCCCTTTTTCTAGTAAATCTGATCGACTGACGCCAACAGGTTCTAACATTTGGTCTATTTCGTCTTCAACCGTTAACCCATACATCCCGGTGTGTCCCATTGCATGAGTGATCCCTCTCATGATGTCTAGAAGCGGTAACGTATCATGCATTGGTTCAGCAACTTTTTGGCGAATCGATATTTGCGGATATAAGTGTGACGTATGCCCAGCAACTTGTGTAGGAACTTCTGTTCTTTCTAAATAATAGCTTTCAGGTAAAATGTAGTCAGCGGCATATACAGATGTTTCATTCCAGTCCACAGGAATAGATACAACTAATTCCGCATTTTTCATTTTCTTCTGATACTCAGGGTCTGGTGCTGTTCGCAAAGGGTTAAAATGGTAAACAAACAATGCTTTGACCTTATCATTTTCAATCATATCTGGAACGGTTTGCGCAATGCCTCGTCCTGTTTCGACAGTCATTCTTTGTCCTTCAATACCAGCCCCATCTGCTCGTGGACCTTTTTCTACTTCAACGACATCTCTTAGTAAAACTTCACCGAAATCAACGCCAGCGCTTGGCATTAGGCCACCTTCTCGATAGAAGTTACCTAACAATGCGTTTAAAATAACCCCCATCTGAGCTGTTTGCGTACTGTTTATATAATGGGCATGCAATCCGTGCCACCCTGGTTCAATAAACGCTTTTGGAGCGTTGGCTGCTAATTCACGTGAGATCTCACGAATTTTACTTGCGGCTATTCCAGTGATTTCTTCTGCCCATTCAGGTGTTTTGTCTTTATTTTCATGCCAATATTCTTCGAAACCATCCACATATTTTTTTACATAGGATTTATCATAAAGGTTTTCGTTAATAAGTACGTGAGCCATTGCGAGACGCAATGCTAAATCTGTTCCTGGCCGAATCGGAATCCAATCATCTGCGATTTTAGCGATTTCTGAATACTTCGGATCAATGACGACTATTTTTGCGCCATTTTCCTTTGCTTTTGTAATTTGATTCATGCCGTGGGGGATAATACCACCTGCGAAATTTCTTCCTTCAAAAATCATGTACTTTGAATTTTCATGATCACCATTCAGCATACCACCAACCATTTGTTGCCAAGCATTTGTTTTTGCACTAAAGCAAGTGGAGTAGTGCGTGACATAGTTTGAAGAACCGATACGATCTAATAGTTGTTCAGCATAACGAAGACCTCTTACACCGTGTTCCAACCACATGACGCTGTTCCCACCATGCTGATCAATAACGCCGTTCAGTTTTTCGCCAATTTCATCAAAGGCCTGGTCCCAAGAAATTGGTTCAAACTCCCCCTCAGCAACTTTTTTCATAGGGCTAGTTACGCGTCCTTTTCCATATATATCTGCAGCCATTCCATGTCCTCTCGCACAAAGTCGACCTCGAGATTTTGCATGTACCGGATGCCCCTCCACTCGAACTAATCGATCGTTCTTGATGTAGGCGTAAATGCCACACATACTCGCACATCCGTTACACGTTGTGGGGATCTTTTTTGTAGGTTCATCTGCTATTGCCTTCTGATAATCTTTCATCGATAATTTAAATGGTATCGCTGCAGCCGCAGCGGAAATTGCTCCTGCTTTTAGAAAACTTCTCCGTTTCAACTTAGCCATTATTTTTCTCTCCCTTCTACTTAGCTACAACCAGTTTCTACCTCTCCACCGTCGAGATCATAATTTAATTCTTGTACAGGATTGGTTTTTATTGATTGGAAATCGATAGGTTCTTCACCGACAATCCTTTGATCTCCACTCCATATACTCATTCCGTAAGCCATAGGTATCGTCGTATAATCCAATTGATTTAAGAGTCTCATCAATTGACTTGCATCTGTTCCGTTATAACCAATAAGAATTTGGGTTTTATCAGGATCGAGTTTAACTATTTGATCTTTTTGAAAAAGTTCATCGTAAGGGATATTCATTGAAAAAGGGATGTGTCCGCTGTCATAGTGTTCACTCAACCGAATATCAATGATTTGATGTTCCTCTAGCTCATTCACTTCCACCAATTCCTTCACATCAGGAGCTCCCATTACGTTTGGTATTTCTCTTTCCAAGGCCTCATCAGATTGATCCAGCATAAATTGTTCGATACTCACATCACTCATATAAGATATGGAAGGTAAATCAAATTCTTCATCTGATTCATATCCATTCGTAACAACATCAAAATCGAACGATTCTTTTGGAATATCGGATCCAGCTCCAGTTCCTGCAGCGTAACCACCCATACCAAATTGAAGTGCTTTTGCGTTGAAGCCTAACGTGTTTAGCATCGCTGTCGTTTGACCAGCTTGATGTCCTGAAAAACAAACAACGATAATTTCTTTATCTTTTGGTAACTGTTCCACCATATTTTCTAGTGGCGTGATACGTTGTGGAATGTTTACAGAACCGGGTATATTAGCGCTTGCAAACGTTGTCGTATCTCTCACATCTAACACAAGAAAGTCATTTGGATCTCCGAACAAAATTAAATCATGTAACTCAGATGGTGACATGACTTCGAATTGTGGGTCCTCCATATATGCAAAGGACTTTTCCAACAGTTCATCAAATCCATCTACCTCTGTTTGTTCCGCTTCCTTTTTCTGATTGGCAGTTTCATTATTTGCTTGATTTTCTGATGAAGCATCATATTCATCTGAACAACCAACACCGACAATAAGAAGAAATCCAACTATCCATATGTTCCATTTGGTTAACATGGAATCTACCTCCTTTTTCTTGAGTCCCCCTGTAGGTCTCTTTATATAAAGAGTAAATGACAATTATGAAATGACGATGAAATCCCTTAGAGTATTCTGTGAACTGTTTAACATAACTAGTTATTTAATATGTTGGAGCTGAAGGGATGGAGGATGTTGATTGATCGGAAGAACAAATATATGAAATGAGAGGTCTTCAAATGAAGGTTTTTGATCAGAAAAAAGAAATCATCGATAAATATGTCGAGTACGGAGTATTTACAGAAGAGAAAACACAAAAAATAAAGAGTCATATGGACGAATGTTTTCATAAACTTGAAGAAAATCGGTTCATCCCGAATTGGGATAACATGCATATAAAACATGGTGATGAGTATTAATGCTGACATCTTATCGTGACGATGAACAGAGTAAGAAGTAGCCGGAATGAAAAAAGACAATTAAAATAGAAAATGATGATCTAGGGTGGAAAGAACCTTAACGTTTTATTGTTTTTCAAACGAAAGGGTTAATATATTAGAATAAGGTAAGTGCTTCTTGCGATATTTATAATGAGAAATGATATAGTATATATGGTGAATTATAATCATTATTGTTTTCGTATAGGTATTTTATGTTGAAGGGAGTAAGTATGATGATGACTGATAAAATCCCTACTGTTGAAAAAGAAAGGGATTTTGAATCTATAAATAAGAATAAATCTATGGGACTTCTATCTGATTTAAAAGCCCTCTTAAAACTAGCTGTTCTTATAGCGAACGTTCTGCCTGTTTTTACAGGATTTTGGCTCGCCCTTTATTTTTCTAACGAATCTATTTCTACACAATGGCCACTGTTATTATTATTGTTAGTAGGTAGTACGTTTGTTATGGCAGGCGCATTAATTCTCAATAATTGGTACGACGTTGATATTGATAGCATAATGGATAGGACAAAAAATCGACCGACAGTTACTGGAAATATACCTCTTCGTATCGTTTTATCGATGGGAATTATTTTTACTATTATAGGTTTCATTATGTTGCTTTTTACTACAATGGAAGCGGCAATCTATGCATTTATCGGCTGGTTTACGTATGTAGTATTGTATACGATGTGGTCTAAACGAAGGTATGCTATGAATACGATTATTGGCAGCGTATCTGGTGCAGTGACACCACTTATTGGTTGGGCAGCGGTTGGATCCACTTTTCATATCGTTCCGATAATGTTGGCTATAATCATTTTTATTTGGCAAATGCCTCATACATTTGCAATTGCAATGAGAAAATGTGATGAATATCGTGCAGCTAAAGTAGCGATGCTTCCTGTTGTGCGAGGATTCAAAATAACGAAAATACAGATGCTCATTTATATCACGTTATTGTTACCATTACCTTTCTTTTTAACATCTTTAGGGACAACGTTTATCGCCCTTACGTCGATCTTGAATGTTGCGTGGCTAGTTATAAGTATGTATGGTTTTTTTCAGAAAAACGATGATGTATGGGCTAGAATCATGTTTATATACTCTGTTAGCTATATAACCGTTGTATTTGTATCGATGGTGGTTGTAACATTACCGATATTTCATTAATTATATATTGTTTATTAGAGCTCTTCTTTAAGGTTTGCAAGTATGATGCGATCTTAAGGGAGAGCTTTTTTTGTATTTCGTAAAAATGCAAAAAAAGCTCCGAAATTAATTTTGTGACTTTCTATACATTTTACGCTTTTATTTATGTTTGAGTGATACACCTCACTTCCTCGAGAATAGTTATCAACTATGCTAAGAGTAAGAAAAACAAGGGAGGTTGGTTTTCGATGGAAAGGACAAATGTTACAGCAGAACAAGAAGAACTAGTTAGGGAAGAAGAAAAGGTTGTTGAGGATCATGGGCATGGATACGGTGCATCTCTAGGTACGTGGGTAGCATTAGGCATTGTTGGGGCAGTTATATTCGCAACATTTATACTCATGTTTGCAATCTATTTTGCAAGATTATAGGAGGGAAGAGAGATGAAAATGCATCTAGATGAAAAAATATGGCTCGTATTAAGTTTTGGAATGATCATGGGGATGATGCTTTTTACAGGTTATCAAACATTTGTATTAGGCATGGGACCGCCTAGTCATATGGAAACAATTGATCCGCAACAGGTGGATGAAACAGCACCATTTGATGAACCGGGTGTTTTTGAAATAGGAGAAAATGAATACGAAGTTGTGATGACTTTAGAGTTATTTAGTTTTAATCCGGGAGATATAGAAATTCCAGCAGGATCCACCGTCCATTTCACGATGACATCAAAAGACGTCACGCATGGATTTCAAGTTACTGGAACAAATTTAAATGCGATGGTAATGCCTGGACATATACAAAAAATTAGTCAGACATTTCATGAACCTGGGGAATATTTAGTACTTTGTAATGAATATTGTGGGATTGGTCACCAACATATGGCTACGACAATTACGGTGAAATAAAAGGGAGGGAAGAAAAATGGAATCAGCAGCAAGAAACATATCATTTAAAGAAAAAGCGAATAAAGCGTTAGGTATCGTACCAGAAGATGCCATAATATCGAAATCATACCTATTTGTATCATTTATCGCTTTACTAGTTGGCGGAGTATTAGGATTGTTGCAAGGATTAAATCGTGCAGGTCTACTAGAATTACCATTATGGTTTAATTATTATCAAGTTTTAACGGCACACGGAATACTTCTCATTCTTGTGTTTACGGCATTTTTTACAATCGGATATTTTTACGCGGTACTGTCACATACATTGGATGGCCTTCTTCCTAAAGTTCGAAAAATGGCGTGGATTGGGTTTGGACTGAAGATATTTGGTTTCGTATTAGCGGTAATACCAATCATTATGAATGAAGCATCTGTGATGTTTACATTTTATCCACCATTGGCAGCACATCCCGTATTCTATATCGGTTTAGTGTTCATTGTCGTAGGGGTGTGGATGTGTGCATTCGGATCATTTATACAAGTAGCGAACTGGAGAAAGAGAAACAAAGGAGAACACGTTCCTATTCTTTCTTACTTTGCTACAGGCGTTTTTGTTCTATTGTTTTTTGGTAGTGTTCCTGTTGCAATTGAAGTATTTATGATCATTCCGTGGGCACTCGGATGGGTTGAGACGATCAATGTTATGCTCTCTAGAACGTTATTTTGGGCGTTTGGACATACACTAGTAAATATTTGGTATTTAACAGCTATTTCAGCTTGGTACGTTGTGGTACCAAAAGTCATTGGAGGAAGACGATTTAGCGATACATTAACACGTCTTGTCATTATTATGCTCGTTGTTCTAAACATTCCAGGAGGATTTCATCACCAAATCGTAGATCCAGGAATCACGGAATCTGTGAAGTTTTTACACGTATTTATGAGTTTAGCCATTGGATTTCCTTCACTAATGACTGCTTATGCAATGTTCTCTGTATTTGAGAAAACAGCAAAGAAAAAAGGTGGAAAAGGAGTATTCGCCTGGTTTAAAAAGCTGCCATGGGGAGATGTACGTTTCCTAGCACCAATGATCGCGATGATCGCCTTCATCCCAGGTGGTGCAGGTGGAATTGCTCAAAGTACAAACCAATTAAATCAAGTAGCGCACAATACAATGTGGGTTGTCGGACATTTCCATTTAACACTTGGAACCACTGCTGTTCTTACGTTCTTTGGAATTAGTTATTGGTTAGTTCCTTTCATATCAAAACGCGTGTTAACGCCTGCAATTAATAAGCTTGGAGTAATCCAAACGATATTTTGGACAGTCGGTATGATATTTATGGCTGGAGCGATGCACTGGGTTGGTCTTCTAGGTTCGCCAAGAAGGACTTCCTATACGACATATTCTGATCATGCAACTGCTTTAGGTTGGGATCCATATTTGTTTTTCTTAGCTATTGGTGGAACGCTGTTGATGATCGGAATTATTATTCAAGTATATGCTGTCATACACTTGATGTTCTTTGCACCAAAAGGAGAAACAGAGTTTCCTATTGCTGAAGTAGAAGAGAATGCAACAAAAACTCCATATTGGACAGAGCGTTGGGGTGTCATTATCGTCATCATGCTATTGGTTATCGCGATGGGTTATGTGATTCCATTAGTTGAAATGATTGTTAATGCGCCTCCAGGATCACCACCATATAGTCCTTGGTAAAAATAAAGAGAGGCTCCCTTGAAAATACTGGAGAGTTTTTTGGCCCTCCCTTTCCGCGGAGGAATCGGCAAGCCTTCTCAGGCTGATGCCTTGTGAGGGCTCGCTTGATCCCTTCTTCCGCTGGAGTGTCCGGCATAGCTGTTAATTACCATCATCAGGAACAGTCAGTTATTTTCATTCATCATGAGATAATCTTTAGCATGAATGGCTTAGTTAGAAAATAACGGAGTTTAATTAAAGTGAATCTAGGAAGTGATTACGATGATCCAAAAAAGACAAACAGGATTTGCGTTTCTTCTCGTATTACTGTTTGGATTTAGCTTGTTTTATGTTGGAACAGATGGGTTCAAAGCGTATACGGCAGAAACCGCTAGAGTATATAACCTTTTAGAAGAAAAACCTGCATTACCCGAAGTTATATTAGAAGACAGTAATGGTAGAGAGTATCCTATTTCAGAATTTGAGGGTAACTATTTATTTATTACATTTATGTATACAGCCTGTGTTGACGAATGTCCCTTATTAGAAATGAATATGGGGAGGGTTTATGACCAAATTCCAAGTGAGTATATAGGAGAAGATATACTATTTTTAAGTATTAGCTTTGATCCTGAACAAGATGACCCTCCCACGTTAGATCATTACAAAAATCACTTTCAAGCTGATGGAGAAACGTGGCGAATGGCACGAATTAACGATCAAACAGAACTAAATTCCTTATTAAAGACGTATGGAGTAACGGTCATTCCAGATGGAGAGGGAGATTTCGCCCATAATTCAGCTTTTTATTTAGTAGACGAACAAGGTCGACTCAAAGATATCATGGATTATACCGATGTTGATTCAGCTGCTAACAGAGTGAATGACGTACTAGCGAATGAAGAGGAGGAATAACCAATGAATCAATTTATCTTTGGCTTCTTATTGCTAATTTTCTTAGCACTTCCTCCAGTTGCATATTTGTTGGAGTCTATTATGATTGTTCATATGCACATGCAAATGCCTCTGTTGGTCATTGCAGGTTTTCTAATGGCTATTTTCTTTCAAAACAAGTTTCCACAGTTTTTTGAGAACTGGAATCACAATGGTATACCTGGTATTTTACTATTTTCAATTATTATGATTTATTGGATGATTCCTCGAGCGATGGACGATGCACTCACCTTTCAGACGGTTGAATTATTTAAATATATTAGTCTTCCATTTTTAGCTGGGGTCCCATTGCGGGATAGTTGGCAAAAAATAAGTTCGAAAATGAAAAATGCAGTCATTATGATTTTTACAATGATCTTTTTTGCAATGGGTTGGTTATATATTAAGTGGCCGGAGCAACTATGCAACAACTACTTAATTATCGAGCAAGTGACTCTTGGATGGGGGTTTCTTACAATGGGGGTGTGTATGACCATTTATCTAGTATACAATGGGCTCGTTGATCCAACAGCCTATGAACGAGAGTGAAAAATCATAAAGATAATCAGTGCGGAGAATCAATCATTTCTTCGGTTATTTGAATGAATAATTCTTTAAAATAGACAAGAAGAAATGATACAAATACGTCTAGTAAAAGCAGTCTCTCAAGAGGGATTGCTTTTTTAGTTTCCCCTTTTAAAAAAGTTTATCATCAATAAATGAATAATTGTCTCCAAAAATGAAAATCTTTGTATAGAGAAACCTTTCATTTTAAAAGACATTTTTGGAGGCAATAAACCATGACGTTAACTTTACAGCAAATCAAGGAGAAGGCACACATTTCTGCGCTAGAACATGATCCTTTTACAAGTAGAAAATCAACGAATCTTTTTTGGAAGAGGAATGAGGCTCACCTTGAGGAAATACGTTTGTTAGTGACGAAGTTAGAGAAAAAGGAGTCAACTTGCACTCCTCCAGCTGAAGATTGGCTTCTTGATAATATCGAATTTATTGAAGAACAATATCTCACAATCAAACAAAGTTTAACGAATCCATATATAAAATCCTTGCCTCATCTTGAAAAAACGGGGGAGTCAAGGATTCTTTCCGTTTGTAATGATTATGTAAAGATTACGGAAGGATTTATGAATAAAGATGGATTAAGTCATTTTATTCATGCATATCAAGAAGTTTCTGTTCTTTCAATAGCTGAATTATGGGCGATTCCGATGATGATGCGTTTGGCATTAATTAGGTACCTTTCGAAAACTATGGAAACAATTACGGAGCGTCACGAAATCTGTGTGCAAGTGGATAACATGCTTGCTGGGATAGAGACGGCGGATTTAAGTCCTGAAAAATTGACGGATATAATCGAAAAAGCTGGATACGAAATACCCTTGTCAGGTCCGGTGGCTGTGCATCTAGTTAAGCATCTACGTGAGCGTGCCGATTACTCTGCAACAGTAGGCGAATGGTTAGTATGTAAACTCGATAATGATTCAGAAAGTTTAGATCAAATCTTGTCTTATGAATATCAGCTTCAAGCAAGATACCAAGTAACAACAGGTCATTTAATTACGAGTATGCGGAAGCTTTCTCGCTTAGATTGGAGCGAAAAGTTTGAAGAATTAAGCATGGTCGAACAAACGCTCAACAAGGAACTAGCTGGTGTTTATCCGAAAATGGATTTTTCGAGCAGGGAAACGTTGCGGAATAGTATAGAAAGACTATCTCGGCGCCTAAAAGTTCCTGAGAACCTAGTTGCATCACAAGCACGTGAATTAGCAGATGATGTCATGAAAAGATGCGAGGGGAACAAGGACGAAAATTTACCCAAGCAAGCGATTGTATCTTATTATCTATTAGAAGCAGAGGGGCTTTCATCTTTAAGAAAAGCGCTGAAAATGTGTAGTCAACCGAAGAAAATTCCAGAAAATATATTGAAAAAAAGAGCACCTGAATCTTTTTTTTCTTTATCTGTCGTTTTATTTTTAATTGTTTTCACGGCTCTAATCGTCATCATTTCACAAGAGCAACTTTTTTCAATAGGAGAATGGATACTACTCGGACTAGTATTATTCATTCCAGCTAGTGAATGGGCGATAGTAGCTACTCATTGGATAATCGAAAAAATAACTCGTCCGATTCCATTACTCAAATATGATTTTTCAGAAGGGGTGCCTGAAGACGCCCAGACGATGGTTGTTATACCAGTTATATGGTCCACAACGGAAGAAGTAGAAAAATTAACAGAACGTCTTGAATTGCATTATTTAGCCAATAGAGATCAGCATATTCATTTTGCTCTGTTAGGAGACTTTAAAAGTTCGAATAAACAACATTCAGCTAAAGATGATGAACTGTTGAAGGTTGCTAAAAAAGAGTTAAACCGATTAATGGAAACATACCCAGAGGGCTCTTTCCATCTGTTTCACCGGAAGAGAGTTTGGAACGATTCAGAAAATATATGGATGGGGTGGGAAAGAAAAAGGGGGAAACTAGTTGAGTTTATCCATTTAATAAAAGGAAAATCTAATACTAGCTATCACGTTTCTTTCGGCAATCGACATGTAATTCAGGAAATTCGCTATCTCATCACATTAGATGCTGATACGGAACTGCCTCTTGAAAGTGCAAAAAGGATGATCGGTACGATTCATTTACCTTTTAATCGTCCAAAATTAAATCAGACTAAAACGAGAGTGATTGATGGATACGGCGTTCTTCAACCACGAATTGGTATGAGTTATGACGTAGCTGACCGTTCTCGTTTCGCCTCATTATGGGCGGCTGAACCAGGCGTTGATCCTTATTCATTTACAGTATCTGATCCATACCAAGACTGTTTAGGCGAAGGGATTTTCACAGGAAAAGGGATTATTGACGTCGATAGTTTTCACGAAGTATTATCCGAAAGAGTTCCAGAAAATAGGTTACTTAGCCATGACTTGCTTGAAGGTGGTTTTTTGCGGGCTGGTTTACTCTCGGACATAGAGTTAGTAGACGGTCATCCGATTAAATATATGGCTTATCAAAAAAGGTTACACCGATGGGTAAGGGGAGATTGGCAACTTCTTTTATGGTTACTCCCTAAAGTACGTAACCAAAAGGGAGAGCTTCAGCCTGTTGATTTATCTTCCCTAACGAAGTGGCAAATCATCGATAACTTAAGAAGAAGCTTATTGTCTCCAGTTTTGTTTCTGATGCTTTTGGCAGGTTTAACGGTTCTTCCAGGAAGTGCTTTGTTTTGGACAATACTCTTTTTCGCTACACTATTTTTGCCAGTCATTCGAAAGGTCTTTACGATTAATCAAAAACGTTGGTATATAAAAGCAGTTGCTCATACGACTGCCCAAGTGTTGGTAACAATGATAACTTTGCCATTTCAAACGGTTGTCTTATTAGATGCCATCATAAGAACCATTTATCGATTGACTTATTCGAAGCGTCGATTACTAGAATGGACTCCAGCTGCAGATGTAGATCGATTTAGTGAAAAGAAAGATTCACCAATCTTATCAGGGGTGGCTAGTGGTTATATTATTGTTGGGATATTTTTGATTGCTGTCATGGTAATCGGTAATGCATTCGAGCAGTTTATTATGATAAGTTTGACAACTTTATGGGTGATTGCACCTTTTGTTATTAATTGGCTAAACAGTCCAATAAACGAGAAAAAAATAAAACTCTCTGAATTAGAAAAACAGGAGTTGTCTATTTTATCAAAAGAAATTTGGTCTTTTTATGAAGACTATGTCACAAAACAAGATAACTGGCTGCCACCGGATAATGTTCAATTTAATCCACCTAGAGGTATTGCTCACCGCACGTCGCCTACAAACATAGGGCTCTATCTCTGCAGTATTGTAGCAGCTAAAGACATGGGCTTTATCTCGTTAATCGAGATGATGGATCGAATGGATAACACGATTATGACAATTGAAAAAATGGAAAAATGGCAAGGGCACTTGTATAACTGGTACGACACAACTACACTAATCCCTTTACATCCCAAATATGTTTCTACAGTAGACTCAGGGAACTTTGTAGGATCATTGATAACTGTGAACGAAGCGATACTGGAGTGGTTGGGATCTTATAATTATACAATAGATCCTTCAGAAGAACCTGAAATAACAGCTAATGCTCATCAATTAGCGCTGTCGGAAGAACTTGCGCCTGTGAATATAAATGACTATAGAATTAATAAGAGACTAACGAATAAGGAACGACTTAAACAGCTGCATCTTCGATTAAACAAACTTATTTATGCAGTAGATTTTCGACCATTATATAACCATAAATCAAAACTATTTTCACTAGGTTATCATGAGGAAAGGCTCAGCCAAGATGATGTTCTGTATGATCTAATGGCTTCTGAAGCTAGACAAGCAAGCTTTATTGCTATTGCTTTTGGCCAAGTTTCAGTCTCTCACTGGAATGCTTTAGGGCGAACAATGACAAAGGTTGATAATGAACCTGTTTTATTGTCTTGGTCAGGAACGATGTTTGAGTATCTCATGCCGAATATGTTTATGAGATCGTACCGTCGGTCTTTATGGGATCACACTTATCATTCCGTTGTGCAAAGGCAAATTGATTATGCTAAACAACGGGGGATTCCATTCGGAATATCAGAATCAGGTTATTACGCATTTGATTATCAGATGAACTATCAGTACCGAGCATTTGGAACTCCTGGACTTGGTTTTAAAAGAGGGCTTGAACAAGATCTCGTTGTTTCTCCATATGCTACTGTTTTAGCGCTGCCTTTTGCTAAGAATGAGGGCGTTCATTCTCTGAAGGAACTAGAAAAATTGAATGGACGTGGAAAGTACGGATTTTATGAGGCGATTGATTTCACAAAAAAGAGATTGCCACGAGACTCTAATTATAAAGTGATACAAAGTTATATGGCCCACCATCAAGGAATGAGCTTATTAACGATTGCAAACCTTCTGCTTGATGATGTGATGATTGATCGTTTTCATCGAAATAAATCAATACGTGCAGCAGAGCTTCTTTTACAAGAGCGTATGCCGAAGCAGATAAAAGTGATTGAGCATCATGCCATGAATCGCAAGCACGAGCACTATTTAAAACCAGTTGAAAACATATCTTCAAAGAGACGGTTTCCTTCTGTTCATACGAAGACACCCGAAATGTGTGTGCTCTCAAACGGGAAATTTTCTACGTTTATTACAACCACCGGAAGCGGGTTCAGTCAATACAAAGGACACACCGTTTCAAGATGGCGTCAAGACCCTGTGAGAGATTCATGGGGAAGTTACATGTATATTCGTGACACGAGTAACGACCGCATTTGGTCCCCTTCTTATCAACCAGTTCAAGCGGAATCAGAGGAACAGACAGCAGAATTTGAACTAGGTCGGGCTGTTTTTGTGCATAAGAATAATGCAATGGAGACATATATGGAAGTTTGTGTTTCGCCTGAAAGAAATGCAGAAGTAAGACGTTTGACGCTTGTGAACACAAGTGAAGAAACAAAAGTTATTGAGGTGACAACATTTTCAGAAATAGCATTAGCAAATAAAATTGCAGATGAAACTCATCCAGCATTTAGTAAGTTATTTATTCGAACGTCTTATGATTCTGAATCCAGCTGTCTTCTTGCTGGCAGAAGACCTCGAGAAGTCAACGGTGAATCTCTATGGGCAGCTCATTCACTAGTGGTAAATGATCATCCGTCAAGTTCTTTAGAGTATGAAACGGACAGAAGTACTTTTATTGGGAGAGGAAATAACATTTCAAATCCACAAGGGATTCGTTCGCGTTTAAAAGGAAAAACAGGGGCTGTAGCTGACCCTGCCTTTGTGATGAAAAAACGAGTAACGATACAGTCTGGAGAAAAAGTCCAACTAGCTGCTATAACAGCTGTATCAGAAACATGTGAGGATGCTTTAGAAACAGTTCGTTACTTTACTTCAAATGAATTGGTTGATCGCACTTACCAAATGTCTTGGAATAGAAGTGAAATAGAATTAAGAAATTTACAATTATCAAACAAAGAGGCAAATATTTTTCAAACATTGGCAGGGCAAATATTATACTGTCCTCCTTTAAGGAAAGAACGAGAAAAGTATATTTTGTTAAATAGATATGGACAATCTAAACTTTGGGCATTCGGTATATCAGGTGATCGTCCGATTATCCTCGTCAGAGTAGAACATATTAATGACATGAAATTTGTTGTCCATATGGCGATGGCTCATGAATATTTACGAAGACATGGTATACTCTTTGACCTCGTTATCTTTAATGAATCGGAAGAAGGGTATCATCAAAAACTCCAGGAAGCACTTCAGCAAACAGTTGAACACGGGGTTGGTCGCTTCGGTGCACAGATGACAGGGGTTCACGTCATTGAAGCAACGCAATTAGATGAAGATGATAGAGGTCTATTCATTTCGGTTGCTCGACTGACTTTACATGCTCGTGGGCCAACTTTGGAATCACAATTAAATTTCCCGAAAGAACAATCGAGTCATATATTCCCTGAGAAACTCATCCCTGAAAAGATAGCGAGAAAAGAAGATAACCTTAATGTGTCATTAAAAGAAAAGGTAAAAGGGTTGCTTTTCTATAATGGATGGGGAGGTTTTTCTGAAAATGGGAAAGAGTATCGTATTTTAATGAAAAGTAACAATCCATTGCCAGCTCCTTGGATTAACGTTTTGTCCAATCCTTCTTTTGGTTGTCTCATCTCAGAGTTAGGTACTGGGTATACGTGGTGGAAAAATAGCAGTCAATGCAAAATAACACCTTGGTCGAACGATCCTGTTCTTGATCCGCCAGCAGAAAAACTATTTTTAAGGGACGAAGAAACGGGGGATTTTTGGTCAGGAACCTCTTCTTCTAATAAACGAGAAGAAAAACAATATTTCGTAACACATGGTAGAGGATTTACAAATTTTGAGCATGAAACAAATGGTATCGAGCATAAAATGACTGTGTATGTTCCATTAAAAGATCCAATAAAGATCATTAAAGTGAAGGTGAAAAACCAATCTTTTGAACCGAAAAGGTTGTCATTAACGTATTACGCCGAATGGGTTTTAGGGGTGCAACGTGAGAATAACAGTCCTTTTATCGTGACAGATTGGCAAGAGTCACTAAACATTCTGACTGCACGGAATACGTATCAAGAAACTTTCCGGGATGCGAATGCTTTTTTAGGTATCTTTACAGAAGGAGTGATGGATTCCATATCATGGACTGCTGATAGAAATGAATTTATCGGAAGAAACGGTGATATGGAAGAGCCAGCATCGATGCAAAGGAATCATTTATCAGGTCGAACAGGAACCTTTCATGAAAACTGTGGCGCCGTACAAACCAAAATAAGTCTTCAACCATACGAAGAGCAGGAGGTCTATATTCTGATAGGTTGTGATGAGTCCGAAGAAAAGGTCTCGGAACTAGTGCAGAAATATCGTCAAAGCTCTGCCTGTGATCAAGCTTTGAAAGAAGTGCAAGCTTATTGGGAACGTAGCTTAGATCAAATTCAAGTTCAAACCCCATCTCTTGAAATGGATATTCTTTTAAACGGATGGCTTGGTTATCAAACTTTAGCATGCAGAATGTGGGGACGTACGGCCTTTTATCAGTCAGGAGGTGCTTATGGATACAGAGACCAATTGCAAGATTCTCTTTCGTTGCTTCATTCGCTGCCGGAAATAACAAAGCAACAAATTTTACTTCATGCAGCTCATCAGTATGTAGAAGGTGACGTTCAACATTGGTGGCACGAAGAGACGGAGAAAGGTATTCGAACGATGTTCTCTGATGATCTTCTTTGGTTACCATATTGTGTTTCCCGCTACATCGAACATACTGGAGATATTTCAATTCTAGATGAAACGGTGCCATTCTTGCAGAGTGAACCACTTCAGGAAGGGGAACATGAACGTTATGAGTCAACAGTAGTATCTTCAGAATCAGGAACGATTTACGATCACTGTTTGCGAGCGATAAACAAAGCATTAGAAAGAATAGGCGAGCACGGCCTACCACTAATTGGGGTAGGCGACTGGAACGATGGAATGAATTTGGTAGGGGCTGAAGGTCGGGGTGAAAGTGTTTGGTTAGGTTGGTTTATGTGTGACATATTAACTCGATTTGAAAAATTGTCATACGATCAAGGTAATAAGTCAAAAGCACAATTTTTTGTCGAAGTGAAAGATAAATTGGCAATCGCTTTAAATAAGCATGGATGGGACGGTCATTGGTACAGAAGAGCCTTTACAGATAAGGGAAATTGGATAGGTTCAACTGAAAATGATGAGTGTCGCATTGATGCCATTGCTCAGTCATGGTCAGTTATTTCAGGAGCAGCACCAAAGGAACGGGCTGTGCAGGCTATGGAGTCGTTCAACCGTGAACTGGTGGACAGAGAACTTTCCGTTATTCAATTGTTGACACCCCCTTTTGATAAAACGGATGATAGTCCAGGGTATATTCAAGGATATCCACCTGGAATCAGAGAAAACGGAGCCCAATATACTCATGGAGTGATTTGGAGTATTATCGCATATTGTCAGCTTGGAAAAGGTAATTTAGCAATGGAGTTATTCCATTTACTTAACCCAATGACACATACGCGAACAGACCATGAAGTGAGGGAATATAAAGGAGAACCTTACGTAATGGCAGCGGATGTATATACTGCTGATCCTCATAAAGGTCAGGCAGGATGGACATGGTATACAGGCGCTTCAGGGTGGATGTACCAAGCGGGTCTCGAAGGCATTCTTGGAATAAAACGGAGGGGGGATATTTTGTACATTGACCCGTGTATACCGGAAGATTGGCCAGAGTATTCTTTGAGCTATCGGTATGGTGAATCGAGCTACCAAATCAAAGTTATTCATCAAAAAGGTGGTTCTAAACAAGTATTAACTGTAGATAATGAGGTAAAAGAATTTGTTGGAACTATACCATCTGTTTTATTGATAAATGATGGCGAAAAACACAATGTTGAGTTATATCTTTCGAAAAATTAGGAACCAATTCCGATCGCAACTGTTGATTAAAATACGGAGGGGAATGTGTATGACGAGAAAAATTAGAAAAGCTGTAATACCTGCGGCTGGACTAGGCACTCGATGTTTACCTGCAACAAAGTCTCAACCTAAAGAGATGCTTCCGCTAATAAATAAGCCAGCAATACAATATATTGTGGAAGAAGCCATTGAAAGCGGGATTGAACACATTTTAATCATCACAGGAAGAAACAAGCGATCTATTGAGGACCATTTTGATCATAATATCGAGCTTGAAAATGTTCTGAAAAATCGAGGGAAATGGTCACACTATAAAGAAGTTTTAGATATTGCAGAAATGGCTGACATCCATTTTATAAGACAAAAAGAACAGCTAGGATTGGGTCATGCGATTTCTTGTGCCAAAGTGTTTGTGGGAGAGGAACCTTTTGCCGTTTTGTTAGGAGATGATATTATTCATCATTCTAGTAAGCCAGCACTTAAACAGATGATTGATCAATATGAGAAATATGGTCAATCGGTCGTAGGAGTACAGGAGGTCGCAACGGAGAATGTCTCGAAATATGGAATTATTTCAGGGCAAAAGATCACCAATCACGTATTTGAATTAAATGACCTTGTTGAGAAACCTGATCCTGAAGATACTCCTTCAAATATGGCTATCGTTGGCCGCTATATTATTCATCCAGAAGTATTTGACATATTAGAGGACACAAAGCCAGGTCGAGGAGGAGAAATTCAACTGACAGACGCTTTAAAAAATTTATGTCGAGCACAAGGGTTACAGGCATGTCAGCTTGAAGGCAAGCGTTTTGATATTGGGGATGTATGGGGGTATATTCAAGCGACTCTTTCTCTAGCCATAGAAGATGAAGACTTAGAACGGAAGCTACAGTATTTTTGTAGGGAAAACTTCATGAACGAAAAAATGTTTTCTAATAATCGATAACACAAAAGAAAAGAGTCCTCTTTTGGACTCTTTTCTTTTGTAATATATTTATACCGATTTATAGGATGTTTTCGGTAAACGGTACTCCTTTGGTTGAACAGCTCGAAGAAATGAATGGCGACAACTCCAGCGTTGCTCTTTAAATATTTTCTCTCCAACCATGGATCGGTTGCCATCCAAGTAGTTGTTTTGCTTTTTTGTTGCAAAGAAGCGTTTCATAACCTTTTAGGTCCTCTCGAAAATCTGTTACATTTGGAAATTGAGCAGACATTAAGTCTCTACTTTTAATATCCATACTCGTATCATCAGCGGCTAAATTCATTTCTACAGCACCGAGACCTTCTTTTTCAATGGCTAATCGGCATGCATTTGCAGCATCTCTCGTATCGATATAGCTCCAAAGAATTCGGTCTCTTTCAGCTGAATGATGAATAAAGTCAGGGAAATTACGATACATTTCTGGAGAGATAACATTTCCAAGTCTTAAAGAAACGATTTGCATGTTTGATTTGCGGTGAAACATCTTAGCTGTTTCTTCGTTAACTATTTTTGATAGGCCATAACTATCTTGTGGAAGTTGAGGGTGATCTTCATCTAGTGGAACATAGTTTGGATCGAATCGTTCTGGAGCAAATACAATACCATAAGACGATTCGCTAGATGCTAATACAACCTTTTTAATGCCTAAACCTGAAGCCGCTTCCAAAATATTATACGTAGACATGACGTTGTTTTGGAACGTTACTTCATTCGCATGGGAGTATGCGACAGGTATAGCTGCTAAATGAACAACTGCATCAGCACCTTCTAATAATCCGTATACTTCACCTAAGTTTTTCAAATCAATGATTTTTGTTTGTGATAGTGGATTATCAGGTTTTTTAACATCTCCATTTACGACTTCATACCCTTGCTCTACAAACTCTTTTACAACCCATTTACCAAGGTGACCACTGCCACCTGTTACGACAACTTTTTTCATTTTCTCACGTCCTTTTCAAATTGTGTGAAAAATGTAATATGTATCTGTTGAAATTATAAGCTATATCGTTACATACTTAAAGAAGGCAAAATGTTTATAGAAAGTATTGTATAGTATACTTACTAACTTATTGAAAGTATAGATTTATCGAAATAAGAGGAGGGTTCGTATGAAAACGACTGAAAAAACAATGATTAGCAGCTCACCATTAAAAGAAGTTGAATGTTCTATTGAAAGGGCTTTGGATATCATTGGTGGCAAATGGTCTTTCTTAGTAATGAAACAATTATTTGATGAAAAAAAGCGATTTGGCGAACTGAAAAAAGCGTTAAATGGCGTAAGTCCTAAAGCATTGACGGATACACTGAAACATCTAGAGAAGAATAACATTATTATTCGTACGGTCTATCCAACTGTCCCTGTAACAGTGGAATACTCTCTGACCGAAAAAGGAAAGGATTTCCATAAAATATTGAAAGAAATGAAATTGTGGGGAGCGAGGTGGGCAACAGACCAAGAGTAATCGAAAATAATGTGAAACAGGTTAGCTAATACATGCTCTAAATGTCTTTGTAAGTCACATAATTTCACAGGATAAGCGTATAACATTGGCTTTGTTCCATAAACTAACTCCTACATAGATAGAATAGAAAAGGGGTTAGCTAAAATGAAAAACAAATCTAAAAAACACGATAGACAATTTAAAGAAAATAAAGACCATGGTGAACATCGAAATGGACGGTTAAGCCAGTTCAAAAATCATGAAGTTCATCAAAACGATGAAACGCCAAATGAATACATTAACGCCGAGTCATACAATGAGCGAACAGAAACAGACTAGACGTTAAACTAAAAGCCGCATGTTTCGTGACATGCGGCTTTTAGTTTCATAGCTTCCGTATTTTGTGCAATTTCATTTAAAACAAGGAGTCTCTTGAAGGTAAGTATGATCCTCATTTCTAAGTAGGAGAGACAATTATCGTTAGTTGGAGAAGAAAATCAACCTCTAGGTGGAGGGGAAATCAATCTTGAGATTGCTTCATTTAATAAGGAGAAGAATTACACTAGAACTAACAACAGAGAAGCTATCTTAGCTAACGAGATTGATGTAATCCCTTAAAATGAGGAGGAAGATGAAAATGATGTTTAATATTTTTAACTTAACGGTTGCTATTACTAAACGAGAATTATCCCAAGAGGAAATCTTGAAACAAATCAAAAGGAATGAGTGTAGACAAAGGAGTTTGGAATTAAAGGCAAAGCAATCTTCTTATGCAAGAATGATAAGATAAAGGCTTTGTTTTCGTTTGTTACAAGTGAAATGGGAGCAATTTATACATGATTGTTGCATTTTCCATTCCAGAGGAAAAAAGGTTTTTTATTGCATTTATTAAATATAAAACCTAATACCTTACGTAATCTTACGTAAGGTAGTTCTTAAGAGATTTAATAGTGATATAACAAGTGTAACAAGGTTCCTTGTCCATTTCCTGCGTTTGAGTTTAATGAGAAAAGAGAGTAACATAAATAAAGCTATAGTAAAAAAGGAAAAGTATTTAATAGAAGGAGACTGGTTATGATTAGAAGTAAGTTTATTTATGGAGGAGTATTATCCTCTATGTTGTTGCTTTCTGCTTGTGGAGATGGTAATTCGAACGAGGATGTGAACGAAAACGATCAGCAAGGAAATAATGGTGCTCAGGAAGAAAAAGGAGAACTAAAAATTGGGCTTAATAACTGGGCTGAAAATATTGCTGTTTCTAACATGTGGAAAGTTATTCTTGATGAAGAAGGTTATGATGTCACGTTGACAATGTCTGAAAAAGCACCAATTTGGACAGGAATTGCGAATGATGACTTGGATTTGGCTCTTGAAATTTGGCTTCCAACAACAGATGCGCACTTGTATGATGACTTTGAAGAAGATATTGATTTACAAGAGAATACGTGGTTTTCAGGAACTGGATTAGGGCTCGTGGTACCAGAATACATGGATATTAACAGCATTGAAGAACTGAATGATCATGTTGATGAGCTTGATGGAAACATCGTTGGAATTGATGCTGGAGCTAGTTTAACTGGTTTATCTGAAGAGGCGATTGAAGAATATGAGCTTGATTATGAACTACTTGTAAGTTCAGAGCCAGCTATGATTGCTGAATTGGATAGTGCTTATCAAGCAGAGGAACCAGTTGTTGTTACGCTTTGGAATCCTCACTGGACATTCTCTGACTATGATCTGAAGTACCTTGAAGATCCTCAAAATGTCTTCGGTGAACCAGAAGATATTTACTATATGTCTCGTCAAGGTTTTGAAGAAGAGCATCCAGAAGTAATTACGTGGTTAAATAATTGGCAAATGGACGATGAAAACTTAGGTGAGCTTATGTCAGTCATCAATGATATGGATGATGAGGCAGAAGGTGCTCAACAATGGGTTGAAGAAAATCGTGACCTCGTTGACGAATGGCTTGAACAATAATTTGTTCGTATGAAGAGTAAAAGGAGTGTTCTCTGTATTTGGAGAATGCTCCTTTTTTCTCATTTTTTTGACTCGATATTGCTCGAAAAAGAACTAATGAAGCATTAAAATATCATAAAAAGGATATGCTATGGACTATAAAAGTCCTTTGTGAAAAGGGTTTTACTCGAAAAAAACATAAATTAGAACCAACATTTATTACCAGGTAATAAAAATCCATTGCTTTTCAATATTCTTCTTGTTAAGATGTCCGTATAGAAATTTAACATCTTTTCCAAGTTAGATATAATATTAATAGTCAGAAAAGATAAAAAATAGTTAATTACTATAGGGGGACGCATTCATGAAAGAACTTCACTCATTTGGCTGGTACGCCTCTAAGATTTCACCTCACTTACCGAAAAAGGCATTTAAACCTGTTCCAGCTCGATTACTTGGAGGACTAGCTTATCTTCTCGTTACCTTCAGTGGCATGTATGCCATTGCGACGTTTGACTTACCATTGTTAGTTAATTTAGTGATTTCATTAATTATTGGCATGAGTTTTGCTGCAATGGGCTTTTTAGGACATGAAATATTACACGGTACCGTTGTAAAAAAAGCGTGGTTAAGAAATTTCTTAGGAGCTGTATTTTTCTGGCCATTAGTCACTGGTCCAAGATTGTGGCGGAAGTGGCATAATATGACGCATCACGTTCATACACAAGATGAGCATAACGATCCTGATACATGGTTAACGAAAGATAAAGTAGATAAGGCACCATTGCTTCGATTTATTTACCGGTTACCATTTTCAGTGCGCGCATTTTTTGAGTTTCTATCCCTTTCGTTTACGTTTACGTTGCATTCAACAAGAATGTTCTTTATTTATGTGAAAGAATTTAAACGAGCGAAACAGTGGGGGGTTTGGATCCAGTTTATTTTACCTTGGGTTTCTTGGATTGGGCTCATGTTCTTTGTCGGAATCCCAACTTGGATTTTCATCTTTTTCTTGCCGTTACTAATAGCTAACTCCATCGTGATGGGATATATATCGACGAATCACCGATTAAACCCACAAGTTCCTGTCAATGATCCTTTGGCAAATAGCTTGTCTGTTACGGTACCTAAATGGGTAAACGTGCTTCACTTTAATTTTTCATTCCATACGGAACATCATATTTTTCCGAGTATGAGTTCGAAATATTATCCGTTAGTAAAAGAGCATATTAAAAATAATTGGCCCCACTTATATCATGAAATGCCGATGTCAAGTGCTCTAAAAGCGTTATGGAAAACACCACGAATTTATTATAAGGGAAAAGAGTTAATTGATCCTCGAGATAACATGGTTTATGGTTCGTTAGGTTATGGCTTGGATCATGAGGAAATCAAACCAAGGGCTTTTATGGAAAGCTCATCTGAAGATCATAACGAAAAAAAAGCATAATGTGACGCGCGAATTTCTTATTGGAAGAGGTTCGCGCTTTTTTTAATGAATATTTTAGTTGAATGCGAAAGGGGCTGCTGTTCTATGGAAAAAAATAGTCGGTCTATGGAGAAATATTCCCCTCCTATGGACAAAAAACAGCACTCTATGGTGAAACTAGAATGATTATCATTAGAACCCGCTAATCACGATCAAATCACCAACCAACCCCCTCACTAAACTATACGTCTGCCAAATATTTTCCACAAAAAAGACTGTCGTACCCAATATTGGATACAAACAGTCGTGGAATAGATGTTGTTATTGTAAATAGCTCTCTCTAATTCTCTCATAACGCTGTTGATTTGCTCCCATATCTGAATATCCTATTCTTGAAGCCGATCGATAGTCTACTCGTTGATTATTCGTATCAAAATAAAATTCGACGTCGTCTTTATAACGCATCGTTGGAGAAGTGAAAACTGCGTGAATATAGTTGTCTGTTTTCTCAACAATTTCTGCTTGTTCTTCGCTGTTGAGAATCTTTTCGATAAGTGAATAACTTGTTTTTAAATCTCCATCCTTAAATGGGAAAGGATCCACTCGTTTTTCATCAATACTTGTTTGAGTTGAAACGGCATTAGGTGAAGAAGGAAGCTCAGAAAGGTGTCCGTCATTAACCCCTAGATGTTTTGGGGCTGTTGAGTTTTTAGAAAACATAAAAATAGCAACAATGGCAATAAGTGAAACAAAAATTGTCAAAAAGATTCTCATAGAACAATCGCCTCCGATAATAATTATATACTATCATTACATTCCCTATTTTTTATCTATCTACTCTATATTGTTTTGAAAAAATAATGTGATGTTTTTAATTAGTCACTTTAATTTTCCTTTTAATGTGTTATACTTTATTTTAAAATAGTATAACACATTGTTTTTATATTATTAAAAGGAGGTGGGAGTTTTGGACAAAAAGAAAAAAGTATTTATTCTGTCAGATTCTGTAGGAGAAACAGCAGATCATGTTGTAAATGCTGTTGCTAGTCAATTTCATTTACAGGATTTGGATATCCAACGAAACCCTTATGTGAATCAATTTGAGGATATTGAAGAAGTGATTATGGAAGCAAAGTCATTTCAGGCGATCATTGCATATACGATCGTTGTCGATGAACTAAAGGATTATTTAGACCGCCGAGCGAAGGAAGAAAATATTGATGCGATTGATGTCATGAATCCTTTGATAACAGCATTTAGTAAATCGTTTCAAATACAGCCAGCACATGAACCAGGAATGATGCGAAAACTAGATGAAGACTACTTTCGAAAAGTAGCTGCGATTGAATTTGCTGTTAAATATGATGATGCGCAAGATGCGGGGGGAATCCTTAAGGCCGATATCGTTCTCATAGGAGTTTCAAGAACGTCGAAGACACCGTTATCTATGTATCTTGCTCACAAACGTTATAAAGTTGCGAATATTCCTTTAGTTCCAGAAGTGCCCCCACCAGAAGAGTTGTTTCAACTTCCGAGAAGTCGTTGTGTGGGGCTTATTATTACACCAGATAAGTTAAATGAAATTCGAAAAGAACGTTTGAAAGCGATGGGATTGCAATCTGGATCGACATATGCGAGACATGAAAGAATTTTAGAAGAGTTAGATTATGCAGAGAAAATTATGAAACGCATAGGTTGTCCGATTATTAATGTTTCTAATAAAGCTGTGGAAGAGACGGCTAACTATATTATCGAAGTGCTTAAAATGGAGAGGGGATCATAAAAAATGGATAAATTGGTTTATATGTTTGATGAAGGGCAAAGTGGAATGAAAGAAACATTAGGCGGCAAAGGAGCTAATTTAGCCGAAATGACACGTATTGGTTTACCAGTACCATATGGTTTTACTATTTCTACACAAGCATGTAATACGTACTATGATTCCAATAAAAAATTGACTGGTACGTTAGAAGATCAAGTGCTTCAATCACTGGAGAAGCTTGAAAAAAGAACTGGTAAGAAGCTCGGTGACACAAACCATCCACTTCTCGTTTCTGTGCGATCAGGTGCTGTTTTTTCTATGCCTGGGATGATGGATACCGTGTTGAACTTAGGAATGAACGATAAAACTGTTGAAGCCATTGGGTCATTAACAAATAATCCTCGTTTTGCTTATGACTCTTACCGTAGATTTATCCAAATGTTTAGTGATGTCGTATTGGAAGTGGATGTGTATTTTTTCGAACAATACTTAGAGAAACATAAAGAAAAAAAGGGGTACACCTCTGATCCACAATTATCTGCTGATGATTGGAAAGAAGTAATTGAAGGGTATAAAGAGATTGTTAAAACACATACGAAACGTTCATTTCCAGAAGATCCAAAACAGCAGCTTTTCTTAGCTATTCAGTCTGTATTTGATTCTTGGAACAACCAACGGGCGATTATATACCGTCGTTTAAATAAAATTCCAGGGCACTTGGGCACAGCGGTTAACATTCAAAGCATGGTGTTCGGAAATATGGGAGATGACTCTGGAACAGGTGTTGCATTTACAAGAGACCCATCGACGGGAGAATCCCTTTTATATGGAGAATATTTAATCAATGCTCAAGGGGAAGATGTTGTGGCTGGGATTAGGACCCCTCAACCAATCCATACGTTAGAAAAAGATATGCCGGATGTATTCAAACAGTTTGTTGAGACGTGTCAGCGTTTAGAAAGTCACTATGGCGATATGCAAGATATCGAGTTCACTGTGGAACGTGGAAATCTATTTATCTTGCAAACTAGAAATGGAAAAAGGACAGCACAAGCAGCGATTCGAATCGCCGTAGAAATGGTTGAAGAGGGCATTTTAAATAAAAAAGAGGCGTTGCTTAGAGTAGATCCAGATCAATTAAATCAACTTCTCCATCAACGAATTGACGATACATTTGAATTTAAGAAACTAGTAAAAGGATTACCAGCTTCTCCAGGAGCGGCGACAGGGCAAGTGGTATTTGACTCTGATGATGCTGAATTACTTCACCAGGAAGGTAAAAAAGTCATTCTTGTCAGACCAGAAACAACACCAGATGATATTCATGGTATCGTATCGGCGGAAGCAGTAGTAACGAGTCGTGGAGGTATGACGAGCCATGCCGCTGTTGTTGCACGAGGAATGGGGAAAGCGTGTATTTGTGGTTGTGAAGGATTAAAGATCGATTTGAAAAATAAAGAGTTTCGAGTTGGGGATACGGTGGTGCGTTATTTAGATACGATTACGATTGACGGTGGAACAGGAGAAATTATGTTAGGTGAAATACCAATGATTGCTCCTGAACTGTCTAAAGAATTTCAAATACTTCTTTCTTGGGCGGATGACGAACGAACGTTAGGTGTTCGGGCAAATGCAGATAATCCGGAAGATGCAGCAAAAGCTTTGGAGTTTGGCGCAGGGGGCATCGGGTTATGTCGAACAGAGCATATGTTTATGGATTCAAAACGAATTCCGATTGTGCAGCAGATGATTTTAGCAGAGTCGTTTGAAGAGAGAATGGTCGCATTGGATCAACTTCTACCAATGCAGCAAAGCGATTTCACTAAAATTCTTGAAGTGATGAAAGGTCATCCGGTAACAATAAGGTTATTAGATCCTCCGTTACACGAATTTTTACCTGACAAAGAAGAGTTAATTGTTGATGTGACCAAACTTCAAATCACGGACCCAGGTTCACCAGAGTTAAAGGAAAAAGAGTTTTTACTTCGGAAAGTTCGTCAATTAGATGAATTTAATCCGATGCTTGGACATCGAGGTTGTCGTCTCGGAATGGTTTATCCAGAAATTTATACGATGCAAGCGAAGGCGATTTTTTATGCAGCATCCGATTTAAAATCTAAAGGAATAAACGTAAATCCAGAAGTAATGATCCCGCTTGTTGGTGATGTGAATGAATTAAAAGCAATGCGACAAGTAGTGGTTGAGGCTGCTAAAGAGGTAGTGGAAGAAACAGGTCATGAGATTGATTATACAGTGGGCACGATGATAGAAATTCCAAGGGCAGCATTAACTGCTGATAAAATAGCTGAAGAAGCAGATTTCTTCTCGTTTGGAACAAATGACTTAACGCAAACAACGTTTGGCTTTAGTAGAGATGATGCGGAGAGCAAGTTTCTCCAGCATTATATCGATGAAGGAACATTAGCAGAAAATCCGTTTATGGTTTTAGATCAAGAAGGGGTTGGAAAACTTGTTGAGACTGGTGTTACACTTGGACGACAAACAAAACCTACGTTGAAAACAGGTATTTGTGGTGAGCATGGTGGAGAAAAAAGCTCGATTCAATTTTGCTTTGAAAAAGGGTTAGATTATGTGAGTTGTTCCCCTTACCGTGTTCCGTTAGCACGTTTAGCTGCGGCGCAAGCAACCGTAAGCAACAATACAAAGTGAAAAAGAGAGGCAGACATATTGTCTGCCTCTTTCAAATTTATTAAATCCACTCGATAAATTCTTCTTGATTATCGTCACTTATTTTTACCTTTGAAATTCTGATCACATTAATGTTGTCCATATTAATCATGGCGTTTTCTAAACGAATCCAATGTCCTTTCTCCCTTTCTAACCAATCATTCACCCGTGGAGAAGGGTTTTCAGTGAAATAAGAAGATTCTTCGTTTCCATTCATAAATTCAAAAACTACTTTGTAACGTTCCATGTTTTCGACACTCCTTAATGTATTAACTAATCATGGTAAGTAAAACAATGTTTCACTCTATGAGTCAGTTACCCTGTTTCTATTGTTCTCACACATGAAATTGGATATGAATTGGTAGAGAAGAATATAATAACCGTTGCAATGGATGGTAAGCTCTCCAAGAGATCGGGTATCACGGTGTCAGGTAAATAGCGATCGATGAGGATTGGTCAGCGCTTCACATTGATTTTATTGATTTAAAAATAAGAAATAAGAGCACGGGGGATTTAATGCCCCCTGTGCTCTTCGTCTTTATTCAGGATTAATCTTTACCATCACACCGTCATAAGACCATTGCTCTTGGCCATAGTGAGATTTCATTCTTACTTGTGTTTGTTTCGTTTGTGTAGCAGTTAACTCGTATCGCGGTGAATCCTCAAAAGAAGTACCTGTTATGTGTTCAGCATCTGACGTAACAAGGTCTCTCGTTAAGTTTTTATAAGCATTCGTTTCATAAAAAATATCATCATGTGTATGATCAGAAGAACCTTGACCTCTATAAGGGTTACTTTGAGAGTTGAAAATGACGTTTCCTTGATTTGGTTTATAACGGTCACCGTCATGTAAGTATGTCGATTTCACCTGATCAATTTCCCATTCCCCTTCGATCTGGTTGTTTTGAGATGTGGAAGAGCTTAGGTCAAAAATTTGCACCCCATTTTCGCCAACAACTTCCATTTCAGCTGAAGGATGGTTCGCATTTTTCACGACTAATGCAGTTGTTTCATCAACGCCATAAACTTTATCTACATTCACGTCCGAAGCTAATCTGATCATTCTCCCTTCTCTTGCTCTTTCAGAGAAGTGGCTATCAACTAAGCCGTAAGAGAAGAAACCTAAACCCCCATTTTCGTAATAACCTAATACACTACCATCTGTATGATATCCTTCTATCGCACCTTCTGTGACACCGCGATAGCTATCTCCCCCAGTAATCATGTACTCAGAAGACTGTGCAGCGGCACCAGCAGAAGATCCTGCTATCATCAACTTCCCTTCTTCAAACCTATCTCTCATTGCACTAAGCACAGCGGAATCAGACCAATTCCCTTGATCATCTTCTCGAACGAGAGACGTAATATATCTCGATTGGTCCCCACCACCGAGGAAGAATCCAGAAAACTCTCCACTACTAATTCGGTCTGCCCACTCTTGATCGTCTGCTACATCAATATTAGCAATATCAACGGGAACCCACTCTGCTTCGATGCCAAAGCTATCAAAAGCATCAATATAATAATTGGCATTCATTTTGCTGTTACTAATATCAGGGTCGTTACAACCTCCATCAGTAGATTCACCGAAATCTTCACAGTCCCAATCATAAGGATAGCTACTAGCTGTAATTATTCCTATTTTACCGTCTTCTCCACCTGATAGATCGATCATCGTTTCATAGATATCATCTGCTGCATCCCCACTACCTAGAGATCCGCCAATGACTACAAGATGACTTCCACGAGCTGCTTCTGTTTCAGCTGATAAAAATAATACGTTTCCGCTAATCAATAGGGTAAATACTAGAAAAAATATGCTACTTCTTTTAAACACACCATCGCCTCCTTCAATTTAAATAAATTATATTATAAAAAAGTATGCAATGACTGTATATTCTGAAAATTAGGAAAAAAGTTAGTGTGATTTAGAAAGAAAGATCTATTTTTTTGTAAAATAAAACTCGAACAAAGTCTAATCATGTAATTAGATTTAATTTATAGAAACGTTGAATGAAGTTCTTTATTCTGGAGAAAGTAAGAACAAAATGTAAAGGTGGTAATGATATGAACGAATCTGTTCAAGCGGTATCGGAATGGCTCGAATTGCAAAAGGAGAAGACATTGTTAATCACTAAAAAAGAGCTTGCTGTGGAGAAAAATGAATCGTTTGACGAAGATCAAGTACAAATTCAATTAAATAGAGTGGATGTTCGTAAAATCGAACGCCACGATGAAGATGGTTATTTATCAGACGATGAAGTGATCTTACACGGAGAAGGACATATACATAGTGATAAAGGAGAAGTAGAGTTACCGCAAAATGTGTTTGAAATACCTTTATATGGAGAAATAATCACTCATAAAGAAAACAGTAGAATGAAAATAGAGACAGAAAGAGCGAATTATACAATGATTGTTTTATAAAGGATACTTAAAGGTGGAATTATAACCAATGAAGTAGGTTGTTTTGAGGTGAAGTTTGTTGGAAATTAAAGTCATGACCTTTAATATACACCACGGTAAAGGGATGGATAATCATGTTGATCTCATGAGAATTGCTTCCGTGATCAGAAATAGTGAAGCAGAGGTTGTTGGTTTAAATGAAGTGGATAAATATTTCTCGAAGCGAAGTGATTTTAAAGATCAAATCCATTTCTTAGCTGATCAACTAAACATGGACTATGCTTTTGGACCTTCATTTTCTATACAGTCACGTAATAGAAAAGAAAGGAGACAATACGGAAATGGACTTTTGTCGCACTATCCCATAGAGTCAACGGAAGTGTATCGATTTAATCTCATTCCATTTATAGCTGAACCTAGATCAATGTTAGAAGCACGTATCATCATCCACCAAAGGCCAATTTATGTTTACATAACGCACTTAGGTTTGAATCCGCTTCTTCATCATATGCAAATACGTTTTATCACAAAAAAACTATCAGGAAATATCTATCCATCACTCGTAATAGGGGATTTCAACATGGTACCAAATTCGAGAGCGTGGCATCACATGCGAAAAAAATACAAAGATGCGTGGCACGTTTCTGGTCACGGTTGCGGTAAAACGTATCCTACTATAAAACCGAAAAGGAGGTTAGATTACTTATTTTGTAATCATCTTTTTGAAATAAATACTGTGTACGTTGCATCTAATGAACGAGAGGCTTCAGACCATTTACCGGTAATTGCGTCTCTGCGATTTTAGGTTATGTTACGTAATAAGATGGGGTAAAGAGAAGTATGTTGTTTTCAAGATCATCATGTATGTTTTAAGGAGGAAATGATTGTGCTTACGTATGAAGAAATTGTTAACGCTAGAGAACAAATGAAAGGTGTGATCCATGAAACACCTTTGGATTACTCTAATACGTTTAGTTCTCTTTCCCACAATAAAATATATTTAAAGTTAGAAAACATGCAAAAAACGGGCTCTTTTAAAGTGAGAGGAGCGTATAATAAAATCATTTCTTTAACCAAAAAACAAAGGGAAAAAGGGATTATCGCCGCTTCAGCAGGGAATCATGCTCAAGGAGTCGCCTTTGCATGTCGTATGTTAGCTATACCGTGCACGATCGTGATGCCTAAGGGGGCGCCTTTGAGCAAAATAGAAGCAACAAAAAGTTATGGTGCAACGGTAGAGTTATCTGGTCATAGCTTCGATGATGCATTAGCGGAAGCTTTAATAATTAAAGAACAAACGGAAGCAACATTTGTTCATGCATTCGATGATGATGCAATCATTGCGGGGCAAGGGACTATAGGATTGGAAATAATTGAACAACTACCAGATGTCGATGCTATTGTGTGTCCAATCGGTGGCGGAGGCTTGATAGCAGGTTTAGCAAAAGCCATTAAAGAAACACATCCTCATGTAAAAGTATATGGTGTTCAAGCTAGTAGCTGTAATAGTATGGGGCAATCAATCGATCGAAAACAACCAACATTAATTGATGCTTTACCGACGATGGCTGACGGAATAGCTGTGAAAAAACCAGGACAGAAACCGTATGACATTGTGGAAAAATATGTTGATGATTTGTTTATTGTTGAGGAAACAGAATTAGCTAAAACGATGCTTCTATTATTGGAGAGAAATAAATTAGTAGTGGAAGGATCCGGAGCTACAGCATTAGCTGCCTTGATGTACGAAAAAATACCAATCAAAGATAAAAAAGTTGTTGCAATACTGAGTGGTGGAAACGTAGACGTGTCGTTTGTGTCGAAAGTTATTGAGTATGGGTTAATGGAATCGGGACGTTATTTAACATTTCGTACATTGATTGAAGATAAACCAGGGAAATTACCAGAAATCCTCGGAAAGATTTCTGAACTCGAAGCCAATATTTTGAATGTAAATCAACAACGAGTCGGTGTAAAAGTATTTCCTGGACAAACGCAGTTACAAGTATCTTTGGAAACGAGAGATCCAGAACATATTAAGCAAATCTTAGAAAAATTAAGAAAAGCAGGATATGATATTGATGAACTATCTTGATTAAAATAGATGTATTGAAGAGAGGCGGCGAGAACGGCTAGGTAGCGAAGCGAAAGTGCATTATAGATTGAGGGAAGTGCATTATAGATTGAGGGAAGTGCATTATAGGATCGAGAAAGTGCATTATAGATTCGAGAAAGTGCATTATAACGAAAAGAATAATTAGTGAAGATCATTTATACCATCTTTTTATCATTTGTTTTTCTATTTTTCGCTTTAATTTGATTTGGAGCGGTTCATGCTCTCTCCCTATTGGTTTCACTAAAGCAGTTTTCATATTAAGCAGTTTTCCGCACCAAATATCAGTTAGTAATTGGTCACCTAAGAAAAGACATTCATTTGGGTTAGTGCCATTCATCTGTTTTCGTAAGCGATGAGGTAAAGGTTTCCCACAGTTTCCAAAACCATTGATTTGAAAAGGGGAACAAAATCGATCAACTCTTCCTTGACTATTATTAGATGCAATAATTAATGTGATCTTCTGCTGTTTAAGCATATTTATCCAATTGGTCAAATCACGATCTCCAGGTTTATCGTGTATCGCTAACGTACTATCTAAATCAGAAAAAATATAAGTGATTCTGTTATTATCTAGCCATTCTTTTGTGATGTCAGAAAAATGATGGAGCTCAAAATCAGGTTTGAAATACTTCATCTGGTTTACACGTCCTTTGCAAATAATAAGTTATTTTTCACCTGACTATGAGAGAATGTTACATTTCTTCAAAGACGTTGGTTGAACTTTTATTGGAACTTATATCATTTTGAAGATGTTCATATTCTAACGTAAACAATGCATCGATGATTTCAGACAGGATATCAATTACTTTCGAACGTTGTTTATTCATTACGGATAGCCCCTTTGATAGTTATTGTGAAAGTACCTCGTGCTCTATATTTTTAGTAAACGGTTTAAGAGTGGTCATATTCATCATAAATAAGCCTAGTCACTTTCGTCGTCTCTCCTTCTTCTTTGTCTTCTTTAGACGCATCCTCCCCATAAGAATCTTCTTCGTCTATTCCAGGTGCAATTTTTTCATTTTCATTAACGGATTGATTCTTGTGCTTTTTATAGTCCATTTTTTCCCACCCTTTTTTGATAATCTTGTTCTTTATTAGTGTTCTTTCAATTGCGATAAAATATGCTATAGAAACGGGCTTATAAAGGTTAATTTTCATTTTCTTCAAGTAGTTCCATTACAAATTCCTTTAAATCAACGATTCGATTGAACTCAGGTTTTTTATTCGTTCCAGCAATAACCATTGCAGCTAGTAAATCATTTTTATGAAGACCTCCGTGTTCCCCTCCGTCTTCATGGGTAGCGATACCTTCAGACAAAAAAGAGTGTCCTGGTTTGGCAGCTAAAATTAGTTTATCTGTTTCATGACTTTTTAACGATGTTTCTAAATGATTTAAAACGTCTGGAAATCGGTTGTATGAAATCCCTTTTTTATTGGATTCTGACCGTGTCAAGTCAAGGACGTCTGTATTTCCTCGTAACGACCAATTTTGATTGTAAGGGTCCATCCAATCCCCCCCACGTTTAAAAGACAGTTCTTCTTCATGGTCTGGGCTTCGGACATTTATCCAATCATTTTCTATCCAAGCAGCCAGATCGATACGGGAATCTTCCATAGCAAGCTTTGCTAAAGAGGACAAAGAATGGTGATGATGAAGATCATACACGTAAGTCATTCGTTGATTTACTCCAAAAGCAATTTCCCCTTCGTTTACAGGGGTACCTAAATCAGCAATCTGAAAATCGTTGTACATCGAATCTAAATTAATCGCAAGATCGTCGTGTTTTTCAACCAACTGGTCTTGACCGTGGTCACCGAAAATAATAAAGACATTTTCATCCAAAGCTTTGTCCCAACTGCCATAGCTATCAAGAATTCCTTGTAAATACTTATCAGCTTTTTCTAAGCCAGCTAGATGATCTGGTCCGTGTTTATGTGTCTTTTTGTCATTATCCGGTAAAAATAGCAACAGAAAGTGAGGTTGCAAACCTTTTTGAACCAATTGTTGTGTCATTTCCATCGAGTATTTGTCCATTAATCCGAAACGGTGAAACACTCCATCATTAAACTGCACTTCTTCTAATCCATGAGGTTTTTTGAATCGGCCAAAAGCTAACGTTTCTGGTCCAGCTGTGTTTATCGTTTGAGGGAGGTCAGTTAAGCCATCGATTATTGGAAAAATCTTGAGCTGATGATCGATATTTCCGCGGTAAAGTAACGTATTTATCGAACCAGATGATTGGCCTCGATCGTACAATTCTTCAAACACGGTACTGACTTCAGGATTTAAATGGTCATTATTTAAATTGGATAGAACATCATATATTCCTTGATAAAGTCCATTATTAAGCCAATATGTCCAATTTGAACCGTAATTGACGAGGCGATTCTCATCTGCTTTAAACCACGCTAATCCGGGGACTTGGTGCATGTCTGGCATCGTTCCTGTAATAAGTGTGCTTTCTACTGTTACAGACATACTCGGGAAAGGGACGACTAGTTCCTTTTCATAGTGACCCTTGTTAATTAAATATTCTAAAGCAGGGACGTTTCCTTGTTCGAGACTTTTGTCAAGAGAATGACTCATCATGGAGTCGATCATGATCATCACAACTTTTTTCTGTTGAGACGATGGTTGATTGATTTTATAAGGATCGATAGAATGAGAATCTGATTGGCAAGCACTTAATAAAATAATGAGAATGAGTACATATTTCATTTTTTTGCCTCCCTCGCTTTTCGTCCGCTTTGATTTTCTAATGTTCTAATTCAGTCAGTCTCTATTATTTTGTCCCTTTTCAATGATGTTTCATTCGGGTTATCTGAAAAAACGGGGAAGGTTCCATTTAGAATCTTTGCGAATGAAAATTGGAAGTGAAAGTTCACAATTGGAAACGATATCATTGACAACTATTCGAACGTTTTGCATCAAAAGTGTGAATCCTTTCATATTAAGTGTCTAATCGCTTTTTTTTGAAAATAAAAAGACTATAATGAAGGTTAACTTATGAATGAATAAATGAAGCAATACATACTTAGCTATTTAGCGAGTTTTTTTAGATGGAGGGGAAGGCTTTGGACATCGTAATTCATTTACTAGAAGAGCCTCTTGTGCTTCTTTTTGTTATTTTATTTTTAGGATCAATGGTCGGACAGGGAAAAATTAAAGGACTTAGTTTAGGAACATCCGGAGTTCTTCTCGTTGCCATGGTATTTGGACACTTTGGATTTCAAATTTCTCCCATTGTACAAAACCTCGGGCTCAGTTTATTTATTGTTGCTGTTGGTTTGCAAGCCGGGCCACGCTTTTTTCGAATGATGAAAACATCGGGGATTATTTTTGGGATCATTGGTTTGTTAATTGTTTTTATTGCAGCATTGACAACAATTTTTGTGTCAAAAGTATTTGGACTATCTCCTGCCCTTAGTATCGGGTTGATGACAGGAGCGCTAACGAGTACACCGGGACTTGCATCTGCTCTCCAAGCTACAAACGACCCAATTGCTTCGGTTGGGTATGGAATTGCTTATCCATTTGGCGTGATAGCAGTTGTTCTTTTTGTTCAGCTATTTCCAAAACTATTAAAAATTGATTTGGAAAAAGATTTGAAAAAAACGGTTGGTCCAGTTCGACATAAAGGGTCTCCTGAAGTGATGACCATTGAAGTGACAAAAGATGAAATCAATAAGCGAACGTTAAAAGAGCTGCGACTAATGCCTAACAGTTCAGCAGTTATAAGTCGAGTGATAAGAGGGAATCGAAATATAATAAGTCTCAGCGATACCGTAATCTTAAAAGGAGATCGCTTAGTTGCTGTAGGGATTCCATCAGATTTAGAAAAACTACGTGATCAAATTGGTCAAACAGTAGAGACAGATTTTTCAAATGTAGATAATATTAAATTACGAAAAATAACTGTCGATTCGGAAGATATGATCGGGAAAAGTGTTCGAGAACTTCGTCTTAGAAGCAAATATGGTGTAACAGTAACAAGAATGGAACGTGGGGGTTTCGAATTCAATCAAAATCCAGGTTGGCGATTGGAACGTGGGGATATTCTTACCGTAGTAAGCAGTGAGGATCGATTGAATGAAGTGGAACATTTATTTAGTCGAAAGAAATTAGCGGTGACAAATATTCATATCTTTTCATTAAGCCTTATACTTTTAATGGGAATTTTTGTTGGGATGATACCGATTTACTTGCCTGGTTTAGGTACGATGACGTTAGGTGTTGCAGGAGGACCATTGTTTGTCGCTCTTATTATTGGACATTTTGGTAAATTAGGACCGATTCGTGCGCGATTTTTCCAGCCCTCTAATCAAGTTATTGGAGATATTGGACTCGTATTATTTTTGGCGGGGGCAGGAACGACAGCTGGAGAAGGACTTGTTGAAGTCGTCATTGCAGAAGGGATCGGCCTCGTTTTTGGAGGGGCACTCATTACGATTCTTCCAATTTTCGCTGGATTTTTAATGGCAAAAAAACTATTCCACTTAAGTATTCTTCACTCTTTAGGAGCACTTTGTGGAGGTTTAACGAGTACTCCGGGTCTTGGAGCCGTCAATCAGTTGACCGATGGAAATGAACCAGCGATCGCATATGCTGCAGCATATCCTTTTGCACTGATTTTTGTTGCGATTGCAGCACAACTCCTCGTGTTTGTTTTATAACGAAACTCATTTAATTATCTTAGAAAAGGTGTTCTAGAGAAAATCTAGAGCACCTTATTTGTCTATTATCGGACAATTTTAGAGAAGGACTACATGAAGAGTGAGAAATCTCGTAGAATAGAAGTAAGATCGATAACGGGGGTGGGTATGTTGAGTCGCTATACAGTATTAATTGCCGATGATGAAGTTAATATGGTGGAATTTATTTCAGATTATCTTACAAAAGAAGGTTACCATGTTTTATCATCAGGAAATGGTAAAGAGTTACTGGAAAAAGTGAGTAGTCATAAAGTAGATTTAATTTTACTTGATGTCATGATGCCGATTATGGATGGGTTTGAAGCGTTGAAAGAAATACGCTTATCTAAAAAAATTCCTGTCATCATGGTTACAGCAAAGTCGGATGAAAATGATCGGATACAAGGATTAAAATCCGGAGCGGATGATTATATAATTAAACCTTTTAGTCCTAGGGAACTGCTTGCACGAGTCGAAGCTCAATTAAGAAGAAATTATCAATTTAATGAAGAGATAGAGAAAAATGAGTTAAGCTATGGGGCAATAGCGTGCAAACCAAGTGCACGGAAAGTTTATGTGAAAAATGAGTTGATTCAATTAACGAGAAAAGAGTATGATTTACTTTTTCATTTTTTACATCATCCTGAGCAAGTATTTAGTCGTGAACAATTATTGGACCAAGTATGGGGAATGAACTACACGGACGGAGGGCATCGAACAATTGATACCCATATGAAAACATTACGATATAAAATGAAGCAGGCAGGGGAATATTTCCAAACTGTTTATGGTGTCGGGTATGTTCTCGAGAAGGTGACTCATGATGACTTGGAATCTTAAGCAAAAAACGTGGATTTTTATCATTCTATTTACAATAATCACGATGTTCACGATTGTCTTACTTACTAATTATTTGTATGAGCAATTTTATATAGAAAACCAAGTGAATCAATTAAAGGCACGTGGTGATTCACTTGAGGAAGTTTATTATGAAGAGGAAGAAAACAATAAAGAAGAATTTCATCGATTTATTGTATTTATGTCTCGTTGTGCTGCGGCTCAAATCGTCTATGATGATTCTGTTGAGGTTATCAATGGTACAATTCCAAGTGATATTCCTCTTCTAGACGAAGAATCACGGTTAACTGAAGAAGAAATGATCAAGTTTGAAGAAGATGAAACATTAATTTTAACAAGAAGTGGGATAGACAAAGATTACCTTATTATAATGAATCCATTGTTAAATGACGACGATGTTGTTGAATCTGCAATTGTCATTTCCACACCAGTAACTGCAGCTTTTGCCCCATTTCAATCGTTAAGAGGAATATTGTTTGTAGGATTAGCTATTGCCTTTTTAGTCATTGTGTTTGTATTAAATAAAGTTGCAAATTATGTAATTAAGCCAATAGAAAAGATGATCTATGCCTCTAAGTTTATGTCAAAAGGTGATTTTTCAAAAAAAATAGATGTTGAAAATAATGATGAAATCGGAGAATTAGCAACCTCATTTAATTATATGAGTACATCACTAGCAGAAGCAGATATGAAGAAACAAGAATTTCTCGGTAATGTCTCACACGAATTAAGAACACCATTAAGTTATTTAAAAGGTTATTCTGAAGTTTTACTTGAGCAAAAAGAAAATGGAGAGCCATTAGATACGAAATATATTGAAAAAATTCACTCTGAAGGTTCTAGAATGGAAAATTTAGTTCATGACTTACTCGACTTAGCTCGATTGGAGGGAGATAAATATCCGATGACACTAGCGCCAATTCCGTTCGCCCAATTAGTTGAAGATGTGGTGGAAAGAATGTCGTTGGAAGCTAAAAAGCGTGGAATGGAAATCAGGCTAGATTTAAACAATGATACGATCATCAATGGTGATGAAAAACGGATGGAGCAAGTTGTCATTAATTTAGTTGAGAATGCGATTCGATACGGGAAACATGGAGAATATGTTGATTTAATGATGGATATCAAAGAAGATAAAGCTATTTTAAAAGTAATTGATTATGGGGAAGGACTTCCTAAAGATGCTTTAGATAAACTGACGGAAAGGTTTTATCGTTTAGATCGGTCGAGATCTCGTTCTTCAGGTGGAACTGGATTAGGCTTGACGATCGTAAAAGAAATTGTGAAAAAGCATAATGGATCATTGACGTTCGAATCAGAAGTAGGAAAAGGAATGATAGTTAGCGTGATTTTGCCGTTGTTTGAAGGATAAATTCAAACTCTCTATCGTTGTTTCAGTTGGTAGAAAAGAATAATTGCTATTAAAACCATGCATAATACAACCGTCGACTAGATGGAAGGAGAAAATATGTATGGTTTATATATTGTTATTGATAGGTTTTATCTTACTAATCAAAGGAGCGGATTTGTTTGTTACGGGTGCCTCTGAAATAGCAAGATTACTAAGAGTATCACCTGTCTTAGTTGGTCTTACGATCGTTGCTTTTGGAACCGGAGCTCCAGAGGCAACGGTTAGTATTATTGCTGCATTAGAAGGGAATCCAGGAGTCACGATTGGAAACGTCGTTGGTAGTAATATTATTAATATTGCCGGAGTGATTGGTCTCACAGCAGTGATTTCTCCTTTATTAGTTGAGAATCAAACGGTACGAAAAGAAATACCATTTACTATTTTAGGGAGTATCGCATTTATGGCGTTAATTGCTGACATAGGAATGGACGCGGAGTCCACAAATTTATTGTCACGCGGTGATGGGATTGTTTTGCTATTATTTTTTGCTATTTTTATGTACTACGTTTTTGAATTAGCTATGAATCACCGCCAAGAAGACATTGTTTCAAGTGAAGAGAAGAAAGCAAATAATGAGGTAAATGCCTGGAAGAAAAATAGTATCGTCACGTTGCTCGGCTTGGCAGCAATCATCTTAGGTGGATATTGGGTTGTTGAAAGCAGCACTTCCATTGCAATACGATTTGGTATGAGTGAAACACTTGTGGGGTTAACCGTTGTATCTTTAGGATCCTCGCTTCCTGAATTTGTCACATCTATTACTGCTGCTTTGAAAAAACATAGTGATATTGCCTTGGGTAACATTGTTGGAAGTTGTATCTTTAACATCCTTTTTGTTTTAGGAGTTGCCTCTATTATTACTCCCCTGCAAATAGAGAGTAAAATCTTGTTAGATGTTTCATTTATGATTCTTCTAACTATTAGTTTGCTTTTCTTCTCTCGGACAAATTGGAAGATTGACAAGCGGGAAGGGAGTATTCTTGTCATTTCTTACCTTATTTATCTGGCATATATTATATACCGAAATTAATTCGATGCTGTAACTCTCTCTACTGTGTTTTCTTTTCAAGGTAGACACTTTCATATTGTAAGGTTGAAAATTCTGTTAATAGTGATAAAATAAATAAAATCACTAGGTGGAGTTTTCTTTGCAGGGCTCGCTCAATATTTGGAGGAGATCATTATGGAGTGGTACATAAAAAGGTTTGAAGAGCTTTCAACAAGCGAGCTCTATAAGATTTTGCAGGAAAGAGTGAATGTATTTGTTGTGGAACAGAATTGCCCATATCCTGAAGTAGACGGAAAAGATCCGAAAGCCTATCACCTCTATGTGAAAAAAGAGGAAAAAGTGATTGCCTATACCCGACTTCTTCCTGCTGGAGTAGCCTACGAACAGGCATCGATAGGAAGAGTTCTTGTTGAACAATCATATCGAAATACAGGGTTAGGCCGAGATATTATGAATAAATCGATCGAATTCTTAACAACGGAACTCCGGGAACACGCGATTAAAATTCAAGCACAAGAATATGCACTGAAATTTTACGAGTCGTTTGGTTTTAGAGCCGTTTCGGACGTTTACCTAGAAGATGATATTCCTCATGTAGATATGGTGATGCAGAGAATCAACTAATTCACTTGATAAAGGTTTCGTTACTTTATGGAGAAACGGGGATGCCCCCAGCAATGCTCTTTCCCACCATCCCTCATGGAAAAGCGAAGCTATCGAAGAGGCATCCCGTCCTTCTATGAAGCCGCAATGTCTAGTTGAGCTTCTAAAGTTTCTAATTACGATAATCCTCTTTTCTTAAAAACTCCGTAAACGAGATAGAGAAGTATGATCATATATGCGAAACCAATCCAATAAAATCCATGGAAACTTAAAGGCAGTGTTCCGTCAGGTAAAAGCAAGGTACTTAACACTTTGGCAGGCCAAAATCCAGGGACGAATGCAAAAAACCATTGTTTCGCATCATTAAAAAATAACGCTGCTACTGTAAATATCATTAAAACCCCAACAACTGCCTTCATCATCGCAAACCCTTCCATTTTATTTTTAGCCAAAGAATTAATTAATAATGTGATAATTGGAGTGATGAGTGCAGATAAGAAACCAATCATGATTACATAGCCCATTCCGATCGAAACTAAATTTGAAAATAGGATGATGTATACGCTCGCTAAAAACGTAAGAAGAACCCCCATCATAAGTCGAAAAGATAAAAATTGAAAAAGGGGAAGAGGAGTTACTCGTATAGATGTGAAAATATGGTCTTCTCGGTCATCAATAATCGAAAATGCAATCATCGCACCGTAAATATGGGGGGCGATTAACGTCAGCCCTGCTAAAATGATATAGTAATACGGCTCTAAATTCATCCCGTCAGCGTCCTCGATCCAAGGCACAAGCCAGCGTCCCAAAAAACCAAATAAAATCGGATAGAAAATCATAAACGCCGTTAACGAATCACGAGTCCACTTTTTCACTTCCGTTTCAATTAAACTACTGTAAACACTCATGTTATTGTCCCCCTTCTTTTTGGGCAAAAACATCGAACTTCTTCAGCGTGATAAAAAAGATTCCTATCGTCACTGCTAGTAAATAACTAGCTGAAACCCATATTTCCCATGTCTCCAGAGGTATTCCAGCTGCGGCATTTAACACGTTCATAGATGCTTGTGTTGGGATGATATATAGGACGTATGCAAACCATTCTGTTTGGATGACTTGCAGTTCCACAAGAATGACAGGAACGACAAACACAATCATATATAGAGATGATCGCATAATTAAACTGGTGAAATCTTTGGCATAGAAACTCATCCAAAATCCTAGAATGGCGTGGAAAAAACCAATGAGAGAAACACCTGCTATAAACCCAATTAGGTTGATATTAGCACCTTTTACCCAATACACGAAAGCGAATAAAAGAACAACTGTAAGTAAATTGGAAACGACAATAGAAACACCTTTGGAAAGAATATAGTCACTTTTTCGGATTGGTGATACCATCAATGACCGAAATGTTCCTTCTTGTTTTTCGAAAAACATCGTCGCGCCAACGAAGATAATCGACATAATGGAAGCATCAACAAAAACAAGGATAGCAAACATTTGATTAATAAAGGTATCATCGACAAAGTATAAAAATCCTATCCAAAATAAGATGACGAACAATGAGGAAGGAAGTATTTGATACTTGTTCATTCTTTGAATTTCTCCGACCGTTAGCCTTAAGAAATTAGTCATCGATTTTCACTCCTGTCATTTGAATGAAAATATCCTCCAGAGTGGTTTCTTGGCTGTGCATTGTTAAGAGCTTATGCTGTTGGATAATAGAAAGAAAGGCGTCGTCTGTCCCAATCGTATCTAGGTTAAAAACATCTGTTTTTTGTTTATTCCCACTCATATATTCAACGATGACTGTGCGAGCACTACCCTTTTGTTTTAAATTTTTCGGTGAATCGATTTCCGCAATCGTTCCGTTTGCCATGAACGCAACGCGGTCACACAGTTCATCCACGTCATTCATCAAGTGAGTTGTTAAAAGAATCGTTCCGCCTTGATTACGGTATTCTTTCATCATATTTTTAATAATTCTTGAATTGACTGGATCGAGCCCATTTGTCGGTTCATCTAGAAATAACATGGTAGGTTGATTGATCATCGCTCTCACGAAATTGAGTCGTACTTTCATGCCTTTCGAAAACTCACTGACTTTCTTTTTGCGATCGTCGTAAAGACCTACTCGTTTCAAGAGGGCATCCGTATCAGCGGGATTTTTGTATAATTTTTTGAAAAAAGAAATGTTCTCCTCCGCTGTTAATTTAGAAAAATGGACAGGCATTTCAAAGCCTACACCTATGTCTTCAAAATAATCTTTACCGTATTGAGTCAAATCTTTACCTTTGTAAAGAACGGCACCTTTATAATTTTGAATAAGCTTGGTTAGAACCTTTTGCGTCGTACTTTTTCCAACACCACTTGGACCAAGCAAACCGAAGATTTCTCCTTTATTAACGTGGAAGTTCACATCCTTTAGCGTTTGCTCATTCCCATTTGGATACGTGTAAGATAGTTGCTCCACTTGAAACATTTTTATTCCCCCTTTTTAGTTTCTACACCTCGTTTGAAAATATTGATCATCTCATCAACAGCAATCAAATATTCTTCTGGGCTCTCAAACCATGTTGTTCCTGTTAGATAATAGTCACTAATGGATAGATTCATTTGGTAAAACAAAAAGGCAGCTGTTTGAATATTTATATCAGAGCGAATTTCCCCTTTGTTTTGTGCTGATTGCAAGAGATCGATGAAAAATTGTTTTGATTGCTGCTCTTGCTCCCCAAAGATCTTTTGCTTAAATACAGGGTCTCCTTTGAATAAAAGGTTCCCTATTTGTGCATATTTTGGATGCGTCATGGCAAACGTTAGTCCAGTGGAATATAACCCTTTCAGCCGTTCAAAAAAAGACGCATCTTTTTTTTCAAGGTATGCATGCAAGTACGACAATTTTTCATGTGCAATTTGTTCTGTAATGTGACAATAGAGGTCCTCAAGGTTTTCAAAATATTGATAAAAGCTCCCTCTTGATATTTCAGCTCGTTTAATTAGCTGATTAATGCTCACATCATTAAAATGAGCGGAAGCAAATTCATCAATAGCAACGTCTATGATGCGTTGACTTTTCTGTTTGGGTAAGTTAAAAAACGTTGGGGTCGGCATAAATTCACTCCTCTCGAGATGCTTTTTTGTAATTGTGACAAGGTTGTCATATCGTTACTTTGATTATATGACAAGGGTGTCATATAATCAATGGAATAAGTGATTTTTTTGAGAAAAAGATGTGTAAGTAGAGTATTTGTGAATGTTTTCGAGGGCACCAGTGAGATGGGTGGCGTTCGGTGTTGGGCATGTCGCGAGTGTGTCGTGTGTCGAAAATTGTCATAATGCAATTTCGTGATTCTATAATGCACTTCCTCAGATCTATAATGCACTTTCGTGATTCTATAATGCACTTCCGCAAATTTATAATGCATTCCCCCGATTCTATAATGCACTTCCGCAGAAAAACATGCATTTTCAAAATTTGAAACCAACCAAAAAAGAGCAAACTCGAGCGGAAAATCATCATCCGCTCCGGGTTTGCTCTTAAAACACTTATTTTTTAACTAAATAAACTCTCGCTTCATATGGTTTTAAAGAAATTGTCGTTGATGCCGAGTGAGCGTCTGTGTTCAAGTTTGCTAATGCAAGTTGTTCACTTGAAAGGGGTTGGGAATCGTCTTCTGCTACCCACTTGGCATTTTCAGATGTTAAGTTTGTGATAATAACGGCTATTTCTCCATTAAGTTCACGTTTATAAGAGAAAATTTGCTCATCATCCGCTAACAATAAGTCGTAGCTTCCATACGTGAAAATGTCGTGGTTCTTTTTCAGCTGAATCATCTTTTTATAAAAATGAAGGATAGAATTGTTATCTTCCAACTGCTTCTCAACATTGATTTCCTTATAATTTGGATTCACTTTAAGCCATGGCTTACCAGTAGTGAAACCGGCGTTCGTCTCATCTGTCCATTGCATCGGTGTACGGCTATTATCTCTAGACGTGTGCGCTAAAACATCAATAATTTCTTTCGGAGAAACACCTGCCGCAGTTTGCTCACGATACATATTCTTCGCAGCAACGTCGTTGTACTCATCAATGTCGTCGAAATAAATATTCGTCATGCCGATCTCTTGACCTTGATAAATGTAAGGTGTCCCTTTCATAAGGAAGTACATTGCACCAAGCGCCGTTGTACTTTCGCGCCAATATTTCTTGTCGTCGCCCCACGTGGATACAACACGAGCTTTATCATGGTTTTCAATAAATAATGCATTCCAGCCATCATGCTCTAACCCTTTTTGCCAACGGGTTAACACTTTTTTCAGCTCAACAACATCTAGACCGCCACCAACTTCATAGTCCCACAAGTCCAAATGTTCAAATTGAAACACCATATCCATTTTGCCTTCTTCACCAACCCATAAGTGCGCTTCATCAACGCTAACCCCATTGGCTTCACCGACGGTCATCGTATTTGGATATTTTGCATATGTTTCCTCTTTATATTCTTGTAAATAATCGTGTATGCCTTCTTGATTCATGTGCATGTCGAAAGAAGGAACATATTTCTTTTCATCTGGGTTCGGTAAGTCTGGGAATTCTGGACGTTTCTTAATATGACTAATAGCATCAATTCGAAAGCCGTCTACGCCTTTATCAAGCCACCAATTAACCATGTCATACAATGCGCTTCTTACTTCTGGATTTTCCCAGTTCAAATCAGGCTGGCGTTGGGAGAAAACGTGAAGAAAATATTGCTTTGTTTTTTCATCATATTCCCACGCGGAACCACCGAAAATACTTTCCCAGTTATTGGGCTCTTGGCCTTTTTTCCCATCACGCCAAATATACCAATCTCTCTTTGGATTGTCTTTATTTGAGCGAGACTCAATGAACCAAGGGTGCTCGTCACTCGTATGGTTTAATACTAAATCAATAATCAATCGCATTCCTCGTTTATGAACTTCGTCAAGGAGTTGATTAAAGTCGGCCATCGTGCCGAAGTCTTCTAAAATGTCTTGATAATCAGAAATATCATAACCATTGTCATCCAATGGAGACTTATACATCGGACATATCCAGATAAAATCAACGCCTAAGTCTTTCAAATAGTCGAGACGCTGAATCATTCCAGGAAGGTCACCAAACCCATCCCCATTACTGTCTTGAAAACTTCGAGGATACACTTGGTACCCAACTGCTTCTTTCCACCACGTTCTTTCCATGTTCTCCACCTCATTATTCCAATATATCTCTTTTTATTTATCATGCACGAACAAGTTGTGCAAACGATTTTCCAGTTACTTTGATAATCATATCTAAATTAGATGAAAAATACAATTGCATTCGTTATATTTTTGTGCACACATGAATGAAAATCATCTTTTAGAATGAAATGACTAAATTGTCCGTTTACTTTCCACTGACGCTCCATTATACTGTGTACAAATAAAAGACAATGACATAGTTACAAATAGGTTCCTTTTTCTAGTGATCATTCGGAAAAGGTTAAAAGGGAAACTGGTGAAATTCCAGTACGGTCCCGCCACTGTAAACGTTTAGGAATGTTGATGATAACCACTGTGGAAACACGGGAAGGAGTCAACAAAACCTTTGAGACGTAAGTCAGGAGACCTGCCTTATTTGTTGCTTCATCATCCTTCGAGGAAAAGGACGTGAACGTGCGAACTGTTGCTATAAAAACAACAGTTACCTTACTATATTTCGCTGAAATATGTATAGGTATACGTATGTAACGCTTTCCTTAGGGGAAGCGTTTTTTATTTGGAACGAATAAAAGGAGGACGGCCAAGATGGGTGAAAAGAAACAGCGAGGCATGACGCTCGTGCACACAGGAAATGGAAAAGGGAAAACCACTTCATCATTAGGGGTAGCTCTTCGCGCCGCAGGACATGATTTTAACGTGAAAATTTTTCAGTTTATCAAATCACCAGAACGAACGTACGGCGAGCAAATTGCGCTTAAAAAACTTGGAATCGAGATGCTTCAACTAGGAAGAGGTTTTACGTGGACAAAAACACCAGCAGAACATAGAGAGGCCCTTGCCAATGGATGGCCTATTGCGAAAGAAGCGATCATGAGTGGAGAGTTTGATGTCATCATTTTAGATGAAATCAATAATGCTTTGGCCATTGAGACGTTTCCAATCGATGATGTGTTACCACTTGAAGATGTGTTAGAAGTAATAAAAAATAGACCAAAACACGTCCATCTTCTGTTAACTGGTAGGGATGCTCATCCAAAAATTAAGGACCTTGCAGACCTCGTTTCCGTCGTTGAAGCAGAGAAACACTATTATGATGAGGGGATTCCAGCAATTAAAGGAATCGAATATTAATGAATATGGAAACCGCAAACGAGAAAAGCAGACGGTTAGTCATTGCTGGAACAAGCAGTGGTGTTGGGAAAACGACCTTAACGATTGGTATCATGTCGGCTTTGAAACAAAAGGGCTTGATCGTACAAGGATTTAAATGTGGTCCCGACTATATCGATCCATCCTATCACACGGCTGTTTCTGGAAGGAAATCTCGTAACTTAGACAGTTGGATGCTAAAAGAACAAACGCTAAAAGAAGTGTTGCATAAAGGAAGCATTGGAGCAGATATATCCATCATCGAAGGGGTCATGGGTCTTTACGATGGGAAAGATCCAACGTCTGATGAAGGGAGCACAGCTGACATTAGTGTGATGACAGATAGCCCTGTTTTGCTTGTTGTCCAGTGTAATGCGATGGCTCGAAGCGCAGCGGCGATTGTGAAGGGGTTTCAATTATTCAATGAAAACGTGAATATCGTTGGAGTTATCGCCAATCAAGTTGGGAGTGAAGGACACTACTTCCTTGTGAAAAAAGCGATTGAACAGGAGTGTCAGATCCCAGTTGTCGGTTATTTAACGAAAGACACAAATCTGACGATGCCAGAACGACATTTAGGATTGATTCCATCTGTGGAAAGAGGGGAATTAACGCCATTTTTTGACGAAATAGGCAAGGTTGTTTCGCAAACAGTTGATCTTGATCAGATTTATGATATCTCGCAAACTTCTCCAGCTGTTGAACAGCAATCGGACCTGTTTACACGTCGTCAAAATACCCCTGTTGTAAAGCTAGCGATCGCAAGGGACGAAGCTTTTAACTTCTATTACGAAGAAAATCTAGAATTATTGGAAGCTTATGGGGCAGAGCTTGTTTATTTTTCACCACTTTTAGGGGAAACGCTTCCAACAGGCGTCCATGGATTATACATTGGCGGAGGATTTCCAGAAGAGTACGCCGAAAAGTTATCGTCGTTTATCGATGTGAAGAACTCCATTAAACATGCAATAGAGAGAGGAATGCCAACGTTTGCTGAGTGCGGTGGTTTTATGTATCTATGTGAATCAATGGTGACATCGGACAAGCTAACGTACCCTATGGTAGGTCTACTCCCTGGTGTTATTTCCATGACGGATCGATTAGCAGCACTTGGCTACCGAGAAGTGAGCGGATTAAAGGGAAACTTTTTACTCAACAATGGTGAAAAAGTAAGAGGGCATGAATTTCATTACTCTACTTACGAAGCAAGAGAGTCAATGAATGCAGCTTTTGAAACAGAAGGTAGGCATGGTTTTACTAAAGAAGGTGTTGTTACAAATAATCTAGTTGCTGGTTACACTCATCTTCACTTTGCTTCCAACCCTTCATTAGCAGAGTCCTGGATTCATCGATGTTTGGAGTGGAAAAACGATGACTAAAGGGTTGCCAATAATGATTCAAGGAACTCATTCCGATGCAGGGAAAAGCATTATTTGCACAGCATTATGTCGGATTTTTTCAGAAAAGGGGTATAAAACGGCGCCATTTAAGTCCCAGAATATGGCGTTGAATTCCTATATTACGGTGGATGGAAAGGAAATTGGTCGTGCTCAAGGTGTTCAAGCAGAAGCAGCAGGAGTTGTTGCAACGACGGATATGAATCCAGTGTTGATTAAACCAACAGGGGAGTTTCAGTCGCAAATTGTTGTTCATGGTATACCATACAAAAATATGAAGGCTGGAGAGTACCGTCAGGATTTTTACGATGAAGGGCTTAAATTAATCACGGAAAGTTATGAGACCCTTGCAGAAAATTATGAGCGAATTGTTATCGAAGGAGCGGGAAGTCCAGCGGAAGTGAATTTGAATGACCGAGAATTGGTGAATATGCGGGTGGCTAACATCGCAAATGCTCCGGTTATTTTAGTTGGGGATATTGATAAAGGTGGCGTGTTTGCTAGTTTAGTAGGGACGTTACAGCTCCTCGAACGAGAGGATCGGAAACGTGTCATTGGGGTAGTGATCAATAAATTTCGTGGAGACGTCAAGCTACTTGAACCAGGTCTGGATTGGTTTGAAGAATATACGGGTTTACCGGTTTTAGGTGTCGTTCCACATATCGATCACTTGAACATTGAGGCAGAAGACTCGCTGGCGTTGGAACAGTATGCAACCTATAAGGACGAAGAAAAGGAATTGGATATTGCCGTTATCTCATACCCACGCATCTCTAATTTTACGGACCTTGATCCATTGATGAGAGAGCCGGATTGCAGTGTGCGGTTTGTCCGGTCAAAAAAACAGTTAGGAAATCCAGATTTAATTATCTTACCTGGAAGTAAAAACACGTTAGAAGACGTGGCATTTCTTCATGGCAATGGTCTAGTTAAAAAGATCCTCACACTCGTTAAGGAAAACAGGACTCTTGTTGTTGGCATATGTGGTGGGTATCAAATGCTTGGTAACACGATATCAGATCCGAATGCTGTGGAGTCCGGAGTCAAGTCGATAACAGGATTGGGATTGATTGATCATTTACAGACCACGTTAACGGAGAAAAAACGGACGGTTTTGTCTAAAGGAACGGTTACTTATTTAGGAGAAGAAATAGCTGTTTCTGGTTATGAAATCCATATGGGAGTGTCTCATTTTTCAAATAATGACGGTGACTCGTTTATTGATGTAAACGATGGTGAGGAAGATGGGTTTATCAGTACGAATGAACGCATCATCGGAACGTACTTTCACGGAATTTTTGAAAATGACCAGTTTAGACGCCTGCTATTAAACCATTTACGCGAGGAAAAGGGATTGGCACCAATTGATCATCGTGTTGAGTTTCTTGCACTGAAAGAAGAAGCATTTCAAAATTTGGCAGCGGTTGTCGAAGGTCATCTTAACGTGGATTGGATAGAAGAAAAAATGCAAACGTTTCAAGAAAACTAGACTATTCAGAGAGAAGGTCAAGAAGATGGAAAAAACAATGAAACAAATTTCTCCGAAAGATAAACAAGTAGGGAAAGAAGTACTTGCGCATTTAAATGATTTGACGAAACCAAAAGGGAGTCTTGGAAGGTTAGAGGAACTAGCGATTCAACTTGCAGAAATGACAGGAGATATGTTTCCGACTATATCTCCACCTGGATCGATTGTGTTCGCGGCAGATCATGGAATTGCAAATGAAGGCGTATCGGCTTACCCTCAAGAAGTGACAGCCCAGATGGTCTATAATTTTTTAGGCGATGGCGCGGCAATCAACGTATTGACGAAAGAAATTAACGCCATGTTTGAGATCGTAGATATTGGTGTTGCATCTGATTTAGATGGAGATGGGTATGTTGCCAAAAAAGTGAAATATGGAACGGCTAGTTTTTTACGTGAGAATGCGATGTCGAGAGAAGAAGCGCAACAAGCAATGGAAGTAGGGATGGAAGTCGCGGAAAAGATGATCGACAATGGGGCTAAGTCACTGATATTAGGTGAAATGGGGATTGGAAACACGACGAGCAGCAGTGCAATCCTTGCGTTATTAAGCGAGGGCGATCTAGAGGATATCGTAGGGAGAGGCACAGGAATAACGGAGGAAATGCTCCAAAAAAAACGAGAAGTAATTCAACAAGCATTAGCTGAGCGTCAACCAGACCGTAACGACGTCCTTGATATATTATCGAAAATAGGTGGACTAGAAATTGCCGGAATGACAGGAGCGATGTTAAAAGCAGCGTCAAGACGAACACCTATTATAGTCGATGGGTTCATTTGCACGATATCAGCGATATTGGCAACAAAATTATCTGAAAATGTTTCGGACTATTTCATATTTAGTCATCGTTCTGAAGAAAAGGGGCATGGCCTAGCTCTCGACTTGCTTCACGCGAGACCCATATTAGACTTGGGTCTTCGACTAGGTGAAGGAACTGGAGCAGCTCTCGCCTTTCCGATATTAGAATCTTCGTTGCAAATTTTAAAAAAAATGGCTACGTTCTCTTCCGCTGGAATTTCTAAAGAACAAAAGTCGATAAAGGTAAAAAATTAAATTTACATTATATAAAAACTGGATTATACTGAATTTATTAGCAAGAGTATTAATTTCATATATGCAACGAGGTTCTTTAAACAATCCGTTTAAAGTTAAAAGGGAAGTCGGTTTAAGTCCGACACGGTCCCGCCACTGTAAGCGTTTAGGAAAGCTACGAATATCCCACTGTGTTTTTTATTTTCACGGGAAGGGGTAGCTGATCCGATGAGACGTAAGTCAGGAGACCTGCCTAGTTGTTTGTAAACACCTTCGAGGAAAAGGGATGTTTTAATGTTCACAGGATAATCAATGACACTTTTTGGTAAGATGAAAAGTTGTCTGGATCCAACCGTGACTTTTACATTCAACGCTTTCCTATAGGGAGAGCGTTTTTTATTTCGGAGAAAAAGAAAACATAGGAGGAGAAGTGATGAAAAAGATGATGCAAAAGTGGGGGCAATTAACGATCGTTTCAGCGTTATTATTGATCTTGATGACGGCTTGTGGAGACAATGCGAATGGTGACGTAGAAAATGTAAATGGTGATAACGAAGGAACGACGGAAGAATCCGTTAATAACAACAAAGATGAAAACGCTAGCGAGAACGATGCAGATGAAGGAAATGAAGCAAGTGGAGATGAATTTCCAGTCACCGTTACCGATAGTACGGGGGAAGAAATCACGATTGAAAAAGAACCAGAAACAATCGTATCGTTATTGCCTAGTAATACAGAAATTGTGTTTGAACTAGGCGCGGGTGACCGATTAATTGGTGTATCGGAGTATTGTAATTATCCTGTAGAAACGGCAGATATTGATGTTGTAGGTGCGCAAGATATGGATGCAGAATTGATCTTATCGATGGAGCCAGATTTGGCACTTGTTCAAGGCTACCATGCGCAAAATCATTCCGATATTTTGGATCAATATGAAGAAGCAGGGATTGATGTCATCGTTATTGAAGGAGGCAACTCTTTCGAAGAAGTGTATGATGCGATTGGGTTACTAGGAACGGTTACAGGAACTACAGACAAAGCAGAAGAAATTGTGACAGACATGCAAGAAAGCTTAGCGGAAATCAAGGAACAGGCATCCGAAATTTCTGAAGAAGATCAGAAAAAAGTGTGGGTAGAAGTAGCTCCTTCTCCAGACATTTTTACAACAGGCCAAGGAACATTTATGCACGAAATGTTAGAAGCGATTCATGCAGTAAATGCTGCGGGAGAACAAGAAGGTTGGGTCAATATGACGGAAGAAGAAATTGTTTCGTTAAATCCAGATGTGATTGTCACAACGTACGGATATTATGTGGAAGATCCAATCGATGAAGTAGTGTCACGTGAAGGTTGGTCAGATATCCCTGCGATTGAGAATGAAAGAATTTATGATGTGGATAACGACACGGTCACTCGACCAGGACCAAGGTTAATCGAAGGAGTGGAAACACTTGCCGAGCTCGTCTACCCAGAAGTTTTTGAATAAGCGAATATTCTGGGTCTATCTAATTAGTGGGGGATTTGTACTTAGTACAATCCTCTTTGGTCTATTTATAAGTAGTGTGACGATCCCTGTACCAAACATCATCCACATCATTTTTGACAATGTGTTTGGCTGGCAGTTGGTCTCAGACATACCGAACAATCAAGAGAGTATTATTTGGGATATTCGACTTCCCCGTGTGCTGTTAGCGTTTAGTGTCGGGGCATCACTAGCACTGGCGGGTGCGGCGTTTCAAGGATTGCTCAGAAATCCGTTAGCTGATCCTTACACGATTGGTGTATCGTCAGGGGCAGCATTAGGGGCAGTCATTGTCATATTTTTTCAACTGACGATTGTTGGACTAGGAGCATTCACCCTTCCTTTTATTTCTATTTTAGGTGGTTTCATCGCTCTTATGCTCGTTTTTGGTCTTGTCAAAATCGCTAGTCGGAGCATGGCAATTGAAACGATTATTCTAGCAGGTATTATTATGAGTTCATTTATTGGTGCGATCATCTCGTTAATCATTTCACTTGGCGACCAAGATTCGATGACACAAATTATTTACTGGCTTTACGGAAGTGTTGGTATGAGAGGGTGGAGCCATGTGCAATTAATTGTTCCATTTATGGTGGTCGGAATGTTTGTATTGTTGATTCATTATAGAGAATTGAATGCCCTTGCTTTAGGGGAAGAAGCAGCGGAACATATCGGTGTGAATGTGAAAAGAGGGAAATATTTCATTTTAGGTGGTGCATCACTATTAACGGGAGCGTCAGTTGCCGTGTCTGGAACGATTGGATTTGTTGGGTTAGTTATTCCACATTTGGTTCGTCTCATTACTGGACCTAACCACCGTCATGTCCTACCTTTATCATTTCTTGTCGGTGGAGGATTTCTAATTATAGCTGATTTAGTTTCAAAAACAATTATTGCACCAAAAGAGCTCCCGATCGGAGTTATTACCGCATTGATTGGAGCTCCAGTTTTCGCACTGTTGCTGATTCGAAATCGGCTTGGAAAGGGGAAAACGCTATGATCCAGGTCAAAGATCTTGAAGGTGGCTATACGACTAACCGACCGATTATTCGTGGAGTTGATTTCAAGATCGGAAAAGGAGAATTCTTTGGACTGCTTGGACCGAACGGAAGCGGGAAAACGACGCTTTTTAAATTGATCACCGGTAGTCTTCCGATGAAAACAGGTGAAATTGCGATTGATGGTCAACTTATTTCTAAGTTATCACCACTTGAAAAAGCGAAACAAATGGCCGTTCTAACGCAAGAGGCTCACGTTTCATTTGATTTTACAGTGGAGGAAATTGTAAGTCTTGGACGATACGCCTTTCAAAAAGGTGTTTTTAAGAGTTTATCGAAAAACGATCGAATGATCATTGAAGAAGTAATGGAGCTTGCAAATGTTGTTTGTTATCGCGATACTCAGTTTCGGCTTTTAAGTGGTGGTGAAAAACAGCGGGTGCTTCTTGCAAAAGCATTGGCTCAACAACCAAAAGTCCTTTTATTAGATGAACCGACAAACCACTTGGACGTAAAACATTCGTTTTACATGCTCGATTTATTGAAAAGATGGCAAAGGGAACATAAGTTAACCATTTTTGCTATTTTACATGATCTAAACGTTGCTTCTCTTTACGCCGATCGAGTTGCCCTATTAAATAAAGGAACGTTTCAAAAGGTTGGTGGTGTTGACATCCTTAGAAATGAACAACAGTTGGAAGATGTTTATGAGGTGAAAGTGACGGCACACTCTCACCCTCACGTGCCAAAACCGCAGCTATTGATGACGCCAAACTTAGAAGAACCAAAAGCCAAGAAAGAATTAAACGAATCGTTTAAGTTAGAACAAAATGAAGGGTTTATTCATCTGGAATTTGACGAACCATTAAGAACAATATCCAATAGTGTGATTGGAGAAGGAATCCAATGGTTGAAGCATTTCTGTAACTTCCATGTGAACAAAAATTATGACGGCGGAGATCCTATTGATGATATGGAAAACTGGATGAGTAACTGGGGAATTCCCACAGAGCTATCTGCTGGAATGATGACAGCCGTTCAACTAGAGGATATGGTTCTTGTTAATAAGACGGAACATGGCATGCAGTTAGTCGTTATGGTCACAGCTGGAGTCGGAAATGCCGTTGATATAACAAGTTCTGGAATGGACGAAAGAATCAATCAGATAGGTACGATTAATACGATGGTATTTATTGACGCTCATTTAACGGATGGAGCTCTTGTCAATGCTTGTACGTCAGCTACGGAAGCGAAAACGAAAGCTTTGCATGACCTAGGCGTAAAAGATCCATTTACAAACACGCATGCAACAGGTACTTCCACAGATAGTATCTTAATTGGTGTCACACAAAGAGGGGAAAAAACACCATATGCTGGCTCAGGGACGGTTGTAGGAAAAGCAATAGGGAATGCTGTTTACGAAGCAACAAAAAAAGCGACAGTAAAATCGAAATCTAGGTTAGATCGACGATGATCGACTTTTTAATTGAAACAAGAATTTGGATCATTACAGCAGCGATCTTACTTGATATTATCATTGGTGACCCGAAGTGGTTGCCTCATCCAGTCATTGGTTTTGGAAAATTGATTTCGTTTCTTGATAAAAAGTGGAACCATGGATCAGCCCGTCGAAAAAAAAATCATGGTATTCTCACGACAACAGTAGTTGTAGGTGTTGTAATCATCGGTTCGGTAAGTATTTTAGGTCTGTTTTACCACATACACGTGTTAGTTGGAATGTTGGTAGAGGTGTATCTTATTTCGTCAACGATTGCGATCAAAGGATTGAGACAAGCCGCTTTGCAAGTCGCTCTCCCTTTATCACAAGGGCATTTAGTCGAAGCTCGATATGAATTGAGTATGATCGTTGGTCGGGATACTCAAAAACTGGAGGAAAAAGACATTGTCCGTGGGGCAGTAGAAACAGTTGCTGAAAATACAGTGGACGGGATTACCGCTCCGCTGTTTTGGGCTTTTATTGGCGGTGCACCACTGGCAATGGCATACCGTTCGATTAACACACTTGATTCCATGGTGGGATATAAAAACGAGCGGTACAGTGAATTTGGTTGGGCCTCAGCAAAACTTGATGACTTGGTGAATTGGGTGCCAGCAAGAATCACGTCGCTAACGTTTTGGCTTGGTTCGTTTTTTATGAAAGGATCTAGGTGGCGAAAAGCATGGCTCGTAACGATGAGAGATGCGAAAAAACACCCTAGCCCTAACAGTGGGTGGTCGGAAGCCATGGTTGCCGCTCTAATGGGGGTGCAGTTAGGTGGAAGAAATGAATACAAAGGTATTGTTTCACACCGAGCGGAAATGGGTGATCCGTTGCAGCCTTTAACTTGTCAGCATATCTACAAGTCAATTGGACTCATGCATGGTGGATGGATCTTGTTTTATTTACTCTTTTCGTTTATTTGGTTTGTTATTTAAAAAGTGGAGGGATAGGATATGGAAATCCAATGGCCAGACCATGGTGGACAACCTACAGAGATGAAACGAAAATTCCATATAGAGAAGGATGTTATCGATTTTAGTGCAAATATCCACCCTTTTGGTCCTCCTTCTTGGCTGAAGGAAGCATTAAAAAATAGTTATGATCAAATTAGCCATTATCCAGATCCATCCTATGCAAAAGCGAATCGTAGTTTGGCTGCATTTGATCAGGTTCATGATGAGGAAGTGCTCGTGACAAATGGCGGAGCGGAAGCGATATTTTTAACGGCAAAGTTATTTGAAGGGAAACATGCGCTCATCATTCAGCCAACCTTTTCTGAATATGAACGAGCTTGTAAGCATTACCACTTAGAAGTGGAAGATGTTTTTTTACATATGAACGATGAATGCCGACTTCCATTAGAACAAATCATCGAGCAGTTAGATTGGGCGGACGTCGTCTTCCTCTGCCGTCCAAATAACCCAACAGGGACAGTTGCACAAGAATCAGACATAAGGAGAATATTGGAGAAGGCTAAAAAGACTGGCACATTCCTCGTCGTTGATGAAGCGTTTGTTGACTTTTTAGGCGATGGTGCAAACTTAGTTCATCTGTTAAAAGATTATGAAAATCTCATTTTATTAAGGTCTTTAACAAAAATGTACGCCATACCAGGTGTTCGAGTAGGTTATTTGTTAGCGAACCGTGAAATTATTAAATTGTTAAAACAATGGCAGATTCCATGGAGTGTGAATGCTTTTGCTGAGGCTATCATTCCAGCGATCGTAAATAATCAGTCATTTGTTTCGGTGTCGCAACAATTTTTCCGAGAGGAATTAGCACGAATAAGAGAACAATTAGTGAAGCTGAATTTCTATATGTCTCCGTCAGCCGTTAATTTTTATCTTCTGAGAGATAATGAGAAACCTGATTCAACAGGGGAATTATTTCATTTTTTATTCCATCACGGCGTCCTTCCTAGACATACAGATAATTTCAAACAGTTAAACGGAAATTACCTTCGATTTGCAGTTCGATCTCAACAGGATAATGACTTGCTTTTGAAGGCGCTTGCCGATTGGAGGGATCGAGGATGATTATTTTTGTGTCTGGTGGAGCGAGATCTGGAAAAAGTCGTTTTGCTGAAGAAAAGGCAATGATGATTCATCACCAACGAGACATTCCTAGTCGTCTAGTATATGTTGCTACAGCAAAAATCACAGATGATGAAATGGCAGAACGAATTCGTTTCCACAAAGAGGACCGAACAGAATCGTGGCATACGATAGAAGAACCTTTCGATCTGGCATCCATTCCTCTAAAAACGAAGATCGGTGACGTCGTTTTAATTGATTGTCTGACAATTTGGTTAAGTAACATGCTTTATTCATCAGATACACACGGGTCATCTTTTTTCACGGAATTTAACGAAGTGAATCAAATTGGTGTGATAAACATGCTTCAAACGCTTATCATGAAGGCAAAAGAAAAACATCAGACGCTTATATTTGTGTCCAATGATGTTAATGAAGGGGAACCAATGGTGATGGATTCGATGGTTCTAGACTATATTTACGAGTTGGAACGGATTCATCAATACGTCGTTAAACAAGCAGACTCAGCTGTGCAAGTGATTGCAGGGATGGCATTGGAGTGGAAGGGAGAAGAATTTTCGTGAAAGAAATGATATACGGATTTTTATTAGCAGTGCAATTTCTTACGAGAATTCCAGTTCCAGTGGAATGTCCATGGAACGAGAGGACGAGTAGATGGGCGATTCGGTTTTATCCTACAATTGGAATAGTCATAGGAGGGATTTTAGTAGGGATAGGACTTTTACTAATTTCTTATGTTCCAGCTGAATTTCTCACACTTATTATCATTTCGCTCTGGGTATGGTTAACAGGCGGACTCCACTTGGATGGATTAATGGATGTAGCTGATGCTGTTGGATCTAATGCCCCTCTAGAAAAAAAGTGGCAGATTATGAAAGACCCACACGTTGGGAGCTTTGGGATCATTACGCTATTTTTTCTGCTGATCTGGAAGACGATGATGATTTATTTACTATTAAGTACTTTTTCAACCGATCATCTTATTGGATTTCTTGTGATTGGTGCATTGGCTAGGTTTGCAGCAGTAGCTTTACTAGTATTCCTACCAACTGCTAAAAAACAAGGGTTAGCATGGCATTGGAAACAGAATATTAGTGTTGTTGATGCAGCTTATTCTTTCATTCCTATTATTATTTTGCTCATGTTTTTACCTGAGTACATCGTTATTGTGCCGATATTTCTCCTTTTTCTTTGGTTATATAGTTTATGGGTTATGCGGTCGTTTAAAGGAATCAACGGTGATCTAATAGGCACAGCAATTGAAGGAGGGGAAATATGTGCGCTTTTGCTCGTTTGGATCTTTATCTCATTCGTCATGGGGTAACAACTTGGAATAAAGAAAAACGTTATTTAGGTCACTCGGATGAACCAGTAGAAAAGGATCGACTGAAAGATTTATTTGCTATCAAAAACGAATTAAAAGACGTTTCATTTGATGGGGGGATTTGGACGAGCGACCTTAAACGCTGTCAACAAACCTTGCAATATCTTCTTCCTGAAAACTTCTATAACGTGGATGAACGTTTAAGAGAATACAACTTCGGTGATTGGGAAGGAAAAACGTATGATGATTTAAAAGAGATTGTCGAGTATAGACAGTGGATCGATAATTGGCAAGGAAATCGTGCTCCAAGAGGTGAAACAGGTAAAGGTTTTACTGAGAGAATTCAAAGTTGGGTGGATGAGTTTTTCTCCGAAATAGAAGAACCTTCTGCTAGTTTTTGTAAAAATTGTCTTGTCGTTACACACGGTGGGGTGATCCGATATCTTTTATCGACGTTAGATGGCTCAAAGTCATTTTGGGACTGGCGCGTGAATCATGGAGAAGGCGTAAAATTATCATTTATCTTTAGAGAGGGGAAATGGGAATGCAGCTCATTATCGGCGGTGCCTACTCCGGAAAAAGGAAACTCGTAAGGAACCAATATAATAATAAGGTTGATTTAAGCTGGTTATCAAGTTATGAGTCGTCGACACTTGGTAGGTGGAGAGAAGTTTGGCAGCAGGACCATCACCTTGTCATAGAAGGTTGGGAAACTTGGCTGTGTGAAGATGTTCGTTCCATCACCTCCCTTTCTGATCTTCGTCAAAAGTACAATAAAATGTTTAAAGAACTCATAAATGAAGAAACGATTAGAAATAAACAAGTCATTTTAATCATGCTTGAGATGGGAAAAGGGATTGTCCCAGTTGAAGGAGAAGACCGCCGAATGCGTGATTTGGCTGGTTGGATTCAGCAAGATGCAGCATCGTTATCAACAGACGTCTTTTACGTGTGGCATGGGCTTTCGCGACGGATGAAATAGTCCGTCGTTTTTTGGGGTGGGGAAAACAGGCGAGATTGCACCGATTCATCGGAGGAAGAGGGAATGAATGGGTCTAACCGGGAGACTTAATTATGTAATGTCTTTTCCAAGTTGCTCCTTCTTGTTGAAAAATTGAAGAAAGATTGAGGTCATATATGCGCATCGATTGCAAAAGTCGCCTAAATAGTGTTTCCGTTCGCCTTAATTGTAAATGAGGGTTCTCAATTTCATAACCTGATGCGGAATACCACTCTTCTCCTTTAACAAGATTATTTAAATGTTTTTCGAGGTCTTCTGAAAAATTCAGTCGAGGTTTTAAGCATTTTAACATTTTCAATTCATATGGTTCCATTCGGTTATATAAAAACATGGTTATCATTCCATTCAGAGGGATCGCTCTGTTACTATGTAAAGCGAATAGATGTGGTAACACAGCACCTCGATTAATCGGGGAAGGGATCGGGGCATAGGCCTATTTCGCAACAGAGCGTGTGTTCTAAAGTAATCATATAAAATCTATATTAGAAAAACAAGACGAACAAAAAAATATTTTTTCGAACGCACGTTCTAGTAAATGGAATAGCCATCCTCCCTTCTCAAAGCACTTTCCCTTTCCTCGTAAACAGTTTCAATGAATCTCAAAATACCCATCAAAAAAGCCAAAGTTTATGTTATGATATTAATTATCTGATTTTTCGAATTAGTTAAATATTTTTTCAGTGAAAAGGATGGGGAGTTTTGTGAAATATGGTTTTGCACAACGAGTTCGTTACATGCGATCTTCGGCCGTAAGGGAAATTCTAAAAGTTGTTAACAAAGAAAATGTTATCTCATTTGCAGGGGGGCTTCCGGATGAGGAGTTATTTCCAGTAGAAGCGGTTCGACAAGCATTTGATAAGGCGCTTACTTCTGGAAACAAGACGTTACAATACGGAGAAACGGAAGGTGTTCTGGATCTTCGCAATATGTTAGTGCAGAGGATGATGAAGAAAGGAATCGACCGAAAAGCGGAAGATATTTTAGTGACATCAGGCTCGCAACAAGCAATTGATTTATTTTCGAGAATTATGTTCAATCCGGGTGATATTGTTTTAACAGAAAACCCAACTTATCTTGCCGCTCTTCAGGTCTTTAACTCTTATGAAGTGAACATTGTTCCAGTCAAGTCGGACAAAGATGGAATGCTAGCAGACGATCTTGAGGAAAAAATTTGGAGGTTAAAGCCAAAATGTATTTATGTTGTTCCTACCTATTCAAATCCGGATGGTAAAGTTTGGTCCCTTGAACGGCGCAAACATTTGTTAGCTTTAGCGAAAAAATACCATGTCGTCATTTTTGAAGATGATCCTTACGGCGATCTTCAATTTGATTCTGCAGAAAAAGTTCCACCGCTTGCTTCGATGGACGATAATCAATTTGTATTATATACGAGTACGTTTTCGAAAACGGTTGTTCCAGCTTTAAGAACAGGATGGATCGTCGGCCCACATCAGATTATTCGACTAATGGCTCAAGCAAAACAAGCGACAGACTTACACACGAATTCGTTATCGCAACATGCATTGATACATTTAATGAATGACTTTGATCTCGATGGTCATATTCAGACCTTAATTTCTGCTTACAGGGAAAGAATGCATATAATGAGAGACCTTCTTGATAGCGCAGGCAGTGAAGGCGTAAGCTATGTGGAACCACGCGGAGGCATGTTCCTTTGGGTGACAATGCCAAAGCATGTGAATACAACAAAATTGCTAAACTCTGCAGTTGATAATGGAGTTGCGTTTGTTCCTGGAGCACCTTTTTATGTAAAAAAACCAAATCAAAACACGCTTCGTCTAAATTTTACAAATGCAAAACCAGACCTTATCAAAGTTGGAATGGAACGGCTTGTTTCTGTTATTGATGAAGTGAATTCTCAGGAGAATATAGAAGTGAACTCTTAATTTTTCCGGAAAAATTAAATAATAAATAGAATAAACAGTCCAAACGCTCATTTTTCAGTGAGCGTTTTTTGTTACTTTACCTGTTTCCCGAACTTACATAAGAAATGGGATGAGTAATGTTACACAAATGAGCAAAGGGAGAACGACATAGTTGTTGAATTTTGCTGTCTAGTAGTCGGTTCGTATATAATAAAGCGAAGAAATCAGAAATAAAGGAGATGTCTGCCCATTGAAGCGGTTTATCATTAAATTTAACATGATCCTTGTGGCATTGTTGGTCATCCCTACTTTAGCCGGTCACGCTCACGTGAAATGGTTTACGGAAACAGAACCAGTGAGAGCACCGATCGAAGAAATTATTAGTCCTTTATTTATTTCGTTAGCGATATTGACTGCCGTAATATTAGCTATTTTACCCCAACTCGTTCCGAAAACGATGAATATTGATCTACTTAAGAAAGTCGAAAAAAAATTAGCGACGTTTAGACCCTTTACGTTTCCTATTATAAAATATGGGGCGGCATTAGCGATCATTATTCAAGTTTTTACAGGAGGACTTTTTGCACCAGAATTATTGGCTCCAAGTGATTTGTTAGCGGTTTTTCCATGGGTAGCGATCGTTCTTCTAGTGATACCAAATAAGTATGCATCCAAAGGTGCAGGAATCATTCTTTTCATTCTGTTTGGACTTACGACGTGGGAATATGGTATCTTTCACATGCTTGACTATGCATTTTATCTCGCTGTCATTTTTGTATTGCTTTTTCATGGAACGAAACTTCATGACTGGAGTTTCCCATTTTTATATTTGGCGACAGGGTTATCTCTTTGTTGGGTTGCTGTTGAGAAATTTGTTTATCCTACGATGGCAACGGATGTAATTATGAACCACGGTGTACCTACGTTTGGATTTGCACCTGAAACGTTCGTTATTTTAAGTGCTTATATCGAATTTGTTGTTGGGTACCTTCTCGTCGTAGGGATTCTCAACCGATTACTCGCGCTCGTCTTAACGCTTATTTTCGTATCGACAACGATGCTGTTTGGAATGACAGAAATAATTGGACACTTGATGATCCATATTATTTTAGTTACGTTTATTATCGAAGGAGTATCTTTTTACCGACCACCAATTGACATGCACCATACACCTTTCGAAAAAATCGTGTTTATCTTTCTAAATTTTTTGTTTGTCCTAGCAACGATTCTACTCATTTACTATCGTTTTGCTTAAGATGAAAAAGTAAAACCATACTATGTTTACCAGGGGCCTTAAGTATAGGCCTCTTTTTCGTCCTTAAATGGACGAACCGACCAACCGAGAAGGACGAATCGTATCGTGATCTTTCTTTAAAAAAATATGGTAAAGTGTAAAGCAGAAGTGTTTACAATTTCTAAACAATACGAAAAATAGCTATGAAAATCAACGAACATAACATCTTTGAAGGAAGCGATACAAAATGAAAACTGTTTTTTCTTTTTTGGGGCCATATCGTTTAGCTATTATGGTTGCGCTTACGCTAACGTTAGTAGAATTGTCTGTTGAGCTAGTTCAACCGCTGCTCATGTCTAAAATTATAGATGATGGAATTATGCAAGAAGACTTAACGGTAGTCATGACATGGGGTGGTGTCATGGTAGGACTTTCGTTAGTAGCTTTTGCAGCAGGGATTATAAACTCTTTTTATGCCGCACACGTTAGTCAACATACAGGGTTTGATTTGAGAGGGAGACTATTTGGAAAAGTCCAGTCGTTTGCTTTTTCAAACTTCAGTCAGTTTCCAACATCGTCATTAATGACAAGAATGACAAACGATGTGAATCAGATTCAAAATACGATTTTTATGAGTTTAAGGATTATGCTTCGAGCTCCTTTATTAGTTATTGGATCTGTTATCATGGCGTTGTTTGTAAACGTGCAGCTAGCACTTATTCTCGTTGTTACAATTCCGATACTAGTCACGTTTTTATTATGGCTCATGCGAAAAGCTGGGAGATTATTCAAAGCGGTGCAAGCTCGCGTTGATCAAGTGAACAACGTTGTTCAAGAGAACTTAACAGCGATACGCTTAATCAAATCATTTATCCGGAGAAAGCATGAATCAAGCCGTTTTACAACTGCATCAGACGACCTTCGTAATAAAACAGTAAAAGCGCTTCGTCTCATTGAAACAACGATGCCTGTCATTCTTCTCGTCATGAATGGAAGCATTATAGCTGTACTTTGGTTTGGAAGCATTGGAGTCAATACTGGTGGAGCTACGGTAGGGGAAGTTGTTGCTATCGTAAACTATGTGACACGTATGACTGGAGCGTTATCTATATTTTCCATGATCATCATTATTTTTTCTAGAGCAAGAGCTTCATCAGAGCGAATTGCAGATGTGTTAGAAGTAGATGTGGACTTAAAAGACGCCGAAGATCTCGATCATGCACCGACGATAACAGAAGGTAGTATCCAATTCGATCGCGTGTCTTTTCGCTATCCTGGAACAGAGAAACGAATCCTTGAAGACATTTCGTTTGAAGCGAAACCTGGGGAAACGGTGGCAGTACTTGGCGCTACAGGTTCAGGGAAAACGTCGATGTTTCAACTGATTCCAAGACTTTATGATATAGACCGTGGTACGGTTTGGATTGATGGGCATGATATTAGGAAAATGAAATTAAAGCATCTACGCCGACAAATTGGTTACGTGCCACAAGAAGCGATGCTTTTTACCGGTTCTATTGAAGAAAACTTGTTATGGGGAAAAGAAGATGCGTCAAAAACCGAGATGGAGCAATCATTAAAAGATGCACAAATCCATGATACGGTCATTGAACTACCGAATGGTTCCGAAACCGTCATCGGACAGCGCGGTGTTAATTTATCTGGAGGACAGAAGCAACGGATTTCCATTGCTAGAGCTCTCGTTAGAAAACCGAAAATCTTACTTTTTGATGACAGTACTAGTGCACTAGACGTAAAAACGGAAAAGCGACTATTAAAAGCATTGAAAAACTACTCATGCACAACGATTATGATTACGCAAAAGATGAGTACGACGATGAATGCGGATCAAATTTTGTTAATGGAAGATGGTCAAATTGTAGCTCGTGGCACACATGAAGAGTTATTGAAGAACTCTACCCTCTATCAGAAAATATTTGATTCACAGTTTGGGAAGGAGAAGGCAACGTATGTTAAATAAATTAACGGAACCGTTTAAACATGAAAAAATGCCTCTTCAAGATCCTTCTTCAACTGAGAAACAAGGAAATACGTCCACTAAGAAACGAGCACAAGATTGGAAAGGAACATTGAAACGAATTTGGAGCTATCTTGCTGAAAGTAAGGGTCGTTTATTTCTCGTATTAGTAATGATCTTTTTAAGCTCATTCTTTGCTTTGTTAGGTCCTTTTATCGTTGGTGTTTCCATCGATGAATTTATTGTTGAGCAAGATACAACGACTCTCGTCTGGGTATTAATTGGACTAGCAGTCATTTACGTATTCCATTCTATTTCTGTATTTTTGCAGCATTTTTGGATGGTGAGGATTGCGCAAAAAACCGTGTTTACGATGCGAACGCAATTATTTGATCATCTTCATAAACTCCCAATACCGTTTTTTGATAAGCGAAAACATGGAGATTTAATGAGTCGTTTAACAAATGATATGGAGAATGTCAGTAATACGCTGAATAGTTCTGTGATCCAAATTTTCGCAAGTTTATTAACGCTTATCGGAACGATTTCCGTCATGTTATATTTAAGCCCGTTGTTGACGCTAATTACGTTAACGATCGTACCTGCTATGGTTGTTGGAATGAAGTGGATCACTAATCGTACTGGGAAACTATTTAAAGCGCAGCAGTCAAACCTCGGAGAATTAAATGGATATATACAAGAATCCATGTCCGGCCAACGAATCATCAAAACATTTTCTCAAGAAGAGAAAGTGATGCATGGATTTGAAGAACGAAATATGGAGTTGCGGAAAGCAGGTTTTTGGGCACAAACGATCTCAGGATTTATCCCAAAACTAATGAATATGCTGAACAACTTAAGCTTTGCGATTATTGCTGGTGTCGGAGGGATCTTCGTTTTAAATGGGATGATAACGATTGGTGTTATCGTCATTTTCGCAGAATATGCGAGACAATTTACGCGTCCGTTGAATGATTTAGCGAATCAATTTAATACGTTGTTATCGGCGATTGCAGGGGCAGAACGTGTCTTCTCGATAATGGATGAACAAGATGAATTAAGTGATGAAATTTGGCAAGAGGAGTTGCAAGATGTGAAAGGCGAGGTTAGTTTTGACAACGTCTCTTTCTCTTATGAAAAAGAAGGAAATACCGTAAAAGATATCACGTTTCATGCGTCCGTTGGAGAATCAATTGCGTTTGTTGGGCCAACAGGAGCGGGTAAAACGACGATGATCAGTTTATTATCGAGGTTTTATGATCCCGATAACGGTGTGATTACTGTTGATGGGGTCGATACTTCCAAGATAAAACGGGAATCGTTACGAAAACATATGGCTTTTGTTCTGCAAGATTCGTTTCTCTTTCAAGGGACGATACGAGAAAATATTCGTTACGGTCGATTGAATGCGACTGATGAGGAAGTAGAAGAGGCAGCGAAACTTGCCAATGCTCATTCTTTTATTGATCGTATGCCTGACAAATATGATACACCAATTAATGCAGAAGGCGGTGGCATCAGTCAAGGGCAGAAACAATTACTCTCGATTGCGAGAGCCTTGTTAGCCGATCCAGCAATTCTCGTCTTAGATGAAGCAACGAGCAGCATTGATACAGTGACAGAACTGAAAATACAAGAGGCACTGCAGCGATTGATGAATGGCAGAACGAGTTTCGTCGTTGCCCATCGTTTAAATACAATTCAACAGGCAGATCAAATTCTCGTATTGCAAGAAGGAAAATTAATTGAAAAAGGATCCCATCATGAATTATTAGAAGAAGATGGATTTTATGCTGATTTATTTTATAGTCAATTAAAACGCGAAGTTGGATAAATCATGGAAGAATATGTGACAATTCATTGAATGTAGATAGACGTCTGACATCTATTTCGTTATAATGGACTTACTTACTCATTTGATGACAAAACTGCTCCAGGTGGATCCTGGAGTTTTTTTCAAAAAAAGAAAAGGAGACAAAACGATGGATGAAAAAGCGAAATTAACGAAGCGAATTCAAGTCTCAAATAAACAACAGCCGGCTGATTTAGTCATTAAGAACGGAAAAATTGTTAACGTATTCACGTTAGAGGTTGAATCAGGTGATGTGGCGATTTTTGACGGAAAAATCGTAGGCATAGGTGATTATAATGGTGAAAAAGAAGTCGATGCAGCAGGTAAATTCATCGTTCCAGGTCTGATTGATGGGCACGTTCACATCGAATCATCAATGGTTCCACCAAGTCATTTTGCTCACGTAGTCGTTCCACATGGTGTCACAACGATCGTGACAGATCCCCATGAAATTGCAAACGTAGCTGGTGAAGAAGGTATCCAATTTATGTTAAATGATTCAGAAGGGATCCCGTTAGATGCTATGTTCATGCTGCCTTCTTGTGTTCCGGCCACGCCGTTTGAAAATTCAGGAGCGAATTTAACTGCTGAAAACTTGGAGCCATTTTATGAACACGAGCGGGTATTAGGTTTAGCGGAAGTGATGGATTATCCTTCTACGGCAGCAGCTGATCAAGGTATGGTGAATAAACTAAATGATGCAAGAGCGAGAAAACGAGTTATAGATGGTCATGGAGCGGGATTAGATGATCATGCGATGAACATTTATGGAACCGCTGGAATTACGACGGATCACGAGTGCACAACGGCTGAAGAAGCTCACGAACGTCTAAGGAAAGGGCTCTATGTTTTGATTCGTGAAGGTTCTGGAGCAAAAGATTTAGAAGCACTTATTCCACTTGTGAACGAAAAAAATGCACGCCGATTTTTATTCTGTACGGACGACAAGCATTTAGACGAACTGATGGAAAAAGGTAGCATCGATGATAATATTAGACTTGCGATCAAGCAAGGATTAGATCCGATGTTAGCAGTGCAACTTGCAACGCTTAATGCGGCAGAATGTTACGGTCTGAAAACGAAGGGTGCTATTGCCCCAGGTTTTGAGGCAGACTTGCTTCTCGTCGATGATTTACAATCATTTACCATTTCTGACGTCTATAAAAATGGTAAATTAGTGGCAGAGCAAGGAGAGATGCTGCTAGAGGAAAAAACCGTCAAAAAGCCGAATGAATCTTTGTTAAATACGGTTAAATTACCCGGAGTGACAAAAAAGAGCTTGCAAATAAAGTCGTCTGAATCGGGAAAAGCAAATGCGATTAAATTGATTCCAAATAGCCTTGTAACGGAAAAAATTGTTGTAACTCCTTCTAAAGAAGACGGTAATTTTACTGCTAGTGTGGAGCATGATTTGATGAAAATGGCCGTTATCGAACGACATCACTTAACAGGTAATATTGGATTAGGTTTGATTGAAGGTTTAGGTTTTAGTGATGGCGCAATAGCCTTAACGGTAGCCCATGATTCACATAATTTAGTGACAGCGGGCACAAATGATGAAGATATGATCAAAGCAATAGAAGAAGTAAGTAAAGTTCGTGGAGGTTTGGTCCTTGTGAAAGAGGGCGAAGTCATTGCAAAGTTGTCGTTAGATATTGCTGGACTTATGTCTTCAGGGACGAAAGTAGATGCCTATAAAGGCTTAAAGCAACTTGATGAAGGGCTTGAAGAATTAGGATTTAAAGGTAATTTTAATCCTTTCTCAGCATTGTCATTTATGTGTTTACCGGTCATTCCAGAACTGAAACTAACCGATTTAGGTTACTTTGATGGGACTCTTGGAAAGCACATATCGATAGAAGCATAAAGAGTTTAAAGCAGCACCCTTTTGTTAGGGTGCTGCTTTTGTTTTTGTGCTTTCTTGTTTCTTTGGATTGGGGGTGGGGTTGTGTTTGGTTCGGGAGGTCATAGTGCCGACGAGCGAGCGGAACGGGGGCGAAAGGAAGTGAAAGAAGTAGATAGTTCCTTTCAGCCGCTGCCAGTTTCATGAGTCCCTTTTACATTCTCTTTGAAACTCAGCCGCAGCCTGTTTAGCAGATGGTGCTGAAGCGATAGCAGAGATGAGTGATACCCCATCTGCGCCTGCTCGTAAGATGTCTCCGGTACGTTGCGCAGTAATCCCTCCAATCGCTACAATTGGAACATGAATTCCATGTCTTCGCATGTGTGTAATCATTTCTGGACCACACACATCTTCCGCATCTTTCTTAGATGTTGTCGCAAACATGGGCCCTACGCCAATATAATCAGCACCATTTTCTACTGCAATTTTTGCTTCTTCCAATGTGTGCGCCGATACACCGAGAATCATTTTTTCACTAATTTGTTGTCTAACATTATAAGCATTGGCATCTTTTTGACCAACATGAATACCATCTGCATCGACTTTAATCGCTAAGTCCACATCATCATTGACGATAAACGGGATGTGATGAGCGTGACAAATCTGCTTCAAAGTAGTCGCCATTTCTGCCTTCTCATCTCCGATTAAAGAACCTACTCCCTTTTCGCGAAATTGGAAGAGAGTAACGCCACCTGAAATGGCTTCCTTAAGAACTTTTGGCAAAGGTTTTGTGACGTTATTTGTGCCACTAATAAAATAAACTTTCAACTTTTCTTTTAAAAAATCCGATCTAGGCACGGTCATTCTGTTTCAACCTCCATTTCTTCCAGTAACGGTTCTTTGGAATGACGAAATGCTGCGTGTTTTGTTGGTCCTGGACCTTCTCCAATAGAAAATCCTTCTAAAATAGCGAGATGAATAAATTTCTTTGCTTCTTTTACAGACTGCACTATAGGCATTCCTTTAGCCAGGTTTGCTGTGATCGCTGCAGCATACGTACAACCAGTTCCATGGGTATGTTCCGTATCGATTTTTGGTACGGAAAAATAATGGAAATTATCGCCGTCAAACAATATATCGATTATTTTATCAGCGTCTTCCTCATGACCACCTTTTAAAAGAACGGACTTTGCCCCCATGGCATGAATGGCTTTCACTGCTTTTTTTCGATCAGCTAATGTTTCTAAAGGCATGCCGGTAATTTCCTTAGCTTCAGGAATATTAGGCGTGATAATTGTTGCTTTAGGGATCAGCTTTGTTATTAAAGCTTCCATCGCTTCTTCGTGTAACAATTTAGAACCAGATGTTGAAACCATAACAGGATCAACAACGAGTAAAGGCCATTTATATTGCTCGGCCATATCGACAACGATGTTAATCCGTTCCTTATCAAATAACATACCTGTTTTTACTGCGGCCGCACCGATGTCGTCCATGACAGAGGTGATTTGTTGGATTACTCCTTTCGGATCGACGGGATAAACACCTTGGACGCCTGTTGTATTCTGAGCAGTAATTGCTGTTATCGCAGTCATTCCAAATACGTCTAACTCTTGGAATGTTTTTAAATCTGCTTGAATACCAGCTCCTCCCCCACTATCAGAGCCAGCAATCGTTAGTACTTTTGGTATCATAGTGAATCTCCCTCCGTGTGATTAAATTTATGGATTCGTACCCAATGGTCAATTTCTTCGGAAGATATCTGATATAATACGTCTAAAAAGTGTGTCTGGAAATGGCCTGGACCCATATTTGGTTGTTTTTCAGCAGCTACTTGTGCACTAATTCCATAAAAGGATACGGCAGATGTGACCGCTTCTAACAGATCATCATGAATAGCTACGAAAGCTCCAACGATGGAGCTTAATAGACAACCAGCTCCGGTTATTTTAGATTGAAGGAAGTGACCGTTATCAACGGTATAAACGTGATCACCATCTGTTATCACATCGGTTTCACCAGTTAGGGCAACGACAGTATCCCATGTTTTTGCAACTTCTTTAGCAACGGTTACGACGTTGTCCATTTTTGCAGTGGAATCAACTCCACGCATTTCTACTGTCTGATCCGTTAAGTTAGCAATTTCCCCAGCGTTACCTCGAATGACAGCGATGTTTAGCTCGGTTAATAAGTGTTTTGCCGTTTCGGTTCTAAAGGAAGTAGCACCAACTCCGACCGGATCAAGAATAATTGGTGTTCCGGCTTTATTGGCGGCCTTTCCAGCTAGAAGCATGGCATGAACTTCTCGTTTCGTAAGCGTTCCGATATTTAAAACTAAAGCTTCGGCTATTTTAGCCATTTCCTCTACTTCTTCCTCCGCATAAGCCATCACTGGACTTGCTCCAATTGCATAGAGTCCATTCGCTGTAAAGTTAGTTACTACAACGTTTGTAATGTTATGAATCAGTGGCGATGTTTCTTGAATTATTTTTCTTAACGTATGAATCGGTAGTGTTGTCATCGTCATCATCCTTTCATATTAAAATACTAGTTATTGAGTAACTGTCTTGGATCATTTTACTAACAGATGATTTATTACGATTGTCATCAAAAAAGCGCTGTTCCTAATGGAACAGCGCTTTGGCTAATCGTTAACCTCGCTACGTTCCACTTTCCTACGCTGGTATCATCCAGATCAGGTTCAAAGGGATCAAGCAAAGCTCTGTCTCAGCCAATCGGCACCCCTAGTGGTTAAATATTTACTTTAATCTCTTCTTTATATTATCATAGGATGAATCTACCTTACAAAAAAATGATTAGGGTGAGTAAAATGAATGCACTATATAAAAAAGCAGAGGACTTTATTTGTCGTTGTTACGAAGAATTAAATAAGCCTCAAGCTATTAGAGAAAGGTTAGCTGAAATCAAACTAGAAATAGACAGAAAAGGTACATATAAGCATACATTCGAAGAGTTAGAGCACGGAGCAAAAATGGCTTGGAGAAATGCAAACAAATGCATCGGCCGTTTGTTTTGGGATACGTTAACCGTCAAGGATGAAAGAGCATTACTCAATGAAAAGGAGGTATTTCAAGCATTAGAGAATCATATTCGTTATGCTACGAATGAAGGGCGTATTCGACCAACAATGACAATTTTTGCCCCTCGTAAAAAAGAAGAGTCTCCTGTTAGAATAGTGAATCATCAGCTCATCAGATATGCTGGATATGAACGTGAGGGGAAAGTGATTGGAGATCCTGCCTCGATTGCATTTACAAACCTTTGTTTATCATTAGGGTGGCATAGCAAAGAGACACAATTTGATCTTTTACCACTTGTTATAAAACTAAACAGTGGGAAACTCATTTGGCGATCATTGAATGAAGCTGATATTCTCGAAGTGGCGATTAAGCATCCAGAAATATCGAAAATAAATGATTTACATATGAAGTGGTATGCTGTGCCGATTATTTCAGACATGTTGCTAGAAATTGGTGGGATAGAATACCCTACAGCACCATTTAACGGATGGTACATGGGAACGGAAATTGGAGCAAGGAATTTAGCTGACGAGGGTCGTTATCATTTTCTACCAGCTGTAGCAGATAAAATGGGACTTGATACGTCAAAGGCTTCTTCGTTGTGGAAAGACCAAGCTCTCGTAGAACTTAATCGAGCAGTATTAGATTCGTTTCATAAAAAAGAAGTTAGTATCGTTGACCACCATACAGCGGCGGAACAATTTAAGACATTCGAAAAAAAGGAACAGGCAGCAGGAAGAAGTGTAACCGGAACTTGGAGTTGGCTTATTCCACCCATGTCTCCTGCGACAACGAATATTTTTCATAAAGAATATAACGATCAGACGGTTTCTCCTAACTTTCATTACCAGCACCAATTAGTTGAGTGAATAACAATACCAAAAAATGATGAAATTTAAAGAGGAGAAATGTGACTAATTATTGAAAAACGAATTATTTGTGAAATATTGAGCAAAACCATTTCATTTTCTAAAAGAAGCGGTATGATCAAATCAGAAACATAAATTTGTTGTAAAGAAGAGGTGAGTCAGATGTTTTGGTTAGAGTTTGCAGTTGTCATTATAGCTATTTTTATTGGTGCAAGAATTGGGGGCATTGGACTAGGTGTTATGGGTGGTGTGGGTCTCGCGATTCTCGCGTTCGGTTTCAATCTTGAGCCGACTGCACCACCAATTGATGTCATGTTAATGATTGTTGCTGTTGTTACAGCGGCAGGGTCATTACAAGCAGCAGGTGGGATGAATTATCTCGTTACGATAGCGGAAAAAGTATTACGAAAAAATCCAAATAGGATCACCTTCATGGCCCCTATTGTTACGTACTTTTTCACATTTTTTGCGGGAACGGGTCATGTTGCATATACATTGTTACCTGTTATTGCTGAGGTAGCACAAGAGTCAAAAGTTCGACCAGAGCGACCGATGTCTATCGCGGTTATCGCATCTCAACAAGCGATTACAGCTAGTCCGATTTCGGCTGCAACAGTAGCACTACTAGCGTTATTATCCCCATTTGATATTACGTTACTTCAGATCTTAGGTGTAACGATTCCGGCTACTTTTGTTGGGATAATGGTTGCGGCATTTGCTATTCGTAGAAAAGGTGCAGAGCTTGAAGATGATCCAGAATACAAGCGGCGCTTAGAAAAAGGTCTTGAACCGATTCGAGCAGAAAAAGAAAAAGCTGTTGTTACAGGATTATCAAAGATTTCGGTTTTGTTCTTTATGGTTGCTGCGGTGTTGATAGTATTATTAGGAAGTTTTCCAGATCTTCGTCCTTCATTTGCCGCTGACGGAGGCGAAATGGTCACATTATCAATGCCTTACACGATTCAAATTATTATGTTGACCGTTTCTGCATTAATCATTTTAATTTGTAAAGCCAATGTTCAACAATTGGCTGAAGGAAGCGTATTCCGAGCTGGAATCGTTGCTGTCGTAGCTATTTTTGGTATCGCATGGATGGGGGATACTTTCTTCCAAGCAAATATGGATACGATTGAACCGGCTGTTCAAAGCATGGTCACTGCGGCTCCTTGGATTTTCGCAGTAGCATTGTTTATTATGTCGATTCTATTAAACAGCCAGGCAGCTACTGTTGGAGCACTTGTGCCATTAGGTATTACTCTTGGAATTAACCCTTTATTCTTGATCGCAATGTTCCCAGCGGTTAACGGATACTTCTTTATACCAAACTACGGTCCAATCATTGCTGCTATAAGTTTTGACCGTACAGGAACGACCAAAATCGGTAAGTATGTGTTAAACCACAGCTTTATGATTCCAGGTCTCGTTACAACAGTTGTAGCTGTTGCATTAGGATTTTTGTTTGTATTGTTCTTATAATGAATGGGAAATCCCCATGCTCATCTAGCATGGGGATTTTTTGACTGCAATCATTGACTTTTTTCTGCAACAAACTGCTGGTATTTATTTATAAAAACACGAATTGTAAAGTAATCAATCTCTTCAGGTAATGCTTCTTTAATAGGCTTCATTCCATTTTCAAGACCAATTTCGTCTACTACTTTTTCTACGAGCGACATGTGTTCTTTTTCAACAAGACGATCAAAATCGATATCATAACCATCGTCAGCTGCTTGTAAAAAGTGACTTTGCACTGTCGTCTGTTTTATTTGCCGTGCTTCGCATATTTGTTCAATAGAGTAACCTTGTTTATACATTTCTACTGTTGTCACAAAACTAGGTGTTTTATCTTTTTTTATCCCAATTCCATCAGCTTTTGATTCTGGATTCATGTTAGAAGGATTGGATAAATTAGAAGAACTCTTTTCATCAGGATTCTCATCTAAATAATTTGCGATAACTTGAAGGAATTGCTCTCCATAAGAATCGACTTTCATCTGACCAATCCCTTTAACATCTAATAAATCACTTTCCGTTTCAGGTAGTTTGGCGCATAAATCATTTAACGTTTGATCTGAAAAAACCATGTATGGAGCTACGGCATGCTCTTTTGCAAGAGTTGTTCGAAGTTCACGTAATTTTTCAAATAGAGGGTGCTGTTTGGAAAGAACAGTTGTCTGTTTGGCCTGTTTTTTCTCGACTTTTTTTTCTCCTTTTAACACAGCTATCGTATTTTCAGTAAGTTGCAAGACTGGGTAATTCCCACCACTCATTTTTAAAAATTGAGAGGCAACGAGATAGTCAATAAACTGACTCACTTCTTTTTGTGTGCGATCTTTCATCAAACCGTAGGTAGATAAACGATTAAATGAGAAGTCTTTCACCTTTTTGTTGGAAGAACCGACAAGTACTTGGGCAACCATTGTTTTTCCAAACCGTTCGTCCATTCGTTTTATGCAAGAGAATACCATTTGAGCTTCTCTCGTTACGTCAACCGTGTTTCGATTGTCCACACACTCCGAACAACGTCCGCATGGAGAGATGTCATTGTCACTAAAGTAATCAAGGATGTATGCTTGTAAACACATTTCAGTATGACAATAATTGACGATCGCTTGAAGTTTACTATATTCTTGCTCTTTACGTTCCTCTGCCATCGTTGATTGATCGATAAGAAATTGTTGAATTCGAATATCTTGTGGGGTAAATAGCAGAATACATTCACTATCTTCGCCATCTCGTCCTGCACGACCTGCTTCTTGATAGTAGCTTTCAATATTTCGAGGCATCTGCGCATGAATAACAAAACGAACATTTGATTTGTTTATCCCCATACCAAACGCATTTGTTGCAACCATTACTTGAGTATTGTCATAAACAAAGGACTCTTGCATTTGTCGTCGTTCATCTGAAGTTAATCCGCCATGGTATTTACCAACGGAAATTCCCATTTTTGTCAATTTCTCGTGGAGACGTTCTACTTCTTTTCTCGTTGCTGCATAAATAATGCCAGAATAATGACCGTTACGCTTTAAATAGTCTTTAATATACATGTCTCGGTCCATTCCTTTGACGACATGGAACGATAAATTTTCTCTCGCAAAACCAGTTTGAATAACATTGTCAGATTGAATGGATAATGCTTGGCAAATATCATCTGTTACTTCGGGTGTTGCCGTTGCGGTGAGAGCTAATACAGCTGGTTGTCCAGGTAACTGTTTAATAAGACTAGGAATTTTTAAATAACTAGGGCGGAAATCATGACCCCATTGAGATAAGCAATGAGCCTCGTCGACGGCAAGTAATGAGATAGGCAGCGATTGAAGCATTTGCAAAAATCCAGAAGACTCTAGTCGCTCAGGAGCAACATATACGAGTTTGTGAATACCTTGACGAATGCCATCAATCCTGTCCCGAACTTCTTCATGGCTTAAGGAGCTATTAATATAAGTCGAATCGATCCCCACTTCTTGAAGTTCATCTACTTGGTCTTTCATCAATGAAATAAGAGGGGAGATAACGAGTGTCACACCAGAAAAAAGAAGAGAAGGAATTTGATAACAAATGGATTTCCCTCCACCCGTCGGCATAACACCCATCGTATTTTTATGATCAAAAACTTTAGCAAGAATATCTTTTTGTCCTTTTCTAAAATCATCATATCCGTAATGTTCTTTTAATTTTTGTTCAGCCTTTTTCAGCATGTTTATCCTCCAAAACGTCCTAATAATTTCATCCTTCACTTAGTGTACAAGATCAACAGGCTGAAATACTAGAGGCAATCGAAGAAAAAAGAATCATAGATCAAAAAATGAAGAAAACTATTCGATATTGCCGTATTGCTCGATGGCTAATTGATCTAACTGTAGTTTTTCCAAATCATGAACGGGAACTAAGAACGTTACAGTAATAACACCAGGGTTTCGTCCGATTTCGATGGAACCAGTAACGGTTGCACGGTTCATCACTTCAGGGACGCTTACTCCTAGTAAAATAGCAGCTCGCTCTAACCCGTTTGTTGTTGCATCATTTAGCGTTGGGCCTGTCCCCACAAATGAGAGAGGAAGAGACTTTTCTATACGATTTTCCATATTCCATTGTTTTGCTAAACGTTCGGCTTTTTCACGTTCTTCTTTTGAGAAAGGTTTAGCTAAAAAAGGCAAGTCTTCTGATACTGGTAATAGAATGGGACCTTGGATATTTAACCCTTTGATAACAGAAACTTGTAGCGTGACAATTCCGGAAACGTCCGTTGTATGTCCTGCTATTTCACCGTCTCCTTGCATCGCGTGCATATCGCCTAGATATACACCACCGCCAGGGACTTTAACTGGACAAATAACGACAGCGCCTTCTCGAGCGCGATTGATATCCATATGTCCATCTGTTCTATCTTCCAATTCTTCTTGAGTAAGAGCATATTCGTGCGGAGCTCCCACTAGAAAAGAACCGAAATCCCCAGCGTTGTGAGAATCTGGAATTGGACGAGAAGGAGTGGTACCTAGTTGACCCATAAATGGTCTAAGTCGAGCGAGTGTGCCAACCATATCGTGAGGAGCAAATGTAACGACAGGGTTTTGAACGGACTGATCTGGGGTTGCCATATAGTGACGACCCGCTTTTGCAACTTGCTCTGCTCCTTTTGCATCAAGAGTGATACCGACTTGCTTCGAATCATCAAAAGTCATCGTATAAGCGTTCGTGAACCGGAAAGGTGTGACGTCAGCACCACATTTAGCACAACGAATCGCATCTTGACCAATTCCTTTAATAACAGTATCTGGATACATCGTTTCACATTCCGGACATTTTACGGCAACGAAAGGGTCACCAAGAAATCGTCCATCGACAGGGGCATCATTTCCTGAGGCGGTTGCGATGGATGTCACTCGGATGGATTTGATTTTGATCGCAATCGCATCCCCTACTTCTGCCCCTTCAACGAAAACTGGTTTAGTTACTTCGTGTCCCCCTCGAAGGCATGGTGTAATCATAGGTCCCCAACAACCTGGAGTCGTATTAGCGATAATGTGACCTCCATCTTGAACCGGTCCAAGCATGTCTTCATTGGGATCCAACACACCGTTGACAAATTGATTGACAATAATTGTTTCTTTTCCTCCCATACCAATTTCCTCCTTTGTTTTGAAAACGTTTACATATAGAATATACTATGAGGGGAAGGGTGAAAGGAAATGATATGATTTTGTTATGGAGAATATATTATGTCGTCTCCTTCAACATATTGTTTAAAGGTACATATGGATACGTCACAAATGTTTGAAAAAGATTTTATGAGGTACTATAATAGAGGTACTTACTTTTTGAAAGTGATTTGTCGTTGTAAATAAGAAATGAGATTAGTAAAGTAATTTTTTATACTTAAATTTTGAGGAGTGTGTTAAAACATGAAAAATATTTTTAAACAAGGAACAAAAGGACATGACCAGACGTTGTTACTACTACATGGAACAGGAGGAGATGAGCAAGATTTACTGCCGATTGCAGAAATGATCGATCCGAATGCCTCTGTATTAAGCGTTAGGGGAAATGTAGATGAGAACGGCATGAATCGTTTTTTTCGCCGTTTAGCTGAAGGTGTTTTTGACGAAGAAGATTTGATTTTCCGTACGAAAGAACTTCAAGATTTTATCAATGATGCAGCAAAAGAGCATGGATTCGACCGTGACAAAGTGACAGCGGTTGGATACTCAAACGGGGCAAACATTGCAGCAAGTCTCGTGTATCATTTCGAGAAACCTCTTAATGGAGCTGTACTCCTTCACCCGATGGTGCCACGTAGAGGGATTGAGTTACCGAAACTAGAAAAATTCCCAGTATTTATAGGTGCAGGTTCAAATGACCCTATTTGTCCTCCTGAAGAGACCGATGAGTTGGAAAAAACGTTAAGTGAAGCGGGGGCTTCAGTTGAGGTTTTTTGGGCTAATCAAGGTCACCAATTGACAAGAGAAGAAATAGATCACGCGAAAGAATGGTATGACAAAAACATGAAAGGAGAGTGATGGAACATGGCGAAAATGGACCCTAAAAATTTATCAAAAAAAGATAATTATCGCTTGCTGACATCAGCAGTGACACCTAGGCCGATTGCTTTCATTACTTCCATGTCTCAAGAAGGAGTCATAAATGCAGCACCTTTTAGTTATTTCAATATCATTTCTGCTGAACCGCCATTATTAGCAGTATCGATTGGTCGAAAACAAGGGCAACAAAAAGATACCGCTAGAAATATTTTGCAAGTAGGTGAATTTGTTGTCCATGTGACAGATGAAGATAATGTAAAAAAGGTAAATTTGACGTCAATGAACTTGCCACCTGATCAAAGTGAAGTGAAAAAAGTAGGTCTTTCACCAACAGTAAGCGACGTCGTCGGTGTACCATCATTAAAAGAAAGCAAAGTTCGCTTCGAATGTATATTAGAGAAACACCTTGTTTTTGAAGAAGGAGAATCGGCCACAGATTATATTATTGGGCGAATTGTTAGCTACTATGTCGACGACGAATTATACGAAGAAGGGATAGTGAAAACGAATAAATTAAAACCAGTTGCTAGATTAGGTGGTAAAAAGTACACAACGTTAGGAAAGATATTTGAACTAGATCGACCGGACTAAGTGTTAAAATGACTTTGAAATAGAAAGCTCGCCATTCGGCGAGCTTTTTTTCTGCAAAGGCTATTTAGCCTTCAAAAAGTGGAGGAAATGTCAATTTATTATTTAAGTAGTTATAAAGGTGAAAAACAGGGAATGGGACTTTATTAATGAATTAAAAGAACTGATATTAAGTAAAGGAATAGTGTTTATAGGAGATTAAATGGATGAGGAGTGGGAATGATGATACACGGAGTTGATGCATCAGAATTATTTGAGCAAGCATTTCGTTTTTCGTCTATAGGCATCGCTCTCGTGTCCATAGAAGGAAAGTTTTTTCTAGCTAATTCAAGTTTAACAAAGATGCTCGGGTATTCGGAAGAAGAGTTAAAAACCAAATCATTTGTAGAATTGACACACTCCAAAGATGTTCATGAAAGTAAGAAAAAAGTAGAGGAACCTATTCAAGGCGAACAAAATAATTACCAAATGGAAAAACGTTACGTTCATAAAGATGGCAGAATCATTTGGTGTCTTCTTAATAACAGGTCTAGCAAATCGCCGATATTTTGATGAACAATTGGATTTTTTATGGGGAGAAGCAGTGAATAACCAAGGTGAACTTTCGATGATTATGTTAGATTTTGATTATTTCAAAAACTTCAATGATTTCTATGGCCATCAAGCCGGAGATGACTGTTTAAAACTAGTGACAAATGAAATAGATATACACTTATCGCAAGAAGATGTGGTTTTTGCACGCTATGGAGGAGAGGAGTTTGCAATGATTTTGCCCCATTTTTCAGAAGGGAAGTCATATGAACTAGCTCTAGAAATACAAAAGTTAGTCGAACAGTTACAAATTTACATGAAGTTTCTACGGTTTCTAAATATGTGACGATAAGTCTTGGAGTAAAGACTGTTCAGCCAAGTAAAAACGAAAGCTCCTTTCGTTTTATCAAACGAGTAGATGAAGCACTTTATCAAGCGAAAAGTAATGGAAGAAACGGTGTTGCCCCATGTCGAGAAATATCAAATAATCTATAATAAAAAACCTCTCTGTAACTTCCATTGCAGAGAGGCATATGTTTTTATGTTTAAGCTATGCTAATTGACGACTAAATGATAACAGAGCCAATGTTTAAAATACTTTTGTTGTCCACGATTCGCCGTTCCAAACATCTGTCACAATATCTTGATAAAACTCAGGTTCGTGACTGATAAGGAGAATACTTCCTTTGTATGCTTGAAGGGCTCGTTTTAATTCCGCTTTCGCATCCACATCTAAATGATTAGTAGGCTCATCTAAGACTAACACATTTGTTTCGCTGTTAATGAGTTTACAAAGTCGTACTTTCGACTTTTCTCCGCCACTTAAGACAGACACTTTACTTTCAATATGTTTTGTCATTAAACCACACTTTGCTAAAGCGGAGCGAACTTCTCGTTGTGAAAAATGAGGAAAGTCTTCCCAAATATCTTCCATACAAGACAGGTTTGTTTGTTTTTTTACTTCTTGTTCAAAGTAGCCAAGGTGCAAGTTGTCTCCGCGTTCTACGGAGCCTTTTAATGGTGGGATTTCACCTAATAAACTTTTTAGCAGGGTTGTTTTACCAATTCCATTCGCACCTGTTAATGCAAGCTTTTGTCCTCTTTCCATTCGTAAATTTAATGGAGCAGATAACGGTTCATCATAACCAATGACTAAATCGGTAGCTTCAAAAATGAGCTTACTAGGTGTTCTAGAGAATAAAAAGTTGAACTCTGGTTTTGGTTTATCTTGGGTTAATTCGATCTTTTCCATTTTATCTAGCTTTTTTTGCCTAGACATGGCCATGTTCCTTGTTGCTACTCTTGCTTTATTGCGAGCCACAAAGTCTTTTAAGCCAGCGATTTCCTTTTGTTGCTTTTTATATGCAGATTCTATTTGCTGTTTTTTTACTTCATAGACGTGCATGAAATGATCGTAATCCCCAGCGTAGCGATCTAATGACAAATTTTCCATATGATAAACAAGGTTGATGACCGAATTTAGGAACGGAATATCGTGGGAAATAAGAATAAATGCATTCTCGTATTCTTGTAAATACCGTTTTAACCATTCGATATGTTGTTCATCTAGGAAGTTTGTAGGTTCGTCTAATAGTAGAATATCTGGTTTTTCTAGAAGAAGTTTAGCTAGTAGTACTTTCGTTCGTTGGCCACCACTTAAATCATTGACTTCTTGCTCAAGACCAATTTCATCTAATCCTAACCCTTTCGCAATTTCTTCTACTTTCGCATCGATCGTGTAAAAGTCATTATTTGTTAACATATCTTGAATGATACCAACGTCTTCTAGTAACTTTTCCATTTCTTCAGGGGAAACGTCCCCCATTTTTTCATACATCTGGTTCATGTCGGATTCTAAATCGTATAAATATTTGAACGCTCCCTTCAGAACGTCTCGCATTGTTTGCCCTTTTTCTAAAACGGTGTGTTGATCCAAAAAACCTACACGAACATGTTTTGACCAATCGACTTTACCTTCGTCTGGATCAAGTTGACCGGTAATGATATTCATGAACGTTGATTTCCCTTCCCCATTCGCACCAACTAGACCGATGTGCTCTCCTTTAAGGAGGCGGAAAGAGACATCATGAAAAATCTCACGGTCGCCAAAGCCATGACTTAAATTTTTTACTGTTAATATACTCATTCTACTGCACCTCTATATATAAAATTGTGTTACTTTCATCATCATTTATTTTCTATTGGAATGTATAGACCTTCCAATGATAAGCAAACAGACTAGTTTTCTTTCTTGATAACAAGACATAGATCAACGGCTACCTTGCACTTTTCTAAAAATAAGTTAAAATCGGATTAGCACTGAGAAAAGAGAGCATTGTAATAATATACCCTCTCAAAAAAGGAGAAATCAATGAGTAATCCATCGTCTATCATACCTACTTTACCACCCTTCTTACAAGAGGCGTGGGAGAAATCAGGTTTTACAACATTAACACAAATTCAAACAGAGATGATTCCTAAGGCATTAGAAGGAAAAAATATTATCGCAGAAGCCCCAACAGGGTCAGGAAAAACGTTAGCTTATTTAATACCCGCTTTGCAAAAAATAGACACGAATATAAAGCAAACACAAATTGTCATTGTTGCATCTTCTCGAGAATTAGTAATGCAAATTTTGGACGAGGTTCAAACCTGGTCAAAAGGCAGTAATATTATGGGCGCTGCCCTCATCGGTGGAGCAAATGTAAAGCGACAGCAAGAAAAATTGAAGAAAAAACCTCAAGTGATTATTGCTACACCAGGCCGATTAATGGAACTTGTAAAAAGTAAAAAACTAAAGATGCATGAAGTGAAAACAGTTGTTTTGGATGAAGCAGATCAACTTTTTGCAAAAGAGCACATAAATGAAATCGATGACTTGATGAAAGCTGTTTTGAAGGATTGTCAACGAATCATTTGTTCAGCGACGATTCCAAAACATGTAGAAAAACAAGCGAAACAAAGGATGGACTCGCCACAGGTCATTCGAATCGATATGGATCGAGATCATTTAGAGAGAGTGGATCATGTTTACCTTGTTGCTGAGCGTCGTGACAAAGTAAAATTACTAAGAAAACTAGTTAATATGGAAGGACTATACGGTTTAGCTTTCTCAAACGACATACGAGAATTAGAAACGTTTGCGGAACGTCTTGAGTTTCGCGGTAAAAATGTTGGAGTGCTTCATGGCACTACTACGAAACAAGAACGGGAAAAAGCGATTAATCAATTTAGAAGCGGAGAAGTACCGTTACTGATGGCAACGGATGTTGCGTCAAGAGGATTAGATATCGATGGTTTGACTCACGTTATTCAATTGGATTTAGCAAACGATATTCAGCAGTACGTTCACCGTTCTGGTCGAACTGGTCGTGCTGGACGTTCTGGCACTGTCGTCTCCATTGTGACAGAAGGTGAAAAAGAAAGAGTGTTACAAATGGGTGAAAAACTAGGATTGAAAATGGAAGAAAAAACACTTTCTTATGGAAAGTTAGTTTAATAAAGAAAACAGCACAACTACTGTGCTGTTTTTTTTATTAAGCTATCAAAGAGTGATTACTATGCCTTACATTAAAAATGTGTGATAAATTTTAAGGTAGATTAGATCATTTACGTTTACGATTTTTCATATGAATGGAACGAGTTCATTGTATAATTTAGCTTGTTTTATTAGCATTAATTATGAAAAACTTTCTATATTTTCGATTTAAGCTGAAAAGTTTGTTAAAATTAAAGATTGAGTACTGCTTATCGTCATTTAACTTTTAGCCAAACATAGAAAAGCAGGTGAAGAAAAATGAACCTGAATCAATTAACGAATAAAGATATTCATAAAAATAGTGCTTCGACTAGTACTTACGACAAAGGAAATAAATATTATGAAGAAGAGCACGTTCAAGATGTCGTTTGGAGTAAAAATGATCGTAGTTTTCGTGCCATTGTTAGAGGTCATGAAGATTATCTTGTAACTGTTAAAGCAACAGAAGGAATGCTATTAACGAAATCAAAGTGCACTTGTCCAGCTTATGAAACGTATGAGGGTTTTTGTAAACATATTGTGGCTACACTGTTCTCAGTGAGAGATTATTTCAAGAATCATAAAATAAATACAGACTTTTTATCAGAAGGGAAGACTAATACAATCGTGAAAATCCCTTATAATGAAAGAGAAAGAACGAGTAAATTACTGAAGTCTTTTGAACAACTTTATGTAAAAAAGCAAGAAACGTATCACGAAAGAGAACCATTAAAGGTACAATACATTTTAAAAATTTCGTCGACATTTAGTGAAAGAATGCGAGGATCCATTGAGTTAGAGATGAGAATAGGCCGTAAAAGACTATATGTCGTGAGAAATGTATCGGAACTTCTCCATGCAGTAGAAGAAGAGCAAGCGCTGAAGTTTTCAAAATTATTTACGTACCATCCATCTGACTATTATTTTGAAGAAGAAGATATCGCTATTTTCCGGTTGATGGCTAGGTTATTAGATATTAAATATGCGGAGACGTATACCTTCTCGTATCAATATTTAAGACGGTCGAAAGACCAAGACCGGAGTTTCGATGTGCCACCTGCTTACGCGTTTGATTTTTTGACTCAGCTTGAAGGAAGAGACGTGATTGTCGACGACCATACTCATGAGTATCAAGGATTTGAACTTCAGAAAGAAAAACCTCCTCTTTCGTTTCAAATTGAAGATGATGTGACTGATGCAGGAATTTACCGACTAACTTGGGAAAATGCCATACACGCAACGTATTTCGGAAAAAAATACGGTCTTTTGTTTTTACACGGTATCTTTTACAAATTAGAAGGAAATCACTTACAAGCTTTTGATTCGTTATTTTTTCAAATTGCCATGGAAGACCCGTCAGAAATGCTAATAGAGGAAGCTCAGCTTGAATCATTTGCCTCGATCGTTTTACCACAATTAAATGAAATTGGGGAAGTGGAATTAAGTGAATCAATTCGTGAGAATATTCAAATGTCTCCGCTCGTTCCTCAGCTATATGTTGATTATCAGGCAGATCGAGTGACGGCAGAAGTTATATTTCAGTACGGTGAAATGAAACTTTCTCCGTTTCGTCAAGATGCGACGGAAGGTAGTCAGCTCATCGTTCGTGATATGGAAAAAGAGTATTATTTGCTTTCGTTTATTGAAGATATTCCGTTTAAGTTCAATGGAACGGAATTATACTTGGAAGAGATGGAAGACATTTTAGATTTTGTGGCTGAAGATGTACCGAAACTCTCTGAGTTGTTTCATCTTTATGCTACTTCTGCTTTACGAAACATTGTTCATCAGCCGGAAGAACGACCTTCAGTGAAAGTGGAAACTAATGAAAAGCTGAACCTGCTAGACGTAGAGTTTGAAATAGATGGTGTATCAGATGAAGAACTTTCCCAAGTATTAGAGAGCCTTCTCGATAATAAGAAATATTACCGTCTAGCATCAGGTCAATATATTCACTTGAAAAATCAAGAATTCAATGGGATGAAAGAGATGATGGAGGATTTAGATATGTCCTCTGAGGAAACAAAGCAACATGCAAAGCTGCCTCTATATCGAGCATTTCAGTTGAATGAAACGACGGAAGTTCAAGTGAAAAAAGATCGTGCTTTTAAAAAGCTCGTCGAACGATTAACAGAACCAGAAGAATTGGATTTTCCAATTCCCGAACATCTTGACGACGTATTAAGAGACTATCAAAAAAGAGGGTTTCAGTGGTTAATGTCTCTATCTTACTATGGTTTTGGTGGTATTTTAGCCGATGATATGGGATTAGGAAAAACACTTCAAACGATCACATATCTTATTGCTTCTAAAATGAATCATCCTGAGCAAGGTCCAGCACTGATTATTTGCCCGTCCAGCGTTGTTTACAACTGGCAAAAAGAGATGGAACGATTTGCTCCAAATTTATCCACTGCGGTTATTGCTGGTCCGTCGTCAGAAAGAAAAGAAGCAATGGAAGAAGCCGAGAAGAGTGATGTATGGATTACGTCCTATCCACTTATTCGAAGAGATATTCCGCACTATCAAAATCGAACCTTTTCAACAATGGTTTTAGATGAAGCACAGTATGTGAAAAATGAAGGAACACTAACTGCGAAGGCTGTAAAAATGATTTCTTCTACTCGAAGTTTTGCTTTAAGTGGAACTCCTATAGAAAATTCACTAGAAGAACTCTATTCGATATTTTCACTTGTTCAACCAGGAATGTTTAAAAACAAACAAGTATATAAAAATATGGAAGAGCAAAAGATTGCAAAACGAGTAAAACCATTTGTATTAAGACGCATGAAACAAGATGTTTTAACAGAGCTTCCTGATAAAATTGAGTCCGTTGAGTATACACCGTTAACAGATAAACAAAAAGCCGTATATTTAGGGCAACTACAACTGTTACAAAACGAAGCTACTACTGCTATTCAAACAGACACTCTTCAGCAAAACCGGATAAAAATTCTCGCAGGAATAACACGACTCCGTCAAATATGCTGTCACCCAGGCATGTTTATGAAAGAATATGATGGAGGTTCTGGCAAACTAGAGCGTCTTATGGAATATTTAGAAGAAGCTCGGGACGCTGGTAAACGAATTGTCCTCTTCAGCCAATTTACCCAAATGCTTTCGATAATGAAAGAACGATTGCATGAAGGAGGATGGGATTATCATTATTTAGATGGGTCGACACCAGGAAAAGAGCGTCTAGCCTTGTCAGAGAAGTTTAATGCTGGTGAGAAAAACTTATTCCTCGTTTCACTAAAAGCAGGTGGAACTGGCTTGAATTTAACCGGTGGAGATACAGTGATATTATTTGATTCATGGTGGAATCCGGCGGTAGAAGAACAAGCGGCCGACAGAGTTTATCGTTTCGGTCAAAAGCGTGTCGTGCAAGTGACCAAAATGATCACCACAGGAACGATAGAAGAAAAAATTCATAAACTCCAAGAAAAAAAGCGTGATTTACTCGATCGTGTTATTCAACCAGGGGAAACAATGATTTCTTCGTTAGGGAAAGATGATATCGAGGAATTACTTGATTTGAAAGGGGGAAAGGAAAAATTACGTAATAAAACTAGTCAATAAGGATAAACTATGTTAAAGTAGGAAAGTTGATTAAAAAATCAAACATCATACATGTGATTCATCCTTTTCGTGTAAGATAAAGAATAAGCCCTTCAGAACAAGGATACCTAAACAGCTTGTTCCGTTTAATAAAGGAATGGGCTGTTTTCTTTATAAAGATTGAACGTAGGGCATGTGGCTCGCGTTATCAGGAAAGTATGAACCAAAAGGAGAAATTAAATTTGGCACTTTTTAAAGATTTAAACATTGAGGAATCCATTTTAAAGGCAATTGAAAAAATGGGATTCACGGAAGCAACACCGATTCAAGAACAAGTTATTCCAGCAGCGAAAGACGGACAAGACGTCATTGGACAAGCACAGACCGGTACAGGTAAAACGGTTGCTTTCGGAATTCCGCTTTTAGAATCTGTTGACAAAGATGCTAGTCATCCACAAGGACTTGTACTAGCTCCTACTCGTGAGCTTGCGATGCAAGTATCTGATGAATTGAGTAAATTAGGTCGCGATAAAGGAATTACATCTCTAGCCATTTATGGTGGACAAGATATTTCTAAACAAATTCGTGGTTTAAAGAAACGTCCACAAATTATTGTTGGAACACCAGGTCGTTTTATGGACCATATGAGAAGAAAAACGATTAAGCCAGAATATATGAATACGGTTGTTTTGGATGAAGCAGATGAAATGCTCAGCATGGGATTCATTGAAGACATTGAGACGATTTTGAAGGAAGTACCTGAAGACCGTCGTACAATGCTTTTCTCTGCAACAATGCCTAAGCGCTTGAAAACAGTCATCAATTCTTTTATGACTAATCCTGTTACTATTGCGATTAAATCAAAAGAAATGACTGTAGAGAATATCGAACAACGATATATCGAAGTACATGAAAAGCAAAAATTTGATGCACTTTGTCATATTCTTGATATTGATCCTCCAGAATTAGCGATTGTATTCGGTCGCACAAAACGCCGTGTTGACGAAGTGACAGAATCACTTGGTATTCGTGGGTTTGCTGCGGAAGGACTTCATGGAGATATGAAACAAGAACGAAGAGACGCTGTCATTCGCAAGTTCAAACGTGGTGCTATTGATATCCTTGTAGCAACAGACGTTGCAGCACGTGGATTAGATGTGAACAACGTTTCTCACGTTTTCAACTTCGACTTACCACAAGATTCTGAGAGCTATGTTCACCGAATTGGTCGTACAGGTCGAGCGGGTAAAAGCGGAATTGCTTTTAGTTTTGTTACACCTAAAGAACGAGATCACTTGAAAGTGATTGAAAAGAGTACGAAGAAAACAATGAAGCAACAATCTGTACCGACATATGAAGAAGCGTTAGCTGGTCGTCAAGATCGCTCCGTTAACCATTTGATGCAATCTCTTAGAAGCGGTAACTTTGAGCACCTTATGGGAGCTGCAAAATCAATGCTAGCAGAGCATGATCCTGAAACATTAGTTGCAGCAGCATTAAAAACAATGACAAAAGAACCAGACCAAACGCCAATTCGTTTAACTGGAGAAGCACCTGTTCATGCCAAGCGTCGTAGTGGCGGTGGATATGGTGGAGGAAAAGGAAAACCTAACCGTAATTCCTCTTCAGCAAGAAAGCGAACAGACAATGATCGCGGTGGTCGAGGTCGTCCCGGTCAAGATCGCAACCGCGGTGGTGGAAAACCAGCTGCAAAAGTAAAGTCTCTTGCATTTAAAAAGAACTAAAGATGGAATAGATAAAGACTGACTCACAATATCCTGAGTCAGTCTTTTTTTGGTGTTTAAAACGACAGAGATGCTATTGGAGTTCATTTCATATGCTTGATACGAGTATGGAGATTGCCAAAAGGAGGAAGAAGCTGTTTACGGCCGCTCTTCTACCAGTCTTACCTAGAAATGGACTCGCAACGGTCACAAGAGGCACGCTCTTCTACCAGTCTTTGGGAGAAATCGGCTCGCAACGGTCACAAGAAGCACGCTCTTCTACCAGTCTTACCTAGAAAACGGCTCGCAATGGTCATAAGAAGTTAATTCTGTATAGCATCAACTCCCAACCCACTAATATCACATCCTTCCAAATTTACCCGTCAAAAAAGGTTGACCCGAGTGCTTCCCGGATCAACCTAAATTTATCAACATCTATATTAAAAATCTAACTCTTCAATCGGTTGAACATCTTCTCCAGTATCCATGAATGAGATGGTAATCTCGTCACCAGCTTCAATAAATACAGCTCTTGGATAAGAGGAAGCATTAACTGTGAATATTCTCTCTTCACCTTCTAATAAAATACGAACTGTGACATTATCTTCACGATCCCATTGGTACACTCTTTCAACAGTTGCTGTTATTTCAACCATGTCAGTGTATTCTCCAGGAACAACTTGATCATCTGTTTTCGATGCAATTTCCAATTGATAAGCACCAAAAGCTTCACGCTTCGTTTCACCATGGCCATAAACGTTCTCATCACTTGCACTAATGAGCATAATTTGTCGGAGTACATTGTTTCTATCCATTAATGGGGTGACCCATGTGTACTGTCCGTATATGTTATAAAGGGATGGTGTTCCAGCAATGTAGTCATCACGCCGGAATGTACGTTCAGCTAAATCCATCGCTGTTCGACCATTTAAGGAACCACTAGCGTCACGGAAGTAGCTAAGTTCACCGCTTCTTGCATTAAATAGGGTAAAGCCAACCATCGAACGAGATGCTTCTTGACCATCGCTTTGAAGACGCATATGGTCGGTGAACCAGCTTAACTGTAAATCTTGGTTAACAACGCCCGTTACGGCATCTGTTTCTCCCCATCTTGTAGGTTCTGTTAAACCTTCACGTCCGAAAAAGCGATTAATCAGTCCTTGTTTATAAATACCGAACCAATTATTTCGTTCTTGCGCAATATGAGGAGGATAAACTCGATTGACCCACTCTGGTGCATCTTCTTTCGCATATTGAGTGGTTTCTCCTGAAGCAGGATCAACCGTAATGATTCCATCCACTTCAGCTACTCTTCTGAATTCAGTGAAGTGCCCATAGCTGACAATATAATATGGGTTTCCTTCCCCATCAATCTCGAATGTAGTGTCGAGCATAACAACATCAGGATGTTGAGAGCGAACATGGCGCTCTAAGTTTTCATGAAAAAATGCAGATGGAACGTAGTTCATTTCTGTCAGGACAAGTTCAGGTTCTTCACGAGGATTTTCTGCACTAACCATAATGTATCCAGGTGCATGATTACTTCGATACCAGCGGAAGATCCCATCATATTCGATAGGTGTAATCCAATAAAGAGAATCATTTACCCGTTGAATTCTAGAATGGCCTAAGTTATAAAATGCTGGATTATCCAACTGTCCCATCATAATATCAGAACGATACTCTGCATAACTGCGAGGAACAACAGGTATGTGTTCTTCGTTAACAGGGTTTAGTTCTTCTACTGTTACTTCTTCCCCATCTGCTATATCAAACTTTACGTCTGCTAAAAATAGCGGTTGCACGAGCCAAAAAACGATAAACCCAATTAAAATGACAAGACCTACACCAGCACCACTGGTAGCTTGCTTTTTTCTGAACGTTTTCATAAACATGAAAACCAACGTGTTATCAAGGATTAAACCAATTCCGATAATCGGTAAATAAGCTGCGATAAATGCGCTTAAACTTTGATCTAACAATCCTATGTAAAACAGAAGTAATCCATAAATAAATCCAAGTATATACCTTACGGGAATCCATTTGCGGAAATCAGTCATCTTCCACCAACTCATTTGAAGAGGAAGGAATAAAAGAGCTAATAGAGCACTTGCTAAAATCATCTGAATCATACTTTCACCTCATTTAATTTATAGGAGCAAAATGTCCTACTTTTCTATACGAATTCAGTCATTAAAATGTTTCAATGATTGACATATTAATCTTATCACAGTCAGGCTCATATCGGACTATTCATGCATGATTTTTTCAGATACAATAAGGAATTAGAGTAACAAATGAAGGATGATGATATATGAGTATGTTTCGAGTAGAACAATTACATAAAACGTTTGGAGAGAAAACGTTATTTGACCATATTTCGTTTTCGATTGAAAAAAAAGAACGAGTTGGTCTCATCGGTGTGAATGGTACGGGAAAATCTACGCTCCTGAAAGTTCTTGCCCAAATCGATGGAAAAGAATCTGGAGAGTTAATTTATCCAAATGACTTTTCAATCGAATATTTACCTCAAGATCCCGAGTTAGAAGAAGATCTGACGGTACTTGAGCAAGTATATTACGGTGATGCACCAGTTATGAAAACGATGCGAGCTTATGAACAAGCATTGTTGAAATTGGAACAAGATCCAATGAATGAGTCCTATCAGAAAAAATTGGCTGATGTGCAACAAAAAATGGATGAGCAAAATGCATGGGAAGCGAACACATTAGCAAAAACGGTTCTAACGAAGCTTGGTGTTTCAGATTTCACTAAAAACGTAAAGGAATTATCAGGTGGACAAAGAAAACGCGTTTCCATTGCTAAATCTTTAATTCAACCAGTTGATCTACTTTTACTGGATGAGCCGACGAACCACTTGGATAATATGACGATCGAATGGTTAGAAGGATTTTTGGCTCAGTACCCTGGAGCGATTATGTTAATTACGCACGATCGTTACTTTTTAAATCGTGTAACGAAACGAATTTTTGAATTAGATCACGGGAAGCTTTATCAATATAACGGTAATTATGAATTATTTTTAGAAAAGAAAGCAGAGCGAGATCAAGAAGAAGATCAACAAGAAAACAAACGACAAAATCTTCTGCGACGTGAACTTGCTTGGTTGAAACGAGGAGCAAAGGCTCGTACAACGAAACAAAAGGCTAGAAAACAAAGAGTAGAAGCGATTCAAGAAGATACACCACAATCGAAACATGGGGATGTTGATTTTGCTATTGGCTCTACTCGACTAGGAAAGAAAGTCATAGAATTAGAAAAAGTGTCCAAGTCATTTCAAGGACAGACAATCATTAGTAATCTTGATTATTTGATTATCCCAGGTGAAAGGTTAGGAATCATTGGTCCAAATGGCGTTGGTAAGACAACATTATTGAATATGATGGCTGGTCGTATCTTACCTGATGAAGGCAAGATTCATGTAGGAGATACAGTGAAGATCGGTTATTATACGCAAAATCATGAAGAGATGGATGAAAAGCTCCGTATGATTGATTACATTAAACAAACGGCCGAAGTCGTTCATACAGCCGATGGGCAAGTGATAACAGCAGAACAGATGTTAGAAAGGTTTTTGTTTTCACGACCGATGCAGTGGACGCACATACGTCGATTGTCAGGTGGAGAAAGACGTCGATTATATTTGTTAAAAACACTGATGGAAGAACCGAATGTGTTATTTTTGGATGAGCCGACCAATGACCTTGATACGCAAACATTATCAATACTAGAAGACTATCTCGATCAATTTCCAGGTGTTGTCATCACGGTTTCCCATGATCGATATTTTCTTGACCGTGTCGTTGATAAACTTCTCGTTTTTCAAAAGGAAGGGCCTATCGAAAGATACTTTGGTTCATATTCTGAGTGGTTAGAAACAGCGAAGGAAAAAGAGGTAGAGCGACAGCAGCTAAAAAGCCTAGAAAATAAGCAAAAAATCATAGAGCCAAACACAACAAAAAAGCCCAAAAAACTTTCTTATAAAGACCAACAGGAGTGGAACACAATCGAAGACCGAATTGCTGAATTAGAACAAAGGCAGGAAACGGTTGAAAAAGAGATCGCTGACACAGGAAGCGATTTCGACAAAGCGCGAGATTTATTTGATGAACAAAAGCGTTTAGAAGAAGAGTTAGATAAAGCGATGGAAAGGTGGACAGAATTGTCTATGATCGTAGAAGAAATGGAAGAAGATAAAAAGAAATAATAGATGCGTGTTTCCTATTAGAACGAATGGTATATGTTCTAATAGGAAACACGCTTTTTGTTTAGGGCTAAAAAAGAGTACGTCGTTTCATTAATCCCTACTCTATTTTCATCGGAGATAGAACTTAAGCGATAATGTTTCTCTCGTTTGAAAATCGTTCGAACGTTTTATTTTCTAGAATATTCTTCAATATCATGTACGTTTGCCATAAATCATCATATGAACTATATAGAGGAGATGGAGCAAATCTAATCACATTTGGTGCTCTGTAATCTGGGATAACGCCTTTTGTTTTTAAATCTTTGCAAATACGTGCTGCATCTGGATGAGTGACGGCAATATGCCCCCCTCTACGAACGTCTTCGTAAGGTGTTATGACGATGAACTTATTATCCAATTTGTTAAGGTCTTCAAATGCTTCTCTTAAGTAACTTGTTAGTGTCAGAGACTTTTCTCTAACACACTTCATTCCTATTTCTTCAAACATCTCTAGGGAACCTAAGAGAGGAGCCATGCTGAAGATATGAGGCGTTCCTAACTGATAAGCACTTGCATTATTTGCTGGTGTAAATGTATGCGCCATATCAAATTGTTTTGTTTTATCTGATCCAAACCACCCAGTTAAGCCGGGTACTCGACCGTGGTGTCTCTCGTGAATAAATAAACCTGCAACTCCACCTGGACCACTATTTAAATATTTATATGTACACCAAACAGCAAAATCACATTCGGAATGATTTAAATCATGAGGGACGACACCGATGGAGTGTGCTAAGTCAAAGCCAATGATTATTCCGCGATCATGGGCTGCTTTCGTCAATTTGTTTATATTAAGGAGTTGGCCACTTCGATAAAATACTGTTGGAAGCAAGATTAAACAAACATCATCATTCATTTGATCAATGATATCTTCTTCATTTAACGTATGTCCATCAGTACTTTTCACTTTTATTAAGGATTCCATAGGGTCTTCCCCATGCAAAATCAACTGACTTTCTAAAACGTAAACGTCTGTAGGAAACGCTAGTTCATCTGTTAATATTTTCTTTCGCTTCCCTTTTGGTTGATATAAAGAAGCAACAAGTTGATGAAGGTTTGTCGTAATCGATCCTGTCACCGTCACCTCAGATTCTCTAGCACCAATCAGAGGTGCTGTAAGTTTTGATAATGTTTCAGAGTAATATAACCATGGGTCCGTTCCTTCTGTCCAGCCATCAATAGCGAACGTTTTCCAATCATTCATGCTTTTTATTAAACTGGATTCTGCTCGTTTTGACATTAGTCCTAAGGAATTTCCGTCTAAGTATATTGGGGATGAAGCAGGATAATAAAATTCATCGCGATATTGCGAAAGGAAATCGTCGTTATCTAACTTACTTGCTTTTTTTTGTAATAAATTCATCGTGACCTCCTAGGTAAATTTATTCAGTTAACTTAGTGTATCACGCTCTAAACTTTTCAGGATAGACTAATGGTTAAAACTTGCCCAGTATGGGTAAAAGTATAGTAATTGATTTTAACGGGGAGACTTGTCATTATGAAACAATTCAAACATAAACTCATATATTGGATTAATGTTGCATCTTTAGTTGCAGTTATTGTCATCAATGCACTTGCGAATATATTACCTTTTAATAATTTAACAACAGGTGACATATCAGATCAATTGAATGTTTTATTCACACCAGCGGGGTATGTATTTAGCATTTGGAGTGTTATTTATCTATTTCTCGTTTTTTGGGTTGTAAGACCGTTCTTTACGAAACATAAGAAGGATCAACAAGCATATTTAAACGTAGGGTATGCTTTTCTAGTGAATGCTATTTTAAATATTGGTTGGCTTCTTTTGTTTCATTATGAATTTTTTGTGACTACATTGTTTGTCATGGTAGCTCTCTTAATAAATTTAATTGTCATTTATCGGAGGATACACTCTGTGGATGGAACGAGTGTTTGGATGAGGTTGCCTTTCTCCATCTACATTGGTTGGATATCAGTAGCAACAATCGTAAATGTAGGTATCTTTTTTAACACAATTGGTTTTGAGCAAGGTTTCGTATTATCACCTGAAGCGTGGTCGATTGCCTTGTTAATTATCGCACTATTATTAGGTGCTTGGTTTACCATTTCTCAAAAGGATGTCATATTCCCACTCGTATTTATTTGGGCTTTTATCGGAATTGGATTAGAAAGATATAGTGAATATCCAGCTTTAGGTTTAAGTGCATTTGTTGTAGCTGGGATACTAACAGCTTTTACAGTGATTAATTTCTTTCTAAACAAAGGATACTTTAAATTAATGGTTGAAGAATCTTAAGAATGGGTAAAGTTATAGTAGTACAGAATTTAGCTAAGAGGAGGGTGCATCAATGAATATCACAAAAGAAGATGTCCTTCGACAAATTGATGAGTTATCCGAAACAGAGCTTAGAATCATTTATACATTTATTGAGGAGTTTCGAATTGCTGAAGCAGAAAGAAATTCCCAAGCTCATTTTGATCATGAGCTTTTTCAAGATAAATAAAACAGATGTTTTCATTTTATAAGCGCACACTTCTTAATAAGAAGTGTGCGCCTTTTTATTGTCCTATTTCTTTGGAAAACTACTTTTTATAGTAAATTTTATTCGGTGGATCATCATGCTTAAATCCATCTCGAATAAATACAAATAGTTCATGACCGACGCCAATATCTTTAAAAATTACTAATACAACTAGAATAAGAGGTCCAAGGAAAACCCCAACGATTCCAAAAATTTGAAAACCAATAAATAAAGATAATAACACAGCTAATGCATTTAAATTCATGCTTGAAGACAATATTTTCGGCTCAATGGATTGACGAATGCCAACAGTGACTCCATAAACGATTGCTAACCCAATCCCCATACTAATATTTCCTGTGAAGAACATATATATAAACCATGGAATAAGAATCGTTCCAGAACCTAAATAAGGCAAAATTTCTGCAATTCCTATAATCATTGCAATCGTTAAGGCATACTCGACACGTAGAATGGCTAATCCGATCAAAACCACGATAGATGCAACAAACATTAATATAAGCTGTGCTTGAACAAATCCAATCACTCGAAATTGAAACATTGTTTTAAAAGCTTTAGCTTTTTTTAACACGGGAGCTGGAGTAGTGAGATAAATTCTTTTAAATATTCGTTCCCAATCTTTTCCAATAAAATAAAAAGCAATAAAAACAAACAAAAACACGATTAAAAAAGTTGGAACGATAATAAGGACATGGGCCAGTCCATCTGCAAGACCTTGTCCAATATCTGTGAGGTTTTCAGCTAGCCTACTTCCTAGTGTAGCAATTCCATCTTGTAGGGTTGCTTGCTGTTCTGGTGTAAGGGAGTCCATTGCACCTGTAACTTTTTGCCAAATAGGGAAGATTGATTCATTAAAAAAATGTTGCATTTGAAATGCCGTCGTTTGAATCCATTGAGGGACAAAATCAGAAATTCTACGTACACCAAACATGATTAAAAAAACAATTCCTGTAATCGCTCCTACTAAAGTACTGATTCCGAGAAGAAGCGTTACAAGAACCGCTAACGAATTTGGAAGGTGAGCTTTATTTTTGAAAAATCGGATAAGTGGATAAAACATCCAAACAAGCAGCGCTGCGATCCAAAAAGGGTAAGAGACTGTGAATAGCCATCCGATAATCCATATTAATGAGAGAATGACAACGATGACTAATAATAGTCTGGTAAATATCCATGCATGTTTTTTAGTCATGGACCAGCACTCCATTCTTTCTTTTGACATGTAAGGTGAAATCGATACCTATGGTTTATTATTCCAATATTAATCCTCTTTACACATATATTTAATCATAGCAGATTATTCCATTATAATACATCCTCCGTAAAGAAATATAGTTTACTTCATTTGTAGCAATCAGACTGCCATATAAACATAGATAAATATTAGTTTATTGATTTTTCATCTGTTGACGTAATTCTTTAAGAGAGTAATGGGTTCCTCGCCATTCTATCCGACCATTTTTTATTGTGACGAATGCGGATCGACAAAGACATAAGATAAATAATAAACCATTTAAAGGCATGAATAAGAAAAACCACGGAGAATCTTTTACAAATTTCTTATTATACCAGTACATTGTTGCATAAATGAATATAGTAGCTAAAAAGAACACTCTCGTTAACAAATCGGAAGAAGTAATTCCGATGAAAGGTAATACATGAAACATGAAAAGAAGTATTGAAAAGAGCATAACTAAAAATACGCTGTATCGCATAAAGGCAAATAAATTTTTTTCCAATCCAGTTATCACTTGAGGGATGTTCTTATACCATTGAATCCGAATTAAGTTTTTCCCAAAACCTAGCTGTTGGCGATAACCTGTTTGGACAACCCTTTTCCCTAATTTTAAATCATCATCCGGAACCATAGCTAAAGAACGATGTGTCCCAATTTTTTCATAAACACTTGATCGAAGCATGTTATAAGCTCCTACCCCAGCGTGTTTTAACTGTATAAAATTCCACACACCTAAGATACTCCAATAGCTATGAAATGCCCTATAGGCCAAAGAGCCACCGATATTTTCAGGAATGATAGTCAAATGATCAAGCTTATTTTTGGTGACGCAATGAACTGATTTAGTCAGCGTCTCTTTTGAAAATATTACGTCTCCATCCGCAAATAGTAACCATTCACCTTTAGCAAGTTTAGTTCCTTCATATAAAGCGTGATTTTTGCCGAGCCAACCATGTGGGAGAGAATGAATGGTTGTGATAGTTAGTTTCTTTCGATTACGATGTGTTTCTTTTAATTGTTTTAGAAACGTTAAGGTCTCATCTGTAGAGCGGTCATTTGTAACAATGACTTCATACGATGGATAATGCTGATCTAATAGAGAGTGAATACTTTTATAGATTTCTTTCTCTTCATTTTTTGCGGCAACTATGACACTAATAAATGGCGTGCTACTTGGTAAATGGCGTGGGTAATTATCAAGTATTGCAAGGTTTTTAGTACCATAATACCACTGGAAAAAAATGAAAAGGGCTCCTAAGAATACGAAAATAGACAATATCATTAACATCCAAGTGAAACCTCCTAAATGAGAGTTGAATTTTTAGACAATCTAATAATACTTTTTGATAAACTCGAATTTAATGCGGAAATTTTTATCTGCATTAAATTCGAGCATTGTCTTAACTATAGTAATAATTTATTAGAATTAGCCTGGTATTAAATTAAATATGAAAAATTGCGTTTTTGTTTAATGAAAATAAAAGAAATGAGTGAATACTTATTTTACCATCATTATGAAAAAGATAGCGACGAGAATGACTTCCTTTTAAAACGGGTATAGTTTCAAAAGGATGACAAGGATGGGAGTTGGAAACATGTATGCAAAAGGTATGATTTTATACAACAGCAAAGCTGGTCAAAATGACATTCAACATGATATTGGAGTTGCAGTAGGAATTCTTTCTGAAAAAATAGAAGAACTGACTATTGTTAAGGGGAGTAAACCAGGTGATTTAGAACGAATTAGTTATGAACGTGGAGAAGAGGTAGACATCTTATTTGTAATGGGCGGAGATGGAACGGTCCATGAGTGTGTAAACGGTTTGGCGAGATTGACTAATTCCCCTTTAGTGGCCATTCTTCCCAATGGTACGTGCAATGATTTCGCTAGGTCATTACAACTTCCTTTAACTGTTGCTGAAGCATGTGTCGTAGCGTTAAGGCGAAATAAGAAAATCGTAGATATTGGATTTGTAAATGGACGTGTTTTTACAAACTTCGTAGGAATTGGCCTTATCACAAAAGTGTCAGAAAATATAGATGAAGGAATGAAAGAAGTAACCGGATCATTGAGCTATCTGTTGAGCGCTTTAAAATCAGCGAAAGAAGCCGATCCTTTTCAATATAATCTCAAGACAGCATCGGAGCACCTTGAAGGAGAAGCAGTGATGATTGTTGCTATGAATGGTCATTATATTGGAACAACAGAGCTGCCATTTGAAGACATGTACCTTGATGACGGTAAGTTAAATGTTTTTATAGTGAAGGAAGGAGGTATGTCTATTTTTCTAGAGTGGCTTCAGCGAAAAAACCCATTTATTCAAGAAGTAGAAAATGAAAATATTGTAATGATGAAAACAAGTACATTAAAAATTCAAACAGACGATAAAATGTTGGTTGATACGGATGGAGAGATCTATTTGAAGACTCCTTTAAATATAGGTGTAAGTTCTAAACCGCTAACTTTTATAACTGATTTATGATGCTATAAACTCAGTGAGCAATATACTATCTATTCCATATTAAAACACATATAATACCTACATAGGTATTTAAAAGGGGGGGAATAAATTTGGATTCGCCAAAATCAATAAAGGAATTTACTGATTTTATAACTACACAAGAGATAGCCATTTTACTCGTTAAAACGGATGCTTGTTCCGTTTGTGATGCAGTCGAACAACAAATGGAGCATGGAGCGATTCATAATATAAAAGTTCCAATAGTTAAAGTGCGCCTAGAAGATGTTCCGGAAATTTCAGGACAGTATCTAGTATTCACAGCACCAACTATTTTGTTATTTATTAAAGGAAAAGAGTACTGGAGAGGTTCAAGGTTTATTTCATATGAAGAATTAAATCGAACGATCGATAAGTTCTATAAGTGACAGCTTTCTAATAATCATTGTTTACAAATTGACTATACAGGTAATAGCTAACTATAATCCTATTTTAGTGGATTGTAAAAAATGAATTGGTTTAGGAGGCATTACTTATGATTTGGACAATAATTTCGATATTACTTCTATTTTGGATAGTAGGATTTGCTTTAGAAATTGCTGGTGGGCTTATTCACCTTATTCTAGTTATAGCATTAATTGTATTCATCGTGAACATGATTAGAGGACGTTAGCTAGGTAATATAAAGCCCTCAAAGTGAGCATTTGTTTACTTTGAGGGTGTTATTATAAAAATAGATTAGAATAATTATTATTTTTTTGAGTGAAATAAATGAACGTGCAAAAGCGTAAATTCATTGGTCAATAAGATTAATTAAGAAAAATAGTTTTTCCCCTTGACATTTATCTCAATGTTTATTACTATACCTGTAGGGGTAATAGTTAGATATAAAGATTAACAGCAATTTTATGTTGCTATATTTTTTTAATCATTTTAATACCCCGCAAGGTATAAGTCGACAATTAATTTATTATATAAGGAGGAAATATTTAATGAGTATTAAAGTAGACAAAGTCTTAGACGCAAAAGGTTTAGCTTGCCCAATGCCAGTTGTTAAAACGAAAAAAACGATGGATCAGATCGAACCAGGGCAGGTATTACTAGTAGAAGCAACAGACCGAGGTTCTTTAGCAGATATGAAAGGATGGGCTAAAAACACTGGTAATCAATATTTAGGTTCTAAAGAAGATGGAGATGTTCTTTACCATTATCTTCGTAAGTCAGATCCTAGTGAAACAAAAGAAGAAAAAGAATTCCCTAACATTGTTCAAAATGACGAATTAAAAGGGAAAATTAATGGTGATGATATCACAATTTTAGATGTTCGAGAGCCGGCAGAATATGTTTTCTCTCATATACCTGGTTCCGTTTCCATTCCATTAGGTGAATTGGAAGATAGAATGGATGAAATTAACAAAGATAAAGAAATTTATGTTGTATGTCGAACAGGGAATAGAAGTAACATGGCAGCGCAGCAATTAACGGATAAAGGATATGAAAAAGTATTTAATGTGAAACCAGGCATGACTGAATGGGATGGCCCGACGGAAGATCAATAGATAATTAACAAGAAAATTGAAGGAGGAATTATAAATGAGTGTTAAAGCGATGAAAGCAGGAGCAGTAGCAAAGAAAGTAATTGAAAAAAAGGAATTATTTATCGTTGATGTAAGAAATAACGATGCCTATGAAGATTGGAAAATTGAAGGTGAAAACATTACTTCCATCAATCATCCATACTTTGATCTATTAGATAGTGTTGATGACGTAGTGAAAGAACTTCCAGAAAACCAAGAAGTCCTTGTTGTCTGTGCGAAAGAAGGGTCCTCAAAGTTTATAGCTGAAGAACTATCCGAAGCCACCGGAAAAGATTTCTACTATCTTGAAGGTGGGATGAAAACGTGGAGTGAACACTTAGAGCCAGTTAAACTAGGGGACCTAGACGGTGGTGGATCTGTTTATCAATTTGTTCGCTTAGGTAAAGGTTGTCTCTCTTATATGATCGTTTCTGGTGATGAAGGTGCGATGATTGATCCTCTTCGTTTAACCGACCAATATGAAGCATTCGCAGAAAAACTAGGTATTAAAGTGTTGCACATGTTTGACACACATTTACATGCTGATCATATTTCTGGAGGACGCCGATTAGCAGAAAAAACAGGAGGTACGTATTATTTACCACCTAAAGATGCAGAAGAAGTAACATTTAAGTATGAGCCAGCAGAAGATGGAAAAGAAATTACTTTTGGACCAGATAATGTAACAGTGAAAGCCGCGTACACACCAGGCCATACGATTGGGAGTACGTCATATATTGTAAATGACACGTACTTGTTTACGGGAGATATTTTGTTCATTGATTCTATTGGTCGTCCTGACTTAGCAGGTCTAGCTGAAGACTGGGTAGGAGACTTGAGAGAATCGTTATATGTTCGATACAAAAACATGAACCAAGATCTCCAAGTTCTGCCTGCACATTTTGCGAAATTAAAGGAACTAGACGACACAGGTAGAGTTGTAGCACGTTTAGGTGATTTGTATGAAGAGAACACAGGTTTACAAGTAGAAGATGAAGATGAATTCCGTCGCATGGTAACAGAAAATCTACCACCACAACCGAATTCTTACAAAGAAATTCGTCAAACAAACATGGGTAAAGTAAATCCAGACTCAGAAGAAGAAACAGAAATGGAAATTGGTCCAAACCGTTGTGCCGTATCATAAAGCATCAAGCATCAATGATTAAGAAATGATAACTAACTTAAATGATAAAGGGGTTAATATAAATGGAAAGTACAAAAGTATTTGACGCAAAAGGGTTAGCATGTCCAATGCCAGTAGTAAAAGCGAAAAAGGAAATGGATAAACTTGAATCAGGAGATATACTAGAATTACATGCTACAGATAAAGGAGCAAAATCAGATATTCCTGCATGGGCGAAATCTAGTGGAAATGAAATTGTTAAACAAGACCAAGAAGCAGACGTTTTGAAATTTTGGATTAAAAAAGCGTAACTTGTCAATAAAGAGAAATAGGCCTGCACCTCACTCAGGTGACAGGTCTTTATTTTGATCAAGTTATCAACATTAAGCTTTACCATAGCGAATGAAATAGATAGAAGAAAGGAGAGGGAAAAGTCATGAATCGCTGGTTTCCTTTTCTTGATTGGATCAAGCAATATGATTTAAAAGAAGACTTTAAAGGAGATATTACAGCGGGATTAATTGTGGCAATAATGTTGATTCCTCAAGGGATGGCATACGCTATGCTTGCTGGTCTCCCACCTGTAATGGGACTATATGCATCAACTGTCCCGCTAATTCTATACGCATTATTTGGAACATCGCGGCAACTATCTGTTGGGCCAGTGGCAATGGTTTCATTACTCATATTTACAGGAGTTTCTAGTCTGGCAGAACCTGGGACGGAAGAATATATCTCTCTTGTATTGTTGCTTGCCTTCATGGTCGGAATTATTCAACTGTTAATGGGTGTTTTTAAACTAGGAGCAATTAGTAAGTTTATTTCCCATGCAGTCATAAGTGGATTTACTTCTGCCGCAGCAATTATAATTGGAATGAGTCAAGTGAAGCATTTAATAGGTGTGGATATTGAAGCCTCAGAAAATATTTTTTTGATTTTGGCTGAAGTAGCCGTACGTATCAATGAAATTCATTTACCGACGTTAATTATTGGCTTATCAAGTGTACTCATTCTCATCTTTTTCAAGAAAAAAGTAAAGAAAATTCCAGGGGCATTAGTAGTTGTCGTTTCAATGATTAGTCTCGCAGGAGCCTTTCAGTTGAATGAAATTGGTGTGAATATTGTGGAGGTAGTTCCAGATGGGTTACCTGCTTTGTCGCTACCAGCATTTGATCTAACTGCAATAAACTCGCTTTTACCGATTGCATTTACGATCGCAATTATTGGATTTGTGGAATCTTATGCGATGGCAAAAGTAATAGCTTCAAAAGAAAAATATCCAATTAATGCGAATAAAGAATTAAATGGACTAGGAATTGCAAATATTGGAACAAGTTTTCTATCAGGGTTTCCAGTAACAGGTGGTTTTTCTCGTTCAGCAGTTAACTACGACGCTGGTGCCCGTAGTGGAATTGCTTCGATTATTACGGCCGTATTCATTTTACTTACCCTTCTTTTCTTCACATCATGGTTCTATTACTTACCTCAAGCGGTGCTTGCAGCGATTATCATTGTAGCCGTTTACGGGTTAATAGATGTAAAAGAAGCGTTTCATTTATGGCACATTAAGAGGATGGACGCTGTTTCGTTACTAGTAACGTTTGCAACCACACTTGCTATCGGTATTGAAGCGGGAATTGCTACTGGTGTCGTTTTCTCTATCCTTGTTTTTGTCTATCGTAGTGCGAAACCACATATGGCAGAATTAGGGTATATTAATAAAACGAAAACATTTCGGAATGTCTCCCGATACCCTGAAGCTGAAACAAGAGACGATGTGCTTATGGTGAGAATTGATGCATCGATCTATTTTGCAAATATCTCATATATCGAAGAACGATTAAATGAGTTAATGTATAAGAAAACTGGATTACAAGCAGTTATCCTTGATTTTTCAGGTGTAAATGATATTGACGCAGTAGCGATGGATGATTTAAGTAGTTGGATCGATCGTTTAAAAGATGATCATATCTATGTTTATCTTGCTCAAACGAAAGGACCAGTTAGAGATATCTTGAAAAAAGCAGGTTGGATTAAGAAATACGGAGAAGAAATGGAACAACCGACAATAGAGTCCGCTTTGCATCAAATAAAAAATGGGAGGGATCATTTTGGACATACAAAATATTGAAATATCTCACCATCAATTTATTGAAAAAATGAAACAACAGGACCCTCATTTTTTTAAGAAATTAGGAGAAGGTCAGGAACCTTCTTTCTTTGTGATTTCATGTGGAGATTCAAGAACATGTCCTTCAGTCATAACTGGAATGCCGTTAGGCGAAATGTTCAGCCACCGTAACATTGGTAATCAAGTTTCTCTAGACGATCAAAGTTTCCAAGCCAGTTTGGAGTTTTCACTTGATGTATTGAAAGTGAAATATATTATTGTTCTTGGTCATACAAAGTGTGGAGGCGTGACAGCAGCAAGAACAGGTGATTATAATGAAGGAATGAAAGGTTGGATTAAGAAGATTGAGAAAAGTATTGAAACTTACGTGTCTACACATGATCATCCTGAAGCGCGTGAGTTAGAAGAGCATAATGTTCGACAGCAAGTAATAAATCTAAAAAATCACCCCGTCTATCAACGAATAGGAGAGGGTATACCGATTATTGGATTACTATTTGATGTAGAATCGGGGGAACTAAAAAGAGTGAATGAAATTGCAGAAAAAACAACGTAAGGTAGGGGATATATATGGCAGGACACCGTTTTGATCCGGCTAAGGCTGATAAATTGTTAGATCCTAAACGTCAGGACCTTGTTGATTCCGATTTGGTCGCAATGAAACTAAATATAAGTGACGGAGCAAATGTCATGGATTTAGGTGCAGGGAATGGTTATTTTACGATGCCATTAGCTATGCGAACATCAGGGGATGTTTACGCTGTTGATGTGGAGCCTGAAATGCTGGGATTACTAGGAGTGAGGGCACAAGAAAGAGGGTTTGATCATATCGGTTTAATTGAATCGGACCTTGAAGAAATTCCATTAAGTGATAATGCAGTAGAAGCTTCTGTAGCAGCTTTCGTCGTTCATGAAGTAGCAAATCGCAAAAATGCTTTTAGAGAGATGAACAGAATTATGAAGTCGGGATCGAAAGGGGCTATTGTAGAATGGGCTCAAGTGGAAGGGGAAGTAGGTCCCCCGCTTCATGAGAGATTAGACCCTCACGTACTTATGGAAGAAATGAAAAAAACAGGGCTGATTTTAGATGAATTAGTTGAAACAAAAGACATTTACACGATATATTTTTCTACGGAAAAATAAATGGAATTGAAAAACAGACCATCGCTTATAATAAGAGATGGTCTGTTTTATTTGAATCAATAATATTAAAATCTGCCTTTAATAACATCTTCTTCACTAATGATGCCATTATCTGTAGGACAATGATTAAATATCCTCGAAATCAACACCTCATGAAAGAAACGCTAATGATATTTCCGAGGTGTGTCGGGGCAAAGCTTCACTCTCTTTTGTCAAGAAGCAGGCATTTTCATTGTAGAAGAAAAGTATTATTTTGATTTTTGTAATTTCTTCATCATGGCTAATGATCGTCCAGTTCCGATAGCAACGGATTCAAGCGGACTTGGAGCAAGATGCACTGGAACAGAAATTTCGTTAGATATCCATTCTTCTATACCATGAAGCAGTGCGCCACCACCAGTTAAAATCACACCCCGATCAACAATATCACCACTTAACTCAGGAGGACAGTCTTCAAGCGTTGCTCTAATAGCTTCAATAATTGATAAAAGAGAATCTTTAACTGCACCCTGAATCTCATACGACGATATTTCAATGGTCTTAGGTAAACCGGTAACTAAGTCTCGTCCGCGAATATCCATGAATACCTCTGGATGGTCAACTAATGCATGTCCAATTTCCATTTTAATGTTCTCTGCTGTACGATAACCGATGAGTAAATTATATTTTTTGCGAACAAATTGTGTAATATCATCGTCTAACTGATCTCCACCGACTCTAATAGAATGGCATGAAACAACTCCACCGAAGGAAATGATTGCAACTTCGGTCGTACCTCCACCAATATCCACGATAACGTTAGCAATTGGTTCTTCTACAGGCAAATCTGCACCAATAGCAGCAGCTACAGGTTCTTCAATTAATTGAACATCTTTTGCACCACATTGCTTAACTGCATCAGAAATCGCTCTTCTTTCAACAGAAGTGGAGCCGGAAGGAGTACAAACGACAACACTTGGTTTTCTTAATGGTGTGCCTAATTTTTTTGATGCTTTTTTCATAATATGTTTGAGCATGTCTGTTGTAACTTGATAATCAGCGATCACACCATCTTTTAAAGGTCGAATGGCGACGATATTTTCCGGGGTTTTTCCTACCATCAGTTTGGCTTCTTCTCCGACGGCCAAAACTTGGTTTGTATGGATATCTATAGCAACCACAGAGGGTTCATTAATAATCATACCTTTATTTTTCGTGTAAACGAGTATATTTGCTGTCCCTAAATCAATACCTATTTGGATAGATGAAAACATAAAATAATTCCTCCAGTTTTTCTAATGTTGTCTTATTATAATCATTCTACTCATTCTAATTTTTTATAGGGGTCAAAATTAAGTCGAATGATGAAAAATTATGTAATAAGAGTATTTCTTTATACGATTTAGATAGATAGTTCCCTTCGGTGAGGAATTTCTCTCGTTTCGGGCACTATACAGGTGCGATAGTGCCCTTCGATGATCCCATACTCTTTTTAAAAACGAGATAAGGTGAATCTTACATCCTTCTCTAATTATCCAAAACCCGACACCCCTTCATTTCCATGAACAACATGAGCACCCTTTTCTGTTGTAAAAGCTTTGCTTGGATGGGGAATACAGTTTTTTTGTGGATAAGGTTTCTTCCTTTCTTCTCAAATCGTTTTTGTATAAAATAAAATGTAAATGAACTATTAAAGGAGTATACTTCATGCATGGACCAATAATGACGCCATTTTTAAGAAATGAAACGGATAAAAATCTCTATCATCATGCATTCGCTCTCGTAGAAAAATTTAAGACAAGGTCAGCTAACTATGACGAAAATGCCATATTCCCTGTTGAAAACATGAATGATCTTAAACAGAGTGGATTGACGAATATCACCATTCCAACACGTTATGGTGGACAAGAAGTATCCCTTTATCAATTTCTTCTGATACAAGAAACGATTGCTCAAGGTGATGCGGCAACTGCTTTATCTGTTGGGTGGCATAATGGAACTATGATGCAGCTTCGAGATACAAAAAAATGGGAACAATCTGTTTTCGAACAAATATCACGTGAATCAGTTTCTAATCATATTTTGATTAACACGGCTGCTACAGAGCGAGCAACTGGGAGTCCTGCAAGAGGAGGAAAACCTGAAACAACAGCTACTCGAAAGGGAAATAGCTGGGTGATATCTGGTAGAAAAACATTTACTTCATTAGCACCAGTACTTGACTATATCATTATTACTGCTTCCATTGACGGGGAAGATCATCTTGGTGAATTTTTGTTACCACGATCCACGCTAGGGATTGGATTTGAACAGACTTGGAACTCTTTAGGTATGCGAGGAACGAGAAGTGATGACCTCATATTAAAAAATGTGATTGTCCCTGAAGATGCGCTTGTGGCAACGAAAGAACCAGGACATGGCACCAGTCCGCAAGGGTGGCTACTTCACATACCAGCTTGTTATTTAGGTGTTGCAATAGCAGCTAGAAATGAAGCTATTGATTTTGCCAAAAAATATAAACCTAACAGTTTAAATCATCCCATTAGTGACGTTCCTGAAGTTCGACGAAAAGTGGCAGAGTTAGATTTAGAGTTGATGAAGGCGAGACATTTCATGTATCGCATTGCTGAATTGTGGGATCAACAACCTGAGCTTCGACCTCAGCTAGGAGCTGAATTGGCTGCTGTTAAAACAATAGCAACTAATGCAGCTGTTCATGTTGTGGATATTAGTATGAGAATTGTAGGGGGACAAAGCCTTGATAAGTCACTTCCATTTGAACAGTATTATCGTGATGTGAGAGCCGGACTTCACAATCCACCATCTGATGACATTACTTTGATGATCTTGGCTAAACGTGCATTTGGAAAATAAACGTTAATTTTTACGAATGGATGATTATGATAGCGTATGACTGAAATTCAGGAGTGGAATGTGATGCTGAACCCGGAAATTATATCATTAAATATTGGTAAACCCGAACCTCTACTGAGCGAAGGGAGAGAAGTTTTATCTTCTATAAAGAAGAAAGCAACGAGTAAGCCCCTCTTTTTATCAAAGGAACAAATTGATGGAGACGATCAAGCAGATAAAGTAAACCACGGGGGCCTAGATAAAGCGATTTGCGTTTATCCTTTCGAGCATTATACCTTTTGGGAAAGGGAGTTAGGTAAGAAATTAGAGCTGGGAGCTTTCGGTGAAAATTTAACTGTAAAAGGGTTAATCGAACGAGATGTCCATGTGGGAGATTTGTTCCAATGGGGAAATGCACGAGTACAAGTTTCCCAGCCGAGAATTCCTTGCCACAAATTGGCTAGTCGATTTCAATTAGAATCCATGCCTAAGCATGTAATTAAAACAGGTTTTACTGGATTTTACTTTCGAGTATTAAATGAAGGGACAGTTTCTTCGAATATGCCTATGAAATTCATTAAAAGGTATTCCTCGGTTTCTGTTACCGATGTTAATGATGGTTTTTATAAAAAGCAAGGAGCTATTGCTAACAAAATAATAATAAATACCCCAGAATTAGCAGCTTCTTGGAAACAAATGATGAATAAAGAGTAAAGTAATATCGGCTACCATTAACTAGTTGGCAAACTGAAAAAGTTTGACTGGCTAGTTTTTTATTTTAAAAGTTGGCAGGATTTTCCCGATATCATCATGAATCTTTTAATATCTAGAAAAGTATCGATAGAAATATTCGTATAAGAGAGAAAGGAGAAATGTGATGCCGACTTATTATAAACTTGTAAGAGACAGAATTCCGGATATTATTAGAATGAATGGTCAAAAACTTGAATATCGTCGGATAAATGGGGATGAATTCATACGTGAAGCAAAGAAGAAATTAAATGAAGAAATGAAAGAATACCTTGAAGCCCAAAATTCAGAACAAGCAGTGGAAGAACTGGCAGATTTAGTTGAGTTAATCTATTGTTTAGCAGAAAAGCACGGATATTCTAAATCAGAACTAGAAGCAATTAGATTAGAAAAGTCAGAAAGGCGTGGTTCCTTTCAAGAAGGTTGGTTTTTAGAAACCGTCGGAGAAGAGTAAATAATTCTCCGACATGATTTACGGAGAAAGGATATAACAACTTAAAAAATTATTTTTCTCTAAAAAATGATGACTTTCATTATATAATAAGGGGTAAATCCATAAATGAAAAAGAAAGTCCGCTTAGTGCGGGCTTTCTTTTTCATATGCTTATGACATTCGAATGTGATTTTATATGCTTTTTATGTTTGTACATTTCTGAATCAGCTAATTTAAAAAGTTTGTCCATGTTACCTTTGGAAGAGTCTATATAGGCACATCCGCTGGATAACCAACCTTGTTTTTCTGCTGGTTGATTTAATGACTCATTGACCAGTTGATGATGGAGTGAAACAAATGTTGTACTCATCAAACCAGTTGTTATGACGGCAAATTCGTCTCCCCCTATTCGGTAAATCTCATGGCCTTCTCCATAAAAATACTTCTTTAAAAAATCAGCCGTATATTGAATTAATTGATCACCAGCAAGGTGTCCATTCGTATCATTAATAATTTTCAAGTCATTAATATCACAAATTATTAATCCGACACTTTTATCAGCAAGAATATTTAAATGATTTATTTTATCTCTAAAAGCATTTCGGTTTAATAATTGAGTTAATTCGTCGTGGGTGGATTGGTATTCTAACTTTCTTTGCATAGCAATTTTCTCTGTAATATTCCTTAAAATACCTTGAACACCAACGAATTGACCATTCTCATATACTGGTCGTGCAGATTCCTCAAACCAAATATAATCGCCTTTTGTACTTCGCCAACGTTGCAGAAGTGGTTTAGTAAAATCTGTTTTTCCATATATTTTATTTTTCAATGTTAAATAATCGTCAGGGTGAATAAGAGAATATATTTCATCTGGATTTTCATAGTGTTGATTAATATCCCACCCAAGAACTTTATTTACAGAAGGACTCATGTAAACATATTGAAACTTTGGAGTGGTTCGAAAAAAATAAATAATATCTTCTGTATGTTCAACCAAGTCTATGATCTCATGCTTTGATCGTTCTACACTCTCAATCGCATCATTCTTTCTTGTTAGCTCGCCCTTTTTATATAACGAGGTAAGGATTGTTCCTATAAGAAAACCTGATATAAGAAATAAGATATAATATAACAATATACCACTCCTAAAAGGCTAGTTTATTTTTTTGTTTTGTTAATAGTATAACAGATAATAGGTAATAAGAATCAGGATTTTTTAGCAATAGTTAGAATAATGGAAGAGGAAGTTCCGTTTATTATATTTCAAAGAAATATATGAATGTGACTTTCCATTTAACGAAAGGAGACTGTCAATGATGATCGAATCCATTTCTACACCGGCAATTGTGATTGATGAAAAGAAAATGAAAAACAACATTAAGAGAATGATTTCCGTAAAAGACAAAAATGGAGTACAGGTAAGACCTCATTTTAAGACACACAAATCATCTTATATTGCACATGCGCAGATAGATGCAGGTGCTTGTGGGCTAACGGTAGCTAAAGTATCTGAGGCAGAATTATTAATTAAAAAGGGAATCAAAGATATTTTGATTGCCAACCCATTAATTGATCAAGAGAAGGTTCAATTATTATCTCCATATAGGAGAGACGTAAGAATCATTTTTACTGTTGATAGTAAAGAACAAGCTAAACAGATGATTACTTCACTCATTGATGATGATGAATTTGAAGTGTGGATAAAAATAAACTCAGGATTAAATCGTTGTGGAGTAGAGCCAGGAGAAGAGGCACTAGAACTAGCAAAATATGTCGCAAGTCTCAAAGGTCTTAAATTAACTGGATTATTTACTCATGCTGGTCACTCCTATGCTTCAAAAACAGAAGAGCAGCTTAACCAAGTGGCCATGCAGGAAGTAACTAGTATAGTTGACACGGCAAGTCTTTGTGAAAACAATGGGATTCCGATCACTCATCGAAGTGTAGGATCAACACCAACCTTTGAAAGAGCAGCAACTTATGAAGGGGTCACAGAAGTTAGACCGGGAAATGCTGTATTTTTTGATCGAATGCAAATGAATCTTGGAATAGCGAAACGAGAAGAAGTTGTGTTAACCGTTTTAACACAACTCATATCCAAACAGAAAAACAGACTTGTTTTTGATGGAGGGAGCAAAGCTTTTACTACAGAAAAAGGGGCTCATGGAAATGAAGGGGTATCGGGTTTTGGAGAAGCACAGAAGGACAGCGCATTGATCTTATCTCGATTGTCAGAAGAGCATGGCATCATCGATCTTGTGGAAGAGAATCTTTCCTTGCTTGATAAAATTGAGTTAGGTGAAAAACGTAACTTTATTCCGAACCATGCTTGTACAGCAGTGAACTTATTCGATCAATATCACATGTTACGAACAGATGGGAAGGTTGTACAGGTATCGATTGATGGACGAGGGAAATCTCAATAATATAAAGTATTTATTTATGGACAACGAAGGGCACTATTCAATACGCATAGTGCCTTTGTGTGGTGCAAATTCTGGGTGAAATCAACTATCGCGCACGTATAGAGCCCGAAGCAAGTGAAAGTACTCGCCGAAAGGCACTATCCAACAATCTAGCTCTTAAGTTCCAAGCTTTTTAGAACAATCCAGTGACCCAATCTATACTATAATAACTTGCTATCGTCAAAAATATTGTCCAACCCAACAAGCTACCACCCATCCAACATGTTGTCTGGTGTTTATTAGCTTTTAAGGACAAGGCAATAACGGCAGCTAAATGGATACCGGTAATAGCAGGCCCTAAAAGTGCTAAACCAGGTAATCCATATTTGTTAAATATTGCAATCGCTCGTTTGTTTTTTGGTTTTTTATTCTTTTGAAGCTGTTTATCTGAATCATCGGTTTCATTGTCCATTTCTTTCAAATATTTTTTATGTGCTCTTTTCTCTTTCCATGTTTTATACCATGCAGTCTGCTGGAATTTCTTAAGGGAATATACAATCAAAATGATTGGTAAGAAATTCCCGATAAATGAAATGAAACCGACCCAAAATGGATGAAGACCCATTCCAATTCCAATGGGGATGACGACGAGAATTTCAAGCCATGGAGTGGCGGCCATTATAAAAATTAATAAGTATTGCCATAGAAGTTCAATCATGTTGGATCATGCTCCTTTTTCATAGTGCCTCTGGTATTATTCAAAGTTCATATCGAAAAATCTATGAGGCGCCTCTTGTAAATTCATCGTCTGAAGGTCTCGAATTGTGATTTTTCCTAGGAAGTTGAGGAGATGCCCACTGCAAGGAAGTGTTGGTTTGAAAAATCAACAACAGGCTTTAGCAGAGCTTTTATATTTATTGAATGAAAGTATACAGAGGTAAGGTCAGACTATTTTTTCGCGTAATTTTTAATTCCTGACCAAAATAAGTTCCAGGCTGCGAGTCTTTTTCTGTTTCTTGTTTTTTCATCATAATAAAACATTTGAGTGGTGATGCCGTCCAATAAACAATAAAAAGCGTCTAAAAGATCTCTAAGGGACATAGTATCGATGTGAAAGGTTTCTATTATATCTTCAAAAATTGGTGATAAGAGTCTATCACATTCATCTTCAAAGTTTAGAAAATGATCATACACTTTCTCTTTTAAAGGGATAGGAGGAAATAATAGAAAGTGCATATAAAACTTCCCTGCTTTTTTATCACTCAAAAAATTTGTCATTGTTTCAATTACTTCTAAAATCAACTCCTCGGCATGTCTGTTTGATCGATGAGATAATACACGTTCTATCTCAATGATATATTGGTTATAAACATATTTAGCTACAGATAAAAATAACTCCTCTTTGTGACTGAAGTGATTATAAATAGAGGCTTTTTTAATACCTACTTTCGAAGCAATCGCTGATAAACTTGCACCTTCATAGCTTTTATCTGCAAACTGCTCTAATGCAGCATTCAAAATTTGTTCAGAGCGAGTCATATTTTCGACCTCCTCGTTAATGACAGAAAAAGTTCACTAAACTAACGACCGTTAGTTCGTTTAATATTTTAGCAATTTTTTATCAAAAAAGCAAGGTTGACTTATAATTGATAAACAAGGTTTAGTTTAGGTTTAGTTTACTTATTTCCTTAAGGAAGAAATCGTATATTGACAAACGAAGGAAAGAAGCATATCTTTTTTAAGATGATGCGTTATTTAGTTAAGCCTAGCGATGTTTTTATAAAAAAATGCAAAGTTAGTTTAAATGACTGTACAAGTGGAATTTAAATAGAAGAGAGTCAAGAATTACCGGAGGATTTTTATGTTTGGGTGGTCAGGGGCAGGTATTCCAACTTCTGTTGTATCTTTATTGATAATACTACCATTTGTCTTTTCTATAAATGAGTTAAGAAGTTTTGTAACAACTTATTTATTTGTTGGAAAATGAAGTTAGTTCTCAACTGTGGAAAATTGCTGTTTAAAAATAGAGGAGAAGAAAGAATAGTGATTGCTTAATTACTGTAAAAATAGGGAAGGGTTATTCAATAGAGAACTAAAAGGGGGAAAAGGAACATGAAAGATGCGATACATTCGCTTATTCATAAGCAAAAACAATACTATTATTCCGGTGAAACGAAAGAAATTTCATTTCGAAAGGAACAATTAACAAAGTTAAAGGAAGCGATTAAGCATCGAGAAAGTGATATATTAGATGCTTTAAAGAAAGATTTAAACAAAAGTGAATATGAAGCTTATTTAACGGAAATCGGCTTTTTATTAAATGAAATTAAAGATATGTTGAAGAACATTGACTACTGGGCTACTCCTCGAAAAGAAAAGACACCTTTTACTCATTTTGGAGGAAAAAGTTATGTATACAAAGAACCTTATGGTGTAACGTTAATTGTTGCCCCATGGAACTACCCATTTCAATTAGCAATCGCTCCATTAATTGGCGCACTTGGCGCGGGAAATACGGCAATTATCAAACCATCAGAATTTACACCTAATACGAGTATGGTTATCAGAGATTTGATAGCATCCACGTTTCCAGAAAAATATGTTGCTGTCGTTGAAGGAGATGCCGAAGTATCGAAAGCATTGTTAGAGGAGAAAGTAGATTATATCTTTTTCACCGGAAGTACTCAAGTAGGACAGAAAGTCATGGAAGCAGCATCGAAACATTTAACTCCGGTAACATTGGAGTTAGGTGGGAAAAGTCCGGCCATTATTATGGAGGATGCCAACCTAAAAATCGCAGCAAAGCGAATTGTTTGGGGAAAGTTTATTAACGCGGGGCAAACATGTGTCGCTCCAGACTATATTCTTGTTCATGAAAAGAGAAGAAGAAAATTTTTGAAATTACTGTTACATTATACGAAAAAATGGTTTGGAGAAGAGGCTTTAAAGAAAAGAACATTTCCAACAATTGTTCATGAAAAGCATGTTGATCGTCTTGCATCAATGATTGATGATGAGAAGGTGTTTTACGGAGGAGGATACAATCGAGAACGCCGTTTTGTTGAACCAACGATTATGATAGATGTAAACATGGATGATGAAGTAATGGCTGAGGAAATTTTCGGACCAATTTTACCGATTTTATTTTTTAAATATGATTATGAAATCATTGATATCGTTAGACAAAGACCAAACCCGCTTGCTCTTTATTTATTTACAGAAAATAAAGAGAATGAGAAGTTGATTTTAAGTAACCTATCCTTTGGTGGCGGCTGTGTGAATGATACAATTATGCATTTAGCGACGCCATATTTACCATTCGGTGGCGTTGGTGAAAGTGGCATGGGTGCTTATCATGGGAAATTTAGTTTTGATACATTCACTCATGAAAAAAGTGTATTAAAGCAAACAACTTCTTTTGATCTACCAATCCGATATAGCCAGTCAGACACATCGTTGAAAACGTTACGAAAAATGTGGGAGTAATATAAATAAAGAAAAGGAGTCCTTATAATGGGACTCCTTTTCTTATGAGGTTTCATTTTCATAAGCCTATAAACATATAGAAAGAATAAACGTTGCATGATCCCCCCAGAAATCAGGGTTATTTACCAATACCTAAAGTTAGAAGAAGTCATATAAAAATGGTTTCAGTTTAGGTAGGCTATCATTTAGAGCAGTCATCGTATGAGCATCGCCTTTTACCCACTCTTCTTCCACTAATACATTAAGTGTCTGTGATTGGAGGAGAAGTGAAGCTAATGCTTGTACCGAAAGGCGTAATCCTTTTTTAGGTGGATGCTGGCAGTTAACTCCTATTTGATTGTCGTCCGCTTGTTGATTTGGTGGGAAAAAAGTTATATTATTTGCTCCATTTTTGTTATTAATCATATAAATCCCGTCATTCCAAGGACAGAATGCATCGTATATATGTAGAATAATCGGAGGTGAATCTTCCCTTAGGTGGAATGGATATATGTTAAGGAATCCTTCTACATCAACGATTCGAGCCATGAAATAGGAACTAACTTCTCGTTTCACTTTTGGGTCTGGTAATAAAAAAGGTAGCCGGTCATGAGCGACAGTTTTAATTGTTGCCGTTTCAATCATCGAATCGTGATTGGAAATGAAACTCCATAATCCACGCCTAGCATCGACATCTAACCAAATAAGTTCATGAACAGTCATTTTTTGATTTTTAACTTCATAAATCATATAACCAGTGACATTTTGTTCATGATTATAATAAGCAACTAACATTCCTTTTTTTCGTTTAAAAACGGATTGATTCCACCACTTTTCATTTCTAACAATAGTTCCAGTATATTTTTTTGCCCATTGATGGTAGACATCATCAATTATTGTGAAATCTTTATCGACTCGTTTCACTTTGCCTTTATGGTCTTCTCGTGGTGGTAATTGTTCCCTTGTCAAAGTGATTGTCTCTGCATCCGCAAAGAGCTCCCAACCGTATTTTCTATAAAAAGGAATCGAAAAAGGATAAAGGAAAGATATAACTTGTCCATCTTGCTTCATTTGCTTTAAAGAATGATGTAGTAACTGGGAAACAAGGCCACCCCGACGTTTTTCAGGCCATGTAACAACACCTGAAACACCACCCATGGGGATGCTTTTCCCGTCTAAGTAAACGTGAAGTGGTAATACTGTTGCTTTAGAAAGAATGTCACTATTTTCTTCAATCACCCACGTTTCATTCGGATCCATAGATTTAATTCTTTCGTTTCGCTCTTCGTCGGTCATTTCATATTGAAAAGCAAATTCTGACATACGGATACTAGATTCTATTTCTGAACGATACAATTTTCGAATCGTCATCACTCATCGTCCTCTCCTTTAAATAGTGAGATTGCTTTTTTTCGCTGAAGGGAATGGTCGACAGTTGGATGAGGGTAATCCTTGCCTAATTGACAGTTTGCTTTAACTTGCATCTCATCCGTCATTTTACTTAATTTATGAATCATTGATTCTGGAACATCAACGAGTTCAGGGACATATTTTTTTATGAATTTCCCATCTGGATCAAATCTCTCCGCTTGTCTAGTAGGATTAAAGACGCGGAAATATGGCACTGCATCTGTTCCAACTGAAGCTGCCCACTGCCAACCACCAACGTTGGATGCTTCATCATAATCGATTAGTTTCTTGGAGAAATATTCTTCTCCTAGACGCCAATCGATTAAATAATCTTTTGATAAAAAAGAAGCGGTAACCATTCGCAATCGGTTGTGCATCCATCCTATTTCATTTAATTGCCTCATTCCAGCATCAACAATAGGAAATCCCGTTTTACCAGCCTTCCATTTTTCAAGAAGTTGTTTATCAGAACTCCAACGTATGCTTCGGTATTTTTCTTGGTATTCCTGATTTTTTGTATTTGGATAGTGATAATAAATCATCGCATAAAAATCGCGCCAAGCAAGCTCTTTTAAGTAAGTATCAGCTCCTTTTCCTGATGTATCTAGCTGATCAGAAACAGCATGGAAGATCTTCTGAACCGACAGTGATCCCGTTTTTATATAAGGAGAAAGGCGACTTGTACCAGCAATGGAAGGTAGATTACGTGACTCATCGTAATGCGAGATACGTTCATCTAAAAATTGTTCTAATCTTTTTAATGCTGTATTTTCTCCAAGACCTTGCCACTCTGATCGGCACATAGCTAATATTTCCGTTTCAAAGAAATTTTCTCCTTGTAAATCGATTGAATCTCTATTCTTATATTGCGATCTCAATTCATTTATGTTCGTGTTAATTAAAGAGGGCTTTGTCTGTCTTGCCCATTGACGATAATATGGAGTAAATACTTTATAAGGAGTTCCATCCTCTTTTAGAACTTCATCTGGTTGTAAAAGATGACTACCATCTAAAGGAACAGTATCGATTCCTTTATTCGAAAGAAACGTTGACACTTCTTGATCTCTTTTTAGACCAAAAGGGGTGTAATCCTTTCCGTAAAACACTGTCTTTAACTCTGATAATTGTCTTGTTAATGTCGTAAAAGCTGTTTCATTATCACCATAAATGATATGTACATGTAAGGAAGACTTTGCACATTGATGACGGAATTGTTGAAGGGTTTGAAAAAAATAATCGTGGTGTAAGTCGATCTCTTGAATAAAGTTAGGATGTAAATGGAAAAATAGAATAACCTGTCCATCATACGCACTGGCTGCTTCAAGAGCTTTTTGAATAGACGGTTGATCATGTAATCGGAAATCATTTCGTAACCATACTGCAAATGTTGGCTTCATTGCTCTCACCTCTAGAACTATCATATCAAATTGAAGAAGATTTCACATTTTTAGATGCCTATATCTTTCTGTTTTTGCAAACGCTTTATAAACAGTCAAAATATGTTCAATGTTTCACAAACATTTGTTATTTTATGCATGGTAGAATGAAATTATCGAAAGGGGTTGTGGTATATATGAAAACTATTACAAGAAAATTATTTTGTGAATGGCGTTCTTTTTCAACGGATACAGAAACGTATACACAAGAAACATTTGAGGATCTTGTCGGTGATGAGTTTGAAGCAATGATGTTTGAGAAAGAAGATCAAGAGATTCCATCGTATATATGGACAACAAATTTTGTTTGTATTATCAAAAGAAGTACTAGAATGATTAACGATATATCTGTGACGAAAATTCCGCGTAATCCAGCTTGCGAATAATATAACAAATAAATACGAATTGTTTAAATGAAAGTTTCTATTACTAAGCAACATTTATGATCGTATCTCCTATCTTTTTATAGATGGAGGTTATTACTATGGATACCTCCCACTTATAGAAAAGGGCTCTCCCCCCTTTTCTCTTTTTTTATGACTTAGTTTAGAAGATGATCCATTTAGGGAATAAAGAGAGAATAGTTGGAATTGGGTAGAGGAGTAGATAAGATGAATAAATTGAACATACATGAAGTAATTGGTATAGGTATCGGACCATTTAATTTAGGAATGGCTGCTTTATTAGAAGAACAGAATATTGATGCGTTATTTTTTGATGAGTCTCCGTCTTTTAATTGGCATCCTGGCATGCTTATTGAGGGATCAGATTTGCAAGTTCCTTTTCTTGCAGACCTCGTTACGTTTGCTGATCCAACGAGTCGTTTTAGTTTTTTGAATTATTTACATACACAGAAACGATTATTCTCCTTTTACTTTTTTAATCGCTTTGATATTCCTCGCCGTGAATACAATAATTATGCACAATGGGTTGCCGGTCAATTATCGAACTGTCACTTTGGTAAATCAGTCATTGATATCATTGATCGACCAGATGATCGCCCCCCATGTTATGAAGTCGTGATAGAAGATCGTGAGACGAAAAAACAACAACATTTTCACACTAAAAACGTTGTTGTAGGAACAGGGACTAAACCAATGGTTCCAAAAGATCTTGAAAAACATCTAGGAGATGGTGTTTTTCATTCAAGTCAATACCAATATGTCGTTGATGAACTAGAGGAATCAGACTCCATATTAATTGCAGGCTCTGGTCAAAGTGCTGCAGAAATATTTCTTGATCAACTTCAAAACCAGCGAAGTAAACCTTTCCTTCATTGGCTAACCCGCTCTTCTGGTTTCTTTCAGCTAGAAGCAGGTAAGTTAGGGCAAGAAGTATTTTCTCCTGATTATATTGATTACTTTCACGAGTTACCTTTTGAAAAAAGAAAGAATGAGTTACCAAACCTGTCCCAGCTCCGTAATGGTGTGGAAGAATCAACACTTCATCAAATTTATGATCTGCTTTATCATCGATCTGTTCATCCGCAAGAGTTATCTGTTCATATTCAAGCGAATACAGAAGTGGTTGATATTGAAAAAATAGACAAGCAGTATAAAGTCTATTGTTTCCAACGACAGCAAGATAAGTCATTTGATCTAACTGTAGATAAGGTGGTATTAGCAACTGGATACAAACCCCACATTCCTGATTGGTTTGAGAAATTTCGAGAGCTAATCGAATGGGAAGATACCAATCGTTTTGCAGTGACACGAGATTATCAACTGGTGTTTAAAAAACACCGCTCTCATCAAATTTATACGTTGTCGAACTTAGAACATAGTCACGGACCTGGAGCAACAAATTTAGCTCTTTCAGTGCTAAGAAATATCACCATAATTAACCGAATCGTCGGACATGAACTTTACCCAGAGCAACAGGGGGGAGTTTTTCAGCAATTTGGTCTAAAGAAAGATGAAGAAGCTAAATAAGAACATGACGAACAAATTTCACCAAAAAAGCTTTGACACTGTATATGTCAAAGCTTTTAACTTTTTAATTAACCTCGAACGGAAAACATCCCCTCGTTTTCCTGGATACTTATTTCGGTGCTTTTAATATCTGCTACTTTTGCTGGGAACCTTGCTTTTTCTAAGGAAGATAAGAAAGTGACAATTTGATCTGGATCTCCTTGCACTTCTAACTCCACTGTTCCGTCCAATTTGTTACGAACCCAACCAGTAAGGTCTCGTTGACTAGCGGTAATTTGTGTATGATAACGAAAGCCTACCCCTTGCACTTTTCCATCAACGATGACGTGAAACCGTTTCATGTAAATCCCCCTTTATAAAGAGTGTTTTTTATGTCTTTTCCCAATGTTAGTAAAATTTACACTTAAGAAAAATATTAATAACGTTTTGATAGATAATACTATCTGGATATTATTATGTTCATTAATTCACAAATAAGACACAGTATCTTTTGAGTTTATTCACAACTTCGCCCCCATCTAGTTTTTATATAAATATATAATAAAACTGTAGAAAGTGATATAGATCACAAGTGAGAAACGTTATCAGATGAAAAACAAATAAAATGGCTATTTGAAAAGCATAGGGGGTGGGGAAAAATGCCAGCAAATATTGGAATTCCAGGATTGATTTTGATTTTGATCATTGCACTTATTATTTTTGGACCAAAGAAATTGCCTCAAATGGGAAAAGCGGTTGGAGACACGTTGAAGGAATTTAAGAAATCAACAAAGGATCTCGCATCAGATGATGATAATGAAACTAAATCATCTTTAGAAAGTGACACAACAGAAAGACATTAAGTTTGTAGGGAAATTAATTGGAGGTGGATGTAGTGAAACTGAACAGAAGGAATTTTCTTAAGGCATCTGCAGTAACGGGATTATTTGCAGCTGGAGCAACGCAGACGAAACCAGTATTGAATGCGTTCTCAACAAAAACAAGTGCAAGTAATGAAAACAAAGAACAGGGAGAATGGATTGCAAGTGTCTGTCAAGGGTGTACAGCATGGTGCGCCGTGCAGATTTATCGTATTGATGGGAGAGCGACGAAAGTTAGAGGTAACCCTAACGCAAAAGCGAACCATGGTCATTCATGTGTTCGATCTCATCTAGGTTTACAGCAAGTATATGATCCTGATCGAGTTAAACAGCCTATGAAAAGAACGAATCCGAATAAAGGCAGAGATGAAGATCCACAGTTTGTTCCGATCTCTTGGGAAGAAGCAATGGATACGATTGCTGATAAAATTATGGAGTTACGAGATAACAATGAAACACATAAGTTTTCAGTGTGGCGTGGGCGTTACACTGCACTAAATGGTATTCTTTATGGCAATTTACCAAAAATTATCGGAACTCCAAATAATGTGTCACACAGCTCAATTTGTGCTGAATCAGAGAAATTTGGACGTTATTACACAGAAAGGTATTGGGGTTATGCCGATTACGACCATGCGAATACCTTTTATGAAATTTTCTGGGGTGGCGATCCAATTGCATCTAATCGACAAGTTCCACATACAGCAAGTATTTGGGGTGACTTAAAAGGTCGAGCGAAATTAGCTTGTATTGATCCTAGACTCTCCACTACTGCAGCCAAATCTGATGAATGGTTGCCAGTAATTCCAGGAGAAGATGGCGCATTAGCAGTAGCGATTGCACATGTTTTGCTTACTGAAGAACTTTGGTATAAGCCTTTTGTAGGTGACTTTAAAGATGGTGTGAATCGTTTCGTAGAAGGCGAAACGGTTGATGAAGAAGAATTTGAAGAAATTCAAACGCACGGAGTAGTAAAGTGGTGGAACTTAGCTTTGAAAGATAAAACACCAGCTTGGGCAGCAGAGAGATCTGGAATTCCAGAAGAGCAAATTTACCGAGTTGCTAGAGATTTTGGTCGTGCAGCGCCGAAAGCTATTTCTTTTTCCTCACCAGGTTCAAGTATGGCAGTTCGTGGTGGATATACAGCAATGGCTCAAGCAGCGCTAAACGGATTGGTTGGATCAGCAGATAATGAAGGTGGCGTCATTTGTGGTGGAGAGAGTGTTCCAATAAATGATTTTCCTGATATCGAGAATTATATAGATGAAATTGCTGAACAAGGTAACAGTATGGAACGAGTGGACCACGGTGGAAGACTTGAATTACCCGCACTAAAAGATAGCAAGTCAGGCGGGGTGAAGCCGACAAACACGGTAGCAGATGCAATTAATAATAGTGATCCATATGATTTGAAAGTTGTTATTAGCTATTGGAACAACTTTAATTTCAGTAATCAAGGAACAGATCGATGGGATGAGGCATTGGCTAAATTACCGTTTATGGTTCATTTGACAGTGAATTCAGCCGAACAGACTCATTTTGCAGACATTGTCCTTCCGGTTCCACATTCACAGTTTGAGAGACTTAGTCCTGTTCGAGGAAGTAACGGTAACTTGCATACACATCTTCATATGCAAAATAAAATTATAGATTCGCCATTTGATATTAAAATTGATGAAACCGAAATTCCTTGGATGCTAGGAGAAGCGTTGGAAAAGAAAGGCTTCTCTAACTTAATTGATTATTTTAGAAATGAATTCGCCGATCCAGAAACAGGTAAACATCCTGAAAATGGGGAGGAATTTAATGAAATAGCAACAAAAATGTACACTCAGCCACTTTGGGACCCTTCCGTTGAAAAAGAAGGAGATACGATAGATGGATGGGAAGAATTAAAAAGAATTGGAACGTGGAACTCGATTCCTTATCGTTTCCGTCAAAAATGGGATGGAAATTGGGGAACAGAAACAGGTCAATTTGAGTTTTACAGTGAAACTTTGAAGGTCGCATTGCAAGAACACGCTGATAAACATGATGCATCGATTGATGATGTCATGGAAGCAGCTCTGCAAACAGAGCGAGGCGAACTTGCTTTTGTACCACACTATGAGCCAGCTTATCGTGTTGGTGATGAGAACGAATATCCTCTCATTTTTTCAGAACATCGTTCCAAATTAAATCGAGAAGGACGTTCAGCAAACGGCACTTGGTATCAAGAATTCAAAAATGTTGATCCTGGAGATGAAGCTTGGGATGATGTAGCAAAATTAAATCCAATTGATGCAAAAGAATTAGGTATCAAAAATGGCGATGAAGTGAAATTAACAACACCAACGGGGAGTATTACGGTGAAAGCGAAGCTCTGGGAAGGAACCCGACCAGGAGTTGTGACGAAATGTTTCGGTCAAGGTCACTGGGCATACGGTCATATTGCATCACTTGATAAGAAAAAACAAATAGCACGAGGTGGAAATAATAATACGATCTTAGCACCTGTGCATGAAGCGATGAGTGGAAGCGGAGCAAGGCATGGTGGACAAACGAGAGTTAGAGTAGAGAAAGTATAAAAATAGAAGTGCGGAGGTGACGTATCATGGCTAAAAAAAATTATGCAATGACAATTGACTTACAAAAATGTATTGGTTGTGCCGGTTGTTCAGTTACATGCAAAAATGAGAATAATACAGATACAGGCATGAACTGGATGCACTTTATCTCAAATGAAACAGGAACATTTCCAAATGTGAAATACGAGTTTATGCCAACGTTATGTAATCACTGTGACAACGCTCCATGTATCAAAGCGTGTCCGGTGACGGCTATGTATAAAGACGAAAACGGATTGACTTTACACGATGCTGATAAGTGTATTGGTTGTAAAGCATGTATGGCATCATGCCCTTACGGGGTGATCTCTTATAACAAAAACAATCCACATGAATATTGGAATCAGCAAGAAGCATGGAGTGAATTATCAGCTACACCAAAAGAGATTAAAGATAAGGTTGGTACAGAAGTTCCTTATTATAATCCTGAGCGTGATTATAATTACGAAGCGATTCGTTATCGTGGTATTGTCGAAAAGTGCCAACTTTGTGATCACCGCCTAGCAAGAGATGAGCAACCTTATTGTGTAGAGCGTTGTCCATCAGAAGCAATGTATGTGGGAGATTTAAATGATCCAGATGATAAAATTCATCAATTTCTTCAACTAGAACATAAAACATTAAAAGATGAATTAGGCACAAAACCAAAAGTATTTTATACTCGAAGCTTTTAAATAAATACACGATGATCAAGGGGTGTGACAACATTGGAACAACATACTTTAGGGGAATTTCATTATAAAGCAAATATTTTTAAAGTCTTAAGTGAGTTATACAAGAAACCAGAGCAAGATCATGAAGATCTTTTCCCGCCATTTTTAGAAGCAATTGAAGCAATTTTTCCAGAGCTTCATAAAGAAGGAGAGAAAGTCAAAAAAATCTTTGGAAAAGAAGATTTGAAAAAAAATCAATCCATATTGATCGATTATTCAAAACTATTTGTTGGACCATTTGATGTGTTAGCACCGCCTTACGGGTCTGTTTATTTAGAAGAAGCTAGACAAATTCAAGGTCAGTCGACAAGGCAGGTTGAAAGGTTGTATGAAAAAGCAGGGATCGAAAAGACTGCTGATTTTCATGAACCAGCAGATCATATAGCTGTCGAGCTGGAATTTATCTATTATTTGTACTACATGTATATTGATACGAATGAATTGAATTATTTAGTTTTAATTAAAGAATTTATTAATAATCATTTAGGACGTTGGATTTTCCAGTTTACAGATCGTTTAGAAGAGCATGCAACCCATAATTATTACAAGAAACTTTCGATTCTTACGAGAGAAATATTCAAACTAGAAATGGAAAATTTAAAAGTAGAATCAATGCAGTAACATGTTGATGTTAAGATTATAATTTTATTATTCAAAGGGGGTGAGCGTGTGTGGCAAAGGTTTTTATTTCAAAGGGTTAAGGAAAGAGCATCGTTAAGATTTAATGAAAAAAAGTGTTTAAGAGAAAGATATAAACATAGTAACTGTGATAAATGTGTGGTTGCTTGTCAAAGTGAAGCTTTGTCAATGAAAGATGGAAAGATTCACTTAGATAAAGATCTTTGCACAAGCTGTGGCCAGTGCACACACGCCTGCCCGACAGATGCACTATACTATGAGTCTGAAATGATGAACAAATATGAAAGCCGAATTTCACAGAAAGATGCAGTAACATTCACATGTGAAAAGCAAAAATCAAAACAAGGTCATGACGTAGCATTTCCTTGCTTAAGTGCTTTAACACCTGAGTATCTAATGACTAGTGAACTATATGATAAACGAAGTGAAGTATTTTGTGATTCTCAAGTTTGTAAAACATGTGAAGTTAACTGGAGTCCAAATACAGGATTGAAATGGCTCGAAGATTGGAATCGCCAGTCTATCTTGAAAGATAAGGTTCCTGTCATAAATCAACTAGAACAAAAGACAGGTAGAACTCGCACTTACAATCGAAGAGAATTATTTAAAATGTCTTCCAATGAAACGAAAGGGCAAATAGCCGATTTGTTCTTGGATTCATATAAAGAAGTGTCAAATTTAAAAGAAAAAATTGGTCAGACAGAGAAACGGAAATATTTAATGACCTATCTTCAAAAAAACAAAGAAAGCCTTCATCTAGATAAAAGTGAGCTATTATCAACCAAACTTCAAGTAGCAAAACTTAAAGTGAGTAAGGAGTGCACCGTTTGCCAAAAATGTTCGAGTATATGTCCGACAGGTGCTTTGCAAGTCGTAGAAGCTGAAAATACGTCATCGTTGCAATTTTACACGGAACAGTGTGTCGACTGTGATATTTGCGAAAAGGTATGCGACTTTATTGAAAAGAAACCAATTAAACATTTAGCGGAGATACTGGAAAACCATACTTTACAAATTGTTGAACAAGATAAATGTCCAACATGTGGAGATAAAAAAAATGTAAAGAATAATTTATGTGAAGACTGTGAAATAAAAGAATCGAGAAGACGTTCGTTACTGTCCGATTGGTAAGGGATGATTCAAAGGAGGGAGTTTACATGGCTATGAAATGGCAAGGGAAAAGTTTAATTGCAATGGTCATTTTGCTAGCAATTGTAGCAGCAGGTATTTTTGGAATGGGGAATACTCTTGTGCAAGGGCAAGTAGTGTTTGGGTCAACTGATCAAGTCCCATGGAACTTATTAATTGTTGCCTACGTATTTCTAGCTTTAATGGCAAGTGGAATGTGTATGATTGCATCTGCTTCCCACGTGTTAGGATTTAAAAAGTTTGACTTTCTTGGGAAAAGAGCAATCTATCTGGCTTTAGCAGTCCTTATTCCAGGACTATTAGTATTAGCAATGGATTTAGGGCGTTTAGATCGAGCATACCTATTTATTACATCACCAAATTTACAAGCTCCAATGTGGTGGATGGGAGCAACGTATGGTGTTTACGTTGTTTTACTATTAGTTGAATTTATAGCAATGCACACGAAAAATGAGAAAGTGATGCATTATGCATCATATATGACACTTGCTGGAGCGGTTGCAGCTACAAGTATTCTTGGTGGAATCTTTGCAGTAGTTGTTCAGAGACCATTATGGTTTGGCGGAGCAACAAGTGTATTTTTCGTATTATCTGCATTGTTGACAGGAATTGCTTGTTTAACTATCTTTACTTATTTCACGTACAAACTAAGTAACAAGAAGTTACCTGAGAAAGTCGATGCAGCATTAATAGGGTTATCTAAATTGATGGGTATTTTGATTGCAGTAGCTCTCGGGTTTAACGCATGGCGTCTTATAACAATGTTCTATACTGGAACACCTGATTTCGCGCTGATATTTAACGGTGAATATGCATTGATGTATTGGGGCGGAGCATTAGCATTAGGGCTCATCATTCCACTACTGATGATTATTGGTAAACGAACAAGTGTTGTAGCAGTAGCTGTTAGTTTCCTAGTATTGTTTGGCATGTATTTCGACAAATACGTCACGGTCATCGGTGGTCAATTATCTCAACCTTATGGAGAAGTGACTACTTACTCAACAACGGTTACAGAATGGTTGATCTTTGTTGGAGCGATGGCAGCCACTGTTGTTATTTATATGGTAGGCACAAAAATATTTAATCTCAGTGAGTCAACTCATGAGGAGAAGGACAAAAAACCTACAAAAAAGAAAATTCAACCAAGCGCAGTATAATAAAAGATAAAGCCGACTTTGAAAAGTCGGCTTTATTTGTGTTTCATACTGACAAGGAATACTACAGAAACTTAGTTCTTATTTGTAGGATCGTTTTATGTAAGAATTAAGATATTTATTCGATTATCATTAACTAATAAAAGCAAACATGTGTCAAGACCTTCACAAAGTAGTTAAATAAAACTTATATAACGCATTGATTATATAAAGTTCCTGTTATATAATTGATTTATTATATAGAGAATCGATTAAGGAGAGTGTGAATAATGTTTATAACAGATGAAGCAAAGAATTTTTTGTTAGTAATGTTAAAAGAAAATGATGCGGAGAATATTAAAATATTTAGTAATGGAGGAGGATGCTGCGGTCCCAGTGTTGGATTAGCGATGGATGACCCTAATGAAGAAGATATAGTTGAAGATATAAATCAAATCAAAGTGGCATTTGAAAAGTCCATTTATAAGGATTTAGAAAACGTTACAATTGATTACCAGCAAACACCCCAAGGAGAAAGTCTTGTCTTAGAGGGATTAAATCAAGGCTGTTAATAAAATATAGCTAAATGAAAACTAATTATTGATTTTAAAACAGTGAGACTTTAGTACGGCCAAAGAGATTATTCAACATCAACACGTAACAATAACATAACGAAAATATAAAGGGACGAAAGGATGTTAATGATGAGTACAAAAATAGAAATATTTGATCCGGCATTATGCTGCGCCACAGGGGTATGTGGACCTAGTGTCGATCCTGAGTTAACAAGAATCTCCAGAACCATTATGAAGTTGGTGAATGAAGGATATGATGTTTCAAGGTACAATCTAGCTCAAGAAGCAGAATACTTTACAGAGCATAAAGGTGTGACTGAACTATTAGAAAAAGAAGGCCCAGAAGGATTGCCAGCTATTGTAGTTGATGGGCGATTAATTTTAAACGGACGATATCCAACGTTAAGTGAATTTGCTGAATGGCTGAGATTTAATGAAGAAGATTTGACAGTTAATCTTCCTAAAAAGACAATAGGTTTAACATCAAAATAAAAGGTCTTAGAAAAGGAGCGCTTCTTATGAAAAGATTGCAACCAAACGATATTTCAACTACGAGACATTTATTTTTTACAGGCAAAGGTGGCGTAGGGAAAACGTCAACAGCGTGTGCTACAGCTGTTGCATTAGCTGATCAAGGGAAAAAAGTACTGATTGTCAGTACGGACCCAGCTTCCAATTTGCAAGACGTATTTGGGATGGAATTAAAAAATGAACCGTCTAAAATTGACGCTGTCCCTAATCTATATGCAGCAAATTTAGATCCAGAAGAAGCAGCTTACCAATATCGTGAAAAAATGATCGGGCCATACCGCGGGAAATTACCAGAATCAGCGTTGAGAAACATGGAAGAACAGCTATCTGGTGCTTGTACGGTTGAGATTGCTGCCTTTGATGAATTTACAAACTTATTAGCTAATAGAGAAGCAACGGATCAATTTGATCATATTATATTTGATACAGCCCCTACAGGTCATACGTTGCGACTATTACAGCTACCAACAGCATGGAGCGACTTCTTAGATGATAATGAAAATGGGGCATCTTGTTTAGGACCTCTAGCTGGATTAGAAGAAAAGAAAGGTTTGTATGCAAAAACAGTTGAGGCATTATCGAACGGTGATGAAACTGTGCTTGTGTTAGTGTCAAGACCAGACTCTTCTTCCCTTGAAGAAGCAGACCGAGCAGGGAAAGAATTAGCGGATATTGGTATAAAAAATCAAGCGTTAATTATAAATGGTGTATTTGATCGTCAATCAGATGATGAAGTAGCGGTTAAATTAGAGGAAAAACAACAACAAGCACTAGATTCTATTCCAATGGGAATGAAAGATACAGATACTTACTTTCTACCGTTAGTTCCGTTTAACTTAACTGGACTTGATGCATTAAGAAAGTTCTTTCAAGAAAAAGTAGAATTCGTAGAGGAGTTAGAAACAACTAAAGCAGCCAATGACCTTCCTTCCATTAAAGCGATTGTTGATGACCTTGAACCGAGAGGACATGGTGTGTTTATGACAATGGGCAAAGGAGGCGTCGGAAAAACAACAATGGCAGCTGCAGTTGCTGTTGGATTGGCTGAGCGAGGTCATGATGTTCATTTGACAACAACTGATCCTGCTGCCCATTTAACTCACGTTTTGAATAATGAGTCTTTTGAGGGAACATTAAATGTTAGTAAAGTGGACCCAAAAACAGAGGTCGAAAATTATAAAAAACAAGTACTTGAAAATGTAAGCAATGATTTAACCGAAGATGAATTAGCCTTTATTAAAGAAGATTTAGAGTCCCCTTGTACAGAAGAGATTGCTGTTTTTCGTGCATTTGCAGAAGTTGTAGAAAAAGCAGAAGGAGCTTTTGTAGTTATTGACACGGCTCCTACAGGTCACACACTATTACTACTAGATGCAGCTGAGTCTTATCACCGTGAAGTAGAGAGAACAGCTGGAGATATGCCTGAGTCAGTCAGAAAGCTTCTTCCGAGGTTGAGGGATCCAAATCAAACGTTTGTGTCATTAGTTACATTGCCAGAAGCAACGCCAGTATTTGAAGCAAGTCGTCTGCAAGATGACCTTCGTCGAGCTGGTATCGAACCAGCATGGTGGATTATAAATCAAAGTTTCCAAGCAACAGAAACGAGGGATCCAGTTTTGAAAGGTAGATCATTTTCAGAGCAGCAGTGGATTGAAAAAGTAAAAGATGAATTATCACCACAAACAGTTATTGTCCCTTGGCAAGCAGATCAAGTCATCGGCTTGGAAAAATTAAAAATGATGGTATATTAAGCAGAGTCTTCTATTTACTTATCATTGTAAGACATCTGAAACGCCTCTAGAGATAGGCATGAGGCGTTTTATATTTTTGTGAAAATAGAAAGTCATCACGATTTTATAACAAAAGTACACAGGAGGAATATCATGACGTCTGTTTTATTAGCCTCAGCAATTTTTATATTTACATTAGTATTAGTCATTTGGCAACCGAAGGGCTTATCGATTGGGTGGTCAGCGACAATAGGGGCAGTGTTAGCATTAACAGTTGGAGTTGTTAATTTTCAAGATGTTGGGGAAGTAACGGGTATTGTTTGGAATGCTACTTTAACATTCATTGGTATCATAATTATTTCCTTAATTCTCGATGAAATAGGATTTTTTGAATGGGCGGCTTTACATATGGCGAAAGTTGCCAAAGGGAACGGAGTGAAAATGTTTGTTTTCGTTTCGTTATTAGGAGCTGTTGTAGCAGCCTTATTTGCAAATGACGGGGCAGCGCTTATTCTTACTCCAATTGTTTTAGCAATGGTACGTGCACTGAAATTCAAAGATGCGATGATTTTACCTTTTATTATGGCAAGTGGATTTATTGCTGATTCTACCTCGTTACCTTTGATTGTCAGTAACTTAGTGAACATCGTATCAGCCGACTTTTTTGGAATTGGATTTATTGAATACGCAACGTACATGATCGTACCTAATATGTTTTCTTTAGCTGCTAGTATTTTTGTTCTCTATTTTTATTTTAGAAAAGATATTCCTAAAACGTATGATATGTCTATGTTAAGAGTTCCGAAAGAAGCGATCAAGGATCATAAAATGTTCCGTATGTCATGGTTCGTCTTAAGTTTGTTGCTCATTGGATACTTTGTTAGTGAATTTATATATATTACTGGACCAATTTCAGGTGAGCAAATGACGTTTCCTGTTTCGTTTGTAGCGATGACCATCGCAATTTTCTTTTTGTTAATGGCTCGAAGGAGTCCAGCAGTAAATACGGGGCAAGTCATGAAAGGTGCTCCTTGGGCAATTGTTGTATTTTCTATCGGAATGTACGTCGTTGTTTTTGGGTTAAGAAACGTGGGGTTAACAGATGTCTTAGTTGGCGTATTGGAGAAATCAGCAAACGGTGGAATGTTTGTTGGAACACTTTCTATGGGCTTCATTGCAGCTATTTTGTCTTCCCTTATGAACAATATGCCAACAGTTATGATCAACGCTCTTGCAATTAATGATGCAAATTTGGTTGGACCGATGAAAGACGCATTTATTTATGCCAACGTGATTGGTTCTGACTTAGGACCAAAAATTACGCCAATTGGTTCTTTAGCAACATTATTATGGTTACACGTATTAGCATTAAAAGGCGTTAGAATTTCGTGGGGATATTACTTCAAGGTAGGTATTGTCATAACGATTCCTGTTTTATTTATCACGCTAACAGGACTTTATTTATGGATGTTGATCATCGTATAAATAAAGAGATGATAATTTCATGCTTTTCTCTGAAAATAGTATCGACATTAGCGTGTCGCTGCTATTTTTTTGCCCTAAAAATTCCTTTAGTTTGCTATAATAGAATAAGCTTAAATCGATAGGATTTCTAAATAAGATTGGATGATGAATAATGATTAGAACAGTAATTTGGTTTATTTATTTTTCTGTTTATTTGCTTGTTATATCTCCTGGATTATTAAAAGCAAAAAGGTTGAAAAATAGCGGGAAGACAGAGGAATTTGATCAGTATATACAAAAAGTTTCTCAAAATTGGGCAAGAAGATTGGTGAAGTTAGCCGGAGGGAAAATCCATATTAAAGGCGAAGAGCACATTCCAAAAGATGAGCCAGTACTTATTGTGAGTAATCATCAGGGGAATTTTGATATTCCGATTCTTTTAGGATTTCTCGATCTTAAAATTGGATTTATTTCCAAAATTGAAGTGAAAAAAATACCGATGATTGGTACGTGGATGGAACATATGGGATGTATTTTTATGGATCGCCAAGATCGTAGGCAAGCCGTAAAATCGATTATTTTAGGCGCAAAGGCTTTAAAAAATGGAACAAACTTAGTCATTTTTCCAGAAGGTACGAGAAGCAAAGGAGGTCCAGTCGCTGATTTTAAAACCGGAAGTTTCAAATTAGCTACAAAGTCGAATGTGACTATTCTCCCTGTGACAATTCAAGGCTCTTATCAAATGATGGAAGCTAATAAAAATAAAATTACTCCAGGAGATGTACACGTAACAATTTCAGAACCGATTCGTGTTCATCAACAGGAGGATATGGATAGCTCTCAGCTTGCTGAAGTATGTAGGATACAAATTGTAAATCAGATGACTCAAGAAACTAGTGAATTAAAAAATGCCTCTACATGAAATGAGGCATTTTTTGTGTTTCGTGCAGTTCGCTTTGTAGTGTCGAGGACGAAGAGAATGCAACAGGAGATATAGTACGACTGATCAGATTTATGCTGGATGAAAGGAAGACAAAAGTTGAGTATTTATTGTATAATAAAAAATGAATGAACATTCAATCATTTTAAGAGGAGTGTAGATGATGTCGATAAAAAATACGTTTGAAGAATTAACAACGAAAATGAATGAAGATCCAAGTCACTTAGAGGGAATCAGCTATGTCTATGAGTTTCATTTGTCTGGAGAAGACGAGGGGACTTATCAATTAAAAGTAGAAAATAATCAGGCCTTATATAGCATTGGCACGGAGTGGGATTCCCGTTTAAAACTAGAGATGAGTGATAAAAATTTTGAGAAACTAGCACATGATGATTTAAATCCTACTATGGCATACATGAGCGGGAAGTTAAAGGTTCACGGAGATTTAGGCCATGCTTTGAAATTACAAGCACTGATTAAAAAGTACCAGTAGAAGCAAAACGTAAAAAAAGCTGGACCTGTTGTCTATAAGTTAGGTTCAGCTTTTATTCATCTAATACGGTTAATGTTAGTATAAGTGACAATCAACTTTCTATAGCGCTTTCAATTTAAGCTTTTTGAAGATTATTGTTTTCATGTTTTTGATCGATCTTTTTCTCGATTTGAATAATTGCTTTTTGATCTTGCATGATTGCTTGTTTATTTTCTTTCACTAATTCTTCAAAACTTTTATGGAAACGTTTTCTCATATGTGATCATCCTTTTAATCTAAATTTTCTTACAACTTCATCTTAAATGATTTACGTATGTTACGCATGTGAAACGTGTTACAATTTTGCGAACTTTACTAACAAGAAAGATTACAAAGAAAAAGTTTTCAACAATACTAACAGGTTTTTCCACAGGTGTATTTCTATTAAGCAGGGTTATAAACAAGTTATCTACAAAGTGTGGATAAGTTCACTGTGGGTAAACGTCCAGTTTGAAATTTATCCACACCAATGTTGATAACTTAAAATTACTTTTAATTAAAGGAGGAGAATAAGAGAAAATGACTACATCGTTGAAAAAACGCTCAAAAGAAATATACCAAATTACATTACCTACACCTTTTTTAGTTGGTCCTATTAATACGTATTTAATATTTGGTGACGCCCTGACTCTAGTGGATACAGGCCCATTAACCGATGAAGCACTTTACCAAATGAAACGACAGTTGGCAGAACTTAATCTTTCATTGAATGATATTGAACTTGTTGTTTTGACACATCATCATCCTGATCATATTGGCCTTGTCCAAAAGTTCCTCCCGAATGCTAAAGTTGTTGGTCATCCGAAATTAAAACCATGGCTAGAAAAGGATGAAAAATTTCTAACAAATACACGTGCATATTTTCGACGCTTTTATAAAGAAAATGGAGTTCCAGAACAATGGATAGAAGAAATGGATCGTATAAATCGTTATTATATGGCTTATACAGAGAGAGCATCGTTGGATACGGAATTAATAGAAAATGACTCTATAGAAGGCATACCTGGCTGGACGGTTCTGGAGACCCCAGGACATGCGCAAAGTCATATTTCTCTGTTACACGAAAAAAATAGTACGATGATTGCTGGGGATCACTTGATTGCCCATATCTCATCGAACGCGATTGTTGAAGCCCCTTATTGGAATGAACAAAAACGCCCTAAAACGTTACTTCAATACAGAGATGCACTCGAGAAGTGTAAAGGTGCTAGGATGATTTATTCAGGTCATGGAGATGCGATCGACAAACCAAAAGAATTAATTGAAAAGCGATTACGGGCAATGGAAGAAAAAGCGCAAGTATTTAAAAGGAAAATGGGCAATGACCCTTTTCAAGTTTTTCAATTGAGTAAACAGCTATATCCGAAGATATATGAAAAACAAACTGCGCTAACTTTTTCAGAAACACTTGGACATATAGATATGTTAGAAGAACAGGGAGAAGTCAGTAGTTACAAAGAAGGAAATGCTGTATATTATCAAAAAACCTAGTGTCGAAAATGAGGGTGAAATGTCAATTTATCGGTTAATTTCACTTTATTTTCGAAAAATATTTGTTTGCGATTTCACTTTATTGGTAAGATGTAACTAAGAGTATCGAAATCATCTTTCGAATGGAGGAACGGATTATGGAAAAACGAACAAAGCAATGGGTTATAGGTGGGTCTATTTTAAGTATTATTGCCGGCTCCATTTATGTAGCATCTAACAAAGAAAAAAGAGATCAAGTTGTTGGATTTGTCAACAATACGTCCAATCAAACGAAGCATTGGGTTAGAGTAATTAATGAAAACCGCGATACAGTGGTGGATCAAATCCGTCAATCAAGTGATAAGATATCATCCGTCGTGGAATCTGCTTCAGAGGATATTGAGAAATTGATGGCAACGTCTCAGAACATGAAAACACATGTATTTGACTTATTAGACGCTCTTCAGGACTCAACGGAAGAATTAAAAGGATTGAAAAATAAGCTTCAGTCGGAAAACGTACTAGAGGTTGACTCATCTTCAGTGGAGAATGAGCCAGAGCGAATCGAATAAAACTAAAATGACACCTACCTTTTTTCACATGGTAGGTGTTTTTTTTGGCCAGATATAAAAACATATGTTTTAGTAAAAGGAAAATCGGTTACAGTTTTATAAGGCAATTTTCAAGGAGGAATGACAACGTATGGCATTAGAAAATGAACTACAAAATTTAAAGGATTTCACATGTGCAGAAAGTAAATGTGTTTTATCTATTTATTTAAATACGGACCCTGCTGATCAAGATCAGCAAAAAGGGGAGTGGAAAATTCGCTTGAAAAATGGTTTAAATCGCATTCAAGAATATTTAGATGCCTCAAGTGATGAGTCAGAGCTGAAAAGTTATAAAAAGTTGAAAAAGAAAGTAGATAATGAAATTCAACAAAATAGAACAGCATTACAAAAAGGTGTTATTATATTCGCATCTGAACATGAAGATCTTTGGTCTGTTCACTATTTACAAGTTCCTGTTGAGACAAGCTTTCATTGGGAGGCAAGTCCAGTCCTAGATCAATTAAATGAACTTCATGAAAAATACCCTCGTGCAGGAGTTATTTTACCGAATCAAGACGAGGTGAAAGTAATCGATACTTCTCTTGGTGAAGTGAATGATGAAAGAACATACCAGTTTGATCCTGGTAGCGAAGATTGGTCGTTTAAAGAGGGCCTTGCATCTTCTGACCGGACAGCTTCAGGTGCTAGTCATGTCGATAAACTTCAACAGCGTTTTGAAGAAAATCGACATCGGTTTTATAAAAAAATGGCAGGAAATGTTGAGCAATTGAAAAAAGACCGTGGTTGGAAAGAAGTTTATTTAGTTGGGGAAGCAGAAATGATTCGTTCGTTTGAAACGAGTCTTCGTACAAAACCAGCTGGATCAGTAAATAAGAATTTAAATAATGCTGCAACGACAAAAGTTCTTGAAGAAGTGTTTCACTCATAGATCGTCAGGACATAATGGATGAACAGATGATAATAACCCATGATGACAAAACAGCCATCATGGGTTATTTCACGTATTGAGTGAAAACTCGGAGCGATTAAGCAGCCTGGTATTCTTCTCTGCCTTGTTTTTTAAGCTGGATTTGAAATATGATACCAGCAGCAAGCATGACAGTCAGCATGGCACTAATAGAGTAATAGATGGCACCTTGGCCGATGATTTCAATAAGAAAACCACCTACAATTGGTCCAGTCATACTTCCAACTGCAAATAGCACGGCTGTCATGACGTTTCCAGTGGGTAATAGATTGGCTGGAACGAGGTCGGCCAAATAGGCAATACCGAGAGAAAAGAGAGAACCTAATAACATTCCTGATAGAATAAATAACGTTAGAAGTAACCACGAAATATGTTCGATAAAGGACATGCTTAAAAAGGCGACAAGTCCTAATGAAATGATTCCTAAAAGTACACGACTTCTTCCTAATTTATCGCTTAAAATGCCAAGTGGTAACTGAGTGATGAGACTGCCAAAAACAAAGCTAGGTAACAGAAGCATAGTGACAAATTGAATGTCAATCCCCATTCTAAGTGCATAAACTGGGAAGTTTCCATGGAGAGATGCTTCTAAATATCCAAAGCAAAACCCAGGTAATAATGCAAACCATGCTAGTTTTAGCACTTTTTTGTATCGGGTGAAAGTATTCATTTGGGAAGCAGTCTCAAAGTCGCTAGCAGGCCATTCATTTTTTAAAAATAGCATGAAAACCCATGCGACAACACTTGCTGATGAAGCAACAACAAAAGGTAAATAATCATTGATTTCTAGAAGTCTTGTCATCATGGGACCAAGTCCAAACCCCATGCCAAAAGCCAAGCCATAAAGTGATAGCTGGCGTCCTCGTTTTTCTGGAGTGCTCGTTGTACTAATCCAAACTTGAGTGGAGAAGTGAATTAAGTTATCGGCAATTCCAACAACGAGCCTAAGGGCAAACCAAAACCAAAATGCTTGCCATAATGGGAAAAGCATCAGTGAAACACAGACCATAACGAGACCGATGATGATGATGGGTTTATAACCATACTTTCTCACTGGTTTTTCAATAAATGGAGATATTAATATGATTCCTATGTATAACGCTGCTGCATTTAATCCGTTTGCTGATGATGACACCCCTGATCCTTCAAGCATGACAGCTAATACAGGAAGAAGCATTCCTTGGGAGAAACCGGCGATGAGAACCATCCCAACTAAAACCCAATAGCGATAAACTGGATTATTTTGTGAATATTCATTCATTGAATCGGTCATTTGTTATACGCTCCTTAAATAGGGGAATTAGGTATAAAACTCACCAATCTCAATTGTAATCGGTTTTTTTATCTTTGCAAGCTGATGAAGTCTTTTTGCGTGACGAACGAATGAAAGATGATTAGAATGAAAGAACGAAAAACGAATGGAAAGGAAGATATTTTATGAAATTTCATTATACGGAAGATGCTTTTGAAACCGAGTTTGATTTTGGGAAACTCGTCGTTTCTGGAAACGAACAAAAAGGATTTCGTCCTTTTCAATTGATGGTAAGTTCTATAGCTGTATGCAGTGGTTCCGTCTTAAGGAAGGTCATGGAGAAACAACGAATGACTGTGAATGATATACAAGTAGAAGCGGATGTGACTCGTGATCCAAAACGAGCGAATCGTTTAACACACATTAAACTTCATTATATTATTAAAGGGGAAGGATTATCAGAGAAAAAAGTAGAGAAAGCGGTAGATTTAGCAAGCAAAAATTGTCCGATGGCTCAAACAGTCGTTGATTCTGTTGAAATAAGCGAAACATTTGAAATTCATTAATTATTGTGAAGGAAGGGAATCCCCTTCCTTTTTTGATCATTTTAGTTTCAAAATAACTAATTTTGTAATATACGAAGATTAACGGGAAGGAATAAGGCGATGAGTAATCAACAATACGATTTCACGGAAGGTAGCATTTTAAAAAAGATGATCCTATACTCTTCACCAATTTTCTTGACGAATATCTTGCAGACTTCGTACCAAGTGATTGACTCTATATGGGTTGGAAATTTACTGGGGGCGAATGCCCTAGGAGCCATTGCAATTTCTGGAACGGTAGTCTTTACGATTCTCGCATTTATTATTGGTATTAATACAGCAACATTAACAATCCTCTCACAGCATAAAGGGGCAAAGGATGAGGAGGGATTAAAGAAATCTTTAAATGGATTTGTTGTTATATTAGGGGCATTGACGTTTTTACTTGGAGTGCTCGGGTATTTTATATCTGGATCAATTTTACAGTGGATGGGGACTCCTGATGATATTCTTCCTCTTGCGACACTGTATTTACGAATTAACTTTATCGGGATTTTGTTTTTATTTGGTTATAATTTTATAGCTACCGTGTTGAGAGCTCTAGGAGATAGTAAAACCCCTATAAGGTTTGTTCTCTTAGCAGTTATTCTTAATACGATATTAGATCCAGTTTTCATATCGGTATTTGATTTAGGAATTGCAGGAGCAGCTTATGCAACGATTGTTTCTCAAGGAACTGCTTTTGTATACGGATTAATCTATTCTATTTATAAAGCAGGCGTTCCATTTTCAATTCCATTTTTACCTGCGATGGATCAAATGAAACGGATTTTCAAATTAGGGCTACCTTCAGGGTTATCCATGATGGTGATTTCTGGAGGGGTATTAGCCATCATGACGGTTGTGACTGGATTTGGTGAAGATGTGGTTGCAGGGTTTGGAGCAGCTCAAAGGTTGGATAGTTTAATTATGTTACCGGCACTTACGCTAGGTTCAGCGATTAATAGCATGGCAGGACAAAATATTGGTGCAGGTAAGTGGGACCGTGTAAGTGATATTTCTAAAAATGGTCTCATACTTATTGCAATAGTGTCATTAAGTTTAAGTACGATTGTTTTTTTCAGTGCTGAATCCGCTATCTCTATGTTTGTTCAAGAACCAGATACTGTAGCATTTGGGACGATGTATGTTCAAACGGTTGCATTTTTCTATCCTTTTCTAGGAATCAATTTCGTATTGAATGGGGTTATTCGTGCAGCAGGGGCGATGTTTCAAGTATTTATCTTGAATATTTTGTCATTTTGGGTCCTTCGTTTCCCACTTACGTATTTGTTTTCGCTCTGGTTAGGGGAAAGAGGAATCGGGGTTGGTATGGCAGCAAGTCTTGTTATAAGTAGCTTGTTAGCGATATTATATTATCGTTTTGGACGTTGGCACGAGATTGATGTCCTAGAAGATAAAGGTCAAACAAAAAATAAAAGTAACGAAGCATCAACAAATCGATAGAATGATAGGGAATACATGGTAGAATAAAGGTAAATATTTTGTCTGATTTCGTCAAAAATGTGTAATAAGCGTCGAAAAAAATACTTCTTCAACGAAGTATATAAGGATAAGGCTTGTTTCCATCAATTTCAATTTCCTTATAATATCTACAATTGTTGCAAACAGGAGGGATCGAGTATGAACAAAGAAGAACACCTGATTAATAAAACATATTTTCATACAATCGTAGAAGAAGATAGTAAGAAGTATCCGGTTAAAGCGCTAGGTACTGCTTTTTTTCAAGAGCAATTAAATGAAGGATCGGAGTTATCTCTGATTCGTTTTGCTCAAGGTGAAGTTTATTATCACCATAAAGACATGGAAGCAGCTGTGTATAAATGGGCAAACGTGAAAGGTGAATTGCAACCGTGGGCGAGTAAAAACATTGGGGATGCTTATTATAACTTAGGATGGTTAAATGAAGCAGAAAAAACGTATATTGGGATTCAAACCGATAGTACGACACTCTCTATTGAAGTTTGCTTGCAATTACTGACGTTATATTCAGAAAAAGACCAACCTGATAAAGCTAAAAAGTACATGGAAAAAGCGTTAACAATTAACCCGGACTATCCAAATGTAACGGATATTGCACGAGCATTTTATGAAGATCGACAGGAATGGAAGAAAGCAGTAGAGTTAGCTGTTCATGAAGCGGCGCGAACGAAGTCTTTGCATTGGTTTACGACATTAAATGGCTATATTGAAAACGACTATATAAATGACTTTTCACCAGTTTACTTTGAGCAAGTGTTACTTCCATTATACGAAATAGATCAACAAAAGTTTTGTAAATTAGTAACGTCTTTATCAGCTAATTTCGAAAATGGTCCTTCAAGTTTAGCCTGGTTGAAAACGATGAATGATATTTTTGCAAAAATAGATGTTACTCAGGACGAACCTTGGCAAGAGATTACTACCATTTACTATAAGAGTTATTTACAATTGATGAACGGACAATATTTAATCCATTCGCTAAAAGGTATTATTCCAGACCTTCTTTCCACTTGGCTAAAATTAACAAAGGAAAGAACGTCGTTATTTCCTGCAACAGCCGTTTTAGCATGGGATGATATCTTTCCACAAACATTGGATTCAGAAATGATCAAAGAGGCAGAGAGGTATGTATTAACGCGTCCCGACTCGTTAATGAAAGAAAATGAAATAACTCTTCTTTTGCAAACAATCATGACTTGGGCTAATGAGAATGATGTAAATGTTGGGAATAAACAAAAATGGCTTTTATCGCAATTAGAAAAATATAATCATCATTATATCTTTGTAACGGGTAACGGAGCTTCTTCGTTATTAAATACTATTTTTGAAGAAGATTTATTGACGGATGATCCGATTACGGCATTTGTTGGCCCTGGTGAACATCCTGACATGAAAAAGATTACTGATGAGGAAACTCGGTCTGTTATAGATATGAATGAACTGGATAATGGAGACTTGATCGAATTAACATGGCCATCGTTGTTTTTAACTAAGTTGGAAGGGACTCTTGTTTATGCCTCTTCAAAGATAAAAGAAAAACAAGAATATGCGAAAATCGCTAGTGGAATGTTATATGTCATTGGAAACAAGCAATTATTGATTGATGGGGAAGATCCTTTATTAAATCATTGGTCTGAAAAATACCCTGGTGCCCCAATTCATTTCGTCATAAATAACCTGGAAAATGACAGTGGGTCTGAAAAGGTGAAAGAAATCCTTTCGGAAAAGTATCCTTCTTCTAGACAGTTTAGCGTCACTTCTAAAAGCGATTTAGCATCTTTACAACCTTTCATCCAAACGCAGTTTCAGTCATCAGTTGCGCAAGTGAATCCAGATAAAGCAAGTAGGTTGCTCTATGTGGCTCGATCAATGATTTCTCATTTACTGGATCAGCGAATGACGAAAGAAACGATATTCAAAGAAAAAGTGACGTTTAATGATCAAGTGCGAAACAAGTTAAAAGGTTTAGTAAATCACCTGGAAGATTCGAAAACGGAAAAGAGCCAAGACTTGCTGCAAACTTATATTGATCTTAAAGAAGAAATGAAAAGAAAAGTATGGGAAGATATTCCTCCCCTACTTCGAACAGTAGCGGATGATTTGGATGAAGAGGCTGATTATAGACAAGTGCATGAAGAGCTAGAAAAATCAATGAATCAAAAAATTACACACTATATCAATCGCGATCTAGTTCCTGCATTTGAATCAGGTGTGAATAGATGGATGCAAGAATCACGTGCCGAATTAACAAAAACACAAAATTATTTAAATGAGATGAGCGTCGCGTTTAATAAGATGTATGAGGAAGATCGTATGAACTTAACATGTGACTTCCAAGTATTGAAAGACTGGAAACGGGATTTAAATCGAATGATGAACAGGTCGGAAGTGCAACGAATCAATGTGATGAATCGTCTCATACCATCACAGTTGTTATTGAAAAGTGCTGGTAAATTGTTAGGAAATATGCAGAAAAACAAACAGGTTTTATATAGTCAATATCAAAGGTACATTAAAAATAGTCATTTTGAACATGTATCAACGGAAATTATTGATCAGTTTTTCATGGAATTCGATTTATTCGAGAAAGCGTTAAAATCAGATATCCGTATGTCATTTGAAGAACCACTGGTAGAAGTGAAAGAGCGCATAGAAGAAGCAGAATTGGAGATTACTCAGGCTAAAGAAAAATTAGAAACAATGAAGAAACATCCTGATTCTTTCTATGATCCACTAAAAATCTTTGAAGTTAGACTGCTTCAATGTGAAATGATTGATGAAATGAGTGTAACAACACCTACTGCTTAAGTAGTTCAATCTTAAAAATAGAAGCTAATAAATAATAATTAACAATCATAGTAAAGAAAAGAATGCTATCCCTGCATATATTGCAGGGATATTTTTTTGTTTTTAAGCAAAACTAATATCATCATTGAGAAACTATATGGAGAAAAGGAGGATGGTTTAATGTGAAGAAATGTCTTTATTCAATATTGATTCTTTGTTTTTGTGTCTTTTTTATACCAAGTACTATCTTTGCTGAAGACAATGACAAAGAAAAAAACGAATATCAAAAAATTGAAATACCAGAATCGGCAATGAGAATAGCAAAAGAAAACACGTATCCCAACCCTTCTCAAGATTTGCCAAAGTTACAACCAAGTCCTTTAGCTGAAAAACTTCTTCAATCCACCGAAGTCACTATTGATAATCATGATTTACTAAAGATGATGAATGAGTCGACAATGAGAGGGTCTAAATTAGCGATTGGAATGCATGCTTCGATCTACTTGGGGCATTGGCCTTTATCGTATGAATCAGAGGAAACAGTGATGAATTGGGATTATGAAAAGATAAATACGAATATGGTAGATAATCGAAGTGGTCAAGGGAATAAAAAAATTCAGTACAATCAACAACAACAAAAACAAGTAAAAGGTGGACTAACAGCAGAAGTACCTGAAAAAGAAATGGTAAGACAAATGATGTTAGTTGCTGCATCAGAACAAACGAATTTACCACTAAGTTTTTCAACAATGATTGGTTTTGGAACACAACCAGAGCGGACTTTTTCTGTTGCACCAAACAAAATGGGGTATTTAAATACATTCGTACCAGCTGTTAATGAAAAAGGAAAGCTAACTTATGGAGAAGTCTTTTTGGAAATTAGAGGGGATAAACCATCGTTGGAAGTTAAAAATTTAACTCAGCAAGGCATTGGAGCTTGGATTCCGGTTCAAGACTATGTGAATTTCAAAATGGATACAACGGAAGAACCGAGATAAAGATTTCAATATTTCCCCCTGGAGGTAAGATATTTTTTCAGGGGTTTTTTACTTTCAATAATAAGTCAATAGTCACCCTACAATTAGTAAGGTGACCATTTATTTCTTTGAACTATATTTTTTTAACATTAGCTGATCTACTTTTAAAGTCAATGTTTTGATAATAGGCATCTTTTACTAAGAGATTTGGTCCTAAACATTCCGCTTCAGAGCAGTGACAATCAATCGTCTTGGCTAAATCCGTTTGTTGCCATTTCTCGAAAGCTTCAGGCAAGGATTGATCGTGAATAGAACCTAAAGCTCCTTCGGAAGTGAAGTCTGTCACGTGGACTGTTCCATCGAAAATATTGACATTTAGCCTTGAGCGTCCGTCTGGGTCATTGCGAACAGTGACGTTTTCTGTATTGAATAATCGGGCAAGCAACTCTTGGTCTTCCTTTGTTTCATTACAAGCATAAAAAGGAAGGGTGCCGAACAACATCCACGTTTTAACGTCACGATGATCAAGCAAACGATGAATCCCTTCTCTTATTTGATCTAGGCTGGCAATCGACATATCGCTTGCGAAATTGCTTGGGTACATAGGGTGCACCTCGTGACGCTGACAACCCATTTGCACAATTTGATCATGTATTTTCTCGAGATGAGGTAATGTTCTTTTGTTAAGCATCGTTTCTGCAGATATGATGACTCCTTCTTTAGAAAGAATCTGACTATTTTTTACCATGCGTTGAAAATAAGCCGCACGTTGTTCTTGAGTTGGTTTTTTATCCATAACGGCAAAGCCAATATCAGCAAAGTCATCGATGCTACCGTAATTGTGTGAAATATGTAAAACATCTAAGTAAGGTAATATAAGTTTATATCGTTCTAATGGCATCGTTAAGTTTGAGTTTATTTGTGTCCTTGCGCCTCGGTTATGGGCGTATTGTAACAGGGGAACGACATACTCTTTTACCGATTTCATGGACATCATTGGCTCTCCACCCGTAATACTAAATGCCCTAAGGTTAGGTATTTCGTCTAACTTGTCGATAAATAGTTGAAGCGGAAGTGCTTTTGGATCTTTTGTTAACAATGAATAACCAACTGCGCAGTGTTCACAGCGCATGTTACAAAGATTCGTTGTTGTGAACTCTATATTTGTTAATTGTGGAACTCCAAACTCTTTTATATTAAGATATGCTTCCCATGGATCATAGGAAGGACTAATTATTTGTTTGTAATCATTCATTTTATTCACTCCTTCAACCTAGTCACCAAGGACCAATGGTATATTATAAGGCATGAATCAATGAAAAGGAATAACTTTTCATAAAAAAGTGATTTCAATTTTGATCTTCACAAACAATCTGATACAATATGCTATGAAATGTGAAAGGATTCAACGAGAGAGGAGTTACGCTAAACATGAAATCTGGAAAACAAACGAAATTAGATGCTCTACATGATCGAATGGAAAACCTTGTAGAGATATTAGATTCATTAGACCCTGAGAAAACAGGTATTGACGACATTGACCGAATCATTGATATGTTAGATGATTTGGAAAAACAATGTATTAAGCATCGCCAAGAAGGCGAATAAATGAACGACCAATGGAAAATTATTTTGAATCGCGAAAACTGAAAGCTTGTCTTTCGGTTTTTTTATTTTACAATTTTACACATTTTCCTATATTTTTATTTAGTGGCTCGAAACATTGATATACCAACGATTCCGTTATTTCAAGATAATTTAAAATATACTCTTGCTTCGATTGGGGTTACCTTTTTATAGACTTATTGTTATAATCCAATAGGAAATTATTCTTTAGTTTTGAAAGGGGTAGTCACATGAAAGTATGGTCAAAGACACTTATTTTCGGTGTAATGTCACTCGTATTAATGGCGTGTGGAGATGCAGAGGAAAACGAAAATAATAATAATGTAACAGGTAATAATGAAACAGGTGCTAATTTAGAAGATAGCGAAAACAATGATGAGAATGAAGAAGTGAACAACGAAATTAATGAAAACAATGAAGCAAATGAAATGGGTAACAATGCTAATGAGGAAGATGTAGAAGCAGATGCTGCTGAACTTCCAATAACGATTGACCATGATGCAGATGATAATGAACTTGTTTTTGAAATGGATGGAGAAGAATATGCGCATGATGCTGAACTGTATGAAACAGAGTTCGGGAAAGAAGTAAAGATCCTAGAAGGTATGGAAGTAGAATATGAAGAGTTAGGAAATCAAACAAAAGCTCATTTTACTGTTGAAGATGAAGACCATGACATGTACGGTTTGACATTTACAGTACATGAAGCATTCACTTATGAAGGTGACAGTGTTGTTGTCTCAGACGTGGATGTGGATCGCTCCATGACAATGGAGACATCTTTAGTAGAAAATGCAGGTCATGTAGAACAATTTGATAGCTTTTTGATAGAAGATGATGCAGTTCCTTACCAATTTTACTTTGAAATAGAAGGCGATGCGAGTAAGCCTGGTCAATGGAATGAAGCAGTTAGAGGGAACGATTATAAGCAATATACGTTTTTCGAAGTTGTTGAAGAAGGGCGTTATGTCGTAATCTTGCAATTCCCGGCTGACGTTGATGAAGAATTCGAAGCAACAGCTTTAGCAATGGCCTTATCATATGGTCCAGAAGGGACAACAGCAGAGTTTGATGAGGAAGAAGTTGTTGAAGAAGAAGAAGGCGCAGATGAAGAATAAGTAGTATGGGAGGGTGCTTCTTTCGAGAAGTACTCTTTTTTTTGTGAATTTTGCCGTCTAGTATGTCTACTTTTTAAAATGGGCAATGGTCTTTCTTGAAAAAATTTAGTTAAACGAAGATAATGTAGTAATAAACGATTCAACGATGCAATGTTTCAGAGATGGATAGGAGGAGCTATCGTAGATGGTTACAATTTACTTTATACGTCATGGTCAGTCAGAAGCAAATTTACAAGGAATTATTCAAGGACATGCAGAGTTCCCATTATCTGATTTAGGTAAAAAACAAGCTTCATTAGTAGGCCAATGGATGGCTAACGTCCAATTAGATGAAATCTTTTCTAGCGACTTACAAAGGGCGATGATAACAGCTGAAGAAATTGGTCAATATCAATCTGTATCAGTAAAACCATGGGATATAGTGAGAGAAGTAGGCTTAGGACCGTTAGAGGGAAAAACAAGAAAACAAATGTATGAGGAGTTTCCTACATTAAAGCCTCATGCTCTATTAACATCAGGTATTAATGGAACTGAATCAATTGATGCTGTAACGACACGTTGCGCTTATTTAGTAAAACAGTTAACAACTGATTATGATAATAAGACAGTTGCAGTTATTTCCCATGGGGGATTTATTGGTATTATGTTGATGTACCTTATCGGTGGAGATGAATGGCATATGTTAAAGAGGCCTTTTGTGATAGGGAATACGGGAATTACTAAAGTTGAATTGGATGACGAAGGTAATGCAAAGCTTCATTATACAAATCGAATGGATCATCTGAGAGATGATTCTAAATCATCAGCAGTTTTATACTAAACAATAGACAAGCCTAATGGTGAAGGCTTGTTTTTGTTTGGGAATAATCGTGCAGCAGAAATTAAATTCTAAGTTGAATTTTTGATAGACAGAATCAAATGTAAGGGGTTTCGTAGTATAATAGAAAACAAGTATGAAGAAAAAGGAGTGTTTTGCAAATGGAAAAGTTCAGAGACAGTATGTATGATCTTATTGTTGAAACATCAACTAATTTACCTTATGACGTTAGAGAAGCTATTCAACAGGCAAAACAAAAAGAGAATGAAGGAACAAGAGCTGCGCTGTCATTAACAACGATCACGGATAACATTGAAATGGCTGATACAAATGTATCACCTATTTGCCAAGATACTGGTATGTTAACGTTTGAAATTAAAGTTCCAGTAACAATCAATCAAATAAAGATGAAACAAGAGATTTATGAAGCGGTAAAGCTAGCAACAAAAGAGGGGAAACTGCGTCCAAACTCGGTTGACTCTTTAACTGGAGAAAATAGTGGTGACAATATTGGTCCTGGAACGCCGATTATTCATTTTGAACAATGGGAAAATGATTACATAGATGCACGCTTAATTTTGAAAGGTGGAGGCTGTGAAAATAAAAATATTCAATATAGTCTTCCGGCCGAAATTGAAGGGTTAGGACGAGCGGGTCGAGATTTAGATGGAATAAGAAAATGTATCCTTCACTCTGTATACCAAGCGCAAGGTCAAGGGTGCAGCGCTGGTTTTCTCGGTGTTGGTATCGGTGGAGATCGCATCTCTAGTTACCAACTTGCAAAAGAACAACTTTTCAGAGATGTAAATGATCTTAACGGAAATGAAAAGCTTGCAGAATTAGAAACGTATATTATGGACAAAGCGAATACATTAGGGATCGGCACGATGGGCTTCGGAGGAGAAGCAACATTATTAGGTTGTAAAATTGGTGCCGCCAACAGGTTACCAGCTAGTTTCTTCGTTTCGGTTGCCTATAATTGTTGGGCGTTTAGACGTTTAGGGGTGAAACTTGATTCAGAAAAGGGAGACATTCAATCGTGGTTTTATAAAGAAGGAGACAAAGTCACTTTTGAAACGGATCCAAGTGAAAAGGTCTCCGAAAAAGAAAAGCCGAAAGAAGTCGTGTTGGAAGCCCCTATTACAGAAGAACAGATGAGAGAATTAAAAGTTGGTGACGTTGTCGTTATAAATGGGATGATGCATACAGGCAGGGATGCGATTCATCACCATTTAATGGAGAATGATGCCCCAATTGATTTGGATGGACAAATTATTTACCATTGTGGACCTGTCATGCTTAAGGATGCAAGTGGAGAATGGCATGTGAAAGCAGCAGGCCCAACGACAAGTATACGGGAAGAACCTTACCAAGGAGATATTATGAAGAAATTCGGAATTCGTGCCGTGATTGGAAAAGGAGGCATGGGTCCCAAAACGCTGAAAGCATTAGAAGAACATGGTGGTGTTTACCTAAATGCTATCGGTGGAGCGGCCCAATATTATGCTGACTGCATCAAAAAAGTGGAAGGTGTTGACTTGATGGAGTTCGGTATTCCTGAAGCGATGTGGCATTTAAAAGTAGAAAGATTTACGGCTATTGTAACGATGGATTCTCACGGGAACAGTCTTCATGAAGATGTGGATAAATCATCCTTAGAAAGACTATCTCAATATAAAGACAAAGTGTTTGTATAATTTATAATTGAAAATGCGATAAGGATTTGCATCATTTAATTGATGCGAATCCTTTTTTTGTGCTTTGAGAACTCCCAGAGAAAATCATATTTGGCAGCTAGCAGTTATTAAAATTTTCATTTACTTCACAAATTGGACATTGATTTGCAACGAACTGTTCACAGGTGGGACGGTCACGGTAATTAAATCCATATTATACTTAAGTCAAGAAAGATAGTTAGTGATCACCCACAATCACTCAGACAGAAAAGAACTTATCATTTATTAATAAGATAGTGATTGCCAACTACCTTCATAAAACTAAAATTAATTTAGGAGGAATGAATCATGTTTATGGATTTCTTACGAAACAACAAAATTGCAGCGGGAGTATTAACGTTTTTACGGGTATATCTTGGGTATCAATGGTTAACAGCAGGTTGGGGGAAAGTGTTTGGAGCAGAGCCATTTAATGCAGGCGGTTATTTAAATGGAGCGATCAACAACGAAGCAGTGATTGAACAATATCCAACATATCATGCATTTCTAGAAAATTTCGCCTTACCAAATGCAGATCTATTTAGCTTTATGGTTGCATGGGGAGAGTTGCTCGTTGGACTAGGATTAATCTTAGGTGTATTAACAACAGCAGCAGCGTTCTTTGGAATTACAATGAACTTCGCATTTATGTTTGCTGGCACAGTTTCATCAAATCCTTGGATGATATTGTTAACGATCTTTATTCTTGCAGCAGGTTACAACGCAGGGAAATTCGGTGGTGACCGATGGGTGATTCCATATATTCGCTCTATCATCTTCAAAGATAAGTTTACACCGGACACAGATAAGCGCGCAGCATAACAAACACAAATATAATCAAAGAGACTGTCCGAAAAACGAGTCAGGGTTTATTCGCCCGACTCGTTTTCTATACTGTTACATCAATCGGTTGAAAGAACGTAAGGTGGTGCTGAAAGCGTCATCCAATTACGATATCTAACTAAATAATAAAAAAGGCTTTTCAAAAAGTGATACTTTTTGAAAAGCCTTTTTTTTGTTGAGAAAAACATAAGATGAATTCGATTTGATGTATGAAATTGATTGTTTGAAGGAAAATAACTGAAAGGAAATAAAAAAGAAAGAAAGGGAGGAGTTCCATTTATGAAAGTATTCAGTTTTGTCATGATACTATTACTATCAGTTAGTTTTTATTCCCCCTATTCAGCGTTTGCAGAAACATGGGATAATAAAGAATATCAATGGAGTTTTAAGCCGGCAAAAAATGGACAACCTGCGACAACGGAACCTTATTATGAAGAATTAATTGAAAAATTCGGAGGACTTTACATTGGGGATACATCTGAAAAAGAATTATACTTAACATTCGATAATGGCTATGAGAATGGCTATACAGAAATAATTTTAGATCTATTGAAGGAAAAAGAAGTTCCTGCAACGTTTTTTGTTACAGGGCATTTTATAACACAAGAAAAAGAATTAATTCAGCGTATGGTTGACGAAGGTCATATTATCGGCAATCACTCTTATCACCATCCAAGTCTTCCGAAAGTTTCAGACGATCGTCTTGAAAGAGAATTACGGTCACTTGAACAAGCATATGAAGAAGTGACGGGACTTACAGATATGAGATATTTACGTCCTCCACAAGGAACATTTAGTGAACGATCTTTAGGGAAAACAGCGGAAATGGGTTATACGAATGTATTTTGGTCGCTCGCTTATAAGGATTGGGAGATCGATCACCAAAAAGGGAAAGACTACGCGTATGAAAAAATCATGGAACGGATCCATCCTGGGGCAGTTCTTCTGCTCCATGCAGTATCGAGTGACAACGCTGAAGCATTGCCTAAAGTAATCGATGATTTAAAACAAGAAGGATATACATTTAAAAGCTTAGATGAATGGCGAATAAAGCAGGAAATATTATTACCTTAAAAACAACAAAGAGAGTCAGTCCATCAGAGGATTGACTCTCTAGTAGTATCCCTATTAATTTGCTAAACTCATTTCCCCTAATGATTGCGCAATCGTCTCCAATGTTGCTACGTCTGTAACATCAAAAGCAATGGCTTCACGGCTACGAACTACCATAATACCTACGGCTTCATTAGATGAATTTTTCAAAGGGAATTTCAATTCTCCGTTTGCTTCCCAGGTTAAATCCTCTTCCATATCAGAGGCCGCTATAAGGCTCATTTTTTCTGGATTATCAAAGTAATAGATCCCAACCCAATCAATATAAGAAACTTCTTTCTGCAAAGACTTAGCTGTTGTTTGTAAAAGATCAGGTAGATCCTTTTTCTTATAAACGTCAGACATAATTTTTAGCGATGCAATATCAGTAGCAATGGACATATAATCTCTCCTCTATATAGCTTGATTCAGTGATTATTTTAACAGAGACGATGAATCAGTGGGGGTTCCAAGTTAAGGAAATCGCTAAAATGTGATATGATTTAGACGGAGAAAGGCGGTGTATCAATGGATGAAACGTTGAAAATAAATGGACCTTACAATTTTCACCAAGCATTAAAACGCCTCCAAATTGATCCTTTATTAAACATCAATATGGACGAACAGGAAATAACTATCCCAACATGGGTGGATGGATATCCGATAGTCGTTAAAATGAAACAACTTGGAACATTTGAAAACCCTTCTTTTCATATCACAACAAAAGAAGACATTCCAGTGTCTAGTGATAAAGTAGTTCAACAACTTTCACACTTATTTCATTGGAATACTCCTTTAGAGAAGGTAGCTGATTTTTTCCAAAACAATGAATTGGCTCCTTTATTTGAGCATTTTAGAGGCACGCCTTTTGTTTGTGATTTTCAATTGTATGGATCTCTAATGAAGGGGATCACCCATCAACAGTTAAATATGACTTTCGCATACACATTATCAGAACGTTTTGTGAAAACGTTTGGTTTCGAACAAGAAGGAGCATGGTTTTATCCTAAGCCTGAAAGAGTATGTGAAATCGAAGTCGACGAACTTCGCAAACTGCAATTTAGCCAACGTAAAGCAGAATATGTGATTGATACATCAAAACGTATTGTTGAAGGAAAATTAGATTTGGAACAGTTAGCAAAGGAATCGGATGAGGAGGTCATCAAAACACTCGTGAAAGTTCGGGGAATCGGTCCTTGGACGGCGGAAAATTTCTTGATGTTCGGTCTTGGGAGAATGGATTTATTTCCAATCCAAGATGTTGGTGTTCAAAATGGGATGAAAAAGTTTTACAATTGGGATACAAAACCAACGTATGAAACGATGTTGGATAAATCAGCAAATTGGAAACCATATCGTACATATGCCACTCTTTATTTGTGGGAAAGTATAGAGACTTGAACTTAATTGAGGTGTAAATCGTGAAAGAACGAAACAAGGGCAAAGGGCAAAAAACAGAATTGAAAATAGAAAAAGGCCAGCGTTTTCCATTAACGATTAAACGAATGGGGATCGATGGGGAAGGTGTCGGTTTCTTTAAACGACAAGTTGTATTTGTACCAGGAGCACTTCCAGGAGAAGAAGTAGTGTGCGAAGCGACGAAAGTGTCTTTTAAATTTGCGACGGCTAAAATAATCAAACAAAGAAAAAAGTCCAAAGATCGAACGACTCCACCATGCCCTGTTTACAATGAATGTGGTGGATGCCAACTGCAACATGTGACGTATGAAGGGCAATTACAGGAGAAAAAAGATATCGTCCGCCAAGCATTTGAACGATATACGAAAATCGACTTAAATAAGATTACCTTTAACGATACGATTGGGATGGAAGAGCCGTGGGGCTATCGAAATAAAAGTCAGATGCAAGTAGGAAAAAGAGATGGAAAAGTAATCGCTGGTCTCTATAGTTCAAATAGTCATCAGTTGATCGATATTTCCGAATGCATTGTGCAACATCCGCAGACAAACAAAGTGACACAAGTCGTTAAGCAAATCGCAGAAGATTTAAGTATTTCACTTTACAATGAGAAAAAGCATAAAGGTTTCTTGAGGACAATTGTAACAAGAGTTGGGTTTCAAACAAATGAGTGGCAAGTCGCTTTAGTAACTGCAACAAAAGAATTTCCACAGAAACAAGTTTTTTTGAAAGAATTACAGAATCGGTTACCAGACGTTACTTCCGTTGTCCAAAATATAAACCCAGGAAAAACATCGCTCGTTTTTGGCGATGAGACTGTTGTTTTGTATGGGAAAGAAAAGATGGAAGAAAAATTAGGAGAGTTTACGTTTCATTTATCAGCCCGGGCATTTTTTCAACTAAATCCGATTCAAACAGAGAAGTTATACAATGTTGCGAAAGAAGCGGCAGGGTTAACTGGCGAAGAAAATGTGGTTGATGCTTATTGTGGTGTTGGTACGATCGGACTTTGGGTGGCCGATAAAGCGAAAGAACTTCGGGGGATGGATGTCGTGTCTGAATCGATTGCTGATGCGAAGAAAAACGCAGAGAATCATCACGTCGATCACGCCACTTATGAAGTTGGAAAAGCAGAAGACTGGTTACCTAAATGGGAGAAAGAAGGTTGGAAAGCAGATGTGGTGATGGTGGATCCACCAAGAACGGGTTTGGATCCCTCACTTATTGAAACGTTGATTCGAACGAAACCGAAACGAATCGTTTATGTTTCATGTAATCCCTCCACATTAGCTAAAAATGTCGCCGACCTAATGAAAGGTGATTACAAATTAAAAAGCTTGCAGCCAGTAGATATGTTTCCTCAGACTAGTCATGTGGAGACAGTTGCGTTAATAGAAAAGAATGCATGATTAAACTAAGAAAGTATTTAGAAAAATGAATGGAAAAGAAGCACTTTGTGAATATCTTATTCTATTCCGCAGGCTTATTCATGCAATATACGTTTAGTTGATTGATAATTTTAGTCCCCGTCAACTCATAACCAAATCGTTTATAATAAGCAACATTATGTGGATTCTCTGTATCAAGTGCAATGGAATAGGGTGGCTGTGAAGACTCAGCAATGTCATGGATCTCTCGTAGAACCTTTTTACCAGTTCCCTTCCCTTGGCAGGAAGGTTCCACACCGATCATGGTTAGATAATAATGGGCTTCATTTGGAGCAATAGTAGAAGTGACTTCTTGATACTTGGTTAAATATCTAAGTACATGAAAGGGTAGCTTAAAAACCAATAAGAGCATGTCAATATTTAATCTAACCTTAGCTCTTATAGATATATTTCTAAGGTTACTAGGCCGATCGACAATTGCCACGTAACTAGGTTTCTTAACATCATCGGTAAGAATCAGACCATTTAATAAGCGATTTCGTCTAATGATAAATCGAATTAATATTTTCGTATGCTCCTTGTTTTTTCTGTTTGGAAACAAAAAGACAAACAAGGGGTCTTTTTCAAATGCTCGATAAAGCAAGGATATATGGGCTTCATTAATTTGTTTGTTCATTAGAAGACCCCCTATGGTGGAAGACGGAAAAGCTATACAATACCTTAAATATATAAAATAGGAATAACGTAGAAACAAATAATGGCGTTGTATGACTATAATAAGCCACGATTAATAGTCCTAACCCTGTTAATCCACCGGCTATGAGGTTTTGAATGGAGTATGATCTAATCAAATTTAAGAATGTTGCGCTAACTAAAGTGTAGCCACAAATGATAAGCCCGTAGTAAATGGAAATTTCCATTGCCCATGAAAGGATAATCGGTTGAATATGAATGGCTATAAATATCCATCTCATCCTTGGACGCTGTTTATAAAAAATATCAGTACCCCTGGTTAAGTTTGCGATAACACCTCCTGATATATCTAAAAACAAAAGACAAATCACAATCTGTTTGAGTAAAGATAAGCCACGCCATTCTTCATACGTTAGCAAACCTAATGTAAACCCTGATATTAGTAAAAAAAGTGCAATGACAAGTAACGATGATTTCGTCTGGAATTCACCTAATATTTCATGGAAAAACTTAGGGATTTTAATCATTGAGCACCTCTTTCTGTCCGTCCGATCGGTCAATTTTAGATGTATAAAAACTGGACAGCGGTTATTATAATAAAGACTTCCATGCTTTCACTTGCAAAATCCAAATTTCTTTTAATGTTACCAACTCTTCTTCTAGTAAAGAATGTAGACCGAACCCATCTAGGGTCATAATGATCATTTCTGATACTTTTAAAAGCTTTTCTTTTTCTTGAGAACTGTAATATGACAATTGGGTGGCGATAGCATCAATCATCTCTTGCTTAGCCTTTAATAAATATGTTCTGTATTTTTCATTATGCAAGCAAGTAGTGTAGAAATTAAATAAAACAGAATAGGATAACTTCTCTTCTTCACTTAGTGAATAGATACTTTCGCCGAGAAAAAGGAGAAACTCTTCTAAATCAGGACCTTGATGGGATTTAACAGGTTCAACTAAATCAATTAGTATATTCTCGAAAACCAGATCTAAAACGCCATCTACGGATCCAAAGTGGTGGAAAATATTGCTCTTACTAATGCCTAAAAGATCTGCTATTTTTTTGGCGCTTAATCCCTCAATGCCTTCTTCAGAAATGATTTTCATAGAAGCAGTAAGAATACGCCCCTTTGTTTCGTTGCCCTTTGTAATTCTTAAATCGTGATCCATTTTGACCTCCTCATGTAACCTTTATTTGTTCATTTTAACACTGACTGTTCGATCGGTCAATTTTAAAAAAGAGGAGTGTAACAATTATTTGTTTTCCATATCGTGAAAAATTTAAATGTAAAGCCTTTAAATTTAGTTCATTCAACAATTAAGCCTCTTTTTAACTAATGAGATTAGAGTAATAAACTATATAACTATCATATCTTTCGAATAAGCAATTTTCTTTCAATTTAAATGATAGTTTATTATAATTATACATTGAGAGTCATTATTGCATTCGGTTTGTAAGTTTGTTTTGGCCGAAGGCATCTTACATTGAAAAGAACAGGGAGGGGTAATTTATTATGGATCCAAAAGACATTGCAAGTGAAGGCAAGTGCCCGGTAACGCATGGTGGTGCTACTAGTCACAAGTCCAGTGGTACATCAAACAAAGACTGGTGGCCAAATCAGTTGAACTTGAGCATTCTGCATCAGCATGACAAAAAAACGAATCCTTTAGGTGAAGATTTTGATTATGCAGAGGAATTTAAAAAGTTAGACTACGATGCTCTTAAGAAGGATCTCCACGACCTTATGACAGACAGCCAGGATTGGTGGCCAGCAGACTTTGGACATTATGGTCCATTCTTTATCCGTATGGCTTGGCATGCTGCTGGTACATACCGTACAGGTGATGGCCGTGGTGGTGGTGGTACTGGTACTCAGCGTTTTGCACCGCTTAACAGCTGGCCAGATAACGGAAACCTTGATAAAGCCCGTCGACTGTTATGGCCGATTAAGCAAAAGTACGGAAATAAGATTTCTTGGGCTGACTTGGTCCTTCTAACAGGTAACGTAGCAATCGAATCGATGGGTCTAAAGACATTTGGGTTTGGGGGAGGCCGTGAAGACGTCTGGCATCCTGAAGAAGACATTTACTGGGGCGCTGAATCGGAATGGCTTGGAGATAAACGTTACTCAGGAGATCGTGAACTTGAGAATCCACTTGCAGCTGTTCAAATGGGTCTTATCTATGTTAACCCAGAAGGTCCAAACGGTGAGCCAGATCCAGTTCAAAGTGGTCGCGACATTCGTGAAACCTTTGCACGTATGGGAATGAACGATGAAGAAACAGTTGCACTAACAGCTGGTGGGCATACGTTTGGTAAGTCACACGGTGCAGGTGATGCTGCGAAAGTTGGGCCAGAGCCAGAAGCAGCTCCAATTGAAGAACAAGGGTTTGGATGGAAGAACACACACGGATCTGGTAAAGGAAGAGACACAATTACAAGCGGTATTGAAGGCGCTTGGACTCCTACCCCAACACAGTGGGACAATAGCTATTTTGATATGTTGTTCGGTTATGAATGGGAGCTTACAAAGAGTCCTGCAGGTGCCTATCAGTGGGCAGCTGTAAATCAAGATGAGAAGGACCTAGCACCAGATGCAGAAGATTCATCTGTTCGTGTTCCCACGATGATGACCACTGCTGATATGGCTATGCGTATGGATCCAATATATGAAAAAATTTCCCGACGTTTTCACGAGAATCCAGACGAACTTGCAGATGCATTTTCTCGTGCATGGTTTAAATTACTACACCGTGACATGGGACCACCTGAACGACTACTCGGTCCTGAAGTTCCAAAGGAAGAGTTGATCTGGCAAGACCCTGTACCAGCAGTTAATTATGAATTGACGAATGAAGAAGTAGAAGAGCTCAAAGCAACAATTCTGGATTCTGAACTCACTATCAGTGAACTCGTAACTACTGCTTGGGCTTCTGCAAGTACTTTCCGTGGATCAGATATGCGTGGCGGTGCCAATGGTGGCCGTATCCGACTTGCTCCACAGAAAGATTGGGAAGTGAACCAGCCGGAACAACTTGCAAAAGTGCTTGATGTTCTTAAAGACATTCAAAAGCATAAGCAAGTCAGCCTTGCTGATTTGATTGTTCTTGGGGGTACTGCAGCAGTAGAAAAAGCTGCAAAAGATGCAGGCTTTGACTTAAAGGTACCGTTTGTTTCAGGACGCGGGGACGCAACAGATGAGCAAACTGATGCAGAAAGCTTTGACGTACTCGAGCCGATCGCAGATGGTTTCCGAAACTACCAGAAGAAGGAATATACGGTAAGTCCAGAAGAACTTCTTGTAGATAAGGCACAGTTGCTTAACCTTTCCGCACCTGAAATGACTGCTCTTGTTGGTGGTATGCGCGTTCTTGGCACAAATTACAATGGTACAGAACACGGTGTATTCACGGACCGTGTTGGTACACTCACGAATGATTTCTTTGTAAACTTGCTTGACATGGGAATTGAGTGGAAGCCTGTAGAAGATAATGTATATGAAGGACGTGATCGCAAGACAGGTGAAGTTGTTCGTACAGCATCAAGAGTCGACCTTGCGTTTGGTTCTAACTCAGTTCTTCGTGCCCTTGTAGAAGTCTATGCACAAGATGATAATAAAGAGAAATTTGTGCGTGACTTTGTTGACGCTTGGGTCAAGGTAATGAATGCAGATCGTTTTGACATTAAGTAATAGTCACTTAGGCTAAGAAAGCAACTTGAATCATTTAGCGTAACGATTATGTATTCGAAGCTTCAGCATGTGATTTATATTGTTGGAGACACTTCGAAAAGGAGCTTTCTAACGTCTCCTTCTTTTGAAAAAGCCGTCATGACAAATTATAGTCATGACGGCTTTTTGTCTGAGCAGAGCTAAGCCTACACTTTTAAGACAGCTCCGTAATCAGTATTGAAAAAGCTTAGCACCGCATACCCCTTCAAAATCTAGTTGGAGAAGTTTGCTTCTCTGCAGTTCAGGAAGGTTTAAGAAGTTTCATGGAAATAATTATATAAATATTATATAATTAAAATAGTAAGTATATAGATAAACAAGGTTTAATCGCTTCTAAAATTGATCCTAAGGAGGTTCAGTTCCATGTATGCAAAAGAAATTATGACAAGAGAAGTCTTAACAGTAAATGAGGAAAGTACAGTGGAAAAATGTGCAAAACTTCTTATGGAAAATAATTTCAGCGGTCTTCCTGTTATAAATGAAAAAGGTGATTTGGTAGGTATTGTGACGGAAGGAGACTTGATCAAACGTGCAGCTCTAATAAAAATTCCGGCTGTCCTAGAGCTATTAGGTGGACTAATTTATCTAGAAAAACCTAATAAATACATGGATGAACTGAAGCGAGCCATGTCACAAAGAGTTGGCGATTTGATGAGTAAAAAAGTTATATCAATAAACCCAGAAGATACGATTGAACATACTGCGACATTGATGATGGAGAAGAAAATAAAAAGAGTGCCAGTAATTGATTCATCTGGGAAAATGGTAGGAATTATTTCAAGGCGTGATATATTGAGTTACCTTTATCCTGATACTGTAAATTAATCTGATTATTAGTAGCTCTTTTTTATAAATTAATCCACACCTTTAAATCCCAATAAGATGGGGAAAGGTGTGGTTTTTCATTTAGAAGTGAGATTTACTTAATAAATACTTAAACTTTGCAGGAGTTTCAATGCAACTGTAACGAATAGTATAATGAATGGCTATTCATTCATTAATGAAATCAAGGAGGGGATTATTTGCTTTTTTTCAATCCAAAAAAATTAGAAGATCAAGAATTTGCAGACATAAAAACGAAAGAAGTCATGAAAAAAACAGTGACGTTTTTTGAGGAGAAAGGTCTTAAGGACATAAAAAAACAAGATGAAGCTGCTGATTGGTATGAAGATTATATTGCATTTTTACAAAAATCTGGCGCATTTGCTACTTTATTAACGCCTTCAGGTTATGGTGATGAGGAAGCAAGGTTTGACCTGTCCCGTATATGTGACTACAGTGAGTTAACGGCATTTTATGGTCTGTCTTATCAATATTGTTATCAAGTGAGCATTCTAGGATTAGGTCCTATTTGGATGTCTGATAATGAGTGTGTAAAGGAGAAAACTGGGGAGCAATTAAAACAAGGGGCAATTTTTGCTTTTGGAATGTCTGAAAAAAAACATGGAGCAGATCTGTACTCGAATGAAATGAAACTAAACATGGAGAAAGATGGTTCGTACAAAGGAAATGGAGCCAAATATTATATTGGAAATGCGAATGAAGCAGCATCTGTATCCGTGTTTGGGCGGATGACAGAGACAGATGAGTTTGTCTTTTTTGTGGTAGATCCTAAACATGATAAGTATTATTTACAAAAGAAAATATATACGTCAGGAGTTCGTCCTGCGTATGTTGGCGAGTTCAAGATTGAGAATTATCCGTTAAAAGAGGATGAAATTTTGTCGAAAGGAAAAAAAGCGTGGGATTCCTCCTTATCGACTGTGAATATCGGGAAGTTCCAGCTAGGCTTTGCTTCAGTAGGAATATGTCAACATGCTTTCTACGAGGCACTCAACCATGCAGAAGGGCGTATTTTATATGGTCAAAAAGTGACTGACTTTAGCCATGTAAAAGACATTTTCACGGAATGTTATGCTCGAATTGTTGCGATGAAACTTTATGCAAGGAGAGCCGTTGATTATTTTAGGTCTTCTTCTGAAGAGGATCGCAGATATTTATTATTTAACCCAATTCAAAAAATGAAAGTCACAAAACAAGGAATGGAAGTCATTGATAAGTTGCTTGACGTTGTTGCAGCCAAAGGATTTGAGCAAGATACGTATATGGAATTAGCTATACGAGATATTGGGATGATTCCAAGGCTAGAAGGAACAAGTCATGTGAATATGGCTCTCGTCATTAAATTTATGCAAAATTACTTTTTCAAAAATGAACATTATACAGATATTCCGTTGCGTCGCGATGCAAAGGATGATTCAAACCTTTTCAAGCAAACGACAGGAAAGTTGGCGAAAGTGACGTTCCCAGATTATCGTCGATGTTACGATGGTGTGGATCTTCCAAATGTACAAATTTTCTTAGAACAAATCGAACGTTTTCGTGAAATGCTTTCTCAAGCACCACTAACAGATCATCAACAAAAAAATCAAACGTACATGCTACACTTAGGGGAGCTATTCACAATGGCTGTTTATGCTCAACTTGTATTAGAAAATGCGAAACTGTACGAAGTGAACGATGATGTGATTGATCATATGTTTACATTTATGGTAAGTGACTTTGCTCAATTTGCACTGGCACATTTATCCAAGTTTGAAAACACGCCCGAACAAGAGAAACGATTGGAGCAAATGTTAAAGAAACCTGAGATAAACGCAAATCGAGCAGAAAAAATATGGCAAGAGCAAGTTCACCCTTTGAAAGATCAATATAGTCATTTGTAAAACGACATGTTATAAGCCGCGCTTTTGTGCGGCTTGTGTTTGTGATATGGAGGTTCTGATGAGAAAAGTGAAAGTTGTTCCGTATAATAATAAATGGCCTGCGATGTTTCAAGAAGAGGAAGACCGAATTAGAAATGTATTTGATTCAGAAGTAATAGAAATTCATCATATTGGGAGTACGTCTGTGAAAGGATTAATGGCAAAACCAATTATTGATATCATGCCAGTTGTTAAAGACATAAATAATGTAGATTTTTTTGACGAGCAGATGATTATCCTAGGCTATAAACCGATAGGGGAAAATGGGATAACAGGACGAAGATTTTTTGAGAAAGGGGGAGATGACAGAACGCATCATGTTCATATTTTTGAACAAGGTAGTGAGGACATTGTTCGTCATCTCGCATTTCGTGACTATTTACGTGAGTATCCAGCATTCTCTGAAAGATACGGCAACTTGAAAATAGAATTGGCAAAACAATTTCCTTTTGATATGAAGGCTTATATAAATGGAAAAAATGACTTAGTAAAACAAATCGAAAAAAATGCATTAGATTGGCACAAAAAGAATAATGTGTAGCTATTCGTTTAGCGTCTTTTCATAAATGTCAATTTCATTTTGAAGTTTATCAATAGAAGAATGCATTTTTAGAAATTTATTACCTTGCCAAAAATTCACGGCATTTTCATTTTTTTGTTGTACACAAAGACGAACTTTTTTAACACCATCTTCCGTGAGTTTGTCTTCTAACTCTTTTAAAGCTTGCCCTCCGATACCGTGCTTTTGATATTTTTTATGAATGATGAGTAAACCAATCCAAGTATATCCGTCGTGAGGGTTGGTCGGAAGGTAATGCATAAGCCCCAAGTATTTCTCATCTTTCGTAACATAATAATAGTTGGCACCTAATTGGAGATTTTCCTCGGTCTCTTTGATGATTTCTTCTTCTGTTAACTGATTTTCACCTGTAACTAATTGATTAAACGAAAGATCCGAATTAAAAATATTCTTCTGAATGGCTATTGCTTTCTTCGAAAGAGGATCGTCCACTTTCATTAATTGAACCATATTTGCACCACCTCTATTTTCTTAAGTTAAAATTGATGCTATTTTTCACTGCACCATTAACGATAATAGATAACGTATGCAAACCTGGGTAATGTGTTCGAGTTGTCATGTTTTTAAAGGATTGTCGTTTATCATATTTTTTTGAGTGACCTTGATTAATTGTGGATTCACTAATTTTAAAAGTTTTTTTATTACGTTTTCCGTTCTTTTTAACATAATCAATGGCATATTCCAGTCTTATTTTCGTTGTTGAATCAGTGGTTATGGTAAAACAAAAGTGGAGTTGATCACCAATAGTAATAGATTTTGTTGAAAGGTTTAATTCATCTACATGAATGAATTCACTTGTTTCATAACCAAATAATTGTAGAACGTCTTTATTCCCTTGTTTCAACAACGTTCGTGAGGCATGTCTTAAGATCCAATCCGTTCGCTCATTTTTTCCTAGCCATTTTTTAATAAGATCGATGATGATGTGTGGGTGTGTTTTTGAGATGTCATTTAAATGGTTGGCGACGCTTTTTCTTACATAAATTGATTCATCTTCTATGAGATTTTCCAACATAGGAATCAAAGGGAACGGATTCTTTTTGAATGAAGGTACCGATTGTCCCCATGGTAGTTTAGGCCGACAGCCTTCGCTCGCAAATCGTCGGACATGTTCATTTTGACTTTTCATCCATATAAAAACTTGCTCTAGCACCTTTTTTTCATCCATTAATAGAAATGGACGAATGGCAAATTCTGAAGTAGAGAACTTTGTAAACTCTTCTAATGCTTTCATAGATAGATCCCAATCGTTTCGTCCGTAAAGTTCAACATAATCGGGGAAAATAATCCCCGCTAATCCTTCAAAATGAGGGGCCACCTCATGTAAAACCTTTAATGCGTCTTCATACTCTTTAGGTAGTGTTTCATACATTGCTGTTGAAATGCGCCGAACGCGTTGCTTAAATTCTAGTTGATTCCAATCTTTCTGAAATACAATATTTTCAAAATGGTCGATATCAAACGTCGATTTACTATGCTTGGAAAGGCTTTGCCCTAACATGCTAATAAAATGATGATCAAAGATATTTTTTAACTTTTCCATGATGAGTCCTCCATAACATAATTTATTTAGTGATATATCAATAATTTTTTCTAGTATAGGTCAATTTTATTAAGACATCATACGTATTCCCAATTATATTACTTCAAAAATGGTATTCTTAGGATAAGGAATAACTTCAATAAGTTTGTAGCATGTGATTGAGGGGGATGTTTTGATAATTTAACCTAGGGAGATAGATATTTTTCAAACGAATCTTAGAAAAAGATAATAGAAATTTTGGGAGATAAAGTAGATTGCCATATGAAGTCTGATCCTTATTAAAGGAGGATCTTTTTGATCAGATATGATTTTTATGCAAGGACTTAGATATCTGTATGATCATACAAAAGACAGCCAGTTGAAAGCACAAGCAATGGAGGTACTCGAAACCGTACAAGAACTAAAATATCTTAAGAAGTATACGAACCTCTGGAAAAACACGTAAACTTATGAACATCAATCAAAGCACTCCATAAACCTCAGCATAAATAAATGGGAGGAAAAACGATGTCAATAAAAATTGGATTAATAGGAACGGGATCTTTTAGTAAAATGCATGCAGATATTTTAGGTAATATGAAAGATGTGACGATTCGTGGCATATGTGGAACAACGAAAGAAAAAGCAATAGAATTAGCTAAAGGTTTCAAAGAAGCCAATGGGTACGCTGATTTTAACAAGATGCTCGATTTTGAAAATTTAGATGCTGTGTACATTTGTGTTCCACCTATGTCTCATGGAGATATAGAAAAAGAACTGATCCATAGACAAATTCCGTTTTTTGTAGAAAAACCTCTTGGAGCAGATCCAACAATTGTTGACTCTATTTTAGCAGATTTAAAAGAGACTTCGTTGATTACATCGGTCGGTTACCACTTTCGTTACAAACAATCTGTTAAGAATTTAATAGAATTTGTAGAAAACACCCAAATAGGATTGGTGACAGGACATTGGATGGGGGATATGCCAGAAGTTGCTTGGTGGCGAAAGCAAGAAGGATCTGGGGGACAATTCATTGAACAAACGACCCATATTGTCGATTTACTTAGGTTTGTAGCAGGAGAAGTAGAGGACGTTTACGCATCATATGGAAATCGGTTGACAGATAATAAATTTGATAGGGTGACGGTAGCGGATGTTGGTTCAGTAACGTTAACATTAAAAAGTGGCATCGTTGTTTCATTATCAAACACTTGCATATTGCCCAAAGGGATTTCAAAAGTTGGAATGAGTATTTATACGGATCAAGGAATGGTAGATTGGGAACCTGACCATTTAAGTATTTCAGATGCTCAAGGTAAAACAAATGAAACATTAAATTCGGATAACCCTTATGTGAAAGAAAGTGAAGCTTTTATTAAAGCTGTTAGAACTGGAGATACATCGGACATTCTTTCAGATTATTTTGATGCGTATGAAACACACAAAGTAACGTTTGCGGCGTTAGAGTCTTCTAGAACAGGATTACCAGTAAAAATATAAGTTTTATCTATATTTAATCCAATAAGCGATAAGAAAAACGCCATCTTCTAGGGGAAGTTTCCTCTACTTGATGGCGTTTTTGATGATTTAATTTAGATATTGCTGAAATTATTTCTTAGCAATATGCACCTTTAATTGTTTACCTTTGACGGTTTTTTCTTTCATTTCTTGCAAAACAATCGAACCTTTGCCGTTTAGTATGTCGATATAAGTGACGTTTTCTTTGATTGTAATAATACCAATATCATCGGCAGTGATATCGGGAATGTTCGTAATCGTACCAACAAAATCAACAGGTCTTAGCTTTTTTTTCTTGCCGCCATTAAAGTATAGTTTCATGATATTTTTATTTAATACGGCGCTTTTTTCTTTTTTCAACACAACATGTGCATTCATTTTTTCATCAAACGCTGCTTTTTGTCGTTTCACTTCTGTATAAGTCGGAGGTTCCACTACAGGAATAGTAAATCCAACATATCGCTCAATATCAGAAATGAATTTCGACTCGTATCTTGTCACGAATGTGATCGCTTTTCCTGTTTTACCAGCGCGTCCGGTTCTGCCGGTACGATGAACATAGCTTTCTCTTTCTAATGGAAAGTCATAGTTGATGACAAGTGAAATGCTATCAATGTCAATACCTCTTGCTGCCACATTTGTCGCAACTAAGTAACGAAATTTTCCACGTTTGAAATCATTCATCACAGAGAAACGGTCGTCTTGATCAAGACCGCCATGAATTTTTTCACAAGTATAATTCTCTTTTGATAATTCATTGTATACGTAATCCACTTTTTCTTGTGTCCCACAAAAAATCAAACAGCTATCAGGATTTTCAACAATTGTCATGTCTTTCAGTATGGATAATTTGTGATCCTCGGTTACTTCCACAAGGGAATGTTCAATATTGCTCGTCGTTACGCCTGTCCCCACTACTTCAATTTCGATCGGCTCATTTAAATACTTTTGACGAAGATTCTGAACATCATTTGGAATCGTTGCAGAAAAAATAGACGTAACCCTATTGATCGGCAATTCCCGGATAATTGCTTCCACTTGATCGATAAACCCCATGTTAAACATCTCATCGGCTTCATCTATGATGAAGTATTTAATATGGTCTAACGCTAGTGTTCCTTTTTCAATGTGATCCAGTACTCTTCCAGGCGTCCCTACAACAACATGTGTTTTTTGTTTTAATTCTAATTTTTGCAACTTAAACGGAGATTTTCCATAAACTGCTGCTGCTTTGATCCGTTTGAATCTACCGATGTTTGTTATATCATCTTTAACTTGTGTCGCTAACTCTCGAGTAGGTGTAAGGATTAACGCTTGTGGCTTATTTTCCTCCCAATCTACTAATTCACAAATAGGGATACCGAAAGAGGCTGTTTTTCCACTTCCAGTTTGTGATTTAACAACAAGGTCCTTTTCTTCAAGTGCTAATGGAATAACCTTTTGCTGAACTTCCGTTGGTGTATGATAATTTAAATCTGTTAGTGCGCGTTCAATGTTTCCACTTAGTTGAAAAGTCTTAAAATGTTCTGTACTCATGTTTTACCCTCTTTTTTTGATATTAGATTATTAAGCTTATACTATGTCTTTTCCCGATTAATCTCTATTTATTCATGCTTTTATTAGTAATCGAAATGATCTTTCTCAACTTCATGAATGCTTAATCTATAGTTAAACCTACCAATGATTTATCAAAAAGGAAAGAATTCTTTTTTACAATGGAGTAGTTTATTAAATTTTTTACTCATACAATGGTTCATTTAGCAATTGTTCAGTGACAGAAAGTACGAGAAGAATAAACACTCGTATAATAATTTAATATAGAGAGAAAATAATGTCAGGAAATGAAAAGGTGCAATGAAGGAGGAAGGGATGAAAACGACCCAATTTAAAAGAGCGATACCGTTGAAATCTCTTATTAAAAGAAAAAAAGGAGCAGATGTTGATACCTTTAGTGAATCAAAAGACGAATCGGGAGCTCAGCAAAAATCTAGCATAGAAGCTCACGTGGAAAAAATGAATAATACCATGGGTGGAACAAGTGATTTAATTGAGCGAGAAATAATCATAAATACTAAGCCATTAATAAAAGGTGTCGCTTTTTTTATCAATGGCTTAGTAGATAATGAACAAGTCAGTGATTTTATGCTTAAATCGTTGCTAAATGATTCGTTTGATTTGGAAGAGGCAAAGGAATTTTCGAATACAACGTTAGAACATTTAATAGAAAAACAATTATTAACCGTTAGTGAAGTGAAAATGGAAACAGATTGGGACAAAATAATTCATCATTTGTTATCAGGAAATACGATTTTATTCGTGGATGGAATCAATCAGGCTTTCATAGGTTCAACAGAGGGTGGAGAATGGAGATCTGTTGAAGAACCAAAAGCTGAAGTAGCTATTCGGGGTGCAAAAGATGCTTTTATTGAATCTGTGTTCACAAATATGGCGTTGATTAGAAGGCGTATTAAAAGTCCTAAGATGCAATTTGAAATGTTTCAACTTGGGAATTCTAGTCAGACAGATGTGGCGATTATATATATGAACGGCATCACGAATGCTAAATTAGTGCAAGAAGTTAGGAGAAGAATAAATAAAATTGATGTGGAACATTTATTAAATTCGGCTACTATAGAAGAATTCATTCAAGACAAAACATTAACAATTTTTCCAACAGTTTATAATACGGAACGCCCTGATACTGCAGCTAATTCTCTTACAGAAGGAAAGATAGTTATCATTGTAGATGGTTCACCTTTTGTCCTTATAGTTCCGGTCACTTTCTCCCAATTCTTCAAATCAGCTGAGGATTATTATCAACGATATGACATCTCAACACTAATCCGAATATTAAGATATATTAGTTTTACGATAGCTGTATTGGGTCCATCCCTTTATATTGCGCTAATTACGTTTCATCAAGATTTAATTCCAACGAGGTTGGTCATCAGTTTAGCAGCCCAACGAGAAGGTATCCCATTTCCTGCATTTATTGAAGCATTAATTATGGAAACTACTTTTGAAATATTAAGAGAAGCAGGAGTCCGAATGCCACGTGCAATTGGACAGGCGGTGTCAATTGTTGGCGCACTCGTGATAGGACAGGCGGCAGTGCAGGCAGGGATTGTTTCTGCAGCAATGGTTATTGTTGTAGCAGGAACAGCAATTGCCAGTTTCACAACACCTGCTTATAACCTAGCAATTGCAGGAAGAATTCTTAGGTTTGCGATGATGATATTAGCCGCAACGATGGGGTTATATGGGATTACAATTGGGCTCATTGCCCTTGTAGCACATTTAGCCAGTTTACGGTCATTTGGAGCGCCTTATTTAGCCCCTTTTGCGCCATTTATCCCTGAAAATCATAAAGACGGATTGTTTCGTCTCCCGAAAAAAATATTTAATAAGTAAGCAATGAATTGTTTTTATCCAAAGAGAATTTAAAGCATCCCCATTAAAAAAGGAGATTAGGTAATGTCTAAAAGGATGGACTTACATATATTATTAATCATACCTTTATTGTTAACAAGTTGTTGGAATGCAAAAGAATTAACAGACTTGACGATAGTATCGGCTGTTGGAATTGATGAAACAGAGGAGGGGGAATTACTTGTCTCCCTTCAAGTCGCTAATTCTAGCGAGGTGGCGATAGGTCAAGAAGGTGCAGGAAGAGACGCTACAACGACACTTGTTTATACTTCGACAGGTAATACATTAGCTGAAGCGATGAGAAATGTATTAGAAACGCTGCCGAGGCAAGTATATTTTCCTCACATGACTTTAATTATAATAAACGAGAAATTTGCAGAGACGAAAGGTCTTGATCGTGTTATCGATTGGTTTGAAAGAGATTCACAAGCACGGACGAATGCAAACGTTATGATCGCGAGAGAGGCAGATGCTAGAGAGGTCTTAATGGTTCAAACTCCAATTCAAAGGATTTCTGCAACGAAACTAACGGATCAGATTGAGGTAATAGAGAAACGACTAGGCGAAAACATGGTCATGGACGTTGATGATGTTGTTCGTGATTTATCTAGTGGTGGAAAAGAATTGCTTTTAAGTGGTGTAAAAATACAGGGTGATAATAAATCAGCTATTAAAAAAGAAACAATACAGCAATCAGTACCTGACGCGCTATTAGAAATAAATGGAATGGGAATATTTAAAGATGAAAAATTAATTGGATGGCTAGAGGATGAAGAAGTTAAAGGAGCATTGTGGGTTTTAGGACAGATAGAAGGAGCGATTAATAATGTTGAATGCGATGGAAAAAAAGATGCAATTGCGATTGAAACGAAAAAAGCAAATTCAGACATTCGATCAAAGATTAACAATGGAAATCCAGTCATTGATGTTTCTATAGGTCAAGAAGGGATTTTAGATGAAATCAATTGCTCAAAAGATATTACAAAACACAAAGAAATTCAAGAATTAGAAAAATTACTTGAAGAAAATATCAAAAAGATAGTAGAAAAAGTAATTACTAAAGCACAAGAAAGTGAGACGGATATTTTTGGATTTGGGGAGGTATTACATCGACAGAACCCTAAATATTGGAAAGAGAACGAAAAAAAATGGCCTGAAATGTTTGCAAAACTAGAAGTGAATGTTCATGTTTCCTCATACATTCGCCGATCAGGAATGAGGAACAATTCATATCAAAATAAAACGAATGAATAACAAGCACATGTAGGGAAACATAGTAAAAATATAAATCATAAAAATACATTTGAATAGTAGTGAAAAAAATTAACCATGGTCGTAATCGTTATAAAGGGGGGGAGCTCTGTGGAAAATATAAAAATCACTCCTTTTCAACTGTTTGTTTTAATTGTCCTTTTCCAATTAGGCAGTGCGATTGTTGTGGCACCTGGAGTAGAAGCTAAACAAGATGCATGGATGTCAATCATGCTTGGATTAATTGGTGGATTGTTTGTATTTATTATTTACTATCATTTATATAAACAATTCCCTGAATTATCATTAATAGAATACCTACCAAAAATATTGGGGAAACACTTAGGATGGTTCGTTGGATTTTTATACAGCCTTTATTTTCTATATATTGCTACAAGAGTGTTAAGAGATTTTGGAGATCTTTTAGTTACGGCAATTTTCCCTCAAACTCCATTGTTTATCATTAATTTGTTGATGACACTGTCCATCGCGTATGTTATTTACCTTGGAATAGAAGTGTTAGCGAGAACAGGGGAGTTTTACTTTCTTTTATTAATGTTTATCGGTGTTATTGTTAATACGCTTTTTTTTATTTCGGGTGAAGTAGAAACCGACAATTTACTTCCAATTTTAGGAGAAGGATGGACACCGGTAATAAAAGGCGCCGTTCCGACTTTATTAACATTTCCATTTGGTGAAATTATTGTATTTACAATGGTGTTTCCTTATTTACATAATCAAAAATATACGCTAAAAGTAGGACTTATTGGATTGGTTTTTAGTGGTGTACTAATTGCATTTGCTACGATGATGAATATTGCTGTACTCGGTATTGATATCGTAGAGCGTTCTTCTTATCCTTTGCTCTCAGCCATAAGTAAAATTCGAGTAGGAGATTTTTTGGAAAGGTTAGATGCATTAGCCGTTATCTCATTAATTGTTGGAATGTTCTTTAAAATTGCAATATTTTTTTTTGCAGGGGTTTATGGTGCTACTACTTTGTTTAAAGTCAATCAATATCAAAAATTAATAATGCCAATGAGTATCATTGTCTTAGTTAGTTCTATTTCTATAGCTGAGAATTTTTCTGAACACATAGAAATTGGATTAAAAATAGTACCAAACTATTTGCATTTACCTTTTCAGTTTTATATCCCTACAGCATTATTAATGATTACGCTTATTAAAAAAAAGTTTACGATTAAAAGTCATTCTTAAAAATATTAGTTGCTACTAAATATTGAAACTAAATGTTTGAAGTAATGTTTAAGGGGGACCAAAAGAGCGGCTATCAAAAAGATAAAGAGAAAAGCTCGTTCTCCTTTATCCGTTACTGCAAAGGGGTTTAAAATATGAGGTATGCTTGTATTCAAAGGGATACCCACTAATAAATCTAAATATACGATTAGAGATGACATAGCAACAAAGTAAAAAATAAAGATTCCGATTATTTTAGTCATAAAAATCCCCGCCTCATCATGCATTCTTACAATTACAGTATTAGTGTTATTCACCTGTTTTTAATATGTCCACTTTAAAAGGATTAAAAACTCGCCTATATTTACTAATTAATCTTTAAATCATAATATTAATCCACATAAAACGTATCGATAAATTGTATTCAAATTAATTGGTTAAATCTGCATTTCATAAATTCCAGTTGTAGCGTGGACAATAACAAAAAGACATTTCGCTAATTTATGGAATGGAGTGAGGCATTTGTTAAGTAAGAAAACAGAAAAAAATCTCCTTCGAACTATGATGGTTTTTGCTCTAGGAATGGTTCCTTTTTTGCTTAGAAAACCCCCAATTAAAGACTGGCTGTTCGTATTTTTTTTAGATGGATTAAGTAATGGATTTATAGATCAAATCCTTGTCCGGAATAATCTCCTAAAGTACCCAAACAGATTATTACCAAAATATTTTAAATTTCATATCGTATTTGATTACATTCTTTATCCTACTTTCACGATCATTTACAATCAAATAACGATCAAGGACAGTCCATTAAAAGCTTTTATTAAGCTTTTTCTAATTGTTATCCCTTTAACCGCTATAGAAACAGTTGCTGAAAGAAAAACACGTTTAATTCAATGGGGAGATAAATGGAAATGGTACCATACATTTATTTTTGTTGTGTTTAAATCATCATTCACGCGAATTATCATTGCTGTTGTTAGAAAAATTAGTAAACAACAGCATAAAAATGAAGCAGAAAATATCTATTAGAAAGCAGGTTTGTGTATGCATTTAATGTCTGGTCTAGCACTATTGATATTAAATATTCGATTTAAAACATGGCAGCAAATAAGGGGAACAGCTCCTGGAATCCTTTATGTCGTGATGTTTAACGGGCTTTTTTATGTGATATCTCATAAAATGCATCCATTACCTTGGGAATTTAACTCTAAACAAATGAATCGTAAAACGTTGACATATTATCATCTCTTTATCATTATGCCCTTATTAATTTTACTGTTTTTAGCAAACAGACCTCAATCATTATTAAAAAAATTCACGTACGTGATCAAATGGACTGTTGGTTCTTCCATCATTGAATTCTTTGGGCATAAATGGCATGCCATCTCTTTTTACCATAATTGGAAAATGAGATGGTCAACATTGTTGTATGTGCAAATGTACACTTTTTGCCAACTCTTTCTAGTTAAGCCGTGGGTTACATTAGGTTTGTCGTTCATTTCGACTGCTTATTATTATAAACGATTCATTCTATCGTCTTTGCGAATAAAACATTTCATGTATTGAAACGGAATTTAGGATTACATTTATTTAGCATTATAATACAAAGAAATTTTAGTGAAAATTCATTTCGTATTGGTGGAATGTGCTATGAGTATCTTTGATTTTTGGAGGAACAAAAAGAAGACAAAGGAAGAGGATAAAGAACAAAAAGAGAAGAAATCTCAAGACAGTGAATCCTTATCATTTCACCATGTGCTAAATAACTTTGATAATTGTGCGGACTTTAATAAACGAACATTTACATCAAATGATGGATTTGCTCTATTTTTTGCAAGCTTGTTAAACACGGAAGAGTTCGAACGAGATGTCATTCGTTCTATTACAAAAATGGATAATCACCAATTAAGAGAATATTTGGCACAAGAGCATTTTGAAGAAGTGACGACTAACAAAGATATGATTTTAGGGATTGTTGCAGGGTCTGTTGGGTTTTTTCTTGAAGGGAAAGGTTATTTGATTGAAATGTATGGGCCAGAAGGGAGGTCTATAGAGGAATCAGAAACGGAAACGGTTATTACAGGTCCTCATGACGGCTTTGTAGAATCAGCAGGGAAAAATGTGTCCTTAATTCGTAAACGTGTCCGAAGTTCTCATTTGAAGTGTGAAAAAATGGTAGTTGGTGAAGTGTCGAAATCGGAAGTATATTTTCTTTATATAAAAGACATTGCGAATGACCAAATCATTGAAGAGATGAAAAGAAGAGTTGAAAATATTGAAACAGATGGTGTATTTGAGGCGAATACTTTTGTACAAATCCTGGAAGATTCACCTAACTCTGTGTTTCCACAATTTCAAACAACGGAACGACCTGATGTGGCATGTTCTAAATTGTTAGCTGGAAAATTAATTTTGGCTGTTGATAGCAGTCCGGCTGTGATTTCAGCACCGAGCTCATTTGTAGAATTTTTCCAATCGCCGGACGACTATTATAATCGTTGGGTTATTGGGTCTAGTATTCGTTTGCTCCGTTTTGTTTCGTTTATTATTACGATTTTATTTACTGCTCTCTATGTATCCGCCACAACTTTTCATTATGAAATAATTCCTGACCAATTGCTGATCCCTTTAGCAGAGTCTCGAAAGGCTGTCCCGTTTCCACCGATTATCGAGGCACTCCTTATGGAATTTACGATTGAATTATTAAGGGAAGCGGGGGCAAGACTACCAACAAAAGTTGGTCAAACGATTGGTATTGTAGGTGGGATTGTCATCGGACAAGCAGCTGTTGCAGCGGGATTTACAAGTGATATATTAATTATCGCTGTAGCAACATCTGCCATTGCTTCGTTTGTCATCCCCAGTTATATCATGAGTGGATCTATTCGACTTATCCGGTTTGGTTTTATTATTTTAGCTGGGATACTGGGAAACATCGGTATCGTAATCGGAATAACAGTGGTGGCGTTTCACTTAGCTACTCTTACCTCAATAAATAAACCATATTTAACCCCAATTACGCCTTTAATTCTTAAAGACTTCAAAGACGTATTTCTTAGAGCCCCTTATTGGGCGATGACAGAAAGACCGAACCAAGCCGATGTGAAAAATAAGATTCGCACAAAAGTCAAAGAGTAAGGGGCGAGGAGAATGAATACAAAAACGAACTTTTCAACGATAGACTTCACGATTTTAACTTACATGTTGCAGTCTGGCATAACATTTTTTGTTCTTCCTCGTCTAATGGCAGAAAACTTCGGTTATAACGGATGGTTAGCTATCCCGGTCATTTCAATCGTTCTCTTAGGGCAGATAATATTACTTGGACACGTTTGCAAAAAAATGAAACGTACTTCTCCATTAGATAGGATAGACAAGGTCATGCCAAAAGTTCTTAGATATCCAATTTATATATTTTTAGCAGGGACGTGGGCGGTTTTAGGTTGCAGTGTTGGTGCTAATTATTTTCAAATTATTCAAATGATGTCTTTTCCTAATACTCCTCAATATATCTTTAAAGGTATATTAGCAGTAATCGCTTTTTTTATATTAGTTAGTGGGTTCGAAGGATTTGTGAAAGGAACAACTGTTTTTTTCTTTCTAACGATTTGGACCCTTTTTAGTTCTTTTGTTGTTTTAAAAGATTTTCAGTTTGATCAATTAACGCCGTTTATTTTTGCTGGTGACACAAACTTTATTAATGGGTCCTTTGAAGTGTTAAAAGCTTTTCTAGGTTTTGAACTATTTATTATATTTTCTTCCTACATACAAAAGGATATTAACATTACAAAAGCGATCACTTTGGGTCATTTATTTACAACGGTAGTATATACTTTTGTGACCTTTATTGCATTTGGTTTTTTCAGCTTTCAGCAGCTTTTAGATATCGAATATCCTGTTATTCAAATGCTTGATTATGTTAAGGTACCTTTTTTAGAACGAATTGACAACTTAATTTTCAGTTTTTTTCTAATGAAAGTAGTTGTGACTGTGACGGCTTATTATTGGGCGGCAAAAGAAGTTTTACAGCAAATTTTTATAAATATAAATGAAAGTCTGCTTATTTTTATCATAGTTACAGGAAATTTTTTATTAGGTTTCATGATGGAAACGGCTAGAGAGATAGAAACAGTAGTCAATATATTTTCTAAATTAGCCTTTGGTATATCGATTGTCTTACCAATTTTTCTCCTATTGATTATGAAACGGTCCAAAAATCAAACGAACGAGGTGAAGGACCATGATTAAGCTAAGTCCTTACATAGTTATGTTTTTCATATTAATGCTGATATCGGGGTGTGGCGCTGACGAAAAAGTCATTGAAGACCTAGCCTTTATCCAAACAAAAGGTTATGACATTATTGCAGGTGAAGATTTAGAGGATGATGGGGAAGAAGTTATGTATCGTTTAACAACGTCTGCCCCATTAGTCGAACCTGATCGAGAAAAACCGAAAATCTCAAGAGTCACAACAGCAAGATTAAATAAAGAAGGGATTCAGTTAAATGCTAGAACAACGGAAAGAAATATAGTGTCAGGCCAATTACGACTGTTGTTATACAGTAAAAAAGTGGTAGAAAATGGATTGAGACCTTTATTAGATGTGTTAGAACGGGATCCACAAATTCCAGCTAGAGCTAAACTAGCGATCGTAGAAGGAGAAGTAAACCCACTGATGGAAAGGGAGTTTGATGAGCACCCTAGAACGACCATTTACTTAGACGAACTTCTTGAAAAAGAAGCACGTTTTAATGTCATTCCAGAAATAAAAGTGTATCAATTTTTAAGGGATTTAAAAGATGATGGCAAAGATCCTACATTACCAATGATTAAGTTAGAGGAAGAAGGTGTGGCTGTTAATGGCCTTGCTTTTTTAAAGAACGATGTATATAAAACAAAATTAGAGTTAGATGATTCGCTTATTTATTTTTTTTTAGAAAAAGACGTTGATCAAGGAGATTTAAATATGTCATTACCAAATCCTGAAACTGGGAAAAATGAACTCGTGTCATTTACGTCTATTTCCACAGAAAGAGATATTAGTGTAGAAAAAATGGAAGAGAGTTTTGATGTGAATATTGAAGTAGAAATGAAAGGAACCATTTTAGAAAATATTGGAGATATAGATATTTCAGATGAAGAAGGACAAAAAGAAATTGAAAAGTTGATCGAAGAATATGTCACTACTAAAGCAGAAGAAATAATCTCATTCACTCAGCAAAGCAGTGTAGACCCATTGGGGATAGGGAAAAAAGTTCGAAATAGTATGTCTTTTAAAGAATGGGAAGAACTAAATTGGCGTGAAGAATGGCCTGGTGTTCGGGTGAACGTGGAGGTGGATATTGATATCCGTGATTTTGGAATGTCTGTCAGAGGTTAAATGTTGAGATATATGTAAACCTTCCAAAATAATTTTATCTGTTCATTTTATGTTCATATTCATTTGCTATGATCCTCTTATAGAATAACCGTGTGGAGGCGAAAAGGAATGGAACATAAGATAACGGTTTGGAAAAATTTTTTATTACCTTATAAATTTGCCCTAGATGAATTAAGAACGAAAGTGAACATTATGGTGGAAGAAACAAAATATATGGAAGAAGATAGTCTCATTGAACACGTAAAAACAAGATTAAAGACACCGCAAAGCATGATGGATAAATTAGAAAGAAAAGGGATCGAACCAACAGTAGCTAATGCAAAAGCAAACTTGTTTGATGTAGCGGGAATGAGAATTGTCACACCATTTAAATCAGACGTTTATCACTTATATGAGTTGATGATGAACCGGAATGATTTGAAAATAATGGAAGTGAAGGACTATATTCGTTTTCCAAAAGCCAATGGATACCAAAGCATGCACTTGATTGTTCAAGTTCCAATTACTCTTTCAAAAGGAATGGAACACGTTTACGTTGAAGTTCAGATTCGAACACTTGCGATGGATTTCTGGGCTAGCCTTGAACATAAAATTTATTATAAATATCAATCGGATATCCCTCAGTATTTGGAGAAAGGTCTAAAAGAAGCTGCCGATACAGTAAAAGAAATGGACGAGAAAATGAAAGTTATTCATGATGCAGTAGAAGGTCTTCATGAAACGAGTACAAAAAAAGTCATTTCACTGCATTCGGATGGAGGGAGGACAAAGTGATGCCTGTTGAAAAATCTCGAAAATCACTTTATGACATCAAGGACAAACTTAAACAGCGAGGAATTCAAGTAGAATTGTGTTACCGACCGAAAACAAAACCAGCTAGATAGAATAGCTGTTTATAATAAATTTGTTAGAGCTTATGTGGACAAATAAGTCCCATGAGCTTTTCCATGTGTATTCATGAGATAATCAGGCTAGACAGATAGATTGGTGTAGGAGGTGGTTCCATGACAGAAGCGGTGAAAGTACTTATTATCGAAGATGATCCGTTCATTTCTGATTTATTGGAATTATATTTAGTCCAAGAAGGGTTTCTTGTCTCAATGGCCTATGATGGCGAAGCTGGATGGGAAATGTATTATGATGAGGCGCCAGATTTTGTTATTTTAGATATCATGTTACCAAAAATGGATGGTTGGGAAGTCTGTCGAGAAATACGAAGAGACGAGAGACAAGTTCCAATCCTTATGCTTACTGGTAAAGGAGAAAGTTATGACAAAATTAAAGGATTGCAGCTGGGTGCCGATGATTATGTAGTGAAACCTTTTGAACCTAAAGAAATTATAGCTCGTATGCAAGCTATTTTAAGAAGAACAAGTCCTTATAAACATGAAAGAAAGTCATTGTATTTTGAGAACATGCAAATAGATGTTCAGCAGCATCAATTGTTGAGAAAAAATGAGTCTGTTATTTTGCCTTCAAAAGAATTGGAACTCCTTTACTTTCTTGCATTGGAAAAAAACCAAGTATTCACTCGTCAACAGTTAGTGGATTCGATTTGGGGTTATGATTATGAAGGAGATGTTCGAACGATTGATGTCCATATTAAGCGAATTCGTGAGAAGATAGGCGATGAGTGGCCTTATTGGAAACTAAAAACAATTCGCGGAGTAGGTTATAAATTCGAGGTAAATGACCATGTTTAAAAATAAAGGAATGTTTATAAAACTCTTTTCGTCACATTTATTAATTTTACTATTTTCCTTTCTTGTATTTGCTCTTTTATTAAACTCTTTGATTCATAACGAGATGACAACTCGATATAATAAAACATTTGATCATCAAGGGGAACGATTAGTTGAACATTTCCGTGAAGCTAGGCAACAAGGATGGGATGAAGAAACGCTGCTTACATCATTAGAAATGAGCATGAATCAAGAAAACAGACAAATATTACTTTTCGATGGTAATGGTGATGCTTTATACCACCATGGGTTCTTAGAAGATCTTGGTGTATCTCAAAGTGTCGTTCATGATGCTCTTCAAGGAGAAACGATGAATAGGCGTGTTCGAACGGATGGATTTGAGATCGTGTATATGATGGCAGCTCCGTTAACGATACCAGATGCGGATTCTCCTGAGCATGCGATGGTCATGTTTTTTCATGAATTTGATCGTGAATCAAGTCAAATTGTATGGATAAACTTTATTACGTCTCTTGTTACCGTTTCTTTGACCGCTATTATAATCTTTTTTGTTTCAAGAAGAATGACAGCACCTTTGAGAAAAATGAGAAATAGTGCGATGCAATATGCAAAAGGAGATTTCTCTCATAGAATACATGTTGATAGCAAAGATGAAATCGGTCAATTAGCGAATACTTTTAATCATATGGCTAAAGAACTTGGTAGCCTTGATCAGTTAAGAAAAGATTTTGTAGCAAATGTGTCGCATGATCTTCGCTCACCTTTGACGTCAATTAGAGGTTTTTTGGGGGCAATGATGGATGGAACGATCCCTGCTGAAAAACAGAAACATTATTTAACGATTATGCGAAATGAAACAGATAGACTGATGAAATTGGTGAATGATCTGTTGGACACAGCGAGTATAGAAGCAGGGAATTGGAATTTAGAGAAAAAACAATATAATGTAGCAGAACAACTTCGTATGATCATAGCAAAAATGGAACCGAGCGCTTCTGAGCACCAAATTGATATGGAGTTAACGTCAGAAGATGAAATAATTATATTTGCAGATGAAGAGAGAATGGAACAAGTTTGGATTAATTTATTGCAAAATGCTGTACAGAATTCGGATCCAAACAGTAGTATACAATTAAAAATAATCGAGAAAGAAATTGACGTAGAAGTACTCATTAGTGATAAAGGAAAAGGTATGACAAAAGAAGAGCTGAGCCATATTTGGGATAGATTTTATAAAACGGATAAGGCAAGGTCGAAAAGATCAGGAACTGGAATTGGTTTGTCTATTGTAAAACAAATTATTGATCTACATGATGCTACTATCAATGTGGATAGTGAAATCAATGAAGGAACTGATATTAAAATTGTTCTTCCAAAACAGTAATCGATGAGAGGATCTTCAAAACAGTTTTATTAGGATGTGAACGAATAATGAAAGGCATGTATCGAAAAAATATAAAGCGAAGTATTATCATGTATCTCCTATTTGCTTTTGTTTTTGGAGGGCTTATCTTTCGTTGGATGGAGCCTGAAGATACATTTGTCGAACATGATTATGTTTCTAATGTTAAAGGCGACCATCGAGCTGCTGTTTTAGAAGAAAGGGAAGAATCTGGAATTGCTAGACTTGAGTTGATTGATCAAGCAGAACATAGCCTCGACATTACTTATCATACGATTCACGCAGGTGAATGGGCAGACTTATTTTTTGCAAGTGTTTTGGAAGCAGCTGATCGAGGGATTGAGGTTAGAATTTTGTTTGATGGATTGCTTCATAATATGAGAGGTGACTTACGATCCCTTCCACATTTACTCAGCTCTCATCCGAATATCACGCTTAAATATTACGAATCATTTAATCCCTTTCGTCCTTGGACATGGAACAATCGTCTTCACGACAAACTCATTCTAGTAGACGGTACATTTGCGATGACAGGTGGAAGGAACATCGGGGATAAATATTTTACAAATGATGAAAATGATAAATCGGTTAATGACCGAGATGTCGTCCTCATTTATACAGGTGATAAGGAGGACAAAGACAAAAGTACAGAAAATGTTGTCACAGCCCTTAGCGACTACTTTGATTCGTTATTTGATCATGAGTATACTACTGAAGCAATTTATAAATTAAGCAAGAATCAAGAGCGAAAAGCAACAATAAAGAATAAGCAAATGACGCAAATGTTGCGATCTTCTAATCATCGAATTGATGGAAAAATAGATTGGCTAAAGTTATCCGTTCCCATCGACGAAGTAAAGGTCGTGCATAATCCTTTAGAGCGTTTGAATAAAAAACCTGTTGTTTGGCATGAGTTAATTCAAATGTTTGAAAAGGCGGAAAAGTCAATTGTTGCACAAAGTCCTTACATTATTCCTACAAATGAAATGATAGCAATGGTTGACCTGAAAAAAATTAATGCAGATGAGAATATTATTTTGACGAATTCAAAACAAGCTACACCAAATCTCTTAGCTTTTTCTGGCTATGTTTCTCGCAGGGACAGTTTGATGGAAAGTGATCTAGCTTTATACGAATATATTGGTCCTCATTCGATTCACGGTAAAACGTTCGTCTTTGATAGTTATATTAGTGTTCTGGGCTCCTTTAATATCGATGCTAGAAGTGCTTTTTTAAGTACGGAAACAATGGTCATTATTGAAGGTGAAGAGTTTGCTAGAAAAGTAGAAGGAAATATAGATGAATTAGTTGATAAAAGCCAACTTTATATAGGGAACAATGCTAAGGATAACCTTGATGTTTCCTTTATAAAAAAGGTAGGCATCCGTCTTCTTCAACCATTTACGACTTCTTTTGACTATTTATTATAGGTCTCATTTGTTCATATAAAAAGCCAACATTTAACGACATGTTGGCTTTTTATCATTTTCTCTGTTACGATTCACTGTTATTTTTTACTTCTTTGCTCATATACAAACTTTTGTAATTAATAAGGTTCCTGCTCCAACGAGGAATGTAGTTCATTTCCTTTATTATGGGTAACGCAACGTTTTTGATTCTTCTTTTCGTTTATCTTCTTTAAATTTTGCATATTTTTCTTTGGTTAACTTTAACATTTTATCGCGATTTTTATGCTTTACAACGGGGACATTATTAAGTTCTTCTTCCATATTAGACTCATTTTGAATCATTTGCTGAAAGAAAACACGTTGATTTTGGTTGAGTTTCTCCCAGAGACCTTCATCTTTCATTGTGTCAAACCAAATCTTCAACGCATCAAAACCTTCAAACATTTCTGACATGATTTCATAATGCAATATCTCTAGCATGGACGAAGTTTCAATAGCGAGTTCTAGTTCTGTTTGAGAAATGGGCTGTTGTTGCTTATTTAAGCTTGATAAATGAGTAAAAAAATGATCATAAATACCTTTAAATTGCGATTGTTTATCAAGAAGTGTTTGAACAAGATCATGCCCTTCTTGAGAAGCGGTAATTTCCCTTTCACTAGATAGTTTAAGTGGGTCTTTAAAATATGTAAGATCTATATTTGAACGCATATAACCCGTCATATGAATATGGTTCATCAATCTATAAAATAAAAAAAGAGGTTGATGAGCTTGTTTAGCATGTTGAGGATTTTCTTTACTATCAGATAAAATAGCCACCCCTTGAATATGAGAAGACTTTGTATATGTAATTAAAAAGTAATTCTTGTCGTGAATCAACCATGGAAAAGGATTTACAGATATTTTTTCAAACCAATTTCTATATTTTTTTGCCCGTTTTCTCACTTTGTATATAGCTTTTTCCAAATGAAACACTCCTCTTATAGATTATTCTCTCATATTCATTAACTAAAAGTTAAGAACATTGGTTTATAGATATGCGAACGTATGTTTGATATAATGGACAAGCAATTTGATTTAGCGGTGTTCAGTCCTTTAAGAAAGGGGGAATGTATTTTGACGTCATATGAAGCACTAAGTTTACTCTCGCAATTTAGTTTAGTATTTCTTGCCGTTTTAACATTAGTTGTAACTATTGTCGTCGTTTTAAACAAAAAGAAATAGCCCCCAAACGACTACGAAGGTGACTATTTCTTAAGTGAGAACAATGACAACCGTTTTTATACGGTATCATTACTCGGACTAGGCGTTGCTGCGCCTAGTCTAATCTATTATACATCATTAAAAACAGCTATGACAATGGAGGACGTTGGTACCTTAAACATATGGTTAGAAAAATTTATAGAAGTTTGGACAAAAGGGTATAGAGTGTGAATTGTACGTGAAGTTTCCTTATTTTATGGTATTGCATATTAAATTGATGTATGATCACGTTGAACATATTTTTACTATGGTTAAATGATAAACATAGGTGATGAGGTGATAGGATGAAAAAGTTATGGTATAGTGTGTTGTTTATTAGCTTTGTAACTTTAGCGGTTGCTTGTGGAGAGTCAGAGCCGGAAAATACAGGACCGACAAACGTCAATGATATTAATTTGGATCCTTTAGAAGCGGAATTAATGATCCCGGAGTCAGCAGATCCTGGAGAAGAACTTATCTTAGAAGTTGTCGTAACACAAGGAGAAGAAATCGTAGATGATGCTAGTGAAGTGATCTTTGAAGTATGGATGGACGGGGAAAAAAGTGATAGTGAGATGATTGAGGCAGATCTACCTGGAGTGGACGGCATGTATGCAGTTTCTTATTTATTCCAAGAAGAAGCTCATTATAAGGTTCAACCTCATGTTACAGCAAGAGGAAGTCATGTCATGCCTGTAGGAGATATTCTCATTGGAGATGTTCAGATGGATGAAGAAAACAATGAAGCTCATCATAACGATCACGAACATAGTCATGAAGAACATTTACATGAAAGCTTAACATTGGAATGGAATACAACGGAAACTGCTTCTGTTGACGATAACGTGACGGTATCTATAAACGTAGAATGGGAAGATGAAGCTTGGGTTGATGGAGACGTTCAATTTGAAATATGGAAACATGGAGACGAGATGCATGAATGGATTGATGGTGAAGAAATAAATGATGGTCAATATGAAGCAATTCATTCATTTAAAGATGAAGGAGACTATCATATTATTGTTCATATGGAAGATGAAGATATTCACGAGCACGTTCAATATTCTCTGACAATTGAATGAATGTAACATATAAAACTTACACCTTTGGTTCTTTTCATGAGCCAAGGGTGTTTTTCAGTATGGTGGAGAGAAGAAGTTGCTCTTTTATAAAGGATATTATAATATATAAGTAAATGATTATATAAAAGGTGGCGGAAATTATGCTGAATGAAATCGATCGCTATGTTGAAAGATATGAAAAAGAATTGCGTCAGTTTTTCAACCATCGAGTATCCAATCGATTTGATGCCGAAGATTTATTTCAAAATTTATGGTTAAAAGTATTAATAAATCAAGATTCTCTTCACAAAGTAGATAATATTCGAGCTTGGCTTTTTCAAATTGCTAGAAATAATCTTATTGATTTTTACAGAAAAAATAATAAGGAAATTCCTGCAGACTCCATTGGAGATGTATCAATATTGGTTGAAGAAACTGAAAGTGAATCTGATAACTACAATAAAGAGTGTAGTTCATATTTACTTCGAAAGTTGAAGGAAATGCCTGAAAAATATCAGCTTCCTCTTTGGTTACATGTAGGAGAAAACTGGAAACATCAGAAAATATCTTCACACATAAATGTATCGTTATCTGGGTCAAAAACGAGGGTTCACAGAGCAAAATCAAAGTTAAAACAAACGTTGATGGACTGCTGTCATGTTCAATTTGATTCGTATGGAAATATTGTTCGCTACGAAAGTAAAAAACTATGTTGCGTTTCTTAAATTGCGACCTATTTTGTTCTTCTTCGTCTTCATAAGTGAAAGTCACTTAATAACTAGGAGGAACGATCATGAAAGCTGATATTCAAAGAAAAAATGTACGAGAAAGGTACGGAAAGATTGCAACGAGTTCTACTGAAGCGTCGTGTTGTTCAAACGATAGTCAAGATGTAATCCAACTATCAAAAACAATGGGGTATGCTGAAGAGGATTTATTGAAACAGCCAAATGGAGCAAATATGGGGTTAGGTTGTGGGAATCCAACCGCATTGGCAATGTTAAAACAAGGTGATGTGGTGCTTGATCTTGGAAGTGGTGGAGGTTTTGATGCTTTTTTGGCAAGGCGTCAAGTTGGGGAAGAAGGGTTTGTCATAGGCGTTGATATGACGCATGAAATGATCGAAAAATCTCGTCTAAACGCGTTAAAACAAAAATATTCAAATGTCCAATTTCGTTTAGGAGAAATTGAACATTTACCTGTAGCTGATGCAAGTGTTGATGTGATTATTTCTAACTGCGTTATCAATTTATCCCCAGAAAAAGAACATGTATTTAAAGAGGCTTACAGAGTTTTAAAGAACAACGGTCGCTTGCATATATCAGATATCGTTCGAATCCATGGAGACGTGGCTAAAGACGTTCATGACGATCCTGAAGTTTCTCAATGTGTTGTTGGTGCTGAAAGAGTGGACGTATTGGAAAAAATGTTAAGTGATGCAGGTTTCACAAGTATTCAGATCACAAAAACAAACTCCAGTGATGACCTAATGGCAGCTTGGAAAAAGGGAGATATGCCAATAAATCATGCTGTTTCCGCAACGATACAAGCTTTGAAGAAATAAAACGATAGGACCAGCAGTACCCATAGGTGTTGTAATATTATTGAACGAAAACGATTCAAAACTTGAAAAACCGAGCAAAACGTTGTTCGGTTTTTTTAGCGAATTTCATTAGTTATAGGATATTCATTTACTCCATTTATGATAGCGTTTTTATACCTTTACTATCTTGTATATACAAGTTATAATGTAAGGAGTTATGACACGGTACAAATCTAAATTTTTATTTTATGGAGGGTCGTAAATGAGTATGCAAATGAATGAATGGTGGAGAAAATCTGTTGTCTATCAAATATATCCAAAAAGCTTCAATGATACGATGGGAAATGGTGTTGGAGACCTTCAAGGGATAATCGATAAATTGGATTATTTAAATGATTTGGGGGTAGACGTTATTTGGCTTACCCCAATTTATGAGTCACCACAAAAAGACAACGGCTATGATATAAGTGACTACTACAAAATACATGAAGAATATGGCACGATGGAAGATTTTGATCGCCTTCTTCAAGAAGCACATAACAGAGGTTTAAAAGTAATTATGGATATTGTTGTTAACCATACATCTACAGAACACCGATGGTTCAAAGAAGCGGAGACATCAAAAGAGAATCAATATCGTGATTATTATATATGGAAAGACCCTGTTGCTGGAGAAGAACCAACAAATTGGCAATCAAAATTTGGTGGAAATGCTTGGAAGTATGATGAAAAAACAGGACAGTACTATCTTCACTTGTTTGATGTAACACAAGCCGATTTAAATTGGGAAAATGAGGACGTTCGTGATGATGTTTATGATATGATGCATTATTGGTTTAAAAAAGGTGTAGATGGTTTCAGATTAGACGTCATCAACTTGATCTCGAAGGATCAGCGGTTTCCGAATGATGATGGGAAAACAGCCCCTGGTGATGGTAGAAAGTATTATACTGACGGACCGAGGGTGCATGAGTTTATGAAAGAGATGAATAAGGAAGTATTCTCGCACTACGATGTGATGACAGTTGGTGAAATGAGCTCAACAACGATTGATAACTGCATTAAATATACTCGTCCAGACCGTCAAGAGTTAAGTATGACATTTAATTTTCATCATCTCAAAGTTGACTATCCAAATGGAGAGAAATGGGCAATTGGGGAGTTTGATTTCCAGTCATTAAAACAAATCTTATCTAAATGGCAAGCAGAAATGTATCAAGGCGGAGGCTGGAATGCTTTATTTTGGTGTAACCATGATCAACCGCGAGTTGTTACTCGTTATGGGAATGATGGTCTCTATCACCGGGAATCTGCTAAAATGCTGGCCACAACGATTCATATGATGCAAGGAACTCCTTATATTTATCAAGGGGAAGAGTTTGGGATGACGGATCCGAAGTTTTCTTCTATTGATGATTACCGAGATGTGGAAACGCTAAATATATACGAAGCAAAAAAACAACAAGGTTATTCTGATGAAGAAATATTAAAAATCATTCAGGTTAAATCTCGCGACAATTCACGTACACCGGTACAATGGAATGACTCACAGCACGGTGGATTCACTAATGGCACACCATGGATTCCTGTAGCAAATAATTATCAAACGATAAATGCAGAAGCTGCTCAGAAAGACGAAGAGTCGATTTATTTTCACTATAAAAAATTAATTGAGTTGCGTAAAGAATTAGATATTATCACATACGGTAGCTACAAATTGCTTTTAGAAGACGATGATAAATTATTTGTTTACGAACGCGCTTTTGGAGACGAAAAATTACTTGTTATTAATCACTTTTATGAAGGCGAAGTAGAATTCAGATTACCATTCGACATAGATGTTAGTGATTATCAATCTGAATTAATTATTTCAAACTATGCAAGTAACAGAAAGTTGCAAAACTCCATGACTATTAGACCTTACGAGTCTTTGGTTTATCATTTAAAGAAAGGATGATAAACTGAAGATGGTGATGTCCATGCAAAATAAATATTTACAAATCTATCGGGAAATAGCGGATCAAATCCATGAAGGAAAATACCCTGCTCATTCCAAGCTCCCATCTGAACATGAGTTGATGAGCGACTTTTCTACATCAAGAGAAACAATTCGAAAAGCGTTAAACCTTCTCGCTCAAAATGGATTTATTCAAAAAGTCCAAGGAAAAGGGTCTATCGTCCTTGATGCACGTAAATTTGATTTTCCTATATCTGGCCTCGTAAGTTTTAAAGAACTTGCTGGAAAGATAGGAGAGAAACATCAAACACACGTGGAGGAATTAGAGCTCATTCACCCGAATCAAGAAATTCAACAGCAATTGAATATGAAGAAAAACCAAAACGTTTGGAAAGTTCTTCGGGTGAGAGAAATTGATCAAGAGCGAATTATTCTTGATAAAGATTATTTTAATCAAATGTATGTCGAACATTTAACGAAAGAGATATGTGAGAATTCGATTTATGAATATATTGAAAATGAATTAGGGATGCAGATTAGTTTCGCGAAAAAAGAAATTATTGTTGTCGAACCTACTGAAGAAGACAGACGCTTACTACATCTGAATGGCTTCTCGAATGTCGTCGTCGTAAAAAACTATGTTTATTTTGATGATGCCAGTCTTTTCCAGTATACAGAATCAAGGCATCGTCCTGATAAATTTAAATTTGTTGACTTTGCTAGAAGAACACACGGATAAAGAAAAAATGAGTCGTTGAGAGCAAAGAACACTTGCTCCAACGGCTTTTTTCATTTCACGTCTGTAAACAATCTATTGCGGAAAAAAAACGATTTAAGGCGCGAGTAGTTGATGGGACTAGTGGCCTTAAAAGAAAGAAAAAGTGAAAGAGAGGGCAGTAGTTGAGTTTCAACTACTGCCCTCTAACTCATAGCAAAGCATGCCAATAAATAAAAAACAGACCATCTAGGTCTGTTTTTAGTGACTATCATTAAGCCTTCTTTTTTAATATCTCAACGATTGATGAGCGAAGAGATTGATCGTGCACGGTTTTATTTAACCATTCTTTTGTGGAGTCCTTCGTTTCACTCTTGACTCGTCTGAACAATTTAACCAACAATTGTCGTAGAACGGAAGAGTAATGAACGTGATCAATTTTCTGAGCTTGATGTAAAATTTTCTCTATTAGATCCGGATTATCAATTTCCACATTTGCAACGGCAAGATAGAGGAATTGTTCTACGATTTTAGCTTGATCAAAGCTCAAATAATATTCGGGAACTTCATCTATCAACTGTGGTTGATCTTGGATATACTTGGCAAGTAAAGGGATGTATGTATCCAAACGATGATGTAAAAGATACTTAAAAGCCTTAAGTGCATTCGCTTGTTTTAAAGCTTCTTCTAATGACGTTAAAATCAACGATTGATCTGATTTCCCATCGGCATTTTGTAATGCTATTAAGCGTGATGGCCATTGATGTTTTATGTCTTCAAGATGTTCATCAACTAAAAGTTTCATGATTTTCTTATTTTTCATTTTTGCTTCTTCTTTTGGACGAAGGGCATCCTTTAAGTCATCTTGTGTTACTTTGTGTTGCTTCTTTCTTTCGGCAATTTCTTTGTAACGCTCCGTTGCTTCAGATGACTCCGCCGTCGTTTTATTAGATAAGTAAAAGGAATCTAGAAACCTCCCATGATAATCTAATACTGCAAAAATAACAGGAGTTTCTTGATCAAATAATAATGCATGAACTTTTCGGTCTCCACTTAACTCTTCATACTTTAATACATAATGGCGTTCATTGCCGCCATCTAAAAAGACTTTCTTTCCTAAAAAACTGGGTGGTAAAACGGACATTTACTTCACCGGTCCTTTCTCTGTTTTTATAGTCATATCGTTTGAAAGATGGATGAAGAATGTTGTTTCAAGTAGATCAAACTATACGTCGTTTCGAATGATAAGGTAAATAATGAGGCCGATAATTGGGAAAAATAACGTACAAATTAAAATAACGATGCTGAACTCTTTACTGTTTCCTCTCCTTAACGAGTCACGATAAGCCCAAATGCTTGTCACAATATTGAACAAAACAATACCCAAACCAATGAGTAAAATAAACAAAATCAAGCTGCTGAGTTCAAGCATTTTATTTTCTCCTTTATTATACTACAAGAAAAGTAGAGGCTATTTAGGTTGAGAGAATAACTACGACTAAGGCTTTCGCCATAGAATGGTGACGAAAAGCCGGAATTCGTTTAATATCTCTCTCTTTATCATAACGGTCTTAAGGCAATTTGTGTAGGTTTGGGAGAAAAAAATTTCATTTCTGCATAAAATGACTAGAAATATTGTACGTTAAAAAACATAAAAAGTAGCACCTATATCTTGATTAGGGGGCTACTTTAGAAGATATTAGATGTTTTCTTTATTCACTCGTTGAGCCGCAGCTTTTGCTCGATCAACCGCTTCACGGTCTTCAACATCAGCTAATTCTTTACTATACTCTACGTCTGTATTATCCGTTTTTTCTTTATGAAGACGACTTTTTTCATTATTTTTAGTCAACCTAAACGACCCTTTCTGTAGCCATGTTTAATTATTGATTAAGCATTTACTGTGAATAACCATATTTCTTGAAAAATAACTCAAATTTTCATTTACAATTAATGGTTTTTAGTACAGACGTTAGGAATTAGACCTAAATTTAGAAAAAGCACGATCCGCTGCTTTGAATTCAGATTGGTAAGAAACTTCCTGGGCTCGTGACAAGGTACGCTTCTCTCCTTTATCTTTACGAGACTTTTTCTCCATAGTAACCATCCTCCTTATTCTTCATCTATACTTAGTATAGCCGTCTAAAAAGGAGAATATACGAAGACCATTTTAGATATTTATCATTATTCTTCTTTTGATAATAAATCTGATAAAGCTTCTGATAAATGTGGATAAGTGAACGTATACCCGCTATCAAGTAGTTTTTTTGGAATAACCTTTTGTCCTTCAAGGACTAGCACACTCATTTCACCTAATAATATATGAAGTACACTGCTAGGAACCGGTGCCCAAAAAGGTCGGTTCAGTTTATCGGCTAAAGTTTTACCGAAGTCTTTCATCCGCTGAGGTTCGGGAGCGGTAAAATTAACCGGTCCATCTATTTCTTCGTGGAGAATACAGTGGACAATCCCTTTTGCAACATCTGTGATATGAACCCAAGACATCCACTGTTCTCCTGTTCCAAGTTTACCTCCAGCAAATAATTTAAAGGCAGGAAGCATTTTTTTAAGGGCACCGCCGTTTATATCTAACACGACACCGAATCTTGGACAAACTAAACGAACGTCTTCAGGGACTTTCATTGCTTCCGTTTCCCAACGATGGACAACATCAGCTAAAAAGTTATCTCCTGGTTCTCGATCTAGTTCTGTAAACGTTTTTGAGTAAGAGTTTCCATAATAACCCACAGCGGAACCGTTGACTAAAACATTAGGTCTATTTTTCATCGCTTCGACAATTCTGATCGTTTCTTGTGTTGCATCTATACGACTTTGCATAATTTCTTTCTTTTTATCCGTTGTCCATCGACCACTATTTAAATTTTCGCCTGCAAGATTAATAAAAGCATCAATTCCATCAAGGTCTATTTCCGGTTGTGTTCCTTCACTTAACCATTCGACAAAGGATAAAAGATGTTTGTCTTGTTTTTGGGACTTGTCTCTTGTCAAAATATAAACGTGGTGACCTTCTGAAATTAATTCATTTGTTACAGCTTTTCCAATTAAACCTGTACCTCCGGCAATTGCTACTTTCATTGTATCGCCTCCTGTTTTATTATGTACTATACAATAGTATTTTCCTTTTATAAGCAATAATCAAACTACTAATCGAAAGAGATTCAACGGAGTAAGTATTTTAGGTAATCAAAGATCATCGAATGAAAGAATAATTTTTAAGAAGAGGGTGAATATATTATGCCAAAAATAACGAAAATTACTGCAGCAAAACGAACGAAAGGGCGTTATCATATTTTTTTGAATAAAGCAGATGCGGAAGAATACGCCTTTTCTGTTTCGGATGATTTACTCGTAAGTGAACATCTGGCTAAAGGAAAAGAGCTGTCAAATGAGGATATTGCAGCATTAAAAGAAAAAGATAATTTAAGCAAAGCAATGCAAAAAGTACTTAACTATCTCTCATATCGAATGAGGTCGGAAACCGAAGTCATCCAATATTTAAAAGGGCTAGAAGTACCTGAAGAAGATATAATGAGTATGTTAGAAAGGCTGCGAGAGCTTCAATTCGTTGACGATAAGCGATTTGCAGAAGCTTTTGTAAGAACAAAAAGAGATACAGCCAAAAAAGGTCCTTTACTCATTGAACAAGAACTATATCAAAAAGGAGTTAGTAAATTAATTACTGGAGAATCGATTAAACAATACTCAGAAGAGTTGCAGTTAGAGCATGCAAAATTAATGATAGAAAAAAAGCAAGTTTCATATAAAAATGAAGGCCCTAAAAAGAAACAACAGAAATTAATGCAGTTTGTCATTCAAAGAGGGTTTCCACATTCTATCGCAAGCAAGGCATTGAACGAAGCAACGATAGAAGAAGATCCAGAACTTGAGGTAGAGGCAATAAAAAAGCATGGAGAAAAAGCTTGGAAGAAATATTCATCAAAAGAGAGTTGGGAAAGAAGGCAAAGGGTAAAACAATACTTATATGGACGAGGATTTACGGTTGAAAAAATTGAAGAGTGGCTAGACTTGAAAGAAAATGAGTCAGAAATAGAATAAAGTATAAACTGTCAGATTGGTTAATTTAAAAAGTGACTCGCTTGTAAACGCTTCATAATTAGAAACATAATCGTCACCTTTCATTGTGAAGCAATGTACATACAGTGTTAAAATGAGTATATAAAATCATATTTTATGTTATCAACTATGAAAAGACAGAAAGGATAATGTTTATGACTACTCTTATCGCATTGACACCAATTATAGCTGTTATGTTATTTTTAGTGGTTCTAAAAATGACCGCCGTAAAAGCTATGACAATAAGTCTTATAGCAACAGCTATACTTGCAATTTTGTATTGGCAAGTACCTTTAGTTATTATTGCAGCATCGACAATTGAAGGAATTATCATAGGTTTATCGATATTATATATCGTTTTTGGAGCTATTCTTTTACTTAATACACTTCAGTTATCTGGAGCTATCAATACCATTCGAACAAGTTTTATGGGCATATCGACAGACCGTCGTGTTCAAGTTATTATTATCGCTTGGTTGTTTGGAGCGTTTATCGAAGGTGCTGCTGGTTTTGGTACACCTGCAGCAATTGCTGCACCGTTATTGGTAGCTTTAGGTTTTCCTGCTATGGCAGCAGTTGCTCTTGCATTGATTGCGAATAGCTCTCCAGTTCCTTTTGCTGCTGTTGGTACACCAATGATAATTGGTGTAAATCAAGGTCTTTATGAAGGTGGTAGTGTTAGCTCCGTGATTCAACCTGCTGTTGAAATGAGCGGTGGAATGAGACCCCTTCTTCAAGAAATAGGAATTCAATTTGCTCAAATTGATGTGTTTGTTGGTACTTTAATGCCGCTTATTATAGTAATGTTAATGACACGTTTCTTCGGAAAGAATCGTTCGTGGAAAGAAGGACTTGCCGCTTGGAAATTTGCGATTTTTGCAGGTTTGGCCTATACAGTTCCAGCTCTTATTGTCGTTACGTTTCTTGGTCCAGAATTTCCAACAATTTTTGGTGGATTAATTGGACTTGCAATCGTTGTTCCAGCCGCTAAAAAAGGGTTTCTTGTTCCGAAAAAATCTTGGGACTTCGAAGAACGAGAAGCATGGCTCGATTCATGGATTGGTCGAATAGCGACTGGTCCCGATGAACACCAAAGTAAACAAAAACTTCCTGCGATTAAGGCCTGGATTCCTTATTTAGCTGTTGGTGTTCTTCTTGTATTAACGAGATTGGAATTCCTTCCAATTCGGGAACTACTTCAGAGTGTTTCCATTGGATTGTCAGATATATTTGGAACAGGAATTTCAGAATCATTTGAACCATTTTATCTACCTGGCTTTGTTTTTATTGTCGTTGTACTAATCACATTTTTTGTTCACAATATGACACCTAAACAATTAGGCTTATCCTTTCAACGTTCGGGAAAAGCACTTATAGGAACAGCTTTAACATTATTCACCGCTTTACCTATGGTTCGTATTTTTATAAACTCTGGCGGCGACATGAATATGAGCGGACTTGAGAGTATGCCTATAGAGTTGGCAAATTCAATTTCTGGATTGATGGGTCCAATGTATCCGTTACTTGCACCACTAATCGGTTCATTAGGAACATTCATTTCCGGTAGTGCGACTTTTAGTAACATGATGTTTAGCTTATTCCAGTCGAGTGTAGCTGATCAAATTGGCACAGATCCAAGACTTATCATTGCACTTCAAGTAATGGGATCAAGTGCAGGTAACATGATATGCGTCATGAATGTAGTGGCAGCAGCTGCAGTGGTTGGTATGAACGGACGTGAAGGCGCAATTATAAGGATAACGATTATTCCAATGCTTTATTATACCTTTTTTGCAGGTGTCATTGGTTTAATACTTTCGTTCATTCTCGTTTAATATGCTATATGTTAAACAACCTTTTCTTTTAGGGAAAGGTTGTTTTTATGTTATTAGGTGTCATATTAAGCAGGAATACTTTACAGACATGGACCCAACACATTATAGAGTCAGCACATATTCGATAAATCAAGATGAAATTCCTATAGATTTAATGTAAAAGGTATTTCCTTTTACATCTGACATAAAAACTTTATAATATAAGAGACTATTGTAGTAATAAAGGAGAATGTTCTAATGGAACCAAAATTCAGCCAGATGCCAATGGCAGAACTACAGCAACTCATTGCTGATTTGAAAGTGAAAGCACAAAAGGCTGAACAAATGGGCATGGTTAATGAATTTGCTGTTTATGAACGGAGAATGCTCATGGCTCAAGCATATTTATTAGATCCATCTGACTTTAAGCCTGGTGAAAGATATGAGATGAAAGATGCACCCGATGAATATTTCGATATTGATTATATGAATGGTGTGTTTGCTTGGGGATATAGAAACGATGTACCGGAACTTGAAGGAGTTCCAATCTCAGTTTTTGGAGACAGAAGAACTAAAACATTATAAAATTTTAGGTTCTGTTATCGTTCTGTGTTGATTTTTAATATTCATTTTGCTCGCCTGCTGAGCGCAGTCTCGGGTCCGCCTCGATAAAATCAACATAAGCTTTAACATAGCTAAGTTTAAAAAAAACGAAGGGATAGGCGTTATTTAAACCTATTCCCTTCCTAAGGAAATTACGTTCTTTTGCGCACATCTGTCAGCATTATTTGATTGTGCAAACTTCGTTCTGTTTCACCATTAACTTGGTGAAACGAATGTTTTGGGTTAGCTCTTGGTGACTGAAACGGATCTTCATAAAACGACTTATTAGCTTTGTTCTTTTGAGACTTTTCCATTTAGAAACTCCTCCTTGAACATTAGACTAAAGGATTTAATGTGTTTCATGTTGAGTTTTCCCACTGTTGCTCATTCGTTCCTGAGGATGATCTTTAATCGATCCATTAGGACGCTTTGAAGCAAAGCGAGACATTTCTCTCTTATCTTTGCTAAGTGAGATGCGATGTGGTAAATCTCGATCGTTATTACGCAAAAGAAAACCTCCTTTTGATGGGGGAGTCTTATTATTACCACATTTACTGGTGATGAATGCTGAGAAATTATTGAAAGGAGAGTCAGTCATGGATGATTATTTTGAAAAATTGACTAATCGACTACTTGAACAAAATGATCAGTTGTCTTACTCAGAAGCAAGAACATGGGTTGAACTTTTATGGGAAGATTTCGAAGCGACATATGCAAAAGCTGGTCGAAGCTACAAAGGAAAGGAAATGACGGAAAGAATTTTAAATCAATGGATAGATAACCATGGATATCGTCTTCATGAAGTACTTTTAGAAAAACCTAAATATAAAGAGTGGTTTGATAAGAAAAAGTTTTTACATTAGTGCAGATTTTCATTGATTAATGAAAACGGAAATAAAAGCGCCACCGAAGCTACATCGATGGTGCTTTTTTTGTTTATTCGTTTGTCGCAACTTCTATTTTACGTTTTAACGTCTCAGTATTGTAAATCCAGCCTGTGTAAGAATTAAGAATATTTAAATCTTCATCAAGCCTTACAATTGCCACAAAGGGATAATAACCTTTACTACGATACCTTAAGTCGATAAATTTAACGGAATAACCGTGGCTTTCAATCGAAGTTGTCCAACGATAAGCTGGTGAAAAAGATAAAAAAGCGGCAAGGTTTTTATCTTTTCTTGCTGCATTAATTACCGTATCATCAGGGATGGGTTCAAAGGGGTACGATTCAAAATAAGTGATTGTACCTTTCCTTGAGGCAGCAACATACATCATTTCTTTCGTCCTAACAACGATATGCCATGAGCTCCATTTAAATGTTGGAGAAGTAAAAATATGAGTCGCGTCTGGATGCAGTGATCTCATTTTGTTATATACTTTTCTTTGAGCGCTTATTCTCCAAAAATAATAGATGGTAATGATTACAAACATGATTAAAAAAGTCGGTCCAGGTTCGAATCCTATCCGCCAAAAGGTTATAGCAATAATGTGAGCAATGAAAATAAATGGATCAAAAATATTGATGACACCTAGGGCAAGCCATTTTGGAAATATAGGTGAAAAAGCCTTTGTACCGTAAGCGTTAAAAATATCAACAAACACATGAATAAACACAGCAAAGAATGTCCAAGTCCATAAATGGAATAAATTTAAATTGGGCATAAGCAAGTAGAGAAATAATGTAATTAGTGTTGGCCAAATAAACCAAAAAGGGATGGAATGTGTGACTCCTCGGTGGTTTCGGATATAGGTAGCATTGTTCCGAAGTTTTAAAACCGTGTCGAAGTCTGGTGCCTGTGATCCAATAAGAACACCAACCATCGCAGCTTGGGTCATCTCAGGACTGCTAGCAACAACCGGATCTAGCGTCGCTAGTCCGCCTATGGCAATGCCCATGACAACATGAGTTCCCGTGTCCATTTGATTCCCTCCTTGCCAACTAGTCGTGTGTGTAGGTTCGTCTATAATATCATGAGTGGTTGGTCGTTACAAAAAAATAACTCTATACAGTTATTAATACCCGATTTGAACCTGTTTCAAAAGGAGAATGTTTGTGAAAAAAATAGATAAGCAAGAATTCCAACAAGATTTACTTACATGGTACGATGAGAATAAACGAGATTTACCTTGGAGAAGAGAAAGAGATCCATATAAAATTTGGGTTTCTGAAATCATGCTCCAACAAACGAAAGTAGACACAGTTATTCCATATTTCCAACGGTTTATGAGTTTATTTCCAACAGTTTATGATTTAGCAGAAGCAGATGAAGAAACAGTTTTAAAAGCATGGGAAGGTTTAGGGTATTATTCTCGTGCTCGAAATCTTCACCAAGCGGTTAAAGAAGTGAAAGAGAGCTACGGAGGAATAGTACCAAAAACTGAAACGGAAGTAGGGAATTTAAAAGGCGTAGGACCATATACAGCTGGTGCGATTCTTTCGATTGCTTATAATATTCCTGCCCCTGCTGTGGATGGGAATGTCATGAGGGTGTTATCTCGTATTTACGCAAATTATGATGACATTGCAAAAGCATCAACAAGAAAAACATTTGAAACGGTTGTAAGGGAGATTATTTCGAAAGAAAGGCCTTCTGAATTTAATCAAGCGCTCATGGAACTAGGTGCAATGGTTTGTTCCCCTAAAAATCCAGCATGTTTATTGTGTCCTGTTCAAACACATTGCTCAGCAAAAGAAGAAGGAGTGCAAGACGTATTGCCAATTAAGGCAAAGAAAAAAGCTCCGACAAAACGGAAGATGAAAGCAGTTATTATAAGAGATCAAGAAAATAATGTATTAATTGAACGACGCCCAGATACAGGACTTCTTGCAAAACTTTGGCAGTTTCCTAACATCGAAACAGATGAGCTGAATGCTATTCATTCGTATATTCAGACTTTAGGATTAGACGTGGAATTAACGAGGAAAGTACAAGAAGTGAAGCATGTATTTTCCCATATTGTTTGGGAAATTGATGTGTATGAAGCGGATGTGAAATCAGTTGAAAATGAGGAATTATACGATGAACAATCCAAGTGTCATTTTATTTCTATTGAGGATATAAACTGGTACCCATTCCCAGTGTCACATCAAAAAATCATTGATGGTGCTTTAATAAAAAAGGAGGAGTAAAAATGGATTTACAATTAGTTGATAAAAAGGTATTTGTCACAGGTGGATCAAAAGGAATCGGAAAGGCAATTGCGAAAGCTTTTTTAGCTGAAGGAGCGCAAGTGGGAATCGTCGCGAGAGGAAAGAAAGACTTAGATAAGGCGAAGCAAGACTTACCAGGTGTAGAGATTTTTCAAGCAGACCTTACGAAAGAAGCTGATCGTGCCAACGTCTTCAAGAAGTATATCAAGACATTTGGTGATATTGATATATTAATCAATAATGTTGGCGGTAGTAACGGTGGGAAAACAATGGATACGTCAATTGATCAATTTCAAGAAGCGATGCAACTGAACTTCTTTTCTGCTGTTCAGTTTAGTAAATTAGCTGCTGAAAAAATGAAGCAGAAAAAACAAGGTTCTATCGTTAATATATCATCCATTTTTGGACGAGAATCTGGTGGGAAACCGACTTACAATAGTGCAAAAGCTGCAATGATTAGTTTTACTAAATCCCTTGCTGATGAATTAGTTCAAGATGGTATCCGAGTGAACGGGGTAGCACCAGGATCCATTCTTCATCCAACTGGAAATTGGCAAAAGAAGTTAGAAGAAACACCTGAAAAAATCGAGAAATTTGTAGAGGATCAAATTCCAGCTGGACGTTTCGGGACAGTTGAAGAAGTAGCAGATGTTGCACTATTTTTAGCATCAGAACGCTCAAGGTGGGTCATAGGTGCAACGTTAAATGTGGATGGTGGACAGTCTAAATCGAATTTTTAGACCAGTCTTTATTAACTATTTATATAGGTGAAACAAAACTAACTTTTTAAAACGGAAGCTTCGTTACTCGAAATATGTTAAGATGATGAAAAATAAAAAGGAGATTTGACCATATGAAAAATTTGAATCCTTTACATTATCCTTATTCTTCCCAGCGAATGGTTACATACGGAAAAAATGGGATGGTTGCAACTTCGCAACCTCTTGCAGCCCAAGCAGGATTAGATATTATGAAAAGAGGAGGAAATGCGATAGATGCAGCGATCGCTACAGCCGCTTGCTTAACTGTCGTTGAACCTACTTCAAATGGAATTGGCGGAGACGCATTTGCTTTAGTATGGGTAAAAAATAAACTTCATGGTTTAAATGCGAGTGGTCCAGCACCACGAGGGATTTCTATTGAAAAGTTAAAAGAAGCTGGCATAGAAGAAATTCCCAAGTTCGGGTGGACACCGGTCACTGTTCCTGGAGCCCCAGCAGCATGGGTGGAGTTATCTGAAAAATTTGGCAAGTTACCATTGGAAGAAGTGCTTGCTCCAGCAGTTTCATATGCGAAAGAAGGATATCCTTTAAGTCCTACGTTATCTTATTTTTGGGAACGGGCGACAAAAGGGTTTAGCAAAGTATTAAAAGACGATATGTTTCAGCATTGGTTTGATACGTTTGCACCTAATGGACACGCTCCAAAAGCTGGAGAAATGTGGCGTTCAGAAGGACATGCAAAGACATTAGAAGCAATCGGTAAAACCAAAGGTAAATCCTTTTATGAAGGTGAAATTGCAGATGAAATGGACGCTTTTTCAAAAAAACACGGAGGATACCTACGTAAAGAAGATTTGGCAGCTTATAAGCCAGAGTGGGTAGAACCTATTAATGTAAATTACCGTGGGTACGATGTTTGGGAAATCCCGCCAAACGGTCAAGGACTTGTTGCATTAATGGCGTTAAACACCTTGAAAAATGATTCATTTGAAACAAGAGAACATGAGGATACTTACCATAAGCAAATAGAAGCAATGAAATTAGCGTTTGCTGATGGAGAAAAGTATATAACAGACGAAAATGATATGAGTCAAAAAGTAAAAGATATGTTAAGCGAAGCATATGGAAAACAACGTCGTGAGCTCATTGGTTCGGAAGCACTTCAACCGGAAGCGGGAGACCCGTCATCTAGCGGAACGGTTTATTTAGCAACAGCTGATAATGATGGAAATATGGTGTCCTTTATACAAAGTAATTACATGGGCTTTGGATCAGGTCTTGTTGTTCCAGGAACAGGTATTTCCTTGCAAAATCGAGGTCACAACTTCAGTTTAGATCCTGAACATGACAATGCTTTAAAGCCAGGAAAACGAACGTTCCATACGATTATTCCAGGATTTTTAACAAAAGGAAACGAAGCTGTTGGACCATTTGGTGTTATGGGTGGATTTATGCAACCACAAGGACACCTTCAAGTTGTTATGAATACTATTGATTTTGGTTTGAATCCTCAAGCTGCTTTGGATGCACCAAGGTGGCAGTGGATGAAAGACAAACAAGTTTTACTTGAGCATACTGTTCCTAATCATATTGCGCAATCTTTATCTGCCAAAGGTCATGATATTCAACTTACCCATATGAGCGGTAATTTCGGGCGTGGTCAAATTATTTGGCGAAATCCTAATACAGGCGTTTTATCTGGTGGTACAGAAGCGCGAACAGACGGATCTATTGCTGTGTACTAGAAAGGTGAAAAAACATGAAACAAGCAAATTTATTTAAAGCCTTCCTACGGGTTGGACTATTGGGGTATGGGGGCGGACCTGCCTCGATTCCCCTTATTCAAAAAGAAGTGGTCGATACTTATCAGTGGATGGATGACGAAGAATTTTCTGATATGTTAGCGATCGGAAACACACTCCCTGGACCTATTGCAACAAAATTGGCAGGGTACATTGGTTACCGTGTCTCTGGTATTTTTGGAATGATCAATGCAATATTTGCTTCTGTTATTCCTACTGTCATTTTAATGATTATACTCTTAACTTCATTATCAGCTTTTAGGGAGTTCGCCTGGGTACAAGGAATGACCCGAGGAGTTTTACCAGTTGTTGCCGTGATGCTAGGATTACTAACTTGGGGATTTTTTAAAAAATCTCATACAGATTTAGGGTGGTTAAAGGCTAGTATCCTTGTGATTGCTTCTGTAGTACTGATTCAATTTGCTGGTATTCATCCGGCTGTCATTATCGCTGCTCTAATTTTATTTGTTTTATTAAAACCTTCGCGAAGCATAATGAAGAAGGCAGGTGAAGATAAATGATTTATTGGGAAATTTTCCTTGCCTTTTTTATTCCAGGTATCGTTGGATATGGAGGGGGACCTGCTACAATTCCTTTGATTGAATATGAAGTGGTTCACAGATATGGTTGGATGAATATTGAAGAATTTGGTGAAGTATTAGCATTAGGAAATGCATTACCTGGACCTATCGCTACAAAAATGGCTGGATATATTGCTTTTGAGCAGGCGGGTATACCAGGAGCAATCATAGCTTTATTTGCGACAATTGCTCCATCACTCATTTTAATGATTATTTTATTAAGTGTTTTAATGAAATTTAAAGATTCACCTAAAGTAAAATTACTCTCATCAATTGTTAGACCAACAATTGCTGTTTTATTAGGTGTGATGGCGCTCAGGTTTGTTGAAACATCTTATATAGACAGTGGCTGGATTCAAACAGGATTTATGTTAGTTGCTAGCTATTTTTTATTAGAGAAGAGAAAAGTGCACCCAGCTTTTGTCATATTGGGGGCATTAATCTATGGTGCTGTTTTTCTTCGCTAATTATAATTTAATCAAATTGAATTCTCGTTCCACTTGTCCAATCTGCCTCCATTTTGGGCAAACCACCTCTATCGATAATTTCTTCAACGATTTCTCGGTGAATCGTAACACCTTCTACACTTAAATAAGGAGAAGTTTGTTGAAAAAGGTGATGAAAATATGCCAATTCTTTCTCTGTCCATTCATTTTTTGGTATCATAGTTAATGCTGTCATGTCTCGACCAACATACATGGGATAATCAACTCCTGAAATTATTATAATTATATTTTTCACAGTCGAACCATGATCTTATACAAAAAACCAAAAGGAGTCATCATAATCATGACGAATTCAACAGAAAAAGTAGCGTTAGTAACAGGAAGTAGCAGAGGGATAGGCAAAGAAATTGCGATTAAATTGGCTAAAAAAGGCTATCACATTGTGATTAACTATGCTAGAAGCCGTTCGAAAGCGGAAGAAACTGCTGCAGAAATTCGAGAACTAGGTCAAAAAGCGATCACTGTAAAAGCAAATGTTGCAAAAAAAGATAAAGTGGAAGAAATGTTTAAAGAAATTGATGAGCAGTTTGGACGCATTGATATACTTGTAAATAATGCAGCATCTGGTGTTTTGCGACCATTACTGGAACTTGAAGAGTCCCATTGGGATTGGACGATGAATATAAATAGCAAAGCGATGCTTTTTTGCTCACAAATGGCTGCAGAGAGAATGAAAAACCAGCAATCAGGAGGGGCGATTGTGAGCATGAGTTCATTAGGTGCAATGCGCTATTTACCAAACTACACGACAGTTGGTGTTTCAAAGGCAGCTGTAGAAGCATTAACAAGGTATTTAGCAGTAGAGCTTGCCCCTTTTAATATTCGCGTGAACGCTGTCTCTGGAGGAGCAGTAGATACAGATGCACTTACGCACTTTCCAAATAGAGAAGAACTGTTAGAAGAAGCGAAAAAACGAACTCCAGCCGGTAAAATGGTTGAACCTAACGATTTAGCGAACGCAGCTGTGTTTTTGTTATCAGAGGAAGCAAGTATGATCCGAGGTCAAACAATTATTGTCGATGGTGGTATTTCTTTACTAACGTAAAAAGCAAAACTTCGGATAGAATCTCTCCACATGGTTATATTAATGCGTGTGGAGGTGATACACATGCAAAAAAACCAACAACAAAATGCTTCTAAAACTAATGCTCAACAAGTAAAGAAGCAAAACCAAAAGTCCGCTCAAAATCAAGGTCAAAAAACTGAGTTTGCAAGTGAAACTGATGCACAAGAAGTGAAGCGTCAAAATCAACAATCTGCTCAGCGCAAGCAGCAAGCTTCATCAAGGCAGCAACAACGATAATTTGTCACTATGTTCGTTTCTCTTTATTATAGGGAAATGAGAATATGTCCCACCCTTCCCAGAGACGACGGGAAGGGTTTTCTTAATTAGTGTTAGCTTGAAAGAGATAAAAGTAATGACACAAATATGGTGTAGTGTTTTAAAAATAGTTGAAACAATAGTATAATAAAAGAGATAAGAGAAAATGAGTTCCAAGATAGTGAATGAATGTAACAACTTATTTCTTTTTAAAGGAAAAAAGATTTTTCGAGGGAGGAAAAATATGATTTTCCGACGGAAACGAAAGGGGAAAGATAAGGTTCAGGAAAAGAAAATTGTGAAAGAAGTTTCTGTCACAATTGATGAGGTTCGATCAGCAGTTAATCGATATGCTCTCCAGATGGATAGTGGAGTATCTCTCCGGAGCATTGTTTCTGATAATCATGAAATCGATTTTGAATTATTGCACTCCTATATAGGGGGGAAGCCTGACAAGCCTTTTTATATGTCAAAAGAGACATTTGAAATTTTTGAAGACCCAGAATATCCAAAGCATATTGATTTTTGCCAAATTGCTTGTGATCAGTATTTATTGGAAACAGGTGAAGAACCTATCATTCCTGGAGACCGCACGAAGAAAATTAGTTATTTTAAATTACAAAATTATCTCATACAAAAGCCTCCCTTCGATTTGTATTTAGATTCGGGTGATCGAATGGTAACTCATCGGAAACCTTCGGATCAAGAGAGAAAGGAGTAGCAATGTGGATTTCCCAAAAGTAGGTAGCAATATTGAAGTACAAAGCTATAAACATAATGGAACGCTTCATCGAGTTTGGGAAGAAACGATTATTCTAAAGGGAACAACTCAAGAGGTTATAGGTGGAAATGATCGGATTCTTGTACAAGAATCCGATGGAAGACAGTGGAGAACAAGAGAGCCAGCTATTTGTTTTTTCACAGCCCATCAATGGTTTAATGTAATTGGAATGATTCGAGATGATGGCATTTATTACTATTGTAATTTAGGAACACCGTTTACTTATGATACAGAAGCTTTGAAATACATCGATTATGACTTGGATATTAAAGTATTTCCTGATATGACTTACAAGTTATTAGATGAAGATGAATTTGCTTTACATAAGAAACAAATGAATTATCCTGATGAAGTTGAGGTCATCTTAAGAAAAACAGTAGATGAACTTGTGTCATGGATTAGCCAGAAAAAAGGTCCGTTCGAACCCGGATTTATCGAATACTGGTATGAGCGCTTTTTACACCACCGATAAAATCATGAACGAGAATCTATTGAAGAGCGGTTCTACATTGGATAGAATCGCCTTTTCTTTTTGTTTTGAATTTGAACATAATAAGTTAAGGACAACAAAAAGAGTCGAAGAAAGTAATGGAAAGCTTTTGGCAATAAATCAAGGAGATGTTTGATTTGGAAAGTATTAAACGGTACATGAAATTCGTCAAACCTTATTGGAAAGAAATCATCTTAACAGTGATTATTGGAATGATGAAGTTTGGAATTCCATTAATTATTCCGTTGATTTTAAAATATGTGATTGATGACATTATAGGCGCAGATGGTCTTTCTGCAAGCGAACAATTGAACACCCTTTATTGGTTAATGGGGATTGTTCTTGTTGTATTTATTGTGTTTCGTCCACCTATAGAATATTATCGACAATATTTAGCGCAATGGACTGGTAATAAAATATTATATGATATTCGTGAGAGTCTGTTTGTTCATTTACAAAAATTAAGTTTGAAGTTTTATTCCAATAGAAAAGCGGGAGAAATTATTTCAAGGGTTATCCATGATGTAGAGCAAACGAAGAATTTTATTATTACTGGAATGATGAATATTTGGCTCGATATGTTCACGATTGTTGTTGCTATTGCAATTATGCTTACGATGGATGTAGGGTTAACACTAATTGCCATCTCATTATTACCTTTTTATGGGTTTGCGATTAAATACTTCTTCTCGAGATTACGTCTGTTAACAAGGCATCGTTCTCAAGCATTGGCAGAAGTTCAAGGGCACCTTCACGAAAGGTTGCAAGGAATGAACGTGATCCGTAGTTTTGCTCTTGAAGACTATGAACAGCGAGAGTTTGACAAGCAAAATGATAACTTCTTGAACAAAGCTGTTGATCATACGAAATGGAATGCTAAAACGGCTGCTGTTGTTAACACTATTACTGACATAGCCCCAGTAATGGTTATCGGAGCGGCTGGGTTTATGGTTATTCAAATGGGTTTAACGGTCGGAACGATGGTCGCTTTTGTATCCTATATGGACCGCCTATACAATCCGTTACGACGCCTCGTAAACTCTTCTACAACGTTGACGCAATCGATAGCTTCGATGGACCGTGTTTTTGAATTGGTGGATGAAGAATACGATATTGTAGATAAAAAAGATGCCGTTCCTTATGCATATCCGCAAGGGGAAGTGATTTTTGATAATGTAAGTTTTAGTTATAATGAAGGTGAACCGGTCTTGCAAGACGTTAGTTTCCGGATTAATCGCGGAGAAACAGTCGCTATTGTAGGAATGAGTGGGGGAGGGAAAAGCACAATTATGAGTTTGATCCCTCGCTTTTATGATGTAACGAGCGGGCGAATTATCATTGATGGAAAAGATGTTCGTGATTATCAAGTTCGATCTTTACGAGATCGAATTGCGATGGTTCTTCAAGATAATATTATCTTCAGTGATTCCGTGATGTTTAATATTCGTATGGGGAACCCTGAAGCAACGAATGAGCAGGTTTATGCTGCAGCTAGAGCAGCAAATGCGGATGAATTTATAAGAAACCTTCCAGAAGGGTATGAAACGAATATTGGGGAAAGAGGCATTAAACTTTCTGGTGGTCAAAAACAGCGTGTAGCCATTGCAAGAGTGTTCTTGAAGAGTCCAGAAATTTTAATATTTGATGAGGCGACAAGTTCTCTCGATCTAGAAAGTGAGAGTTTAATTCAACAATCATTATTTCAATTAGCAGAAGATAGAACAACATTTGTCGTAGCACACCGATTGTCTACGATTACTCACGCGGATAAAATTCTCGTCGTAGACCACGGTAAATTGGTGGAAGTAGGAACGCACGAAGAATTAATGAAAAATGAAGGACCTTACCGAAGTCTTTTTCAAGTACAGCAGTTAACATGACTGACAAAAAAAGCGCCCATTGAGGCGCTTTTTCTTTTTAAAATTATTAATAACCGAGCGTAAGTTTTAGCGTTAGTAGAAACGAAGAATGTCCACCAAATTCTAATACTGGTCTCTTTCTCTAATTTTCACTTCATTATCATCTGTATGATAAGTAAAGAAGCCATCAACAAGACGATCTAAATGCTCCAACTCTTCGCTATACTCAATGATAAGAGCAATAACAGGAAGGAAATGTACCCATTCTTCTTGTTCTATTTGACTATCATTATGATAAGTCATAAATACATTAATAAGTTGGTGTTTTCCATCGTTGATTTCTTGATAATAATCTTGTGTAGACTGAGGTTTAACTTTGCCCATATACTTCAATAAAATGCGTTCATGATAATTTGTTAAGTAATCTACTTGAAGCTGCAATAGTTGACTCATCTCATCCGGAAGACTATTCACGGCGTTATCATGTTTACTTAAACTCTTTAAAATCTCTTTTGCTTTTTTTGTACAAGTAATCATCTGTCTAAACAAGACAACTTTTCGCATCCGTGAGTATTCATTTTTTCGAAAATAACTCCGTTCTTCTTTGTATAACGTAAATACATTTTCGAGCTTTAGAACAGATTCACGGATCTTTTTCATGTCTTGTTTTAACGTACTGTAATCAATTTCATGATGAAGAATGAGTCGGATCCATTGAATTATCTGATCATTGGAATCACTTATTTTATGATAAAGTTGATTTTCATGTTTTGGGGGTAAGAAAATCATATTTACTATAAATGCAGAAAACACCCCAATCATAATGAGCAAAAATCGATTGGCTGCGAAATTAATGAAGTCATCAGTCGGGCTTCCCATAATAATGATGGCAGTAACAACAGCTAGCGGGATGATGGTTTCTTTTTTCCATTTAATATTTATACTAATAATTAAAACAACTACAACACCAACGACAAAAGGTTCGTGACCAAATGCTAACACAAAAACGATCGCTAATACTGCACTGATGATATTTGCTTGAATTTGATCCCAAATGAGAATAAGACTTTTATGAACAGACGGTTGAACAGCAAAAAAAGCAGCTAAAGCACCAAAAGCTGGTGTTTGAAAACCAAGCCACATTGCTACATACAAAGCAAAGGTAACCGCCAGTCCTGTTTTGAAAATACGGGCTCCGAGCCTCATAATGATAATAATTCCTTTCTTTCTTGTAATATCTAAAACTATCGTATACGAGTAAATTTCATGCTTTAATCAAATTTTTTAATACGGATGTACTATACACCTCTTTTCCAAAAACATCAAGGTACAAAACATGAATATTTTAATATTATTATTGAAATGGAGGTGTGAGATACTATTGTTCTTAGACGTTAATATAACTATTTTGTTTCATGTTTTTTTGTATTTTATAAAAGAGGGAAAAAGTGATGCATGTATACTTATGACACATATTAACTTACTTTTAGTAAGGGTAATAATATAAGCAATAAAAAAGATGGTCGCTAATCTCAGTTAGCGACCATCTTTTATAAATTTATACTAGTATTATTCTGTAGAAACGGCAGGGTCAGCTTGTTGTTTTACTGGAACCACTTGCCTGAAGTTTGCAGAAGGATCTTCTAACAGTTTCTCCACTAATGCAACTTCATCATCTTGTTTCAGTGCAGATAACTCATCACGATATAAACTTAGTAGTTCGATCACTTCATCTTTTCCATGATCAGAAAGAGGTTCGATTGCTACTTTAGCACCTTTGGCAATTCGACTGTTTAATAACTTGTCATCTAAGCCCATTTCCTCATCAATGCGTAAATAGATAACACCACCTGTCATACCGGCACACATCCATGGTCCAGGGTCTCCCATGACTAACCCTCTTCCATTGGTCATGTACTCAAAGGCAAAACCTTTGATGTTAGCATGAACACCAGCATTATAGAGATTAGCATTTGTTAATGGTTTTCTTAAACGACCACCAAAAATCATATCAGCACCGGATAAGCGAATACCAGCACGTGAATCTGCGTCACCTTGTATGATAAATGTCCCTTTTTGTGCGCCGTATCCAATTCCTTTACCAACAGATCCGTTGATTAACGTACCATTGACACCTTTAGATTTAAAGACTTTAAAGGAACCACCGAAAGATGTTTTCCCAACACCGTCTTGAGCACCACCAGTGATGTGAATATTGACACCTTCACTGTTATAAGCACCAAGTCCATTTCCAAGGATGGAACCTTTAGTATAACGTAAGTCAATTTCAGGTAATGAACGATATGATCCATCTAGTTTTCCGCGGACGCGGTGACCAGATACACGGCTACCGAGAATGCGTTGTTCTGCAGTAACGGATTCATATTCTCTTGATGATGTTAGTTCACTAGTGTTACCATCTAAATACTCAAATTCTGCACCGACAGCAACAGCTAACTGTTGTTCTTCCACTTCTTCAACAGCTTTCGCAGGTTCAAATGGAGCGAGATCCTGTTCAGGTAGAGTAGAAAGGAGTTCAGTTAAGTCCAACTGGTCATGCCCACGAGTTTGTTCTAATAAATCAGCACGGCCAACGATGTCTTGTGTTCGTTTGAACCCAAGAGATGCTGTGACGGCTTGAAGTTCTTTTCCGAACTGAGTAAACATTGTCGTTAATCCTTGCACTGCTAGATCGTATTCACGCGGAACAAATCGACGAAGACCATGATCTTTTGCCTGTGCTTCTGTTTCAATTTGTGTTGCAATACCTACGTGGCAAGTATCTAAATGACAACCACGGCAAGCAGTACAGCCGACAGCAATCATAGATAATGTTCCAAAACCAATTCGGTTAGCGCCTAGCAACATGAGTTTAATCGCATCTTGAATACTCTTGACACCGCCATCAGCCCATAGTTCAACTTTGTGACGAAGTCCTGCTTCGAGAAGAGCGAAATGAGCGGCTTTTACACCGATTTCAGCTGGAAGACCAACGTGTTGAAGTGCGTGCACTCTTGCAGCACCCGTACCACCGTCAAACCCACTTAAAGTAATGAAGTCTGCGCCGGCTTTTGCAATACCAACGGCAATCGTACCGATATTTGGGACGATTGGAACTTTAACCGTTACTTTTGCTTGATCGTTTGCTGTTTTAAGTTCGGTAATCATTTGTGCCAAATCTTCAATCGAATAAATATCATGGTTATTCGATGGTGAGATTAAATCAGATCCAGTTGTCGCATTTCGAGCTGCAGCAACCTTGTCTGTTACTTTAGAACCTGGTAAGTGACCGCCTTCACCTGGTTTAGCCCCTTGACCAATTTTAATTTCTAAAAGATTCGTCGAGTTTAATAGTTCAACGTTAACACCGAAACGTCCCGATGCAATTTGCTGTCCACGTGTGTTTGGATATTTACCAAGCATATCCTTGATCTCTCCACCCTCACCGTTGAAACTGATCATATTAAGATTGTCAGCAGCTTCGGCGTAAGCTCGGAAAGCAACTTCGTTTTGTGAACCAAATGACATCGAACTAATCATAAATGGTAGGTCATGTTTGCCGACACCAATATCTACGGCAGATGGGTCAACATCTGACTCTACTTTTTTCAAGTCCGTCAAGTGTCTAATTGTTGTCGGGTTTTTCTCGTCTTGCTCAGCAATTTTATCGCCAAATTCTTTATATTCAATTTTTCCAGAAGCGATATCGCCAAGAGATTTCCAAATACGAGGGAATATATGGAACGTTTTACCTGCTCTAGCTTTTGGGCTATTAAAATCTTCTTTACGAGCAAGACTATCAAGTTTCATTTGAGCGTAATTGTAACTAACTTTAGTACTAGATAAATAGTTGACGATATTTAAATGGTCAGCTATTTCTTCATTTAAACCAATAGAAGAGAAGAGACGTCCATAACCACGCAATTCGTGAATACCTATTGTAGAAATGATCTTCTCAAGCCCTTTATTCAATGCAGAATATAATTTAACTGCAGGATCGGCATTTTCGTCAACAACAGTTGAAAACATGATATAAGGGTTAATCACATCTGCTCCAAGTCCAAAGACAACCGCAATGTCGTGAAGAGTTCGAATACTGCCAGACCTTAAAACTAACGAACAATTTCTGCGAATTTCTTTATGTGTTAGACCTTGGTCAACGGCAGAAATAGCTAAATGTGGATCTAGCCAATAAAGGTCATCTTCATGTGTACCTTGATCATCAAGAACAAGCAATGACTTGCCTGCTTCAATAGATTCGATTGCTTCATTTGTTAAACGCAGCAAAGCTTCATCTACTTCTTCGTGTTCTAATCGACCGAGTTTTAAAATATGAGCTTCATCGTTGTTTTGATAATGTACTAATAGAGCTTCATAAGAAGGATGATTATATTCTTCTTGTAATCCTTTCCCTGCAATACCTTCACTAATTACAGGCGAATCCAATTGAACAATTGTTTTCATTTCTTCTTTTTGGAATAAGCCAGGACGTCTTCCAATAACAACACGGGTAGAGAAATGCTCCATTTCACGGTCTCTATCAATCGCTGGGTTTGTAACAACAGCAACACTTTCTTTGATAAAGTCTGCAACGTTTTTTCTACCAGGATGCATTGCTGCTAAAGGAGCATCGTGACCTAGTGAACGGATTGGTTCAGCACCTTTTTCCGACATTTGTTCAACAAGTTGGATGTGCTCACGGTCCCAGCCATTTGCAGCGTAGACGGAAGGGTTGACGTTATTTTGGAACATAATTGTATCTTTTGAAGGTTTCCATTTTGTAGCAAGTCTTGAGCTGGAACCTTTCACGGGTAATTTATCAGCCATACGATTATAAACTTCTTCTTGTAACTCGTCGTGCCATAACACTTCAATTGTTCCTTGATCATTTCGTTTTAATGCGACTTTTTCGCCTGGAGCAAAAGGTTTCGGTTCAGATACATATAAATCTGATGTGAAGAGACCTTGCTCTGAAGAAAAGATATAGCTTGTAGTTGTTTCTAGCATCCATACCGGACGTAACCCTAAGGAATCGACACTAAATACTGCTTCGTTTCCTAGACGAGAAATGATACCCGCAGGACCTTGAGCAAAATGTCCCCATGCTTCACGGACATAAGAGTATAAATCTTTTAAATGATCTGGAAAATGCTTAATTTCATTGATGATTGGTGGGAAAAGAACTTCGAGTGTTTCAAATAATGACAACCCTTCTCTTGCAGTAAATGTATCAATAACTCTGTCTAAGTCTTGTGAGTCACTTCCTCCATCAACTAATGGGACTCCTACCATATTTGCTTCGTCACGTAATTTTGCTATCGTGTTAATTTCACCATTATGCCCAATGACGCTAAATGGTTGAACACGGAAAAAATTCGATAACGTGTTCGTAGAATAACGGTTATGACCAAGAGTTGTGGATGATGCAACAAGAGGATCTGCTAAGTCTGCATAGTATTTTGGTAGAATATCTCCAGCACCCATGACTTTATAAACGGCACTTTCATGGCTTAACGAAGCAACATGAACAGCGACGTTTCGCTCGCATTCAATCGTTAAATGGAAAAGAGTAGACCGTATTTCTTTGTCTGATGGAGATCCTTTTGCTTCAAGAGCAACTTGCCAAAACAAAGGTTCCGCTTTTTTCGCAATTGGACCTAATGCTTCTCTGTTTGTTTCGTCAGTGCTTTCAAAAAGTAGTGAGAATCCTTTCGCTTCGAAAAGATCTTTCATTTCTTGTTGAAATTTACTCGTTTCTTCCGTTTTTTCAATAAATAAATGGCCAACAACAAATGAAGGAGAGTCAACTATAGATGAATCTAGCTGAGCTTCCTCAAGCTTTTTTTTCCAAAGGACTCGTGGAATGTCGATATGAATACCAACACCATCGCCTTCTTCGTTAATAAAACCAGCTCGGTGATTCATTTTTAACAAAGCGTTAATTGTATCGTCGATATTTTTTTTCGTAGGGATGTTTTCCTTTTCAATGAATGAAACAATTCCACAACTGTCGTGTTCCTCTTTAAGAGCTCCACGAAAACGCTGAAGATCTTTTGATACTTTTCTCATAAAACTCGGTCTAGGTTCGACCTCCACCTCCTCAAAAAATAAAACAATTCACTTTGAGTTAGAAAACCTAACAAATGTAAAGTCTACTATCCCATGAATGCAGAATTGTCAGAATTATATCTAACCTTATCATTTTTCAAATGAAAAATCAATTAATTATACAAAATAAAGAATAGAAAATGCAATAACAGAATTGTAGCTATATACCAACAATATAGATAATAATGGTATTGAAAGCGTTTTCAACGATATGTACAACGAAAAAAAGAGACTGCGGAAAGTTCCACAATCTCTCATAATGCATATTTATGCATTAAACCATTTTGAAAATACGTCATCAACAACTTGTATCGTTTTTTCGATATCTTTTTCTGAGTGTTCGGTTGTTAAAAACCAAGCTTCGTACTTAGAGGGAGCTAAGTTTATTCCTCGCTTCAACATTTCTTTAAAGAAATAGGCAAACTTCTCGCTATTACTATTTTCTGCTTGTTCATAATTTGTTACTTCGTCTATATCAAAGTATACGGTAAGTGCTCCTTTCAATCTATTGATTGAGAGGGGAATATCGTGTTTATACGCAGATTTTCTTATGCCTGCTTCTAATTGCTCACCAAGTTGATCTAATTTTTCATAAACATTCGCTTTGTTTAATACTTGTAAACAAGCTATACCAGCGCGAATAGATGCTGGATTACCGGCCATAGTTCCTGCTTGGTATGCAGGACCTAGCGGAGAAATTTGCTCCATAATCGCTTTTTTCCCTCCGTAAGCGCCGATCGGAAGCCCTCCTCCAATAATTTTTCCGAGAGCGGTTAAGTCTGGTTCCACGCCAAGAAGGTTTTGAGCGCCACCGTACATAAATCGAAAAGCGGTGATGACTTCATCATAGATGACCAATGCACCTGCATCGTGTGTTAGTTGATTAACCGATTCTAGAAAACCGGGTTTTGGTTCAACAATCCCAAAATTACCGACGATCGGTTCTACAAGGACACCAGCTACCTCATCGCCCCAGTGGTTCAACGCTTCTTTATAGGCTTCGATATCGTTAAAAGGAACTGTTATCACTTCTTTGGCAATACTTTTCGTCACACCGGCTGAATCGGGACTACCTAAAGTGGCAGGACCAGACCCTGCGGCTACTAATACTAAATCAGAATGACCATGATAACATCCAGCAAATTTAATAATTTTATCCCTTCCCGTATAAGCTCGAGCAACTCGGATGGTTGTCATCACCGCTTCTGTTCCTGAATTTACAAAACGCACTCTTTCTAATGAAGGAATGGCATCTCGTAACATATTAGCAAATGTGTTTTCATGCGTTGTAGGCGTACCATAGAGAACACCATCTTCAGCAGCTGATTTAATTGCTTCAGTAATGTGCGGGTGAGCATGACCCGTAATAATTGGCCCGTAAGCAGCTAAATAATCAATGTATTTGTTATCATCTTCATCCCAAAAATACGGACCTTTGCCTTTTTTCATGAAGACGGGAGTTCCACCACCTATCCCTTTATAAGACCTTGATGGGCTGTTCACTCCTCCAAGAATGACGTCTTTTGCCTCTTTATAGAGTCGTTCTGATTTTTCATATGACATGGTTATAATCCTCCTATGTATACTCGTTTTACCAGATATGATTGTATCATGAATGGTTGGTTTTCAGCATAATCTCCTTGTTTAATCGTCACAAATCGTTGATCTATCTTGAAAAATTAGTCAATGAAAGATCAAAAGTAAGTATGGTGAAGTTGAACAAACATGTCCTAATTTCACCTTAAGGTACATAGATTGAAAAGGGGGGATTAAATGAAAGGCCTCTTAATTTTAGTAGCCATGATTGCATCAGTTGTAGGAATAGCGATGAGTTTGTATTTATTGATAAAAAAGCAGCCTTCCTATGGTAGAAAAATATCGATTCGCCACTTTGTTGTCCTATTGTTTGTTTATGCAAATGTTATGGTAGGTTTTGGTGTTTTGTATATTTCTCTTGAATTATCTGGAATATCTGTTTTGAAAGAAAGTGATTCTCTCCATACTGATACGTTTCTTCATTTAATTGAAGATGTTCTATATTTCAGTGCAGTGACTCTTCTCACGGTTGGATATGGAGATATTATTCCACAAGGTATTGGTCGTTGGATTGCGATGATTCAAGCCTTGATTGGATACTTGTTACCGGCAGCTTTTGTTGTTACAACGTTTATTCATTATGACGAAAGACCAAGTCGTCAACCAAATCGTTTGTAGCAGACGAAAAAATTGGTTATGATGAGAATGATAAACGTTAAGGAGGATGGATCATGACAATTGAAATAGGACAACAAGTTCCAGATCAGACACTAAAAGCGAATGGTGGCGGAGAAGTTTCTCTATCAGATTTCCGTGGGAAATACGTCGTGCTTTATTTTTATCCTAAAGACATGACACCAGGTTGCACGACAGAAGCGTGTGATTTTCGAGATAACTATGAAAGTTTCAAGGAATTAGACGCGGTTATTGTTGGGGTGAGCCCTGATCCCGTTTCAAAACATGAAAAATTCATTGATAAACACGATCTTCCATTTGAATTGCTTGCAGATGAAGACCATGAACTAGCAGAAGAGTTTGGTGTATGGAAGTTAAAGAAAAACTTTGGGAAAGAGTATATGGGCATCGAACGTTCGACGTTTGTCCTTGATAAAGAAGGTAAACTTATGAATGAATGGCGTAAAGTTCGTGTGAAAGGCCACGTTGAAGAAGCGCTTGAATATCTTCAAGATAACACGAAGTAATAATGTGACCCACCTGAATTAATATTTCAGGTGGGTCTTAGTTTTTTTAAAATTTTCACAATATTTACTCCACTAATCACTTAACGGTGGTCTCCAATTTACATCTCTAACATTAGGGAGTTTCACGCCTAATTTATTTTTAAAATAGGAATCAATCTCTACCCAATCATTTGTTCGGACCGATTCCCCTTCACTTGTAAGCAGCATAAAAACAGGTTCTTCATCATCTAAATCTAGGAAATTCACGAAATATCCAGGGTTTCCGTGTCTAATATCAATGTTCGTTTCATTCCTCGTCTCATGATGAGATGCATACTCATATAATGTTGAGAGATATTCTCTGTTGAAAGTTTCGTCGAATATATAGAGGATAAAGTGATTATCTTTGACTGGCGTATGAACATTGATAAAGTCATCCGATGTATAGGGTGACGTGATCACTTTTTCAGCTGTATAAATAGGAAGTAATCTTAGTTCATAGACAATATGACTTCCTGACTGTTGTTTTATAGGCTCGAATTCTTCTTGTACTTTTACAGATACGTGTTGGTTTGGCCAATGGAATGGGAAGTTTGTTTCAGTAAATGTCGTTTCTTCGCCTGTTTCTTTATCAACAAAAAGGGTGTCTTCGTTTAAATGTATTCGATACGCTTCTGCCTCATAAGGATTTGGTAACTCATAGGGAAGAACGTGAATATTTTTATATGTTTTACCAGAAAGAGAGTCTTCGACAAAAAGGGTAAATGAATGATCTCGCGAGGCTGTCTGCATATAACGACCTTCAATATCAACACTATCTTGTATTTTATTTTCTTCATTAGAACAACTGTTAGATATTAATAGGGGAATAAGTAACAGTAAAAAATACTTTTTCATGCAATCCCTCCTATTTGTTAGTCAACTACATTTTGAAAACTAACGTTTATTGTAGCTCTCGTTCTTTGAAAAAGCTTACAATATCTTCCCAATCGTCAGTTAATATCTCCTTTCCGTTGCGAGAAAGAACTATATGTTTAAAGGGGTCTAAATTTAGTTCTTTTCGTAATGGATGACTATCATCGAGGGAGAAACTTTCCCAACTAATCTTTTCTCGAGAACCTAGATGTGAACGTAATTCCTCGTCGGCAGTCGAAATGAATGTAAGGTCACTTTCGTCTTGGTGGAAAGTGAAGATAGCTAACTTTGACTCACTGAGTGGTGATTGGAAATCAATAAAGTCTTCTAATCTGTATGGAAACAACTCAATAGTTTCAGCAGTATAACTTGGAAGGAACCGAGGTTGATAACGTAAATAACGATCTAATTCCGTCCAGGTCTCCGTCCAGTCTTCTTTAGTAGTAATCCGAGTCTTTCTGTTCATTAGAAATAAATTTGTATGGTTATCTATGTCATCATATGTACTTTTATTACCATTTTCATCGATTATCTCAGTAGATGATTGGAGTTGAATTCGGTAAGCATTTGCTGAGTAATCTTGCTGTGGGTGACGACTTACATCATTTATCACTGTTTCACCAGCAAGGTTATCTTCTTTTAAGACAAGTAATATATCAAAACGACCAGGAAAACCTGCCACCATTCCTTGAAAATCAGGTTCTTTTTCTGTTGGAGAACAGCTTATGGTGAGAAGAAGCAAACATAAAGAAAACAATATTTTCAAGAGAATCTCCTCCTTTCGTTAGTGAAATTTTAACATGATTTTTATGATAAGTGATGGTTATATACAAGTTGAATGGATCTTCTCATCAACAAACCATTCCATTGTATTTGTTTTGTAATTATTTCAATAAACGGAGTATAGAAAACTATGGAAATAATCGTGTAGAGTTTTGAATTTGAAACTATTAACTTAAAACCTTTGGTAAAATAAGATTAGCTAGAACTAGAGGAGATGGAGAGGAAGGCTCATGAAACATATTATTCCGTTTGTATTAATTGGACTTATTGTTGTTGGGGTGATGATTTTCTTACAAGATGACTATGCGGAACCTTTTCGACCGGATTTAAGTGATGAAATGACTAAGAATGACTGGATAGCTACTTTTTATATTAATGACCTTGAAAGTGAAGATGCAACTATAGGGGTTAAATTAGATTATAGTAATGAAAATATTTCTATAGAAGATATGGAAGCAATTGAATTCTTTGTGGAAACTGAAGTAGGGGGATTTTTCTTTCAAGACTTACAAATAACAGATTTCGATGGTGAAATTGCACATGAGGAAGAATGTGAACAATGTCAGGACTTCAGTGGAGAAGAAATTCACGCTACAGCAATCGTTAATTGGAGAGTGAATGGTGAAACGAAAACAGAACATTATCAATTTCAACTGAATAGAAATGATTAAGTAAACCGTCATTTTAATTTAACGAATGAATTAATAGCACGTAATAAGTGAAGGTGGTTAACTAACTCATGAGTTTATTATCTGTTATGGTTCATTATTTAAAGAGTTTTTAGTTACTTTCTTCTATATAAGTGGTGCATGTTTCTTTATAAGGCTTGTGATAATATAATGGTTAAATAACAACTTACTTGGAGGTCGAAGAAATGATTGTCGTGACTTCTGCAAAAATCAGGAGAGATATAAGGATTCGACTTACTGCCACGTATCCAGAATTTCATTTTCGTTTTCATACACATATAGATGAAGCAGAGAAAGATTTAAAAGATGCTGATATTCTCATAACTTATGGAGAAGACTTATCAGATGAACATATAGAAAATGCTACACATTTGAAGTGGATCATGGTTATATCAGCTGGTTTAGACGAGATGCCATTTCATTCCATTAAGAAGAAAGAAATTATTGTGACGAATGCTAAAGGAATTCATTCCACTCCAATGGCTGAATATGCTATTGGGATGATGCTTCAAGTTTCTAGACAGACGAAAGTAGTTATTGAAAATGAAGCTAATCATAAATGGGATCGATCACCTAAAATGACGGAATTAAATGAAAAAACGTTAGGCGTATTAGGGGCAGGAGCTATAGGAAAAGAAGTGGCGAGATTAGCAAAAGCTTTTAATATGAGAGTTATAGGAATGAATAGAAGTGGACGAAAAGTAGAAAATTTCGATCAAATGGTTACTAAAGCGAACATAGATAGTTTATTGGAAAATGCGGACTATATCGTTTCTGTTCTTCCAAAAATGGATGATACAAATAAGATCTTGGCAAGAAATCAATTTGTGAAAATGAAAAATAATGTTGTTCTTGTAAATATGGGGCGGGGTAATGCCATTCATGAAAAAGACTTACTGATTGCCTTGAAAAATGGAGAACTACATCATGCAGTTTTAGATGTTTTCAATGAAGAACCATTGCCAGAAGATCATCCATTTTGGGGGGAATCGAAAATAACTGTTACTCCGCATTTGTCAGGGATATCTCCTCAATATCAACCGAGAGCTTTTGAAATATTTGAACATAACTTGAAAGTATTCCTTGATCGTGAAGGAGACTATATCAATTTAATTGATCCAAAAAAAGGATACTAAAAAGGAGGTTATCTAATGAAGCTAATGATATGTGTTGTGCAAAACCGCTATCGGGATGCTTTAGAAACAGGTCTGAAGGAAAGAAATTATCGTATGACTGAGTTAGCTAGTAGTGGAGGGTTTATGAAAAAAGGGAGTACAACATTCCTTATAGGTATTTCGGAAGAAGATATTGAAAATGTGAAACAAAATATGAAAGAAATTTGTCTATCTGTAGAGGAGAAAAAAGGAAAGTCTAAAGAGGCTTCTAGTAGATATACGTCATTTCTCATTGATGTAAAAGATAGTTTGCCATTTTTTAAACAAGTGGAAAATAAGTGATATTAATTCAGAAGGTTCGCTTTACCTTTTCCTAGTATGATGTGTTGTTTAGATTGACAATCGTTGTGTTGATTATGTATACTGATTGTAAATATTATAAAGTAATAATGCTTACTTCGAGAGTATTTATATTGTTTCGTTCGTGCATTCAATATCTTTAGTATTATAATCCAGTTTTAACTAGAAGAGGTGAAATCAATGGAAAACCTTCGACTTCAAGATGCTCTACATTCTTTGAAAGATACGAAAGTTCGAATGACACCGCAACGTCATGCTATTTTAGAGTTTTTATTTAGTGCAAAAGCGCACCCAACTGCTGATGATATTTATAAAGCTCTTGAGAGCAAATTCCCAAACATGAGTGTAGCTACAGTATACAACAATTTACGTGTGTTTAAGGAAGTTGGTTTGGTAAGAGAGTTAACGTATGGAGACTCATCAAGTAGATTTGACAGCAATACGTCAGATCATTATCACGTCATTTGTGAAGAGTGTGGGAAAATTGTAGACTTTCATTATCCTGGACTAGATGAAGTAGAGACATTGGCTGAACATGTTACTGGATTTAAAGTAACAAATCATAGAATGGAAATCTACGGCGAGTGTCCAAGTTGTCAAAAAAACCAAAAACATTGATTCTCAACTGGAAGCTTTTTGTTTCCAGTTTTTTTGTTCAATTGTACTGAAGTAGTAACCAGCTTAAAAATCAAAGAAAAGGCAAGAGGAATTATTATTTCCTCTTGCCTTTTCTTTGATTGTACTTCTCGTCAAAGTCTTTTCCTTCTAATGATTTATCTAACGTCAATGGTGCATTGCAATACATACAAGCGTCAACTCGTCCAAGCATCTTCGTATACTTTTCACAATCTGGACAAAGGACTTGGACTGTTTTAGACGACAGCATACCAATCCAAAAGTATATAACAGTACTTGCAATAATCGATAAAAACCCAAGTAGCATCAACAATGTCATGAAAAATGGACTCGTTTGAAAGAAAAGGCCTATATACATGATGATGATTCCTGCGAATATAAGGACGAGTGCGAAAGTTCTTATTTTATTAATTTTATTCGTGTATTTAACTGCCATAATAAACGCCTCCCAATATGGAATTATACCATATTGCATAGATTGAATAATAGTTTGTAAAGGTTTGATTAAAAAGTTTATCTGAAAAGATAAAGGAAATAAGTATAAGATGTCGAAAAAGAAGGAGGAGGCATGTGAATTATAAATGGCAGGTGTAGCTTTCCAAATGTATAATACTTAAAGGTTAACGACGTAACATTACTTCTCGAACTATTCGGTTGTTATTTTTGATGGGATCAAAAGTGAAGATAAATGAAGATTTAATAAAGAGAACTATACATTGCAGATACATAGGGGGGTTAATAATGGATGAACTACTTCGACAATTATATCAAGATCGGACAAATGATGAAGATACTCTAGGAATTATTTCAATGGAGAAACGGAAACAATTGGATGCAAATACAGATTATTTTGATGTTGTCTTGTTTGTGATTCTTTCTGACAACAAACCAGACTGGGAAATCAAACATTATGAATATGACGGATATAAAGTAGCTATGCATTTAGTTAATACACTTCAACTTAATGATTGGTTATTAAATAATTCAAATAGGAAAGTCATCGATTGGTTAGTGAATGGAAAAGTTATTTATGATAGAAATGAATTTATGAAGAAATTTCGGCAACAAATGATGGAGTTTCCGATAGAAGAGCGTCAAATCAAAATTGGGGTAGAATTTTCTAAACTTATTCGTCGATTTACTGACGGGAAATCATTGTATTATGAAGGGCATTATTTAGATTCTTATAATCAAATTGTTCATGCACTCCACCATTTAGCAAGATTGTCAGTCATTGAGCATGGATTTTATCCTGAAGTAACAGTTTGGCAACAAGTGAAAAAAATAGAGCCTGAAATTCATAAACTTTATTCTGAGTTAGTGACAGGTAATGAATCTATCGATAAAAAACTGGAACTTTTGTTAATTGCAAATGAGTTTGAGTTAATGACAAAAACAAAGCTAGGTAGTGCTCATTTATTAGAATTGATGAAAACTAAAGATGAGCCATGGACAATTCAGGAGTTGAAAGATCAGTTATCCATTCATGAGTACTCGTTGGACTTAAGTATACTGTTAGAGTATTTGGTTCAAAAAGGGTATGTTAATGTAGTTAAGCAGCAGACGAAGGGAAAAGCTATTTTTCATCGTCAATATGTTGTGAATGAACCTAATGGTTAACAAACTTTATGTCAATAGTATAGTCATAAATATACTACCTTTTTAATATAGGAGGTAAGCAGTATTAAATATAGTAGGTTGATTGTTCAATAATAAAAGAGGTTAATTTAATTTAGCCTCTTTAAAACATATTTTTATTAATGTTTTTTTGTGAGCCGTTATGTATTTTTACTACCTTCTATGTTAACCTCTAATTAAGATATACAAGGATAATTGGAACACAACATTAATATAAAATTAATTCTTTATAAAAAAAGTATTGCATTAATATAATTTATTATGGTATATTATATCTTGTCGCTAACGAGACGAAGATTTTATTTACTCTTAATTAGCGAGAAAGAAAAACAAAATGTTGTTGACTTAATCAGTGACATTATGTTATATTAATTAAGTCGCCAAAAACGACATTAGCAACAAATTGACCTTTGAAAACTAAACAAGAAGCCAAGCGAAGTGGGATATTTTAAAATATCCCGTCAATAGAAACAAATCGTTGAATGGAAACATTCGACAAACGCCAGACGAAAGTTTGGTTTTGATGTCATGGACATCAAACTTGATGAAAAGTCATCATACTTTATCGGAGAGTTTGATCCTGGCTCAGGACGAACGCTG